>NZ_AP024883.1:0-2400000 GCF_024346955.1 Vibrio mangrovi | reverse complement strand
TCGGCTGCAAGTGACAATCGTTGTAAAAGGGGAGAGCATTCTTTGAAGAAGCGTTCACCGGCTTCTGTCAGTGACAGTTTGCGGGCATGGCGGTTTAGTAGTCTTAAATTCAGCGAATCTTCAAGTGCCTGAATACGCCGGGTAATTGTTGCTACCGGTATCAGGGTTTTCCGCGATGTCGCTGTATAACTTCCATTCTCGACTACTAAGCGGAACAGATTTAAATCGTCTAGTTTCATGATTTCCTGACACAACGGTTAATTAACAGGTTTCACTTATATACACGGAACTGAATTGTCAAAGTTTGAGGTATATCAACATGTTTATCGAAAACTCATTTTCCAAACATAGAGTATATCCGTAAAAATGAAGGTGAAACATAGAATTCGATACATGCTTTCCAGTTTCATCATCTCTGAAAATAAATTTTATTGTGGTGCATTATTATTTGAACCGATGTTTTAATGTATAGTATATACCTTAGTGACCTCAAGATGCTGTTCGGCGGGAATCTTGAAATGGAATGCAATTCCTACGGTTCTCTTCCCTGAATTGGCGGTCTGAAGACACTCTGAATCCGGGCACTGTGATGCCTGGGTAGAATGCAAAACGAAAGTGGAATATTTGTACTAATCGCCCGAAGAGGCTATTTTTAATAGAAGCCATTATAAGTATCAATAACAAAATTCGTCATAAGGTGATGCACCTGACGAGGCTTTTAAACTCACTTTCTCCACATTTTGCTTTTGTGAGGCAGTTAGTATGTTTAAACCCGAATTTCCTGACTCAGAGAAATTTTCTGGGCAAACAACGTTAAGTGGCAAGGCAATCCTCATTGTAGACGATGATCCGATATTTCGTCGGATCACCTGTGGTTACCTCTCATCACAAGGGTGTGTTGTTCATGAAGCTGAAGATGGTTTAGAAGGCCTGAAACAGTTGAAGGACAAGCGTCCTGATCTAGTCATCTGTGATATTTCGATGCCGGTTCTGAACGGTCTTGAGTTCGTTGAAGAAGTCAGTCTGGCTTATCCTTCCTTACCAATGATTGTCATTTCAGCAACGGACGAGATGTCCGATGTTGCCCGGGCTCTGAAACACGGCATTAAAGACTTTTTATCCAAACCGATCAGTGACTACTCTAATCTGGGAGAAGCAATCGCCAATACGTTGAGTGATACACACAGCCATATGTCGGATCAGCGTGATTTCTCCAGTCAGTGGTTTCAGGTTGAAGGTGGTGGAGAAATCCCTGAAGAACAGGAACTGTACTGGCATCTGGAATATTTACAACAAAACCCAAGTGCTGCCCGTGATCTGTTGCATGCACTCATGCCAGAAAATGATACTTCACAAGGAGCATGGCGTTGTAGTTACCGTCTGCTGCAATCGGCAGATACCATGCCGCTGGTATTTGATTATGCATGGCTGATGAATGGTCAGTATGCCTTTTATGTTGTGGACTCGGATTCTCAGTTGTGTGATGGGATTGCAACCACCTTACTGCTCCGGGCACTGTTCCATGACTATTTGCGTAGTCTGAAGTGTCTGAATGCTGATTTGAAAGATCTTGCGGATATACTGGAAAAAGGAATTAGCTGCACTGACTGTGCCTGTTCTATCTCTGCCATGATTGGGATTGCCAATCTCAGTGACGGGACGTTGTCGATTCTGCCGGCAGGTATGGATTGTTTCTGGACCAATGGACAGAATAATCAGCATATTGCTGGTGGTATTAGTCTGGGTGAGAATTGTAGAAAGAACTTTATCACACAGGATCTGCCGATAGGTGAAGTCTCAGAAATTTCAGTGAGTCGTCTTGGTGTCAGTTCATTTACACTGAATATCAGTAAAAAAGAAATGGCCGATAAAGAAGCAAAGTGATATCGCTCATATGAAAAGCCGCATTGTTGTCTGGTTGTTTACTACAGCTGGTATTCTGGCTTTAGGTTTGGGTATTGCCGGTATTTTCCTGCCATTACTTCCTACAACCCCCTTTGTTCTGCTGGCTAGTGCATGTTTCATTAAAAGTAACCCGTCGTTACATCGCTGGCTGATTGCTCATCCTGTATTTGGACCATTGCTTGAAAACTGGCAGGAGCGGCGAGCTATCTCATCTCAGGTTAGGCTACGTGGCTCTGTTGCCATGATTGTGACATTCTCTTTTTCTATCTGGATGGTGCCTTACTTTAAAGTAAAAATCGGACTACTTTTGTTCTTCATCATGATATTCATCATTTTCCGACGTATTCCTGTTTATGACCCTGTTGCGAAATCCGAAGAAAATCACTAGCATTAGCGGGAAGTGTGCCCACCCTTCGAGTGGGCGTTTGTTTTTTTAGATACCATCGATGCTGAGATGGTATGCTTATTTTTTTACGGAGTCTGCCCGAGCTTCCTTTATTGTGAACGAATTTCCTTTACTGTGAACTCGACGCGGATCTCCAGACCGATAGACATAGATGATGACTACAGACACAATTTCACTGATTAAATCCAGCATTAAAAGCATTCCCGATTATCCGAAACCAGGCATTCTGTTTCGTGATATCACCAGCCTGATGGAAGATGCACAGGCATACCGGGCGACAATTCAATTGCTGGTTGCGCGATATAAAGATATGGGATTCACTAAAGTTGTTGGTACGGAAGCCCGGGGATTTCTGTTCGGTGCTCCTTTGGCAATTGAACTGGGTGTCGGCTTTGTACCGGTACGCAAACCCGGTAAATTACCAAGAGAGACCGTAGCCGAAACTTATGAGCTGGAATATGGTATGGATACTCTGGAAATCCATATCGATGCAATTCAGGACAATGATCAGGTACTGATTATTGATGACCTGCTGGCAACCGGTGGCACTATTGAAGCGACGACGAAGTTAATTCGACAGTTGGGTGGTAAGGCTGAACATGCTGCGTTTGTGATTAACTTACCTGAATTGGGTGGTGACAAGCGTCTGGAAGCTCTGGGCTTAGACATTTATAGTATCTGTGATTTCGACGGCCATTAAGCCTGACAGGCATTTATCATCTGAAAACTCAATGATAAGTGACAATTAAAATCCGAGTGGTAGCCAAAAGCCGAATGGCAGTAAAGCATAAACGGAATAACCTATGAGTTATCTAGCATTAGCAAGAAAGTGGAGACCAACGCAGTTTTCTGAGGTTGTCGGACAGGCACATGTGCTGACTGCTCTGGAAAATGCTTTGGCGCAGAACCGACTGCATCATGCCTATCTTTTTAGTGGGACAAGAGGGGTTGGAAAAACCACAATCGGACGGTTATTTGCCAAAGGGCTTAACTGTGAAACCGGAATTACGGCGCATCCTTGCGGAGAATGTGCTGCCTGTCAGGAAATTGAACAGGGCCGGTTTGTCGATTTGCTTGAAATTGATGCTGCTTCTCGGACTAAAGTTGAAGATACGCGGGAGTTACTGGACAATGTTCAGTATAAACCTGCCCGTGGGCGGTTTAAGGTCTATCTGATAGACGAAGTCCATATGCTTTCCCGGCACAGTTTCAATGCATTGCTGAAAACGCTGGAAGAACCGCCGGAATATGTAAAATTTTTACTGGCAACGACTGATCCCCAGAAACTACCTGTGACGATTCTGTCCCGGTGTTTGCAGTTTCATCTGAAACCTATCGGGCTCGACCATATTGAGCAGCAGCTAGCTTTCATTCTTAATGAAGAAAAAATTGCTGCCGACACCCGGGCTTTAGGCATGATTGCCCATGCTGCCGATGGCAGTATGCGAGATGCGTTGAGCCTGACAGACCAGGCTATCGCCTTGGGTGACGGGCAGGTCAGTGCGAATCTGGTGTCCCACATGTTGGGTACCATTGATACCGACCAGGCGCTTCACCTGCTACAGGCTTTAAGCCACAAGCAGCCTCAGGCAGTGATGGGTTATGTCGAGCAGATTGCCGCCAATGGCATCGCGTGGGATGCGCTGTTGCAATCACTTGCAGCTCAGCTTCATCGGGTAGCGATGTATCAAATGTTGCCATCGACACTGGATAACATGCAGCCGGATGCCGAGAAAATCAAGCAACTGGCTCAGGTTCTCAGTGCCGAAGATGTGCAGCTGTTTTATCAGATTGCATTGAAAGGACGGGAAGATTTACCGCTTTCACCGACACCGAGAATCGGCCTGGAGATGGTATTACTTCGCATGCTGGCATTTCGTCCGGTGGCTGTTTCCCCGATTCATGCTATCAGCACTGAGGTACCGGAGGCTGTAACATCAGCCGTAGTGCCTGTGGTGAGCCATTCTGATGAACCGATGGTCACACCAGCTTCAGAATCGATTCCGCCGGAATATGAACAAGTTGTTCCTGCAATGGATGATCAGGCTGCATTGTCATCGGTCCCGCTCTCTGACGAATTACCGTATTCTCCGGCAGATGCATCAGATCAGGACATCCATACGGCACCAGAGATGCAACCTCAGCCCGAAAGTAAACCAACGGCACCACCGCTGGTCGGTTTGAGGCATCAGCTTCGTTCGCAGCGTCAGTCAAATCAGTCGTCAGGTACGCCGACAAAAAAGTCTGAAGCGGCATCATCAAAATCTGACTCGGTTTTTGACCGGTTAATGCAAAAGCGGAATGATGATCTTCTGATGCCGTCAGCGATAGAATCCATGTCGGATGATGAAGCTGTTTCAAGTGAGCCTTATCAGTGGCGTCCGATGATGGAAGTTCAGGAAACAGAAGATCTGTCTGTGACTCCGGCGGAACTGAAACAGGCACTGGAGCATGAAAAAACACCGGAAATGACGGCCAGACTGACTGAAGAAGTTATTCAGGAAGATGAATGGGCTGCAATCATACCACAGTTGAACTTGCCTAAACTCATTGAACAGCTGGCTCTGAATGCTGCCTATCGGCAGGAAGGGAATACGGTTCAGTTGTTGCTGCGGACACAACAGGCTCATTTGAATACCGATAAAGCGCAGTCTATTTTGAAAGAAGCACTGGAACGGGTTCTGGAGATGACCTGCCAACTGGATATCCGGCTTGGTGATGATGGTATTACGCCACTCGAACGCCGGGAACTTCGTTATCAGGCAAAATTGGAACAAGCGTTCACCAGTCTGAGTGTTGATCCGAATGTTCAGTTTATTCAGCAACGGTTTCAGGCACAGTTAGATAAGAGCAGTGTCCGTCCGGTTTAACACCTTTTATTTGGCGCAAGGCGGGGTTGAATTTCCGACAGGAAAACCCCACTGTATATGTAATATATCAATAACAGAGAGATAAACATGTTTGGTAAAGGCGGGATGGGTAACCTGATGAAGCAAGCCCAGCAGATGCAAGAGCGTATGCAGAAGCTTCAGGAAGAAATTGCAAATATGGAAGTCACTGGTGAAGCCGGTGCTGGTCTGGTGAAAGTGACGATGACAGGCAGCCATAGCGTCCGTCGTGTCGAGATCGATGAAAGTCTGATGGAAGACGATAAAGAAATGATTGAAGACTTGGTTGCTGCTGCCTTTAATGATGCAGCCCGCCGTGTTGAAGAAACTCAGAAAGAGAAGATGTCGTCAGTTACCGGTGGAATGCAGCTTCCTCCTGGTATGAAGATGCCATTTTAATGGTTGCGTAATTCATGCGTACCAGTCAAATGCTGGAACATCTGATGGAAGCCTTGCGTTGTCTGCCGGGAGTTGGCCCGAAATCAGCACAACGCATGGCTTTTCATTTACTGCAGCGTGATCGTCAGGGCGGACTTCGGCTGGCCGATGCTTTGAGTCAGGCAATGACAGAAATTGGTCATTGTCAGGAGTGCCGGACATTTACCGAAGAAGATGTTTGTCATATCTGTAAAAATCCCAAACGGCAGGAAAATGGTCAGCTATGTGTGGTTGAAAGCCCGGCAGATATTGCTGCGGTTGAAGCGACAGGGCAGTTTTCCGGACGTTACTTTGTGCTGATGGGACATCTGTCACCACTCGACGGTATTGGTCCGGCAGATATTGGTCTGGATCTGCTGGATTTCCGGTTGCAGCAGGGTGGTGTGACAGAAGTGATTCTGGCGACAAACCCAACAGTCGAAGGCGAAGCGACAGCGCACTATATCGCAGATCTGTGTCAGGCTCATCATGTTTCAGCCAGCCGCATTGCTCATGGTGTTCCTGTCGGAGGTGAGCTGGAACTGGTTGACGGAACGACACTCTCTCACTCGATTATGGGGCGTCAGCGTCTCACCTGAACTCTGTCTGTCGTGCGGGTCATTGATTCACCGGAAGCGTGAAATCGAATGCCCCGCATCTCTTTGAAATCCATAAACTTCAGATAGTTTATCTGGTTCTCATTCAGATTTAGCTTGTTCAGCTTTCTGAATCAACCGTTGTGCTCCGGTACCTTTTTTTCCCATCACATCGTCAGGGTTACGCAAAGGACAGTCTTTGAGTGACAGACAACCACACCCGATACATTCACCAATCTGATCCCGAAGTTGCAACAACATGTTGATCCTTTCACTGAGCATATCATGCCATTCCTGACCGAGATGTCCCCAGTCTGCTGCTGAAATATGTTTTTCCGGCACCTTGTCAAAGTATTGTTTCAGTTCTGCAAGAGACAGACCTGCCCGCTGGGCAATCCGGATGATTGCAATTCTCCGCAACACACTTCGTTCATAACGACGCTGATTACCATGGGTTCGTGTTGCACTAATCAACCCTTTTGCCTCATAAAAATGTAATGCCGAAACCGCGACACCACTCCGTTTCGCCAGCTCTCCGACCGAGAGTGTTCCTGATTTATCCATTGCTGCAATTTACCTGTTGACCTCAACCTTACTTGAGGTCATATTATTGATGTCGGCCTGCAATGACAAGTGCAGAACCACTGATATGATAAATATAGATTCAGGAGCCGACATGCGCAGTATTAGCCTCGTTACCGTAACCCCAGTATCCTCATCGATCATCCGATCGGATTTTCTTCTCAGCCAGATTCGGAATGCACCCTCCATGCGAGACTATTTTCGCTTTTGTCAGAATGGTGGAAACCTGTCACTACTTCTGACGGAACAAAGTGCAGCTTCACCCCCGGAAATAAAGCGGTTGAATATGGATAGTGAAGGAGATCTGCTATGAGCAAGAATTACTTACAACCAACTTCATTACAGCGAACCCGTGGCCGTACCATTTTTTCTCTCCTTATGACAGCTATCGTGTTAATGCTTATTTTTGGCGGACTTTTCTACTGGAAGCAGCAGAATCAGGCTCAGGCTCAGGGCTGGCATCCACAGGCAATTCCTGTGACGGCGATGGAATTGAAATCTCAGGAACTGCCGGTGACGATGGATGCGGTCGGTAGTCTGACAGCTGTGCAGGAAGTGACTTTGTCGGCTGAAGTTGCCGGGAGAGTTTCTGCCATTAATTTTAAATCCGGAGCTCAGGTCGAAACCGGCAGTCTGTTAGTTCAGTTGTTTGATGGCCCGGAGCAGGCAGACCGGATGGCTGCCATTGCCAAAGCCAAATTTGCAAAACATCAGTATTTGCGCTCTAAAGATCTGGTTCCGGCCGGTGCCGAATCACTAGATTTACTCCAACAGCGGGAATCGACTCACGAACAGGCTGAAGCCAATATCAAACAGCTTGAAGCGCGTCTGAGACAGAAACAGATTCGGGCTCCTTTCTCCGGAGAACTGGGGATTCGTCAGATTAATCTGGGACAGTATCTTAATCCCGGAGAAGCGGTCGTAACCTTGACGTCACTCGATCCGCTTTATGTGGAGTTTACATTGCCGCAGCAGGTTTTGAGCGATTTGAAAATTGGTGCAAAAGTCCAGGTGCACAGCGACGCTTATCCAGACCGGATTTTTTCTGCTCAGGTGAATGCTATTGAGCCACAGATTGATCAGGACACACGGAACATTATTATTCAGGCGACCTTACCGAACCCTGACCGGGATTTGCGGCCGGGAATGTATGTCACGGCATCACTGTCTCTGGCACCGCAGCCGGATGCGATTCTGGTTCCGTCTACTGCTGTGCAGACTTCTGCTCAGGGATACAGTGCAGTGGTTATTCGGGGAGACGATGCTGCCAGTCAGGGGAAAGCTGAGATTGTCAGTGTCCGGCTGGGACGGCGAGTCGGCAATCAACTGGTTGTTACCGATGGTCTGAAACAAGGCGATATCGTTGTCACGGAAGGTCAGAACCGGGTGATGCCGGGAGCCGAACTGCAAGTGGCTCATCTCGCTGGCGCAGAGGAGATGTAATATGCATTTTACTGATTTGTTTATTCGTCGTCCTATTTTGTCGATTGTGGTGAGTTTACTGATTCTGCTGGTCGGACTCAGTGCGACTTATAACCTGCCTATCCGGCAGTATCCGAAAATGGAAAGTGCGACCATCACCATAGATACGGCTTTGCCGGGTGCAACACAGGATATGATGCAGGGATTTGTCACCACGCCGATTGCGAAGGAAATTTCAACAGCCAATGGCATCGAATACATTACTTCAACATCCAGTCAGGGGAAAAGCCATATTGCAGCGAAGCTGGTACTGAATGCCAATGCTGACCGGTCGATGACAGAAATTCTGTCGAAAGTACAGGCGGTAAAATATCGTCTGCCTGAAGGCGTAACGGATCCGGTGATTGCTAAAATTACCGATGGTGCATCAGCAATCCAGTATGTTGCCTTTATTAGTGACTCACTTCAGGTTCCACAGATAGTCGATTTTGCCAGCCGGGTTGCTCAACCTTTGATTACCTCTGTTCCTGGTGTTGCATCGGCACAGATTAATGGGGGTGCATCTTTTGCGATGCGAATTTGGGTTGATCCGGTCAAACTTGCGGCGCGTGGTATGACTGCCAGTGATATTGCCGGAGCTTTACGGGCCAACAACATTCAGTCTTCTCCCGGCCAGCTTAAAGGAACCGACACCGCAATCAATATTACAGCGGCGACAGACCTGCGGGATGTGGATGCATTCCGGCAGATGGTTCTGAAAAGAGGAGAGAACGGAGTTGTGCGGCTGGAAGATGTGGCGACCGTTGAACTGGGTGGGCAAAACTACGATTCGGCAGCAATATCCTCAGGCCAGAAAGCAGTATTTATTTCGATTTCTCCGACACCTGACGGTAATCCGCTGGATATTGTTAAGAACGTCAATGATCTGCTGCCGGACATTCAGCGTGTTGCTCCTCCGGGGCTCAAGATTATCAACCGCTTTGATGTGGCTCATTTCGTCAATGCTTCGATTGATGAAGTGGAACATACGCTGGTTGAGGCGATTGCGATTGTCATTGTGGTGATTTTCCTGTTCCTCGGTACATTCCGGGCGGTGATCATTCCGGTGGTAACAATACCATTATCGCTGCTGGGTACGGCAGCACTGATGCTTGCGTTTGGTTTTTCTCTGAATTTGCTGACTCTGCTGGCGATGGTGCTGGCGATTGGTCTGGTTGTCGACGATGCGATTGTTGTGGTCGAAAATATTCACCGGCATATCGAGGAAGGTTCGACGCCAATGCATGCTGCCCTGCAAGGTGCCCGGGAAATTATCGGACCGGTGATTGCCATGACGATTACACTGGCAGCAGTTTACGCACCGATAGGCCTGATGGGCGGACTGACCGGGGCGTTGTTCAGAGAATTTGCCTTCACACTGGCCGGTTCGGTCATTGTGTCAGGTGTCATTGCATTAACGCTGTCGCCGATGATGAGTGGGAAATTACTCAAATCTAAACTGGCGGAAGCAAAGCTCGCCAAGTTAGTAGAACACTATATGGAAGGGCTGACCGGTATATATGGTCGGTTGCTTGATAAAACGCTGGCGGCGCGTGCAGCGGTGCTTTTCGCCGGAATATTCATTCTGGGTGCTATCGTGGTGTTGTTCACCGGAACTCAGCGGGAACTGGCTCCGGCAGAAGACATGGGATATATCTTTGCTCAGACCAAGGCACCTCAGTATGCCAATGTGGATTACACCACCAGATTCAGTGCTCAGGTTGATCATCTTTTTGCGCAGATGCCGGAGTTCGAAGGCAGCTTTTTTGCCGTTGGTGGTGACAATGCCAATATTGGGTTCGGTGGGATTCTGCTGAAAGAGTGGTCGGAGCGTGAACGGTCGGCAGATCAGATTCAGGCTGATCTGGCCGGACGTACCGCAGGTGTGACCGGTGTTTACACATCTTTGTTTCAGGATAGTCCGTTACCGGCAGCAACCGGTGGTTTGCCGGTCCAGATGGTGATTCGTTCCACGGATGAATTCTCTTCAATCTATCAGACTCTGATGGCATTGAAAGGCGCAGCGTGGGGCAGTGGTCTGTTTGCATTTGTCGACAGTGATCTGGCATTTGATAGTGCCGAAGCACATATCAGCATTGACCGGGCCAAAGCCGGAGAAATGGGTGTGACGATGGCAGAGATCGCGGACACGCTGGCCGTTCTGGTCGGGGAAAATTACGTGAACCGGTTTAACTGGTTTGATCGCTCCTACGATGTGATTACTCAGGTTCCTCAGAATCAGCGGTTGACACCGGACAATCTGGGACAGTTTTATGTCAAAACGACCACAGGAAAACTGGTTCCGCTGTCGACGGTTGTGAAGGTTGAAATCCGGCCACAGCCCAATAAATTACCGCAGTTTAACCAGATGAACTCAGCGACGCTGTCCGGAGTGCTGATGCCTGGAGTTACCATGGGACAGGCGGTTGAATTTCTGCAAAAACAGCCACTGCCACAGGGAACTACCGTTGACTGGCTGTCGAACAGTCGTCAGTTTGTGCATGAAGGGAACCGGCTGACCGTCTCGTTTGCTTTCGCACTTATTGTTATTTTCTTAGTACTGTCTGCTCAGTTTGAGAGCTTCCGCGATCCGCTGGTGATTCTGGTGACGGTGCCTCTGGCGGTCTGTGGTGCTTTAGTGCCGATTTATCTTGGCTTTACCACCCTCAATATCTATACCCAGATCGGGTTGGTAACACTGATTGGTTTAATTTCCAAGCACGGCATCCTGATGGTTTCTTTCGCCAATGAAATGCAGCACGATGAAAATATCGGCAAAATGGAAGCGATTCGCCATGCCGCGGTGGTGCGGATGCGTCCGGTTCTGATGACAACTGCGGCAATGGTCGCCGGGCTGGTTCCATTGCTGTTTGCCGCCGGAGCCGGTGCTGCCAGCCGTTTCTCCATTGGGATTGTAGTGGTGATGGGAATGCTGGTCGGAACATTTTTCACTCTGTTTGTGCTGCCGACAATTTACTGTCTGCTTGCCGGTGATCACCGGCCAAAACCGTCAATTGAAGAACAACAGCATTCTGTGCATGGAGAAGCTATATCGGTGTCGACGACGGACGGTTAATGAAAAAGATGTTTTTGATGATCCGTTGTGATTTCAAGGATTGTTCCTGGATTTCAGCTAATAGCCCGAGATTAGCTGAAATCCTTTTTTCATCCAAATGTTTGGGGTTATATCTAGGTGTACAGGAAATTCGACGAGCCCTAGTCTGGCTTGGGCTGTTAATGTCGTATTTTTCCGCAGAACCGAGTTCATATATCTTTATTTAGAACAGAAGAGAAACATTTTCCTTCACCCTAACTAAAGACAGCTGGGTTTGTGTTGGGGCATGCTATTTCTATTGATACTAAATCTTATTTAATCTGTGACATCTTTTCGTTGTACTAAATAAAATAAACCATATGTGACTTATGTCTGTTTATTTTGTGGAAATCTTGAATCATTAATACAAAAATATTGATCTTTAACACAAAATTTAAGGGTTTAAATGAAGCTGCTATTTTTTTGAGAGTTCTATAAAGTCACAATAAAATATGAAACAAAAATCATACTATAGAAAATATATGTAGTTCACTAATTATGGTGTGGTGGTTATTGAAATAGAGAACAGTGCATTTGATATTGTGTGTCTATATTTATTACTTAAATTTGATATATGTATGTGGTATTCAGTTATTTATAAATAGCTAGTCTCAATATAGTTACATTTTATTAAAGGTTAAATATAAAAAACATGTCTTTGATAAGACTAACTATTAACTAATAAGTTAATTACATTATCAAATTCTATACATATCCATATATGACAGTCAATTGAAATAACAATATTAACTATAATCAAATTTATATCTTACAGGGTGGCAAATCTTAGTAATTGATCTCGTATCTATTAATAAATATAAAAATGCCTTTTAATTGCTAAAGTTTTGATTACAATCTGGCGACCATAAGTACTGCCCAATTCGAAATAAATCTGTGCAAAATAATACAAATAAAAATAGGGTATCATGGAATGAATTTGTCGGATAACGAGTTATGTATGGAATTGCTAAATATGGAATTAAGTGTAGAAGCACGTTCCATTGTGGCAAAAGATTTACTATCAGGATTATTTACTGAAGTATCAAAAGACTTTTTCTTTATTAGTGATGTGAAAATAACAGAATCTGATCTTAAGGAGGTAATCCTTAATTCTTGGAATGAAATTGTAGTAAAAAATAGTTTGATAGAGTGCATTGGTGATACGACCAATACAGAATATCTATCTATTGTTCAAAATGATGTGATACAAGGGAAGACCCTCATATCAATTCGGTTTCATAGTGAGAATGATAAATATCAATTCTATATTGCAGTGAACCATGCGCTTGCCGATGAAGATTCTCTAAATGAGATTTCAAGTGCAATTATTGATCTGACATACTTATCTAAAAGCAAGGTTTTTCAGCGATTATCAGATCAAAGATTAGCCTACAGGAACTATATCTACCAGC
This sequence comes from Vibrio mangrovi, assembly GCF_024346955.1. Classification (NCBI taxonomy): domain Bacteria; kingdom Pseudomonadati; phylum Pseudomonadota; class Gammaproteobacteria; order Vibrionales; family Vibrionaceae; genus Vibrio; species Vibrio mangrovi. The sequence goes on along the minus strand of NZ_AP024883.1, from coordinate 2,387,239 downwards.
AGAAAAATGCAAAAAACACATCACTATTAGCAAGTGATATTACAGATTCTGCTCCTATTGTAATTAGTAAAACAGGCCCTCTCTCATGGGATAATACCTGTAATAGAAGCTGTATTAGTAGTCCTAAGATTTTGGCCTCAAAACATCAAGTGTATGAGGCGATAATCAATTGGTTACACGGAGAAGATATTATTGAGGAAGGTAATGTAATTTGTTCGTCACACAATTGGAGATGTGATGGGGAAAAAACTATAGGGATGCAAACAGGGCTCGTACCTATTTTCCTTCGTGGCGATAGCTTTCATGAAGATACAAGTTTAGAGAAACTCGAGAAAGTGAATGAAGTATATAAGAAGCTTCTAAATTCATGTCGCGGTTCGGAATTGTTTATTAATGGTGCTACAAGTAGATCTCTTGAGCCATCTAAGAAAGGGAGCTGGCTGTTTCCAGTGGGTATTGAGATTAAAAGCATCTCTAAAGGTGTAGTTGAAGTGCTATTAGAAGGATGTTTTCGCGATACATTGAAAGCTAAGAACTCATTAAATAAATTAGGCAGTTACTTATCAGATAGAGGTAATTATGTGTAAAGGCGTTGAACAGAGTAATGAAAATTTGAATATTGAAATATCACGAATAAAGAGTGTTTTTGAAGAGGTTTTAGATCAACAGGACATTGATATTGACACCAATTTCTTTGATTTGGGAGGTGATTCCTTTGATGCAATTCGTGTTATTTCAAAACTCAATGGAAAGCAACTGCCAATTGTCACCTTATTTGAGAATCCTACTGTGAGAACATTTGCCCAGTTTATTCTTGGCAATGATAGCACTCTTCAAGCAAGGATCGTTTGTTTATCTGATAACAGCCGAACAGAGAAAATTGCTTTTGTAGGAGTTCCATATGGAGGTGGTGATCCAACTAATTATAAACACTTATTCTTAGATAATAATTCAGTATCTGTTTATGGCTTAGATTTTGGGGATTCACATGTTGAGAATGTGAATGACTGTGAAGAATTAGTAAGAGAATTAGCCGATAAAATAAATGAGCTCCAAGCCGAGAAGATTATTATTTATGGTCATTGTGCTGGTGCGGCGCTTGCTAGTTGCTTGGCTGCCCAACTAAATACTATGCGGAAGAATGTGATACTCATTGCTGCTGCGGCTAATCCCGTTTTAGATCCGGATGAGAAGTTGAGTGAAGCTGAGCGAACTAGTGAAAGTGAGTGGGGAAGCTATCTGCGTTTCTTGGGAGGTTTTGAGGGATTAAGCGAAAAAGAATCTGAAGCGATGCTGGCTAGAGGACGGAGAGATCATATTTTGTCCTGTGAATCATATCGACTACTACGTCAACTTGATACGAGTGATCTCCCTGCGATGGTTATTCTCGGTGGGAAGGATCCTGCTACAAGCGATATGGCAGCATGTTTCGATGTATGGAAGACATTATTAGATGTGAAAGACTGTCAGATTATTGATGATGGCGGGCATTACTTCTTGCGTACACATAGTGATGAGCTGACCTCAATGGTTTTGAGATTTTTTCATTAAAAAAATAAAGTATTAATAAAAGGATTATATCATGAAACCTCTAAGTAAAATTGATAATTTTGAAGATCTACTGACGAAAGGTATTAGCAACCTCAAGCTACGAGATCCAGAAATTGCAAAAATTCTGGATGCTGAAGTTCGGCGACAAAGTCAAACTTTGTCTTTGGTTGCTTCCTGTTGTGCTGTCAATACGGAATCACTTGTGGCAGCAGCGTCTTCATTGGTAAATGTAACTGCTGAAGGTTTTCCTGGTAAACGTTATCATGCGGGATGTGAAAATGTTGATTTAGTTGAAGCTCTTGCAATAGAAAGGGCTCGAAACCTTTTCGATGCTGAGTATGCTAGTGTTCAATCTCATTCGGCATCAAGTGCGAATTACCAAGTTTATTCCGCTTTTCTAAAGCCCGGAGATACATTACTTGGTATGGCTCTAGATAATGGTGGACACTTGACTCATGGCAGTCCCGTCACGTTTTCCGGCTTAAACTACAAGGCAATTGGGTACGGCACTACAACCGATGGACTTATTGATTATGAGGAAGTGAGATCTCTTGCTCTTGAGTACAGACCTAAAATGATTGTTTGTGGTGCGACTGCTTACTCAAGAACTGTTGATTTTGCAAAGTTTAGAGAAATTGCTGATTCTGTTGATGCAATTCTTATGGCTGACATATCTCATATTGCAGGTCTGGTTGCTGTTGGTTTGCATCCATCGCCGATTAACTATGCCCATATAACCACGACTTGTACTCATAAGCAATTGTCGGGTCCACGTGGCGGATTGATCTTATCTGGACGTGATGCTGAGAGAATCGTTCCCGGAACAGAAAAAACATTTGCGCAAACTTTAGATGCAGCTGTTTTTCCGAAAATGCAAGGTGCGCCAGCGGTCAATATTATTGCAGCTAAAGCAGTTGCGTTTGGATATGCAATGACTCCTGCGTTTAAAGAGCATATTCACCGTATTAGAAGTAATGCAGATATTATTGCTAAGGCTTTTGATAGCCGGGGTTATGAAGTTGTTGGACAAATTTCAGAAAACCACACAGTACTGATTCGCCTTTCTGGTAATATGACGGGAGCTATTGCTGAATCAGCACTTGAAGAATGTTCAATTTTAGTCAACAAGAACCGAGTACCTGGTGAAACACGATCATCTTTTGTTACGAGTGGATTAAGAATAGGCACTGGCTCTCTATCACAGAGGCATTTTGACGCAAAAGGATGTGAAGCTGTTGTTGGATTGATCTGTAATATTTTAGATTCTGTTGAGCCGGATGGTGAAAAAGCCTACAAACTAGATAAACAATTAGTCGATAAATTTACTGCTGAATCTTATCGTTTATGTGAAGAATATCCTATTGCTGAATACCAGTATTAATTAAAGTTCTGATATCAAATTAAATCATATTTAGTGCTCACAGATAATATATCTGTATTTGCTGTGCATAAATTTATTTTATTTAAATAAGAGATAATACGATGAAAAAAAGATTTAAGTTTTTAGCTATAAATGGTTCACCAAGGATTGATGGTAATAATGCTCAGGCTTTAGAGTGGGCAAAAGAATATCTTTATGACAAAGGTGTTGATTTGGATATTTTTTCCTTAGCTGAACATAGAATTGAAACGTGTAAGTGTGGACAGTGTAATTTTAAAAATGAACCTTGTGATAATGGCGATGATGCACCAAAAGCCGTTGCTTTAATGGAACAAAGCGATGGTGTGATTTATGCCAGTCCGGTTCATGGATTTTCATCAACTCCTTTAATGTCAGCATTTCTGGAACGAGTCGGGACAGGATTTTTACGCCATAACCGGACACTGACAAACAAAGTCGCAGGTGTCATGGTTACCGGACGTAGAATGGGTCATGTGGAAGTATATAACCATATGCTTCAGTGTGCTTTGTTGAACCGGATGATTGTCACTGGATATGGATTTCCCACAATGTTAGTTGGTGATAAAAAGGGGGAAGTTCTTGGGGACTCTGAAGGTATGGAAATGCTGCGTCGGATGCTAGATCGGATGGTTGATATGGCTAATCTACTCCGAGAATATGAAGAGTTAACTGGTAAGAAACCATTAGAGGTAGCAGAACCCGGAGAAAGACATCGTAAGAATGAAGATGGAGGGTATTCTGTCCCTGAAAAACAAGATATGTATAAAAATGTAAGTTAATTTATTTTTAATGGTGAAATTTAATGGCGCAATTAATTAATATGTTTTCGAAAAATCTGTGTAGATGGCTTGAGAAAAATCATTTTGAAATATTTGATAATTCTTCTATCTCTGAAATGTCGGAAGCTTATTTAGGCGTATATGCAAACCGCCCTACTAGTTGGTTGGCAATATTATCTCGAAATAGTAATCTGGACATGAATACGGCTATTGCTTCTGAAGAGGAGTGTGGATTAGCAAGGGTCCCGGCTATGAGGCGTTCTAAATTTATTGCGCCGTTAAAACTGGCAAATCAATTATTTTATGCGACTAAATCATCCCCGGAAAGTCATGAGTGGCGATTAACTGATGTTGGTTTAACTATGGGAGATTATCAGCGGTTATTCCCGAAGATTTTATTGTTAGCTAAAGAGAAGGCTGTTAAACCAAAGGATGTTGCAATAAGTTTAAGCATACAACCTGCAGAAGCCAGAGCATTGATCAATGTAGCTACTTATATGGGGGATATGGTGCGTATTCCGTCAACAAGCCCATGGTCGAATCAATGGAAATATGCGCCTGCACCAACAAGCTTTGGTCACGATAATTCTGATATGGATACGGTGAAAATATCCATAATCAGCCGTTACATTGATCACTACGGTCCTGTCACAACCAATGATATTGCTTGGTGGACAGGATTTAAAAAACAAGAAATCGCTTCTTTATTACCTTCTATCAATGCTATTGAGGTTGATTCGGGTATTTGGATGACCAAAAGTAAGATTGAGCAATTTTGCTGTTTAGAAAAAGAAAACGGGACAGAGAGTCGTGAAGTAAGGTTTTTACCTGCGTGGGATCCCTTGTTAATGGGTTATGCACCCGATTCGTTAGTTCGTACTTGCCTTAATTTACAGCAAATTGGAGCTTATGACTCTTCTGGTAATGGTCGTCCAGTTATTTTTCTTGGTTCGAGAGCCGTTGCATGTTGGCAGATCAAAGTCGTTAAATCAAAGCGTTATATGTGGATAGACAAATCTGGCGACAGTATTACAAATGAGCTGGATATTATAGAACAAGCAGCTAAAGAGTGGGCGAAAAGGATAGATGTTATATATCTTTCAGATGCCCCTGTTAGCTAAATTAATTTTGAAGTACTCCTACTAAATGGAATCTACGATGAAGATGGAATTAGATAGTAGCATCAAAAACACTGGGGGATTATGGGAAGCTTTTGAGGATAAGGAAATTAGCTTATCGCCGGAGCGAGTAGAACACCCCCTTGTTTTTCCTGAAACAATGCCATTAGGTGACGAGACACTACTAGCAGTAGCCATAGAATTGGGTGCACTTGTTAGCCACGATGGAGTGGTTATTATTGGTGTGACGGTTATGGGACAGAGACGAGTGCTCCATATCGATAGTTTATCTATAGATAATTCATATACGTCAATCGATCTGGCCAGATCTGTTTGGGTAGATATAGATAATCAGCCAGAAGACAGAATCACTAAATCTGATATTGAAATTACAGACAGTATTATTACATATTGCAGTGATAGTGCATTATGGATAATGAAAAGATCCACAGGGTACCACATTTCATTATCAAAAGGACGCTATTCTGAAGCATCTTATCCGAACATGGTAGCTCTTACTCAATTTGCCATTGAACGAGTTAGCAACCCACTTGCAACTGTGCCTGCTGAGTTATTACCGGTTCATTTCCCTATCGAAGATGATAAAAGAGTTTCATTTGTAGAAAGATTGAACGAACAGGTAAAAGCTAATTCTAAGTTATTGGCTATACAAGATGATAATTCTTATAGAGCACTCACTTATCAAGAACTGTGGGATATTTCGTCAAGTGTAGCCCAGTATCTGTTTGGCAGCATGATTACACAATATGCTCATCCTCGGATTGCACTATTCATGGAACGGGGCTGGCAGCATCTAACTTCTATTGTCGCAATTCAAAGATTAGGTGGTACATGCGTTCTTATTGACCCTAGTAATCCAGACTCAAGAGTTAAGAGTTTGCTTGATGACAGTCAACCTGATGCTGTGATTTTTGCAGGGAGTACGGGCTCTCGAATAGATATATTAGAAAAATTCATCACTATTGACTTCGAAGAAGCTGCGTTAGAAGCAGCATTAAGTACGGATTATAAGATTTTTACATGGAGTGATACGACCAATAAAGATTGTTTTATTGCAGGAACATCGGGCAGCACGGGACGTCCCAAATCGGTCCGATTGTCTTACAAAGGAATGATGACAACAATTGACGCTATTATTGATGCCACAGGCATTGATACAGGGGTGCATGGTTCGTGGTTATCTTCACCTGGTTATGGCATGGTAGAAGTAGATCCTTTACCCGTTCTTACAGTGGGAGGAACGGTTTTTATTCCTTCAAATGAAACATTATCTGACCCTAAACAACTGGCAAGTTGGTTTTTATCACAGCAGATCCATCATACATTGTTGATGACTTCGATGGCAGAAGCGTTGTGGGAGAACAATGATGCAGTGAGTCTGAATTCCATGATAATTGCCGGGGAACGTTGTAAACGTTGGCCCCCAGAACATATAAACTATCAGGTCCTTAATGTTTATGGTTCAGCAGAAGCTGCTGTTGTCGCAATAGAACAACTGACGGATGTTAAAGTGACAAACCTACCGTCTGTGGGTCGCACTGTCTGTGGGGCAAATGCGTATGTTCTTGATCGAAACGGTATTGAGTTACCCGCTGGTTGTGTAGGGGAGCTGGTTATAACAGGACAAACGCTCTCGGAAGGTTACATAGACCAAGAGCAAACAAGCAAAGTATTTACACCCAACTTACTTGATGGAAGCTCCGAAATCCAGTACTCAACAGGAGATCGCGCACGCATGCTTATGTGTGGAACCATCGAAATTTTTGGACGCAATGACAGAACAGTAAAAGTGCGTGGTTATCGAATAGATCTTACTGAAATTGAGATTGTTGCCCTTGAAATTTCAGGTGTGATTAAAGCTGCCGCTGTATACACTCAGGATGAGTTGGGTTCTTCGTTAACTCTCTATCTCGAGCTTAAAAATAATAATAATGATTTAATTCAGGTCGTTAAACAACATATCAAAGATACATTATCTCCCGCTGCGATGCCTAATAACTTCGTAAGTTGTACGTTACCTTTGGGTGCAAATGGGAAAGTTGATTATAAAAGTCTATCGGATATTGTTGTTGAGCAGCAACTACCAGCCGAACATGATGGAAAGTACTTTACACCACAAAATAATATTGAAAGGACAGTTTTTAGTTATTGGAGTAAGTGGACCCGTTCAGAAAATAGTAGCGAAACTAGTAGCTTCTTTGATGTTGGGGGTGATTCCCTAAAAGCCATGAGAATGATAGGTGAACTTTCATGTGATCATGACTTTCATATTGAGATGAAGCATTTCCTTGGGGCGCCAACACTTCGTAATCTGATCGATCTGACTTTTGATTCAAGTCGCTCCAGATTACCGAAGCTTCAGCATTTGCCGGAGAATGGACAATATGAGCCATTTGACTTAAATGAAAGCCAGCAAGCGCTTTGGGTTGGTCGAGGAGGCGATTTTTCTTATGGCGGGGTTGGCTGTCAGGGATACTTTGAGTGGGAGGTGAAAGATCTTCGTTATCCTGAGTTTGCTGCGGCAGTAGAGTCAATTATTGTCAGGCATCCTATGTTGCGTATGACTATTGATGCTAAAGGTCAGCAGAGAATTGGACGCATAGAGGATATTGATCCAAGTTTGGCTGTGAAGTTTGTTGATCTCACAATGTTGTCCACAGACTCAAGGCATAATGAGATCGATATTATTCGCGAGAAGTTTTCAAATGAGGAAATTGGAACGGGTACATGGCCTCTGTTCAATTTCTTGGTGAGTAAAATTGATGATGTAAATTATCGTGTTCACTTTAATATTGATATGCTCATCGCTGATGCTTGGTCTATATTCCAGGTGGTTATACCGGATCTCATTGATTTTTACTCAGACAAGTCGAATGATCTTCCTCAATTACAGACCACTTTCTGTGACTATATAGCTTATCGTCGCGAAGTGATAAAAAGTGAGCGTTATCAAGAAGATAAAAAATACTGGGAGGATAAAATTAAGAGCCTTCCTCCTGCACCCAAGCTTCCGACACTGGAGGGAACTAATTCTTCAAATTACCATTTTGACCGGCACCATGGTTGCCTCAGTATGGAACAATGGGACTCTCTCCAGTCTTATGCGCGTAGTATAAATATATCGCCTTCTGGTGCTGTTGGCTTGGCACTATGTGAAGTGATTCGTCAATGGAACGAAGAACAGCATTTCACCCTGAACTTCCCAGTATCTGATCGGATGCCGGTGAGTGAGGATATTGATCATGTTGTCGGTGATTTTACAAATACACTACTCGTACCGTATGAGACTGATACAAATGATACTTTGGCTGAACGTGGTGAAAAACTTCAAAGTGCTATTTGGGATGCACTCGATCATCGCTTGTTTACTGGGGTCGAAGTTCTTCGTGAATTAGCCCGATTAAAAAGAAGTGGTAGCACCCCTTTAATGCCGATTGTCTTAACCAGTTTACTGGGACATCCCGGTCGACATGATGCTGCCAAGTTAGGTCCGGAAGTTTATGGTGTTTCTCAAACCCCTCAGGTTACATTGGATGTTCAGTTAAGAGAATCGGAAGGTGTCCTCTACTTTAAATGGGACTATCTGAAAGGAGTGATAAGGGAAGATGTCATTCAGGACATGTTTGACGCATTTTGTTCATTGCTTGAAAGGATGGCCACATCGACTTCAATATGGAGTGAATCTCATATTGACTTACGGCCAGTCAAACAATGTCAGGTTCGGGATGCTGTAAATGCAACAGAATGTTTAGTCCCTTCAGTACATTTGAAGGAATTGCTTGAACAGCAGATTGAACAGAGAGGAAAGCAAGTCGCTCTAATTTCTCCAGATAAAAGCTATACATGGGAGGAGGCAGGAATTGCTGCAAGAAATGTAGGGGCTGATATTAATGCTGTAGTAGAAGATAGCGAGAAAATGGTCGGTATTATACTGCCCAAAGGTATTTATCAATATGTGGCTGTATACAGTTGTCTCTTGCTGGGGCTCGGCTATGTACCTATAGATCCCGATTTGCCAATTGAACGGATGAAAAACATTTTTGGTAAAGCTGATGTAAAAACCATTGTTACGTTGAAAGGAATGGATGTTCCGGATAATGTCAAATGTATCTCTATTGATGTCAACGATGCTCGCATTTGGTCAGCATCGACTAATGTGCTGGAGTGCCGACGAAATCTAGAGGATTATTCTCCGTATATTATCTTCACATCAGGTTCCACTGGCGAGCCTAAAGGTGTTGAAATTCCTGAATATGCGGTTGTCAACCACATTCTAGACGTTGTGGATCGGTTTGAACTGAATAATAGTACTCGACATCTAGCAACGGCGGCACTGCATTTTGATATGTCGGTTTTTGATGTCTTTGGTCCATTAGTTCATGGTGGTTCTGTCGTTGTACCGAATGCAGCTGCAGGCCCAGATCCTGATCAGTGGTTGTCATTACAACGACGGTTTGAGGTTAATTTTTGGGCGTGTGTTCCGGCGATCATGGATCTTTTGGTAACCGTCCACGAAATGTCAGGTAGTGAGGCTGCAATATCTTCGTTGAGAAATATTGTAATGGCTGGCGATTGGATTCCGTTGTCTTTGTTACCTCGTGCAAGGGCCTTATATCCCCAGTCAACCCTCTATTCATGTGGCGGGCCTACTGAAACTACGAACTGGTCGATTCTTCATGAAATAACCGAACATGAAGGAACCGTTGTTAGTTCCGTTCTCTACGGGACTCCTATGAGAAACTCAAAATACCATATTGTATCTAGTGGATGGCAGGACTGTCCTGACTGGGTCCCTGGAGAGATGCTGGTTGAAAGCGATGTTTCTCTTGCCAAGGGATATATTGGTCAGACTGAACTCACAAGTAAAGCGTTTGTTATCCATCCTAGAACTGAGAAGCGAATGTATAGGACTGGGGATCTAGGACGTTATTTACCCGACGGCGAAATAGAAATTCTTGGTCGTATCGACAATCAAATAAAAATTAATGGATTAAGGGTTGAATTAGGTGAAATTGAAAATGTAGCCCTGAGATGTCCCGGTGTAGAAAGAGCATGTGCTTTCGCGCTGTTAGATAAGGCTCAGCGCCCTAAAAATATTGCTTTAGCATATTTAGGGGAAGCTGAACAGGATGAATCTATCCGAGGAGAGATCCAAAAATATCTACCAACTTATATGGTGCCTAGCTTTGTACAACATGTTGATGAGCTGCCTCTTTCCAAAAATAGCAAGGTTGATATCCATGCCTTGCGCCAATTAATGAAACAAGACAGGGAGATAAGTATGTCTACGAATAAGAAAAATTATATGCGTGCAGTTATCGGTTCAGTATCTGAACATATTGGTACACCAGTTGTATTGCCTGATGATAATTTCTTAGATATTGGTGGTGATTCAATCAGTGCTATGAAGATCAAAATCCAGTTAGAAAATGATTTTGCTACTGAAATTGATCTAGACAAAATTTTGATGTCTGAATCTATTTCAGATATCGCGAAGGTTTTGGAGAATGTGAACTCATGAATAATTCGACAGAACTATTAAATAGCCAATGGAATGAGCGTATCAATAAATTCCTTGTTGGTTCAGCAAGTTTGGATGAACTCGGAGCTGAGGCAAATGAACTTATTGAAAATATCAAGGGATATGTACAAAGAGAATCGATTTTTTATCAGAGTCATTTGGTTGAATCTATGGGAGGGGCAAGCGATTGCCAATCCTTAAACAATGTCCCATACACAACAAAAGAAGATTTGCGTAAAGTTGGTGTAGAAGTATGCAGTATGTCCTTTGATAAAGTGGCGGTTTATTATGAAACGACGGGGACGACTGGGGCACCAACTCCTTGTCCCAGAGCTGCAATTGATATTGAAACCAGTGGTGCTTATGTTCAACATGCGATGGAAAAAATCTATCAAGATACCTTTGGGACAACAAATGCGATGACTGCAATTATGGGACCTTCAGAGCTATACGCTTTTGGGGATACCTATGGAGAAGTTTGTCGCAAATTAAGTATACCTTATGTTCGTTTATGGCCGGAAAGCCCAAGAGTAGGACTTGATAAAGCTTCAGAGCTAATACGTACGTTACAGGTAAAAGTCCTTATTTGCTCTCCAGCAGTCGCTCTTGCCCTTGCTCGTCTTTATCTGAGTATGGGGTTCAGCCCAAGAGAAAGTATGGTGCAACAAATACTGGTGTTGGGTGAACTATGCTCTGAAGAAATGCTGCGTAGTATATCTTTCATCTGGAACGCAAACTGTACGCATGGTCTGTACGGTTCGCAGGAAGCCCATGCCATAGGAACCGGATGTCCAAATGGTCATCTACATTTATCTGAAACGAACTATGTTGCTGAAATTATACCGGTGGATGGATTACCTAAAGAATGTGGTGAACTCTGCTTGACGATGCTAGTTCCCGGAGCTAAACCGCTTATCCGCTACCGAACCGGGGATCTAGCCACTATTTTGCCAGCAGCTTCCTGCGGTTGTGGGCACCCATCCCGGGTTTTGAAGGTGCTTGGTCGGGTTGCTGACATTATTGAATTGGGGCAGAGGATATTACCGCCAATAGCTATCGAGTCGACGATACTTGGATCAATGGAGGGCATTTTAAATTATCACATCGAACTTAGAGCATCAGATGCTGGTAAAGACTGGGCTAATATCTCTCTTGTTATGTCGGGAAATCATTACGATTACGACAGCATAAAAAATCAAATACAGAATGACTTGGGGATTGATATCAACTTATCGATTGTTGATGAGTTAGACCCTCAGACTGAAACTGGTGCTTATGTGTCATGGAAACATGCGCGTATCCGAGACCTGAGGGGGAAAGTCAATGGATAGTGATTTCCCTATTGTTGCCTGGAAGACAAGCGACATTGTTGTGCCTAACCCTCTCCCAAAAGAGCATGTGAGGGAATCCTTGCTGGAATTTTTTCCGAAACCCGCTCTGTTCGAAACGGGCAGCTGTTTTGAGAAGGTGGATGGTGAAAGTACAAAGTTTATGATCGATTCTCTATTAGAGATTAGTTTGATAAATGGGCAATGGTGTATTGATGCTAGTGGACAATATGAGAAGCATACCGTAGCTATAAGAGATTTTATTGAAAATTCGACAGAATCTCTTATTGAGAGACTCAAGCAATTACGTAAATTTTTGGGAATCCCTGAGGGGTTTCCCACTGCGGTGGTACTAGCCTATAGTGCAACTCGATTTTTGGAACATATACCAAACATTAAAATTGCCGAGAATGAACCAGAAATTGTGTTTAGAGTTTATCGGTACGCCATCACCTATGAAGCAAACAGCGAAGAGGTGAAAATTGAATCCCTGAACAATCCATATCAATCTGCTCAGGATGGTGTTGAATCAATAGTGAAGATATTGACTCAGGAGGCTACATCTAATAACGCAGTCATGGACTTTGATGGTAATGTGGGAAACCTCAAAGATACAACTTGTAAAGAAATGTTTTGCGATGCTGTTGACAAGGCGAAGCAATATATAGTTGATGGTGATATCTATCAGGTTCAGCTCTGTAGGAAGGCCATATCTACTTCTGAACTGTCACCACGAAGACTGTATGAGCGTCTGTGTCGTATCAACCCTTCTCCTTATATGAGTTACATAGATCTGGGTAATGTATCTATTATCTCTGCAAGTCCGGAGCTCATGATCAGGGTTAGTGGGGGAGTGTGTCAGGTAAGACCGATTGCTGGTACTATTCGTAAGCAACAAAACTCTGCCCATCAATTGCTTTCCGACCCGAAAGAACAATCTGAACATATCATGCTGGTGGATCTGGCAAGAAATGATTTGGCTCGTCATGCGGAACAGGGTGGGGTTTCCGTAAAATCATTCATGGAGGTTGAAGACTTTGGGCATCTACTTCATTTAGTGTCCACTATCGAAACGCCTTTTAAAGAATCTTGTAACATGTGGGATCTCATTACTTCAAACTTTCCTGCAGGGACCATGACGGGAGCTCCTAAATTACGAGCAATGGAAATCATTGCTGAATTAGAAGGTGACGCCAGAGGATTGTTCTCCGGTTGTGTAGGCTACATTACCGGGGAACAGAGTGGTGTGTTAGCACTAACGATAAGAACAATCGTTGGTGCTCCTGGCAGGTATGTCCTTCAATCTGCAGCAGGAATAGTATCAGACTCTGATGCATTATCAGAATGGAATGAGACGGGTGACAAAATTCGCTCTTTTGCAAGAGCTTTGGATGTTGAATATGAAAGTTCTACTAGTTGATGCTTTTGATAGTTTTGTATATGTAATTGAACATTATTACAGTGCTCTGGGTGTAGAAACTCAGGTCGTTAGAGTGAATGAAGATCCTTTGACCCGGTATCGAGAATGGCAACCTGATCTACTAGTATTAGGCCCAGGTCCTGGAACACCACAAGAGCATGGATATTTTAATTTACTTAAGAATATAGATAGTTCCCAACCTGTATTTGGAGTTTGTCTTGGCCATCAGGCCATTGGTGAGTATTTTGGATGGCAGCTAACGCATGCTCCAACAGTACAGCATGGAAAGTTTTCAAATATTAGTCATGATGGGAAGGGCGTATTTTCTGGATTGCCTAATCCTATGAGAGTCGTTAGGTATCATTCACTTGTATTACAATGTAGTGATCGTAGTAATGAAATTTACATGAGTGCCTATGATACTACCGAAAATAACGTCATGGCACTGAGACACCGCGATAGGCCTATTGAAGGTGTACAGTTTCATCCAGAAAGTATTGGAACAGAGGATGGGCTTAAGATTATCCAAAATTCCCTTAAGTTAGTATCAATGTTTAAAAACCCTAAATTACTCAGTTCATACTGAGTGAATGAATTCTTAATGACAAAATGGAAATAAAAATGGAAAGTGAATCAGTTTACGCTAACAGATGGCATATATTGATTGTCATATCTACAATACAATTGATATTGATGTTAGATGCTACAGTTGTTAATGTGGCACTGCCTGCAATAAAAACTGAACTTAATTTAAATGATGCATCACTAACTTGGGTTGTAAATGCTTATTTAATTACAGCCGGTGCATTACTTTTGCTCGGAGGAAAATTAGGGGACGCATATGGCGTACTAAAAATATTCAAAGTTGGTTTATGGTTTTTTGCCTTATTTTCTCTTGTCGCTGCTATTGCTCCTAGTCCAGTTGTACTCATATTGGGACGTGCGGGACAAGGTATTGGTGAAGCATTAGCTGCAGCCAATGGGTTGGCTATTATTTCTCTGGTTTTCCCCAAAGGAGAAGAACGTGCCAAAGCATTTGCTATTTGGGCCAGTGTTGCTGGGTTAGGTTCTATCATCGGTGTTCTGGTCTCAGGTCTACTTACCGAATATCTCTCTTGGAGATGGGTATTTGGTATTAATGTACCTATAATTGTTCTTCTCGCAATAGTGACGAGCTTGACTATCCCTGTATTTATGAATGCAAGTAAAGTCAGACTAGATATTATGAATGCATTTGTGCTTGCTTGTGCTGTTACTGCTATCTCTATTGGCGTAATTGGTTCGGGAATTGAAAGCAATTTGCTACTGAGAGCTGGTGTCGCCGTAGTGGGACTGTTAGCTGTTATCGGGGTATTTTTCCGGTGTAAACATACATCTGATGGTATTATCCCTAAACGACTACTTACCCCTTCGCCACGATTTTATGGTTATGGAATCATTGCAATACAAGCAGGTACGTCTGGTGCCCTATTCTACCTTGGCGTACTTATTCTTCAGGGACCTTTAGGAATGTCACCAATGCAAGCAGGATTTAGCTGGTTGCCATTCTGTTTAGGGTTTTTCCCGGGAATATTCTTATCACAGCACCTCACACAGACTAAAAGTCCCCAAGCTACAGCATTGACGGGATTAATTATCTCAAGTATTGGACTTGCTTTGTTTGCTTTTGCGGCATATCAAACCTCTTACTGGATAGGAATGTTTCCAGCTATGCTGGTTACTTCTATTGGTTTTGGCTGTGTCGCTCCTATTGCCCAGTCTCTGGCAACAAGTGATTTATCCGAAGTTGATGCGGGCGCTGGCGCTGGGATTGCAAATACAGTGCAACAACTACTTCAGGTTCTCGGAGTAACTCTATTTGTATCGATAGCTTTAAGCGTTTCAGGTGATGAGAATCTGGCCTCAATAGAAGCATCTGGATTTTCATTAGCATTCCTGCTGTGTGCAGGGTTGATGTTGTTAGGTTTCTTTATGATGCTTTCTAAGCGCTCGTCTGTCGTACTTAATACATCGTCATTGGCGAATCAATAAAGGATATGAGGACATGAATTGCATTCATCATTTTCCAGTGGACTTCATTAATACGACAAACATTGAAATTACATCCTGTCTTAAAGAAAAATGGACCGGAGCCATGTTGGATCAATCAGGTAGCGGCTACTGTGGGTCGCTACGCCTTGATTTTTCGTCATGTGATGAGAAAGAGGTTGTGATAGCTGTTGCTAAGACGCTGTCACGGCACCCTATCCTGGCAGCTCGTTTTGTGATCAGTGATGGTGATCTTGTTGGTAGTGCGCCGACAGAAGAGGAATTATTTCATTGGTTAGAACAAAGTCTGAGTTCTGAGGGGGGAACGTTAGATGACAAAACCTTTGTTGACACAATACCAAATAGTGTCAACTGGCCGGGTTTGAGAGTTGCTAAGGGTAAACGAGAAGATGTCATTTACATTTGGATCGGTTTTTGGACGTTTACTTGTGACGGTACATCGATTGATCTGTTAGTCGAAGAAATAATACAGCGATTACAAGGAAAACATACCGAGTTGACTCTTCCCTGGCGAGGGTATGAACAGAAACAGAGCATATCGATAGATCCGTCACTGAAACAAGAAATCTATCCGACGAAGGGACCTTATGGTGTTGACGCAATAGCGAACCTGACTGTGAACTCAAATAGTGAAGGGGAAAGTTTTCCTTTTTCACTATCGGTTAATACCGATCAGGTTCGACAACTCGCTCGAGAATATCGTGTAACTCCATTTATGCTGACTTTCGCTGCATTTCAGAAAGCATTGAGTGAGGTAACTAATCTTTCCACTGTGATTACTGGTGTACCGTTTTCTAATAGGTTGTCTGCATATGAGTTTAGAGCAGTAGGTCCATTTTCAAGCACTATCCCAGTGACAACAACTTACGATACTAGTCATAGTTTTCTTGAGGATATTCGATCCGCTAATGATGCGTTGATGAAGGCATCCAAAAGACAACGAGTTACAAGCAGCCAATTATATCCTAATGGAATATCTCCCCGTTCAGCAGATTACTCTCTACCATTTGCTCAGATATTCAATGCGTGGAATTCCAAGAAAAACAATCAATTAATTTATTTAGAGAATAAACGATCAGTTAAATTAACTCTTCTTCATAATAGTACTGCCAGGTCTGGATTTGAGATTACATTGGATGATAGTGACCCGGTAGCATTTGGTCGAATCGACATGAATAAGAATATTCCTATAAGAAAAGTCGAAGATATTCTTGAGAGAATAGACTTTCATCTAAACTGGCTGAGGGATAATAAGATTTGTTATGAATAAAAATATTGATAAGAGCTTAATTAAATTTTTAAATAAAAATAAAATCCTGACATTATGTGTATCTTCTGGAGAAGAGTTGTGGGCGGCGAGTTGTATTTTTAGCTTCAATGAAATAGATGTTAGTGCAATTATATCTACCAGCCATAAAACTAGACATGCCTCGATGATGACCGAAAATAACATTGTGGCTGGGACGATTGGTTCGAAGTTGTCATTATTAAAGTCCATGGGGATACAATATAGAGGGGTAATAAATTTGCTCGAAGGTGAAAGATATACAGTGGCAAAAGGCTCTTATCTAAAAAAATACCCTTATTTGAAAAACAAGGTGTCAGATATATGGAAAATTTCATTTGATGAAATCAAGTTGGTTTCAATGACAATGGGTAGACATCATCGAATTGAGTGGTTACGTGATAATCACACTAGAATAAATTAATAAGAAGAAATTTAATATGTTAAACAATGAACGGCTAAATACACAGTGGCAGCAACCAGTCTGGCATAGTGAAACCCAACTAAGCGAGATAGTTGAAGTTATTAAAATTCTCCCACCGTTGGTTAACTTTGAAGATGTTGATTCTTTGTATAGTCAGTTAGAAAAGGTGTGGAATAGAGAAGCGATAATCCTACAAGCAGGTGATTGTGCTGAACGTTTTACGGATAGCAATTATCAGTCAGTGTCTGATAAACTAAAATGTTTGTCCGAGCTTTCTTTAGAGTTAGCTCACCTGACTCAGAAAGAAGTGATTTCCGTGGGCCGAATTGCAGGACAATTTGCCAAACCAAGATCAAATATCCTCGAGTTGGTAGGTAATTTAGAATTGCCTGTATGGAGAGGGGATAATGTTAATGGATTTGATCAATGCAAAATTGCGAGAGTTCATGATCCGAAGCGGCTTTATCAAAGTTATAAAGTGTCTGCTACAACAATAGATCATATTAAGGATATTGCATTTGATAATGGAAAAGTATGGATGAGCCATGAGGCTCTCTTACTTGATTATGAGCGAAGTTCTGTCCGGATTTCAAAAAGTGAGAGAAGGTATTTATCTAGTACACACTGGCCTTGGATTGGAGTGAGAACATTAGCTCCCGGTAGTCCCCATGTCGATTTTCTTGCTCAGTTGTATAATCCTATTGCTTGTAAGGTATCTAGCGAGATTTCCCCCCATTTTATAAAAGAGCTGTGTCATAGATTGAATCCAGAACACCGTCCAGGCAGACTCACTCTGATTGCGAGATTTGGACGTAATAGAGTGCAAGATTTGCAACCTATACTTGAAGCTGTGTTACAAACAAATATCCCAGTGATTTGGATGTGTGATCCTATGCATGGAAATACGTCAATATGTAATAAAGGATATAAAGTCAGAAGGACAGAAGATCTGGTCGCGGAGATCGAGGCATTTAATCTATTGTTGGCAAAGTACGGAGCCTGTAATGGCGGCCTTCATTTTGAAACGAAAACAGGAAGTACTCCTGAATGTTTTGGAATAGGAATTGAACCTACTGATAATGAATTATCACAAATCGAATGTGACCCAAGATTGACTCAGTTTCAAGCGATGCATGTCCTAAGATGTTGGGCAATAACTTATGGATACAGGCAGCAAGCATTGAACGGATAATGATGCTTCTTAGAATAAGAAGGTGTTCATTATTTGAATGAGGGGAATTGAGTTTGTTGTGTATCTTTTTTCAAGGTGTCTGAGTTAAGAATTGCATCTTCATTGAAAGGGAGCTTTGCCCGTACTCATGAATCGTGTTGGTTCATGCTGGTTGTGTTTCTAGCCATTATGGATGCATAGTTATGTGTTCAGCTCAAGTTCTGTTAAAAGCATAAGGGCATGAGCTGGACCTGAACCACATATCCAGTTGTCATGTGTGAATTTAAGACAAACCTCAGGGCGGTCGGGTTGACCAAATAGCTTGCATAGATTGTTACTGTCTAGATTAACACAGCGTACACCGGCAGGCTTTCCTTCTGGCATTCCTGGAAGTGGCGAGCTTATTGATGGTGCAATACAACAAGCACCACAACCTTTATTTAGCTTCTGTGATACGCAAGGAGACCAATCTGATACATCAAAGGAGTGAATTAGCATCTTAAATCCCATGAATCATGTTTTCCAGAGAATAGAGCAGTATCGTAGTATATTACTGTTGATGATACGAAAACTTTTTAGTTCAATAATATGCTTGATCGATGAAATTAGCCTTGGGAGTAATACGTTTCTGCTTGAACTCTGCACGAAGGGCAGGTATAACCCGTAGCCGGATCCATAACCACAGAAGTAAAACCATGACCATTCCATTCTGGCAAACCAAATCATTAGATCAAATGAGCGAAAGCGAGTGGGAATCGCTGTGTGATGGCTGTGGAAAGTGCTGTCTGCATAAGCTGATGGATGAAGATACCGAAGAAGTTTATTACACCAATGTCGCCTGTAGCTGGCTGAACAGTAAGACCTGCGCCTGTAAAGATTACCCGAACCGGTTTCAGTCCGGTGAGGAATGTCTGAAACTGACCCGTGATAATATTGACGAGTTCCACTGGCTACCGGAAACCTGCGCCTATCGGTTACTCGCTCAGAACCAGCCTCTGCCGTCATGGCATCCATTGATCTCCGGTTCAAAATCCGCCATGCATGCCGCCGGAGAAAGCGTGCGCAATAAAGTGGTGTATGAGATTGATGTGGTCAATTGGGAAGACCATATCCTGAACCATCCGGATACACCGTAGGTCATATTATCTCGTCAAAAGCTGCAATATATCTGCTTTAACGTGACAATCTTTTTTGAATCCTATTGTCGTACAGGTGCTTTTTGATCAGCATGACCAAGCTGTTTAATATGCCGAATGCAACCAGTGAGATCAGGATAAAATAGGGATAAGCCTGCAGACCGTCCGGGGTTTGATAAGCGTTATAGAAAATCAACGCGGTACAGATCGCCCAGTACACCGATAAAAATTTCACCCATTTCGGATGATCACCTTTCATGACCCACAACACAGTGGGAATAGGGAGGGCAACAGTTAATAGTCTTAATCCGGTTTTCATAGGTTGCTCTTCTTTCATATTTTCATTCTTCTGGTCGAAGAACATATCTTACATCATTCTGAAAACCATTATCCTGCATTGATCATTATTTGAAGCATTGATTCTTGTACTCACTATCTGGTCAATAGATACTGAGGCACAGTATCCATATGCAGGAGAAAGTATATGTGGAAGGAACCGTATCAAATCAGGACCATGACGCGCAAAGAAGTGGACCTTGCGATTGAATGGGCGGCACAGGAAGGGTGGAATCCCGGATTGCACGATGCAGATAATTATTATGCTGCGGATCCTGAAGGATTTTTGATCGGCCTGCTGGGGGATGAGCCGATTGCGGTGATTTCTGCGATTCGTTACACCAATCAGTTTGCTTTCCTCGGTTTTTATATCGTCAAACCCGAATATCGGGGGCAGGGATACGGGATTCAGATCTGGAATGCTGCGATGCAGTCATTGCAGGGACGCAACATCGCTCTGGATGGTGTTGTTGCTCAGCAGGAAAATTATCGGAAATCAGGGTTTCATCTGGCTTACCGGAACATTCGTTATGAAGGTACGGCTGCAACCGAAGTGGCCGTACCTTCTGTGAAGGATGATGTAACGATAGTCGATGCCCGAACCTATGCGTTTGAAGATATTTGCGCCTATGACCGTGAATTCTTCCCGGCACAGCGGCGTACATTTGTGAAAACCTGGCTGAATCAGCCCGACAGTCAGGCATTTGTCCTACTGAAAAATGAGCCTGAACACCGGGATAGAGTCGTCGGTTATGGTGTGATTCGCAAGTGCCGGAATGGTTATAAGGTTGGTCCTTTGTATGCTGATACTCCGGATTATGCTGATCAGCTATTTACGGCATTAAAATCTTTTGCTTTTCCGTCTGAGCCAGTTTATCTGGATGTCCCTGAAGTTAACCCTCAGGCGGTTGCGCTGGCACAACGTCATCAGATGACGGCCTCTTTTGAAACTGCCCGGATGTATACGGGGGCGGAACCGGAACTACCTCTGGAACGGTTATACGGTGTCACTTCTTTTGAAATCGGATAAGCCATGACGATGTCGGGAGCATATGACAGTGATGCTCCCGGAAGCAGAATAACTGATGGTTTGTGTCGGTTCAGGCGTCTGCCGGGCTTGCCGTTAATTTCTCTTTTTTCCCCGGTGTTATAACCAGCCAGATACCGGCTAAGAAAGCACTACATGCAACCCACTGAGCCAGTGACAGCTGTTCCCCGAACATAAAATAACCGCCGATCAGAGCAAACATGGTAATTAACGGGGTCAGCGGTGCCAGAATATTCATGTCATATTTCAGCACCATCCGGTTCCAGATCCAGTAACCAAACAGGGTGGTTGGGTAAGCCTGAAACAGCACCGAAAGCCAGACACTGCTGTTCCACTGCTGGTAAGTTGTTGCCAGTCCTGCAAATCCATTGATCAGTAAGCTGAGTGCGATCAGAGGAACCGGAGCAAAGAGCATTCCCCATACGTTGAATGCGAAAGTCGTCTTGGTTTTGGATGCTCTGACGATCACACCAGCTAGCGGCCAGCAAATCGCTGAAATCAGAATCAGAATGACACCTGCCAGAGTAACATTGCCATTGCTATTACTGATAGAAATGACCAGACCCACCAGTGAAATCAGCATGCCCCACATCATCCGGGAGGTAATTTTCTCTTTGTATAACCAGACACCAACCAGAGCAGTGGTCAGTACATCCGTCTGGATCAATACCGATGCCATACTGGCTGACAGGCCGAGTGTGATGGCGCAGGAAGCCATGCCCCAGATTCCTGTACCAAAAACAACGCCGTATCCAATCAGATAACGCCAGGAAACATCAGGTTTACGGATAAAGAAAATCAAAGGGAAAACCGCACAAATGAAACGGGCAGCAGCGACTAACAGCGGGTCAACGGTTGTTACACCCAGCTTGATCATCGAATAGTTGAATCCCCAGATAAATGTAACAAAAAGCGTGAGCGCAAAATCTTTTCCTGTCATATAACCTCCGGCTGTTTTTATTGTGAGAGGAAGTGTGACTTGAAGCTTTAAAACAGTACAGATACAATTTTTGTTATAAAAACCAGTACAGTTGAGGGTGATATGGCACGATACAAGCGATTAGCGGAGAAAATCATCGGTGAGATTCAATCCGGCAAATTGACACCGGGGTCGCGGATGCTGTCACTACGCCAGTTTGCCAGACAGCACGAAATGAGTGTCTCTACGGCGGTCAGTTGCTATGAAGAGCTTGAGTCGCTGGGCTGGCTGACATCCCGTCCTCAGGCTGGTTTTTTTGTCTCATCACGTGATGTCGTGCAGCCTCCGAGCTGGAGCAGTTTCATCAGCCGGGAGTCTTCCCCGGTCTATCAGGAAGAATTTCTCTGTAAGTTTACCGGGCCACTCGGCATGTCCTGTCTGTCTCTGAACGAGACAACGGTGACCGAATTGGAGCGAAGTTTCCGGCGGGCCAGCAAACGCATGGGAGAGCGAATTACCAAGTATCCTGAATTTCAGGGAGAAATGGGGCTGCGTCAGGCTTTGGTCGGCCACTTTCGTCACTATGGTTTTTCCTTAACGGCCGATGAGTTAGTGATTACTCATGGTTGTATCGACGCAGTCCGGACTGCACTGGAAGTGTGTACTCACCCTGGCGATACGGTAGCTATCAGCTCTCCATGCTATAACGGTCTGCTGAAATTATTAGCGCAAATGTCATTGAAAATCATCGAGATTCCGTCTCTGGAGGACGGCATTGATCTGGAACAGCTGAGCTGGCATCTCGAAGCCGGGAGCGTACAGGCAGGTCTGTTCTGTACCACACATATGAACCCACAGGGCATTACTATGAGTGTCGAACAGAAACAGCGTCTGGCTCAACTGGCGGCTCAGTATCAGATCCCGGTGATTGAAGATGATGTTTATTTTGAATTGTCTCAGCAGCACCATTTTTCTCTTCCGGCAACGTATTATGATCAGTCCGGCTATATGATCTGGTGTGGTTCGTTTTCTAAAAGTCTGTCACCCAGCTACCGATTGGGCTGGTGCAGGCCGGGGCGGTTTATGGCCAGTTTTATCGAGCGCGCTTTGGGGGTTGCGACACCGATGCAACTGGCAATGACTGACTTTATCGAATCAGGGTTGTATATGAAGCATCTGAAGATGGTGCGTCATCAGTTGATTCTCCAGACTCAGGATTACCGCCATTATTTGCAGCAGTATTTGCCGGAAAACACCCGGATTACCCAGCCACAGGGCGGGCTGGTTCTCTGGATACAGGTGCCGGGGCTGGATTCGGACGCTCTGGCTCAGGCGGCTTTGCAGGCTGGTGTCGATATCCGTGTCGGGTCACAGTTCACTTCTCTGGGTCGTTACCGGGACTGTTTGCGGATCAATATCGGTTATCCGTTTGATGAAACGATCCGGGTAGAGCTGGATCGGCTGATCGCACTTATCAGACAGTTGACTGATGTGAACGGCGGCGATATTGCCGGTAGCCGCTGAATCCGAGCAGTAAACCACCCAGCAGGCCCAGCAGATGAGCCTGAATTGCAACCGGCGCTTCAATCAGGGCACTGGTTGTTGGCGAAGCGCCGAAACACTGTTCCCAGATGACTTTAGCGCATACGGCTAACACCAGTAACCAACTGCTTTTTCTGCCTGACAGAGCCTCAGTCAGAGCATAACCGGCAAACAGACCATGCAGAGCTCCGGACAGTCCGACATAGCGGTAAAGTGAGGTCCAGAGCAGTCCGATTCCGACGAAAACGCAAAGGAGTAATAACCGGATCAGCAGTGAGCGGGCGGAGGGTTTAAAAATCAGAGTAATAAGCCATAATGCAGCCAGATTCATCAACAGATGAGCCCTATTGGTGTGGGTCAGATTTCCTGTTACGATCCGCCACCACTGACCTGCGTAGATAGCCTGATGATCCCAGACCAGAGTATCTGCCAACGGAGAAAACTGAGCGAGGATACAGATGAAACTGATCAGAACAAGGGCAAGATACAGATGAGATCTCGTTATTGTATTCAGTGTCAAAAAGCGCATAAGGCCTGTCTTTGCTCCACAATTGTTCCGCTATCATCAGCGGTTGAGCTTATCATTCTTCAACATCCGACTGAAGTCCGTAAACCAGCCGGAACGGCAAGAATACTGACCTTATCACTGAAAAATGCCCAGTGTCTGGTTGGGGAGAACTTCACGGACCACGATGAGCTGAATGCATTACTCCGTGAGCCTGATGTTTGCCATTATGTGTTATATCCCGGAGATGATTCAGAATGTGTCGGTGTTATTGAACCGCCACAAACAGAGCAGCAGAGAAGACGGGTGATTCTGCTCGATGGAACCTGGAAAAAAGCCTATAAAATGTGGCAGTTATCGACCAATCTGCATTCACTTCCCAGACTGCATCTGCCGGAATCTCTGCAAGGGGATTACCGGATCCGCAAAGCGCCCCGGGACAACTGTCTTTCAACTGTTGAAGCCGGGTATCATCTGTTGTCGGCATGGCAACCTCATCTGGATTTCAGCCCGCTGCTGCACAGCTTTGAGCAGATGATTCAGTTTCAGCTGGCACAGATGCCGCCGGAAGTGAGAGATCGCTATCCGGCATCTGACTGAGCCATATTCATTTAGATCACATTTTTATCCGGATTGGTATTATGCGTGATAAATGACCTGCTTAATGACATCAGCAAACTGTTGGCGGCTACGGTCTTCCAGTTCATGATGCCCGTCTTTTATACACTGTTTTCCGGCGACAAAGACATCTTTAATCAGGTTCTCATTACAGGCGAATAGCCAGCGGTTGATGATATCCGGAGCCTGACTTGCCATCAGCAAAGGATGATTTGAGTCTAAGACCATAAAATCGGCACGACATCCGGCAGTCAGTCCTAACTTCACGCCACAAGCCTGACTACCACCGCTTAAAGCCTGAGCATACAGGTAATCACCGACGCTATTTTGTGAGTCACTGTACAAGCGGTTGCGCTGTTGATCCCGCAGGCGCTGGCTGTATTCCAACAGTCGCAATTCATCAACAATAGACAGACTGACATGACTGTCCGAGCCGATTCCCCATCGTCCTCCGGCCCGGGTAAAGTCGACACCGGGGAAAATACCATCACCCAGATTGGCTTCTGTGCTCGGGCATAATCCGACAACCGCACCACTGTTTGCGATTCTGTGAATTTCTCCGCCATCCAGATGTGTTGCATGAATCAGGCACCAGCGTTCATTCAGTCCGATGTGACTGTCGAGCCATTCTACCGGGCGTTGTCCGCTCCAGTGAACACAGTCACTAACTTCCTTGTGTTGTTCTGCAATGTGAATGTGTATTGGCTGACCGGCATCAAGCTCAGCCAGCACCTCCTGAATCTGTTGTGGACTGACTGCCCGTAATGAGTGAAAGCAGATCCCAAGATGGTGGCGGCTGTGATCCCGCATGGTATGAGTAAGCTGATGCTGTAGTTTCAGGTAACTTTCTGATGAATGGATAAAACGGGCTTGTCCGGAATCCGGAGTCTGAGCGCCAAAACCGGCGTAACGGTACAGCACCGGCAGTAGTGTCATTCCTATCCCGGAACGTTCGGCAGCATCGAGTAACTGATAAGACATTTCTGCCGGATCAGCATAAGGTTTACCGGACGGGTCATGATGCAGATAATGAAATTCACCAACTTGCGTATATCCGGCTTTGAGCATATCGATATATAACTGAGTTGCGATGATGTTGACCTGCTGTGGGGAGAGCCGACTTACAATTTTGTACATTAAGTCACGCCAGCTCCAGAAACTGTCATCAGGATTCAGACTGACTTCCGCCATACCTGCCATGACGCGCTGAAAAGCGTGTGAGTGGACATTCACCATCGTCGGCAGAACCGGCCCTTGCATATGCAGTGCACCACCCGGAGGCTCAGCATTGGCAGAAACCCGGGTAAATTCGCCGTTGATAATTTCCAGAACAACGTTGTGCTGCCAGCCAGTCGGCAGGCATGCACGTTCAGCAAAAATAACAGTATTTGCTTCCTTGTCAGTCATTATGCTTTCCTGATTTCTGAGTTGCTGTGAGTCTATCAGAATCTATCTTGTATATACAAGCATAATCCTTGTCTATGCCTATCCTGTTAAGTCTGGGATTTTTCCGCTATAATCCGGCTTTTATAGTGCCAGTGAATAGCAGTAACTAAGATGGAAAATTCGACCACCCACATGATGTTCCACCTGTCCCGGCTTATTGATGAGTCGCCCGGCCCGATCTATGCCAAGGTCAAGCAGGCCATATGCAGACAGATAGACAGCGGAGAGTGGTTGCCGGATCAGAGAGTTCCTTCGGAGTCTGAAATGGTCAAGGCTTTGAATGTCAGCCGTATGACCATCAACCGTGCCTTACGTGAGCTGACCGATGAAGGCGTGCTCATGCGCCAGCAGGGTGTCGGGACTTTTGTCGCGAGGAAAAAATCCCATTCGGCCCTTTTCGAAGTGCACAATATTGCCGATGAGATTGCCAGCCGGGGTCACAGTCATCACGCTGAGTTGATTGAAATAAAACTGGCAAAGGCGACCATGGAAGAAGCCATGAACCTTGGCGTCCGGACCAATCACAGTATATTCCGGGCCACGATTCTGCACTATGAGAACGATCTTCCTATTCAAATCGAGTATCGCGTGGTCAATGCCGAGCTGGCTCCCGAATACGATCAACAGGACTTCCAGCATAATGGCGCTTATCACTATCTGATGAAAGTCGCCCCGATGACTGAAGGTGAACACCTTGTTGAAGCGGTGAACGCATCTCCTGCCGAATGCAAATTACTGCGAATCGATGCCGCAGAACCGTGTCTGCAGATCAAGCGACGCACCTGGTGCCGGGAACAACTGGTGACCAATGCCCGGCTGATTTCTCCGGGCTCCAGATTCCAGCTGTTTGGTCATTTCGCACAATAGTGACCTCACGAAAGGTCAATACACTCTAGAGTGTACTCTAAGGGCAAGGCATAAACCTTTGCCCTTTTTTGTGAGGGAAAGTTTGTGAGGAAAATACTTGCGCTGTATCCGGTTTACTCTTATTGTTTTGTGACTTGTATAGACATGTAATGTCATGATGGATAATTAAGGCGTCAGACTTTAAGCATACGTGATGGAGAACTTAGCTCATGCTCGAATTAACGTTACAACCCGGAAATATCACTTTGGCTGAATTGCGTCAGATCAGCCGTGAGCCGGTCAGAATCTCACTGGATAAACAAGCCATTGCCGGTATTCACGCCAGCACCGAGGTTGTGAATCGGGTTATTGCCGAGGATCAGGCCGTTTACGGGATTAATACCGGTTTCGGTTTGCTGGCGAATACCCGGATTGCAGCAGAAGATTTAGACCAACTGCAGCGGAGTATTGTTTTGTCCCATGCGGCCGGGATCGGGGAATTCATGAGTGATGCAACGGTCCGGCTGATGATGGTACTCAAAGTGAACAGTCTGGCCCGGGGTTACTCCGGGATTCGGCTCTCAGTTATTGAAGCAATCATCACCCTGATTAATAAAGAAATATATCCTTGTGTTCCACAGAAAGGCTCTGTCGGTGCATCCGGTGATCTGGCACCGCTGGCTCATATGAGTGCCGTCCTTCTGGGAGAAGGACAGGCACGTTATAAAGGCGAAATTATTTCTGGTCAGGCAGCGTTGGCGATTGCCGGAATGGCGCCGATTCAACTTGCTCCCAAAGAAGGGCTTGCATTGCTCAACGGCACTCAGGCGTCCACGGCATTTGCCTTGGAAGGCCTGTTCTCGGCGGAAGATCTCTATGCTTCTGCCATTGTGTGCGGTTCTCTTTCGGTCGAAGCGGCGCTGGGTAGCCGTCGTCCGTTTGATGAGCGGATTCATGCCGTCCGGGGACACCGGGGACAGATCGATGCCGCTGCTGCTTTCCGGCATCTGTTGACTGAGAACAGTGAACTGGGGGAATCCCATTCAGGCTGTGAAAAAGTGCAGGACCCTTACTCTTTACGCTGTCAGCCGCAGGTGATGGGTGCGTGCTTAGAGCAGATCAGACATGCAGCGAAGACATTACTTGTAGAGGCAAATTCAGTGTCGGATAACCCACTGGTGTTTGCCGAGCAGGGTGACATTATTTCCGGCGGGAACTTCCATGCAGAACCGGTGGCCTTTGCGGCCGATAATCTGGCGCTTGCGATTGCAGAAATCGGTAGTCTGTCGGAGCGTCGTATGGCACTGCTGATCGATAGTCATCTGAGTAAACTGCCCCCGTTTCTGGTGGAAAATGGTGGCGTGAACTCAGGGTTCATGATTGCTCAGGTCACTTCTGCCGCATTGGCGAGTGAGAATAAAACCTTTGCTCATCCGGCATCGGTGGATAGTCTGCCGACTTCGGCAAATCAGGAAGACCACGTTTCCATGGCGACCTTTGCCGCCCGGCGTTTAAAAGATATGGCGGAAAACACCCGGGGCATTCTGGCCGTTGAGATACTGGCGGCGGTGCAGGGACTGGATTTTCGTGCCCCGCTGAAATCGACGGAACGGTTAGAACAGGCCAGAGCCGATCTTCGTGTTCGGGTGCCTTTTTATGACAAAGACCGGTATTTCGCGGCAGACATTGAGAAAGCTAATGCACTGTTAGCCGAAGCCGTACACAACGAACTCATGCCCGCAGGTTTACTGCCAAGCACTTCAAGTGGTCACTATGAATAAACAGATTGAATTCGATTCACTCTGGTATGGTTTTCACGCTGCAACCATGGTGAATGGTAAATACAGCACGATAGCAGATGCAGCGATCGGGGTTCGGGACGGGCGGATTCAATGGATTGGCCCACGATGTGATTTACCACTTTATCAGGCCGGTCAGGAACATGACCTGAACGGTGGCTGGGTAACACCCGGTTTAATCGACTGCCACACCCATCTGGTGTTTGGTGGTAATCGTGCCCATGAGTTTGAGCAGCGCCTCAATGGTATAAGCTATCAGGAGATCGCCGGGCAGGGCGGTGGTATTGCTGCTTCCGTCAGGGCAACCCGTGAAGAAAGTCATGAGCAGTTGCTTGTCTCCGCCGGCAGAAGGCTGAAATCTCTGATGCAAGATGGTGTCACGACACTGGAAATCAAATCAGGTTATGGTTTGTCTGTGCCCCATGAGGTGAAGATGCTGGAAGTCGCGGGAACGCTGGCAGAACAGTTTCCGGTTGATATCCGGACCACCTGTCTGGCTGCCCATGCAGTGCCGCCGGAATATCACAACCGGGCCGATGACTATATTGATTATCTCTGTGAGACGCTACTGCCGGAGATTGCCCGGCTTGGTATCGCGGATGCAGTGGATGCATTTTGTGAAACGATCGCATTCACTCCTGATCAGGTCAGACGCTACTTTCAAACTGCACAGTCTTTGGGGTTGCCTGTCAAGCTCCATGCAGAGCAGCTTTCTTCTCTGGGAGGTGCGAGTCTGGCTGCCCGTTTTCAGGCGCTCTCCGCTGACCATCTGGAATATATGACCGAAGACGATGTCGCTGCAATGCATGCATCAGGCACGGTTGCCGTGTTGTTACCGGGAGCTTTTTTTACCCTGAAAGAAACCCGGCAGCCTCCGGTGGATCTGTTACGTCGCTATCATGTTCCTGTTGCTATCGCGACCGATATTAATCCCGGAACGTCTCCGGTGCTTTCATTACGTCTGATGATGAACATGGCCTGCACTCTGTTTGGTCTGACACCGGAAGAAGCACTGGCAGCAACAACCACTTATGCAGCACAGGCACTGGGGCTGGCGGAAAGCCACGGGCAACTGAGTGTCGGGAAAATCGCTGATTTTGTCTGTTGGGATGTGACCAGTCCGGGGGAACTCAGCTACTGGCTTGGTGGTAATCTGCTGAAAAAACGGGTGAAAGCGGGGGAAATCAGTCATGTCTAATCAAATCGACAGGCCATTTAGTTTTCGGCAGGGCAATAGTTCGCTTTTAGTCAGTATGCCTCATTCCGGTACGGTGCTGCTCCCAGAAATGGAGAAGAGACTTACAGAGGCCGCCAGAAACCTTCCGGATACAGACTGGTATCTGCCCGAACTGTATGACTTCTTAAATCAGATGGATGTGAGCGTCATCCATGCAAACTACTCCCGCTATGTCATCGACCTGAATCGCCCGGTGGATGATAAGCCGCTGTATGCCGGCCGGACGACCGGGCTGTTTCCGGAGATTTTATTCTCTGATCAGGCGGTATTTCTGGAAGGACAGCAGTTTGATGAAGCAACTAAAAGTCGTATCAAAGCGGAAGTCTGGCTTCCTTATCATCAGAAAATCGGGGAAGAACTACAACGGATTCAGGCACAGCATGGCTATGCCATTCTGTTCGATGCCCACAGTATTGCCGCTCAGGTGCCGATGTTGTTTGACGGGACGCTACCGGATTTTAATTTTGGCAATAATGATGGGCATGCCTGCCCGGTGAACCTGATGGCAAATCTGGCTGACATTGTTTGTCAGAGTTCATTCAGCCATGTATGCA
Organism: Vibrio mangrovi; assembly: GCF_024346955.1. Classification (NCBI taxonomy): domain Bacteria; kingdom Pseudomonadati; phylum Pseudomonadota; class Gammaproteobacteria; order Vibrionales; family Vibrionaceae; genus Vibrio; species Vibrio mangrovi. Next base: position 2,357,184 of record NZ_AP024883.1, on the reverse strand, counting down.
ATGGCCGTTTCAAAGGCGGATATATTACCCGCCACTTTGGTCAGCCGGAACATCATATCCATGCCATTCAACTGGAACTTTCTCAGGCGACTTATCTTGCCGACCGTCATCAAGACCAGCATCAGGGACATCAGCCGGACTATCAACTCGATCACACGAAAAAGCAGCGCGTTGGTGCTGTTTTACACCAATTAATTGAAGCACTGTTAGCTTACGGTCAGTCCGGCGAATTGAAGCTGGGAACAAATTGAAGCAGGGAATAAACTGAGGTGAATGATATGATTTTTAAGGAAATGATTTTAGCCGGAATCCCTGAGGTTCTGCCGCCAAAACGCGAACGGGATGAAAACCTGAGCCATGCGCCCAAAAGAAAAGATATTCTGAGCCGGGAAGAGAAAAAACTGGCAGTCCGAAATGCGCTGCGTTACTTCGACAAGCGGCATCATCCGGTGCTGGCACAGGAGTTCTATGCGGAACTGGAAACTTACGGCCGGATCTATATGTACCGTCTGATGCCGGAGTATAAGATTACGGCCCGCTCTATCGATGAGTACCCGCATCAGTCGAAGCAGGCGGCAGCCATTATGCTGATGTTGAGTAATAATCTTGATGAAGCCATTGCACAGCATCCACAGGAACTGATTACTTATGGCGGTAATGGCGCAGTGTTCTCGAACTGGGCACAATACCGCCTGACCATGAAGTATCTGGCGGAGATGACCGATGAACAGACTCTGGTACTCTATTCCGGGCATCCGATGGGACTTTATCCGTCGCATCCGAACGCACCCAGAGTGGTCGTGACCAACGGCATGATGATTCCGAATTATTCCAAACCGGATGACTGGGAAAGATTCAACGCGCTGGGTGTGACTCAGTACGGCCAGATGACCGCCGGGTCATTTATGTATATCGGTCCTCAGGGAATTGTCCACGGCACGACCATTACCGTGATGAATGCTGTGAGAATGAAAAGTGACCGAGATCCGGCCCAATTGCCGCTGTTTGTCACTTCCGGTCTCGGCGGTATGAGTGGTGCCCAGCCGAAAGCCGCCGTGATCGCCAAAACCATCGGAATTATTGCCGAAATCAATCCGAAGGCGGCGTATAAACGACACGAACAGGGCTGGGTTGATGAGGTTCATCCGGATCTCGATGCACTCATTGAGCGGGTGCATGTCGCACGCGCTGAAAATAAACCGGTTTCCTTGGCTTACCTGGGGAATATTGTTGACCTGTGGGAAAGACTTGCCCAAGAAGATATTCCTATCGATCTGGGATCGGATCAGACCTCGCTGCACAACCCGTGGGCCGGTGGTTATTATCCGGTCGGTTACACCTTTGAGCAATCCAATACAATGATGGCCAGTGCACCGGAGAAATTCAGAGCGGCGGTACAGGACACGTTGAAACGGCATGTCAGCGCTATCAATCAACTGACAGCCAAAGGGATGTACTTTTTTGACTACGGTAATGCATTCCTGCTGGAAGCCAGCCGGGCCGGTGCTGATATTCTGAAAGCGGACGGTTCATTTAAGTATCCTTCGTATGTCGAGGATATTATGGGACCGATGTGTTTCGATTATGGATTCGGCCCTTTCCGGTGGGTGTGCTCTTCTTCTGACCCGCAGGATCTGGACATCACAGATCAGATCGCCGCAGAAATTCTTGAGCAGATGCATCAGCAGGCACCAAAAGAGATTCGCCAGCAGATTGCGGACAATCTGTCATGGATTAAGCAAGCGCAGCAGAATAAGCTGGTGGTGGGATCTCAGGCGCGGATTTTATATGCCGATGCCGAAGGACGGATGAGAATTGCGGCTGCCTTTAATCAGGCGGTGAGAAGCGGCAGGATCTCAGCTCCGGTGATTCTCGGGCGCGATCATCACGATGTCTCCGGAACCGACTCTCCGTATCGGGAGACTTCTAATATTTATGATGGATCACGATTCACGGCGGATATGGCGATTCACAACGTAATCGGTGATTCATTCCGTGGTGCGACCTGGGTCAGTATTCATAACGGTGGTGGTGTCGGATGGGGCGAAGTGATCAACGGCGGTTTTGGCATGGTACTGGATGGTTCGGATGAATGTGATACCCGGCTGAAATCGATGTTGCACTGGGATGTCAACAACGGTATTTCCCGCCGAAGCTGGGCCAGAAACGACGGCGCGATGTTTGCGATTCAACGGGCAATGGCAATAGAACCGAGACTGAAAGTCACGATACCGGAACTGGCTGATGACGAGCTGTTGGATATGGTCGTGAAATAGTAAACATACAAGGGCATGGATGCCCTTATATAAGCGCACATGGATGTTTTAAGCGGTTTGTAGAACCATATCCATTCAGAGCATATTCTTATCCAGATTGGTATTAGTTAACCTGAAATTTTATCAAAGGTTGTGGTACAACTACCGCAGAATATGTCCATAAATACTTCAACTTCAGGCATGGTTTCGACCAGCTTCTCAATAGTGCCGTCGAGGCCTTCTTTTACATGGACGAACTCATCATTGTTAAAGCGTAATTCATTCAATGTCTTGATATACGCGGCAAGCACGTCGGCAGCTTTGACGATGGCCTTATACTCGGCATCAACATTTTTCTGGACCAGCAGATCGGCGAATTCGTCGCGGAGATCTTCCGGCAGAGTTTCCAGACATTCCTTCTCGGCTATATCTTCAAGTTTTTTAAAGGCCGCAGTAAATTCCGGACTATGGTACTTGGTCTTTGAATTAATATCCTGAAGCTTCGTTTCTGAAATTTCATGATAAATCGCAATGACTGCGGCTCTTTCCGGGCTCAGATTGCCACCGAAGCGTTTATTCTTAATCACGGTCAGCAAATGAGCGATAACGGAAACCTGATGAGAATGCTCAGAAACATTCTCTTCCTGAAAACAATGCATCAGTGCCCAGCGCTTGATAAGCGGCATTCGGGTCACCCATGCCATGAAAGTGCTCTGTTTTTTCTTCACTGGATTATCCTTGTGATACCACATGAGGTTACATGTACCGATGAGTGGATCATCGTCTTTTGGTTATGGTACATGATTTAGTTTGTGTGCATCAAACTGCAACCAAAATGACTTGAGGGAGGGTACGTTTAAGCGGTCAAAGAGTATTCACGAAAATTCCCCCGAGTGTTTACTCTATGAGCCCTATAATCCTTTAAGCCAATGCAGCATTATCACAGAGAAGTTACTATTATCGGCTGTGGGAGGCCTTATGGAAAAAAATGTTATTACTAAGACTGGATATTGTGTTAACACTAAATGTAGTTTGTTTAATCAGCCAGTTATATCAGAAGGGGCCAAACTACCAAGTTGCAGTAAATGCGGTAAAAGCCGCTTGCCCAAGCCGAAAACTCAACAAGTTACCACACAAGTTCTACCTGTTGATGAAAGTAATCCCTTTATAACTCGTTCAAAAACAATTCAGGCGAGTATTGATCCCATACCGAAGACTCCAGCTCCTTGTGGGATGGGTATGCCACCACCACAAGTTTGTGTGTTAAATATCCACGGACATGGAGGACGATTAATTGATTTTGAGCCTGTAGAAATACTACTTCCCCAAAATATTGAAATTGCCTATTGGATACCTGATGGCCGTCAGTTATCAAATAGTGTGACTTTTGATAAGCAAGGGACTCCTAGTGATAAAGCGTTAGAACTTGTTAATTCTGCAACCTATAACTATTTTACGTGGTCACTACAATCCGAAGAATTAGGTATGCACAGGCCAGATTTTCATAATGAAGGACTGCATTCAGCAATTATGCAGACAATTAGGGGAGAGCCGGCTGGATGGAGTGTTGATATTGGCATCGGAAGTAATTATAAACATGGTGTTGTTTATTTGTCTGATATCGTTAATTTAATATCTCATTTAGGGTATAAGCAATATTGGCGAATTAACTGGGTATGTTGTAGAGAACATATGCCTAATGAAGACGGTGTCCTACCGTTGCGAATGTATCCTGAAATCACGTCGTAAAAAATTAGTAGGACAGACACCTTTTGGTCTAAGGTAATGGCGGAATCCTATACACAGACCTTAACGGATAACCAGTGGGATACCGATGAAATGCTGGATCTATCTATGATTCTGATGTTATGAGATGTTCTGGAAGATTCAGGGTTTAAACAGAATAAATTCGGGTAGGACATAGCTCGTTAACCAAACCCCATTCTCAGAAACATAAAAAATCAAAGCCTTGTTCGTGCATGAGACGGGCTTTGATTTTCAGAACGGCAGGTTTGCCATATCGCTGACCGACAGCGATTGCTGTTTCAGTATTCGCAGAAAGATGGACATGCTGACGTTGTTGAGGTTTCAAGCCTTGTTCAAGGATACTGTCTAAAAATCGGGTTGCTGTACCGTGGTATAAAAATTCAGGTGGAGTCACAGGTTTTAATTGCAAATCCACATGAATCGAATGCCCTTGATTGGCACGAATATGTTCACCATCTTCAGATATGATAAAACGTTGCTTATCACTGCTCTTTACAACTTCCTGAATCAATGCCTTATCAATATGTTTTATTTCATCGGAACGAGAAGTTTTATTAACCAACTCATCAATGTTAGCCCAACCGTAGGGATCAAGAGTTAAGCCAATAGCCTCTGGTTTATGACGTAACACGAAACTTAAAAATTTACCGATGTGCTTAAGTTGATTTTTGGAAGTCATTTTTTATCTTCTCTCTATTCTTAAAATTAATTACCTATCTTTTTCCGACAAACCCGTTCCACCAATCCTTTCAGCCGCTGCACTTCGCCTTCCAGAAACTCCAATTCCTCAACCGTAATTTCATAATGTTCCGAATAGCGGGCTTCAATATACGCCCGTTGCAGGCGGCGGAAGCAGCGGCGGTGGAATTTATTGTCGAGCGGGAAAATTGTCGCAAACTCAGGATCGATTTGGGTGCACAGTTTACTTAGTTTTTCAATGTCGTGGGATTTAGGTAAGTAGTTGGTGCAGGTGAGTAGAGTGCAGGAATAACATTTTTCTGTGGCTTGATGGAGCATAAATGCTGCGTGAATCCAATCTTCATCAGAAACAGCAACGTCATAATAGCGAAAAAAACGATGGGCTGAATAAGACCACTGCTCATAATGCTTGCGGGCAATTTCCTGCTTTTCTGCCTCAGTCAAATCTCCTGGTTCCGCCAGTGGTTTCGGTGTGGCGGCAAACAGTTCAATGCCTTCTTCGCGGATATCTTTAAAGAAGTAATGACCCTGTTGCAGCCGTTCGTTGACTTCGCGTAGATCGTGGACGATTAATCCCAGCGGTGCGGAGGTGACTTTACGGTCAATCTGCTCTTTGGCCCGTTGCCAGACAATATCTTCCTCAACCAGTGCCGGTTTGTTCACAATCACCAGAATATCGTAGTCGCTGATATAGCCATTGACCGGGTCGTTGACCCAACTGCCTTTAGCGTGGCTGCCGAACAGGATGATTTTCAGAATGCGAAACTCACTTTTACTCCCGGTTTTGCCCTGAAGGTAATCTTCCAGTGTATCGCGCAGAATGGTTGATATGCTGGTAAGCTCCTGCTGTTTGGCTTCGGGCAGATGGTCGAGGGATGTTTTCATAAAGCAAGTTTGGTCTGTATGGATTGAATTGCTATAGGATAAAAGAAGCGGGTAGTAAAAAACACTATTTGTCATGGTATTAGTGTTGTTGTTGGGGGAAATGCGACGGGGTTCTTTTTCTTTTCCCATCATTTTCTTAGCCTCTGGCTCTGAGGTATGACGCACAATGTGTTTTTTTGATTTCAGAGGCATCGGTGCTCTGTGCGCCAGTTACTCTTGCAGAGATGCAAGAGTAACCAGAAAATCTTTTGTCTGGCTGAGTCACTGGTGGTCCAGAACCGGCTTTTAAGTGCATCCATGCCCTGAAAAGCCTAATCATTCTTCCGTGAATGATTTTCTTAGTTGAGTGGTTAATTTATATTCAGTGGAACATTTTTTAAAAGCCAAATTGAACGATGGACTCAGGGGAAAAATCAGGGATGATTTTTCAGCATCCCATAACAAAAAAAGCTTGAGCAGGAGCGAATAAATCCGCCCCTGATAATGTGCACTGAACTCAAAAAAGATGTTTTTGGTTCCTTTTGACATCTATCAAAAGGAACTGGGGCTCGGGTGATCATGTGGCTGAAATGGATGAAGCCTGAGCGCACCAAACCACAGCCACATATAAATGCACCATTATTCCCAATTCCCAGCCTCCGGCTCTGAGGTATGACGTACAATTTGCCTTTATTTTGTGTCCTTATTTAGGGCGTGTGTCCTCGTAAGATTTCTTTATGCATTGTTACGTCAATTTAATAAAAGGTGTGCTTATTTTAAAATCTAACAATAAATAATGTCAGATACTGAATTGTCCTCTCAAATAATCGTTTAAATTGAGTGATCTTGTTATTTTTTTTTGATAATTACATTATCAAATTAATTTTTATTCTAAGTGTCTTTGTTTTCGGAAATATTTGCTTTGTCCATTCTGGGTATGACTTCTACAATATTTATCACTTAACTCTTTTTACAATAAAAGTAATGTGTTAAGTCAAACAAAAGTTTGCTTGCAATAAGGCAAATTGTACTTAACGGCCCAACCTCTGTAAGTGGTATTGGTGAGAGGTCAAACTGGAGAATAATAATGGTTATAATGAAAACTACTACCACTTACACAAAAAAGATCTTGACGATTCTGACCGTAACTGCGGCCGTTTTGTCGACAGCTACCAGTGGAGCAGAAACCCTCATCCCGAACGAAACCGGCACCCACAATGGTGACTACGATTACGCCCCTGATACCGTTTCTATGCCATTAAACCCGAGCAGTACCGACATTGTGGTACGCGCGATGGGTGCCAGCGGACAAGAGCACATCAACCTACTGATTGGCGGTGCTGTGGTGGCCGACTGGACTCTGAACAACGGTTTTCAGGAGTACACCTACAGCGGTAAAGCGGCCGGAGATATACAAGTTCAGTATGACAATGATACCTACGGCCGTGATGTTGTATTAGACTGGGTCTATGTCAACGGTGAGACCCGACAGGCTGAAGATATGGAATACAACACTTCTACCTATGGCAATGGTCAGTGTGGTGGTGGCTCATACTCTGAAAACATGGACTGTAATGGTAGCATCGGCTTTGGTAATACCGACGATTGCTTTAGCGGCAACTGTTCTGCCAATGGTGGGAACGGGGGTAACAACGGCCAGTGCAATGGTTATGTCGGTATCACTTTCGATGACGGCCCTACCAGCAATACGGGTACGCTAATCAACCTTCTGAAGCAAAATAACCTTAAACCGGTAACGTGGTTTGTCTGGGGGAGACGTGTAAGTGATAACCTGTCGATGGTATCTCGTATGCAAGAGGTGGGTGAGGCACAAAACCACAGTTATACTCATCCCCACATGACGAATTACAGTTATCAGCAAATCATCGATGAGTTAAGCCGAACCAGTCAGATCATCCAAAATGCCGGGGCTCCGGCACCGACATTGTATCGTCCGCCATATGGTGAGGTTAACTCAACGATCCGCCAGGCAGCACAAAATCTTGGTATGCGCCTGATTACCTGGGATGTGGATTCCCAAGACTGGAACAACGCGAGCACCAGCGCCATTGTCGATGCTGCCAATCGACTGCAAAACGGACAGGTCATTTTAATGCACGATGGCTACAGAAACACCAACAATGCCATTGCACAAATTGCCCGTAATTTGAAAGCGAAGGGGTTATGCCCCGGGCGGATCGATCCATACAGCGGTAAAGCAGTCGCGCCGTAACCAGTTTGGGCGAAACACTTTTCGCCGGCCCTGAGGTATGACGCACAATGTGTTTTTTCGATTTCAGAGGTATTGATGCTCTGTGCGCCAGTTACTCTTGCAGAGATGCAAGAGTAACCAGAAAATCTTTTGTCTGGCTGAGTCACTGGTGGTCCAGAACCGGCTTTTAAGTGCATCCATGCCCTGAAAAGCCTAATCATTCTTCCGTGAATGATTTTCTTAGTTGAGTGGTTAATTTATATTCAGTGGAACATTTTTTAAAAGCCAGATTGAACGATGGACTCAGGGGAAAAATCAGGGATGATTTTTCAGCATCCCATAACAAAAAAAGCTTGAGCAGGAGCGAATCAATCCGCCCCTGATAATGTGTACTGAACTCAAAAAAGATGTTTTTGGTTCCTTTTGACATCTATCAAAAGGAACTGGGGCGCGGGTGATCATGTGGCTGAAATGGATGAAGCCTGAGCGTACCAAACCAACACGGCCACATATAAATGCACCATTAATCATGATACTCAAATGCGCCCAGATCCGGCGCGACGCCTTCGTAATCGTCGCCAGCATAGGTGCCGGCATCAATCAAATCACTTCCTTTTTTCAGGAGCGCATATTTGATTCTTGGCAGGGAACCATCGGCTTGGCGAGGATACATTAGCTCACGTTCATCAAGACGGACAAAGTCTTTTGATGTGATCGTAACGGGCAAGTTGAAGTAGTTGTAACTGATATCATTTTCGGTGCTATTCCCCAGATTAATTACTTCGTTATGACCATCAAATCCTAAGTTATTGCGCATGTAATGCCCGTAACCATTGACATCTGTTCGGTTGTCATCAAGGGTCGATAGCATGTTGTAGTTAGCGCTCTGGTTACGAATTGACGTGTTGTTTATCCAGTTCTGACCACCAATGTGGTGATTGGCGTAAAAGCCCGCAGAGCGGTTGCGGACTGCTAAGTTGTAGCGAATGGTGTGACGCGGAATTACACTCGGAGGTGTACTGCCGTTACGGCCGTAGCCGCCCGCTTTAAAACCATTGCCATCGCCTAGTCTGGTGAAGTCCTGGTCGTAGCCGTTGTAAAAAGCCCAGCTGTATTCGATGGTGACGGCAGCGTCGGCGTTGATTAAGTCAAAACCATCGTCACTATTAAACCAGGCACGTGAATGGCTGATGACGTTACCGGTGTAGGAAGCTGAAGTCGGGTGAGCTCCAAAGCCATCGACGTTACCATCAGAGTAACTGTTTAATCCACGGTTATTGTATGCGTCAACATTGAGGACATAATTGTTACTCCCTGCGACCAGATACCAGCCAATGGCCATCCCATCGTGAATTGCTAAGTTTTCGAAGCGGTTGCCATTGCCTTTGTTAATCATAAAAGCTTCTGACTGTGTGTGATGATCATTAATCGTGACTTGTACGCCAACCACATCAAAGCCTTTAAATACGCAGTTATCTGCGCGTACCATGAATGCAGTGTTGCGGTAGTTAGTCGGTTTCACATTCGAAAAATCGAACACCGGGCGTTCGGAGCCATAGTTAATATAGCTAATGTTGTTTTTGGTAATATTATTGACGATAGCGCGAATACTTTGATATTGAGTAATATTCGAATCGTTTAAATAATAAGTGCCACCACGGATATAAACGGTATCACCTGACGAAGCAGCAGATTGCGCTGCCATAATGGTTTTTAGCGGAGATGATAGCGTACCTGAGTTGTTGTCTGAACCATAAGGCGCAATATATAGGTTTTTGGCAGCACAAACATTACTAAACACGATAAGCATCGATATGGAGAATATTTTCATTTTCATAATTGATCCATGTGTTGTTTATTTTTTACCCAAGATATATGGGCTAATAAACAATATCTATCAATTAAGAACCGGTGTTTCATTTTTCTTGATTATGGTCACTGTTGTGCCGGTATTAACTGTTAACACTGTCTTTTTATTCTCTTTATCCTCCTTATTCTTCGGCTCTGAAATATGACGCACAATTTGTTTTAGTGATTTCAGAGGCATCGGTGCTCTGTGCGCCAGTGACTCTTGCAGAGATGCAAGAGTCACCAGAAAATCTTTTTTGTCTGGATGGAGCCGCTAGTGGTTCAGGACCGGTTTTTATGAGTCGTCCTGACTCAGAAAAACCTAGAAATCCATCCGTGGATTTCTTCCTTCGTGTAGTGGTTGATTTGGATGAAGTGAAACATTTTGTAAGTTAAGTGGGTCACGAAACTCAGGGGGGGGGAAAATCAGGGAAGATTTTTCAGGATTGCTTGAGCAGGAGCGAATCAATCCGCCCCTGATAACGCGTGCTGAAGTCAAACCTAAGGCATTTTGGGGTACTTTTGCTGCTGGGCAAAAGTACCTGGGGCGCATGTGAGAATGTTATTGAAATTGATGAAACTTGAGCGCCCCAAACCACAGCCACATATAAATGCACCATTATTCCTAATTCCCAGCCTTCGGCTCCAAAATATGACGCACAATTTGCTTTAGTGATTTCAGAGGCATCGGTGCTCTGTGCGCCAGTTACTCTTGCAGAGATGCAAGCGTAACCAGAAAATCTTTTTTTCTGGCTTGGTTACATGTGGTTCAGAACCAGCTTTTACGGGCGTCCTGCCCGGAAAAGCTTAATCATTCATCCTTGAATGATTTTCTTAGTTGGGTGGTTGATTCGCATTCAGTGAAACATTTTTAAAAGCTAAATTGGACGATGAACTCAGGGGAAAATTCCAGGGATGGAATTTTAGCTTTTCATGAGCAGGAGCGAATAAAAGCGACCCTGATAGTATGCACTGAAGCTGAAAAAGACGTTTTTGGTAACTTTTGGCGTCACCCAAAAGTTACTGATGCGCGATCACCAAGGTTGCTGAAATTGACTCAATTGGAGCGCATCAAACCCACCCGGATTAATCTGATTAAACAAATCCCTCATCAATATCTAAATGAGAAACAATTGCAAAAACAAATATCAGCTGATATGTTATAACGTATCATTAATTAATAAAATACTCATTTTAGATATGAAAAAGATATTGATCATGTTGGTGATCTGCATCGTGGCTATTGCGATTTACCAACACCGTCAGTCTCAGGGCGGTTCTCAGTTGACCATTTCCGGGCCATTTGAATTCCACGGGCAGGATCTGTCCAGAGATGGCTATTTGTATAGCCGCTTAGGTGTGACGGAGTCTCTGACCCGGCTTATGCCGGATGGCACTGTTCAGCCATTGCTGGCAACACAGTGGACACCGTCGGATGACGGACTGAACTGGCGCTTTAATATTCGTCAGGATGTTCGTTTTCAGGATGGTGCTTCGTTAACTGCTGAAGCGGTCAGGTTGAATCTGGAACATGCCCGGACCAAACCGGGAGTGATCCGGCAGGTGCCGATTCGTTCTATTCGTGTGGAAAACGGTGAACTGGTGATTGAACTGTCCCGGCCTTACAGTCCGTTGCTGGCTGTGCTGGCACACTACAGTCTGGGAATTGTTGCTCCAGACTCATTCAAAGGTGAGTCTCCGTCCGTTATTGGTAGCGGGCCGTATCAGGTCGTGCAGGCCCAGCCGCCGCATAAAATTGAAGTCCGTAAAAACCCGGCTTACTGGGGCGAATCAGCACATGTGGATACTATCACTTATCTGGCCGGACACAGGAGTGAAAGCCGGGCGCTGCTGGTTCGCAGTGGTCAGGCGGATATTGCTTATTCTATCGACCCGATTAGCCGGGAAAGTCTGAATGAATCAGAACAAGTCTCGGTGCAGTCACTGGAACTGCCCCGGACGGTATTGCTGAAACTGAATGCCAGTCATCCGCAACTACGCCATAAAGCAGTCCGGCAGGCGATTAGTCTGGCACTGGACCGGGAAGGCATGGCCTCGACGGTTTTACGTTTGCCGGGGTCGGCCGCTTATCAGCTTTTTTCTCCTTCGCAATCCGACTGGCATCTGGTGAACCTGAAAGGGAAGCGTAATCTGCAACAGGCCAGAGCACTGATGCAGCAGCAGGGATGGTCTTATGACGATAAGGGTTGGCTGGTCCGGGATGGACAGCCATTCACTCTGACGCTGACCACCTATGCCGATCGTCCGGAGCTGCCGGTTCTGGCCACCAGTATTCAGAACCAGCTTGCGCAGTTGGGGATTCGGGTCAGTGTCAATATTGATAACTCCAGTGCGATTCCGGCGAAACATCATGATAATACTTTGCAGATGGCGCTGATTGCCCGGAATTTCGGCATGATGGGCAGCCCGCTGCCGGTACTTTATGACGATTTCTCTTCTCCACAGGGCAGTGACTGGGGACACATGAACTGGGATTCGCCCCAAATCCGCGCCATGCTGACTCAATTGTTGGGTGAGTCTGACCCGCATGTTTCCCGGCAACTGTCTCAACAGATCGCGCGGATTCTGGCTGATGAGCTGCCGGTCATTCCGATTGCTTACAGTCAGCAGTTGATTGCGGTCAGACAGCGTGTTGATGGGTTCTCTTTTGACCCGTATGAGATTGATTACCATCTGGCGGAGATGCGCATTCATGAGTAAGTTGTTATTCCGGCGTTTTTCCCAGCTATTGTTTGTTGCCTGGTCGGTTGGAACAATCACCTTTGTGATGATGAAACTCCTGCCCGGAGATATGGCGTTCCGAATTGCGGCGGCCCGTTATGGTTATGACTATGTGAACTTACAGGCGGCACAGCGGGTGACTGAAGACTTGGGACTGAATCGTCCGGTGCTGGAACAGTATCTGTACTGGCTGTGGGATTTGGTGCATTTCAATATGGGACAGTCGCTGATTAGCGGAGAGGCCGTGTCTGAAAAAGTGTTGCATCATCTGGGTTACTCGCTATGGCTGGCGGTGGTGGCATTAGGAATGTCACTATTGATCGCTTTTCCCATTGGTATTTACTGTGCCCGCCATGCCGGACAGTGGCATGACAGGGTCACTTTACTGGTATCTAGTTTTCTGCGCGCTCAGCCGGTGTTTCTGATTGGCTTGATTCTGGTTTTGTGTTTTGCATTGAAGCTTGATTTGTTACCTGTGGCAGGGTTCGGGCGTTTTGAACATGTATTGCTGCCAGCTCTGGCGCTGGCTTTGTCTCTGGCAGCATTGTCTAACCGGATGATTCGCAACACAGGCAAAGATATTTTTGGGTCTCCGTTTTACCATTTTGCCCGGCTGAAAGGTTTGAGTGAAGCACAGGCTTATCTGCATCACGGGCGGCGTAATATTACCTTACCGTTGCTGGCATTTCTCGGTGTTCAGGCTGTCGGGCTGGTGGAAGGGATTGTGATGATTGAGTCGCTGTTTTCGTGGCCGGGAATCGGGCATGCGTTGTCTCATGCGATTTTCAGCCGTGATATTCCGGTGATTCAGGGCGCCGCGCTGTTGATGGGACTACTTTTCGTGGTGATTAATACCGGTGTGGATATGGTGCAATACCATTTTGATCCGCGTTACCGTCAGTCTTTCGCTGGAGCTGTATTATGAAGAAATATCGTGCACAGTGGGTCGGACTGTCGGTTCTGACCATGCTGATCATGTTTGTGCTGATTGAAAAGTTGTGGCTGCGGGGAGATATTGCCCGCCAGCAGCTTGATCTTGCGTTTGCCGCACCAAGCTGGCAGGAAGTTCTCGGAACCGATCACTTCGGGCGTAGTAATGCTGCCCGGCTTGCCGATGCCATTATGAACTCATTACTAATGGCAGGATTATGTGTTACCACGGCATCGCTGCTTGGCACACTTGCCGGTGTATGGTCCGGATGGTACAAAGGCTGGGTTGATCGCTTTTTCTCATTGTGGGTGAATATCGTCATGGCACTGCCGGGATTGATTCTGGTATTGCTGTTCGGGGCGATTTTCCCGGGCTCGTTCTTTTTCCTCTTTATTGCGATTTCACTGACCATGTGGGCTGACTATTTCCGGGTCATTCGCAGCCGGACTCAGACTGCGGTACTGTCGGATGCTTTTGAATCGTCGCGTCTGTTCGGGTTTGGCCGCTGGTATTTGTTCCGCCGTCATATCTGGCCGGAAATCCGCAGTGATGTGTATACCTTGTCCTGTTTTGGTGCCGGACATGCGATTCTGTCGCTGGCTGCGCTGGGATTCCTCTATGTCGGCCTGCGTCCGCCTCATGCGGAGTTAGGTATGATGATGGTTGAGCTGTTTCGTTACTATGATCAGGGATTCTGGGTTCTGCTTCAGCCGATTGTGGTTGTTTCTATGCTGATTTTTTCCTTTCATCTGCTTGCTCAGGGAGATTCGCGCATATGACACCTTTACTTCAGGTACATCAGTTATCTGTCTGGCTGGAAAACCGTTGTGTTGTCGGGCCGGTTTCGTTTGAACTGGAACAGGCTGAATCCCTGACGATTCTGGGAGAAACCGGTGCCGGGAAGAGTCTGCTGCTGAAAGCGATTATCGGTGCACTTCCGGAGCCGTTCACAAGCCAGGGAGAAATATGGCTGTCCGGTCAGGCGCTGCATTCGATGTCTGCCGGAGGCCGGGAAAAACTGTGGGGGCGTGTTTTTTCAATCTTGCCTCAGGAGCCGTCACAGGCACTGGATCCGCTAATGAGTTTGTCCCGTCAGGCAGAAGAAGTGCCTGAACTTTTACGGGGAAGCGATCAGAAAACAAGCTGGGATCTGTGTCGCCGGTTGTTTGCTTCTGTCGGACTTGGTGGGCATGAGCAGAAATATCCGGTCCAGCTTTCCGGCGGGATGGCTCAGCGTGGCGCTTATGTCTGTGCGGTCAGTGGTGGCGGTGAGATCCTGATTGCCGATGAGCCGACCAAAGGTCTGGATGATCAAAGCCGGGAACGTCTGGTCGACATGTTACAGCAGTACCGGCAGCAAGGTGCATTACTGACGGTGACTCACGATATTGAGGTAGCTGAACAACTGGGTGGCACGATGCTGGTGATGCATCAGGGAGACGTTGTCGAGCAGGGGGAAGCAGTGTCAATACTGGCACAGCCACAACATCGTTATACTCATCAGTTAATCACTGCGCATCCCCGTCACTGGTCGTTCCGGAATACTCATCAACCCGGAGCTGTATTATTGCAGGTTAGTCAGTTAAAAATGGCGGTTGGAAACCTGGTTCTGTTTGAGGACTTATCCTTTGAACTGCGGGCAGGTGAAGTGTTGGGTATCAGCGGTCCGAGTGGATGTGGGAAGTCGACATTATGTCAGGCAGTACTCGGATTGCGTGAGCCGCTGGCCGGGCATGTCGAGTATCTACAACCACTGGCAGCAGGGCAGAAACTGAAGCTCTATCAGGATCCGCCGGGGGCGTTTGCATCGCATGTCACTCTGGGAACACTGATTGAGGATATCTGCCGCCAGTATCGGATCGATGCGAAGGTGCCGGAATCACTGATGCAACGGTTACATCTGCACCCGAAATTATTGCAGCAGTCTGCAAGTCAGGTGTCTGGCGGAGAATTACAGCGTTTCGCTATTTTGCGGGTATTGCTGCTGCAACCGAAACTGTTGATTGCTGACGAGCCGACGACTCGGTTAGATCCATCCACTGCTCAGGAAACGCTGTCGCTGATTCTGGATGTCGCCCGGGAAGTCAACTGTGCATTGTTACTGGTCAGTCATGAGAAAAGTATGCTGGAAAAGGTGTGTCACCGGGTGATTGAACTGTCACCGGAAGCTGCGACCATCAGAGACACGTTCTCGGTGACTGAACCGCCTTTACCGGCTTAATGTATGCTTTGTTATTCTTAATGATCATAATCAACAGGCCCGGACTATATCCGGGCCTGTTTTGCAAAGATTACATCGTCATGTTTACTGACTATAGGTTGAAAGGAAACGTTCAAAGCGACTGATCGCGATTTCCAGATCTTCAACGTGCGGCAGGGTGACGATCCGGAAATGGTCCGGTTTCGGCCAGTTGAAGCCGCTGCCCTGAACCAGTAAGACTTTTTCCTGAATCAGAAAGTCCTGCACCATCTTCTGATCGTCCTGAATGTTATACATCTTGGTATCAATTTTCGGGAACAGATACATCGCCCCTTTGGGTTTCACACAGGAAATCCCCGGAATCTGATTGATCATTTCCCAGGCTCGGTCGCGCTGTTCCAGCAGTCTGCCACCGGGAAGAATCAGCTCATTGATACTCTGATAACCACCCAGTGCGGTCTGAATCGCATGTTGCATCGGTACGTTGGCACACAGACGCATGGAGGCCAGAATATCCAGTCCGGAGATATAACCGGCTGCCAGATGTTTTGGTCCGCTCAGGAACATCCAGCCGCTCCGGAATCCACAGACCCGGTAAGCTTTGGACAGGCCGTTGAAGGTAACCATCAGGACATCATCGGCCAGTGTTGAAATCGGTGTATGAGTTGCGCCGTCGTACAGGATTTTGTCATAAATCTCGTCGGCAAAAATAATGAGCTTATGCTGACGGGCAATTTCAATAAATTCCAGCAGAAAGTCACGGCTATAGACTGCGCCGGTCGGGTTGTTCGGATTGATGAGAACAATCCCCCGGGTATTGGGTGTGATTTTCTTCTTGATATCGTCCAGATCCGGATACCAGTCTGATTCTTCGTCACAGAGATAATGTACGGCATTACCACCGGAAAGCGATACCGATGCGGTCCACAGCGGATAATCCGGAGCGGGAACCAGCATTTCATCACCATCGTTCAACAGTGCCTGCATCGACATGACGATCAGCTCTGAAGCACCGTTGCCGATATACACATCTTCGACATCCAGCGAGCGTAAGCCTTTTTTCTGATAATGCTGAACAACCGCTTTACGGGCAGAATAGATCCCTTTGGAATCACAATATCCCTGCGAGGTCGGCAGATTACGAATTACATCGACTAAGATTTCATCAGGGGCATCAAACCCAAAAGGAGCCGGATTACCGATATTGAGCTTTAGGATTTTATGGCCTTCCTCTTCCATACGTTTAGCATGTTTGAGTACCGGACCGCGAATGTCGTAGCAGACATTATCAAGTTTTGATGACATCCCGATATTTTGCATGGCAGCCTTCCTGAAAATAATTGAATTTTTTTATTAAGTTACACCAAATCAGGATTTAAAAGAATAAAAATCTAAAATTATCTGATTTCCGGGCTAGAGCTTCGGGAGCATCTGGCATAAAATGCTCAGCATCCTTTAAAGGAAACAGATAAATCAATCAATAGAGGCGTTAATCGTCTCTCCCAGTTGAGGTCGCTTTGTCTTATTTTCACCAAGCAGTAAACCAACTCATTCATCAGATCCACAATGCTTCACCGCAGGATTGCCGTTGCCGGCAAGTGCTTGACTTACCTCCGGACTTTACGTTATCTGACTGGCTTGCCGCACAGACGCTGTTTCCGAAATTCTACTGGCAGGACCGGGAAGAGCGGGAAGAAGTCGTTGCACTGGGAGCCTGTATAACTTTCTCTGATCCTGCACCGGCCTATCCGATTATTTCAGCATCCCAGCGTATCTGGGGTGGTCGCTCGTTTGATGGTCACACAGCCAAGAATCCCCGCTGTATGGAAGCGTTTTTCTTTTTGCCGCAGGTTGAGCTGATCCGTGAGGGAGCATCATGGTCTCTGTGCGCTAATTTTACGCAGGAGCGTGAAGAAACTATCCGGGCGTTAAGGCAGCTTCAGGCGGATGTCCCGGTACTGCCATCGATTGCGACTTCGGTACTCGCCGTTCATCACTCGCCACATCGTGACCAGTGGTGTCAGTTGATCGAACAGGCTTTGTCTGCCATGGCACAAAACCAGTTTGACAAAGTGGTTCTGGCCCGTCAGTCGACATTCGAACTGGCCCGGCCGATTCAGGCGGAGCAACTGTTAAAAGAGAGCCGACAGCAGAATCATCAGAGCTTTCACTTTTTACTGGCACTGGATCCGCAACATAGTTTTGTCGGTTCGACACCGGAGCGTCTGTACCGACGTAACGGTGATGAACTGCTGACAGAAGCACTGGCCGGAACGATCGGCCGGAGCGATGATATGCAACAAGATTTGGCTTTGTCCGACTGGCTGATTCATGACGATAAGAATGTCACGGAAAATCAGTATGTTGTCGATGACATTGTTGATCGTTTAACCCCGTTGGCCCATTGTGTCGATATCGGGCCGGAAACACAATTGGTGAAATTACGCCGGGTTCAGCATCTGAAACGTCGGATTCAGGCGGCATTGTTGCCGGAAATTAATGGCGTGCAGTTGCTTGGTGCATTACAGCCGACGGCTGCTGTTGCCGGTTTACCGAGACAGGCGGCCAAAGCGTTTATTGAACGCTATGAACCTTTTCCCAGAGGGTGGTATGCCGGTTCGATGGGCTATATCAGTCATCAGCAGGCAGAGTTCTGTGTTGCTATCCGTAGTGCGCTGGTGGCGGAGAAACAGGTCAGACTTTTTGCCGGAGCCGGTATTGTCGCCGGTTCGGTTGCTGAACATGAGTGGCTCGAACTGGATCGTAAAATGTCAACCTTACTCAGCCTGATCACGGAAACGTGTCCGGAGGAAGTTGTATCGTGAAATCTCAACAAGCGGTGTTGAACCGGGTCTGGAGTCGCTTGATTCTGGAAGAGTTGTCTCGTCTGGGAGTCCGTGATGTCTGTATTGCCCCGGGATCCCGTTCTACGCCCCTGACGCTGGAGGCAGATGCGCATCCGGCGCTGCGGCTGCATCCTCATTTTGATGAAAGAGGGCTGGGTTATCTGGCATTAGGACTGGCAAAAGCCAGCCAGAAACCGGTCGCCGTGATTGTGACATCCGGTACGGCGGTAGCTAATTTACTGCCGTGTGTTGCCGAAGCGAATCTGACCGGAGAAAAACTGGTGCTTTTAACTGCCGATCGCCCGGTTGAGCTGATTGACTGCGGTGCAAATCAGGCCATTGAACAGCCGGGGATTTTTTCTGCTCATACAGTTCAGACGATCAACCTGCCCAGTCCGACAGCGATGATTGCTCCCGGCTGGCTGCTGACAACCCTTGATCAGGCGTTATTTCATCAGTCTCGTGTCGGTGGTGTCGTACATATCAATTGCCCGTTTCCCGAACCGTTGTATTCTCAGATCGAAGATGTTGATGCTTCCGATTATCTGGCTGGGGTTCAGCCCTGGCTGGCGACCGGTTCACCGTATAGCTCCAGACAAGGATATCAGTTGCCGCCGGTTCAGGCTGCCCCCGAACTTTTTAACTGTAAAGGTGTGGTGATTATCGGTTCTCTTCCTGTTGCCGAGGCAGAAAAAGCCAGAGATTTTGCGCAGATGTTGGGATGGCCGGTGCTGTGTGATCCTCAGTCCGGCGTCGGCAGTGACTGGGCCTGCTTTGATCTGTGGTTACAGCATGAAACATGCAGAGATATTCTCTGTGGATGTGAACTAATTGTCCAATTCGGCGCTCATCTGGTTTCCAAACGGTTGAATCAGTGGCTGCAACAACAGATTGAGCAACAGGGGAGTCGCTATCTGTATCTCTCTGCGCGTGAGCAGCGGAATAACCCGTCTCATTTGCCGCAGCAGCATCTGGTGACCCGGATTGATACATGGGTTGATGTTCAGACCGAGCAATACCGGATTCAGGGAAATAATATTTCGGTCGGCTGGGCAGATGAACTGTTACCACTGATCAGGCGGATTCCGGAGCTGACACAGCAAGTGGCTGAGGCCGAGTCCCGCCTCTGTGAACTGGACGTGGCAATGTCGGTTGCAACGCTGACCCCGGAGGCTGATTTATTTATCGGTAACAGTCTGATTGTCCGGCTGGTCGATATGTTCGGTACTGCCCAAAAACGGGCGGTTTATTCCAATCGTGGTGCATCAGGGATCGATGGGATTGTTGCCACAGCAGCCGGTATTCAACGAGAACGACAGCAGCCGATGTTATTACTTCTGGGTGACACTTCACTGTTATATGACCTGAATTCTCTGGCTTTGCTGACACGAACCTGCCAGCCTTTCGTTGTGGTTGTGACCAACAATGATGGTGGAGCAATTTTTGACCTGCTTCCGGTTCCGCCGGAACAGAAAACTGACTTGTACCAGATGCCGCACGGTTATCATTTTGAACATGCAGCAGCGCAGTTTGGTCTGGGTTATGAAAATCCACAGGATTTGACGGCGTTTCAGCAGTGTATCGACCGGCATATTGACAGTGGCAGTGGCGGGTTGATTGTTGAGGTGACAGTTCCTGCCGGACAGGCAGCACAGCATATAACTCAGGTGGTAAATGATGTCCGGTCTTTATAGCCTTTATACATCACCGGAAAACCGAACCGGACAGGATTTACCTGTGCTGGTGTTCTTGCATGGTTTGCTGGGAAGTGGAGAAGACTGGTCTGAAACGCTTACACATCTGACCGCTTTTCCCTGTCTGACCATTGATTTGTGTGGTCATGGGCAGAGCCGTCAACAACGCTGCACCAATTTCGACGATTGTTGTGAGCAGATTGCCCGGACGATTCGCAAGGCTGTTCCGGCAGAACAGCCACTGGTGTTGGTCGGTTATTCTCTGGGTGGCCGGCTGGCAATGTATGGTGCGGTTCACGGACACTGGGCTGAATTGAATCTTACTGCGCTGGTAATTGAAGGCGGAAATTTTGGTCTGCATAGTGATGTGCAGCGTCAGCAACGCTGGCAGCAGGATCAGCTCTGGGCGACACGCTTTGCCTCTGAGCCGGTTGCCGATGTTTTGAGCGATTGGTACCAGCAGCCAGTGTTCTCTTCGCTAAACCATGAGCAGAGACAACATTTGATCACCCGTCGCAGTGATAATCTTGGCGCCGAAATTGCAGTGATGATGCGGGCTACATCTCTGGCCCGCCAGCCGGACTTGTTACCGGCACTTAAAATGCAGTCGGTTCCCGTCCGGTATATTTGCGGGGAAAACGACCATAAATTCCGGCAACTCGCGCAACAGAGCGGGTTGCCTGTACAAATAATTTTTCAGGCAGGACATAATGTCCATCAGGAGCGGCCCGAGGATTTTGCCCGGTGCCTTCAGGCACTGTCCGCTCATCAGATTTGAATGCTCAGACGAGATAGGAATGTTATGACAATTACTGTAGGTATCAGTGAAGAAGAACTTTATGCACCGGTGGAATGGAATGATTGTACCGGTGAGTATCAGGATATCAACTATCATAAGTCCAGTGATGGGATCGCAAAGATTACCATCGCACGTCCTCAGGTCCGGAATGCTTTCCGGCCGCAGACAGTGAAAGAGATGATTCAGGCACTGGCTGATGCCCGCTACGATTCTGAAGTCGGTGTCATCATTCTGACCGGACTGGGCGAGGATGCATTCTGTTCCGGTGGCGATCAGAAAATTCGTGGTGACTATGGCGGTTACCGGGATGAGGAAGGAACTCACCATTTGAATGTGCTGGATTTCCAGCGTCAGATCCGGACTTGTCCGAAACCTGTGATTGCTTCCGTTGCCGGTTGGGCCGTTGGTGGTGGTCATGTGTTGCATATGATGTGTGATTTAACCATTGCTGCCGAGAATGCCAAATTTGGTCAGACCGGGCCGAAGGTCGGGTCGTTTGACGGTGGCTGGGGTGCTTCTTATATGGCGCGGATTATCGGCCAGAAAAAGGCCCGGGAAATCTGGTTCTTATGCCGCTTCTACGACGCACAGGAAGCATTGGATATGGGACTGGTGAATACGGTTGTGCCGCTGGCAGATCTCGAAAAAGAAACCGTACGCTGGTGCCGGGAAGTCTTACAGCATAGTCCGATGGCACTCCGTTGTCTGAAAGCAGCGCTGAATGCGGACTGCGATGGTCAGGCTGGGCTGCAGGAACTGGCCGGGAATGCGACCATGATGTTCTACATGACGGAAGAAGGTCAGGAGGGCAGAAATGCGTTCAATGAAAAACGTCGCCCTGACTTCCAGAAATTCCCCCGGAATCCATAATTAAATAACATATAAGGCCATGACTCTTTGGTAATAACCGGGAGTTAACCGCTTCCTGTGTTTGAATGGAGAGTTTACAGAATGATTGTGCGGTTTGCCGTATCAATCAGGCGTGAGAGTAGTTTATCTCACATAATGAAACGACTGAAATGAGGTGTCTGATGGCTGTTGAAGTCGTCGGGCATCGGTTAAAGAGGGTAAATCAGAATGCGTAGTGCAAAACTGTACCGCTATCGATTACCGATGGATAGTGGCGTCATTCTTCGCAACGAGAAGTTATTCGAACGGGAAGGCTTCATCGTGGAAATGCATGACCGGGATCAGGCTGGACGAGGTGAAATTGCACCACTGATTGGGTTTAGTGAGGAGTCGGTGACCGAAGCCGGAATTCAGCTTCAGGAACAACTGGCACTCTGGTGTCGCGGAGAAGCGATTGACTATCAGCATTTATATCCATCGGTTGCGTTTGGTCTGTCCGCTGCACAGGCGGAGTTATCTGGTGAACTGCCACAGGAAGGTAATTATTTTGCCGCACCATTATGTGTCGGTGATCCCGATGAGCTGATCGAACGTCTGCAAGTCTTACCGGGAAAGAAAGTTGCCAAAGTAAAAGTCGGTATGTATGAGCCGGTTCGCGATGGTCTGGTGATTAATCTGTTGCTGGAAAGTATTCCTGACTTATCTCTGCGTCTGGATGTGAACCGGGAATGGACGCCGGAGAAGGCAGCAATATTTGCCAGTAAAATATCGCCATCTTACCGCCAGCGGATTGCGTATGTGGAAGAACCTTGTGCATCTCCGAGTGACAGCATTGCATTTGCGATCAATACCGGTATTGCCATTGCCTGGGATGAGACATTACAGGCATCTCTGAAAGATCCGGATTTTCGTCTGGAAGAGTTGACCGGTGTGAAGGCACTGATCATTAAGCCAACACTGATTGGTTCAATTGAACGCTGTCGTTATCTGGTTGAAAAGGCACAGTCGTTGGGAATGCAGCCTGTCATCAGTTCTAGTATTGAATCCAGCTTCGGTTTGTGCCAGTTAGCACGTTTATCCCGCTGGCTTCTGCCGGAAGAAGTTCCGGGGCTGGATACGGTCGGGCTATTCCGTCAGCAACTGGCCGTTGCGTGGCCGGGATGTGATATACCGGTCGTTGAGCTGAACAGCCAGGAAGTGATCTGGGCTTCATAATGCCAGTGTCCGATAGTGAATTATGGCAGCGCTGGGTCAGGGAAAGGCCGGCTGCCGTTGCGCTGAAGATTGGCCGGCAAGCATATACCTGGCAGGATGTGACTGAAACTGTTTCTGCCGTTGCAACGGCATTGCAGCTGCAGGGAATTGGACCCGGAGATATTGTGACGCAGGTGGGGAAGAATCACCCTGATGGAATCTGGCTCTTTCTGGCGGCGCTGCATCTGGGCGCTGTTACTGCATTTGTAGCACCTCAGCCGGTGGCGATGCTGCAACGAAAACTTCAGACGATTTACCGCCCGGAACAGACGGTATGGCTGTTCTGCTCTGATCCGGATGAAGCTGTAACGCTTTACTCCCGGTTGCCGGATGTTCGTCCGGTCCACTGTCAGTCGATAACCGGAGTGACACCTCCGCTTTCCCGTTATCATTCCAAACAGCTAAGCTCACTGACTTTTACCTCCGGTTCAACCGGAGAACCGAAGGCAGTTGCTCATACATCCCGACAACATCTGGCATCGGCTCAGGGATTGCTGTCTCAGTTTCATTTTTCCGCCGATGATACCTGGCTGCTGAGTCTGCCGGTGTACCATGTCTCGGGTTTATCGATTGTTTACCGCTGGCTGTGGGCCGGAGGTTGTCTGCGAATTGGCCGGGCTGAAGCCGATGAAATGACCGACGTAACACACGCTTCTCTGGTTCCGGCACAGCTTAAGCGCTTGCTGGATGATGGTACACCATTGGCTTTGACACATGTCTTGCTAGGCGGAAGTTATATTCCTTTGCCACTGGCGCAACGTGCTGCGGCACTGGGTATTGATACCTGGCTGGGTTATGGGATGACTGAGGCCGCCTCGACAGTGACTGCGAAGCGGGTCAGTGAGACAGAAAGTTGTGGTACGGTGTTGCCCTTGCGTGACGTCAGGATTGAAAACGAGCGAATTTATATTGGCGGAGACACGCTGGCCAGCGGTTATTATCATCAGGGAACACTGCGACCTCTTTGTGATGACTCAGGATGGTTTGACAGTCAGGATATGGGGTTCTGGCAGGATGGTGAACTGTGCGTCACCGGCCGGGCAGATAATCTGTTTATCTCCGGTGGGGAAAACATTCACTGCGAAGAAATTGAGGCCGTTTTAGCCCGGCATCCACAGATTCACGCAGCGGTCATTGTTCCGGTTACAGATGAAACCTTCGGCACGCGCCCGGTTGCGGTGATTGAATGCGATAGCGACTGGCAATGGAGCACTGCCGAAATCCGGGCATGGCTACAGGGACGACTGGAGAAGTTTAAATGGCCTGATGCCTGTTACCGGCTTCCCGGTAACTTCCGGCATCAGGGGATTAAAATTTCCCGGACTGAAGTCAAAATCTGGTTGATGAAGGAGATGGAGACGCACCGTGATGTGCACGGCCGGTTATGAGTTAGTCCAAAACTGAATTTTGGTTTGATATGTCTTTTATTCATAATTAGCACAATTAAATTAACTAACGGGCATATCTCAATGAAAAAATGGCTTATGATCGTGACGATCATTATTCAGCTTCTGGTTGCTTTGCTTAACAGTGGAACAATCCGGTCATTGGCAGAGTTAACTGCATTTCTGTTGATTCTGGCGCTGTTTCTGGAGCGTCCCCGACAAACGTCCGTGAACCTTTCCTGAATCCCGCCCCGGGATGTAACTCAGGGCGGTGGTGATGCTCACAGATTTATCGGGTCGTCATAATCCAGGTCAGTGATGATATGGAGATCACCACCCATAAACCGACACCAAAGAGCAGTGGTCTCGGACCTGCCTGACGTAGTTTGCCAAATGACAGACTACATCCAATCAAGAACAGACAAATAACCAGCATCTGTTTCGCCACGGTAAATATTCCCTGATAGAGCGTTGAGAATTGAGGGAATTGATCATGCAATACAATTGCGGCGCAGTAGAACAGGATGAAGTAAGGAATTGTAATTTTTCTGGATTCACTGCGGAATAAAAAAGTACTGAGAAAAGCAACTGGTATAATCCAGAGCGCCCGGGCCAGTTTCAATGTTGTTGCTGTTTTAAGGGCAGTTTCACCATAAGCTGATGCCGCACCGACGACAGAGGATGTATCGTGAATTGCAATTGCAGCCCAGGTGCCGAATGCTTCCTGGCTCATATTCAGCAGATGACCGACAGCCGGAAACAAAAACAATGCCAGCGAATTCAGAACAAAAATGGTTCCCAGAGCCAGACCAATCTGTTCATCATCGGCTTCAATCGCCGGAGCCACGGCAGCGATTGCACTTCCGCCACAAATAGCGGTGCCTGAAGCAATCAGATAACCGGTTTTGCGCATCAGGCCGAACCGGACACTGGCGAACCAGCCAATCAGTAATGTGCTCAGCAGTGTCGCCAGAATCAGCCCTAAGCCGTGAGTTGTTACGGTAAGTGCTGTCTGGAGTGGAATACCGAATCCCAGACCGACAATCGAATAAGAGAGAAGTTTTTTGGTAATTTTCGCCAGAGGCACACCTTGTGGGACCATACTTAAAGTGGTCAGGAAGAAACCCAGTACCAGCGCAGTAGGCGAGGTGACATAAGAGGTTGTGCAAATCAGAAGTCCGAGAACAAAAGGAATATTTTTCAATAAACTGGTCAGAGAATAGGCCATGAGAATACCGACATCAGAAAACATGGCTCTATTCTAACGGGAATATACGATCAGTCAGTCTTAATGTTTTTAACTTCCGTTCATCAAAACTGAACAGCCCCTAGCGCCATTCTCCCCGTAAGGCTGCCACCTGTTGATAAAGCTGTTCACTATTAGTCTGTGCGGCAGTCACCGGAGGAGCAGCCTCTATTTCGATTCTGGCTCTGAAGCGGCGGGGAAAACCACGGCAAGCCCGGCCACGGCAGCGGCTGAAATAACTTCCCCACAGGCCTTTCAGTGCCATCGGGATGACCGGAGCCGAAGAGTGCTGAATGATGCGATCCAACCCACGAAGGAATGGACCGATTTCACCATCCGGCGTGAGTCGTCCTTCCGGAAAAATACAGACTAGTTCTCCCTGTTGAAGTGCTTTTTCTATCTGGACAAAGGCTTTGCGAATCGTATTACCATGTGATGCACAAATCGGAATGACACCGGCATGGTTCAGAATTGGCCGGATCAAAGGCAATGTGGTGTAATCGGCTTCCATAACAAAACGGATCAGCCGTGGTGAAGCCACACTGAGGATCAGTGCGTCCAGATAAGTGACATGGTTACAGATAATCAGCGCACCACCCTGAGCCGGAATGTGCTGTAAATTCCGGTAGCGGATGCGGTAACAGATTTTTGCCAGCAACGTCAGGATGAAGCGGAGGGTATAAATCGGTAACTTTCGCAGCAGATAGATAAATACGCCAAGGTTGACCAGTGTGAGGAACAGAAACAGATTGGGAATGGACAGTTGCAACAACGACAGGAAGATAATTCCTAAGACGGCACTGATGACCATAAACAGGGCGTTGTAAATATTGAGTGCTGCAATAACCTGTGCCCGTTGCTCCGGGTGAGCACGCTGCTGAAGCAGTGTATACAAGGGTACAATAAACATTCCTCCGGATGCCCCCAGTAGCAGCAAACTCAAGAATAACGGCCATAATTCGGTGTTGGTAACAAAGGTGGCAAATGTCATTGCCTGGGGTAACTGGGAAGGAACAGCACTGACCAGCCCGTAACCGAACAGAGAAATCCCCAGACAAGCCAGTGGCACCAGCCCCGGCTCAACCCGGTGACGGGAAAGGCGGTCACACAGTAATGAACCCAATGCAATACCAACGGAAAACAGTGTGAGTAACCAGGAAACCGCACCTTCATTGCCATGCAGGAAGAGTTTGGTGAAGTTCGGAAACTGGGTCAGGTAAGTGGCTCCCATAAACCAGAACCAACTGATAACCAGAATTGTACGACGGATGATCGGATCCTGTCTGGCAATGCTTAACGTTTTTCGGGTTTGTGACACTGGCCGCCAGTAAAAACGCTGGGCCGGTGCGGTTGCCGGTGCACTGGGAATGTAGCGGCTCGCGAGATAACCACAGAGTGCGAAAATAAATACTGCGCCGGCGGCAATGTATTCTGCTCCGGGTGTTGAGGCGATAACTCCGGCCAGTAACGTCCCCAGTAAAATTGCCAGAAAAGTACCGGTTTCAACCAGTGCATTGCCACTCATCAGTTCTTCCGGCTTCAGCTGTTGTGGTAACAGGGCATATTTGACCGGGCCGAATAACGCAGATTGTGTTCCCATCAGAAATAACAGAAACAACAGAATGAGGTAACTGTGGGTGACAAAACCAACCGCGGCCAGAGTCATAATCACAATTTCCAGCAGTTTGATTTTTCGGATCAGCCAGCTTTTTTCCAGTTGGTCGGCCAGTACACCGGAGGAAGCTGAAAACAGAAAGAAAGGCAGAATAAATAATCCGGCAGCCAGATTGATAAACAGGGTGCTTGAAATGACCAGTTGATCGACACTGGCGAAGGCGACAAACAGCAACAGGGTATTTTTAAATACATTGTCGTTGAAGGCCCCGAAAAACTGAGTCACAAAATAGGGCAGGAAACGCCGGGTGGTGAGCAATGATGAAGCAGCATGAGACATGGAAGGTCCTTTGTTGACCCGGCAGGTTTCTACCAGGCTTCCAGATAATGCGTCAGTAAATCGGTAATCAACACATTGCCGTCAACCGGGGATGAAGCAAAGAACTTATCATCGACACTCAGTAACGTGATACCGTGAACACCAGCCCATAATACCCGGCTGGCTTTCAGAATTTCATCTGCCGAACGTTGTGGAGCCAACTGTTGTAGCAGGCTTTCCAGCATATCAGTCATATGGGCGATTCTTTGTGTCTGCCATTCGGGCAGGGTTTCACCATTCATATTATGCTCGAAAATCAGTTGCCAGCGGAAAGTATGCTGCCGGGCAAAATCGTGATAGCAGTAAGCAAGCTGAAACAAAGCATCCCGATGATTCTGGCTTTGGCTGACGGCTTTCCGCGCTTCTTCGGTCAGTTCATCCAGTGTCTGGGCGACGGCATGTAGTAGTAGCAGATTATAGCTACCGAATATATTGACTAACGTACTGGGGACATAGCCAATCATGGCGGCAATCTTACGCAGGCTCAACTCGTGATAGGAGTGATCGGTGAGAAAATTTTTGACATGTTCCAGTGTCAGTTGGATGAGTTCTTCCCGGGTGTGATCGTTTCTTCTGGCCATGGTTTACAATCGTTAATGAACAACGTTCAATATAGTATTGTTCCCTTTCCCCAGCGTCAATCAAAGCCTGCAATATTCTGATACATGTTTGTTTGTACGAAGTATTTCTTTGTTGTGGCTGAACAACTATGATACGCCTGAACTCTTCTGACAAAAATGAAGGATAGACATGAAACGCTTTTTATCTTTAATCACCCTGTTGCTTGTTTCGGTCGCGGTTGTTCCCGTTGCCGATGCTAAAAAATTCGGTGGCGGCCGTTCTTTCGGCAGCACGTTTAAAACAGCACCGGCGCCGAAACAGCAGTACAGTAATACCAATACTCTGAACGGAAAAGCCGCTCAGACTCAGAATACGGGCCGGAGAGGATTACTGGGCGGACTGATGGGCGGCTTACTGGCCGGTGGTTTGCTGGCTGCATTCTTCGGTGGTGCTTTTGAAGGTATCCAGTTCATGGATATTCTGATTATCGGGCTGGTTGCCTACTTCATTATCAGAATGTTACGTGGCGTTCTGGCGGCAAAGCAGGGAAGTATGAATCAACAGCAACCGGCATTTGGCAGCACTACACATCGTCAGTCGCATGTTCATAACTTCGAACAGCCTGAAAATCCGGTCGGAGGCAGTGGCTTTGGAACCGGTGCCGCTAGTGATGTACCGCACCGTTACCCGCCGGAGTTTGACCGGACAGCATTTATTGATGGTGCCCGTGAACACTATCGTATTTTGCAGGGTGCCTGGAACCACAATGAACTGGAAACCATTCGTGAGTATGTGTCAGCAAGTCTGTTTGAAGACCTGAAGGCAGAACGGGAAAAGCTTACCGGTGAGCAACATACTGATGTGATGTATGTTGATGCTGAGTTTGTGCGTGCTGATTACGATGCCAACCGGGCACAATTGAGTTTACAGTTTTCCGGACGTTACCGGGATCCGGTTGAAGGTATTGAGGAAGAGATCACGGACATCTGGCATCTTGAGCGGGATCTGACGGTTCCCGGTGCTCCCTGGCTGATTGTCGGTATTCAGGGGTAATCGTTGTTTTGCAGGAAAATGCCTCCCACTTGCGGAGGCATTTTTGTATTTATCCGGCATAGATTGCTCGATGTGAACTATCGAAAACTCAGTGCATCACCGTTTGGAAGAACCTGAGCCAGTCGGGGGAAGATCGTTTGAAAGGCCATCTGGTGTAGCTCTGATGAAAATGAAGAACAGGCATTTTCAATCGTGAGCATATGATAGCCCAGCTCCCAGCCATGCCGCAGTGTTGATTCCACACCCATATTTGTTGCGATACCGGCTACAACCAGATTGCGGATATTGCGTCTGCGTAACTGCATATCCAGTTCTGTCCCGGTAAATGCTCCCCACTGGCGTTTAGTGATCAATATATCACCAGGCTGAACAACACCCTCAGCCAGAGTCATCCAGTGTTCCATCTCTTCCAGAGCTGGTTTTGGTGTGGGGGTATCGACAATACCGGGAGGAAAATCCTGCTGATCGGCAGACCAGCCAACATTGACACCGACAACGGTGGCGCCGTGTTGGCGGAAGTGCTCAGCCAAGATTTTGCACCGCTCCAGTATTTCATCTGAGCTATACGGATATCGTTGTGGTGCCAGTATTCCATTTTGTAAGTCAATCAGAATCAATGCAGTTTCATGGGGATTCAATGCCAGCATCATGGTTTCCTTGAGTTGATGAATCAGGAGATGACTTCACCCGTCGGCAATTCAGACAGGACCGTCATATTTGATTGCAAATCATCGGAAAAATTCCCGGTTAGATCAAATGAATCCAGTTGAGCAAGATAAGGTTCGACGGAACCGATATGTTTGTCCACCCAGTCTGGGTTGTAGTAACAATCCAGATAGCGTTCACCGTCATCACACCATACGGTTACCAGAGCACCGGATTCTCCATTTTCCTGCATTTGCCGGGCTAATTTCAGCGTTGCGTACAGATTGGTTCCTGTCGACGGACCGGCTTTGCGTCCGGTTTTCTGCTCCAGCCAGTAAATTGCAGCCACGCTGGCCGCATCAGGAATCATTATCATGGTATCAATCACACCTGGAATGAAGCTGGGTTCGACTCTGGGACGGCCGATCCCTTCAATACGGCTACTTTGCTGGTGGGTCAGAAGAAAATCATTGTGACAGAAAGCATCGTAAAAGACGGAGTTTTCACAATCAGCAACACACAACTGGGTCGGATACTGGCGGTAGTGGATATGGCGCCCCAGTGTGGCTGAAGTGCCGCCGGTTCCGGCTGACATGATCAGCCAGCGGGGAACCGGATAACGTTCATGTTTCATCTGCTCAAAGATCGCATGGGCGATGTTATCCGTGCCACGCCAGTCGGAAGCACGTTCCGCATAGGTAAACTGATCCATGTAATGTCCGTTCAGCTTTTCTGCGAGCTGACGGGCGACAGGGTAGATATCACCGGAATGTTCTACAAAGTGTGCCTGGCCACCATACTGTTCGATCAGTTCTACTTTTTTACGGGCTGTTGTTCTGGGCATAACTGCATAAAAAGGCAGACCGAGCATTTGGGCAAAATAGGCTTCAGATACGGCTGTACTGCCGGAAGATGATTCAATAATCGGTGTATCCGGTCCAATCAGGCCGTTGGTTAATGCATACAGAAACAGCGAACGGGCCAGACGATGTTTCAGCGACCCCGTCGGATGTTGACTTTCATCTTTGAGGTAGATATCGATTGTCTGCAAGCCGGGAACTGACAGCTTGATGAGTGGTGTTTCCTGATGATGTTCTTCCTCAGCCATGATTTTGTGAATGGCTTGTTTAATCCAGTGATGATCTCTGAGCATGTGAACATTTCCTATGTAACGAATAGGATAAAAATAACCGTATATCCGGAGAAAAGGCTTTCCTTTTTTACCGTTGAAATCTTATATTGGAGAAAATTTTTCTCTTCAGGCGAGGGTTTGTAGTATGACGCTGGATAAAACCGATAAACAGTTGCTGCGCTTGTTGCAACAGAATGCGGAACTATCGCTGAATGAGCTGGCTGATGCGGTTCACCTGACGACGACTCCATGCTGGAAACGGCTGAAAAAACTGGAAGAGAGTGGTGTCATCCAGAAACGGGTGGCGTTGCTGGATCCGGAAAAACTGGGACTGAGTTTCACCGCGTATGTCATGCTGAAGACCAGCAATCACTCCCATGAGTGGTATGCCCGGTTTGTTGAAGTGGCATCAGAGTTTCCGGAAGTCATGGAATTCTATCGTATGGCAGGGGAATATGACTATATGATGAAGGTTGTGGTCCGGGACATGCGTAACTTTGACGAGTTTTACAAGCAACTGGTTAATCGTGTGGAAGGGTTGAGTGATGTGACCTCTACATTTGCAATGGAGTCACTGAAATATACAACCGAGTTACCGTTGTAAACGAGTATGAAATGGCCCGTCTGAGAAGGGAATTCAGACAGGCCATTGTTGTTGGGCCAGAATTCGGTTAACCGAATACCCAGGCAATCAGCACGATTGCGACAAACAGAATTCCCACCAGCTTAAGCAGTGGGCCCACTTCTTTTGTCCCTCCTGGCGGGGGGGTATTACAACATCCCATATGAACCTCCAGAACTTTTATACCAATCTGATGAGTTGCCAGACACAAACTGCGGGACAAGCCTGTAGGTATACTGATACCTGAGCGGTTGATTACACCACATTCATGCCGATCATCTCTCACCACACAGGTATCATAAAGCTTACCCCAAGGGGAAAGTAAAGGGTTTATGTTCTATTTTTCATCCGACTGCTCGGTATAACGCATCACACCTTCTTGCATAGCACTGGCAACCAGAACACCCTGTTGATTGTAGATTTCACCCCGGACCAGCCCACGGCCATTTCCGGTACTCGGGCTCTCAATGGCAAAAAGCAGCCACTCATCCATATTGAATGGGCGATGAAACCAGATTGAGTGATCAATCGTTGCTACCTGAAACCCCGGAGTCATCAGAGTGACACCGTGTGGCTGCAATGCAGTGATCAGAAATCCCCAGTCTGAGGCATAACCAAGCAGATACTGATGTATTAACTGATCATTGGGTAACTTCCCATTCGCCCGGATCCACAGATATTGCTTGGCTTCGAGTTTTTCCGGCTTGAATGGATTAACGACATGTACCGGACGAATTTCGATCGGTTTATCCCGGCAGAACATTTTTCTCACCGATTCCGGAACGAGGTGAGCAATCTGTGCCATCAGCTCTGATTCTGAAGCATAATTTTCCGGTCCGGGAATTTCTGGCATTGTATTCTGATGTTCGAACCCGGAGGCTTCTCCGTGGTATGAGGCTGTCAGGTAAAAAATCGGGCGACCATTCTGGACTGCCTTCACCCGGCGGGTACTGAAACTACGTCCGTCTCTTAAATTTTCCACATCGTAGATGATAGGTTTCTCCGGATCCCCCGGATAAAGAAAATAACTGTGGAATGAGTGAACAGTCCGTTCCGGATCAACCGTATATCGTGATGCTGACAGTGCCTGACCAATGACCTGACCACCATAAACCTGTGGTAAGCCAAGATGTTCACTGTCTCCCCGGTAGAGTCCTTCCTCCAGTTTTTCTAATTTTAAAAGTTCGAGTAAATTGTCGAGAGCGTCGCTCATACTGCCTCACTATTTCGTTTCTATTCCCATATCAGACGTTGTCGGGAATAAAAAATCAAGTTTTGTTCTATTGATGATTATCTTTATAATTGTCCGTCTGAAATCCAGAACAGATAAAATTATATTCATGAATTATAAGAATCAATGGCGTATTTTTCTTGTTGTACTCGGTGTTTTTTTCGGCAGTGGTGAAGTGATGGCTCAATCTCAACCGGTTAATGAGATAGAGAATATGTCGGGATCGCTTACCGGAGCGTATCAATTACCGAAGAATGCTTTTGTGGTTGTGACGCTTAATGATCAGTCTCAACAAAACCGGGTGATTGCAAAATATCAGTTTTATGCGGATGATTTATCGTTGCCGCTCAATTTTCAACTGTCTTATTTCCAGTCAAAAATTCAGGACGGCCATCTTTATCGGATTCAGGCTGTGGTTCTTGATCACGGAGATATTCTGTATTGGGGAGCTGGTGCAGCGTCGGAACTCATTGCTCAGCCACGGGTATATGATGATCAAATCCGGATGGTTCCGGCGACAGCCGCGTTATGATTTAGTCCGGAATCCAGCGATAACGACGCAGTGAAATTTTTCCGGTGATGCTCATCTGTATTCCATCGGCAACCAGATGTGAACGCTGTCTGTCAAAGTCCGGGCCGGATAGCGATATTTCCCCTTTGCTGTTAATAACCCTGAACCAGGGAAGTGTTGTATTTCTGGGAAGCTGACTGAGTGCTTTGCCGACATGACGGGCATAACCCGGATATCCGGCCATTCTGGCAATATCACCATAGGTGCTGACTTTTCCGGCCGGGATCTGATGAATCACAGTAAAAATCTGCGCTAAAAACTGTTTTTTATCATGGGATTGGGTCATATGAATTTATCAACCTGAAAACTGCTCTGTTATTTCGTCATTCCGTTATTCGGGCGGGAAAGAAACAGTTTATGATGAAATGGTATTTCTGTCAGGTATTGGAAGTCGGTAACAACAATTTTAGATACCATGTTTCGGCGTCATCTGGTTAATCCCTGTGCATTCAGCCGGAGTCTTCTGATTTTTATCAGAAATAGACTTGCAATGGTGATATCAATACCTGATAATCACCCCCGCTTCAGGTTTTCACCCTATGAAGCCCTTATCAATGGAGGCCCTGGTCCTCCCGCAACACTAGTTCGTGAACCTGGTCAGGACCGGAAGGTAGCAGCCACAGCGGATGACGTGTGTGCCGGGATGTGGCTGGGGCTTCCACCCATCTGATATATGCAAAATAAGCCAGCATAAATTGCGAAGGCTTTATCGATTTTTTCCTGAAATAGTCGTTTTTTCGAATCAGTTTAGTTACTGTCTGCAAAATTACTGATTGAGTATCCTGTACGGAGACTGCTATGCTGGAGCAACAAACTCCCTCGGTTATTCGTCCGTCAGTCTCCTTCGGTAATCATATGGTTACAAAAGTACTAACAATGGCTTACAAGCACAAGATAATCTGTTGCATTCCGTTTGCCGAAAGTAGATCTGACTGTTCGGGATGAGTTGACCAATGACAATGATATTGCATGTATTTGAGCGTTTTCATCGATATTAAATCCACTCACAATGGAGAGATTCTACTATGGAATACACAGTATTAAGTAATAACCTGAAGATGCCGATGGCTGGTTTTGGTGTTTTTCAGGTCACAGATAAAGAAGAATGTAAACAGTCAATACTTGGTGCGATTCGTGCTGGCTACCGCCTGATTGATACCGCTGCGGTTTATGGTAATGAAGATGCAGTGGGCGATGCTGTACGTGAAGCAATCGCAGAAGGTATCTGTACTCGTGAGGAATTGTTTATTACCTCAAAATTGTGGGTACAGGATATGGCTGACTATGATTCGGCTAAAGCTGCTATTGATGCATCACTGAAAAAAACGGGTCTGGAGTATCTGGATCTCTACTTGTTGCATCAGGCAATGAAAGACTACTTTAGTGCCTGGCGTGCGATGGAAGATGCTTATACAGAAGGGAAATTAAAAGCGATTGGTGTTTCTAACTTCTACGCTCACGTATTAGCGAATTTCTGTGAAACCGTGACAATTAAGCCAATGGTGAATCAGGTTGAGTTACATCCATTCTTCGCTCAGCCAGAAGCATTAGAAACCATGAAGTATTACAATGTTCAGCCACAAGCCTGGGCACCATTGGCCGGCGGCAGATATGATCCTTTTGAAAATGAAGTGCTGCAAGGGGTTGCTGCTGCACATGGTAAGAGCATCGCTCAGGTGATGTTACGCTGGAACTTACAACGTGGTGTCGCGGTTATTCCAAAATCTACTCATCAGGAACGCATTGAAGAAAACTTTAAGATTTGGGATTTCACGCTAACGGATGCAGAGATGGAGCAAATCAGTTCACTTGATTTAGGCTACGTTGGTCCGGCAGTTAAACACTTTAATCCGGAATTTGTTCGTGGCTGTCTGGGCGTTAAAATTCACGACTAGTCAGTGAGTTGCTTTGAAACATTGACAGAATAACAAGTCACCTATTAAAAAGTCGCTTTTATCAGCGGCTTTTTGCTATCTGAGCCCCCGGTATTTACCGGAGTAGTCTATATCTGGTTTTAAATAACATTTTCAAAACTTGATTGTCTATTCAACGAACCCCATATAGAACAAATCTGAGTAAAACAGTAGGGATTGCTGAATGGATTATTTATTTGCCGTTGTTTTATTTGCGGTTTCGTCGTCAGTCACACCGGGACCGAACAATATTATGGTCATGACTTCAGGCGTTAACTTTGGGATCCGAAAAAGCTTACCTTTACTCGCGGGAATTTGTGTCGGTTTTACCATCATGTTATTTCTGGTTGGCTTGGGTTTTGCTCAGTTATTCGAGTTATTTCCTCAATTGCATTTTATTATTAAATGTATCGGCACATTATATCTGCTGTATCTGGCGTATGTGATCGCTCAATCCGCAGGTTCTGTCAGCTCAACCGCACAAGCGAAACCGTTCTCTTTTATGAAAGGAGCGCTGTTCCAATGGATAAATGCTAAGGCATGGGTTGTGGCATCGGGCGCGGTTGTGGCTTTCACGACAACAGAAGCAAGTTTTCATACTCAGAATATGATGATAGCCCTGACTTTTTTTATCGTATCGTTTCCCTGTGTCGGGGTATGGCTTGTCTTCGGTTCAATACTCAAAAAGCGGCTTAACAGTAGTAGAAGCCGAAAATGGTTTAACCTGATGATGTCTGGCTTACTTGTTGTATCTGTACTGCCGGTGTTGCAAGAGATTGTCAGGCAATTCACGGCATCAAATATTTAATCTGAGCCTGAAAAATCGGTTTTCTGTATGATTTTTCTGAAAATTCCTTATGATGCTCAATGCTATGAATAGCAATGAGATGTACTCATTGGCCTGCTGGATGAGCTCTGAAAGTGGTCATGTGGGTAGAATTATATGAGATGTTATACAGTGGTTTTTGAAGGTGTATATTAATGAAAAAATTATTATTGATGTTGGTTCTTTTGAGCTCTAATTTTGCATTTGCCGGTGTCGATCTGAGTGGAACGATTGAACGAGTCCATATGAATGGCGATAAATTGTGGCTTAAAATGTCAAATACCGATTTTGATCGGTACTGCAAGCCGGGCTGGTATGGATTTAATCTCTATATTCCCGTGTCAGACAAATCGTTCCCTTACTATAATGGGCTGGTGACATCAGCACTTGCCACAGGACAGTCACTATACATCGCGAATATCAGCCATTTTAATGGCTCCGGAGCATGTGACTTAACGAAAACAGGCTATGGTATCGT
Source organism: Vibrio mangrovi (assembly GCF_024346955.1). Classification (NCBI taxonomy): domain Bacteria; kingdom Pseudomonadati; phylum Pseudomonadota; class Gammaproteobacteria; order Vibrionales; family Vibrionaceae; genus Vibrio; species Vibrio mangrovi. The sequence continues at coordinate 2,320,568 of NZ_AP024883.1, read as the reverse complement.
GGTCCATAAAGCGTTTTGATGACGGTTTGTTTATATTGTGGAAATGTAATGAAAAGCGCCAAACCGATTTACTGGTTTGGCGCTTGCTTTTATCTATCTTACTGACCGAAATATCTTCGGTTTTCTGATTGATTTAGCTGATAGCTTACTCTTCAGGTGGGCCAGCAGGTCTGTCCACAGGTGGATAAGCATTTTCTAGCAGGACATGGAATCCAGCGGAGAACCAGCGACCTGCGTGAGGTGCATTGTCCATCGCGCCAGTTGGAACCGGACCATCAGTACTTTGTTTATCCGGGTCACACATGCCATCATATTGCTTCGCTGGATCATCTGGATCTGGCTCAAAGTTAGGCTCAGAAATACCATCTGATTCACCTGGTGGTTTCACCCAGACGAAAGCATCTACACCAGCATATGGGTCAGCCCATGGTTTGTATCCGATGCCACCATGTTGGTTACACCAGTTACCACGGTGATAACGGCGGTCGATACGGGACTCATTCACATAAGTATCTTTATCTGATGCATGGCTGACATGTGTTGGGCGGTCAGTACCACCCCAACCATTCCGGCCGGTATCGATAAGCATACCAAGAGTTGATGGCGCACCTCTTGCGATCATCCGTTTACGGAATTCAATCGCATAAGTTTTCTCATCAAAGTATGGGTTCCATTCATAGTAACTTGAACTACGGACCTGACCATTACCAACATTTTTGTATGGATCTGGCAAGTAACGTTCAACAGTTGGTGTATAGTTTGCGGTGTTTGTTACAAAACCGGCAACGCTATCCCAGCCTGCATCAGTCTCTTTGATCATGTCAGAAATCAAATTGATTGCTGGATCAAAGTTACTATCCCAGCCAAGCCAGCCTGAGTGAGCCGCATCAATATATGAGTACACGTTTTTAATTGGTGCAAATTTATTGAGTGCGTAGGTGATACCTTCACGGTAGCCATCATCACCTGCGGCTTCCCGACATTTAGGAACGTCCATATTGGTGACAAGGTTTGGTAAAGAGTCAATCTCGATGACTGCTGCAATACGGATGCTCTGATATTTCGGATCTGCAAAGATTTCTGCAATTGGATCGATGAACTCATTCTTATAGCGAACCATTCCGCCTTCAGAAATGAGCAACTCACCGTTTGATGCCAGTGCACGACAGTCGCGGTTTGGTAAGTCATAAACGACGACAGTGAACAGGTTGGCACCTTGTCTGAGTGCTTCATCTAAGTGAGCACGAAGCCCCATTGCAGTGTCAGTTCCTTCGATAGCAGCAATCCGATCCAGCCATACACCAGTATTCTGATCGGAGATTGCACTACCGCCAGGTTCAGCCGCAGCTTTTGCAGACCATTCTGGGTTGACATACCAGGTTGCACCACGGAATGGGTTGTCCACACGTTCAACTGTTGATGGTGAATCTTCATCACTTACAGTAACAGATTTTACGATTTTGCTGGTATCAATACCGTCTGTAACAATTAAAGAAACAGTATATTTACCGGCATTCTCATAAGTGTGTGATGTTTTTACACCTGAACCGGTTGCACCATCACCAAAGTCCCAGATATACGTCAGCACATCATTGTCAGCGTCTGTAGAACCAGAAGCATCAAAGTTGACGAGTAACGGCGCTTGCCCTGAAGCTGGTGTGATTGTCATGTCAGCAACAGGTGGTGTATTCCCTGCTTCAGTTGTTACATTAATAACAACATTTGCAGTATCAACGCCAGTACCATCACTTACAGTCAGTTTTGCAGTGTATTCGCCTGGATCAGTATAAGTATGCGTTGCATCTCTGCCTACACCGGTTGAACCATCACCGAAATCCCAGATATAAGTGAGTTCATCACCATCTGCATCGGTTGAACCGCCTGCACTGAAGTTAACTTCAAGCGGTGCAATTCCTGAAACAGGTGTTGCATCGGCAGCCGCATCAGGTAAGTGATTTGCCGGTGGAGGTGGTGTTCCGCCGTCACTACATGTTGATCCTAGTAGCTCAACGTTTGCAGCACTAGTGTTATCACGTGTGCCCATGAAGTTGACAGCCAGGCTTTCACCTTTTTTGATAGTTCCGTTCCACTCGGTGTTGACAATGTAGTAAGGATTACTGCCAGAGAGTGCGCCACTCCATGATTGTGTCACAGCAACGCCACTCGGATACTTCATTCCAATCTGCCAGCCATTGAGATCTGCGTTACCATCGTTGGTAATGGTCACAATTCCCTGAAATCCTCCTGGCCATTCATTAGTCAATGAATATTGGCAGGATGCGGCTTGTGCACTGATAGACGGTAATGCAGTCCCTAATGCAGTTCCTAGTGCAAAGACAATCGGTAACAACCTCAGGTGTCTTTGTCTCTTTCTCATTTCGAGCCTCCTACGTGAGTGCTTTCATTCATATTTGTCTCAATCACCCAGACTAAGATTTTCTTTTTTATCTTATTGATTGATATATTATTTATGCGAATAAATATAACTACAGTCATTCACACTCGTTCTGTATAGTTTGCCCACCTTTTATAGTCAAGAAATTGATATAAAAATGAGCGCATATTTTTATTTATTGTGAGGTTCTCCCCGAAATTTAGAGCGGCGTTTAAGAGAACAATCAACGGCTGTAAAATAAATGTTACATCGAATTTTTAATCAAATTTATAAGTAAAATGCACCAGTTGAATATATTCCTTTAAAAGGATTTTATGGGAATTTTGTAAGAATTTGATCTGGTTAATTCAACTCTGACTGGTTTATTGATATGGGGTGGTGATATCAGTATTCTTATGACTATAGGCTATCGTTCTGACAAAACATGATAATACTTACATGTTTATGAAATAATGTTCTGATAATTATAAAATAATGTTCTTTAATTGAAAGCATCTCTGATGAAGCGGTGGATAGCATGATTTTCTACTATTTATATGATATTTAATGATTTTCTTTTTTTGTTTGTGATCGGTGAGTCATTGGGTTGACTATCATGTCACTGCTATAAATACCCATTATAGTAATAATGGAATATCATTCCATTTTGTTGGTGTGGGTTTGCAAGGCTTGGGTGAATACTTTAGGATTGAATAGGAAGTCATGTCTCTGGGTTTTAATTGGTGTAAGAATATAATGAGTTATGCCCTAATAAATAAAGATGTAATGAATAGAAGAGAAACGATATAGATGATAAATATTACTATTGGTGACCAAGTTTTAACTGCGACTCTCGTTGAAAATTCAACAACGGAGGCGTTATTAAAAAAACTTTCTGAAGGACCGGTTTCAATTGCGATGAAAGATTATGGCAATATGGAAAAAGTCGGATCTTTTGGTTTTAATCTGCCAAGAAATGATGAACAAATTACAACTGAAGCAGGTGATTTGATTCTGTATCAGGGAAATGCATTTGTTATATATTACGCACCCAATTCGTGGAATTTTACCCGTATTGGCAAGATAAATAATGTCACAACAGATGCACTTAAAAATATTCTCGGCCAAGGGAATATAGTGGTTTCAATATCCAGGACTGCATAATTACAAATGTAAAGATGTGGCTTGTAACTATTCCTGTTAGTTACTATCTCGATCAAATGTAGGATGTTACTGGTGACAGAATCCTGAAGTCTTGTAGTGAAGTGGTGCTTTGATTGGTTCGTTGAGAGTAGAGAATATAACAGAGTCTGGGTAGACTGATTTTATGTGAGTTTTATTCCATATTCTTATGGCCGATATATGTGCATGGTTTTATTTTGTTACCGTATTCTCCGGAAGAATTAATCTCTGATGAATCAAGAGCATAGATGGTTAATTTGTTATTGCTGTTTTTGTCATCTAACCTTGTAAAGATGGACTGGTTAACGGCAATCACATTAGGAATACCGGAGACTTCGTATGTTGCGACTAATACTTGTTGTTGTTTTTATGTTTAGTTTCAACGTCCTGGCTAGAGAAATAAAATATCCGAATCTTCATGGCATTGGTGAGTCTACGATAGGCTTTGCTGTGCTCCAGCTGGTTTTAGATAAATCCGGTTCAGGATATAAACCGGTAATCACCGAGATTGGAGCAAATGCGAGACGGACCCGTGCCATGCTGGAAAAGGGTCAGATTGATGTGATGGACGGTGGTTTTTCGCCTGATCTGATAAAAAGTGTTGAGCCAATATATTTACCATTCGATTTGGGATTGCTTGGCTGGAGAGTTTTTATTACCCGGAAAGATACTGCGGAGCGTTTGCATGCGGTGCGTAATATCGAGGATTTAAAGGCTTTTTCTTTCGGTCAGGGAGTAGGGTGGAATGATACTATAATCCTTGCAAATGCCGGCCTTACAGTGGTGACTGCTCCGAAGATCGATAACCTGATAAACATGGTGAAATTAAAACGATTTGATCTGTTTCCCCTTGGTGCAAATGAAGCCTATGAATTTCTGAAGTTGTATGGTGGTGGTGACGGTCAGTTGATCGTCGATGATGCGCTCACTCTGGTTTATCCTTTCGGACGTTTTTTCTATGTGAGGAAAGGCGATCAGGAACTGAAACAAGTGATTGAAACTGGTATGGAACGCGCATTAGCTGATGGGAGTTTACTTGCTCTGCTGAAATCCCATCCCTTTTTTCAGGATGCTTTTGAACAGGCCAACTTGAGTCAGAGAATTCAGATTCGGATCGATACTCCGAATCTGAATGAAGCGTTCAGATCAATTGATCCGAAGTGGTGGTATTCACCGGATGTTAAACCCGCCTCAGAATTTCGCTAGGCAGTGTAAAAGTTGCCGTTGCCGTTTTAGTTTGCTCAGCAGCACCGGAAAGATCATCAGTCAGCTGACTGAGGCGCGATGCAGCGTGGCCGTTGTCAGTTGTCACTGCGACAATTCGGGTAATGTATGCAGCGATTTCATTGGCTTCACTGGCTTGCTGTTGAGCTAGTTGGGACAGATCATCCAGACTGTTAAGGGATTCTGCGGAGTCAGATTCCAACTGATTTAAGGGTTCGACTACATTTTCTATTTGCTGAACACCCTGATGCATTTTTTCCTGACCCTGAACCATTTCGTCTGAGATCCGAAGCGAAAGATCTGCGATAGAGGTAATAACCTGATCGATCGACTCTGTAACTATGGCGGTGCTGGTGGCCAGATTGCGGACTTCATCAGCAACGACGGCAAAGCCACGCCCGCTTTCACCGGCACGGGCCGCTTCAATCGAAGCATTTAGTGCCAGCATATTGGTTTGTTCAGCAATATTACGAATTTTTCCGACAAAATCGGTTACTTTCGCTGCACTTTCTTTGAGTTCCATGACGGAATGAGAAGTTTCTTCAATGTAGGCTGCAACGGTTGTGATATCTTCTGCGGCAGTAGTAATCACATCTTTCCCATGTTTTGCCAGTGTGTGGGCTGCTTCAGCCTGATTGCGTGATACGCTCACGTGTTCCGCCATCATTTTTACCCCGTTGGATAACTCGCTGACGGATATCTGAATGTCATTGGCCATTGATTCCTGTTCTCCGGAGCCGGTCTGAACATCAGAAACGCTGGTGCGGATATTGGTGACGGCTTCAACAACTGTCTGTGCACTGAGGTCGATTCTTTCAATAACATCCGCCAGTCCGGTCCGCATATGCGTAACACTCCCGATTAACTGGCCGATTTCACCTTTCTGTTTTAGTGTGATGGATTGAGATAAGTCACCTTTGGCTACCTGATCCAGAAGTTTCATGACCTGATTTAACGGATTGACGATACTGCGAGTGATGAGAACCGACATTACAGCACCGATGATGACAGCCAGTATGCCTTCCCCGATAATGGTGAAGATTGCGAGCTCAGACTCGGAAAGAATTTTCTGCTGTCTGGATTGCATTAAACTACGCTGTTTATCAGCCATAAGTTTGGTTTGATTCAGAAATGTGCGCAGTTCATCCCGAGTCTGTCCGGACATTAATTTTTTTGCCTCTTCCGGCTCCCCGAACTCTAAAGCTTCGACAGTAGCCTGCAGTGCATCCTGATAAACAACCCGCTGTTTTTTCAACGCTGTAACTGCTTGCTGATCTGCGGGTGTTTTTACCAGTTTGGCCATATGGGCAAGGCTTTCATCCATGCGCTGATTCAGGTCATCCAGTTCCTTATAAATAGCGACACGTTCATCTCTGTTATCCAGAACAAACAGTAAAAGCAGCCGGCTGGCTAAACTTTCTGCATTAACGTTCAGCTCTCCGGTCAGCTCAACCAGTGCTGCATTTTCATCGACGATACTGCGGATGCTGCCGGATAAGAACTGGAAACGGGTTATTGCGACGGCCAGAACAGCGATTAGCAGAACTAATAACACCAGATAACTGGCTCTCAGACGACCACGAATACTTGAAAAACCCAGCATAAAATATCCTCTTTCTATTATCTTTTACCATCTCTGGTAATGACCATATTGCCATCTATGGAGTATTAGACGCATTCTGTCATGAGGTTATTACACTTGCGTCACATAAAAAGATGTAAATCAGAGATGAAACAATAGGGAAGGAAGAACTGAACAATTGAAAAAACGGTTCAGGGGTTTCTGAAAGAGGTGGACATTCCTCACTCGGAAAAGGCTTCCTGAACCGTGTGGAGTATTATTTTACATAAATGGCTGATCCGTTAAGGCAGATAAGCGCCACCACAAACCGGCGTATATGTTCCGGTGACGTGTGAGCTACCTTCACTGGCTAAGAATCTGACGGTATTGGCTACATCTTCCGGTGTTGCAACTCTTTGAGTCGGTGTATTCACCCGGATGATTTCTTTGAATTCTTCCGGTGCATCTTTGGTTGCATCGGTTTCAACCAGTCCCGGAGCCACGATATTGGCTGTGATGCCGTACGGGCCTAATTCCTGGGCAATATATTTACAGAAACTGTCCAGTGCACCTTTTGCCGAACCGTGAGCGATAAAGCTCGGTGCCGGACTTTCGGATAAGGTGCTGGAAATAAAGACTAAACGACCAAATTGCTTTTCTTTCATGCTGGCTGCTGCGTGTTTGGCAGTCACGTAAGCCGCGTGCATTTCGTCATTCAATTTTTGTGAGAACTCTTCCCAGGTCTGATCCATAAATAGTTTTGGCGTGAAGTTCATATTGGCGTTTGATACCAGAACATCGACACCACCGTACTCATTCTGGATTTGAGCAAACATCGCCTGAACCTGGCTATCATCCCGGACATCAGCCTGAATAGAGAATGCCTCTCCGCCATTGTTCTTGATTTCTTCAGCCAGATCGCTGGCGACTTGTGTACTATTGACATAGTTGATGAATACCCGGTATCCATCGGCTGCCAGTGCTTTTGCTGTTGCTGCGCCGATGCCTCGTGCTCCACCGGTAATCAGGGCGTTACGTTTTGTCATATGAACCTCTTTTTGATGAATGTTGCTAGTCTTTCTTCCTCTTTACATCAGAGTCAGTTATGTGTGAGTTGTAAGATTTGTTCTCTGTCAGGTCAGTCCCCGTAAATTGGTAATGACGAGTGATAAATGCGATTGGCAGATACGTTGCTGTTCATCGGTCATATTCTGCTGAGCTTCGCTCAGAACAGCTCTGGCAATTGCCTCACAGCGTGTTGCGGTTTTCCGGGCTTCCTGAGTGGGAGAAACCAGTTTTTTCCGGCTGTCTTCCGGATCCCGGACCCGGACGATCCAACCGCGTTTTTCGAGTCCGTCGGTGAGACGACTGACGCTGGATTTCTCCAGACCAAGCTGCTCTCCAAGTTGTCCCTGAGTCATTGCATCCCCGTTGAGGAGAACGAGCAGCGCCCCCCATTGTTCGGCAGTCATGTCGATTCCTGCTTCCTGAAATCGCATTGCGAGTCGATTGTTGAGTAACCGGCTTGCAAGCCCGGCCAGATACCCTAAAGATTGATGATGGTCATACGAGAACTTCATACTTGGTTTGTCAGCACAAGAAAATATATTTAGTTGTATACGCAACTATTGGGTGTGATGTCAAGTCTTCCTGCATCGATGACCGAACTTTTACATGAAATTTATTCGGTGTCTGAGGGGAAATAATGAGGCTGGATATTCAGCTGCTACCGGGGTGGAGCAGCTGTTGGCAAGGTACGTAATATACGAAATAATCCGGGGTGTGAGCGGTGAGGTTGGCTCTACAAAGAATCTTTGATCTTACAAAGCATCTTTACAATAACCGATACACTTGTCGAGCCATTCAATGAGGCTTCTTTCCCGCATGATGGCGCCTTCCAGAGTAATAAAGTCACCAAATCGGTCACTGTCGGGTGGAGGAACTTCAGGGTATTGTTCTGAAGTTTTCATCAGCGTATTCATCCGTTTGGTATGTTGCATTTTCTGGCTTTCCAGCAGTTTCATCCGGGATTCCAGATCCAGAAAGTTAGAAAAATACATCCGGACACGAAAAACATCTTTGGCTGTTTTGCCGATCAGTTCATCTTTATGGAGCCAGTGAATGAGATCATCCCGGCCGGCTTCTGTGATGGAATACTGCTTTTTCTCCAGAATTTCGCCGCTGATTTCGATATCGTAAGTGACTAATCCCTCAGTATGTAATTTCTTTAATTCAGTATAAATCTGGCTGTGTTTGGCGTGCCAAAATTCAGCCAATTCGTAGTTGAACTCTTTACCGATGTCATAGCCGCTCATGGGGCGACGGTTCAAAAGTCCTAATATTGCGTACTTTAGTACTCTCATCTGGGTCTCTCTGACACTTACCTATAAGCATCATGAATACTATCAAATCTATCGTTTTCAAACAAATATGATTTAAGACAAAGAATAGATAATTCCAAACATGTCAATATTTACATGTTCAAATTTAATCTATAGGGTCTGAGTTGTAGGGGAATTAACGTGCTTGAAACGGACCAAATCAATTCAGAAACGGGAAAAGGGGAGTTATAAATGGACTATTCGAAAAAAAGGTGGTCGATACTGATCGCTGCTTGTTTTATTAATTTATGTGTGGGTTCTATGTATGCGTGGAGTGTTTTTGCCGCGCCGATGGCCGCGCATCTGGGTCAGCTGAATGGTATCCATTTGACTCCTGCTGATCTGGCGATTGTCTTCGTTGTCGGGAATTCCGTCGGACCGATTACCATGATTACCGGTGGGAAAATCAACGATACATTCGGTCCTAAAGTTGTGATTTTTGTTGGAGGACTGATGTTTGGCGGCGGGATGTTCCTGTCCGGATTAGCGACTACTGTCGATTCGCTTATCGTGACTTACGGATTGGTTCTGGGCCTTGGTCTGGGCATGGTATACGGCTCAACGATCAGTACTTCGATTAAATTTTTCCCTGACAAAAGAGGTCTGGTCGGTGGTCTGACAACGGCACTGTTTGGGATTAGTTCTGTCGTAATCCCACCGATAGCTGCTGCGATCACCGCTGAAATGGGCGTTGTTGCTGCATTTAAGATCATCGGTGCTGCATTCACTATTATCGTTTGCGGAAGTGCATTCTTCATCCATAAATGTCCGGATGGTTTTAAGCCTGCCGGATGGACGCCAAGTAAAACTCAGGCATCGGTTCAGTCAAATGACAAAGACTGGAAAGAGATGCTTCGCTCACCCACGTTCTACGTTCTGATTTGCCTTTTGATGTGTGGTGCAGTTGCTGGTCTGATGTGTATTGCTCTGGCTTCTCCGCTGGCGCAGCGAATGATTGGAATGTCAACGGCTGCTGCGACAGCTGCGGTTTCAACATTAGCACTGTTTAATGTCTGTGGCCGGATTCTGGCAGGCTGGCTATCCGATAAGATCGGCCGGATCAATACTCTGACTGCTGCCTGTGCTCTGTCAATCATCGGACTTTATCTTCTTTATCTCGCCGGTATCGGTGAGGTGACTACATTTTACGTTGGCATTTCAATCATCGGTGTCTGTTTCGGGGCATTTATGGGCGTGTTCCCTGGCCTGACGGCAGACCAGTTTGGTGTGAAAAATAACAGCGTGAACTTCGGCATTATGTTCTCAGGTTTTGCAGTTGCCGGTTACACCGGACCAACCATCATGAGAAACGTCTTTGGTGCCACCCATAGTTTTAAAGATGCTTTCCTCATTGGCATCGTATTCTGTGTTGCAGGTCTGATCCTGACCTACATCTTCAGAATAATCACTAAGAAATCCAAGGCTAACGAGCTTGCTGCGAGCCAATAAACGACTCCGGGAAATTAAAGTTATGAAAAGAAAATATCCAAATCTCAGTAAACCCATCCAAATCGGTAATGTGTATTTCCGTAACCGGATGTTTGGTGCACCTATGGGCGGTACAGATATCACTGCAGATTGTACGATTGGTCCTGCATCAACCGCATTCTATGAATACCGTGCCAAAGGAGGTGCCGCAACTGTCACCGTGAGTGAACTGGTTGTACATCCGGAAACCGAAGGTTCTCATATGTACCATTTGGATCTGCATACACCAGGTTCACTGTCGAGCTTCACCTATACGGCGGATGCGATTCGCCGGCATGGTGCAATTGCGAGTGTGGAACTGTCACACAGTGGTCAGTATGCAGGGACTTATCTGACCGATAAAGATCAGAAAGCCGGATTATGTCAGTGGGGACCAAGTAACGGAATGCGTCCGGATGGCCGCGAAGTGAAAGAGTTAACCCAAGAGCTGATTGACGAGATTGTGGAGGCCTATGGCGAAAAAGCGGCTTTGGCGAAAAAAGCCGGTTTTGAGATGGTCATGGTGCATGGCGGTCATGGTTGGCTGATAAACCAGTTTTTGTCGCCATATTTTAACAAACGTACCGACAAATACGGTGGCTCAGTGGAGAATCGGGTACGTTTTGCTCAGGAAGTTCTCGACAGTGTCCGTAAAGCAGTTGGCCCTGGATTCCCAATCGAATTCCGTCTGAGTGGTTCTGAGCTGTTCGAGGGTGGTTATAGGCTCGAAGAGGGAATTGAAATTGCCAAACTGATTGAAAGCCGGATTGACCTGTTGCACGTATCAGCGGGAACGTATCAGCGTGGCTTTGGTGTGACTCACCCGTCAATGTTCTTGCCACACGGTAGTAATGTGTATCTTGCTGAGGCGATTAAGAAACATGTCAGTGTGCCGGTTGCGATTGTCGGTGGTCTCAATGATCCAGAAAAGATGGAAGAAATTATTGCTTCCGGTAAGGCTGATATTGTAGAAATGGCCCGGGCGTTACTGGCCGATCCTGAATTGCCGAAGAAAGTGGTTACCAATCAGGATGACCGGATTGTTCGCTGTCTGCGCTGCTTTACCTGTATGGCAGAACGGGCAGAAACAGCAACTCGCCGTTGTACGGTAAACCCAATTATTGGTCGTGAGCTGGATGGAATGGAAATTCTGCCGGCCCGGGTGAAGAAAAAGGTGCTGGTTGTCGGTGGTGGTCCGGGTGGACTGCAGGCTGCACTGACCGCCGCCAAACGGGGTCATGAAGTCATTCTGTGTGAAATGAACGACGAAGTTGGCGGAATTCTGATCGGTGAGCAGGCAATTCCGTTTAAGTACGAAATGTATCGCCTAGGACTTTCACTGGGCAAACTGTGTGAAGATGCCGGTGTGGATATTCGTCTGAATACCAAAGTGGATAAAGCTTACGCCGATGAGATTGATGCCGATGCCATCATTATTGCCGTGGGATCTGAACCATTTGTTCCGCCCATCAAAGGGATTGATGCTGACAACGTTGTACTGACTAACGATTACCACCACAGAGTAGATGCGATTACCGATGATGTGATCGTTCTCGGTGGTGGTCTGGCTGGCTGTGAAGCGGCAATTCACTTTGCAAGAGAAAACAAGAATGTCAAACTGGTTGAGATGAATTCTGAACTCTCACCGGATGCGAATATTCGTCACCGTCCGCTGCTGCTGGCTGAAATCGAGAAGAGTGGTGTTGAAGTTTATAAAAACCACAAAGCGCTCGAAATCAGCGATAACGGTGTACTCTGTCAGGGACCGGATGGTCAGGAAATCAAACTGGCCGGAACCAGTGTGTTGTGTGCTTTAGGTCAGCGTTCACGTCGCCAGAGTGTCGATGAACTCTGGGACTGCGCGCCGTTAGTCTCGCAAGTTGGTGACTGTGTGAAAGTGTCGACCATTACGACTGCGGTCTATCAGGGTCATCACGCCGCGATGGATATTTAACTGACATAAGATGTGTGGCTGAGTGACTACTCTCAGCAACTATCTGAATGTTATTCATAAAAAGCCGGTAATCTGTGCAGGATTGCCGGCTTTTTCGTGTTCATTTTTTCTGTCCTTCTTTCTGCGTTTGACAACACTGGTTCTATTAATATATGTTATTCCATATATATGAAATATCGAATATGAGAAACAGAAATGAATCTGACTGATTTTTCGCTGCCTGCTCTGGATGAAACCCAGTTCCGGGTACCGGATTCCGAACAGTTTTGCCGGAGTTTTTCACAGCACAAACCCCGGATGCTGCTGTTGTACGGCTCACTACGTGAGCGCTCATTCAGCCGCTTGGTAATTGAAGAGTGTGCGCGTTTACTGGTGCGAATGGGGGCTGAAGTGAAGATCTTTAACCCGGAAGGTTTGCCGTTACCGGACAGCGCAGAAGCCACGCATCCGAAGGTTCAGGAATTGCGGGAGCTGGTTACATGGTCTGAAGGGCAGGTATGGTGCTCACCTGAACGGCATGGAGCGATGACCGGCATTATGAAAGCCCAGATCGACTGGATTCCTTTGTCGTTAGGTGCTGTGCGTCCGACTCAGGGAAAAACATTAGCGGTGATGCAGGTCTGTGGTGGTTCACAGTCTTTCAATGTGGTGAACCAGTTACGGGTTCTGGGGCGCTGGATGAGAATGCTGACCATCCCGAATCAGTCTTCTGTGGCTAAAGCATTTCTTGAATTTGATGAAGAAGGGCGGATGAAGCCATCGGGTTATTACAACCGGATCGTCGATGTGATGGAAGAGTTATTTAAATTTACGCTGCTGACCCGGGATAACAGCGATTATCTGGTTGATCGTTATTCTGAACGGGTTGAATCGGCGGAAGAATTGATGAAACGTGTTAATCAGCAAACACTATAAGCATCAGGATCAGTAAATCGAGGAGTATTGAAGTGATCGTTATCCATCATAACCCGGAATGCGGTACATCCCGGAACGTGTTGAAAATTATTCAGGATGCCGGTTATTCACCAGTGGTGATTGACTATCTGAACGAAGGGTGGAGTAAACCACAACTGCTTGCGTTGTTTGCGGCTGCCGGGCTGACACCGCGTACGGCACTGCGGACAACAAAATCCCCGGCAAAAGAATTGGGGCTGCTGGACGATCATGTTACCGATGACGTGATTCTTGAGGCGATGCTGCAACATCCCGTGCTGGTGAATCGCCCGATTGTCTGTACTCACCGGGGCGTTAAACTTTGTCGCCCCAGTGAGGTGGTGTTGGATCTGCTGGATCAATGGCCACCGGGGCCGCTTGCCAAAGAAGACGGAGAATTAATCATCGATGAGCAAGGCCGCCGGCTGGTATAGAGTTGTTATTTATGCACCTGTTTCGGGAGTATCGGTAAGTGTCGAGAGATAAGTGCCGATTTCCTGATCCAGTAAGGTTTTCTCCGATATAGCCAGAGCAAAATAGTCTGCAACTTTCTCATGGTGATAAATTTCTTTCTGCATGGTTTCATTTTCAATGTCTGCCATGATTTCACGTAGCCGGTAGGCGCCGACTGAACCATAGGAGCCTTTTAATTTATGACTTTGATGGGAAATCAGGGAAGCATCCCGCTGCTCGATCGCCTGAGCAAGTTGTGTCATTGCACCGGATACCGAGTCAGAATACATTTTCAGAACTTTATTAAATAATGCGGTATTGCCTCCCATCCGGTTGAGTGCCTGCTCTTTGTCCCATCCGTTATAGGAAGACTCTTTTACCGGTATTTGGGGCGATAACCCGTTATCTTTCTGCCCACCTTTTCCCACATCAGGTTTTTCTATATCAGGTTCTGCCGGATTCTCGTGTATGGTTGTTTCCTCTGTATGGACAAGAGACGGTCTGGCATATTTCCGGGTCCACTGAATGACTTTCTTGCGTAACTCAGACTGTTCAACCGGCTTGGTCAGATAGTCGCTCATACCATGTTCCAGGCATTTTTCTTTTTCGCCGGAAAATGCATTTGCAGTCATAGCAATGATCGGAGTGTTCTCATGTCCGGTCTGTGTGTTCTCAAACCGAATCTGCCGGGCACAGTCATAGCCATTCATGATCGGCATCTGGCAATCCATCAGAATACAGTGGAAGGGTCTGCCTTCCCGAGAGCGTTGGGTCAGAATATCAATCGCTTCTTTGCCGTTGAAAGCAACTTCAGGTTCAACATCGAGTTCTGCCAGATAACCTTTGGCAACTTCAATATTGATGTCGTTGTCTTCAACAATCAGGATTCTGACACCGGCAAGAGACACGGCGCTATCCGGCGCTGTCAGAACTGGTGTGACTATATCGGAGAAAGTTTGGAATTCCGGATTATTCGTGAGTGCTTTGGCTAACATTCGGATGATAACCGGTGAATGCAGTGTGGTAATGTCCAGTGTGGTCGGATTGGTCCAGTGCTGGAGAGAATCATGAGTTAATGCCACGATTTTTAGTGGTTGCTCTTGCCGGTTTTCATCTAACCGGGTGCAAATCGGCCCAAACCGGGGTGATTCGAGATCAAGAAGTAGTGCGTCAAGTCGATATTGTTCAATCGTGGTACTAATGTGGGCTTCATCTTCAATCAGATAAACCTCACCACCCAGGATCTGGATGGTTTCTGTCAGGGTTGATGTCAGGGTCTTATTGGGGAGGTAAATCCCAATCATCATGTTCTGTAGCATCTGTGGTTTAGTTTCTGTCTTACAGGTATTTGCCGGCATGTCGATTGAGAAGTAGAAACGGCTGCCGATTCCCTGTTCGGATTCAAAACCAATTTCGCCGTCCATCAGTTCACATAATTTTCTGCAAATGGACAAACCGAGTCCGGTGCCACCATATTTGACCGATGTACTGGAGTCTTCCTGAGTAAATGGCTGGAACAGTTTTTCCTGATTTTCTCTGGCAATGCCGATCCCGGTATCGATCACTTCGACTGACAGACGGACGGTTTCAGGCTGGTCGGATGGATTGATTGAGGATGCCCGGATGAAAATTTCCCCTTCACTGGTAAACTTGGTTGCGTTGGTGATTAAGTTATTGATGATCTGTTTTAATCGGTTCGGATCGGTTGTGATCTCTCCGTGACGCAGGTAATTCAGGTCAAGAATGAAATCCAGTCCCTTTTCTTTTGCTCTGATGGCTGAGGATTGCACCAGACTTTCGATCAAGCGGCCCACATGAAATTGCTGGTGACTGATTTCAAGTTTGCCAGACTCAATTTTCGACAGATCCAGAATATCGTTAATCAATACCGAAAGGGTGCTGGTGCTCTGTTCTGCCATGTTCAGGTAACGCAACTGGTCAGGGCTTAGTGGCTCCCGTCTGACCAGCGACAGTGTGCCGATCATTCCGTTGAGTGGCGTGCGCATTTCGTGACTGATCACCGAAATGAAATTACTCTTGGCATGACTGGCTTCCATCGCTTTCTGGTGGGCGATTTCCAGTTGTTGTGTATGTTGCATCAGCTGTTCTGTACGCTGTTGTACTTTTTTCTCCAGTTCCGCATTACTGGTTTTGAGCATTTCAGCGGCTTCTTCTTCTTTGGTACGGTCCCGGACCTGAATAGTATAAGAGTCAACCTTATTCGTCGTATCCAGAATCGGATTAATCGTGATTTCCAGATATTTGGTTTCGCCATTTTTTTTATCGAATCGTGTATCCGTAAGCGAAAGGGCTATATTCGAAGATTTAACCGACTGGAATGATGCCATCAGATCCTGATGATCTAATCTGATACAGTGATCCAGCAGTTGATTGAATGCTGCATGTTCAGGAACATCGAATAAGGTTGATGCTGCATGGTTCCAGGTTTTGATCCTGCCATCTTTATCAGCACCAATGATTGCGTCCGGAGAACTGCTGACAATCGACTGGAATTTTGAATTAATTTTATTCAGCCGCAGGCTGGTGCTGTATGAGCGATAAAAAATGCCCAGTACAAGGGTTAAAATGATAAAAGTCAGCCCTGAAAGCAATAACAACTCATAATGACGTGCAGCAATTTTATGATCGATTTTGCTTTTATGGATGATGCCATACAGATAAACATGTTCATCAAAGCTTGAGCCGGAATAAAGTCTCTGCCGGTCGACGATCAATTCATCTGCGGGCTTTATCAGTCGGACAGCCGACAGTAAACCATCGTTACCGATATCAGATAACTGATACTGGCTTGCGAGGGTTATGTCGGGATTGAGCTGTCTGCTGAATGAAAGCTCGCTATCCGGGTGATGAATAAAATAGCCTTTCGAATCAACCAGCCACATTTCATCAAGCAGTCCTTGTCCTTTGGTGAGGTTGGTGAGGATATTGGTAGCATCGATGTTCATGATCAGAAAACCGAACCGTTCCCGGTCACTGAAAAATATCGGTGTAATCACACGTAGTGTCGGCTGGAGCGGATAGGCAATTTTACCATGTTCGATATTCAGGTTAATCGGTGAGACATGGATCTCTCCGGGAGCGAGCTGGGAAGCCGCCATATAGTAAGCTTCACCGGATTTATCCTGTAAAAAAGCATGCGGTATTCTGACCACTTTGCCTCCGTCGCGATCAACCCGTAGAAACTCTTTGCCTTTATCTATGACAGAGATAATCCGTAACTGTTTAATCTCTCGCCTGTTTTCTATCAGGGCCTGGAAAATAACCGCGAGCCGGTTCATCCATTGTTCTGTGGTGGTCGAATCTTTCGGATCAACACCATTATGCTCAAGGGCTCGGGTAATACCTGAAATTGGGGGTGTGTTGTGGAGAAATTTGACCAGAGAGATTTTATCAGCGATAGATTCTTCTATTTTGTTGACTTCATAAGTGGTTTCATTGACCAGTGTTGCTTTAGTCTCATTCATAATCTGCTCGGCTGAATAGTTGTTATATTCGACGATAGCGAAGATAGCCAGCAACAGAACAACGATAAATACCGTGATGTAGGATGTTTTTGAGAACATGAGCAGAGCCTTTTATCTGGTTGGTGAATCCGTTTTTTCATTCGATGTTTTGGTCAGATTTATCTGCGTCAGAACCGAACGGTTTTTTCCGGAATGCTTGGCTTCGTAAAGGGCTTGATCTGCGGCTTCCAATGCCTCTTCGAGTTGTTCCGGCAGATGTGCCCAGTCAAATGTTGCGCCACCGATACTGATGGTCAGATATCCCAGCGGCGCACTTTTATGTTCCAGAGTCTGCTCGGATATAGCAGATAACAGGGTTGAGGCAATCCGTCTGGCTCCTTCCTGATTGGTGTTGGGGAGCAAAACGGTGAATTCTTCCCCGCCATAACGGAAAACCCGGTCTGAGACGCGTTTGATGGATTTTTTCAGAGTATCCGCGACCTGTTGCAGGCATTTGTCTCCCTTCAGGTGGCCATAGATGTCGTTGTATTGCTTGAAATTATCGATGTCAATCATCAGTAATGACAGCGGCTGACCATTACGACGACATAATCCTTTGATAGTCAGATAATCGGATTCCAGTGAGCGACGGTTGGATAAACCGGTCAGGCTGTCCCGGGTTGACATTGTAGTTAAGAGCTCGGTTGTTATCTTATACCGCATATGCATTTTTACCCGGTGCTCTAAGGTCACGAAGTTGAATGGTTTGGTAATATAATCGGCACACCCGGCTTGCCAGCAGCGGATCTGAGTCTCGTCATCGTCAAGCGAAGTGATAAAAATAATGGGGATATGTGCCAGAGTTGGCGAAGATTTCATCGTCCGGCAGACTTCCCAGCCATCAATCCCTTCCATCATTACATCCAGCAGAATTAAGTCCGGCATCGTGAGAGTTGCCCGCTTGAGGGCTTCCATACCATTTTCGACCAGATCAATCTGAAAAGTGTCGGACAGGCAGCCTTTGAGTAATTCAAGATTAATTGGATCATCGTCAACGATCAGTATCCGGGCATGGTTGTAGCGTAATTCCAGTTCTTCAAGCACAGGACTTTCCTTATCGGTTTTGAAGCATCGACTATTCGTGACTATATTGACAAAAGCCCCGTTTTTTACCGATGAGAGTAGTCTTACCGGCTGCTTAAATGATGAGATTGAGGCCTTATGACGTCACACATTAACAATAGCACTCAAATCAATATATTGGTGGTGGATGATGATCCGACGAATTTACTGATCATGGAGGAGGCGTTGTCGGGTCTGGGTCATATTGTGACTACAACTGATCCACTGGAAGGATTGGCACTGGCTCGCCAGATCCAGCCCCAGATCACAATTCTGGATATTGATATGCCGGTGCGTAACGGTCTGGAGTTGTGCCGGGACTTACTGGCTGACCCGCTGACCTCCAATACTTCGGTGATGTTTGTGACTTCTCATGATGAAGCTGATGTTGAGTATTTCTCGCTGGAGTTTGGTGCCGTTGATTTTATTTCCAAGCCGATTGATGTGCGTCTGTGTCGTCTCAGAGTTCAGAACCAGCTTCAGCTCCGTCTTCAGTCGGATGCGCTTGCCGAAGCTAAAAATAATTTACAGGATTTACTGACGCAACTGCCAGTGTATGTCTCTTACTGGTCATTGGACTGGGAAAGCCAGTTCTGTAACGATTTTTCCGGAAGCTGGTTCGGACAGACACCGGAACAGATGCAGGGACATCAGATTGATGAAGTGCTCCCGGCAGAACTTGCTTCTCAGATCCGGTTATCGGTTCAGGGACAAGGGCAACAGGATGTCAAATTCCGCTTTGAGTTCATTCAGGAACAACGGGAAACTGAATATCTGAATATTCATATCAGGCAGCGTTACATCGGGGAGCAATCACTCGGATATCTGGTTACTGCGGTGAATATGACTGATGTGATCCGGGTGAAGCAGGCGCTACGGGAAGAGAAAGAGTGGCTGAATGTAACCCTGAACTCGATTGGTGATGCGGTGATTGCTACCGATACCTCTGCCCGGGTGACATTCATGAACCCGATTGCTGAACGTATGACCGGCTGGAGTGCTTCGGATGCGAAAGGGTTAGCAATTGAAGAGGTGATGGATTTACGCGATGCTGTGTCGCAGCATCAGGGGATGAACCCTATTCTACTTGCTCTGAAAGAACAACGAACGGTAGGCATGGCTTTAAATAGTCAGTTGACGGCCAAAGATGGTTCTATTTTCCGGGTGGAAGATTCTGCCGCTCCGATCCGGGATAAAAACGGAGAAGTCATTGGCGCGATTATTGTGTTTCACGACGTGAGTGAAACCGTCGCAATGTCAGTTAAGATGAGTCATCTTGCCAATCACGACCAACTGACCGATTTACCCAACCGGATTCTGCTGCATGACCGTCTGGCAAATGCGATTCGAATTGCGGACATCCAGCAAAGCCGCATCGCGATGTTTATGATCGATATTGATCACTTCAAATATATTAATGATGCCATGGGGCATAATTTTGGTGACCTGTTTATCAAACAACTGGCTTCACGTCTCTCGGGTCTCTGCCTGCCGGGTTACACTTTGGCGCGGACTGGCGGAGATGAATTCATCATTATTGCCCCGAATGTGATGAACGCCGGTGTCGCGGATTCTCTGGCAACCGATATTGGTCTTCGGATCAGTCAGCCTTTTCTGTTCGGAGGTAAAGAGTACAAAGTTTCAGCCAGTATCGGGGTTAGTATTTATCCGGATGATTCCGATAGTGAAGAGAATCTGTTACGTCATGCAGACACAGCAATGTACCGGGCAAAACAGCAGGGACGCAACCAGCACTGCTTTTTTTCCAAAGAACTGGAGACGGTGCTGATTCAACGTCACCATATTGAAATGACACTCAGAGAAGCGATTGAGAAAGATGATCTGATTGTACTGTATCAGCCTCAGCATCGTCTGAGTGATGGTGAAATTGTCGGGTGTGAGGCGCTGGTCCGTCTGAAAGATCAGCACGGTCGGTTAATTTCGCCGTGTCACTTTATTCCGATCGCGGAAGAAACCGGGTTAGTACAACAACTTGGCAGCCAGGTATTGCTCAAAAGTTGTCAGGCCGCCAGCTATTGGTATGAACTCGGTTACTCGGTCAGAGTTTCAGTGAATGTCGCGGCGAAGCAGTTTACGGATCCTGAATTTGTAAAAATTGTAGAAAAAACCTTACAGGAGAGCAGGTTACCCAGCCATCTGCTGGAACTGGAAGTGACGGAAAGTGCCCTGATGCACGATTTTGAAACTACAAAGCAAATGCTGATTAGCCTGTCTGAACTGGGTATTTCACTTGCCATTGATGATTTCGGAACCGGTTATTCAAGTCTGTCTTATCTGAAAGCTTTCCCGATCGATGTGCTGAAAATAGACCGTTCTTTTGTCCACGATATGAATGATGATCCGCAGAGTCTCGATATTGTCAAAACCATTGTACAACTGGCGAAGTCTTTACGCTTAAACATTGTTGCAGAAGGGATTGAAGAGACACATCAACAGTCATTACTGGCAGAAATGGGATGTGAGCTGGGGCAGGGATATCTGTATCATCAGCCGCTTGGTCTGGATCACTTTATGACGATCCTTCATGAACAGGGCAAATTATGCCTGTGAGATGATCTGGCAGAAATCAGGACAATATTGCCCTGATTTCAAAAGAACATGGTGAACTCAGGCAGAATATTTCATTCAGTTCAGATAACTCTTTAAGCCTTCAACCAGACGTTTGACTGCTTCGGTCAGTTCATCCGGGTTCGCATTAGTGAAATTCAGCCTTAATGCTGCTGGTGTTGCTTCTGCATTCGGATAGAACACCGGGCTTGGAACAACCGCTACGCCTTTCGCCAACATACTTTCTGCGAGCGCGAAGGTGTCACAATCCGGCAGCGAGAGCCAGACAAACATCCCGCCATCGATCGGCTTTACTGTACAACCTTCAGGAAGTTGCTGGCATAGCTCCGTATATAGCCGGTGATAACGTGTCTGATATAAAGTACGGATGCTGTCCAGATGCTGATCGAAATCCGGATGTTGCAGCAGCCCCAGCAATAATGCCTGCATCGGAACACTAGAGTGCAGATCCGCCCCCTGTTTTACTTTGATTAACGGTTCCAGATAACTGCGTTTGCCGGTGACAACGCCCATTCTCAGGCCGGGAGATGCGATTTTAGAAAATGAACGTAACACGATTGAATGTTCCGGACAGAAATCAGAAACAAGAGGCAGAGCTTCTCCATTGAACCGTAGTTCCCGGTATGGTGCATCTTCAATCATGACAACATTGTAGCGGATGCAGAGTGCAGCAACTTGCTGGCGGATTTCCAGAGTCCAGCAGACGCCGGTCGGATTGTGGAAGTCAGGGACAGCATAGAATGCTTTCGGTGCCTGCTGCCTGAAACAGAGTTCCAGTGCTTCAATGTCCGGACCGGCATCCGTTTGCGGAACAGTAACGATATTGGCCTGAACCAACCCGAAAACCTGCATAGCACCCAGATAGCTAGGGGCTTCCATCGCAATGGTATCCTGCGGATTAAAGTAAGCTCTGGCGATCAGATCTAATCCCTGTTGTGATCCGGTACAGATCATAGCGGTGTGTGTGTCCGGTAGCTGATATGCATCGCGCAGATAGTCCAGCAAAGGGTCATAACCGGCGGTTGAACCATACTGAAAAACCTCCGGCATCTGCGTCAGTTTTTCCAGCGTCGGCTTCATCAGTTCAGTCGGAAACGTTTGTTCATCCGGTAATCCTCCGGCCAGTGAGATCACATTCTTATCTGCGGCAGCGCTAAGGATCTCCCGAATATAGGAAGAACGGGTTTGTTGTAATGAGTGTGCAATTTCCATCTCTGTTCCTGTCTGGTCTTGTATTTTTTGTTTTGGGCCATTTTCTGTCGGAGTACGGCCTCTGGAAACGAATAGTACAGGGGATTGCTCAAATTCGCGTGTCTGTTTATGCTTAACAATATGTCCATTTATGCTATTTGAATCCAATGAGCAGACAACATATTTCCCGGATCAATGATGTTCTTTTTTATATTCATAAAGATATCAGCAGAAACTTGTCAGCAAAGGAGCTGGCTGATGTCGCTGCTTACTCTGAACAGCATTTTCACCGGGTATTTAAACAGACGGTCGGAGAGTCGATTCATCAGTATATCCGGCGGACCCGGATGGAATATGCGGCCAATCAACTGATGTTTGACCCGACATCATCGGTGTTGGAAATTGCCAATAACTGTGGTTTCAGCTCGGCATCATCTTTTAGCCGGGCTTTTAAGGCCACATTCCATATGTATCCCGGTCAGTGGCGGCAGCATGATATGCAGATCGCCGAGAAACCTTACCTCAAAGACCCGGAAATTGCCGCCGGGTATCAACGGGTTGCAAGCCGTGAGTTGCTGCCGCCGAAAATCATGGAAGTACCGGACAGAATGGCTGCCTATGTGCGGCACACCGGTTACAACCGTTCGATTCGTCGTGCCTGGCTGGTACTGAAAGCCTGGGCTGATACGGAGGGGCGTGATTTTTCTACCCAGTTTGGATTACATCATTCAAACCCTGCCTGGGTTGCACTGGATAAATGCCGCTATGTCGCCTGCCTTGCAATTGACCGGCCTTTGCAGTATCGGGGCGTAGTGAATCAAATGGTGATCCCTGGAGGATTACATGCGGTGTTCCGGTTACGGGGGATTTATGGAGAGTTGTTACCGTATATCAGTCTGATTATGGAGCAGTGGTTACCAAACTCCGGCTTTAAGCTGCGTTCGACACCAGCTTATGTGCATTACCACCAGAATCATTTTCTTCATCCCGATGAAGTGTTTGAGCTGGATTTTTATCTGCCGGTGAACTTCTTCTGAGGACAGATATTCCAAGGGACAAAAATGTGGGTTAAAAGGACAGGCAGCATGAATACTGCCTGTGTTGATACTATTCGGAGATGACCGGGGCAGAAGTCGCCGGTTTGATATAGCTGCCGATCACAAAGGTGATCAGGCCCAGAATCAGTGTCGGTACAATTGGGTGGACACCGCCCAGATCGGGTTTGAATGTTACCAGCGGAATATAGCATCCGAGTCCGGCCACCATTGAACTCAGTGCTCCGGCTGCTGAAGCTCTGGGCCAGTATAAACCGAGTACCAGTGGCCAGAGAAATACAGCCTGCAATCCACCTAAAGCCATCAGATTCAGCCAGATAATCATATCCGGTGGATTTGTAGCTGCCACAAAGACCAGCAGCGCAAAAATCGCAGTAATCCAGATAGACAGACGACTCAGTTTTCGTTCGGCCTGATCTTCCCGGAGCATCTGTGGGTTAATGTAGTTGAGATAGAGATCTTTGAGCAGTGTGGCCGATGCCTGAATGAGTTGTGAGTCGATTGTAGACATAATCGCAGCCATTGGACCGGCGAGAAAAATCCCGGCAACCATTGGCGGAAGAACCGTCATCATCAGTGTCGGCATAATTTGGTCCGGGCTGGCAACTTCCGGCACAATAGCCCGGCCAAGCGCCCCGGCCATATGCGTTCCGAACATCAGCAAGGCCATCATAATTGTACTGATGACGATACCTTTATGCAGGGAAGGACTGTCTTTGTATGACATACAACGGACTGCTGCATGAGGTAAGCCGATCACACCGAAACAGACCAGCACCCAGAAACTCAGAATAAACGGCTGGCTGAGAAAATGCCCCGGCCCATACGGTGTAATTAACGCCGGGTCGATGTCATGCAGCCGGGTGACCAGTTCTCCGATACTGCCTCCGGCATGAATGACTCCCCAGAGCAGCACGACGGTTCCAATCAACATCATGATGCCCTGAAGTGTGTCGGTCAGTACCACGGCCCGGAACCCGCCGATGGTGGTGTACAAACCAACGGTACAGGCGAACAGAAATAGTCCCTGATGATAAGACAGTCCTGTGACCGTTTGTAATAGCCGGGCTCCTCCAACGAACTGTACAACCATGGTGCCGAAAAATGCCAGCAGCAGTGTCAGAGAGGCAAGAATCACTACGGTGCGACTGTGAAAACGGGCAAAGAGAATGTCATTGAGTGTCACAGCATTATGGCGTCTGGCTTCAATTGCGAACTTTTTGCCCAGAACACCTAAAGTCAGCCAGGTTGCCGGTAACTGAATCATCGCCAGCAGAACCCATCCCAGCCCCATTTTATAAGCAGCTCCCGGCCCACCGATAAAACTGCTGGCACTGGCATAGGTCGCCGCCAGTGTCATCGCGAGGACAAAACCACCAAGGCTGCGGCTGCCAATAAAATATTCGCTGATAAACTTTCCCGGTCTGTGATGGCGACGGGTCACAAATGCCAGAGCAAAAACGGCGACAAGATAAATCAGTAAAGGTGTGATCAATTGACTATTCATGATTTTCATTCTGCTGTGGGTCAAGAGAGATATTGCGATAGACATACTTCACCATCAGGCCGCACAGCAGGGTGAAAAGGAGCGGGCCGATGACACAAGAGAGAAGAAACCACAAAGGCATTCCCCAATAAAGCTGCGGTAACTCCCGTGATTCCTGCGGTGCAGAAAAACCGTAAGCTGTGGCATACCACCAGATAAAATATCCCAGTGCCAGAGCAATTGCCCATAAGGCCTCACGATGTGCCTGACGATAAGACTCGGTCTGTTGACTCATCCGCTATGATTCTCCCTGTTTTGTGTAATCCTGAAGAGGTCACTATTTCTGAAACGATACAGTCAGTATTGATACCAATGGCTTAAATTGGCTGGCGATCATACCAGATAGAATGCATTTGAGGTAATTTGAGAATATTGTTTGTATGATGTCGGTGATAGAGACGCAAATGAATCGATGATGTATTCACTTTTGCCTTATAGCCATTTGTCTCATTGTAATCGAAACAGGGAGAAGAGCTGATGATTCAACAACTCGACCATTTGGTCCTGACGACAGCAGATGAAACTGCATGTATCCGCTTTTATGTTGATGTTCTGGGGATGACGCTGGAGAGTTTCCAGCCGCAATTAGCCACAGGAGAGCTCGGTGAACCAAGAAAAGCACTTAAGTTTGGTCAGCAGAAAATAAATATTCATCTCAAAGGCAAAGAATTCGAGCCAAAAGCCTGTTTCCCGACCTGCGGAGCGCTTGATTTGTGTTTTCTGGCCAGTCAGCCGTTGGATCAAGTGATTGAGCGGCTTTGTCAGCATGACATCACGATTATTGAAGGGCCGGTTATTCGTACAGGAGCAGTGCAAAAAATTCGTTCTGTCTATGTCCGGGATCCCGATGGTAATCTGATTGAAATTTCCGAGCCGGTTGACAGTTGATTCCTCTTTAAATAATTAGTTCTTCTCTAAAAATGATAATTTACATTTCATTAACAAAACTACCATTCGTGTGAAGTGAAACATATGATTAAGGCGTTTCTTTCGTTCGGAGGTGTGTATGAAAGCAGTTGTGACTTTTTTAGAATCCGGCCATTATCGTGACAATTTGTGGGATGGTGAATTTTATGTCACCCCCGGTCAGCAGCGGGAAGTGAGCATTTACCTTGCTGCACATTTAGTCAGCCAGCATCTCGCATCTTTGTATCATCCTGAAGATGATTCTTCTCATGCGGCCTTACCTGTAAATTACGGCGAGTTGTTAAAATAGTTATCCGTCTTATGTTATCTGGGGATTAAACCCTGTGACCCGACAATATGACTTGAAGGTGAGCTGAACATTATACCATCGCAATATTGATCTGGTGTTCTGACAGGCTCGCCCGATAGTTTGGCGCTAATTGCTGGTCAGTAATGACCCGGTGAATAAAATGAGCCGGCCCGATTGGATGGGGATGAATTGCCCCGAATTTAGTGCTATCCGTTAACACAATGTTTTCAGAACATTTTTGTAAGGCCGCATTGACGATGTCAGTGCGCATCATGTCTCTGCCGGTAAACCCGGTTTCCGGATGATAACCGTCAACCCCAATGAATAATTTACTGAAATGAACCTGCTGTAGATTCTGCCGGGTTAGCGGTCCAACCATACTTTCACTGCGTTTCTGGTAAATCCCTCCGAGTAAGATGACTTCACATTCGCAGTCCCGCAGCAAATGAGCAATATAAGCACTGACAGTTATCAGGGTAATATTGCGTTTCTTTCCTAGCAGGCGGGCCAACAGTGCATTGGTACTCCCGCTTTCGATAAAAACTGTTTCTCCGTCATGTACCAGCGACGCGGCATATTCGGCTAGAGCCTGTTTCTGCGGGTAGTTTGTCATCAGGCGGGTTTCGGTATCTTCGCTGTTGATTGCTACTGCAAACCCGTGGACCCGTTTGAGAAATTTACTTTTCTCAAGCGTATTCAGGTCATGCCGGACCGTCACCACAGAAACACCAACCCTCTCCGCGAGTTGGTTGACACTGATTTTCTTTTTTTCTGCTACGAGCTGAAGAATAGTTTGCTGTCTTTCGTTCATCGTCTGGCTTTGTCGGTAAACTTTGGTTATGCACCTATGTTACAAAATTATAAGGACATGCACCTCAAAGAAAATGAATTCATCTGCTTTTATTGCACTCCATCTTTCCTTAATTCTATAGGTGTAATGACTGATAAGCCTTGCTCCAGTCTGCCTCGAACTGATCTAATGCAGCATCTGTTGCCGGTGAGGTGATCAACTGCCTGGCAACGTCAGGAGAGACCGTGACAGCCTGAGCTCCGGACATCAGGCAATCCATGACCTGACGGCTATTTTTAAAGCTGGCGGCCAGTATTTTTGTCTGTGGGGCGTGTAACTGTAACAGTTGATGTAGCTCTGCAACGGTTTCAGTGCCATTGCCGGATAAGGTGTCCAGCCGGTTGACATATGGGGCGATGTATTGGGCTCCGGCCATTGCTGCCAGTAACCCCTGAGCTGAGCTGTATACAGCGGTTCCTAGTACCGGTATTTCTTCTTTTACGAGTCTTTTCATTGCGGTTAACCCTTCGGCTGTCACCGGGATTTTGACTACCAGATTCTCATCAATACTCCGCAGATAGCGAGCTTCTGTGACCATTGAAGCTGCTGTTCTGGCAAGAACCTGAGCAAACAACAGCGGTGATTTACCGAGTTGTTCACGTAACTGACTGAGCAATGTATGAAGATTTTGACCGGAAGCGGCCACGATACTTGGGTTAGTTGTAACACCAGCCAGAGGAAAAACATCCCGGAAGTATTGAACGGCTTCAATGTCGGCGGTGTCCAGATAAAGTTCCATGGCAAAAATTCCTCTTAAGCAGGCATATATTGTGATGCTCAGCATTATATTTAATATCAAACCAATTGCGTTGATCGATATCAATGTATCTTTCGTTAGAAAGTAATTTAATTATCGTACGTTAATATTCTGGTTGCTGACATGATATTCAACATTCAACGTTACTCAACGCATGATGGTCCGGGAATCAGAACCGTCGTTTTTATGAAAGGCTGCTCGCTACGGTGTCGTTGGTGCCAGAATCCGGAAAGTCACCGATATGAACGTGATCTGCTGTTTGATCCGCGGTTATGTTTGTCTGGCTGCACATTGTGTCAGGATGTAGTACCGGATGTGATTCAGCAGGGTGAGGAATGTCTTGATATTGATCGGGTGTCGTTAAGCGAGGATCACTTAAATGCACTGACAGAAGTTTGTCCAGCTGAAGCGTTAACTGTATGCGGTGAAGCTCTGGATATTGAAGATGTGATGCAGATAATTCGCAAGGATAAACATTTCTACGAACAAAGTGGTGGTGGCGTAACTTTATCCGGTGGTGAACCATTTATGACTCCGGAATTCAGCACAGAATTACTTGCACGATGTAAACGGGAAGGGCTGCATACGGCGGTTGAAACCTGTCTCCATGTCCCATGGAAATATATTGAGCCGTCTCTGGATTGTATTGATCTGTTTCTGGCGGACCTGAAACATGTTGACCCGGATATTTTCCGGCAGTGGACCAATGGTAACGTCAGACGTGTCATGAGCCATCTGGAGAAATTATCCGCTCTGGAAAAACCGGTTGTGATTCGGGTGCCTTTAGTCCCGGATTTCAATGCTGATGAAGCGTCAGTGAAAGCTATCGTTGACTATGTCGCGACAACATTATCCTGTAAAGAAATTCATTTTTTGCCCTATCACACGTTAGGAAAACAGAAATATCAGCTGTTGGGCCGGCCTTATCTGGCTTCCGGGAAGAAGCTGGAGGATCCTGAATTGCTGAATTTTTCACGTCATTATGCCCAGGCCAATGGTCTGAGAGTAACTCTGAGAGGATAGAATGATGGTTACACTTAATCTGAAACAGGTAAGTGAGAGAATTCAGGCCCATAAACATGCCCTGATTCATATTGTTCAGCCACCGGTATGTACCGAGCGGGCAGTGCATTACACTGAAATCTATCAACAGCATGCCGATAAGCCTGTTCCGGTGCGCCGGGCGCTGGCGCTGGCTCATCATCTCGAACAGAGAACAATCTGGATCAAACATGATGAACTGATCATTGGCAATCAGGCCAGTCAGGTCCGGGCTGCTCCGGTGTTTCCTGAGTATACGGTGAACTGGATTCTGGCAGAAATTGATGCGTTGGCAGATCGTCCCGGAGCCGGGTTTTCAGTGACTCAGGCAGATAAAGAAACAATTCACAGAGTGCTTCCCTGGTGGCGGGGCCAGACCGTACAGGATCGCTGCTATGGCATTTTTTCTCGGGAACATCAGGATATTCTGGCAAGCGGAATCATTAAAGCCGAAGGAAATATGACATCGGGAGATGCTCATCTGGCCGTAAATTATGCGTTGTTGCTTGAGAAAGGTCTGGACTGGTTACGTGACAATGTCACTCAGCGTCGTGCCCGGATGAACCTGACCGTACTGGAAGATCTGCATGGGAATCAGTTTCTCAGAGCCGTAGAGATAACGCTTGCTGCGGTCAGTCAACATATTCATCGCTATGCGACGCTGGCACGGCAGGAAGCTGTTCATGCTGTATCGGAGCAGCGGAGAAATGAGTTGCTGGCGATTGCCGGGAATTGTGATGTGATCGCCCACAAGCCGCCTCAGACATTCTGGCAGGGTTTGCAACTGGTCTATTTTATTCAACTGTTTCTGCAAATCGAGTCGAATGGGCACTCGGTCTCTTTCGGACGAATGGATCAATTCTTATATCCACTCTACAGAAAAGATGTTGAACAGGAGCGAACCCTGAGCCGGGAAGCTGCGATTGAGCTTTTACAGAGCTGCTGGTTAAAGTTGCTGGAGGTGAACAAAATTCGCTCAGGTACTCATTCAAAAGCCTCTGCGGGGAGTCCGCTTTACCAGAATGTCACGATTGGCGGACAGAAGTTGGTGGAAGGACAGGCAGTTGATGCGGTGAATCCGTTGTCTTATGCCATTCTTGAATCCTGCGGACGTTTACGCTCGACTCAGCCGAATCTGAGTGTCCGCTATCATGCCGGAATGAGTGACGATTTTTTAGATGCCTGTGTGCAGGTGATTCGTTGTGGTTTTGGTATGCCGGCGTTCAACAATGATGAAATCGTTATTCCTGAGTTTATCCGTCTGGGAGTGATGCCGGAAGATGCTTATGAATATGCAGCTATCGGTTGTATTGAGACTGCTGTTGCCGGAAAGTGGGGTTACCGCTGCACCGGGATGAGCTTTATTAATTTCGCCCGGGTGATGTTAGCTACACTGGAAGGCGGACAGGATGCCACATCGGGGCTGACATTCCTGCCACAGGAACAGGCGCTTGCTAAAGGTAATTTTTCTTCATTTGAGGAGGTGATGTCAGCCTGGGACCGGCAGATCCGTTACTACACCAGAAAATCAATTGAGATTGAATATGTGGTTGATACCGTGCTGGAGGAAAATGCGCATGATCTCCTGTGTTCAGCTTTAGTGGATGATTGTATTGAGCGGGCAAAGACGATTAAACAGGGGGGTGCAAGATATGACTGGGTATCCGGTCTGCAAGTCGGAATTGCGAATCTGGGGAATAGTCTGGCTGCGGTAAAAACGTTGGTTTTTGAGCAAGAGATGGTTGCTCAGCAAGAACTGGCTCAGGCATTGTCGGATGATTTTTCCGGATTGGCCCATGAACAGCTTCGTCAGCGTTTGGTACATCGTGCGCCGAAGTATGGCAACGATGATGAGTTTGTTGATCAGTTATTGGTTCGTGCGTATCAGACTTATATTGATGAACTGAAGCAATACCATAACCCGCGCTATGGAAGAGGACCGATTGGCGGTAATTATTACGCCGGAACATCATCTATTTCTGCGAATGTACCGTTTGGCGCGGCAACGATGGCAACACCTGATGGCCGTAAAGCCGGAATGCCATTGGCAGAAGGGGCGAGTCCTGCGTCCGGGACTGATCATCTGGGGCCAACGGCAGTGATGAACTCAGTCGGCAAACTGCCGACTGGCTCGATTCTGGGAGGTGTTTTACTGAATCAGAAACTGAACCCGTCAACACTGGACAATGACAGTGACCGGCGAAAACTGATGTCCCTGTTACGGACATTCTTCAATATTCATCATGGCTGGCATATTCAGTATAACGTTGTCTCCCGCGAAACCTTACTTGAAGCCAAAAAACATCCGGATCAGTATCGGGATCTGGTTGTGCGGGTGGCAGGTTACTCTGCTTTTTTCACGGCGCTGTCTCCGGATACTCAGGATGATATTATCGCCAGAACAGAACATGAGTTGTGATGGTTTGGTGAGAGGCAGGCAAGTGCTGATCAGGGGTTTGTCAACGATGCATGTAATTGCATTTGTGGTTACATAGATAATATGAGCATCATTTCACGTAATTTATGATTTATTTTTGTGTTTGTGGCACATCCTGACCATATTTTCTTTATATTCCGGGGAAGTTACCTGCCAGGTTGTGCTCCATTCAGCCTGATAATTAAAAAACAGCACGCTTGCGTGCAGAAAGTCTCTTGATTAGTTGGATACGTTAACAGGCCAGGGTGGAGGAGATTTCCTCAATTGAGATCTGAATGCTAATCAGGAGATGAGTCCTATGGGTTTAGTTCAGTTATTCTATAGCCGAAACCTTTTCAGCCGGTTTTGGGTTTTTCTCTTCGCTCTATTTTCTCTCTTACCTGTTTTGTATGCTCCTTTGATTCTGGCGGAAGGTATCGTCCGTGGTGATACGAGCCAACAGCGGATTGCCTTTAGTAATTCTTATGTGGGTAGTGATTTTCGCCGGGTGATGGTCCAAAACTGGAAAAATGTTGCCATTCAGGCACAACAGGCCGGCTTAATTAAAGAAGCACCGGTGACCAGTGCAAATAATTCTGCACCGGAGCAGGCTAAGCAAATCCAGAATATGGTACTGGAAGGCTATGATGCCATCGTGATTCTTGCTGCATCGGATACAGCACTGAAGAGTGTTGTCCGTGATGCCTGCAATGCCGGGGTTGTGGTCGTGATTCTTGCCAGCAAAGTGAGTGAGCCCTGTGTCTATGAAGTGAACTACGACTGGGATGAAATGGGGCTGGCTGAGATTGAGTATGTTGCCGGACGCCTTCAGGGAAAAGGTAATCTGTTGGAAATCCGGGGGATATCCGGTGATGCAACGGATGCGGATATCAGTGCTGGTATTCATAAAGCAGCGGAAAAATATCCGGGGTTGAAAATAGTCCACACGGTTTATGGGCAGTGGACGAGTTCTGTGGCGAAAAAAGAGGTTGCGTTAGCTCTGCCTGCACTACCGGAAATTGATGCCATTGTTGATCAGGGAGGAGATGGTTATGGTGCTGCGATGGCTTTCAAAGAAGCCGGACGGCCATTGCCGATTATTGTGATGGGCAACCGGCAGAATGAACTGGCATTCTGGAAACAGGAACGGGATGCAAATGGATACAAGACATTTTCTATTTCTGCGACTCCCAGTATTTCTCAGGTCG
Organism: Vibrio mangrovi; assembly: GCF_024346955.1. Classification (NCBI taxonomy): domain Bacteria; kingdom Pseudomonadati; phylum Pseudomonadota; class Gammaproteobacteria; order Vibrionales; family Vibrionaceae; genus Vibrio; species Vibrio mangrovi. The sequence continues at coordinate 2,288,584 of NZ_AP024883.1, read as the reverse complement.
GATTCTGGGTTACACAGCAGATTCTGGCCGGAAAACATGTTCCTAAAATTGTGAATGTCCCGTTAGTGACAATATATGACGATGAACTTGATTCATGGCTTGAGAAGATGCCTGTCGGCGGTGCAGCAAACCCGGCATATTCTCAGGAAGATGTGGTGAAAATGATTGATGCCTCGGTGCATCAGTAAAGACTTAGATACGCTGGGCGTTATGATGAAAATCAGATCATTTGAGCACTGGTCTATCACAACCAAAATTACGGTATCGGTGATCTTGCTGGTACTGCTGAATGTGGGTGTCTCTGCTGTTGATCTCTACAGCCTGAAACAGATGAAAAAATCTGTGGAAATGGTCGGCTATGGTTCGGCTGTGATGGTTTCTGTCAATAATGCTGCCAAACGGGTAGAGAATTTTATTTCTTCTCACGATCCATCCCGTCTGGATGAAGTGAAAGCGATTATGGCAGAAAACGTCGAGATACTGGCTCATCTGGATCTGAGGGAGCTGGATACAGTTCATACTGAGGAGGTCTCCTCACTGAAGAGAAGAATGCGTTACTTCTCAAACACCGTCGATGTATTGCGTCTGGCTACCGAAATGATGAATACGGAAATCACCAACATGACCCGTCAGCATATCCAGTTGCAAAATGTTGCAGTAGCAATTGAGAATAATCTTGAACAACGGCGGGAGCGGCTTGAACAACGTATGGACCAGCATGATGCCGGTATGGACAAGGTTTATCATTCGCATCAGATTCTTCAGAGTCTCCGGAACGGGGCACATAAAATGACCTCTGTTTTGTTGCTGTACATGATGGGAAAAGGGAAACCTCAGGAACCTGTTGTGGAGATCAGGCAGGCTTTGCAATCGATGCTTCCGGTTGTGAAGATGCTGAAAGATCTGAATGATGAGGATGAATGGCTGGCTGCAACAAAACAATTGCAGCAGGTTGTTGACCTGACTGATCAGAATGTCCGGTCTTTGTCTGATGATTCACCGACAGACAGTAATGTTCTTTATAGCCAGATGCTGGGTCATTTTGAGGTCATTGACCGGATGATTAACCAAATGGAAAAAGTGGTTGTGGCGAAAGAGAGTATGCTGGGCCGGGCAATGGACGACCTGCGAACCGAAACCGGATTGCTACAGAACTCGGTGAATGTTTCCCGACGATTTGCAGAGCGTGTCGCACATCTGGAAGCCAAAACATTGACATTTCATCTGCTGTCGACTGATGAAGCCGCCGCATCAGTCCATGAAACACTGGATCAACTTGCCCGTTATTCACGTATTTTGCCTTCAGTGAATACTTCAGATAAAACATTAAATTCGGCTGTGACGGTGAATTCTCTGATTGATGGATACCGGGATGCGTTTCTCCGCTTTCGTCAGGCAAGTTATGCGCTTTCCCGGGTTCACCAGAAAGTCCGGGAAGAAGCGGTCCGGACATCCTCACTGGTTTCCCAGTTTGCCCAGGAGCAGCAGGTTGCTGCAGCCAGACATAATGAATGGAGCGAAGTTTCCGGCATGGTGGCCGGAGTGATTACGGCGCTGACAGCTCTGTTTATTGCATGGTCAACCTCCCGCCTGATTGCAAGGCCCATTGTCTCTCTGGCCGCAGTCATGCGCCAACTGGCGACCGGTCATCTGGAAGTCAGTATTACCGGGCTCGAACGGCAGGATGAAGTCGGAAGTATGTCCCGGGCGGTTAAAGTCTTTCAGGAAAATGCGGTCAAAGTCCGGGAGATGGAAGCGGAAGCTAAATCTGAGCGGCAGCGGATTATGTCACAACTTGAGAAGATGGTTGTTGAGCGGACAGAAGACTTACAGCATAAAACCGAAGAACTAGAAGCTCAGGCTACCGAACTGAACAGGGCCAGAATTCAGGCTGAAGCGGCAACCCATGCTAAGTCTGTTTTTCTGGCTAACATGAGTCACGAGCTCAGAACTCCCCTGAATGCGATTCTTGGCTATGCCCAATTGATGCGCCGGGAACCTAATCTGGATGAACGTCAGCATGATGGTCTGAATACGATTATGCAGAGTGGGCACCATTTGCTGACACTGATTAATGACCTGCTGGACTTGTCTAAGATTGAAGCCGGACGACTGGATCTGACACCGGAAGCTGTCGATTTGAAATGTTGTCTGCAAAGCGTTATCGATATTATTCGGATCAAGGCATCTCAGAGAGGCCTGGCACTCAAACTTGATATACCATCACAGATTTTTCCGACGATGTTTCTGGATGAGAAACGTCTGCGTCAGGTTTTATTGAACTTGTTAGGCAATGCGGTGAAGTATACCGACACTGGATATGTCCGTCTGAAAGTTCAGACTGAGCAGCCCGCGACGGATCGGTATGTACAGGTTACTTTCTCGGTGGAAGACAGTGGTATTGGTATCGCCGACGATATGCAGGAAATTATTTTCCATCCATTTGAGCAGGTCGGAGATAAAAAACGCAGAGTTGCCGGAACGGGACTGGGACTGGCCGTCAGTCGGCAACTGGTCAGGCAGATGGGCGGAGACATTCAGGTCAATAGCCAGGTCGGTGTCGGCAGCCAGTTTTATTTTTCTCTGAATCTGTTGATTGTTGAAGAGCATTGTGAGCATAAAACTCACATCAGTCAGGAAAATATTATCGGCTATGAAGGAGAAAGGAAGCGGGTTCTCATTGTGGATGATATTCCGGAAAACCGGATGTTGCTGGTGGATTTACTTGAGGAAATTGGCTTTGAAACATTGGAAGCTAATGATGGTCGAGCCGGTGTAGAACAAGCTTGTGCAGAACGACCGGATTTAATTCTGATGGATATTGTCATGCCAGTGATGGATGGGTTGGAAGCGACCCGGAATATCCGGCAACGCTCTGAGCTGGAAAATATTCCGGTACTGATTGTTTCTGCCAGCGCATCCAATAATGAACTGGCTCAGGGGGAAGCCGCCGGAGCCAATGGGTTTGTCAGCAAACCGATTGACAGAAAGCTATTGTTAGCTCTGATTGGGAAACAGTTGGATTTACAATGGATCACTGATGAGCAGTCGGCTGAACCGGAACTGTCGTCAATCGTTTCAGACACTTCCGGATGGATTGCACCACCCAGAGAGCAACTGGAAGAACTCCGTCATCTGGCATTGATCGGCAATATGCGGGATATCCGCCGTTGGGCTGAAGCACTGAAAGAAGGTGATTCCCGTTATCGTACTTTTGCCGATCATTTGATTGATATGGCAAAAGCTTTTCAATCCCGGTCGATATCCCTGTTGGTCACTGATTTATTGGAAAGGAAATCTGCCATATGAGTATTGTGGAGCATCCGGCACTGAGGCAGCAGCAGAAAGTTATATTGATCATCGATGACACGCCAGCCAATCTGGGCGTGTTAGTTGACGAACTGGATGAGCGGCATTTTCAGGTGCTGGTTGCGGAAGACGGGGAAGAAGGGTTGCAGCGGGCAGCTTATGTGGTACCTGATCTTATCCTGCTGGATGTCATGATGCCGGGAATGAATGGTTTTGAAGTTTGTACTCAGTTGAAGCAGAGCGACAAAACCCGCAAGATTCCGGTTATTTTCATGACGGCTCTGAATGATGTGAAAGATAAAGTAACTGGTTTTGACGTCGGGGGCGTTGATTATATTACTAAGCCTTTCCAGATCGAAGAAGTCGTATCCCGGATCAATACTCATCTGGCTTTGTGCGATATGCAGCATCGCTTATCCGAAAAAAACCGACAACTGATAGAAGAGAGTCAGATCCGCCAGAAAGCGGAAGAGGAGCTACATCGTATTTTACAGGAGCAGCAGCGTTTACTGGAATATTCAGGCGTTGGGATTGCATTTCTACAGAAAAGAAGGATTGTCAGATGTAATCAGAAACTGGCATCGCTGTTTGGTAAAGAGATCGATGCATTGGACAATGTTCCTCTCGAATATCTCTATTCAGTGGAATATCACGATGACTATGTTCATCAGGCAGCTCATCAGTCTTTGGTTCAGGAAGGCGAATATGTTTCAGATATCCGCTATCAGCGACGTGACGGTCAGTGTTTCTGGGGTGAAACGATTCTGACGGCTATCGACCGGAAAGATTTATCTAAGGGTGAAATTCTGGTGATTCATGATATTGATCAGCGGAAACGGACGGAAGCATTGCGAATCGGTCAGGGGCAACTGTTCGAAATGATGGTAACCGGCTCTTCACTGGATGATATTCTGAATAGTTTAATACGTTTGGTTGAAGCCCAGCAGACCGAGACCTGGGGGGCTGTTTTTCTGAAAAATGGAGAACACCTGAAGCTACGGACGGCACCTGCTTTTCCGGATGGATTTGCCGAACAGTATTATATCCGGTTTCCTGACGGTGAATCTGTGGCATCCCGGCTCAGTCCGGATAGTGTCGCTGTTATGAGTGAACAGTCTGTCTGGGTTGAGGATATGCACAAACCAATCACCGGGTGGAAGGACTACTGCACTTTGCTCAGTCAGTTTGGGGTTCACTCGTGCTATGCGATACCGATGCTGACTTCTCAGGGCGATATTCTGGGGACTTTTACCCTCTATTTTCGTGAAAAGTATCAACTCAGTCAGATCGACATGACATTTGCTGATATGGCAACCCGGATTGCAGCGATTGCCATTGAACGTCAGCGTACTGAAGAACGGATTCAGTATCTGGCTCATCATGATACGTTAACCGGATTGCCAAACCGGGCGTTGCTGAATGACCGGTTGAATCAGGGGCTTCTGTGGGCTCAGCGTTATCGGCGGGAAGTTTCCGTTGTCTTGATTGATCTGGACCATTTCAAAATGATCAATGACAGTCTGGGTCACAGTTATGGTGACGAGTTATTACAGATTATTGCCGGGCGACTGGGAGCCTGTATCAGAAAAACCGATACGCTGGCACGCTTAGGTGGCGATGAGTTTGTGATGATTCTGTATAACCGGAGCTTTTTAAGTAAGGTACTGAACCGAATCCGGGAAGTTATTGCACAACCGGTACAGATTGCGGGTCATGAGCTCAGGATTACCAGCAGTATCGGATTTGCCAACTATCCTGATGATGGCCAGACAGTGGAAGCCCTGCTACGAAATGCTGATGTGGCGATGTATCATGCCAAGGAGTTAGGGCGTAATAATTTTCAACATTACTGTCTGGACATGGGAAATGAGGTGCAGGAGCGGCTAATCCTTCAGGAAGGGTTACGACATGCACTGGAAAATCATGAACTTACCTTACATTATCAGCCTCAGTACTGTCTGCATGGTCAGCGTATCATCGGTGTGGAAGCACTATTACGCTGGCAGCACCCTGAATTTGGTGTCATTTCGCCAGTCCGTTTTATCCAGTTGGCAGAAGCTACAGGATTGATTGTTCCCATTGGGGATTGGGTCCTGCAGGCTGCCTGCCAGCAGAATAAGGCATGGCAGGATGCCGGAATGACCGGCCTCTGTATTGCCGTCAATGTATCGGCTCGTCAGTTTCATGAAAAAGATTTACCAGAGCGGGTTGCCATGGCACTAAAAGTCAGTGGACTGGAAGCCCGTTATCTGGAACTGGAAATTACTGAAAGTGTTGTGATGCAGAACCCGCAACAGGCGGTTGAAATTATGAAAAAAATTAATCATATGGGCGTCCGGCTTTCTATTGATGATTTCGGAACGGGTTATTCCAGTCTGAGCGCATTGAAAGATTTTCCGGTCAGCCGGCTGAAAATCGATCGTTCCTTTGTCACGGATCTTCCGGACAACCCGGAAGGATGTAGTATTACCCAGGCTGTGATTGCACTTGGACATAGCCTGGGGCTTAAAGTCATTGCTGAAGGTGTTGAAGATGAAAGACAGTTGGCTTTTCTGCGTCAGCATCGGTGTGATGAAATCCAGGGATATTATCTCTGTCGCCCAGAACCAATGGAAGTGTGTGAAGCCTTCCTGCTGTCACATTTTAAGTGACATACTCAAGTTACCTCAAATGGCTATCTCATCCTGAAATATTCCCGGTGAAAGTTACTGGGTGGCAGACCTGAAGCAACCAGTTGTTCCCGAAGTTGATCACCAAAGCCTTCAGGGCCGCAGAAGCTGACGGAGCCGGTTGATAAACGGATAGTCTTCTCTATGGTTTGGATACTCAGCCGACCTTGTGTTCCGGAAGTTACAATATGGAATTCCACATTACTCAGACGTGAGAGTAGTGGATGGATGATTTTTTCAAAGAATGTTTCTGACTCTGACTTCCGGCAGTAGAACAGATGAATTGTCTCTATCTGCTGTTGTGGATTGTAGGAAAGCCAGTAGAGCCAGGCAATAAACGGAACGATTCCTACACCGGCACCAATCCAGATCTGCTCTGTCTGTTTCGGTATGTGGAAATGACCATATCCACCTTCAATAATAATTTCCTGATTCTCATGCAACTGATGCATTAATTGATGGGTGTAATCTCCCAAGTCTTTAATTGCAAATTCGACGGTCTGTTTTTCTTTGTCGTAATTTAAAATTGAAAAAGGATGAGGCGGTTCTCCGTCCTGAAAATCAATATATGCAAATTGTCCGGCTTTATATTTAATCTTATTTTTCAACTGGGCTGAAAAATAAATAAGGCTGGAAGAAATGTCATGGTAATCAAATTGTTGTATTCCAATAACCCGGCCGAGTGTTTTTTGATGTCGACCGATATTACCTGTCAGTGAAATAAACGCACATAATACGCCAATACCGCTCATGAGAATGATTGCTATATTCATGGGAACAGATGACCAGTTGTCTCCCATGAGAAGAACACTATGAAAGACCGAGACAATAAATATCAGCCCACCGATTTTATGGATTCCACGGAATTGCCGGTAGGTGATGGCCTGAATAAGACTGATTGCAGCAAAAATAAGAAAAACATAGAAAAGATATTCTCCGACATGTCTGGCAAGTCCTTCCCAGCTTTGACCTGAACCGGAGAATCGGTGCATCCGGAGTGGGCGGCTCAGTAATCCCAGTTGTACCAGCCATTTTGGCAGTTGAGCAAGTCCCCAGTGAATAATAAGTAAAATGAGCGATGCAATTCCCATCTGTTTATGCAGTGCATACCCCTTATCCAGTCCGTGAACCAGTGTTTCAACCCAACGCCACCGGACGGCCAGAATCATTCCCACAGTCATACAGGAGAGTGCCAGAATTCCGGACAGCATGATCAACTGATGACGCCAATAGAAAAAGCCAGCCTGTTCATTCCAGCTGAACAAAACTGAAGGGAGCCATAATAAGGTGATCATAAGAATAAATTTTTTCATCAATGCAACTCGATTCATCTCTATACTTTTAATATAGGTCGCCGTATAGAGAAGCTGAAATAGCTTTAATCTACTTTACTCTTCCTTGCATAAATTTACATTTATCTGTGTTATCAGTTGCCTTTTATTTGATTGGATAATGATATTATTGTCATTTTTTTTGTGTGTCTACCAAGGATAATGATGGGTAAGATCGAGAGGCTTATCTGTTGTTTTTAATTAATTTGGCGCCGGGCAAAGACACTTCTTCTTTAATATTGAAGCGTTATTATGCATTTACTTTGCATGCCATGAGGGGAAACTCAGATAGTATTTTTTTGTGTTCTTGTTACTTGATCAAATTTTCGAATGCTTTTGCTTTATTTTTGTTACATTTTCTGGAAAGTTATCAATCATTTCCTATGATTTTGTTAAGTAATTGTATGAAGCATGCCCAAGCAGTCTCGAGGTACTGGGTTCAGAATGTCTTCAGATGGCCTTCTGGCGCCGTATCGTACAGTCACTTGGGGATAAATATAACGATTGAGTATTACCCCTGAGAGTTTTTTATGAATTATAACAATATAAAGCAATTGAGTCAGCTAAGCCCGCAGCAATGGAATCTGGTACTTTTTATTCTTCAGCTCCCTTTCTTGTCTTACTTTATTTCACAACAGCTTTGGTGGTGGAGTTGTGCACAAGCTTTGTTTGGTACGATCGTATTTTTTACCCTGAAGTCATTTCACCGTTTGCTAGTTGTGACACAGGAAGCTGCAATTGAACTGTCTGAAGGTGATTTGAGAACCAGAATCCGGACTGATCGTGAGGGAAGTCATCCTCTTTATCGTTCTTTTAACCGAATTGGTGAAGATGTTTCAAGAACTGTTGGTGCATTGGGATCCACTTCTGCGGCTTTACTGAATGTCGCCGAATCCGTAAAAAGAGATTCGGAAGTTTCTAAAACCGGTGCGTTACAGCAAAGGAATGATGTTGAACAGGCAGCCCAGATTGTCGGGCATCTTGTTGAAACAACCCGGCAGGTTGCGCACTTTACGGAGACATCATCGGGATATGCTAATGAGGCCAAAAATCAGGCCGATGATGGTTGCAGAGGTATGGAACTGCTGGAAAAAGCTTTACATACGGCGAGTGAACAGATTGAGATGTCACACCAGCATATCACTTCTCTCGAAGCGGAAAGTGTCAGTATCGGGCAGGTGCTCGGAACGATTAATGATATTGCAGAGCAAACAAATCTACTGGCTCTGAATGCAGCGATAGAGGCTGCCCGGGCCGGAGAACAAGGACGGGGATTTGCGGTGGTTGCCGATGAAGTCCGGACACTGGCAACCCGGACACAGACAGCTACGAATGATATTCATGATCGGATTGAAGCATTGCGCGGTAGTATCAATACTGTGGTTCTGGCGATGCAGAAAAACAGCGAATGTATGCAGGAATCGATGGGGATTGTCGGGCAGACCAGTCAGTCTTTTTCCCAGTTACTGGATAAGATTGCTGATATCAAAGAGCAGAGCAATCAGATTACGTCCTCCCTTGATGAGCAAGTCAATGCGACGGTTGATTTAGAACACTGTCTGTCAGAAATTTCTGTGGTGGCAAAGGAAAATGTCAGGGCAACGCAGGAAACATTGCTGGCAAGTGTTACGGTACAGAATATATCTGGTGAGATTAATTCGTTATTACATCGTTTTGCGACTGACCGCCGTCAGCTTGAAGAAGAAGATAAGCAAAGGAATAAATTGATCGAGTGGGGACCGTCACTCGATTTGAATATCAAAGAAATCAACCGTCAGCATCAGACATTAGTCCATCTGATCAATGAGCTGAACCATTTGCTGAATAATGGTTATGGACTGGCTTCGATTAAGCGGGTTGTACAGGGACTGATCGACTATACGGCAAACCATTTCCAGTATGAGGAAACATTATTTGATCAATTCCATTATGTGAATGAACATGAACACGTTGGTGCGCATCACCGGTTAGTTGAGCAGGTACTTGGTTTCCAGAAGCGGGTCGAAAATGGAGAAGATATCGGTAAAGAGCTGATGTCATTCCTGCAGGATTGGTTAACACTACATATCCAAAAAGAAGATAAACAGTATGTTGCATGTTTCCATGAACATGGTATTCAGTGAGTGGATAGTATCGTCAGACTGGCGGAAAGAAAATCGTCGTGAAAAAATATCCCTTCAGATGATGATCTGAAGGGATAGGAAAACATAAATAGGTATTAATTAGGCAATTGCCAAAAGAATACTGCCAATTGTTGCCGCTGCGGAAAGATATTGCCCCGCAGAGTATGAACTGTCGTCTTCCTCTTTCAATTTTTCAGGATGTTCCATTCCCAAGGCACCATAAGTAAATGACTCTACTTTATCGCCGACACTTTTTCCTTCAGCAGCCTTGTTTTCTTTGTCTATCTCCTGAAGTGCGGCAAGTAAAGCTTTCCCTTCGGCAGATAATGTTACTTTATTCTGCTCGACTTTCGTGAGTTCATTCGCTTTATTCTGGGCACTCTGAGTCGCCGGTGTCGCTTGTTTTGCTTTAACCGACTGAGGTGAATACAAAGTTGTAGATCCTGCTTTTACTGGGTCCATAACATTCTCCTGCCCATCTCCTTTTATGTTAACGGAGGTTAAAGAAAAAACTTGAGAATTTTTTCTCAATTTTTCATTGATAGAACAGCAAAAAGTGTGCCCGAAAACTCTCCCGGTATTTATATTCTCCGGTAAACCCGCAAGAGAAAGTCTGCTTCGCAGTGGAATTGATCCTGCTGTTGTAATGTTGTTTTTACAGTATCGCTGGCCCGCCAGGCAAAAGGTGTCATTTGTAGTAGATTACAGGCATCCGTTCCATTCATTTGCATTGGGTAGTGGAGTTGTTCTTCATGCACCGGTACAAAACCCTCAATCGATTCTGCTTGTTCATCATGCAGACGGACTTCCTGATAAATCAGTTCTTTCAACTGATAAAGATGGCGAGCCGCCGGAGTCACCGTGACCAGTATTCCGTCTGTTTTCAGACAACGTTGTAGCTCTTCTGCTTTACATGGAGCATAAATACGCAGAATGGCATCAACACTCTGTTTAGCAAACGGCAGACGATGGCTGGAAGCAATACAAAACCGGCAATTGGGATATCGTTTGGCCGCATAACGAATTGCCGGTTTAGAAACATCCAGTCCGTAGACATGCAGATCAGGAGCGTTAGTGTGCAGCGTTTCGGCAACATGGGTGGTGTAGTAACCTTCGCCACAGCCGATATCCAATAGGAGAGATGCAGGTTGTGCTATAAATTGTGTACAGATCTGAGCAACTCTATTCCGCATAGCAGCATAGTAACCCTGTTCCAGAAAATGACGTCTGGCTTGCATCATTTCTTTATTATCTCCGGGATCTTTGGAGCGCTTATGCTGGACGGGCATCAGGTTGACATACCCTTCTTTGGCAATATCAAACTGATGGTGATTAGTACAGCGAAAACTACCGGATTCTTTCTGTAATGGAGTGTCACACAATGGACATTGATAGGACATAACCAGCCTCGTATCGATTCGGAGGCGGGCAGTGTATCGGGTTCTGCCGGAAATAAAAAGTTTATATCCAGTGATTCTCGCTTGAAGATACGTTGCCCGCAACCGACTGGTTAATCTGAGACAGTGAGTGTGGTTTTCAGTTGATGTTGTTCTCCGGGCTGGAGTGTGATACCCGCTGAAATACAGGGTGAATGTACTGTCGACTCAATACAAAGCATTGTCTGATAACCGTCGTCGGTCATATCGGCCATGGATTGTGCTCCCTGTAACCAAGGGTTCCATAAGACTGTCGAGTTATGTCCGTCATTTTCAACCAGAATATCCCGTTTCAGGACCGGGTCATGCAGCCGGATTAGAGGCTCTGGTGTCGTGTAGACACGATCAATCGTATCGGTGAGCTGCAATACTTCATCACCCTGACAGATGATATTGTCTTGCAAATTGTCAATATATTCCCGGCCCATACCAGTTGTCGTTGTTTGCCGGATATCTCCGACTTGCAGATATGTATGCAGTGCGCCAGAAAAAGTCCAGGGTTTTTCATCTCTGTTTGTTATTTCCAGAGTTACCTGAAGTGTTTCACTAATAGCAACATGAAGAAGCAGGCTGAATTGATATGGCCAAATTGCCAGTGTTTCATCATTGGCTGTGAGTCCCAGTGTGACGACGACACCTTCTTCACTCTCCCGATGTTCAACGAGTGTCCATTGTTGAGTCCGGGCAAAACCATGAGAAGGTGAACCAATCCGGGCAAACCAGGGCCAGCATACGGGAATTCCGCCACGTAATGCAGTTTTTCCATCAAAAATAGCAGCCTCGCTCATCCATATTAAGTCTGCTTTTCCGGTGGGTTGAAAGGAAATGACATGTCCGCCGTGTAAAGAAATGCCGGCAGTTGCCTTATCGTGTATGACACGCACAATTTTCGTGTTGTCTTTTTCTACGATCGTCACGCAGTTAGAAAGATTAGTCAGGGTAGGTAATGTATGTAAATCCATCTTTTCATCCTCGCATTCTTGTTTTATCCGGAGACTGAAAAACTAAATACCTGAAAATATAAAAGGCGGCTCAGAGCCGCCTTTCAAATCAGTTCAGACTGAAGCTACATTACTTAGAGATGTGAGCAATCAGGTCCAGAACTTTGTTTGAATAACCGATTTCGTTGTCGTACCAAGATACAACTTTCACGAATTTGTCAGTCAGAGCGATACCAGCAGCTGCATCGAATACAGATGTGCAAGTTTCACCGATGAAGTCTTGAGATACAACTGCATCTTCAGTGTAGCCCAGAACGCCTTTCAGTTCGCCTTCAGAAGCTGCTTTCATTGCTGCACAGATAGCTTCGTAAGATGCTGCTTTTTCCAGGTTAACAGTCAGGTCAACAACAGAAACGTTAGCTGTTGGTACACGGAAAGCCATACCAGTTAGTTTGCCGTTTACTGCTGGAAGTACAACACCTACAGCTTTAGCTGCACCAGTTGAAGATGGGATGATGTTCTGAGAAGCACCACGACCACCACGCCAGTCTTTAGCAGAAGGACCGTCAACAGTTTTCTGAGTCGCAGTTGTTGCGTGAACTGTAGTCATCAGACCAGACTCGATACCGAAGTTGTCATTCAGAACTTTAGCGATAGGCGCCAGACAGTTAGTTGTACAAGAAGCGTTAGAAACGATGTCCTGACCAGCATAAGCGTCGAAGTTTACACCGTTAACGAACATTGGAGTTGCATCTTTAGAAGGACCAGTCATTACAACTTTTTTCGCACCAGCTTCAATGTGCTTACGTGCAGTTTCGTCAGTCAGGAACAGGCCAGTTGCTTCTGCAACCACGTCAACACCAATTGCGTCCCATTTCAGATCTGCTGGGTTACGTTCTGCTGTTACACGTACAGTTGTACCGTTAACGATCAGGTTACCGTCTTTTACTTCAACAGTACCGTTGAAACGACCGTGAGTTGAGTCATATTTCAACATGTATGCCATGTATTCAACATCGATCAGGTCATTGATACCAACAACTTCGATGTCGTTGCGTTCTTGTGCTGCACGGAAAACAAAACGGCCGATACGGCCAAAACCGTTAATACCTACTTTGATAGTCATTGTAGTTGCTCCACAACTTAATTTCTTGATTAAAGATAACTGGTAGTAAAATTACAGAAACCAACTCTTCTCTGCAACCGATAATCCTACTTTAATTGTTTAAAATCAAAAAAGTGAAACTTTCTTTATATCGGTTACACTTATTCCACAATCTGGTATCTGCCAGCTACCAGTTGATTTAGAATACCGAAGCCTCCATGGTATTCTAAAAAGTCTCAACGAATGATGTTAAGGTGTTGAAGTATGTGCTACAACACAACAAATGTGCAAGTTTTTCATGAAAAAAACATGATAAAAATAAGTAAACAGGAGAAAGCCACCAAACATGAGCAGTGAGGTTATGAATAAGGTTAAAAAGTCAGAAATTCAATGGCGTCAACAGCTTACGGATGAACAGTTTCGGGTTTGCCGCCAACAGGGGACAGAATTACCGTTTTCGGGAACATTGCTTCATAATAAAGAGACCGGAATTTATCTGTGTACATGCTGCCATACCCCGCTATTTTCATCGGATCATAAATATGATTCCGGATGTGGCTGGCCAAGTTTTGATGCCCCGCTCAGCGCGGAATCAATCCGATATTTACAGGATGATAGTCATGGTATGAGCCGGATTGAAATTCGTTGTGCAGCCTGTGACAGCCACCTTGGACATGTTTTTAATGATGGTCCCCGGACGACCGGTGAACGTTATTGCGTAAATTCAGTGTCGTTAATTTTCAACAAAAATACACAAGAGCGGTGATTTTTCCACCGCTTTTGTATTATTTGTACAGAATGTTCATTTTTTAAACTCAGGCATCATAGATGGATGATATTCCTTGTCTTCTACTGCATCAATAATCATATCTGCAATATCATCCAACATGTCGAACTTTTCTTCACTGAATCCGTACATGAGGCGCATACTCTCTGGAGATGCGACCGATACACCGAAATGTTTACCGACGATTGCCCAAATGTAAGAAGCTTCCTGACGATGGCGCAGTTGATTCAGACTGGCTAATGACTCAAAAATACTAGTGTTTAATTTTTCCGGGTCGGATAGTTCCAGTGCATGATTGAGAAGTTTGATTGTTTTTTCTTTGTCTCTGTCGATATAGAAAGTCGCGAGAGCATATTGAAGATCGGCACTTTCCATCTCTGGCTTGCCTTCCAGTTGTAAAAATTTCCGACGAGCCTGAGTGTCTCCCGTCTGGCTCCACAGGAAATAGAGCGAAGACGGTGTATTGTATTTCATAAGTTCTTTTTCAAGGCGTTCCATGTTTTTACCGGAGCTCAGCAATGCATTAAAACGCCTTTGTTTTAATTCTGCTTGATCGATCGGCTGGATTTGGGCCGCAACTTCCAGACACTGTTTGTATTTCTGGGTCAGTTCGTATTCTGTGATTTTATTGACATCAGTCGGGTTTTTATTCACTTTCAGACGGTGCCAGATCAGGTTGGTTCTGGCGACCCGGCATTGGCCGTCATTGATATTCAGTTCTTCACACCGGAGCTCCGGGTTATCCTGGCAGAGTTTATCCGTATTTCTGGTATTCTCCAGACACCCGCTCAGCAGGAATACGGTGATAGCAAGACTGGCGTACTTAATTTGTTGCTGCATGATATAGCCTGTGATCATATACAATTATTTATTCCACATCTCTTGACGTTAGCGGCTGACACTTCATTATGTTGAGCTGTTTCTTACAACCAACTATCCGGGATACACGATGGATACTCAACAACTGATCGATGCGATTACACCTGAGGCCTACCAGCGTTTACTTTATGCGGTAGAAACCGGTAAGTGGCCTGAAGGTACGACACTTTCTCAGCAACAGCGAGACTCATGTATTCAGGCTGTGATGTTGTACCAGTCTAAGCATAATTCAGAACCTGAACATATGACAGTTGCAGCGGGAGGAGAAATCTGTTTCAAATCGAAATCTGAGCTGAAAAAACAGTTTCAGAAAGAACAGAAAGAAGAAGAGATTTTCCGGGTTAATCCAAATCAGGCTGACTGAGGTTCCGGCGAAAATGTATTCCCGGAACATACCGGGAATACAACATAATCTGTTTTGCAAGAGAGCCCTTACAGGGTCATTTCTCCCCGCAGAACTTTTTGCATTTCTGACTTTACGGTTTCGTAGTCGAGTCCTTTGCTCAGAAGATAGTGAAGTTTTGCCAGTGCAGCTTCCGGTGTCATGTCATAACCACTGATGACTCCGGCTTCAGCCAGTGCACTTCCGGTCGCATAGCCGCCCATATTGACTTTTCCGGCAAGACACTGCGTCAGGTTTACCACAATTACACCACGTTCAGACGCTGCTTTTAGCTGGGCGAGCAGCTCAGGGTTTTGCGGAGCATTTCCTACCCCGAAAGTCAGAAGAATCATGGCGTTAACCGGTTGCAGTAACGTATTGCGAATCACTTCATGGGAAATCCCGGGATACATGGTGATCACCCCAATCGGTTGTGGCGTGATATCACTGACCTGGAATGCACCTGCCGGCTGTTGGTTCACTACTACATGGCTGCTTACGGAAATATTGATACCGGCTTCCAGCAGGGGAGGCAGATTTGGTGAAGTGAAAGCATTGAAGCCATCAGCATGAGATTTGGTGCTACGATTTCCCCGCATCAACTGGTTGTTAAAAAACAGAGTGACTTCGTTGATTGGGTAGTTTGCGGCAATATGCAATGCATTAAGCAGGTTTGCCTGACCGTCAGAGCGTAATTCTGCCAACGGAATCTGGGAACCGGTCACAATCACGGGTTTCCCCAGATTCTCCAGCATGAATGACAAAGCCGAGGCAGTATAAGCCATCGTATCCGTGCCGTGAAGAATGACGAAACCATCATATTTATCGTAGTTTTTCCGGATATCATCGGCGATAAGCTGCCAGTCTTTGGGTGTCATGTCGGATGAATCAATGAGAGGATCATACTCATGAATTGTATATTCAGGCATTTCCGGACGATGAAACTCGGGCATACTGGCGAGCTGCTTTTCCATAAAGCCAGCAACCGGGACATAGCCGTGTGATGATTTCTGCATACCAATGGTACCGCCCGTATAGGCAATATAGATATGTTTTCTTGCCATTGCTTGAAGTTACTCTTATATCAGGATCAGGGAGTGCGATTATAGCGAAATCATGCACAATAAAAAGGGCGACACTGTCGCCCTGGATCACGTTTAATGCTTTATTCGACCTGACAGTTCAGGCAGAACGCATATTGACCTTTTGGATCATTAAACTGGTTGAGTATTTCGGTATCTCCCATAATTTTCCGGGTCGTTGAGCGCAGACTTTCCGGAATGAGTGAGGTGACATCCAGTCCCAGAGATACGCGAGCTTCCGAAAACAGGTCAATCAGTAATTTCTGCATTGTAGAGACCGGTTCTTCCAGCCAGTTAATGTCATATTCATCCAGATCAGCTAATTTTGCTGCCAGATGAACCGCATCATCAAAATCACCGATTTTATCGACCAGACCAAACTTCAACGCGTCCTGACCTGTCCACACATGTCCCTGAGCGATTTTATCTACGTCCGGCAGAGACAGATTTCTGTGCTGTGCAACCAGAGAAATAAACCGTTGATATCCATGTTCTATTGTGAGTTGTAATGCTTGTTTGGTTCCGACAGACAGGCCTGTGGTAACACCTTGTCCGGAGAACGGTGTTGTACCGACACCATCAGTTGAAATTCCTATCCGATCAAGGCTGTGCTCAAAGGTTGTCAGGACACTGAAAATACCAATAGAACCTGTCAGAGTCGTGGGCTGGGCAATAATCTGGTCCGCGCTGGTTGAGAGCCAGTAACCTCCGGATGCTGCGAGGCTGGACATAGATACGACGACAGGTTTACCGGAAGCTTTGAGTGCGTCGATTTCACTGCGGATAATTTCCGATGCTGAGGCACTGCCTCCCGGGCTGTCGACTCGTAATACGACTGCTTTTACATGTGGATCATTGCGGGCTTCTCTCAGCAGTGTACTGATGTTTTCCGAACCTATCGCTTCCCCTCGGGGCTGGTTGCCATCCATAATTGTCCCGGAAGCGACAATAACAGCAACTTCATTGCCTGACGTTCGGTTTGGTACGGACTGTGAGTCGATAGAATCAAGGTAATCATAGTAGCTGATGGACTGATAACTGTCTTCGCCATCGCTGCCAAAAGTTTTAGCCAGTTCAGCACGGATTTGAGGCCGTGATGCCAGCTCATCCACAAGACCAAGGTTCAGAACCAGTTTTGCAATGTCGCCATGAACGCTGTTTAACTGAGCCAGAAACTCATTCATAGAAAAACGGAGTTTGTCCGGACTGATATTTCTGTTTGCAGCGACATCGGTCAGATAAGCATTCCAAAGCTGTTGGAGCCAGCGCTTGTTCGATGTTTTCGCTGCATCTGACATATCATTGCGCATGAATGGTTCAACCGCTGACTTGTAAGTGCCGACCCGGAAAATATGGGTGTTGACATCCAGTTTTTCCAATAGTGTTTTATAGTATAACGCGTAGGCGCTGTAGCCTTTCAGCATCACCAGTCCATCAGGTGCCATGAAAATTTTGTCTGCATAGCTGGCCAAGTAGTACTGACTTTGAGTGTAGATATCACCCACGGCAAACACCGGTTTTCCACTGGCTTTAAATTCATTAATTGCTTTGGCGATATAGCGTAATTTGGTCAGGTTGGTTTCAGACATGTTTCCTAATGAAAGCACCAGACCGGAAATGTGCTCATCTTCTTTGGCATGACGGATGGTATCGACGATGTCAAACAGAACATTCTCTTTTGGAATTGAATCACCGAAGAGTGAACCTGCAATTGAGTCGACGGATTGTGCATAAGTTGACTGTTCACGGATCGGACCGGACAAATTCAGGACCAACGCCGGCGACTGATGAATCTGGAGCTCCGGAACCTCCGGTGTTGATTGGGTATACAACATGTAAATAATTGCCAGAACAAACAGAAATAACAGGTTGGTGATAAGAAGACGGGTCAGGGTGATCGCTTTCCAGATGAACCGAAAGATCATACCGATGGCTTTTAGTATTGTTTTCATAATCGCTTTAACATCGTTGCTGATTAGGCACCATTCGTAAGCAAACGGAAGGTACACTGTGTATGGTTTATCTCCGGTAACCTCAGGATAATTTTCACTGGAATCTCACTGAAACGACATCCAGAGGTCATTTGAGTTTGTATGATCCTACGTGATAACCCCGAAGGGAACAACTATTCTGTCATAACCGTTTTGTTGCAGTAATATACGGGATTGGTGTCAGGAAATTATAAGCTCTGAATGAGCGTTGTTTGCTGTGAGATAAGACACCAGCGAATGGTGACTCGCTGGTGTGTTTCGGGGTGTGATTACAGTAGAACGGTTTTATTTCCGTAGACAAAAACATTGTCATTCAGAACATTCGCCAGCGCTTTACTCAGCACATTTTTTTCGACATCCCGTCCGGCCTGAGCCATATCCTGAGCACTGAAAGTGTGATCGACAGGAATAACGTCCTGCTTGATGATTGGACCTTCATCGAGATCATTGGTCACGAAGTGGGCGGTTGCACCAATGATTTTGACACCACGCTCATAAGCCTGCTGATAGGGCTTTGCACCGATAAATGCTGGCAGGAAACTGTGGTGAATGTTGATGATACGGTGGTGATATTTCTCGACAAATGTTGGCGTCAGAACACGCATATATTTGGCCAGAACGATATAATCCGGCTGGTACTGTTCGACGACTTCGAGAATCTGCTGCTCGTGTTCCTGACGGTTCAGTCCATCATGAGAAACACAGTGATAAGGAATATCAAACCGTTCAGTCAGTATCTGTAACTTATCGTAGTTGCCGATTACTGCAGCAATCTCTACATCCAGGCTCCCGTCATAGCTTTTCATCAGAATGTCACCAAGACAGTGTGCTTCCTTGGTCACCAGAATAACGATTTTCTTGCGTGAAGACCCGATCAGCTTGTATTTCGCTCCCTCTGGCAGAGCCTGATCCAGATCTGCGCTCAGAGTGGTATCGTTAAAATAACCTTCCAGTTCGGTACGCATAAAAAAGTGACCGCTGGTATTGTCGACATACTCATTGTTATGAATGATGTTTAGCTGATGCTTGTAGCAGATATTGGTAATCTTGGCGATTAGACCCGGTTTATCTGTGCAATGTGTGAGGAGGGTTTTCTTTTCCATCAATGATGACTTCCGATGATTTTTTTCGAATTAAAAACTATTTCCGGGGGCTCAAAACGGTGATGAGTTCCACAATACAGCGGCTATAATTAATCTATTCTCAAGAGACTTTCAACAAAATAACAAAAAAAGTAATTCTCCTCGGCTTACAAAGTTGGTCTTCCTTCAATGCAATAGATGTGTGTAATTTTTTCATTTAAGGTGGTTGTTATGGATAAGGAATTGCTGGCCCGTAAATTATATGTTGAGCGTGTCCACGAGTTAATGGGAGATCATGAGATAGATGAAACTGTCCTCAATGTGATGTGGGAAAGTAAAGCTTCTCCTGCTGAGGCTGCCAGAGTGATGCTGGACCAGCCGACCAATGTGCTGGAAGCCGCTTCCTGGTTGCAGCGTTATCTGAACCGGAAATAATCCAATACCCAAGTAACCTCTGAACCCAGAGATTCCTGCTAAGACTGTATCTTGAGGTCATTTGGGTATATCAATCATCTTTTCGCAGCGCGAAGACAGAGAAAGGTTCGCGCTGCCCCGTCAAACCTGACATAATCACGCATTATATTTTTTATCCTCTATACGATGATCGAACAGACTTTTTCAGCTCACGGAGCTCTGGGAAAAGCCATTCCCGGATTTCAGCCACGTCAGGCTCAGCTCGATATGGCCAAAGCCATCGAATCGGCGATCAGTCATCAGGCTCAGCTGGTGGTTGAAGCCGGAACGGGTACAGGTAAAACATTTGCTTATCTGGTGCCTGCTTTGATGAGTGGCAGGAAGGTGGTGATTAGTACGGGGTCGAAGAATCTGCAGGAACAGCTTTTCCATCGTGACCTGCCTTTGATCGTCAAAGCGATTGAATTTTATGGTCAGATTGCACTTCTCAAAGGCCGGGCGAATTACCTGTGTCTGGAGCGCCTGAACCGGCAGATGACTGAGAGCCATGAAAACACAGCAGACTCACAGAATTTCTCACAACTGGTACAGTTACGCCGCTGGGCTTCTGAGACGAAAACCGGGGATCTGGGTGAATGTGATGCTTTGCCGGAAGATAGCCCGATTATCCCGTCAGTGACTTCAACGAATGATAACTGTCTGGGGAAAGAGTGTCCGGACTACCAGGAATGTTTTGTCTCGAAAGCCCGGAAAAGAGCGATGGATGCCGATGTGGTGGTGGTAAACCACCACCTGTTTCTGGCTGATCTGGCGATTAAGGAAACCGGGTTCGGTGAACTGATTCCTGAAGCGGAAGTATTTATCTTTGATGAAGCGCATCAGTTGCCGGATATTGCCAGTCAGTATTTCGGCCAGTCACTGACCAGTCGTCAGATACAGGAACTGGCAAAAGATATTGAGATCGGGTATCGCACCGAAGCCAAAGATATGCGCCAGTTGCAGAAAATCAGTGACAAACTGGGTCAGACAGCTATGGAGTTGCGAATTGCTTTGGGTGAACCCGGTTATCGGGGAAACTGGCGGGAAGCGATTCATCAGTCAAAAATTAGTCAGGCCGTCGAACGCTTGACGGAAAGTCTCGAATTTGCCTTAGAAGTGCTGAAGCTTGCATTGGGACGAAGTCAGTTGCTTGACACGGCATTTGAAAGAACAAGCACGATTCAGGCACGGTTGAAACGTGTCTGTGATGTGTCAATCCCCGGTTATTCCTACTGGTTTGATACGACTCCGCGTCACTTTGGTTTACACATTACTCCTCTTTCGGTCGCTGATAAGTTCCAGGAGCAGCTTAAACTCAAGCCGGGCACATGGATTTTTACGTCTGCAACCTTAGCTGTAAACGATGATTTCAGCCATTTCAGCCATCGTTTGGGACTTACCCCGGAACAGCAGTTTTCTCTTCCCAGTCCTTTTCATTATGAGACGCAGGCACGTCTTTGTGTCCCGAGGTATCTGCCTGAACCAAATTCTTCGGGGATGGCTGAAAAACTGGTGACAATGCTTGCACCCGTGATTCAGCAGAATCAGGGGCGCTGTTTTTTCTTGTGTACATCTCATCAGATGATGCGGGATTTGGGAGAACGATTCCGGCAGTGTCTGGATCTGCCGGTGTTAATGCAGGGGGAAACCAGTAAACAGAAAACACTGTCGGAGTTTATGTCTCTTGGCAATGCGTTACTGGTGGCTACCGGTGCTTTCTGGGAAGGGATTGATGTTAGAGGGGATGCGCTGAGCTGTGTTATTATCGACAAATTACCATTTACCGCACCGGACGACCCATTGCTGAAAGCCAGAATTGAAGACTGTCGTCTGCAAGGGGGAGAACCTTTTCAGCAGGTTCAGCTGCCGGAAGCGGTGATTACCTTAAAACAAGGGGTTGGTCGTCTGATTCGTGATGCCGATGACAAAGGAGTTCTGATCATTTGCGATAATCGGTTGGTGACCCGGGATTATGGCGGCGTGTTTCTTGCAAGCTTACCACCAATCCCGCGAACTCGTGATTTAGAACAGATAAAGGCATTTCTCCGGGATTTATCGGAGTCGCCGCACTCAAATGATGAAGTGAGTACAGAGATTTAAATGAGTACAAGAATTCTTGCAATTGATACATCAACAGAAAACTGTTCTGTTGCTTTGATGGTTGATAACCAGTGTTTTGTCCGGCGTGAAGTCGCGCCACGGGATCATGCAAAGAAAATTCTGCCGATGGTTGATGATGTTCTGAAAGAAGCAAATCTGCAGCTTTCTGACTTAGATGCACTGGCATTTGGCCGTGGTCCGGGAAGCTTTACAGGCGTGCGCATCTGTATTGGTATTGCGCAGGGGCTGGCATTCGGCGCAGAGTTGCCGACAATACCTGTTTCGACGCTGGAAGCAATGGCTCAGGGAAGTTTCCGTTTGTATGGTGACAGCCGGGTTGTCACCGCAATTGATGCCCGGATGAGTGAAGTTTACTGGGGACGTTTTGTTCGCCAGGATGACGGTAGCTGGCTGGCTGTTGATGAAGAATGTGTTATCCCTCCTGAGGTGCTGGCACAACAGATTCAGACAGATACAGCAGTGTGGCGGTGTGCCGGCACCGGGTGGGCTGCTTATGCTGATGAACTGGCTCAGTTGCCGTTATCGGTGCAGGCTGGTGAGGTTCTTTATCCGGATGCTGAAGATATCGTATTTTTAGCGAAAATTGCTTTGGATAAAGGGCTGACTGTTCCGGCGGAAGAAGCAAGCCCGGTTTATTTACGTGATCAGGTTGCCTGGAAGAAAATTCCTGGACGTGCGTAACTGAAGTCCGGACCGGCAGTAATGTGGGTCACGACTGAGATGATATAGGTGAGGAACGTTATGGTTTCTATTCAGGGATTACCGCCTTCGCGGATACCGGGAACCGGTAAATCATCCAAAACCTCGAAAGCGAAGCGACAGAATGCTCAGTCGGAAGCGTCATCCGGCACCTATGAACCGACTCCGGTTGCCAATGCTGTGGCTCATTCGATGCGTTCGGTAAAAGATGCGGAGCGTTTTCAGGAAAACCTCCAATACGATTTGCCTGAAGGTCGGGCCCGTAAAGCACTGGAAGAGTATTTCGGAGTGATGAATCAGGCCCGGCGAGAGGAACTTGCTCAGATGCTGGGTGTCGATATTTATATTTAGGATGAGGTATAGATCAAAGTGACTCGGTATCATTTAGGTGGCTGTATCGGAAAACTGTTGGGAATTGCAGTGTTATGTTTTGGAATCAGTGCATGTTCCTCACTTCCTGCTGAGTTGTCCGTCACTGATGAAAACTCAGTGATCAAAGATTATCAGACCTTTTCAGCCCTGGACGGAGCCAGTGGACAGCATGTCCGGCTGGGTGGTGTGATTGCAACCGTCACAAACCTGTCGGATCGAACCCGGTTGGAAATGGTTAACTTACCGATTGGCTCCGATGGTAAACCGGATATCCGTCAGGAACCGCAAGGGCGTTTTATTGTTTATATTAACGGATTCCTCGATCCGGTGACTTATGCGCAAGGACGTTTAATGACGGTGCTTGGCAGCCCTCTTGCACCTGAAAAAAGTCAGGTGGGAGAATTTAAGGCCGATTTTCCGGCATTGTCAGCATCTGCTTATCATTTATGGCGAGTGACGGAACGTGTTGTCATTCATGAACCGGGTTCATTTCTGCGTGATTGTGATCACTGGCGTTGCCGGGATAGTTTTGGCTCGAAAACGGGTCAGGTAATACCTGAGGTTAAATAATCCGTCATGTTGGAACAACATTGTTACCACGTTTCAGGCCGGGACGTTGCAGTCATTGAAACCGGCAATCGGCGTTCTGCCGCATGCTCGGTCGTTCTTCTGCATGGCTGGCTGGATAATGCCGCCAGTTTTACTTCAGTGATGACTTCGATGGCTCATCAGATATCCCCGAATATTCATTTATGTGCAGTTGACTTGCCGGGTCATGGTTTATCCGGACATAAGAATTCTGACAATTTCTATTCATTTCATGACTATATCGATGATGTTCACCAATTTTTAGTGACCTTGTCAGCGAAAAAAAAGATTTTAGTCGGTCATTCACTTGGTGGATTGATTGCAAGTTGTTATAGTGCCGCCTTTCCTGAATTTGTCGATGGACTCTTTCTGATTGAAAGCATCGGACCGCTGGCTGAATCCGCAGAGAATAGTGTGTTGCGGTTACGCAATGGCGTGAATAGTCGTGTCCGTATCCGACGAAAGCCTCGTCGGGGATATGACAGTTATGACACTGCGCTACAAGTCCGGGCAGTGCATTCGGAGCTTCCGGAAGCACTCGTTGCTCCGATTGTGGAGCGAGGAATCGGGTTGCAGGATGGACAGTGGATGTGGCGGGCGGATCCGAAATTATCATCTCAGTCATTGTACCGGATGTCCGAAGCCCATGCCGAAGCGGTATTGGCAGCGATTCAATGCCCGTTTCAGGTGGTTTTAGGCAGTCATGGCTACTCATCCTTGAAA
Organism: Vibrio mangrovi; assembly: GCF_024346955.1. Classification (NCBI taxonomy): domain Bacteria; kingdom Pseudomonadati; phylum Pseudomonadota; class Gammaproteobacteria; order Vibrionales; family Vibrionaceae; genus Vibrio; species Vibrio mangrovi. The sequence goes on along the minus strand of NZ_AP024883.1, from coordinate 2,264,511 downwards.
ACATATTCCCGGGCGGTGTTACCGGGGCAGACCGACATTCAGCAAGTGGCTGGCGGGCATCACTGCCACTTGGAGCATCCTGAGCAGGTAGGTGAGCTATTATCACAATTTATAATGAAAATTGATGAAACTACATTTTCTTAAATTAGAGTCTATACTTTAAAAGTTCTAAAAAATTAACAAAGCATTAACATATATAATAAGGCAGGGTCACTGACCTGCCAGCACGAGGAGTATCCCTGTGGAGCATCCATGGCTCGCACGTTATCCAAGTGACGTGCCTGAAACTATTAGTCCTGATGTATATACATCGCTGATCGAAATGTTTGAACAGTCGGTCAGTCGGTATGCCGACCAGCCTGCTTTTGTAAATATGGGCGCCGTAATGACCTTCCGGAAACTGGAAGAACGGAGCCGGGCCTTTGCTGCGTATTTGCAAAACGAGCTACAACTCAAAAAAGGTGATCGGGTTGCCCTGATGATGCCTAATTTACTGCAATATCCGGTTGCGTTGTTCGGAGTTTTACGGGCTGGGCTGATTGCCGTCAATGTAAACCCGCTTTACACGCCCCGGGAGTTGGAACATCAGCTCAATGATGCGGGGGCAACGACAATTGTCATCGTATCGAACTTTGCCGGAACATTGCAGAAAGTCGTTCAGCGGACGCCGGTTAAACACGTTATCCTGACCAGTCTGGGGCAGATGTTGCCTCGGGCCAAAGGGACAGTGGTTGATTTTGTGGTTAAGTATGTGAAAAAGCTGGTACCGCATTATCACCTGCCGGACGCAATTTCAATGCGACAGGCTTTGAAACGTGGTCGTCACATGCAATATGTGAAACCGGCTATCGAAGGGGATGATATTGCTTTTTTACAATATACCGGCGGGACAACCGGTGTGGCTAAAGGTGCAATACTCAGTCACCGGAACATGGTTGCAAATGTGTTACAGGCCAAGGCAGCTTACGGCTCAGTGCTGACGGATGGTCGGGAGCTGGTTGTTACTGCTCTGCCTTTGTATCATGTTTTCGCGCTGAGCGTGAATTGCCTGCTGTTTATTGAAATGGGCGGGCAAAATCTGCTGATTACCAATCCAAGAGATATTCCGGGATTCGTTAAAGAGCTGCAACGTTATCCGGTTACTGCAATTACCGGTGTGAATACGCTGTTCAATGCTTTGGTTCATAATGAATCGTTCCGGCAGATGGATTTTTCCCGTTTACATCTGTCCGTCGGAGGCGGAACCGCCGTACAACGAGCTGTTGCCGATGAGTGGAAAAAAGTTACGGGTTTGCATCTGCTAGAAGGCTATGGTTTGACTGAGTGCTCACCATTGGTTGCGGGAAATCCTTATGATCTTAGTGATTATAGTGGTGCGATCGGTCTGCCGGTTCCCTCAACAGAAGTTCGGATCGTAGATGAAGATGGTCAGGTTCTCCCGTTCGATCAGGTCGGAGAATTACAGGTGCGCGGTCCTCAGGTGATGAAAGGCTACTGGCAGCGCGAGGATGCAACCAGAGAAGTACTCACTGAGGACGGTTGGTTATCCACCGGTGATATTGTTCGGATGGATGAGCAAGGTATGCTATATATTGTAGACCGGAAAAAAGACATGATTCTGGTCTCCGGTTTTAATGTTTATCCGAATGAAATTGAAGATGTAGTCTCCATGCATGATAAAGTTCTGGAGGCGGCAGCAGTGGGTCAGCCGCATGATGTTAGTGGGGAAGTCGTGAAACTGTTCGTGGTCAGAAGAGACATTTCATTGACACAGGAAGAAATCATTTCCCACTGTCGTCAATATCTGACCGGATATAAGATTCCAAAACTGATAGAATTCCGGGAAGAGCTGCCGAAAACCAACGTCGGTAAGATTCTGCGACGTGCACTGAAAGATGAGAGTCAGGCAATGTTGAGTATGGAGCGGGCATAGAATCTCCGCTGTATATCCAAATGCCGGCCATGTGTCGGCATTTTTTATTTGCCTGAACATAAATGATAGAAGTGAGTTATTTTTGAATTATCAAATCATTACCAGCTCAGACGAGCTTGAAGAAGTTTGCTGGAAAGCATTAGAGTGCCCGGTGGTGATGCTGGACACTGAGTTTGTCCGTATCCGGACATTTCACGCCCAATTAGGATTAATTCAGCTGTATGACGGAGAGTCGGTTTCTTTGATTGATCCGATGACGATTAAAGATATGACATCTTTCGTCAATTTGTTGCAAGCTCCTCAGGTATTGAAAGTACTCCATGCCGCCGGAGAAGATCTGGAAGTGTTCCACCATGAGTTTGGTTGTGCGCCGGCACCGTTTGTGGATACTCAAATTCTGGCTGCTTTCATGGGATACGGTTTGTCGACCGGATTTGCGGCTCTGGTGGCCGATTTTATGGATATTGAGCTGGATAAGAGCGAGTCCCGGACCGACTGGACAGCAAGACCACTGAGTCAGAAGCAGCTGGATTATGCTGCGGCAGACGTTTTTTATCTGATGCCGGTTTATCAGCAACTTTGTGAGAAAGCTCAGGAGAAAGACTGGTGGGAAGCGGCACTGGAAGAATCCCGGTTGCAGGTTGAGAAGCGAACCCGGAGCTATCAGCCGGTGGATGCATATCTGGATATCAAAGGTGCATGGCAACTGACTCCCAGACAACTGGCAATACTCAAACCACTGGCAAACTGGCGCTATGAAGAAGCATTGAAGCGCAATCTGGCCCTGAATTTCGTGATTAAAGAACAGGACTTGCTGACGATTGCCCGTTTGGGACTGGTTAATTTTAAACGTATGGAAGCTGAAGGGATTGATCCAAGAGCGGTAAAACGACATGGAGCAAAGATAGGCCAACTGGTGAAGGAAGGTATGGCGGTTGCTGAATCTGATTATCCGCCCCGGATTGTTCCGATCTCTGATTACCCCGGATACAAGCAATTGTTCAAGCAGTTGAAAGGGCAGGTTAATGCTCAGTCTGAGAAACTGAATTTATCTCCGGAGTTTCTGGCTTCCCGCAAACAGTTGAACCAATTAATCAGCTGGGTGTGGAAGTTTCAGTGTGACCCGCAGAATTTACCGGATCTGATGCAGGGATGGCGGAAGGAGATCTTGGGCGACGCTTTATATGAAATGATCCCGGTACTTTAAGCGAATGACAGTCATAAGGCTGGGCTAATATCCCGGCCTTATGACTGAGGAAGTTAAGGCTATTTCTCTTCTTCCGGTAACTTCACATTCAGTTCCAATACTGCCAGATCATCATCTTTATGCTCAAAAGAGAGCTCGACCATGTCCGGGTCAATGGCAACATATTTGGCGATAACCTTCAGAATATCTTCTTTTAATTGTGGCAGATAATCAGGTGACGGATCGCTTTGGCTGCGACGTTCGGCAACGATAATCTGCAGGCGTTCTTTAGCCAGACTGGCGGAGGTTTGTTTCTTGGGGCGGAAAAACTCCAGTAATGACATGAGTGCTTAACCTCCGAATAATCGTTGAAAAATGCCTTTTTTCTGCTCGGTCAGAAAACGGAATTCCAGACTGCTGCCGGTCAGACGTTCCACTGCATCATTGTAGGCTTGTCCGGCATCCGATTGTTCGTCAAAAATAACCGGAACCCCTTTATTGGAGGCATTGAGTACCGCCTGACTTTCAGGAATGACACCCAGCAGTTGAATATGCAGAATCTCTTCGACATCCTGAACACTCAGCATTTCTCCCTGATTCACCCGGGCCGGATTGTAGCGGGTGAGTAACAGATGTTGCTTGATTGGCTCCAGTCCCTGTTCTGCCCGACGCGATTTTGAATCCAGAATACCGAGAATGCGGTCGGAATCCCGGACAGAAGAAACTTCCGGATTGGTGGTAATAATTGCTTCATCGGCAAAATACAGCGCCATCAATGCACCTTGTTCGATACCGGCAGGAGAGTCACAGATAATAAAATCAAAGCCCATTTCATCCAGTTCATCAAGAACACGTTTGACACCATCATGTGTAAGTGCATCTTTGTCTCTGGTTTGAGAAGCTGGCAGGATGAACAGATTCTCGGAGCGTTTATCTTTGATTAATGCCTGATTCAGAGTGGCTTCCCCCTGAATCACATTGACAAAATCGTAGACAACCCGGCGCTCACAACCCATGATTAAATCCAGATTCCGTAGACCAATATCGAAATCGATTACAGCGGTCTTCATACCTTTGAGTGCCAACCCGGAGGCAATTGCTGCACTCGATGTTGTTTTTCCAACACCGCCTTTACCTGATGTAACAACAATAATGCGTGCCATTTGTTTCCCTTAAACTTGACTTATGTTTCCTTTAACTAGGGCGTGTAGACCTTTCGTGGTTGAATTTTGTTCAATCTGAACGAGTATTGATCACGGCGCGGGGTCTGCCGCTTAGTATCCTAAGCAAATAGCCCGCAACAAAGAGCAAGACTCGTTCAGATGAACCCTTTGGGCAGCATTTGTCGCCCATTTATCCGGCGTTAGGTCATAGTTCATGTAGATCGCTACACTTCCCATGACCTGCCTTGGCTAAATGCACGACAAATTGCTGCAAAAAACATCACGAAAGGTCAACACGCCCTGTAATTTAAATAGTAAGCTGCTCAATATGGAGCGTGTCGTCATGATAGCTGAGCATGACTTTTTTCTGCCAATATTCACTCGAAATTTGATCACTGACCCAATAATTACCGGCGATAGAAATCAACTCAGCCTGTAAATCGTGACAGATGATTTTAGCTTCCTGCTGTCCGCTGGCCCCGGCAATCGCTCTGCCGCGTAGGCTGCCGTAGATATGGATTGAACCATCGGCAATCACTTCAGCACCTGCGCTGACATGATTGAGGATGATTAAATCAGAATCTTTGGCGTAAACCTGCTGACCGGAACGAATTGGAGTTCTGACTGTTTTAGTTGGTGTAATTGCAGCAGGTGCCTGATTGGGTGACTTACTGGCTGTCAGTATGGCGAAGCCGGCTTCTGATGCCAGATTCTGTGTACGTTTATCCTTAGCGCCGGTAATTCCGACCGGAACCATCCCGGCTTCATGAATACCATGTTTCAGTTGATGGAAGTCCAGATCACCTTCAACCTGAGCAATATTGAGCACAACGGGGGCAGATGTGAAGAATGCAGGCGCTTGGGCCACTTTTTCTTTCAAAAATTCGACGGACTTTGAAATTTCACTGTCTGCAAGATGTAACACAGAGAGTGTAAAACTACTACCTTTAAGATCAGGTGTGGTTGACATGGGTAAACTTGATCCTCAACTCATAAAACACTTTAGAAAGGGCATTGCCTGAAAGTAGGGCTGTCATGTTATAGTCACAGCTCAAACTCAGCAAGATATCTTACTTTTAATTGACTGTTTTAACCCCAAAATCAGGTTAACTTTATGTATTGAGACCGTAAGTCTTAATAAAATGGTCAAGAAACACACAAAAGGCACTGTAATGCTTTGTTCTATATATAAAAGCGCTAAGAAAGAAGGCGCATATTTATACATTGAGAAAAAAGATGATTTCTCAAAAGTTCCGGAAGCTCTGCTCCAGATGTTCGGGCGACCGGTTCTGGTAATGATAATGAATCTGGAAGGTAAGACACTGGCGAATGTCGATATTGAGAAAGTGAAAACATCCCTCAAAGACGACGGATTTTTCTTACAATTACCTCCACCGCCAGAAAATTTATTAGAAAGCTATAAAGCAAGGAAAGCGGCCTGGCAGGAACAACAGTAGCCTATGCTTTGATCAGGATGAGAGGAGAGAAAATGAAAAAATTATGGTCAGTCGGATTGGGATTCATTTTGAGTTGTCCCCTCTATGCAAACACTGTGAGTTTTGAGCAGTATGTGGATGGGCTTAAACAACAGGCCCGGCAGGAAGGTATTAGTCAGAATACGATCGATGCTGCCTTTGAGCATGTCACATACCGGCCCAGAGCAATTGTGGCAGATAAAAACCAACCGGAAAAGAAACTCACACTGGATGAGTATATTCCGCGAGCTGTTCCGGACTGGAAAGTTGCCAAGGCAAAAAAACTATACCGGGAGCACTATGCCGAACTCTCCCGGATTGGTGCACAGTATGGTGTGCAACCCCGTTACATTGTTGCACTGTGGGGTGTTGAGAGCAATTTTGGTTCACTGACTGGCAGATATAACGTGATCGATGCGCTTGCAACGTTAGCTTTCGATGGACGGCGTGAACGCTTTTTCCGTAACGAGACGATGGCTGCCCTGAAAATTCTCGACCAGCGGCATATCTCACCACAAGCTATGAAAGGCTCATGGGCCGGAGCAATGGGACAATGTCAGTTTATGCCAAGTTCCTTTCTTTCCTTTGCCGCAGACGGTAACGGGGATGGCAGAAAAGATATCTGGGGGACGAACGCGGATGTTTTTGCCTCAACAGCCAATTATCTGAGTCAGTCCGGCTGGAATGAACATATGATCTGGGGCCGTCAGGTTCACCTGCCACGAGGATTCGATATGAATCTGGTCGGGCGGGGTAAAGAGCAGGGGAAAATGTTGCATCAGTGGAGTGAACTGGGTGTGACACGCTATGATCGTAGCCCGCTACCGAAACTAAAGCAGGATATTCAGGCCTGGCTGATCGCTCCGGATGATGAACAGGGCCGGGTGTATCTGGTATATAACAACTATAACGTTTTGATGAAGTGGAACCGTTCGTACTACTTTGCATTAGCGGTCAGTCATCTTGCCGACCGGATTATTATGAATTAGCCGGGTAACATACTGTGATGTAAAAAGGCTCCGTTTACGGAGCCTTTTCAGTATGATTATGATTCGGTGTGGAACTGCTCGCAAGCCAGCATGGTATTTTCAATCAGTGTTGCGACTGTCATTGGGCCAACACCTCCCGGAACCGGCGTGATATGGCTGGCTTTCGCTTTAGCAACATCATATTCGACGTCGCCGACCAGCTTGCCGTTATCCATGCGGTTAATACCGACATCGATCACGACGGCACCTTCTTTGATCCACTCTCCGGGAATGAAATGCGGCTTTCCTACGGCTACGACCAGAATTTCTGCCTGACGGACATATTGTTCTAAATCTTTGGTGAAACGGTGGCATGTCGTTGTCGTACATCCGGCCAGTAACAGTTCCAGTGTCATCGGGCGACCGACGATATTTGACGCACCAACGATGACCGCATGTTTACCACGTGGGTCGATGTTATACCGTTCCAGCAGAGTCATGATGCCTTTAGGTGTGCATGAGCGAAGTGTTGGGATCCGCTGAGCCAGACGCCCGACGTTATAAGGATGGAAACCGTCGACATCCTTATCTGGCAGAATTCGCTCCAGAACCTGAGTTGCATCAAGTCCGGCAGGAAGAGGAAGTTGTACCAGAATACCATCGATTGCCGGGTCAGCATTAAGTTGATCCACCAGCTCAAGCAAGGCCTGTTGTGTTGTGTTGGCAGGCAGGTCGAACGATTTTGAAACAAAGCCGACTTCTTCACAGGCCCGACGTTTGCTCCCGACATACACGTGGGAGGCCGGATCTTCTCCGACGAGAACCACAGCAAGCCCCGGTGCCCGAAGTCCGGCATCTATACGGGCTTTCACCCGTGCAGAGACTTCCGCACGGACGGTTTTAGAAATTAGGGTTCCATCAATATTTTGAGCAGTCATGGCTTACCTTCACACAAAGAGTAGCGAAACAAAAAAAGTAGAAAAATTTTTGCGCGCATTGTCGCAGATATTTAAAAGAACATCTATAAGCAAACGTTTGCCCTGGGTATTTTTTCAGAGGTTTTTCTCAAGCTGGTAATTTTTTAGGCATTTGAATCATCAGATTAGATAAATCCGTTGATTTACTCATGTGAACTCGTATAATTCCACCCCGTAGCGCGCCCTTAGCTCAGTTGGATAGAGCACGTGCCTTCTAAGCATGTGGTCACAGGTTCGAATCCTGTAGGGCGCGCCATTATTCTTTAAGCCCCGGCAAAATGCCGGGGCTTTTTCGTTGGCTGTCAGATAAATTATCCGTCGCTATGAGGAAGCATCACCACTAAAACAAAGGGCAGTGTTTTCCTCCTCTATCTGCTCTGAACCACGGTTAAATCTTAAACCGTGCCACCAGTTGATTGAGCTGCTCGGCCAGACGGGCGATTTCACCACTGGACTGACGGGCTTCATCCGAGGCTGTGGCATTTTCCTGAGCAATCTGGCGCACGTTGACCACATTTTCGTTAATACTTTCAGCGACGGTACTTTGTTCCTCTGAGGCACTGGCGATTTGCATGTTCATATCATTGATGACGCCAATGGCATGCATAATGGCTTGCAGTGTGGCATTGGTTTCATCTGCCTGTTCAACACATGCCGCCGCCTGTTTTTTCCCCTGAGTCATCGCTTCTACGGTACTCTGCGTTCCTCTTTGCAATTGCTCAATAATATTCTGGATTTCCTGTGTTGAATCCTGTGTTCTTGACGCCAGTGAACGAACCTCATCAGCAACCACTGCAAATCCCCGTCCCTGATCTCCGGCCCGGGCTGCTTCTATCGCCGCGTTGAGAGCCAGTAGGTTAGTTTGTTCGGCGATGCCTCTGATTACATCCAGAATGGTACTGATGTTATGAACTTCCTGCTCAACTTCGCTGAGTTTCTCAGAAGACTGCGTGACGCTGTCTGACAGGGAATGGATGGCTGCAATGGTTCTTGCAACAACATTTGCCCCGGATTCGGCTTCCTGATTGGCCTTATCAGCCGCACTGGCTGCCTGTGATGCACTGTTGGCAACATCGTGGACAGTAACCGTCATCTCATTCATTGCGGTTGCTACCATTTCCGTCTCGGATTCCTGACGGACAATACTCTGGCTACTTTGCTCGGTGACTGCTGCCAGCTCTGTTGATGCTGATGCCAGTTCTGTGCTGGCTCCGGAAATTGTTGTAATCATCTGTTTCAGATTTGCAGCGGTATTCTGCACTGCAGCAAGCAGCAGACCGGTTTCATCTTTACTGGTTTTTCCGACATCAACGGTCAAATCACCCTGTGCCAGTTGGTTGGCGGCGTCTACAGCTTTGCGCACCGGTCTGGTAATTACGATAGTCAGAACATAAGACGCTGCAATGCCTAACAGAATTGCCAGCACAGACAGAAGCATAGTGATATTGATGCTCCTGTTGGTGTCGCTTTTGAGCTGCGGACCGATGGTATCCTGCTCCTGCATCACAGAGCGTTTGACATCTTCAACGTCTGATGCGATCTGAGGACCAACCTTATCCAAAGTGTCATGGATAATGGTATTGGTTTTTTTGATCAGATCCCGGAGGGTGTGCATATCGGCAATATAGCCACGATGTGCGTTCAGGAATGTATCCAATAGATTTTGCTGAGGAGTTCCCTGTAGATCCTGCTCAAGTGCGGCTATTTCGTCTTTGAGCTCCTGATCCATATTGGTTATCGCAATCGTAAAATCTTCATCTCGGCTGGTTTGAACATATCTGGAGACAAACAAGCGTCCGACCAGCATCCCCCGCTGAGCCTGACCAGCATGGTAAGTTAACTGATTGTCATTATTTTCATAGGCAATGTCGATGATTTGAGCGATTGCATTGCGCATTTCTTCACCGTGAGCTCCCTGTACCTTTTCCAGCTCACGCCTTTGTTTAGCCAGTTCGACGACCTGTTCAAAAGCATTTCTATAGGTCGTCATCAGGCGATCGACATTATTGATTAATTCTGCCCGTTGCGGAGACTGAATGTATTGTTGGGCTTCACCCAGAAAATCATCCATCTTTGCAAGGTATTCCTGATATTGGGTTAAGTCTCCGGTATCTCTGGTAATCAGAAAGTCTTTCACATTCATGCGAACCATCAGCATATTTGCCTGTAAACGACTTGAAAGATTTGTCTCCCGGGCTAATCCCCGATATTGCGCGATCCCATCACTGACTGCCTGCAAAGCAAGAATGCTTGCGCCTAAAACAATAGATAACAGGATTAGAACGACCGCAAATCCTGAACCGATTTTTAAACCCAGCCTTAGATCCCTAAACATAGTTTCACCTATCTGTCTGTTTTGATGATTTATTTTCTGACGTTGGTTTTTGGCAATTGAACACGTGCCAGAGTAAGAGATGACACACAGCTTGTGATATGAAGACCAATATACAAATTGTAGTATATTAACAACAGATCCGGAGGGTAAGATGCCACTCCAATGCCATATGCAATGGTACTTTGAACAAGGGAGTCGATCTCTGAGTACTAGCAGTTGAATGACCGGAGAGTCTTTTGTATGACGTTGTTGTATATATTACAACACGTCGTTTTATATATGTGCAACTTGTGGCTGTTCGCTTGGGTTTAGTGTGCTCTGTGTCTCATTTCGCAGATTCATTCATATTGTCTTTTGTCAAAATCAGCAACTACTTCCTACACTGTTATTGGTTTTGTAAATATAAGACACAGTTTTTAGGTTGATTGAGCAATGGCACAGGTTTGTATTCTCAGTGAACCGGACAAATTCTCATATTCACAATAACAACTAAGTTGGCAACAATAACAAAAAAGGCTGGACGATGGGGAACAGGCAGGTTCGACAAATCGGAAAACGTTCTTTGGGATTAGTTATACTGGTCATGTTGACCTCAGCATTGTGGGGATGTTCTTCCCCCTATGCTCCCATCCACAGTCAATATCTTACAACATTCAAGAATGAGAATTATCAACCGTTATACCATACCGGAGAAAATGCGGTGCTGTTTATGCTGCATGGGATGTGTTATCACGGTAATGGCTGGGCAACTGAACATGTCAACCGCATTGCTGCCACTTTAGACGGCGTTGCTGATCAAATTGACAATGGGGATAGTGCCTTTCTGTTTGATGAATATCTGATTTCCCGCGAAGACTATCACCTGAGGGTCTTTGCGCTGAAAAGTTACAATCAGGTTTATCCGACCGAGCCATGGGAAACGGATGAACTGAAAACAGCCAGTCTGAATAAAAGTATTAAAGACTCACTGGTCAGCGACTGTCTGGGTGATGTGGTCGCATACGCTTCACCGGATTATGGCCCGCAACTGCGGAAGAATCTGCTCAGTGCACTGAATCTGGCGGCACAAAAAGTCATTCATGATTATGAAATTCCGGATCGGGTGTTTTTCCTTTCTGAAAGCCTCGGTAGTACGATGATGCGTGATGTCTTAGTCTGCGAGCAGCCGGGAGATGCATTTTTGCAACTGGCAGCGAAAACCGAGACGTTTTTTATGTCTTCCAACCAATTACCACTGCTGAACTTCCTTCATTCCTGTCAGCCGGATAAGTCACGGGCAGAAATGACAGGCGGAGCTCCACAACCCGTGAGAAAAGGTATTCTGGGTCTGATGGATTCTGTGAATCAACTCCGGGCGGCAAGAGAGACATCACTCCGGGCTTCTGGTGAAAGTCCGGTCATAACGCCATTAAAAGTTGTTGCATTCTCTGACCCGAATGATTTGCTCAGTTACCAGATTGACGTTGATAGTTTGGGTGATGAAAGTGCCAACGTTCTGAGTATCCCGGTCAGTAACAGTACTACTTACTTTGGCTGGTTCGCCAATCCGCTGAAAGTACATACTGGTTATCTGGAAAATGACAGCGTACTTAGATTGATGAGTTGTGGCAGCGAGGAGTGTCATTAAACCGAATCAGGGACAGTTGGTGACACCTCGATGGGGGACGAGGTGTCACTGGCTTCCTTTCTCGTCAGGGGCTTATTTTTTCGGTGTATAGATTGGCCCGGGGAAATGGGTGATTTTATCCCCCAGATCAACAATCTTTGCCGTCCCTTGTTGCGCCACCTGATCAATTCTTAGAATACTGTGCATCGGCAGATAGGTTCGTTCTACGCCGGTGAACTCATCTTTCAGCTTTTCATGGCTGGGATCAACGACAATCGATGTGTGTGTATCCCAGACAAAATCACCAATTTCAATAAAACCAAATAAATTGCTGGAAACCAGCTCTCTGACAAAGACTTCGTACTGTTTGCCTGCCTGAAAGAAAGTTACTTTAAATAATGGATTCTGTTGATTCATATGAATTTATGTGAATAAGTTGAATGTTTCAGATTATACCGATTCTCAATGGAAGTTGGCAATTTGGCTAGCTTACCTGAGACAGAAAAGGAGAAGCAAGGGGGCTTCTCTGATGATTACGGAGTCATCGCGGAAAAGGCAGTGGAGATATAATCATCTGCCAGATAGGTCTATGAGTATAAGATATAATGATAATAGATTGAAATTCCGGTGTTTTTCCCTGATGATGCGGCTCTCATCATATCCATCCTGCTATTTCTGAGATGCTTTGGGTATATAGTGTTTTTAAATCATATCTGACAAAACAATAAGTTACGGAATTATCCATCATGACAATCCACACATTGAAAAAAGGAATACATCGGATTTTTACTGGTCTGGTGCTCGGTGCTGCTATTTTTTCTTCTGCAACCACTTTAGCGACAGCATCTACCATTGAAGGTATTTTAAAATCGGGTGAGCTTAAGTTCTGTTTTGAAGCCGGATATGTACCATTTGAAATGACCAGTAAAGATGGACGATTTATTGGCTTTGATATTGATATCGCTAAACATATGGCCCGCTCGATCGATGTGAAATTCGTACCGGTAAATACGGCATGGGATGGTATTATTCCTACGCTGCAAACAAATAAGTGTGATTTTATCGGCGGGATGACCGTGACACCGAAACGTAACCTGAAGGTATCGTTTGCCGATGCTTACATGCAGATTGGTCAGACAGTATTACTTGCTCCGAAACTGAAGGGGAAAATCAGTAATTATCGTGAATTGAATCATGCCGGCTATACGGTGACAACTCAAATGGGAACCACTGGTGCCGAGGCAGCTAAGAAGTATTTGTCTAACGCGAAAGTCGATCTATATGAAACTTCTGCCGATGCAGTTCTTCAGGTTGCCAATGGCCGGGCCGACGCTTTTGTCTATGATTTACCATACAACGCCATGTATGCTTCACAACATGCAGACCGGGTTGTTCACCTGGATAGTGCATTCACTTTTGAACCATTGGCCTGGGCGGTTCGTCAGGGTGATGCTGAGTTTGTGAACTTTCTGAATAACTATTTAAAACAGATCCGGGGTGATGGTACATATGAACGGATTTACAACAAATGGTTCAAGTCTGACCAATGGATGAAAAACGTTCAGTAATAAGGTGTCCGTATACTGTTTTATAAAGTATCTGATTCTCTGAATTTCCCTCGGATCATGAACTTAGCCGGGACGCTTCCAACAGGTTGTTTCCCGGGCAATCCATTCTATAAACGCTTTGATTCTGGGACGGTTTTCCTGTCCGTGCGGGCAGATCAGATCATAACCGTATTCTGCCCGGATCTGCTCAAACGGAGCGATCAATTCTCCGGCAGATAACTCATTTTCTACCAGAGATAAACGAGCCATCGCAAAGCCCATACCGGACTTGGCTGCAATGGTTGCCATATTGGAATGATTGATGATGCAATGATTCTGCATGACATCCAGCTCTCGCCATTCCGGGTTTGACTGCTGACGCATCCAGTGCTGCCATTCACTCTGAGGTTCATCAAATTCAAGAGATTCGCTGCTATGTATGAAGGTCGCCCGGGACAGATCGTTACCGTCTGGCCCATGAGCATGCAGTTGTTGATAGTAGTCAGGGCTGCAAACGGGCGTGAGGTATTCCTCATAAAGTGGCTGGCAGTGGAAACCGGGATGATGTCCGTCACTGTAGTAGATCGCCAGATCGACGGGCTCGTGTTGAAAATTGAGCCGGCTTCCTTTGACCCTGATTTTGAGGTTCAGAGATGGATAAAGCTGCTGAAAAGACGGCAGACGGGGGAGTAGCCAGGTCTGGGCAAACGTCGGAGCAACCCCGATGTATAATTCTCCCCGTAACTCATTAAAGCGAATATCTTCTACTTCAGAAAAGATTAAATCAAAAGACTGATTTAGCGCATGCAGTAACCGTTCACCTTCTTCGGTCAGTTCCAGTTTCCGGGTCAGACGGATAAACAAAGAGAAGCCGAGTTGCTGTTCCAGGCCTTTAATCCGCTGACTGACTGCTCCCTGCGAAATACATAATTCCTCCGCAGCACGGGTAAAGCTGAGAAACTTCGCCGCAATACTGAAGGTATGCATGTTGGTGAGAAGTAATTGTTTTCTGTCCACAGGCAATTCCCCGATGGATTAGTCTGCCTAATTTATAACAACTTTTATTTGGTTTGTTGAGCCTGTTTTTTCGATCTTTAATCAGAGAGGCTTATTTATACCCACAAGACACAGGATAAAAACAATGAAACAAGGTCTGAAAATTACCGTTATTGGTGCGGGTTCCAGTTATACGCCTGAGCTGATTGAAGGATTAATTGCCCGTCGGACAGAACTGCCCATCCGCGAGCTGTGGCTGGTGGATATTGAAGAGGGGCGTGAGAAAGTTAATATCATTGCTGATTTGACCCGTAGAATGCTCCAGCGGCATGACATGGCGCATGTTGATGTTCATGTCACACTGGATCGGATTCCGGCCCTGAAAAATGCTGATTTTATTTGTTCTCAGTTCCGGGCCGGCTGCCTTGAAGGCCGGATCCGTGATGAACGAATTTCGATGAAGTATGGGATGATTGGTCAGGAAACCAACGGGTTAGGTGGTTTTGCCAATGCCTGCCGGACGATTCCTGTGACACTGGATATCTGTAAAGAGATCGAGATGTACTGTCCTGATGCCTGGCTGCTGAACTTTACCAATCCATCGGGAATGGTGACTGAAGCCATTCTGAAACATACGCAGGTCAAAGCGGTTGGTCTGTGTAATGTTCCGGTGATTATGCAAAAAGGTGTGGCCCGGATGCTGAACTGCGATGAGAGGGATGTTGTGATGCAGGTTGCCGGGCTGAATCATCTGATCTGGGCCAGGCAAATCCTGCACGACGGACAGGACAAATTGCAGTGGGTGATGGATGAAATTCTGCGGGGCAACGATTTGCTGGTACCGCATAACATTCCGCCGTTTGACTGGCCAGAAAAGTTGCTGCGTCAGATGGGGATGATTCCCTGTGCTTATCTGCGTTATTACTACACCAGTCAGGATATGCTGGAACAGGAACTCGGTGAAGCTGACGGAGAAGGTACCCGTGGTGAAGTGGTCAAAGCGATGGAAAAGCGGCTGTTCGATATTTACCGGAATCCTGAATTGAGTGAAAAACCACAGGAGCTGGAAAAGCGGGGCGGTCAGTACTATTCCGAAGCCGCCTGTGAACTGATGAGTGCGATTTATAACGATAAACGGACCATTATGCATGTAAATACCCGTAATAATGGCACGATCGCTGGATTACCGGATGACTGCGCGGTTGAAGTCAGTTCCGTGATTACCCGAAGTGGTCCGCTGCCACTGAATGTTGCACCATTTCCTGAAGATACGTTGCGCCTGATCCAGCTGATGAAAAGTTATGAATCTCTTACTGTTGAAGCGGCAGTCACCGGAGATCGCAATGCAGCCCATCGGGCACTGATACTGAATCCGATCGTAAATACCGGTACTATTCTGGAAGCTGCTCTGGACGAAACGATTCAGGCGAATCTGGATTATATGCCACAGTTTCGGTAAACAGACCGGTTGTATCACATTGATTCTGAGTCCCACGGCTAGCCGTGGGATTTCTCATGTTCAAGTAACCAGCGTTTTCGCTCCAGACCACCGGCGTAGCCGACCAGTTTTCCGTCTTTGCCGATCACCCGATGACACGGAATGATAATGGCAATCCGGTTATGTCCGTTGGCTGAAGCCACTGCACGGACCGCTGTTGGTTTGCCAATTCTCTCCGCCTGCTGTTGATAAGAAGCGGTTGCGCCGTATTCAATTTGCTGTAATGCCTGCCAGACTTGTTTCTGGAAGGGTGTTCCCGGTGAGTGAATCCTTACATCGAAATGCTTTCTCGTCCCGGCGAAATACTCAGTAATCTCCTGTTTTGCCTGACGGATATGATCATTTTCGCCACTGATAATGGTGGCAGAAAGGAGCCGTTGTAAATCCCGGAATTCGGTTTCCAGCATTCGTCGTTCGACAAACTCCAGCAGACAAATACCTTCGTCGGTTGCACAGACGAACATCGGCCCTAATGGTGTTGTAAAACGGTCAATCAGAATGACCTGGCTGTTTGCGCTTTGCTTTGGTGATTTTCCCATAACCTTCTTAAATGTATAACCAAATCCACTCAGGGATTCGTATCCCATCTCGTAGGCTGTGTCCATGAGTTTTTTTCCTTCTTTCAATTCTTCCAGTGCACAGTTGATGCGATACATACGCTGGAAGGTGTGGAAAGTCATGCCGTAGTGTTTTTTAAACCAGCGCCGGATAACTTCCGGACGTATCTGATTTTCTTTCAGCCGGGCGTCGGAGATTTTTTCTTTGGGATGCTGGCGTACCAGTTCAATCGCCTGAACAACAACTGGTGGCGCTTCACTGGCATTCTCTGTTGGTTTGCAAATCTTACAGGGACGATATCCGGCATCGAGCGCAGCTTTAAATGTGGTATAGAACTCAACGTTTTCTTTTTTCGGCTTGCGTGCCCGGCAGGTGGCAATACAGAATATCGAGGTCGTTTTCACTCCGACATAAAATGTGCCGACATAGCGAGGATCTTTAGCCAGTAAAGCCTGATAGTAATTTTCAATCTGTTCGGGGTTTTCTATTCTCTGTTCGTTTCCCGGCATAAATCATTATCTTTTGCTGTGTTGGATATAGCTACGGTACATGGAGACAGGAAAATATGACAACCGATAAATTGACAACTAATTTTTCTGGTGGGCATCCTGTCAGAAGATAAAGCGAAACGTCAGGCTGATGCGTTCTCCGGTTATTTTCTTGCTCTTATTGATGCCATGCCGCCAGTGGTGCTGGATCGGACCTTCCATGAGCAGCAGTGAACCATCGGCCGGAGTGATAGTAAAGCGATCCTGACCGTTGCGGTGCCTGAACTGTAGTGGCCTTGGGGTACCGAACGTTAACATTGCAACCACGGGATTTTGCCCCAGCTCCGGCTCGTTATCCGCATGCATTCCCATATTGTGCTGCCCGCTTTGATACCAGTTGCCCAGCACGGAATTAAATGAATATCCCGAAATTTCCTCGACGACGTTTTTTAGCTGCTGTAATAACGGCGGCCATGGTGTCGGCTCCAGCCTGACTTTTGAATAAGTGTATGCTTTATCACCGTACCAGCATTGCAGCCTGGGAGTTTTATAGTTCCGGCCAAATAAGCAGACATCGCCCTGATACCAGTTCAGCGATGTTTTCAAGCGTGAGAGTAATGTATCACTGTCTGTGATCAGATGTTCAATGTAGCGGAGTCTGCCATCCGGCAATTCGAAAACTTCAGGATTCGGGCTGGAAATGATCATGGCGAATGAAATTATCGATTTGAATAGCAAGTCTGGCGCTATAAAGCATGCTGGTGTGAGCATAGTGAATTTCAAGATGATCGGTCATCCCGGTGATTTTGGTCTCTTCAACGGTGACTGTTCCATCCGAAGGATGCTCATTACCTAATAAAACTGAGCGAATACCAAAAGCAAAGGTTCCGGCGATACTGCCGAGCTTCTGGGGAAAACGCCATTCATCTTCATGCTGCTGTAACCCGTAATCGGGTGAATTTCCCAGTATCGTTCCCAGCCCTATCTCCTGAATCTTGCCAATAATTGAAGCACCCTGAAGCGGAGAACCAATCGTGATGACATGAGAAATCTGAGTGTTGGATGGCTTACGGGCGGCAAGATAGTTTTTAATCATCAGCCCGCCCAGACTGTGACCAACCAAAATGTTTATACAGTCCTGATCCAGTGCTGCATCAATCGCACAGAAGAGTTTCTCGTCATCAATCGCAACGGTGTTGTAGCTGATGACCTCTGTTGTATAGCCGAGCTGATTCAGGCGCTGACGCAGTGGTTGCAGCGCGATGCCATGCATGTACAGGCCGTGGAGAAGGATGATTTTCATATGATCTTTCATGCCCGTGAATCAGGATATTGATAAGCATAGTATGGAGAGATGGATAAATGTGCAACATTGTTGGTCGACAAAGGCTGCGAATGTTCGGGTTAGTGATCATCATTCATAATTTGCCGCAGCAAATCACTCTCGTGCAGGGCGCGTTTGATTAAGGCATATCCGCCCATGGTGTCCTGACGCTGAAAGCGGGCCTGCTCGAGACGTAAATCTCCGGCGAAGCTGGGCAGCGCCTGACGCTGGATCTGTTCCAGAAGCAGAGGAAACAGGACCGGAGCGCTCTGAATGATTTCTCCGGCGAACAGGATTTTCTCTGGGTTAAATACATTGACCAGCATCCCCAGAACCTGACCGAGATGTTTGGCTGCCTGCTGAATCAGATGATTGGCAACAGAATCGCCCTGAACAGCGGCGGCACAAATCTGATCGATGGTGAGATTCTCTGCTGAAAGTGAGCTCTGGTGACCGCGTTGCAAAAGAGCTGCGGCTTGTTCAAGCAGTGCCTGATTGGATACGACAGTTTCGAGACAGCCAAAACTACCGCAGTGACACCGCTGGCCGAAAGGGTCGATCTGAACGTGTCCGATTTCACCGATTGGGCGGTGTCTGCCCAGCAATAGCTGTCCGTCGGTAATAATACCGGCTCCGACACCACTATGGATGCTAATCAGGATAAAGTCATCGCACTGGCGGGCTTCTCCCAGGTAGTATTCGGAGAGTGCTCTGGCACGGATGTCATTACCGATATAAACCGGTAACGCCAGATCTTCGAGGGCGGCTGATAATTTCAGACCGGCAATCTTATGATTGGGGGAATAATGGATCATTCCTGATGTCGGATCGACCAGACCCGCCATGGTGATGGCAATCGCAATCAGGCGGTGGGTGGCATATTGTGTCAAAAGCTGACAGATTTCATGCCGTAAGGTATCGACAATACCCTGTGTATCATGTTGCTCGATCGGAACCTGTTGCAGGTGATGGGTTGTCCCGGCCAGATCCATCAGGCTACATTGAATCACATCCCGCCCCAGGCGACAGGAAACAAAATAGAAATCCTGTTGATTTGTGGTCAGAGAGATTGCTGGCCGGCCACCGGTTGAGGCCTGTTGTTCAACTTCGGTGATTAGGTTATGGGCAAGAAGCTGACGGGTAATATTGGTAACGCTGGCCGGGGCAAGTGCACTCTGCTGGGCAATACTGACCCGGGAGATCGGGCCTTCCAGATCAATTAACTGATAGACCAGCGCCGCATTGACCTGCTTAAGCTGTTCATGATTGGTAACTCGCCCGCTACGTTTGACCATCTAGTACATATCCTTTGTCCACACACCATTGACCAGTGTGTTGATCACCTGATAGGCCGGGTCAAGTATGGTCAGATTCGCAATCAGTCCGGGACGGATTGCACCGAGCTGGTGATCCATGCCGATGGCCTGTGCCGGATAAAGCGTTGCCATCCGGAAAGCTTCTTCCTGTGGGATTTCTGCCTGTTCGATCAGCAAACGAATACCTTCATTCATGGTAAGTGCTGAACCACCTAAAGTACCATGCTCATCAACACATTGCCCGTCACGGATAAACACCTGTGTACCGCAGAAATCAAACTCGGTCATGTCTGATGGTGGTGTCGCAGCTGCTGTGGCGTCAGTGACCAGACAGAGTCGGTTGCCCATGATTTTCTTTGCGGTCCGGACATTGGCCCAGTGGACATGGTAACCATCGGCAATGATTCCTGCATGAACATTATCGTGATCAAATACCGCACCGACTACTCCGGGAGAGCGACCGTTTTCAATGGATGTCATCGCATTATAAAGGTGTGTGGCAAACGTGGCGCCCTGGGCAAATGCCCGGGATGCCTGCTCATAAGTGGCAGCAGTATGGCCGACACTGACGATGATGCCCGCTTTATGAAGCTGCCGCAGATGTTCTGTCTGATTCACTTCCGGAGCCAGGGTGATTTTTTTCAGCCACGGAGCCTGTTCAGCCAACCAGTTGATCATGTCGTTGTCCGGTTGGCGGAGTTGTTCAAGTGGATGAATTCCTTTGCGTAGCGGATTGGTGTAAGGACCTTCAAGATGCATACCCAGCACCTGATGCTGATGTTGTGACATATAATCTTTGGTGGCTTCTATAGCCTGATGAATAACATGGTCACTATCACTGATCAGTGTCGGCAGAAAACTCGTTGTGCCGGTTTGCAAATTGGTGAGATGCATGTGTTCCAGCGTTTCTACCGTTGGTGTGCTATTGAACATTACACCACCACAGCCGTTGAGTTGTAGATCGATGAAACCGGGAGACAGAATATGTCCGTGCAGATCGATCTGAGGAATGTCCTCAGGGAGTTCTGACTGGGGCACTAAAGCGTGAATTTTGTTTTCGCTGATCACGACCGCAGTCCCGACCAGTTTTTCATCGCCTGTCAAAATTTCACTGTGACATAGTGCGAACATCTATTCCGTTCCTCTAAATTTATCAATTTCAGCCGCCTCCAGTTGTTGGAAGTAGCGTAAAGTTTTGACTTTCAGTTCCATGGTTGCCGGTTCATCACAGATCAGAATACTCCGTGAGTGCAACTGCAATGCGGATAATGTCCATAAATGATTGACGCCGCCTTCAACGCCTGCCTGTACAGCCAGAGCTTTATTCGGGCCAGTTGCCAGAATTAAAACTTCTCTGGCATCCAGCAGTGTTCCGACGCCGACAGTTAATGCCATTTTCGGCACCTGACTGATATCGTTTTCGAAAAAGCGGGCGTTATCGAGTATGGTTTCCTGAGTCAGCGTTTTGATTCGGGTTCTGGATGATAAAGACGAGGCGGGTTCATTAAATGCGATATGTCCGTCGCTACCGACGCCGCCAAAGAATAGATGAATACCACCCAGTTGTTCGATAGCTGCTTCATAGGCCCGACATTCTGCCTCTAAATCAGTCGCCATGCCATTTAAAATATGGATATTTTGTTTTTGGATATCAATATGACTGAAAAAATTCTCAAACATGAAGTGATGATAGCTTTGGGGGTGTTCTGCCGGAAGTCCTACGTATTCATCCATGTTAAAAGTAACCACATGTTTAAAGCTGATTTCTCCTGCCTGATATAGCTGAATCAGCGACTGGTAGGTTGAAAGTGGGGTACTTCCTGTGGGCAGACCTAATACAAAAGGACGTTCAGCGGTCGGTTGGAATGCCCGGATTTTTTCCGCAATATAGTGTGCGGTCCAGCTTCCGACCTGTTGTTTATTTTTCAAAGGTAATAAACGCATTTTAGTTCTCCATACAACATCTCTTATCTCTGTTCTGTCTACTGTTGTCATTGCAAGAGCATTGACGTTGATCGATGGCTGATCACAGCATGAGTGGTTCAGAGTATACAACGGACTTATTTTATATTTTGAATAAACAGGGTAATTTGTGCAAATAAAATGCACAAAAATTTTGCATGGTTATCATTTTTGTGACATATATACTAGAGCTTAGTTTAAAGGATGAATTAAGATGTCAGTGTAGTGTACGAATCATGTGACGGAGGATGCAATGAACGTACTGGGGTATTTACAAAAACTTGGCAAGGCAATTATGTTGCCGATTGCCATTCTGCCGGTCGCCGCGATCTTATTGAGACTCGGACAACCGGATATGCTGAATATTGCTTTTATGGCTCAGGCGGGTGGGGCGATTTTCGGCCAGCTGCCTTTGCTGTTTGCGATTGGGATAGCAATCGGTCTTTCTCAGGGTGATGCAGGGGCTGCCGGTCTGGCCGGTGCCGTTGGGTATCTGGTGCTTACAGAAGCAGCAAAAACCATTAATGCTGATATTAATATGTCATTTTTTGGTGGTATTGTTGCCGGGGTTGTTGCCGGTCATGTTTATAACCGTTTTTATCAGACCAGTTTACCGGCTTACCTTGCGTTTTTTGGCGGAAAGCGTTTAGTACCGATAATGACCGGTTTAATTACTCTGATTCTGGCAGGTGTCAGTGGCGTTGTCTGGCCGGCGATTCAGCATGGTATCGACACATTTGGTCATACTGTTTCGCATTCCGGTGCCTGGGGAGAGTTTGTCTACGGGACGTTGAACCGTGCTTTAATTCCGGTTGGGTTGCATCATGTACTCAATTCCATTTTCTGGTTCGGGCTGGGAGAATGTACCAAAGTCACTTATGAACTGGCTGGTGGACTGCACAATTTGTGTGTTGCACCTGATATTGCCAGAACACTCAGTGTCGGCGGTGCGATTCCTTCCATTGACGGTAGTATGATTCAGGAAATTGCGGCTCAGACAACCCGGGGCGATCTGAATCGTTTCTTTGCCGGTGATCCGTCTGCCGGGGTTTTCATGACCGGCTATTTTCCGATCATGATGTTTGGATTGCCCGGTGCTGCGCTTGCGATGTATCTGGCGGCTCCGAAAGCCCGTCGTCCACAAGTGGGCGGGATTCTGCTTTCAGTGGCGTTGACTGCCTTTCTGACCGGGGTTACCGAGCCGATTGAATTCCTGTTCATGTTCCTGGCTCCGGTACTGTATGTAATTCATGCAATACTTACCGGCCTTTCACTGGTCATTACCAACTATCTGGGCATTCTGGACGGCTTTGGCTTCTCTGCCGGTCTGTTTGACTTTGTAATTAACTGGGGGCTGGCAACTAAACCTGCATTATTGATTGTGGTAGGTCTGTGCTTCAGTGTGATTTACTTCTGTGTCTTCTATTTTGCGATTCGCTGGTTTGATATTCAGACTCCCGGACGTGAGCAGGAGGAAGTCGCTTCTGTCGGTCGTTCTGCTGCCTCCAAGGATATTCAGGCACTGGCGAATGAATACATGCAGGCTTTGGGTGGACGGGAAAACCTGACTCAGATTGACTCATGTATTACCCGGCTACGTCTGTCGGTAAAAAATATGGGACAGATTGATGAAGTGCGGATTAAAGCTCTGGGAGCCAGTGGCATCGTGAAGCTGAACCGGACTGATTTACAGGTCGTTTTAGGTGCTCAGGCTGAGTTTATTGCCAATGCAATGCGGGAATAAGCATTTTTCAGTCTGACTTGATATCGAATAAAGAGCGTTGATTTTATCACGCTCTTTTTTCATTCTCTGAAATGACAGACTGTCGGACGTTAATTGATAAATATCAATGGTTGTTGTGCTTACCAACTAGGTGTCTGGTTGGATATGCTATTCTCTTGTTTCCAGATGAAGGAGTCTCATTCTATAGGGATATAGCAAGATGATTATATTAGGATTATCCAATAACGATTATGCTGGCGCCTGTATAATTAAAGACGGCCTGGTAACAGCAGCCGCTCATGAAGAGCGCTTTACCCGGGTGAAAGCACATAATGTTTTTCCATATCATGCAATGAATTATGTGCTGGCTGAGAATGAGATCGGTCTGGATAATGTTGATTACATTGCTTATGGCTGGAATGCCGGTTTTGATCCGGAAAGGTATTCTGAACTGTATTTCGACCGGATTGCTGAAGTTACACAAGATGAGTCTGAATATTTACCCTATCTCCATAAACGCTTAACGGATGAAGTCAATCATGACCGGCCTAAACGGGCAGAATTTGAATCCTTTATCCGGGAAAATCATTTAGACGGTAAAGTCCTTTATATCGAGCATCATGAATCTCATGCCCATGCTGCCTATCTCTGTTCTCCTTTTTCCCGGGCAATCGCTATTTCCTGTGACGGACGGGGAGATTTTCAGTCTTTGACTGTGACCCAATGTGAAGGCGATCATTTCGAAGTTTTACAGCGAGAATCGATGTTTGACAGTTTAGGTTATTTTTACGGACGTATTACCCAATTACTGGGATTTAAACCCAACTGCCATGAAGATAAAGTGACTGGTCTGGCATCTTACGGTGATCCGGAGAGGTTACTTTCTCTGATGGAAACACTGATCAATATTGATGAAGAAGGGCGAATCCGGGCCCATTTCGGCGAAGGTTACTTGCCGTCATATCATCATAATTATGAAATTCTTGAGCGGGCAATTTCCGGTGAAAAGCCGGAAGATGTTGCTGCTGCGGCACAGCGGCATTTAGAAAATATTCTGATGAAACTGATCCGGCAATATGTTGATCGTGAGCATCCGAATAATCTGTGCCTGGCCGGTGGTGTATTCGGTAATGTGAAACTGAATCAGAAATTACGCAGTATCGATGGAGTTGAAAATGTCTATATTCTGCCGTGTATGGGGGATGATGGGTTACCTTTGGGGGCTGCTGTTTGTGCCGTTCACCGGCTGAATGGTACACGTGTAAGCATGCCGACGATGAAGCTTGGCCCGGCAGTCGCAGAGAGTGATGGAATTATCCGCTATCTGGATGATAAGGCGGAGTTCTCTTACCTGCATCTCTCAGAAGACCAGACAATAATAGCAATACTGTTAGCTGCATTACATTCTGATTTGATTTCAGGAATTGTAAAAGGAAGGATGGAGTTTGGAGCAAGAGCACTCGGTAACCGTAGTGTTATATGTCGGGCTCAGGATTCTTCGGTCAATATTTGGCTGAATCAGAGAATGAAGCGTACGGAGTTTATGCCGTTTGCTCCAATGACAGCAGATATTTTTGCGACTGATTGTTATGTTGGCTGGCAGCCGGATCAGATTGCAGCACAATTTATAACGATGACTTACGACTGTACAACATATTTTAAGCACCGCTGCCCGGCCGTTACTGATATTGATGGTACTGCCAGACCACAGATCATTACCAAAGATTCTGACCCGTTTATGCATCAGTTACTCGTTGCATGGGAAGGTGTTTCAGGAGAACCCGGTCTTATCAATACTTCCCTGAATACGGGTGAAGAACCCATTGTCAATGAGTTCTGTCAGGCACTGTCGTATCTGGAGGAACAAGTGATTGATCTCTTAGTGTTTAATCATGATCTTGTGGTATGGCGGTCGGATGATCAGCATGTTGCTGCTGCTTTGCAAAATAATTCGTACAGTAATCAATAAAGTCAGCACGATTTAACGGTTTTGAGAAATGATATCCCTGGAATTCATCGACATCCATATTACACAGGGTCAGATACTCTTTTTCGTCTTCGATTCCTTCTGCTGTCACCTTAATCCCTAACTGATGTGACAGGGTGACAATGGCTGAGGTGAAGTAATACTGATTTTTAACCCGGTGAATATCGGTCACAAAAGTCCGGTCGATTTTGACTTTATCAAAATGAAGGTGTTTCAGATTGTACATTGATGACCAGCCTGTGCCGAAATCATCCAGCGCACAACGAATCCCGATTTCTTTCAGATTACGGATAATCGCATGACTCCGATCAATATTATCAAGGGTCATCGTTTCGGTAATTTCAAAAATAATTGATCTTAAGTCATCACGGTTATAGCCAAAAATCTCCTGTACCATGAGTGGCAGTCCATAATCAAACAAAGAGTCAGACAGATTGATGGAGATTTCTATATGCTGACGGCAAAAAGCCAGTTCCTGATTGAGCAGGGTCTGAACCTGATGCATGACCCACATTCCCAACTGCTTGCCTAAACCTGATTTTTCAGCAATAGAGATCAGATATTCAGGATAGATTTCACCATAGTCCGGATGTGTCCAGCGGATGAGTGCTTCTCCGCCCAGGTAGTCTGATGTGCTGTTCATCACGATGGGCTGGAAAACCAGGCTGAGCTGTGTCTGCTGTTTTTGGGTCAGCAAATCGTTGAGATCGTCGGTGAGTTTTCTGCGTTTCTGATGTTCGGCGTCAAAAGCCGGATCGAAAAATACAATGGCTGCGGAATTCTGCCTTTTCTGCGCGATATTTAATGCCAGATCCGCATTATTCAGGACCAGTTTTTCTTGCTTACTGTTTGTTGACGCGGACGGGATGTCCTGACTGGAGGCAATTCCCATGGACAGACTCATGCGTTTGGCCGGGTCCATTTTTTTGATACTGCTATCCAGCTTCACCCAAAGTTTTTCGGCAAATGATTTGATGTCAAAATCCTCCCGCGGGATTAGTACGGCAAATTCATCGGCTCCCAGTCTTGCACAGGTTAATCCGTAAGGCTGGCAATAACGATTCAGTTGGATTGCAAATTCTTTAAGCAAACCATCCCCATATTCATAGCTGATACGGTCATTGAGTTCTTTAAAACCATGAATATCAAGTAAAATCAATGTGATGGACGGATGAGTGTCACGGCGTTTGATTTCATTGAGCAGATAGTTTCGGTTGTGTAGCCCGGTTAACGGGTCATTCCAGGCGAGAAACTGCTGGGCTTTACTATCTTTGTAAACCTGATATGCAAGATAAAGTAAAAAGATGAAAATCACAGCGATAAAATACATACTTTCATCTTTGTTTTTTACGATTTCAACACTTTTCTGGGCTGTGTGCCAGCCGGTCAGACTTTCCACGACCAGATCCCGGATATCAACCGAGATGGGACCGAACTCGACCAGCATGGTTTTCAACTGGTTAATATCGTCATGGATGACTGCTGATTCGTATTTTTTTAAGGTGTTAAACGCATGTTCAACAATTTCTCCGGCATTGAGTTTCTGTTTTGACACTTGTGTTTCGTCGCTCATCAGAAACATCTGATAGCGACTCCATAAAATGTCATATTTCAGGTTTAACGCATGACTGGAGGTATCCGTACCGGTGACCCGTCTTTCCAGCTGTTGCATGAAATCAAGGGTTTCCAGTTCGGTTTTTGTCAGTACCCAGGCAGAGATCTGTGTGTACCGGGTTAATAGGTTATAGGAGTCTTCCAGTTTAATTACTGTCCAGACACTAAAAAACAGTGCCAGTCCAATCAGCGCAATGAGCCCAAAAATCTTTTTATTTATCATCATTATACCTGCATAAATATCTTATTCAGGAATGATTTCAATCTTGGAAACCTGCCATACCATTCTGCTGTGAAGAACGTCATTATCCAGCTCATTATGTGAGGATAGGGGATAGATAACCCAGGATGGACCCTGCTCTCTGACTGACATATATTCGCCATCCTTTTTGATAGCCAGAATAGGCTGATAACGTTCTATGTCGGCATAAGGGATTAATGACCAGTAATTGTTTAATGCTGAAACTTTAAATTGCCAGTCTGCGGGCATGTTGACGAGTTCGGCTATTTTTTTCAGGGAAATGCCTTCAAATATTGTGTGTGGCCTGGTCCATGGTGTGTCTGTTGTGATCTTGCTGTCACTCATCTGTTCAAGCTGGTTGAGTGAATAGCTTAGTGTTTTATTCTGATAGGTGATGGTGAGAACAGGCGACTCTTGTGTGCCAGACCAGACACTGGCAGAACAAAAAAGAGTCATTATATACAGAAGTGGCAGCGTGCTGAGTCGGACGATCTTCCGGATACTTTTTTTCATAGGGTTACCTTGATTTACGTTATTTCCTGTGAAACTGACATATCCCGATTCAGTTGATCTATTTATTTGTTTTCTTTTATTGTATGTAGACAATGTCCGAATATTCAAGAAGAGCCCGGAAATCGTTTTAGGATAAATCGATTCTTATCATCAGTTTGACGAGAAAATCCTGCTTATATTTTTTCATCACCGGAGCGCTGATTTGCTGGATAAATGTCTCTTGAGGTAGAGAAGGTACGAACTGTAAGGCATGTTGAATGAAAGGATAGAGCTGGGCATTATTTTCCATATTGCCGTTGGCATACATACAGAGATAACGGCCGCTTTTGCGCGTATACGGTGCATGGCGAATCAATGTAGGCTCTTCGGCATACATGGTTTGAACCGGATAACCTTCGGAAAGAATCGTGTCAGTTGGAATAAGTAAGCCATGATGATGGTGATGCGGCCACGCTGGATGACCGATAATCCGGTTTCCGGTGGTGAAAAGATCAACAATATTATTCGAATCACTGTGAATCAGTCCGACCAGAACGTCTTCCTGCTCTTCGATAAATGGCCGGAACAGGTCATGGCGGATTGATTTAAGCGCCTGTAAATGTTGAATATGGTTTCCCAGAGTCTGATACACCCGTTTCAGATGGGCGATTTCCCGCCGTAGTTTCTTTTTATTTTCTTTCAGCCGGTTGAGCGTTGCGTCTCCCGGATAATCGTCCAGTAGCTGTTTGATTTCCCGGTTGGTAAACATGGCTTTTTGCAGCGAAACAATCATCTCTGCAATGGGGAGTTGTTCCGAGGTATAAATCCGATAGCCATTTTTTTGCCGCTGTGGGCAGAGCAGGCCGATTTTATCGAAGTATCGGAGTGTATGTGTCGAAATTCCGGTCGTTTTTTCAAGCTGTTGTACAGTGTAATTTTTCATGGCATTGCCTCTGATGGGATGACATGAGTCAGTTGGGATGATGGCATCGACATCATCCGAATCTTTACAATGGACCTGCTTTGGGGAACAGTCAATCTGAGAACAAAAGAATGGCTGAATGTTTTTGCTATTCAGATTCAAGATATAACCTAGCAAAATAGTCGGGTACTTGATATGGTTGACGGATACAGAATGAAACGGAACTGATTTATGTCCCTCTGGCAGCATTTACCCGTATACCACCGTTATGCTGAACTCCCGGAAACTTTTTATATCCGGGTGATACCGACACCGCTGGAAAACCCCCGCTGGGTGACCTGGAATGCACCGCTGGCAGAACATTTTGGTTTGACCGGTGTACCGGATGAGATCTGGTTACAGATATTTTCCGGCGAACCGGTGCCGGATTATTTCCAACCGTTGGCAATGAAGTATGCAGGCCACCAGTTTGGTGTCTACAATCCGGCGCTGGGTGATGGGCGGGGGTTGCTGTTCGGAGAAATACGTGACCGACAGGGGCGTTGGTTTGACGTGCATCTGAAAGGTGTCGGTCAGACACCGTATTCCCGGATGGGAGATGGCCGGGCAGTCTTGCGTTCAACCATTCGTGAATATCTGTGCAGCGAAGCGATGGCAGCGTTAGGCAGTGAAACAACCCGGGCTTTGGGAATGATGGTCAGTGATACTCCGGTCTATCGTGAGCGGGTTGAACAGGGAGCTTTGCTGATTCGTCTGGGAGAGACTCATATTCGTTTCGGGCATTTTGAACATTTCTTTTATACCGGGCAGCATGATGACCTGCGTTTGCTGGCTGATAAAGTGATTGAATGGCATTTTCCCCAGCTTCTTCTTCAATCTCATCAGCAACAACCTTATCAGCAGAAAGTACCGCCATATCTCGGTCTGTTTCAGGAAATAGTACAACGGACAGCAAAAATGATTGCTTTCTGGCAGGCGTATGGGTTTGCTCATGGTGTGATGAATACCGACAATATGTCAGTTCTGGGACAGACTTTCGACTACGGGCCATTTGCGTTTCTGGATGATTATGACCCTCATTTTATCTGTAATCATTCAGATTATCAGGGGCGCTATGCCTTTGATATGCAGCCGGGAATCGGGCAGTGGAACTTAACGGCGCTGGCGCAGGCATTTACGCCGCTGGTGGGTAAGAATGAGCTTGAAACCGAACTGGGAACATATACGGTATTGCTGAATCAGGAATACAGTCGTCTGATGCGGTGTAAACTGGGATTACAGCAGCATCAGGACGGCGATAGTGAACTTTGCTCGGATATGCTTAAACTGATGGCGAAGAATCGGGTCGATTATACGCTGTTTTTCCGTCGTCTTTCTTCTCTGGATGCGCAGCCGCCTGAATTTGTTGCTGAGTTGTTTCATGATCAGCCTGCGGCCATGCAATGGCTGCAACAGTACCGGCTTCGCTGTGAACGGGAGATAGATTCAGCCGGCCATCGCTATTCGGCTAAACAGCGTTGTCAGGTGATGCGTCAGGTGAATCCAAAGTTCGTTCTGCGTAACTATCTTGCCCAACAGGTCATTGATGCAGCTGAACAGGGAGATTTTCTGCCATTGGAACAGTTGATTCAGGTTTTACAACATCCTTACGATGAGCAGCCCATGTTTGAACAGTATGCCGAATTACCTCCGGCGTGGGGCAAGTGTCTGGAAATCAGTTGTTCATCGTGATGTGATCATGCCGTTACCTGAGACTTGTTATTGTTAGCGCCGATGAGTCAGAAATGACACATTACGACAATTTTTATGGGTGGATTTCCCCCCATTTGTATCAGATGTAGCTGTATAGGCATGACTGAACTTTCGTCAACGTTGCCTGTAAGTTGCTGTTGTTGCTGAATTGTTGAGTTTGTTTCTAAATGTTGGCGCGCTAATTGCCTTGTTATCAATAACGTGAATACCAAGAAGGTGTTCTGTTTCTATAACAAGGAGAAAAAGATGTTCAAGCCTTTAACACTACTGACTGTATCTGTACTCGCTGCTACAAGTTTTAACGCTGCCGCTTCCGAAGGCTGTGATCCGGGTGAAACGGTGATTAAATTCAGCCACGTGACAAACACGGATAAACACCCGAAAGGGATTGCTGCTTCTCTGCTTGCCGAGCGGGTCAACAAAGAGATGGACGGAAAAGCCTGTATGGAAGTTTTCCCGAATTCGACACTTTATGATGATAACAAAGTCTTGGAAGCTCTTTTAAACGGTGACGTTCAGCTCGCAGCCCCTTCTCTTTCCAAGTTTGAAAAATTCACTAAGAAATACCGTATATTCGACCTGCCATTCCTGTTTGAAGATGTTGCAGCGGTTGACCGTTTCCAGAACTCTGCTGCTGGTGAGAAACTGAAAACAGCGATGAAACGCCGTGGACTTCTGGGTCTGGCATTCTGGCATAACGGTATGAAGCAACTTTCTGCCAACAAGCCACTGATTGAACCAAAGGATGCTAAAGGACTGAAATTCCGGGTTCAGGCATCGGATGTTCTGGTCGCACAGTTTGAACAACTGGGTGCAAATCCACAGAAAATGTCTTTTAAAGAAGTCTATGGTGGATTACAGACTGGTGTTATCGATGGTCAGGAAAATACTTGGTCAAATATTTACGGTAAGAAGTTCTTCGAAGTTCAGGATGGTGTGACTGAAACAAACCACGGCATCCTTGACTACCTTGTTGTCACCTCAACCAAGTTCTGGGATAACCTGCCTGATGATGTGCGCAGCCAGTTTGCACAGATTCTCAAGGAAGTGACCGAAACCCGTAACGCAGAATCAACCAAAGTGAATCTTGCCAATCGCCAGAATATTATCGATGCAGGTGGTGTTGTTCGTACACTGACGCCGGCTCAGCGTGAAAAATGGGTAGAAGCACTGCAACCGGTCTGGAAGAAATTCGAGAAAGATATCGGTAGTGATCTGATTAATGATGCACTTGCTGCAAACCAGAAGTAACTGTCGTAGTCACGCTATAAACATTGTGCCCCACCGTCGTTATATGGAAAACCACGATGTGGGGCACCTGAATGATAACAATGAGAGCGAAGATAGTTATGGAACATTCTTTTTTTTCTAAAGTCGGTCGTTTTACTGATTCGGTGGAAGAGTTTCTGATTGCATTCTTTTTGGGAACGATGACACTGCTGACGTTTGTAAATGTAATTTGTCGCTATGTATTTAATGACAACATATTGTGGGCTCTTGAACTGACCGTATTTATGTTTGCCTGGATGGTTCTGGTCGGGGCTTCCTATGGGGTTAAAAAACACTTCCACATCGGTGTTGATGTCATCATCAATATGGCTCCGGCAGGGTTAAAGAAAACTTTTGCGGTGGCTTCAGCATTTGCCTGTCTGTTGTTTGCCGTCCTGTTACTGATTGGTTCATGGCATTACTGGTATCCCTTTGTTACCGAACGGGCCTGGTACGAAACCGACGATATTCCGATGCCAGATTTCCTGCAATTCTTAGCTGACTGGCTGAATGAAGGTGAGGCTTATGAAAAGCTGCCACGATTTATTCCTTACATGGCCTTGCCGGTTGGAATGGCTTTGCTGACGTTCCGTTTCGCACAAGCAACTTATCAGATTCTGACCGGAAAGCTGGATCGCCTGATTGCCGCTCATGAAGGTGAAGAGGATCTGGAAGCACTGAAAGCTGAGCTTCAACAGGATAATGAAATCAGTTCATCACATCAGCAGTCGTCATCGGATCGGAAGGAGTAGTCATCATGGCAGTTCTGTTTCTCTTTTTAATGGTGATTGGCCTGATGCTCATTGGTGTGCCGATCGCTGTTTCACTGGGTTTGTCCAGTATTGTTTTTCTCATGCTGCACTCAGATGCCTCTCTGGCATCGGTTGCACAAACGTTATTTAATGCATTTGCCGGTCACTACACGTTGCTGGCGATTCCATTTTTCATTCTGGCTTCCAGTTTCATGTCGACCGGCGGCGTGGCAAAACGGATCATTCGTTTTGCTATTGCGGTTGTCGGCTGGTTCCGTGGTGGTCTGGCGATGGCTTCAGTCATGGCTTGTATGATGTTTGCTGCATTGTCTGGTTCTTCTCCGGCGACTGTCGTTGCCATCGGGAGTATCGTTATTGCCGGAATGGTGAAGAACGGTTATTCCAAAGAGTTTGCAGCCGGAGTGATTTGTAACGCCGGAACGCTGGGGATTCTGATCCCGCCATCGATTGTCATGGTTGTTTATGCGGCAGCAACAGATGTTTCTGTCGGCCGGATGTTCCTCGGCGGTGTGATCCCCGGACTATTAGCCGGTGTTATGCTGATGGTTGCGATTTATATTGCTGCCCGGGTGAAAAACTTACCGAAGCAGTCATTTGTCGGCTGGGGAGAATTAATCACAGCAGGCCGGGATGCGATTTGGGGACTGTTTCTGGTCGTGATTATTCTTGGTGGTATTTATGGGGGGATTTTCACCCCGACTGAAGCTGCGGCTGTTGCGGCGGTTTATTCTTTCCTGATTGCCAACTTTGTCTATAAAGATATGGGCCCGTTTGCGGATAAGAATAATCAGTTGCCGGGTGTCATTAAAATCTTTCAGGCTTTTGTGCATCCTGATACCAAGAAAACCTTGTGTGAAGCCGGCAAGCTGACCATCATGCTACTATTTATCATTGCCAATGCTTTGATTCTTAAGCATGTTCTGACCGAAGAACAGGTGCCGCAGATGATAGCTAATTCAATGCTTTCTGCTGGTCTGGGGCCAATTGCCTTCCTGATAGTTGTCAACCTGCTGCTGTTAATTGGTGGTCAGTTCATGGAGCCGTCAGGTCTGTTGATCATTGTGGCGCCACTGGTGTTCCCGATTGCCATTCAACTGGGAATCGATCCGATTCATCTGGGAATTATCATGGTGGTGAACATGGAAATCGGGATGATTACACCACCGGTAGGATTGAACCTGTTTGTGACGGCAGGTGTGGCACGGATGTCGATGATTAATGTCGTCAAAGCCGCTTTACCATGGGTTGCCGTTATGTTCCTGTTCCTGTTGATCGTCACTTATGTGCCTTGGGTTTCAACCTGGCTGCCGACCTCACTGATGGGACCAGAGATTATTACCAAGTGATGTGACATCATAAAATGAAATAGCTATACAGTTTCTATCTATAAATCCCTCAATCCTTTTATTGAGGGATTTTTTTATGTGTCAGGCAACGGAAAATGAAAAATGTTGAATATCGGGTTGAGCAGGTATTTTCATCCTTATTATCGGACTATCCTTATTATCACGATTGACATGATACTGACCACCGGACTCATCACTTATGAAAAAGAAACTGATATTGATGATTTCACTGTTACTGACTTGTCTCTCAGTGAGTGCAGCTGAGCTGACGGATGTTGTGGAGACGGAATATGGTGCGTTGCAAGGTTTAATGTCGAAAGACCATCAGGTTTCTATATACAAGGGAATTCCTTATGCACAGGCGCCGGTTGGTTCATTGCGCTGGCAAGCTCCGAAAATGTTGCAGCCCTGGCTTGGTCTGAAACATACAATGCAGTATCAGGCTGGCTGTTATCAGATCCAGCATGGTGAAGTTCTGCCGTGGACAAAGGAATTCTTACATACAACATTGATGAGTGAGGACTGTTTATATTTAAATATCTGGGCACCAAACAGTAAAAGTGCAACGCGAAAACCGGTGATTGTGTTTATTCATGGCGGAGGGTTTATTGAAGGTTCGGGCAGTGTGCCCATTTACGACGGTGAAAATCTGGCTAGGGCCGGAGTGGTCTTTGTTACGATCAACTATCGTTTGGGGGAGTTTGGCTTTCTGGCAGCCTCTGCGCTGAAAGATAGTCTGGGCACCACCGGTAATTATGGTCTTCAGGATCAAATCGCTGCGTTGAAATGGATCAAAGAGAATATAGGTGCTTTTGGTGGCGATCCGAGGAATGTAACTCTTGTCGGGCAATCTGCCGGGGCAAATTCGATCTTGTTTTTGCAGACCTCTCCACTTACTGCCGGGCTATTTCATCAGTCAGTGATTGAATCCCCGACGCCGGCTTTTTACCATAATCGTGGTCTTACCGAAGAGAATGTACTCAGGACTTTATTTACAGCGACTTTGTTAGAACAGAAAATCGCTGCGACAGATAAATTTTTGCAGGAAAAAGGTTTAACCGTCAAACAGTTAAAAGCGATGTCTCCGGAAGCGGTACTCAAAGTGATTGACCGGAATAAAGTTCTGCTGGTTCCTGCCGTGGATGGTTATGTTCTGGATCGAGCGATTTATGATGTTCTGACCACCACTCATCGTTATTCCGGGGCGGTTATGCTTGGGTTTACGCAGGACGATATGAGTGGTTTTTACCCTGATTACCGGATTGGCGGACAGAAGGCATTCGATAAGTACGTTGCTTACAGTTATCCCTCCAATGCTCAGGTAATTATGAAGCTTTATCCGGATAAACCGATTCAGAGCTTGAATCGTCAGGAAAACATGCTGGCGACTCAGGCTTTATCAAAGTTATTGGGTCGGTTTACCGGTAATGATGTTTTTAGTTATTACTTTAACCAGCCGGTTGCCTGGGAAGCACAGCAGGATTATGGCACTTTCCATACATCAGAAGTTCCTTTCCTATTGAGGAATCTGGGGAAGGTCACGGGACCGGTTACTGATGAACAAAGAGCTGTTTCTACGCTTTTTTCCCGCCATCTCATTCAGTTTGTAAAAACGGGTGATCCAACATATACCGGGCATCTCTGGACATCGGTTAGTGATGATCCCAAGTGGATTTATGCCGTGAATTCGAATGCACATATGTTTGCTCCCGGATTCAGTGCCGGGCAGGAAGCCGCAATCAGACAATTCGGTTTGTAATATATCCAGCTAACTTCAGGATACGGGATTCAGAATGTCTTCAACCGGCGTCATTCAAGGAAAATGTCGGCAGGAATGGTATTCCCGTTTCAACGGCATTTAATTGCAACAGATTGTAAATTTTTATTCCACTCTTCGGTGTATGAGGAGGGATTATCGTGTATGTAAGTTGATGGAGACTTAGGTAAAAATATAAAATTTGAATGGAATTCACATATATTTTGTAAGGTTTATCTTTTTAACTGCGAAGCTAACTTTATCGCGTTTCCGAATTTAGTACCCTACACTTAAATAGCCTGAAGTTTATTTGTGCATTAATTAATGCAATTATTTGAATATATATTAATGAAGTCCGCCGTATGTATATATTAAAAATGTTGAAAGTTATTTTTTTTATTGGGATTTTTTTATATTTATCCCCTGTCCGGGCAGAACATCAGTTACAAGAACCGGTATTACAAGAACCAGTCGTAGCCTCATGTAGTGAGCGAACGTATGCATATATGCATAATAATGCTATACATGGAATATCTTATGAGGTGGTAAAAGCTGTTTTTGAACGTGCAAATGTCCCTTTTCAGTACCGTATTCTGCCATGGGCCAGGATATATCATTATGGTTTACATAAAGAAAATTTCTTAGTGGCTTGTTTAGGTAAAACTCCTGAACGGGAAGGGCACTTCCAGTGGGTTGGTGCAGTCAATAATAAGCTGGATATTAATTTTTATGGGTTAGCTTCAAATCCGGTTAAAATCAATTCACTGGAAGAAATGAAAAAGTATACGATTGGGGTTCTGAGAGGTTCCTATTATGAAGACTTTTTAACTCGGAATCATTTTCCTTCGAAAAGTATTTATGCAGTCAGTAGCACTGAGCAGGTACTATTAATGTTAAATGGGCACCGTTTTGATTTTTTTCTTCTGGAAGAGTCAACCATGTCTATTATTGCGAATAGCCTGAAAATATCTCCTGATAAATATAAGAAAGCACTGTTTGCATTTCATGCAGAAGATTATCTGGCATTTAGCCAGCAAACCTCTCCGGAGCTGGTGAAACGTGTCAGAAAAGCGTATCAGGAGCTGGCAGCCGAAGGAAAAATTCAGGAAATCTTTGCTCAGGAAGACCTGCTGAAAGGAGAGCATTCTTCTGTGCAATGAGCTGTAAGTCCACAACTCTCGTCAGAGCGTCCTGACATATGATGTTCCCGGTGTTGGAATAACGCCTGAAGCGACCCTGAATCCCGAATTCTGAGGCAACCTGAGTAGATATAAATTATGAGATCTGTTTCTTAGAAGAGAAGGAGATATGCCTTGCTAGTTAATCGTAATTCGTTACAATGAATCTTAGGGTTAATTAGAGAAGAATGTCTATGAATTTTGTATTAAAAAATGATGAGAATGAAAAAACCAATGATGAAGAACGAAGCTCTGGTTCAGTGGTAGAGGAAAAACTCATAGCGTCTCGTTCTATCTTCATTTCTGGTGAGATTAACCAGAAACTGGCTCAGAAAGTCGCTACTCAGTTACTCGTATTACAAGAGATCAGCGATGAGCCGATTTACCTGTATATTAATAGTCAGGGTGGGCATGTAGAAGCCGGCGATACTATCCATGACATGATCAAGTTCATCAAACCTGAAGTGATTGTCATTGGAACCGGGTGGGTTGCCAGTGCCGGGGTGACAATCTACATTGCTGCGAAAAAAGAGAATCGTGTCTGTTTGCCGAATACCCGATTTATGATTCACCAACCGTTGGGTCAGGTCAGAGGTAAAGTTTCAGACATTAAAATTGAAGCCGATGAAATTTTGCGCACTCGCAGTCGGGTCAATAAATTGATCAGTGACGCAACCGGAAAACCGTACGAGCAGGTTGAAAAAGATACAGATTACAACTTCTGGATGAGTCCGGAGCAGGCTATTGACTATGGTTTGGTTAGCCGGGTTGTGAGTAATATCAGAGAGTTACAGGACTAGTCTGTTCCTGCTATCGTTTTCCAGAATTACTATGGTTCTCCAGAATTACTATAGTTTTCCCAAAATCGCTGTTTAAAATGAATAATGAGGCATGGAATGAGAGGCAACTGTCATTCCATGTTTTTATATGCGTGACTTTAGTTGCCCCTTAAAGATAATCACTTAGTTCTTATAACTCTCTTTATCCAACTGGTATTTCTGCATCTTATCGTACAGTGTCTTACGTGGCAGGTTCAGGCTGACCATCGTATCTTTAATACTACCGCCACATTCGATTAATGCCTGTTCAATGGCCGATTTTTCAAATTCGGCAACCTGATCGGCAAGACTGATCGCCGGCCCTGAGACAAGAGCAGTTTCCTGACCAAGCTGAATCAGTTTACCAAGTAGTACATACCGTTCTGCGGCATTTCTCAGCTCACGGACATTTCCCGGCCAGTTGTGGCTCATCAGAGATTGTAAATCCTGTTTTGAGATTGAATTAGCTGCTTTTCCGTAACGGGCGGCAGCGACCAGCAGAAAGTGATGAAACAGGGCCGGGATATCTTCTTTGCGCTCTCTGAGCGGTGGAATATCGAGTGTGACAATGTTCAGCCGGTAATACAGATCTTCCCGGAATGTGCCTTGCTGAGCTGCCTGTTTCAGGTCAACTTTGGTTGCGGCGATGACCCGAATGTCCAGCGGAATTAATTCATTGGAGCCGACCCGCTCAATGACCCGTTCCTGTAAAACCCGCAACAATCGGATCTGAGCCGGCATTGGCATAGACTCAATTTCATCAAGAAAGAGAGTTCCTCCCTGAGCATGCTCGAATTTACCGATACGTTGACTTTCTGCACCGGTAAAAGCACCCTTCTCATGGCCATATAACTCACTTTCAATCAGATTTTCGGGTACGGCACCGCAGTTGACCGCCACAAAGTTCCGTTCTCTCCGAGAGCTTAACTCGTGCAGAGAACGGGCAATAAGTTCTTTTCCCGTTCCGGTTTCACCGAAAAGTAGAATATCAGCATTGGTATCAGCAATCTGACTGATCGTTTCTTTTAACGACTGAATGCTGGATGTTTCGCCAATGATTCGGGGACCAAGTGTCTGACTGGCTTTCAGACTTCTTTTTAATTTTTGATTTTCCAGTGTTAGTCTGCGTTTTTCGATAGCCCGGTGTACCGTTTCCATCAGATGCTCGGGAGCAAAGGGCTTTTCGATAAAATCATAAGCACCATCATGCATCGCCTGAACTGCCATAGAGATGTCCCCGTGGCCGGTAATCAATATGATCGGTAAGTCCTGATCCTGATGATGGACCGAATGAAGCAGGTTTTGTCCGCTGAGTCCGGGTAAGCAGATGTCCGTAACAATAGCCAGCGGAAGACCATCTTGCTTAATAGCCAGTAGTGCATCTTCGGTACAATCAAAAAATCTGGCTTTTATATCCGCCAGTTCAAAGCTTTGTTCGATAGCAATACGAATGTCCGGTTCATCATCGATAAAAAATACATCGCACATGGCACATCCTTATGAAGCAGTTTCGGATTGGGGTGGTTCAACGGCTGGTAACTGAATACTGAACCGGGCACCACCAAGCGGTGATGACGTAGCATTCAACTGGCCGCCCATACTCTGAATGATTTGCTGAGAGATTGACAAACCCAGCCCAAGTCCATTCTTTTTCGTTGTGTAAAAGGGATCAAATAACTGAGATAACATTTTATCTCCCAGTCCTTCACCATTGTCATCAATATGGAGTGATATCTGGTGATTCAATTCGGTAAAGCTGAGAAGTATCTGCTTTTCAGATCGGTTTTCCAGTGCCTGGATGGCATTTGTCAGGAGATTAATCAGAACCTGTTCCAGATGGATCGGATTGATATTCAGCCAGACTGGATGTTCCGGTGCCTGTATCTCGAAATTGATCAGTTGAGATTTTATCTGGGACTGAATCAGTTCTCTGGTCGACAGAACCAGCGGATAAAGCTGCACGACGGCTCGTTCATCATGATCTGATTTGCGGGCAAAAGAACGGAGCTGGGTACTGATTTTTGCCATCCTTTCGGTCAGACCTGAAATCCGCTC
Organism: Vibrio mangrovi; assembly: GCF_024346955.1. Taxonomy (NCBI): domain Bacteria; kingdom Pseudomonadati; phylum Pseudomonadota; class Gammaproteobacteria; order Vibrionales; family Vibrionaceae; genus Vibrio; species Vibrio mangrovi. The sequence continues at coordinate 2,225,253 of NZ_AP024883.1, read as the reverse complement.
CAGATTTTCATCCGTTCTGTCGGTTTTTCCACTGGCAAGAAAACGCCGGCCGTTATCGGCGAAACTACGGATTGCTGCCAGCGGATTATTAAGTTCATGGCTGATACTGGCCGACATTTGTCCGAGTACAGCCAGCTTGGCAGCCTGAATCAATTCATCTTGAGTTTGCCTCAGACGTTGCTCGGTTTTAGTCCGTTCTTCGATTTCGCTGTGTAATTTAGCAGTTCTTTCCATGACCAGAAATTCAAGCTTCTGTTTCGCTTCAGACTGAAGCTGCTCAATCTGACGCTGCTTATTTTTACGATGATGAAAGAGCAATATGGCAAGATAGATGATGGCAAACAACATACACGAGACGATGACAAAGCCAAAGCTGTCCCAGAAAACTAAAGTCTTTGGTGACAATACCCGAATATTCAGCGGGATATTTTTCAACAGGCGGCTGGTGACAATAAAGTCCCCTTTAATCCAGCCCTGTTTCGGGTCGATCCATTCGGTTGCCGGTGAATCCATATTTCCGAGTAAACCAAGGGATTGTATTGTCTGGTCAAGGTATTGCCGCGAGTGAAAAATTTGTTCGCGTATTTCAGGGCTGATGAAAGTAATACTTTTAAACAACCAGTTCGGCTGACTCGACATAAACACAATATTATGGGGATCGGTTGCCACAAAGTAACTGTTGTTACTTTTCCAGTTTTCCTCAATGGCAGATAAGTCCATTTTTACGACGACTACACCGAGAATGCTGGCGGCATAAGTTACCGGATACGAATAATAGTATCCGCGCTCTCCGGAGGTTGAGCCCAGCGCATAGTACTGGCTTTCATTTCCCCGGACTGCAATCTGAAAGTAGGGACGCCAGTTGAAGTTTCTGCCGATGAATGAACGTTGCAGGTTCCAGTTACTGGCAGCGATCGTATTGCCATGAATATCCAAAAGATAGGTATCAGATGCTTTGATGGCATCGTTGACCTGCTCCAGATAGTGATTGGTAATATCGATCTGGGCTGAGTTGTCAGCCATGGTCAATGCGTCAACCAGTTTTTTATCTTTGGAAAGTAAACGGGGAATATGGGCGAACTTATCCAGTTTGGTTGTGACGTGGCTGGCAAAGCGTTCCAACTGGGCCTGATGTTCGCTGAGGAGAGCCTGATAACTATGCTGCCACACAAAATGCGCACCGTATGCTGTTGTAATCATAAAAACGATGAAGAAAATAAGATTGAAACGGAAATTGGGTAACATCGTCATACTTGTGCGCTATAAACCGGTGAATCATTTTAACGGGTTTGCGAAAGGAACAGGATAAACGGTTCCGGGAAGAGGAAAAAAGTAAGATCAGGATCTCTTTTTCAATATTTCGCTGAAAAAAAGCTGCTTTTTCCTTGAAAAGGACGATTTTGCCCCCACCTGACAAGCATAGAGATTGATACTGATGAAATTTTTGTCAGGCAGGAGAGTAAATTCTGAGCGCCGGGCATTCCTGTGCTGAGTTAGACTCGACAGTTGTAGTTCTGGTCGTTAGAATGTCGCGTCTGAAAAATTTGTCTTGAGTCTGACGGGGACGTATCTGGGATATGTCCTGTCGTAGAGTTGATGAATACAACACATCACTGCTCACTATTTTATTTGGTTATTGATGTACTCCGACAGAGTACGGAACATGGATGCAGCCGAGATCAGGTCGTTCGATCCAGGCTCATGATGCTCAGAGAAACTGAGCCAGTTTTGAGGTTTATATAGAATGCAAGTTACTGTTGAAACGCTAGAAGGTCTACAACGCCGTCTGAATATTACTGTTCCTGCTGCCAACATCGAAGATGCTGTCACAGCAGAACTGCGCAACATCGCAAAAAACCGTCGTTTCGATGGTTTCCGTAAAGGAAAAGTGCCAATTAAAATGGTTGCTAAGATGTATGGCAAAGCAGTACGTCAGGATGTGCTGGGTGAAGTGATGCAACGCCACTTTATCGAAGCGATTATCCAGGAAAAAGTGAACCCTGCTGGCGCGCCGACATTTACACCTGTTGAAAATGAACAGGATAAAGATCTGGTTTTTAATGCAACATTTGAAGTTTATCCTGAAGTTGAGCTGAAAGGCCTGGAAAACATTGAAGTCGAAAAACCAAATGTTGCCGTAAAAGATGAAGATGTTGCTGAAATGCTTGAAACACTGCGCAAGCAGCAGGCGACCTGGAAAGAAGTTGATGCGGCGGCTGAAGACGGCAAACGCGTTACACTTGACTTCCTGGGTACTGTAGACGGTGAAGCCTTTGAAGGCGGTAAAGCAGAAAACTTCCCGCTGGAAATGGGCGCAGGCCGTATGATTCCTGGTTTTGAAGACGGTATTGTTGGCAAAACAGTTGGTATGGAATTCGATATCGATGTGACTTTCCCTGAAGATTATCATGCTGAAAACCTGAAAGGTAAAGCTGCGAAATTCGCTATCAAGATCAACAAAGTTGAAGAACGTGAGTTACCTGAAGTCAACGATGAATTCGTTGCCAAGTTTGGTGTAACTGAAGGTGGTGTTGATGCACTTAAAGCTGAAGTTCGTAAGAATATGGAACGTGAGCTGAAGCAGGCAGTGAAACAGCGTATTAAGCAACAGGCGATTGACGGTCTGGTCAAAGAAAATGAAATCGACGTGCCAAGTGCACTGATTGATCAGGAAATCAATGTACTACGTCAGCAAGCTGCACAGCGCTTTGGTGGTAATCCTGAAGCTGCAGCACAACTGCCACGTGAACTGTTTGAAGAACAGGCAAAACGTCGTGTGGTTGTTGGTTTACTTCTGGGTGAAGTGATCAAGTCTGAAGAGCTGAAAGCCGATGACGAAAAAGTGAAAGCACTGATCGAAGAAATGGCAACTGCTTACGAAGATCCACAAGAAGTTGTTTCATACTATGAGAAGAACGAAGAACTCATGAACAACATGCGGAATGTTGCGCTTGAAGAGCAGGCTATCGACGCGATCCTTGCGAAAGCAAAAGTTTCTGAGAAAGAAGTAGGCTTCAATGAGCTGATGAATTCTCAGGATGCTGCTTAATTAAGCAATATGTATCATAGAAGGTTGACTTCAGGTTAACTATTCTGATAACAATGGTCCGTATGATATCCGTCATCCGGACCATTTATTTTAGGGACATAAGAATATGAGCTACCAAGAAAAAAATGAAATGTCGTCAATCCTGAACGCCTTAGTGCCCATGGTGGTTGAACAAACTTCCCGCGGCGAGCGCTCTTACGATATTTATTCCCGTCTGCTGAAAGAACGCATTATCTTTTTGACCGGTCAGGTTGAAGATCAGATGGCAAATCTTATCGTGGCTCAGCTCCTTTTCCTGGAATCAGAAAACCCGGATAAAGATATATTCCTGTATATCAATTCTCCGGGGGGAAGCGTTGATGCCGGATTGTCGATTTATGATACCATGGAGTTCATTAAGCCTGATGTCAGTACGGTTTGTATGGGGCAGGCATGTTCTATGGGAGCGTTTCTGCTTGCGGGTGGTACTGCGGGGAAACGTTTCATGTTACCTAACGCCCGGGCGATGATTCATCAGCCTTTAGGTGGCTTTGGTGGACAGGCGTCCGATATTCAGATTCACACGCAGGAAATTTTGAGTATTAAGCAGAAGCTCAATGACCTTCTTGCCAAACATACCGGGCAGCCGCTTGATGTGATTGAGCGGGATACAGACAGAGATAACTTTATGTCTGCTCAGCAAGCCGTTGATTATGGCTTGGTAGATGCGGTATTAACTCATCGCGGTGAATAGTAAGCTGACAGAGCTCTTCATTTGAATAGCGCAATTTGATACAAATTGATATAAACTCAGCATATGGGTAAAGGCTAAGAGGTTAGCGAATGACAGATAAAAGCAAAGAGAGTGGCAAACTGTTGTACTGCTCTTTCTGTGGCAAAAGCCAGCACGAAGTTCGCAAACTGATCGCAGGTCCTTCTGTTTACATTTGTGACGAATGTGTCGATTTATGTAACGACATTATTCGGGAAGAGATTAAAGATGCGCTTCCGAAAAAGGAATCGACGGCATTACCAACGCCGAGAGAGATTCGGGACCATCTTAATGACTATGTGATTGGTCAGGAGCACGCGAAAAAAGTGCTAGCAGTCGCGGTTTATAACCACTACAAGCGTCTGCGCAATGGTGATAAAACCAGTGATGGTGTTGAACTGGGAAAAAGTAATATCTTGCTGATCGGGCCGACCGGTAGTGGTAAGACATTATTGGCTGAAACACTGGCTCGTTTTCTGGACGTGCCTTTTACAATGGCCGATGCGACAACACTTACTGAAGCCGGTTATGTCGGTGAAGATGTTGAGAACATCATTCAGAAACTGCTGCAAAAATGTGATTACGATGTCGCTAAAGCAGAACGGGGAATCGTCTATATTGATGAAATCGATAAGATTTCACGGAAATCCGAAAACCCGTCCATCACGCGTGACGTTTCTGGTGAAGGTGTTCAACAGGCGCTGCTGAAATTAATTGAAGGTACCGTTGCTTCTGTTCCGCCTCAAGGTGGCAGAAAACATCCACAACAAGAATTCCTGCAGGTTGATACCTCAAAGATTTTGTTTATCTGTGGTGGTGCATTTGCCGGGCTTGATAAAGTAATCGAGCAACGTGTTGCAACAGGCACTGGTATCGGTTTCGGGGCTGAAGTGCGTTCTAAAGATGAAAACAAGACTATCGGGGAGCTGTTTACTCAGGTGGAGCCGGAAGACTTGGTGAAGTATGGTTTAATTCCTGAATTCATCGGACGCTTGCCTGTGACAGCAACGCTGACAGAGTTGGATGAAGCAGCATTGATACAGATTCTCTGTGAACCGAAAAATGCATTGACCAAGCAGTATGGTGCTCTGTTTGAACTTGAAGATGTAGAGCTTGAATTCAGAGAAGACGCATTACGCGCAATTGCTAAAAAAGCAATGGCACGTAAGACAGGTGCTCGTGGATTACGTTCAATTCTTGAAGGTGTATTGTTGGAAACAATGTATGAACTGCCATCGGTAAGTGATGTCAGCAAAGTTGTCATTGATGAAGCAGTGATTAATGGTGAGTCTGCACCATTATTGCTCTATTCCAATAATGAGAATCAGGCCGCAGGTGCCGAATAATTCAGCAAAAGATAACGAAGGAGGTAGGATTACCTCCTTTTTTTTATTCTACGATTGAATCCCATTGTTTAGACCCCATATACTGCCATATAGACAGAAGCGGAAGAGAGAAGAATATGAACTTGGAACGTTCCGAGCGTATAGAGATCCCCGTATTGCCACTACGAGACGTTGTGGTTTACCCACATATGGTTATTCCTTTATTTGTTGGTCGTGAAAAATCAATCCAATGTCTTGAAGCTGCGATGGATAATGACAAGCAGGTTCTTTTGGTCGCTCAAAAGAAAGCTGAGACAGATGAACCAACAATCGACGATTTGTTTGATGTCGGTACGGTCGCTACTATTTTACAGCTCCTGAAATTACCTGATGGTACAGTAAAAGTACTAGTTGAAGGCCAGCAAAGAGCTCAGGTTGAATCGTTTGTTGAAGGTGATTTCTTCTCTGCGCAAGCCCGATATTTAATCACGCCTGAACTTGATGAGAAAGAACAGGAAGTGATTGTACGCAGCGCAATTAATCAGTTTGAGGGATTTATTAAGCTGAATAAGAAGATTCCGCCGGAAGTTTTAACTGCTTTAAACGGAATTGATGAAGCCGCTCGCCTGGCTGACACTATTGCTGCACATATGCCTTTGAAGTTAGTCGATAAGCAGCAGGTTCTTGAGATTCTGGATGTAGTTGAACGTCTGGAGTTTCTGATGGGGCAGATGGAGTCTGAGATCGATTTACTACAGGTTGAGAAGCGTATTCGCAACCGGGTGAAGAAGCAGATGGAAAAATCCCAGCGTGAGTACTATCTGAATGAGCAGATGAAAGCGATTCAGAAAGAGCTGGGAGAAATGGATGATGCACCTGATGAATTTGAGACGCTGAAAAAGAAAATCGAAGACGCCAAAATGCCTCAGGAAGCCCGTGAGAAAACGGAGCAAGAGCTGCAAAAATTGAAAATGATGTCTCCGATGTCGGCTGAAGCAACCGTGGTGCGCAGCTATATTGACTGGATGGTAAATGTTCCCTGGTCTAAGCGCTCTAAGGTGAAAAAAGATCTGGCGAAAGCCGAAGTGATTCTGAATGAAGACCATTACGGTCTGGAGCGTGTTAAAGAGCGTATTTTAGAATATCTTGCTGTTCAGAATCGTATTCAGAAACTGAAAGGTCCGATTCTTTGTCTGGTTGGTCCTCCTGGGGTCGGTAAGACATCTCTGGGCCGTTCTATTGCAGCGGCTACCGGGCGAAAATATACCCGGATGGCACTGGGTGGCGTTCGGGATGAAGCTGAAATCCGTGGGCATCGCCGGACTTATATCGGTTCACTGCCGGGTAAGCTTATTCAGAAAATGTCTAAAGTCGGAGTTAAGAATCCTCTGTTTCTGTTGGATGAGATTGATAAGATGTCTTCGGATATGCGAGGCGATCCTTCCTCTGCTCTGTTAGAAGTTCTTGATCCGGAACAAAACAATGCATTTAACGATCACTATCTGGAAGTGGATTATGATCTGTCTGATGTGATGTTTGTGGCGACATCGAACTCGATGAACATTCCTGGTCCGCTTTTAGACCGGATGGAAGTGATCCGTTTGTCGGGATATACCGAAGATGAAAAACTGAATATTGCCAAACGGCATCTGGTTTCTAAGCAAGTTGAACGTAATGGTCTGAAACAATCAGAAATCGAGATTGATGACTCGGCGATTATCGGCATTATCCGTTATTACACAAGAGAAGCCGGTGTTCGTAATCTGGAACGTGAGATCTCGAAAATCTGCCGTAAAGCAGTGAAGAAGATTCTGCTGAATAAAGACATCAAACTTGTGACTGTTACGCAAGATAACCTCAAAGAATTTTTAGGGGTACAGCGTTTTGATTTCGGGAAAGCTGAAGAAAGTAACCGGATTGGTCAGGTTACAGGATTGGCCTGGACTGAAGTTGGGGGTGATCTACTGACCATCGAAGCACAGTCTATGGTTGGTAAAGGGAAGCTGACGCAAACCGGTTCTTTAGGTGATGTGATGCAAGAGTCGATTCAGGCCGCGATGACGGTAGTTCGCTCTCGTGCCGAGAAACTGGGAATTAACAGTGATTTTCATGAGAAGCGTGATATTCACGTGCATGTTCCTGAAGGCGCAACACCGAAAGATGGTCCGAGTGCCGGGACGGCAATGTGTACCGCATTGGTTTCTTGTCTGACAGGTAACCCTGTAAAAGCTGATGTTGCAATGACCGGAGAGATTACATTACGGGGTGAAGTTTTGCCTATCGGTGGTCTCAAAGAAAAATTACTTGCAGCTCACCGGGGTGGAATTAAGACGGTTCTGATTCCGAAAGATAATGAGCGGGATCTGGAAGAAATACCGGAAAATATCATTGCTGATCTGAAAGTCATCCCTGTGCAATGGATTGATGATGTTCTGACCGTCGCGCTGGAGCGTGGTCCGCTCGGGGTTGAGTTTGAGTCTCAAAAATAGTGATATACAGCAAAAATAACTAAAAGTTTACGCTGATTTGCATAAAAAGGCTTGTCAGCGTTTTTTTTGGAGGCTAACGTTACTCACTATGGCTTAAGCCCTGCTGTAACAAGGCTTTAAGCCAGTTTTTGGACTTAATGGAACAAAGAATCACCTTTAAATATAACGACAGGTGAAGAAAGGGGAATCACAGTGAATAAAACACAATTAGTAGAAAAAATTGCGTCAGATGCCGATATTTCTAAAGCGTCTGCAGGCCGTGCTCTTGATGCATTTATTGAAGCAGTGGGTACTACTCTGGAATCAGGCGACCAAGTTGCTCTGGTTGGTTTTGGCACATTCAGTGTTCGTACTCGTGCTGCCCGTACAGGTCGTAATCCGAAAACAGGCGATGAGATTCAAATCCCTGAAGCAAAAGTACCGGCTTTCAAAGCTGGTAAAGCACTGAAAGACGCGTGTAACTAATTTGGTCGCACAGAATTTTGCTAATTGAGGCAAAATTAAGTCAAACGTTTTGAAAATATGCGCATCGTAGTGATGCGCATTTCTTTTTTCTGATATTATCGCGTCATTCGTTTTGAATACAGTTGGTTTTTGAAAACTATAAGGTTATGAAGCCTGAAATATATTGGCTTTTGGAAACAGGTAGTTTTGAAAAGCAGAATATTTTTACTGAGTAAGTGGCCATTAAGCCGGAGAATGATTAAATTATGATGGATCGGTTGCGCGAGGGTGCGAATAGCATCGCGATTAAGATTATCCTGGGATTGATAGTCTTGTCTTTTGTATTTGCGGGAGTCGGTAGGTATCTTGTTAGTGGTAGTAACAATGCTGTGGCAGAGGTTGGCAGTACCAAAATAAGTCGGACGGAATTTGAACAAGCTTATCAGAATGAGCGAAATCGAATGCAATCACAGTTAGGTGATTATTTTTCAAATCTCCTTGCTGATCCAAGTTATGTTGCTTCTTTCCGCCGCTCTGTTCTGGACAAAATGGTCAATGATGTTTTGCTTGAACAGCATGCTGAATCTCTAGGCTTAAGAATCAGCGATGAACAAGTTCGTCAGGCTATCGTGGATATGCCTCAGTTCCAGTCGGATGGTAAATTTGACCAGGAAATTTATCAGTCAGCTCTGCGTCGTGCCGGTTTTACACCGGACTCTTTTGCTGGATTCCTGAGAAGTGATTTATTGCGTAATCAACTGCTGACAGCAGTACAGTCGAGTGATTTTACTCTGGATGGAGAAGTCAATGCTCAAGCGGCGTTGTTCTCTCAGAAACGGGAAATCCGGAGTATTACTCTGGCTACGGATGATTACGCGAAGAAAGTTCAGTTAAGTGATGATGATTTGAATGCATATTATAAATCTCATGAAGAAGATTTTATGCGCCCGGAGCAGTTTAAAATCTCCTACATCGAACTTTCGGCTGATCAGCTGAAACAGTCTGTTGAAGTGACTGACGATGAAGCAGAAAAATACTATCAGGATCATGCTGATCAGTACTCAAGTAAGGCTCAGCGTAAAGTCAGCCATATTCTGGTAAATGATGAGAAGCAGGCTGATACATTGCTCCAGCAGCTCAAAAGTGGTGCTGATTTTGCCAAGCTGGCAAAAGAAAACTCTCAGGATCCGGGAAGTGCCAGTGATGGCGGTTCTTTGGACTGGTTTGAAAAAGGTGTAATGGATCCTGCATTTGAAGAAGCAGCATTTGCACTGAAAAATGTCGGTGATCTTTCTGGTGTCGTAAAATCGAACTTTGGCTACCATATCATTAAGCTGGATGCAGTGAAGTCTGCAACGGTCAAACCTTTCTCTGAAGTAAAAGATGATGTGATTGCTTCAATCCGTGATGAGCGTGCGCTTGATCATTTCTATCAATTACAAAGTGAGCTTGAGAAAGTTGCTTTTGAAAGTCCGGATTCACTGGATGAAGCAGCAAAAACAATTCAGGCTAAAATCAATACGACCGATTTCGTGTCATTGAATGATGTCCCGGAAGTTCTGCGCTCAGCTCCTGTTCAGAAAGCACTGGGCAACCCGGAAGTCAAAAACGAAGGTCTGAACTCTTCTGTTATTGAAGTCGCTCCTGAAGACGTTGTGGTTGTTCGTATTGAAGAGAGCCGCCCGGAATCTTTACTTCCTTTCGATACTGTCAAAGATCAGGTTGTCGGAACGTTATCTAAAGTGAAAGCGGAACAGCAGACCCAAGAAATCGCCAGTGAAGCTCTTACAGCTCTGGAGCAGGGTGATCAATCTGTGCTGGAGAAACATCAGCTGAAATTTGGGAAGCTAACCCTAATTGATCGACGTTCTCCGTTGGCTCAGGCGGTCTTTGCCATGAAGAAACCACAGGATAGTCAGGCTGTTTACGGACAGACAAAAGACTCTCAGGGAAATGTTGTCCTGGTTGAATTGGCTAAGATTGAATCAACGACAGATGATCAGTTGGCTGAGCAACTGGGTGTTCAGATGCAACGTCTGAACCGCCAGCAAGACTTGGCCGGGCTCTTGAATATTCTGAGAGAACAAACAGATATTGAGTATTATCTTGCGACGCAGTGATAAGTCGAATGTAATTGATATGTCTATTGAGGCGGGCTACTTTTGTAGCCCGTTTTAATTTGTATCTGAAAGAATCGTATTTTTAGCAGGACTCGATAGGATTATTTTGAATTTTTTATTTGGAGATAAATCTTATGCTAAAAGTACTACTTCTTTCTCTATTCTCAGTGCTGTGCCTGCCACTACAAACGGTTTATGCGGCTTCAGAAGAGCCAGTACCAATCACTGAGCAACATTCAGTAAATATCAACAACGCATCTGCTGAAGAAATTGCCACAATGCTTAGCGGGATTGGATTAAAGAAAGCACAGGCAATCATTACCTACAGGAATGAGCATGGACCATTCACTCAAGTAGATGACATCACAGCAGTAAAAGGAATTGGGTTATCACTCGTTGAGAAGAACCGTAGCCGAATGGTTCTTCAGTGATAGAAACTATCAAACTGCAATTTTTACAATTTATAACTTATGTTATATGGTACTCACGGCATCGATTTGAGGTTCAGGGACTACAATCTGAGTCGCATCCTCTTCCAGCCATTTGAGTACAGTCTTTTGTAATAACTGCTTGGTGGTCGGCTTAACCAGCCAGTCATCCATCGTTCTTTTTATCTGAGATATTTCATCTTCACCTGATTCTCCGGACAGGGCGATAACCGGCAGAGTCGGGTGAGTTTCTTTTATAAGTGAACATGCCTTTAAACCATTCATAACTGGCATCTGAACATCCATAAAGACGATATCAATGGTTTTATGGTGAACCATATCAACAGCTTCTTCCCCATTTTCAGCTTCGTAAACAGTGAAATGAAGAGATTCCAAATAGAGCTTTGTCAGTGCTCTTTGTGTCGGGTTGTCATCAGTGACCAGAGCAACTTTTTTTATGTCATTACCTGCAACGCTATAATCTGGTACCAGTAATTCAGGTATAGGAACTTCAGCTGAACGAATATTTGGTCGTGGGTGTTGCTCTTCTTGCTCCGATTGTTTGACATGAGGGAAGGTTAGAATAAACCTTGTATATTCACCATAAACCGATTGGCACTGGATGTCGCCACCGAAGAGTTTCATTGCTCGTTTACAGTAACTTAAGCCTAAACCACTTCCTCCTTGTTTCTGGTAGGTGAAGAATTCATCAAAGATTCTGTGTAAAATTTGCGGTTCGATACCCGGGCCGTAGTCGGTGAAAATAAGCCTGTTGTATTCATTACTAGTTTCAAGAACTAGTTCAATTTTACTGTCAGAGAATGTATCAAAATAATAAACGGCATTTCTTAATAAGTTAAAAATGATGAAATCAAACAAAGTGTCATTTACATATATGTCAAAGTCGATAGATGCTTTTAGTGTAATTCTATTTTTAAATAAACTAGAGTTATAAGCAAACCTATTAATAATTAGTGTGATTTGTTTTCTTATAGATAATGTAGTCATTCTATCTTGACTTATTATAGACTGATTGACTTCATGTAAAATAATATCAATTAATTGGCTTCCATGCTGGACTGCATTTTTACCTCGTTGAATCTCATCTCGTAAGTTTTGAGGTAACTGGCTACTAAGTATAAGGTTATCTAATTTCTCTAAGTGAAATTGTATTTGGGATAGTGGATTACGCATTTCATGCGCAATAGATTTTGCCATTGCCTGAGATTGATGTATTTTTGCTTCATAGTGAATATAAATTTGTGCTTTTTTTAGAAGCTGTTGTATTGCATTAATTTCCTCATTTGAATACAAGGAACCATCATTTTTTTTAGGAGAAATAAGTAATTGTGATAAAATATTATGATGATCATATATAGGGAGTATCATCGCACTTTCATTCTTTGACATCAAGTCTCGAATTTGGCGAAATCTTTTATTATGACTATTGTTAATGTATTGTTCAATTTCTTCAATAAGTAGAACAGAATAATTGTTCTGAAAGTAACTGACATAAATACTATTTGAATTAATATCAGAAACTAAAATAGCTTGTTCCAAATTAAGCAAACGTTCAAGTTTTTGGATAGCTTGCTGAGTTGAAATTTGAAAATCATCGACTAAAGATAATATTCTTTCTACAGGAGGTTTTCTATCTCCGTAGATCCATAAACCTACGTATTGAGAAAAGAGTTGCCATATATTTTTCCAAGTTAAACCACATAGAAGACACCAGAATGATATGATAACAATATGATTTTTATCTTCCGCTAACCAGGATTGAAGGACAATGATAGGTGTAATATAGACAATTGCAGTTAGAATCATGCAAATCGAGGTGTACATTAAGTAGCGCCAACTATAGAAGCGATGGCAAAGTACTGCATAACCCATAAATAATAGTTCGGTGACAGATAATGCTGGAGGAAGCCAAGTCAGTGAGAAATCGTTAAATACATATGTAACAAAAGTATGTATAATAGCTGTCGATAGCATAAATGTAATGATACCGATTATCATATAAATGGACTTCAACTTCTTCAACTTATCATTCCCTCTAATTAATTGAGTTAAGTTAAGAAGGGTTATACATGTCAATATGATGACTGATAGGAAGAAAAGGGATGTTAAGCTACCAAAATGGATAGTGAATTTACTAGGTGCATATATATCTATACTAGCAATGGTATAGTTAGGAGCTATATTTGTATATAGGGCAAATGTAGTGAATATGATAAGTATCAAGTATTGCCAGTGAGTCAAACTGTTATTTGAACTTTTGGATGTAATACGACAAGAAAAGTGGAATGCAGAAGCAAATGCCATGTATGAGAAAATATTTGCGGCTTTTGCTATCATAATGGCATGCTGGGAGCTATATATTGTCAGCAATCCAGAGTGAAAATATGAATTCGAAAGAATCCATAGCATTATGAATATGGAATAAACAATATATGAGGAATAAATTGTTTTAAACGGAGAAGCTCCCTGTTTTTTTAACGTTAATAAAAAGTAGATTAACCAAGCTAATACAAGGCCGGCAATAAATAACAGTAGAAGAGACTTAGCATAGAAGAACTCTTCTACTGTCATAATTATACTATTCAAAGGAGCCTCCCCTAGCTTTCCGGTGTTTTACAAGTAGTCTATATTTTTTATAGCTACAATTTTGGAATTTATTATTTATTTCTTTATTGAGCCAGAAGCCTTTATAAGTTTTTATACCATTATTGTTAATGTCACAAGAAGAGCTATTTAAATAACAGTTTTTACCGAAAGAATCATACAAATCAAGCATTATTGGCAATTCGATGATAGTATATGAGAGTTTTTTGCCTATTGCAATCAGTTGCTTTGCTAGATGTTTTTGGCATAAGAAAATTAAGAAAAAACGAAGTCTGCTTGGGCCACTGACGGTTAGCCTTAGAATCTCACAGACGGCATGTGTATCTGATATATTACTTTCAATAATATACTCATTATATACATTCGTATCAAAAAATTTTTTATTGAAAACCCCAGTTTGATAAAGATACTTACCTGAATCCTCCATAAGACAATTCTTCCAACCAGAGTTTGTAAAAAAGGGATCAAAGCTAAGCCAGTTTTCACGTTCGTACCAATGCTGAATCAATGCTGTTGATACTAATATTGGGGAACAAGTGCTACCACGGTAAAACAGTAAAACATGGCTACCTCGTTGAGACAGATTGAGTGTAAAAAGTATCTCATACCATCGTTGTTCTATGACAAAAATTTCAATATTAATTAAAGAGATAGCATCTGGAAGAGTCAGGGGGGTATTACAATGTAGCGTAAGAAACTTTCTTGTGTCTCTTTCTATGTTGTCAACATATTCTGAATAATATTTATTTTCATTTAGTGGCGGGACTTCGAGATCAAAATCATCTGAATGTAAGGCTTGGTTCCTTTGTAAAATCAGGAATCGCTCATATTCAGCCCATCCGGCAAGAATGTTTCCGAACAGTTCAATAGCAGAAATTTCAATGTAGTGCCAGTCCGTAGCACATTCTGTCATAGGAGTAGATAGAATATATTGGATGACTTGAGGTGATTCAAATATTGAAGCAAGATCTCCAGAAGTTAAGTTAGGATGAGAATAAATGATTTTCTTCCGTCGTAGATTCACTAAGTCAGCAAAACTGGTTGAAGGGAACTCTTTAAGTAGCACCTGTTGTATAGTTTGGAAAAAAAATATTTTCTTTTGAAAGCTCCATTGATTTGTCTGCTGGCTATATGCTGATAATGTAACATCCAAAATGCTGAATCCTAGTATCCGCTTAATATAATTGACACTTATATCACCATAATGTAAATTATTCAATACGTTAATAATTGATAAGAGCTTATTTTTACTATGAATTTTTAGATAATAATGTGATGGGAGCTACTATTGCTGGCTTGCTTTGATCTTTATCAAAATATCTATTAACTAGATGAATGCCTGAATGTTATTTCCTATTTTATTCTCAGTTTGTAATAACCCACTTTTGAAGTATCTGTTTGAACTGAGAAAGTGTTGCTGGTTTTATCATTCTATCATCCATAATTTGAGAAATTTTTGCTACTTCTTTATCTCCAGATTCTCCTGATAATGCGATAATGGGAGGTGTTGGTGAGAACTTTCTAATTTGAATGGATGCTTCAAATCCATTTACTTCAGGCATTTGAATGTCCATGAATATTATATCGAAAGTATGATGTGATGCCATTTCAATAGATTGTTGACCATCTTTAGCTTCATAAACCAGTACTCCAAGACTTGTCAAAAGATACTTTGCTAAACCTCTATGAGTTTGATTATCATCAGTGACCAATGCTCTGATCTTACGTACTGAATTTGAACTATTATCGAAAATGCTTTTCTCAATTATATTGTGTCTATTCTTTTTTATATCACTCCCATAATCTATAATGTTACTTAAACGTTGTGTATTAGGGAAAGTAAGCAAGAACTCTGTATATTCACCAAAAATAGAACGACAATGAATATCACCATTTATTGTTTTCATTACTCTTTTACAATAGCTTAGTCCAAGTCCTGTGCCGTTATGTTTACCGTAAGTGAAGAAGTCATTAAATATGTTATCTATCATATTTTCTTCTATACCAGGACCGTAGTCTTTAAAATATATTTTGTTAAAAGTTAAACCTGATTTTACCTTTATCTCTATAGTACTTTGAGGATGTGAGTAGAAATAATAAATGGCATTTTTTAATAAATTAAATAAAATTAATGTGAATTTTGTTTTATTTGTATAAATTATAAAGTCATCTGTAATGTCTAAAAATATTCTATCCTTATCTTCTTGTCTCTCATAAGCATAATCATTAATAGAGTTTCGAATTAATTCGCTTATGTGCATGTATTCTTTATCATCAGTGTCAGTTGATATATGATTTATATCATTGAGTGATGTGTCAATTATTTGATATCCATAATTTATGGCTTTGTTTATGTCTGTTATTTTTTTCAATAGAGAAGATAGATTGTCTAATTTATTTATTTCAGGTTCTATTCTTGAAAGAGATATTTGAACATCCCTTAAAGGATTTTTCATTTCATAAGCTATAGAAATAGCTGTTCTTTGAGATTGTTTTATTTTATATTCACAATAAAGGTAAAAACTAACCTTTCTCAATAAATGTTGTATTGCATAAACCTCTTCATTTGAATATAGAAAACCATTTGACTTTTGAGGTAAGACTAATAGTTGAAATATTGATTTTTTGTTATCAAAAATAGGAAGAATTGCTGCTGCTTTATGTTCAACCATTTTATGATGTACTTTTTTCAGATATTCATGATTTTTATTGCTCAATTGATATTCTATTTCATCCATAATTAGAGCTGAGTTACTCTGGTTTAAATGTTCTTTATAAAAATCACTTGACTCATTATCTAAAGATATAATTGATAATTCACCTTCGAGTTGTAAGGTTTGAGAAATTTCTCTTATTAATTCTTGTGATGAGTTATAAAAGTATCTTGATATGGTTTGAATCTTGTCAGTGGGGGTGTATAGTTCCTTATATACTAAAAAGCTAGATATTTTAGCAGACATTTTCCCTATTTTTTTCCAGTGAAACATATAAACTAAGCACCATAAAATAACGAATAATATATTTAATGATGTACTATTTTTTGAGGTAAAAATAATAATAGGAATTATATAAGATATCAAAATAATAGCTGTTCTAATCCCTGAGTATGTTAGATGTCGCCAGCTATAGAATCGATGATGTATAGATGCGTACCCAACAAGACTTAAGCAAATAACAGCAAGAAAAGGAGGAAGCCATGTCAATGAAAAATCATCGTATATGAAAGTTATAACTAGATGAATTACAGTCGTCGATATTAGATATACGATCATTCCAGATACTGTATATATTGATTGTAACTGTTTTATTTTTGTGCGACTAAATTTTATCGATTTGATTAGCTTAAATAAAGTTAAAAATGCATAGATGAATAAAGAGAGAAAGAAAATAGGTGTAGCTTGACCAAAATGAATAGTGAAATGACTCGGTCCTTCAATATCGACTCCTCTTATTGTATACCCTGATATAAAGTTTACATAAAAAGCATAAATAGTCATTATGGCTATTATTGTTATTTCCCATTTTTTAATTTTACTTTCTTCTATGGCCGATGTTAGGTGGCATGAGTAGATAAATGAAAAAGTTAATGACATATAAGAAAATATGTTTGCTAATTTTGCCATATATATAGCACTGCTTTCACCAAATATAACAAGTAATTCAGTGTGAAAATATGCGTTGCTTATAACCCATAGAATAATAAAAAAAATGCATGTAGTATATGAGTAGTAAAGGTTTTTTACAGAATTTGATATTTTAGTTAATGAATAAATAATGAAATACATTAACCAACATAATCCACCTATTGATGCGAAGAGAAGTAATAAAGCTTTAGGATACGCGATGTAGTTTAATAGTTGAGTAGCCAAATCAAATTATTCCTCATATGCAGAGATTATAATCATTTTAAACTCTTACTCACGGTTGTGAGGTGAAACTAGACACATGGATATATGTGACTGAAATGATTTTATCAGATTTTTATTCAAATTATAGTGGGAAAACAAAATTGATAAATTTGTTATTTATGTGTCTCACTTTAGTTTTATGCGATATTGTTATTGAGTGAGCAAAGTTACTACATTTATGACTTTCTAAAATCCCCTATAGCTCCTGAGCCGCTGACACTTTATAATGCGGCGCCGGCAGGATGCGGATTTTAACCGCAATCATTTGAATAGTGGAGTAAGACATGTCTTCTTATACACCGGTGATTACCGTTGATGGACCAAGTGGGGCCGGGAAAGGTACGCTTTGTATGTGTATCGCAAAAGCACTGGAGTTTGATTTGCTTGATTCTGGTGCGTTATATCGTGTACTAGCTCTGGCTGCAATTCACCATGGTGTCGATACCGAATCTGAAGATGCTTTAGTGCCTCTGGCGACTCATCTGGATGTGGAGTTTATTGCGGAAGGGGATTTGGTCAGAGTTATTCTTGAAGGGGAAGACGTTTCCGGAGAACTCCGTAAAGAAGAGACCGGTATGGCGGCATCTAAGGTTGCTGCTTTTCCCAGAGTCCGGGAAGCGTTACTACGACGCCAACGTGCATTTGTTAAGGAAACTGGATTGGTTGCTGATGGACGAGATATGGGAACCATCGTTTTTCCTGATGCGGAAGTTAAAATATTTTTGGACGCCAGCTCGGAGGAGAGGGCGAAAAGACGCTATAAGCAGTTGCAACTTAAGGGTCTAGATGTTAAATTTGATGACCTTTTAAGCGAAATTCGTGAACGTGACGAAAGAGATCGGAATCGTCCCGTCGCGCCATTGCGTCCGGCTGATGATGCATTGGTTCTTGACTCAACATCAATGACGATTGAGCAGGTTCTCGAAAAATCGCTACAATATATAGAATCTAAACTGGCTGTTCGTTAGTCGTGTGCTAAGTCACAGTCAGTATGGAACGTCGATCGCAAGGATGATGATTGGCGAAGTTCATAACCCCACGCGGTAGGATACCCGTGGAAGTTTATTATTTTGAAGATGAAATAAATGACTGAATCTTTTGCTCAACTCTTTGAAGAGTTTCTAAACGAGACTGAATTCCAGACTGGTACTATCGTTAAAGGTACTGTTGTTGCTATCGAGAACGGTTTCGTTCTTGTTGACGCTGGTCTGAAGTCTGAATCTGCAATCCCTGCTGAACAGTTCAAAAACGCTGCTGGCGAACTTGAAGTGGAAGTCGGCTCTGAAGTCGATGTTGCTCTGGATGCAGTAGAAGACGGTTTCGGTGAGACTCAACTTTCTCGTGAGAAAGCGAAACGCCACGAAGCTTGGATCGTTCTTGAGAAAGCATACGAAGAAGCTGAAACTGTTGTTGGTATCATCAACGGTAAAGTTAAAGGCGGTTTCACTGTTGAACTCAACGGTATCCGTGCTTTCCTTCCTGGCTCTCTGGTTGATGTACGTCCAATTCGTGACACTGCTCACCTGGAAAACAAAGAGCTGGAGTTCAAAGTTATTAAGCTGGATCAGAAACGCAACAACGTTGTTGTTTCTCGCCGTGCTGTTATCGAATCTGAAAACAGTGTTGAGCGTGATGAACTGCTTGAAACACTGCAAGAAGGCACAGAAGTTAAAGGTATCGTTAAGAACCTAACTGACTACGGTGCATTCGTTGATCTTGGCGGTGTTGATGGTCTTCTGCACATCACTGACATGGCTTGGAAACGTGTTAAGCATCCATCTGAAATCGTTAACGTTGGTGACGAAATTCTGGTTAAAGTGCTTAAGTTCGATCGTGATCGTACACGTGTATCACTTGGTCTGAAACAACTGGGTGAAGATCCATGGGTTGCAATCGCGAAACGTTACCCAGAAGGTCACAAGCTGACTGGTCGTGTAACTAATCTGACTGATTACGGCTGCTTCGTTGAAATCGAAGAAGGTGTTGAAGGTCTGGTTCACGTTTCAGAAATGGATTGGACGAACAAAAATATCCACCCATCTAAAGTTGTCAACGTCGGTGACGAAGTTGAAGTTATGGTTCTGGATATCGATGAAGAACGTCGTCGTATTTCTCTGGGTCTGAAACAGTGTAAAGCTAACCCATGGCAACAGTTCGCTGAAGCTCAGGCTAAAGGCGACAAAGTGACTGGTAAGATCAAGTCTATCACTGACTTCGGTATCTTCATTGGTCTGGATGGTGGCATCGACGGTCTGGTTCACCTGTCTGACATCTCTTGGAATGTTCCTGGAGAAGAAGCAGTTCGTGAATATAAGAAAGGCGATGAAATCTCTGCTGTTGTTCTGGCTGTTGACGCAGAGCGTGAGCGTATTTCTCTTGGCGTTAAGCAAATGGAAAACGACCCGTTCAACGCATATGTATCTGAAAACAAAAAAGGTACTCTAGTTAACGGTACTGTTACTGCAGTTGATGCGAAAGGTGCTACAATTGAACTAGAAGATGGCGTTGAAGGTTACATCCGTGCTTCTGAAGTATCTCGTGACCGTATTGAAGACGCGTCTCTCATCCTGAGCGTTGGTGACAGTATTGAAGCGAAATTTACTGGTGTAGACCGTAAGAACCGCGTTATCAATCTGTCTGTCAAAGCGAAAGATGAAGCAGAAGAGCAAGAAGCAATGGCTTCACTGAACAAGCAAGATGAAGGCGCGTTCGGTAATGCTATGGCTGATGCTTTCAAGGCTGCTAAGGGCGAATAACGTAATTCGCAAAAAAGGAGCCGGCTGGCTCCTTTTTTTTGGTTAGGATTTTGATGCTGATATTGCAAGTAAGAAGAGGGAAACTATGACGAAGTCTGAATTAATTGAAAGATTGTGCGCAGAGCAAACTCATCTGTCCGCGAAAGAGATCGAAGATGCAGTGAAAGATATCATCGAGCATATGGCTACTTCGCTGGAACAGGGTGACAGAATAGAGATTCGTGGCTTTGGCAGTTTCTCTTTGCATTATCGTGAACCACGCACCGGACGTAACCCTAAGACAGGTGAAAAAGTTGAATTGGATGGAAAGTATGTCCCTCACTTTAAACCTGGTAAAGAACTCAGAGAGCGAGTTAATAGTGCACTCTGATTTTTTGCAAACGAATCTGTGCGGCATATCATTCGATATGCCGTTTTTTTGAATCCGATATTATCGATTATCATGGTATGAATGGTAATTTTCTTGCATAATCAGGACTGCCAATAACTGATGCAGGTTTTCCCGTTATGAGAGTTCTAAAAATTCTTTTTCTTTTCGTTCTCTTCCTTATTGCCCTGGCACTAGGCGCTCAAAACCAAGAAGTAGTCACATTTAACTATTTGTTGGCAAAAGGTGAGTTTCATCTATCCTGGCTTTTAGGTGTGGTTTTTGTTGCTGGATTTGCCATTGCGTGGCTTATTTTTGGTAGTTTGCATCTCAGAGCCAAGCTACAGATTCGTCGTTTGAATAAACAGTTGAAAAAGAATGAGCCTCAGGAAAAAGTTGTAAAAGAGAAACTGAATATCGGATAAGTAAGCTTGATGTTAGAAATACTCTTCTTGTTATTGCCGATTGCTGCCGCCTATGGCTGGTACATGGGGCATCGTAGTGCTCAGCAGGACAAGCAGAAGCAATCCCACCAAATATCCCGTCAATATGTCACGGGACTCAACCTGCTTTTATCTGATCAATCGGATAAAGCTGTTGATCATTTTATCGAGTTACTACAGGTTGATGACGAAACAATCGATACACATTTAGCACTTGGTAATTTATTTCGCTCCCGTGGTGAAGTCGATCGGGCCATTCGGATCCACCAAAATCTGATTTCTCGCTCCGGACTGACAATTGAGCAAAAGAATCTTGCGCTTCAACAACTGGCAAAAGACTATATGGCAGCCGGTTTTCTGGATAGAGCTGAGAAGATTTTCGAGCAGCTTGTTGATGAGCCCGAGCATCGGGAATCAGCTTTACTGCAGTTAACTTCAATTTATCAGCAGACACGGGAGTGGCTGAAAGCAATTGAATGTTCTCATGCTTTAGTTAAGTTTGGCCGGAAGAAGATGCGCAAGAGTATCGCATACTTCTGGTGTGAACTTGCTGCTGATGCACAGTCTTTGCGGGATGACACGAAAGCGATACAAATATATAAAAAAGCGCTATCGGAAGATCCAAAATGTGTCAGAGCAAGTATTGGACTAGGAAAGCTTTATCTGGAAAAAGAAGATTTCCTCAATACGATTCGTTATATGGAAATGGTGCTCGAACAGGATGTCGATTATGTCGGAGAAGTTTTACCTACGCTTGCCGAGTGTTACCATCGTTCGGGTCATGAACAGGGATTGATTGATTTTCTGAGGAAATGTATCGCACAGCAGGCTGGGGCTTCGGCGGAATTAATGCTGGCTCAGTTGGTTGCTCATCATGAAGGGGTGGGTGCAGCACTGGATCTTTTGACCAAGCAACTGGTAAAAAATCCGACGATGAAAGGTTTCTACCGGTTGATGGACTATCATCTTGCAGAGGCAGAAGAAGGCCGGGCAAAAGAAAGTTTGTCGGCACTCCAAAGCATGGTGGGCGAGCAGATGAAAATAAAACCCCACTACCGTTGCCGGAAGTGCGGGTTCTCTTCTCACTCTTTATACTGGCATTGTCCGTCATGTAAGAGTTGGGGTGAGGTAAAACCCATTCGGGGTTTAGACGGAGAGTAGATACTTCTCCAGTCGTATTCATTGAATTATAAAAAACAGAGGAGAAAAAATGGGCGAGCCAAGAGTCATTGTGGCACTGGATTATGATAATCAGTCAGAAGCATTACGTTTTGTTGATCAAATTAATCCTCAACATTGTCGCCTGAAAGTCGGCAAGGAGATGTTCACATTATTCGGACCTGATTTTGTTCGTGCATTACATCAACGTGGTTTCTCTGTTTTTCTGGACTTGAAATTTCACGATATTCCGAATACTTGCGCAAAAGCAGTTAAAGCTGCAGCCGAGTTGGGTGTATGGATGGTGAATGTGCATGCCAGTGGTGGGGAACGTATGATGACTGCTGCCCGGGAAATACTGGAGCCTTATGGCGCTGAAAGACCTTTATTGATTGGGGTCACGGTATTAACCAGCATGTCTCAGCATGATTTGGCAGGTATTGGTCTGGATATTGAACCTCAGGAACAGGTGCTTCGCCTGGCTGAATTGACAAAAAAATCAGGTCTGGACGGAGTTGTCTGCTCTGCTCAGGAAGCCCACTTACTGAAAGAACGGTTTGGTCAGACGTTTCAACTTGTGACTCCGGGAATCAGACCGGAAGGTAGTGATGTTGGTGATCAACACCGGATTATGACACCTCAGCAGGCAATTTCAGCCGGTTCTGACTATTTAGTCATAGGTCGACCTATTACTCAGTCAAAAGAGCCTGCGTTGGTTCTGGAGCGCATAAATCAATCACTGCATATATAGACTCGACCATTCTTCTATCTGAGACAACATTTCACGACAACAACGTTATCATATCAGGGGCTGCTGCCCCTGTTTTCTTTGTGATGGGATAGTGATTGGTGATGAAATTGTTCCGGAGACTTTTAGCAGGGAATACCACTGTGGAACTTGAAATTATGATCGGGGGTGAGGATTAGTTCGGCTTCGACTTTTCCCAATTGTTTGATTCGCTCAGAAATATCTTTTTGAGCAATTTGCTCGGCCAGTGTTAGGTAGTCCTGATAATGTCGGGCTTCAGAGCGCAGCAATGAGATATAAAACCTGGATATTTCTTCATCCATGTGGGGAGCAAGTTTGGCAAAACGTTCGCATGAGCGGGCTTCTATATAGGCGCCAATGATTAACTTATCGATAAGTGCGTCCGGTTCGTAGGTCTTAACCTGAGATAACAGCCCTTTTGCGTACCGGCCTGCGGGGATATTTTCATAAGCAATTCCTTTTTTCTCCATTATCTCCAGAACCTGATAAAAGTGGTGGAGTTCTTCTTTGATCAATAAGACCATTTTGTCAATTAGATCCTGACTGTATGGTGAATCGGATTTTGCCATGATCATTTTAGATATCTGACTCTTACCCTTTAATGAAACAAGAGATCCTACTCTTCGATAGGCAAAATCTTCATAGGGTTTGAACCAATCCAATAATGCTGATGCACTTGCCTGATCGACTGCATATTTGCGGATAAGGTACATTGCTGACTGTCCGGCTTTCAGCTCACACAAAAGATGATCAATAAGAATGACTTTCAGGTTTTCCGGTTTTCTGGCCGCAGTAATCCACTCATCAGGAGTAGAACATTGCAGGAACTCATTGATCGGTTGAAGTAATAATTGATACTGATGGTCGTTAGTCATGGCATTTAAAATTTAAAAAGGTCGCCTGAGCGACCTGTTGTGTTGTAGTAGATATAGACAATGTTCAGGGTAATGCTGATTACCATTTTTTCTTTTCACCGAACAGGGCTTCCATATCATCATCCCGCTCGCGATCTCCTTCCAAAGGAGATTTTTTCTGTTGACGTTTATTCTCGAGCTCATCATACATTGTTTGTAGTTTTTCCCGGGCCTGATTTGAATAAGCATCATTTTTGGTACTGAGGACATCAATTCCCTTTTTAAGCAATTGTATGGCAGTTCCCGGCTGTCCCCGAACGATGGATTCATTTGCCCGCTTGATGACATTTTCGATGTTAATGCGGATTTGGATCATTTCCAGACGTGCGTTTTCTGTAACAAATGCCTGTGTATCGAAGCGGCCTTTGTTATGTTCACTCCGGATTGTATCTCTCAGGCGCTTGACAAGCTTAAGCATCGTAATTGCCTGCTTGTCGTTTGTCGGTGTTTTAAAAGTTGTACTGTCCTGATTAGGGTGGTTTTCCCGAAGGTGTTTAACCTGTCTCTGCATGTTTTCGATGCGATGCGCAAGTTGTTTATTTTTAGGGTCCAGCTCATGCATGTTTTGCAGTGCATCTAACATCCGGTTATTCAGACACAGCAGCAAATCTTTGCTAAAAGGGATATGATGAGCGTTACCGATAAGATCCTCAGTTGCATCAATAATTGCGACGTAACGAGTAGACTCGTGTTTTTTTGCTGCTTCGACTTTAACTTTGTACTGCAACATAATGTTGTAGCCCAAAATCAGAAGGAGCAATACGCCAACCAAGGTAATGATCAATCCTATACTCATATTTCCTGCATCTATCTTTACATCGTGAATTCAACCAGCCGGAGGATTAAATCGTTCAATAGTCTCCGGCGGTAAGTTCATATAGCATAATAAAATTTATCACGTTCTACCAATGAATACCCCACTATTCTCTAATAAATCGCTTAATTGTTTAGTGAATGAGGCCTCAGGTCGCAGAAAAGTTCAAATTATTTTTCCAACTTGCAACCGAAAAGGGTATGAATTCCCCTCATTAAGCATTATAACTAATGATTATATAAAATGACTAAGTTTCTAATTTGCTGCAGGGATAACGGGGTTGACATGAAGCTACAGCAGTTAAAATACATTGTAGAGGTAGTGAACCATAATCTGAATGTTTCAGCTACTGCCGAAAGTTTGTACACATCTCAACCGGGAATCAGTAAACAGGTACGTTTACTTGAAGATGAGCTTGGGATTCAGATATTTGAACGGAGTGGAAAACATCTGACACAGGTGACTTCTGCCGGAGAAGATATTGTCAAAATCTCACAAGAAATCCTTTCCCGGGTTGAAAGTATTAAAGCTGTCGCCAGCGAACATACTCATCCGGAAATGGGTACGCTTAACATTTCAACGACACATACACAGGCACGTTATGCTCTGCCGGATGTGATTAAAGGGTTTACAGCCAGATATCCTAAAGTGTCACTGCATATGCATCAGGGAACTCCCAGCCAGATGTCTGAAGCTATTGCAAAGGGTGTTGCCAATTTTGCTATAGCGACAGAGGCATTGCATCTGTATCAGGATGCAATTATGTTGCCGTGTTATCACTGGAATCGTTCCATTGTAGTTCCCAAAGGGCATCCTTTAGCCCAACGGGACAAAGTGACAATTGAAGAGCTGGCGACTTATCCTCTGGTGACTTATGTTTTTGGCTTTACCGGCCGTTCTGAACTGGATATGGCATTCAACCGGGTAGGATTAAGCCCCAGGGTCGTCTTTACAGCGACTGATGCTGATGTGATCAAAACCTATGTCCGTATTGGAATGGGGGTTGGTGTTATTGCCAGTATGGCTGTCGATCAAGTTCGTGATGCTGACTTAGTGGCAATTGACGCCAGCCATATTTTTGGATCGAGTACAACCAGTATTGGTTTCCGGCGGGGGACATTCCTGCGTTCTTATATGTTTGACTTTATGGAACGTTTTGCTCCACACCTGACCCGGCCCGTTGTGGAACAGGCGATTTCGCTAAAATCAAATCAGGAAATCGATGAGATGTTTAAGGATATTCATCTACCCGTTCGTTAACCCGGTTCAGTATTTTTAGAGTGTCAGATGTTGCAGTGCCTCTACCGGATCTGTATAGAGTAGGTCCAGGCTGTCTGCGACTTCCTTGCAGGTTACATAACCATGAATAACATTCAGGCCGTTTCTTAGTCCTTTATCATTCAGGAGTGCTTTTTTTACGCCCAGACTGGCAATTTTCAGAATATAAGGTAGCGTGGCATTGTTGAGAGCGTACGTCGCTGTTTTTGCAACCGCTCCCGGCATGTTGGCCACACAATAGTGGACAATATCATCAATGACAAACGTGGGGGCGTCATGTGTTGTTGGCCGGGATGTTTCGACGCATCCGCCTTGGTCGATAGCGACATCGACAATGACTGAGCCCGGTTTCATTATTGCCAGATGTTGTTTGTTGATGAGTTTAGGTGTGGTGGCTCCGGGGACAAGAACGGCACCAATGATTAGATCGGCATCTGATAGAAACTGCTCGATGGATGCGTCATTTGCGTAAACAAGTTTGATACTTCCACGGAATTCGCTATCCAGTAAACGGAGTGTTTCAATGTTTTTATCCATGACAGTGACATCGGCCCTGAGACCAACCGCCATTCTGGCTGCATTTGCTCCAACAACACCGCCACCGAGAATAACAACTTTTGCGGGGGCAACACCGGGGACACCACTAAGGAGAATACCTTGTCCACCATGTGATTTTTCAAGGGATTGCGCGCCTGCCTGGATAGACATTCGGCCTGCAATTTCAGACATTGGTGCCAGAAGTGGTAAATGACCCAAAGAATCTTTTACTGTTTCATAGGCAATACAGATAGCTTTACTCTTGATTAGCTCGTCAGTTTGTGGAAAATTTGGTGCAAGGTGTAAATAAGTAAATAATATTTGCCCTTTACGTAGTTTTTTACGTTCGACGTTCAGAGGTTCTTTGACCTTTACAATCATTTCTGCTTTCGCAAATATATCGTCAGCAGTAGGAAGAATGGATGCGCCTACGGCGATGTAATCATCGTCAGAGAAACCAATACCTGTACCGGCGTTGGTTTCAACATAGACTTGGTGGCCTTGAGAGATTGCTTCTCTCACACTAGATGGAATCATGCCTACACGGTATTCATGGTTTTTGATTTCTTTAGGGATACCAATAATCATCCTGAACCCTCGTTTGTATTTGGTTGTATTCACTGGGTGTTTGTATAATATATCGAATATATGACTAGTATAGTGATAGTCCTGTAACTTGAGATATTTTGTGTTAAAAAATTGTTGTATGTTTTGCAAGGAAGTAACAAGGTGGAATGAACATGGCAGACAACTATAAAAAGCCGTCCAAGGATTTAGACCGGATCGATCGCAACATTTTGAATGAGTTGCAGAAAGATGGCCGGATTTCAAATGTGGAATTATCCAAACGTGTTGGATTGTCTCCAACGCCCTGTCTGGAGCGTGTGAGACGACTTGAGCGTCAGAACTATATTACCGGGTACACTGCGCTGCTGAATCCGCAGTATCTGGATGCATCGTTACTGGTATTTGTTGAGATTACATTGAATCGTGGTGCTCCGGATGTATTTGAGCAATTTAATACGGCGGTACAGAAGCTGGATGATATCCAGGAGTGTCATCTTGTTTCAGGTGATTTCGATTATCTGCTGAAAACAAGGGTATCGGATATGGGGGCTTATCGTAAGCTTCTGGGGGATACGCTGTTGCGTTTACCTGGAGTGAACGATACCCGAACCTATGTTGTAATGGAAGAAGTGAAACAAACCAATCAGTTGGTTATCAAAACACGTTAACCGGAAGGAAAGTCTCGAATATCTTTCCGTATTCTGACTTAAGTTGATTGGGTTTTGACTGGTGTTATGGTTAAATCACAAAATAAACCGAGCGGCCCAGGCCGCTCGGGCTGTTTTTATTTTCATTCATGTTGAGTATGATGCTTGATGTGAGGTTTAGGCAAAAAGTTGGTTATGTTCAAAGAGAACAAAAGTAAAGTCGAAACCATTATCAAAACCAGAGCAGAAGTAACTCCTTCTTCTCGTTTAAATGGTGTTCAGAGGCTGAAAGAAAGTGTTTTGATTTTGGCTGTCCTCCTGTCCGTTTTCTTCTCCGTCGCACTATTTACGTTCAGCCCTGCTGATCCATCCTGGTCTCAAACGGCTTGGGGAGGAGAGTTACATAACGCCGGAGGATATATCGGTGCCTGGATTGCCGATACACTTTTCTTTATTTTTGGTTCACTGGCGTACCCATTACCTCTTGTTATTATCCTGATGGCTTGGGGAATTCTCCGGAGCCGCGATGAAGCCGAGCCTTTCGATTTTATGCTTTGGGGAACGCGATTACTTGGTTTTGTCATGCTGTTATTGACGAGTTGTGGCCTGGCCAATATTAATTTCGATGATCTGTGGTATTTCTCTTCTGGTGGTGTCGTTGGTGATGTCCTGAGTAGTCTGGCGCTGCCTACATTTAATGTACTGGGAAGTACATTGATTTTCCTGTTTCTCTGGGGAGCTGGTTTTACTCTTTTGACGGGTATTTCATGGCTGACGATTGTTGAGTGGGTCGGTGATCGTGCAATTAAGTTAATCCAAAGGATGATGGCTCTGTTTCGTAAAGATGCCCAGGATGTCGTTCTCTCTCCGGAGACTGAATCATCTGCAGCCTTACTTGAAAACGAAATACAAAAACGTCTGCCAACTTCGGAGCCGGCGAGTGAACACGATGAAATGGGTAGGACATCTCAGCTAGTTGAGGATTTCACTCCTGATGAGCCATCCCGTCGGTTTAATATTCACATGCCTCAGAATGATCAAGAGGTGGTAAAAGATTATTCCCAGAATTCTGTAGCAGAAGAAGAGGGTTTCCAACCTGAACGGAATAAACAGTTTTCTGCCACAATAGAAGAGCTGGATAAGGTTGCGCAACAAGCTGATGATTTTGCCGAAGAGAACCTTGATGATGGTTCAATGCAGGAAGACGCGGATGTTGCTGAGTCGTATAGTCACTCATTTGAATCCTTTGATGTTGAAATTAGTGACAGTGAACCAACAATTTCTGATCTGAATCTGTTGGATGAAGAACCTGACGAGTCCGATATAGAAGATGAGTCTGATCAGGATGTTGTTGCTTTTCAGAATTTGGTCGCAGAGGCGAAGAAAACCGAAGTAGCAAAACAGAATCCTTTTCTTGTGCAACATCGCGTGGATCTCCCGACACCGACAGAGCCATTACCGACTCTGGAGCTACTTTATCACCCCGAGAAAAGAGAAAATTTTATCGATCAGGAGATGTTGGCTGAAGTGGCTCGGCTGGTTGAGGCAAAATTATCGGACTATAAGATTCAGGCAAGTGTTGTGGGAATTTATCCCGGCCCTGTGATTACTCGGTTTGAACTCGATTTGGCCCCCGGAGTGAAAGTCAGCCGGATTTCCGGATTATCTACCGATTTGGCTCGTTCCTTATCTGCGGCTGCAGTCAGAGTTGTTGAGGTGATTCCGGGTAAGCCTTATGTTGGTCTGGAGTTGCCGAACCTCAGTCGCCAGACAGTTTATCTGTCAGATGTTGTCAGCAGTGAGAGGTTTAAAAGATCGAAATCTCCGACGACAGTCGTTCTGGGTCAGGATATTGCTGGTGAAGCGGTGATTGCAGATTTAGCGAAAATGCCCCACGTACTCGTTGCCGGTACGACAGGTTCCGGGAAGTCCGTCGGTGTCAATGTGATGATCTTAAGTATGCTGTATAAAGCGACACCGGAAGAGGTCAGATTTATCATGATTGACCCGAAGATGCTGGAGCTTTCAGTATATGAAGGTATTCCTCATCTACTATCAGAGGTTGTGACTGATATGAAGGATGCTTCCAATGCACTGCGTTGGTGTGTGGCTGAAATGGAGCGTCGGTACAAACTGATGTCTGTTTTAGGGGTCCGGAATATTAAAGGATTTAATGAAAAGCTGGATATGGCTGCAAAGGCCGGACATCCTATTCACGATCCACTCTGGAAAGATGGCGACAGTATGGATGAGACACCGCCATTGTTAGAAAAATTACCATTCATTGTGGTCATTGTGGATGAATTTGCCGATTTGATGATGGTTGTCGGGAAGAAGGTGGAAGAGCTAATCGCTCGCTTAGCTCAGAAAGCAAGGGCTGCCGGGATTCATCTGATTCTGGCGACTCAGCGTCCTTCTGTCGATGTGATTACCGGTTTGATTAAAGCCAATATTCCGACTCGTGTTGCATTTACGGTTTCAACGAAAACTGATTCACGGACGATTCTGGATCAGGGCGGTGCAGAATCTCTGTTAGGTATGGGAGATATGCTTTATCTGCCTCCGGGCTCCAGCCACACAATTCGGGTTCATGGTGCGTTTGCTTCTGATGATGATGTGCATGCTGTTGTCAATAACTGGAAGGCCAGAGGAAAACCAAACTATATCTCGGAGATTACCAATGGGGATCAGGGACCTGAGGCATTACTTCCGGGTGAACAAATGGAAGATGACGAGGACATCGACCCTTTGTTTGATCAGGTTGTAGAACACATTGTTGAAACCCGGCGGGGCTCAGTTTCCGGGGTTCAGCGCCGCTTTAAGATTGGGTACAACCGGGCTGCCAGAATTGTAGAGCAGTTGGAAGCTCAGGGTATTGTTAGCGCTCCCGGTCATAATGGGAATAGGGAAGTTCTGGCTCCACCACCAATCAGAGAGTAGAGCGTCTGGAGAGATAATTTACAGTAAAGGGAGACTAAGTCTCCCTTTACTTTTTTCAGAATCATTTTCTTAAAATAAATTCCGTTTTTTGGGTTTGAAGAATTGGGAGATACAGAAAATAAAAGCAGCAGCCAGGTTTATCGCAAAGATAATCACCAACCATTGTGGCATTGATAATGTTAAAAACTGCCAAACGATCTTGCTACAGTCACCATATGCTTCAAACATCCAGGGCATCCATTGATTCAGTGGTGCCCATTGTGGAAATTGCACAAAGGCGTCACAGGTTGCAAAAGGTGATGGATGAAACTGGTATTCGACATGCTGGCGGGCAAGTAGTAACCCAGAGTATGACGTATATCCCCAGGAAATCAGACCCAGCCAGCGGAATGCAGTGACGCGGGGAGCAATGAGTCCCAAAATTGCCGAGCCTCCGATACCCATCATCGCGACCCTTTCATAAATGCACATAACACAGGGTGCCAGTATAAGGACATGCTGGAAAAAGAGAGCGCACATCTCAAAAAACAGAATGGATAGTAACAGCAGGATCCAGGATGTCCTGGATTGAGAGAACTGATTAAGTTTGGCAAAAATCACAATGGGATATCCTTATAAAGTAAAAAGCTCTGTTCTACAGAGCTTTTTAACGCGAAACTGTTTTGGACTCAATAGATTATTAGTGACCAATTGATGTGGATGCATGTTTTAATGCTTCCGGGATATGGTGTGACAACCAGCCCAGGTCATAATAATTTGCAGTCGCGGGGTCAAGGAAGAAAATAATACCAAACAAGCCAACCAGTGTTAAGACAACAGTATACGGTAGTGCCATTAATACCATTCGTCCGTAGGAAAGGCGGATTAATGGCGCCAGTGCGGATGTAAGCAGGAACAGAAATGCAGCTTGTCCGTTTGGCGTTGCGACTGAAGGTAAGTTGGTACCGGTATTAATCGCAACAGCTAACAGATCAAACTGATCACGTGAAATGATTCCTTCAGCCAGTGCTGTCTTAACTTCGTTGATGTAGACCGTACCGACAAACACATTATCCGAAACCATGGAAAGTAATCCATTGGCAACATAGAACATCGCCAGTTGCAGATCTGCATTTTCCAGATGTAGGACAGCATCAATGGCAGGTTTAAACAATTGCTGATCGATGATAACCGCTACAATAGAGAAGAACACAGCAAGTAAGGCTGTAAATGGAAGGGCTTCTTCAAATGCTTTTCCAAGTGCGTGTTCTTCGGTGATACCACTGAATGTTGTCGCCAGAATGATGACGGAAAGTCCGATAAGCCCCACCGATGCAAGGTGAAGTGCCAACCCGACAATCAACCATACGGCAATCAACCCCTGAACCCATAGTTTGGCAACATCAAGGTTTGTCCTGCTTTGGCTCTGGGTCTGATCGTAATCAAGCAGAATTTGCCGTACATGTTCCGGAAGCTGAACACCATAACCAAAGAGTTTCAGTCTTTCGACGATGATACAGGTGAGTATGCCACAGATGAACACAGGCACGGTTATCGGAGACATACGGATCAGAAACTCCCCAAAATGCCATCCAGCCTGATCGGCAATAATCAGGTTTTGTGGCTCACCGACCATTGTCATCACTCCACCAAGTGCAGTTCCTACACCGGCATGCATGAGTAAAGAACGGAGAAAGGCACGGTAGTTTTCCAGATCTTCTCTGGTCAGATCGGATAAATGTTCGTCTTGGGTATGGTCACCCTGTCCGGAAGCAACTTTATGATAGATAGCATAAAATCCGACGGCAACACTGATGATTACGGCAATGACCGTCAGAGCGTCGAGGAATGCTGAAAGGAATGCAGCTGCAATACAAAATGCCAGAGCTAGTTTGATTTTAGAGCGTATTTCTAAAAGAATTTTGGTAAAGATGAATAGAAGCAACTGCTTCATGAAGTAGATACCGGCTACCATGAACATCAGTAGTAGCAATACTTCTATATTGGCAACTAATTCATGCTTGACTTGCTCCGGGCTTGTCATGCCTATGGCAATCGCTTCAATTGCTAATAATCCACCAGGTTGAAGAGGGTAACATTTCAGAGCCATCGCAAGTGTGAATATGAATTCGACCACGAGTAACCAACCCGCAGCAAAGGGATTAATCGTAAAAAAGACGATTGGATTCACAATAAGAAAAGAAATAATCGCCAGCTTGTACCAGTCCGGCGACTTACCCAGGAAATTTTTAATAAACGCGTTTCCTAACGAAATCGGCATGATAGATCACTCTATAGTTGTTATGAACAGACATTGATGTTCATCAATTTCTTTTTCGCAACAATATACGAAAGATATCCATTCAAAATTACATACATCCTAGTAACTGTTCATTGCTCATTAGCCGTGCACAATGAATGTTACTCCCTGATTAATGCATAGACATGGTTGTTTTGCTGAGACTCTACATTAGGTTAATTATTTCATGAAATACAATAAGTTCTTAGTGAGAGTTCCTTTAAATTTTTTACATAAAAATATCTCAAAATATAACCATTTTGTATAAAAAACCATTGCGACTTCACATCTTTGGAAATTATGTTGGAGACCATATTTTTACCAACAAACCTATCAATACCAGTGATGTGAAATAATATGACATATCTGTAAGTTTATTATGAAATTTTTTATGTTTTCCACCTGTCCATCGTATTAAATTTCCTTTATATTTTATTAAAGTTTCAGAATGGTAATCTTAAGCTAAATCAAAAAGCACATAAGATACTTATTGTACATTGAAACGACGATTTGGCCTGTGTGGCAAGTTGAATATCCGGCATTTCCGCACCGTACTAACTGGTGATATGATGAATGCCACTTGACTTTGTAGATAAACAAAACTGGAAAAGTATTGAATGGTCATTAAGGCGAAAAGCCCAGCAGGCTTTGCAGAAAAGTATATTATTGAAAGTATCTGGAATGGGCGGTTTGCTCCGGGATCAATTCTTCCTGCCGAAAGAGAACTGTCTGAACTGATCGGTGTTACCAGAACGACGCTGCGAGAAGTACTGCAACGTCTGGCTCGGGATGGCTGGCTGACTATACAGCATGGTAAGCCGACAAAAGTCAATCAGTTCATGGAAACCTCCGGGCTACACATCCTCGATACTTTGATGACGTTAGATGCTGAA
Organism: Vibrio mangrovi; assembly: GCF_024346955.1. Lineage (NCBI taxonomy): Bacteria > Pseudomonadati > Pseudomonadota > Gammaproteobacteria > Vibrionales > Vibrionaceae > Vibrio > Vibrio mangrovi. The sequence goes on along the minus strand of NZ_AP024883.1, from coordinate 2,191,753 downwards.
AATGCAACGAGTATAGTTGAAGATTTGCTTGCGGCAAGGACCAACATCAGCCCGATTTTCATGCGTTATGCGTTTCGATTAAATCAGACTCAGTCCGAGAAAACGATTAAGCGGGTGATCGGCTCATGTGAAGCATTGCTGGATGCAGACTCATGGGAACAGTTTATTGCTGACTCTCCTTACTCTGATAAAATTTTACAGAGTGTGAAAGATGATGGAGAAGGGGATAAAGAAGCTCGTGAGCAGAAACTTCTCGCCAAAACTTTTAATTTTTACGATTACATGTTGTTTCAGCGTTTGGCTTTTCACTCAGGAAATCAGATTTATGGTCTGATTTTTAACGGCCTGAAAAAACTATATGATCGAGTCGGAAGCTACTATTTTTCTAACCCGAAAGCGCGGGTTCTGGCTCTGGAATTCTATAAAGACCTACTGTCTATCTGCTCGAATGGAAGCGATAAGCTGGAACATCTTTCTGCCTGTATTCGCCAGTATGGCGTCGAAAGTCGGCAAATCTGGAATGAGATGAAGCGTTCCTTACCGACAAGCTTTACGGAAGATGATTGTTGATCGATTTAGTCAGATGAACATTGTTTTTAAAAAAGGGCCGTTGGCCCTTTTTTCTGTTTGGCTAAGAAAGATTTTCCCGACCTCCGGCCTGAGCAAACCAATTTGATAAATGTGTTTCCAGAGCTTTTAGCTCTTCCGGTCCGATCAATGCCAGCCCCAAATCTTGTGCACGGGTGATATCGTTTTGCCGAAGCGGGCGGAAACTGACAAGCATGGCCCTTGCCTGAAGGCCACCCAGTAAGTCTCTCAGAGATTCTAGTTTGTATAGTGTATCGTCACCGTCATCTCTCATCCCTTTGGTCTTGCATTCAATGATGTGTAGTTTGTTATTTACAACAGTTGCGACATCCAGCTCATTTCTCACTTCACGTTCGCCCAATTGTCGGTAGACCTGAACATTCAGAGAGCGATCCTGAATGGTTGGCATATGATGCTGAATTTTTCTGACTGTACTGTGTACTAGTGTTTCTAGCCATTCTCCATTAGCAAAACGTCTGGCGTCTTCGTCAGCGAATGTAAGTATGCCATTTGTATAGGTCGCAATCTGCGCATTTACCAGATCCTGAATCAGAAGATTAAGCTCTTTATAGCCTTGTTGTTTCTCCGATAATTCGACGTCGAGGCGCTGTTCTTTCCTACACGTTGTTGCCAGATAATTCAGGGTTGCCAGCCCCGGGCCAAGTTCAAGGGCATTGCTTGCCCAGGACTCTCCAATTTGACAGAGTTTCATATCCAGTTCCGGTGGAATATCCTGTTCGACAAATTCTCCCCGGGCACCAAAGATAGTCAAATAATCTGAGATGGTGATGCGATCCTGAACCTGAGTATCTTTGCAGTCATCCGGATACAGCCAGCACAGGCAATCAGAATTGGGTTCGACAACAAAGATTGGCCACTGGAATGTCCTGAAAACTTCGTAGACCGAGAGAAGCCGGTGACGGAGACCGCAACTTGCATTGAGCTGGATATCCTGAGCCCGGCTTTTCAGGTTTTGTGCCAACTGATAAATGGCTCGTTTAATTAATGTGACATTCGAGCCTGACGGGATTTCGTAAAACTCACTACTGATGCCATGCTGTTTTAATACGTTATGTAAACGAAAATAAATTGTCTTTTGTGAGGCATCACCGATCAGTATGGTATGAGAGCTCACGATACAGTGATCAAGCAGCGGTGTTACCAGACGGACAGGATCTTCATCAAGAATGCCAACATGAATGGTCATAAATTATCCTCATGTTTCGCTTGCAGGAATCAAAAGGGAAAAGACAAGCGGTATAACTAGGATATAAAGGTGCATACGGTAAAAAACAAGACCAAGTAGCGATAAATATGTATTTCGGGGGAAATATGACGTTATCTTTACCTGTCATCAACCCGGAACTAAAATTCAGACCAGATGAGATAAGTCAGTCCTGAAAACGGGGGAATGTCTCTGTGACACGACACAACAATCACATTCTTCTGTATTTAGGGAATGAAAAGTGCTTAAAATACAGTGAGTACTTCAAATGAATCACGGATAGTTAGCCTGTGGTGATTTAAAGTGCAAGGCATAGACATGTGATTTATAGCTTGTCTGTGATTTATTATCATAAGGTGTGATTTATCTGAGGAACTGAAGCAGAGAGTCTGAGTCAGAATAGCTGTTGCTTTTCGGTTGAGAAATTACACTGAGATGTTGGTTCAATGTATACAGAAGAGGCTTTAGATGGCTGAAGAAACTATTTTTAGTAAGATTATTCGTAAAGAAATTCCGGCCGACATTCTTTATCAGGATGAGTTGGTTACTGCATTCCGGGATATCAATCCGAGAGCGCCGAGTCATATTCTGATTATTCCTAACCAATTGATCCCGACAGTAAATGATATTGAGTCTGACGATGAGGTTGCTCTGGGACGGCTTTTTACAGTTGCAAGAAAGCTGGCGGAGCAGGAAGGCATTGCTCAGGATGGATACCGGCTTATTGTGAATTGTAATGCTCATGGCGGGCAGGAAGTTTATCATATTCATATGCACCTTCTGGGAGGGAAGCCTCTGGGGCCGCTACTGATGAACTGATGAACTGATGAGCTCCCGGTCAGTGATTCTCGACAATTTATATGAATACAGACAGGCATAGGAACGTTGTGATAAGACGGATACGACATATTGCTGTGATATGTATGGCGCTAGGAGCCAGTGCATGTGCCAATTTCTCTGCCGGAAATCTATTCAGCCATTATTCCGAGCAGAACCGGAAAATGTATCAGGCTGTCAGGTCAGGCCACTATCAGGATGCGAGCAATGAGCTTCCTGACAATATTGGTGGTGATATTCTGGATAACTTAGAAAAAGGCAGAGTTTATTTTCTCAATCATGATGTGCAAAAGAGTCAGTCGTTTCTTGCCCAAAGCGATCAGGCAGTCAGACGGCAGCAGGATGAGGCGATTATCTCCGTCAGCCGGGAAGCGGCCAGCTTTGGCAGCCTTGTTGCTAATGACAATTTAACGGAATATGTTCCGGCAGATTATGAGTTGGGTTTTTTACACTTATATCTGGCCTTGTCTTATGTTTATGATAATCAACTTGAAGATGCTCTGGTTGAACTGAGACGGGCTAATCAGGTTCAGGAGAAGGCCAGGAACCAGCGGCAGGACGAGTTACTAAAAGAGAAGGACCAGCTGAAGCGCGAAGGTGTTCATACGAATGTTGGTAGTCTGTTGGCCAATTACCCCAGTTCGGGGACAACACTTCAGTCGATCCAAAATGGATATCTGTTCTATCTATCGGCGTTGTTGTATGAGGCAAACGGTGATCTCAATGATGCTTATGTCGATTATCGGCGGGCGCTTGCTGTCGCTCCGGATAATGCCAGTGTCGCCGGGAGTGCATTACGGTGTGCTCAGAAGCTAGGCATGAATCAGGATGTCACGTTACTTCGGAAGAAATATGGCGCACCGCAGCGGCCGGGTAAAAAACAGGGACGGGTTATTATTATTCAGGAACAGGGTATTGTTGACCAACTGAAGGGATGGGAACAATCTTTACCCGTATATGACAGCAATGGAAGAATGAATCTCTATTCTGTCGCGCTGCCATATTATCCAGCTTATCATGCGTCGAATGCTTTCCCTGTCAGCCTCAATGAAATGATGGTTGAGGGTGATCGATTGGTCGATACGAATATGATGGCCCGGAAACAGCTGAATGAAAGGATTACTTCTATCGTTTTCCGGCAGATACTTCGGCTAACATTAAAGAATGCGCTTCGCAAAGAATCGACGAAAGATGATAATAACAATGTTGATGTCGCAAATATTGTTATGAATGTGTGGAACACTTTGACTGAGCAACCGGATACCCGAAGCTGGATTACGTTGCCTGGTGCAGTTTTTAGTGCGACGACGATTGTATCTGCCGGCGAACAAACATTGACTGTTGGCAGTCAGTCGTATTCATTTCGTGTCCCGGAACAGGGAACGACATTAGTATGGCTTTCCCGTCAGGGGGAAAATGCCGTTATTTGGCACAAACAGTTGGGAAGGTTATGATGAAAAAATGGCTCCTCAGTTTTGTTGTATTTGCGTTTGTCGGATGTACTAATACACATACCGCCGGATTGACTGTTGATAGTGAATATCAACGGATCTTGTTTGGTGACAATGTATTGGCTTCTGAAGTTGAGGTGAAAGATATTTCAACGGCGGAAGTGAACGATCATACGCGAGGTGTGGTCAGAGTTAAAAATAAAACATCGTCAGATCAACATATTCAATACCGTTTTTATTGGTACGATGAACAGGGACTGGAAGTGAATGCCCGGCCAGGCCCCTGGAGACAAGCCATTATCAGAGGTATGGATGAAGTCTCGTTGTCTGAAGTGTCTGTATCTCCGAAAGCAGTGAATTTCAGAGTACAGATTAGAGAATTGAATCAATAAGTGACAAGGTGAGTCTTTATGAAAAAAAGTATAATCCTCGTGTTGGGGTTGGCTGCTCTCATGGGTGGTTGTGCAAATCAGGTTTCCTATGGGGATGCTCAGGCTGTTGAGACAAAAACCGTTGATTTTGGTTCGACGGATCTGCAGAAAATTGCGGCGGATATGGTCGATAGTATGATGATGTCCGGCTCCGTAGCTGCAATTACCCGTAATTCCCGCCCGGTTGTCTTTGTGGAAAGTATTAAGAACAAAACCAGTGAACATATCGATACCGAATCGATTACTGATACGATCAGTACCAAAATGCTGAATTCAGGTAAGTTCCGTTTTGTTGATATGGCGCGCGTAGACGCAGTTAAAAAGCAGCTGGATTTCCAGAATAATGACGCGTTAGTCGATAAAAGCAGCTCTATTCAGTTTGGGAAAATGGTCGGTGCACAGTATATGTTATACGGTAATCTGGCGAGTATCGTTAAAGATACAGGCAGTGATAAAGATGTATATTATAAAATGACAATGCGTTTAATGGATCTGCGTTCCGGCCTGATTGAATGGGCTGATGAAACTGAAATCCGGAAAGAGCAGTCAAAGAGCTTCCTAGGTTTTTAACCTGCTGAGTTGAGGACGTCAGTGATGGCACGTATGTCATGGTACGAAGCATGTCAGCTAGATCCTTCGCTGACGTCTCTTACTCATATTTTCCGGGAAACACCAGAAGTTGCTCAGACTTTAACTGGTGGTTTGACAAACCGTTGTTGGAAAATCGAGTTTCCCGGCCAGCCTCCCGTTGTGTGGCGTCCTGCCACTGATGTGACGCAGGCGTTTTCAATCTCCCGGCATCAGGAATACCATATTTTATCAGCCTTAAAAGAGAGAGCTGTGCTGATTTCTCCTGAGCCGCTTCATATCAATGAACATGGGTTGCTGGTCCAGTGGATTGACGGCGTCAGGGTGATTGAAAATGACGTTGAGATGATGACACGTTTATTGAGTCAGATTCATCAGTTTCCAGTCACCAGACTTCCTATCATTCCTTTCATCTACACTGCTCGCATTGATCATTATTGGTTTAAACTACAGTCGATGTCTGTTGAACTGGGGGATGTTGAACCACTGTATAAAATCTGGCGTACATTACCAAATATTCCTGAAGTTCCGATTTCCCTTTGCCATTTTGATCTGGGGAGCCATAATCTGATCAGAACAGCTCAGGGAGTCAAAGTAATTGACTGGGAGTATGCAGCTCTGGCTGACCCGAGAATTGATCTGGCGATGACGATTTATATGGCGGATACAAATTTAGTTACTGCTGTCGGACAATATTGTCAGCACCGTAATATTACCGATATTGATGCGTGGATTGACGGGGTGAAGTCCTGGATGCCCAGAGTTAAAATGCTTGCAATGCTGTGGTATCTGATCGCTTATCAGCTATGGGAAAATGATGTGATGATAGCCGAAGCCGAAAGGATAAAAGAGCAATTGAACGGCTGATTGCAGATCTGGTCAAATGAGATGGAATATTGGTGGTATCACCGGATATTTCAGAGAGGTGGCCCGGAATGTTCTCAGTTAGAGAAATAAAGAGAGAAAACGATAGGAGTGACATGCCATTTCATTTCAGGTTTTCTGTATAACCTGAGTATTTCATGCTAGGTTAATCCTGTACGTTGCAAAGGATATTGTTATGATTATTTATCTACATGGATTTGATTCAACCAGCCCGGGGAATCATGAAAAGGTACTGCAATTACAATTCATCGATGATGATGTGCGGTTTGTCAGTTATAGCACACTGCATCCCAGACATGATATGCAGCATCTTCTGAAAGAAGTTCATAAAGCGATTGAATTGAGCGACGATCCGCATCCGGTTATCTGTGGGGTAGGACTCGGTGGTTACTGGTCAGAACGGATTGGTTTTTTGTGTGGGATCAAACAGGTTTTGTTTAATCCGAATCTTCATCCGGAAAACAATATGCAGGGAAAGATCGATCGTCCTGAAGAATATGAAGATATTGCAACAAAATGTGTTTCTCAGTTCCGGCTCAAAAATAAAGACCATTGCCTGGTTGTACTGTCAAAAAATGATGAGGTTCTGGATAACCAGAAGACGGCGGAAGAACTGGAAACATACTACGACATTATATGGGATGAGACACAAAGTCATAAATTCAAGAAGATATCTCAACATCTTCAGACTATAAGCCAGTTCAAGAACAAATAATTATATATTTATCATAAGGTTAAGAGATAAACAGGCAAGATGAAAAACCATTCTGAAAGTCTGGTTTTTCTGACAATCTTGGCTTGCATGCCTTGATTTGCTCTTTATAATGTCTCTTATCAATCAAAATTTGATAAAAATCAAAATAAAATGAGAGCAGGAGTAAACCTGCCCGTGATTTATGTGAAGTAAAGTGATGCTTTATCTGTGTTAGCGCTTCTGTAGAAAGATGGTGGCTACGACTTTCTTTACCCGTCCTATTTTTCTAGCCCGGAACTGTTGTTCCGGGCTATACCAATGTTTATTCATTTTTGAGGATAGTTTGTTGTGACTCGTATTGTTGTTGTTGGTGGCGGTGCAGGCGGTTTAGAGCTTGTCACCAAATTAGGCCACACACTAGGAAGAAAAGGTCGTGCCCAGATCACTCTGGTGGACAGAAATGCCAGCCATTTATGGAAACCGTTGTTGCATGAAGTGGCAACCGGCTCTCTGGATGATGGCGTTGATGCTCTGAGTTACCGGGCTCACGCGAGAAACCACAGTTTTGATTTTCAAATGGGAAGCCTGGAAGATATCGATCGGGAAAGAAAGGTTATTACTCTGGCTGAATTGAAAGATGAGCATGGTGAGCTGTTGATCCCACGTCGTGAGGTTGAATACGATATTCTGGTATTGGCCATTGGCTCAAAATCTAACGATTTCAATACTGCGGGCGTGAGAGAGCATTGTATCTTTTTGGATAGTCCGGAGCAGGCAAATCTGTTCAGAACGGAAATGAACAATGAATTCCTTAAACTTCATGCCAAAAACGGTCAGGGAACAGTTGATATTGCGATAGTCGGTGCCGGAGCGACCGGCGTAGAGCTTTCGGCAGAATTGCATAATGCAGTGAAAGAGCTGCGTAATTATGGTTTCGGCGATCTGGATTCAAATAAATTGAATGTGAATCTGATCGAAGCAGGAGAGCGTATTCTTCCTGCGTTACCACCAAGAATTTCTTCTGCCGCACATCATGAGCTGACGAAGCTGGGAGTGACTGTCCGGACGTCGACGATGATTACTAAAGTTGAGGAAGACGGGCTGACGACTAAAGACGGCGAAAAAATACCAGCCAAGATTATGGTATGGGCTGCTGGTATTAAAGCTCCTGACTTTATGAAAGATATTGCTGGTTTGGAAACTAATCGTATTAATCAACTGGTGGTGACAAATACCTTACAGACAACACGGGATCGGGACATTTTCGTGATTGGGGATTTAGCACAATGTACACAACCTGACGGGACATTTGTTCCACCTCGTGCTCAGGCTGCACACCAAATGGCAAGCCGCACATTCAGGAATATTGTTGCGAAACTGAATGATCGGGAAATGAAGCCTTACGTTTATAAAGATCATGGCTCTCTGGTTTCGTTAAGCCGTTTTTCCACCGTAGGAAGTTTGATGGGGAACCTGACCCGAGGTTCGATGATGGTCGAAGGAAAAATTGCCCGTGTGGTTTATATTTCTCTTTACCGGATGCACCAGGTGGCATTACACGGAATGTTTAAAACTGCACTTATGCTGCTGGTCGGACGGATTAACCGAGTGTTACGACCAAATTTAAAATTACATTAAGCAATATATCGACCCAAATCATAACCGATATAAGAATGCCCGCTTAAGCGGGCATTTTCTTTGTATCTCTGTCAGATCGTCTGGAGAATGTCAGGTTTTCCGTATGTCTTGTTATTTGTCCGGAACTTTTCTGACTTGCACAATCATTCCCATCAGCGGGTGATCAAAATAGAGTGTTTCGCCACTTCGCATTCGGCGTTTCTGGTTAAGCCGGTATGGTTTCAGAAAACGTTCTTCCGTTACGGTCGGAGAAATAGCCTGAAGATGACCAAACTGGACATTTTCATCTCCATTGGTTGTATCTTGTGAAAAATCAATCGGTGTTTCTTCGACGGATACATCCCGGATGCTAGGTTTTTTCAGATCAAAGAGAGCGTCAACGTAGAGATAGTGTTGTACATAAACCTGTAACTTCCCATCCAGTTCATAGAGAGGTTTTGGTAGTGATTGTTCGACCGTACCATCAATCGGAGACTGCTGAGATGTGGTTGATGCCGTAATTTCGCTACCATCCGGGTGGAACTGAGACGAATAATCCATGCCTGCCCGAATATGGAATTCCGGTGCATTAGACTGTCCTTCGTCACCCTGACGCCATGCCGTATGTAACAGCACCTGAAAACCCGCGTGATTTCTCAGATTCTCTTCCTGTTTGTCCAACTGGTATGAAGCAGGTGGTAGTCGTGTGACACCTTTCCGGGCCAGATAAGCCTGAGAACTCAGACTACCTGCATTTTTATAATCAATTGGAGGAAGTACATTCGGCCATGCCTCATTGATATCTTCCGCATTGACGGCTCGTTTAAAAATGATCACTTCGATGTCAAATTGCCGTTCTGCCCAGGAGGGCATTGCAAATAGTAACATCAACAGTGGGATCAGCTTTTTCATTATGACTCCATTATGACCTAGAAGACGATTTTTCATCATGACTGCCTTAACCTCAGGAGACCGGTAATATGTTTTGCTGAAATTCACTCAACATATCCCGGAGAAATCCAATGCGCTGGTTTCGCTCATCCAACGGCAGAGTAAATTTGAATTTGGTGGGACCATCCATTCCATATAGCTTTGGTTGAGACTGTAAGAGCTGCACTAAGTATGTCGGATTTATACTAGCATTTAGATTGAACTCAATGTACCCACCTTTGCTGTGTGCTTCAATTTTCTTAATATTCAGTGCAGCAGCTTCCAGTTTCAGCTTACTGACCTCTAAAAGATTCAATGCAGCATCCGGCAATTTACCGAAACGATCAATCAGTTCTACTTTCAGCTCATTCAGCTCTTCTGAACTTGCGACACTGGCGATCTGTTTATACATTGATAGCCGGGTGTTGATATCGGGAATATAGTCATCAGGAAGCAGTGCCGGCAATCTGAGTTCAACCTCTGTCTGCTCTTTGAGCAGCTCATCTAGTGATGGCTCTTTACCGGATTTCAGGGCTTCAACTGCCTGTTCAAGCATTTCCATATAGAGTGTAAAACCGATTGACTGGATTTGCCCGCTTTGCTCATCACCCAGTAACTCGCCAGCTCCCCGGATTTCCAGATCGTGGGTTGCAAGTGTGAATCCGGCTCCCAAATCTTCAAGAGAGGCTAATGCTTCCAACCGTTTCACTGCATCTTTGGTCATCGCTTTCGGATGAGGAGTCAGCAGGTAGGCATACGCCTGATGGTGTGAGCGTCCGACCCGGCCACGTAATTGGTGCAATTGTGCTAAACCCAGAGTGTCGGCCCGATGAATAATGATGGTGTTGGCTGTCGGTATATCAATCCCGGTTTCAATAATTGTGGTACAGACCAGTAAATTAAAACGCTGGTGATAAAAATCATTCATGATACGTTCAAGTTCACGCTCACGCATCTGCCCATGTGCAACCGTAATTCGTGCTTCCGGAATCAACTTCTCAAGATCAGCTGCGGCTTTATCAATCGACTCCACCTGATTGTGCAGATAATAAACCTGCCCACCGCGCATGATTTCACGCAAAACTGCTTCACGAATGACACCCTGATCGCTTTGCCGGACAAATGTTTTAACAGCCAGACGTCTCGCCGGAGGTGTTGCGATGATAGATAGATCCCGCATTCCGCTCATGGCCATATTCAGAGTTCTGGGTATTGGTGTTGCAGTCAGGGTCAGAATATCAACATTGGCCCGCATGGCTTTTACTTTTTCTTTCTGACGAACACCGAAACGATGTTCTTCATCTACGATTAGTAATCCGAGATCTTTAAACTTGAGTTCGCTGGAAAGTAGCTTGTGAGTTCCAACCAGAATATCAATTTTACCGTCCTGTACATCCTGAAGGATCTGTTTCTGTTCTTTAGCGGTCTTAAAACGGGATAAAACTTCGACCCTGATAGGGTGGTTGGCAAAACGGTCCCTGAAGTTTTCAAAATGTTGCTGGGCAAGTAAGGTTGTCGGAACCAGGACAGCGACCTGCTTACTGTTATCCGTACAGACGAATGCAGCACGCATCGCGACTTCTGTCTTACCGAATCCAACGTCTCCACAGACCAGACGATCCATGGCTTTATTCTGACACATATCCGCAAGTACCGAGTTGATTGCCATCGACTGGTCATCGGTTTCTTCAAACGGGAAGCTGGCCTTAAAGGTGGCATACTGCTCCCTGTCGAGAGCGAAAACGTGTCCTGGCTTCAGCTCTCGTTTGGCGTACACATCCAATAATTCGGCTGCGACATCACGAACTTTTTCCGCTGCTTTCCGGCGTGCTTTTGCCCAGCTTTCGCCTCCCAGTTTATGAATGGGGGCATTTTCTTCGGCGCCACCGGAGTAGCGGCTAATCAGATTCAGAGCCGAAACAGGAACATAAAGTTTCGCTTCTCCCTGATATTCCAGGGTAACATATTCCGTTTTTATCCCACCGACTTCCAGAGTCTGTAACCCCAGATAGCGTCCGATACCATGATCGATATGTACCACGGGCTGGCCCGGTTTTAATTCGGCAAGATTGCGGATGACAGCATCGCTATTTGTGACTCGTTTATCTTTCTTGCGTCGTTGAACCACCCGATCACCAAGCAGATCACTTTCGCAGATAAATGCAATCTGTTGTTCACTCAGGATGAAACCATGTTCAGCAGCACCGATGACCAACATATATTTTTCGTCACTCAGACAGGCTTCCTGAAAAGATGGTAATGTTGTGGGACGTAATTTGATGCGTTGTAATAGCTCCAGCAATGCTTCCCGTCGTCCCTCTGATTCTACGGAGAAAATAATCTGTCCTGAATGGGATTCGACAAACTGACGGAGTGCCGCAAGTGGTTCTTTATGCTGGTGTTGTACTTTGATTTCCGGAAGAGATGCAATCTGAAGATTGAGTCGCCCGGCTTTCTCCGTGACAGGCTCGGTCCGAACCTGAAACTGAGAAAAAGATTTCAACTGAGTGAAAAATTCATCTTTTTTCAGCCACAGTTCAACCGGCTCAAGGAGCGGACGTAACGGGTCAACTTTTCTCTGTTCGTAACGTTCATGAACATCGCTCAGAAAACGCTCGACCGACGGTTCAATGTCTCCGACAATAATCAACTGACTATCTGCCGGTAAATAGTCAAAAAGAGTTTCGGTCTTTTCAAAAAACAACGGATGCCAATATTCGATTCCCGCAGGCCATAACCCTTTCGAGACCTGCATATAGACAGATTCCGGCTCTCTGCGGGCTTCAAAACGCTGGCGCCATCGTGTCCGGAAGTCTTCAATTGCTGCTTTGTTCGTTGGGAATTCGTGGGCCGGAAGCAGCCTGACTTCACTGATTTCTTCTATCGAACGTTGATTCTCCGGATCAAATGTCCTGATAGTATCAATTTCATCATCAAAAAAATCGAAGCGATATGGGAGTTCGCTTCCCATTGGGAACAGATCGAGAATCGAACCTCTGCTGGCGTATTCTCCCGGACCAAAAACCTGATCCACATGGCGGTATCCGGAATTCTCCAGTTGACCCCGGAGTTTTTCCAGAGAAAAGAGATCTCCTCGCTTCACAATCAGGGTGTGTTGCAGCAAAAAATCCCGAGGTGACTGTCTTTGCAACAAAGTTGTCACCGGGGTAATGGTGATTCCTCCAGTCTTTCCCGGTAACTGATATAGCCGGGAAATCCGATCAGAGATGATTTCCTGATGTGGTGAAAAACTGTCATAAGGCAGAGTTTCCCAGTCAGGGAAGAGGGCAATGTTTTCCGGGAAAAACTGTTCGATTTCCTGCTGTAACTTTAAAGCCATCTGCGGATCAGCAGTGACTAACAGTGTATGGTGCTGGTGCTGCCGGGCGAGTTCAGCCGCAGTCAGTGCCAGACTTGCGCCGGTCAGATTGCCGATTTGTTTTTTATCTCCGGTACCTTCAGATACCGGAAGTGATAGAATGGAATTCAAGCTGGTCATTTGGTTTGCTATTTATTGTTTCTTTCAAGAGAGCGGCGACGGAGAAGCTTCTGTTGTTGATAGAGGGCTGCTTTAATCAGCAGATCCTGATCTGACTCTCTCAGAAGGTCGTATTTCACGGTAATAATGTATTGTTCTTCTTCTGCCTGACATGCTTCAACATGTGCATAACAGTATATTGCTGCCGGAGGATGATTCAGAAACAGTTTGACCCGCAGTAAGGTTCCGGGTTCGACCGGATGACTGGCGGAATAAGTAAACTGACTGGCGCCGAACGATTCGGTCTGATAACGCTGCGATGGATTGTCTTGCTGGGATAACATGAAGTTTAACAGTAAGTTTAACTTATTGTTCTGACTATCAAGTAACTGAATCAGGTTTTTGAAATCATTATTTTTAAGCTCTTGCCGGGCAATGTCACTGAGCTGATCCAGATGGCTGAATTCACACGCAACGATAAATGGCACCGGAATTTCGCTTTCAAACACCTCTTCAGAAGGGAGTGTTGCCCCAGTTTCCAAAGGTTCAATGTTAATTGTGAGTGCATGAAGCACTGTAAAAAACTCTTGTTCGACCATCGTTCATTCCTCATCTCTGCATGTTGATTATCGCTATACGCATGAACTAATCAAGGTATAGAACAATCATTTGTATGAATTAACAATGAATTGGCAAATTAATGCTACAACCTGAGCCAGTTTATCGTTAAAGTACCGTGCAGTTGTCTTTATTGGTTTATAGTATGTTTTGTCCTGTTTCGGTATTTATAGGGTTCAGATATTTACGAGGACAGTCAGGTGATCGTTTCAGCCGTTTTGTCTCCCGGATCTCAACCGCAGGTATTACCATCGGTGTTTTAGCGTTAGTGACGGTCTTATCTGTCATGAATGGCTTTGAGTCTCAACTGAAGAACCGGATTTTGGGTGTTTTACCTCATGCGGTCATTTATCAGGGACATGAGCGGACACCATGGCAAACGACACCACCTTCCTTTCTGCAATATTTATCCGCTCAGCAGCCTCCCGAACCCATTGTCCGGAGTGAGGCGGTTGTTCAGAGTTCGACAGAATTATCTGCCGGTATTATGTTAGGCATTGAACCTCAGGATAACGATCCGATTGCTCAATATCTGATCATTGGTTCTCTGAAAGATTTACATGCCGGAGACTATACTCTTCTTCTGGGACATCAGCTGGCAAGACAACTCAATGTATCTCAGGGAGATAAAGTTCGTCTGATGGTGACACAGGCCAGTCAGTTTACACCATTAGGCAGAATTCCCAGTCAGCGGAATTTCACTGTAGCCGGTATTTTTAACACCGGTTCTGATATCGACGGTCAGTTAATGATCACTCATATCCACGATGCTCAGAGATTACTGCGTTTGAATGCTCAGACAATCTCAGGCTGGCGGCTTTCTTTCTCTGATCCTTTTGTTGTGTCTGAGCTGGCCAAAAGTAAATTGCCTCAGGGATGGCACTGGAGTGACTGGCGGGATCAGCGTGGAGAGTTGTTTCAGGCTGTGCGAATGGAAAAAAATATGATGGGACTAATGTTGGGGCTGATTGTTGCTATTGCAGCTTTTAATATTATTTCCGCATTGATCATGGTGGTAATGGAGAAACAGTCAGAAGTTGCTATTTTGAAAACGCAGGGCATGACGAATTTACAGGTACTGTTTGTCTTCATGGTGCAAGGAGCAAGCAGTGGGATTGTGGGAGCTCTGAGTGGCGGTATTTTAGGGATTCTGATCGCAAGCTATCTGAATCCGATTTTGCAGGTTCTGGGAGTCGACCTGATTTCCATGGGTGGTTCGTTACCCGTCGTTATCCGGCCCGGTCAGATTATTCTTGTGGAGTTGCTGACCATTGCTCTGAGCCTTCTGGCAACTTTATATCCTTCATTCCGTGCATCGTCCGTTCACCCAGCAGAGGCTTTACGATATGAATAATCTCCTTGAATGTCGCCAGGTAACAAAAACCTATCAGGAAGGGGAACTTGCGACTCATGTTTTACAGGGAGTCAGTTTTTCGATGCATCAGGGAGAGTTTGCTTCGATTGTCGGTGCATCTGGTTCAGGAAAAAGCACATTGTTACACATATTGGGAGCGCTTGATCAGCCAACCAGTGGGGATGTGATGTTTTTAGGCCATTCCATGTTACAGCTTAAGTCTGCACAGCAGGCCAGAATACGTAACCGGCATATTGGTTTTGTCTATCAGTTTCATCATCTGCTGGCGGATTTCAGTGCATTGGAAAATGTTGCCATGCCACTACTGATTGGCGGAGAATCTGTTGCGAACGCGACCAAAAGTGCTAAACAATGGCTAACGCGTGTCGGCTTAGAGCATCGGCTTTCACACCGTCCCAGTGAGCTGTCCGGAGGCGAACGCCAGCGGGTTGCGATTGCCCGGGCTCTGGTAAATCAGCCTTCTTTGGTTCTGGCTGATGAACCAACCGGAAATCTGGACCATCAGACCGCACTGGCCGTCTATGAATTAATGAGAGAGCTGAATGAGGATTCTCAAACTGCATTTCTGGTGGTGACTCATGACCGGGAACTTGCTGGTAAAATGAACCGTATTCTGACGATGCAAGACGGCTTACTGACGTCGTAAGGAGAGAGTAAAGTGATTTCATCATTATCTCTGATGATTGGTCGTCGTTTCAGTCGTTCCAAAAAAAGAAATAAGCTAGTCTCCTTTATTTCAATGTCCTCAACACTGGGCATTGCATTTGGTGTTGCTGTTATTGTTATCGGACTTTCGGCAATGAACGGGTTTGAGAGAGAGCTGAACAACCGTGTGTTGTCAGTGATTCCCCATGGTGAATTTGAAGGCGTGGAAGGGCCAGTGCGTGAATGGCCGGCAATGATGAAGAAAATTGAATCTTTTCCTCAGGTGATTGCCGCTGCGCCCTATGTTCGGTTTACTGCTCTGGCGGAGAAAGGTCAGCAGTTGAAAGCGATTGAAGTACGTGGTGTTGAGCCCGAGATGGAACGCCATGTGTCTCAACTATCCCGTTACATTTCCGGTGGGGCTTTTGCTGATTTTTCTCCCGGAAAACACCAGGTAATTCTGGGGCAGGGTGTGGCACAGCGGCTGGGCGTTGGTGTCGGCGACTCTTTTACGCTCATGGTACCGAAAATGTCTGGTCGTTCCAAATCGCTGAAAACACCTCAGCGGATACGGGTTCAGATTGTCGGTGTGCTGACCTTGCATGGGCAGATTGATCATAATCTGGCACTGCTCCCGCTGGGGGACGCACAACAGTATACAGGTATCGGAACATCAGTTACCGGCGTTTCAGTGAAAGTACATGACGTCTTCCGGGCGGAACAAACCGTTCGTCAGGTCGGAAACCAACTGGATCAGTATGTGTACCTGCGTAGTTGGCAGCGGCAATATGGTTATCTTTACCGGGATATTCAGTTAGTCCGTACGATTTTGTATCTGGTGATGGTTCTGGTGATTGGTGTTGCGAGCTTTAATATCGTTTCAACATTGATGATGGCTGTGAAGGATCGGGCTGCAGAAATTGCTATTCTGAGGACAATGGGAGCTTCCGATCAACTGGTTCGGCGGATCTTTATGTGGCAGGGAATTTTTTCCGGTGTTTTGGGAAGTCTGTGTGGTAGCGTGATTGGTGTTCTGATTGCAATGAATCTGACCGGACTTATCAAGGTGCTTGAATCCGTATTAGGGCACCAGTTTTTATCCGGTGATATCTATTTTGTCGATTTTCTACCTTCTCAGGTAGAATTTCGGGATGTTGCACTGGTCTCGGTGACGGCGATCGTACTGAGCCTGGCTGCCACATTCTATCCTGCAATCAAGGCAAGTCGCCTCAATCCGGCAGTCGTTCTTTCCTCCCGATAAATATTAAGCTGCTTTCAGGCATGTGACTGAAAGCAGCTTCTTATCTTCTTTTTAAAAAATGTGAAGTGAATCCGAGCGTGATTATTCACTAAGTCTACTGTTGCATATAATTATATTGTGTGAGTCGTAACGAACGATCTCTATTAAGACGTTTTCTTCAAACCGGATTACTTTAGTTGTCGTTTTTGCCAGCTTCTGACAACAGAGTAACGCCACAGTCCGTGAATACCGAAGTAGCCCAGAAGCGCACAGGCTACGCCACAAATCAAACAGCCAACAATCAGCGATGGGGCAATGGTCGACATTTGCTGAGAAATATAATTCCAGGAGAGTTCGAAGTGGAAATTCTGTGGTGGTACATGAAGGACCCAGGCTCCGAGCTTATAAGCAAAATAGAATAATACTGGCATGGTGATTGGATTACTGACCCAGACCAAAGCAACTGAAAGAGGGAGATTGACGCCACATGCGATAGCAAGTCCGGCCGACATAATCATCTGACTGGGTAGTGGGACAAATGCCATAAATAAGCCAACTGCAAATGCACCGGCAGCTGAACGACGGTTCAGGCACCATAGATTCGGGTTATACAGCACATTACCGAAAATCTTCAGGGCTTTCTGTCGTTTGATCAGTTCCCTGTCTGGTAAGAATCGCTTGATTAATTTTTTAGGCATATAAAACGATGGCTCTTGTAAAAAACAACTGGTTGCTCAGTTCTTATAGTTTAACATTATTATCATCACCTTACTGGCCGAAGATGCCTGACATGATTTATTGTTTGGTGCCTGTCTTCCTGCTGTTCTTTTCTCTCCGGATTCGCCAACTACGATATATTATTGGCATATGCATCGCATTTCTGCTGATACTATTTCACGGAAATTTAATCAAACGACAGTCGGATATTTTATTCCAGTCCGGGCACGATATTACCATAAACGCGAAAGTTGACAGCTTTTTTACACAAAATAGTTTTGGATACACTGGCAGTGTTCGGGTTCTATCTATAAATAACACACCAGTTGAGTGGTGGAGACAACCAAGAGTCAAATTGTACACAGCAACTGAACTCCATCCGGGTGATGTACTGGATGTACAGGTTTCGGTCAAACCTATTGTTGGCTTACTGAATGAGGCTGGATTTGATAGTGAACGCTATTACTTTAGTCAGGGGATAGTTGCAAAAGTATTTGCCCGGTCAGAAGCTCAGCTAAAGACCATCGGGGATTCTTTTCGCTATCGGTTATTCCAGCACGTTGAACAGCAGTTACAGGACAACCCATTCCGGGGGATTATTCTTGCCCTCTCTTTTGCCAACAGAAATGAGTTAAGTGAATCTCAGTGGCGTTTGCTGAAGAATAGTGGTTTGGCACATCTGGTTGCGATTTCCGGATTACATATTGGTATTGCTTATACATTCGGTTTTTTTCTGGGGATGCCGGTTTCCCGGTTTGGCCGGTATTTTCTGTGGGCTCCTGTAATTTCAGGGGGCATTTCTGCTGTTATTTATTCATGGCTGGCCGGATTTTCACTGCCGACAATACGGGCATTACTGATGTTGCTTATTCATATTGTATTACGTGTGAGTCACATCAGGATTGGTTTAAGGGATCGGTTTTTGGTGACATTGGGGTGTATGTTAACGATCAATCCGTTTGTTAGCATTTCGGTCAGTTTCTGGATGTCATTTACTGCTGTTTTCTTTGTCTTTTATCTGGTTAGCCTCGAGAAAGATCGATCACAACAGCTCTGGTTAGAGAAACTGAAACAACAGGTAAAAGGACATACTGCTTTGATGCTTTGTATGTTACCTGTGAGCGCCGGTTTTTTCGGTGGGATCAGTTTGGTAGCGCCATTGTATAATCTGATTTTTATCCCGTGGTTTAGTTTGTTGATTGTGCCTTTGCTTTTTGTCGGACTAGTGGTCGTCACTCTGGGGGGATTTGCGGGGTTGATATGGGCAGGTATCAGTCAATTACTTGAACCCGTGATTTGGTCTGCCGCTTTTGCTGATGGTGTCTGGATCTTTACCTCTGCTCATATGACACACCTCTTTGTGGGGTTGACGTGTATTTTGCTACTCCAGCCGATTTTGTCATCCCGAATCATAGGATTCTTTTTTCTGGTTTTTTGGGGCTCTTCTATCGGTAGAGGGGAAACCACTAAGTGGCAGGTTGATATTCTGGATGTTGGGCATGGTTTGTCAGTCTTGATCGAAAAAAATGGCCATTATGTTCTTTATGATACGGGGAAAAGCTGGCCGGGCGGAAGTATGAGTCAGTCTGTTGTTACTCCGGTATTGAGGTGGCGAGGTGCCCGGAATCTGGATGGTCTGATCCTTAGCCATCTGGATAATGATCACGCAGGTGGTCGTTTTGATATTGAGAAAGTCTGGCATCCGGTATGGAAACGGGCCAGTCAGCGGTTACCTGGCTATCAGCCTTGTTCTCAGGGGACTTCATGGCGATGGCAGACGCTGAAGTTTGATGTTTTGTGGCCACCGAAACAGGTCGTGAAGTCTCACAATGATGAATCATGCACCATCCGGGTGTCTGATGATGCAGAGCATTCGATTCTTCTGACTGGTGATATCGAAAAACACAGTGAGCAGGAAATGTTGCAGCAAAATCTTCCACTTGCCAGTGAAGTTGTGATTGTTCCTCACCACGGAAGTCACACCTCTTCTTCATTAAAATGGATAAAAAAAGTGCAGGCGGATGTCGCGGTTGCCTCTCTGGCAGGGATGAACCCATGGCACTTACCCAGCCCCCGGATTGTAAAACGGTATCGGGATAATGGAACACAATGGCTGGAAACTGCGATATCCGGTCAGATTCGAATAATATTCCAGCAAAAAAAACGTCAGTTCAATACCATACGTAGAGATACCTTATCTCCATGGTATAGGCAGATGCTGCGTAAACAGGTAGAATGGCGCGGTTATTCCCGATAAGAACACCATGGTATCTATGTCAAATATAAATGATGAAACGACCTGGCAAACATTTAAACGCCTTTGGGTTTATATTCGCTTATACAAGTCAGGTTTGTTTGTTGCCGTTATTGCTCTGATTATTAATGCTGCCTCGGATACCTACATGGTTTCCCTGTTAAAGCCACTACTGGATGAAGGTTTTGGTTCTGCGGAATCCAATTTTCTGAAAATGCTTCCATTCATCATTTTAGTGATGATGTTGATTCGGGGAGGTAGTGGATTTGTTTCATCTTATTGTCTGAGCTGGGTGTCCGGACATGTTGTGATGATGATGCGGCGTAAAATCTTTAACCATTTCATGCATATGCCTGTCAGCTTTTTTGATCAGGAGTCAACCGGCGGGTTGTTGTCGCGGATTACCTATGATACAGAGCAGGTTGCAGGCGCAACCAGCCGGGCGTTGGTGAGTATTGTCAGGGAAGGGGCAAGTATTGTCGGGCTCCTGGCGTTGATGTTCTGGAATAGCTGGCAGTTGTCACTGGTTCTGATTGTTGTCGCTCCTGTCGTTGCTTTGGCTATTCGGGTTGTCTCGAAACGTTTCCGGAAAATTTCAAAGAATATGCAGGATGCGATGGGACAGGTGACTTCTTCTGCTGAACAGATGCTGAAAGGGCATAAAGTCGTCTTAAGTTATGGCGGTCATGATGTTGAGTGTAAGCGCTTTGATGATGTTAGTAACAGAATGCGTCAGCAGACGATGAAGCTGGTTGCGGCTCAGGCAATTGCCAATCCGGTCATTCAGATTATTGCCTCAGTGGCACTGGTTACTGTGTTGTTTTTAGCAAGCGTTGACTCAATCCGATCAGAGCTGACTCCCGGAACATTTACTGTCGTTTTTTCTGCAATGTTCGGCCTGATGCGGCCATTGAAAGCCTTAACGAATGTGACTTCCGATTTTCAGCGTGGAATGGCTGCCAGTCAGACGCTATTTGCTTTTATCGATCTGGAAACAGAAAAAGATACCGGCCATTATGAAGCAGACTCAGTGAAAGGAGAGGTTCAGGTAAATGATGTGTCATTTACCTATAAGGGTAAAGAGAAACCAGCCCTTTCTCATATTTCTTTTACCATACAACCGGGAAGTACGGTTGCTCTGGTGGGGCGTTCCGGTTCAGGAAAAAGCACGATTGCTAACCTGTTTACCCGTTTTTATGATGTTGATAGTGGGGAAATCCTGTTAGACGGACAGGATCTTCGTGACTATAAACTGACGAACCTCAGAAAGCATTTTGCTCTGGTGTCGCAAAATGTTCACCTGTTTAACGATACAATTGCAAATAATATTGCCTATGCTGCTGAAGGAAGTTACACCCGGGAACAAATTGAGTACGCAGCGCGTCAGGCACATGCGATGGAATTTATTCAGAATATGCCAGCAGGCCTGGATACTCTCATTGGAGAGAATGGGGCCAGCCTGTCGGGAGGTCAGCGACAGAGAATCGCAATTGCCCGGGCCTTACTCAGAGATGCTCCGGTCCTGATTCTGGATGAAGCGACTTCGGCACTGGATACGGAATCCGAACGGGCAATTCAGGATGCGTTAGCCGAATTACAGAAAAACAAAACTGTGTTAGTGATTGCACATCGACTCTCAACTATTGAAGAAGCGAATGAGATTCTGGTAATTGATGAAGGTGAGGTTATCGAAAGAGGGCATCATCTGACATTGCTTGATAAAGGTGGTGCTTATGCACAATTGTATCGCACTCAGTTTGGCAATTAAATTGTGATTGAAAAGATCTGGTTTACAAATCATCTCATCGGTAAATTCCTGGCTCCTGTTTTGTGGCCATTGAGTCGTTTGTATCGTGTGGTTAGTGAATCAAGAAAGAAAGCATATCAACAGGGACGGAAGGCAACATACCGGGCTCCGGTTCCAGTGATTGTTGTTGGTAATATTACTGCTGGCGGTAATGGGAAAACGCCTATTGTTGTCTGGCTGGTGGAAGCTCTGCAACAGATGGGCATGACACCTGGTGTGATTTCCCGTGGCTATGGTGGGAAAGCGCCGCAATATCCTTTATTGCTTAAGCAAGATACACCGGTAGAGCACTGTGGTGATGAGCCGAAACTGATATATCAGCGGACAGGTGCTCCTGTTGCCGTTGCCCCACGGCGTGCCGATGCGGTCAAAGCATTGTTGAGCCAGGGGGTGAATGTGGTTGTAGCAGATGACGGTTTGCAGCATTATGCTCTGGAGCGGGATGTTGAAATTGTTGTTGTAGATGGACAACGGCGTTTTGGTAACCAGCAGTTTATCCCTTATGGCCCGTTACGCGAGTCTCTGCATCGGTTGGAAACGGTCGATTTTGTGATTACGAATGGTGGTGAGCCGGGATCCGATGAAATTCCCATGACTCTGGCTCCCCAGCAAGCAGTTAACCTTTGTTCCGGTATACGGAAAGATGTGAAGCAATTGAACCGGTTGAGTGCTGTGGCCGGAATTGGAAACCCGTCCCGTTTTTTTCAAACACTATCTCAATTAGGTGCATCTCTGGTTGCGACCAGAGAGTTTGCCGATCATTATCAATATAGTTCCAGTGATATTGAAGGGCTTTCTCAGGAAGCTGAACACATTATTATGACGGAAAAAGATGCAGTGAAATGTCGTTCGTTTGCAAAAGAAAACTGGTGGTATTTGCCTGTGTCCGCCACATTCCGGCCTATGGATGAACAAAAAATATTACGATCAATCGAAGAGGTTATTGAACAGTATGGATCATCGTCTGCTTGAAATTGTTGCCTGCCCGGTATGTAAAGGAAAGCTTACCTATGATAAGGAGCAACAAGAGCTGATTTGTAAATTTGACCGGCTTGCATATCCTATTAAAGAGGGAATTCCAGTCCTACTGGAGCCAGAAGCACGTACAATGTCGATGGATGAGGGACACTGATGACTACTGCTTATACAGTGGTGATTCCTGCACGTTATCAGTCATCACGATTACCTGGGAAGCCACTAGTAGATATTGGTGGCAAAACCATGGTGCAACGTGTTTATGAGCAGGCAATTCAGTCAGGAGCCGAGCAGGTTGTGGTTGCAACTGATGATGAGAGAATTGCACAGGTTGTCAAAGGGTTTGGCGGACAAGTCTGCATGACAGGTTCCCAGCATGAGTCCGGTACGGAACGGTTGGCGGAGGTTGTCCGGAAACTGTCGATACCGGACGACCACATTGTGGTTAATGTTCAGGGAGACGAGCCATTGATCCCTCCGGCAATTATTACTCAGGTTGCCGAAAATCTGGCAAACCATGAGGCACCAATGGCAACACTTGCTGTTGAGATTACTGACCCGGAAGAGGTTTTTAACCCTAATGCTGTTAAAGTGGTGACCGATCATCAGGGATATGCGCTTTATTTTAGTCGGGCTACGATTCCCTGGGATCGGGATAGCTATTGCCAGCAGGCTCCGGAAATACACTCCCCATTACTACGTCATATCGGGATCTATGCTTATCGGGCCGGGTTCATTCAGACTTATATCCACTGGGAACCGAGTCAGTTGGAGAAAATCGAATGCCTGGAACAGCTTCGGGTTCTTTGGTATGGGGAAAAAATCCATGTTGGTGTCGCACTTGAGACACCACCGATTGGTGTTGATACTGAAAAGGATCTCGAACAGCTTCGGGCACTCGTTGCCAGAAATAACTGAGTAACTCTTTGAATCAGCTCAGCACGGTGAAAAGAAACGGATGGGCGAACCCATCCGTTTTTACTTAGCCACTTTTGTTGTCAGGGAGTTGAATGCGCAGGTAAGTCTTTTGTCGGGCAGATCGCCAGTCGTTCCCGCCTTCCGGTATCTTTAACTTCTTCTAAAATGACATCAAATCCCCACAGGCGATGCATGTGTTTTAACACCTCCTCATAGCTAGGATCGAGAGGAATACGATCATGAGGAATATACTGTAGTGTCAGAGAGCGATCACCACGTACATCCACACTGTAAACCTGAATATTAGGTTCGATGTTACTCAGATTATACTGTGCTGCGAGTTTTTCTCTGACTTGCTGATAACCTGACTCATCGTGAATTGCACTGACTTCAATGAAGTTTTTCCGGTCATCATCCGTGATAGCAAAAAGTTTGAAATCCCGGATGAGTTTTGGTGACAGATACTGACTGATAAAGCTTTCGTCTTTGAAATTTTTCATTGCAAAATGAACAGCATCCAGCCAGTCAGTTCCGGCCAGATCCGGGAACCATTCTTTATCTTCCTCAGTCGGTTCCTGACAAATTCGCTGAATATCCTTGAACATCGCAAATCCAAGTGCATAGGGGTTGATACCACTGTAATAGGGGCTGTTGTATGGCGGCTGAGCGACAACACTGGTGTGACTATGGAGAAACTCGAGAATGAATTTTTCCGAGACAAGTCCTTCATCATAGAGATGATTCAGAATGGTGTAGTGCCAGAATGTAGCCCACCCTTCGTTCATGACCTGAGTCTGTTTCTGAGGATAAAAATACTGGCTGATTTTTCGGACAATCCGGACAATTTCCCGTTGCCATGGCTCCAGTAAAGGTGCGTGTTTTTCGATGAAATAGAGAATATTTTCCTGAGGTTCACTAGGGAAACGAATTTTCTCATCCTCAGATTTTTCTTTGGATTTTGGTAGTGTTTTCCACAGTTCGTTTACCTGAGACTGTAAGTAGGCTTCACGCTGCTCCTGACGAATTTTTTCCTCAGTAATCGATATTTTTTCCGGTCTTTTATACCGGTCAACACCAAAGTTCATCAATGCATGACAGGAGTCTAATATATCCTCAACTTCAGTAACACCGTATTTTTCTTCACATCCACTGATGTAGTTCTTTGCAAAGAGCAGGTAATCGATAATGGAGCTGGCATCCGTCCAGGTCTGGAACAAATAGTTACCTTTAAAGAATGAATTGTGCCCGTAGCTGGCATGAGCCATGACCAGTGCTTGCATGGTGACAGTATTTTCTTCCATGAGATAAGCGATACAAGGGTCAGAGTTGATGACAATCTCGTATGCCAGTCCCATCTGACCGTGCTTATACCCTTGTTCTGTCTGAATGAATTTTTTCCCGAAGGACCAGTGGTTATAATTAATGGGCATTCCGATGCTTGAATAAGCATCCATCATCTGCTCGGAAGTAATAACTTCTATCTGACTCGGATAAGTGTCCAGCCGATAATGCTCTGCAACGCGTTTGATCTCTGTGTGATAGCGCTCGAGTAAATCAAAGGTCCAGTCCGGTCCATCCGGTAGGCGTTTACTCTGTTGCTTATCAGATACTGACTTTGTTTTTGCTACCATTCAGAAGTCCCTCCTAAGCTGTTTCTTTGTGAAACAATTCCCTGAACACAGGGAAAATATCATCCACTGACTGAATATTTTTCATTGCAAAGTTTTCAAAACTTGTCTGCAATTTCTCATATTCGTGCCAGAGTGTCTGATGAGAACGACGCGTAATCTCAATGTATGCGTAGTATTGACAGCTTGGTAGTAAGTTTTCGGCGAGTATTGAATGACAACGGGGTGAATCATCGGCCCAGTTATCCCCATCGGATGCCTGAGCTGCATAGATGTTCCACTGGCTGAGCGGATAACGATCCTCAATGATCTCATGCATCAGTTTGAGTGCACTGGATACGATGGTTCCACCGGTTTCCTGAGAGTAGAAAAATTCATGTTCATCAACTTCTTTTGCCTGAGTATGATGGCGGATGAAAACGACCTCTACATTCTTATAAGTACGGGTTAAAAACAGATAAAGCAGGACATAAAAACGTTTGGCAATGTCTTTCGTAGCCTGATCCATCGAGCCAGAAACATCCATCAGACAAAACATGACGGCCTGACTGGAAGGAATCGGGCGTTTTTCGTAATTTTTATAGCGTAAGTCAAAGGTATCAATGAATGGCACCTGCTCAATCTTTTTGCGGATATCCATGATTTCCTGTTGCAGGCGCTTTTCTTCCAACGGCTGAGCTGGTTCTAAATTCTGGATGTTTTCCAGTTCCTCCTCCAGTTCATGGAGTAAGCGGCGTTTCCCTGCAGTCATGGCTGTTCTTCTCGCCAGAGACTGTTGTAGGGAACGAACAACTGAAATATTGGCAGGTACACCCGCGGTCTGATAACCGGCCCGATGAGTCTTCCATTCGGTGATTTTATTGATTTGCCGTTTTTTCAGATTGGGCAGTGCTAAATCATCGAACAGAATATCAAGATATTCATCTTTGGATATCTGGAAAACAAAGTCGTCATTGCCTTCGCCGTCAGCACTGGCATCTCCCTGGCCGGCACCACCGCCACCGCCACCGCCTTCCTGTGGACGGTCAATCTTATCTCCGGTAATGAACTGGTCATTTCCGGGGTGCACTCGTTCTTTTAGTCCGCCTTTTCCCTGATGAAATACTGGCTCTTTGATGTCTTTACTGGGAATTGTTACATCTTCCCCGGATTCGGTATTGGTAATGGAGCGACGGTTCACCGCGTCTGCGATCGATTCTTTGATTTGCTGCTTATGGCGGCGCAGAAAACGCTGGCGATTCACTGCACTCTTATTTTTACCGTTTAATCTTCTGTCAATAAATTGCGCCATGAATATCCCCTTTCCTTAACATCGCCGAACAACAGCTCTAGTCATGTTTATGAGCTGTTGACCGGTTTTCCCCGGAATGGAAGCAGAGGAGGCTGTGAGCAAGGTTTGCTTACAACACTCCATAAAATAACTTCATCTTGAAGTAACTTCACCTGAAGTTTGCCTCCTACAGCACCAGGTTTATGGTGCAGACTATTTATGACGATTTACGAACACGTAAATACCACTCGGATAGCAATCGTACCTGTTTCTCGGTATAACCTTTTTCCATCATCCGTGCGACGAAATCATCATGTTTTCTCTGTTCTTCAGAGGATGTTTTTGCATTGAAAGAGATGACCGGTAATAGTTCCTCAGTGTTAGAGAACATTTTCTTCTCAATTACTGTCCGTAGTTTTTCATAACTGGTCCATACGGGGTTTTTGCCATTGTTATTGGCTCTGGCTCTGAGGACAAAGTTAACGATTTCATTACGGAAGTCTTTTGGATTACTGATACCAGCCGTTTTTTCAATTTTTTCCAGCTCGCTATTCAAGGCTGAACGGTCAAATAACTGTCCGGTTTCTGGATCGCGATATTCCTGATCCTGAATCCAGAAGTCGGCATAGGTAACATAACGGTCAAAAATATTTTGTCCGTATTCAGAGTAGGATTCCAGATATGCAGTCTGAATTTCTTTACCAATGAACTCTACATAGCGTGGAACCAGATATCCTTTCAGATATTCAAGATACCGTTCGGC
The DNA here is from genome assembly GCF_024346955.1 of Vibrio mangrovi. Lineage (NCBI taxonomy): Bacteria > Pseudomonadati > Pseudomonadota > Gammaproteobacteria > Vibrionales > Vibrionaceae > Vibrio > Vibrio mangrovi. The sequence continues at coordinate 2,164,819 of NZ_AP024883.1, read as the reverse complement.
GGTGTCTTGTGGGAATTGCTCCCGTTCAATTTGCTGTTCAATGACATAAAACAGGTGAACCGGGTTTGCGGCGACTTCAGTCTGATCAAAGTTAAATACGCGGGACAGAATTTTGAAGGCAAACCGTGTTGAAAGACCAGACATCCCTTCATCGACACCCGCATAATCCCGGTATTCCTGATAGCTCTTGGCTTTGGGATCTGTATCTTTTAGTGTTTCACCGTCATATACCCGCATTTTTGAAAAGACCGAGGAGTTTTCCGGAGCTTTCAACCGGGATAAAACACTAAACTGTGCCAGAGTTTCCAGTGTGCTTGGAGAGCAGGGCGCGAGCGCCAGTTCACTGTGGTCCAGAAGTTTCTGATAGATTTTCACTTCTTCGGAAACCCGCAGACAGTAAGGTACTTTGACGATATAGACCCGATCGAGGAATGCTTCGTTGTTTTTGTTGTTGCGGAAGGCCTGCCACTCAGATTCATTTGAGTGAGCGAGAATCATACCTTCAAATGGCAATGCTGATAAACCCTCAGTACCGTTATAGTTACCTTCCTGTGTAGCAGTTAGTAACGGGTGCAGCACTTTGATTGGTGCTTTAAACATTTCAACGAATTCCATCAGACCCTGATTTGAACGACAGAGTGCACCGGAGTAACTATAAGCGTCAGGATCATCCTGAGAATAATGTTCCAGTTTTCGGATATCGACTTTACCCACTAATGAAGAAATATCCTGATTGTTTTCGTCACCGGGCTCTGTTTTGGCAATGGCAATCTGATCCAATATTGATGGGCGTAGTTTTACTACTTTAAATTTTGTAATGTCACCGCCAAATTCATGGAGCCGTTTTGCTGCCCATGGAGACATAATGGTTCGGAGATAGCGTTGGTCAATCCCGTATTCTTTTTTGAGTAGATCTCCGTCTTCGCTGATGTCGAACAAACAGAATGGATGGTCATTGACGGGGCTCCGCTGTCCATTGGCGGTTAAAACATAGATGGGCATCTGCTGCATTAATGATTTTAATTTTTCTGCAAGTGATGATTTACCACCACCAACAGGACCGAGCAGGTAGAGAATCTGTTTACGTTCTTCAAGCCCCTGAGCTGCATGTTTCAGATAAGAAACAATTTGCTCTATCGAATCTTCCATCCCGTAGAAGTCTTTAAATGTGTCGTAACGGGCGATCACACGGTTAGAGAAAATTCGGCTCAAACGGGGATCTTTGGATGTATCGATCACTTTTGGCTCACCAATCGCTAACAATAGGCGTTCAGCTGCATTGGCATAAGCACTTTTGTCTTCTTTACATAACTTTAAGAAATCCTGTAGTGATAACTCTTCTTCCTTCGCTGCTTCATAACGCGCTTGAAAATGGTCGAATATACTCATGGCTCATTCCCTCTAAAATGTCTTAATGACATGTCAACGCTTCAACACAAATCGCACACTCTTTAAGACTAGTCCCTAATTAGCAATTTTGCTTAAAAAATATGTGTTTAATTAAAAGATTAACTTAAGAGATTCCTGGACTTTGAATAATTTGTTAAATGAATGTTTTACTAATTTAACAAAATTTTAGGGCTGCAGGTATATGGAAAAGAGAAGTTTTATTAAAGAAAATATTAATTTTTGCCCGGACTACAGATGATTTGTAGTCCGGAACTAGAGCCATTAAGCGTTAAAAATTTGCTGAAACTCAGCAACAGAGAGGTGGTATTGACGGGGGCAAGTGTGCCATTTGGCTGCCATCCGGCGGTATTTATCTAACATCGGAACCTGGCTGTTAAACTGATGCTCGCCCTGCTCAAATTGTGGGTATAAGTTTTCTGAGTTGACCAGAAAACGGACATAGTGAACAAACTGAGCTTCTGTTGATAAATCAAAGCCCAAAAACTGCAAACGTCTTGCATCGATTTCAGCTTGGTCAGACTCTGTCAGCAGTTTATAAGACTCTTGCATAGCATGGTACATTTCCATGATATTGATGATTTCACTACATTGTTTCTCCGGCATACAGCCGAACTCTTTATTTAATTCCCGCATATGCAGTTCATAACCGCGTTCAATAATAGTTTGAAAGCGTTTATATTTTTCAGCATTCGCCGGATCAAGCTGGGACATCAGCAAGTATTGATTGGATAGGATGAGGCGTTGAGCATTGGTCATTTCCATAGCAAATTCCTACTCGAATGATTAAAGGTTGTTATCAGTAGAGTAACGTTAATTGTGTGCCTGAAACATGATCTCAACACGGATTTTATCGATTTATATGTCTGGATGACCGGGGTTTATTTGGGCTTGATACCCCGGTAAACGTAGCTTTCGGTGTTTAATACTTCACGTTGGAATGGTACTGACTCAGGATAGAAACAATATTATCCATTGTATCTTTCGAGGGCGGGTTCACACCTTCGAGAGGATAATCGATACCCATGGCTTCCCATTTGTGTGCGCCTAGCTTGTGGTATGGTAACAGTTCTATTTTTTCAATGTTATCCATATCCTGAATGAAACGCCCCAGCATATGGGCAGCTTCCTCATCATCGGTATATCCGGGGACGATTACATAGCGAATCCATGTTGTCTGGCCGATTTTATGCAGATAGCGAGCGAAATCTAAAGTGCGATGATTAGATACACCAATCAGTTTCTGGTGGATCTCATCCTGCATATGTTTGATATCAAGCATCACTAAATCGGTGACTTCGAGTAGTTCATCGATAACCGGGGTATGTTTGCGGACATACCCGTTGGTATCAAGGCAGGTATGCATTCCCTCGGCCTTAGCGGCCCTGAAAAAATCCCTGACAAACTCAGGCTGCAGGATGGCTTCGCCTCCAGAACAGGTTACACCTCCCCCGGATGCATTCATAAAATGACGGTAAGATTTTGCTTCTTTGATGATGTCTTCAACGGAAATGAGTTTACCGGCATGTGTATCCCAGGTGTCCCGGTTATGACAATACATACAGCGCATCAGGCACCCTTGCATGAAAACGATGAAACGAATACCTGGGCCATCAACGGTGCCACATGTCTCAAAAGAATGGATACGACCTAGAGTTGACATGATGATTTCTCTTTGAAGGATTTACCCGTTATTTTATTACATTTCCATGAGATTATATATACCTAAGTCGTCAGGTGACACTGGAGCCACCGGGTTTTCAGTGGACTGATGTCGGGGAACAGACAATAAAAATATCATCCCTTTTCATGTGGCATGGATGGTTCAGTGAAAAGGGGAGTATTGATTTACACCAGAAGCTCTGAACAGCATAAAAAAATAGTAATTTTGTGATATGTGTAATAAATTTGTTAATACTAGTAAAATTTATTGATAATAATTAATTGTCGTCGTTTTGGGCCACTCTGGTTTAGTGTTAAGGATATCGTGTCATGGATGTACTGAAGTTATCGCAAAAGCAGAAAATTACTATTTTTATTATTGTGTTATGTCTTGGTTTTTTATCAATGGGGCTATTTATAGCGCAGAAATTATCTACCATGACTTCGCAATATGAGCAAAGTGGAGATATTTCTCAGGGAACCACAACTTTATTCGCTTCTCAGGCAAAACTGTTATCTCTGGCTGCTGAAAGAGGAAATATCAGGATTAAAGATGTTCCCCGTGTAACTGAGTTACTAACATCATTGGCGACTGATATCGATAAAGATGTAAGTTTTCTGAAAGGTGTTGATTTTGCAAGTGAAAGTGAATCTCTCCTTGAGGCTATTTCCCGGTTTGAAAGTGCAATGCGCCCTTGGCTGACTATCAAGACTGAATTGGGATTTAGTGTCAGTGAAGGAAAACAGGGGGAACTTGCCCGGTTGGCAGAACAGATAGAAGCAAAAATTGAAGAAACCGGTATGGTCACTATTCGTTCTGATTTTCGGGCAATGATCAAATCTCAGCAGAATTATCTGCTGTCACCAAATGAAAAAAATCTTAAGCTATTCAATCGTGCCATGGCGATGTTTATCAATACATCTAAGCTGTATGCTGCATTGGCAAGTTATCAGTCTGAAGTCGATCAGTTTAAACAGACCTTTGCCCGTGTCGGTGAATTATCTCAGCAAGCTAAAAATTATGAGATGGAACTGGCAGCATCAGAACAAGCTGCTCAGGAACTAATCCACAATGTTTCGGATAAACTGAAATCAGTCAGCAGGGATTATCAACAGACAGCTCATCGGGAAGCGACTCAAACATTATGGTCAGTCATGGCAGCTTGCGCAGCACTTGCTGTAATCACTATTACAATTTTTGTTACCCTTAGATTGTCTTTAACTCGCTCTCTCACACAGACAAAAACATTTCTGGATGCTCTGTCTCAAGGGGATTTATCTCGGCGTTTGCATCTCACGGCGAATCAACAGGATGAGTTTAATCAACTGGCTGTAGCTCTGAATGAAAGTTGTGAGCATTTAGGTTTGCTGGTCAATCAGGTACAAAAGAACAGTCAGGCACTTTCCGGGGATGCTGCAGATTTAAATCATGGTCTGGACCAACTAGTGTTTGCGCAGACAGAAATTATCCGACAAACCGATTTACTTGCTTCTGCTACGGAAGAAGTGAGTGTGACGACCCAGGAAGTAAGCAACTCACTTGAGTTTGTTGCTGATGTGAGTAAAGCATCGACCTCGGCAGCGCAAGAAGGTGGGGAGATTATTGAAGCAGCAATCCAGTCACTTCAGGACGTTGGAAATATTCTGAGTTCAGCTGCCGGACATATCCAACAACTTGAAGCTGCTTCTGAGAAAGTTGATTCAGTGATGGAAATTATCAATGGTATTGCTGAACAGACCAATTTACTGGCTTTAAATGCAGCGATTGAAGCTGCACGGGCCGGAGAGCAGGGACGAGGGTTTGCTGTGGTTGCGGATGAAGTCCGGAATCTGGCAGTTAAAACAGTCGATGCAGTGACAGAAATAACCGACACCATTGAGACGATGAAACGTGAAAGTGCGGAAGTGATCCAGTATATCGGTCAGTCGGAAGATTCGATGAAGCGGGGACAGGAACAAGGACAGGAAGCTATACAGGCCCTTTCTCACATTACTGAAAAAGCCAGCGAAGCCGCAAGTCAGACCGAAGTGATTTTTGAATCAATAAAAGAACTTGCAGTAACCAGCCATTCAATGGCTGATAGTATGGTTCAGATTTCATCTTCGATGAAAAACCTGGAAGAGAATAATGAAAGACTCAGAGAAACCAGTAAAGTAGTGGACCGACGTTCAACCAGCCTCTCTGAGGATTGCCAGCGTTTCACGGTATAAGATTCAATTTTACGGGCAATAAAAAGCTCCCCTTGGGGAGCTTTTTCTGTCATGACTGAATCATTAAAGTGATTCAGTAAATGTACGTGCAATAACGTCAGCTTGTTGTTCTGCTGTCAGTGAATTGAAGCGAACAGCGTAACCTGATACACGAATAGTCAGCTGTGGATACTTCTCTGGGTGTTTCACAGCATCTTCCAGTGTTTCACGGTTCAGAACGTTCACGTTCAGGTGTTGACCACCTTCAATACCAGTTTCATGGTGGAAATAACCATCCATCAGACCAGCAAGATTAGAACGTTGTGCATCGTTATCTTTACCCAGAGCATTCGGCACGATTGAGAAGGTATAAGAGATACCATCTTTGGCGTGAGCAAATGGCAGTTTACCAACAGAGGTCAGTGATGCCACAGCGCCTTTTTCATCACGGCCATGCATTGGGTTTGCACCAGGTGCAAATGGTGCACCGGCACGACGTCCGTCAGGTGTATTCCCTGTTTTCTTACCGTAAACAACGTTAGAGGTAATTGTCAGGATTGACTGTGTAGGAATCGCGTTGCGGTAAGTTTTCAGTGAACGGATTTTGTTCATGAATACTTCAACAAGTTGACATGCGATGTCATCAACACGTGGATCATTGTTACCAAATTTAGGATAGTCACCTTCAATTTTGAAGTCGACAGCGATGCCATCTTCATCACGAATTGGAGTTACTTTCGCATATTTGATTGCAGACAGGGAGTCAGCTGCAACAGAAAGACCAGCAATACCACAAGCCATTGTCCGCGTCACATTAAGGTCATGTAATGCCATCAGTGATGCTTCGTAGCTGTACTTGTCATGCATAAAGTGAATCGCATTCAGAGCAGTGACATACTGTTTTGCCAGCCAGTCCATGAAGTGATCCATTTTTTCCCATAGTTCATCGTAGTCCAGAACTTCAGAAGTGATTTTTCCTAGTTTCGGACCAACCTGAATTTTCAGTTTCTCATCGACACCACCGTTAATGGTGTACAGCATGGTTTTTGCCAGGTTAGCACGAGCACCGAAGAACTGCATTTGCTTACCAACAACCATTGGAGATACGCAACATGCAATCGCATAATCATCAGACTCGAAGTCAGGACGCATCAAATCATCATTTTCATACTGAATTGATGATGTATCGATAGATACTTTTGCACAGAAACGTTTAAAGCCTTCAGGCAGTTGCTCTGACCAAAGAACAGTAATGTTTGGCTCTGGTGATGGACCCATTGTGTACAGGCTGTTCAGGAAACGGAAGTTGGTACGAGTAACCAGTGTCCGTCCGTCAATGCCCATACCACCCAGAGATTCTGTTGCCCAGATTGGGTCGCCTGAGAATAGCTCATCATATTCAGGTGTACGTAGGAAACGGACCATACGCAGTTTCATGACGAAGTGGTCGATCATTTCCTGAGCGCCTTCTTCAGTCAGTTTGCCTGCTGCAATATCACGTTCCAGGAAGATATCCAGGAATGTAGAAGTCCGGCCCAGAGACATTGCTGCACCGTTTTGAGATTTCACAGCAGCCAGATAACCGAAGTAAGTCCACTGAATTGCTTCCTGAGCTGTTTCAGCCGGACGGGAAATGTCACAGCCATATTTAGCTGCCATTTCTTTGATTTGAGCTAGTGCACGGTGTTGTTCTGCGATTTCTTCACGTAGCTGCATAGTCATATGCAGATCTTCACCGGCTTCAAATTTTTCTTGCAGTGAAGTGAACTGAGCAAATTTATCTTTCATCAGGAAGTCGATACCGTACAGAGCGATACGACGGTAGTCACCAATGATACGGCCACGGCCATAAGCATCAGGAAGACCAGTCAATACACCAGACTTACGACATTTCATGATTTCAGGAGTATAGATATCGAATACACCCTGATTGTGTGTTTTACGGTATTCAGTAAAGATTTTCTTAACTTGAGGATCCAGTTCACGTCCATAAGCCTGACATGAGCCTTCGACCATACGGATACCACCGTTTGGAATGATGGCGCGTTTTAAAGGCGCTTCAGTCTGGAGACCAACGATTGTTTCAAGATCTTTATTGATGTAACCCGCATCGTGTGCAGTGATGGTAGAAATAACGGAAGTGTCAAAATCAACAGGAGCGTGAGTTGAGTTCTCTTTCTTGATACCTTCCATGACGGCTGACCAAAGAGATTTGGTTGCTTCGGTACCTTCAGAAACCAGGAAAGACTCGTCACCTTCATAAGGCGTGTAGTTCTTTTGAATAAAATCACGAACGTTAACTTCGTTTTGCCAGTCTCCTGCGACAAAACCTTCCCAAGCTTTAGCAAATTGCTCTGCCATGATATACCTACCTTTATATAGTAGAGAAAAACACGTACTGATCTAGCTGTTGAGCTAACTTGCCTTCCTGTTGAGGAAGAAATCAGCACACTCTTCGAATAACAATATGATTGACCACCTGACAATATTCGTCAGCTTGACTAATGATATTGCGACTCTTACCACGAACCTCATCGTATTGACTGTAGCTTAGGATAAAAAAAACACATAAACCTTAAACTAAATCAATAAAACTTAAAAAAAAGGAATAAACTTTGATGTCATATTGACCAGAACAGTCGGTTAAACGTTGAGATATCGCCTCTGAATTTATCCCCTAAGCATAGACGATCTCTGATGGAAAGGATGGATTAACTCTGATGGTCTGTTATACACGGTTATATGAACCTATGTCTGTGATATCGATAGAAATAAAACCTCACTAATATGAAATTTATCCCATCCCTGCCAGTTTATCCGGTTGATATATGATGAATGGTGCTGTTTACCGAATGATGACTGTCGGGACTTGTAATATTTATAACCAGTAAATCTGGAGCGCTGTTTATTGCGTGTTGTGATATCGGGTGCTAGGTTTTATATCAGTAACGACTAATGTGAGTAAGTTCTAGTCAAAGGAGCGATGGCACATGGATGACATACCTGCGTTACATATAAAAAATTTGCATAAAACGTTTGGTCAGAATGAAGTGCTGAAAGGGATCTCTTTACAGGCTTTCAAAGGGGATGTGATTTCAATTATCGGTTCTTCCGGTTCGGGAAAAAGTACCTTTCTGAGATGTATCAATTTGCTGGAAGTGCCAACTGCCGGAGAAATCTGGGTGAATGGTGAAATGATCGACATGAAAGCAGATCGGCTCGGTCATTTATTCCCGGCAAACGGGAGGCAGGTTCAGCGTATTCGCTCACGCTTGGCGATGGTCTTTCAGGGATTCAACTTATGGTCACATATGACGGTACTGGAGAATGTGATTGAAGCGCCTGTTCATGTTCTGGGTGTCGCAAAAAAAGAAGCGATTGAGAAAGCAGAGCGTTTACTACAAAAAGTGGGGGTTTATGACCGGAAAGATTACTATCCCCACCATCTTTCCGGCGGTCAGCAGCAACGGGCTGCAATCGCCAGGGCTTTGGCTGTTGAACCTGAAGTAATGTTGTTTGATGAGCCGACATCAGCACTCGATCCTGAACTGGTTGGTGAAGTTCTTGGTGTAATGCGTGATCTGGCCGGGGAAGGCCGGACAATGTTGCTGGTGACACATGAAATGACTTTCGCCCGCGATATTTCCAGCCATGTCATGTTTCTGCATCAGGGACTTGTGGAAGAGCAGGGAAGTCCGGCAAAACTTTTTACTCAACCGGAATCGGAAAGACTCCGGCAGTTTATCTCTTCGGTCTATTAGTTGAATCATCAACGGATAACGGAGAAATCCATTCCGGAGAAAATAAATACAATCACTGGTATCGACGTCAAAGGAGCATGATATGAAAACATGGTTGGTGATCGCGGCAGGGCTTGTTATATCTGCAGGCTATGTTCAGGCAAAAGAGTGGCATACGGTTCGTTTTGGTATCGAAGGGGCTTATCCGCCGTTTAGCTGGACTGAAGCTGACGGTTCTCTGCAAGGGTTTGATGTTGATATGGCAAATGCATTGTGCCGGGAAATGGACGTGAAATGTAAAATTGTGCCACAAGACTGGGATGGCATTATTCCATCTCTGCTGGCACGTAAATACGATGCGATTATTGCAGCCATGTCGATTACGGAAGAGCGAAAAAGAAAAGTCGATTTTACCCAGAAGTATGCGCTGATTCCGAATAAATTTATTGCCCGTAAAGGGAAACAAATCGAATTTACCCAAGCCGGTTTGAAAGGAGTGAAAATTGGTGTTCAGCGGGCAACCACGCATGATCGGTATTTGACGGATAACTATGGGGATGCTGTTGATATTGTCCGGTATGGATCTTTCGATGAAGCATATCTGGATTTAGCCAACGGGCGAATTGACGCGGTATTGGGAGATGCTTCAGCACTGGAAGAAGGTGTTCTGAAAAAAGAAGGGGGAGAACAGTATCAGTTTGTCGGTCCTTCCCTGACCGACCCCAAATGGTTTGGTGAAGGATTCGGAATAGCAACCCGCAAACAGGATAAAGACCTGAACCAAAAGCTGAATCAGGCAATTCAGGCACTGCGCCATAATGGGGTATATCAGAAAATTCAGGACAAATACTTCAATTATGACGTTTATGGTGAGTAGGAAAGTAACGTTTGTCTATACACGATATAAAGTAGCGGCAGGAATGGAGTCGGTTTCTTGCCGGATACAGCAGCAATGTACGGGTCAACATAATGCTGGATTTAAAGGGATATGAAGGTTCTATCATTCATGGTGCGATGCTGACCATCGAAGTCGCATTACTGTCACTTCTACTGGCAGTATTACTGGGACTGCTGGGGGCAGTGGCGAAGCTTTCTGCACATCGTTGGGCGCGTTATCTTGCCACACTTTACACCACTATTATTCGGGGAATTCCGGATCTGGTTCTGATGATGCTGATTTTTTTCGGTGGTCAGATTTTCCTGAATAACAGTCTGTATAATGTGAATGAGTGGTTGAATCAATGGTTCTCTTATATTGATTCTTCGCATGAATGGACTGCTTATCTGCCGGATTATATTGATGTCAGCCCTTTTATTGCCGGAGTATTGACCATCGGCTTTATTTTCGGAGCCTATATGGCAGAGACATTCCGGGGAGCGATTCTGGCCGTAGACCGGGGAGAGCTTGAAGCTGCAAAAGCTTATGGAATGACACCATTTCTTTCATTCCGGCGCATTCTTCTGCCCCAGATGCTACGGCATGCTTTACCGGGATTTGGCAATAACTGGCTGGTTTTACTGAAAACGACGGCACTGGTTTCAATTATCGGTCTGGAAGATATGGTACGAGTAGGTTCTCTGGCTGCCGGTTCGACGAAAATGCCATTTACATTCTATATGACGATTGCGGTGATTTTTCTCTTTTTTACCAGTGTTTCCACCGGCATTCTGAAATATGTTGAACGGAAATACAGCTTTCATACGAGGTGAATATGGACTTTTCATTGGTTGCGGAAAGCATGCCGACTTACCTCAGTGGGTTGTGGACAACGGTCTGGCTAGTGGCTGCATCTTTAGTGATCGGCTTTTGTATTGCACTTCCTCTGGCAATCATCCGTAATAGTGCCAATCCAATTCTGGTGTGGCCGGCATGGGCATATATTTATTTTTTCCGGGGAACACCATTATTGGTTCAGCTATATCTGATTTACTACGGTATGGATCAGTTTTTTCCGGTTAAAGGAACATTGTGGGAACATGCATGGTTTTGTGCTTTGGTCTCATTTGTGATGAACACATCTGCATATACAGCTGAAATTATCCGCGGTGCAATAAACGGACTTCCTAAAGGCGAAATTGAAGCGGGAAAAGCCTATGGAATGGGTGTCTGGAAAATATACCACCGGATCATTTTACCCAGTGCATTCCGGCGGGTATTACCGGCTTACAGCAATGAAGCGATATTCATGCTTCATGGCAGTGCGGTTGCCGGTATTATCACGATTATCGATCTGACCGGAGCGGCAAGGCTGGTCAATGCCAGATACTACGCACCATTTGAAGCTTTTCTGACGGCCGGGGTTTTCTATATGTGTCTGAGCTTTATGATTCTATGGGGATTCCGTTGGGCAGAAAAACGTTTTCTGGCTCATCTGAGGCCACGATCATAATGTGATCTTCAATGAATACCCTGGAATGTTGTCTGGCGGCAATTTATAGAAAAGGCCTCGGGAAAAGAGGCCTTATGACTTTGGTTATAGTGCTGAGATCACTGAGGATGAGCTCTTATCAAAGATCAAAAGTGCTCCAGATCGGTGCATGATCGGACGATTTCTCTATCCCTCTCAATTCATAATCTATCCCTGCTTCCTGGCATTGCTGCGCAAGTGCTGCCGTTGCGAGGATAACATCGATTCTGAGTCCACGATTATCATCAAAACCACGAGAACGATAGTCAAACCACGAATATTGTTCTGTGGCATCAGGGTAAAGATGACGGAAAGTATCCACAAATCCCCAGTTTAGCAGGGCAGAAAACCACTCTCGCTCTTCCGGCTGGAAAGAACACTTGCCGGTTTTCAGCCAGCGTTTCCGGTTCACCTCTCCGATACCGATGTCCAGATCGACCGGACTGATGTTGACATCTCCCATGACAACAAGATTTTCATCTGGCTGGTGATTATCAGACAGGTAACCCATCAGATCCCGATAAAACTGGCGTTTATAGGGGAATTTTGTCTCATGAGCAATATTATCGCCCTGAGGGAAATAGCCGTTGAAGACCCTAATAAGTTTTCCATCCTGAGTCTGAAATGTTGCCATGATCATCCGTTTCTGGTGCTCAGGCGTATCACCTGGGAATCCATATTGTACCGAGAGTGGTGTTTGTTTACAGAGTAAAGCAACACCATAGTGTGCTTTTTGACCATAATAGAAAACCTGATATCCCATGCTTTCCAGATCAGTGAGCGGAAACGCTTCGTCGTGAACTTTAGTCTCCTGAAGGCCGATGATATCAGGCTGGTGCTTGTCGATGAGTGCCTGTAACTGATGAAGACGAGCCCTGAGTCCATTGATATTGAAACTAACCAATTTCATGATAAATACCCTTGAATTCTATTGAATAACCGATGTTAACAGCATGTTGGTTATCTGCAAGCTGAGAGTGGAGAATCTGAACGGAATTACCGGTTATCCAGTAATGTCATGATTCGGTTGAAGCACTTAATTTGTTTCTGAGATCTGTTTCCACAATCTGAAGCGCTTCCAGAGCGACAGCCGGATCGATTTCGTTAGATTCAAGCAGATAAATTAAGTCCACTGCAAGTTTTACCGGCTCAGGAGCCTGTTCTAAAGGGGGAACCTGATGATTCATCTGGAGCCTTTCCTCTCTTTTGCTGTGATTTTGTTCTCAATACGTTGTCTGGATTGCTGGCAGCGGATTAAACGTTGTTCCAGTGTCAGAATTGTCTGCTGACAGGACTGCCTTTCTCCATGAGTCATTGGCTGTGTTTCAAGCTGCTGCTCTTTCTCAAAAATCATTCCCTGCAAGCGCCTTTCCCAGTCCTGATGTTGTGCCAGTTCCTGATAAAGCGAGCTGATTGATGTTTCATGAGGCAAACCATGACTTTCTTTCTTCCTGAGTTCGGCGGTAGCAAGCTCTCTCTGAATAGCATTCAACTGGTTCAGAAGCCGTTCGGTCAGGTATGTCGCCTGAGTTGCCGTCAGACGCTGATGTTCCTGAGTCTGAACAATCTCATGATATGTGTTTTTTAGTTCGGCAACACAGGGTTCCAGCAGGTGGGATTTGCAACGGAATAATAGTGGATCAAACAGCGGATAACGTTGTTCTCCACGCTGCTCATCAAGCCTGACTGCCTGTTGCTCCAGCGAGTGAATTACCTCATGCAAACGGGATAAATCAATCATAATGTATCAAACCATGCATGATATCCCAGCCGGATAGCGAGGATACTGACAACCAGAATAAAAACTGGGCGGATAAAAGATGTCCCAAAACGAATCGCTGAGTGAGCGCCGACATAAGCACCGACCATCAGACAGACTCCCATTGTCAGTCCAAGTACCCAGTTAATATGGCCTAAAATCGCAAAAGTCACCAGTGAGGTAACATTGCTGGTGAAGTTCATTGCTTTGGCAAGACCGGAGGCAAATAGAATATTGAGCCGGTAAAGTGCCATTGAAGAAACTACCCAGAAAGCACCGACACCAGGGCCGGCAATACCATCATAAAAGCCAAGGCTCAATCCCTGAGGAATTTGTTTGATTTTACTCTGACGCGGGATGTTCGGGTTGGAATGCAGTTTTCCATGCTGAGGATGGTAGAAAATCGTATACAGCGCTGTCGACAGAATAATGAGAGGAAGCACCTTATCCAATAGTTCAGTACTGATGAAATCAACGACCAGAGTGCCGATAATGGCACCAATAAAGGTTGAAACAAAGACGTGCTTCCAGACTTCAGGACGGAACATTTTTTTCCGGTAATAGGTAAAAGCAGCCGTTGATGTTGCAAAGGTTGCTGCAACCTTATTGGTTCCCAAAGCGATATGGGGCGGGAGTCCTAAAGATAGTAATGCCGGAACCGTCAGCATACCGCCACCGCCGGCGATACCATCAATAAATCCGGCAACAAAAGCAACAAGCGCCAATACAATCAGAATCGTCGGCTCCAGAAAATCCATCAATCTTATTGGCCTTCTTATTTTTTCATCAAAGTTACTGGTCAATGATGCGTTTAAATGGAGGGAGAGCATCAAGTAATGCTTTGCCATACTGTTTCGTGACAACACGGCGATCAAGGATGACAACTCTACCAGAATCTTTTTCGTTACGCAGTAGTCTTCCGACACATTGGATTAATTTTCTGCTGGCTTCCGGAACGGTAATTTGCATGAACGGGTTCCCTCCTTTAGAAAGGATATACTCCGCATGCGCCTGTTCAATCGGAGATGTCGGCACCGAGAAGGGAATTTTGGTAATAATGACGTTTTCGAGCAGTTGACCGGGTAAGTCCAGTCCTTCCGAAAAACTACCGGTGCCGAAGATGACGGACGTTCCCTGAAGCTCTACCGTAAAGCGGTGAACGTTCAGGATTTCTGTGCGGGATTTTTTCCCTTGAACCTGCAATAACCAGCCCCGCTTTTTGAAATCAGGCTGCAATTGTTCCGCGACCTGATTCATCTGCCAGTAAGAAGAAAATAGCACCAGTGTCGCTTTTTTCTCCGGGATCAGCTGTGGTAGTTGTTCGATGAGTTCCCGGGTATAGTGGGGTGATTGTGGTTCCTGACGAACCCGGGGAATATACAGTTCGCCCTGACGGTTATAATCGAAGGGAGAAGCCAGAGCGATAAACTGTGTTCCTTCATCAGGCTGTGAACTGATTCCGCTCTGATGGCAAAAGAAAGTAAATGAATTTAATGCCCGGAGTGTCGCAGAGACAGCGATAGTACCATAGCAACGGCTCCAGAGTTGCTGATCCAGTTTCCAGCCAATTTCTATCGGCGAGACGTGGACAGTGTAGTCTCCGGGTGAGCCTTCGGTCTGAGTGACCCAGCGAGCCATTGGCGCACCGGAAGTTCTGGGTGGCTCTGCCATGAGTGTCCACACCTGAACCATATTTTCCAGACGTTGCAGACTGACGCCTAACTCTGCTAACACCGGGCTGGCTATCCGGTGGCTGATCTGGCCTTCCTGAAGTCGTTCGCTAATTAAATCGGCAACTTTAGCGGTTGCCTGATTTATTTTAGTTGCTGCCCGTTTTAATGACTTGGATTCTTCGAATAACCACTCGGGTAGTTCACCATGTTCAAAACGAAGAACGCCATCCTGACATTGTTCCGGAGTGAACTGCTGGGATAGCTGAGTTAATGTGGGAATCAGAACCTGAATTGCACTGGCAATTTCATCTCTGAAACGGGATATCCTGCTTTCATCGGTCAGCTGTGCCCATTTGGTCATTGACTGATGAAATTTTTCCAGCCAGATTGCGGTATTTTTTAGTGTTGATGAAGCGGCAGCATAATCCCGTGCGACCTGAGGCAGGTGATGGGCTTCGTCAAAAATGTAAATTGTGTTTTCCGGTTCCGGAAGAATGATACCGCCACCCAGGTCAGCATCAGCCATCACCAGACTATGATTCGCGATAATGACATCTGCTTGCTCTAATGTTGAGCGGGCTTTCTGAAAAGGACAGTGATGATGCATGGCAAAAGACGGATTACAACTATGCTTGTCACTGACGATCTGCCGCCATTGCTGTTCTTCTACGGGATTCGGCCAACTATCCCGGTCTCCATCCCACTTGCCGGTTACCCACTGAGAGTACATCTCCTTATATAGAGAAATATCCTGTGGTGTCGGTGGGCTTTCAAACAGAGCGACTTGCCCTGACGATGTTTCCGGTTCACAAATCGCCGCAAGTTTTTCGGCACAACAGTAGCGTTGTCTTCCTTTTGCGATCCGAAACTGGAAATCTAAATCGGTTAGTCTGCGGTAAAGAGGCAAATCTTTATGGAGAAGCTGCTCCTGCAATGCAACCGTGGCCGTAGCAATAATCAGCTTTTTATTGTTTAACACAGCCACCGGAACGGCGCCCATCAGGTAAGAAAGTGATTTACCGATCCCTGTCCCGGCTTCAGCAACCAGCAGACGATTTTTCGGGTGATAAGTACCGCATAATGTTTTGGCGATCTCTGCAACCAGATAATTTTGTCCGCGCCGGGGAGTAAAATTTTCCATCTGAGCCTGCAAGTTTTGATAACTCTGACGGATAGATTTTTGAATTCTGGCAGTAATCATAATGCAACCTGATGGCATGGGGCGCACATACTAACACATACAGAAATGAGGAGAAGTTCCTTTTAATATGATTTTTTTGTTCTAAATGGGGATCTTCTTCACAAAAAAAATCGAATCGTCAGCAACTTAAAATAAATTCATGACATGAAAAATATATAGCTCTCAAGAGGGTGTAAAATTTTTATAAACAACCAAAATTAATGTTTTTTTAGATTATTTGTAGATTATTATTCTGAGTTTTATGCAAAAAACAGAATCTACGTTGATTTATAAAAATGGCTATAAAGTATGCATCGTTGAGAATAATGTCATTTAACTTATTGTTTTATAATGATTTATCTAATTTTATTTTATGACTTTAGAATATTTGACACATAAGCTATTCTTTTGCAATCTAATCTTCGTAATTGAAATGGCGGTGGCAAGGGCTTTATGCCTGCGTCATCATCAAAAAACAAAAGGAATCCGGATAAGGAATTCCTAATCTAAGAAAAGGCAGTGGATTAATTATGAAAAAGACTCTAATAGCTCTTGCTGTTCTGGCAGCTGGTTCTGCTAGCGCGGCTGAAATATACAACCAAGACGGTGTTGCAGTTACTGTTGCTGGTGCTGGTGAAGTTCAACTGATGCAAGCTTACGAACAAGATGGTACTGATGTATCAACTAAGCTTCGCATCGATGATATGCAGTTGAATACTCATGGTACTATCGAAGTTGCTGAAGGTCTGTCTGCAGTTGTTGGTCTGGACTTCACTTTCGAAGACGACAGTTCAGCTTCTAAAGGTAACGTTCAGACTGACGGTTCTTATGTCGGTTTTGCATATACTGATTACGGTACAATTACCTACGGTCGTCAATATCTGATTACTGATGATTCTGGTATCGGTGCTGATTTTGAAACTGGTAAAAATCAGTACGGTCAAGAAACTACAGTTGGAAAAGACGTTATCAAATATGTCTACGACAACGGTACTTTCTACTTTGGTTTGTCACATGATTTAGACGAAAGTGAAGGCACAACAATTGATGCAACTTCTACTGATGGTCGTATCGGTTTCCGTTATGAAGGTTTAGATGCTCGTTTGTATATCTATTCTGGTGATGACGTAGATATCAGCAGCACAGCCACTGGTGACGAAGACTCATTTAACCTTGAAGTTACATACGAAATGGATGCATTTAACTTTGGTGCATCATATGGTCAGACTGAACAAGACAACACTGCAGGTGTTGAAGTGACTGATCGTGACATCATCGAATTGGTTGGTTCTTATACTATGGACAAGACCACATTTTCTCTGGGCTATGTTCATAACGATGACAACACTAGCGTAAGTAACGATGGTGACAACCTATACGGTGTAGTTGTTTACAAAATGAATGCTAACGTTCGCACTTATGCTGAAGTTGGTTTCTACGACGACGACAGCAACAAAGATTATGATCCAGCTTATACTCTGGGTATGGAAGTTAAATTCTAATCATTGTGAATTGGAATTGCTTTTAGACGAAACCGCCTCAATCGAGGCGGTTTTTTCATCTGTGATACACATCATTATCCTTATCATCAGTATCCTTATCATCAGTATCCATCTGACAGTAGATACATTAGAATATATTTTACAGAGTTCAGTAAAAGGAAATAATTAAAAATGTTGTTATGGAAAAAAGTCCTCGGGCCTGTAGCCTTAGTGGGAGTCTCAGTATTTGGACTTTCCACTCATAGTTATGCAGCGATGATTTCCAGTCAGAGTGATGTAGAAATCCTTGCTCTGGATGGGCTGAAAGTTAATCGTGAAAATGTTGACGGCCAGAAGTCTTTGAAAGTACAGGAAGGACGTCATCAGGTTGTTATCCGTTATTATGGTGATGTCAGAAAAGGGCAGCGTGATGTGGTTTATTCTACCGCACCTGATGTCTTTACCATCGATGTCAAACCCAATGACAGTATCAAAATACTGGCACCACATCTGACCAGCTATACTCAGGCTCAGGCCTATTTTCGCCGTGGCGCTGAGTGGAAAGTTCAGTATCAGGACGGTACGGTAAAATCGGTCGATTATGAGCCATTAACCGGGAATGGTATCATGCCATTTAACGATATTGAGAGAGCTGTTGCGATACACAACGCAGAACAGGGCAATGAATTCGCCCCTCAAGTTCAGCAATATGTATCAACACCAAAGATTGCATCACAAAAAATCAATGTGAAGAAAGATGATGATACGTTGATTCAGACGATTCAGTTGCTTTATAACAATGCATCCCCGGCTCAGAAACAGAAAATCAAAGCCTGGATTGTCGGGCAGTAAGCTTTATACCGCTGATATAGTGAATACAGAAAGCCATCGGAACTTTGCTCCGGTGGCTTTTTACATTTTATATGGGGATTACTGACTCTCAGGAAACTCACCATCAATGTAGTACCATCTGCCGTTTTCCCGGACAAAGCGAGAGCGTTCCTGGAGTGAGTAACTTTCACCATCCTGTTCGAAGTAGGCTTTGAAACGAACAAATCCCTCATCTGAGTCACTACCATTTTCTGCCTGAAGTACGACAAGTTTGGTCCAGTGGTTGTGAATGCCATGCTCAATTTCCTGCCGGTCATGTTCTGCCTGACAGCTCGGATGGTATGTGGCAATAATAAAATCAACCAGTCCCAGTGCATATGCGCTATAGCGAGCCCGCATTAACTGGGCCGGTAGTTTGGCCGTTTCGGGAGCATGGTGGATTGGCTGGCAACAATTTTTATAGTGGCGCTGTGAGCCACATGGACATTTTTTCATGGATTGCTGGTCCGGAAAGCGGGGAAATGAGTATTTTAAAGTTCAGAGGTTCTGACGTCTATGGTGAGATGTCACTTATATTAATTACGAACTTATATTAATTACGAATAGGCTTCAAACAGCTCTGAGGCCCACTGAATCGCTTCATTATAACAAAATACAGTGTCACTTCCGCGCAGTTCTAATTCTGCGGTAATAAGGTTGACCTGTTCCCAGTTGGCTCGTTCATATGCTTTTGAGAGCGTTAGTAATCTGCCAAGTTCTCCTGTGCCTGAGATCAGTGCCTCTTTTACATTCTGGTCAATCGGAATGCTTGTTAGCAGTTCGTCGATCGGTTGATCGAGTATGCTGTCCAGATAACAGAATATCCCTGTTAAAAAGGCACTGCCCGGTTCCAGATCGAGTTTGGCTTTGGGGGCAATCTGTTCGCAGAAACGTGCGGTTTGCAGTGATAGCCGAAAGAGATAGAGCGGTTTCTCTTCATTCGTTGATGCTATCGCCAGCAGAGAGATGAACTTGCGGAGCTTCTGCTCTCCCAGATAGATAATTGCCTGTTTAAACGACTGGATTCTGGCGAAGATGTGGGCTGATGAATTAACCAGAGTTAACAGTTTATAAGACAGGCTGACGTCTCTGGAGATCAACGCTTCAACTGCGTTGTAATCAACAGGCTCTTTAGATATTTCTTCGCACAGCTGAAGCATGGTCAGGCGTGTCGGACAAAGCTGTTTCTGTGTGACGATTTCAGGTTTACTGAAAAAATACCCCTGAAATAAAGAAAAGTTTGCCTGAAGTGCCTGTTCGAACTCTGCATGAGTTTCTACTTTCTCGGCGATAAACTGGATCGGACTGCCTTGCAGTCTGCTGATAAACTGGCGGGCCTTTTCTATCGGCACAATCTGAATATCAAATTTAATATAAGAGACAAAGGGCAGAAAAGGCTTCCATGCATTGTTGGGAACAAAATCGTCCAGAGCAATTTTATATCCGAGTTCCACCAGATGTTTCACTGCTGCCAGTAATTCTTCCGTTGGCGGACAGTCTTCAAGAATCTCAATAACAATCCGTTCTTTTGGTAAAAGGGTTGGGACTAAATTGATCAGGCTTTGATATGGGAAATTGACAAAACTCAGCAGAGATGAGGCAATACGTTGATGGACCGACCAGAAATGATCTGAAACCAGGCGACTGGTTGCCTGATTCGGCTCAATGTCTGGAAACTTATTGTTTGGCCCATCCCGAAAAAGTAATTCATAGCCAATTAAGGATTTTTGCTGATTAAGAATAGGCTGCCTTGCGATATATGAATATTGCAATCGAACTACTTCCTCATTTCAAATCAAAGTGTTTCATCAATCAGTCTGTCTGAAACAGACAGATGAAGATGAGATAACTAAATTTGTTGATGTAGAAGACAATAGCGGGAATCCTGATGGTATTCAAGAACAGAAAGCTCATGATCCCAATCGCCTAAAACAATCCGGGTTTTTTCTGTACCATCCACGTCAAAGTGATGAATATTTGGGCGGTGTGTATGGCCGTGAATCATCATGTCGACCTGATATTCAGCCATAACCCGTTCAACTTCTGCCTGAGTGACATCCATAATGGCAAGGGATTTGGACTGCTTATCCATCCGGACATCCTGTTTTACTTTGCTGACGATCCGCTGCTTCAGTGTGAAAGGTAGCCGGTAATAGATCCATTGCAGCCAGGGTTGATGGACTTTTTTTCTGAACTGGAGGTAGCGCACGTCATCCAGACACAAAGTGTCGCCATGCATGATTACGAGGCGTTTTCCGTAAAGCTCAATGAGTGTTTTTTCTCCGAGTAACTGAACACCGGTTTCCCGGGAGAAACGCTTCCCGATCAGAAAATCCCGGTTGCCATGGACAAAATAGCAAGGCGTTCCCGAAGATGTCAGTTTCCTGAACTCGTCTTTGATCGTCTGTGCAAAACTGCCCGGATCATCATCTCCGATCCAAAAATCGAACAAATCTCCGAGAATATAAAGTGCATCGGCTTGAGGTGCTCTGTGTTGCATCAGATGTTGGAATGCTGCTGTTATCTCTGGGCGGGTTGGAGTCAGGTGGAGATCGGAAATAAAAAGTGTATGCATAAAATCGCTTGTCGATAATTCACTGATGCAGAGAATATTATTCTGCATCAGTGATGGAAATGAGTCGGCAGTATTACTCTTCGATGGTTGTTCCGGTAATCAGAACTTCTTCGAGAGGAACGTCCTGATGCATACCGTATGAACCGGTACTGACGCCTTTAATCTGGTTCACTACGTCCATACCGTCAACGACTTCGGCAAATACGCAGTATCCCCAGCCGTCAAGGCTTTCTGAACGGAAATCCAGAAACGTATTGTCATTAACGTTGATGAAAAACTGAGAGCTGGCCGAATGAGGTTCCATCGTCCGGGCCATCGCCAGTGTTCCCACTTTATTGCTGAGGCCGTTGTTCGCTTCGTTTTTGATTGATGCTTTTGTTGCTTTCTCTTTCATGCCGGAAGCCATTCCGCCGCCCTGAATCATAAAACCATCAATGACACGGTGGAACAGGGTATTGTCATAGAAGTTCTCACGACAGTATTGCAGGAAGTTTGCACAGGTTTCAGGAGCTTTGTCCTCATGAAGCTGAATTTTGATATCGCCGAAATTTGTATGCAGGGTGATCATCACGATTACCTTTCTGTTTTTGTACAAGAAACCGTGATTCTAACGTAGTTTCGGCGACATTCAAATGTTCTGTAAAAGAATAGGATGACCTGACGACGAGACCATTGCTATAATCGGCCCATTCTGTAAACCACGACAACTTTAGATAGAGATCATGTTACAAATATATAACACACTTACCAGACAAAAAGAGGAATTCAAGCCCATTACTGCCGGAAAAATCGGGATGTATGTCTGTGGCGTCACTATATATGATCTCTGCCATATCGGTCACGGAAGGACATTTGTTTCATTTGATGTGGTGGCCCGTTATCTGCGTTATCTGGGATATGACCTGACACTGGTGCGGAATATTACCGATATCGACGACAAGATTATTCGTCGGGCGGCTGAAAATGGAGAGTCGTGTGATTCGCTCACTGAACGTTTGATTCAGGATATGTATGCTGATTTTGATGCGTTAAATATACTGCGTCCTGATGTCGAGCCGCGGGCGACTGCATATATTCAGGAAATCATTGCTCTGGTTCAGCGTCTGATCGATAAAGGATTTGCTTATATTGCCGAAAACGGCGACGTCATGTTTGAGGTCGACCGATTTGATGAATATGGCAAGCTTTCCCGACAGGATCTGGAACAGTTACAGGCTGGTGCCCGTGTCGACATTGAAACGGCGAAGCGTAGCCCGCTTGATTTTGTCTTGTGGAAAATGTCCAAACCGGGAGAACCAACCTGGGAATCTCCATGGGGCGATGGTCGTCCGGGATGGCATATTGAATGTTCCGCAATGAATTCTTCTATTCTCGGGACACATTTTGATATTCATGGCGGAGGCTCTGATCTGCAATTTCCTCACCATGAGAATGAAATCGCCCAGTCTTGCTGTGCGTATGACACTGCCTATGTCAATACATGGATGCACAGTGGCATGGTGATGGTTGATAAAGAGAAAATGTCCAAGTCATTAGGGAATTTCTTTACGATTCGGGATGTGTTGGCGTACTACGATCCGGAAACAGTCCGCTATTTCCTGATGTCCGGACATTATCGCAGCCAGTTGAATTATAGTGAAGAGAATCTGAAGCAGGCCCGTTCGGCACTGGAGCGTTTGTATACTGCGTTGCGCGGATTGGATTTAACTGTTGAAGCTTCGGGTGGGGAGGACTTTGTTGCTTGTTTCGAAGCTGCAATGAATGATGATTTCAATACACCAGAAGCCTATTCAGTCCTGTTTGATATGGCCAGAGAGATCAACCGGCTGAAGCAGGAAGATCAGCTACAGCAAGCCAGTCAACTTGCAGTTCGCATGCAGGAACTCGCTGGTGTTATCGGAATCCTGTACCAGACTCCGGAGAGCTTTCTGCAAGGAGAGAGCGGCTCTGAAGACGAGGTCGCTGAGATTGAGTCTCTGATAAAAATGCGTAATGATGCCCGGGCGGCTAAAGATTGGGCAAATGCCGATTTAGCCCGGGATAAACTGACTGCACTGGGAATCATTCTGGAAGACGGCTCGGGCGGTACAACCTGGCGACGTAAGTAACTCCGGGGCAGTTTTGAGCTTATTGTTTAGAAGAATTTATCGTTTGAAAGGGCTTATGGATGGATAAGCCCTTTTTGTTCCTATGCTTTTTGTTTATACGAATTAAGGCAATACAATAAATATGTCGATCATCTTAGGCATTGATCCGGGATCACGGGTGACTGGTTATGGCGTTATCCGTCAGCAGGGAAGAGTGCTGACTTACCTTGGCAGTGGATGTATAAAAACCACTGAGAAAGAACTTCCGGGACGCTTAAAACAGATATATGCCGGTGTTTCAGAAGTGATTATGCAATTTCAACCGGACGTTTTTGCGATAGAGCAGGTCTTTATGGCGAAAAATGCCGATTCAGCCCTGAAACTGGGTCAGGCCCGTGGATGTGCCATTGTTGCTGCCGTGAATGCGGAACTGCCGGTTTACGAGTATGCTGCCCGTCTGGTTAAACAGGCTGTTGTCGGGACCGGTGGTGCGGATAAGACACAGGTTCAGCATATGGTCCAGCAGATGTTGAAGTTACCAGCGAAGCCTCAGGCTGATGCCGCTGACGCCCTCGGTGTCGCTATCTGCCATGCAAATACCAATAAAACGTTAGTTGCTCTGGCCGGACAGGCAAAGGGTGCGCGGCGAGGCCGCTATCGGTAAAATTTGCTATAACTGGATACTGGCTATTTATCCAGTTATTGATTATGATCAACCAGAATCTGGATATGAAAAAGGAAAAACCGTGATTGGACGTCTTAGAGGAACTCTGCTGGAAAAGCAGCCACCGGAAGTATTGATTGAAGTGGGTGGAATCGGCTATGAAGTTCAGATGCCGATGAGTTGCTTTTATGAATTACCCGAACTGGAACAGGAAGCGGTTATCTATACGCATTTTGTTGTCCGGGAAGATGCACAACTGCTGTATGGTTTTAACTCGAAAGCGGAGCGAGCCTTGTTCAGAGAAGTCATCAAAGCGAATGGCGTCGGTCCGAAACTTGGTTTGGCAATTCTGTCCGGAATGACAGCCAGTCAGTTTGTTGAGTGTGTCAAACGTGAAGATGTTTCAATGTTGGTTAAATTACCGGGTGTCGGCAAGAAAACGGCAGAGCGTCTGGTCGTTGAAATGAAAGACCGTCTGGCATCTTTTTCGACTTCAGAAATTCATGAGTTTGAACTGGTGCAGGATTCAGCTCCGAGCCATCCGCAAAATTCAGCCAGTCATGCAGAAGAAGAGGCAGTAAGTGCGCTCTTGGCACTTGGTTATAAACCTCAGCAAGCTTCAAAAATAGTTGCTCAGGTTGCCCAGCCGGATATGAGTAGTGAAGCCCTGATTAAAGAAGCACTGAGAGCGATGGTATGATTGAAGCGGATCGTTTTGTTACGCCGGTAGGTACACCTTTCAAAGATGATGAAGTGATTGATCGCGCTATTCGCCCTAAACTTCTGGCTGATTATCAGGGGCAGGATCATGTGCGCAATCAGATGGAAATATTTATTCAGGCTGCACAGCGTCGTAGTGAAGCTCTGGATCATCTATTGATTTTTGGTCCGCCGGGGCTGGGGAAAACGACATTAGCTAATATTGTTGCCAATGAAATGGGGGTTAATATCCGGACAACATCCGGGCCGGTACTGGAGAAAGCCGGAGATTTAGCTGCCCTGTTAACCAACCTTGAAGAAAATGATGTTCTGTTTATTGACGAGATCCACCGATTAAGTCCGGTTGTTGAAGAGGTACTTTATCCGGCAATGGAAGATTATCAGTTGGATATTATGATTGGAGAAGGACCGGCAGCTCGCTCGATCAAAATTGATTTGCCGCCTTTTACACTCATTGGTGCGACGACCCGTGCCGGTTCTCTGACTTCTCCGCTTCGGGACCGTTTCGGGATCGTGCAGAGGTTGGAGTATTATCAGGTCCGTGATTTGCAGAATATCGTACAGAGAAGTGCTGAGTGTCTGTCTCTTTCCATTGAACCTGAAGGTGCGTTGGAAGTTGCCCGCCGCTCCAGAGGAACCCCGCGGATTGCGAACCGATTGCTGCGAAGAGTCAGAGATTATGCGGAAGTCAAAGGGGACGGTAATATTTGTTCCGGAACTGCAGATAGTGCATTAAATATGCTTGATGTCGATGTTCAGGGCTTTGATTTTATGGATCGTAAGCTGTTGATCACGATTATTGAAAAATTTTCCGGAGGTCCGGTTGGTTTAGATAATCTTGCAGCTGCAATTGGTGAAGAAAAAGATACAATAGAAGATGTAATTGAACCCTATTTGATTCAGCAGGGTTATTTACAGCGAACTCCCAGAGGTCGTATTGCTACGGAACGGGCTTACCTTCATTTCGGTTTCGAAAAATAATTTTTTGCATATAAATAGATAGATAAACGGATTTCCATTTGTGATAAGTCTCTCATTTATGGAAATTTATTAGGTAGCAAATAGATTACTAACTTAGTATTAATGTTAATTATTTGTGTGTTTATTGGGTAAACAAAATCTATTTATTACAAAAAAACATCAATTAACTCCTCCTTATTTTGATCTTAATCATTTTGTTGTTTTTTTACTGGTTTGTCGTGTGTAAAACTTGATCTAAATCAAGACGTGACCTGTAGACAAACTCTTTGAAAGCTCAGTTATTTGACAGTAGTATTTTGGCAATATGTATTTTGCTTGATTAATATTTGATCAAAGAAAAATACACGTTGATGTAACAAATATTCTGCTTTTCTATAATTTTTTGACAGGTATGAATTGATAAAATTTGGTTGCTTTAATCTGAGTGGTGTCTTTCAGCCGACACAAAGGAGTTATCATGATTGACATAGTTGATCTATCGCGGTTGCAGTTCGCGCTTACAGCGATGTATCACTTTCTGTTTGTTCCACTGACTCTAGGGATGACGTTTTTACTCGCTATCATGGAGTCACTTTATGTGATGACCGATAAGCAAATCTACAAGGATATGACAAAATTCTGGGGTAAGCTGTTCGGTATTAACTTTGCTCTGGGCGTTGCGACAGGGCTAACAATGGAGTTTCAGTTTGGTACAAACTGGTCGTACTACTCGCACTACGTTGGTGACATTTTTGGTGCACCTCTTGCCATCGAAGCGCTGGTAGCTTTCTTCCTTGAGTCTACATTTGTCGGTTTGTTCTTCTTCGGATGGGATCGACTTTCCAAACGTCAACACTTGGTAACAACCTGGTTGGTTGCATTGGGTTCTAATTTCTCCGCACTTTGGATCCTGGTAGCAAACGGCTGGATGCAAAATCCGGTTGGTTCTGATTTCAACTTCGAAACCATGCGAATGGAGATGGTGAGTTTTGCTGAAGTTGTTCTTAACCCTGTAGCTCAGGTGAAATTTGTTCACACGGTTGCATCCGGCTATGTCACCGGTGCTATGTTCATTCTCGGTGTGAGTGCTTATTACCTGCTAAAAGGCCGGGATATTCCTTTTGCCCGTCGTTCATTTGCTATTGCTGCATCATTTGGTATGGCTGCGGTTCTTTCTGTCATCGTTTTGGGTGATGAGTCAGGCTATGAGCTGGGTGATGTTCAGAAAGCAAAACTTGCTGCGATCGAAGCTGAATGGCATACCGAAGAAGCACCAGCTTCATTTACACTGTTTGGTTTCCCGAATCAGGAAACGATGCACACTGATTTTGCAATTAAAATTCCTTATGTTATGGGAATTATTGCAACACGCTCACTGGATACACCAGTAAAAGGATTAAGCGATTTGCGGGAAGAACACATCGAGCGTATCCGTAATGGTATGTATGCTTATGAACTTCTCCAGAAGCTACGTTCCGGTGATACGTCTGAAATGAACCGTGATGCCTTTGATGAAGTGAAAGCAGATCTGGGATACGGCATGCTCTTGAAGCGCTATACCGACAATGTCGCAGATGCATCTGAAGAACAGATTCAGGCGGCTGCCGATGACTCACTCCCAACTGTCTGGCCATTGTTCTGGTCCTTCCGGATTATGGTTGCCTGTGGTGTGATTATGCTGGTTGTCTTTATTG
This sequence comes from Vibrio mangrovi, assembly GCF_024346955.1. Classification (NCBI taxonomy): domain Bacteria; kingdom Pseudomonadati; phylum Pseudomonadota; class Gammaproteobacteria; order Vibrionales; family Vibrionaceae; genus Vibrio; species Vibrio mangrovi. The sequence continues at coordinate 2,137,749 of NZ_AP024883.1, read as the reverse complement.
CGGCATTTATTCAGACCTGTCGTCAGAAGATCGAACAGAAAAACTGGATTCTGAAAGCTGCACTTTACAGTATTCCTCTGCCATGGATCGGTGTTGAAGCTGGTTGGTTTGTTGCGGAATATGGACGTCAACCATGGGCTGTCGGTGAAATCCTGCCTGTGAATATTGCGAATTCTGCATTGAGTACCAGCGAATTGGTGATTTCCCTTCTTGCAATTCTTGCATTGTATACGGCGTTCCTTGTTGCCGAAGTTTATCTAATGGTGAAATTTGCCCGGAAAGGCCCAAGTAGCCTGAAAACCGGTCGTTACCATTTTGAAAATGGAACTTCAGCAACAGATCAAGTTAACCGCCAGGTAGAAGCTTAAGGCGAGGAGAAGAATATTATGGATTACGAAATCTTACGATTTGTATGGTGGGTCCTGATTGGTGTGCTGTTTGTCGGCTTCGCTATTGCAGATGGATTCGATATGGGTGTCGGTGCTTTGGTACCAGTCATCGGTAAAAATGACACAGAACGCCGGGTTATGATTAACTCGATCGCACCTCACTGGGACGGTAATCAGGTTTGGCTGATTACTGCTGGTGGTGCATTATTTGCTGCGTGGCCTTTGGTTTATGCGACCTCCTTTTCAGGCTTTTACCTGGCGATGGTTGTTACATTGGCGGCTTTGTGGTTAAGACCTATCGGTCTGGATTACCGTTCAAAGATTGAAGATACCAAATGGCGGAATATCTGGGATATCTGTATTTCTATCAGTGGATTTGTACCACCATTAATTATTGGTGTTGCATTCGGTAACTTGTTACAGGGTGTTCCTTTTGAGCTGAATGAGTTCTTAATGCCAAGATATCATGGTTCATTCTTTGGTCTGCTTAACCCATTTGGCATTCTGTGTGGACTGGTCAGTGTGCTGATGTTTGTTCTTCAGGGTGCTTCCTGGTTACAGATGAAAACTTCTGATGCTGTTCATGCACGTGCCCGTGGTGTTGCTCAGCTATGTGGTATCCTTGTCGCTGTTGCTTTTGTTGCTGCTGGTTTCTGGGTACAACATATTGATGGTTATGTGATCACTAGTACGATGGACCATCTGGCTGCATCAAATCCGCTGAATAAAGAAGTGACCCGCGAAGCTGGTGCCTGGATGGCAAACTTTAATAACTATCCATTATTGTGGCTGGCTCCGATTCTTGGTGTTGCTATGCCATTGATTGCTGTACTGGCATCCCGGATGGAAAAAGGTGGCATTGCATTTATTGCTTCCAGTCTGACCAATGCAGGAATCATCTTCACTGCCGGTTTTGCAATGTTCCCATTCATCATGCCTTCAAGCATGGCGCCAAGTCATAGTCTGACGATGTGGGATTCAACATCCAGTGAACTGACTCTGAAACTGATGACCGGTGTCGCGGTAGTTATGGTGCCGATTATTCTGTGCTATACCTGCTGGACGTACTACAAAATGTTTGGTCGCCTGAACAATAAGTATGTTGAAGACAACAAAAATTCACTTTACTAATGAGGAGCTAAGTTATGTGGTATTTTGCATGGATTCTGGGTGTTTTACTGGCTTGCTCTTTCGGTATCATCAATGCGTTATGGCTGGAACATAGCGAGATGATGGATAAAGATAGTGAGTGATTTTTCTGCCTTAGTTGAGCAGTGGCATCGCCCGGTTGATCATATTCTCTGGCGAATATTATTGATGGGCGTTGCTTTCTACCATGTTGCATTATTGATGTGGAATCCACAGGTCTACGCAGAGACGATTGGCGGTTTCAATTTTGTAATTGTAGTTTTGCTTATCTGGGCTATCTGCTCCAGTATGATTTTCGGGATCGGTTTCAAACCGAGACGATGGTTCTGGCAGATTATATTTACACCTTATCTCTCTGGTTGCGTATTGGTTTATTTTAGTCTGATCCGAATTATTTGAATAAAAAATTACCAATATTTAACCTCAGCAAAGAAAACGCAGCCATTGGCTGCGTTTTTTGTCCGAAAATTAAAAATTCATGTCGTCTCGTTCATGCGAAAGCCTTTGAGTTGCGTTATAGTAGGCTCTTATGCGAATCAGTTGGGGACGTTAAGTGCATCATTCTAAATCAGCTTCTTCTCGGTTACCTGTCACTATCTATTATGAAGACACCGATGCCGGTGGTGTTGTATACCATTCAAACTATCTTAAATTTTTTGAACGTGCACGGACAGAAATGCTCAGAGAGCAGGGGATATGCCAGCGAGATTTACTGGAACAAAGTATCGGCTTTGTGGTCCGAAGCATGGAGATTGATTTTCTGAAAGGTGCGCGTCTGGATGAACATTTAGAAGTTCTGACCCGGCTAATAGAGAAAAAAAAGGCTTCTTTAGTATTTTGTCAGGAGCTGGTTAATCCTGATCATGAGGTATTGTGTCGAGCAATAGTTAAGGTAGCATGTATTGACACGCAAAAAATGAAACCCCAGGGAATTCCCGACGCGGTATTTTCGGAGAAGTGACTGTGAGTGCTGAAATTTCGATACTTGATCTTTTTTTACAGGCCAGCTTTCTGGTCAAACTGGTGATGATGATCCTTTTAGGCATGTCAGTGATGTCTTGGGCGATGATTTTTAAAAGAACGAAAGCGTTGTCGACTGCTGAAAAGCAGGCAGCTTCATTTGAGGATCGCTTTTGGTCTGGTACGGATTTAACGGTTTTGTATCAGGAAGTGAAGAAGAGAAAAGATCAACTGAGCGGCAGTGAAGAAATTTTCTATTCTGGTTTTACTGAATTCGCCCGGTTAAGAAAGAATCATGCTTCTGAAGCCAATTTTGTGATGGATGGTACGGCTCGGGCCATGCGAGTTGCCGTTTCCCGTGAGGTCGAATCTCTGGAAACTCATCTGCCGTTTCTGGCAACAGTCGGTTCTATTAGTCCTTACATCGGTCTTTTCGGCACGGTATGGGGAATTATGCACGCTTTTATTGCTTTAGGTGCGGTGAAGCAGGCGACGTTATCGATGGTTGCGCCGGGGATTGCTGAAGCACTTGTCGCAACTGCGATGGGATTATTTGCTGCGATTCCGGCAGTTATGGCATATAACCGACTGACGACAATCGTCGGTAAACTCGAAACAAATTACGCAACTTTCTCCGAGGAGTTTCACAGTATTCTCCATCGTCAGGCCATGGCGGGTAGGGAGTAAGCTGTATGGCGGGTTACCAACCAAAAAAACGTAAAATGACCGCAGAAATTAATGTGGTGCCCTATATCGATGTGATGTTGGTCCTGTTAATCATTTTTATGGTGACATCCCCTTTTATCACTCAGGGTGTGGATGTTGAACTGCCAAAAACAGAAACGGCTAAGCCTGCATCTGAACTGGCGGGAGATGATGGTGGCTTCATTATTGTGGAAATCAATAAAGAAGGCGGCCTTGGTGTGAGTATTAATAATGAACCTTTTAAACGGGGATTATCTTTGCAGGATGCGATTGTTCTGGTGAAAGCTGAGCTGAGTTTGCATCCCGGCTCACCTGTAGCAGTCGGTGGTGAGGCGACAAGTCCTTACGCACAAATTGTGCGCGTACTGGATGAGCTGAGCAAAGCCGGCATCCCCAAGGTTGGTTTGTTAACAGATATCAGGGAATAAGCAATATAACCTTCATGAAAAAGAGAGAAGAAAAGCTGTCAGGTTTTACCGCACCACTTATCATTTCAATCGTGCTTCATGTGGTTTTGATTGGAGTGTTGATCTGGGGGGGACAGTTTTATCAGGAAAAACCACACCCGGTCGGTAATATGGTTCAGGCGGTTGTCATTGATCCTGCATTGGTGCACCAACAAGCCCAGCAGATTAAGGCAACCCGGGAAGCTGCTGCGCGGAAAGAGCAGGAACGTCTGGATCGATTACGTCGTGAAAGCGAGCGCCTTGAACAGAGTCGCAGGGATGAGGAAGAACGAATCCGGCAGTTGAAAGAGCAACAGGCGAGAGATGCAAAAGCTGCCAGAGAAGCCGAACAGCAACGTAAGAAAAAAGAGCAGGAGCGAATCGCTGAGGAACAGCGTGCTGCAAAAGCTGAGGCTGCCAGAAAAGCAAAAGAAGCCGCGATAGCGAAAGCAGAGCAGGAACGGGTTGCCCGTGAAAAAGCCGCTAAACTGGCAGCAGAAAAAGCCAGAAAAGAGCGGGAAGCAGCTCAGAAAGCGGAACAGGAACGTTTGGCGAAAGAGAAAGCAGCGAAACAGGCTGCTGAGAAAGCACGTAAAGAGAAAGCGCGTCTGGAAAAATTAGAGAAAGAAAGAAAACAGCAGGAAGCGGCCCTGAATGATATTTTTTCCGGTTTGCAGACTGAAGAACAACAGAACAGTAGTGCCCGGAGTCAGTATATTGAAAGTGAAGCGAATCGTTACGGTCAGATATATAGACAGCTAATTGAACAGAATCTAAGGCTGGAAGACACTTTTAAAGGTAAAAATTGCCGGGTCAACTTGCATTTCATTCCTACGGGAAGTGGTGCAATTGTCGGGAGCCTGAAAGTCTTAAGTGGAGATTCGGCTGTGTGTGCCGCAACACAGCGGGCGGTTGCTCAGGTACCATCTTTCCCTTTACCGAAAGATGATCCAGATGTTGTTAATAGGCTGAAAAATATTAATCTAACGGTTAAACCGAATATTTAATTTTGACTGAAGTACCAGAGAAAAGGAAAAGCTTGTGTTACAGCGATTGATTTTGACTTGTATGCTTCTCGTGATGTCAGGCATACAAACCGCAAATGCAGCATTAGAACTCGTCATCACTGACGGGATTAATTCAGCGAGGCCAGTCGCAATTGTTCCGTTTCAATGGGAGGGAAGTGCCAAATTACCTGAAGATGTTTCAGGTGTTGTATCTTCGGATTTACAGCGGAGTGGGAAATTCAGCCCGGTTGCAACCAGTAATATGCCACAGACTCCCTATGATGAATCAGACGTCAATGTAGATGCCTGGACCCGGTTGGGTGTTGATTCGTTGCTGACCGGCACGATCAAGCAGAATGCAGCCGGAAACTACGTGATTCATTATCAGTTGGTCGATATTGTTCAGGCGCAACTGTTAAAAGGCAAGAGACAGTCTCTGACACAGGATGGTCAGTTGGTTGAGTCAAAAGATTATGTATTGCTGAATAATATTGCAACAGTTTCTCCAAAACGTCTCCGGGAATATGCCCACCGAATTTCCGATTTGGTCTATGAAAAGTTGACCGGAGAGAGAGGCGCTTTCCTGACCAGAATTGCGTATGTGGTCGTTAATGATGGTGAAAGATATCCTTATCAACTGAGAATTTCGGACTATGATGGACATAATGAACGTTTAGTTTTGAGTTCGAAACAGCCACTAATGTCGCCGTCCTGGTCGCCCGATGGGAAAAGACTGGCCTATGTGAGCTTTCAGAATGGCCACGCAGAAATCTATATTATGAATATCTATACGGGGCAACGTGAAAAAATTTCGTCATTTCCTCGTCATAATGGTGCGCCAGTATTTTCGCCGGATGGCCAGTCATTGGCTCTGGTTTTATCGAAATCAGGAAGCTTACAGGTCTATATAATGGATCTGACTACGAAAAAAATTCACCAAATAACGCGGGGTAGATCAAATAATACAGAGCCTTTTTGGTATCCAAACGGAAAATCTCTGATATTTACCTCAGATCGGGGTGGTAAACCACAGATATATAAAGTAGATTTGTCTACTGGCGTGACAAATCGTCTTACTTGGCAGGGCTCACAAAATTTAGGTGGGCAGATTACGCCTGATGGGAAATTCTTGATCATGGTGAATAAAAACCAATCAGGATTTAACTTGGCAAAGCAGGATTTGGAAACAGGCAGTGTGCAAATTCTTACAAGAACTTTGCTCGACGAGTCTCCAAGTATTGCTCCTAACGGTGGTATGGTTATTTATAGTTCGATCTACAATAAAACCAATGTTCTATCTATGGTCTCTATTGACGGACGATTTAAAGCCAGGTTACCAGAGACAAACGGACGCGTAAGGGCGCCAGCGTGGTCACCGTTTCTGTAATGAGTCATGATTAAAAAATAAGGAAAACGAAGATGCAACTGAATAAAGTTCTTAAAGGGCTATTGATTGCACTACCAGTACTCGCGGTTACTGCGTGTAGCTCAAGCGATGATGCAGTGAGTGCCTCAGGCAATGAGACGACAACTAACCAATCTTCAACTGGTTCTGCAAATAGCACTGATACCACTGTTGTATCACCAGTTTCTGATAGCGGTAAGCTTTCTGAGCAGGAACTGAAAGAGAAGGTTCTTCAGGAGCAAACTGTATTCTTTGCTTTTGATAATTCAGCAATTTCATCGGATTATGAAGATATGCTGGCAGCACATGCGACTTATCTGAGTCAGCATCCGGCAATCAATGTTAAAATTGAAGGTCATGCGGATGAACGTGGTACACCGGAATACAATATTGCTCTGGGTGAACGTCGTGCAGAAGCAGTATACAAATATCTTCAGGCTCTGGGCGTACAAACCAGTCAAATGTCTATTGTGAGCTATGGTGAAGAGAAACCATTAGTTCGTGGACACAATGAAGCTGCATATGCCAAAAACCGTCGTGCAGTTATTGTTTACTAATCTGAAGAGATTGACTAAACATGTTCGGTAACCTACAGCGACAAGTTGTGCTTATGTTACTGGCCAGTGTAGCAGGCAGTGTGCTTGCTACACCAGCTCCGGTATCCGATTTGACAGGTGATGTTGAGCAAGTGTCTTCAACATCATCGGCGAGTCCGGAAACAAGAGTTGAGCGCCTGGAGCGTCTGCTCCAAAGTCGTAATCAACTGCAGCTGGAAATGCAGCAGCAGCTCGATGAAATGGCGACTGAAATTCAGCATTTGCGTGGTCAGGTGGAGAAGAACTCCCATGATATGGGACAAATGCTCACGCGACAACGGGAGTTATTTGTTGAAATTGACCGCCTCAGAGAAGAGCTCAAGTCAAAGAGCGGTCATGAAGTTCTGGCAGATTCAGAGACATCAGGACAGGCAGCTTCCACTGGAACATATAGTGAAAATGTCGATGAGCAGACTGCTTATCAGAATGCTGTTGATCTGATTCTGAAGAAAAGAGACTATGCTGGTGCTATCAATGCTTTTACGAAGTTTCAGCGTGATTTTCCCAAGTCTAATTTTGCGCCGAATGCGCATTATTGGTTAGGTCAGCTCTACTATGCGAAAAAACAGGATGACAAAGCAGTTGAGAGCTTTAAAGCTGTTTTAGCTTTTCCTAAATCGAACAAGCGCGCCGATGCGCTGGTAAAGTTGGGTGATATTGAGAAACGTCGCAAAAACTCGGAGCTGGCGAAACAGTATTATCAGCAAGTGATTGATGAATATCCTGACAGTGCTTCTGCTGAGTCAGCCAAACAGGCTATAGCTCAGTAATAGCGATATATACAAAGGGAGAACTGCAGTTCTCCTTTATATTTTCTGTTTCCTTCCGTTACCAACCTCAGCCAATCATTATATCAATAATTCCCTGAGCTGCTTTTGACACGCTCCTGAGAGCGTGTAAAATGCGCTGATTACTGGAAATTGCGTAGAGCAAGAGCAATGAGCCATATAACAGAACAAATTGATACCGTGTACCCATTTCCACCGAAACCGGTACAACTCTCAGAAGAACAAAAAACATTTTATACTGAAGAAATTAAGCGACTCCTGATTGAGAAAGAAGCCGTTCTGATTGCCCACTATTATACGGATCCAGAAATTCAGGCTCTCGCTGAAGCGACTGGCGGATTTGTGGGTGATTCTCTGGAAATGGCCAAATTTGGCAACAAACACCCGGCTAAAACATTGTTGATCTGCGGCGTTCGGTTTATGGGGGAATCCGCTAAAATTCTGACACCGGAAAAATGCATTCTGATGCCAACACTGGAAGCAGAGTGTTCTTTGGATCTTGGTTGCCCTGTGGATGAGTTTTCTGCCTTTTGCGATGCACACCCGGATCATACGGTTGTTGTCTATGCGAATACTTCAGCGGCAGTGAAAGCTAGAGCTGACTGGGTTGTGACGTCCAGTATTGCATTGGACATTGTCGAACATCTGGATGCTGAAGATAAGAAAATCATCTGGGGGCCAGATCGCCATCTGGGTTCGTACATTGCCAAAAAAACCGGTGCAGACATGCTGCTATGGCATGGTGAGTGTATTGTTCATGATGAATTCTCTGCTGATGCACTGAAAAAAATGAAAGCGTTGTATCCGGAAGCGGCAGTATTGGTGCATCCTGAATCACCTTCAAGTGTGGTTGATTTGGCCGATGCTGTTGGCTCGACGAGCCAGTTGATTAAAGCAGCCAAGGCTTTGCCTCATCCACAGATGATTGTGGCGACTGATAGAGGCATCTTCTTTAAGATGCAGCAGCTTGTGCCTGAAAAAGAGCTGATTGAAGCACCAACAGCCGGAGCTGGTGCAACATGCCGGAGCTGTGCTCATTGTCCCTGGATGGCGATGAATGGCCTCCAGGCCATTGAAAAAGCGCTCAGAAATGGTGGTGAAGAACACGAGATCTTTGTTGATGAATCCATCCGGGTTAAATCACTAATCCCGTTGAATCGTATGCTGGACTTTGCAGAGCAGCTTAACCTTTCAGTGAAGGGCAACGCATAATTAAAGCATACAGAGTAATGGACAAAGGGAAGGTAATTGACCTTCCCTTTTTTGATGCTTGTAATTTAATTAACCTAGCCGTCAGATTCTGCGAGCATCTGAGCCCGTTGACTCAATCCTGATAGCATCATTGGCATAGCCTGATAGATTTCTTCAAATTGTGCCATGGCATCGGCACCCGCTTCATTTAACGTAGCTAGTGCGGTTTCCGGATCGTACAGCATTGTCATCGAGAGTAAAACGCCTCCGAGTAACGCTCCATTTTCAGTCTCAGATGGCATCAGTGACTCCCAGTCATCTTTGGTGAACTGCCAGCCCTGCAACATTCCCTCACAAAAATCCCGGGTAGCCTGATTGACGATTTCCTCTTCATCAAGCAGACACTGTTTCGGCCAGCTCCATGAGCCAGCGAGTAATGCTTCCCGCGATTCATTCCATAGCTGGACCACTTGCTGGCAATAAGCTTCGAGATAGGCTGGTTCAGAGAAAGGAGAAACCTCACTTCCTCCCCAAAGGTAGGGAAGCCATTCCTCCGGTGAAATCAAATAGGGAGAAGCAGCCAGAGAGACAATGAATCCCTGCATCTGTTCTTCGTTGAGCAGTTGTTCGGATTGTTCTACCGACGCAATAATTTCAGTAAGTGTCAAATTCATGCCTGATCAAATCAATTGTGTGGGTGGAATGACATGGTATTTGAAATTGCACAAAGTTGCGAGACGTCACTACTGTTTCTTTGGTGAATCTCTTTTGTATCGAAATGTTGATCTGATTTTGTTGGTTTTTTTACATGTATTTAACTTTCAATTTTTGTAGTTTTTAATTCTATATTTTTGCTATTAAACTAGTCAATTAATAGAAAAATACACAAATAATTGGTGATTAATTTCTTAAATATTGTGTTTTAATGCGCGCAAATAATGTTGCTTTTTTGGTGTGAGACAGTATGAAAAATAGTGCGCCTTTTTGTGTTCGTCATGCAGCTGCCGATACGTTCGCGATGGTGGTGTTCTGTTTCATCACCGGGATGGGAATTGAGGTATTCATCTCCGGTATGACACTGGAACAGTCTTTGTCTTCAAGACTGCTTTCCATTCCGGTGAATATCGCGATTGCATTGCCATATGGGCTTTTCCGTGATTTTGTCCTGCGTACCGGGCGACGTTTTTCTCCCAGTGCATGGATGAAAAATGGTTGTGACTTGATCGCCTATGTGGCATTTCAGTCGCCAGTGTATGTTGGGATCTTACTTGCTGTCGGGGCTACGTCTGAACAGATTGTGACAGCTGTTACCAGTAATGCCGTGATTTCTTGTGGTATGGGCGTTGTTTATGGTTATTTTCTGGATTGCTGTCGCCGTTGGTTCCGGGTGCCGGGTTATTATGCCTGAAGCAGGGATTGGCTATGGAACTGTATAGATAAACGGCCAATGAGCTAAATTATGACCACTTAACTGCAAAAGCGCGATTTTTACTGTTTTTCTCCTTGACCTTATCCCGAAGAATCATTAAATTAGCGCCCCGTTGAAGCAATAATTTCAACGATTCGGTGAGTTGTCCGAGTGGCTGAAGGAGCACGCCTGGAAAGTGTGTATACGGCAACGTATCGAGAGTTCGAATCTCTCACTCACCGCCACATTCAAGGCCGTAGATGTTCGTCTGCGGCCTTTTTCGTTTCTGAAGTTCTTATAAATCAATTAGTTATCTTCCATTATCGTCCGTTGATGTTCGTCAACTTCCACAGATTTGATGTATGCCGTTATGTATGCTTTTATGCAGACTGAAAAATCAGCATACATTTTATGGCAATAAAAACTCGCAATCCGGCATACATTTCTTAATTTTGTGTATGCCTGAACTTCTCTCTGACTACTTGGAATAAAAGACTTTTTGTCAAAAGCATACTACCTGGAAGGAAGTCAACGACCAGCTCCGTCAGGGGCACTATTTCTTTAAGGATATTCGCGAAGAAGGGATTGAAATCTTCGCCGCGACACCGAAAGAACTGGCCGAGCCGGGCAATCTGACTGATGAGGAACGCCGTGAAATTGTTGAATTTAATCCCGTTGCCAGTACGATCCCTGACCTTCGGCACTTTGACCGGGATCTCGCTCAATCAACAGGAGATACCGCAATCCCTTCAACACATACACCAGAAATCACTATATCTCTTTTTTGTGTCCGTATTACCTTTCTATAACACTTGTATCTAAACCGGATAAAAGAGATGGCATCAGGTCTGAATTATCCGCTCCGGCTGGGAGCTTTAAGGGGCAGTCCTTCCAATGATTTTTACCCCATGAACTGGAAGACTAAACCGGGATTGACCCGGTTATTGCGGCATGTCCGGTGAAAAAACAGTGTCATTATTATTTCGCAAAAATAATATGACACTAAGTTTTATTTAACTACTTTCTTATTTAATTTGATATGTTTAATATTGTGACGCTTACACATACTTATACAGGAAATTTGTTAAATGAAACTAAAAACTCTGTTGGCTGTTTTTTCTGCCCTGGCACTGTTGTTCGGTGTTGTCGGGCAGAGTTCCGCGGTGACTTTCTCTGGTACTTTTTATGCCAGCCAGTCATGTCCGGCTTATCAATCAAAAAACAAGAAAACCAATCCTGATAACATCTATCTGGTTTCCGGGCAGTCTTACCAAATTCGTGAGGCGAATAAAAATGACGCCACCTGGTACCGGGTGGTGGTTGAAAATGCTAATCCGCAGTTGCGTTGGGTCTCTGTCAGTTGTGGTGAGGTAAAAGGTGATGATTCTTCTTCATCTGGCAGCTCTGGTTCATCTGGCAGCTCGGGTTCTGGCAGCTGTTCAACGGCGGGTCAGGAAGACAGTTATGTCTTTGCTCTCAGCTGGCAGCCAGCTTTCTGTGAAACACACACATCAAAGCCTGAATGTAAGGTCACGGATTCCAGCGCTTATCAGGCCGGAAACTTTACCCTGCATGGTTTATGGCCGAATAAAGCCTCTTGTGGCACAAGTTACGGATTCTGTGGCAGTTATTCTCACTCGGTGAGTCCTTTCTGCAGCTATGATGCGGTTCCGATGTCATCATCGACGCTGGCATTACTGGGACAATATATGCCAAGTGCAGCCTATGGTTCTTGTTTACAACGTCATGAATGGTACAAGCACGGTACCTGCCAGACGCAAAGAAACGCGGATGAATATTTTAAAACTGCGATTCGTCTGCAAAAAGAATTTAACCAGAATGTCGCTTATTTCATGCAGGAGCATCTCGGTGAATCTGTCTCCACACAGGACTTTTTTGATGTTGTGGATCAGGCGTTTTTCGACGGAGCGTATAAACGGTTACAGATTTCATGTAAGAACAGTAAATTAGTGGATGTCTATATTAATTTGCCGAAACAACTGGATGAAAATGCTTCCCTTGAAAGCTTAATGATGGATGCTGATCCGAAGTTTTCTAACCAATGTGGCAGCAGCTTCATTGTGGATGAAATCGGCTTTTAATCATCCGTTCTGACTGATAAAAAAGAAGGCGGTTTTCCCGCCTCCTTCTTGTGATTACATTGGTATAAAACCCGGTTCAATCCGGGTTTTATTTATTTCCCAGTGCTTTTCTTAAGGTATTGACCAGATGATCGGCCTGCCGGGTTGTTTCCGGCAGACAATATTTTGGTGCCGCTTTCAGGACCCATTTACAGGCGGTTTCGTATCAGGTCCGGTGTTTGTTGTACTTTTTCAAAGGCTTTGAGTAGTGGCGGGAGTTCCCTGAACGAGAATAAACCCGGAATATACGGAAAATGAACTTCATCCTCCGCCGTTTGGGTTTCGATGACTTCAAGGGTGCAGGTCAGAGTGAATATATATACCCAAGTAACCTCAAGATGCAGGATTCAGAGTGTCTTCAATCTCTGCCTTGCCTCTGAGCCCAGTGATTCTCGCTGAAACTGCATCTTGAGGTCATTTTGTATAACTGAAGAGTCGGATGCGGTAATTGGTAATTCCGCATGTCCGGATCTGTGCGGGGCCGTCTCAGTAGTGGGGCTCTACCGCGATTAAACGCTGAGGTGGATAATGGATTCAGTCATTGAGAAAGCGATAGAAGCGAGAAAAGCAGGGAAGTATGATGAATCCAGAAATTTATTGTTTCCTTTATTAAATATTGCCGAGTACAAAGCGAAAGCGAGTTTACAAATAGCTTGGTCTTACGACAATGAGGGGAAGGAACAAGAAGCTATCAAATACTACGAGTTGGCATTATCGGGTAGCTTGTCCGCAGTTGAGCGTTTTGATTCACTCTTTGGCTTATCCTGTACTTTACGTAGCCTTGGTGATTATCCTAAGGCTCTGAAATGCTTCGAGCAAACATTGGCTGAGTTTCCCGATTCGGCGGAGGTTCAGCCATTCTATGCAATGTGTTTATACAATGTGGGTCGGCATAAAGAAGCGGTATCTCTATTATTAAAGCTGTTGGTTTCAGCAACGGATAATGATGAAATAAAAAGGTATCAACAAACAATATCACTCTATGCCAACGATTTAGACAAAACATGGTAATCTGAAACACACTTATAGCAATCGGTTTAAGCCGACTGTCAACGCGGGGCATTTGTAGTTCCAAACGGTTTTGTGGTTACGGCGCATTGCAGAAAGTTGGTTATTGTGTTGGCAGCAACTAAACCGGGCGCATATTGCCGATGCAACAGCCAATAAATTGGTTGCTGACGGAGTTAAAAAAGTTGGGTTACTTGGTACTCGCTTCACAATGGAACAAGATTTTTATAAAAGTCGTTTAGTTGATAAATTTGGTATTGATGTAGTTGTTCCTAATACCAGTGATCAGACAGTTGTTCACATCATTTATGATGAATTGTGTCGGGGTGTTATTCGCTCTGAGTCAAGAGAACAGTATTTGAATATTGTAAACGGATTGCATGAACAAGGTGCTGAAGCGGCGATACTTGGGTGTACTGAAATTGCTCTACTTATTCAACAAGAGCATACACGAGTACCACTGTACGATACGACTGGAATTCATGCTGCTCAGGCTGTTCAGGCTGTTCAGTTAGCAATATCTGATGACATGGCAATATAACGAAGCAATCAAGGTGATACGTTACATTTGGTAGTTGTAGTTTGGAGTTTAGTGCATTTTGCTTGCTCGGCTCCACATTTTTGCAAGCATTACTCTGTCGTTTAACGTGGCGTTTAGTTTTCGGAGGAATAGTGAAGTACATTTATATTTTGACCGTTTCTGTACTATTGGCATCTTGCACCAATGTGGAAGGCTGGAAGGCAAGACTAAATAATGGTGTATATGTAAGTGAGTCCGGTGAATTTCAGGTGGAGAATCCTATAGATTCCGGCTTCTGCCTAAAAGTTGAGGATAGCCTCTCGGATAACTCAGAAACAGTAGGGTTTCGCGAATGTCATGGATATATTGCTGAACACTATGGCTTAACTTGGTACAAAGTTGAAACTATGAGTGAAGATGCATTCTATGAAAAAACTGAAAGATCATTCATTCCACGTTTTGCTAAAGACATATTTAATCCAATTGATGAAGGTGTTTTGGTGAGCTCCTCAAGAGAGCGAATAAACGGTAAGCCCGCCATTGTTTTTATCGTGAAGACAAAAACAGGAAAGGAGCAGCTCATGTTAAAAAGCACCTCAATTCTATATGGAGATCGTGTTCTATCGATATCTGTTGGCTATGACATGAGTAAAACTGACTCTTGGATAAAACCGGGTAGTGACAGAATGTTTGATATCTATAATAAATTTGTCAGCAGTTTTGTGAAAAACTAACACTATGCCCGATGAAAATCATATGTCATCTCCACCATCTATTACTTCACGAGGGTTACGCTATATTAATGGTTGTTGGAGACCTAACAATTGAACAGATTAAAAAAGCAGGCACGCCATGAATATTCTCATTCTCACATATGGATCGCGTGGTGATGTACAGCCATACATAGCATTAGGCAAAGGACTGCAACAAACAGGGAATCAAGTAACACTGGCGACCAGCGTACGTTTTCAGGACTTTGTGGAAACTCACGATCTGAATTACGCCTATATGAATGATGATTTGCTCTCTATTGTTGATACCGATGACGGCAAAGATTTAATGGAAAAAGCTGATAATGTCTTCGAGATCATTAAACAGGGCATAAAATTAAAAAAACAAGTCAAACCCGCCAACCAAGCCTTGCTCCGAGAAAGTTGGGAAGCCGCGCAGCAAGCCGATCCGGATTTTATCATTTATCACCCCAAAGCCCTTGCTGCCGTCCCTATTGCAGAAAAACTTGGCATTGGTTGTACTTTGGCAACGCCCATACCGATGTTTGTGCCAACCGACGCATTTCGTTTTCCGGCCTTCCCTAATCTTAATCTGGGCGGTTGGTATAATCGTTTCACATTTCATGCAATCAGAATTCTCACAAACATGGTTGTAAAGGAATATATTCAGGATTTCCGCAAAGAGATTGGCTTAAAGCCTGTTAACAAATTTGATTCCATCAAAACTGCAAATGGTGGTGATATCCCGATCCTGCATATTTATAGTGAAGCCGTTGTGCGACGCCCTGATGACTGGCCGGATTGTGCACAGGTCACTGGTTACTGTTTTTTGGATGACGCCGTAGACTGGACACCACCTCAGAATTTGGTCGATTTTCTAGAAGCCGGAGAACCACCCATTTATATCGGCTTCGGCTCTATGTCGGGACGCGATCCTGAGAGACTTGCTAAAATTGTCATTGAGGCTCTACAAAAAGCAAATCTGCGCGGGATCATTGCTACCGGTTGGGGTGGGTTAAAGACCGAAGACTTACCCGATACAATTTTCAAAATTGAGCAGGCTCCTCATGATTGGCTCTTCCCAAAAATGGCAGCCGTCGTTCATCACGGCGGGGCAGGAACAACCGCCGCGGGTTTACGTGCCGGAAAGCCGTCTGTTATTGTTCCATTTTTCGGTGATCAGCCATTTTGGGGTCAACGTGTACATGAAATTGGTGCAGGGCCAAAATCTATCCCTCAAAAAAAGCTGGATGTGGCATCACTGTCGGAGGCTATGCACGAAGCCACAACCAACCAGGCTATCATCAAAACCGCCAAAGACATCGGTGAAAAGATCAGAAAGGAAGATGGTATCGGAAACGCTATATCTTTTATCGAAGAACAGGCCCAATTATCATGGATAGTCAGAATTTAAAAACCATCGCCACCAAGGGAGGGATATAACTGTATTTGACACTGCAAGGCGGCACAAATAAGCCAAGGGTGATGTTGTGTATGATTACATATTTATACCTTCACACTATTAGAACGGTCTTAATGAGATTGGTTTATATTAAAATTGGGAAAACATAGTGAAAAGAGTCTTGATTCTGGTTGATGTACAAAATGTATATTACACAACCAGACAAAAATATAATCGCAGATTTGATTACAACAAATTCTGGTCAGTTGTGACAGCCGATGCGAAAGTAGTAAAAGCAATAGCATATGCGATCGATCGGGGTGATCAGAAGCAACGGGAATTTCAAAATATACTGCGCGCGATCGGTTTTGATGTGAAGCTGAAGCCATTTATACAACGTTCAGATGGTTCTGCAAAAGGTGACTGGGATGTAGGCATTGCTATCGACGCTATGGAATATTCTGATATTGTGGACACCATTGTTTTGGTCTCTGGGGATGGTGATTTCGATATTCTCGTCGACAAATTGCGCCAAGATCGCGGAAAGAGTGTTGAGGTTTATGGTGTGGCTAGCTTGAGTTCTGATTCTCTAAAGAAATCTGCGAGTCATTTTATATCCATAGACGAAGAATTACTGTTGTAGCCGCGCCCCAAAATGCCTGACAAGGTAATTAGACTTCCGCTCTAGTGACTAGCCTTTTTAGGTCAGCCAAAACCTTGGGAAAACGACAGGTTTTTCTTACCCTAGGTGATATAGTCATTTAAGGCTAACTGACCCTGACAGACACCAACACCAAAGTGAGTCAGATAACTGCCAGATCAGTTCAGCGTTCGAATGACTACGATTTTTGCCCCTGTGGTGCCTTTTTGGCCTGAGGCTCGGTTTTCTGAGATGAAGCCAGACTATCTGCTGTTTTCGCTTCCTGAAAATCGACAATTTGCTGTTCCGGTGCTGGTTGAGCCACACCGTTAAAGCGTCCGCCCTGTTCAATACTGAGATCTTCTGTATAGAGTGTGCCGTCCACTTGCCCTTTACTTAAGATTTCAATCCGGCTGGCGTAGCAGGTGCCTTCAAAAGTGCCGTTGATAATCAGGTGATCCGCATAGATCTCGCCACTTGCAGAGCCGGATTCACTAATGATCAGAGTCTTGTCCGTATGAATATGACCTTCAATCCGGCCATCAACCTGCATGTTGTTCTCTACTTTGAACTGACCGTTAATGGTACAGCCTTCAGCGATGAGAGTTGTAACTGAGCACTGACTCTTTGCTCTACGTTGTTTACCAAAGATTCCCATCTTACTCCTCCGACTTTCGTAAAGATCGTATCAAAATTATTAATCCCCCATTCAACAAAGGGTTTCGGATTTAACGACCGTCCAACAAAGCGAATCTCATAATGCAGATGAGGGCCGGTGCTCAGCCCCGAATTTCCCACATAACCAATGAGATCACCTTTCTTCACAAACTCGCCCATCTTAACAGCAAACTTATTCATATGAGAATATGAACTGGAAAAGCCGAACGAGTGTCTTAATCTCAGGTAGTTTCCTGAGCCTTTTACCGTACTGGGGCGAACAACTTCAACAACTCCATCTGCGGGGGCGTAAATTTCTGTCCCTTTCGGGGCTGAAAAATCCTGACCGCGGTGGAATTCAGTCTTTCCTGTTACCGGGTTAATCCGGCGCCCATAATCAGAAGACATTCTGGTTTGCTTAACCGGTGTGCCGTTTGGTATCTGACTCAGTAGTACCATTCGCACTGAAGATGTAATCGTTGCAGTGTCCAACCGTGATTCAAGAGTCGCGTCATCCGAATCTTCTACACCCAACACCTTTTCCAGATCGCCAAGCCGATCCGATACCGTCTGCATCTTCTCTTCACGGTCTAACAGCTCACTTTGTAAACCGATTTTTAGTTTTTTAAGCGAGGCAACATCTTCAGACAAAGACATTGACTGGCTTTCAAGTTCTTTTTGCTTCGATTTAGCAAAATCAACTTCATTCATCAGGTAATAAATGACGGCTGCAGTTCCAACCACAGCAACAATCAGAAGATAGCCAGCACTTTTTATACATTTCTGGTACCATCGTCCGATATGGAAATGACGAGTTCCGTTTATAGAAGACACTGATATAACAACGTTTTCTTTCATACACCTATCAGCCTTCGTAATAATAATGTCATGATTCTATCAGGTTTCTGTCAATGGTTGAATTTTCAGGAGTGATCTTGAGCAGAAAACAGACCAGAACTGGAATATTTTTTGATTTATAAAACCGATTGCAGCTTTGGTTTATTGACGAATAACATTCTTTTCTTTGATGGATGGTGTCTCGGGTAGGGGATTAGATACTATTACCAAAAAATAGATAAGGTCATATATTATATGTGATTTTTGTTGCGAAGTTGTAGTGTTAAACTTATGTAATAAATATACCCTGGAAAATGTGGCTGATAATTTTGATTAAAATCATTCTGTTATATTAATCGGCTGATTTTTTTACTTTGACCTGTTTATTTTTCGAAAATCAGTTAAAATTCCCCGACTTTTATTACGTCAATTATCAATTGTATTTCCTTTATTCAGGGCTATTTCAATGAAAAAACTCTTATGGCTATTGTTGGCCTGCTTTGCCGTTAATACTTATGCAGATAATCAGGAAGCAGATACAACAGAAGCACAAATGACTGCTGAGCAGTTTATGGCTTCACTGGCCCCACAATCTGGCTACATTCAATTACCGGGTGGTGTTGCTGAACTGAATTTGTCTGATAGGTTTCAATATCTGACACCGGAAAGCACGGAACGTCTACTCGTGGATGCATGGGGAAATCCTCCGGGCAATGAGACTCTGGGAATGATCATTCCCGCAACAACCAGCCCACTGAGTCGCGAAGGCTGGGGTGTGATTATCACTTATCAGGAAGATGGACATGTTCAGGATTCTGATGCAGACGATATTGATTATGATGATCTGCTGGATGATATGAAGGATGAAAATAAAGCTGCGAACAAAGCCCGGATTGAAGCGGGTTATGGTTCTATGGTTCTGGTTGGTTGGGCTGAGTCTCCCAGATATGATAAAGCAACTCACAAATTTTACTGGGCCAAAGAATATAAAACAGATAACACTGAAGAAAATTCGCTGAATTACAATATTCGCGTTCTTGGTCGTAAAGGTGTTCTGGTATTGAATGCCGTTGCAGGAATGGAGCAGCTTGACACTATCAAACAGGAAACTCCGGAGTTGTTGTCACTGACAGAATTTACTCAGGGCAACCGTTATGATGATTTTGACAGCAATACGGACCATGTTGCTGAGTATGGCCTTGCTGCGTTGGTTGCCGGTGGTGTCGCTGCTAAAATGGGACTATTTGCGAAGTTGCTAGCCTTGCTGATCGCCTTTAAGAAAATAATTATCATAGGTGTGCTTGCGGTGGGTGGCCTGTTGGCAAAACTGTTCGGCAAAAAATCAAAGTAATCCGATTTATAAGTGAGTATTGAATGAAAATCCTGCTGGCTATTTTTAGTGGCCTGAAATTTGGAAAATTGCTGACTACAGGTGGCACCATGTTGCTGTCTATGCTGGCTTATTCATGGATTTTTGGCTGGCCTTATGCGGTGGGATTTGTTCTGCTTCTGCTGGTACACGAGCTGGGTCACTATGTTGCTGCGCGTCAGCGTGGACTGAATGTTGGAGTACCAACATTTATTCCATTTGTTGGTGCCTGGATTCAACTCAAAGAGCAGCCAATGAATGTGGAGACAGAAGCCTATGTTGCTCTGGCCGGACCGGTTACCGGAACAGCTGCGGCCATGGGCTGTTATTGGTTGGGACGAGAATATGGCAGTCAACTGCTGATGGTGTTGTCCTACGTTGGTTGTATGCTCAATCTGTTTAACCTGATTCCTGTATCGCCACTGGACGGTGGCCGAATTACAGCCATTATCTCACCTAAAGTCTGGTTGCTGGGATTACCATTACTGGTCGGGCTATTTTTTTATAATCACAGCCCGATGTTAATCCTGATCGCTGTGCTCGCTTACCCGCAAATCAAACGGGCTATCTGGCCTGATAATTCTCTTCCTGAGGAATATTACCGGGCAGATATTAATGACAGAGTGAATTACGCAGTATTGTATTTAGGCTTGGTGGCTTTTCTTGGCATGATGTCTTATTCGCTGCACCAGAATTTAAGCTGAATATATCGAGAGAGCGGACCGAGAAAAACCGAAAGCATCGCTTCGATGCTTTCGGTCAGCAGAGGTAAAGTTATTACAATCTTGGATTGTTCTCAGCAAAGTATTCGTGAGAGTCTGCGTTGTTTACAGCCTGACTTGGTGATGATTGCGCCAGGCGACGAGCATTGTACTGTCCGTAAGCCACATCATCTGTGCCACCATTGACACTAAAGTGACTCATTTCATGAATCAGTGTTCCCGCTTTTGAATCTGTCCCTGTGACCGGTGCAGACCAGAATGCATTACATAAGTGGATGTGGTATGGCTGATTCGGGTAGACGTAAGCATATGCGCTTGAAAGATCACCTTCACAGTAACAGTCCGCTGTTACTGTCCGGTTTACCAGAGCATCTGAAATTTTCTGGAAGTGACTCGATACGGTGTTGTAACGGCTGCTTGAATATGAGCCAAACCAAGTTGTATAGCGGCTGGTTCGTTGACCTGCACGATAGTAATCATAAGCTGATTCGGACATATTCCGGGCTGCACTGACAGCTGAATTGATTTGACTTTTCTGGCTGTTCGAGCAACTGCCGACATAGTCAATTCTGCCTGCCAGAGTCGCTGTATCAAACAACGCTGAGTTATTGATGGTTGCGACCTTTGGGCTAACACCCTCGACCCAGAAGCTCACATCATTTGAGCTTAATGTCTGTACTTTGTCTTCGCTCTGAAGCTTCGCTTTTCCTTCCGATTTGACTAAATCTAATGCGCTGACATTGAATTGCACGTTATATGTGCCTTTCTGCGTCATATCATAGAAGGAAGACAGATCGACAGTTTGGGTAACAGTCTGACCTGAAGACAATGTCATATAATCTTTGGATGTTGGTGCTGAGCGCTTAATGATCGGTCCTGTGTACGTCACGGCTTCGCCATCTACGGTGACTGTAAATGCATTTTTCTGCAGTTTATTGTTATTGATCAGGTACCAATTTAAGACATCAACACTCTCTTGTCCTGTGTTGGTAATGGTTAACTCGACTTTTACATCATTTCCTTCTGCATAAGATTGATTTAAAGGGGTTACAGTAACATCCAGAGAGTGAGCATAAGCCAGAGATGACATACTTCCTAATACTGCACTAATTAATAAACTTGTCTTGTTATTCATTAAGTGAACTCCATTTTGTTGTGTAATAGATCCTTTATAAGCATTCCCGTTATTGATGAAATTGCTTAAATTAGGACGCGTCAAGTTATTTAAAGTAAACTATCATTTGCTTTAAATATACTGATATGTTTGTTTTTATAGTTTAATAATGATTGGGTTTTATTATGTTGTATTTGTGTTTTTATGTAAAGTTAGAGTTGGGGTAATATCCTGATATTTTGTTGTTGATGTTTATTTTTGTTTTTTAAATCAATGACTAGTGGCATGGCTCTAATGGTGGTTATATATCTATTATGTGAGTGTTACTTTTGTAATGTTCATATAATTATGTTTATTCTTAATGCTATATATTGACTGAGATGAAAATAAAATTTAAATATTTATTCTTATGTCATTAGTAAATTCTTAGAAAAGTGTGTGAGAGCTGGGTGAGTTTTAAAGATGGTTTTGTCAGCAAGAATTATTTTGCAGTCACGAGGTCCAGAGAATTAATTGATAGAAGTGAAGTTTTTGGGGAAGAGTGGATTCCAAAATTAAATTATTTTAACACTATTGTTAGTGAATATAAATCTCTATGATTTTCTGATAGTTGAGGTGATATGTCGTATTCTTATGCTTGGGTGATCTTTAGCTGAACTGATAATATTTATTTTCTTCGGAATATTTTTTAATCATTCAATCAGTTTTATATAATTCCTGAAGCGAAAATATACCTAATTGTTTTTCTTCATCTTTTATACTGAAGTTAAGTCGTGTGAGTCATTGATTTAAAAAATATATACACAATTTTATTCTGTAATGGATAGTTATCTGCTATTACAGAGCTGTTCACTATTGTATTTTGCCATTTGTTTCCGTTATTATGTAATTCTATCAATTGTGTTTGTTACAGTGTTTACATCTATACAACCTCTTTCAATTAGGCTGTTTTTACACACATAACAAAGCATAAGCACAGAAATAAGTTTCCATGGTGTTTTTGAGTATTGAATAGCTAAAGCTCTGTGCTGTAGCTTATCTGTGTTGTTATAGATATTAACTTTATAATGTAGGCGTATATAAATGAAAAAATTAGTATTTTTGATTGCTGCTTTGTGTGTTTCTCAAAGTGCTTTGGCCAAATGGTCGGGGTTGGGTAAGGTTGTCAATGTTTATTCTCACAATGGTTATAATGTTATTGATACCACCATTGCAGATAATCCTTGTGGTATTAGCGGGAAATTTTATTGGCCTGTATCTGATGATGATGCAAAAGATATGTTGTCGTTAGCTTTGGCAGCCTTGATGTCCCAAAAGGATGTATCTGTTGTTTATGACGAAACACAAAGGGACTGCAAATGGGATGGTGTACAGTTGGCTACGCATTTTAGAATACACAGATAGTTACGCAAAGTAATCAGGTACAGCTACGATTTTAGAGTGAGTAAGAATACTCTGTTGAGTAAAACCAATTGACACAGGAGCTGTTTTATATGCTTGAGTGTCTGGAAATTCATGGTTTTGGGGCTTCGTCCATTTTACGAAGCCCCAGACAGTAAGATTAAGATCCTTGTAAGAATAAATTATTTTTTGTCGAATATTCAGAAACTACCATAGCTATTTCCGGCATAGCCTGATGCCGCAGTTGTTTTCTGATTATTATTACCCGGTTGCCACTGTACCTGCGCCGGATCGGTTTCATCCCGTTTGATACATTTCCATTCGATATCTGTTCCTGGCGGCAAATCGCGAATTACTCCTGTCCAGACGGGGTTGGTTGGCCCCGGTAGAGTCAGATCAGTCCGTTGAATATAATCGTAATAGATATTGGGTGAGAGTTTTACTGCCCGGGCCGGATCCCAGTTGCCCAGTTGTTCTGTATTACCGGTCACGTAGATACTTTGCCCTAAGGTAGTCACACCGTTATCACACACAAAATTTACTGATGTAACCGGTTGTGTGGCTTCGAGCTCAAAAACGAACGTTTTGCTGGTATTCACATCGAGAGCTCCCGATTTTGCCACGATGAGTTGATGCCCCGCGTTGTACCAGCCACTGTTTGCCGAATCCAGAGCTTGCTGGGTTGAATATTGCGTGAGTACCGTTCCGTTGAGAGTGACTTTCGTTGCCGCACTCTGATTCACGATCAGTTTGATAACATTTGTCCGGTTATTGATAGCATTGGGATAAGACTCACTAACGTTGTTTGTCCCTTTCCAGTTGACAGTGGGTTCAATTGTCACCTGAACCGTACGATTGCTTTGCTGCTGTCTGAGTTTGGTTGTCCGGTACTGATACAGCGGGCGACCTGCCGGCGTATAATCAAGCGTCAGTCCATCATCTTCATAGAGCGTGAAGTCAGAAGGTGTTTCGCTGGCATAAACCCGGAGAATCAGTTCGTTATGTGTGCTTGTACCTGCACGTTCGTGTCCCCAGGCATCCAGCGTGTTTTGATCGACAAACATTTGTGGCAGAATTGCCCCGGCCCGGACGAAAGCAGGTAACCGGAACAGACCATTACGGTAGACCGGAACGTTATTCAATTTTTCACCGCTGCTGTTTACCCATTCGTTCGAGTGATAATTGATCCATTTTCCCTGAGGAAGATAGATATCGCGCTGATATTCTCCATGGCTGGCGACGACACCGACAAGAATATCTTTGCCAATCATTTTTTCGTTACCCATTTCTCTCAGATTGACATCGTTCTGATCGTAAAATACAGGTGGTGGAACCATGGGTTCTCCGTACAGGTAAGCTCTGTACGCCAATGAG
Organism: Vibrio mangrovi; assembly: GCF_024346955.1. NCBI lineage: Bacteria > Pseudomonadati > Pseudomonadota > Gammaproteobacteria > Vibrionales > Vibrionaceae > Vibrio > Vibrio mangrovi. The sequence goes on along the minus strand of NZ_AP024883.1, from coordinate 2,113,789 downwards.
TAATAGTAAGGAATAAGTTCGTACCGTTGACGGATATTGGCTAGATTACTCGCTGTCTTGCCGATCCGGTCCGGTGCTGTTTCATAGCAGGGCGGAGTGCGGTGACCAAAGTTATCCTGACAACTGTCCCGGCCGGTTCCGAATTCATTATCAGTATGCGGACGGATAGGAATATCAAACCAGCTTCCGTTGGCAAACCATTGGGTATACATTTCATCCTGATAGCTGGTATTAAAAGGCCCGTTGCTACTGTTACCCGGCATGACCTCTCGGCGGAAACCGCCAATATCTGCACCGTAATAGTCAATGCCAGAGAATGACATATGCATCTGCGCATTGGCATGACTTGCCAGTGATTGCAGATTCGAGGCGATATCACCCGACCACATTGCTGCACCGAAGCGTTGCGTTCCGGCGGCACCTGAACGGGTCAGAATGAGCGGGCGGGGATTAGTGACTCCCAGATTGTCTGTTTGTCCCTGTTTATCAACGTATCCGTCCCAAATCGATTTGTTCCACAACAGATTGTGTAGGTTGTGCATATCGGCATGCTTATTTTTGATGCCGCTTGATGTTGTTTCTACACCTTCATAACAGGCTGACTGATTGAAAGTTTCCGGTTCGCCTAAATCGGTCCAGTGGGTGTTGATTCCGAGCTGGACTAAGTTGGGATAACGACGATGGTTATGTATCCACTGATCGAGCTCAGGATCAGACCAGTCAAACATCCAGCCATTCCCCCAGAAGCCATTGGTTTCGGCAGGATTCTGTACTGACGGGTCACATTGATTGTTACCATCACGCAGATAACTCATCAAATCATGTGGGATTTCTGTTTGCGTATCCAGAGGTGGAACGGTTTCAGCCAGATAAGATTCCTCGATTGCAGCAAGATGAATATGATCTTGTGCATACTGCTTGATTTTGTCGCCGGGATTCGGGAAATAATAAGGATTGTTCTGAACCAGTGAGTCCTGATTCTGATCCCAGTTCAGGCGGCCCATATTGGTCTCCGGGCTGATACCTCCGAACCAGGTTAAGTCCAGAACAAAACCATCCAATGGGAAGTGGTGGTCTCTCATTTCATTTTTCAGAAGGTCGATCTGACCCCAGTTATCATAGCCGAACTCAGAAACCCACAGGCCAAATGCATTACGTGGCGGTACTGGTGGCCGGCCGGTTAATTCCATAAAGTCAGAACGCAAATCAGGCAGGTCAGGACCGGTCATCAGATAAAATCGTAACTGGTCTCCGTACATCCGGGCTTCCCACCAGTTTTGGGTGAAATCCCATTTTTGCCAGTAAACATTATCCATGAACAGTGCATAATTGCGCTGATCGGAGCCTAAAGCGTAGTACACCGGGATTTGTACGTTACCGACCATGGCATTCTGGAAGACCTCAAATCCATTCCCCCAGTTATCTTTTCCTTCACGGACGCCGAGTGTGGTCCAGTCTCCGTCTGCTGAACCCAACTGTTTGAATTTCTGCCCAAGGCCATAGACATTTTGCATCTGCCCCGGATCGATATTGAGCCCTTTCAGGGGCTGGGAAAGGTTAACCGGGCAAACGGTTGTCAGTTGGGCGTTACTTTTGGTTTTATCAATGAGGGTGATACACAGGTTTGTTTTATTGATTTCAAGGCGCATGTCTGACGTTTCAATGATATTGTCATTCTGCACCACATTAGTTGCTCCCGGATAGTCTGTCTTCAGGACCATCGGAGAGGTGTATATGGGGGAATCGGTGGATGGACTATTGCCCACAGCAGACAGCTCAAAATGAACTAAGTCATTATCCAGTATTTCGACGACCAGATAGTCTGAGCCGGATTCGAACTTGGTACGGAAAACTTCCGCACTGGCAGAGGATAGCAGACCCGTCAGAGTGAATAATCCAGCGGATAAGCCAACCAACGTGTTTCTCATTCTGTTTATTGTGATCATTTCATTTCTCCTGAGTCAGGGAATGATTCTTTATGAGTCAAGTTAAGGATTTTTTCAGAGAATACTCTGGATACGAATAGTGTATGCCAATATGCAATATGATGAGTTATTGTTCGAAAAAATATGTAGTGAGTCACGTATGGACACAGGTAGTTGTTGAAAAATCAGATGCTGTGCGCAAATTTCCTATCAGAAAATGAATAGCTTATTGTTTGGATTGCTGTAGAGCCATGTGAGAGTGGGAGTAGATATGTTGATGACGTGATCTTTGAGATTGCAGTAACCCAATATCAAAACTTGCAAAGAGTGAGCGGATTTATTCCTCTTATTTTCTATAAATAAAATTATATTCTTTTATTATGTTTACTAAAAAACCAGTTAAATATAGATTAACTGGTTATATTTACATTATTTTAATCTATTGTCATAGACAATAAATGTTGTAGTTCTTCCTCATCAAATACATTTACATTGTGTAATTCTTTGGAAAATAAAGTACGAGATTGAGGATTGTTCGGATGCCATCTTGTGTAAGATGACATGTCGGGGTGATATATGGCAAGTGTTTTCTTTTTCAACCCGGTAGCAATGTGAACAGTTGCCGTATCTACAGAAACAACAAAGTCGCTCAGACTAATATGTGTTGCTACATCATCAATTGACGCACATTTTTCGTCATAAAAAACATTATTATCAAATTTAGCACATATTCTGCCCACTAAATCAGATGTGTTAGGTGATGAAGATAAAAATACAGAGAGTCCATGACTAGCTAATTTGGGAATCATTTTACAAATGGTTTCCTCATTCATACTCTTTGACTTATTACTGCCAAATGGGTTGAAAAAAACAACTTTCCTATTTTTGAATTGATGACTTATTCTTTCCCGACAACTCGATGATAGTGGAACAATATATGATTTATCATATTCTGATATATTAAATGATGATAGCAGGCTATTAAATCTTTCAACATAGTGCCCATCATTTTTGAGGAGAAGGTTGTACATTTTTACATCAGATAATATGCCGGCATTAGCTTCAGCAGATATTTTTCTCAGAAGAAATAGATCTTTCATCTTCATTATATCTTGAGCATTAATCGCAATATCAACTTTTCCTACTTCTCTGACTAGTTTGATTATTTCAGAATATGAAGGCCGTTTATTTAAAGAATAGACTTCATCGACAAAATCCATTTTCTGATAAAATTCACGTGTATTATGTGATGAGATAACTTTAACTACTGAGTTTGGTATATTTTCTTTGATGGCTTTGAGCGCAAATGATGATATGATCGAATCTCCATATTTAGAGTCATTCCGGATAAATAGGAAAACCTTTATTCCGTTATGATCGAATTCTTTTTTGTGAACATCGAAAAGTATTTTCCCCAACCAGAATCTAAAATCATCTCTAAACAACTGTAACTTTGATATCAAGCCTTTACTCATGAAATATCACCATCAAAAAGAACATGCTTAAATTATTTTTGCTTCAGATTTGTGCTTCTCCATTCTTTCTAAGTATATAACATATAGGAAAAGGAGGTATATGCTAGTGAAGCGTTAGTATATTTTTTATACTATATCTGTATGTTTCAGTGAATGTACAGATAACTGCCTTGATCATATCAGAATGATTCTTTAATAGCGAAGTTATTTATATGCCAACCTTTTGTGTGAAAAGAAGATGTGACTACATTGTTTTATACTTCATTGGTTATATTAGAATTCAGGAAGAAGCATAACTAAGCATTGAGTCATTAGAGCTTTTAGTCGTTTGATGGTTCGTTTTGTCAAGTACTATGGATGATGTGTTACTTTCTGCTAAGGAATTTTTTGCTAAAAACTACCGACTTTAGCATTAGTCGATTAGTATGGCTGGTGATTTATCTATACATGAAGGAGTGATTGATGGGCCGTAACAAAATTCCCCGGATTATCTGTGGTAAACCTGCTGATAGTTGTTTCAAACCGAATGGAATTCCTATGAGTCAGCTTGAGAATATTGATTTGGCACCGGATGAATTTGAAGCACTCCGTTTGGTTGATTTACAGGGAATGCTTCAGCAGGACGCAGCGGTAGAAATGGGAGTTTCCCGTCAGACACTGGCCAATCTGGTCAAAGCAGCCCGTTTTAAAGTTGTCGACTGTTTAGTCAATGGTAAGGCATTGATGATGCTACACCACGCAGAATAACCTCCTCATTTTCTTCCGGCAGCGACCGGGCTCACAATCAATTCTGGGCTCGGGGATTTGTCCAACCATAGACAATGATGATTCCGTTGATGTGCTTTGTTATCTGAGGGGATTGCTCCAATACTCCGTTGTGTGTATTTCTGTTTTTATATATTGCATATGCCAAAAAATAGAGCTATAAATAGCATATGCCAATTAACTGTCATGTGAAATTCTCTCTTATGGTGGATTCCTCTTATAGTGGAAAGTGATGACAGTTTATCGTTTTGACCGGGTTCATTTGCAGATTGAGCCTGAGCCTGATCAACACTCACTACAGGAGCTATTTCTGATGATTATTGCTATTCCAATGAAAGAAGCACGCATTGCTAACCATTTTACCAAGGCAGACAGCTTTATCTTTATCAATGAGTCCGGTAAAGTTCTGTCGCAGAAAGAAAATCCCGCCCTGAATACCGGTTGTGCTGGAAAATCTGCACTGTTGGCTCTGCTACAAAGCGAACAGACAGCCCGGGTCATTGTCCGTAATATCGGTCAGAGAATGCTGGGAAAACTACTTGAAAACCGTTTTGCTGTCTTTCAGACCCACGCCGGTCGTCAGGATATTCAAAGTATGATTCAGGCTGATTCCGGATTGATTCCTCTGACCAATACAGAGCAGGGACGTCTATCGGTAAATTATCAAACGAAACAAGAACGGGGAGGCTGTTGTGAGCACAATCAGCATGACAACCATGATACCGTTCATCATCACGGTTGCCGGGGAAACCGTTGCTGTGAGGGCCTTAATCATGAAAACCATTCACATTCGCGGCAGCGACATGGTCATGGTAAAGGGCGTTGCTGCCACTAAAAGAAGCTGAAGTTCAAACGCAGACGGGAACATTATTGTTCCCGTCAGTCATTTGCTAAGTGACATTGTCACTTAAAATCACATTGTTATTCGACCTCAACATGTCATTAAAGAATCACACGGTTATCTTGGGATTTTCCTTCAAATTACATTGCGGCCTGAGCCACTTTCTGTTCCTGTTGTTGTAACTCATACATAGCGCGATACCGTCCTTTCGGTATGGTCATTAGGTGATGGTGATTGCCTTGTTCGACTAAATGCCCCTGATCAAGAACCAGAATCTGATCGGCATGGTGGATGGTGGACAGTCTGTGAGCGACAACAATCAGGGTCACTTTGCCTTGCAGATCGTTCAGTGCCCGTTGTACGACCTGTTCAGTCTCACTGTCGACGTTAGCTGTTGCTTCGTCAAGCAACAGAACTTTAGGTGATCCGGCTAACGCCCGGGCAATAATCAACTGCTGGCGTTGCCCTGTTGAGAGGCGTAAACCACCTTCACCCAATTGTGTCTGATAACCGTCACTCATATCGATGATCACATCATGAAGATGGGCCTGCCGGGCTGCCCGGTGTACGGCTTCCTCACTGAGATTCCGTCCCATATCGATGTTATCAAAAATGGTCGTAGCGAGAATAAAGGGATCCTGTGGAATAAAACCGACACCCTGACGTAAAGTGTCATGACTAAAATCATCCAGAGTATGATCATCAATACAGATGCTGCCTGACTGGGGTTGATAGAAGTTCAGCAACAAGCTCAATAAGGTACTTTTACCACTGCCGGTGTGTCCGACGACCGCAAAGAATTGTCCGGAATTCACTTCGACGTTGATATCCTGCAAAACCGGATGGTTGCTCTGGTAAGCAAAATTCAGGTTTTTGATCGTCAGCCGACCGGAATCAATATGGGAATATTTCCCTTTTTCTGTCTGTGCTGAGGGTTCCTGAAGTAATTCATAGACCCGGTTACCGGCCACAATCGCCTGCTGGTACAGGCTAAAGCGCTGAGTGATTTCAATCAGAGGTTCGGAAAACCGGCCCAGATAATTCAGGTAAGCATATAAGACCCCGATTTCAGCAACACCCTGAACCACTTTCAGACCAAAAAACCACACAACGCCACCTAATACGAGAATGCTTAATAAGTTGATGGCCGGACGTAGCAGCAGAGACGAAATCGTGATCGTTCTCAGACGGGTGTCATAGTAATGACCATTGATTTGGTCAAACTGGGAAAGTTTCGCCTGTTGTTGATTTGTCGCCTGAATGACAGCCATACCACTGATCGATTCGTTAATGGTTGCATTAATATCTGAGCGCAGACGACGACTTTCTGTGACAACTTTGACACTGAAACGCTGATATAGGTAAATGAGAGCCACGACTGTGGGAATCAGGAGCAGGGCGACCAGCATGAGCTGAAGGTCTAAAATCGCCATTGCAGTCAGAATTCCCGCCAGCAGAATCATATTGGCCAGCACATTTGACAGAAACTGAACGTAAATGTCTTTGATTGACTCTGTGTCATTGGTAATCCGGCTGACCAGTTGCCCGGTACGGGCGTAATCGAAGTAGGACATCGGTAAGGTCAGCACATGCTTAAAGACCCGTTTGCGGATATCTAGGACAGCATTTAACGCCATATCCAGAAACCGCAGGGTTTGCTGATACTTAAGATAGGTCCCTAGCAGTGTTGATAGAATAAACAGACTTATAATGCCAATGATCGGCCAGAACGGATAATGATCCGGGACAATGAAGTCATCGATAAAGACTTTACTCAGCATCGGGCCCAGTACATCAAACCCGGTGGCGATTACTACCAGTATCAGTGTTTTGATAAATAAGGTTTTATCTGCAAAAACATAGCTCATCAGCAGGCGTAATGAACCGGAATTTTTCTCATGCATCTTTTGTTTCTCGTTGCTCATCAGGACGCATTCTCCATTGCCTGTTCCATCTGTTGATAAGCGGCCATACGTGAATACCAGCCATCTCCTGAGATCAATTGATGATGGTGGCCTCTTTCAATGATTTCACCGTGAGACATCACAATAATTTCATCGGCATGTTCAATAGCCGATAGTCGGTGACTGACAATGATTAAGGTTTGAGCCTGCCGTTGTCGCAGGTGTCCGATAATGACTTTTTCCGTTTGGATATCAACTGCGGAAAGTGCATCATCCAGAATCAGGATTGGTGCATTACTGATCAACGCCCGGGCGATTGAAATACGTTGGCGTTGTCCGCCGGACAAAGTGACACCCCGTTCTCCGACCATGGTCTGATAACCATCGGGAAACTGCCGGATGTCATCATGAATTGCAGCGAGTCGGGCAGCCTGATAGACATCCTCATCAGTTGCAGCAGGGCGGCCCATACGAATGTTTTCCATAATACTGGTACTGAATAGAAATGCATCCTGAGGAACGTAGGCATAGAGGGAACGGAGCTGTGCCAGCGGAATCTGCTGGATGGATGCCGCTGATATCTGAATGGCTGTTTCGTCAGACTCCCAGTAGCGCATCAGTAATTGCAGAAGTGTTGATTTTCCTGCTCCTGTGGCTCCGGCAATACCAAATACACGATTTTCTCCCAGATGAAATGAGATATCCTTCAGGTTTGGATGACTGGTCTCCGGATAGCGGAATGTGAGTTGATCGACGGTAATACTGTAGCCTTCAGGAGATGCCTGACCTTTGTCTTCGATTGTATCTTCCAGATTGAGTAATTCATCTAAACGTTCAATCGCGGCATTACCACGCTGTAAGATATTCATTAGCCAGCCAAAAGCGTACATCGGCCAGATGAGTTCCGACAGGTACATGGTGAAGCTGGTTAACTGACCAACGGTTAAGTGACCTTCATGGATTTGCCAGCCACCGGCCAACAGAACGATGAGCAGAGCAGAGCCCAGGCTCATATGGATAATAGGACTGAACATTGCTTCCGAGCGCTGCACTTTATAAGTGCTGTTGGCTGCCTGTTCTGCTATTTGGTCGAATTGTCCGGCTTCAATGGATTCACGTCCCATCGATTTGATCATCCGGATACCGGTCATTGCCTGCTGGGTTTGCTCATTCAGGGATGAGAACCGATCCAGCGTTTCTTTAAACTGATGATGAATTCGGCTGGACAAGTGGTAGAACCCGATACCCATAAATGGAAACGGCAGAATCGCCAGAGCTGCCAGCCGCCAGTCGATGAAAACAAACATCATGATCAGGACCAGAATAAAGGTCAGCAGCCCGTCAAAACCGGATAAAATACCTTCGCCTGCGGCGACTTCAACCGCATCGATGTCATTGGTGGCCCGAGCCATCAGATCTCCGGTCGAGTGGCTGTTATAGAAGGCCTGTCCCTGACGGGTCAGGCGTTGATAAAAGCGCCGACGCAGAATATTTCCGAGTTTATATGATGTACCAAACAGCATACGCCGCCAGCCGTAGCGTAAGAGGTATACAGTAATACTGGCGAGTAATAATCCGAGCAGGTAGTATTCCACCTGAGCCATTTCGCGGGTTTCAAGTAAGCGGTCAATCGCCTGACCGATAAACCATGGGATTGCCATATTGATCATGGCAACGGTAAAAAGCATTAACAGCGCAAGCGAATAAGTAAACCAATAGCGGCGGAAGAACCACCCCAGATGTTGAAATAATTGCATGTAATTTTTATCCAGATAAGAGGGTGAATGCTCACCTTTTCCAGGAAGTTATAGGGGATGTTGCATACTGTGAAAGTTCTTTTTACGTGATCCGAATCACTTTGTCCAGTCAGACCGCCTGAATCTGTCAGACTGATATACGTTCGTCTTTACTCCGTTTGTTGCAGAGCTTTTATCTTTATTGACTGGTATTCAATAAATACTGCTGTGTTCTGTTGCATGAGTGATAGTAATCTGTTCCTCCTGCCGTTAAAATTTCCCCAATTTTTTAATGAATCAGGTTGCTTTATGTTTACCCAAAGAACTTTGCTGAACTGTTTTCGTGGTGTTGTAACTCTGTCTTTTCTGGTCACTGTAGCCGCATGTAGCCGGACTCCTGAGATAAAAAGACTGGAAGGTTATGCTCAGGGAACGACTTATCATATTAGCTGGTGGTCTCAGTCTGGCGTGACAACAGATGAAATCCGTCCTCAGTTTGATCAGCTACTGGCTGACATCGACAAGGAATTCTCGACTTACCGGGACGATTCTTATATATCGGAATTCAACCATAGTACTTCAACGCAGTGGCAATCTGCATCGGATGATTTTCTGCAACTGCTCGATATCGCCAAGACGATTAATCAAAAAACTCAGGGTTGTTACGATCCGACGATCGGACCGCTGTTTAATTTGTGGGGTTTCAGAAAAGGGGAGTTTCAGGTGCCGGACAGTCAGCAAATCGCTGTGGTGAAAGCTGAACTGGGACTGGATAAAATCCAGGTTGATAAACAGGGAAAACGGATTCGTAAAACACTTCCTCAGGTGCAGGTGGATTTCTCTTCTATGGGAGAAGGTTATACGATAGGAAAGCTCAGCTCCGTACTTGAATCTCATGGCATTGTGAACTATCTGGTTGAATTTGGCGGAGATATGAAAATCAGAGGGCATAAACCCGATGGGGCGAAATGGCGGATTGCAATTGAACGTCCTGTTCCAAAGAACGGGGATATTGAGCCATATAAGATTGTAACGATTCAGGAGGAGCAGGGAATCACACTGGATACGTCAGGGACTTATCGTCGTTCCTTTGATGCGAATGGCCGGTCGTATTCACATATTCTTGATCCCCGGACCGGGGCATCCGTGACGCATGATTTGGTGTCTGCTTCTGTATTCGGCCAAATCCCGGCAGAAAGTGATGCGTGGGCTACCGCGATGTTATGTCTTGGACCGGAAGCCGGTTATCAGATGGCTCAACAGGAAAATCTGGAAGTGTTCTTTATTCGTTCGGACAACGGCCAGCTGATTGACCGGAAAAGTGCAGCCCTGGAAAATTCTAAACGGGTTCAGTTTAACCAACAGTGATGAGGATATTCCCTGAATGCAGGGAATGGTTTTTCTCCAAAAAGATAAATAGTTGCACCTGTCGGCATAATCGGGAACCGGGCTTAGGGATAGACTGGAAATAATAATGCCACCCGTCTGTGGATGAGGAGCCTGAAAGATGAATATTCAAAATCTGGAGCAACTTGTCGGTATGAATCTATCCGATTCACGTTACCGGTCTAAATCTCAGCATTCGGATACATCGCCGGAGCTGAGTGAGCCGAAACTGGATGTGGATATGTCACTGTTGTCGCAGATTGACCCGGAAGATCATACCGTGCAGAAAATGACGGTCGAGTATGTGAATAATCTGATGAAATTTCAGAATATCGGTTTGCAGGCCGAGCTTCATCATGATGGTGGTCAGGCTTACATAGCGCTGACCGATGCAGAGACAGGAAACCCGGTCAAGAAGATGAAAGTGGCAGATGTGATACAGATGCTTGCCGGACGAAGAAATGTGGTGAATGTATCGGTATAGCCGGGACAGTTCGCCTTTGTCATTATTTTGTACAGATGCGGAGTCAACGATAAGTTGGTTCCGCATTTTTGCTTCTGTTCGTTTATATTTATACCCAAGTAACCTCAAGATGCAGGATTCAGAGTGTCTTCAATGCTCTGCGGTATCTGATGCTGATTAAAAGTGAATGTTTGCACAAACAGATTGTCACAATAACGGTAACAGGTTAAAAACACAGGGTAACCCGACTGAAGAGGTTGAAGGAATGGCACATTTTACAGTGATAGGTTTAGGACGGTTTGGAGTTGCAGCGAGCCTGGAACTGATCTACCTGGGGCACACTGTTACCGGCGTGGACCGGGACTCGAAAATTGCCGAGCAGTATGTGGAAGACCTGACTCAGTCTGTGATATGCGATGCAACCGATGAACACTCTCTCAGAGAACTGGACCTGGCTGCGAGTGACGCGGTTCTGGTTGCGATTGGAGAAGATCTGGAATCCAGTTTGCTATGCATTCTGGCATTGAAAAATCTCGGAGTGAAAGAGATTTGGGTGAAAGCAAGTTCCAAAGCACATCATACAATCGTATCAAAACTGGGTGTTACACGGATTATTCATCCGGAAGAGGAAATGGGTATCCGGATAGCACAAGCACTGAATTATCCGATGGTGCATAACTATTTGTCGATCGGGCATGGTTTATATGTAGTGGATATTCAGGTGAAATCTGCGTTACATAATCAGCCGGTTTCGGCATTACTTCATGATACTCAAGGTGTTGTCGATGCAATTCTGGTAAAACGCGGGCGACAGACTTTCACTCAGTTATCCCATGATTTTGTATTGCAGGAACACGATACATTTTTGCTTTGTGGCTCCAGAGAAGCTTTAAAACTGATAGCACCAAGGCTGGTGTGAGATGGCTTTGTGGCATCCTTCGACTTCACCTGTCACACGAAAACCCCAAGCAGCCCGGAAGATTGCGGCAGCACCACCGGTTGTCCTGTGTGCCAGTTTTCTTTTGCTGATTTTGTTAGGCACCTGTTTGCTAAAATTGCCTCTGGCGACTGAAGCTCCGATAAGCTGGGCTCATAGTCTGTTTACTGCTACATCGGCAGTGACGGTCACTGGATTATCGGTTGTAGATACCGGAACAGAGTTTACACGCTTTGGGCAGGTCATCATTGCATTACTTATCCAGTTTGGTGGACTGGGCCTGATGACGTTCGCTGTGGTGACGTTGATTGCATTGGGCGGTAAAATCAATTTCCTACAGCGGACCGTCATCAGAGAAGCATTCAATCAGACTGATGCTTCAACACTGGCTTCCACAGCAAAATCGGTTTTGTATTTTTCACTGCTCGTTGAATCGATCGGTATGATTATTCTGTCCCTCTACTGGTGGCCGGAACTGGGCTGGCAAACCAGTTTGTTTCATGGTTTCTTCTATACCATCAGTGCGTTCAACAATGCAGGATTTGCTCTTGATAGTCGTAATCTGATGCCTTACGTTGCGGATCCGGTGGTGAATCTGACGATTACCGGGTTGTTTATTACCGGAGGACTGGGTTTTTCTGTCTGGCGGGATTTACTGCGCCACCGGCGCTGGTCTCTGTTGACACCCTATAGCAAGCTCATGATTTCCGGTACGATTCTCATTAATGCCGTTGCAGTTATCCTGATTTATTGTATTGAATACGATAATCCGAATACGCTGGCACCGCTGAGTCAGGAAGGGAAGTGGCTGGCGTCATGGTTTCAGGCTGTCACTCCGAGAACGGCCGGCTTTAATACACTGGCGATTGATCAGCTCAAAGATGCTACGACTTCCGTGATGCTGGTTCTGATGTTTATTGGCGGTGGTTCGATGAGTACAGCCAGTGGTATCAAAGTGGTGACATTTATTGTGCTGATTCTGGCAACCTATGGGTATCTGCGGCGTGATGCTGCCATTCATGTGTTTCAACGGGAAATTCCGAAAGAAACGATCAATAAAGCGCTGGCACTTACGGTCATTTCTATCGGCGTTACCTGGATTGCAATTTTCGGCTTACTACTCAGTGAAAATGCACCGATGGTTGATATTATTTTTGAAGCGGTTTCTGCGCTGGGAACGGTTGGACTTTCCCGGGGGCTGACCGCGTCATTATCGGAATCCGGTGAAGTGATTATTATGCTGATGATGTTTATCGGACGGCTGGGACCATTGACAATGGCGTATTTTCTTGCCAGTCCCAGAACACACCGCTTACGTTACCCGGAAACCAAACTGGCTATTGGTTAACCTCCGGAGGAGTATTTATTAGTATTCCGGCTTCCGTAGTAGTAACAGGAGCGGAAACATCGCGATACAGACGAACATCATGAAACGGAAATCCTGCAGGTATCCCAGCATGGAAGCCTGTATGGTTACTTCCCGGTTGAGTGTCACCAATCCGGTCGTGGACTGAATGTTATAGGTTCCCTGACTGATGGCATCCTGCAGTGCCCGGTTAAATGGTGTAATGAAGGTTGAGAACGCCGCATGGTTGATCTGTACCCGGTGCGCCAGATAAGTGACCACCATCGAAATACCGATACTACTGCCAATACTACGGATGAGGTTATATAGTGAAGTTCCTTCATTCCGGTAATGTGGGGACAGTGTCGAGAATGTCAGTGTCGATAATGGGACAAATACCAGTCCTAACCCGAATCCCTGCACAATGCCGGTCTGAATAATATTCCAGTTGGTAATATCGACTGAAAATTGTGTCATCTCCCATAGTGCAAAAGTCATCAGAACCAGACCGATACCGATCAGATAGCGCAAATCAACTTTACCGGATAGCTTTCCGACGATCATCATGCCAACCATGGTACCGAATCCCCGTGGACTCAGAAGCAGACCGACATCCAGTACCGGATAACCCATCAGATTTTGCAGATACGGAGGCAGCAAAGCCAGAGTAGCAAGCAGAATGACGCCCATCATAAACGCAAAAAGCAGCCCGACGACAAAGTTGCGATCCCGAAACATATGCGGGTCCAGGAAAGGCATCTTTGACGTAAACATATGGACAATGAACATGTAGAGTGTCAGTGCCGATAAAGATGCTTCGATGATGATCTCCATGCTGGCAAACCAGTTTTGTGATTCGCCACGGTCTAAAAACAGTTGCAGACAACCGATACAGATTCCAAGCAGAGAAAAACCGAAGATATCAAAACGTCGGGAAGGGTCGAGTCTGGTCTCCTTTACAGAAGAGGCTATTCCCAGCCAGGCAAGTACCCCGAAGGGAACATTGATGTAGAATACCCAGCGCCAGTTGTAGTATTCGGTCAGCCAGCCCCCGAGGGAAGGGCCGAGAATAGGCCCGACCATCACGCCGATTCCCCACATTGCCATCGCTGAACCGTGCTGTTTCGGTGGATAAGTATCCAGCAGGACGGACTGAGATAAGGGAACCAGACTGGCACCAAAGATACCCTGTAGCAAACGAAAGATGATCATTTGCTCCAGTGACTGTGCGGCCCCGCATAAAGCGGATGTCACCGTAAAACCGACCACGGAATATAAGAACAGCTGCTTTCTGCCGATACGGGACGATACAAAGCCGGTAAGAGGCATGGCAATGGCAGAGGCAACAATGTAAGAGGTCAGAACCCAGGATATCTGATCCTGAGTCGCACTCATCGCTCCCTGCATATGTGGAAGAGCAACATTGGCAATGGTGGTATCCAGTGCCTGCATAATCGTTGCCAGCATGACCGAGAGGGTGATGAGTCCACGTTTGGACGTATCATCTGTCACATCATAAGTCTGTGTTGTCATCACGCTACCTGCCATTTACATTGGAAGCTGACGATGGTGGTTGGTATCTACCGTAACGATTGCACTTAAACCAGCTCTCAGCTGTGGCGCATTTGCTACCTTTTTCAATTGAATACGTACCGGAAGACGTTGGGTGATTTTGACCCAGTTTCCGGTTGCATTCTGAGCCGGAATGACAGAAAACTCTGCACCGGTTGCCGGGCTGAGGCTTTCGATAGTTCCCTGCCAGGTGTATCCCGGTACATAGTCAACGGTAATCGTTGCACTTTGGCCTGGTTTCATGTAGCTGGCTTCGGTCTCAGTAAAATTCGCTTCGATCCAGAGATTATCATCCGAGACCAATAACATTGCTGAAGCTCCGGGAGCAAGATACTGTCCTTTCTCTGCGACTTTAGTAACGATGCCACTACTTGGTGCATATACATTAACATGTTGCAGGTCGTTTTCTGCTTTATCCAGAGCAGCCAGTGCACTTTGGTATTTAGGGTGCTGTTCCACAGGAAGATCAACCCGTCCGCCAAGTGTTTCGGCAATCTGATGTAACTCTTTGTTTAATGCATTGATTTCCAGTTTCTGGACTTCGGTTTTCTGTTGGGCTGCATCGTATTCCGACTGTGAGATGTAATTTTGCTTCAGAAGATCGTATTGACGCTTCTGTTCTTTTTTCAGGTACTCGAACTGGCTGTGAGCGACTGCGATGTTAGCCTGCTTACTCTGATATTCTGCTTTTAATGTCGTCAGGCTCGTTTTGACATCATTTAAGTTGGCCTGAGCCTGTTCGACGGCAATGGCAAAAGGTTTCGGATCAATTTTCAGCAATAAATCACCTTCTGATACATGCTGATTCTCTTCAACAGCAACATCAATAATCCGGCCGGAAACAACCGGCGCAATCAAAGTCTTATCTGCTTTGACGTATGCGTTGTCCGTTTCGACATAACGTCCGCCATGCAGGTAGATCAACAGACTTGCCGCTATGACCAATAGCGGAACGACAAATAGTAGCAGGATACGTTTGATTTTACGTGCAGATGTTTTTGAGGAACGTACTTGATTTGGTTCTTTCTTTACTTCACTCATATCAGCCCTTCTCCAAATCAGGTGTGTGACACATTGTGATGAATATGCTTCAGTGTGCGGATAAATTGTTCGATGTCTTCATCGGGTAATCCGGCCAGAGCACTGCTCCAGACATCCTGACTGATAAGCCGGACCAGTTTCAGTTGCTCTTCAGCCTTGGGTTGCAGATAAATCCTGTGAGCTCTGCGGTCATTCGGATCCGGGCGCCGCTCAATCAGTTCTTCTTCCACCAGAGAGTCGATCACTCTGACCAGAGTCATCGGTTTAATTTCCAGCATTTCTGCCAGTTCAACCTGCTTGATTCCTTCGTGGTAGTAGATCTGAGTTAACGCTTTTGCCTGAGACAGGGTGATGCATGACAGGCGCGGATCGTTCTGAAACTGTTGCCGCATCAGCCGTGTGACATCCCACAGTAAATAACCGATCGATTGATTCATCGTAGTTCCGAAGTGTTCATCACTATTACAATAAGTTCTGCATATAATAAGCATTACTTACTATATGTAAATACCATTTTAGGGTAAGGTGTGATGAAAAAGTGAATAAATTTAATGCAGTTATTTGAAAAATAAATAAATTTTATTTTTAATTTGTTTGGTTCTGGCTGTTCTATAGGAATGAGTATCAGATGGGATTCATGTGACAGACTCGTTTCGGTGAGCTTATTCGGGGGTGAACGAGCTGTCACAGCGATATGACATGATGGAAACAGAAGCTGGTTGTGTCGGCATTAGCTGGCGTACGGATGTTTCCAGTGCACCATGCATCCATCTATGGGCAACGTGTATATCGTGGAGCGTGTTCCATGTTGTTGTTGCCGGATTTCCATTGCCCGGTACATCATCTCCGTCGTAGGTTGTTCAATATTAATCATGACACGTCGGGGCGTTTTGGTTGCCATGACAACCTCACATCCGTTTTGACGCAGTTTTTTGATCACCCGGGAAGATATTTGTTCAATTGCCATGTCCATAATTCACCTCATTTACTGTACTTGTCCAGGGGGTGTTGACCTGTCTTGGCTAAATACACGACAAATTGCTGTAAAAAACATCATGAAAGGTCAACGTGCCCTAACATATAGGTTGTCTTTAGCGGGAAGTTCGTTCCCTCAGAGGAGGAATTAACTGAAAGGTTATGTCTGTGTCAGCTTATCTTACAAGTTGTGAATATTACCCGTGGTATCTGTTTTTGGGGAGTTCAGGATATTTACGCTGATATCTGGCCTGCATACTTGTATTTCCTAGCAGGCCACCCTGATGAATATATATCAGGGGCGTGTCGGGATGGTTGGGTAGCCAGAGTTCTAAGCAACGCCACATCATCGGATCATACAGTAAATCAAACTCGACTCTGGTTTCACGGCAGAGATGCAGCCAGATTGCGTAGTCTTCCCGGTACAGTTTGCCAAAGTTATGTTTGTGCGGTAAAGACAGCACGGTCGGGTATGAAGTTGCACCCAGCGTATCCCACTGTTGCTGTAAATAGGATTCGCCGCCGACACAGGCACAGGTAAGTACCTGAATATGATGTGATGTCAGGTGTTGATGCAGATAAAGAGCAGTTGTCCCTGTTCCTGAAGGAAGAGCTATTACCGGATGAGTAATATGGTTTCTGCCAATCCAGTCAATAATTTCATCGCCGAGTGCAGCAACGCCCGGCTGTGCGATATCACAGCGTCCTCCTTCGGGAATCACCAGACAGGTTTCATCCGGGCAACGAACCTGTCGGATATATTCACAAGGATGCATTTCAGAGGCCGGTATTTGCCCGGTGGGATAGATTTTAGCTCCCAATGCCAGCGCAGCTTTGTAATTACCGATAGGGTGTGTAGCCAGCCAGTGAGGGATATGATCGACATAAAACTCAAACTGCCAGCCTCTTAACTGTGCCAGTGCGGCAAAAGAATAAAGAGAATTCGCCTGCGGTGAACCATAGCTAATCAGGGTTTTGATTTGGGGAAGAGGGGCATCAAGCAGTGGCATCAGTTTCCGGGCTTTATTTCCTGAAAACTGAGGATGCAGCAAATCATCCCGTTTAAGATAGAAATCTTTTCCACGAAAAGTGTGCTCGGTTACCGGACTATGAGTAAAAACATTCATGCAGGCAAGAATAGCTTGGGTTGATCAACTATGACAAGATTATCAGCCAAGAAAAAACCCAGTACAACACGTACTGGGCACTAAATAGGAGTTAACAAGAAAAAGCAGTATCAACAGAAAAGAAATCCAACATCTCTGTCAATCTTGTTAAATCAGACTGACGAAATAAAAGATGGTTCAATTTTTTTCTGATTTTTTGTGCTGATATTCCTCAATGATGGAAATATGCCTGAGCAAATCCGGGACGATTTCAGTCAGGGCTGCTGGTCTGGCCGGATGAAATTGATGAAAAGAGATCCAACCACTCGTATTTTAGGGGTAAATATTAAGAAATAAGGTGAGATTTTCAGGCGAAACTTTTATCCTAACGGGGTTTTTTAAAGGAAGTTGAATATGATCATCAAACCTAAAATTCGTGGATTTATCTGTACGACAACACATCCTGTTGGATGTGAAGCGAATGTCAGAGAGCAAATCGCTTATACAAAATCACAGGGAAGCATTGAAAATGCACCTAAGCGTGTACTGGTTGTCGGTTCTTCCAGTGGCTATGGGCTTTCCTCACGCATTGCTGCGGCTTTTGGCGGTGGTGCGGCAACAATCGGTGTTTTCTTTGAAAAACCGGGAACAGAGAAAAAGCCGGGAACGGCAGGATTTTATAATGCTGCTGCTTTTGACAAATGTGCTCACGAAGCCGGTCTGTATGCGAAAAGCATTAACGGTGATGCTTTTTCACACGAAGCAAAACAGAAAGCGGTTGAATTGATTCAGCAAGATCTCGGTCAGGTTGATCTGGTGGTTTACTCTCTGGCGTCGCCAGTGAGAAAAATGCCGGATAGCGGCGAATTGATCCGTTCATCTCTGAAGCCGATTGGGGAGACTTACACCTCAACAGCGGTTGATACCAACCGGGATGTCATCATTGAAGCCAGCCTTGAACCCGCGACAGAACAGGAAATTGAAGATACTGTTACGGTCATGGGCGGACAGGACTGGGAACTCTGGATGAATGCGCTGGATGAAGCGGGCGTTCTTGCAGAAGGTTGCAAAACAGTTGCTTACAGTTATATCGGTACTGAGCTGACCTGGCCTATTTATTGGGATGGTGCTCTAGGCCGGGCAAAAATGGATTTGGATCGTGCAGCAACAGCACTGAATGAGAAGTTAGGTTCAAAACAGGGTTCGGCCAATGTTGCGGTCCTGAAATCAGTTGTAACACAGGCAAGTTCTGCGATTCCGGTGATGCCGCTTTATATTTCAATGGTCTTTAAAAAGATGCGTGAAGAAGGCGTTCATGAAGGGTGTATGGAGCAAATCTATCGCTTGTTCAGTGAGCGTCTGTACCGGGCTGATGGCAATGCACCTGAAGTTGACGAGAAGAACCGTCTGCGTCTTGATGACTGGGAGCTGAGAGAAGACATTCAACAGCACTGTCGTGACTTGTGGCCACAGATTACAACTGAGAATCTGAAAGAACTGACCGATTATGAAGCCTATAAAGATGAGTTTCTGAAATTGTTCGGTTTTGGGGTTGATAGTGTTGATTATGATGCTGATGTAAACCCGGCAGTTGATTTTGATGTTGTCGATCTTTAAGCCAGTAGAATATAAAAAAAGCGCCGTAAGGGCGCTTTTTTTATATCATCAGTTAGCCGTTAACTGAGTAGAATAATGATGGTGCCGGTCAGTGTCATCAGGATGTTGGCAATGGTATAAGTACCGGCATAACCTAGCGCGGGAATTGTTGATTTCGCATATTCATTGACAATGTCCATAGCCGGGGCACAGGTTCTTGCTCCGATGATCGCACCGAAAAGTAATGCCCGGTTCATTTTTAAAATATAAGCACCGATCAGATAGGCAAACACGACCGGGACAACACTGACCAGAAAGGCCAGACCAATCACCTGAATTCCGACTTCAGATAAATGTTCAAACATGCTTCCCCCGGCACTTAAGCCGATACCGACCATGAAAATCATCAATCCCAGATCTTTAGTCATATTTAATGCACCTTGCGGGACATAACCAAAAGTTGGGTGATTGGCCCGTAAAAATCCTAAAGTAATGCCGGATAGTAAGAGCCCGACGGCATTTCCCAGGCCAAAAGAAACCTGACCGAAGGTCATGGTAATTAAGCCCAGCGTAATTCCGAAAATGAAGAAAGCACAGAAAGCCAGCAGGTCAGCCATTTGACTGTGTATCGAGATAAAGCCGATTTTATCGGCCAGCCCCTGAACCCGGCTCTTTTCTCCACTCACCTGAAGGAGATCGCCTTTAGTCAGAACAATATCTGAGTCCATCGGCATTTCAATTTGTGCCCGGACAACCCGGTTCAGAAAGCATCCATACTCAGAAAGGTTAAGATCTGACAGCCGTTTACCGACCATACTGTCGCTTTTGACGACAATCTCTTCTTCCGAAATACGTAAGTCGAGCAGATTCCGGTCAAAGACTTCTTTACCATTTCTGAAGCTGGGATCCAGCCTGGCATGACTGTCAGGAAAACCAACCAGCGCAATTTCATCGCCTTCCTGCAAAATGGCATCTCCATCAGGGTGCGCTAAAATGCCGTTGCGTCGGATACGTTCGATGTAGCATCCCGTCTGACGGTAGATCCCCAATTCCCGAAGATTACGTCCGTCAATCCAGTTGGTTAACTCTTTTCCAACCCGGTATGCCCGGATGATCGGTAAGTAAACCTTACGTTGCCCGTTGTGGCCCAGACCCCGTTCACGGGCAATCTGCTGGGCTGAATCTGATAAATTCTGTTTTTGTAGTCGGGGCAGGAGTTTTGCGAACATGATCATACTGATTAAGCCGATAAGATAGGCCATGGCATAGCCGACAGAGACATTTTCCAGAACCCGGGACATGTCCATGTTGTGTGGGATTTCTGCCAGCCCGGAGTTGAGCGCATCCTGTGCCCCTACAAGTATCGGTGTGGATGTGAGCGCTCCGGCCATCATCCCGGCAGACAATCCATAATCCAGATGCAGTATCTGCCCGCCGAAATAGGTAATCAGATTGGCAATTATCAGTACAGTGAGGCTCAGAATAAGGTAGTGTTTACCATCCCGGAAAAATATACCAAAGAAGTTCGGACCGGCTTCAATTCCGACACAATAAATAAAGAGCATAAAACCAATGGTCAGTGCCTCTGAATTCAGTGAGAAGCCAAGATGTCCCATGAGCAGTGAGGTCATCAGGACACCGATAGAATTGCCGACTTGCAGGCTACCGAAGCGAATTTTCCCCAGAGCCAGACCACACGCCAGAACAACAAAAATAAGTAGAATAGGGTTTTCTTTTAACAGCAATACAACGTTTATATTCACAACTCAACTCAGTGGGGTGGAAAGGAAGATAAGCAAGTGAATTGTATCTGAATTGCAAGAAAAAATAAGTGAATTTTTGGTGGTTTTTTATATGGGAAAGAATTTTCTTCTTGGAGAGGGCGATTCAGTAGAGAGGAAACACTATAAATAGTCAGAAAAACAAAACCTGCCAGATTATTGGCAGGTTAGTGATATTCATGACGGGGATTATTCGTCGAAAAGACCCAGATTTTCTTTGGCATAAGCTTCAAATTCTGTGCAGCCGCCAATATGGTTTTGGTCGATGAAGATTTGAGGAACAGTTTCGACTGGTTTTCCTACGGTTTTTTCCAGGTCGGCTTTGCTGATGCCTTCTGCCTGGATATCAACGTAGCGGAAATTAAAATCGTCGCGTTTTTCTTTTAATGTTTCTGCATGTTCTTTTGCCCGGACACAGAATGGGCAGCCAGGACGACCAAAAATCACTACAAACATAACTTTCTCCTTCATGTGTTGTTGGCGTAACTATGCCTGAAGTCACCTAGGAAATAAAGTTACATCTGCCTCTTGTTTTAATAGATTAAATCTATCGTTTTAACGATGAACAGTCAAAACGAAACGGGCCCATCACCGGCCCGTTTCGTTTGGAAACACATCAATGTGTCATTTTATCAAAATCTCAGAACTGAGAGAGTTTATCGTAGCGGGAGTCTTTCAATGCATCTTTAACCCGTTTGAGATTTTCCCGGAAGCCGGAACCGCGACGTAATGTAAAGCCGGTTGCAAGTACATCAATCACGGTCATCTGTACCACCCGACTCGCCATTGGCATATAGACATCGGTATCTTCCGGTACATCAAGACAGATCGATAGGGAACTGGCTTTATCCAAAGGTGAGTCTTTTGCGGTGATCGAAATGACGGTCGCACCGTTTTGTTTTGCCAGATGGGCGATTTCAACCTGACTTTTGGTCCGGCCGGTGTGAGAAATTAGCACAACAACATCATTATCGGTACAGTTGATACAGCTCATTCGCTGCATGACAATATCTTCAAAACAGGAAATCGGAATATTGAAACGGATAAATTTATTCTGTGCGTCACGAGCTACGGCAGAGGATGCTCCTAAACCAAAAAACGAGATTCTCTTGGCCTGAGTCAGTAGATCAACCGCACGATTGATCTGAGCTGAATCAATGCTGTTTTTAGCAACATCAAGACAAGCCATTGTCGATTCGAAAATTTTATGTGTGTATGCATCAGGGCCATCGTCTTCTTCGACGTTACGGTTCACATAAGGTGTACCATTTGCCAGACTTTGGGCCAGATGAAGCTTGAAGTCAGGAAAGCCTTTGGTATCTAAACGGCGACAGAAACGGTTCACCGTGGGCTCACTCACATCAGCCATTTTGGCAAGTGTTGCGATACTGGAATGGATTGCAGTTTGTGGCGACGCCATAATTACTTCTGCAACCTTTCGTTCAGACTTGCTAAAATTTTCCAGATTTTTTTGAATTTTTTCTAATGTATTCATAGTGTTCACACGGAAAAAGAGAACATATCAGGGATTCGACCTGACCACCGGCGATATCGAATCATGATGTTCAAAGAATTTAACATTCATCACGAAGCGGGCATGAGAAAAGAGTATAAACGTATGCACCGATAATCCTGTAACATTTCAGGTTATCGGATGATAAGAATATGACAGGCCTCAAACTAAATTTCATACCATTCCTTAATTTTACCGGTAAATCGGAAAAAATAGTATTTCACCCATGCAAAATGATTCATTTCTTACACCAGGTGGAAATAAAATTTCATTTCATGTGATCTATTTACGGTGTTATGGATGGTTCGTGACTGTTGCCTACAGACAGAATACTCTCGGTAGTATGTTGTATCTGACTGAGTAGCAGCGGGGCTAATGTTGCAATATGCCGCTGTTCTTCCAGTACGGCATGTAAGATATCCTTCGTTGTCAGAGGATTGGCCAGAACAACCCGGAAAACGACTGTATCCAGATGTTGCCACCGGTCTGGGTTCAGCCGGGTTCTGGAAACGAATGATTTTCCTGATTCTCTTTGTTTTTTCTGAATGAATTTTGTCAGTTCATTCAACTGTTGGTTGAGCCGGGCCAGCGTATCACCGGAGCTCTGTTGTAGAGCAAGGCGTGTCTGCTCAGGGACGTAACGATAAGTGAGCAAACATAGCTCAGGTTCGGAAACCAGTTCAAAGTCACTTTGCTGTTGGATGAGGTCTGCAAAATAGGCTGCTTTCTGAATACTTTCATTCACTAACAGCTCATATCCGGCACGACTAATGATATGCATACAAGCATAAACCAGCATTGCCATTCCCGAACGGGAACCTTCCAGTGTCCTGCTGCCCAGATCTTTGGAGCCCTCACGCAAGATATATTGGGCATGATGTTCGATCGCATGCGTCGATGTGGGCGATTTAAACAGGACCATTCCAGCACCCATCGGAAGATAGAGCTGCTTATGGGCATCGATTGTCACCGAGTCTGCTTTTTCGATACCGTGCAGCAGATGACGGTACTGATTCGACATCAGTGTTGCTCCGCCCCAGGCTGCATCTACATGAAAGTGGCAGTTCTCCTGTTGACAGATGTCGGCAATCTCGGCAAGAGGATCAATATTTCCGGTTTCGGTAGTACCGGCGACGCCAACAACGGCAAATGGCAGAATTCGTTGTTGCTTCAAACGTTGAATCGTTTTTTTCAGGGCTTCTGGTTTGACCTTATGGTGTTCATCTGTCGGGACGGCAACCAGTCCTTCCTGACCTATTCCCAGTAAATCCGCGGCTTTTTTCAGAGAATAGTGACCTCTTTCTGAAACCAGAATTGCCAGTCCTTCATAACCATAATATTTCATGGCCCGGAACAGGCCTTCTTTTTCGACTCCCTGAAATGTTCCCTGAGCCTTCAGGGCATTATTTCGGGCAACCCATAATGCGGTAATATTCGCAATAGTTCCACCGGAGCAGAATGCGCCTAACGAATGATTCGCACTGTGCATCCACTGAGAATAGAAATCATCGGTTCCGGAATAGATTAACCGGTGTAACATACCGACAACCTGACGTTCCAGTGGTGTAAAAGCTTTGGACGTTTCAATTTTGACCAGATTCTGGTTCAGGGCAATCATGATTTTTGACAGAGGCATCAGAAAGTAGGGTAATGCCGAAGTCATATGACCGATAAAACTGGGGGCTGATGTATGGACAGACTGGGCAACAACCTTATCCAGTAAATGCTGGGTATGATCAGAAACAAACTCCGGGAGTTCCGGAATTTGGGATGACAGGAAGTCTTGCTCAATTGCTTTTAGCGGTTTTTCTTCGGAAACAATATGTTCCCGTAGAAACTGATTGAGGTTTTGCGAAATCTCTTCTTCAATTTTCGTCAGTGTAGAACCCGGACCTTCCGGCACAGTGAAAATTCGAAGCAGGCTGTCAAAATTGGCTTCCGCTGTTTTGCTTTTTAAAACCATAAAGCTGTCATATCGTGTCATTGCCTATTCTGGCGGGACAATCTAAACGAAAACGGAACGAATGTCCCGAATTAATTCGCAGACCAGCCGGAATCAGCCGTAAACAGCCCCCGGGAAAGTGACGGCTGTTTATGTGCAGAAAGAATGAATGTGCTCAAAATCCTGATGAATGGATAATTGAACGGATTTTGGTGTTAAAGTCCGAATCAGATAAGTTACTCAATTCATATAAAACTTCGGCACCGGTCGCATTGATCTCCACTTCATGGTCTTCAATGCTGGCATCTTGCTGACGGAAGAGCAGCAGGTGATATGCAATTTTTGCGATGTCGAGGTAGGAAACGTCCCCAGACTTGTTCGGAATTTCTTTGTTTGTTGCAACAGAAAGAAAGTCTTGGTCGAAACCCCAGGTCTTCAGCACATGATAACTGGTTCGGTCACAGCGTGATTCGAAAATGCGCATGGCCAGATCGTGGTCGAGATAGTTACCCTGCTCAAGATAGATATGATATTCATTGAGCAGACAGAATAACCCGATATCTGCCAACAGACCGACCAACAATGCCTTATCTGGTTCCAGATAGGCATACTCCTGAGGATCCAGTTCTTTAAATGTATTGGTCACCAAGACCATGGTTGCGCAGAGCTTTCTCGAATTGTTCGCACTTTGCCGCAGAATTTGATTGCAGTCATCGCGAAGGTTGACTGAATATTTCAGTTGCTTAACTGCTTGTGCCGTAACGATATCCCTGACCCGGAAAATTCCAAGTCTGGCCACTGCCGTATTGATATCACTGTAGGCGATATTTCTTGAGTTGAAAATGACAGAATTAGCAATTCGTAAGACGACGGCCGTCAGGCCGGGGTCATTGATTAAACACTCTGCCACATCCGTTACCGTCGTGCTTTCATCCAGACAGAGCTTCTGAATTTCCAACACGACCTGAGGGATCGGCGGGAGTTCAATTTTCCCATTTTGTATAGACAATTCAACCATTTGGGCGAATTCGGTTTCTATTGCCTGAAACAAGGCTTGCTGATCGCTCGGAAGCCAAAAAAAAGAGACGTGATTCATATTCATCAGATTCGTTGTTATTTACATTATTTTACCAGTCGCACTGATAGCCCCGCAATGAAATATCGGTGATCGCGAGAAATTATTGGCGATACGCTCAAATTGAGAATACACACGCATATTTATTATCCCCATATGGTTGGTATAGATTTGATGGGACTCATTTCACACCGCATGCCGAGATTTTAGAAATCAATTCGTTATATCTTTTTAGCCGACAATAAAGGCGATATCCCGGACGTTCCCACAATGAATTCCCAAGTTATCGCTAACAACAAGTCAGCCTGAAATGTACACATAATGATTACTGAGGCTAGGTAAATGATAGCAACAAAATTTTTTGATTACTTAATGGAAAGAGAAAATTTTGACACTAAGTCAATATTTGGGGATGTAGGATTATTTTGTCAGGATGCCATGTTTGCTTTGGTCTGTGCGAATCATATTTATATCCGGGGCGGGGGTGTACTGGACGAGAAGCTAGTATCGTTGAATTGCTCAAAGTATGTCTTTGTTAAAAAACAAAGTATTTCTAAAGTAAATTATTACGATATTACTGAATTGTTTCGATCCGGGTATCCGTATCTCGGAGATATCATCAGTCGTGCTAAAGCGTTGGCTATCTGTCAGAAAAGGCAGAAATATTCATTGTCGAATCGACGATTGAGAGATCTGCCCAATTTGCATCTGACCATAGAACGAATGTTGAAGAAATCGGGAATCCCCGATGTGGCCGCATTCTTTAAACTGGGAGCTACGAGAGCATTTCTGAAAGTCAGGCAATTATACGGTGCGACAGCCGATGTTAAGCTGCTATGGAAATTTGTTGGGGCAATTGAAGAAGTTCACTGGAAATTAATTCCGGAGAAACGTAAGCAACAGGTATTGAATGAGTGCTGCTCGCTTGCAGAAGAAGAGGAGGGATAACGAACAACAGCCAAGTCATTTAACTTGGCTGTGTTAGTGTCACTATCAACTATGCCGGTACATTAGTATTTGAATCGGGCACTCAGCATGATTTGATCATCATATGTGTCGTTGAAACGGGCTTCAGCAGCAACAGAGAACAGCTCTGTTGAATGGAAACGGGCATATGCTGAACCCAGCCAGTCATCATTACTGTCAATAGTCAGATAACCGATTTTACCACCCACTTCGAGTTGTGGACCAAGCCATTGGCGAACTCCCAGGTTCAGTTCCATGCCAGTATCGCTGCCTCGGGAATCATCGTAATCGACCATACGAACCAACATCTCACCGGTAAAATCGGCCCAGTTATTGATGGGGGCATGGAAGCCTAAGCCGCCAGATAAGTCGTAATCGCCTTCAAGCTTTGAATCCACTCGCCCAATTACATGTGCATTAGGGTGAACAGACATGCTGAGACCGGCACCATAGGTGTTTGGACTGATACCGATTCGGGCTTCGTAGTAGTCATAACTGAAATTGCTCATCACTGATGGGCTGTTTGGATCTACCGCTGCAAATGTGTATCCAGATGCTAGTAACAACACTGTTGCACTAATAATTTTACGCATAACTAAACCTATCTTATTCATGATCCCTGTAAAAATGACAGTATTTCTGCTTTCAATCAACCCTTTATCGCATCATAAACCGAATAGGAGGCATAATGCTACCGTAAGAGTGTCATGCTTTTGTCGTGTGAGTAAATAAATTGCAAATACAATGCCATAAATGACAAATTAAACATCTTTATGGCATAG
This sequence comes from Vibrio mangrovi, assembly GCF_024346955.1. NCBI lineage: Bacteria > Pseudomonadati > Pseudomonadota > Gammaproteobacteria > Vibrionales > Vibrionaceae > Vibrio > Vibrio mangrovi. The sequence goes on along the minus strand of NZ_AP024883.1, from coordinate 2,086,663 downwards.
GCGAGAATTTTTTGTACAAATGATGCTTCTGACTTTGGTTATTCACCAAATTCACTTCGTCGTTGTGAGAGTGCCGATAATATCTCGGCAGCATCCAGTACTTTGACCCAGGGAGAAAGATCTGATTCATTTTGAATCATATACTGGGTGAGTTGGTGTTTGACGACCTGGCGAAGTTCATCTCCCTGCCAGGGTTTACTGATGTAAAAATCCAGGCATGCATGATTAATTGCTTCAACAGTATCGTCGAGCCCTGCCTGACCCGTCAGCAGAATTTTTCTGGCAGCCTCCGTCTGAGGATCAGTATTAAGTTCTATCAGAAATTGAATCCCGGTTTGTTCCGGCATAATGTGATCACACAAAATCAGAGCCAGCGGTATTTCCTGTTGCTGACAGTCGGCAATGACTTCTCGTGCTTCCGGGACCGACTGAGCAGCCTCAACGACAAAATATTCTTCAAAGCAATCCAGATCCTGTGCCACGCTGTCCAGAATCTCCCGCTCGTCGTCAACACAGAGGATCAAATAGCGTTGATTCATAATGTGTGCTCCTTATTCATGATTGCGTGTGTTTATCTGACTCTGAATTCTCCAGAGGCAGATAAACATGAATCGCAGTTCCTTCACCAACCCGGGAGTCGAGCTCGATCCAGCCCTGATGTTGTTGAATAATCTGCTGACAGACTGAAAGTCCGATCCCCAAACCGAAGTTTCCTTCCTTTTTGGTGGTAAAGTTTAGTTCAAAAATTTTCTCTTTCAGCTCATCCGGAATTCCGATGCCGTTATCTGCGACGGTGACGCAGAGATAAGGGCGTTGCTCATGTTCTGTGATACGGGTTTGTATCTCAATTTGCCCATTTTGTTCGGGAAGGGCATCAATCGCATTTGAAAGCAGATTAACCCAGACTTGTTGCAGGGCTGTCGGCTGGCCGTAGACCAAAGATGTGTCCGCATATTCTTTAATCAGGTGGTGCCTTTTGAGCCGGTTTTCAAAAATAACCAGTGTATCTTCGAGACCTTCATGAATATTGACCGTGAGATACCGTTCATCGTCGGTCCGGGCATAACTTTTCAACCCCTTGACCATATCGGCAATCCGCTGAGCACAGATAAGAACAGAACGCAAAGAGGTTCCGGTCCTCATGTAATGCTCCAGTTGATGGACATAAGCTGTTGCCTGTGTCTTATCCGTATTCAGTTGTTCTATCAGATCGTCATCATTGTCCAGGTTTAATTTGACCAGTTTTTTCGCCAGACTCCGGTCTGGTAATTTTGTTTCCAGTTCCTTAATCCGCTGTCTTTCTTCTGAGGTAGAAATAGGTGAGACAGTCATCGAGTGGTGCAGCAGTGTGGCCGCCTGCTCGGTAAAAGCAGTTGTATGTGTGTTGAAAATCCATTGTATCTGCTCTGCCAGCGTTTCTGCTCCCCGGAGAATAGCTGCAACAGGATTATTCAGTTCATGAGCTACACCTGCTACCAATTGACCGAGAACGGCAAGTTTTTCCCGCTCCACTAATTGTTGCTGAGTTGTTTCCAGAGATTCGAGTGTTTTCTGTAACTCCAGCTTTGTGGTAATACTGCGTTGCAGGCGTCGGTTAAAGTGACGTAAAAGCAGGTTAGTAAACAGTGGTAGTAACTGGCTATTGGAATGCATGACTTTAGCAAAAACATCTCTGTCAAGCTTGATTACGTGGGTTTTCGTCAGCGTAATTGCTGTAGAAAAAGAAGGTTCGCCGGTAACGAAGGACATGCCGCCAACCAGATTGCCTTTCTGATGGCGGACAACTTCACGCTCATGTCCTAATTCATCTTGTTTAAACAGGGCAACTTCACCTTTGGTGATAAACCACAAAAACTGATTTTCTTCCCCTTCTCTTGTCAGCAGATGATTGGGGGAATAGGTTCGGCAGGCGCGTGTTTCATCTTTTTTCTCAAAGAATGAATACAGCGAAATTATGACGTTTTCAGCCAGTTCGGTATCGCTCATCTGGTGGTAATCATTGATGAAACCCTGCCGGAAGTTTCTCATCGAATTATCTACATGAGCCCGCAGTAGTTGTTTCTGATCAAGAACTTGACTGTAGTCCAGTAAGTTGTCAGATTCTGCATTGAGAATAAAATGAGTCAGCTCTTTGTAGGCCGTTTTATACAGCATCCGGTTGGGAAGGGGTTTGGTGAGAGCGTGGTCCAGTCTGCCTTCGTTAACGGCTGAAAGAATCGCCTGAATATCTTTTCCCGCACTGATGAGTACTTTTCGGGCATTCTTTGTATGGGGAAGTTTATCCAGCTGGATTAGAAAGTCTGCGCCGTTGAGTGCATCATGATGGCAGGCAATCACTAAAGCGACAATTTGTGAACGTTCGTGAATAAAATCCAGTGTATACTGAGCGTCACTGATAGAATCTACACAGTAGAGATCAAACAGACCGGTAAAAGGTGTCAGCTCACTTTGATACTGTTCCACACTAATCGGATTGTTATCTAAACAGATAATCGCATAGTCGTTCACAATGCTCTCACTGGCAGGGATGTTTTTCTTAAACTTTACCAAGGTTTTACAAATCAGGATGAGAGCTAAGTTCTATAATGAACGGTTTGCCGGTGAAATTTAATGATATACCCAAGTGACCTTCTGCCCATCTGGTTTGATGGTTACTTAGATATACAATGGTTACTTAGATATACACAGTAGAATAAGACAATAAACAAAAGAGATCCTTTGTTATGAATCAACTTAAAAAAATAGCTGCGGTTGGTGGTGCGGTTTGTCTGGTCGCTTCCTGGCCGCTGGTTGTCGGACAGATTGCGCAAAGTGTATTTAATGACAATATAGCAACGATTAATAATCGGTTAGTTAGCGGAAAAATTCTGACTTACGATCGCGGGTATTTTTCATCTCATGTTGAAACAGAAATTCAGGTGATTGATCCGGGGTTAAAAGAACAGATGCAGGATGATGGTTTCCCGACCTCATGGGTTTTTAGCACTGAGGTGAAACATGGTCTTTTTTCGATTGATGCGATGACCCGGCTCAAAGATCATCAGGATATTCCGGTGCAAATCACAACCCGGACACAACTCAATGGAAATACTCAGTTTGAGATGGATAGTCAGGTCATTCATTATCAGGGAAATGCGTGGTCGTTGTCTTTAACTCCGGCATCACTTTCCGGTTCTGTGACGACATTGGGAGAAGTTGATTATCAGCTTGATATGCCATCGGTCCAGTTTAGTGACACAGATTTTCAGGTGAAGCTGGACAATATTCGTGGTAACGGACAGGGAAAGAAAGAGAAGGGATTCTGGGTCGGTTCCCAGACTTTGCAGGTTGAGAAAGCGGAGATGTCTGATTCTGCTGATTTGGAGCAGTTTACTTTAGAGAAAGTAGGTTATCAGAATACATCATCTCTGGATGCTAACCGTGAACGGTATGACACCCGTCAACAGTTCAATATTGCTAACATTTCAGCTCAGGATGGTGTGATTGAGCACCTGAATGTGATTTTCTCCATGGGGCAGCTTGATGCCGATAGTCTGGCTGAGATAGCCCGGGTCGTGGAACATTATACGGAGATGAGTCAGGAAGATACCCAGGATTTACAGAAAGCGTTGGATCAACTGGTATCAAAAGGATTTTCAATGTCTCTGGAACAGCTGGATATCGGTTTGCCTCAGGGACAGATTGAATCAAAAGTGGACCTGAAATTACCGGAAGCAACTGAAGGGATGGCACAGGATCCGTTTGCTATTGTCAAAAAACTGACGGGCCATGTTGAGAGCCATGTTCCCCGGACAGTTGCAGAAGCATTTCCGGTACTTCGTCAGGGAGTTGACGAATTGGTTGCGATGGAGATGATGAAGGAAAGCGGAGATGTTTATCAGATGGATGCCGTGGTAAAAGATGGTAACCTTGTTTTTGATAGCGGGAAAGAAGTGCCGCTGACGGTTTTACTGATGTCGTTGATGATGAAAATGTAAACGTTTTGTGTCTTTCAATCCCCTTATTCAGGGTGATTGAAGTTCTAATATCCGAAAAGAGGCAATTCGCCTCTTTTCTGCTTTTTTTGTCGCATAAAAAGTGATATTAATCAAAGTCACTATAATAACCGTATGATTGACCGTAGGAGCAACGAACCCATGGAGTTAAAGTCTGACACCGTGTATAACTTCAGTGCAGGCCCTGCAGCTTTACCGAAAGCCGTGATGGAAAAGGCGCAAGCCGAGTTTATCAACTGGAATCAACTGGGCACATCCGTGATGGAAATCAGCCATCGCAGTAAAGAGTTTATTCAGGTCGCCCAGGAGGCGGAGCAGGATCTTCGGGATCTGTTGAATATTCCTGATAATTATAAAGTACTGTTCTGTCAGGGAGGCGCCAGAGCTCAGTTTGCCGCGGTTCCGCTGAATTTATTGGGACAGGCGACTAAAGCGACCTATATTGACGCTGGATACTGGGCAGAAAGTGCTATTGATGAAGCAGAAAAATACTGTGAAATTGATGTCTTTGATGCAAAAACCAACATTGATGGGCAGACAGCGGTGAAGCCTGCCAGCGAATGGCAAGTCGATGCAGATTCGGCATATGTCCATTTCTGCCCAAATGAAACAATTGACGGAATTGAAATCAACGATTTACCTGTGACGGATAAACCTATTGTTGCGGATATGTCTTCTAACATTCTGTCCCGGGAAATAGATGTCAGTAAGTATGGTGTGATTTATGCCGGAGCACAGAAGAATATTGGTCCGGCAGGTATTACAATTGTGATTGTGCGCGATGATTTGCTGGAACTGGCTCAGAATGCTCTGCCAAGTGTGCTGAACTATAAAGTGCTGGCGGAAAAAGATTCGATGTTCAATACGCCACCAACCTATGCCTGGTATCTCTCTGGTCTGGTCTTCAAATGGTTGAAGAGTCAGGGCGGCGTGAAAGCAATTGAACAGATCAACCGTGAGAAAGCCGATGCGCTTTATGGTTATATTGATCAGTCACCATTCTATCGGAATACGATTCACCCGGATAACCGTTCCCGGATGAATGTTCCGTTCCAGCTGGCAAAACCGGAACTTGACGCGAAGTTTCTTGAGCTGGCAAAAGAAAGAGGTTTGGTTGCACTGAAAGGCCACCGCGCTGTCGGTGGTATGCGGGCATCGATTTATAATGCGATGTCACTTGAAGGTGTTCAGGCTCTCGTTGCATTTATGCAAGAATTTGAAGCTGAATACGCATAAATCAAGGCCTGAATCATTGTTAAAAAACGCAGCGGACTGGCTGCGTTTTTTTATGGAATTATGCTACGGGCTTCGATTTTCCGGCATTTTTCCCCCGTTGTTGTGATTTGGGGGGCCGGGAGGGCTTTCCATGATGATTATTTCCGTTACCTTCCCGTAGCGGGGCAAATCCCGGCTGGGATTTGGAGTGTTTCGTGGCAAAGCGGTTGGCACCATGTCTGCCGGATTTTCTCCGTTGTGCCGGTGTCTGTTTTTGTTGATCTTCTGCCGGAATCAGACAATGAGGTCCGTCACCAATCAGATGTTTTTTCCCCATTTCGGTGAGTGCCTGTCGTAGCAAAGGCCAGTTTTTCGGGTCGTGATAACGTAGTAACGCTTTGTGCAAACGGCGTTGACGCTCGCCTTTTGCGACCGGAACGACTTCCCGTTTCTTATATTTGACCCGCTTCAGTGGATTGGTCTCAGCATGGTACATCGCGGTTGCATTACACATAGGAGAAGGATAGAAATTCTGTACCTGATCGCATTCAAAATTGTTTTTCTTCAGCCATAACGCGAGATTGAGCATGTCCTCATCTTCAGTTCCGGGGTGGGCCGAAATAAAGTAGGGAATCAGGTATTGTTTTTTTCCGGCTTCAGCACTGTATTTTTCGAACATAGATTTGAATTGTTCGTAAGTTCCCATGCCGGGTTTCATCATTAGATCCAATGGGCCTTTTTCTGTATGTTCCGGTGCAATTTTCAGATAGCCACCCACATGGTGGGTGACCAGCTCTTTGACATATTCCGGTGATTCAATGGCCAGGTCGTAACGGACGCCGGAAGCAATCAGTACTTTTTTGACACCTTCGACCTGACGGGCTGCCCGGTATAGATCAATCGTATGTTTATGATCCGTATTTAATTTATGGCAGATTCCCGGAAAGACACAGGAAGGGCGGCGGCAATTGGCCTCAGCTTTCGGATCGGAACAGCCCAGACGGTACATGTTGGCTGTCGGTCCGCCTAAGTCTGAGATAGTACCGGTGAAGCCGGGAACTTTGTCCCGAATCTCCTGAAGTTCATCCAGAATGGATTCTTTCGAGCGATTCTGAATAATTCTGCCTTCATGTTCTGTGATGGAGCAGAAGGAGCAGCCACCGAAGCATCCACGCATGATATTGACCGAGGTTTTGATCATATCATAAGCCGGAATTTTAGCTTTTCCGTAACGTGGATGAGGAACTCGGGCATAAGGCAGGCCAAACACGAAGTCCATCTCTTCTGTGGAAAGCGGAATTGGAGCCTGATTAACCCATAGCTCCCGGTCGCCATGTTTTTGAATTAATGCTCTGCCGGAATACGGGTTAGTCTCCAGATGGAGAACACGGCTGGCGTGTGCGTAGAGAATACGGTCATTGACCAGTTTCTCATAAGATGGCAGACGTACCGCCGTTGTTTCCGCATCATGCCGGGAAGGGCGAACAGTAATCGGTTGTGCTGCCGACTCATTTTCTGCGTTGGATTCGCAGGCAGGCTCAGCCTGATAAGGATTGGTCGGTACAAACGGTTTTCCTGGTTTTTCTATCCGGGAAGAATCAATAATTCGGTAATTTTCCGGTGCTTCTGAGCAGATCACGGCGGTGCCGCGAATTCGGGTCATTGACTGGATTGATTCTCCTTTGGCGAGCCGGTGGGCTACTTCGATTAGCGCCCGCTCTGCATTACCGAAGAGCAGGATATCGGCTTTCGCATCGAACAGAACCGAACGGCGGATTTTATCAGACCAGTAGTCATAATGGGCAACCCGCCGCAGGCTGGCTTCAATACCGCCTAAAACAATGGGCGTATCCTTATATGCTTCGCGACAGCGCTGAGAATAGACCAGTGTCGCCCGGTCAGGACGCTTGCCGCCTTCATTGCCGGGTGTATAGGCATCATCGTGGCGAAGCTTTTTATCCGCAGTGTAGCGATTGATCATCGAATCCATGTTTCCGGCAGTGATCCCGAAAAACAGGTTCGGACGGCCCAGAGCCATAAAGTCTTGCTTATTATGCCAGTCCGGCTGCGGAATGATGCCGACCCGGAATCCCTGGGATTCCAGAAGGCGGCCAATAATCGCCATACCAAAGCTTGGATGGTCAACATAGGCATCACCGGTGACGATGATGACATCACAGCTATCCCAGCCTAACTGGTCCATTTCTTTTCTGCTGGTCGGCAGAAATGGCGCATTGCCGAAGCACTCGGCCCAGTATTTCTCATAGTGATGAATCGGCGTGATGTTGCTGTGCATATTTTGACCTCATGAATGTGCGGCGGGCATTATAGCGGCAAGTGAAGGGCGTCGCCAGCATCATCCGTCCACAAAATAAACAGGGATATTGATTTTATCTCTGATGATACCGGCCAGATGGTTCAGACTGGTAAATCTGCATAATCCGGCTTTCTTCTGTGGGGGTTTTTGGTATGATCCCGCTATCCCATTCTATCGTCAGATGTTGTTATGCTGAATGCACTTATTTCCGTACTGGTCCCGATGGCTGCCGGTGCTCAATTGATACTTACGCTGGTATTAGCAAAAGGAGAGATTTGTCCCGGACAGCGAGGAAGAATTCACCGTCTTCTCCCGGTTTTGCTGGTGTTATGGCTGTTGGTTGCTACCCAGCATCTGTATGTCCTGCTGGTAGTTGCCCTGACGGGATATTTTTACTCTCAGGTCAAAACCGGAAAGACCCGGCAAGAAGGACCTCTCAAGATTCTTTATCTGGCGAATGTGCTGGCTGGGATAACTTTATTACATGATGTGCTGACTGCACCGAACTGGATTGCGGCCGTGATGATGGTACTGTCATGCCTGTTGCTGGGTACAATGGCTGCACATTTATTGCTAACGGTTGCCAGAACCCGTTTGCAAGCTTTTCACCGACTGCTGCCGGTCGCAGGGATTCTGGCAGCAATGCTGCTGACTCTCTGTATCGTTCCGTTTACTTCTGGTATGGCATCTTCTCAGTTACAAGATACACTCCAGTTGATTCTGGTCTGTTTCTCTCTGCTGGTGACCGCAGTGATTATCTGGTCATGGCATCTGCTGACGACGAAGAGTGTTGATAGAATTCAACTGGCAATTTCCTGTCTGGTGCTATTAACCTCAGTGAGCGGATTCCATCAGCTTTATTTTAGTTAGTCAAATTTAGAACTACACTTATATTTGAGATTATTCAGAGGCGATCAGTCTCTGTGTCTTACGGGATTTGGAACAACCCAAAGGAGTGTGGTTATGGATTTTTCAAACGTTGGTCGTTTAGACAGTTCTATTCTGCTTGGTATTGTCAATGAGAAATTGCGGCTGGAATGTGAAAGTTTTGAGGAATTGACTGTCACTTATGAACTTGATTCTCAGGTGGTTGTCGATAAGTTAGGTCATCTGGGCTATCAGTATGATCCGCTAACAAATCAATTTAAAGCTGAGCACTAAAGCGTGTCGGACAGCCGCCGGGGGGAATGTATTCTCCCGGCTTTTTTCTATCCATCTTATCCAGTCTAGAGCTCATCTGGTATTGGTGTATAGAAAGTACGTTTGGGACTATCCAGAACGACATGAGTCGTGACACGCCGGATTCTGGGGTTTGCCTGCATTAGCTTTTCAATAAAGGCATCATATTCCAGTGCACTTGCGGCAGTCACCAGTACCATCAGATCAAACTGGCCGGTGACATAATAGATTTGCTGGATATTTTCTTTGTGTTCGGCCCAGCTTTTGAAGTGGGATAAAGTCTGGTAGTTATCCCGCTCAATCTCCAAACCCGCTATAAAACTCATATGATTCATCAGATATTGCGGATCAATGATGGCTACTTCCTGTTGAATGACACCTTCCTGACGTAACTTCTTGATACGCCGCTGCACTGCTGAGGCGGATAGCCCAATCTGTTCGGCAATTTTTTCTGTCTGGAGCCGACAGTTTCGTTGCATGATATCAAGTATCTTTTTATCAAATAGGTCGAGTGGCATGTGATTAAGTGTTCTTGAACGCGGATTTTCTGCATATTGTCATAAATAATGCAGAAAAACACGTCGAGAATAGGTAATTCTGCCGTTTAACTGCCCATTTTTTACCAGATACTATTCTGGCGCACCCATCCTGAAACTAATGGAAGTTTATCGTTTATGTCTACTCAGCCTTCGCAATACAGTCCTGAAACGCTGGCGCTTTCTGCCGGATTTGTACCTGACCGGGAAACACAAGCAATGACACCGCCTATTGCGATGTCTGTGAATCACTGTTTTATCCCGGAGGATGGTTCATTTTCAGCACATGGGATCGATGATCTGACGGAAGCACCGTTTCTCTATGCCGGCTGGACTAACCCGACAGTCCGGCAACTGGAACAGCGAATCGCTGCACTGGAATGTACCGATGATGCTTATGCGACGACAACAGGAATGGCGGCATTGTCGGCAGTATTTTTCTCATTCTTGCGAGTCGGCGATCATTTGATCATCAGTGATGTCTGTTACGCAGCGGTTTATGAAATGGCAAGAGAGATATTGCCGGATTACGGGATTGAAGTGAGTACGGTGAATCTGACGGATCTGGAAGCTGTCGCGAAGGCGATTCGTCCCAATACCAGACTTATTCATGCTGAGAGTCCCTGTAATCCGCTATTACGTCTGACCGACCTGAAACAACTGGCTGATTTAGCCAGACAACACAATATACTTCTTTCGGTTGATTCAACATTTGCAACGCCGGTGATTACCCGACCGGTAACTCTGGGTGTTGATATTGTGGTTCATTCCCTGACCAAATTCATGAATGGTCACGGGGATGCTCTGGGTGGGTGTGTTGTCGGCAGAAAAGCGCTGATAGCTCAGATTCGTTCAAGGGCAGGGGTTTATCTCGGCGCAACGATCAACGCCCATAATGCATGGCTGATCATGCGTGGGATCGAGACGTTATATCCACGGATGAAAACCATGAGTGAGTCGGCACTCCAGATTGCCCGATGGCTTGAAAAGCATCCCCGGGTAAAGCAGGTGAATTATCCGGGACTGGCTTCTCACCCCCAGTATCAGCTTGCGGGTCAACAGATGGCTCATGGTGGTGGCATTATTGTATTTCAGACGGATGACATGGATGAGATTGCCCGGCGCTTTGCCGAAGATGCCCGATTGTTCTATTACGCTTATTCCATCGGGCATCAGCGTAGTCTGGCAGTCTTGCTGAAAACGGCTGATTTGATGGAATCAACCTACAATATGACAGTGGAACAGGAAAAAGAGTACCGGGATTACGCCGGAGATGGATTATTCCGACTTTCAATTGGTCTAGAAAACCCACAAGATCTTATCGCGGAACTGGATAGATTACTGGGTTGATTTGTCATCTCTCGTTCAATGGATCTTATTGAACACGCTCAAAAACCTGCATTTTAAGCGAAGATTACAGGAGATAAGCAACTGTCCGTATAGGTAGATACTTTGTAGATAATGTTGTTATTAATTGTGAAGAAAGTATTGAAAAGTGCTACCGTTCTGTCGCACTATGTTACAGATAACTGGGCTGAATCATTCAGCGCAGATCACAACACAACATCGCATTTCTTGATGGAAATGGTCGCAGATAGATATAAAAATCATAAAGGGACAGTATGAATAAATTATTAAAATCAGCAATTGCTGGCGCGGTACTTGCGTGTTCCGCGTTGACGACTCAGGTTAATGCAGCACCGCAATCTGCACTGGAGAACATCCTTAACAAAGGGGAGCTCAGAGCTTGTTTTGACGCTGGTTATGTGCCATTCGAGATGAAAACCAAAGATGGTCGTTTTGTCGGTTTCGACTTAGACATGGCAAAACATATGGCACGATCTATCGGAGTGAAGTTCGTTCCGGTCAATACGGCATGGGATGGTATTATTCCGGCACTTCAGACCGATAAGTGCGATATTATTATCTCCGGAATGACTATTACACCGGAACGTAACCTGAAAGTTAACTTTGCCGACCCGTATATTGTCATCGGACAGTCTGTGCTGATTTCTCCGAAACTGGCTGGCAAGATTGAAAGTTATAAGGATCTGAATGATCCGAAATATACACTGACCAGTAAGCTGGGAACCACTGGAGCAGAAGCTGCCAAACGTTATATCCCGAAAGCGAAACTGGATCTTTATGATACAGAAGCTGATGCCGTTCTTCAGGTTTCGAATGGTAAGGCTGATGCCTACGTTTATGACCTGCCATACAATGCAATTTATGCCGCTCAGCATCCTCAGCAGGTGACCCATCTGGATACACCGTTTACTTATGAACCTCTGGGATGGGCAATTCGCCAGGATGATCCTAATTTCCTTAATTTCCTGAATAATTACCTGCGCCAGGTGAAAGGCGATGGTACTTATCAGCGCATTTATGACAAATGGTTCAAATCTGACAGTTGGCTGAAAGACGTTCAGTAATCCTCTGAATACTTTTTTAGCTATATTGAATTGATATGAAGTACCGGACCGGGGGTTTTCCCCTTGTCCGGATGATCAGTAAACAGAAGAGAATCATTGTAATGCAGTCAAAATCCAGACGCTGGATAGGCCATGGAATTTATGCCGTGATTATGGTTCTGCTGGTAGGTGCCATCTATTTCTCCGGCAAGACGATTAATTATAACTGGCATTGGGATCGCCTGTGGCCCTATATCGTCAATACTGAGATGCAGGATATTCGTGCTCAGGGTGACGGAACCTCGGTGATCGAAGGCGACCAGATTATCGTGAAATTCGATAACGGAAACCCGGATCAGGTCATCAAAAAATATGATCGGCGGGTTATTGGTAATGGAGATTTGGTCTTTGAAGGGGACACGCTTGCCCAAGTCAAAGACTGGAAATTCGGACCGATAGCCATGGGGCTTTGGGTCACGGTTAAAATCTCTTTTATCTCATTGTTTTTTGCGATTCTGCTGGGGCTGATTTTTGGCCTGATGCGGGTTTCTAAAAATCATACCGCCCGGGATCTCTCCCTGACTTATGTTGAAATTATTCGCGGTACGCCATTACTGGTGCAGATTTTTATCGTTTATTTCTTCATCGGTACCGTTTTGGATCTGGATCGGTTTACCGCCGGTGTTGTGGCATTATCCGTGTTTACCGGCGCATATGTTGCAGAAATTATCCGGGCAGGTATCCAGTCTATTGCGACCGGTCAGATGGAAGCCGCACGCTCTTTAGGGATGACCTATCCGCAAGCGATGCGCTATGTCGTATTGCCTCAGGCATTTAAGCGGACGCTACCTCCATTGGCAGGGCAATTTATTAATCTGATCAAGGACTCGTCTTTGGTTTCGGTGATTTCGATTACCGATTTGACCAAAGCCGGGCGGGAAGTTGTTGCCGGAAGTTTTGCACCATTTGAAGTGTGGTTTACCGTAGCAGCACTTTATCTGCTTGTAACCGGTTCACTGTCGTGGGCAATCCAAGTGTTAGAAAAGAGGTTATCGGCCAGTGACTAGTCAGTATACCGGTGAAGACATGATTGTTGCCAAAGGGATTGAAAAATTTTATCCCAATGGTTGTCATGCACTGAAAGCCGTCAGTGCAACCGTCAGGAGAGGAGAAGTGGTCGCGATTATCGGACCATCCGGCTCGGGCAAATCCACTTTTCTGCGTACATTGAACCAGCTTGAAGCGATTAATGAAGGCTCAATTGTAGTCGATGGCGTTGATATGTACGCTAAATCAACTAATATCAATCAGTTACGGCAAAATGTCGGCATGGTATTCCAAAGCTTTAATCTGTTTCCGCATAAGACAGCTCTGGAGAATGTGATGCTGGCACCATTAAAGGTTGCCAAGCGTCCGGCCAAAGAAGTTGAGGTCGCAGCAAAAGCACTGATGCAACGGGTCGGTCTTGCTGAACGGATGAATAATTATCCGTCCCATCTGTCCGGTGGGCAGCAGCAACGGGTTGCGATTGCCCGGGCTCTGGCGATGGAACCTGATCTGATGTTGTTCGATGAACCAACTTCAGCGCTTGATCCGGAAATGGTCGGGGAAGTTCTGGATGTTATCAAAGGACTGGCAGCAGAAGGGATGACCATGGTTATTGTGACCCATGAAATGGGGTTTGCCAAGGAAGTTGCCGATCGGGTGCTATTTATGGAAGATGGTGCACTATTGGTTGATGACACTCCCCAGGTTGTATTTGAACGTCCGCCACATCCCCGGCTACAGCAATTTCTTGCTAAAGTCCTGTGATTCATCATACTCCGCCAGTTTTACTGGCGGATGTTTTTTGTATCAGGACATGAGAGTATCAGGCTATTTTTATCCCTTCTAAATGAGTTTTACACTGCTGGCGTGCCGTGGCGAAGAAGGCCTGTAGGTAGCGTTTTTCTTTTTCTCCGTTACGGACTGCAGCAAACAAGCGTCGCCATAACCCTTGTCCCAATGGTTTACTGGTGATCAGACGCTGACGGGAAAATTCACTAATGGCCCAGTTGGGAAGCGCAGCGACACCCAAGCCGGCTGAAACCATCTGAACCAGCATCAGTGTATTATCAGCCTGTTTCCACTTTTGCGGCTCTATTCCCGCCGGATGAAGAAAATGTTTATAAACGTCAAGGCGTTGTTTCGGAACCGGATAAGTCAGCATCGTCTGCCCGGCTAAATCTTCCGGCTGAATACAGTCAGATTCCGCCAGCGGATGATTAATCGCAGTGACCAGACGCATTTCAAAATCAAACAATGGCTCATAGTGAATCTCTGAGCGCGGCATAATATCTGATGTAATCAACAGATCCAGCTCTCCGGCCAACAGAGCCGGCAGAGGCTCGAAACCAAATCCGGAAGAAAAATCCAGACTTACATCCGGCCAGCTAAGCTGGTATTCCTTTAACGCCGGCATAAGCCACTGAAAGCAGGAGTGGCAGTCAATCGCCATGTGCAGCCGACCATTCACATCTTCTTTGATACTGGCAATCTCATGTTCGGCCTGAGCCATTCGGGGTAAAACATCTTCTGCCAACCGCAGCAGAATTTCGCCTTCGGATGTAAATCTGACCGGGCGTGTTTTTCTGAGAAAAAGCTGGCTGCCAATCCGGGATTCCAGATCTTTAATCTGATGGGACAGTGCCGATTGAGTCAGATGTAGTGCTGTTGCCGTTGCTGTGAGAGAACCGGTATCCCGTAGTGAAATCAACGTCTTCAGATGTTTGATTTCTAACATGAGTTTTCCTCATTTTTAATAAATTAAGTTGAATATTTTTACTAAATTACGCTGAAATTTATGGCATGTAAACATCTGGACGTCTATTCCAGTTAATTAAATTCAACTTTATTTTCTGGTCATGAATTTTATTAATGTACCAGTTGAATAATTGGAGATTGTCACACATGCCATTTAGCAGGATATTTTAGCCATCCAGACATCTTTGAATGTCGATAAATAAATCAGCAACCAAGTCTTAAAGACAAAAATAATCAATCAAAAGGATGGTACTCATGGCAATAACAACACATATCTTAGGTTTTCCCCGTATCGGCGAAAAAAGAGAACTTAAGTTTGCATTAGAAGGATACTGGCGTGGGGAACTGGATCAGGCTCAGCTTGAAGCCGTAGGTGCATCGATTCGCCAGGAGAACTGGACATTGCAGGCGAAGCATCAGCTTGGGTTTGTCACTGCCGGAGATTTTGCCTGGTATGATCATGTGCTGGCAACCTCTCTGCTATTGGGGCATGTTCCACAGCGTCACCGGAATGGTGATATCGACATTGATACGCTGTTCAAGATTGCCAGAGGTCAGTCTCAGCAAGGATGTGACTGTCAGGGAAGTGCTGCATCCGATATGACCAAATGGTTTAACACCAACTATCACTATATTGTGCCGGAATTTTCGGCCCAGGATTCATTTGAAGTGAGCTGGCCGCAACTGTTTGATGAAGTGAATGAAGCTATTCAACAAGGACATCAGGTGAAACCTGTATTACTGGGGCCATTGAGTTACCTGTACCTGGGTAAATCTGTTGAAGATGGCTTTGAACGCTTGTCGCTGCTGCCTCAGTTAATTACTGCTTATCAGGAAATTCTGGCGAAGCTGGCAGAACAGGGGGTGTCGTGGGTTCAGATCGATGAGCCGATTCTGGCTCTGGAATTAGATGCGTCCTGGCTGGGTGCTCTGAAATCCACCTATCAGCAGTTGCAGGGAAAAACCAAACTTTTGCTGACAACCTATTTTGATTCGATTACCGATGTATTGGATCAGGTGACAGAACTTTCAGTCGACGGGCTGCATATAGATCTGGTCTCATCTCCGGAACAGTTGGATAGCGTTGCCGGGAAATTACCTGAGCATTGGGTACTGTCTGTTGGGGTGATTAATGGACGTAATGTCTGGCGGGCTGATTTGGCAGCATTACTACAGCAGTTACAACCACTGCATGAGCAATTGGGTGATCGTTTGTGGATTGCAAGTTCGTGTTCGTTATTACATAGTCCCGTGGATTTATCTCTGGAGAGCGAACTGAGTGAAGAAACCCGGAGCTGGTTTGCTTTTGCCCGTCAGAAAGTTGAAGAACTGGGTCTGCTCGGTGCGGCGTTAGATGGTGATGTTGCTGCTATTGAAGCATGTCAGAACTACAGTCGCCCGATTGAACAACGTCGTGCATCCCAGCAAGTGAATAAACCGCATGTTCGTGAACGGGTCGAAGCCATTACTGATGCTCTGGCGGCCCGGGATTTACCTTATGAGGCGCGTGCTGAATATCAGAAAGAAGCCTTAGGTTTACCATTCTTACCGACCACGACAATTGGTTCTTTTCCCCAAACCAGCGAAATCAGAAAAGTGCGTAATGATTTCAAACAGGGGCGTTTGTCAGAAAATGACTATAAGAGTGCTTTAAAATCTCATATTCAGGAAGCTGTCGAGCGTCAGGAAGCTTTAGGGCTGGATGTGCTGGTTCATGGTGAAGCTGAGCGAAATGATATGGTGGAATATTTCGCTGAGAATTTATCCGGATTTCAGACTACACGTTTTGGATGGGTACAGAGCTACGGTTCACGTTGTGTGAAGCCTGCGATTGTCGTCGCCGATATTGAGCGGGAAAAACCAATGACAGTTGAATGGTCTGAGTATGCCCAGTCTCTGACTTCAAAGCAGATGAAAGGGATGCTGACCGGACCGGTGACTATTTTGTGCTGGACCTTCCCGCGGGAAGATATTTCCCGTAAGACAATTACCCAGCAACTGGCTCTGGCACTCCGGGATGAAGTCGCAGATCTGCAAAACGCAGGGATCAACATTATTCAGATTGATGAACCGGCTATCCGGGAAGGATTACCGCTGAAGAAACGCGATCATCAGACCTATCTGGACTGGGCTGTACAGTCTTTCCGTATTGCAGCTTCCAGTGCAGCATCGCAGACCCAGATACATACGCATATGTGTTATAGCGAGTTTAATGAAATCATTGAATCTGTCGCGGCTCTGGATGCTGACGTGATCACGATTGAGACTTCCCGCTCGAATATGGAGTTACTCAATGCATTTGAAGCCTTCAATTATCCGAATGAAATCGGTCCGGGTGTTTATGATATCCATTCACCGAATGTTCCGTCTCAGGAATGGATTGTTGAATTGCTGAAGAAAGCATCTCAGGCTATTCCGGCGGAAAGACTATGGGTGAATCCTGATTGTGGCCTGAAAACCAGAGGCTGGCCGGAAACGGAAGCAGCACTGCGTAATATGGTTGCCGCGGCCAAAACACTTCGTGCAAACTGGGAAGAACAGGCAGCATAATCTATCTGAAAGAAAAAGAGCCCCGGAATCGGGGCTCTTGTAGTTTATCCGGTTAATATTTTTTACAGGTTGCCTGATCGATGAGTTGATCAATCAACAATTGTCCCCGGGTATTACGGATTTTAATCCGGTACGCCAGACCCGCTTCCAGATTGGACTTGGTTGATGTATCAGTACAGTAGCTCTTGATACTGTGCTCTAAGAGTGACTGAGTCGATTTGGCCTTCGGAGCGTCACTGTTATAGATCATCATGATCTCAATCACATTCTTTTTGGCCGTAGCCCGCATGATGGACAGTGGCCCGGATTTAATCGGTAATTCAGCCTGGAGTACGCTTGCTCTGTTGGCAGCAAGCAGTTCCAATTGTTTTTGATTACCCTGATTACTACAACCCATTAAGACAGCAACTAGCCCAACTGTAATACATATTTTTCTTATCATGAAAGGTTATTCTCAAATCGTTAAAAAACTTGTTTATAGGGTTTGACGATAACAGACTGGTAAACACCGGCTTCGACATAAGGATCGGCATCTGCCCATGCTTTGGCCTCGGTCAGAGACGCAAACTCAGCGATGACTGTTGAACCGGTAAATCCGGCTTCTCCCGGGTTTTCGGAGTCGATGGCAGGCAATGGGCCTGCTGTCAGCAAGCGTCCTTCATTTTGTAGTTGTTGCAATCTTTCCAGATGTTTCGGCCGGACACTCATCCGTTTTTCCAAAGAATTTTCAACGTCTTGAGAAAATATGACATACCACATATTGATATCCTTATAACAAAAGCAGGGTGATATGACCCTGACTTTGGTTCACTCTCCGGAATGTGATTTTCCCGGGAGAAAATAATAGTTTCATCTTACTGATGAAGTTCAATCGCTCTGGGGCGTCCGTCACTGTCGACCGCAACATAATTGAACGTTGCTTCACATACCTGGAAGCGTTCACCAATACCATGTGCATGGACCGGTTTTACCCAGACTTCGAGCTCAATTGACATTGAGCTTCGGCCGATTCGGACACATTCACCATAACAGCAGACCACGTCTCCAACGCTGACCGGTTTCTTAAATGTAATACTCGACACGGAAACGGTAACTATTCTTCCATGTGAGATTTCTTTCGCCAGAATTCCTCCGGCTAAATCAAGCTGCGACATAATCCAGCCACCAAAAATATCGCCGTTGGCATTGGTGTCTGCTGGCATCGCAAGCGTTCGTGAAAGGAGCTGGCCTTTCGGGGTATTTACTTCAGAGTTCATCACTTCGTACTGCATAACTTGAACGCTGTCCGGATATGTTTAAATTCATCAATAAAATACAATGAATTCATACCATGCCGGAACAATAACAAATGGTGCATCGGATTTCACACAGATGCAAGAAAGAACCGATGCAATTCACACTTTCTATGACTGATTGTCATCTTCATCTTTGGGTAACTGGGTATAGATATATGCTCCGGTAAGCAGGGTGTAAACCAGAGTCGCAACCAGCAGGCCAAAAACTTTGAAGCTGACCCAAACATCTAAAGGAAGCTTGAATGCGATATAGACATTAATGATGGCGCAGGCAACAAAAAATAGTACCCAGGCCCAGTTGATTTTTGACCAGACATAGTCCGGAAGCTGAAGCTCTTTTCCCAGCATCCCTTTGATCGCAGATTTACCAATAAGATGGCTGATCGTCAGGCCGACGGCAAAGACAAGATAGACAATTGTGACTTTCCATTTAATGAAGTTGTCATCGTGCAGGAAGATAGTCATGCCACCGAATACGGCGACTAACACAAAGGTAATGACCTGCATTTTTTCGACTTTTTTATACCAGAAGTAGGTGATGGCAATCTGTATTGCACTGGCAATAATCAGTGCACCGGTCGCCACATAAATGTCGTACAGCTTGAACAGTACGAAAAACACAATAAGTGGGATAAAGTCGATCAGTTGTTTCATTAGTATTCAGTCCTTCACTAGAGATCGACACAGTCTAACCAAAATTGACGGCTATCTGAATAGTCAGATAACTTTTTGTCACGATTTCTGCCGGTCGGAAGGGATTTCTGTGCAAATAACTCAGTACTTCGGGATTCTGCTGAATTGCTTTAGAGAAAGTCACTTTTATGATCTGGAATGAATGAACCAAACCATAGGATAAGAGAATTATCTTATGATTGTTCATATTTTATACATCCGAATGATGTGCATGTAATTTATTATTTGGCTTTTATTTAAGATGTAGATCTGATAATGACTTAAATATTAGTTTCATAAGTAATGTATATATTTATAATGTTTTGACCTTCTCTGAGGTAGATCTGAATATGAAGATGACTGTTCTCTTAGCTACATAGAACTGGTACAGAAACATCATCGAATCAGTACGGGTATATGTATTTTTATTAAAAAGGAAACTCATAATGTACAAAAGGCTAGTTACTATTGCTTGTGTTTCTGTTTTATTTGCGGGCTGTGCAACTGTTCCTCTGGAAGATGATGCTACGACCACTCAGGCCAAGGCATTTAATCCTCCGTCTGAAGGTCATGCAGGATTGTATATTTACCGTTCCGGAGCTCTGGGTGGCGCACTGAAAAAAGATGTGTGGGTTGACGGTGATTGTGTCGGAGAAACTGCACCGGATGTTTTCTTCTATAAAGAAGTTGCCGGAGATAAAGAACATCAGGTTTCGACTGAATCAGAATTCTCGCCAAACATTTTGTCCGTATCGACTAAAAGCGGTGAAAACTACTTCATTAAACAGTATATCAAACTTGGTGTATTTGTCGGTGGTGCTGGTTTAGAAGAAGTCAGCTCAGAAGAAGGAAAAAAAGTGATAGAAAAGCTAAAAATGGCGAAGCAGGGTCATTGTAGTAAATAACATTTTGACCTTTTGGATCATTTAATATTTTTATCTTCTTTATATATGTACTGAAACAGGTTCTGTCACAAATAACAGAATCTGTTTTTTATAGCTGATGAAAAATTGGCAGTGAACCCTATTCATTGATCATAAAAAAGCCACTCATAAAATGAGTGGCTTTATCAATCAAGCGAGAGCAAACCAGAATCAGGCTTCTTGCTCTGCTGTATTTCCTTCTGTTGCTGGCTCTTCGATTAGAGAATCTACAATGACAGCACATGCAGCATCGCCGGTGATGTTCAGAGCAGTTCGAATCATATCGAAAATACGATCCAGGGCAAACAGCAATGGTAGGCCTTCAATTGGAATTCCTGCGGCCAGAAGAACGGCTACCACTAGGAAGGAAGGCCCAGGAACGCCAGCCTGACCAACAGCACCCAGTGTCGCAGTCACAATAATTGCGATGTAAGAACCCATACTCAGATCGATGTTGAACAACTGGGCGAAGAAGATGGCAACCAGTCCGTAGTAAATTGCATTACCGGACATATTGATTGTTGCACCCAGAGGTAGCACAAAAGAGGCAGTTGAGTTTCTTACGCCGAGATCATTCTCAACCGTATCCATGGTGACAGGCAGTGTTGCCATCGAAGATGCAGTTGACAGGGCAACAGCCTGAGGCTTTTTCATGGCACCAATGAACTTCCGGGCTGAAGTTTTAGTAAAAATCTGAATCATCAGTGGGTAAGCAACGAAACCGAAAATCAGAATGGCAGCAACGTAGACAACAAAGAGTTTCAAAACAACGGTCAGGGCACTAAAACCAAACGTACCGACAGCTTCTGCCATCAGGCCGAAAACACCGATAGGAGCAATGACCATGACTTTGTTAATCATCCAGACCATCGCATCAACGATAGTATTGACACCATTGATGATCGGTGTACGTTTCTCTTCGCTCTGTTTTGCGATTGCAATCCCGAAAAACAGACAGAAAACCAGAATTTGGAGAATGTTTGCGTTATTCAGTGACTGGAAAACGTTGGTTGGGATCATACCGATGATGGTTGCCCAGAAAGTAGGAAGTTCACCTTTTGACGCGTATTCAGAAGAGAACATCCCTTCTACACCAGAGACATCGATACCGATACCTGGCTGGAATACTTCACCCATCAACAGCGCTAAAGCCACAGCCAGAGCAGAGGTCACAGCAAAATAACCGAGTGTAACAGCACCTACTTTTCCTGCCGAGTGGCTGTTACCCAGACCTGCTGAACCAGAAATCAGTGCAACTGCGACCAGTGGGATAACCAGCATCTTGATCAGATTGATAAAGATCGCACCCAATGGTGAGAACATTGCGGCATCGTGCCCCATCGTGGCTCCAACGACAGAACCCAGAATCATCGCAATGACAACCTGAAAACCAATATTTGATAATAAACTCTTTTCTTTTAACACTTCCGTAACCCTTGTGTTATGAATTTGCAATTTCCTAGGATTACCCACCAACATTGTTAACATTTGTGGATAAATATTCCGGGTAGGTTTTTACACTGATATTTCTGCATGATCAAGGTATGTGTTGTGAAAATCCTCAATAGTCAGCAAATTTGCGCAAACGTTTGGCAAAAGATATTTGTACCAGATAATTATGCTAGGGAAGATTGCAATTGCAAAATCATTGTTTGCATGAATGAGTTTGAATAATAGTATATGGAACGATTTGCGGTTTCCGGGGGGAAACCGCATTGAAGGTTGGTTATTGCTGTGTCGCTGCTTTCATAGCTGTCACAAACTGTTTCAGTTGTGTCAGTAGGATGGATGAATCATTCTGGTTGGATTCAATGATTTTAACAATTGCAGAGCCGGAAATTGCACCTGCTGCTCCGGCGGTCAGAGCTTGTTTCACCTGAGCCGGTTCTGAAATTCCGAATCCGAGCAATGCTGGCGGAGCCTGAAACTCTTTCAATGTTTCCAGCAGAGTGTCGACCGGCATTCCCGCTTTAGTTTCAACACCGGTCACTCCGGCACGGGAAAGAAGATAAGTGTATCCTTTGCTCAGTGATGCGACAGTTTTTAAAGTTTCTTTATCTGCGGTTGGCGGTGCGATGAAAATGGGCTCAATACCATGTTTTTCAGCGGACTGAATAAAAACTTCACTTTCATTGGTCGGGACATCGGCAATCAGAACTGAATCGACTCCGGCCTGCTGGCAACGGTGATAAAAGTTATCGATTCCCCGGGCATAAACAAGGTTGGCGTACACCAACAGTCCGATCGGTAACGACGGATATTGCTGCCGTACCTGGGCAATTAGCTCAAAGCAGATGTCCGGGGTCGTTCCCGCATCCAAAGCCCGCATATTGGCTCCCTGAATCGTCGGTCCATCTGCCAGCGGATCGGAAAATGGGATTCCCAGTTCAAGTGCATCTGCTCCGGCTTCAACCAGCGTGTTGATGATCTCTGAAGAGAGTGCAGGATTTGGATCGCCGATGGTTACGAAAGGGACGAATGCACCCTGATTTTTTTCCGCAAGCTGTTGGAAGAGCATTTGGTAGCGATTCATTACAGCACTCCTTTTTCTTCTAAGATTTTATGGACGGTGAAGATATCTTTGTCACCACGTCCGGATAGGTTGACAACCAGTGTCTGCTCTTTTTCCGGTTCACTACGGGCCATTTTCAGGGCATGAGCTAATGCATGGGAAGACTCAAGGGCCGGAATGATACCTTCATTGCGGGCCAGCTCCTGAAATGCATCCAGGGCTTCGTCATCCGTGATGTTGACATATTCTGCTCTGCCGATTGAATTCAGATAGGCATGCTGTGGGCCGACTGACGGGAAGTCCAGACCGGCAGAAACTGAATAAGATTCTTCAATCTGTCCATGCTCATCCTGCATCAGCGGTGATTTCATTCCCAGATAGATACCGGTTTTTCCGTGTTTCAGCGGAGCACCATGTTGATGTGTTTCAATTCCTTTGCCGCCAGGCTCTACACCGATTAAGCGGACGTTCTCTTCTTCAATAAAGTCGGCAAACATCCCAATTGCGTTGGAACCACCACCGACACAGGCAATGACTGCATCAGGCAGTCTTCCTTCCCGGGCCAGAATCTGATTTTTTGTTTCTTCACCGATCATTTTCTGGAATTCCCGGACAATGGTCGGGAAAGGATGGGGACCGGCGGCCGTTCCTAACAGGTAATGGGATGTCTCATAACTTGCTGACCAGTCACGCATCGCTTCATTACAGGCATCTTTCAGTGTTGAAGAACCGGAATGAACGGGAATGACAGTTGCGCCCATCAGACGCATCCGGAAAACATTCGGGCTTTGGCGTTCAACATCTTTAGCGCCCATGTAAACCCGGCATTTTAATCCCAGCAGGGCGCAGGCAATCGCGGTTGCTACCCCGTGTTGTCCGGCTCCGGTTTCAGCAATGATTTCGTTTTTACCCATGCGTTTTGCCAAAAGCGCCTGTCCGAGAACCTGATTGGTTTTGTGCGCGCCGCCGTGCAGGAGATCTTCCCGCTTAAGGTAAAGTTTGGTTTTGGTACCGATGGTGAGGTTTTTGGTCAGAGTCAGTGCTGTGGGACGACCCGCATACTCCTGTAACAGTGACATAAATTCAGCCTGAAATTCAGGGTCTTGCTGAGCATCGATGAAAGCCTGCTCCAACTGATCCAGTGCCGGAACCAGTATTTGTGGTACGAACTGACCACCGTACTCGCCGAAATAGGCGTTAAGTTTAGACATGATTCATTCCTTATCTGTTCTGTCAGGCGTCGGTATTCCGACGACTAGTAATTTCTGATTTTTTGAAATACCTGTTGTAACTTCCGGGCGTCTTTTACTCCGGGGGCAGACTCAACACCTGAGTTGAAATCCAGTCCGTCACACCCGAGTGATGCTGCTTCTCCGGCATTTTCAGGAGACAAACCTCCGGCAAGCATGACACCTTCAACACGTGTTAGTTGCTGCCAGTCAAATGTCTGTCCTGTTCCGCCACTTTGCTGACCGACTTTGGCATCGTACAGATGACGGTCGACATTTTGGGCCAGCGGCTCCGGGAGTTGATCGGCAACACCGTAAGCCTTCCAGATTGCGATATGAGCATCCAGAATCTCCCGGAGCTGATTCACATATGCCTGATCTTCGTTGCCATGAAGCTGGACAGCACTTAACTGAAGTTCATTGGCTATTTCGGCAACCTGTTGAACCGGGTGATTCTGGAACACGCCAACATATCGAAGTGGTGCGCCGGACATTGTCAGACGGGCGGATTCAGAATCGACATAGCGGGGAGAAGCTTCAACAAAAATCAGCCCGCCATAAACAGCTCCGGCCCGGTAAGCTTTTGCAGCATCATCCGGTCGGGTCAGGCCGCAGACTTTGTTTTCTCCGAGGATCACACGGCGGACTGCCAGCTCCAGATTTTGTTCTGCCATCAGAGAACTACCGATCAGGAATCCCTGAGCGTAAGCGGAAAGCTCTCTGACCTGACGGTGGGTATAAATTCCGGACTCGGAGATAATCGTGGTGCCTTCCGGTAGCTTCGGTGCCAGTACTTTGGTGCGGTTCAGGTCCGTCGATAAATCTCTCAGATTACGGTTATTAATCCCGACAACTTTCGCTTTGAGTGCCACAGCCCGTTCCAGTTCAGCCTCATTACTGACTTCAGTCAATACACCCATATTCAGTTGGTGAGCAACCTGAGCCAATGCCTGATAAGTTTCATCATCCAATACGGAGAGCATCAGTAAAATCGCATCTGCACCATAATGTCTGGCAAGATAGACCTGATAACTGTCGATCATGAAATCTTTACACAAGACTGGCTGTTTGACCTGCTTACGTACCTGTGGGATAAACTCAAAATTACCCTGAAAATATTTCTCGTCAGTTAATACGGAAATGGCATTGGCATACTGGTTATATACTGACGCGATATAGTCCAGATCAAAAACTTCCCGAATCAGTCCTTTGGACGGCGATGCCTTTTTGCATTCGAGAATAAACGCCGTTTTTCCTGCGTTCATATTTTCAGAGCTATTCGTATTTTCAGAGCTATTCGTATTTTTAAAACTAAGCGCATCGTAAAAACTTCTGTCTGATGGCTTCAGCAAGTTCTTAAAGCTTTCCAGTGGCTGTGTCTGTTGACGCTGTTCTACCCAGATATATTTGTCCCGGACGATTTTTGCCAGTACTTCGGCCATG
The DNA here is from genome assembly GCF_024346955.1 of Vibrio mangrovi. Taxonomy (NCBI): domain Bacteria; kingdom Pseudomonadati; phylum Pseudomonadota; class Gammaproteobacteria; order Vibrionales; family Vibrionaceae; genus Vibrio; species Vibrio mangrovi. The sequence goes on along the minus strand of NZ_AP024883.1, from coordinate 2,061,584 downwards.
TCCGTATGTTTCTTTGATATATGTTCCGATAACTGTTCGGTCATGCGTTAGCTCCGCTGTGCAAGTTGACGGACGCGCTGAAATGCCTGTCCTGATTTCATGACATCAATTGCCTGCTGTGCATTGGCTTTTAAATCTTCCTGACCGAAGAGACGAAGCAACAGCGCTACATTCACCGCAACAGCCGCCATTTGTGCTTCCGTTCCTTTTCCGGTTAACAGATTTTCAATGAGCTGGCGGTTTTCTTCAGGAGTTCCGCCCTGAATGGCTGATAACGGATATGTTTGCAGGCCGAAGTCTTCAGGAGTTAAGAGATATTCGGTAATTTGCTGGTCACGGATCTCTGCGACCAGGGTTGGTCCGTGAATGGCGACTTCATCCAGTCCTGAGCCATGAACAACGGCTGCGCGTTTCATTCCCATCTTGAGCATGGTTTCGGCAATCGGCCGGATAAGATCCGGATCATAAACTCCCATCAGCTCGATATTCGGGCGTGCCGGATTAATCAGCGGACCAAGAATATTGAAGATGGTCCGGGTTTTCAGTGTTTGCCGGACTGGCATCGCGTGCCGGACACCACCATGGTATTGAGGTGCAAACAGAAAGGCGACGCCCAGTTCATCCAAAGCAGCCCGGGTATCTTCCGGAGTCATTGCCAGATTGATACCAAATGCATCCAGCAGGTCAGAAGAACCGGATTTACTGGAAACGCCCCGGTTGCCATGCTTGGCAACTTTGACACCACAGGCTGCCGCGACAAATGCAGCCGTTGTAGAAATATTGAATGTATTTGCTCCGTCTCCGCCGGTGCCGACAATGTCGGCAAAATCGTAGTCAGGGCGGGGGAATGGCGTTGCGTTATCCAGTAACGCCTGCGCTGCGCCGGAGATTTCCTCGGGTGTCTCACCTTTCAGTTTCAGTGCGGTCAGCACCGCAGCCATCAGAATCGGTGCCATCTCACCCTGAATGATGTGATTAAAGAGTGCATGGGCTTCTTCTTGCGACAATGAAACCTGTGAGAACAGTTTATCAATGATTGGTTGCATGTTGTCCTTTTTCCCTGTGTTATACCAATCGCGGTAATTATCTGATTATTTAATTACTTTGATTGGTATTATTCTTCAGTTCAGTAAATTATTGTGATGCTGTATTTACTGAAGTGCCCATTCAATAGTATTCGCCAGTAGTTGTGCGCCGTAAGTGGTCATAATAGATTCAGGATGGAACTGAAATCCACAGACTTTATCCTGTTCGTGAATTACCGACATGACTAAGCCATTTACCTCTGCGGTGACGGTGAGTACATCCGGAGTCTCTGTAGCCACCAGCGAGTGATATCTTGCAATGGTCATGGGCGAAGGTAAACCCCGATAGACCGCGTGTTGCTGATGTTCCATCAGTGATATCTTGCCGTGAACGATTTCACCGGCGCCGGCGACCCGACCGCCGTAAGCTTCAACAATGGCCTGATGACCCAGACAGATACCGATAACCGGGACTTTACCTCGGATCATTTGCAACAGTTCCGGCATGCAACCGGCTTCTGAAGGGATTCCTGGCCCCGGAGAAAGCACTACGACAGGATTCTCTGTCTGACTAATCGTTGTCATGATCTGAGTCGCTTCGATATTGTTCCGGTAAATCGTCACCTGATGTCCGAGTGCGCGGAACTGGTCTACCAGGTTATAAGTAAATGAATCGAAATTGTCGATAAAAATGAGGTTTGCCATGAATTTTTCTCCCTGAATTAGCTGTCTGATGCACGATGAGCCATTTGAATGGCAGAAATAACTGCCTGTGCTTTTCCTCTGGTTTCATCGGCTTCAGCCTGAGGGTCAGAGTCATAAACGATTCCGGCACCGGCCTGAACGCTGGCAATACCATTTTCAATATAAGCGGAACGAATCACAATACAGGTATCAAGGTCACCTTCACCAGTCATATAACCAACCGCACCACCGTAGCTTCCCCGGCGCTCCTGTTCGACAGAGCGGATTAACTGCATTGCCCGGATTTTCGGAGCTCCGGTCAGTGTTCCCATATTCATGCAGGCCTGATAAGCATGTAAAGCATCCAGATCGTGCCGGAGCTGGCCGACAACCCGCGAGACCAGATGCATGACATGGCTATAGCGATCGGTTTTCAGTAGATCAGCAAGATGGCGGGAGCCGGCTTCTGAAATCCTGGCAACATCATTGCGGGCCAGATCGACCAGCATCATGTGCTCTGCATTCTCTTTTTTATCGTTCCGGAGATCCAGTTCCAACCGGCCATCCAGATCAAGATTGATCGAACCATCCGGGTTTTTCCCCCGGGGGCGGGTTCCGGCAATCGGGTAGATTTCGATCTGGTTGGTTTCGCTGGCATATTTCAGAGCGCTTTCCGGAGAGGCGCCAAACAGGGTAAATTTCTCATCCTGCATATAAAACATATAAGGACTGGGGTTACTTTCCTTGAGCTTTTTATAGGCAGACAGTGGTGACGGGCACGGCAGAATAAAACGCCGGGAAGGGACGACCTGAAAGATATCACCCTGCACAATATATTCTTTGAGGTTTTCTACGACGGCGCAGTATTCGGCATCACTGATCGAAGGTGATACGCTGACATCGTCTAATACCACAGCTGGTGGCAGAGCCTGCGCATCCTGACACTGCCGGGCAATAGATTTCAGCCGCTGGGATAACTGTTCCGCTGTAGTTTCATCCGGATTAAACAAGGAACCCTGAACGTGACAGCTTTCACTCTGGTGATCCACAATCATCAGTGATTCGGCAACATAAAATACATAGTCAGGACATTGGTTTGTTGTTTTCGCTTCTCCAAGCGGCTCAAAATTTGCGACCAGATCGTAAGCAAACAAGCCACCGAGAAAAATTGCATGCTTATCAAGACCGGTTAAATCAAAGCTATGTTGAATCAGACGCAGCGCGTCAAATGAAGAAGACTCCCGCAAGCGACTGTCTTCATCCAGCGTTGTTCTTGGAGCAGTGAAGCTGAGCGTTAATGTTTGCTTTGTCAATGTGCTGGAAATATCAGACTTGATGTTCTGCGCCAGATGCTGGATCAGATGTTCCCCGTTAGAGGTTAGTGCATGGAGTGTTACTTCATGCCCAAAGCAGACAACCCGGACAGCAGCATCAATAAGAAGCAGGCTTTTCAGGTTTTCTTTGGAATCGATTTCGGCTGATTCAAGTAACAGACAGTCTGTTTTGTGCTTGCACAGTGTATGAAACAGTGCTGTCGGATCCGCTGAGTATGGTAAGGTCTCTGACAGGAGACGAAGCGTACCGAGCTGAGTGATATCAATGGTGTTATTCATTTACTAACCCTTTTATTCTGTAGTCGCCAACCGACATAGTCAACGCGATGATGATTTTGTTTTGTCGGTTTCTCGTTCATTCGTTGACAGATTGTGAATATTTCGTGTTTGTTCTGTGTCGCAAAAAGTATCGTAAAAAACTGGATAAAAAAACCCGCATCAAGCGGGCTTTATCTGGTCTGAATCCGTTATAAGGCCGCCCGCCCACCAAACAAGGATAAACGCCACCAACCAGAAATTAGCAGAGAGATGCTCATGAGAGGTTTCAGATTGATGTTTAATTCTTGTAACATAGGTGTCTGCGCTTAGTTATGTGACTTTGTACTAGTAAACTAGTGCGCGAGGTTAAAGTCAAGCTTTTATTAGTGAAAAATCAGAAAAATGATGAAAATAGATTTACATAGCCATACCACTGCTTCGGACGGAAAACTGTCACCAGAAGAATTATTACTTCGGGCGGTTTCGTTTGATATCGATGTTCTGGCTATTACAGATCATGATTGTATTGATGCATTAGCGCTGGCTCACCGGTATATAGATGCGGAACAGTTACCCATTTGCCTGATTGACGGGATTGAACTTTCAACGGTCTGGCAAAATAAAGATATTCATATTGTTGGGCTGAATATTGATGTGACGGATCCTGTGTTGAATAATTTGATCTCTCAGCAAAAACAGCGTCGTCATGAACGGGCTGGAGTGATTGCCGGACGTTTGGAAAAAGTAACCCGGGAGGGGATTCTTCCTGAGGTCAGAGCTATTGCCGGGGAAGCAGCGATAACCCGTGCCCATTTTGCCCAGTGGCTGGTTGAAAACGGCTATGCAAAAACGATACAGCAGGTTTTTAAAAAATATCTGACCCGGAATCAACCGGGTTATGTGCCGCCAGACTGGTGTTCGATGCAAGAAGCCATTGCAGCGATTCATACAGCAGGAGGGCAGGCGGTACTAGCTCATCCGGGACGATATCAGTTGACGACGAAATGGCTGAAACGTCTGATTGAAGCTTTTGCCGAAGCCGGAGGAGATGCAATGGAAGTTGCTCAGCCACAACAAGCACCTCAGGAAAGGCGCAATCTGGCAAATTATGCGTTACAATACAAACTGCTAGCTTCTCAGGGTAGTGATTTCCATTATCCTTCTCCGTGGATGGAGTTAGGTCGAAACCTTTGGTTGCCTTCTGATATTGAACCTGTATGGAAAGCTTGGAGCTTGTCCGTAGAGTGAGCATCGAGTCTCTCGATGGTGAGGAGTAATAATGAGTCAGTATTTTTATGTTCATCCCGAAAATCCGCAGGCCCGGTTGATTAATCAGGCTGTAGCGATTATCCGTAACGGAGGCGTTGTGGTTTATCCGACGGACTCTGGGTATGCGTTGGGATGCCAGTTAGAAAATAAAGGGGCACTGGAGCGTATCTGTCAGATCCGGCGCCTGGATGATAAACACAATTTTACGTTGTTATGCAGAGATCTGTCTGAATTGTCGCTCTATGCCCGGGTTGATAATACGGCTTTCAGGTTGTTAAGAAATAATACTCCCGGGCCTTATACCTTTATTTTCAAGGGAACCAAGGAAGTCCCCAGACGTTTAATGAATCCGAAGCGAAAAACGATTGGTATCCGGGTTCCGGATAATCAGATTGCGCTGGATCTGCTGGAAGCTCTCGGTGAACCGTTGATGTCGACTTCGCTGATACTGCCGGGCAAAGAAACTACGGAGTCCGATCCTGATGAGATTCGGGATTCACTGGAACATGCTGTTGATGTCATCTTAAACGGCGGATACCTCGGAGAGCAGCCAACGACAGTGATTGACTTCAGTGAAGATGAAATGGTAGTCCAAAGGCTGGGCGCCGGTGATCCGACACCATTCGAGTAGAATAAATAGTGTTATCAAAATAGATGCTTTTTTAACTTTGATTTGAGATAATATGCGGCCGCGATTTCAAGGTCGCATTTTTTATTCGACGTCTGAGAAGACGACAAGCAAGGTAAGTCAATGAGCGAAAAGTTACAAAAGGTTTTAGCACGCGCAGGTCACGGTTCACGTCGTGAGCTGGAAACTTTGATTCGGGCCGGGCGTGTCAGTGTTAATGGCAAGGTAGCTGTTCTGGGTGAGCGCTTAGAAGATGAAAATGCAGTTGTCCGTATTGACGGACATACAGTCTCTATCAAAGCTGATGAAGAAGTGGTTTGTCGGGTGCTCGCCTACTACAAACCTGAAGGGGAATTGTGTACGCGTCACGATCCCGAAGGGCGGAGAACCGTATTTGACCGATTGCCGAAGATCCGGGGTTCGCGCTGGATTTCAGTCGGCCGTCTGGATGCAAATACTTCCGGGTTATTACTGTTTACGACTGATGGCGAACTTGCCAATCGACTGATGCATCCGAGCCGCCAGGTTGAACGTGAATATCTGGTTCGTGTATTTGGTGAAATCAACGAACAGAAAATCAGGAATCTGGTCAGCGGAGTTGAGCTGGAAGATGGTGTTGCACGTTTTGAAGACGTTGTTTACGCAGGCGGTGAAGGGATGAATCACACTTTTTATGTGGTCATCAATGAAGGCCGTAATCGCGAAGTTCGCCGGTTATGGGAATCTCAGGATACCACTGTCAGCCGTCTGAAGCGGGTTCGTTATGGGGACATCTTTTTGGATAAAGCCTTGCCCCGGGGCGGATGGGTTGAGCTCAGCCTGTCAGAAGTAAATTACCTGCGCAAACTGGTTGAACTGCGTCCGGAACAACGGACTATGATTGACGTATCCAAGGACAATACTTCCCGGAAACGTGAGCGGGCCAGAAGTCAGAAGATTCGCCGGGCTGTTAAACGTCATGAAGAGCGGGTTTCTACGCCAAAAGGCAGAGGCCAGAAAAGTTCGAAACCAGCGGGAACCCGAACAAAAGGGCGCTCGCACTAGTATCATACCGAGTCAGATAAAAAGGTGCTTTTCAAAAGCACCTTTTTTCATTCAGAAATCGAACAGTTCAGCTACAATGTTTGATTCAACGCATAATAGCGGCCCTGACGGGTTATCAGATCCTGATGATTACCATATTCAACGATCTGACCCTGTTCAATCAGACAAATTGCATCCATTCGTTCCAGTTCAATTAAACGGTGAGTGATGAAAATTACGGTCTTATCTGCGTAATGTGTACGCAATAGCGTCATGATTTGCTGCTCTGTCTGTTTATCCAGCCCTTCAGTTGGCTCATCCAGCAATAGAATTTCTCCCTGATGGAGCAGGGCGCGGGCAATTCCCAGACGGCGTCTCTCTCCGCCGGAGAGGTGACGTCCTCCATCACCCAGCCAGACATCCAGTCCCGGCTCGTCAAGGAGTTTGTCCAGACCGACCTGACTCAGTACCTTGGTATAGGCCGTATCGTCGGCGTCTGGTGCAGCGATCTGTAAATTTTCCCGTAATGTTCCGTTTAAGATATCTACCCGCTGGCTGACAATACTCATACATGATCTGAGGTCATGCTCATTCCAGTTTTTCAGATCTGTTCCGGCGATAGAGACATTACCTTGTTGCGGATCCCAGTAGCGGGAAATCAGCTGGAGCAGAGTCGATTTACCTGAACCGGTCTGGCCGACAATGGCAACTTTATGTCCAGCCGGAATATGGAGCTGGATATCAGATAAAACGGATTGCTGATGTTCAGGATAGTGAAAGTGAACATTTTCAAACCGAATGTCGAATGCTCCACTGTGTTGCGTCGGTTCAGCCCGGAATGTCACTTCAGGTTCGGAGGACAAGACTTCATTCAGACGTCGCGCTGAAGTTAATGTCTGTCCTAAATGCTGAAATGCACCAGCAATCGGCATTAATAGCTCAAAGCTTGCCATAGTGGCAAACACGACCATTGCAATCATTGGATCCGGTGCAGCCTGACCAACACCATTACCGACAAACCAGAGCATAAATACCAGAGTCCAGCCGCTGGCCAGCATAAGCAGTGCCTGGGCAAATCCGCTATATCGGGTGTTGATATATTGCCGGGTAATTAGGTCTTGCTGTTCTTGCAGGATAGCTTTGCGGTAGGCAGGTTCTGCACCAAAAATAGTGAGTTCACTATAGCCCTGAATCCAGTCCAGCAGTGTGACACGCAGATTGGCTTTACTCTGGGTAAGGGCTGCGCCGTTACGCTTTCCCAGTTTGTAGAACAATACCGGCCAGGAAAGCAGCAGGACCAAAAGAATCCCGCCCAACATAAGGCCGACTGCGGGATCAAACCAGTACAGAAAAGCAGCAAGGACCAGAATACCGAATGTACCGATGATAACCGGACTGATAAGACGCAGATAAACATGATCCATTGCATCGACATCGGCGACCAGACGGTTCAGCAGATCGGCATCGCGCAGGTTGGCAATTCGTCCCGGAATCAGCGGAGAGAGCTTTTCAAAAAAGAAAATTCGTAAATCAGCCAGCACCTTAAATGTTGCGTTGTGGCTGACAACCCGTTCTCCCCATCGTCCGGCGGTCCGGCCGATCGCAAAGCCACGGACAAAGGCACTGGGCAACATGTAATTGAAGGTCTGTCTGGCAATACCTAAGCCGGCAACAGCGGCGGCTGAAAGAAACCAGCCGGATAAGGTCAGTAGTCCGATTGATGCGCAAAGGGTCAGGAAAGCCAGCAACATACCCAGCGTCAGACCGAACCAGTGTTTTTTATAAAGTTTGAGAAATGGGATCAGTTCACGCATCAAGATTCCCCTTCTGATATTCGGACTGTAGGGTCCGGTTTGCTGTCAGCATTGATTTGAATAATCCCTCTTCACTGCTGAGTTTCTGATAGTGACCTGACTGGACAATTTCACCGTCCTGCATTACCAGAATATTATCAACACTCTGAAGTGGAGCAAGTTGATGAGTTACCAGTAAAGTGGTGTGCTGTTGTATCTGGTTCGCTAAGCCCTGCATGACCAGTTGTTCGCTTCTGGCGTCAAGGCTGGCGGTCGGTTCATCCAGTAGCCAGAATGAACCATTCTGCAGCATCGCCCGGGCCAGCGCGAGGCGCTGAGCCTGACCGACAGAAAGTCCGCCGGACCGATCGCTTATCAGATAATCCAGACCGTGTTTTTCTACAAAATCAGCAGCAAAAGCATGTTTGAGAGCACTGTTAAGTTGTTCATCCGTGATTTGCTGCTTACCAAGAGTGACATTGTCACGAATTGTGCCGTGGACCAATAAAGGGTTTTGCCCGACCCAGCTGATATATTGCCGCCAGTCTTCATGGGAGAGTTCATGGAGATCGATACCATTGATCAGAAGCTTACCCCGATAAGGCATGAATCCTAAAATAGCCTGAACCAGTGAGGTTTTTCCGGCACCACTTGGCCCAACCAGAGCTGTAGTTTCCTGTGGATTCAGCCGGAAAGAAACCGGGCCGACCAGCTTTTTACCTTCCGGGCTGATCACTTCCAGGTTTTCCGCTTCAATAGATATCTGTTCCGGAGCAGGCAGAGACTGAGTGCCGGATTTAATTTCATTCACATCAATCTGAAGAAAATCCACGATACTTTCGGCTGCTCCGACTGCTTGTTGTTTGGCATGATAAAACGTGCCCAGATCCCGTAATGGCTGATAAAACTCCGGTGCAAGAATCAGCACAAACAAACCGGTAAACAGGGTAATTCCCGTTCCGTAATAACCAAAATCCAGTTCGCCGATAAAACTGAAACCAAAGTAAACTGCGGTGACGGCAATTGAAACGGAAGTGAAAAACTCCAGTACCGCAGAAGAGAGAAAAGCAATTCTCAGAACATCCATCGTTCTCATGCGGAAAACTTCAGACGCAGCTCGCAAATGGTCGGCTTCTGCCTTGGTTTGATCAAACATCCGGATCGTTGTCATGGCCTGAAGCCGGTCGTAAAAATGTCCGGAAAGGCGTTGCAGTGCCTTGAAATTTTTCTGTGCAGCTTCCGCCGCCTTGATACCGACAAGAGCCATAAACAGCGGAACCAAGGGTGCTGTAATCAGAAAAATCAGCCCGGCAGCCCAGTTGACCGGGAAGACGACGATAAGAATCACAAATGGGATCAGAACTGACAGAGACATTTGTGGCAGATAACGAGCAAAGAAATCATGCATGTTTTCTACCTGCTCAAGTACTAGTGTTGCCCAGCTACCCGCCGGTTTTCCTTTAATGTAAGCAGGCCCCATTTCCCGGAGTTTATCCAGAATAAGCTGCCTGATATAAATTCTGATTTGCTCCCCGCATTTGAATCCGGCGATTTCCCGTCCCCAGCTCAGTCCGGCCCGGACGGCAATGATAGCAGCGAGACCAAGGAAATGAGGGAGCAGCTCCGTTTTGGCAACCTGCTCAATGATTAGTTGATGTAAAATCGAGGCCAGTAAAGCGGCTTGAAACAGCAAGAAGATGCTGGATAGGACACCAAGTCCGACGGCCAGCATCAGCCAGCGTTTTGCCAGCTTACTTTGCTGGCGGAGCCAGTGGTTTAAGCTACGTTGTTTATTCTTGTCCATTTTAAAGGCTTTTATAGGAATGAATTGATTAAGGTGTGCTCACCCGCTGGTGGGTAGTATACAAAATAAAACCCGGCGGGGACACCGCCGGGTTGAAGCCTTTTTCATCAAAAATGGTGAAAAATAATACACTTATTCTGGCAGGCTATCGAGATAACGCTCTGCATCAAGTGCCGCCATGCAACCAGTTCCAGCAGACGTGATAGCCTGACGATAGTTATGATCCATTACGTCTCCGGCTGCGAAAATCCCGGCAATACTGGTTTGAGTTGCATTTCCGTCTAAACCAGAGTTGACGACGATATATCCGTTTTTCATCTCCAGTTGTCCCTGGAACATATCTGTATTCGGCTGGTGGCCTATCGCGATGAAAACACCCATAACGTCAAATGACTCACTATTATCCGACTGAGTATCTTTCAGACGAACACCGGTCACACCCATTTCATCTCCGGTCACTTCTTCCAGAGTACGATTGGTATGTAGAACAATATTGCCGTTGGCAACTTTGTCCATCAGGCGATCAATCAGAATTTTTTCAGATCGGAAGCTGTCACGACGATGAATCAGGTGAACTTCAGAAGCAATATTAGATAAATACAGTGCTTCTTCCACCGCTGTATTACCACCACCGACAACGGCAACCTTCTGATTACGGTAGAAGAAACCATCACAGGTTGCACAGGCAGAGACGCCACGTCCCTTAAATGCTTCTTCTGACGGAAGCCCCAGGTATTTTGCAGAAGCGCCGGTTGAGATGATCAGAGCATCACATGTGTATGTGTTGCTGTCACCCTTGAGTGTAAAGGGACGCCGGGAGAAATCGACTTCATTGATGTGATCGAAAATGATTTCGGTACTAAAGCGTTCTGCGTGCTCTTTCATTCTCTCCATTAATCCCGGACCGGTCAGTCCTTCCGGATCGCCGGGCCAGTTTTCAACTTCTGTTGTCGTGGTGAGCTGTCCGCCTTGTTGCATGCCGGTAATCAGTACAGGATTCAGGTTAGCGCGGGCTGCATAAACAGCAGCAGTATAACCTGCAGGTCCGGAACCAAGAATCATCAGTTTAGAATGCTTTACGTTGCTCATCTTATCCTCAGGGGAATCTGTTTTACTCTATCTGAGCAATGATTGTAGGAGATTACTTCATTCAATAAAAGTATGAAAAAAAGCATATTATGAAAGAAAAGGTTATAGATGACTGAGGTAAAAATATTTGTGCTGATCTTGCCAGAAGGAAAGATCGGCATTGTATGAAAGGGAATGCTATTTCTGGTGGTATTTTTCTCCAAACAGAGTCGATCAGGAGCTCTGAATACTGAAATTAACGATCCCGCTTTGATATCTAAATCGCCAGATGAATATTCCGAATCTGTAGCTTATGGATGATTTGATTTAGATATATCATTTGGGATTTTTATTATATCAGAATTTAATTCTTTATCTGTATATTTTTACGAGACTTATTCTGGTGTTTCATTGAAAAATCGAAGTAATTGACTATTATTTTGTTATAAAAATGTAAAATTGTTCTAATTCTTTATTAGAGGAATTGAATATGTTTCATGAACACGAGAATACACTACATATCACCCATCTCAGTGATATAGCAATTCACCAACTGGCCCCTTCTTTCAGGAAGCTGCCACATACAGCCCATGCTGACGGGCAATATCGGTTAAGACGCTACTCGGTTATTCGTTTCATTGGTGGGAAGGTAATCGAAGTTGATAAGCATGATTTTACCCAATCCAGTCAGTACAACCATTTTCAGGGAGATATCGTCCGTCAGTTCGAACCCGTGCTGGAAGAAACTTTATCGAGCAGTGGATTGCAGGAAATGTGCGAGCTGTTTGTTGAAGCCAATGGCCTGCCAGACGGTCAGATCATTGATATCCATCAGATGCGAATTGCATCAGTTTTCGATGAAACTATGGTTTCCCCTGAAGGAATCCATCAGGATGGTTATGACTACATTGCGATGATAGGTATCGACCGGCATAACATAGTCGGTGGTGAACTGATGCTCTACCGGGATAACCATGAAGCGCCGTTTTTCCGTAAAGTGCTCGAAGACGGAGAAGTTGCAATGGTGGCTGACGGTACGTTATGGCATAACGCAACGCCGATACGTTCTATTGAACATGGAGAGGAAGGGCATATGGATGTGTTTGTCCTGACAGCAAGGGATGGCAATCATGAACTTCACTCCTGAGGCTGTTCGCCAACAGTTTCCTGTATTTCGGCAGAGAAACCATCCATTACCTCTGTTCTTTGACGGACCTGGTGGCAGCCAGGTCCCTGTGACAGTGATGGACCAAATGTATCGGTATCTGAGCGGGGGAACAGCAAATTTAGGCGGACATTACCCGACCAGTATGCAAACCGGTCAACTGGTTATGCAGGCGAGGGAGACGGTTCAGGCATTTTTGAATGCACCGGATTCCCGGAATATTGTGTTTGGTGCCAATATGACCACACTGACATTTCATATGAGCCGTATTTTAAGCCGTACATGGCAGGCCGGAGATGAGGTGATTGTCACCGAGCTGGATCATTATGCTAACGTATCGAGCTGGCAGCAGGCTGCTGCTGAAAAAGGTGCCGTTGTCCATCAGGCCCGGCTGGATGAGAGGCAGTGTACGCTGGATGTCGAGCATTTACTGTCTCTGATTTCTGAGCGGACTCAGCTGATTGCCGTGACTTATGCTTCCAATACTACCGGCTCTGTTGTTGATGTCCGGCGTATTATCGAAGCCGCACATCAGGTCGGTGCTCTGGTTTATGTTGATGCGGTACATGTTGCACCACATCAGTTAATCGATGTACAGGCTTTAGAGTGTGATTTTCTGGTTTGCTCAGCCTATAAATTTTATGGTCCTCATGTTGGTCTCCTGTATATTGCGTCGCACTGGCTGGAACACTTTGAGCCCTATAAGGTTGAGCCGGCACCGAATCTCGGTCCGGGGCGATATGAAACCGGCACGCTCAATTTTGAAGGTTTGGCCGGTGTGATTGGTGCCATCGAATATCTGGCTCAGTGGGGCAGGAAAGATGACCCGCTCAGAAGTAGGCTGGCAGAAAGCTTTACCCAGTACCAGCGCCACGAACAACAGTTATGTGAGCTGTTTTTATCGATGTTGCAAACACTGACGTCAGTCCGGCTGTATGGCATAGATGTCGCTGATATGTCTATGAGAACACCGACATTTGCCCTTCGGTTTGTGCATGATACACCGGAGCAGATCGCCAAAGTATTGGGACAGGAGAATATTTATGTATGGAATGGTCATTTCTATGCACTAGGACTGGTGCGGCGTCTCGGACTGGAAAATCAGGGTGGTGTCCTGCGGATAGGGATGATGCATTATAATACTGAGGCAGAAGTTCATCATCTGTTTGAGCACTTGCGTCGCTTTGATCTCTAGGCTTGTATCAGGAAGCCACCGATGATGCGTGAGTATTTGTTTCTCACGCATCATGCCTCTCTTCTATGCAGTGTCAGTTAAAGATGAGTAAATTCAACTTCATAAGATGTGAATTTACGGATATTGATTACGCCGGTATCAAGAATCAGGTATTGTCCCTTAATGCCCAGCAATATGCCGGAAACTTCAGGTTTTTTATCAAAATTATGCGACACAATTTTGGTTGGATGCTGCTGGACCGGAAACTGGATATCCGTAATTTCCGGATTAACGGGAACGACGGCATCTTCTCCATAGGTTTGCCGGATCTCTGCGATCGTATCCTGGAGCAGTGGCCGGAGTTTCTCTGCCTGTTCGTGAAGTGCCAGAGGAGGCTGATCTTCTTTCAACAGGGTTCTCCAGTTGGTTTTATCGGCGATATGTTTCGCCAGCTCGACTTCGATTAACCCGGAAATATAACGGTTTTTTACTTTAAAAATCGGTAATCCCTGAGTTGCTCCCTGATCGATCCACCGGGTTGGAATTTGGGAATGGCGGGTAATTCCGACTTTCAGACCGGAAGTGTTGGAGAGGTAGACATAGTGGTCGGTCATACAATGTGACAACGCCCATTCCGGTTCCCGACAGGTGCCCTGATCATAGTGACAGGTTTCCGGTTTCATAATGCACATATCACAGCTGGCGAGCTTCTGCATGCAGACATAACAGTGTCCCTGAGCGTAGCTCTTTTTGGTCCGTTTCCCACAGGAACAACAATAAATATGACCTGTATGTGTCAGAGATATTGAATGACCGATTAAGGGATTCAGGGCGATCTCTGTTTCTCCGATGGGAAGGGTATATGTGGCTTGTGGACTGATGGTTGCGCGTAGTTTGCTGAGCGTTCCTTTGGTGACTGAAGACATGACAATGCTCTTTTTATATTGATTTTGTATATTGTTCAGGGAAAGGCTGAAGTCTGTATTATCACAGTAAACCAATCCGCTTCGGGATGTTTCTCTGGCGGTATGGTAACAGAATTTTGCTTTGGCTGGTTGGTTTTACTCGATCACATGACTATTTTGTTCTCCGGACGGATCATTTTCGCTCCCAGGCTGTATATCGGAAGTTTCGTCGGAAAAAATAGGTTCTTTAGGGCCAAGAAATTTGGGTTTGGCATCGAAGATAAACAGATCAAGCATAGCTCTGGCCCGGGCAAAGAATTCTCTGACTCTTATCTTCATATCTGTGCCGTGAGTTGGTCCCGGAACGGCGAAACAGGCTGCATCAATATTGTGATAATTGGCAATGAACAGAGCTCGCTCGCAATGAAACCGTTGGGTAATAATCAGGAAGTGATTGGTATCAAAAATTTTTCTGGCCCGGATAATGGAGTCCAGTGTTCTGAATCCGGCATAGTCCAAAGCGATATCCTGCTCGGGAATTCCGGCTTTCAGGAGATCTCGTTTCATTGTCCATGGCTCATTATAAGAACGATGAGCATTATCTCCGCTGAGTAGGAAATGTTTGACTTTCCCCGAACGATAAAGCTGAATCGCAGCTTCGATCCGGTGGGAATAGTATTCATTGAGTATCCGGCCCAGATATTTGCTGGTTCCCAAGACGACTGCAACCTGATAGTGACCAATGTCTTCTGCACTACTCAGAATTTGGTTTTGTGTTTTCCAACTGACCCAGCGATCGATAGCGTACAGAGATGCTGCCAGTATGAGCAGTGCCATAGTCAGCCCTCTGATGATCTGAAAGCAAAAACGAAATATTTTGCTGATACAAGATTTATTGAAGCAATACTTGCTGAAACAAGAGTAGATAGCCGTACCTTTTACTTAAGTTATATTTGTTGGTTTTTCTGTGCCCAGAGACCGATACCGACAAAACTGATAATCACAACGACAAACATGGTGCCTCGTTCTAAATGGCTGAGTGTCCGGGCTAGGTCAGGGCTTAGTTTGACGATGATAAATCCATAGCCAAATGCATTGAGTAATATAAAGGTAAATGTGCGAATGACAAAGTGCTGATTGCGCAGTAACCGGCGTAACAACGCATTAATTTCACCACCCAGCATAACCAACAGGCATGCGATCAGAGCAATTGAGATCTCTCCCAGATAAGGGGCAAGATACTGTCCGGCGGGATTAAAAAAGTGCAACATTGTGTTGATATCCTTTCAAATAAAAAGCCTCTGTCAAAGAGGCTTATCTGTTAATTTTTATCCGGTATTGCCGGTTTTAGAATGCGACCCGCTTATAGCGGCGATAGACCGGTTGCCAGAAATTACGTTCGATCGACTGCTCAAGTGCTTCGTCAGTAATTTTATCCGCTACACCTTGTTCAATGGCTTTTTTTGCGACGGCAAGTGCAATTTTCTTCGACACTGAATGAATAGCTTCCAGTGGCGGCAGCAGAGACCCGTGACCGTTGATGGCCAGTGGAGAACACTCAGCCAGTGCACGGCTGGACTCCATCAGCATTTCACTGGTGACTCGTTTTGCATTTGCAGCCAGAACGCCAAGACCAATCCCCGGGAAGATGTAACTGTTGTTACACTGGACTATCGGGTAGAGTTTGTCTTCAAACATGACCGGATCAAACGGACTACCGGTTGCAACCAGCGCGTCTCCATTGGTCCATGCTATCAGGTCGCTTGGCAGAGCTTCAACCCGGCTGGTTGGGTTCGACAGTGGGAAGATGATCGGACGCGGGCAGTGCTGGTGCATTTCACGGACGATCTCTTCGCTGAACAGACCCGGTGCACCGGAAACGCCAATCATGACGGTTGGTTTTGCTTCTCTGACCACATCATGGAGTGAGAAACCTGTACTTTCTGATACCCAGTTTTTGGTATTGCTTTTCTTCTGAACAAGACGTTGCTGGAAGTCCAGCAGATTTGGCATACCTTCCTGTAATAATCCCCAACGGTCGACCATATAGACCTGAGAACGGGCCTGCTGATCAGAAATTCCCTCTGAGACCATTTGGGCAATAATTGCTTCGGCAATACCACACCCGGCAGAACCAGCACCGAGGAAGGTAATCCGTTGTTCTGAAAGCTTACTGCCTGCGGCTTTACAGGCTGCCAGCAAAGAGCCGACGGTTACTGCTGCGGTTCCCTGAATATCATCATTAAAGCAGCAAATCCGATCTTTGTAACGTTCAAGCAATGGCATTGCATTTTTCTGAGCGAAGTCTTCAAACTGAACCAGTGCATCCGGCCAGCGGCGTTGTATCGCCTGAATGAATTCTTCAACAAATGCATCGTATTCTGCGCCGGTGATCCGTGGATGACGCCATCCCATATACATTGGGTCCGCCAGACGTTGAGGGTTGTTCGTACCCACGTCTAATACGATCGGTAATGTATAAGCAGGGCTAATCCCGCCACATGCAGTGTAGAGGGCGAGTTTTCCGATCGGGATGCCCATGCCACCGATTCCCTGATCTCCCAGACCGAGAATACGCTCGCCGTCAGTTACAACGATGACTTTGACATGATGGTTTGATGCGTTGTTCAGGATATCGTCAATTTGGTTACGGTTTGGGTAGGAGATAAACAAACCACGTCCGCGGCGATAAATATTGGAAAAGTTTTCACATGCAGCACCGACAGTCGGTGTATAGATAATGGGCATCATTTCAGAAATATGATTCTGAACCAGCCGGTAGAATAGGGTCTCGTTTGTATCTTGTATGTTGCGAAGATAGATGTGCTTATCCATGTCACTTTCGAAACTACAATATTGCTGATACGCACGGACGACTTGTTCCTGAATGGTTTCCGTTGCTTCAGGAAGCAGACCGGCAAGGTTAAACGAGCTCCTTTCTTCTGCTGAAAAAGCTGCACCTTTGTTGAGTAGTGGTGTACTGAGAAGCATAGAGCCCGCGTGAGAGATGTATAAAGGGCGTTTGTCGTTGTTCATTGTGTGCCTATGTATGTAGGATGATGAAGGGAACCGGAGCAAATTTTACGGATACTCCTGTCAGTTGTAAATAGAGGCAATTTGACGGTTACCGCATTCTCGAAGGTCAATAACGGAATTTTTTGAAGCTGATTTACCGATATGTGGTTTTAACTGAATGGACTTAAGTTTATTTGTTAAACGAAATATGAATTATTCACATAAATAAGGTAAATATTTGTTCAATATTTGTTATTACTCTGAGTCTGATAGAGCGATAGAGAGGGGATTTTCGGTCATAAAAGACCATTTTTTTATATTATGTTGCTATAACCGGAATGTAAGACAATAGTGTGCATATGTTGTTTTCACTTTCGTGGGGGACGAAATGGATCAACCAACCCGAGTCAGCGGTGTATTTGACTACACGGCGTTTCTGGATGTCTCATGTCATAAGAAATGGACTTTGTTTGAAGCCTTTTTTCATATAGAGCATTCCCCTCATGATGAATCGTCAGAAACGATGTGTCAGAGATTGGCACCGGATGAACGTTTGTGGAAGAAAGCACTGCAAAATTTGTCACTGGGGCGCAGTGATGAAGAAAATCTGATGATATTATCAAAGCTGGCAAAAGCTGAAGGGATTGATGTTCTAAAAGTGATGATGCCTTATCCGCTGGATTACCAACAGCTAGAGGCTATTGAATCGATCGGTTGCCATACGATACAGGTTACTCAGGAAGATGAGCTTCTGATTGAATGGTGAATCGCCGCTCTTTGCTACTGGCGGTTAGAACATTTCTGTAATAACCGCCTTAAAGTCAGGTGATTATGAGTTCTGAATCAGGCCATATTCCCGGTCAAGGATATCCATGATTTCCTGTTTCGGGTTCTGACTGAGGTGCACTGGCTGACCGGTAATTTTCTCGGCAATTCCAGTGTAAGTTTCAGAAATATCCTGTAAGGCTTTCAGAGGCAAAGCATTGTCTCTGGCTAATGCTTCCCGTTCTGGCATCCGTTCTTTATTCAGCAGAATATCCGGGTCAGGGAAGTAATTGAGCAGAAACTGGCGGAAACCTTCTTTGGAGTTTTCAACAATATTTCCTGCGGCATATTGTTGTGCATCCCAGATTCTGGATGAATCAGGTGTGCCGACTTCATCCATGTAAATCAGCTTCTCTTTGCCCTGAGCATCGGTGACATAGCCAAATTCGAATTTAGTATCGACAAAGATCTGACCAATATCAGCCAGAGCCTGACTGATCACATCAAATCCTTCTTTGAGTAATTTCTCATATAAACCGATATCTTCCGGGGCACTGAAGTTAAATGCGGTATAGTTGTCTTCAATATTCTGCCGGCTGATA
The DNA here is from genome assembly GCF_024346955.1 of Vibrio mangrovi. NCBI lineage: Bacteria > Pseudomonadati > Pseudomonadota > Gammaproteobacteria > Vibrionales > Vibrionaceae > Vibrio > Vibrio mangrovi. The sequence goes on along the minus strand of NZ_AP024883.1, from coordinate 2,043,072 downwards.
TTGACGTCATCAGCTTCAGGTACACCGGGAATTCCTTTCAGTATTCCTTTCGTTGATGGTGTGATCAGCAGTTCTGGAAGTTGTTTGTCTTTTTTCAGACCTTCGGGAAGCTGAATACCGCAAAATTCCCGTTCACCTTTTTCATAGGCTCGCCACATCGACCCAGTAATATAACTACGGCAGATGGCTTCAATTTTTACCGGTCTGGCCTTCTGAACGATCCAGACAAAGGGATGAGGAATATCGAGAATATGGCTGTCTGCCAGACCATGCTGACGGAACAGTCTGAACCAGTGATTGGAAATTGCGTTGAGTGCAGCACCTTTCCCCGGTACACCTCCGACACCACCTTCAGCATGCCAGATACAGTCGAATGCGGATATCCGGTCGCTGATTACCATAATTGCCAGAGGGGCATCTGCTGCGACATTGTAACCCTTTTCCTGAATCAGGCGACGGCTGTCTTCTTCGGTTAACCAGTAAACGGAACGAACTTTTCCACTGTGAACAGGTTTGCTGGTACGAATGGGGAGGTCGTCATTGACGGCGAGAATTTGATCTGCGAGGCTCATTCAGACATTCCTATCTAAAAATAATCGGTTCAACTGACAGATATACCCGCTTGCCAGAAACACATTGACAGATACTACGGGATATCAGATTTCTGAGCGCATCATACCAGAACTATTTTTCACTGCCAGAGAAAAAGCAAACGTTTGCTTTTAGGGTGGATAATTTTTCGGAAACCCATAAAAGATCCCCTCAGGGGGAAGAGGGGGAATTGATAGAGCAATGCTCGTATTTTATGCAATATTGTGAGTTTCAGTGGTAGTCACGACTGGGATCTGCAATGAAAAAAACTTCACAATGATTCTGCCTGCCCAGTTGCGTCAGCAATGTTTGTTCTTGTTCAGTGAGTCGCTGAGAAGCCACTATTGCACTGGCATTTCCTGACAGAATTGCTTTGCGAATTACGTGGTATTCATCCATGGTACGGGAAGATCTGAGTTGTACAACTTTATGGCCCGGAATTTTATGTGAGACAAGCGACCTCAAATCCGGACGGTGAGACTCAGAAGTGACCAGAATCCACTGTTGTTGTTGGGACAGTAGTGCCAGACGATCATAAAGAGACGTTTTCATTGCATACTGTTGTGCAGCGTTGTCACCGGAGTAGTGATGAATCCCTGATGAGTAGATGAAATCGTTCGCTAAACGCATAATACTGTCCTCTTATACGTACTGTTTATATATACAGTATTTTATGTTCAGGTACTGATCAAGCAAAAATTGTCGTTATTTTGTACTTTTCTGTTATATGGATCCCATTGTTAAATATTTTTTGTTCGCTGATGCGAACATAAGTCAGAAAACGGATTAGAAAATATGTGGATCAGACGATGAAGAAAAGCACGTGAAAGCAGGCTTTGCTATGACACTAAGCCTTGAGTCATGAGGAAAATAATTGGTGAAATACCGGCTGGAGAAGATTTGGAAATGATGCAACGCGAGTGATTCAGAGCTGGATTTCCAGCCGTTGTCGGGCATTACGTCTTTCCTGCTCGGCTTTTTCGCCGATATTATAAAGCCGGACATCAAGCGTTGCGAATGCATGACATTCCTGACAGGAGTGATGGGTTTTTCCATCCAGATAATGATGCGGTGTCAGCAGGGCTGAGCGCTTGCACCAGTCGCATATGCCTTCTGTTGTGCACAGGGGATTGATAGTGATTGCTTCTAACATACCGTCCTCCGGTTTTGTCATCAAGTTACCGGAGCGATGATGAAGCTGAATAATGACATATTGGTTGATGTTATATGAACTCTATGTGTCACTCGTTGGTTTTGGTGAGAATATGGTATTCAGAAATTATTCTGGCCTGGCCTGATTACTATGTGATAGCAGTAGTTTCAGTGCCTGATTCAGACGTTTCATTTCCTCTTCACTTCCTTTCATATCTGGATGATAGATTTTACTCAGTTGCTTATAACGCAGTTTGATCTGCCTGATATCAGGTATTTCGGTAGCAGAGAAGCCGAACAGGGCACAGGCCAAATCAATGCCTTGTGTCTGAACTGGCTGAGGCTGGGCTTTTGTCTGTTGCAGACGTTTGAGCTCCTGAAACAGCACAGATAGCTGTTGTTTCTGTTTACGGATAGTTTGTTCCTGCTGTTTGATCTTCTGTTGTTGTCCTGGAGTTGTTCCGGGCTGAAAAGTGAGTGGTTCCGGAGGTGATGAAGGCTGGGGAGTCGATAAACTTTCCATTTCCCGGAGTTGTTTTCTGAGTCTCAGACAGGTTGAACCTGTCAGGAGGAAAGCGAGAGCCAGTATCAGAATACCACCGCTCAGTACATATTCGATCTGAGAAAAAACATCTTCACTGGAATTTCTATTTGCCTGAATCTCGTCTGGCTGATCTGTTTGCGCCTGTTCGAGAGCTTTTCTCTGGGAAATTTCTCTGGCTCTGCGGCGGTTGAATTGCTGTTCGAGTAACAGGCTATAGCGTTGTTCTGCCTGTGGGTTGGTCGCTGAAGCAATTCTGTACCAGAGCAGAGCCTGCTCTTCACCCGGCAGGTCAGTGACTTTTTCGTAGAGTTGTCCCAGTTTAAACTGGGCTGCAGTATCACCGAGCGTGGCCTGACGGGTCAGCCAGTAGATGGCTTGTGTTGTGTCCGGTGTAACACCATTCGTACCGTTCAGATAAGCGTCTGCAACTACAGAGAGTGCTTTAGTATGACCATTTTCTGCGGCTTGCTCCATCCAGTAAAAGGATTGTTTGGGATCGGACTTAACGTCCTGACCCTGCTGATAACGCAAGGCAAGTTCGTATTGCGCGTTTTTATCGCGTTGAATGGCTTGTTTCCGTAGGGTGTTGATGTCGGCTGCATGAGCAGAGGTGAGGATAAACAGCAGACATGTCAGCAATAATCTCAATCGGACTCCTGATACCTGAGAAGCAACATTCCGGACAACACAGAGATGCGGTTATCCGGAATGATAGATGTTATTTCAGTGGCAGGATTTGTATTTCAACCCGTCTGTTGCACTGTCTTCCCTGCACTGTGCTATTAGAGCACAGCGGCTGGCGTTCGCCAATGCCCCGTGCAATTGCTCTGCCGGTGGCAACGCCCTGAGATATCAGATACTGACGTACAGATTCAGCCCGTTTTTCCGATAAAATCTGGTTGGTGCGATCGCTGCCGGTGCTGTCGGTATGACCTTCAACGACTAAACTGGTTTCCGGGTATTCCACCAGAATTTTAGCAACGCCATTTAAAGTGTTGTGAATCGATGAGTTAAGATGATAGTCATTGGTGTTAAAACCGATACCATTTTCCATTCGCAGACGAAGCTGGTGTTCTCCGACACGTTCGACCTGAACTCCGGAGTTCAACAGTGAACGACGCAGAGCTGCTTCTTGTTTGTCAAAGTAATAGCCAACACCGCCACCGATAGCGGCACCTCCGGCAGCACCGACTAATGCATGTTGTCGGCGTTCTCTGGCGTTATCACCGGTTGCAAGGCCGACAGCTATGCCGGAAATCGCGCCGATAATTGCCCCTTTGGTTGCTGAGTTGGTTTCGGTTTCACCTGTGGTTGCATTCTGTCTTTGTGTTGCTTCACATCCGGCCAGAAGGGTGAGGAGAGAAAGCATGATGATGGATCGTTTCACTGAGATACTCCCTTAATTGTTATTCTCATATCATGAATCAAAATTATCTATAAAATTGTAGACAATAATTCGCCCAAATTATTTCAATAATTTTGGTGCTTGTGCACCATCAATGGGTCTATTGACAGAAATTTTACGGCCTTTTTTCAATCCGGTTTCGTAATCTTCCGTCAAATTCTTCATCGCTTCCTTCAATTGTTTCTTAAATGTTTCCCGATCAATATTCTGGAATTCCCGGTCAATATAGCTGTTGATTTTGTCCGCTGAGTCCTGATCCGGGGTAATATCCGGCAATTTTTCCAGTGCGCCTTCGATCCAGCCGGAGACGAAAGAATTCACCCGACGAGATACTTCCTGTGTAGAAGTGCCGCTACCGGCAAAGCTGTTGCGGAACTGGCCTGTTTGCTCATTCATTTCCCGGTAGATCACATCAAAAGCAAAAGCAGCAAAAATAGCGCGATCGGCCTCACCGATAAATTCGGCTCTTTTCAGACCCTTATGGTTCAGTAAAACAGCTTCAACACCAAATTTGGTATTAATCCCCCGGATAATCCGGAGCAGATTGCTGCTGATCTGAGCAGGTAACAAATGAGAGGACTGGGTTTTCCCCATTTTGATGAATTCAATATCGTCTTTGTGCAGACCATATTTTAACATCAGGCTATGTGCCATTTTGATGGCACTTGCTGCCTCGTTCACATTGGCTGAGTTACCAAGCTCCAGGCATTTGGCTATTTTTTTAAGGGCTTTTTGTTTATTCATTGACCTGAAAGTGTAGGGAGTTGAGCGCGTAAAGCAAAGTCAGCTATTCTAACTTTTCTTGCAGAAAATGAAAAGGTGGTCATCAGAAACTGGCTAACCAATTCTCATTGTTTCTGAGAGGGAGACACTGAGCGGGAAGAGTGTTGGCTCAACGGCCAACACTCGGATGTGAAGGGTTTACAGACCGAGTTGGTCCAGCAGGTCTGCTGCTGCATTAGAACTGACATCCTGCTGATTATCACTTTTGTTCTGAGTGCCGTTGTCAGAGGACTTGGTTTTTGTGGAAGCCGCAGATTGTTGCCAGGCTGATTCGAGAATGTCATCCGGGTTTTCATCTTCGGAGACTTCAAATTCTTCTAACTGAATAAACTCAGTTTTGTCCATTGCCAGTTCAAGATAGAAAATATTGTTTTTCTCAGTGGAGAATGTGACCCGGCGTGCCTGAGGACGATCCAGATTTGTATCCACGGAAAGAAGAACCTGTTTGTTCAGTGATAACATTTTAGGCTGGTTCTGGGTAATGTTGGTTTGTAGTTCTTTACGAACTTTGTTGGTAAAGTCGCCCACAAGCTGGTTCATCAGCTCACCTAATACATCACCGACTTCATCAGAAGTATGTAATACAGCCAGTTCTTCTTCCGGCATTCCCATATTACGCATGTAGTTACTGTAGATTTCCAGTGCAGCTTTTGCATTGAAATTAATCACAACCAGTCCGGTAAAACCGCCGTCAAAAAGAACAAAACAACCGAAATCAGGTTTTAAAGCAGTTTTGTTAATTTTCTGGACCATGGCAGAGTAAGTGATCTGGGAGGCTGTCGCTGTCGTAAGCACCTTGGAAACAGACTGGCACAGCATCAGCAGAATATCTTCTGTGGTGACTACTTGACTTTTTTTCATATGATTGTCCATCAAAACATTTAAACAACAAGGCACAACACCATGCCTTTTCCTATTCTTGCACTGAGATTCTGTTTTAATCACCTCTATAAATGTTGTAAAGTGACCTGACTCAAAGATCAAGAACAAAAAAGTATTAACCCAGCGCTGCACTGAAGTCAGCGTCGTACGGACAGGAAGCAAATGTTACCGAGACTTCACCATCAATCCGATGTCGATCCCGTCATATCTCAATTTTTACAAGAACTCGAAACTTACGGTTTTTCCGGTGATATAGAAACACACTATTCAAGCCGTCTTGCTGTATCTACAGACAATAGTGTTTATCAGCAGTTACCGCAAGCAGTCATCCACCCGAAGACGACTGAAGATGTTGCGCTGATCGGTCAGATTAGTGCTAAACCCGTTTATGAGAGTGTTACTTTTTCGGCCCGGGGCGGTGGCACCGGGACTAACGGACAATCACTGACTAAAGGTATCGTTGTTGATTTGTCCCGCCATATGAACAAGATACTGGAAATTAACCCGGAAGAAGGATGGGTTCGTGTTCAGGCCGGTGTGATTAAAGATCAACTGAATGATGCTGTCAGACCTTATGGTTATTTCTTTTCTCCCGATCTTTCCACCAGTAACCGGGCAACACTGGGAGGCATGATTAACACGGATGCTTCCGGGCAGGGGTCGCTGAAATACGGGAAAACCTCTGATCATGTTTTGTCACTGCAGGCAGTGTTTGTTGACGGCTCTATTCTGGAAACTGACTTGTCTGCCGGTTTGCCGGAGAGTAATACCTATGCAGCCAGAGCGCTGACTGTAACCGAATCGGTCTGTCGTGAAAAACGCACTCAGATTCTGGAAAAATTTCCACCGCTGAACCGTTTCTTAACCGGTTATGACCTGAAAAACGCGCTGGATAATACCAATGATACATTTAGCCTGACCCGGGTTTTATGTGGTGCTGAAGGTTCGCTGGCATTTATTACCGAAGCTAAGCTGAACCTGACACCGATACCAAAGGTCCGGATGCTGGTAAATGTAAAATATAACAGTTTTGATTCAGCCCTCAGAAATGCTCCGTTTATGGTTGAAGCTCAGGCGTTATCTGTTGAAACCGTTGATTCAAAGGTACTGAATCTGGCGAAGCAGGATATTGTCTGGCACAGCGTAAAAGATCTGCTATCTGATGTTCCCGGAAAAGAAATGCTGGGGATTAACATGGTTGAATATGCCGGACAGGATCTGGCTGAAATTGAATCTCAGGTTGCAGCTCTGACAGCACAATTGGATCAGATGCTGGAAAATGAGGAAGCCGGAATCATTGGCTATCAGGTCTGTCAGGATTTGGCCAGCATTAACCGCATTTACAACATGAGAAAAAAAGCAGTTGGTTTGCTGGGGGCGGCACAAGGGCGGGCAAAACCGGTTCCGTTTGCAGAAGATACTTGTGTCCCGCCTGAGAATCTGGCTGATTACATTGCAGAATTCCGTGCCTTACTGGATTCTAAATCACTGGCTTACGGTATGTTTGGTCACGTCGATGCCGGGGTGCTTCACGTTCGCCCGGCTTTGGATATGTGTGATCCTCAGCAAGAAGCGATGATGCATACCATTTCGGATGAAGTGGTGAAGCTGGTTGCTAAATATGGTGGCTTGATGTGGGGGGAACACGGTAAAGGCTATCGTTCTGAATATGGTCCGGAATTTTTCGGCGCAGAGCTGTTTCAGGAGCTTCGGCGCGTGAAAGGTGCATTTGACCCGCACAACAAAATGAATCCGGGAAAAATCTGCACGCCACTGGACTCTGATCAGCAGTTGGTGAAAGTGTCGGATGTCAAACGGGGTTATTTTGACCGGCAGATTGACGTTCAGGTTCGTGATAGCTTCAAACAGGCAATGGAATGTAATGGTAACGGTTTATGTTTTAACTATGAAACCAGCTCTCCGATGTGTCCTTCAATGAAGGTGACTGCGGATCGACGTCATTCTCCGAAAGGCCGGGCCGGACTCGTTCGTGAATGGCTGCGCCAGTTGACAGAAAACGGCGTGGATATTCTTGATTTAGAAAAACAAACGTTAAACTCGGCTTTGTCAGTGAAAACACTGATTGATCGGATACGTCACTCCTGGAATAAAGAGAAAGAATACGATTTTTCTCATGAAGTCTACGAAGCAATGAATGCATGTCTGGCCTGTAAAGCCTGTGCCAGCCAGTGTCCGATTAAAGTTGATGTTCCCAGCTTCCGGGCCCGTTTTCTGAATCTTTACCATACCCGCTATCAGCGGCCGGTGAAGGATTATCTGGTTGCAAATATTGAAACAATGTTACCACTGATGGCAAAAGCACCGACACTGGTCAATAGTATGCTGTCTCAGAAGTGGGTGAAGGATGTAACCCGTTCTACGGTTGGTTATATTGATGCGCCTTTACTGACGGTTCCGACACTGGCGAAACGGGTTCGTCATAAAGCATTGGTTCCTTATCACACCGAAGGGCTGTCACAGCTTCCAGAGTCTGTGCGGCAGGATTATGTCATCATCGTTCAGGATCCGTTTACCAGTTATTACGATGCTGACGTTGTGGATGACTTTATTTCTCTGGTGATTCAACTGGGGAAACATCCGGTTCTGCTGCCGTTTAAACCGAATGGTAAAGCACAGCATATCAAAGGGTTTCTTAAACAGTTTACAGCGACAGCAACCTCAACCGCCGCGTTTTTGCGGGAAGTCGCGGCGCTGGGCATTCCTATGGTTGGCGTCGATCCTGCGACGGTGCTGTGTTACCGCGATGAATATCAGGAAGTTCTGGGAGATAAACGGGGAGAGTTTCAGGTTCTGAGCGTTCACGAATGGATGATCCCACGCTTATCCGGATTTCAGACCGGACTCCCTGCGGTTTCTGCATCAGAGCCATGGTATCTTTTTTCTCACTGTACAGAGAAAACCAAATTACCGAATAGTGAGAAAGAGTGGGAAATGATTTTCAGCCATTTTGGTGCAAAACTTGAGTCTGTTGCTGTTGGATGCTGTGGTATGGCAGGAACTTTCGGGCATGAGGCTGACAAGTTCGAAATGTCGAAAGATATCTATGGGCTGAGCTGGAAACCGAATCTGGAGCAATTACCGACCGATCGTTGTCTGGTCACTGGTTATTCATGCCGGAGTCAGGTGAAGCGGTTTGAACATCTCAAACCCAAACACCCGCTACAGGCGTTATTGGAACACCTTCTGGAAAGTTAATGCCATTCTGATGGGCTCGCTGTCTGTATCGCGAGCCCTCTGCCGTAGTGTGGAGATAATCATGAAATACCGTTTAGCATTGAAGGTTCCGCCTGTATTCGTATTTATTGCTGCAATCATTCTGATCCACTTATGTAGCTGGTTGTTCCCCGGGACATCGGTTGAGTTACCTTTCAAATGGCTGGTTGCCGCAGTTTGTCTGATGTTTTCTGCCTATCTGGGATTGTTTGCTTTACTGACATTTTATCGTGTGAAAACCACGGTGAATCCGGTGAACCCGGAGCTGGCTGCAAGGATGGTTACGCATGGTGTGTTCCGGGTATCCCGCAATCCTATGTATCTGGGACTGTTGCTTATTTTGATTGCTGATGTGTACTGGCTTGGAAATCTGATTGGAATTCTGTGTGCTGTGGGGTTTGTTGCCTATATGACCTATTTTCAGATTATTCCCGAAGAACGGGCATTGTCTGTTCGATTCGGGGAGCAATATCGGGATTATCAGAGACAAGTCCGACGCTGGATATAACGTTCTGACCAGTAAATAAAAACCGCTGTATAAAATAAACAGCGGTTTTTTATGAATAAGTGTTGTTGCCGACTCAGACTTTATACAAATGGGCTCAGGCCGCTTCTCCAGCCAGTTGTTCCTGAAATGCATTTTTGAGTTCATGGAACCGGTCAACCAGATTTTCGATTGCGCTGTTATCATAAGGGCGTAATCCGCTGACCACCAATCGTTTGGTTCCACGGCCAACAATCTGATCGTTATCTCTGAAATTAAAATACAGAGTAACCTGACCGCGTTTTCCATCGACATCAAAGGTTGTATGACTGAGATCGACTTCCGGATGAGTCAGATCGAGATGAGTAAATTCTACTTCCATACTCTCATACATCACCAGTGGGCGTTCACAGTTAATCATCACCTCTTTGTCTTTCATCAGAGGGACAAGAACATGTGGGAAGTTCATCCCGGAAAAACGGGCATAGCTGGTCACAAAGTGCTCGATAAATGCCTCGTTATGACTAACGTCTCCATCACGGTTCATATGGAGATATTCTTTGCCGTTTTCGTCAACAACGGCACTTTCCTGGCCTTGCGTATTTTCAATATGGAGTGGTGTACCATCGCCAACCATTCCGGAAAACTGAAACCTCATTTTCTGACTAATACCTTCTTTTTTCAGAAGTACCGCAAAAAGTAAGTCACCAGGAACGCAAAAACGCTTGCTGTCCTCATTGTGAATAGGATTAAAATCACCGGCAACCTTTTTGGCGAAGTGGCTTGCTTGCTGGCGTGTAAACTGAAACTGATGGTTATTGCTTGAGAAATAAGGTGTTAGAAACATATTTTATAATAAACAGTCAAAACTGGCAGGAATTATATAGGATATTAATCAATAAATGGTCTATCCAGTCAAAAGCTGGAATACAGGCCACACGAATCTATCGGCAGGTAGTGTAGTTTGTCAGTGAAGAAGTGTCAATATTTTGTCAATGTTACTGATTTTGCAATAAGTTTTCAGGCAATGATACGTTTAGGGAGTTTGAGTCTTATTACGGTTTAATTTACGCAATATTCGTGCTGTTGTTTATGTGGCATTACAAGACTGGCGAGCAGAACTCAAAAAAGAAGTCACTGTTTCTCAGCCAGAAAACAGTGACTTTACATGGTCAGTTTACTGAAATGCAATGATCGGTCAGTTCGTTCTAGTCTCTTTTCCAGAATATATGACAGAATTTCTGTTGAGGATCACGGCTAATCAGCATCCGGGCAAAAATGTCGTCCAACGTATCATTCTCTTCGTTGACCAGCCCGATATGAACTTCTGCATAAGTTTCTTTATCGACATCGAAGCCGACTTGTCCGGCCCAGTCATCCGCAACGTCAACCAGCTCTGCTGCACCACGATCATCAAACTGCGTCGTAAACAGAATGATATCTGCAGGTTCGAGGTTATCCGGAGCCATTTCCAGAAAAATGTCGTATGCCGTATCAATGGCGTCATCGTAAGAAATGAGTTGGTCCATCCGAATTATGCCCGGTTCATGAATTTACGTTCAGTCGTGTTTACCACGACGCGATCACCCGTTGCGATATATTCAGGTACCTGTACAACCAGACCTGTTGCAAAGCGGGCAGGCTTAGTTCTTGCTGATGCTGAAGCTCCTTTTATCGAAGGATCCGTTTCTTCAATTACCAGCTCGACTGAGGCAGGCAGATCTAACGCAACGACTTTACCATTGACCAGTACTACATATATTCCCTGAGTTTCTTCATTAATGAATAACAATTCGTCAGCGATGTCTGCTTGTTTAAAGGTGTACTGAGTAAAGTCTTCGGTATCCATGAAGATATATTCGTCACCATCAACGTATGAGAAACTGACCGGACGTTTGGTCATATCAACGGTTTCCATAACATCATCAGATTTGAATCGTTCATCGACCCGGGCACCGGTTGTTAAATCGGTGCAGCGAAACTTATAGATTTTTGCTCCCCCGCGGCCACCGGGTGTGGTAATTTCAATATCTTTAACCAATAGCATTTTGCCATTGGTATCGACGACAAAGCCTTTTTTAATATCACTTGCCTTCGGCATTGCTTTTCCTTACATGGATTGTTTTGAACATAGATTGTTTTGAGAAAAGCCGATTATATACCGACTCAATCGTGTTGATCATCTCTTGTTGTCTTCTTTTGGCAGAAAACGTCAGTCTCTGGTTATCTGAAGAGGAGTGGCTGTATGTGTCACTGATAATTAAGGGGGAATTTTATGGCAAGATCTGAGGGTAAACCAGTGATTGAATGACAGTATCTTTTACAGCACTGGTTCGTGTATGATAGCGGGGTTTTAGGCATTTATTCTGAGTCTTATATGTTTACAAATTCCGGTTATGCAATTACCAGTGATTGATCCGAACATTCCTTTTCAGCAGCAGTATCAGCCGGTTATCCGTTCTCTCGTTGCTTATCTGAAGGCTGGCCTGAAAGATAATTTACACAGCGTTTATGTGTATGGCAGCGTGGCACGAAAAACTGCTCGTCCAGGGCATTCGAATCTGGATGTTATTGTGGTGACCCACAGTGCTTTCGATAGTCAGAAAACGACGATTTTCAATACATTACGCTGGCGTTTTAAAAAAGATTACCCCTTTGTTACCGATGTTTCGATTGAAACTGCTTTGGTAGAAGAGGTGGCTTCTCTGGACAGTCTTTTCTCGTGGGGATTTCTGCTCCGCCACTGTGCGGTTTGTATTTATGGTCCGGATCTGGCGGAGTGTTTTGGTTATTATGAACCCAGTTGGGAGATCGCCAAATTCTGGAATATGGATGTTGCAGACTGGGTGAGTTACTACCGGGATAAAATTGCTAAATCTAAAGCGCCGGATGAACAGGTGAAAGCTCAGCAGAATATTGCCAAAAAACTACTGCGGGCCAGCTACTCTCTGGTGATGTACAAAGATAAACAGTGGATTGATGACCCGCTTACGTGCGGTGAGCAGTTTTTGCAGTATCATCCGGAAAAGAAGACCGATGTTGAACGGTTGGGTATTTTACTGAAGACCCGGCGGGTTATCCCGAAACGCTCAGTCATCGGCTTGTTAGACGATTATGGTCACTGGTTGGTGAAACAGTATCAGAAAACCGAGTTCCGTATCGGGTAACAAGTCTAATCTGTATGATCAGAAGAGCCCCAACTGCGGTTTTGTCAGGTCATCAAACTGATAGCCGATAAAAGGAAGAATCGCATCGGCAATCGGTCTGAGTTGTTTGTCGATGTAATGCTGATAGTCCAGTTTACTGGCCTGATAAGCAACCGGTTCGGGGCCGTTCAGCGTGATCACATATTCAATTGTCCCTTTATTCTGATATTGCAGTGGTTTACCCCGTTTCTGATTGATTTCATCTGCCATCCGGGCTGCACGGACCTGAGGTGGTATATTTTTCTGATACTCGTGGAGTTTTCGACGGAGCCGTTTCCGGTAAATCAGTTCCTGATCATATTGGCCGTCAAGCGTTGCTTCAACAAACTCCCGGATATAGTCGCAGGGATTCTCTCCATGAAAGATTCGCAGATAGAGCTGCTGTTGAAAGCGTTGTGCCAGAGTGGTCCAGTCGGTTCGGGCACTTTCCAGTCCTTTAAAGATAAGCTGTTCTCCGTCTGAAGTCTGGATCAGGCCCGCATAACGTTTTTTCGAACCGGTATCGGCGCCCCGGATTGTTGGCATGAAGAACTTGGTATAGTGTGTCTCATATTCGATTTCGAGAAAGCTATTCAGGTGATAAGTTTCCCTCAGGTGATTGTCCCACCATTGATTGATCTGCGCCACTAACTGACGGCCAATGTGGTCGGCTTCATCGGCCTGATAAGATTTTCCTAATGAGACAAATGTTGAATCTGTGTCGCCGTAAATTACCTGATAGCCCTGTTCTTCAATCAGCGTTCTGGTTTGTTTCATAATCTCATGGCCACGCATTGTAATGCTGGATGCCAGTCGGGTATCAAAAAAACGGCAGCCAGCTGAACCCAGAACGCCATAAAATGAATTCATGATAATTTTGATAGCCTGAGAAAACGCTTTTTCGTTATTTTTTTTGGCCTCATCTCTGGCAGCCCAAAGTGTTTCGATCATTTGGGGCAGAAAATGTTTGGTACGGTGGAACTGACCGCCACGAAATCCGGGAACGGCCTGATGTGCTTCCGGGCCGACTTCCTGCTTTAATCCTTCTATCAGCCCTAACGGATCAATCAGAAAAGAGCGGATGATTGAGGGATAAAGACTTTTAAAGTCCAGAACGAGTACTGAATCATAGAGATTCGGGATCGAATCCATTACATATCCGCCCGGGCTGGCCTGCCAGTGCGCTGAACTCAGGTTCGGGGCAACATAACCGGCGCGGTGTAGCTGTGGCAGATAAAGATTGGTGAATGAGGCCACTGAACCTCCGAGCCGATCCAGCTCAATCCCGGTCAGCCGAGCACGCTGAATGACAAAATCGAGCAGGTGAGTATGAGCAAAAATTCGGTTGACTAGCTGGCAATCCTTGAGGTTATAGATTGCCAGCCGGACTTTATCGTGATGAAACATTGCATTGATTTCATCCATTCGATCGTGAACCTGATGGATGGCTTTTCCTTCATTAAGCAGGGTTTGCGAAACGGATTCCAGTGACCAGGAAGGAAACTGATAAGTCGCGGTTTTTAATGTATCGATACCATTGAGGACGACACGACCGGGAATGGTTACAAATCCCTGTTGAGACTGGCTGGATGTCCTGAAATAACTGCTTTGGCTGTTTCGTCCCAGCATAAGTCTGAGTTGATGTTTATCGGCCCTGCGGTGTAACAGACGAAAATCGAAATCAATGACGTTCCAGCCGATAATAATATCCGGATCATAAGTGTGGAACCAGGAAACCAGAGCCAGCAGAAGTGCCCGTTCGTTTTCCACCCACTGGATGACAGGGGCATGCTCATTGTCTGTCTGCTGGGGAGAACCGACCATAATGACTCGGGAGTCCATATTGCTGTCCAGACCGACGGAGTAAAGTTCTCCCTTTTCAGAGCATTCCAAATCCAGGGAAACAACTTTGAGTGTAGGTAAATATTCTCCCCGGCGACACTTTGCGTCCTGAACGATGGTGACATTGCCCTGAGTTGTCATGTGGCCGGTAAATTCAAAACTCCCCCGGATAAAACGCTCCATCAGGTAACGTTCGGCTAGTTTGATATCGCCTTCCAGAACTTCTACGTCTTCCTGATGACAGACTTCATGAATATGTTTGCTTTCCTGTAGCGTCTGACAGTAGCAGGCTGTCAGGGGTTCGTGAAAAAAACTTTTGAGGGGCAATGGCTTTAAGTCGACAGACATTTCCATCTGACTGAATTTCCGGGTCATATATTTGGTTTTAGCTGTCGGGATAAAGCAGACGGGCTTTTCATGATGGATTAAAATCTGGGTTGGCCCTTCAGGGGTTGAAGCCCAAAGTTCAATCTGTGTTGTGCCATTGATATCCCGTGCATGGCGGGTCAGCAGAAAACCTTTCCGGAGTGTCAAGCTTGGTTACTCATTTTGTTATTTATGTTCACGATAATTTCATCAATTAATCTAATCCAGATCAATCTTCATTATAGTTTTATCGGTAAAGTCCAGAGCGTATTCTACACTATATAAGGATGTCTGGTATAAGCATGTCTGGAGGGTCGCATGATCACTGTGCACAGAGATTACTTATTAGTACATCGCGGAAACAGAGATCACGCTCATGTACAGGTCAACCCGGTCGGTCATATCGATGTCGAGTTGAACTCGTGCCAAGCGTGTTATCATTCCGCCTTTGAAGATATCCATTTTGAGAAGACTGGTAGAACTACAAAACTGACCGGGAACGATCACTCATCTTCACCATGGCAGATTATGTTGTCTGACAATGATGCCAGAGAGCTGAATCATTTGATTGAAGAAGCTAATGAGGTTTATGAGGTTTTGATGCGTGATCTGTAGTCGGGTGTAGTTTACCATGATGCATATGGATTGAATACGAAACAAACGGAATGTAAATGTGGCTGGAGTGATTCATCGGTTCAACAAGAAAGCAGATTAATCTGCTTCGCATGTGTTGATGCATGGCAAGTGTGTATTTGCTGGCTCCTAATGCGACATTTAGATCCGTAAGTAACGTAAACAAGGATTATATTCCCTGAAAATTCGGTGTTATTGAATTGGATTTATGCGCCAGGAGGGGGGACTGTTAAAGTTACCCGTTCAAGGCGTATTTTTTTGAGTATTGGTCATGTTACCCGGGTTTTTACCAATGGTAGTATCACGATACCGATGACCGTACAGTTAGTGATTCGGATCTTGTCTTTGAGACAGGTATTATTGCAGAAACAAGATCTTGGGATCGGTTTGATATCGGGCCCGGAGAGGCAAAGAAATACTTGCCAAAGTGGCTGTTTGGGCTCATAGTCAGGGGATAGTTAAGGTTTGGGTAGTGACGATATAAAGTCAGCCCGATGGTGTTGAACCAATTGATTGTGGAGATACAGGTTTGATTAGCGTATTCCTTGTAGATGATCATGAGCTGGTTCGCACAGGGATTCGACGTATTATAGAAGACGTCCGTGGCATGAGCGTAGCAGGGGAAGCTGATAGCGGTGAACAAGCGGTAAAATGGTGCCGTAGTAATCATGCAGATGTTGTTTTGATGGATATGAATATGCCGGGAATCGGCGGCCTTGAAGCAACGAAAAAGATACTGCGTTATAATCCGGATATTCGTATCATTGTTCTGACTGTGCATACAGAAAATCCGTTTCCGACGAAAGTGATGCAGGCAGGTGCTGCCGGTTATTTGTCCAAAGGGGCAGGGCCGGATGAAATGGTGAATGCAATTCGGGTTGTGCATAGCGGTCAGCGCTATATCTCTCCTGAAATTGCTCAGCAAATGGCATTGAGCCAGTTTTCGCCTGCGTCTGAAAATCCGTTTGCCGATTTATCGGAACGGGAATTACAGATCATGATGATGATCACCAAAGGACAGAAAGTCACTGATATTTCAGAGCAGTTGAATTTGAGTCCGAAAACAGTCAACAGTTATCGCTATCGTCTATTTGCTAAGCTGGATATCAGTGGTGATGTCGAGTTGACCCATCTAGCGATACGACACGGAATGCTGGATACTGAGACTTTGTAGTGACCCAGGCATTCGATTCCTCCTCTTTTTTAGCGACAGTCACCACTCAGCCCGGCGTTTATCGAATGTATAACGCCGAGGCTGAAGTCATTTATGTCGGTAAAGCAAAAGACCTCAAAAAGCGGTTATCCAGTTATTTTCGTAAAACACTGGATAATGAAAAGACCAAAGCGTTAGTCAGTCACATTGCCAGAATCGATGTCACGGTAACACATACCGAGACAGAAGCATTGATTCTGGAGCACAATTACATCAAGCAATATCTGCCTAAATACAACGTATTATTACGTGATGATAAGTCTTATCCCTATATCTTTGTCAGTGCTCATAAGCACCCCAGAGTGTCAGTATTCCGTGGTGCCAAAAAGAGAAAGGGAGAGTATTTCGGTCCTTATCCTGATGCTGGCGCTGTACGTGAAACTTTGCATCTGATTCAGAAGATATTTCCGATCCGGCAATGTGAAGATTCAGTTTATGGACACCGGACCCGTCCCTGTCTGATGTATCAGATTGGCCGTTGTGCCGGTCCATGTGTTCCGGGCTTGGTTTCAGATGAATCTTATCAGGAGCTGGTTGATGACCTCCGGCTGTTTTTACGCGGGAAAGATCAGCAGGTTGTTTCGATGCTGGTTGAACGAATGGAGTCGGCCAGTCAGTCGTTGCACTTTGAAGAGGCTGCTAAATACCGGGATCAGATTCAGGCGATCCGGCGGGTTCAGGAACAGCAGTTTGTTGCGGCAGATAGTCTCGATGATATTGATGTTCTGGGCTTTGCTCAGGAAAATGGGTTGGCATGTATTCATGTTCTGATGATTCGGCAGGGGAAAATTTTGGGAAGCCGGAGTTTTTTCCCGAAAATTCCTGGCAATACTACACATGAAGAGGTATTTGAAAGTTTTCTGAAGCAGTATTATCTCTCTCATAATGAATCCCGGACGCTGCCGACAAAAGTGATCGTAAACCGGGGATTACTGGAAGATATTCAGGTCTTTCAGACTTTGCTGACCGAAATGTCCGGACGGAAAGTTCAGTTTTTTACCGAACCAGCCGGTGTGCGCGGACGATATCTGAAACTGGCAAATACCAATGCTCAGACTGCAATGTCGACCCGGCAAAACCACCGGATGACGATATTACAGCGGGTGAAGGCTCTTCAGGATGAGCTGGGAATGGAGCTGATTCAACGCATGGAATGCTTCGATATCTCCCATACTATGGGGGAAAGCACGATTGCATCCTGCGTGGTATTCAATCAGGAAGGTCCGGTCAAGCAGGAATACCGCCGTTATAATATTACCGGAATTACCGGCGGAGACGACTACGCAGCAATGGGACAAGTCCTTGAGCGGCGTTATTCGAAACAGATTGATGTTGATAAGATTCCGGACATCATCTTTATTGATGGTGGGAAAGGGCAATTATCACGAGCTCATCAGATTGTTTCCCGTTACTGGGATGACTGGCCGAAGCGTCCGCTACTGATGGGAATTGCCAAAGGTGTGACCCGTAAGCCCG
The DNA here is from genome assembly GCF_024346955.1 of Vibrio mangrovi. Lineage (NCBI taxonomy): Bacteria > Pseudomonadati > Pseudomonadota > Gammaproteobacteria > Vibrionales > Vibrionaceae > Vibrio > Vibrio mangrovi. The sequence goes on along the minus strand of NZ_AP024883.1, from coordinate 2,025,282 downwards.
GGCTTGAAACTTTACTGACCGTTGATGGCGATGAGTTTCACCTTGCCAGTGATGCGCCGGCATTGCATTTGATTCAGCATATCCGGGATGAAAGTCATAATCATGCGATTAGTGGTCACCGGAATAAGAGAGGGAAAAGCCGGCGAACCAGTGCACTGGAAGGGATTGAAGGTGTCGGTCCCAAACGTCGTCAGGCTCTGCTGAAATTTATGGGAGGATTACAGGAGCTGAAACGGGCCAGTGCTGAAGAAATCGCCAAAGTGCCGGGGATCAGTCGTTCTCTGGCAGAAAATATATATCAGGCATTGAAACAATAACGAAAATACCGCAACATAACAGCGCGAACAATAAGAGCGAAGCATATGCGTTTAAATATTCCTAACATATTGTCCCTTATCCGACTTTTTCTGATTCCGGTATTCGTTATCGCTTTCTATCTGCCATATAGCTGGTCTTCATTTGCCGCGGCAGTTGTATTCTGGATTGCGGGAATTACCGATTGGCTCGATGGTATGCTCGCAAGAAAACTGCAACAGACATCCCGCTTCGGTGCATTCATTGATCCTGTGGCAGACAAAGTGCTGGTTGCAACAGCACTAATCCTGATCACCGAACACTTTCACAATATCTGGATTACGATTCCTGCTGTAACGATGATTGCCAGAGAGATTATCATTTCTGCACTCCGGGAGTGGATGGCGGAAATCGGGAAACGGGCAAGTGTCGCGGTTTCATGGGTCGGAAAAGTAAAAACAATGACTCAGATGTTTGCGTTGCTTGCGTTAATCTGGCGTTATGATAACTGGATGATTTGGCTGGGATATATCTCAATCTATGTCGCAACGATTCTGACTTACTGGTCTATGTGTCAGTACTTACTGGCTGCGAAAGATGATTTGCTGAGTGAAGAGAATCACTGATCGGTAGTTGCTTGGTATGTAAAAAGTAATTGTAGAAAACCCTGATATGAATTGTTCATATCAGGGCTTTTTTATGATTTGTTTTCGGTGAGTCTGTATAAATTTGTGTGCCAGCAATGTATTCATTGATAAGAGAAGATGTTTAGGAAGACTTTCTCCTTCTACCAGGAGTGGAATTAAAGAAACATCACGCTAATCAATATATATATCAGTTATCCACATTTTCTGTGGATAAGATGTTTTAAAGCCAGTGAGTAAGATTAACAGTTTGATTTCAAAACTGAAGATGCACAAAAAGAGAACAAATTTTGCACGATTTTGGCGCGTTAACTATTGCCGTTTTTTCTGAACTGAACCAGAACTTTTCCTTCTTTAGTCAGGGCTGCTTTAAGAATATATTCAATTGAAAGTGCCAGAGAGATATTCAGAACCACTAAAATAGCGACCATGATCATAAACTGATATTTGATGGCGATGAGTGGGGATGAGCCGCCTAAAATTTGGCCAGTCATCATCCCCGGCAAAGTGACTAAGCCGATAGTTGCCATTGAGGCAAGAATAGGGGCGTTGGCTTTTTGGATTGCATTCTGAATGAATGGCCTGGATGCATAGCGTGGTGAAGCTCCTAAAGACAATGCTGCTTCATACTCACTTTTACGTTCCTGATACGCGGTAAACAGATTTTGTAGTGCGACAATGTTACCGCTGAGTGTATTTCCCATCAGCATTCCAGCCAGAGGAATCATATACTGGGTGTTGTAAAAGGGGACAGGCTGGACAATGAAAACGCACAGAATAACCAATATAGGAAGTAAACCGATTGTCAGACCAGCCATGAGCGGAATAAGCAAACGGGTCTTCGGCAGCTTAGCCTTGGATAAGATTGAACTGGCACCGACGCTGATAATAACCAGTAACCAGCAGGTATTAATCACAAGGCTGTTCAATGCAAACAGATACTCCAGATAGATACCGACCAACCCAAGCTGGATTCCCATGCGAAGAACGGAAATGAAAATATCTTTTCCAATCATGAGCCGGTATTGAACACTCATTGCGACAGGAATCAGCAGCGTCAGGCTAAACATCGCCAACTGCAGCCAGGAAACATCTATTACACTATTCATTACATTTATCTGTTTCTCGTTATCGACATGATTACTCTAGCGGAATTCCCAGGACTGCAACAACCGGAATCTTGTGTTTGTGGAGATAATATATTCACATAATCTCAATTCACTCTGATGACAGGATTTTGAAACCACTGAAGCATATTTGCCGTTAATTTCCAAATTGTTCGACAAGAGGTGCATGTCTGGACTGATATAAAGCTTGTTTGAGTTTTCCCTGCTGCTGATATTGCTCTAATAACTGTTTTAGCAAAGGTTCGAGAGACTTTTGATTCATTCCCGGACGCAAAGATGGCTCATAGAGTAATTCCAGCAGAATGATGTCCAGCGGCGATAAGAAATCATCCGGGGTCCGATCATTGAATACTGAAGGATAAGCCTGTTCCGAATCATTAAACAATCCGAGTGCCTGTGTCGATTCCTCAATAATACAACTAAGTAGCTTACCGTGTTCTCTGGCCTGATCGACAGGAATAATCACTGTTGCATGGGTAATCTCTTGAGTGGCAGCATTGACGGACACACCAAACATACAGACGGAACCGTGGGTATTTTTTAGCGCGGTAGCGCCTAATTCTTCACGGACAATCTTTTGCCATAGTGACTGACGTGTGAAATACCAAATGAAGTTGGCATCTGCCCGTTGGGAAACGATGTGGAATGGCAGATGTGTTAACTGTTCCAGCTGGGTCAGATGGAGACGGGCCAGCTTTTCGTGTAGTGGTTGCTCTCCGACATCATGCTGAAACCATATCCGGAGAGGTTGATTCCATTTTGCTAAACGATGCTTGCCGTGAGATGCAAACTCATGGTTGAGGGCGACATGAAAGAAAGCATTCTGAATAAAGCGGGGATTTTCCCAGGTTGGCAGCTCTGCGATGGTTTTCTGGCTGAAGAACACCGTCATGAATATCAAGCACAATTGCTGCCACCGGTACATTTCAGTCTTCCGAACCGAATTCCGGAATTCTGCTGAAGTGACTCTCAATCATTCGTTGAGTCACAATATGCTGAGGATTGCAAAGAACTTCTTCGGTATAACCGGATTCGACAACCCGGCCTTCATGCATCACGATGATTTTGTCGGTAATGTGTCTGATGACACCTAAATGCTGGGAAACATAGACGAAGGAAACCCCCATTTCATCCTGTAATTCCATAAGCAGGTTGATGATTTGTGAACGCATTGCCATGTCTAAACCATTCAATGCTTCATCGGCAACAATGATTGAAGGCTGCAAAATCAGTGCCCTGGCAAGACATACCCGCTGTTTTTGACCAGTTGCCAGCATTTGAGGATAAAAGTAAGCATGTTCAGGCAGAAGACCGACGCGCAGTAAAGTATCTTTGACCCGTTTCTGTCTATCTTCCGGAGACATCTCGGTATTTCTTTTCAGGGGGCCTTCCAGAATACGGCCAATCTGAATTCTGGGATTCAGGGAAGTGTTTGGATCCTGAAAAATCATCCGGATTAATTTGCATCGGGTGGCGTAATCTTTGTGCGCCAGCCGCTCGCCATTCACACGGATTTCTCCGGTCGTTGGTTCAATCATACCTGACAGCATACGGGCAAGTGTAGATTTACCCGAACCATTCTGTCCGATGAAACCGATAGTCTGACCGACTTCCAGAGTAAAGTTTACCGACTCCACAGCGTGATGGATTTTCTTTTTGAATAAATTGGAGCGGGTAATAAAAGTTTTTGATAAATCAGAAACTTCCAGAAGAGGAATGTTCACTGCGTTTCCTCCATATTCAGCGGATAGTGACATGAGTATTTGTGGTTCTTGATCCAACGGCTTTTGGGCATTTCAACACACTGACGCTGAGCATAAGGACATCTTGGACCAAGCCGGCAGCCAATTGGCAGATGCTGAAGCGGTGGAATGGAACCTGGCAGCGAGTGTAATTTCTGCTTATGTGGAATGGATGAACTGAAATCCGGCATTGCGGTCAGCAAAGCAACCGTATAAGGGTGTTTTGGTGTGGCTAAGATGCTTTCTGTCATTGCGGACTCAATAGACTGACCGCAGTACATGACGGTGATACGGTGTGCCCATTGGGTGATGGTCGTCAGATCATGCCCGATGAGCAGAATGGTTGTATTATTGACCTGATTCATCCGGCTCAGCAGCCGGAGTATCTGCGATTGTGTAATCGGGTCGAGGTCATTGGTTGGCTCATCAGCTATCAGCAATTTTGGTTTGGTAGCAATTGCCATCGCTATCATGACTTTCTGACATTCACCATCTGTAATTTCATATGGATAACTTTTTAAAATACGCTGGTGGTCTTTGATACCGACTTTATGTAGTAAAGCGATAGCTTGTTTTTTTCGCCATGAGAAACGCTGCCACCAGGATCCTTTAAAAGCATGAGCAGGAATTGCTTCGATCAGTTGCTTTCCTACTTCATCCGATGGGTCGAGGCAGGTTGAAGGCTCCTGAAATATCATCGCAATATCCCGGGCAATGACCCGGCGACGTTCTCTTGGAGTGAGTTGAAGTAGATCGATATTGCCCAGTCGCATCCGGTCAGCCGTAATACGCCAGTTCTCTTTACAGACGCCGACAATGGCCTTGGCGACCAGACTTTTTCCTGAGCCTGATTCTCCAACCAGACCGCGGATTTCACCTTCATTCATGGTCAGGCTGATTCGATCAACGGCTTTCACTAATCCCTGTGGTGTATCGATTTCAATCGTCAGATGACGAATATCCAGCATTGGCATTATTCGATTCCCTCATTGAGTGACTGACGTGCACCTTCACCGACAAGGTTAACAATGATGATGGTAAACATAATTGTCAGGCCGGGCAGAACAACGGTCCACGGAGCCAGATAAAGCAGCTCGACGGAATCTCCCAGAATCGCTCCCCATTCGGAAGTCGATGATTGTGCTCCCAGTCCCAGAAAGCCCAGAGAAGTGATATCTAAGATGGCAACTGTCATGGCAAAGTTTATCTCTGACACAATCGTAGAGAGGATATTGGGCAGAATCGAGTACCAAAGCAGATAAATATCTTTGGCTCCGTCGAGTCTGGCGGCCATGATGTAGTCTTTCTCAACTTCATTGTGAACCGCTGTATAGGCAGCACGGATAAACCGGGGAACCAGTGCCAGACCGATTGCCAGCAGGATATTGAATTCACCGATACCAAGCACTGCAACAAATATGATGGCCAGCAGTAATGACGGAATCGACATAATTGTATCCATCAGGTGATTCAGAATACTGGATAGCAGACCTGAAGTCATACCTGCTGCAATGCCGATTGAACAACCTGTAAACGTCGCCAGCAAAGTAATTAGCAGAGCGTTACCGAAAGAGTGCCGGGAGCCTTCAATCAAACGGGACAGAATATCCCGTCCCAGATCGTCGGTACCAAAGAAATACTCGACAGAACCAGCCGGATCCCAGGAAGGTGGTGCCAGTAAGTGGCTGGTATGTTCCTGCGCGTCATGCGGTGCCAGCCAGGGAGAAACAAGCGTAATGATAAGTAGTGCCAGAAGACACCAGAGTCCGAACATCGCCAGATTATTGTTACGGAAACTACGCCAGAACCGTTCGAACTGTGTCGGGATATGCTCTTCCTGATAGATATTATTTGTTAGCATACCAAGCTTTCCTTACGAACGGATTCACTAGTGCTCCGAGCAAGTCAGATAACACGTTTGCGGTAAGAACCAGAGTCGAGACAGCAATTACACCCGCCTGAATGGAAACAAGGTCTTCATTGGCTAAAGCATCCAGAAGCCATCGGCCAATACCCGGCCAGTTAAAGATGGACTCGGTGATAATGGCAAATGTCAGCATAGTTGATAATTGTACGCCGAACTTTGGGATAATCGGTGGAATAGCGTTACGCAGGACATGTTCTCTGATAATTTGGTACTGTGATAATCCCCGGATTCTGGCAACCCGGATATAGTTCTGGTTCATGACATCTGCGACAGATGTCCGCATTAAACGAATGACCTGAGTTGTTGGCGCCAGAGCGAGAACGGTACATGGCAAAATCAAATGTGAGATAACACTTTGCAGGATTTGAGGACGGTAGACACTCTTAGACAGGAAAGCATCAATCAGTGCAAAACCAGTTACATGCTGAATATTATAAAGAAGGTCATATCGTCCGGATACCGGAAAAATTTCGTAATTCAGAGAAAAAATTAACAGCAGAATCAGGGCAATCCAATAAATAGGAGCAGAATAGCCGCACATCGAAGAGAAAGAGATCACTGTATCAATCCATTTCCCTTGTTTCATTCCTGCAAGAGTCCCGATAGGTATGCCGATAATTAATGAAATCAGAAAAGCAAACAAGCAGAGTTCCAGTGTTGCAGGAAATACAACAGCGAGTTCATCTATGACCGGAGTTCCTGATTTATTGATACCAAAGTTGAGTTGGCTGATTTCGGAAACATAGGTGAACCATCCCTGCCAAAAGCTTTCCAGTGCCCAGTGAGAGTAGGGATCAAACCTGAGAATGCTGTACCCGACCAGCGTCAGAATCAGCAGAGTGATCATAAACAGATTAAATTTTCGGGTTGCATAGAGAAGCATTATTTTATCCTCTCAACCATATTAAAAGGCAGGACGTTGAACGGGCTAAGCTGAAAGCCGGTCAATGAGTCATTATAAGCCTTAAATTGCATGCCATGGGCGATAGGAATCACGGGAAACTCTTGATTAACAATATTCTGTGCCTGTTTATAAAGATTCAGACGATAACGTGGCCGCTCAACTTCCAGTGCCAGATTTAGCAGGAAGTCAAAATCTTCATTACACCACCGGGAGAGATTAATCCCTTCTTCCCGGGCATCGCAAGAGAGAATCGGGCGCAGGAAGCTATCCGGATCACCGGTTCGCCCTGACCAGCCTGTCAGGTACAAATCCACATCGGTGTAATCTGACCGGTTTTTCCTGTCGATCCGTTCTTCCGGAATCAGGTGCAGGGTAATTCCGATATTTTTCAGATTTGCCTGAATCAGCTCTGCCGTTTTTCGTGGGCTAGGGTTATATGCTGTCGGTTCCAGAGGCACCAGCATCGATAGTTCTAATCCGCTGCTGAACCCGGCATCACGCAAAAGTCCTAGTGCGTAATTACGGTCATAGCGGACCTGAATGGTATCTTTCTGGTAAGCCCAGGAGGTTGGTGGCAGGATGTTATAAGCAATTCTCCCGGTACCGTAATAAACGGAATCCAGAATATTTTGCCGGTTAACCGCAAAACTGAGTGCTTTACGAACCCGGGAATCACTAATTGCCGGATGAGTGGTATTGACGGCAATAAAAGCAACATTCATTGCTGGCGTTGAACTGAGCGAAATATGTTTCTGCTGTTCGATGATTGGAATCTGACTGGAGATTGGTGTACTCAGCACATCACATTCATTACGCAGTAATTTTGCCAGTGTTCCTGTTCCGCGCTGGGCAATATCAAAAACAACCTGCTGCATCTTCGGTTGTCCTTTCCAGTACAGCGGGTTTCTTTTCAGCCGGATAAAATCACTGACTTGCATTTCATCAAGATAGAAAGGCCCGGTTCCGACCGGATGACTGTCAATCATCGGTTTCTCATCGGCATAGATCAGTTGATCAGCATATTCTTTAGAAAGAATGACTGCATGAGTTGTCGAAATATTTGCGAGGAAACTATTGTCGGGCCGCCGGAGTGTAAACTGAATCGTCAGTGGATCAATGACATCGATGCTTTTTACCAAATGTTTGAAATTGATTCCGGCAAACCACGGATAAGTACTGTTTCCGACATGATGAAAAGGATTGTATGGGCTGAGAATCCTGTCAAAACTGAACACGACATCATCGGCGTTCAGATAGCGGGATGGTGTAAACCATTTTGTGTTCTGAAAAGACACATTGTGACGTAGATAGAATGTATAAACAGTGCCTTGCTGATTTACTGTCCAGCGTTCGGCCAGATTTGGTGAGGGGCGCTGTGTCTTGGGATCCAGAACAAGCAAAGTGTCGTAAATCTGTGGACCAAGTGCCTCCGCAGTAATACCACTATCAACCAACTGTGGATTGAAGGTATTTGGCGTTCCCTGTCCACAATACACGAATCCTGTCTGTCTGATTTCGCTATGATCGGTATTCTGGTCATTACAGCCTGTTAAAAGCCCCAGGCCGCAGAAACTCAAGGTGAGTTTTGTCAGTATTTTCATTTTAAAAGCGAATTTATGAAACGAGGCTCTTAAGCCAAATATAGTCTGCCTCAAATAAGCGGCTAATTTACCACTTTTATATGAGTGAACCAACGAAAAACACTTTGAAATGATCCATAGATTACTCATTTTTGGTAATGAGCTGATATTTTCTGATGAGGCCTCTTAGTTGATGATAGCTTAATCCCAGCAACAGAGCGGCATTTCTTTGATTATATTTAGCTTGAACCAAGGCCTGCATAATGACCTGACGTTCCTGAGTTTCCATCCATACTTTGAAATCAACAGGAAATGAAACCGAGTCCGGTACATGGATACTTTCTCTTGCTGGTGGGGCTGAGTCTGAACTCTGTGACTGTTTCCATTCAGACTGGAATGGGTTCAGAATCAGATGATCGATAGGATGATCGACAGAACGATGCCGGTAGACAGCCCGCTCAATCACATTCTTCAGTTCCCTGATGTTTCCGGGCCAGTGATAATCGAGCAGTGTTTCGCGTACCTGCTGGCTGAATCCGGGAAAATAGGGAAGTTGTATTTCATGGCACATCCGTATCGCGTAGTGTTCGGCCAGCAGCAAGATATCTTCTCGCCGCTCCCGTAATGGCGGAAGGTGGACCACGTCAAACGCCAGCCTGTCCAGCAGATCCGAACGGAATTTCCCCTGTTCAGCCAGTGATAATAAATCTCCATTGGTTGCACAAATCAGGCGAACATCGGTCTTCAGTGTCTGGGAACCACCGACCCGCTCATATTCCCCGTATTCAATGACACGTAAAAGTTTTTCCTGAACATTCAGTGGTGCCGTAGCTAGTTCATCAAGAAACAGGCTGCCATGTTCCGCCCGCTCAAACCGGCCCTGATGACGACCTTTGGAGCCGGTAAAAGCGCCGGACTCGTGACCGAACAGTTCCGAATCAATCAACCCTTCGGACAGGGCCGCACAGTTCAGGGAAATCATCGGATGTTCCCAGCGTTGGGACAGATAATGAATGCGCTGGGCGATCAGCTCTTTTCCTGTTCCACGTTCTCCCATGATTAAGACCGGCCTGTTTATCTGGGCCAGATGAGAAACCTGCTCCAGCACTGCCAGAAAATGAGGAGATTCACCAATCAGATTAATTTTCATGATGTTGTTCCAACGAGAAGATATTCCAATGAAAAGGTAGTGGTCAGATTAACTAATAATTGGTCATAAATACAAATACTCACATGTAAAATTGACTGTATGAAATGTTAATATGTTGATTTTTATGACTATTAAAAAGTGGCACAAGTTTTGATTAGTCTTATGAAACAGTGATGTATCAGTGAGTAGTCACTGGAGTGGTACATCAGGTGAAGTTGGATAAACAGGAGGAACCTCATATGGGCATTTTTTCCCGATTTGCAGATATTGTAAATTCCAATATCAGTGCACTACTTGATAAAGCCGAAGACCCTGAAAAAATGATTCGTCTGATTATTCAGGAGATGGAAGATACGTTGGTTGAAGTCCGGAGTCATTCTGCGAAAGTGCTGGCAGATAAAAAAGAGCTGCTGAGAAAAATTGAGTCACTCGAAGGTCAAATTGATGAATGGACTCAAAAAGCTTCTCTGGCACTGACAAAAGACAGAGAAGATTTAGCTCGTGCTGCACTAATCGAAAAGCAGAAATTGCAGGAAATGGTCAAAGGGTTGAAAACCGAGTACACCCTGGTTGAAGAGACGATTGATAAACTGGCTGGTGAGATCACCAAACTGGAATCAAAAATCACGGAAACCAGAGCTAAACAGAAAGCTATGATGATTCGGGCTCAGACTGCGGGCAAACGCCGGGACGTTCAGCGTCATCTGCACCGTAACCGGACAGATGAGACTATGGCTAAGTTTGATCAGTTTTCAAGACGGGTTGATGAGCTGGAAGCTGAGGCTGATATTTACGAACAAACCGGTCATGGGAAATCACTGGATCAGGAATTTGCCGAGCTTCAGGCGCAGGATGAGATCGACAGTGAACTGGCTAAGCTGAAACAGGCACTGAAGAAAAGTGAATCAGAATAAGGAGTGACTATGTTAGTGATGCTTGTCTCTGTGCCACTGATCGTTTTCATGGTGGTGGTGGCACCATTGTGGCTGATTCTTCACTACCGGAGTAAAAAACGTTCGGATGGTGGTTTGAGTCAGGAGGACTATGAACAGTTAGCAACCCTGTCGGAGAAAGCTGAATCTCTGCAACAGCGCGTTCATACATTAGAAAAAATTCTGGATGATGAAACGCCAAACTGGAGATCGAATTATGAGGGGAAATAAGGCGCTGTACCGGGATCCCCGGCAAGGAAAATTTTCCGGGGTTTGTGCCGGACTGGCAAACTATTTTGAACTGGAAGTATGGCTGGTCAGAATTATTGTTTTGTCTGCCACATTGCTGGGCGGCGGTTTTCTGGTGATTCTTGCCTATATTGCCCTCAGCCTGATGCTGGAAAAGCAGCCGGAAGATTATGAGCAGACGATTCAGATGCAGCGCGAGCATAAACTGAAAAGTCGTCCCTGGAAGCAGGGAGCCTCAGCCAGCCAGTTACTCCGGAACTTGGATCAGGAACTGGAACGTGTAGAAGAAAAAGTATGTCAGATTGAGGCGTATGTGACGTCGGATGCTTTCCGGGTCAATAAAGCATTTCGTAACCTGTAGCCCGTTGCTGTTAAATTTGCCGGAAGTATCCTAAGGAATTTGAGTCTGTAGTGAGTTTATAATCGTGGACAGGATGGGCGTTCTCCGGCTTTGAAATCAAATGCCGGAGAGTTTACCACTCATTTATGCGGAATGGTTGTCCAGCGCTTTCTGATAGCGTCGGAAACCTTCTTCCAGATCAGCAATCAGGTCGTCGGTATCTTCGAGACCGACATGAATCCGAATCAGAGTTCCGGTAAAGTTTGGATTGGCGACAGTACGTAATGTGTTGAAGCTTTTAGGTTCATTGGCAAGAATCAGACTTTCAAAACCACCCCATGAATAACCCATACTGAAATGTTTCATATCATCGAGCAGGGCGGTTGTTGCACGAGGGTCGCTGGTTTTCAGTACAAAAGAGAACAGACCATTGCCACCGGTAAAGTCCCGTTTAAAGTACATATGCCCGGGACAGCTCTCCAAAGCCGGATGGCGTACATGATCCACTTCCGGACGCTCTGCCAGCCATTGAGCGATCTTTAGACTGCTCTCAGCATGTTGTCTCAGCCTGACATCCAGTGTCCGGATGCCCCGTAGCCCCAGATAAGCATCGTCCGGAGAAACACACTGGCCCATCAGATAGCTTTGTTCACGTAGCTGATCCCAGTATTTTTCACTGGCGACGGCTGTTCCCAGCATCACATCAGAATGACCGACAATATATTTGGTCGCAGCCTGTATAGAAATATCAACACCATGTTCAAACGGTGAGAAATTCACACCGGCGCCCCAGGTATTATCCAGCATCACAATGATGTCATGTGCATGGGCAATTCGGGAAAGTGTCGGAATATCCTGAACTTCCATCGTGATCGAACCGGGAGACTCCGTAAATAAAATTCTGGTATTGGGGCGGATCAGGGTTTCGATATCTGCCCCGATCATCGGATCGTAATAGGTCGTTTCAACCCCCATTTTCTTCATGATGGTTTCACAGAAATCCCGGGTGGGTTCATAACAGGTATCCACCATCAGAATATGATCGCCAGTTTCAACGAAAGAGAGAATCGCGTTGGCAATAGCTGCGGTACCACAAGGATAAAGTGCACATCCTGCACCGCCTTCGATCTCCGTCATGGCATCCTGAAAAGCGAAGTGGGTGTTGGTTCCCCGGCGACCATAGAAAAGAGTCTTGTTTGCCCGGTTTATCGTTGCGTGATTTTTCTCTGCAACAGAGTTGAAAACGATCGTTGAAGCACGTTGTACCGGCGGATTGACCGTTCCCTGTGTCCATTTTTTATCGCGTCCGGCGACGACAAATTTAGTTTTTTTTCCTTCTGACATGCAGTGTCCTTTAAGGCAGACTTGATTATTGTTTATTTAAAACATGGCAGGGATGTCTATTTCAACCCCAAGCGTGAAAAAAGTCATAATAATGGGTTGAAAAGATAATAAATCCGCTCCAGAACCCGGTTGTAATGCGGGCGTTCCTTCCATTGTTCATAAGTCACCGGATAGGACTGCTCGATATATTCGTTCTGTAACTGATAAAGCTCCCGGGTGAATTCGATATCATCAACGGCCAGTGTCACTTCAAAGTTTAACCATAAGCTACGCATATCCATATTCACAGTTCCGACCAGACAAAACTGTTGGTCAATCACAACCGACTTGGTGTGTAGTAGTCCGCCATAAAATTCATAAATTGAGATACCGATGTCCAACAGCTCCCCGTAGTAGGAGCGGGAAGCCCATTTAACCATGGTTGAATCATTTTTATGAGGAATGATGAGCTCAATCTGAATTCCCCTGTGTGCTGCGGTTTTTAGTGCAGAAAGCAGTTCGGAGCTGGGCACAAAATATGGGGTTGTAATTCTGATGGACTGATTTGCCTGATGGATCGCCAGTATCAGTGCCTGTGAGATTAAATACTCGGGCATACCCGGACCGGAAGGAACAACCTGAATGGGATGCTGAGGCAGGCCGTTGTTAACTGTGCACTGAGGGATCTGCGGAAACTCCCTTCTTCCGGTTTCAAACTCCCAGTCCCAGCAGTGAATTGCTGATAATACGTTGACTGTTGGCCCGGTGAGGCGGATCATGATGTCCACCCATTGTCCGACCCCTGAATCTCGTTTGAAGTATGCAGGATCAACCATATTCATTGAACCGGTATAAGCAACAGTATCATCAATGACGATAATTTTCCGGTGCTGGCGCAGGTCGAGGCGGTGCAGAAAAATCCGCCAGGGACGAACTTCCAGAGCCTGTACGATCTGTACTCCGGCATTCGTCATAATCGTATACCAGTGGCTTTTGATAAACCGGTGACTCCCGGCTGAGTCAAGCAGCACTTTAACATCAACTCCCCGTTTGGCTGCCTGAATCAGGCTAGAAGCGACGGCATCCGCCAGGCCACCGATATGCCAGATATAAAAAACCATCCGGATCGAGTACCGGGCCTGTTCAATATCTGTAATGATGGTGTTCAGAATAACTTTTGGATCGGTCTGAAGTGAAAGTGAATTTCCACTCAGTGCCGGAATGCCCATCCGGTGATTACAAAGCTCATCGATTTTATAGATATGAGCACCCATGTTTTCAGTAATGTGAGCCTGACAGCTGTTTAACTGTGTAAACCAATCACTAAAAGAGGGAGACATGGCTTTTGCCCGTTCGGCTCTTTTCCTTCCCAGATTCAGCTCTCCGAACAGGAAGTAACAAAAAACACCAAGAATCGGCAGGATATAGATCACCATGAGCCAGGCCAGAGAAACACTGACTGCTCTTTTCTTTAATACAATCCGAAAAGTAACAAGTGCAACAAGTAGCCAGTAAATCCCAATGCTGACCAAAGTGAGGATGTGATAGATTTTATCCATATATACCCAAGTAACCTCAAGATGCTGAATTCAGAGTGCCTTCAATCGACTCCATTCTAGGAAAATGTCGGCAGGAATGGCATTCCCCTTTCAACGACATTTGACACAGAAATGAGTCGATTGAAGCACTCCCGAAGGGCGAGTTCATTGGGCACATAGACTGTGTTAGAGATTTTTACCATAGAACAGAGCTATGACTCAAATCTCTGCCTTGCCTCTGTGCCCAATGATTCTCGCTGAAACCGCATCTTGAGGTCACTTGGGTATACCATTGTATATCCGACTTATTTCCTATGGGATATTAAAGTGAAAGTCTGGTTTAGGAAAGCAAGATTATCCCTCCTCTGTAAATTCTTACAATAAACAGAAGAGGGAGGAACTTTGGGGATTCGGGGTGTCTCTTGGCTTTTTAACCTCTGAGTTTAAATTGTTGAATCAAAACATTGAGCTGCTCTGACTGTTCTGTCAGCTCCTGAGCTGACTGAGCACATTGTTCTGAATTGGTTGTGTTCTGGTGGGTGACCTCGTCAATCTGGTGGATACCAAGGTTAATCTGTTCTGCTCCCTCTGCCTGTTCGGTTGCCGCCTGATTAATCTCATTCACCAGTGAGGAAACTTCACTGATACTCTGGACGATGATATTGAGCGCTTCTGCGGTTTGTTGGGATAACTGAATCCCCCGTCGGGTTCTTTGAGATGATGTTTCGATTAGTGAGGAAGTCTGTTGGACCGCTTGTGCGCTCCGGGCTGCCAGCTGTCGTACTTCATCGGCCACGACGGCAAAACCGCGTCCCTGTTCTCCGGCCCGGGCCGCCTCTATTGCAGCATTCAAAGCCAGCAGGTTGGTCTGCTCTGCGATTTCCTCAATGGATTGGATAATATTGTTGATATCGTTTCCTGAGGATTCGATATCCTGCATTGCATCCCTGAGCTCGGCCATCAGCTCATTTCCGTTTTCAGCCGACTGGAGCGATTGTTGAGAAAGAGTGCTGGCTTGCTCTGCATGAGCCGAACTTTCTTTGATCTGTGCAGTAATCTCGGCGATTGTTGCACTGATTTCGGTAATAGATGAAGAAGAGTTTGTGGCGCCATTCGCCAGATCCTGACTGAGTCCGGCAATCGTGTCTGCGTTCTGAGTGATGACTCCGGAACGGTTGCGAATCTGACTGACCAACGAATTGAGGTCATTGACCATCTGCGCCAATGCGTGCCCGAGCTGATCGTCTTCAGAGGCGAGATCAACGGTCAGATTCAGATCACCGCGGGAAATCTGTTCAGCGACCGATACCTGTTTCTGTAGGCTGTCAGCCATATTATCCAATGCATCGGACAGTTGACCGACTTCATCGGCAGAGTGGTAGTTCAGACGGCTATGGAACTGACCACTGGCAATGGTCTGAGCCATGTTTACTGCTGCCAGAATAGGGCGGGTAAGACTCCGGGCCATGAGGAACAATGCGCAAATGGCAAGGATTGTAATCCCCAGGCCGATGATAATTTGCCAGGTCATTCCTTTTTGATTGTTATCAGCAAGCTCCTGAGAAAGCTGATTTACGTTCTGAAGAACAAGGTTCTGATCGACACGAATTAAGAAAAACCAGGTAACACCGCTGTCCCCCAGTGATATCGGGACATATATTTCCAGCAGGTTATCCTGATCATCAGATTGGGTCATCGGTTTTTTTTGTTTAATAACCTGTAATACTTCATCACTACTATCACCAAATAACTCACGGATTGACTGTCCGATGAACTCCGGTTTCTGGCTATCTGCAATAACAAGTCCTGTGTCTGTCAGAATTGAAATCTGTGACTGGCCGTCATAAAGTTCGGATGAAACCTGCTGACTCATCTGTTGCACAAAATCGAGATTGTAGTCCGTACCGACGACGCCTCTGAACTCCCCGTTAACGAGTACGGGAACCGATAGCGTTGCCAGCCAGACATTCTTTCCCTGAACAACATAAGGAAGTGGGGCTGTAACCGTTTTATGCAGCGTTTTTTCCGGTACCTGATACCAGGCACCTTTCATTACACCATTGGGATGAGATTCGGTCGAATCATATTCGACCAGCGGCTGGATTTCGACTTTTCCTGAGCGATCTCTGGTCCAGTATGGTGTGTAGCGTCCGGTTTCTTCGTTATTGCCATCAAGGCCGGTCGCGTTCAGAAAATCCTGTTGGTCAAAAGCGTTTGGTGCCCAGCAGCTGTAAGAACCGTTGAGATCCGGATTTCGTTCAAGGATCTTCAGCAACATCTCATTGAAAGAATTTCTGTTCAACACCAGTGTACGGTTTGCCTCTTCGTAGGTTTTTGAAGCAGAAGCAGCATCCGCCAGCGTTTGTGCTGCATCGAGTCCTTTTTCAAGACGTCGGCTGATTGACTGGGCATAATTGGATGCAGTGGCTTCCAATTGACTGATGGTGGTTGATTTTACAATAGTCGAAACTTGCTGAGAAACGAGCTGTTGACTTACCGAAGAGGAGTAGACGCTATATCCGACCAAAAGCCCTGATGTAATGAATAAACATATACCTGCGGCGAGCGCTATCTTGGTCTGAATCGATTTAAATGTCATAAACTATTTCCCTGTATAATCATTCCAATCTTACTCATTACATCATCTTTCATGTGCTTCTGTATACAATTTAGACACTTGAAGCACGAAAAATATGGTTAATATTCATGCTTTAAGTCTCTGTTTCACCACATGAATGAAGATGAGTACTTCATCAAATTGGATAAACATGGATTTAATATATAGCCTGATTGATATTTAATTGATTACATTAGTTGTATGAATAGTGAATCGATTATTGACCTAGCCGATGGCTCTGATGCGACAAAGCCTCAGGGCTTATATAATGATAGGTTAATATATTAATGATTCATAATAAACTAGTGATTAATAAATGTGACTTATATCAACTTTTTATAGAATGACAAACAGATAAAAGAAAATAGTGAAATTTATCAGTTAATTAGCTGCTTCAAAGGGTGAGATGGTAGTGGATGGATATTTTCTGTTGTTTTCTTGTTAATAGATAGATAAACAAAAGATGTTTTGGGCAAAAAAACGGCATATAAATCGATAAAATAGAACATTATTAATAAATAAAACCGTTGGGCCTTCCAATTTTAAGGACAAACTGTTTTACTTGCCACGCTTTGAGAATCAGTAGAATTATTGCTGAGTGTACAGGTTTTTTTACACTCGCCTGATTCGTTCAGTGTAAACACAATATCGGTATAAAATATGGCGAGTAATGCAAGAGGTCATTTTTCTTCGAAACTTGGCTTTGTTATGGCAGCTGCAGGGTCAGCTGTCGGTTTAGGTAATGTGTGGGGATTTCCCACTAAAGCCGCAAGTAATGGAGGAGCCGCTTTTCTGGTCATCTATCTTGCGATGGTTTTTCTGCTGGCATTTCCGATGCTGGTAGCAGAATTGACGATTGGACGTTACGGACAAGCAAACCCTATCTCTTCTCTAAGATCGATCTGGACCAGAAACCGGGCTTTTGCCGGGGGCTTTGGGTTAATTGCAATAGTGACAGCGTCACTTATTTTGAGTTTCTATTCAATCATCGCCGGCTGGCTGGTCAGTTATGCGATCGCTCCGACTATCGATATGGTTGGATTTCACCAGTTTTCAAGCTGGCTGGTGGATTTTGGTACTTCGCGCAATCTGGTTTTTACGGTCATTTTTTCTCTGTTAACCATTTTGGTTGTACAACGGGGAGTTGCTGATGGGATTGAGCGCTGGTCAACACGACTGATGCCGCTTTTATTTGTCTTATTCGGAGTGATGATTCTTTATATCTTCACACAGGATGGGGCAATGGAAGGGCTAAAAATGTATCTGGTTCCTGACCTTTCTCAACTCCACGGTGGATTGTTTGTTGATGCGATGGGACAGGCATTTTTCTCTCTGTCACTGGGATGTGGTTCGATGATGGTTTATGGCTCATATCTGAAGAAGGATGTGAACATTCCTAAAACGGCGGCTCAGGTGGCTTCGATTGATACGGGAGTTGCTTTCTCTGCCGGCTTACTTATTTTACCGGCAATGTTTGTGGCTAAGAACAATGGCGTTGATATTTTCACTGAAAGCGGCGCACTGAAAAGTTCCGGTGATCTGGTCTTCAAAGTCCTGCCTGCGATGTTTGATACGATGGGCGGGGTTGGTCTGTTACTTGGATTCGGCTTTTTTGTCCTGATGGTGATTGCTGCACTGACTTCGGCAATTTCTATGCTTGAAGTACCGGTTTCCTGTGCGCAGGATGAATTAGGATTTCAGCGCTCAAAAGCAACCTGGTTGATTGGTGGTGTGATTCTGCTGATTAGTGTTGTGATTTGCCTGAATTTTGGCAAACTTTTCGGGTTTGTTGCAGATTTGACAACTGTTTACATGCAGCCACTGCTTGGTACCGTGTGGGCGATTGTTGTCGGATGGATCTGGAAACGTAATCAACTGCTCAATGAAATTAAACAGGGAAATCCTGAAATTGAGCAAGGTTTCTTCTGGAAAATCTGGCCGTGGTATGTTCGCTTCATCTGTCCGGTCGCTATCATTATGGTATTTGTTTATCCGCTAATGTAACGCGTTAGCCGGGAATGTCTGACAGAAAAACCTTCCCGAGGGAAGGTTTTTTGTTCTCACTGGTTTTGTTTCCATCGCTTTCACTCTATACTCCCTCGCCTGGAGGGCCTTGTGTTTCGTATATTATTTGTTCACTCAGACTTTGTGCTGATTCATAAATATCCCGGAGTTTCCGTCCATAAAGATGATGGAGAAACGATGCTTGTGCATGAAATCCGTCAGGCATTGGGGAGCGGACCTCTCTATCTGGTACACCGGCTGGATAAAATGACATCCGGACTCTTGCTACTGGCTCGTTCTGCTGAAGCTGCCAGGATTTTGTCGACATGTTTTGCCGAGAGAATGGTCGAGAAATATTATCTGGCTATCGGAAGTAAAAAACCGAAAAAGAAACAGGGATTGATCTGTGGAGATATGGTTCGGTCCCGTCGCTCTGGATGGATGTTGACTACCGGACAAAGCAACCCGGCGATTACCCAGTTCTTTTCGACAGCAGGTGAAGATGGGGAGCGTTTATTCATTTGCCGTCCGTTAACCGGGAAGACACACCAAATTCGGGTCGCATTGAAATCAATTGGTTCTGCGATTGTCGGAGATTCAATCTATAACAGCAGCAGTGAAGCAGATCGGGGTTATCTGCACGCCTATGCTTTGAAATTCCCTTATGCCGGTGAGTGGCATTCCTTTATCTGTGATCCGAGAACCGATGATGTTGCAGGAGATAAATGGCAGGAGCCAGCGATCATCCGCGGTATCGGATTATGGTCAGAACCCTGGTCGCTGAACTGGCCGGAAGTTAAATTAAAGCGTTGAACTTTATTCTATGTATATCAATCAACTGACAGAGTTTTTCCAGCATCTTGAGCAACAGCTTCATCCTGAACTGAAAGAGATGAGACGATTATTTCATGGGCGGGGACGATGCTGGCCCGGTCTGGAGCAACTGACGGCAGACTGGCTGTCACAGCAACTGGTTGTGAGTCTTTTTAAAGCAGCCGATGATGATTTTATGCATCAGTTGCGGCAAGGATTACATCAGTTTGCGCAAAGCTCGTGTTGGGAACGGTGTGGCGGGAAAAGTATCGTTCTTCAGCATCGTTATGCTCAGGGAACTCCTGCTGAAGTACTATGGGGAACATTGACTCCCCGGCCGGTTGCTACAGAAGATGGTTTGAACTATCAGCTGGATATTGGCCGGAACCAGAATTGCGGTTTATTTCTTGATATGCGCTATGGCCGGCGTTGGGTCAGAGAGCAGTCTGCAGGAAAGAAGGTCCTGAATCTTTTTGCGTACACCTGTGGATTTTCTGTTGCAGCGGTGGCTGGCGGTGCTACTCAGGTTGTCAATCTGGATATGGCTAAATCTTCCCTGGCAAAAGGGCGGGAGAACCATCTTCTGAATCAACACGATATCAGCTCTGTTCATTTTCTGGCACATGATCTGCTCAAATCTTGGGGAAAAATTAAGAAGTACGGCCCATATGATTTGGTGATTATTGATCCGCCAACCTTTCAGAAAGGGAGCTTTGCTTTAACAAAAGATTACCGGAAGATTTTGAGGCGTTTGGATGAGTGGTTAAGTAAAGATGGTCAGGTTCTCGCTTGTGTAAACTCTCCGGCAGTTCCGAGTGATTTTCTGATTCAGGCAATGCAGGATGAAGCTCCGGTTTTTACATTGAACCAGCGTTTGGATAACCCACCTGAATTTGCCGATGTTGATCCTGAAGCTAGCCTGAAAGCGCTCGTTTTCCATCGTTTAGCATGATATTCAACGGATTCCCGGCGTGTCAGGCGCCGGGAAGAAGTGTTGTTATTTGCTTTGAGCCTGAAAAACGAGAGTATGTTTTTTTCCTTTCAGGGTGAGAATATTTTTGTCAATATCGATCCGGTTCCACTCTGAGAGAGCTGAAATGATGGTACTATTCAGTGCCATTTCGTTTTTCAGGCATAATTTCATTGTTGAGTTCAGGTGTGTCACCCGAAACTCATGTGAATCCACATCTAGTTCAACTTCACCAACATAGTCGTTACAGCCTGCTAATCCGGTTGCTGTCATTTTTTCATCGATACTCAGTGATGGTATTTTTTTCCCTTTGGGAAGTTCTAAAGCTTTGCCATCCAGTTCGGTCAGACTCCAGCGTGGCGTTTGTAATTCAGTCAACTGAATCGGTTTATCTTTACTGGCACATCCTGCCAGTAAAGCCGCGAGAGTCATTGTCGTGACGATAGCTTTTGAACTAAGCTTCATATAACCAACCTTAAATTGTTAAATTTGTGACGTTGTTATTCTTTTTGCATATAGATTTACAGGCAATGTGGATGCTGGAAGAATATATCCGGTAACCTTTGATCAGGATAGATCTGAACATATGCAAATGAAATTTGGTCTGAAGTAAACCAACTACCGAAAGGATTGTAAAGAAGGATTTTGATATTTCAATCATCTGATAGAAATAACTGGACGGATATAGCCTTCTTATCTGAAGTTTCAGCCGGGTTGTCTGTGTCCATTGCTCTCATCGTATGGTCTGTTTTATGGGGCTCACTTGTTTGTCATCATTGCAGCGACGTCAATTAATTTGGGGATAATACATGGAACAGCTCGAATTCTTTGATATTCCCAGCCCTTGTATCCGGGTGTGTGAAGCCGATGAGAAAGGATATTGCCGGGGATGTATGAGAAACCGGGATGAGCGTTTACGTTGGTTGAAAATGGCCCCGGCAGAGAAATTGCACGTCATAAAATTATGCAAAATGCGCTATCGCCGGAAAATGGCGAAGAAACACGCCTCTGGAGAGACGGAAGATATAGCGCCTGAGAGCCCGCAGCGAGACCTTTTCTGATTTGTATTGCTAATAAAACTGATGGGAAGAATGGGTCATTTGTTGAGACTCCATCGATCACTGATCCAGCCGCCAATTCGTTCGTCAAAATGATTGCCGGTGAAACTATGATGGTAATCTGTTGACTTGTCATGCAGAGGTTGTTCATTTAATAGATGGTGAATGTAGTTTGCCATTGGATCATCAGACTGAATTTGCTGCTTTCTGAGAGCTACCTCTTTAATCATTTGAAGCCGATACGTTGAGCTTGAGCGTTTCACGATTATTCCCTCCTGTGAATGATGATTGTACAAAAAATAGACACCTCGTTTGGGTTCGTCAATATGTGGCTATCGAGACTTTTATCATATTTGATCTGGGGCAAAGAACTCTTTAAGACGAAAGAAATATTAGACATCAAACTATGAGCAATATGGATGATTGAAAGAAAATGCAGAGATTTAGTTGATATATTTGAGATAGTTATTCTTATGCCTCTGATTTTGTATCAATGGCTATGTTGTGGATGTCGGGAATATTTTCCTGAAGCAGCAAGGGAAGGTGAAGCAAAAAAAAGAGATAGCCAGATGGCTATCTCTTCATTCAGCAGTCACATAGTGTACTGATTTTTCGTCTGTTAAAAACTATGCCATTTGTCGTACGGTTTGCTGAAGTTTTTCTGCGGCTTCCCGGCAGTTTTTCTCTACATTGCGTAGATGATCTGCTGCTTTCTGGAAATTATCGCTAATTGTTCTGAGACCTTCCACGACTTGTTTTTGGGCTTGTGTTTCAGTATTCATCTTCAAATCCCCTCAAGGTAAAAATAAAAAGGCTAACGAGAGCGTTGCTCATTCGTTAGCCAAACTTACCGTTGCTAGAGACCTGAAGCAGAATGAATCTTGATTTGTTATCTATCTTTTAGATTCATTGCTGTTGTTATAATTAATAAACTTTTTTTGTTTTTGTTCGCCTATTGATCGTTATGTCACTTTTGATTGACACTGGCGAGTATAAAAGAAGCCGTAGTTTCTTCCGAGAACTTCTGACAGAAAAATAGCGATAGTGCGAAATAGGTTACGATTTATTGTATGAAATTTCACCATTTCACGCAGAGTTGCATGTTTAGTATCACAATGTAGGGGAAAATGGTGATTGCACTACCCAGGATATAGCCTGTAAAAATAGCGAAACCCCGATGTTTGGTAGCCATCGGGGTTTCTAAACTGTAGATATTACGGTTGGTAAGGCCGATTATCTGTTATGCAAAAGGTGCTGGATTTATCCGGCTAATTTCCTGAGAAATTAGAGACGGATGAAGTCCATGTGTGTAACTTTTGGCTTGTACACGTGACGTTGAACGTCTTGTGGCTTCACCTTAACTTCTGCGCCGTCAATCACAAGTGTGATTGCTTCGTAGAATTCAGGCTTGTCCATTTGGTTCATGATATCATCATGGTTTAGTGCGATAGATACAGGAGCTGCATCACCACCGTAAACAATAGCTGGAAACTGGCCAGCGTGACGTAGGCGGCGGCTCGCACCTTTACCTAGTTCAGTACGTACGACTGCTTCAAATTTCATAATATTTACTCTCAAACTTAGTAAATGGTTTGGTAAAGTCTGGCAATGCGACCTTGCCAGACAAAGTCCGTTTCATACAGACGATGAAACGAGCGCGGATACTACCATTCTCTGACCCTGTGAGCAATAAGTATCTTTTATTACAGGTCGTGTTGACCTTTCGTGATGTGCCTTAAGCTTTTGGCGTCAGTTCATCAGCAAAAATTTTATCTCTCAGTTTCCAGAAACGGCCGACTTTACGGGCAATGATAAACTGCGGTAATCGGAATCGGTGTTGATGGGCAACGACCCGACCCGGTGATGATTCATTGAATGGCCGGTGTTTATCAGCCAGATGAGGTCTGACGAATCGTTGCTGGAATTGCTGTTTCTGTTTCTTGGTCGTTAATGACCAGAACTCATGGACCTGAGCCTGATTTTCTCCGTGATAGGTGATTTTAAGCTGATTCTTACCCTGATTATCTTTATGGAGATGGATGTCCATATTCAGACATTCAAACACCAGTGCATCTTTCAGGTTCAGAGCTTCTCTGAGTTTTTTATCCGGGTCGACCAGCACGCTCTGGCATTCGTGACAGAGACGGGCAGCAATGTCATTGTCAGCACCACATTCGTGACAGTATTTGGCCCGGAAACGATAACCGCAATGATGGCGTTCCTGAGTTTCTTCATCGGTAAAGTAGCCCTGGCAGCGTCTGCCGTAATGTTCGATAAGAAACCCCTGTGGATCCAGTTTTCCCCAGAAATTGTTATTAAAGCCGCAGGCCGGACAAGGCACGGTAACGATTTCACTCTGACTATCCGGTTTGGGTTCTCCGATTTCAGGTTGTTCCATATCATACTGATTACCGGCATAGTCGAGAATCAGGCAATCACTTTTACCGGGAGAAAGACGCAGTCCCCGTCCGATAATCTGCTGATACAGGCTGACGGATTCTGTTGGCCGGAGAATTGCGATCAGATCGACATGAGGTGCATCGAAGCCGGTTGTCAGCACTGATACATTAACCATGTATTTGAGTTGTCGCTGCTTAAATTGCCGGATGAGTAAGTCCCGTTCCTGAGTTGGGGTTTCACCGGTAATAATGGCGGTTTCTGTTTCAGGAAGCAGAGAATAGATCTCTCTTGCATGATGAACGGTTGCAGCAAAGATCATTACACCATGTCTGTTCTGAGCCTGTTGAATGACCTGAGCAATAATCTGTGGTGTTGCGCGTTTGGCCTGAGAAATGACCATATCCAGTTCAGTCGCTTTATAAGCGCCGGTAGCCATCGGTTTGAGCTGGGAAAAATCATAGCTGAGTACCGGCGCATCGATGATTCTGGCCGGGGTCAGAAAATCTTCATCCAGCAAATAGTGAATTGGCAGTTCAAAAATACAGTCCCGGAAGAAACGGGGCTGTTCACTGCGAACCTGTCCCCGGGTGTGATATTGATAGATCCACCCCATGCCCAGCCGGTAAGGGGTCGCTGTTAAGCCGAGAATTTTGATTCCGGGATTATGGGTTTGCAGATGAGTAATTACTTTCTGGTAGCTGCTGTCCTGATTGTCCGGAACCCGGTGACATTCGTCGATGACGAGTAGAGAGAACTGATGGCTGAAAGCCGCCAGATGGCGGGAAACTGACTGAACTGACGCGAAAACTACCTGCTGGTCAGTTTCTTTTCTGCCCAGTCCGGCAGAAAAAACAGCACCGGTCAGGCCATACCCTTCATATTTCTCATGGTTTTGTTCAACCAGTTCTTTGACATGAGCCAATACCAAGACCCGTCCTTTCGCCAGTCGGGCGAGTTCTGCAATCACGAGACTTTTACCTGCACCGGTAGGTAAAACAATCACGGCAGGTGAGGTGTGCTGACGAAAATAGTGGATGACCGCTTTAACGGCATCTGCCTGATAGGGACGAAGCGTATACATAAATTCAATACTTAAGAAAAATGTGAAACTGCTCAACTAATGGATGACGGAAGGCTATAATAGCGCACTTCAACATCATGAGGTACGCATGCGTCTGGATAAATTTTTATGTGATGCTTTGGGCGTCACACGTAGAGAAGCAACAAAAATTATTAAAAGTGGTGAAGTCTCAGTTAATGAACAGGTTCAGAAGAGTGGTGCGCTGAAAATCGCTTCAGAAGATGAAGTGATCTGGCAGGAGCGCCCGGTAGTTCTGCACGGGCCGAAATATATCATGCTATACAAACCTGAGGGATTTGTATGTTCACACGAAGACGGTTTTAATGAGACTGCCTTCATGCTGCTGGGTGGTGAACCGCACCTGAAGCATCTGCATTTTGCCGGTCGGCTGGACGTCGATACAACCGGATTAGTTTTGATCACCGATGATGGTCAGTGGTCTCATCGCATTACTTCGCCCAAGCATCAGTGTGCCAAGGTATACCGTGTCTGGCTGGCTGACCCGCTGCAGGACGATGCTATCACACAATTTGA
Organism: Vibrio mangrovi; assembly: GCF_024346955.1. Classification (NCBI taxonomy): domain Bacteria; kingdom Pseudomonadati; phylum Pseudomonadota; class Gammaproteobacteria; order Vibrionales; family Vibrionaceae; genus Vibrio; species Vibrio mangrovi. Next base: position 2,000,055 of record NZ_AP024883.1, on the reverse strand, counting down.
ACAGGGGATTCAGTTACGTAATGAACGAGAGCTGACCTTACCGGCTCAGCTTGAAATACTTGGTGAAAAAGAAGTCCGCCTGAAAATATATGAAGGAAAGTATCATCAGGTAAAAAGGATGTTCGCAGCAATCGGTAATAAAGTTGTTGCCTTACACCGGGAGCAAATCGGACGGATTCAGCTGGATGAGTCATTAGAGCCGGGAGAGTACCGTTATCTGACCGATGAGGAGATCCAGTCAGTCTGGCAAAGTTAGTGGTACGAAAAGTTGGCAGTAGCACGGAAAAACTGCCGGTGAGGTCTGAGCTGATTTTTGCCGTAATCATTATAGTCTTCATCTAAGTCATGAAGATAGCGAAGAACAGGAGATTTATGAGTACAGAACAAGGATTGAAGCATGACAATTCTCCCCGGATGGATTTGTTGCTATTTATCGTTTTAGGAGCGATTGGGGCGATTACGCCGCTGGCCATCGATATGTATCTTCCGGCAATGCCTGTAATTGCTAAAGATCTGGGGGTTAGTGCCGGCTCTGTACAAATGACGTTAACTGCATATACGGCTGGTTTTACCATTGGTCAGCTCATTCATGGCCCAGTGTCGGATAGTTATGGTCGTCGGCCGGTGATGTTACTCGGTATCGTCTTATTTGGGATTGGTTCGGTGGTTTGTGCCAGTGCCGATAATATTGACGCTCTGGCCTCCGTCCGGGCGGCTCAGGGATTTGCCGGTGCGGCGGCGGCTGTTGTCATTCAGGCGGTTGTTCGTGACATGTTCGACCGTGAAAATTTTGCCAGAGCGATGTCCTTTATTACGCTGGTGATTACACTGGCTCCGTTGGTTGCACCAATGCTAGGTGGCCATCTTGCCGTATTTTTCGGCTGGCGTTCGATTTTCTGGGTTCTGACTGGTTTTGCACTGGTAGTCATTCTTATGGTTTTATGGAAAATTCCTGAGACGTTACAACATGAGAATCGCCAGCCATTACACCTGAAAACGACACTGAAAAATTATTGGCGGCTATGCCTGTCAGTTCAGTCTCTCGGTCTGATGTTATGTGGCGGTTTTTCTTTTGCCGGAATGTTTTCTTTCCTGACTGCCGGTTCTTTTATTTATGTTGATATCTACGGAGTCAGTCCGGATATGTTCGGTTATCTGTTTGGTCTCAATATACTGGCGATTATGCTAATGACCAGTATCAATAGCCGTGTCGTCAAAAAAGTTGGTTCGGTATTTATGCTCCGCTTTGGTCTATGGGTACAGTTTCTCGCGGGTGCAGGATTATTTATCGGTTGGCTGTACGAGTGGGGATTGTGGGGAATCGTTCCTTTTGTGGTGTTGTTTATCGGGATGATTTCAACGATCGGCAGTAATTCTATGGGGTTGTTAATGAGTGGTCATGCACAAATGGCCGGTACAGTTTCATCTCTGGCCGGAACATTTCGTTTTGGGATTGGCTCGCTGATTGGCGCTATCGTTGCTGCAATGCCGGGGGATGCTGTCTGGCCGATGGTTCTGAGTATGGGACTATGTGCAATATTATCCGGGCTGAGTTACTGGGTTTCGACAAGAGAGTAGTAAAGAATATGGTGACATATCATGACGAAATACAGCGTCTGGTCGATACGGCGCTGGCAGAACTATCACAGGCACACCAGCATGGTAAACTGGCTGATGCGCCTGTAGCGAATAACCATTTTCTGATTCGCTGGGTAACCAACGCTTTAAAACAGCAACGGTTTCATCGTTGTGTCGGAAATGATCTGACCAGCTGGCAGAAAGCGGGGCGTTCTCAGGGAAATAATGCAGGCCTGGAGCGAATATTCCGGCAGATCTCCGCCTATTACCACAGTTTTTTCTCTGTGGATAATCAATCCGTTCAGGAAATTACTGATCAGCAGATCGAACAGTTTCTGGATGAGATGACCGCAGAAGGCTGGGATATCTCAACGGCAGAACCTCTGGTTGGATGTGGCAAAGTGCAGTTATTTACTGAGAGTCCGAATTCTCTGGCGCTTTGTGCTGAGCAGTGTGAGTCCTGTTTTGACGGTGCAGTACTTGTCCGGCCAATGAGTCTGTTTGTCCGGGGCAACCATGCGCAGTTTATTGATAAAGCATGGCGTGCCGGATTTATGGTACACAAACAGACAAATTACAAATCGAACGTAAAGTATCATGGGGAATATCTAATTTATCCGGGAAACCGGGGAGAGCAACTGGCTGAAATTCCGCTTGGATTTCAGCCCGGTTAACCACGATCCTCCAGAGGATTCAGGAATCGGCAGGTGGTGTTTTTTGTTGTTCTGCCTGCCGACAGATCCGTTTGACCATCCCTCTAAAAATAAATAGATGCGCAGGCATCATGACGAACCAGTAAAGTAACCCATAGAATCCCTGTGGGTGCCACCAGGCGCGGATGTCCAGAGTCCGGTGAGTCTTATGCTCAGTAATTGTGCATTCCAGCCGTCCGAGTCCCGGACCTTTCATTCCAAAAAATAGTGAGAGGAATTTAGGTTTTTCACACCGGATTACTTTCCAGGAATCGATATAATCCCCGATTTTAAGATGCTGTCCCTGAGGTTCTCTTCTGACTGGTTTTCCACCACCGAAAAAGAAATCAAGCCATTCCCGTGTTCGCCATAGACTGTTTGCAAAGAAGTAACCATCGGGCCGGCGTCCGATTTTTTCAATCACAGTCCATAGCTGTTCTGTACTGGCAGTTGTCCGAAGTGTTGCTCCTGCCTGCTTGGGATAATATCCGTAACCGGGTTGCCAGCGGTTGAGGGCATGAGGGTCAAATCCCCAGACCTGACTGCGAACGAACCGTCCTTCCCGGGCAATTGTCTGCTGAACGGCATCGTAGTAGCTCAGTAATTTTTGTGGATACAACTGAGTAATTTTATGATTATCGGCAACATAATCGTGAGTCAGTCCGGCCAGCAAAGCTTTGCCTATGCTGCTGGGAACCGATGTGATCATACCTAACCAGTAGGAAGCGATGCGGGGTGTCAGAAGCCGGGTTGACCAAAGGCGAAAAGGTTGGTGAGCAATCTGGCAAATTGTCCGGAACTGCTCCCGGTAGCTGATAATGTCCGGACCACCGATTTCAAATAACTGGTGACCTGCCGGAGCGGATTCGGCAAAGCGCAGCAGATAGTAATTCAGGTTCTCCAGTGCAATAGGATTGGCTTTGGAATCGACCCAGTGAGGTGTGATCAGAACCGGAAGGTTGTAGACGAAATCCCGCATGATTTCAAAAGCCGCAGAACCCGGTCCGATAACAACTCCGGCCCGGAGTTCGGTAATTGGAATAGTAAGCTGGCGCAGACATTCACCAGTCATTTTCCGGGCTTTGAGGTGCTCGGAATTTCCGGACTCGGGTTGAATGGCACTGAGGTAGATAATATGTTTGATAGGACTGTTTTCTGCCGCCTGCCTGAAGTTTTCTGCCAGTTGTAATTCGTAGTCGAAGAAATCGCCGCCATAAGCCATACCGTGAACCAGAAAATAAACCAGTTCGAAATGTGGAACGATATCTTGTGTCGCTTGCGGATCGGCTAAATCCAGATAAACAATCTGAAGGTTGGGGTGAGGTTCCAGGCGTGCTTTTAATGACTCAATATGGCGTGTAGCAGCTGTGACGGTGTAACCATATTCCAGTAACTGTGGAACAAGTTGTGAACCAATATAGCCGGATGCACCAAGGACGAGTACTTTTTTCATAAATAGTCCGTAATTCTTAGGTCATGAAAATGCGGGTGTTCCAAATGTTCTCAAAACGTACTGAATTCGGTGCCTTGAGATGATCTGGTGATAGAGAACAGCATACATAATACATATGGAGGTGTCACCGGGCACATGTTATACTCGCCGTGTTTCTAAGTTTCCGTGAGCATATGTTTCTCCCCGAATCATTTCAGGCTTCGGAATAATCCAGTATTCGGAGTGCTTCTTTGTCTAAGGTTATCATGATTTTTTCCTCTATAAGGGGCGATTTTTTACGTCGGCTGCTTGCGATTGCGATTCCCATTGCATTGCAGAATATTTTATTTTCCAGCCGGGGATTAGTTGATGTCATTATGCTGGGCCAGTTAGGGGAATCTGAAATTGCCGCAGTGGGCGTTGCAGCCCGGGCAACATTTGTCTCAACAGTCATGCTGGTAGGGGTAACGACCGGAGGCGCGCTTCTGACTGCACAATACTGGGGGGCGGGAAACCGGCAGGGTGTCAGGGAAAGTACTGCACTCACCTGGCTGGTCTCAACATCTTTTGCAACTGTCACTGCTTTACTCTTTATTCTGTTTCCTGAATCGATTATGTCACTGGCGACAGATTCGGCTGAAGTGACCCGGTTAGGCGGCCAGTATCTACAGATTACATCGGTGAGTATGTATGCGATTGCCATGGTTAGTAGTATGGCTGTCGGACTGCGTGCCATGCATAAACCAGCGATTAGTACTTTTTTCAGTGCCATCGGTATTTGTTCTAATGTTTTTCTGAACTGGGTACTGATATTTGGTCATTTCGGATTTCCGGAGATGGGGATCTCCGGGGCTGCGATAGCCACGGTACTCAGTGGTGTGATCGAAATCGTTACATTGTATGGCTACCTTTACCGGAAAAAACATTTACTGGCATTCCGGTTGAACGATCTGATCGCAACAGTACATTGGTCTAAAGTTAAGCGCTTTTTGAAATTATCGCTTCCGACAACATTTAATTTTCTGATGTGGTCCGGAGGATTGTTTGTTTATCATTCGATTATGGGGCAGAGTGGGGTTCAGGGACTGGCTGCACTTTCTGTGATGACGCCGGTAGAATCGATTTCACTGAGTTTTTTGATTGGTGTAGCCAATGCATCATCAGTTTTAGTCGGTAACCAACTGGGCGCTAAAGATTTTGATAAAACTTATTATCAGGCCATCGGTCTGACGGCATTCTGTGTACTTTCCGGTACGGTTATCGCGGTTTTGCTGTACTTTTTGCAGATTCCTGTTTTGAATTCATTTGCTGCTTTGACCCCGGAAACCCGTGAGCTTGCAGAAAAGTTTATTACAATTCTTAGTCTGGGAATTGTACTACGTTCTTTTCCGATGGCTGCCATTGCGGGTGTTCTGCGCCCCGGTGGTGATGTGAAATTCTGCCTGTATCAGGATTTATGTGCGCAGTGGGTAATTGGTATTCCGGTCACAGCGATGATGGCTATGATATTTCATGTCTCTCCAGAGTGGGTTTATCTGGCTTTTTTACTTGAAGATTTTGTCAAATGGTTTGGGTCGACTCTGCGCATACGAAGTAAGAAATGGATGAGAAATCTGATTGAAGCCGATTTGTGATAAAGACCGCAAAACACTTTCTCCATTATGGTTTTTAGTGTAGATTCACACCCCGAGATTTGTGATTGTGGACTCATGAGATGTTAGAACTGACAGACCTGTGTAAAGGCTACTTGGATGGGGAAGAGTTTCACCCTGTTTTGCAAGGCGCAGCGCTCAAACTGACATCTGGTGAACAAGTTGCATTGATGGGAGAAAGCGGCTCTGGTAAAAGTACGCTTCTGAATCTGATTGCCGGGATTGATTCTGTCGATTCAGGGGAAATATGGTTCCCTAATTTCCCTATGCACAGCTCTTCTGAACACCATCGTGCTGCTTACCGGCGGCATTATGTCGGCCACATTTTCCAACAGTTTAATTTACTTCCGACGCTGAATATTGCGGATAATATTCGTTTCTGCCGTCAGTTACGCCGGCTTCCCGAAGATCAGGGATTGTGGCGTCAGATCTTGTCTGCCCTCGATTTAATGCCCTTACTTGGACGATATCCGGAAGAAGTCTCCGGGGGACAGCAACAGCGGGCAGCGATTGCCAGAGCTCTGTATATGGAACCGAAGCTACTGCTGGCCGATGAGCCGACGGGAAGTCTTGATGAAAAAAATGCAGAGGCGGTTATCCGCTTGTTAACATCTTTGTCCCGCAGACTGGAGTATACCTTGTTGCTGGTTACACATAGTGAAAAAGTGGCCAGCTATATGGAACGATGTGTCCGTTTGCAGGGAGGACAGCTCCATGCTATGCCCCGTAGTTAAAGTACTGCTGGGTCATTACCGTCGTTCGCCATTACAGATTTTGCTGGTATGGTTAGGATTGACACTGGGTGTTTCTATTCTGATTGGTGTGACAGCGATTACGGAACATGCCCGGAAAAGTTATGCTCATGGAGAAAAGTTATTTGCCAATCCGCTTCCTTACCATATTCGTTCCCGCTCTATAGAAAACCTCATCCCATATCAATTTTACCTACAATTGCAACAGTCAGGTTTCCAGCAATGTGTGCCTTTTAGTCGCTTCAAGACCGCAACTCAGAGTGGACAGAGTATCACTGTTGTCGGTATGGATCCGGCCAGTATGGGCAACAGTACATCGGAACCATCCGTCTGGAAACAGCAGGTTCTGCCGTTATTAATTGCGCCGCATTCTGTGATTATCAGCCGGGAGCTGGCAAAACATGAGCAATTAAAAAACGGTGATTGGATGACTATCTCGTCCGGAGAGCGTCTGGGACCGGTAATTATTGATCAATACGATTGGGTTTACGGGAGTCGGGTGATGACTAGCCTGTCTCTGATTCGCTCTCTGACCGGAACGGACTTATTATCGGCTATCGCTTGTCGGGATATGCCTAATGCAACTTTACAGAAGCTAAAACAGCTGTTGCCACCCGCTTTGACAATTAGTCGTCAGTATCGCTCTGATGTCGGTTCTTTAACCAAAGCCTTCCTACTGAATCTGGATGTAATTGGTGTACTGGCATTTCTGGTCGGGCTTTTTATTTTTTATCAGGCAATCTCTCTTTCTTTTATTCAACGTCAGCCTTTGGTTGGTATGATGCGTCAGGCCGGTGTGTCCGGTGTCGAGCTGGCGAAGGCATTGATGGTAGAACTGAGTCTGCTGATCTTGTTTTCCTGGATTTCCGGTAACCTCTTGGGATTGTTGCTGGCTGACCGTCTGATTCCTTCTGTTTACGCAACCGTTATGCACGATCAGGAAAGCTTTTTTATCGACTGGAACTGGCATTGGGGCATATATAGTCTGGTTATGGCAACGATTGGTGCCTTAGCTGCCTGTATCTGGCCACTTATCCGTTTGTTAAAATCTCCATCGATTCGTTTAACTGCAAAGGTTTCTCTGGTCCGGTTTGCCGGGATAGAATTTGCGTGTCAGGCGATTGCGGCGATCTTATTATTTGGTACTGCAATTTTGATCTACCTGTTTGTCAAACAGCTTTGGGTTGGGTTTGTAGTTCCGGCGATGATCCTGATTAGTGTCGGATTAATTACGCCGTTTCTGTTTTGGAAAGTCTGTGATTTACTTTCTTATCGCCTCAAAGATGTGAAACGTCGCTGGTTCTTTGCTGATGCTGCTGCGAGCATGGGATATCGCGGTATCGCGACCATGGCATTCTTAATCGCACTTACTGCGAATATTGGTGTGGAAACTTTAGTCGGTAGCTTCCGGGGAACGACGGAGCATTGGCTGAATGAGCGACTTGCTGCAGATATGTATGTTTACGCCTCGCCATCTTCCCAGGCTGATATTATTCACTGGCTGCATCAGCAGAATGAAGTCGGTTTTGTATGGAAGCGTTGGGAGCGGGATATTCCGTCAGATCAGGGTTTGATTCAGGTTGTCAGTACAGGATCGACGGATATTGAACTCGGCGCGACGACCATGAAAGTTGCTGTTCCTGATTTTTGGGAATATTTACACCATAGTAAAAGTTTGCTGATTAGTGAGTCCATGTCTCTGAAGCTGGGGATCCGTCCCGGGGAGCTGATCTCATTACCACCACCTCTGGGAAAGGGGTGGTACGTTGCCGGGGTTTATTATGATTATGGAAATCCTTTCTATCAGGTTCTGATTTCAGAGTTTGCCTGGAATCAGATATTTGGTTCTCATGGGGATATTATTCTGAATGTGACGACAAAATCGTCGGATTCTGAAGCTGAAAATCGTCTGAAACAACGACTATTGGATACCTTCTATCTGGATAGTGATCGTGTTTTTGATAATCGTGCTATCCATCAGGCAGTCATGAAAACGTTTGACCGGACTTTTTCGATAGCAGATAAACTCAGTAAGATCACTTTGCTGATTGCAGTCATTGGTATTTTTTTCGCTACTTTGTCCGGAGAGCTGGCGAGGAGAAAACACCTGACTCTTATGCGTTACCTTGGTGTATCGGGAAAAGAGTTGATCATGATTGGTAGTTTACAACTGTCGACTTTCGGTATCATTTCTCTGTTTATTGCGATTCCTCTGGGGATTACGTTGTCAGTATTCGTGATGGATATGGTGATCCGACAGACTTTCGGCTGGTCGGTGCAACTATATATGATGTACTCCGGTTATCTGACAACAGCATTATGGTCTATCGCTGCTCTGGTGATAGCGGGAGCGATTCCAGTGATCAGACTCACTCTAGGAGCTCCGATCAAATCTTTCAGAGATTCTCTGTAATCTCTGACAAACTCTTCTTTTCTTTCTTCTCTTCGTTTTTTCCGAAGTAAAATATCATTAGAATCGATTTTTATATATTCCAGTGAGTTGTTAAAATGGTTATATGTATGTTTCAAAATGTAGAGTGACTCAACAGGAGTACCAGAATGACAGACATGATCCGGAAATTCTTCAAGATGGAATCAAGCGGTGGGCTTATGCTTGTATTAGCATCGTTTTTAGCCATGTGGATCGCAAACTCTTCCCAGCAGGCATTATATGAAGAGGTTTTACATATACCGTTACTTGGTCTGTCACTACGGCATTGGATCAATGATGGCTTAATGGCGGTATTTTTCCTGTTGATTGGTCTGGAAGTGAAACGGGAGCTTTTCGAAGGGGCTCTGAAGCAACGGGAAACAGCTGTATTCCCAGCAATTGCTGCTGTTGGTGGTATGCTAGCTCCGGCACTAATTTATGCGTTGCTAAATCAGAATGACTCTCTGGCAGTTCAGGGATGGGCGATTCCGGCAGCCACTGATATTGCATTTGCTTTAGGGATTATGGCATTGCTCGGGAACCGGGTTCCGCTCAGTCTGAAGGTCTTTTTACTGGCTCTGGCGATTATTGATGACCTGGGTGTGATTGTTATTATTGCCCTGTTTTATAGTAGTGATCTGTCAACACTCGCTTTATCTGTCGGACTGACGATGGTTGGGCTTCTTGTTCTGTTAAGTTATAAGCGCGTGACGAGTCTGACACCTTATCTGGTGGTTGGAGCGATTCTCTGGGTCGCCGTGCTGAAATCGGGAGTACATGCAACACTAGCCGGTGTCATTCTTGGTTTTGCGATTCCTCTGAAGGGGAAAAATGGTGGGTCGTCGCCATTAAAGCAATTGGAGCATTGGTTACATCCATATGTCGCTTTTGCCATTTTGCCGGTTTTTGCTTTCGCTAATGCTGGTATTTCAATGTCTGCGGTTTCAACTGAGATTCTGACTCATACGGTTCCGTTAGGTGTATCTCTGGGATTGTTGATTGGAAAGCCTTTAGGCGTGTTTAGTTTTAGCTGGCTTGCGCTGAAATTCGGTTTTGCAAAACTTCCTGAAGGTGTAAAACTAAAGCAAATCTTTGCGGTATCTGTGTTGTGCGGAATCGGCTTTACCATGTCGATATTTATTTCTTCACTGGCGTTTGGTGAAATTGCCGAAGAACTGGATACGTATGCAAGAGTGGGAATTCTGATGGGGTCAACTCTGGCCGCCGTCCTTGGATATATTTTATTGAGAGTGTCTTCACCAGCAGAAAACGTGGCGGTTTCTGAACGGTGATAACCTCAGATGTTTCAAAATAGCCTCCTAATATTTTTACCATGACTATTTTGCGGCAAGAATAGATGTCACCAGATGTTATTGAAAACACACGGGAGCCAGACTTTCGTGTGTTTTTTCTTGGGGTTGCTCACAGAAAATAATTGCAAGTCGTGTCCTTTGTATGTTAGATTTCGCGACAATCTCGGAGTGAGTTGCATTTTCTGAGGGATACGCGTAGTGAACATTCGGGCTGATTGTGTCATTACGTAGGGTAGGTATCGGCAAGTCCTTTTGCTGATAGACGGGATACTCTAGTCGTGGGAGCGGCATCAAAATGGGCAACCCAACGTTGAAATCACATATTTTATCTTCATTAATCAGCTTTGTTCTTCCTCAGTGTCCTGTTCAGCAAGACAGAAGCATTACTGAACCTTGATTCCCAGCAATCGCTGATTTTCCGTTTATTTTATGGTGTCTCTGTACACGTCTGTCAGTTATTTATCTGATTGTCAGGTGATGTTGGAGGCCGGTTGCTATTACCCATCTTTATTATTGATACTTTTATTTTCTAATGATGGGCATTTTTTCTGAGGGGGCGCAGATGAGTACTGCCTTTGAAGTCAATCAAAATCTTTCAACAGTTTTTTCATCACAAACACCAAATGTGAATGGTGTTTATGATTTAACGCCGGATCAGGTACTTTTAGATCAAGAAAAGTACGAATCTGAAGTGCGCTCGTATCCCCGCCGTTTGCCGATTGCAATTAAGCAGGCATATGGCGCTTTGGTTGAGGATACACGTGGTCAGGTTTTTCTCGACTGTCTTGCCGGAGCCGGTACTTTAGTGCTCGGATATAATCATCCGGAAATTAATCAGGCGCTCAAAGAACAGTTAGATTCGGGACTTCCTTATCAAACGCTGGATATGACAACACCAGCAAAGGATCACTTTATTAAGCAGGTGCGGGCATTTCTTCCTGAAGAGTTGGGAGAAAATTGTGCGATTCAGTTTTGTGGACCTTCCGGTGCTGATGCTGTAGAAGCCGCCATCAAGCTTGCTAAACAGACTACTGGTCGCAATACCATGTTTGCGTTTCGTGGCGCATATCATGGAATGACCAACGGCACCATGGGAATGATGGGTAATTTGAGTACCAAAGCCCGTCGTACCGGGTTAATGTCTGATGTTCATTTCATGCCATTCCCATATAACATTCGTTGCCCGTTTGGCCTTGGTGGTGAAGAAGGTGCCCGTGCCAGCATTCGGTATATTGAACGTCTGCTGGGAGACGATGAAGCCGGTATCATGAAGCCAGCCGCGATTATTGTCGAGCCGGTTCAGGGTGAAGGTGGTGTTGTTCCTGCTCCTGCTTTCTGGCTGCGTGAGCTACGCCGTATTTGTGATGAGCACGGCATCTTACTGATTTTTGATGAAGTGCAATGTGGTGTTGGGAAAACCGGCTACAACTTTGCTTTTGAAGAAGCGGGAATCATCCCGGATATTCTTTGTCTGTCCAAAGCGATTGGTGGTGGTCTGCCAATGTCGTTACTGGTATTCAAAAAAGAAATCGATACATGGCGTGCTGGCGAACATACCGGTACGTTTCGTGGTAACCAATTGGCAATGGTTTCAGGTGCTAAAGCGCTTGAAATTATTCAGCGTGATAATTTGGTTGAGCATGCAAATATTGCAGGACAGTACTTGCGTATGGGTCTGGAGAAGATCCAAAGCCGGGTAAATTGTATCGCTGAAGTCCGTGGTAAAGGCCTGATGCTTGGTGTTGAAATCAAGAATCCACAGGGTGAACTGAATAAATTTGGTGAGCCGCAGGCAGATGGTGCGTTGACTCTCAGAATTCAACGTGCAGCATTGGAAAGAGGCCTGATGGTTGAAAAGGGTGGGCGTGAAGGCTCTGTCATCCGCTTCCTGCCACCGATCATTATTTCTTATGAACAGATTGATTTTGCACTCCGTGTTCTGGAAGAAGCGATTCTGGCTGCCGGTGGTGGTGAAAAAGTTCCGGAAGCAGAGAATCAGGCTGCATGGAAAAAGCATTTTATCCATACCGGTTATCAGGGAAGTCAGCAATTTTCAAAGGTCATGAATCATACAACGGCTGCAATGAAGTCAATCTTTGACGCTGTTCAGGCGCCATATTCCGGTATGGATCCTTTGCAACTGGAACAAGCGATTTATGCCGTAGATTTAGATCATAAAAATGCACTGTTGACCGATGTTATTTCTGATACAGCAGAATTGGTTGCCAAAAACTCAATTATTGTGCAACACCCGAACTGTATTGCACATTTGCATACGCCGCCGCTGCTGTCCTCCGTTGCAGCAGAGGCCATGATTGGTGCATTGAATCAATCAATGGATTCCTGGGATCAGTCGTCGGCAGCTACTTATGTTGAGCAGCGTGTTATTGACTGGATGTGTACCAAGTACCGGCTAGGGGATTTAGCTGATGGTGTTTTCACCAGCGGCGGTACTCAAAGCAACCAGATGGGCTTACAACTGGCCCGGGACTGGATTGCAGATAAACTGAGCGGCCACTCGATTCAGAAGCTGGGCTTGCCTGATTATGCTGATAAATTACGGATTGTGTGTTCTGAAAATGCCCACTTTACCGTACAAAAGTCAGCATATTGGATGGGGTTGGGAGAGAAAGCGGTTCTGACCGTTGATACCTTACCAAACGGGACTATGGATGCGTCCAGACTGGCTGGCGTAATCGAGCAGGCAAAGGCTGAAGGTCTGATTCCGTTTGCTGTCGTGGGGACAGCAGGGACGACCGATCATGGCGCAATTGATGATCTGCATACCATTGCTGATGTTGCTGAACAGCATGGTCTATGGATGCATGTCGACAGTGCTTATGGTGGAGCTCTTATCCTGAGTAGTCATGCTGAGCGTTTAAGTGGTATCGAACGTGCTCGTTCAATTACGGTTGATTTTCATAAATTGTTCTATCAAACAATTAGTTGTGGTGCATTCCTGGTGAAGGATAAAGCAGACTTCAAATATCTGCTGCATCATGCAGATTATCTGAACCGGGAGCACGACACATTGCCGAATCTGGTCGATAAATCGCTTTCAACCACCAGACGTTTTGACGCTTTGAAAGTCTATATGACGATGCAAAGTGTCGGGCCTGTTGCATTGGGTGAGATGTATGATCACTTAATCCAGCAAACACAACAGGTCGCACAGTTGATTGATAATGATCCGGGATATGAGTTGTTATCTCAGCCATCATTGTCTACAGTTTTGTTCCGCGCAGTACATCCAGCAGTGACTGATCTGGATGCGTTGAACCAGAAGGTACGTCTTGAGGCGTTAACCAGAGGTGTTGCAGTACTTGGCGAAACCGTGATAAACGGTCAGACCGCTATGAAACTGACAATTTTGAATCCATGTTTAGACATCAGCGATTTTGAATCGTTAATGGAGAAAATCACACAGCTAACCAGCGAACTAGTCGGATAATTAAGGTAATAGGACTATGTCAATTTTACAAATTGGAGCAGGAGGTGTTGGTTGGGTTGTTGCCCATAAGGCAGCCCAGAACAACGATATTTTAGGTGATATTACGATTGCATCCCGGACAATAACCAAGTGCGAAAAGATTATCGAATCGGTGCGTCGTAAAGGAAATCTGAAAGATACGCAAAAGAAGTTAGAAGCTCGTGAAGTCAACGCTGACGATATTGATTCTCTGGTCGCGTTAATTCACGAGGTTCAGCCTGATTTAGTCATTAATGTTGGCCCTCCGTGGGTCAACATCCATGTGATGGAAGCCTGCTATCGGGCCAAAGTTTCCTATCTGGATACTTCTGTTGCGGTTGATCTTTGCTCTGAAGGTCAGCAGGTCCCTGAAGCCTACGATTGGCAGTGGGGATACCGTGACAAATTTAAAGAAGCCGGTATTACAGGTATTCTGGGAGCCGGTTTTGATCCCGGAGTGGTGAGTGTATTTGCCGCTTACGCCGTGAAACATCTCTTTGATGAGATTGACAGTATTGATGTCATGGATGTGAATGCTGGCGATCACGGGAAAAAGTTTGCGACTAACTTTGACCCGGAAACGAATATGCTGGAAATTCAGGGGGATTCGTTTTACTGGGATAACAATGAGTGGAAACAGGTAGGCTGCCATACACGGATGCATGAATTTGATTTTCCTGTAGTGGGCAGACACAAAGTTTACTCGATGGCTCATGATGAAGTTCGCTCATTGAAAGAGTTTATCCCGGCAAAACGAATCGAGTTCTGGATGGGATTTGGTGATCGTTATCTGAATTACTTCAATGTGATGCGTGATATCGGTCTGTTGAGCCCTGACCCTGTAACATTGCCTGATGGCAGAGAAGTTCAGCCATTACATGTATTGAAAGCATTGCTGCCAGATCCAACCTCTTTAGCTCCGGGATACAAAGGTAATACCTGTATCGGCACCTGGGTTCAGGGGAAAAAAGGCGGGGAAGAACGGAGTGTTTTTCTGTATAACATCGCTGACCACGAAGTTGCCTACCATGATGTTGAACATCAGGCAATTTCTTATACAACGGGTGTTCCTGCGATTACTGCTGCAATTCAGTTCTTCCAGAAACAATGGGCCGAACCTGGTGTGTTCAATATGGAACAGCTGGATCCGGATCCATTCCTGAAAACCATGCCACAAATTGGTTTGGATTGGGACATGCAGGAACTGGAAGTCAGGCAGCCTGAAATTCAGATTCTGAAATAATCGTCCTGACGATATCTTGTAACCGAACGATAAAAGTCAAGCTTATCAGACAGCCGTAGCATTTGATGTTATGGCTGTTTTTTAGCGGCGCACTCTGGCCATTCAATGCCAGAGATGATCCTCTTTTATATGGCTTGGTCCGGATATGAGATTTGATGGGTTCAACATGGTGAACACGATAAATCGGTAAGTTAAGTCATGCAAAAAAGTGAATTAAAAACACCCTATTTTATGATTGATGAATCTAAATTGATTCGTAATCTTGAAATTGCTCAACATCTGAAGGAAATTTCCGGTGTGAAGCTGGTTCTTGCGCTCAAATGCTTTTCCACGTGGGGAGTGTTTGACATTATCAAGCCCTATCTGGACGGTACAACAAGCTCTGGCCCTTATGAAGTTCAGCTGGGCTACGAAACATTTGGCGGAGAAACCCATGCTTATAGCGTCGGTTACAGCGAAGATGATGTAAAAGCTGTCGCAGATATCTGTGACAAGATGATTTTTAATTCACAATCGCAATTAGCGGCCTATCGCCATCTGGTTGAAGAGAAGGCTTCATTGGGTCTGCGTCTGAATCCGGGAGTGAGCTATGCTGGCCAGGATTTAGCAAATCCGGCGCGTCAGTTTTCCCGGTTGGGTGTTCAGGCCGATCATCTTGACCCGGCAGTTTTCGATTCAATTGATGGCGCTATGTTTCACATGAATTGTGAAAACAAAGATGTTGATGCATTTATTCGTCTCTTAGATGCTATTTCCCAACAGTTTGGTGAATATCTGGATCGTCTCAAGTGGGTCAGTCTTGGCGGTGGAGTCTTCTTTACCTGGCCGGGATACGATGTTGAGAAACTGGGGCAGGCTCTCAAAGAGTTTTCCGGGAAACATCAAGTGCAATTATATCTTGAGCCGGGAGAAGCGATTATCACCCAAACAACCGATCTGGTTGTCACAGTGGTTGATATTGTTGAAAACGAGATGACAACAGCCATCGTGGATTCTGCAACCGAAGCTCATCGGCTGGATACATTAATCTACAATGAACCGGCATCGGTTTATGAAAGTAGTGAAAATGGCTCATACGAATATGTCATTGGTTCCTGCTCATGTCTGGCTGGTGATCAATTCTGTATTGCGAAGTTTGATCAGCCACTGGAAATCGGTCAGAAGCTTCATTTAGTGGATAGTGCAGGTTATACCATGGTGAAACTGAACTGGTTCAATGGCTTGCGTATGCCTTCGGTATATTGTGAGCGTAGCAGTGGTGAGGTGCAAAAACTCAACGAATTTGATTATGCTGATTTTAAACGTTCATTGTCTCAGTGGTGTGTTCAGTAATCCAGCAAAGCCCGGTCATCGTACCGGGCTTTTTTAGAGCTGTGGCTGCTGAGAAATTCTCAGAGTTTGAACATCATCAATTTGTCATCCAGTTGCCGGGACATGCCAGCTAAGTTTTCGCTTTCTCTGGCGAGTGTTGTTGCTGAACTGGACATTTCCAGAGCCGCATCGTTGATCCCTGAAATATTGCGATTCATCTCTTCGGCAACTGCACTCTGTTCTTCTGCTGCAGTTGCAATTTGTGCAGATTTATCGCTGATATGCTGGATATGGTTGACGATTAATTTTAGGTCGCTGCCGGATCCTTCTGCACATTGTACGCTGTTGTATGCAAGATCCTGACTCTTCTGCATGGCATCCGCTGTACTGACAGCTAACTGTTGCAGGCGGTTAATTGTACTCTGAATTTCTTCGGTGGACTGGTTGGTACGGCTGGCCAGATTGCGAACTTCATCGGCAACGACGGCAAAACCACGTCCCTGTTCTCCTGCCCGGGCAGCTTCTATGGCAGCATTCAGAGCCAGAAGATTGGTTTGTTCGGAAATTCCGCTAATAACTGAAGTCACTTCACTGATTTCCATGACGCCTTCTTTCAGTTTATTGACCCGATCCGAAGCAACTTCCAGCTCTTTAGAGAGTAATTTAATGCTATCAACACTGGATGAGACATCCTTATCGCCCAATCCTGCCTCCTGACTTGCTTCTATCGTATCTTTTGCGGTCGACTCTGCATGATTGGCTACATCAGCGACAGTTGCACTCATCTCATTCATCGCGGTAGCTATCTGAGTCAGTTGGTCTCTCTGAGAACTCACGGCCTGACTGGTATCTTCAGCAGAAGCAGCAATTCGGTTTGCCGCCTCAGAGAGTTGTTTCGCAGAGGTGACCGATTCATATAAAGCAGTCCGGACCGCACTGATACTTTCATTGATTCGCTGGGCAAGAATGCCAATCTCATCTTTTCCGCTAATAGGAATCTCAACGGTCATGTCGCCATTAACGACATGGCGCATCGCATCTTTAATTTTATCTAGCGGAAGGACAATCGCACGGGAAATAATTGCCCCGAGTATGATCATCGCGATGACAATTGCCAGTGTAGAAAGCCCCATTTTGATCAGTTGTGAGAATATTTCTTCATCAATGTCTGCGACAAGCATCCCTGAACCGATAATCCAGCCCCAGGGAGCATAGTTATTCAGATAGGAAAGCTTATCGGCCATTTTGCCATCTAAATTTTCGAAACGGTAAAGTACCATACCACCATTTGGTTTCTGACCCGCTTCTACAAAGTCAAACCAGCGTTTATCTGCCGGATTATTGGGCTGACCCATTTGTTTCCCATTCAACTGTGGTTTCAACGGGTGCACGATCACATACCTTGATTTATTGATCGTAAATAAATAGTTGCCGTTATCGAAACGAATCGAGTTAAGAACTATTTTGGCTTGTTTTTGTGCTTCTTCCAGAGGGAGTGTTTGGTCAAGGTGAGTGATTTGAGAAATTACAGACTCAACGACGGCAGACATTCGTTGTTCTTTTTCATGAAGCAAGTTTCTTTTCAGTGTTTGGTCTGCAATAACAAGTAATACAATAAAACCGATGATTGCGACAAAAACCAGACAAGCTAGTTTCAGGCTAACTTTCATATTTCTTAGCATCGACATGACGTTTACCTCCAAGCACTCGGGTGAGGTGCTTGTTATTATTATTCCAGAATGTTATCCGTTATCTTCTTTCATAATGGCTCATATAGTCATGTCCGCCACGACAACAATTTATTTTGGTAGATAGGTCATATAATAACCTATCTATTAATGTTATTTTTATCAAATAAAATGGTTGTTTATCGAGAAATGGTAGCAATTTCGTCGAAATACCCTGATTTATGGTGTGGTATTCGATGTACGGATGGATGAATTATCTATCATCACCTGTGTATCTTCACTAAGAGATTCCAGTTCATTAATCACATCATCAATTAATAGTGTTTCGGGCAACCGCAGAGAAATATGTGCGGTAAACAGGCTGGAGTTGACTCCATGGCTGTCAGAAATAAATATCCGCTGACAGTTCATATCAATGACTCTGATTCTCTGGCTATCAAGCAGATGAGTAATTTCGTTGACAATTCCGGCTCTGTCATTAGCGTCAATTCTCAGGTTATATTCGGTTTTTTGTTCGGCATCATGGGATTCACAATCGGTGATCATGGTTGATAAGTTAGATTGCGACAGAAATGCATCTTTTATATACATTTCGGTTTCTTCAGGAGCTGCAATTTTGATTAAAGCAGCAACACGGTTTTCCAGATAATTGATTTTGCTGGTGATCCACTGCCCACCATTTTCATGGGTAATTGCGGCTAATTTATGGATATCGGCAGGTACTGCATCACCGATGAAGCTGACAATAAACATGTGAATCATCCGTTTTCTCCTTACCAGATCTCTTCTCTGATACTATTATTTTAGGCTGGGGTGGCGTGATTACCTGAATGTTTTACGGTTTTGTTAGTTAGATCTGATCTTTTGTTCGATCTGATTTATATGGATGGCTAAACATCTATCAGGTTGAAATCAAAGAAAATGAGGCTGAGAATAAGAAGTCTTTTCCTCCCACGTATTGTATGATGTAGCAATGTGAACATCTGGAATGGAAGAAGAGGGAATGGAATATGAACCTCTTCGGGGCGGTAGTATCAGGGGCCGCTTTTCATTGCAGAGTTTGTTGCGGATGAATGAAAGGTTTTGGTTATGCTTAAAGTTGCAATGCTTAGTACTGGCGAAGAAGTCCTCCATGGTGATATTCAGGATACGAATGCAACATGGTTATCCAATCTTTTTTTTGAGCAGGGTTATCCACTGACCAAGCGTTCAACAGCGGGAGATAATCGCCAGGTACTGCGTGATGAAATCCTGATGCTGGCCCTGAACTCTGATGTTCTGATTGTAAATGGAGGATTGGGTCCAACCGGCGATGATCTTTCTGCTGCAATAGCGGCAGAAGTTGCTGAGCAGTCACTGGTCTTGTTTCCTGACTGGCTTGAACAGATGAAAACTCGTTTTGCTCAGCGGAATCTGGTAATGGCGGAAAGCAACGTTAAGCAGGCAATGCTACCTGAGCAGGCGACTATTCTCGACAACCCTATTGGTACGGCGTGTGGATTTAAAATCGAGATTCACGGGTGTCTTTGTTACTTCACCCCGGGCGTACCATCTGAATTTAAACGTATGGTTCGCGAGCAGGTTCTGCCTGACCTAAACCAGCAGTTCCCTGAAGTCTCTGATCTGGTTTGCCACCGCTTATATACATTAGGTACATCTGAATCCGTATTAGAAGATCAGCTTCATCAGGTTGAACTTCCCGATGAATACATGTTGGGATTCCGGTCTTATCTGCCTTTTATTGAGGTTAAGTTATTTGGTCCCGCTGGTCAGGACAATGAAATGTATACTTTGGTGGAAGAAATTTTCTCTCATTTGTCCGAGTGTACGGTCAGTATTGATCAACCGATGCTGGCACAGCTTTCACAGGTGATGCATGAAGCCGGCAAGACATTGGCAATTGCTGAACAGTCAACCCGGGGCTGGCTTGCTAACTGGCTTTTCAGTGATGATGAAATTTATTCACTGTGTGGCAGTAGCTGGGTATTGAGTTCGAAAGTCTCAGGAAAAATGTCATCTCAGGAGCCGGTTGCAGCAGCGTTGGCGTTAGCAAGTGCAACCAAAGAGAAAAGTGAAACTGAGCTGGCGCTGGTTAGCGGAGAACTTCGTGAGGATGGTTTTACACTTGCGTTATCCTCATCTGAAGGGGAGTGGGCTCAACAGTTAAAATTCAGACGTGAATACAGTGCCGATGAACGAAAAATATTGATCGGAACGATTGCTGCGGATATGTTACTTCGTTATTTATCTTCTAAACCAGTCTTTGGACAGTATTCATCAACGCTGTCGGAGAAGCAGATCTACATTCCGGCGGCTTCCTTATAAATCAGGTTATTATACTCGGGAGCATCTGTTTTGCTCCTGATTTTTCATATAGATACCAGCTCTGAACGTCATTTCATCAGAGTAATACTTTGAATTGTCGTCTTATAATTTCAAAGTAAATCTGATTATTCCTTATGCGCAAATTGTCTAATCTTTAATCCGATGATTTTGTGAGTTTTTCCCAATTCCCACCAAAATGGATATATCCAAGGGCGTTATATTCACGCTAAACTGAAGACTCGTGGAATCAATACGGCAGGAGGCTGATATGCAGAGTCATTCGAAGATTCTTGTTTGGTACAAAGTTGCGAGTCAACAAGTGATCCTGGGAGAAGCTTATCAGGATATGAGTGATAAGCTGGTTTCTCTTTGGTTAGACACGCCGACAGAAGACGGGTTGATTAGCGATCTGGGATATCATATGTCACTATTTGGTGATGATGGACGTAAAATCGCCGATAAGGCAATCTCAATGCTGACAGCAGATCAACTGCTGGGAACAGAACAACAACTACTCGATACCGGAAAAGCCGGGATGCGGCTGTAAAACTCATAACTGCCGTCGTATCCGAAGTCAGAATATGTTTATTCTGACTAAAGGCTGGTTAAGCCCGCTTCACTTTATGCTGGTAGTGAACTTCCTGAAGTTCTACTTCATCACTGCCTGCCCGGCAAATACAAGGTAATATTTCATCAGACTGGGTATAAGCCATCGCAAAACCCACATACTCGATCTTTCCGGCTGATAATTTGCAGCGACAGGCACCACAGTGCCCGTCTCTGCAATTATATTCAACATTCAGTCCTGCCTGTTCCATGCTCTCAAGTAAGGTTTGAGAGTTATTGGACTCTATTGTCAGTGTCTGGTTGATTTTGATGGTTGGCATAATTACAGCTCAAAGCCTTCAAAGTCGTCAAGATTGACTTCATTGTCGATTTGGCCGACAAGGTATGAGCTGATTTCAGCTTCCTGAGGTGCAACCTGAACATTGTCTGAAGATAACCATGCATTGATCCATGGGATCGGGTTATTGACTGCTTCAGGGTAAGCTGGTTCCAGTCCGACGGCTTGCATACGGATGTTGGTAATATACTCAACATACTGGCAGAGAATGTCTTTATTCAGACCAATCATTGAGCCATCTTTGAACAGATAATCAGCCCACTCTTTTTCTTGTTCGGCGGCTGTTTTAAACAGGTCATAGCATTCCTGCTTACATTCTTCTGCGATCTGGATAAATGAAAAATCATCCTGACCATTACGCAGCAGATTAAGCATGTGTTGCGTTCCTGTCAGATGTAGTGCTTCATCGCGGGCGATCAGCTTGATAATTTTTGCATTTCCTTCCATCAGCTCCCGCTCAGCAAAGGCAAAAGAACAGGCAAAGCTGACATAGAAAC
The DNA here is from genome assembly GCF_024346955.1 of Vibrio mangrovi. Classification (NCBI taxonomy): domain Bacteria; kingdom Pseudomonadati; phylum Pseudomonadota; class Gammaproteobacteria; order Vibrionales; family Vibrionaceae; genus Vibrio; species Vibrio mangrovi. Next base: position 1,978,768 of record NZ_AP024883.1, on the reverse strand, counting down.
GGATTGCTTCAAGTGCATTGACGGACATCAGGCACAGATAAAGCTTTTTCTTCAGTTCATATAGACTGACAACGACAGTCTGATTATCAATAACATGTTCGCCTTCGCCAAAACGGTGATAATCGTTTGTCAGTTGAATTAGCTCGTCATAGTAATGGGCAATATCTTTGGCCCGTTTAATGATGTGCTCATTTTCAACGATGTCATCGAATACAGTTGCCGGATTATTCACAATATTACGGATAATATGTGTGTATGAACGAGAGTGGATTGTTTCGGAGAAAGACCAGGTTTCGATCCAGGTTTCCAGTTCAGGGAGCGAAACTAAAGGAAGCAGTGCAACGTTCGGACTGCGTCCCTGAATCGAATCGAGCAGTGTCTGATATTTCAGATTAGAGATAAAAATATGTTTCTCATGGTCCGGCAGATTGTTGTAGTTGATCCGGTCTGTTGATACATCAACTTCTTCCGGGCGCCAGAAGAAGGAGAGTTGTTTCTCAATTAGTTTTTCGAAGATTTCGTACTTTTGCTGGTCATAGCGTGCCACGTTTACAGGTTGGCCAAGAAACATGGGTTCTTTGAGCTGATCATTTTTCTTTTGTGTAAAAGTGCTGTAAGCCATAGTTGCCTCAATCTGTTTCACCCTCTCTCCCGAGAGGGTGTAAAGCTGGTATTTGTTGACAGAGAAAAAAACCTATAGGGTGTGCCAGTTAAATCTTACAGGCGCCACCGGCACAATCGTCATCAGCTGCTGATGAAGTGACATCCTTCTGATCGTCTCGCGCTCCGTCCCGGGTATTATGATAATACAAAGTCTTAACCCCGAATTTATATGCAGTCAGAAGATCCTGAAGTAGTTTCTTCATCGGAACCCTGCCGGTTTCGTAACGGGTTGGATCATAGTTTGTGTTTGCAGAAATCGATTGATCGACAAACTTTTGCATCACGCTGACCAAATGCAGATAACCATCGTTTGAACCAATATCCCACAACAGCTCATAGTTAGATTTCAGCTCAGTGAAATCAGGAACAACCTGTTTCAGAATTCCGTCTTTGGATGCTTTCACCGAAATATAGCCGCGTGGCGGTTCAATACCATTGGTTGCGTTTGAGATCTGGGAAGAAGTCTCTGATGGCATGAGCGCGGTCAGTGTTGAGTTTCTCAGGCCATATTCCATAATATCTGAGCGCAGTTGATCCCAGTCGTAATGCAGAGGCTCAGCGCAAATCTGGTCGACATCTTTCTTGTAGGTATCAACCGGCATCAGGCCTTTTGCATAGTTAGTTTCATGGAAAGCCGGGCAACGACCCTGTTCCTTCGCCAGATTCATGGACGCTTTCAGCAGATAATACTGCATTGCTTCAAAAGTACGATGGGTCAGTGCATTGGCACTACCATCTGAATACTTCACTCCATGTTTTGCCAGATAGTAGGCATAGTTGATGACACCGACGCCCAGTGTGCGGCGATTCATTGTCGCTTTACGTGCAGCCGGCAACGGATAATCCTGATAGTCAAGCAGGGCATCCAGTGCACGAACAACAAGTTCGGAAAGCTCTTCAAAGTCATCCAGCGACTGAATTGCACCCAGATTGAATGCTGACAGAGTACAAAGTGCAATTTCACCTTCATCGTCTTCAACATTACTTAATGGCTTGGTTGGCAGAGCAATTTCAAGACACAGATTCGACTGACGGACCGGAGCTACACTAGAATCAAACGGACTGTGGGTATTACAGTGATCGACGTTCTGGATATAGATTCGTCCGGTTGAGGCCCGCTCCTGCATCAGCAGAGTAAAGAGCTCAACTGCTTTTACTGTTTCTCTCTTGACTGAAGGATCATTTTCATACTGGGAATACAGACGTTCAAATTCTGCCTGATCCTGGAAGAAGGCATCGTAAAGTCCCGGAACATCGGAAGGAGAAAACAGAGAAATATTTCCTCCCTGTACCAGACGTGTATACATCAATTTATTGAGCTGAACCCCATAATCCATATGGCGTACCCGGTTCTCTTCAACACCGCGGTTGTTTTTCAGCACTAACAGGGATTGAGCTTCACGGTGCCATAGCGGATAAAATACCGTTGCAGCACCACCACGCACACCACCTTGAGAACAACATTTCACAGCGGTCTGGAAGTATTTATAAAAAGGGATACAACCGGTGTGGAATGCTTCTCCGCCACGAATTTCCGAACCCAGGGCGCGAATACGCCCGGCATTGATACCGATTCCGGCGCGCTGTGAAACATAGCGGACAATGGAGCTTGCAGTGGCGTTGATTGAATCCAGGCTATCACCACATTCAATCAGAACACAGGAACTGAACTGGCGTGTTGGTGTACGGACACCTGACATGATTGGTGTCGGTAGTGAAATCTTAAACTGTGACGTCGCATCATAGAAGCGTTTGATATAGTCCAGTCGGGTTTCCTGAGGGTATTTTGCAAACAGACATGCCGCAACAAGAATATACAGGAACTGCGCACTTTCGTAGATTTCTCCGGTGACGCGATTCTGAACGAAATATTTTCCTTCCAGCTGTTTCACCGCAGCATAAGAGAAGTTCAGATCCCGGCGGTGGTCAATATAGTTGCCGAGTTCAATCCATTCGTCCTGAGTGTAATCTTCGATAAGGTGACGATCATATTTCCCCATGCCAACCAGTTTGGTGACATGATCGAACAGTGTCGGCGGTTCGTACTGACCATAGGCCTTTTTCCGCAGGTGGAAAACGGCAAGTCTGGCTGCAAGATATTGATAATCGGGAGAATCTTCAGAGATTAGGTCTGCTGCAGATTTGATCAGCGTTTCATGAATATCGGAAGTTGTAATTCCGTCATAAAACTGGATGTGAGCCCGGAGTTCAACTTGTGAAACCGAGACATTCTGTAATCCTTCTGCTGCCCATGTGATCACTCGATGGATCTTATCCAGATCGATTTGCTCTTTACGGCCGTCGCGCTTCGTAACTGTGAGTTGTTGGTTCATTCTGCTTTACTTCCCTAACAAAACTGATAAGACCGGTTTTGAGTCGTTTTAGGTTTGTGGTCTTGCTTATCTGATATAAATGACATTATGCGTCAAACACAATATATAGGGTCTTCGTACCTTGCGGATTACAAGATAGTGCTGTTGTGCACTTATTTCAAGTTTGTCAGCAGGGGACATCTTGTGGATAACCATCGTATGAAAAATTTTTGTTAGTAGCTGCTTACTGAGAAGCGACGTTCGCAAGAGAATAGGGAAAACAGGTATTATTTATTTGAGTGAAGTTCCACTAAAATGAAAAAAAAACAGCTTGATCTTTGCAGGAAAATGATCAGATCGGAGGTCTGATGTTAATTTCATCAATATGCATGATTTTTGTGCATCAGAACACTGATGCACGCTAATTGTGCAAAGGGATCGGCATGAATCACAGCAAGGTCGTATGAACAATATAATTGATGTCAACTCGATTCCCGAGACGATAGGTCTGAGTCAGCGGATTATAGTGTAATCCGGTGATGCCTAATTCCTGTAGTGATGTTTGATCAATCATTCGGAGTAACTCTGAAGGGCGGATAAATTTGTCGTGCTCATGGGTGCCATCCGGAACAATCTGTAGTAGCTTTTCCGCCCCGATAATTGCAAACAGATAAGATTTAAAGTTACGGTTGAGTGTCGAAAAGAATACATGCCCACCGGGTTTAACCAACCGGGCACATGCCTGAATTACAGAAAGTGGTTCTGGGACATGCTCAAGCATTTCCATACAGGTGACGACATCATAAGCTGCTGGATTTAACTGCGCATGCTCTTCAATTGTTCTTTGAACGTAGTCAATCTGAAGGTGACTTTCCAGAGCATGGAGCCGGGCGACTTCCAGAGGCTCTTTCCCCATATCCAACCCGGTTGCGGTTGCACCTTCCCGGGCCATGCTTTCTGTAAGAATGCCACCGCCACATCCGACATCCAGAACTTGTTTGCCAAATAATCCATTGGATTTTTCCAGAACATAATTCAGCCGGAGCGGGTTAATTTGATGTAATGGCTTAAATTCTCCTTCCAGATCCCACCACCTGGAGGCCATTTCTTCAAATTTTTGAATTTCTTTCGGGTCAACATTTTGTATCGTTGTCATTTTTAGATCCGCTCTTGATATCTGTATTTGTAGCAATTGCTCTTTTTGTGGATGCATACGCTTTTTGTTCACCGCATTATACAGGAATGCGATGACCCCGAAAGTTTCAGTGTTTCAAAGAAAAAGATCAACTCACCCAATCTATTCATATAATGAATCTGTTTTAATCAGATAATATGCAGATTGTTGTGGAGATATTTATTTGTGGTTTGTCGAAAAAATGCACTGAGGAATCAACGGCTCTCCAGGATGTGAGTAAAATATAAGCAGTTGAATCCCAGCCGGTGTGACAAGCTGAGAAAAGGAGAGGGAAAGTTATGCCGAAGTGGCAAAATCTGTGTTATATTTTCGGGCCTTATACGTATCGAATATACGATCAAACTATAGAGGGATAATGGCTCTATGAGCGATCTAGCTAAAGAGATCACGCCTGTCAGTATAGAAGATGAGCTGAGAGGCTCATATCTTGACTATGCAATGTCGGTCATTGTTGGTCGGGCACTTCCTGATGCACGTGACGGACTAAAACCTGTGCATCGGCGAGTACTGTACGCGATGAGCGTGTTGGGGAACGATTGGAATAAGCCCTATAAAAAGTCTGCCCGTGTTGTGGGAGATGTTATCGGTAAATATCACCCGCATGGTGATAGTGCAGTGTACGATACAATCGTACGGATGGCACAACCGTTTTCACTGCGTTATATGCTGGTCGACGGTCAGGGAAACTTTGGCTCGATTGACGGTGATTCTGCAGCAGCAATGCGTTATACCGAAGTACGGATGGCGAAAATTGCTCATGAATTACTGGCCGATCTGGATAAAGAAACGGTTGATTATGTCCCGAACTATGACGATACCGAGCAGATTCCTGCGGTCTTGCCGACCAAAGTTCCGAATTTGTTGGTCAATGGTTCTTCCGGGATTGCCGTGGGGATGGCAACCAATATTCCGCCGCATAATCTGGGGGAAGTCATTGATGGGTGTCTGGCATATATTGATAACGAAGATATCACGATCGATGAGTTGATCGAGTATATCCCCGGTCCTGACTTCCCGACTGCCGCAATGATTAGCGGACGGAAAGGCATCATTGACGCATATAAAACCGGACGCGGTAAAATTTATCTGCGTTCCAAAGCGGATATCGAAACAGATAAGAATGGCAGAGAAACCATTATTGTCACAGAGATTCCGTATCAGGTGAATAAAGCGCGTCTGATCGAAAAAATCGCAGAGCTGGTCAAAGATAAAAAAGTCGAAGGTATCAGCGCACTGCGGGATGAATCCGATAAAGACGGAATGCGGATCGTCATTGAGTGTAAGCGTGATGCCGTCGGAGAAGTGGTTCTGAATAACCTGTATTCTCAGACACAGCTTCAGACGACATTCGGTATCAATATGGTTGCGCTTGACAATGGCCAGCCAAAACTATTCAACCTGAAAGAATTGTTGAAATGTTTCGTTGATCACCGCCGTGAAGTCGTAACCCGCCGGACGATTTTCGAATTACGCAAAGCCCGTGAACGAGCTCACATACTGGAAGGTCTGGCGCTGGCTCTGGCAAATATCGACGAAGTGATCGAGTTGATTCGTCGTGCGCCGACACCGGCTGAAGCAAAAGCCGGACTGTTGGCAAGAGGCTGGGCTTTAGGTGATGTCTCTGCAATGTTGGAACGTGCGGGTGTTGATGCTGCACGGCCTGACTGGCTGGAACCTCAATACGGTGTCCGGGATGGTCAGTATTATCTGACAGAACAGCAGGCTCAGGCGATTCTGGAATTGAGACTGCACCGTCTTACCGGCCTTGAGCATGAAAAAATTCTTGATGAATATAAAACACTGCTGAATGAGATTGCAGAGTTGATGCTCATTCTTTCCAGCACTGAAAGACTGATGGAAGTTATTCGGGAGGAACTGGAAGCGGTAAGAAGCGGTTTCGGTGATGAACGATTGACTGAAATTACAGCAGCTTCGCATGATATTGATCTGGAAGAACTCATTGCTCGTGAAGACGTTGTTGTGACTTTATCTCATGAACGATATGTGAAATATCAGTCATTGAGTGATTACGAATCTCAGCGTCGTGGTGGTAAAGGTAAGAGTGCCACGAAGATGAAAGACGAGGATTATATCGAACGTCTTCTGGTTGCGAATACACACGATAATATTCTGTGCTTCTCGACCCGTGGTAAAACCTACCGTCTGAAAGTCTATCAGTTACCTCATGCAACCCGGACAGCGAGAGGTAAACCGATCAATAATATTCTGCCACTGGAAGAGAATGAACGTATTACTGCGATTCTTCGGGTTGCTGAATATTCTGAAGATAAGTTTATCTTTATGGCAACCGGAGACGGCACTGTGAAGAAAACTTCACTGGATCAGTTTGCTAATGTTCGCTCCAACGGTTTGATTGCGGTCAATCTGCGTGAAGATGATTCACTGATTGGGGTAGATATTACTGATGGTCAGAGTGAAATCATGTTGTTCTCGAAAGCAGGTAAAGTTGTTCGGTTTAATGAACAGCATGTCCGGGCGATGGGAAGAACTGCATCTGGAGTCCGGGGAATGAAGCTTGCCGCTGATGACCAGGTTGTCTCGCTGATCGTTCCTTCTGAGCAGGGTGATATTCTGACTGTGACAGAAAATGGTTTCGGTAAACGGACGGCTCTGGATGAATACCCGACTAAAGGTCGTGCGACGCAGGGCGTTGTTTCAATCAAAGTCTCTGAGCGTAATGGTTGTGTTGTCGGCGCTGTTCAGGTTGATAGTGGTGATGAATTTATGATGATCACTAATGCCGGAACACTGGTTAGGACTCGTGTCGGAGAAGTTAGTCAGGTGGGTCGTAATACTCAGGGTGTGACGCTGATCCGTACGTCTGAAGATGAGAAGGTTGTTGGCTTACAACGGATTGATGAAGTTGAAGAGAGTGACATTCTTAGCGAAGAAGACGGTGTTTCGAATGATGAAATTACTGAAGTTTCATCATCTTCGGATGAGCAATCTTCATCCTCTTCGGATGAACAAGAGTCATCTGACGATGTCTGATTGATAATAAATCATATCATTGACTCTTTTAAAACCGGGCTAATTAGCCCGGTTTTTTATACAAGAATTTTTATAGTTGGAGGTGGTTTCTGATTTAATTGAGGGCTTGACAGTCTAATTGAGAAATAAATTAATAAGTTACTCAATAGCCATAGCAAAAAAATCTAATTACAAATGTGATAATAGTTCCATTTATTTAATTTAGACAGGACAACAAATGAGAAAATGATAAAATTTTTTTACTTGTTACCGATAATGGATGATATGCAGTGGACCCTCAAGTGATTCAGTTGAAGAAAGACTTCTACCAGCAGATTATGACGCAGCATTCATATACATTTCCTAATACATCTTCGACATTATCGCTCTTGACCGATGAGGAGCTGGAACAGATTGAAAGAGTCTGGATTGAGTTGATCATGTGGAAGAAGTCACAGACACATTGATAGGTAGCAGTTTTGAATAAATGAAGCCCGGTAATCGACTGATTCACCGGGTTTTTTATAATTCATTGTTGGAATATGGTACAAGTCCCTTCTCTTACGTCCGCGTCTGCTAAACCTTACTTCATCTGAATGCCCTGAAGTGATCTGAGTCTATATAGAATAATCTCTTTTGCTCTTTGGCATCTGGTGGTATTTTCTGTTTGAAATGATGTGACTTCACCCCCATATTAAAGAGGTGAACGCAAAGAGCGGAATAAACATTTTGATTCTATAGATATAGAAAATATCTTCAGTAAGAGAGTATTGATATGGCGGATGTGCGAGCCAGAGTGGATTTAAAAGTCGGAGCAAAAAGTGATATTGATGCTGAGATCCTCTCTTTTAACGGTTTGAATACAGATAAAGAACACGTTGCTTTGATTTTTAAATCTGCAGACTTAAATCAAGAGATTCCTTTAGTAAGAATGCATTCGGAATGTCTGACCGGTGACGTTTTTCACTCATCAAGATGTGACTGTGGTGAGCAGTTAGAAGAAACGATTACTAAGATGGGAGAATGTGGTGGAATTATTCTCTACCTGCGTCAGGAAGGGCGGGGTATTGGCCTGTATAATAAGATTGATGCGTACCGGCTGCAAAGTCAGGGGCTGAATACTTATGAAGCAAACCGGAAACTTGGTTTCGAAGATGATTTAAGAGAGTTTTCTGAAGCTGCACAGATGCTGAAAGCATTAAATATTACCAAGATTCGATTGGTTACAAATAACCCTAAGAAAGTTAATGATTTGAAGATGCAAGGTATTGAGATTGTCGAGGTTGTTCATACGGCAGCACATATTAAGGCCGGCAATGCCAATTACCTGAAAGCCAAAGTAAGTCACGGTAAGCATAAGCTCTCACTATAGATGTGAACTGATTCATAGAAAAAATACAAAGCCCCACAATTGTGGGGTTTTTTTATATTTACTTTGAAAAACGGAAACAAGATATGTAATATCCTCTCATGTAAATAATAATAATTCACATTAGTATTACAGCTCTATTCAACAAGGATGCTTCCATGAAAGTAAAATCAGTCTTATGTTTATCAGCTGTGCTGTCAGCTGTATGTGCAAGTTCCCCGGTTTTCGCAAAAGTAGTGACTGAGCGGCAGGTTGTGACTCATTATGCAGATATAGCCCATGCAGTTTATGCCGATGCATTCACTGCTGCCAAGAATCTGTCTCAATCTGTTGACCAGTTTCTGACTGCCCCCAGCGAAAAGACAATGATGCAGGTTAAACAAGCCTGGTTAGCTTCCCGGGTACCTTATCAGCAATCAGAAGTCTTTCGTTTTGGTAATAGTGTTGTTGATGACTGGGAAGGGCAGCTAAATGCGTGGCCATTAGATGAAGGTCTGATTGATTATGTGTCTTCCGATTATCAGTATGAGTTGGGTAATGAAGGAGCAAATGCAAATATTATTGCAAATAAGACGTTAAGAATCGGGGCTTCTTCGCTTGATACGACAACAATCACACCTGAGTTGATTGCCAGTCTGAATGAAATTGGTGGCTCAGAAGCTAACGTTGCCTCGGGTTATCATGCAATAGAGTTTTTGTTATGGGGACAGGATTTGAACGGAACCAAGCCGGGAGCCGGCCTGCGTCCTTATACGGATTATATCGTCGGCAGCGGATGTACCCATGGGAATTGTACCCGTCGAGGTGAATATCTGCGCGCAGCTACGCAATTGCTTGTCCAGGATCTACAGTGGATGGAGAAGCAGTGGTCTGCGGATGTGAAGAATAACTACCGGCAGACATTATTGGCTGATACTCCGGAAAACGGTTTGCGGAAGATGCTATTCGGAATGGGATCTCTGTCTTTGGGTGAATTAGCCGGTGAGCGTATGAAAGTTGCTCTGGAAGCAAACTCAACTGAAGATGAACACGACTGTTTCTCTGATAATACCCATAACTCACATTACTACGATGAACAGGGGATTTATAACGTTTACACCGGCCTTTATAAACGCATTGACGGCACATTAATCTCCGGACCAGGTATTCATCAGCTTGTGGCTCAGCAAGATAAAGCTGCCGCTAAAGAAATCCAGCAACAGTTTGATACAACCCGATCTCAGGTTTATCAACTGGTGATTTCCGCAGAGAAGCAAAATCAACATTTTGATCAGTTGATTGCCGCGGATAATGTTCAGGGCAATGCTTTGGTGAATCAGGCTATTTCTGCTTTGGTTGAACAAACAGGTGCGATTGAGCGTGCGGCGGGAATTCTGGGTATTAGTAACTTGAATCCAGATACGGCTGATCATGAGTTTTAAGTGTCCAGATTTACGTTATTCCCTGAACAGGGAATAACGCTTGTGCTTTATATCAGGAAGCGATGTCGTATGAAGGCTACCATTGCCGGTATCTGTTGTTTTCTTTCTTTCTCTCTTTTTGCAGCAGATCTTCTCTCCGGAGGGCAAACCAGTACAACAAAAAGCGGAGCGAATGCTTTTTCTCAACCTGCAACTAATCTACCGCTGTCGAAGCGCCTGGATTTTAGTGTCGGTAACAGCTTCTTCCGCAATCCCTGGGTTCCGGCTCCGTCATCGACAGATGCCCGGGACGGATTAGGTCCACTTTTTAATACCAATGGATGTCAGAACTGTCATATCAAAGATGGCCGGGGACATGCACCGGAAACGCCTGGAGGACTAGCTGTCTCTATGCTGGTTCGTCTGAGTATTCCGGTTCAGACGGCTGCGGATCAGCAAATCTATCAAAAACTGGGTATTGTTCCTGAACCGAATTACGGCGGACAGCTTCAGGATTTTGCTCTGCCCAATCAAAAGCCCGAAGGTAAAATATATATCACCTATCAGGAAGTTCCGGTTACTTTTGCTGACGGAACACAGATGATACTCCGCAAACCGAATCTGGAGATTCGTGATCTTGCCTATGGTCCGCTTCATCCTCAGACTCAGTTCTCTGCACGGATTGCCCCGCCGATGATTGGTCTTGGTTTACTGGAAATGATTCCCGAAGCAACGCTGATTCAGCTTGCTGATCCACAAGATCAGGATCACGATGGTATTTCAGGAAAGCTGAACCGGGTGTGGGATATCCGCCAGAAAGAAACGGTAATTGGCCGGTTTGGCTGGAAGGCTGGCCAACCCTCACTGATGCAGCAGAATGCATCTGCTTTTCTCGGTGATTTGGGACTGACCAGTAAGCTCTATCCGGAGCCAAACTGTACACCATTACAATCTATTTGTCGGACCATGCCTGATGGCGGTCATCCTGAAGTGAGCGATAATATTCTGCAGTTTGTTGAATTTTACAGTCAGCATCTGGCTGTACCTGTCCGGCGTCATGTCGATGATCCGCAAGTCAGGCAAGGAGCAAACTTATTTCGGTCAGTCGGTTGTACATCCTGCCACTTACCTGAGTTAGACACAGGAGATTCTCCCGGGCGACCGGCTTTGAGCAACCAGCGGATTCATCCCTATACCGATCTATTATTACATGATATGGGTGAGGGACTTGCAGACCACCGTCCGGAGGCTTTGGCCAGCGGACGGGAGTGGCGGACTGCGCCATTATGGGGAATTGGTTACACGGCAGAGGTGAGCGGGCAGACTCATTTTTTACACGATGGGCGGGCCAGAAGTCTGATGGAAGCTATATTATGGCATGGCGGTGAAGCTGAACCGGCACAACAGCGGGTGCTGAACCTGAGTCTCTCCGAACGTGAGGCGCTCATTACATTTTTAAATTCGTTATGAACAGGGAATCAGATGTGAAACGGATCATCCTATACTTAGCAGTTCTGGGGATAACTGCATGTCAGTCAACGACCGAAAAGCAGGCTCAGTTACCTGAACAGTCTAACCATGATAGCCAATATGTGTATGCAATTGAATTTCATGCAGCCAGAGATTTTGCCCGCAACGCTCGTCAACTGGCAGCAGATATTCACGGTTATTGCCGACAACATCAGTCTCTTGATGAGGTAAGAGCATCCTGGCTGGAAGCGATGCATGTATGGCAGTCACTTCAGGGACAGGCGAGAGGTCCGGCACAGGCACTGGAACAGAGCTGGAATATTCAGTTCTGGCCGGATAAGAAAAATACCACCGGACTTAAGATGCAGGGGTTGTTGCAACAGGATAGAACATGGACAGTAGCGGAAATTGCTGAGCAAAGTGTTGCTGTACAGGGAGTCGGTGCGATCGAGTGGTTACTTTATGATCGTCATTCTCCTTTCCTGAACGGACAGATGGAAACGGGATGTCGGCTGGCTCCGGCGATTGGTGAGAACTTTGCGCAACGCGCATCGGCTTTGTTTTCTGCATGGCAGGTTAATCCATGGCTGTCTCTGGATCAGTCCGCCTGGACTTCTGAATATATTTCTCTGCTATCCAATCAGCTGAAATATACATTGTCGAAATTAATCCGGCCGATGGCTAAGATTGGGCATCCCAGACCTTATTTCTCTGAGTCATGGCGTTCAGGTAGTTCTTTGAGTCACCTGAAAGCGAATGTAGAAGCGATGCAGGCGTTGTATCTGGCTCAGGGGAAAGGACTTGACTATCTTCTGCGGGAGCGGGAAATGAGTGCATTGGCTGACCGGATGAAGATACAGTTTGAATCCATTCTGGCAGCGTGGCCTGAACAGTCAGGTTTATTTGCGTTTTTGCAGACTAAGGCCGGATACCGCGAGACGTTATCTTTGCGTAATAAACTGGAGCAGCTGAGCTATCTTTTGCATGATGAAGTCTCGGTTGGACTGGGCGTGGCGATAGGATTTAATGCAACCGATGGTGACTGATCAAACCCGAAGAAAATTACTGCGTGCGGCGTTGTTTTCCGCGGTTGTTCCGGTGCTGCCTTATGGTTGTGCGTTAACCCGGCGTACTGTTGCCCGGCCGGCACTCGTCGGGTGTGCTGTGACCGAGAGCAACCGTTATCAGGCTGTGGTTGCAGACTCTCAGGGAAATGCTTTACATACCTTACCATTACCGGCGAGAGGACATGGTGTAGCAATCCATCCTGCAGCTTCACAGGCGGTAGCTTTTGGTCGCCGTCCCGGAATGTTCATGCTGGTTTTTGATTATATGAGCGGAGCACCCGTTAAAGTCGTTACAGCAATGTCACAACGTCACTTTTATGGGCATGGTGTTTACTCGCTTGATGGTGATTACCTTTATGTGACGGAAGGGGACAGAAAAACCAGTCAGGGAATTATTGGTGTCTATGATGTCCGGCACGATTACCAGAAAGTAGCTGAGTTTTCCGGTTTTGGCCTTGGACCTCATGAAGTTATCATCAAGCCGGACGGAACATTAGCCATTGGTGTCGGTGGTGTGCATACCTATGGTAGAACAGCACTGAATGCGGACACAATGCGGCCATCATTAACTTACATGAGCTCTCAGGGAAAAATTCTGGAACAGGTTACTTTAGGTGATCATCATCTGAGTATTCGTCATCTGGCTCATGATGGCGCTGATACTGTACTTTGCGGTCAGCAATACCGGGGAACGCCCGATGATTATCCGGCTCTGATTACCATGCACCGTCCCGGAGAAGAGATGATCACGCTGAAAGCTGAGCCGGAATCCTGGGCCAGATTCAATCATTATGTTGCCAGTATTGCTGCGACAGATAAGTGGATCCTGGCTACATCTCCTCCCGGAAACTGCTATGGCATCTGGTCAAAAGAAACGCTGGAGCTGGTGGAACTGGCTGCACTTCCTGATGCGTCTGGTGTTGTTGTTCAGAATGGTGTGTTTCAGATCAGCTCCGGTGCTGCGAAGGTTGTCCATGAGCGTTATCCTGCTCCGGCAGAGACTTCAGTCGTGAATGTTCAGTGGGATAATCACTGGTCTGCAATCTGAGTTCCTGTTTGGAGTCCTTGTCAAACCCGCGTCGGAGTGTCATAGTGCGCTGACGTGTGGTTTCATAAGGAAAAGTATGTCTCTTCAGTATCAGATTGTACCCGTAACCCCTTTTGCCCAGAACTGTTCCATTGTCTGGTGTGACGAAACAATGGAAGGGATTGTTGTGGATCCCGGTGGCGATGAGAAGCAGCTTGCAGAAGTAATTCAGACTTTGGGGGTTCAAATTGTTCACGTCGTTTTAACACATGGGCACCTTGACCATGTCGGCGGCACTCAGGCATTGCAGAAACTATTGGGTCAGGTCGATATCATTGGGCCTCATCAGGCTGATCTGTTTTGGTTGCAGGGGCTGGAGAATCAAAGTCAGATGTTTGGTTTTCCCCCGACTTATGCGTTTGAGCCCGATCAATGGCTGAATGATGGTGACTCGGTTTCTTTTGGTCATCAGGTGCTTCAGGTTTACCATACTCCGGGCCATACTCCGGGCCATGTGTGTCTGTTCAGTGAGTCAGCCAGAGTCGCTTTTGTCGGTGATGTGTTATTTCAGGGCAGTATCGGGCGGACTGATTTCCCTCAGGGAGATTTTGATACGCTGATTCAGTCGATAAAAACCAAACTATGGCCATTGGGGAATGATGTCACATTTATTCCCGGACACGGTCCTCAGTCAACCTTCGGACACGAACGGGCTTCCAATCCTTTTGTTGCCGATGAGATGCCTCTTTACTGAGGTGGATGGTCCGGTTCTGCTGCGGCAATATAGCGCCGGGCCATGCCAATAAGCTCATCTCCATGGATACCCAGATCACTCATAGAGATGAATAAGTCGTATCCGTGGTAATTTCTTTGATAGCGCATCCGGTTTGCCAGCATTGCCAGTAACCCGGAATATACTTTCCCGCCTTCTGATTTAAACAAACTCGGATCCAGCACGATGTCTTCAAATTCAGACATCTGCGCATTGTGCTGTTTCATACCCAGATAAAGCAGACCTCGCTGAGAAAGTAGAATTTCGCTAATGATTCGTGGACAGATACTATCAAGATAAGGTGTGTAAGACTTCAGCCGGATACCTATCCACGGCAGGGGCTGATGCCAGCCGTCAATATCGTAGGTACATTGACTGATTTCCCTGATGTTGTTCCATTTTACAACCCAGCCACCCCGGAAATTGTGTTGTTGGAAGTGAGTTGCTGTCAGTGTATATCTCACCTGACTTTTCCGTATGATCCAATAGAGTAGCGTTGCAAGACCTGATAGTAGAGCCGTGTAAAGCAGAGCCAGCGCAAAAGTAGCAGCTGTCATGATAATGATCAGACAAACAGTCGCATATGCGATGATTGTTAATCGCACAGAGCGTTGGTGAAGGTCAAATTCAAAATTTGAAAGATGAACCGTCTGCATATCTGCTCCACTATATTTGTCCATAATGATTTCGTATCAGAGCATCTTAATTGCCGGAGTTACTGCTCTGGAGGTACTCTGAACCCAGAAGTGGTTATAGTATCTTTAAGCGATGTGAAGATACAGCTCTCTCATTTTTCTCCAACAGACTAATTGAACTGTTTTGTATTAAAATTATCCATAATTTGATGGAAAGTTGAGTTTTCACACCAAATTATTTCCGCTGTCTATAAATTAGGACAGATTTTTGATATAAACCGCACTTTGTTTAATGAATACTGTCTCGGCAGTAGTAATGGAGAATATTCGATGAGACTTGCTCATAAGCGTAATGTGCAGAAGAAGTTGCAAAAGCGCATGAAAGCATTTGCTGTAAATCTGACCAATTCAAAACAGGCTGAACCTCAAGCGCCGACTCCGGTTTCTCCGAGTAAGTCAGAGCCAGCAAAGACTGTAGCAGTCAATGCGAACCTAACCCCGAAACAGGCTCAGGTCCTGGACATTGTCACTCAGCATGTTGATGGTATCAATCCGAAGAATATCGGGCTGGAAGCCGGGCAGGAAGAAACAAAAGCTGCTTCCTGGGCTACAGGAGCACTGAAAAAACTATTAGAAGAGAATCTGGTCGAAAAAGTTCAGCTTGCCGGGAATAAAGTCCTTTATAAGCGAGCCTGAGCATACAGCGGCAGAAAGCTACCGGGTGTAAAATGATACACCCGGATTTTTTGAATACGAATGTTTGTTCTGAATATCAGTGGTCCGATTTTAACTATTCTTAGTGATCTATTTTAGCTATTCATTTTTAGCTATTCATTTTTAAGAATACTGCCGATTTCCAGCATCGGTGCAACATCAATATTATCTGCATTCATCATCGTTGAAAGGCGTTGAATCGAAGATAACAGTAAGGTCTGCTCCCATTCTTCCAACTGTTGGAACTGAGAAACAAAATTATCCTGTAGTGGCTGAGGCGCTTTATGCAATAGTTCCTGACCAAGCTCGGTCAGATGAGCGTGAACCTTTCTTTTATCAGCGATGCTTCGAACCCTGCGCACATAACCATTTCTTTCCAGACGATCCAGAATAGTCGTTGCTGTTGCCTGACTCATATTCGTATGATTTGAAAGTTCACGTATGGTCACTTCGCCCAACTGTTCAATTGAGCGCATCAGAATAAGCTGCGGTCCGGTCAGGCCGGCAATTTTACTCAGTTTTTTTGAATGGAGGTCAATGGCTCGGATAATCTGGCGTATAGCTACCAGTACTTCTTCATGTTTTTCCAAAATCGGTATCCAGGCTTTGAGTGATTACTAATATAAACAACGCGGACATTACCTTACTTGTTCACAGAAGAAAAGCATTGATGTCATAGTTTTTCTTGTGGCTTATTTACAAAAGAAAACCTGTGCAGGTGCTTTGTTGATTTAATTATGAAAATGATGGCATGAATGTCATTCAGTTGCAACGTAGCTCCACTCTTACCTGTGGCACAAGATTCTCGTCATTAAGCAATTTACATAAAATATTAGTACACAAAACAAATTTCCTGGCGTACTTCTCTTGAATTGTCCCATTTTTAACCATAATATCCTGTATTATCTAATTTTTGGCTTATATTTTAACCATTTGATGGTATTATTAATTTATTTAAGATAAATTGTTCTTTGAACGGTATGCGTTATTCATTATGTATACGAATGATTTTTGGCTGGTTTACCTATGGATAGGTAATAATAATTTGACAGCTAAATCATAATGAGGGGAATTATGACCAAAGGTATTGATAAATATAGTATAGATAGTACAGATTACACCGTTGGGCAGGATAATGTTCAAAAATGGGGTTTTGATGTCCACAATCCTGTGTTTGGGATTAGTGCCGGGCTGATTTTACTGTTCCTTGTGGCGGTGTTAATTGCTGATCCTGAGACAGCGAAGTCTGTTTTAGATGGTATAAAATGGAAAATCATTGGTAACTTCGACTGGCTGTTTATTTGGGCCGGAAACATTTTTGTGGTTTTCTGTTTAGTTCTGGTTGTATCGCCATATGGGAAAATCCGTCTGGGCGGGCAGTCTGCAACGGCCGACTACTCTTATATGTCGTGGCTGGCAATGCTATTTGCAGCCGGTATGGGGATTGGCCTGATGTTCTGGAGTGTTGCAGAACCGGTTGCGTATTATACCGGATGGTATAAAACACCGTTGAATGTTGCTGCCAACTCACCTGAAGCGGCTCAACTTGCTCTGGGAGCAACAATGTTCCACTGGGGACTTCACCCGTGGGCAATTTATGGTGTTGTTGCATTATCACTGGCATTCTTCTGTTACAACAAAGGATTACCATTATCTATCCGGTCAATTTTTTATCCGTTACTGGGTGATCGTGCCTGGGGATGGCCCGGACATTTGGTCGATATTCTTGCAGTTGTTGCAACCCTGTTTGGTTTGGCGACATCTTTGGGGCTTGGCGCACAGCAAGCTGCCAGTGGTATTCATCATGTCTTTGGTATTGAAGCGGGGATGGGATTACAGGTTGTTGTGATTGTTGTTGTAACAATGCTGGCGGTAATCTCTGTTGTCCGTGGTATTGATGGTGGCGTGAAAGTTATTTCGAATATCAATATGATCATCGCTTTCTTCCTATTGATTGCTGTTGGTCTGATTGGCTATGCCGTCACGTTTGACTCGATTAAAACGACGTTACTCTCCTATATCGAAAATATTCTGCCATTGAGTAATCCTCATGGCCGGGAAGATGAAGCCTGGTTCCAGGGCTGGACTGTCTTCTACTGGGCCTGGTGGATTTCCTGGTCACCATTTGTTGGTATGTTCATTGCCCGAGTTTCGAAAGGACGCACCGTGCGGGAATTTATCACCGCGGTATTGTTTGTACCAACGCTGGTAACATTAGTCTGGATGTCGGTATTCGGCGGAATGGCGATTGATCAGGCTGTGCATCAGATTGGGGAACTTGGCCATAAAGGAATCACCGAAGTCTCTTTGGCGATGTTCCAGATGTTTGATGTACTACCTTATGGTAAAATACTTTCCTTGATCGGTGTTGTATTAGTTTTGGTATTCTTTATTACCTCTTCTGATTCCGGATCACTGGTAATCGATAGTATTACCGCAGGTGGTAAAGTGGATGCACCGGTTCCACAGAGAATCTTCTGGGCTTCGATCGAAGGTGCAATTGCGATTGCATTGTTATGGATCGGTGGAACAGAAGCTGTCCAGGCATTACAGGCCGGTGCAATTTCGACAGCACTCCCATTTACAATTGTTCTGCTCATGATGTGTGTCAGTCTGATTATGGGAATGAAAACCGAGCGATTACGTTAATAATTGATGGTCTCGGAAGTTGCGAAAAAGCCGGCATATGCCGGCTTTTTTCTGTCCGGGTAGATCATCAGTTTGGCATGGCGTTTATTTGCAGTGGGTGACAATGGCTGGGGAAACCACATCCTGTTTGTATCTGATTGACTTAAAATACAAAGGCTTATTGTATAGAACTCGTCATAAATTGATGTCATTTGGGTATATTAATATTTTTGTTACATATTATTCATCATACCGAGGATAAATCAGTTCAATGAAATTGACACTCAAACAAAAGCTTATCATGGCCAGTATTTCCGGTGGCTTATTGATGGCAATTGCTCTGACATGGCTATCAGAGCATCAGTTATATCAAGAGACACGCAATGGGGTTTACGAGCGTGCTAAATCACTTTCCACTGCAGCCGCTACTGGTATTTCCGGCTGGATTAAGACAAAACAAGAAATTACATCGTCAGCTGACGAGTACGCAAAAACGTCCAATGTTGTTCCGCATTTACAGCAGGCTCGTCTGGCTGGCGGATTTGATGATATTTATTATGGTACAGTGAATGGCGAAATGTTCCGTTCTCATCCTGAGCGGAATAAAGCCGGATATGATCCGCGTCAGCGCCCTTGGTATAAAGCTGCTGTTCAGTCCGGATCTCAGGTGGTAACCAAAGCTTATGTTGGTGCCAGCACCGGCGCATTAATGGTGACGATTGCCGAGCCGATCATGAAAGATGGAAATTTGGCCGGTGTCGTTGGTGCTGATGTTCTGATTGATCAGATCATCAGTGATGTTCTCAATCTTGATGCTGGTGAAAATGCTTACACTATGCTGATTGATAGCCGTGAAAGTAACTTTCTGGCTCATCCCGATAAAGGAATGACACTGAAACCGATTAGTGAACTTTCTTCTGCACTTTCAATGCGATCGATCCTCCAGGCTGCGGATTCCGAACAGATGCTTCCTCTGACTATCAATGGAAAAGAGAAGTGGTTTTATTTTACCAGAGTTCCGGAGTCTTCCTGGATCTTTGCCGTTGAAGTTGATCGGAGCACTGAAGAGCTTTCATTCCAGCATACATTTCTCTGGTTATTGTTTATTGCTGCTGTAATTACTGTTCTGGTGATTATTCTCGTTTCCTGGTTGGTCAGTTTCCTGATTAAAGACTTGCGTCAGGTGTCTGAAGCGCTGGCAGAAATTGCGTCCGGAGATGGTGATTTAACACAAAGACTGATGCCGAGAACTGAAGATGAAGTGGGGCAACTGGCAAATAACTTCAATAAGTTCGTCAGTAATATGCATGCCATGGTTTCAAAACTGAGTATGATTGCCGCTTCACTGTCTGAACAGGCCAGACATGCTGCTGAGCATTCAGGTACAAGCAGTCGGCGTATCAGCCACCAACAGGATGAAATCAATATGGTTGCGACCGCAATCAATGAGATGGCGTCTGCAACACAGGAAATCGCAGGAAATGCTGAACATACGGCGCAGAATTCTAATGATGCCGTGACATCCTGTCTGGATGGTGCACAGCAGGTTTCTAAAACTCAGGCATCGATTCTTTCTCTGGCAAATGAAGTTCAGGTTGCAACCGATGTAATCCGGGAGCTGGATGCTCACAGTAATCAGATTAGTTCGATTCTAGCGACAATTCAGGAAATTGCTGAACAGACCAATTTACTGGCCCTGAACGCAGCAATTGAAGCCGCCCGGGCCGGGGAACAGGGACGTGGATTTGCCGTTGTTGCTGATGAAGTGCGTTTGCTCAGTCAGAGAACTCATGCATCCACTGAAGAGATTCAGCAGATGATTAGCACATTGCAGACAACAACCGGCAAAGCAGTAAAAATGATGTCGGAAAGTAGTACGTTAGCAAATCACAGTGTTGATGAAGCCAATGCCGCGGAAAGTAGTCTGGCTATTATCCGTGACGCTGTCACTCAGATTAGTGATATGGCAACACAAATTGCTTCTGCTGCGGAAGAGCAGGCATCCGTTACTTCTGAAATCACCCGAAATACGGAAGGTATCCGCAATGTTTCGAATGAGTTTGCAATAGAAGCGGAAGATGCTGCCCAGCAGTCGGCAGAATTGTCCCGTCTTTCTCATGAGCTTGAAAAAGAAATTCGTCAGTTTAAGCTTTAAGACTGAACGGATAAGCAGACTTCTGACGCGCCACCCGGCGCGTCAGAAGAAGATTTAAGTAGTACAGACTATATCCAGAAATCACTAATCGGCTGTGAACGATCATAATGATTCGCTATCTGTGCCTGAAGTAATTCAGCAGTCGCCAAAGCGTCGAGCAATGCATCATGCATGGGATAAGCCGGTAATCCGTAACGATCTCTGGTATTGCCAAGCCGTACTGAAGGCTTTGTTTTAAAGCTGTTCAGGAGGTTCAGAATACCGCCGGACTGTTGTACCAGAATCCGTTCTTCAATATTCATCGTATCAATAACCGGAAATTCAATCCCTTCCTGAATTCTCTTCTTTAATGCCTGGTCGAGAAATTGTCGCTCTATCGGATAATAGTGGACCACAATAATTTTTCCGGCCATCAGGTGCAGAATCTCATCCAGAAAATCGTTTAAATCCGGAGCTCCCATAATATCTGTATGGGTGATGCCATGGACAATGATTGACGACTCTTTCAGAGGGCGGCGGGGCTGGACTAGCCAATGCCTGGACTGACTCAGACGAATCCGATCCAGTGTAAAAGGAACCGCTCCAATAGTGATGATCTCGTCTTTGGCCGGATTGAGACCTGTCGTCTCAAAATCCAGTGCCAGAAACTCCACTTCTTCAAGTGGTGTATGTGCCTCCGGAAGCATTTGTTGGTAAAAGTAATTCAGAGACGGGTGAGTCACCCGTTTCTGTTTCAGTTGGTATTTTTTCTGCCAGTCGATACTGGGTGCTTTCAATAGTTTTTTTAGCATTATGATGAACGAATTGAGCTGTTGGCTTTATAGCGATATTTCAGAAAATTTTGTGCATTGCTCAAAATTTGAAATGCATCTTTCAGATTGCGCCGTTCAAAATCGGATAGGTTTTCCGGTTCAATATTGTTATCCGGTTCAATGCGGTTTTCAACATCGTAGGCCTGATGACGAATCCGAACCATAGAAATAAACTCAAGAGCATCTCTGAGATTTTCTCCGCCTCCTTTGGGGAGCAGACCTGACTCAATGATGTCGTCGAGTCGTTCAAAAGAGTTTCTGGCATAAGAACCGACAGCGAGCGCATGCACCCGGATTACATCAGCCAGTGGGGCTGTTCCACGTCGTTTCAAATTAATTGAATTGTTATGCCGGCCATCTTTTTCCATCACAAAATTTTTGAAAAATCCCAGAGGTGGTGTGCGGTTCAGGGCATTACGAGCCAGACAGGCAAGAAAGCGTGGACTTCTCTGCGCCCGTCTGACAATAAAACGATTCAGCTGTTCGGCCCAGCGAGTCTGACCGTATACGCCATCCAGATCGAAGAAAATTGATGCATTCAGCAGCGCCTTCGGATTCGGATCGTCTATCCAGTCAGAAAAGCAGGCTTCCCACTCCCGGCGGGTCATACGCCAGATTGGATTGGTTGCCATAATATCTCCGGTACAGTAACTGTAACCACAACGTGCCAGTCCGTCACATACAAACTGGGAGAGCTTGCTGAAATAGGCGTCATGCTTTTGAGCATCATAACGGTTATCAAGAATAATGGCGTTATCCTGATCGGTAACAACCAATTGTTCATCTCTTCCCATTGAGCCGAGTGCCAGAAAGCAATAGGGAATCGGTGGTGTGCCGTACTCGGCTTCTGCCAGTTCGATAATCCGCTGTTTAAAGCTTCGTCCGATCACTGACATTGCCGTGCCGATCATGTGAGCATTGGCATCTTCATTGACCAGACGGACAAAACTTTCTTTCACCTGTTCTGCGATTGTAGCCAAATCATCAATACTGTTCTGATGAAAAATACTACTGACCAGCAGCAGAGAGTTCTGTGACTGATAACGGACCAGATCTGTTGTTTCAAGAATACCTAACGGTTTGTTTTCTTTCAGAATTGGTAAGTGGTGAATTTTATGACGCAGCATCAGCATCATCGCTTCATAAACATAAGCGTTGTGATCAAGGGTCAGTAGTTCAGTTGTCATCACATCACGAATCGGCTGATGTGGTGGTACCGCATTCGCCAGTACACGCTTGCAGAGATCTCTGTCTGTGATAATGCCTAACTGAGGTTTGTCATCAAGACCGTCAGATTCAGGTTGATCTGTGTTCAATATGAGCAGAGCAGAGACGTTTTCCTCTGCCATCTTTTGCGCAGTCTGGTGAATCGAAGTTTCCGGTGTAATCCAGACGGCTTCCCCGGTGAGCAGATTCTTCACTTTGGCTGTCGAGAGATCATTCTCTTCAACCGTACTGGAGACGGCGTGGCGAAGTCTGGTTTTATCATTGACTTCTACAAAATCAGCAAAGACTTCATAGTTATCATATAAAGACTGAAACAGAGCCTCCGGAATACAGTAAACCAGAGTGTCTTCAATCGCTGTAACGGGAAAAACAACTTTATTGTTGGTCAGTAATCCCATTTGTCCGAACAGATCACCCTGAGAGAGTCGGTTATAAAGTTCCCCTTTTCTCCGGTACACTTCAACTGCACCGCTCCGAATGATAAAGAGATCCTGAATTGCTCCGCCGTTTTGAATTATCGGCGTTCCCTGACGGAAGTAGGTGATTTCTATCTGGTGAGTAATCTCTTCAAGTACTGAATCTTCAAACTCGCTGAATGGTGGATATTGAGCAAGAAATTGTTTAATTTCCAGTAATTCTGCATGCATGTTGTGTCCCTGTAACGAGCATTTTCATCATCATAGCAGGAAGTTACGTTTGGTTCGATGGGGCGATGTTTGATTTGTTAAAAAAAAGTAAACTAAAAGGCAAAATAAGCAAGAGTGAAATAAAAAAGCCCGGATGGTTCCGGGCTGGACATCAGGAATGATGTAATGAGGTTTTTCGGGTTTTCAGGCGATTGAGTATGGTACTCATCAGGGGGCTGAGTAATAACAGAACAGCCAGAGATGTGAAGGTGAAAGTTATAGGTCTTTCCCAAAGGAAACTGAGTTCTCCGTCGCTGATCATCAGCGCCCGGCGTAGATTTTCTTCCATCAGCCCGCCCAGAATGAAACCAAGTAATAACGGTGCCAGTGGGAAGTTTGCCAGCCGCAGCATAATGGCACCGATAGCAATCAGAATCATGATGAAGACGTCCATCGTATTGAACGATACCAGATAAACCCCGGTGATCGAGAAAAACAGAATCATCGGCAACAGCACAGTTCTCGGGACGGCAAGTAAGCGGGAAATATACGGAATCAAAGGAAGATTCAGAATAATCAGAACAATATTACCGAAGTACATCGAGATGATCACCGACCAGAATACATCAGGGTGTTCAACAAACAGGCGAGGTCCCGGCTGAATACCATAAGCAATTAACGCACCCAGCATAATGGCTGTCGTTCCTGAGCCGGGAATACCCAATGTCAGCAGAGGAACGAAGGAACCGCTGGATGATGCATTGTTGGCGGACTCCGGAGCAACCAGACCACGAATAGAGCCGTGACCAAACTCCTCCTGCTTTTCTTTCGGAGCCAGATTACGTTCCATACCGTAGCTGAGGAATGCTGCGATTGTTGCACCGGCACCCGGTAGTACACCGGTAAAAAAGCCGAGAATTGAAGAGCGTAGTGCGACCGGGGCTGCTTCCTTGAACTCTTCCTTATTGATCTTCATACTTCCGAGATCGCTCATTTTCTGAGTTTCCGCATCTTGAGTATTGGCTTCCGGTTTCAGAATACCCACTAAGGTTTCACCCAGAGCAAATGTCGCCATGGCCAGCATCAGAAAGCTGAATCCATCCATCAGGTCGGTCAGTCCAAAGGTAAAGCGTTCGACGCCGACACCTTTATCAATTCCAACAGTAGAGAGCATCAGACCAAATATGGTCATCATCCAGGCTTTGATCACTTGCCCTTTTCCGGCGAAAGCGGCAACGGCTGATAAACCGACCAGCATCAGAGCAAAATAGTCAGAAGATTGAAAACTGAGTGAAACACTTGCTAATGCAGGTGCTGCGAATAGCAGCATAATTGCTGAAAGTGTGCCTCCGGTGAATGAGGAATAGGCTGCCAGCGCCAGCGCCTTACCGGCTTGTCCTTTCTGAGCCATCGGGTATCCGTCAAAGGCAGTTACGACCGTTGAAGAGCAACCCGGAGCGTTAATCAGAATTGATGAGGTTGAACCTCCGAAGATGGCTCCATAGTAAACACCAGCCATCAGAATCAGGCCGGAAGAGGGCTCGAGGCCGTAGGTAATCGGGATCATCAGTGCAATGGCTGAGATCGGTCCCAGCCCCGGTAACATACCGATAAAAGTACCGACAAAACAACCGACAACCACCATCATCAGATTCATCGGGAGGACGGCTGTACTGAGTCCCTGAAGAATTCCGTCTAACATCACAACCTCCTTACCAGATGGTGAAGATAACACCGGGTTCCAGATAAATATCCAGACCTTGTGTCAGTAACATATAAAAGGTGAACACAAAGGGAAAAGACGCACCGAACAGTACTTTTTTACGTCGTTCCCCCAGCAGATAAAATCCAATAGCCAGGAAAAGGGTGGTCGCGATAACGAAACCGGCATAAGTGAGGCCGATACCATAGAGCACCATTAAGAGCAGAAAACTGATCAGTAACTTCCAGTTGAAGTTGAGTACGGCACCGCTTTTACTGTCTGGTTGCCCTGTGACCAGAAGTGCGACGGAAAGAATGATCCCGAGATAAGTGAGCAGTATGGGTAGCGTTCTGGCAGTGAAGGGTTCATATTCATCTCCGGGGAAAAGCGGAATGTTGAATGTTTGGTAACCGTAACCCAGACAAAACACTAAAAAGATCAGTGCACCGACCCGGTCCCGGCATAATAAATATTCGCTTGAGAGCAGTTTGTTAATTCTGGTAGACATGTCCTACTCCATTTGGTGTAAGGGGTCATATACAGGCTGCCTGGACGGGTCATCCAACAAAGGATTTTCAACAAGCCTGTATATGACGGTTTAAGTTGCGGTAAGATGGCTGATTATTTAATAAAGCCTAATTCACGCATGAGAGCACCCATCTGTTTTTCCTGCTCTGTCAGGAAAGTGTAGAATTCAGGGCTTGGTTTATAGTTATCGATCCAGCCGTTACGATCCCGGACGACCTGCCACTCTGGTGTCTGGTACATTTTTTCCAGAACTTTGTCCCATTCGGCCACTTTTTCTTTGCTGACTCCCGGAGCGGCAAAGAAACCACGCCAGTTCGCAAAAACGGTTGGGTTACCGTAATCTGTCAGCGTTGGAATATCCGGTGCGGAAGGTAAGCGCTTCGGTGCTGTCGTTGCCAGAATACGGACTTGTCCCGCTTTCGACATTTCCAGCACTTCGCCTAACCCGGTTGACAGCAGTTGTGTTTCGCCTGAAAGCAGAGCAGCCATAGCTTTACCACCGGCATCATAAGCGATGTAACGGACTGATTTAGGGTCAAAACCTTCGCCTTTAAACGCTGCGGCAACGACCAAATGATCCATACTTCCTCTTGCCGAACCTCCGGCAATTTTTACTTTACGCGGGTTCTTTCTGAAGTCGGCGACAACATCTTCCCAGGTTTTATATTTGGAATCGGCAGAAACAACGATCGCGCCGTAATCGGAAACAATCGATGCAACCGGAGTTAAATCCCGGAAGGATTGAGGGAAGACGCCTGAAAGAGAGCGGACAACAATCGGAGTTGAATTTACCATCAGGGTATCTTCCTGACGATCTGCCGTCTCAATCAAATGGGCGATTGCTTTTCCACCGCCACCACCAGACATATTCTGGAAAGATACGGTATCAATCAGTTTGGTTTTCAGCAGGACATCACCGGTTCCACGGGCTGTCATATCCCAGCCGCCACCGGCACCTCCGGGAATCAGAAAGTGGATTTTTTCAATATCTGCGGCCAGTGTGCTTACAGAAAAGCCAGCAGCGAGGATGGATATCATCAGGCGGGATTTCAGTCGCTTCATATTTCACGTTCCTTTTGCAGGGTGCAATTTATTTATTGTATTTGCAGGGTTGGCAATCCATGCGGTATTGCATTGCAAAAGTTATATAAATGTTAATTGGTTGTCTTGTTTGTGGTAATAAATTGGAATAATGGGTATTACGGGCATTTTGTTCATATTGTGCACGGTGATATATGAATGCGTTGAATCAATCACAGTTATTCATCATGGTACTCTTAACAATGTTAGATAAGTGTTAATGTACGGCTTCTTTTCTGGAGGTACATATGACATGGAATGAGATCAGCTTTCGCAAACGGATGCTGATCATGATGACTTTCTCAGGACTAATTGAACTGCTGATTCTGGCTTTAGCCGGTTTTTCCTATATCAGACATCAGCAAGAGGAAGATATGGGGCAAAAAGCATTGCGCGTAGCTACGTATCTGTCCGAGTCCCCGGAAGTGATCGATATGATTCATCAGGGAGATACGAGTCAGCAAAAGCATTATCGTGATCTGGCCTATATGATTGGCGCTGCATTTATTGTTATTGGTGATAATCGGGGAATTCGGCTGGTTCACCCGCTGGACGAAAGAATTGGTTTGCCTATGGTGGGAGGAGATAACCAGCAAGCGCTTCAGAAAGGACTGTCCTATGTCTCATTTGCTCATGGTTCACTCGGTCGCTCCGTACGGGGGAAATCAGCAGTCATTGATGCATCCGGTCATATTATCGGTGTTGTGTCTGTCGGATACCTGATTGAACGTTTGCAAGACAGAATTGAACCTTATTTGCATTACTTACTGATCATTGTTGTATTGGTCGTCATCGTGAATGGGTTGATTTCCGGTTATGTATCCCGCCGTTTTCAAAAAGCCATTTTAGGGTTTGAACCTGAAGAAATCGGCCGGCTTTATGGTGAGCTTGATGTGACGATGAGTACCTTGAAAGAAGGAATTCTGAGTATTGATGAAAAGGGTTATCTTCGCTCTGTCAACCGTAGTGCCTGCGATATTCTGGGTATTCATAAAGAGACGGCATTAAATCGGCTGTTAACCGATTCTCTGCAGGACAGTAATCTTTATACATTGCTGGAAACCGGAAAAACCGATAGTGATATCGAGCTGTACCTGAATCGTAAATGGTTGATTGCCAACCGAAGTCCGATCGTGGTCGATGGACGTGTGGTCGGAGCCGTTGCCAGTTTCCGGCTTCGTGATGAAATTAATGACTTAACAGAACAACTTTCCCAGACAAAAGCGTATGCAGAGCTTTTACGCTCCCAAACCCATGAACACAGGAATAAACTGAATACTATCAGTGGATTAGTACAGATGGGGGAGCTTGAAGCGGTGCAGCAGCTGATCGGTCAGGAAACTGAACATTATCAAACGCTGATCGAATTTCTGCGTGGAGCCATTAAAGATCCGTTGATTGCCGGGATGTTACTGGGCAAGAGTGAGCGAGCCCGTGAATTGTCACTGGAACTCCGGGTTGAAGAAGGGACCAAACTGGACGTTTTGCCGGGCCATCTTCACTCTGAAGATGTTGTCACCATTTTGGGAAACCTGATTGATAATGCCTTTGATGCTGTGTTGACATCTGTACGGCAGAGTAAACATATTGCCCATGAGAGACGTATAATTGAGGTATCTGTCAGTGACTATGGCAATGAGATTGTTCTGGAAGTTGATGATCAGGGATGCGGACTGCCGGAAGGGGTAAGTGCTGATATTCTGACCGAAAGAGGCGTTTCCAGTAAAAGTAATCAGGGGCGTGGTGTCGGACTGTTTCTGGTACAGCAGTTAACCGACAGATATCACGGACAATTGGAAATGTTCGATAAAAAAGGAAGTGGTACAAGAATGACGGTTTATTTGCCGAAGGAACCATTGGTATGAATACCAGAGTCATGATTATTGAAGATGATCTGGTTATTGCTCAGCTTCACCAGCGTTATCTGGAACAGATTGGTGGATTTGAAGTTGTTGGAATTGCCACCAATAAAGTGGAAGCAGAGATGCAGTTGTCCCTGTTGTCACCGGATTTAGTTTTGTTGGATGTTTATTTGCCCGATGGTACCGGTCTGGATATTTTGCAGCAGTCGAGGACCAATCAGGATGAGTGTGATGTGATCTTGATTACAGCAGCCAGAGATGTCGGAACGTTGCAACAGGCAATGCGTTACGGTGTTGTCGACTATTTGCTCAAACCCGTGGTTTTCTCCCGTCTTGAAGCAGCGATGCAGAAGTATCAGTTACTGCGCCAGCAATTGACGGAAGCCGGTGGTCTGGATCAGGGGCTGGTGGATAAGATGCTGTCAAATTCAACCGGAGCATCGGTAAGTGGGACAGAAAAATTGCCGAAGGGCATCGATGCGGTAACTTTGGATAAAATTCGCAAGCTGTTTCATGAAAATGTCAGTCTGACCGCGGATGAAGCCGGGGAGAAAATGGGAGCAAGCCGAACAACAGCAAGACGCTATCTGGAATACCTGATTGGAACGGGAGAGCTGATCTCTGATGTGAACTATGGAACTGTCGGCCGACCGGAACGGTGTTATCAGCGTAAAGGATAGTTTTAGAAGAAATAATAAGAATAGTTTTAAAGAAGACTCAGTGGACCGGATGGTCCACTGAAGGTGTGGTAGATGAGGCGTTAATAAACAACAGCGGGGGAGAGCTGCGTTAAAAAATGATCAATGTGCTGACCAACTTCTTCGGGGGTTGAAGCACGCCTCATCTGATCCATTTCAGGAAGTTGATTATTCTGAAAATATTCAGCAGAAACGAAAGCGTCACTGGCGTTGTAGCGTAGTGTGTCCTGATCGGCTGAACCATCTCCGACAATAATGAATTTCCCGGTTGTTTTATTCTGGCTTTTCCAGTGGTGAATTACCTGAACTTTTCCTTTCGATGAAAGTAAGGGGGAGGGACGTATTGCCACGACCCGGTTTCCCAGCCAGATAAAACGATTTGCGGTAATCTGATCACACTGAATTTCCCAGGCACTTAACAGTGGCGTGATCCATTCAGTGTAACCTCCCGAAATCACATGCAGCTTTACGCCTTTGTTGGTCAGGGACTGCAGTGTTTCCTTTAATACCGGGTTTAAAGCATTAACCCGGCTGGCGACATACTGATCTACCGTTTGTCTGGTGACAGACATGGCTGTTTTCAGCATTAACAGTTTTTCCTGCCATGTCGACTTTCCGGCAAATGCCCGGGGAGCGATATCTGCCAGATACTGCATCGTTTCATGGCCGCCTTTTTTATGGCTTAATGCTATTTTCAATACTTCAACCGTACTTTCTTCCGGGAGTAAAGTATTATCAAAATCAAAAATGACGTTCATGACTGTTTTAACTGCTCTCTGTAACTGTATTTGTCGTCTTTGGTCCAGCGTGTTGCCGGAATTTCCAGATAATCTGCAATAGCCTGCTGAACTGTATCTGCAAATTCCTGTGGTGCCTGCTCCTTGGAATAGTGGAGTTTATCCAGATAAGTCACCTCAAAATGAATGTATGGCATCATGAGGATCGTCAGGAAGCGGACATATCCCGGAGACATCATTGGACTTGGAGATAAACCAAAAGGTAATTTAACTTTCAACGCCAGAGGTACAACCGGCTGTCCTCTGATCATGAACTCAGGACGGAACCTGAAAAGTGCTTTACCGTTGTTGATTGTTGCCTCCGGTGTGATGTACAGCGCATGTTGTTCCGGAGATTTGTTCCATTGTCTGAAGCATTGCACCAACTGACGCTGATTTCTTACCAGCCAATAGTTGGAATCCGAACCTTTGAATAGTATATAGCCGACAAATTTACCCAATGGACTGTCTGACTTGTCTATCATCAGCGTGGCGTGTGGCATTGCCAAACCGGGAATATGGTCAAAAATACTGACATGTGTTGATGCAACCACACATCCGGCAGTATGTTGACCGACTTCCTGCGATGTCATATTACAGCGAACCCGTATACCCAGCATGCGAATGAAGATCCGATATATCCTTTTTCTCCGGGAAACGGGGAACAGTGGGAATATCACGCCGTAAGCACCGATAAGCAGCAGACGGAAAAGCAGTAATAAAAAGCCAAACGGCATATACAAGGCTGTGAGTGGCGAGAAATGGTTCCATAATTTCACATCACATAATGCCGAGATGGGAACATCCCGGCATGATATGGTTTGCTCAATATTTTGCATGTACTGTTTCCCGTGCTTCCTGTTTCTGAATGTACTGGAATAGTTTTTGAGCAGTGTTTTCGTTTTTATCTCTGACTGCAAAGAAATTATCTCTGGTGTAGTCAATCTTTAAGTGATCTCCAAATTGAGTTGAAACCACCCGACACTGACGACGATCAAGGTTGAGATATTTCAGATTCATCTGAATTGCACGTGTGTGTTTGATGTTGGTGAGTGTATAGACTGAAGTAAAACCAAGAACATCAAAGGCCCAGCATAGTGCTGCATGTCCCGCAAGGTAAGTCCAGGGCGTTCCCCAATATTTCGGCAAATAGCGCATACCGAAGTTAATACCGAACTGCTTCTCTTCAAATCCGGCGTAACCCATAAAAGGAGCATTAGGACCCTGTGAAACAACCCAACGAGCCCATCCTTTCTGCTCCTGGTTTTGTCTGAACCGATCAACTTCATCTTTGATGATATCGATTGTTCTGGCATTTCCGGAAGAAATGAACTTCATATTCTCTTCATCAGAAGCCAGTGTTGCATACCCTTGAATGTCTTCATCATTCCATTTCCGTAGTGTGATGCCGTATTTGCTACATATAACGTTATTCATATCTACCTACCGCCAAACTTCAATTGTTCAATTGTTTATCATCGCCACATTTTGCAATGTGATTCTGTATGGGATGACAACCACATATAGCGCTACCCGATTCGATGCTTCTTTGTTTAAATTTAAGTGAGTTCCTTTCTAAAACATCTGCTGCCATACGCTGGCTAACAAGCAATAGATAAGTGAACCCTAATTGAGGAGCTGAACTCTCTTATTTATATGTTTTTAAAACATATTCGTTACATCATTATTATTGATACATAAAATGAAAATCATTCCTTATGAAAAGAATGGTTTTATTTCGTTTGTGAATGTCCTGAAACAAATTATTCCCTTTTTGAATCCTCCATGTGAATTTAAGTTATTTGCTCTTGGTTTTAATGTAAATAGTTGCTTATCGTCATAATTGTCAGAAAAGGGGAGGGTTATCTTGGTACAGATAGCAAATCTCTAGGAGGGAAGCGGCGTAGTGAATAAAATATAAAATAAACTAAAATTATCTAAAAAAATAAAAAATGTGCTATATAGTCTCTAATGTGAGAAAAATTTCTTCGTTTTTCTTTTCGTAATTTTCCTCTCTCTCGTCAGAAGGATGTAAAAGCGTTAACGTTTGCATGCCGATTTAATAGACACATATAATATTTGACGGATAATAATCAGTAAAAAATCTGGTTCCTTTCGTTAGATAGTTACAAACTATCAATATGATCAATAAATTTAAACCGAATTATGTAACAAACTTGTATGGTCGCTGTGAATTTTCTATGTTGCATTCGACCGATACATATCACATAAACGATATCGATTCTGTGTCAGATATATGTCATATATCATTGTGAGTTCTTGTTGTGCAGTCATATAGCAATCGTTACATTCAGGAGGATGGTGTGAGTAAAACTTTAATTATAGTTGATGTTCAGAATGATTTTTCACCTTCTGGTGCTTTACCTGTTCCGGATGGTGATAGTGTCGTTGCTGTGATTAACCGGTTAATGCCTTACTTTGACCACGTGATAGCCACTCAGGACTGGCATCCTGCCGGACATGGCAGTTTTGCTTCCGTTCATCATCAGTCTCCTGGTGAAATAATTGAGCTTAATGGTGTTGAACAGATTCTATGGCCTGATCACTGCGTTCAGTCTACCTGGGGAGCTGAATTTATCCCGGGGTTAACCACGGATAAAATCGAGCATATCGTATATAAAGGCAGTCATCCGGATATTGATAGTTACAGTGGTTTTTTTGATAACGGAAAGCAACAGGCAACCGGACTTAATGATTATTTGAATACGATTCATCCATGTGAATTATATATAGCAGGGCTTGCAACAGACTACTGCGTTTTATTTACAGCACTTGATGCAGCAGCGCTGGGTTTTAAAACCTATGTGATTCAGGATGCCTGCCGTGCTGTTAATCTGAATTCCGGCGATGAAGAAAATGCGTTGAACCAAATGGCTGAAGCCGGATGTCATTTAGTCTGTTCGGCTGATTTGTTATGTTGAACAAACGTTATATTCCTGAGGAAGGAAAACGAACATGGCACATATTGAATTTATTCAGGGAGATATTGTTTCGGCTCAGGTTGATGCAATTGTCAATGCTGCGAATCCCGGCCTGTTAGGTGGTGGTGGTGTCGATGGTGCTATCCATCGTGGTGCCGGAGCTTCATTACTTGAGTCATGTGCTCAGCTTCCGGATGTGAATGGTATCCGTTGTCCGGTAGGTGAAGCGAGAATAACTCAGGCCGGAAAGCTGAACGCAAGATATGTTATTCATACAGTTGGGCCAATTTTTCACACCGATCCAGCTCCGGCATTGCATCTGGCATCAGCTTACCGGGCTTCATTACGGCTGGCTTTAGCTAATCAGTGTCGATCGGTAGCATTACCGGCAATCTCGTGTGGTATTTATGGGTATCCGCCTCATGAAGCCGCACTGATCGCATTGAAGGTGTGCTGTGAACCGGAATTTCATCAGTTACAGCTTTCATTTTTTCTTTTCAGTCATGAAATGTATACATTATGGCAAGATGCCTGGACTCAGATTCAGAAAGGAGCCAGTCACCAGACTGACTCGTAACTATTTCTATCTTCGACGGTATAATCTTTCAGGTCTGCCGACCCGCCCATGTTGAATGATTGCTTCAAGAAAACTGGTTGACGTGCAGTACTCAAGGTATCTTCGTGCTGTTGTTTTACTGATACCAACCAGTTTTCCCAGAGACTCGGCAGTGTGGGTAACGTCCTCTTCCTGATAGATGACTTTTATTTTATCTAGTGTCAGTTCGTCAATACCTTTGGGCAAATTGTCCTGATATTGGGCTTTTGACTGAAAGTTCAGCAACTCATCAACGTGCCTTTGATTGAAATTGTCAGAAGCTTTCAGAGAACTGGTGTATTTTAAATACCGTTCCAGTGAATCCTGCAAACGGTCGTAGGCAATCGGTTTGAGTAAATAGTCAAAAACACCACAGCGAACAGCTTCTCTGACGGTCTCCATATCTGAAGCTGCAGTGACAAAAATAACGTCGGGCATACTACCGCCTGAGATCATTTCTTTTAGCAAATCCAGACCTCGTCCGTCAGGCAGAAAGTTATCCAATATAATTAGTTGTGGTTTTAAAAGACGGA
Organism: Vibrio mangrovi; assembly: GCF_024346955.1. NCBI lineage: Bacteria > Pseudomonadati > Pseudomonadota > Gammaproteobacteria > Vibrionales > Vibrionaceae > Vibrio > Vibrio mangrovi. The sequence goes on along the minus strand of NZ_AP024883.1, from coordinate 1,944,989 downwards.
TCATATTGCGCGCTTCGGTCAGAGTGCGGGCAACACCGATGGGGCGAAATCTTGGCATTTGATTCAGGTAGTAAGTGTGAAAATCAGAAATACTGACTTCATCTTCAACAATTAATACATCAAATACATCCATTATTATGTACTCACGTTAGGGATGAAAATAGAAAAAATAGTACCTTTGGGCTCAGCATGGTCAGTCAATATAGTGCCATTGGCTTGTGTCACAAGACGATGAACGAGATATAAACCGATTCCATGTCCCGGCTGTTCCTTGCTACTGACGCCTTTGGTAAAAAGTGAATCAGAAATCTCTTCAGGAATACCTGTGCCATTATCAGCAACTTCAATCACGAGTTCATCAGAAGCATCGGTCAGAAGCAGAGAGATGACTTTATTACTGTTATCGTTTTTTAAGGTAGCTTCGAAGGCATTGTCAAGCAGATTACCCAAAATTGCGGCAAGTTCGTCAGATGATATGCCTTGTGGTTCTTTTTGCATTTGGCAGAGTGGATCAAATTCCAGCTGCAGGCCGAGTTCTTTTGCCCGGCTATATTTTCCCAGAAGTAGTCCGGCGACGATCCGCGAGCAGAACGTCTGGGCAATATAATCGATCAGTTGTTGCTGATTTTGTGTTTCTTTACGAATTGCCTGAATCGCTTCATCATAAGCGCCAATCTGGACTAACCCGCCGATGGTTGATAACCGGTTGGCATATTCGTGACTCAGTACCCGTAGATTTTCCGTATGTTGTTGGATTTGTGAAATTTGAGATGTCAGTGTATTGATATCATCCCGACGCCGGAAACTGACAACCCAACCAATGTTTTTTTCGTGATCCCAGATATTCACCCGGTTGGCAATCAGGGTTTCTCCATTACAGGTAATGAGTTCATCCTGTTGATCACTGGTATCGGCTTTACCGTGTGGATCGGTTCCCATAAAAAATGAAGCCGGAGTAACAAACTCAGTAATCATGCGGCCCAGGAGATATTTGGGCGGGTGGACAATTCCCAGAGTTTTTAGCGCCCGGGTATTCACCGACAATATTTCGCCACTGGTATTCACCGCAATGATGCCCTCATAAACACTTTGTAATACTGAACTTTGTAAACGGAGAGATAGGGCTATTTCTTCTGGTTCCATATCAAACATTTGTTGTTTGATATGTTTTGTGAACAGCCACGCGCCAAGAGTCGATAAAATTAATAGTGCAAAAACAGCATAAAAAAGCGGGTAAGAATAAAATGCCAGCCAGTCGCTGATACTATTGACCAGATAACCAACCGAAACCACACCGATAATTTCATTCTGACGATTAATGATTGCAGATTTACCGCGAATAGCAAATCCCAAACTGCCTTCTCTCAGGGAAGAGTAGTATTCTCCATATTTTAATGCCCGGACATTATCACCGCCTTGCATCGGAAAACCGACTTTATCAGAGTCAGGATGCGCCAGACGAATACCTTTTTTATTGCCGATGACAATGAAGTCAGCATCAGAAATACCCTGCAGTTCCCGGACTGTTTTCTGAATATCTTCAACATTATGGTGTTCAATATTTTGAATCAGTACCTTGTTATGTGCGATCTCTCTGGCCTGAATAACTGCTTTGGTTCTGATCTGATGTTCCAGACTTTTGCTGAGTGTTATATGAAAAAAGACCGTGACAAGTGTCAACTGAATAGAAATTACAAAGATCAGCAGAAGCGCGACTCGGAGTCTGAATGAAAGCTTCTGGCATATCTGAGTATGAGCAACTTGAAAAATCGTTTTGAACATGACTGTAAAGTACTTATCTTTTATCAGGTTAGTGTATCGATTCTATCAATGAATAGAATTGATGGTTGTCTATAAAAATCATCTTTAAGCACTGAATACCGAATTATTCTATTTCGAATATATTCAGGGGTATTGTTGGGTTTATCCAGACAATACCCCTGAAATATTTCCGGGCTGATAGCTACCCGAGTACATATTTGATCATTACGCCGGCAGCGACTGCCGAACCAATGACACCAGCGACATTCGGTCCCATTGCATGCATCAGCAAAAAATTCTGTGCATTAGTCTCTAGGCCGATTTTATTGGAAACCCTGGCAGCCATCGGTACGGCGGATACTCCCGCTGAACCTATCAGAGGGTTTACTTTCTGTGTGGAAAAACGGTTGAGTAGTTTTGCCATCAAAACTCCGGCTGCCGTTCCGACACAGAATGCAACGACTCCGAGAGTCAGAATGCCGATTGTTTGTGGCTGTAAAAATTTCTCCGCAACTAATTTTGAGCCGACTGAAAGACCCAGAAAAATTGTCACTGTATTGATCAATGCGTTCTGGGCCGTATCGGATAACCTATCGACGACACCACATTCGCGCATCAGATTACCGAAGCAGAACATTCCCAGCAGCGGAGTTGCCGACGGGAGCAACAGCGCAATCAGTATCAACAGTAGCAGAGGGAAACAGATTTTCTCTGCTTTATGGACCGGGCGCAACTGATTCATCTGGATACTCCGCTCTTCATGAGTGGTCAGCGCCCGCATAATCGGTGGCTGAATCATCGGAACCAGAGCCATGTAGGAGTACGCCGCGACGGCTATTGCTCCGAGTAATTCAGGGGCCAGAAGGCTGGACACATAAATTGCTGTTGGCCCGTCGGCTCCACCGATGATACCGATCGATGCGGCCTGTGCGACACTGAAGTCCATTATTCCCAGACTACTCAATCCCAGAGCTCCCAGAATGGTAGAGAAAATACCAAACTGTGCCGCAGCACCTAACAGCAATGTTTTGGGATTAGCCAGTAAAGGGCCGAAGTCAGTCATTACACCGACGCCCATGAAAATCACAAGAGGGGCGGCACCAGATGCAATAGCAACTTTATAAAACTGATATAACATTCCATCACTATACTGATATTGTTCAGCGAGCAGATGAATTTCTGTCAGTTGTTTCGGTGTAGCCGTGAGCATAGCCTGCTTGACGATCTCGGTAGAATCTGCGGATGTGTGGAGTATCCGGGCAAACTCAGCCATGACTTCTGGCCTGGCTGCATGCATGGCGTTTTCAATTGCTGAAAGTGCCAGACCTGCATCCGGTAAGTTTGCCAGTATCCCGCCGAAACCGATAGGAACCAAAAGTAGTGGTTCGAAGTTTTTAACAATGGCCAGATAGAGGAGTAACAGTCCGACCAGGATCATGATGGTTTGTCCCAGAGAGATATGGAACAGGCCAAAGTCATTGATTAGTGCGATCGCTTGGTTCATATCATTTTACCTTGTTACGCAATCATCAACAGAGCGTCACCCACCTGCACGGAATCACCTTCACTGATCGTGATTCGCTGGATAACACCATTTTTGGGCGCTCTGATTTCTGTTTCCATCTTCATTGCTTCCAGAATCAGCAATACATCACCTTCCTGTACTGTTTCTCCCGGTTGGGCATGGATTTTCCAGATATTTCCGGCTAACGGCGCTGACATAACTTCACCATCGGCTGATTCCGTCGCTGAATCTTTTTGCTCCGGTGAGGATGCCGCTACTGAGGTGGTTGTAACCTGACTGATATCTCCACCTTCATCAACTTGCACAACATAACTTTGCTGGTTGACTGTGATGGTGTACACGCCATGACCACTCTGAGTGACTGCCGATTGTTTGGCTGATTCCGTTTCTGCCGGTTTTACTTCTACTTCCGGTTTGGGTTCAAAAGCATCGGGATTGTTACGGTTAGCAAGGAATTTCCAGCCAACTTGCCCAAATAGAGCAATAGTCAGGACATCATCTACCGGTGGAGTAGAGAGGGGAATATTTTTGCTTCTTGCTTCGTTGACGACGTCTTCTGATAACTTTTGCATTTCGGCACCAAGATAGTCTGCCGGACGAGCTGTAATTGGTTCTTTGCCTTCCAGTACCCGACTCTGAAGTTCTGGATCAACCGGCATCGGTGTTTTGCCATATTCTCCACGCAACACGCCAGCTGTTTCCTTCGTGATATTTTTGTAACGCTCTCCCAGCATGACATTAATGACGGCCTGAGTACCGACAATTTGTGATGTTGGCGTCACCAGAGGCAGGTAGCCGAGATCTTTGCGTACTCGGGGAATCTCTTCTAAAACTTCATCCAGTTTATCCAGTGCATTCTGTTGTTTTAACTGGCTTTCCATGTTGGTCAACATACCACCGGGAACCTGTGCAACTAGAATCCGGGAGTCTGAACCTTTGAGTTGTCCTTCGAACGAGGCATATTTCTTACGGATGTCTCTGAAATAAGCAGCGATTCTTTCTAAGCGGATAATATCCAGTCCCGTGTCATATGGTGTATCGGCTAATGTGGCAACCAGTGATTCTGTCGGCGGATGTCCATAGGTTCCGCTCATTGATGAAATCGCTGTATCAACCCGATCAATACCTGCTTCGATGGCTTTCAGTACGGTCATATCTGCCAGCCCGGCAGTTGAATGACAGTGTAAGTGTAGTTCGACACCGACTTGTTTTTTCAGCGTAGACACCAGTTCTTCAGCTCTGTAAGGCGTTAGTATTCCTGCCATATCTTTGAGTGCGATAGAATCAACCCCAATTTCTGCCAGTTGCTGAGCGACATCGATCCAAGTGTTCAAATCGTGGGCCGGGCTGGTGGTGTAGGATAGGGTTCCCTGAGCGTGTGCCCCCATTTTTTTCACCGCCTGAATTGCCTGTTTCATATTACGGACATCATTCATCGCGTCGAAGACCCGGAAAACATCCATACCGTTTTTGACCGCGCGCTCGACAAAGGTGTCGACTACATCATCGGCGTAGTGCCGGTAACCCAGTAAATTTTGACCGCGGAGTAACATTTGCAACGGGGTTTTGGGAATCGCCTGTTTCAACTGCCGGAGTCTTTCCCAGGGATCTTCTCCCAGAAAACGGATACAGCTATCAAATGTTGCACCTCCCCAACATTCGAGAGACCAGTAACCGATATCATCCAGTTCAGCAGCAATCGGCAGCATATCCTCAAGTCTGAGGCGGGTAGCAAATAAAGATTGATGGGCATCTCTGAGAACAACATCGGTAATACCAATACTTTTTTTAACAGAATTCATCAAAATATCTCCTTTACGACTGAGAATGTTTTGCACGATGGCAGTGAACGGCAGCAGTTAACACTGCAATAAGCTGAGCATCATCAATTGATGCCGGTTGTGATATCTCCGGATAAAGTGGGACTTCTGGTGTTTGTGTTTTAGCGACATGACGGCAGATCATCTTTGACATGACGTTTGTTGCAAAAACAAGGAAAACGAGAAAGATAAAAACAAATCCCATCCCTAGGACAAGGAGATTCACTCCTTCCATAAATAGTGATTGTCCAGACATTGAAGAGAACCTTTCAGGTTGAGCGCGCCGGATGGCGCGCTGAAAGATGAAGTCGAATGGTATTAAGTGAAGAGACCAAACACGACACTTGCGATGATCAACACGATACCGCCACCGAGACGTGAGGAAATTTGAGCATAAGACAGTAAGCTCATCCGGTTGGAGGCTGCCAGAACTTCAAGGTCACCGGAGCCTCCACGGTTGGCCATGCACAAACCGGCAGTAATTGAGGATTCTACCGGGTAGAATCCCATGAACCAGCCACCCAGCGCGGCGCCAATAATTGCACCGAATACGATCAAGGCTGCAATGATGACGTTGGTGAATGTTAAGGCATTCATAATTTCACCCAGATCTGTATAAGCAATACCGACGCCAACCATCAGAACCCATAACAGTTGTTTCGAAAAGAAGGAAGAGAGACGTTTGGCACCTTCTTTTATTTCGTCAGTACAAATACCGACAGCGTTGATAATGGCGACAATAATGACCATGTAAGCGAATGTGTGGATTTTAATATCACCGAATCCGGGCAGGATATGTTTGGATAATGAAACTGAGAAGGTGTATACACAGGCAGCAAGCATCAGGCCAATAGCAATTTCACGAGGTGTAATGTTTGGTGTTTTGTTATCTTCTTCGACATTGAATTGCGATTTGCGTAACAATTCTCCGTTACCGGTCAGTGAAGGCATTTTGTCTCCCAGACCATTCAGAACTGCTGCTGCGATGATCGCAACAATGTTTGCAATGGTCAGGATGGCAATGGCAACTGAATAGTACTGCTCTTTTGAGCCACCAGTGACAGATTCATAGATTTCAGACAGAGGAATTGCTCCGGCACCATTACCGCCGCCCATAATTGGTAAAACATAAAGCATCATGATCCGATCGACAGGAATACCGAAAGCCAGGCCGCCTAAAATTCCGAGAATAGATGCGCCAACAACTGCGGCAAGAATAGTGGGAATATAACCGACCAGAGAACGAAGCAGCAGTTTTCTATTCACGGCAAGAATTGAACCGGTAATTAATACCGCAATGAATAGATCGAGAAAGTCAGTCTTTTTCATCACATCAGTGACAACCGAGACTTCTTTCTGAGTTAGCAGCCCCATATGGACAAACCAGGCTGCCACAAGGAAAATCATAACAGGTGCACCACCAATATATTTATTGAATATAGGCAGGCGCTTCCCTAATTCTCCGAAGATTGCACCAATGACAAACATGAAGCCGAAACCACCGACAATATTATTTGGTAGTGTATCAGTTACGTGTGCTGCCAGAACTACAAGAAATAGCAGGGCAAACAAATGGAATGGTATGCCGAATATTTTTATTTGTGACAGAAGCGATTGACCGCTGGATACGTCACTTGTTTTTGTTATTCGTAACGTTTTTTCATTCATAATCAATTTCCGTAGGTTGATGTTCAATTTAACAATCTAGAGAAAAAATTGATCAATAATTGTGAAAAAGTTCATTGAATGGGGTGGCTTTAAAATTATCAATGACGTTAATGGTTTTTATTATTTGATTATTATTAAAAACAATGAGATATGTAATTTAAATCATTAAATTCATAAAGAGTTTTTAAGCTCGCATATAAAGTGATTCATATCATTATTTTATGGATATAAAAGTCGCACACTATGCCGTGACAAGTATGGTATACAGAGGCAGTACGGCATGTTAGACGAGATATCCTTTTCCCGGGTTCCGATTACGAATCGCTGCAAGATAAGTAAAATTCGAAGCTTTCTGGCGAGTAACGGACTGGATATTGATGAAGATGTAGAATATTTCATTGTAGGGAAACATTTATCCGGTCAGATATTAGCCTGTGGGGCAATCGCCGGGAAAGTTTTAAAGTCGATTGCAATTGAGAAAACGTTCCGGGGAAGCGGGCTTTCTTTAACACTCATGACAGAATTAACTAATTTTGCTTATGAGCTGGGACGTTATAATCTGTTTCTGTTTACCAAACCTCAGAATTTTAATTTATTTCGCCAGTCTGGTTTTTTCCCGCTTGCTCAAGTCGATGATGCCATGATTCTCATGGAAAATAGTCCGAACCGCTTCCGTTCATACTGTCAGCAACTCAAACTGTTGAAAGTCTCCGGCCATCGTATCGGTAGTATTGTGATGAATGCAAATCCGTTCACTCTGGGTCATCAGTATCTTGTAGACAAAGCTTGCGCAGAATGTGATTGGGTTCATCTGTTTGTTGTCCGGGAAGAAGGGAAAGATTTTTCTTATACTGAACGGCTGAAAATGATTCGGGAAGGGACACGACATCTGAAAAATATCACGGTTCATCCCGGCTCGGATTATATGATCTCGCGGGCAACATTTCCGACCTATTTCATCAAAGATCAGAAAAAAATCAATTACTGTCATACCGCTCTGGATCTTAAATTATTCCGTGACGGCATTGTCCCTGCACTGGGAATAACTCACCGGTATGTCGGTACAGAGCCGCTCTGTCCGGTGACCAGCCATTATAACGAATCGATGCATTACTGGCTGGAAACGTCGGCTTCATTACCTCGGGCTATTGAAATCATAGAAGTGCCAAGGAAAGTGATTGGTGGTGAGCCGGTATCAGCTTCAAGAGTACGTCAATTATTAATCCAGCAAGACTATGAGCAGGTTGCGGAACTCGTACCGGAAACTACCTGCCAGATTTTATTTCGTGATGATGTTCTGCGCCACAATACGCCAAAGTCTGTTGCGGCCTGAACGGCATCCCATGTAGAGAATTTAAAATTAAAAAGGCCAAACTCATGGAAATTAAACAACCAGCGTTTGCAGGAACTCTGGAGTCCAGTGATCTTCAGGTTCGGATCGTTCCTAATGATGAAGGTGGCATCATTATTCATCTCGACAGTACTGTGCAAAAGCAATTCGGAGAAGTAATCAGGAAAGTTGTTCTTGAATCTCTGCGGGAGTTGCAGGTTCGTGATGCAATTTTAACCATTGAAGATAAGGGTGCTCTGGATTGTGTAATTCAGGCACGGGTGCAGGCTGCGGTGATGCGGGCCTGTGATGTAGAACAGATCGATTGGAGTCTATTGTCATGAGTCGACTGCGCAGAAGTATGCTGTTTGTTCCCGGAGCCAATGCCGCAATGTTGAGTAATACCTTTATCTATAAACCGGATGCCATTATGTTCGATCTCGAAGATTCTGTAGCATTACGGGAAAAGGATACTGCCCGGATGTTGGTTTATCGTGCGCTGCAACATCCTTTGTACCAGGATATTGAAACGGTGGTACGGGTGAATCCTATCGACTCCAGATTCGGTATGAATGATTTAAATGCCGTTGTCAGAGGCGGTGCTGATGTGGTTCGTTTACCAAAGACTGATACGGCACATGATGTCACTCTGATGGCAAGGCAGATTGAAGAAATTGAGAGAGCCTGTGGCCGCGCAGTCGGAAGTACGAAATTATTGGCTGCGATTGAAAGTGCTCAGGGAATTAACAATGCGGTAGAAATTGCTCATAGTTCTTCCCGATTGATCGGTATTGCTCTCGGGGCTGAAGATTATGTCCGTGACCTGAGGACAAACCGTTCCCCGGAGGGAACGGAATTACTTTTCGCCAGATGCAGTATTCTGCAGGCTGCACGTGCGGCAGGGATTATGGCATTTGATACGGTTTACTCGGATGCCAATAACGAAGAGGGTTTTTTGCGGGAGGCTGAGCATATTAAACAGCTTGGATTTGATGGTAAGTCATTGATTAACCCACGCCAGATAGACCTGCTGCATAACGTTTATGCGCCGACTCAGAAAGAAGTCGATTACGCTTATGCAGTGATTGAAGCGGCTGAAGAAGCAGAGCAACAGGGATTAGGTGTTGTCTCTCTGAACGGCAAAATGGTCGATAGTCCAATCATTGAACGTGCACGCTGGACATTGCAACGTGCTGAATCCGGTATCAAACAATAGAGGCTGTGTGTTATGAGTGTCAGTACGTTAAATAATCCAATTTCTCTTGATGAACTGGAAGTTCATTCGTTAACGCCATATACAAGCCCGAATGCTATGACGCCGCATCTGGCGGAGGAAAGATTTAAAAAAGGAAGAAAACTCAAAGGATCACTGGAACAGGCCATTATGGAACTGGGTCTGGCCGATGGAATGACGATTTCATTTCACCACGCATTCCGGGGCGGCGATAAAACCATTAATGCAGTTATGGATGTGATTGCCAGAATGGGTTTCAAAGATCTGACGTTGGCTTCCAGTTCACTTACTTCAATCCATTCACCATTAGTCGAACATATCCGCAACGGTGTTGTACGCAAAATTTATACATCTGGATTACGGGGTGAGCTTGCTGAAGAAATCTCTCGGGGATTACTCAAAGAACCCGTCCATATTCACTCTCATGGTGGTCGTGTACATCTGGTTCAGAGTGGCGAACTTCATATTGATATGGCATTTATCGGTGTTCCCTGCAGTGATGAATTTGGTAATGCCAATGGTGTTCAGGGTAAATCACGATGTGGTTCTCTTGGTTATGCTCAGGTTGATGCTCAGTATGCGAATCGGGTTGTCATTCTGACAGAATCGTTGGTCAACTATCCGAATGCTCCGGCTTCGATCAGTCAGGATTGTGTTGATGCTGTTGTTCAGGTGCCTGAAGTGGGCGACCCGGATAAAATTGGTGGCGATGCAACAAGGATGACGAAGAATCCGCGTGAGCTACTGATTGCCAAACATGCCGCCGAAGTGATCGAACATTCCGGATATTTTAAGTCTGGCTTCTCTCTGCAGACCGGTTCTGGTGGGGCTTCTCTGGCCGTTACCCGCTTTCTGAAAGATAAAATGGTAAAGAATAATATAGTCGCATCATTTGGCTTAGGTGGCATTACGGCAACGATGGTTGATTTACATGAGCAGGGATTGATTGAGACATTGCTGGATGTTCAGTGTTTTGATGCTGTTGCAGCTGACTCTTTGTCCCGCAACCCGAATCATCATGAAATTTCAGCCAATGAATATGCGAATCCTTCGTCAAAAGGAGCAGTGGTTGATCGCCTGGACGTCGTGATTCTCAGTGCTCTGGAAATTGATACGCATTTTAATGTCAATGTGATTACCGGCTCAGATGGTGTCATTCGTGGTGCCTCCGGTGGTCATTGTGATACAGCTGCAGCCGCTAATCTGACGATTGTGGTTGCACCGTTGGTCAGAGGGCGGATCCCGACCGTTGTTGAGCGAGTAACAAATGTTGTGACTCCGGGAGCTTCAGTTGATGTGCTGGTGACGGATCATGGGATTGCCGTTAATCCAAGACGCGAAGATCTGCTCGAAAAGCTGAAGACAATTTCAATTCCGGTGTTCTCTATCGATGCATTGCAGGAACGGGCTGAACTCATTACCGGCAAACCAGAACCTATTCGGTTCACGGATAGAACAATTGCCTTTGTTCGTTATCGGGATGGTTCCGTAATTGATGTAATCAAAGAGGTGGCAGAATGACACATATAGCAGAAACACCAGTTAATCTGTGTGAGTTACTGGATCGAAAAGAGTTGCGGGCGAAAACCCAGTTGGCCTGGTTGAGAACATATGGTGTTCCATTGGTTTCTTTCAGTATCAATATGCCGGGGCCGGTAAAGCTCAATGCAACCAGTGAGCATGTTTTCTCTCAAGGGCTGGCAGCATTAGAAGCCGCCTGCCGCGCGCAGGGCTGGAAAATATCGGCGCAGCAGATTCATCATGATAAAACGGGTCCTGAGGGAATCTTTGCGATTCAGGGAGTGAGTGCATCTGTTCTGAAAAAACAGATGATGCAAATAGAGAAAACACATCCGATAGGGCGACTGATGGACCTTGATGTTATTGATAAACAAGGGAAGAGCATTAGCAGAAAGGCATATCAGATAGGGCGGCGAAAGTGCTTATTGTGTCAGGAAGACGCTGTTATCTGTGCTCGTTCCCGTAGGCATCCACTTCAGGATCTTTTAGCAAAGATAGAGGAAATGGCTCATGCAGACGAGTGCTGTCATTGATCTATTATTTGATGAGCAACAATGGTTATTAAATTCTGAAAATATTGGTGCGTTACATTGTCACATTGATGGTCAGTTTCCGCTTGATCAACTGGTTGGAAATCTGGCTTATCATGCCATGATGCTGGAAGTCCATCTGACACCGAAACCTGGTTTGGTCGATACTGTGAATCAGGGTGCTCATCAGGATATGGATCTGGATTTATTCGTTCAGAGTGCCAATGCTCTGGCACCTTACATGGCCCGTTTTGTCCGGGCTGGATGGCAACATCACAATCTACCGGTGGCATCACTACTGTCTATGCTAAGACCAGTTGGCATTGAGGCTGAAGCAGCAATGTTTGAGGCGACAAGTGGTGTAAATACGCATAAGGGAATGATTTTTTCTATGGGGCTGATATGTGGAGTTGTCGGCTGGTTAAAAGCGAACCGGTTAAATGTTGATTCTCTCTATATCAGTAAAGCGGTGAGTCAGTGTTGCCAACATCTGGTCTGGAACGAACTCAGAGATCTGTGCCATCGGTTACCGGTGACTCAGGGAGAAAAACTGTATCAGCAGTATGGTGTTACCGGAGCCAGAGGTGAGGCTGCGTCTGGTTTTAGTACGGTTATGGTTTATGCTTTACCGGCATATCAATCCTGTATTGAGCAGGGTTTTTCGACCGAGCAGGCGTTATGGCAGACATTACTGGTATTAGTTGCCAATAATCAGGACACTAACTTACTTTCCCGAGGGGGAATGGCGGGATTACAGTATGCTCAGGAATATGCACTCAGTATATTGGCTGCCGGGGGAGTTTCTGCTCCGGATATTGAAGCTGCATTGAGCCAGTTTGATCGCTGCCTGATCGAACGGAATTTAAGTCCGGGGGGAAGCGCTGATTTACTTGCTGTGACCTGGTTAATTGCTGAACTGGAGCAAATCTTCCCGCGTAAAGACTAGTTTCATGGAATTTGTAACACATTTGATGTGGTTGCCCTTCGGTAGTTGACTGCTGCTATCGAAGGTTTTTTTGTTGAATTATTCTCAGATACCGGTGAATAAAACGGGTATCAATACCCTGAACTCGTAGTTTTAGTTCCAGTCGGTGTAACTGATGTAATTTATCGGTAACTTCACCATCATCTGCTTGATTCTGAACGGTTGTCAGAAGTTCGCATAACCGGAGTGCTTCTTGTCGTTGTGCCAGCTCCGGTGGAATATAACCTGCGTTTTTCAGCAGATGATAACCGACTCGCAGAGATTCCGGGATCAGGCTCCAGTCTTCTAACGCTAACGGTTGTCCGGAACCTTGTAGATGATCAAGCTCTCCTTTTTGCAGTGCTGACTGGATGTGCCGTTCTGCAAGCTTGTCAATCAACAGCGACATGGTGAACACTCCTTTTCAACTGCTGGCATGATAATAACTACAATACGAAATAACCCCACAGTGCTGAAACCGGCATTGCCAGAATTAATGCGGGAATCATATTGGCAACCGGATAAGTCAGGATACCACAAATTCTGAAACCGGTAGCCAGCATGACCAGACCTCCGACAGCAGAGAAATCGGCAATCATTTCTGGTGTTGTCAATGGCATGATCGCGTTGGCTGAAAAGTAGAGTATCAGCTGTATCAGGCATTGGGGAATTGCCAGCATTGCCACCGGAAGCCCCAGTCTGATAGCAAAAATAGTTGCAGTAAATAAGTCCAGGAATGATTTTACAATCAGGAGCGAAGGATCTCCGGTGACACCTTCGTTAATCGCACCGAATACTCCGGTAGAACTGACACAGAACAGGATCAGAACGGAGATAAATTTATCCATATAATCATGGTGGTGCATCGTTGAGTCAGGCGGCGAGGAAATTTTCCCCATACCATGTTTAAGCAGACCGGCAAAGCCTTTGATGCGTTCCTCCAGCTGAATCAGTTCTCCCAGTGTTGAACCAATCAGAAGCGCCAGGATCACTGCTGCTAAAAGCTGGACTTTGCCCATCATTGCTATACCGAGACCCATGGAAGCGAGTCCGAAAACAACGGGCATTCTTGTTTGTAACCGTTCAGGAACTTTGTCGCCAAATAATGCGCCGATACCGCTGCCAAGAATTATAGCCGAGGCATTGACAAGGGGACCTATCATGAGAAATATCCTTTTACCGTGAAATAATAATTATGAGCGTACGGATTCCAGGCAACTCACTTTGAGCGACCTACAACGGATTCTGCTTCCAAAATATGAGCAATAGGCATCATACGCCGGATATATGAGAGATAACTTCCCGGACAGTTTTGTGAATTATGCTGTCGAACAGAACTTCGTTTGGATAGGGGGTGAAATACCCGGAACCAGAAAAAAGATGGACTATGTGTTGAGTACCATAGTGAGTCTGTATTTTGGCGAAAAATTTGCCGGACGACAAGTCCCTTTACTATTTATTTTATAAAATAACTGCAATTTATCTGATGTAGGAAAGAAAAATTCACTCGGTTAAATAAGAACTTAGGTAATTATTTATTTCATGTATATATTTGTGGAAAAATCGTCACAGAAGAGTGGCTAACCGATAAGAAAGTATAAAAATTCTTACGCTTTCTGGAAGTGAGAACGCGTTTTGTGTGGTTATTCATCGTGATTAAAATGAACATTAGTACAAAACGCGCTCTGATTTTACGGGTTATTGTTTGCCCAGATCAAAGTACTTAACCAGTTCATCTAACTGCCGGGAAACATTGTGCAAATGATGGCTGGCATCGGTCATTTTATCTGAGAGAGTGGTTGTTTCATTGGTGAGCAGATTAATATCCTCGATATTTTCACCGAGTTCGGCCACCACTGAAGACTGTTCTTCGGTCGCTGCTGCATTTTGTGTGTTTTGATCATTCAGTTGATGAATGTGATGACTGATCTCCTGCAATGAATGACTGGTTGCCATAGCGTGTTCGACAACGATTTGACTCTTGTCTTTTCCAAGCTCCATCGCTGAAACTGCCCGGGCAGATTCATTACGCAACCTTTCGATTACTTCCTGAATCTCATCAGTTGATGCAGCAGAGCGGGTTGCGAGATTGCGGACTTCATCAGCAACGACTGCAAAGCCCCGGCCTTGTTCACCGGCTCTGGCCGCTTCAATAGCGGCATTGAGCGCCAACAGATTCGTCTGTTCAGAAATTCCCCGGATTGTATCAAGAATGGTACTGATATCTTCGACCTGATGGCTGAGTGACTGTACCACTTCACTTGACTGATCTAAGGTCTCGGTCAATGCTTCAATCTCCTGCTGGGAGCGCATGACAATCTGGTTGCTTTCTGATGTCTGTTGAGTTGCCTGATGTGCTGTCTCGGCTGCTCCGGCAGCATTTGCTGCAATCTCACTGACAGTACTTCCCATCTCAGTAATTGCTGTTGCCACCTGAATAATACGTTCACTCTGACGGGTACAGTTGTTATGTGTCAGCTTGGATTGTTGTGCAACATCCTGTGCTGTTTCTGCAAGCTCCCGGGCACTATCGGAAAGGGCACGCATAGAAGTGTGGATTTTTTCTATAAACCGGTTGAAGCTTTCAGCAATCTGACTGATCTCATCCTGACCGGATAGATTGATGCGTGTATGCAGAGCCAGATTGTCTGCTGCATAAGTGATTGAATTTTTAAGGGAATCGACCCGTTTTCTCAGTTGGATTACGATCCATGTCGATACAATAATAGAAGCCAGCAGACTCAGTGCAATAGTGATGATCATCATCATTTGGGCCTGACTGTAGGTATCAACACCGGTTTGATTGTGTTTTTGCGCCTGTGTCAACAGGGCATCAAGTAACTTGTTTGAGGCTTTGCGGGTTGTATTGTAATAACCGACATAGCGAGTTTTATAGATGTCTCTGGCTGCTTCCAGATCGTTTTGTCCCAAGGCATCCAGAAGCGGATTTAATGCCTGAGTGATCATGTCTTCATAGTCTTTTTGCAACTTCAGTGCATCACGTTTGAGTGCCGGGTCAACCTGAGTATCTACGGCCAGCTGCATTGCCTGACGCATTTCAGGAATATCTTCCTGATGGGCTTCTTCAACTCGTTTCTGAATGCTTTTTTTATCTTTCAGGGATGTGTCCTGCATTAGCATCATATCGATACCGACCCGCATTCTCGGGATCCGGGATGAAGCTTCCGCCATCGCCCGTAAAGGTTCTGCCGTGTTGACATAGAGTTGTTCGGACTGATGTTGGATATTGGCCATTTTATGGAGGCTATTGATACCGACGAGAACCAGCGCAATACAAGGAATTGCAACAGCAATAATCAGTCGTAATTTTAAGGTGAGACGATTCTGAAACATTCACATTTCCTACTGAGTGAAATAAAGTCATCGGAAAATCGGTAGTCTGAATTTTGTACACTATCTACTGCGCACAAGTTCAATGTTTCCAAGAACTATATGGAATACTGAATGAATAGATTTCCGGTGAGACTCATAATGATACGGTTGGCTTGTATGTTGTTCGTGATGTATACCATCACCTAGCTACTTTATTGTTTAATAAGGAGAAATTCAAACTGCCACTATATTTTAAATCTTTCCTTTATTTTTATTAGGTTAGAAGTACAAATCCGTCATGAATGGCACATTTATATTTATGTTTACTTGGCATTACATTGCAAACTATGAAGCAATATCTCATTTTTGAGATTTGTGGAACCCTGCTTTTCCTCTGGTCAGATCTGTGGCTCTGTCTGAATTTGTGTGATCAGGTAATCCAGAAACGAGGAAACAGCTTTCGGAAGCGTTCTTCCTGTAAGAACCTGTACTTCAGTATTCCTGATCCCCATACCCCGATCGGTGATTGGAATGGCTTTGACAAAACCACTCTGTATCAAACGCCGGACAGATATTTCACCGGAAAGTGAAATTCCGGCACCGCTGATAGTGAATTGATTGAGAGCCGACATATAACTGCTGATGAGTGCCGGTTCATAACGGAGTTGCTGCTGACTGGTACAGATATCGAACAATTGCCGTACGGTAGTGTCGGCATGGGGAAGGGCCAGTGGATAGGCTGTAATTTGCGTTAGACTGACTTTCTTTTTTTCCGAGAGTGGATGACCCGGAGGAACAATGGCCATAATCGGCGCAGGCTGGGTATGAACTACCTTGATTTCCTGACTGGGCTGAATACTGAAAGTCAGCCCGATATCTGCCTCTCCATTGCGGATAGATTCAGATACACCTCCCGGAGAACGGACATCGATCTGAAACTGTATCCCTTTGAATTTTTCCTGATACTGTCCGATACACAACGGGAGAAACTCCATGGCAAACCCTTCGGTGCTTGCCAGCACTACTTTACCTCTCTGGAGTCCTTCCAGTGATTCTATTTCTCCGAGAATCCGGTCCGTTTCCAGCAGGACTTTCCGTGCATAAGCAGCCAATAGTTCTCCTGATGCACTCAGAACCATCCCTCTGGGACGTCGTTCAAACAGGGAAGTTCCTAATAAATTTTCTAGGTTTGAGATTTGTCTGCTAATCGCACTGGTTGCAACATTAAGGTGAGTTGAAGCCTCCCGGATAGATCCGGATCGGGCTACTTCGAGAAAATATCGTAGTGCGGGTGCAGTCAGGTGGTGGATCGCAGCCATTCGTGTTCCTCCGAGCTATTTTTCTATAACTATCGAGAATATAACCATTTTGGTGCCCTGTTTTGAAGCATTAGAGTTGCATTTAAGGCAACGATATATTGCTTATTTTCTAATTGTAGCAACGATTCTCTTCCCATAGTATCGATAAATAGAGTATCGGCAGATAAGCACCGATCCGGTACGAAAGGGATTTTTACAGGATTAAGGAAGAGCTTATGTTTTGGATAAAACGTGTTACCGCGTGGACGATTACATTTTTAGTGACCTTGGGAAGCCTGACTTTAGCAAGCAGTGCTTTGGCTGGAAAATTTGATGATACACTGGTTTATGCGTCGAACAGCTGGCCGGAAAATATCAGCCCTTACCATAATAATCTGCGGGAAGGCGTCATTCTCGGCCACTTGGCCTGGGACACACTGGTTTATCGTGATCCTGACAGTGGAAAATATCTACCGATGCTGGCCACTGACTGGACATGGAAGGATGATACACATTTGGTATTTAATCTGCGTCAGGGAGTTCGATTCCAGAATGGTGATCCACTAACAGCTGATGATGTGGCTTTTACTTTCAACTATGTTCTGACACCAGAGTCCAAAGTGGTGACATTACAGAATGTCAACTGGATCAGGCAGGTCAGAAAACTGGATCAATACACGGTTGAATTTGAGCTGAAGAAACCGTTTCCAGCGGCTTTGGAATATCTTGCCGGACCCTTGCCTGTTTACCCGGAAAAATATTTCAAGAAGGTCGGTTTGGCTGGTTTTGACAAAGCACCGATTGGAACTGGCCCGTATAAAATTGTAAAAGTGATCAGTGGGCAGGAAGTTGATCTGGAACGAAATGTCGATTACTTCAGTGATAGCCCGATTGGACAACCCAAAATAAAGAAACTGAAGTTTGTCCTGATTCCTGATCAGGATACCCGTCTGGCACAGCTGATGACCGGTCAGGTTGACTGGATTTGGCGGGTTCCATCCGATCAGGCTGAACAGTTAAAAAGCATGCCGAACATTTCCGTTCTCAGTAGTGAAACCATGCGGGTCGGATACTTGTCATTGAATAGCCGGGGAACGGATCGTGAGGATTCCCCGTTTAAAAAGCTGAAAGTTCGTGAAGCAGTCAATTATGCCCTCGACCGGAAGGTATTGGCTGATCAACTGGTCCGTGGTGGAAGCCGTCCGCTTTATACTCCTTGCTTTCCTGAACAGTTTGGTTGCGAAGATGATGCAGCGGTGAAATATCCGTATAACCCGGAAAAAGCCCGTTCACTTCTGGCTGAAGCCGGATATCCCTACGGTTTTTCAACCGATATCTATGCTTACCGGGACAGAGATTATGCTGAAGCTGTGATTGGATATCTGCACCAGATCGGTATACAGGCCAAACTCCATTATATGACGTATGCGGCTTTACGGGATGAACTACGGGCCGGACATGTACCGATGTCATTCCAGACCTGGGGCTCTTACTCTATCAATGATGCTTCAGCAATTATCAGTATCTACTTCAAAGGTGGTGCCGATGATCAGGACCGGGACACACAGGTTAAACAGTGGCTGGAAACAGCAGACAACTCAGTTGATCCAAAGGTCCGGCAGGATTACTACCAGAAGGCCATTCATCAGATTACTCAGGAAGCTTACTGGGCTCCGATGTTCTCTTATACCAGTAATTATGCATTTACATCCGATCTGAATTTTAAGGCTTATCCCGACGAGCTACCGAGATTCTGGGAAGCAAGCTGGAAATAACAGCACAACAAGGAGGTTTCTCATGCTTGGGTATACTTTCCGGCGGTTGATCATGGCATTGAGTGTTGCGCTGACCGTCTCAGCTATCTGTTTTATGTTACTCCATCTCTCCGGCGATCTGGCTACAGCGATTGCCGGGCCGGAAGCGACAGCCGA
Organism: Vibrio mangrovi; assembly: GCF_024346955.1. Classification (NCBI taxonomy): domain Bacteria; kingdom Pseudomonadati; phylum Pseudomonadota; class Gammaproteobacteria; order Vibrionales; family Vibrionaceae; genus Vibrio; species Vibrio mangrovi. The sequence continues at coordinate 1,926,074 of NZ_AP024883.1, read as the reverse complement.
TCAGGTTGAACAGATCCGGGTCCAGTTCGGACTTGATCAGCCGATTATGTTGCAATATCTGACATGGTTATGGCATGCGCTTCAGCTTAATTTCGGTGATTCATATTATTTCCCGGAGTCTGTGATGTCCCTGATTGGTGAACGGCTACCGGTAACGCTGACATTAGGGGCTGTGGCGCTGGGTATTGCAACTTTTGTCGCTATTCCTTTAGGAGTTGTCGCCGCCATTAAGCAAGACAGCTGGATTGATCGACTGGCTTTACTTATTGCAGTCTTTGGTCAGGCGATGCCGAGTTTCTTTTTTGGTCTGGTACTTATCATTATCTTTGCCGTTAATCTGCACTGGCTTCCGGCTGGTGGTGCCGGAAGCTGGCGGCACTTTATCTTACCTGCTATTGCTTTGGGATATTATGCGACACCGTCGATCATGCGTTTGACCCGAACCGGGATGCTGGAAGTGCTGGGTGCAGATTATATCCGGACGGCCAGAGCGAAAGGGATTAGCGAAACTCGTGTTGTACTGAAACATGCGCTGAGAAATGCAGTGATCCCTGTGGTTGCATTATTAGCGGTAGAACTTGGTTTTATGCTGGGTGGTTCGATTGTCATTGAATCCGTATTTTCACTCAGAGGACTGGGACAGCTTGCATGGGATTCTATTGCTCGTAATGACTATCCAGTTGTTCAGGCAATTGTTTTGCTGATTGCTGTTTTCTATATCGTTTTGACGTTTCTGGCAGATCTGCTTAATGCGGTGCTGGATCCAAAATTGAGAATCGCCTGATAAGGAGTTCATTATGGTATCGGCAACCTGTTCTCATTCTGTCTCTCAACATTTGCCTGAAATTCCACCGTGGCGCCGGGCTATCAACCGCTGGCTCGGCTATAAGAGTTTGATGCTTGGCGGAACTATCTTACTTGTTATTGCAGTGATTGCACTTCTGGCTCCATGGATTGCACCACAGGATCCATATGCGCAGGATGTTATGCAGCGGATGATTCCTCCGGTCTGGCATGATCAGGGAAGCTGGGAACATTGGCTGGGAACCGACAAGCTAGGGCGGGACTATTTCAGTCGGTTGCTATACGGTGCGCGGATTTCTTTGGTGATTGGTTTAGCTGCTGTCATGATTTCCGGTTTGATTGGGACCACATTAGGCATTGTTGCCGGTTATTTCGGTGGCAGAACCGATGCGGTAATCAGCTATCTGATCACGACGCGTCTGGCGATGCCGGTGATTCTGGTCGCTTTGGCGATGGCTTCACTAGTTGGTGGTTCACTGCAGGTAGTCATTATACTGTTGGGGCTACTGTTATGGGATCGCTTTGCTGTGGTTGCCAGAGCCACAACACAGCAGTTAAGGGAAGCAGAATTCATTGCTGCTGCGAAAGTGCTCGGTGCTTCGAATTATTACATTCTGCTCCGGGAGTTACTCCCGAATATTCTGAGTCCGCTGATTGTGGTGGCAACACTAGAAATGGCACATGCCATTCTGCTGGAAGCAACTTTATCGTTTCTGGGATTAGGTGTTCAGCCGCCGCTTCCTTCCTGGGGACTGATGGTTGCCGAAGGAAAAGCCTATATGTTTTTTCAGCCGTGGGTGATTGGGATTCCCGGAATTGCTCTGATGATCATGGTACTGGCAATTAATCTGGTTGGTGACGGGCTTCGTGATTTGAATGCACCTCAAAACCGGAATTAAGGAGAACATTATGGAACAGGCATTGTTAACTATTCGTGATCTGCAAGTGACTTTACCGACAGCTAATGGTCCGCTTCATGCCGTCCGGGGTGTTGATTTAACCGTCAACCGGGGAGAAATGCTGTGTATCGTGGGAGAATCCGGGTGCGGTAAATCTATGACTTCTATGGCTTTGATGGGATTGCTTCCGAAAAAAGCACGTTGTGAAGCCAGCACCATGACATTTGATGGACATGATTTACTGAGTACGCCGAAGAGCGGGATTCGTGGCTTACGGATGTCGATGATTTTTCAGGAACCGATGACTTCGCTTAATCCATCGCTCAAGCTGGGAGATCAGTTATGCGAGGGTATTATTGCCCATAAACGGATCAGTAAGGCCGAAGCTCGTGAAAGAGCGATTTATCTGTTACAACGCACCGGAGTTCCACATGCCGAAGAGCGCCTCAATCAGTATCCTCATCAGCTATCCGGAGGATTACGGCAACGGGTTATGATTGCTATGGCACTAATGTGTAGCCCTGATTTGATTATTGCCGATGAGCCGACGACTGCCCTGGATGTGACGATTCAGGCTCAGATTCTCCGTTTGATCAGGGAATTACAACAGGAGTTTGGTACTGCAGTCATTTTTATTACGCATGATCTGGGGGTTGTTGCCCGGATTGCTGACCGGGTTGCAGTAATGTATGCAGGGCAGGTGGTTGAGAGTGGTGGTGTGACAGAAATTTTCCGCTCACCGCATCATCCGTATACACAAGGTTTATTAAGTTGTATTCCGGTCCCCGGAAAAACTGGTCCGGAAGGGAAGCTTGCGACAATCAACGGTGTCGTTCCCAGTCTGATTGGAGAGATGCAGGGATGTGCTTTTGCAAACCGTTGTTCACGGCGTTCTGCCTCATGTGACTCTGTGACACCGTCACTAATAGAGTCCGGACCACAGCATTGGGTGCGCTGTCCACTTCATCAAACGACGCTATGGAAGGAGGCCTCATAATGAATTATGCACTGGAGCTATGTCATCTTTCCCGCCATTTCGATATGAAGAAGGGGATGTGGCAACAAAAAAGCCGTTTTACCGCAGTGAATCAGGTTAGTCTGAGAATTCGACCCGGAGAAGTCCTAGGTCTGGTCGGAGAGTCGGGATGCGGTAAGAGTACTCTGGCAAAAATGATTCTGGGATTACTTTCTCCCAGTGACGGCGATGTTCTGATTGCCAATAAGCAGATTGATTTGTCTGATCGTCTGGCATTGGCAAAGATGATTCAGCCGGTATTTCAGGATCCCTATTCGTCTCTCAATCCACGCAAGAAAATCAGTGAAATTATCCGTCTGCCTTTACAGCTTCACCAACAGGGAAACCGGGCGTCACAGGCAGATGCTGTTCGTCAGATTGCTGAAAAGGTCGGCTTGCCTGACCGCCTGCTGGCACAGTATCCCGGACAGCTTTCCGGAGGCCAGCGGCAGCGGGTTGCAATTGCCCGGGCTTTAATTTTGCAACCCAGAATTCTGATTTGTGATGAACCGACATCGGCTCTGGATGTTTCAGTACAGGCTCAGATTCTGAATCTGCTGCTTGAACTGAAAGAAGAGCTGGGACTGACTTATCTGTTCATTAGTCACAATCTGGCTGTAGTTGAGCATCTGGCTGACCGGGTCGCTGTAATGTACCGGGGAGAAATTGTTGAGGAAGGTGACTGTGAGCAGGTTTTTTATTCACCACAACACGAATATACCAAAGCGTTGCTGGCTTCGATTCTGACACCGGAGCCCGGTTTGGATCTTCCTGAGCTACCGGAAATACACTGGCAGTAGTTCAGCTCTTTGGGATAACGGTGTTTACCTGAAAGCTGAATTTTCGCCATTACCATTTTTGTCATGGGACAAATTCTATACCTGAAATGGAGAAGCCTTCTCCATATTGAACGGTTTCACCTGAAGTGAATGCCGGGGGTTTGTTCCGTACTTAAAAAGATAAAATGAATCTAAGGAGAGATGATGACTCGTGAGCAAGCCATTGAAAAGGTTTCCGAATACTATCATCGGGGACAGTTTATCCATGAGTTGAGTCAGCGTGTTGCGATTCGCAGCGAAAGCCAGATTCCTGACGGATATCCGGCTCTGGCACAATATCTGACCGAACAGGTAATCCCTTATTTATGCGAGATGGGGTTTCAGTGTGACATACTGCCGAACCCTGCTTCGGAAAATCCATCGGCCTGGCCTTTTTTATTGGCGGAACGGATTGAAGATCCTGATGCTATAACACTATTAACATATGGACACGGTGATGTCGTGCGGGGGTATGATACGCAATGGCAGGAAGGGCTCAATCCATGGCAACTAACTGTTGATGGTGACTTCCTTTATGGACGGGGCACGGCAGATAATAAGGGGCAACATACCATTAATCTGGCAGCGCTCCGGACTGTTCTGGAAACGCGGGGTCACCTTGGATTCAATGTTAAAGTGTTGTTTGAAATGGGAGAGGAGGCTGGATCTCCGGGACTGGCGGAGTTCTGTCGCCTGCATCGTTCCCGTTTAGCTGCCGACCTGTTTATAGCATCGGATGGTCCGAGAGCTGCTGCGTTACATCCGACAGTATTCCTTGGTTCCCGGGGATCGTTAAATTTTGATATGCGGGTCAGGCTCAGAGATGGAGCTCATCATTCCGGGAACTGGGGCGGACTTTTAGTCAATGCCGGGACTCGTTTAATGCATGCCTGGAGTACTCTGATTGATGCGCAGGGACGGATTCTGGTACCGGGTTTACTTCCTTCGTCTTTACCGGAGTCTGTCCGCCGGGCGGTACAGGATGTTCCTGTGGGACAGGGTGAAAATGATCCCAAAATCTGTACTGCATGGGGAGAACCGGGGCTGACTCCCGCAGAGCGGGTTTTTGGCTGGAATACTCTGGAGATTCTAGCCTGTAAGGCTGGTAATCCGGATGCTCCGGCAAATGCGATTCCCGGAGAAGCGTCTTTACATGCTCAGATCCGCTACGTTGTCGGCAGTGATAGTAACAACTTTCTGAAAACGATTCGGGAACATTTGGCTGCATCCGGCTTTGACGATGTTGTGGTTGAAGCCAGTGGCGTTGTGCAGATGGAAGCAACCCGGCTTGAGCCGGAAGATCCCTGGGTTCACTGGGCTCTGAGTTCCATTGAGCAATCAACTGGAAAAACAGCCATTTTATTGCCTAATCTGGGAGGATCACTGCCGAATGACTGTTTTGCCAATACGCTTGGGTTACCAACAGTCTGGATTCCTCATTCGTATCCTGCCTGCCTGCAACATGGTCCCAATGAGCATATGCTCGGTTCGGTGGCGCTGGAATCATTGCAACTGATGACCGGTATTTTCTGGGATCTGGGAGCACAGGGTCAATTAGTCCGGGAGCAAAGGTTGTGAAATCACAATTATGGTTTGACTGGTTAACTCAATGGTTAAGCAGGCAGCGCCCCGATATGGAACGAATGCTGGCCTGGTTGGTAAATTGCGATTCGTTCAGTCATGATCGTGATGATGTTTGTGCTATTGCCAGACAAGTCTGTCACTGGCTGACTGAACAGCGGATTGAGAATATTTTACTGGAAGAGCAAGACACTTGTGGTGTTTTGGCCTGGGTTGGTGGTTCTTCGGATAAGCAGCCTGTTATCTTTCTGACCGGCCATCTGGATACCGTTTTCCCCCGGGGAACTGCTGGTGAACGGCCTTATTCGGTTGAGGGTGAAAAAGCTTATGGGCCGGGTGTAGCCGATATGAAAGCCGGCGTCATGATGAACTGTTTTGTTCTGGCCGCATTGCAGCAACTGGAGCAGGAGTCAGGTACATTATTACCGTTTACTGTAAAAATGTTGCTGACGGTTGATGAAGAAATTGGCTCTCCCCGGGGACGGGCGTTGATCGAGCGTTATATTCAGGGTGCTCAGGCGGTACTGAATGCCGAGCCGGGGAGAATCAGTGGCAATGTGGTTGCTGCACGTAAAGGCGGAGCTGTCTATCAGATTGATGTCTCGGGGCGTGCCGCTCATGCCGGCGTAAGTCATCAGGATGGTGTGAGTGCTGTTGAAGCTCTGGTCAGGATTATTCAGAAAATTCACCAGTTAACCGATTATGAGCAGGGGCTTACGACTAATGTTGGTGTGATCTCCGGGGGCTTAACACCGAATACTGTTGCTGAATCAGCTCAGGCGAAAGTGGATATCCGGTTTAAAACTCAGGCACAGGGAGAGTTTTTGCATCAGGCGCTCCAGACTTGTCTTGAAAGTCATTATGTTGAAGGTGCAAGTGCCAGAATGCAGCGATTAGCCTATTTTCTGCCCCTTGAGCCCCGGATGAGCCAGTCGTTACTGGAAGTTTATCAGCAAGAGGCTGCATCGCTTGGTGAGCTGAATATAACCGGAGAATTTACCGGAGGATGCTCTGATGCCGGATGGACGGCGGCAATGGGAATTCCTACTTTATGTGCAACAGGGCCGGTCGGGGCTTATATGCACACAACTCAGGAGTTCTGTGATCTGGGGACACTGGTGAAGCGGGCCCAGATTGTTGCCCGTTGTTGTTTAAGAGTTGGTTTGGGAAAACTTGTTCTATGAATGGATAACAAGCCGGAAGTTGTTATCCCGGCTTGTTTTCCCATCGGGTTAAAACACCTTACAGGCAAAGCCTTTGAGGTAGAAGCCTTCTGGATAAGCTGAGTCGGTCGGATGATCGGCTGCCTGAGCAAAACGTTCAACAAACTTAACGCTCCGTCCGGCATCCAGTGCCGCATCAGCAATAATTTTCTGAAACAGCATCTGGTCCATCAGGCCGGAGCAGGAGTAGGTGAGTAGTGTGCCACCCGGTCTGAGAATCTGCATCGCCAACATGTTGATATCTTTATATCCCCGACAGGCGCCATTGAGCTGTGCTTTTGACTCGGCAAATTTTGGCGGATCCATAATAACGACATCAAACCGGGTGCCTTGGTCACGGTATTCTCGCAATAGCTTAAATACATCGGCATTCAGAAATACGGCCCGTTTTTTGGAAATATCGAAATCATTTAATAATGCGTTAGCTTTCGCTGTATCGAGTGCCGGCTGGGAAACATCAGCATTAATCACTCGTTTAGCGCCACCTTTGAGTGCATAGAGTCCAAACCCGCCGGTATACGAGAAGCAATTCAATACCTCTTTATCCTGAACATATTTCATGGCGTGCAGGCGGCTGTCCCGTTGATCCAGATAGAAGCCGGTTTTATGTCCATTGATGATATCAACACTAATTTTTATTCCATTCTCTTCAATGACAACCGGAGCTGTCGGGGCTTCGCCATACAGAACACCGACCTGTTCCTGCAAACCTTCTTTTTTACGGACGGCAACGTCTGAACGTTCGTAAATATGGCACTCGGGGTAACATGTTCTGAGTGCTTCAACCAGCGATGGTTTCAGGTATTCGGCTGCTGCACTCAATAACTGACAGACCAGATAATGATCGTATTTATCAATCGTAATGCCCGGTAAGCCATCGGATTCTGCGGCAATCAGACGGTAGCCGGTTAACTGACCCTGCCGGATAATCTCTTCTCTGAGTTGCTGTGCCTGCCGGATACGCTGAATGAAAAAGGCAGTATCAATCTCTGTTTGTTCAAAACTCCAGACTCTAGCCCGGATTTGTGATTGCGGAGAAAAGCCGGCTTTTGCCAGCCACTGGCCGTCATGGCTGTAGACATCAACCGTCTGACCAGAGACCGGATCACCTTTCACATGTTCGATTGCACGGGAGAAGATCCATGGGTGTCGGCGGCGGAGAGATTTGTCCCGCCCTTTGGCGAGATAGATAGCGGCTGTCATAGGCATTTTCTGTTGCTTGAAAAAAGGCGTATTGTCGATGATGTGATGATGAAAAGCAATCGGCGACGGTTATGACTGATAGTGAGACAGGCTCCGTAACATTCGCTAAGAATTTGGATATACTGTCAGTATGGCGTATTGATCCGGTATCATTATCCCGGTGAGCGAGTTTCACGCCCAGCAAAGAAGGAGCTGAATATGGAACAAAAGAGAGAAATCTTTATTGTGAAAGGAATCGTCCAGGGCGTTGGCTTTCGTTATTACACGTCGCATCAGGCGTTGAAACTTGGATTAACCGGATACGCAAAAAATCTGCATAACGGTGATGTTGAGGTTGTTGCCTGTGGTGAAGCCGATAAACTGGAATCATTTTATCGCTGGCTCCATCAGGGTTCTCCGATGGCTCGTGTGGAAGATGTTGTCCGGGCAGATTTTAAGAGTGAGAAACCATATCGGGGATTTGCTATCCAGTAATCTGCTGCCGGGTGGTTTGTTCTACGACGATTTAGCCTGGGCTGTTATCGTTTAATTATTGCATTCGGCTATAACAGCTGAAGCTACAGACATTTGGCCGGTTTGGGCAATCCTGCCAGTTTGGTTGCCTGCTTTGCCGGCCCCTTTCTGAATAGTTTGAAAAGATATTTACTATTTCCCTTTTCCGGGCCGTGGGCTTTTTCCATCGCTTTGACCAGCATACGAATGGCCGGTGAGGTGTTGTATTCCTCGTAGAACTCTCTGACAAAATGAATAACTTCCAGATGTGCTTCGGTTAATTCGATGCCTTCGGATTCGGCCAGAAGGGGAATCATACCTTCTTCCCATTGAGAGTGGTCGAGCAGGTAGCCTTCACTGTCTGTTTCGATTGTCTGACCGTTATATTCGAACATAAATTATGTACTGCCTCATCAATTAGAACGCGATAAGGGTAGCGAAGCTCTCGTCATGAAACAATATCATGCCAGAAAATTTTTTATGCACCCAATAAAAAAGGCCCGGATTCCGGACCTTTTCTTTGCTCATTCTGTAGGACAATTAATCGTCGTTCATTACACCGAGTAATTGTAGCAGGCTGAGGAACAGGTTGTAGATCGAAACATACAACGTAATGGTTGCGGAAATGTAATTGGTTTCTCCGCCGCGGATGATTTGCTGAGTTGTCAGCAGAATTGCACCGGTTGAAAACAGGACGAATAGCCCGCTGATTGCCAGATGCAGCGCCGGTAATTGCAGGAATATATTTGCAATAACACCGACCAGCAGTACGACAAAACCAGCCATTAACATACCGTTCAGGAATGACAAGTCACGTTTGGTTGTCAGTGCGTAAGCTGAAGCTGCCATAAAGGTCAGCGCTGTGCCACCAAGTGCCATAACGACAACATCTCCCAAACCGGCACCGATATACATATTTAAAATCGGGCCTAGTGTGTAGCCGAGGAAACCGGTAAACAGGAAGGTAAAGACCAGTCCCATACTGTTATTGCGGTTCTTTTCGGTCAGGAACAGTAAACCATAGAAGCCGACCAACATGATGATCAATCCGGGAGAGGGAAGATTCATCGCCATGGAAACGCCTGCAATAAGGGCAGACCATAAGAGCGTCATCCCTAATAAGGCATAGGTGTTTCTCAGCACTTTGTTGGTTTGAAATGCACTATCGATAGTTGATGTGCGTGAATACATAGGACGGTTCATACGCTTCCTCGTACTGTGATTGTCTGTTACTTAAGACTCTTTATGGGGGCAAAAGTTCTTCACTTCAACCCTTTCACCAATGTTATGACCTTATCTTAGTCAAAAATGAACTTCAATACTGTGATGAAGTTGTAACACAATTTTTCTGAGAAAAAACAACTCATAGCCCTCAATGAAGGATACCAGATGAAAAATAAGGCGCATAAAGCGCCTTATCAGTAAAACAGTTTGTTTTAATTTGCTATTAATGCTGTAAGATTTGCGCCAGAAAGTTCTGGGTCCGGTCCGACTGAGGGTTTTCAAAGAAATCTTTCGGGTTGTTTTCTTCAATAATTTCACCTGCATCCATAAAGATAACCCGGTCAGCCACTTCTTTGGCAAAGCCCATCTCATGCGTAACACATAACATGGTCATGCCTTCTTCTGCCAGCTCAACCATTACATCCAACACTTCCCGGACCATTTCCGGATCCAGCGCTGAAGTGGGTTCATCAAACAGCATTATGTGAGGATTCATACACAGAGAACGGGCAATTGCAACACGTTGTTGCTGACCACCGGAAAGCTGCCCCGGATATTTATTCGCCTGATTGGGAATCTTAACCCGCTCCAGATACTTCATGGCAATGGCTTCTGCTTCGTCCTTTGGCATTTTCTTGACCCAGATTGGTGCCAGTGTACAGTTTTCCAGAACCGTCAGGTGAGGGAAAAGGTTAAAATGCTGGAAACACATGCCGACTTCACGGCGAACCGCTTCGATATCTTTTAAGTCTTCAGTCAGTTCATGTCCAGCCACAATAATTTGTCCCTTCTGGTGCTCTTCCAGACGGTTAATACAACGGATCATGGTAGATTTTCCGGATCCGGAAGGACCGCAGATAACAATACGTTCACCTTTTGCCACGTTCAGGTTGATATTTTTCAAAACGTGGAATTCTCCGTACCACTTGTTCATATCCTTAATTTGGATCACGACTTCTTTATCTTGGGTTTGTAGCGTCATAATACGTTCCTTGAAATTTTTACCGTTTGTGACCCGTATGCAATTTGTTTTCCAGCCAGATCGAATATCTCGACATGCCAAAACAAAATACCCAGAACACTAACGCGACAAATGCATAACTTTCGGTTGAGAAACCAAGCCAGTTCGGATCGGTATTCGCAGCCTGACCGATACCAAGCACATCAAACATACCGATAATGAGTACCAGACTGGTATCCTTAAACAGGTCTATAAATGTATTCACGATCGAAGGAATCGTGATTTTCAAAGCCTGAGGTAAAATGATTAGCCCCATTTTTTTGGAGTAGCTGAGTCCCAGAGAATCCGCAGCTTCATACTGTCCTTTCGGAATAGCCTGTAAGCCTCCCCGGATAACCTCCGCAATATAAGCGGCACTGAATAGGGTTACCCCGATCAGAGCCCGAACCAGCTTATCGGTTTCTGAGCCGGCTGACATAAACAGCGGGAGCATCACTGAAGCCATAAACAGTACGGTGATCAAAGGAACACCCCGCCAGACTTCAATATACACAGTACATAAACTCCGAATGACCGGCATATGAGAACGGCGGCCCAGAGCGAGTAATACCCCAATAGGCAGTGACGCCACAATACCGACCAGAGCGAGTACCAGTGTGACCAACAGGCCGCCCCATTTATAGGTTTCGACAACCGGCAGTTCCAGAAGTCCACCATGCAGCAGTCCGGCCATCAAAACTGGGTACGCAGTCAGTGTAAACAGTGCCAACCAGCCACGTTTAGGTGTTTTCGGATAAGCCAGCAGGGCAATCAGAATTGCCAGCGTTGCATAGAAGAATTTAGGCCGCCAAAGCTCAGCTTCCGGATAGAACCCAAACATAAACTGATTGAAACGAACGTTAATCAATACCCAGCATGCACCTTCTTTTGAGCAGGCATCCCGGGTTTCGCCGACCCAATCGGCTTTGATCAGTGCCCAGTCGATCAGATGATATAGTCCTGTAAATGCCAGATAAGCCAGAACGATAGTCAGCGCTGAATTAAATACGCTGCTGAATAAATGTTTACGCATCCAGCCGAACACACCGGTTGTATTCGTCGGTGGCGGCAGATCAGGTTGAAATTGATGTACTTTCATCTTATCTCTCCACCAAAGCAACTTTACGGTTATATGTGTTCATCAGGAATGAAGTCACCAGACTGATCGTCAGATAAACTGCCATAGTCATTGAAATCACTTCGATTGCCTGTCCGGTCTGATTCAGGGTTGTTCCCGCGAATACATTGATTAAGTCCGGATAGCCGATCGCAACTGCGAGTGAAGAGTTTTTGGTTAAGTTCAGATATTGACTGGTTAACGGTGGAATGATAATCCGCATTGCCTGAGGGATAATGACAAGCTTAAGTGTTTTACCCCGGGGAAGCCCCAGAGACATGGCTGCTTCAGTCTGACCGTGGCTGACTGCATTAATTCCAGAGCGGACAATTTCCGCAATAAATGCGGCGGTATAGACACTGAGTGCAACCAGCAAGGCAACAAACTCAGGAATAATTTCAATACCACCCTGAAAATTAAACCGTTTCAGAACCGGATACTCTGCTGAAATTGGCATACCGGTCCAGAAATACGCAATGGCAGGTAAACCGACGATGAGTGCAAGAGCAATACTGACAATCGGGGTCTGTTGACCGGTAATCTTCTGCCTGTTTTTGGCCCAGATATGCATGCACATCGTGGCGATAATACCCAGAACAAAAATAGTAAATACCAGACCGCTTCCCGGACCGAATACTGGTTTAGGGATAAACAGACCACTGACGTTGATAAAGACTGAATCGCCTATCGACAGACTTTGCCTTTTTCCGGGGAGTGCCTGTAATACAGAGAAATACCAGAAAAGAATCTGTAACAGAAGTGGGATGTTACGGAAGGTTTCCACATAGATTGTCGCAAAACGGCTAACCAGCCAGTTGGATGACAGACGGGCAATCCCCAGGATGAATCCCAGTACCGTTGCGAAGAATATACCGATAACCGAAACAAGGAGAGTATTTAACAGGCCGACGACAAAGGTTTTGCCGTAGGTATCGGTTTCGGTATAGTCAATTACAGACAAACTGATCCCGAAACCTGCCGGTTGATCCAGAAAGCTGAATCCGGTGGTAATTCCGCGGGATTCCAGATTCGTCAGGGCATTATTTACGATCGTGTAGATAAAAAAGACCAGTGCTAAAACAGCTACTATCTGAAAGACAACTGATCGAAAAGTGGGATTGTAGAATAAATGTGTCGCTTTTTTGGGTGCAGATGCATTGTTCGTTGAGGACACATGAGTATTTTCAGGCTTCATACAGCAATAACCTCAAATCCATTTCCGACAAAGGGCGGATGAATCCGCCCGTTTTTTTATATAATATGATTAGCGGATTGGCGGGGCATACATGAAGCCGCCCGCATTCCATAGTGCATTCACACCACGGGCAATCTGAAGCGGAGAGCCTGAACCAACGGAACGCTCAAATACTTCACCATAGTTACCGACTTGCTTGACGATTTGATAACCCCAGTCATCGCGGATACCAAGGCCAGTGCCTTTCGGACCATCCAGACCAAGAATACGTTTGATATTTGGATCGGTTGATTTTTTCATCTCATCAACATTTTTCGATGTAATACCGTATTCTTCTGCGTTGACTAGTGCGAACAGGGTCCATTTTGCAACGTTAAACCATTTGTCATCATCCTGACGAACAACCGGCCCTAGCGGTTCTTTGGAAATAATTTCCGGAAGAACGACAGCAGACTTCGGATCCTGAAGGTTAACACGTAGCGCATAGAGCTGAGACTGGTCTGAAGTCAGGACATCACACCGGCCAGCGTCAAAACCTTTTGCTGTTTGAGCTGATGTATCAAAAACTACAGGCTTATATGACATCCCATTTTTGCGGAAGTAGTCAGCAAGGTTCAGCTCTGTTGTTGTTCCGGATTGAATACATACAGAAGCACCGTCAAGTTCTTTGGCACTTTTGACTCCGAGATTCTTTTTCACCATGAATCCCTGACCGTCGTAGTAGGTTACACCGACAAAATTGAGGCCTAATGCGGTATCACGTTGTAGTGTCCAGGTTGTGTTCCGGGATAACACATCAACTTCGCCGGATTGCAGGGCGGTGAAACGTTCTTTTGCTGTTAAGGGAACAAATTTTACTTTGCTTTTATCGCCAAGAACAGCAGATGCCAAAGCCTGACAGTATTCAACATCAATACCTTCCCATTCTCCTTTTGCATTCGGGTTGGAGAAACCTGGGAGACCGGTACTGACACCACAGGTTACAAAACCCTGAGACAGGACTTTATCAAGTGTGCTGTCAGCTGCTGAAGCTGATTGGGTGACCATCATTGCAGCGGATGCGGCAGCAACCGAAGCAATAAGTTTGAGTGTGTTTGCCATTAGTCTGTATCCTTCCTGTATGATCCATACGTAACGTAATCAGGCATTCCTGACACAAGTAATTCATTTTGTATTTATTTGTTCTGGCGGTCGAAACCGCTATTTGTCCAGAACGTTATTCCTTTTTTAGCAACAATCGTCTGTAAGCGTAGGTAAGGATTAGGTTTTTCTCAAATTTCCCCGAAAAGGAATTATAATGTAATCACAAACCAAGCCTGCTGCTAGCATGGCGAATTGTTATTTAAATGTAAATAGTGCAATTGAGTTCAATAATAGTGCAATAGCGCGTCTGTATATTTATTTACTAAATGTTTGGATTTAAATTTCAAAATTTATGATTTAATTGGATTATTATTCCATTTTTAGATGTTAATTTAATCAATTATTTTCGAATCATCATCTGGCGATAAAACTGCTGCACCTTTTTTGGTAGTATAGTTAGTAAAAGTTGTTAATGTAGGGTTAAAATTGTTATGCGATATTTTCCACTGTTTATGAATTTAACGGAAAAAGCAGTTTTAGTAATTGGCGGGGGAGAAGTCGCAAGTAGAAAAACGGAAGCTTTAGTCAGATCTGAAGCGCAAGTGACAGTTTTGTCACCAGAGCTCTCTGATGTACTTCGGGAATTATGGTATGAAGGCCAGCTTCGGTGGATTCAGCAGCGATATGATCAGGCGTTTCTGACCCGGAATTATGTTCAGGTCTGGGCAACGACCGATTCCCCTCAACTGAATCATCAGATCTATGCGGATGCAAAGGTATTGGGAATACCTGTCAATGTTGTTGATGACCAACCCTATTGTGACTTTATTACTCCGGCGATGGTTGATCGGGGACAGATTCAGATTGCGATTTCAAGTGGTGGTGCTTCGCCGGTATTGGTGCGAAATATTCGCGAATCAATCGAAGCTATTTTGGCTCAGAATCTGGCTGTTCTGGCGCAGTTTTGCGGTGAAAAGAGGGAACACATTAAAGCCGCATTGCCTGACGTCAGTGCCCGTCGTCGTTTCTGGGAAACTTTTCTGGCAGATCCTATGGTGAAAGATACCCGCGATCCGGCTGTTCTGGAAACGATTTATCAACGCTGCATGGCTGAGCCTGAAACGCTGGTGCAGGAAGTCGTATGGGTTGTCTGCGATGCGGATGTTGAACTTCTGCCGATGAAAGCCGTTCGGTTTATGCAACAATCCGACCGGGTACTTTATCATCGGGATATTCCCCCGGCAGGACTTGAGCTGTGTCGGCGTGATGCTGAAAGATCTGCTTTTCACAATCGTGAGCAGCTATTGAACTTACTCAGTGAAGCCAGAAACGAAACCCGCTGTCTTTGTGTTGTCGTGACTGCGGATGTATTTTCGTCGGTTGCTGATTTGAGAGCTTCGGGTGATCGTCATTTCGGCAGTGCTTTTTACCAAATGTACTAAAACCTGATGACAAACTAGATCTTGATAAAGCGAGTGGTGACATCAGCGTGTCGGTAACATCTCCATGGTTTATGGTATACTACGCGGCTATCAAACAGATGAGAGTTATTTCCTATGAGTTTAAAAGCGCAGACCCAGCAACTGAACAACCAACTAGACAAGTGTAAACATAAGCTGGAAGCAGCCAAATCTCGGGGTGATAACGAGATGA
Source organism: Vibrio mangrovi (assembly GCF_024346955.1). Classification (NCBI taxonomy): domain Bacteria; kingdom Pseudomonadati; phylum Pseudomonadota; class Gammaproteobacteria; order Vibrionales; family Vibrionaceae; genus Vibrio; species Vibrio mangrovi. The sequence goes on along the minus strand of NZ_AP024883.1, from coordinate 1,910,767 downwards.
TCAGTAAATTTACCGATGAGATTGATGCGTTGGATAAACAGATCAATTCGCTGCGGAGTAAGCAGGAATACGATTTGAATAAAGAGCGGAAAAGATTATCCGATTTGGCTTTTTCACGGGAAATCACCCGGGAAGAGCAAGCGGATATCGGTAAACTGAAGAAGTCGGTCAAGGGGCTTGTCATCGTTCATCCGACGACCAAGCTGGGTAAGGCGATGCGTCTGGAAGTGATGACGGGTTTTGCGCCACGTAAGTTTTAACTTGCTGGCATGTAGTGCTGATAAGATTTGTCCAACATCATAACGCCCGCCCTGTGAGATCGCCAGGGCGGGCGTTTTCGGTCCAGGATGTACCTTAGGGACGTCTGATCTATTTAGTCTCTGAAATTATCGAACTGAAATGGCTGACCAAAATCTTCTGATTTGATAAATGCAATGACGCTTTGCAGGTCATCACGTTTTTTGCCGGTAACACGGATTTTATCGCCCTGAATGGAAGCCTGAACTTTAAGTTTCTGATCTTTGATACTTTTGACGATTTTTTTGGCCTGAAGGGTTTCGATTCCCTGTTTGAACAGAACTTCCTGATGCCAGTGTTTCCCGGACTGGCTTGCGGTTTGGGATTCCATCGCATTCCCGTCGACTCCTCGTTTTGCCAGATTACCACGCAGAATATCCAGCATCTGCTTCAGTTGGAAATCACCTTCAGCAGAGAGTTTGACGATTTCATCTTTCAGTTCAAAACTTGCTTCTACATTTCGGAAATCGAATCTTGTCGACAGTTCACGGTTCGCATTATCAACGGCGTTTTTTAATTCAACTGTATCAATTTCTGACACAATATCAAAAGAAGGCATGGGCCTGCTCCTTGTTTTTATCGTTTATCGTTATTTCTATCATGCACAGCGGAATCAAGCTGTGTGATCATCTGCTCGGTATCAGACCAGCTCAGACATGGATCGGTAATTGACATACCATATGTTAGCTGGGGCATCGGGGCAATCGGCTGATTACCTTCCATAATAAAACTTTCTGCCATAATCCCTGCAATCTGATGGCTTCCCCGGCGAATTTGCTGACAGATATCCTCAGCAACACTTAACTGGCGTTTATGTTCTTTCTGGCAGTTTGCATGACTGAAGTCAACCACAACCCGGGGAGACAGGTGGTGTGATTCTAATTGAGCACAGGCGTTTTGGACAGATTGACTGTCAAAATTTGGCCCGTTTTCACCGCCACGCAGAATGATATGTCCGTCCGGATTACCACTGGTACGGTAAACCGTCATTCTGCCTTGCCGGTCCGGCGAATAAAAATAGTGAGATGCTTTGGCTGCTCTGATAGCATCAACAGCAATCTTTACACTGCCGTTTGTCGCATTTTTGAAACCAACCGGACAAGAAAGTGCCGATGCCATTTCCCGGTGAATCTGGGATTCTGTTGTTCTGGCTCCGATTGCACCCCAGGAAATCAGGTCGGTAATATATTGTCCGGTAATCATATCCAGAAATTCGGTTGCAGTCGGAAGACCAAGCTGATTGATTGTCAGCAGAATTTCTCTGGCTTTACTCAGACCTTCTTCCAGCGCATAACGGCCATCAAGATACGGGTCTGTGATCAGCCCCTTCCAGCCTACGACAGTTCTGGGCTTTTCGAAGTAAGTCCGCATGACAATGAATAAATTGTCAGAATAACGCTGGCGCAGGTTATCTAATCGTTTGGCGTAGTCAAATGCTGCTTCCGGATCGTGAATGGAGCATGGTCCGGTAATCACTAACAGGCGGTTATCCCTGCCATGCAATATGGCTTCAATCTGTTTTCTGCTCTGTGATATATGCCGGGCTACAGAAGCACTTACCGGATGTTGCGTACGCAACTGGTCAGGAGTTGGCATAAGCCCCAGAGGTTCTGTTCTTAGTTCATCGGTTTTCATGGTCTAGATTATCCAAGTTCTTTGGGCGTGAGCTCAATTGGTTCGATCGCGACGATTTTGCTGCGGTTCAGTACAACCTTCCAGCGATAGTAAGTTGGCTCATCCGTATGATTATCCTGCTTAATAATGAGATTAAACAGATGACGTTTTTCAATTTTTTCGCGGCTGACCTGACCGTTGTTAAGGCGATAGACTCGATAAGTATCTTTATCAAAAAGCCGGGTGATTTCGCGAAAATCAAAATAGATGGTTTCACGGGTTTCTTCGTAACCACTCATAAAACGTGACGTTGACATTTCCGTTTCAGAACGATAGCTGATGACTTGCTCTTCCCGCTGTACGATCCGTTTCTTACGGATGCGCTGAATACGATCGGGGAGGCTGCTAATCGACTGGTAATTCAACCATTCATATTTTTGCCCAACCTGCTTTCCTGTACTGGGATCAAAGTAACGTCTTTTCCATTTCGGCTTTCCTTTGCGCAGCCATCGCCAAAGTATGTCTTTGAGATCATCCTTGAATATTTCTCTGAGGGCATAAATGAAAGACATCGCGATGATGAATGATACGGTAATTTCTCCCCAGTAATCCCGGGCAAAGACAACCATCATTGTGACAAAGAGCATCACGAATCCAGTCGCAATCCCTTTTACTGCCCGAAGGATATTATTTCCCAGTGAAACCGGTTTTTCTTTCAGAATTACCGGATGTTCAATCAAACGGCGCAACAGACGCATCTTATTACTCATGCGGGTAATATCCTGAGCGGCCTGTTCTGAATTGTAGTGATGCAGTGCCCGGTGTGCCTGTTCTTTCTCTGCCAGTACGATCAGGCGGTCTTTGATGGTTTTATACTCACTATCCCGGGTTAAGTGAGCAACCAGAGAGAGAAATTTCTGCTCTGTATACCAGGACAGATAGTTATCGATATTTGCATAATACCGCTTCAGAGTTTCTTCATAAGGAATTGTACGTCTGAGCCGGCGTAAAATATCTAATGTCAGCTCCACAACATTATCAATTTCAGTTTCCGTGACGCTGTCACTCTCATGAAGCAAATCACTGACAGCAGTATCGAGAGCAATCACATACTGGTAGGCAAACAGACTCAGACTGATCCGGTATTGGGTTGTTGACAATCTTCCCCGCTGGGCGAGACGACTGTGAATCAGCGGTAGTAAATGTTTATCACTGTAATAAGCTCGTTTCTGGGTCAGACAGTTATAATAAAGCTCGGGTTCGGGCATGATATCTTTATTCAAACCGATCTCTCCCGGAACGAATAAATACATTTCCAGACTGGAAAGCTTACTCTTTGACATGGTGTGTGAGATCTTCAATGTAATTGCATCATGTTTGCTAACCTTGATCAAACTGCCTCCGGAAAACGTGCCCTTATATCTGAATCCTGCATCTTGAGGTTACTTGGGTATATTTATAAATGATAGAGAAAGAATATCAGAGATCGCGTATAATCTCTGCAAATTTAAGATGAGACCCATTTAATGATTAATATAGGACAAATCAATCAGCTAGAGATTTTGCGGGAAACCGATTTTGGTGTATTTCTGGACGCAAAAGACTATGGCATGGTGATGTTGCCGAAAAAGCTGATGCGTCAGCCGGTAGAAATCGGTGCATTGGTGGATGTATTTTTGTATTTTGATTCTGACAGCCAGTTGGCTGCTACGACGGAAACGCCGATTGCCTGTGTCGGGGAATGGGGCATGATGAAAGTTGTCGGTGTGAATAATACCGGTGCTTTTGTGAACTGGGGAATCAGCGAAAAAGATTTATTGATTCCTTTCAGTGAGCAGCGGGGACGGCTGGCTGCTGAACAGTCGGTTCTGGTTTACGTTTATACGGATAAAGCTTCCGGAAGAATTGTCGGGACGACCAAATTCAATAAATGGCTGGACAAAACCCCGGCTCGTTACACGCCCAATCAGAAAGTTGATTTACTGGTCGCGGAGCGCTCTTCGCTGGGATACAAAGTGATAATCAATGGTGAGCACTGGGGAATGCTGTTCCAGTCGGATGTGTTTGGTAAAGTTTTTATCGGTAAGAAGCTGAAAGGATTCATTAAGCAGATTCGTGATGACGGTAAAATTGATGTTTCACTACAAAAACTTGGTGTGGCGAAATTAGATGAACTGAGTGGCAAAATTGTCGAGCAGTTACGTAAGAAGGGTGGTTTTCTGCCACTGGGAGACAGATCTTCACCAGAAGCTATTTTTGCGGCTTTCCGTACCAGTAAAGGTACTTATAAGAAAACGATCGGTCAGCTTTATAAGCAGGGAGTGATTGTGATTGAAGCCGATGGCATTCGTTTGGTGAATGACCCTTCATAACGTGTTTGCCAGGATAACCTGAAAACCGTGCTCCCGAATGCCGAATGTTGCCCGAAGCCAGTCTTCTGGTTCGGGCCATGCAGAAAAAGGGGAGTTAAAACAGATTACCGTCTCTGACCAGCTCTCTCGGTAAACCATTTTTAATCCGGTTTCCGACCCATTTCCCCAGACCGAGTATTACATCCTGATATTGAACCAGAACTTCTCCCTGACCGACATCGATCTGCTCCGGTCGGATATCTTTACCCATAAACCACTGACGAGCTTCGTCTAATGTGAGCGTGATTGCTTTCATTTCCTGTCCTGTTGTCAGAGAAGTCACAAGCTGATGCTGCCAGCGGTAACCTTTTTTATGCGCTTCGGCAAGTTTGATTCCCATGCGGGAGAACTTGAAGCGGCCAATCATGGGTTCCAGGGCTTCCGGGAAAAGCCAGACTTCATTATCGCGCAGCCAAATATGACTCTGTGCCGGTAGCTCAACATCCAGAGATTGTTTTAATGCCTGACTCACGCTCTGAGACTGAGCTTTCGTTGCTTTAGTGAAGGGGAACTTGCCCAATCGTTTGTTGTTTTGGGGTGTCGGAACAGAAGCCGTTTTACGAATCCGGGCAACAAAGAAACCTTCACAATCATAAATCTGAGGGAAAATATGCAGAAAACCTTCCTCAGTCAAAGCAGAACTGGCTTGTGGGAATAATGCTTCCAATGATTCAAAGGTGACGGCGTCACCGAAAGTCTGCTGCAAATGATAGCAAACATTCTGGTTTTCTTCGCGGCTGAGTGTACAGGTTGAATAAACAAGTGTGCCGCCGGGTTTCAAGGCATAGAACGCGCTTTCAATCAGCGCTTTTTGCGTTTCAGCAATCGCGGCAATAGAGGCCGGGCTCCAGTTTTTCATCGCTTCCGGATCTTTTCGCACTGTTCCTTCCCCGGAACAGGGCGCATCAATTAATACTGCATCAAACTGCTCGGGAAGCCACTCACCGAAAACACGACCATCAAAAGTGGTTAGTGCGCTGTTTCTGACGCCACATCTTTCAATATTGGAATAAAGTGCTTTGGTTCGGCTGGCTGAGAATTCATTGGCAACAACGATGCCTTCATTATTCATCAGTGCTGCAATCTGCGTTGTTTTTGAACCCGGAGCAGCAGCCATATCCAGTACCGATTCAAATCGCTGTTCCTGCTGATGGAACAAGGCGCTGACCGGCATCATTGAACTGGCTTCCTGAATATAAAATAAGCCTGTCATATGTTCGAATGTATTTCCCAACGGGGTTGTGAAATCTTCTATGTCGATCCAGAAACCTTCCGGACACCAGGGAATCGGCTCCAGATTCCAGCCATTCTCTCTCGCTCTCTGACAGAAATCAGCGACGGAAATCTTTAAGGTATTGACGCGAATACTTTTGCGCAGCGGGCGCTGACAGGCGGCAATAAAATCATCCATCGTGAGTTGAGATGGCAGTATTTGTTCTATCGTCTGCAGAAATTCATCCGGCAAATAAACATTCGTGTGCAAAGTAATACTCTCAATTTAACTTTCAACTGCTGGGAAGCGCTGCATTATATACTTAAGTAACCTCAAGATACAAAATCCGACGCCGGGTAATGTCGTCATTCTCCCGTCACAATGCACGATTTTCATGTGGTTTAGGTATGGGCTGATTCCATTCTGACCATTCTGCTTCACGGGCCGGGTTGAGGAAGAATGTATCCAGATTAGCTGCCGGAGGAGCCAGTTGTTTTGCTTCCGGAGTATTGAAAGCGACTCCTCCCTGTAACAGGCTGTCTAAGCTGCCTGTTTTGATATCGGCACCTGCTAATCCAATAGAAACATCGATTCCGGACTGATTCCAGAAAATACTATTTTTTCGCACCAGATAGGCATATTCAGGACGAATATTGAGGTCAATCAGAACACGATCTGATAGTTCGCCCAGCCGGACCCGTGTGATTCTTCCTACATTCATCCCCCGGAAAGTGACGGGTGCTCCGGTTTCAATTGAACCCATCTGGTTGCTTTGTAGTGTCAGGTGAAGTCCTGAAGGCTGGAAGGGAAGTGTATGGAGCATAAAGTGGCTCAGCGGTTGCCCTTCTCCGGGAAATACATCAATCGACTGAATCAGCGCCGACTTAATGTTTTTTAGCCGGGTAATGGGCTGATTACCGGATGTGACCCAGAAATAGCTTCCCTGACGAGCAATCTGTGTTGTGTATTCAGGGTAAATGTCTGCACAGATATTTACCTGACGTGTTTGAAAATCAGGTTGAACAGTGCGAACTTCGCCGACTTTCACCCCGTGAAACTGAATCGGTGTTCCCTGAACCACCTGATAGGTACTTTCGCTGTTCAGACAGACCAGTTGTCCGGCATGACTTGCCCGTTCATAGTCAGGATAAAGAACCCAGTATTTATCCTGTCTGTTCTGAGTCCCGGTCAGCGCATCAAAAGCAATGCCACCGTTGACCAGAGAGGATATTGGTGCAGTTTTCAGGGTTACTCCCTGCAGTGAAGCGTTCATTTCCAGACCGGATGTGTTCCAGAAAACGGTGTCCTGAGTAATCAGGTGCTGATACTGGTGATCAATTTGCAGGTCAATAAGGACAGTCCGGGCGGAGAGGCGAAAATTTTTCACATGACCCACAATGATATTCCGGTACAGAACCGGTGCATTTTTAGTTAGTGGCGGAGGTTGGGATGACACCAGCGTGTAGACTTGTGAAGCCTGCTCTGAATCTTGTGCCAGTGCTGCAGTCTCCTGATTCGGATATAACCGGTAACCAGATAAGTGCTGATATGCTTTTCCTTCACTGATAAAACTGATGGTGTGGACCAGCAGCTCTTTGGCTGACGGAAGATCAACCATGACACCCGTATCGGTCAGGGATGCACTGGCTGAACCTGTTACATAAAAGCGGTTTTTGTCTTTCAGCAGATATTGATACTGTCTATCGATATAAATAGTGAACCGGATATCATCCTGATTCAGTCTGATATCGGTAATTTGTCCGACAGAAATACCACGGTACTTCACCTTATTACCGGCTTCCAGACCATAAGTCTGCTGAGCATGTAATGTGACAGTTATGGCATCAGATGGCGGCTGGTGTGATGTCCGGGTTGCATGGAAAACCCGGCTGGGGGAGCCGGTTCCCGGCACCAGAGTTAAAAAGTTACCCTTGATATAGTTTGCAACATTGGCCACACCGGCAAAAGATAGTGTGGCTTCTTCCAACACAAAGTTGCTGCCTGTATTCAGAAGGTCATTAAAGGCTGGTTGAATGGCAGCATCTGCCAGAATGGTTTTCCGCTTCTGATCGAAATGGACATTGGTAATCTGTCCGATCTGAATTCCCCGGTACATAATGGGGGCTGAATTATTCTTAATCTGGTTGTTTTCCGGCAGGGCAATCTGAATCGGGATTCCCCGTCCGGCAGATTTCAGATCACTGTACAGTTGAAATTCCGTGTGATTCTGTATGCTTTGTCCGCCTTCCGGCGAATCAACGGCAATTGCACCGTTCAGTAAAGCACTCAATCCTTCTAACTGAACTTCGAGTCCCTGATAGTTGATCTCTGTGCGTAACGAAGTGACATTCCAGAAACGGCTTCTATTGTTAATGAGCTGGCGGTATTCATCCTGAATTGAAGCAAGCAGCAGGACTGATTTTGCATCGCTGTCTAATCGATAGCTATATATTTCTCCGATAGGGATTTTTTTATAAAGAATCTTGCTGCCAATATTGATACCACCCAAGTCATGTGCCCGAAGTGTGATATTTAAACCTTGTGATCGTTTCAGGTCGATCGGGGCTGTTTTCAGGGCGTAAAAGACGGGATCAAAGGACTCATCATCTTGTTTTATGCCGGGTTGTATGCCGATATAGTTGCCGGATACCAAAGCATCCAGTCCTGAAACTCCCGAAAGTGTCGCTGTCGGTTTGACCAGCCAGAACTTGGTCGTCGGGGTCAGAAGGTAAGTGGCTTCCGGGTAGATTTCTGCTTCAACGTAAATATTATTCGTGTCCTGAGTCAGTTTAATTCGTCTGACCATTCCTATTTCAAGTCCCTGATAGCGAATGGGGGTTCTGCCCTCAACCAGTCCCTGAGCATCCGAGAAATAGATCTGAATCCGGTGGCCGGACTCTTGTATTGCCTGATAAACCAGCCAGCCGGCTAAGCAGAGTGTAACCAGTGGCAGAATCCATAACGGGGAGATGCCATAAGTAGTTTTGATTTTCGGTGTATAGGTTTGTTTATGATTATTCTCATTATTCATACACATCTCCCGCAGTGGTCTTGTTCTCTGTCTCCCAAATCAGGCGAGGGTCAAACTGGGTGGTGGCTAACATTGTAAATATTACGACCAGTGCGAACGCCGTGGCTCCGGTGCCTGGTGTAAAGTCCAGAAGTTGTCCCCGGTCAACCAGTGTGAGCATTATCGCAATGACAAACAGGTCTATCATGGACCATTTCCCGATCCACTTCAGTAAAAAATAGAGGAACATACGTTGTCTCTGATAGCTATGTGCGCTGAACTGAGTCGCAATTAAAAGGTAGGCCAGCCCGATAATTTTGATCGCCGGAACAAGGATACTGGCGACAAAAATAACCACGGCTATCTCAGCCATATTGAGTTGAATCAGATTGACAACGCCACTGAAGATAGTGTCTTCCAGACGTTTTCCACTTGAGAACAGAATCGACATCGGCAGCAGGTTCGCCGGAAATATACAAATGGCAGCAGCAGTAAGTAAGGCCCATGTTTTCTGAATACTATTTCTTTTTCCCGGTAATAAAGAAGTACTACACCGGATACAGAATTCATGATTGTTCTGGGAAAGATGACAATGGGAGCAGTAGTTTTCACCATTTGCTTCGTCATAGGTTGATTCAGATTGCCATTTTTCCCAGTAGCGTCTGACACTGATTCTTCCCATCAGTATGACTGAAAGGATTTGCAGAAGAATAAAACCGTACAGCGCCGGACTAACGAAGATATCGGCGTAATCTCTTAATTTAAAACAGGCAACAACGACACTCACCAGAAATACGTCAATCATTGACCAGATTCTGAGTCGCTCCATCAGTTTTAGTGCAAGGATCAGGAGGCGATGGTGTCGGTAGTATAGCGCAGTATGTGCCAGAACCACTGAAGAGCACATGGCGAATGGTGCAATAACGCCACAGAAGAGCACTAATCCGGCAACAATAGGAAAGCCGGACTGGAACAGGCTGAATACACCAAGAAAGACAGAAGCTTTCAGTTCGCTTCCCAGCAGATGGATAGAAAGAAAATCAAATCCGTAGGCGGGAATAAACAGGATCAGACAGGTGAGTGCAAGTGCCAGATTTCCGGAAAAGGAAGGCTGCCCTCCGCGATAAAGTTGTGTTCCGCAGCGGGGGCAATAGGCATTTTTTCCCCGTTGAACGGGAGGGGTGATGACCGGAAGTTCGCAGCCATGGCAGTGCCTGAGTGGGTAATCCATAGACGATGAGTTTGTTTCTTTCACGCCAAGGCTCCATATCCATATGATGATAGTGCTCAGTCCACCGGAAGCGCACTGGCTGGTAGAAGTTGTATTATAAAGTAGCTTGGCATGAAATTGCACCATTAGGTTATTGAGGGATATGGATGTATTTGCATCAAAGTAACATGGGTGTTAATTTTCGTTTTTATTATCAATCAGTCAGAAACAGACCCGCTTAGCTTCAAAGACAGTTTTACCGGAATTGTCAGAAAATGAGTATTATCAGAAAATAAGTGAGCCGCTCTGGGATTAATTTCTCTGCTGATGATGCAGAAATTGTATAACGATGGAAAAATTTATGGGAATTGAGCAGTACCGACTTTTAACAAAGCAAGCTGTGGCGTTGATTGGGGCTGAAACCGACTTGATCGCCAATCTGGCAAATTTATCCGCACTTCTCAATATGGAACTGACTGATATCAATTGGGTCGGGTTTTATCTGTTACGGGATGATGAATTAATTCTGGGGCCGTTTCAGGGCAAACCAGCCTGCATCCGAATTCCGGTAGGACGGGGCGTGTGCGGAACTGCAATCCAGACCTCAAGTGTACAACGTATTGATGATGTTCATCAGTTTGAAGGACATATCGCCTGCGATGCAGCCAGTCGTTCTGAACTTGTCATTCCATTTTCTGCCAATGGTCAACTGATCGGCGTTCTTGATATCGATAGTCCGATTCAGGGACGATTTTCTGAGATTGATGCACAAGGTTTGACAGAAATGATGAATCATGTAGAAAAGCTGTTTAATTCACAGACTAACGCGTCATTATTTATAGTCTGACGGTGGTTTTTCCGATTCAGAACACTATAATACCCGAACATTGATATCTTCATGTCTTACGGAATAGAACCGTAATAACCAGGAACCCACATGGAAAACACTGAAAAGTTAAAAAACAGCAAAGAAGTGATTGCATATATTGCTGAATGTTTCCCAAAATGCTTTACTCTGGAAGGTGAAGCAAAACCACTGAAAATTGGTATTTTTCAAGATCTTGTTGAACGCTTGGAAGGTGATCCGAAGGTGAGTAAGACTCAGCTTCGTGCTGCGTTGAGACAATATACTTCTTCATGGCGTTATCTGCATGGTGTGAAACCCGGCGCAGAACGAGTTGACTTAGATGGGAACCCGTGTGGTACATTAGAGCAGGAACATGTCGAGCATGCCCAGAATACGCTGGCCGAGAGCAAAGCGAAAGTTCAGGCTCGCCGTAAAGAAAAACAAAAGCAGGAAAAGAATTCTCAGCCTAAGGCCAAGAAACCGAATCCTAAGGCGAAAACTGCAAAACGAGTTCAGGAAAAAACTGTACAAGCCCGTGCTTTGAAGGTTGATGAGCTAAGTGTTGGTCGTCAGGTTAAAGTAAATATGGGTAAAGGCAACATGGCTGCGACCATTGTTGAGATCAATAAGGAAGATGTGCGCGTACAGCTTGGAAATGGCCTGCAAATGGTTGTAAAAGCGGAGCACTTGCGCGCATAAAGGAGAACCTCCTACGCATGAAATGCCGTTCAAAACTGACATTAATTGCTGCTGGCCTATGGCTGGCAGTCTCTTCTGTTCAAGCCTCAGCGCCTTCAATCAGTGAATCAGATCTTCCCGTTCTTGCTCCCGAAAAACAGCATTCGCTTGCGACGGAACGGGTTAAGAATAAATTTACCCAATCGCATTATAAGCATATCTATCTGGATGATGATTTTTCCAAAAAGATATTTCAGCGTTATCTCGGACTATTGGATTACAACCGTAATATCTTTACTCAAAAAGATATTGATGGTTTTAAACAGTGGTCGGTTGAATTGGATGATCAACTGAATTCAGGTAGCGATCAGATTGCTTTTGATGTGTATAACATCTCGGTTAAAAAACGATACGAGCGATTTAAATATGCGCTTTCGTTATTGGATCATGAGATCAAATTTGACACCGATGAATCCATCGAATTGGATCGTTCCAAGGAGGCTTGGCCTAAGAGTCAGCAGGAATTGGATGACTTATGGCGCAAGCGGGTAAAATATGACGCGTTGAATTTGAAATTAGCCGGAAAAAAATGGCCGGAAATTAAAGAAACGCTTACGAAACGCTATAACAATGCCATTAAACGTTTGACCCAGACGCATAGTGAAGATGTGTTCCAGCTGTATATGAATGCATTTGCCCGTCAGATCGATCCGCATACCAGTTATCTTTCTCCCCGTAGTGCAGAGCAGTTTAAGTCTGAAATGAATCTGTCACTGGAAGGTATTGGTGCGGTGTTACAATTGACGGATGACTATACGGTTATTCGTTCATTGGTTGCCGGCGGGCCTGCCGATAAGAGTAATAAGCTTGCCGAAGGTGATCGGATTATCGGTGTTGGTCAGGAAGGTAAAGATATCGTTGATGTGATTGGATGGCGTCTGGATGATGTCGTGCAGTTGATCAAGGGACCGAAAGGCACGATTGTTAAACTGCAGGTGCTTCCTGAAGGCAAAAACGCTAAGAGTTACGTTGTCACTATTACCCGTGATAAGATTCGTCTGGAAGACCGGGCGGTGAAATCAAAAGTAATTGAACGGGATGGTAAAAAAATTGGTGTACTTGAGGTTCCCAGTTTTTATGTCGGCCTTTCCCGGGATACCGATAAGTTGCTGAGTGAATTCAAACAGCAGCATATCGATGGTGTAATTGTTGATCTGCGAAATAATGGTGGCGGTGCATTGACCGAAGCAACAGGATTGACTGGTCTGTTTATTCAGAAAGGTCCGGTTGTGCAGGTTCGTGATAGCCGGGGACGGGTAAATATTAACAGTGATACTGATGACAAGAGCAGCTATGATGGTCCGTTAACTGTCTTGATTAACCGTTACAGTGCTTCAGCTTCTGAAATATTTGCCGCGGCCATGCAGGATTATGATCGGGCGGTTATTCTGGGTGAGAATTCCTATGGTAAAGGAACTGTTCAGCAACACTATTCGCTGAATGGTATCTATGATTTATTCAGTGAGCCATTGGGATATATTCAGTACACGATTCAGAAATTCTATCGTATCAATGGTGGCAGTACGCAGGATAAGGGCGTTGCTCCTGACATTGCGTTTCCGACGGCGGTTGACCCGAGTGAAACCGGAGAAAGTGTTGAAGATAATGCTTTACCCTGGGACAGCATCGGTAAAGCTGAATACAGCAAAGTTCATCATTATAAAAAGTTGATCCAGATGCTGCAAAAGCGCCATGAAAAGCGGATCGCAAAAGATATGGAATTTCAGTTTATTGCGGAAGATATTGCCAAATATAAGCAAGAGAAAGATGATAATTTACTTTCTCTGAATGAAGCAGTCAGACACCGTGAAGCTGATGCCGCAGATGCACTGACGCTGAAACGGATTAATCTGCGTCAGAAAAGTGAAGGGCATAAACCTTACACTAAACTGGAAGATGTACCGAAAGACTATGTGGCACCAGATGCTTATCTGGATGAGGCCGTTGCGATTACGGTGGATATGGTCTACCTGGGTTCTTCTTAAGCATATCTGATGGATATTTGATTGAAAACGCGCTGAAAGGCGCGTTTTTCTTTTGTGTTTTCAAACATTTCTTCCCGAAAATCTGATGTTCCCCCGACAAGTCATGACTTAATCATGGAATTGTTCGCTTTATCAGTATATGGAACCTAAGCTTAAAGAAAAAAGTGGGGAGTTTTGTCTGATGATGAGAAATATGAAATGGTATGTTGCTGTTTTTTGCCTTGTTTGTTCGGGAACAGTGCTCAGTAGTACATTATTCAGTAGTAGTAATAAGAACGACCTTACTCAGTTTGATTTTCCCTTTCTGCTTGGTGACTGGTATCTGGTGAATGCCGATCCGGAAGACTCGTCTCAGGACTTCACTTCGATACATCTGACACTCAGTTCCAGTTACACTTTTGCGGTTCAGATTGAAAAACGTGATAGTTCGGTTGAATACTGGGAAGGTGGTTATGCTGCCAATCAGGATACATTGACGCTGGGAGTTAAGAGTGTCACGCCGCAAGTCTATTCCTATGTCAGCACCCACAACCGGCTGATGCTTAACGGTGTGACTTTCTTCAAAGCATTATCCCGGTCACTGGTTGGTTACTGGCAGAGTCAGAGTCTGTCCGGTTCGGAACTGGATGAAGTCGGAGTGACACAGATTCAGCTTGTACTGCAACCTGATTTCTTATTTTTTATTCGTTCCAGTGATGACCGGGGACATGAAGTGGTTCATAACGGTGTTTACTATACGGAAAATGATCATCTGGTTTTATTATACGAACAGGGAGAACACGATACCCGTTTTCATATCAATTCTGATCAACTGACCCTGAATTTTGAAAACGGAGCCATGGTTGCTGTTTTGAATCGGGTCCAGTGAATGTTGTTTTCAGATCTGATGAGGAGTGTTTATTTGTGGAAACAGTTGAATAACGAGATAATCTCACGTCAGTCATTGAGAATTGCATAAGAATCGCCTAGAGTAGCTCTATCTATAGGAACGGAGGACGTTCCGTGTCTGAAGAAAACCGTACACTTGCTGGTATGATGCCGGTGTGCGGTTTTGTATCGTTAACTCAAAAGGATTCAAGATGGCAAGTACGCTTCAAGCCAAATATCGTAAAGATTATCAGTCGCCTTCTCATACGATTACCGATATTAATCTCACCTTTGATCTTCATGAAAGCCAAACCCGGGTTGTTGCCATTTCTCAGGTAAAACAGTTACAGCAGACAAATCAGCTGATTTTAGATGGGGAGAATATGGAGTTGGTGAGTGTTCAGGTGAACCAGCAACCATGGAGCCATTATCAGGTTGTGGATACGACTCTTGAACTGAATGATCTTCCTGCTGAATTTGAGCTACAAATTGAAACACTGATTAATCCGGCAGAGAATACTGCTCTGGAAGGGCTGTATCTGTCTGATGGGGCATTCTGTACACAATGTGAAGCAGAAGGGTTCCGCCGGATCACCTATTATCTGGATCGACCGGATGTTCTGGCTCGTTATACAACGACAATTATTGCACCACAAAATTATCCTTATCTCCTCAGCAACGGCAACAAAGTTGAAGAAGGTGTAACTGAAGATGGAAAATCCTGGGTACGTTGGGAAGACCCACATCCGAAACCGTCTTATCTGTTTGCATTGGTTGCCGGTGATTTCGATGTTCTTCGGGATAGCTACCAGACTGTTTCCGGACGTAATGTTGCGTTAGAAATATTCGTTGATAAAGGTAATCTGGATCGTGCACACCATGCAATGCGCTCTTTGATTAATGCAATGAAATGGGATGAACAGCGATTCGGGCTGGAATACGACCTGGATATCTATATGGTGGTGGCCGTTGACTTCTTTAATATGGGAGCTATGGAAAATAAAGGGTTAAATGTTTTTAACTCCAAGTTTGTTCTGGCCAATGACCAGACCGCTACAGACAATGACTATCTGGGAATTGAAGCTGTTATCGGTCATGAATATTTTCATAACTGGACCGGGAATCGTGTAACCTGCCGGGACTGGTTCCAACTGAGTCTGAAAGAAGGGTTGACTGTTTTTCGTGATCAGGAATTTTCTTCGGATCTGGGGTCCAGAGCTGTAAACCGGATTCATAATGTCCGGATTATTCGTGGGCCACAATTTGCCGAAGACGCATCACCGATGTCACATCCGATTCGTCCTGAAAAAGTTATTGAGATGAATAACTTCTATACTCTGACCGTATATGAAAAAGGGAGTGAAGTGATTCGTATGATTCATACTTTACTGGGAGAAAGTAACTTTCAGAAAGGGATGAAGCTTTATTTCGAACGCCATGACGGTACGGCAGCCACATGCGAAGATTTTGTTTCGGCAATGGAAGATGCTTCCGGTGTCGATTTGAAACAGTTCCGCTTATGGTACAGCCAGTCTGGTACTCCTGAACTGCGGGTCAGTAGTGTTTATCATGAAGCAGATAAGACATTTACTTTATCAGTCAGACAACACACGGCATCAACCGCAGATCAAAAAGAAAAGCAGGCACTTCATATTCCTTTAGGTATAGAAATTTATGACCAACAGGGAAATATCATTGAGTTACAGTGTAACGGAAAGGCTGTCTCTGATGTTCTGGATATCACTGAAACCGAGCAGTCGTTTGTATTTGAATCGGTCACAAGTCAGCCGATTGTCTCCTTGCTTAGAGATTTCTCTGCACCGGTTAAACTCGTTTATGATTACCGTGACGAAGAACTGGCATTTTTGATGGTGCATGCGAAAAATGAATTTGCCCGTTGGGATGCCGGACAAATGTTGATCGGGAAATATATTCGTTCAAATATTGAGCGGGTACAACAGGAACAGTCAGTTGAACTGCCGGAGTCTGTTATTGATGCATTCCGGGGTGTATTGCTTGATCCATCTCTGGAACATGCATTTATTGCAGAAATGCTGGCATTACCAAACCATAATGAAGTGTCAGGCTGGTTTGATTCTGTTGATGTTGACGCAATTGAGTCAGTTCTTCACTCAATCAAAATCTCTTTAGGTCAGGAATTACAGGATGAGTTTTCGGCACTTTATCACTCGCTGAAGCAGGATGAATATACTATTGAGCATCCGGCGATTGGTCAGCGTTCTTTAAGAAATACCTGTTTATCTTATTTGGCTTTGACGGAACAAGGGGAATCTCTGGTTCAGGCTCAATATCAGAATGCAAATAATATGACGGATACGATGGCAGCGATGTCGGCAGCGAATCAAGCCGAGTTGACTTGCCGTGAAACGTTGATGGATGACTATAGTGCTAAGTGGAAACATGATGGACTGGTTATGGATAAATGGTTTGCACTACAGGGAACCAACCCGGCGAAAGATACGTTGACCGTGATTCAGAATGCTATGAATCATGAAGCCTTCACGCTGAAAAATCCAAATCGTATCCGGAGTCTGATTGGTTCATTTTTGAATCAGAACCCAGCCCGGTTCCATGATAAATCTGGTGCAGGTTACCGTTTTGCCGGTGAAATTTTACAGAAATTAAATGCTACCAATCCTCAGGTTGCTTCACGTTTGGTTGATCCGTTGCTGAAATATAAACGTTATGATGAAACGCGCCAGAAATTAATGAAGCAAGAGTTAGAAGCTTTACTTAATATGGATGATCTGGCAAAAGATCTATATGAAAAAGTGACCAAAGCACTGGAAGCTTAATCGTATCGTTTGCTTAAGATAAGGAAAGACCGTGGCAGGTATTGCCACGGTTGTTTTACGCCGATGAAGTATTTTTATTTTTCCATTCATATTCCTTATCAGGAATATCTTGCTCACTATTCCGGCTCGGCAAGTCACATTGTGGTCAGAACGGACAATGGTCTAACCCTTCAACTTCCTGCGACTCACTTCCGTCCATATCTGACCCAGTTCGGGTTGAAAGGTCGGTTTCGTCTGACGACAGATGAACAGCATAAATTCCAGAGACTCGAATTAATTTGACATTAACGCAACACATTTTCTCTTTTGTGATGCAAATTAGTTAATTTTTATCAAAATTAATTCACAATTCAGTTGTTTCTTTTACGGAACTATTATGCTTAACGCATAAACTAATAAAAATAACGAGTAATCCAGTAATAGATGAGGTTTCTATGGGTTCACGCGACACATTACAGCCAGTTTTAGTCGAGAAAGTATTCCAACTGATCCAAACGAAGTTAGATTCCGAGCAGCATACTGTCGTCAAGCAACTTGCGCAGCATCTTTTCAATAACATTTCACAGGACGACCTGATTAATCGGACGGAGTCTGATTTGTACGGTGCCGTGATTAGTCTTTGGCATCATTTAAACGAAGCGAAGATTACGGAACAATCTGTGAAAGTCTTTAATCCGGTTGTCAGCAAACATGGATGGCAGTCAACCCATACTATTATTGAAGTCGTTGTTCCCGATACACCATTTTTAGTTGATTCCATCAAGATGGTTTTGAGCCGTCTGGATCTTGCCTGTCATTTAATGCTTCATGGCCCGGCCCCGATACAACGTGATAATAATGATAAAATTCTCAGTATTGGTCAGGGTGAGGGTGAACTACATTCGATGTTCCATATCGAAGTCGATCGCCTGACCGATAGTCAGAAAATAAAACACCTGCACGATGAAATTATCCGGGTTATTGCCGATACTTCTCTGGTCGTCAGAGACTGGACGCCGATGGTTAAACAACTCAACCATGTTATTCAGCAACTGGAAAAACAGAAAAAGCAGATACCGATCGATGCTGAACGTTTTTCAGAAACCATTGAGTTTTTGCGGTGGTTAGCGAACCATAATTTTACCTTTATGGGATATAAAGAATATGATCTGATCGATACGGTGGAAGGTGGGGAGCTGCGTCCTACAGATGACGCAGGACTTGGACTTTTCTCTGATCCGGCTCGGGTTCGAGGGGTGAAGCTCTCTGATTTTTCAGATTCAGCCCGGCTGGAAGCAACCAAACCATTTCTGTTGATCCTGACGAAGGGAAATGGACAGTCCCGGATCCACCGTCCGGCTTATACCGACTATGTCGGGATCAAGAAATTCGATAAGAATGGCAAAGTTATCGGGGAACATCGTTTCACCGGCTTATATACTTCAGCCGTATATAATCAGACGATTGGCAGTATTCCGCTGATCCGGGAAAAAGCCGGGCGGATCCTTGCTGCCAGCGGCTACCGGGAAGGAGCATACTCTTATAAAGCCCTGCATAATATTCTTGAGAATTATCCACGGGATGAACTGCTTCAGGCAAGTGAAGAAGAGTTACTGGAAGTCGGGATGGGCGTCGTACAGATGCAGGATCGGGATCTGTTACGTCTGTTTGTCCGTAAAGATCCTTTCGGACGTTTTTTCAGCTGTATGGTTTATGTCTCAAGGGATCGTCATACGACTGAGCTACGGAAGAAAACACAAGCCGTGCTCGCCGACTATTTTGAATCGAAACAACCGGTTGATTACACAGTTTATTTCTCAGAGAGTCCTTTAGCCCGTACGCACTATATTGTGCGGGTCGATAACAACAATATGGATATTGATGTGAAAAAAATAGAGCAGAATCTGATGGAAGCTTCAACCAGCTGGGATGACCGGTTATCTGAAGCGATTGTGGCCAACTTGGGTGAAAGTAAAGGATTACCACTCTCGAAAGAGTATATGCGGGCTTTCCCTCGCTCCTATAAAGAAGCCATGATGCCGGGCACTGCTGTTGCGGATATCGAACGGCTGGAATCTCTGAGTGAAGATCATAAACTGGGAATGCTGTTTTATCGTCCACAGGAGGAAGATAGCAGTTCTAAAGTCGTCAAACTAAAACTCTATCACCGGGATGAACCGATTCATCTGTCCGACGTTATGCCAATGCTTGAAAATCTGGGGCTCCGGGTCATTGGCGAATCTCCTTATGAAGTTGATAAAACCAATGGACAGACCTATTGGATACTTGATTTCTCGATGTTGCATAAGACGGAAATGGCGATCGATATCCGGGAGTCAAGGGATCGTTTCCAGCAGGCTTTTGCTGCGATCTGGCGGGGTGAACTGGATAATGATGGATTTAACCGGCTGGTACTGAGTGCTTCCCTGACGGGAAGAGAAGTCTCTATCCTGAGATCTTATGCCCGTTATATGCGGCAGGTCGGTTTCCCATTCAGTCAACAGTATATTGAAGATACACTCAACCATTATCCGCAACTGGCAAAAGGCTTGGTTGAACTATTTGCTGAACGTTTCAATCCTGCTCTTGATGAACAGAAGAGAGAGCGGACATTTGAAAAACAGGTTAATGATATTTCTGCCCAGCTTGAAGACGTTGAAAGTCTGGATGATGACCGGATTCTGCGTCGATACATGGAAATGATTCAGGCAACATTGCGCACGAACTATTTCCAGACCGATGCTCATGGGCAGCCAAAGCCCTGGTTGTCGATGAAACTTAGTCCCCGTGATATTCCTGATATTCCGGCTCCGGTTCCGGCTTATGAAATATTTGTTTATGCACCGGATATTGAAGGTGTGCATCTGCGTGGCGGTAAAGTTGCCCGGGGTGGATTACGCTGGTCAGACCGACAAGAAGATTTCCGTACCGAGATCCTGGGATTAGTGAAAGCCCAGCAGGTTAAAAATACGGTGATTGTTCCGGTTGGTGCGAAAGGTGGTTTCATCTGTAAGAAACAGTATCTGTTCAGTAACCGCGATGAAATTTTTGCTGAAGGGCAACGTTGTTACCGCCAGTTTATTCAGGGATTGCTGGATATTACAGACAACATTAAAGAAGGCGAAGTTATTCCACCGGTTGATGTCGTCCGACACGATCCGGATGACCCGTACTTAGTTGTTGCCGCAGACAAAGGAACTGCAACATTTTCAGATATTGCAAACTCGGTTTCTGAAGCTTACGGTTTCTGGCTGGGGGATGCATTTGCATCCGGTGGTTCTAATGGTTATGATCATAAAGCCATGGGGATTACAGCAAAAGGCGGATGGGAGTCGGTTAAACGTCATTTCCGGGAATTAGGAATCGATTGTCAGACTTCCGAATTTACTGCGGTCGGAATTGGTGATATGGCCGGGGATGTGTTCGGTAATGGTATGTTGTTATCACAGCATACACGTTTACTGGCAGCCTTTAACCACTTACATATCTTTCTGGATCCGGATCCGGATACAGAGAAAAGCTGGCAGGAGAGGGATCGTTTATTCAAACTACCAAGATCCTCATGGGAAGATTATGATCAGAAACTGATCTCTAAAGGTGGTGGGATCTTCTCCAGAAAGGCCAAGTCCATAACTCTTTCTTCAGAAGTCAGAGCAATGCTGCAAACCGATCAAAAACGGATGGCGCCGAATGATCTGATTCGTCTGATCCTGAAAATGGATGTTGATCTATTGTGGAATGGCGGGATCGGAACTTATGTGAAAGCCGCTCAGGAAACGGATGCTGATGTCGGTGATCGTGCCAACGATGCTGTAAGGATCAATGGTATCGACTTGCAGGCGAAAATTGTCGGTGAGGGCGGTAATCTGGGGATGACGCAACTGGGACGGATCGAATACGCTCTCAAGGGCGGTCGGGTAAATACCGACTTTGTGGATAATGTCGGTGGGGTTGACTGCTCTGACAATGAGGTCAATATCAAGATCTTCCTGAATACTCTGGTTGCTCACGGTGAATTGACGGTGAAAAAACGTAACCAGTTGCTGCAATCGATGCAGGATGAAGTCGGGGATATTGTTCTTGCTGATGCTTATCAGCAGGCTGAATCGATCTCTGTGACTGAAGTTCAGGGAGTTTCACTGGTCAAAGAGCAGATTCGCTTCATTCATACACTGGAGAAAAGTGGTTCACTGGATCGTGGGCTGGAATATCTGCCTGACGATGAAACACTTCTGGAGCGGGAAAAGCGGGAAGTCGGTCTGACCCGTCCGGAACTTTCTGTACTGATTGCTTACGGTAAAATGGTCTTGAAAGAGCAGTTGGCGGATGACCGAATCGCAAATGATAGTTACCATGCCGAGCAGCTGATTCAGTATTTCCCTTCTGAGTTACGCCGTAACTATACAGAGTTACTTCCAACGCATCCGCTGCGTAGTGAAATCATTGCGACAGCGCTTGCGAATCAGATGGTCAATGAAATGGGATGTAACTTTGTCTCCCGTTTGCAGGAAGAAACAGGTGCCGGTGTTGTCGAAATTACCAATGCCTATTGTGCAGCCCGGGATATTTATAATCTCGATCAGATTATGGAAAAAGTGCGTCTGTTGGATAATCAGGCCACAACCATGGCACAGTATGAAGTGCTGGGATTTGTCCGGCGGATTTTAAGACGTTTGTCCCGGTGGATTCTCCGCAATCATATGGGGAAAAAATCAGTCAATGAACTGATTGATCTCTATAAAGATGATGTTCAGCAGATAGCTCTTCATCTGAATGAAGTACTGGTCGGCAGAGAAGTCAGCGATCATGATGCTCTGGCTAGCCGTTGGATCGGACAGGGTATTGATGAAGATGTTGCTCATTACGTTTCCCGCTTGTCCAGTCTGAATTCGGCACTGGATATTTGTATCGTGGCGAAAGAGAAAGGGATTACAGTTCAGCAGACAGCCAAACTTTATTTCCATTTGGGGGTTCGTTTGTCACTCCACTGGTTCTTGCAGCAAATCAATCATCAGGCTGTGGATAACAACTGGCAGGCACTGGCCCGTGCGGCATTCCGGGAAGATCTGGACTGGCAGCAACGTCAGTTGACATCTCAGGTACTTTCCTGCGGTTGTCTGGGAGAATCGTTTGATGAAATTCAGTTGTTGGATCAGTGGATCGAAGGTAACAATACAGCCTTGCAACGGTGGGAGAATATCCTGAATGAATTTAAAGTGGGAGCTGTCCATGAATTCGCTAAATTCTCCGTGGCACTCAGGGAACTTGCATTATTAAATTTGAATTGTTCGGCAAATGAGTAAATAATAAGGCCCCGTTTGTACGGGGCTTTTTTTCTTTCGGAGGCACAATGCTTTACCGTATCGCCAGAAGTGGCTTTTTCCAACTGGATGCCGAAAAGGCACATGATCTCGCAATTCAGAACTTTAAACGTTTCACAGGGACACCGCTCGATCTTCTTTATCGCCAGCATTTACCGAATCGTCCGGTAGAATGCATGGGGCTTGTTTTCAAGAACCCGGTCGGTCTGGCTGCCGGACTGGATAAAAATGGAGAATGCATTGATGCATTCGGTGCAATGGGATTTGGCTTCGTTGAGGTCGGTACGGTAACACCAAGGCCACAACCCGGTAATGATAAACCCAGACTGTTCCGGCTGGTGGAAGCTGAAGGGATCATTAATCGCATGGGTTTTAACAACCAGGGTGTTGATCAATTGATCGAGAATGTCAAAAAGGCTAACTACGATGGTATTCTGGGGATCAATATTGGTAAAAATAAAGATACGCCGATTGAGAAAGGATCCGATGACTATTTGATCTGTATGGAGAAAGTATATCCGTATGCCGGATATATTGCCGTGAATATTTCGTCTCCTAATACACCGGGATTACGTTCGTTGCAGTATGGGGAAGCCCTGGATGAGCTGTTAAGCTTGCTGAAAGCAAAACAGTCCGAGTTAGCAAAGCAGCATGATAAGTATGTTCCGTTGGCATTGAAAATTGCTCCCGATTTAAGCGATGAAGAGTTGGAACAAATTTGTCAGTCGTTGCTTCGGAACAAAATCGACGGAGTGATCGCGACTAATACCACTTTGGATCGTTCTGTTGTGATGGGAATGAAACATGCAAATGAAACCGGGGGATTGAGTGGGCGTCCTCTGCAATTGAGAAGTACCGAAGTGATCCGCAAGCTCTATCAGGAACTTGGTGAGCAGATTCCGATTATTGGGGTCGGTGGAATCGACTCTTATGTTGCAGCGAAGGAAAAACTACTGGCTGGTGCTAAATTGGTGCAGGTTTATTCAGGTTTTATTTACCATGGTCCTGGTCTAGTAAAAGATATTGTGAAAAACCTATAGTTATCCCGCATGATTTGCCTGATTTGGTGCAAATCAGCCTGAAATTATTCAGAGGAAATGAGAATTCATTTCCTCTTTTTTTTTCTCTTTTCACTTTTAGAATGGATATTGAATCGTTGGTAAAGCTGTTCTGTGGAGAGCGCTGATGCCACTGAATGATACGCATGAAAAGAGTTGTAATATGCTTAAACCGAGTGACAAATGGAACTGGTATTTCTGTGACAGAGAAGGCCACTTAATGCTTGATTTGGGAAATGAGATGGTTTTTAAAACCCTTCTGCCCAAAAAGCTACTTGTTGCTTGTGCATTTACTTCTGGTCAGTTTACTGTCGATGACGCGAGTGATTATCAAACTTTCAAAGAGAGTGTTGAGTATCTGGACTTGTCAGAACCGAGAAAAGTTGAACTGATTTTAAATTGTGTCGCGGCGAAAAGGTTTCATAAACCGGTTCAGCCGAAAAGCTGGTTCTTTGATATTCAGAATACTGAGACAGTCCCACATGCGGGAGAGATAGTCCAGTTGAAGAACCGGATGAACGCCGGTCGTTTTATTGTCCTGGAAGTGGGTGAGAATGCAAGCTTATGTGCAAGTATTGAGCTTGAAGCATTTACACTCGCTCCCGGTAAAGAACTCATGTATGGTCAGGCTATCAAAGTGATGCATGATCGTATGGAGTACGTGAACCTTGGTTCACAACCTGTAGCCTTAGTTGGCTAGTGATTTCCATTCGTATTTTGTTCCTTTTTTATTTCCCATCGGCTGCAAAGCCGATTTTTTTTGTCTGTTGAAACCCCAGCACTCGTTTTCATCTCATGATATCGACAATCTCAACTGTGAGATTCATCCATAAATTTCGATAAATTTATCATCAATACAGCGGTTATAACCTCAGCAATAATGACTTTTTTCAGTCAATAGTTCCTCTTTTGGCCTGTTTTTGTAACTAATTTACAATGTAAATAAGGCTCTGGTCTAGACCAAATTTAATGTGAATAAATACTCACTTACCGGGAAGGTGCTGTTATGGCAGCAATAAAGAGAATGAGTATTTTCAGAGGAGAAAAAGAAAAATTCCGTGGTTTGATTTACCCAAACAGATGAATGTCAGGTATAATTGCGGGCCAATTTTCAGAGTAAAGACCATCGATGCATCAGTATTTAGCCACTACTTCAATCGGACTTGAGAATTTATTAGCAGAGGAGTTGAACCGTTTAGGTGTTAACGACTCTCAGATTGTTCAGGCCGGTGTCCGATTCCGCGCCTCCAATGAGCTTATTTATCGTTGTTGCCTCTGGAGCAGAATTGCTTCACGTTTCATTCGGGTTATCTCTGAGTTCACTTGTCAGGATGACATGGATCTTTATCTTTCAGCATCTGCTGTTCGGTGGAGTGATTATTTACAGGCAACAGGAACGTTGATTGTTGATTTTAATGGAACGAACCGTTCTATCCGTAACAGTCAATATGGTGCAGTCAAAGTTAAAGATGCAATTGTTGATCATTTTACGAAGAAGAATTTACCTCGTCCGACGATCAGCAAAGATCGTCCGGATCTTCGGGTTCATGTTCGTCTGAATAAAGAAAAAGCAATACTGGGAATCGACATGGTTGGTGGCAGTCTGCATGTTCGGGGATATAGAACTGAAGCTGGCGCGGCACCTCTGAGAGAGACACTGGCTGCTGCGATGATTATGCGTAGCGGGTGGGGCGGAGAAACTGCTTTAATGGATCCTATGTGTGGTTCCGGTACCGTGGTCATTGAAGCTGCAATGATTGCTGCGGGGATTGCTCCGGGCATTAAACGTTCCCGCTGGGGGTTTGAATCTTTACCTGACTATGATCCGGAACTGTGGACACAAGTTAAAACTCAGGCAAGTGTCCAGTCGAAAAAAGGTCTTAAACAGATTTCTGTTCCTATTTACGGCTATGATTACGATGCGAAGATGCTGACTCTGGCAAAAGAAAATGCTCGTCGTGCCGGCGTCAGTGAGCTGATCGATTTTCAGCAGATGGATGCAACAAAGTTACAGCGTCCCGAATCGTTTCAGGGTGGATTGATTATTTCAAATCCACCTTATGGGGAACGCTTAGGGACTGAACCGGGTTTGATTGCACTGTATGCTTCCTTAGGCGCTCAACTTAAATCTGAATTTGGCGGATGCCAGGCAATGTTTCTTTCCAGCTCAGATGAATTGTTAAGTTGTCTGCGAATGCGGGCCGACAAGCAGTTCAAAATGAGGAATGGTTCGTTACCTTGTCACTTAAAACTCTACTCTATTGCTGAACGTGATGCTGCTCAGATTCAGTCTGCAGCTCAGGAGGTCGCAGCTGACTTTGCCAACCGCCTGCGCAAAAATATCGCAAAAATCACTCCATGGGCGAAACGTGAACAGCTTGATTCCTACCGTGTTTATGATGCAGATCTTCCTGATTACAATGCTGCAATTGATGTATATGGCCATCATGTGGTTATTCAGGAATATGCCGCGCCGAAGTCAATTGCTCCTGAAAAAGCCAAACGGCGTTTGACGGATATGATTCGTGCGACAACTCAGGTGATGGATGTCGATGCCAACCATGTTGTGCTGAAGGTTCGGGAAAAACAGAAAGGGCATGCTCAGTACCAGAAAATGTCCACTAAAGCAAAAACAACACAAGTACATGAGTATGGTGCCCGGTTCATTGTCAATCTATATGACTATCTGGATACCGGTCTGTTCCTTGATCACCGGCTGACTCGTCGTCGCTTAGGAGAAATGGCAAAAGGGAAAGATTTTCTTAACCTGTTTGCTTATACCGGAACAGCAACTGTGCATGCGGCGCTGGGCGGTGCAAAATCGACTACCACTATTGATATGTCGAAAACTTATCTGGACTGGGCGAAAGAAAACATGACCCTCAATGGCCAGAAGGGACGCCAACACCGATACGAGCAGGCAGATTGTCTACAGTGGCTTGAGCAGGCAAAAGGTCAGTATGATTTGATTTTCATTGATCCGCCGACGTTTTCAAACTCGAAGCGAATGACGGGTACGTTTGATGTTCAACGGGATCATATCCACTTAATGCAGCATTTGAAACGTATTCTGCGCAAAGATGGCGTGATTGTTTTCTCCAATAATAAGCGCCAGTTTAAGATGGATATGGAAGCGATGGCTCAGTTGCAACTCTCTGCGGAAAATATCTCATCACAGACGTTACCTTTAGATTTTAAGCGCAATCAGCAGATCCATAATTGTTGGCTCATCCGTCATTGCGAAGTCCCGTCGGAATAACTGATTTTGCTTATTCTCTACGGCACACAGTATTGTCATCTTTGTGAGCAGGCTTTTGCTTTGGCTGTTGAAGCAGGTGTTGCGGAGTTGGTACAACAGATTGATATTGCTGGTGATAAAACATTATATGATCGTTACGGTGTCACGATTCCGGTCTTCAGATTTCAGGATCAGGAATTGAACTGGCCGTTCTCACTCACAGAATTAAAGATTTGGTTAGAAGCTCATGGCATTAATAAGTATTCATAGCGGATATTTAGCGTTTGGTGATCATCCGTTACTGGATCACATTGATTTTTCTCTGCAAGAAAATGAACGTGTCTGTCTGGTTGGCAGAAATGGCACCGGTAAGTCAACCTTGATGAAGGTTCTCGATGGAGAAATTCATCTGGATGATGGAAAGATGACGGTGACTCAGGATGTAGTTGTATCGCGTCTGGAGCAGGATCCTCCCAGAGATCAGGAAGGAACAGTATTTGAGTACGTTGCTGATGGTCTTGCTGATGTCGGAAAACATTTACAACTTTATCAAGAATTGCTGGAGAAAGTAGAAAGTGATCCGAGTGAACAGAATATTTCCCGGCTGGCACAGGTTCAGGAGAAACTGGACCACAGTGATGCGTGGCGTTTTGATGATCGGATTAAAAACGTACTGGCGTCACTGAATCTGGATGGACATACTCTGTTGACTGATTTGTCCGGAGGATGGCAGCGTAAAGCTGCACTGGCTCGGGCTCTTGTCTGTGATCCGGATGTATTGCTGCTTGATGAACCAACGAACCATCTGGATGTTACAACGATTGAGTGGCTGGAGAGTTTTCTGAAAGATTTCAAAGGATCGATCATCTTCATTTCTCATGACCGTAGTTTCATTCAGTCTATGGCTACGAGGATTGTGGATCTTGATCGGGGAAAACTTGTTTCATTCCCAGCTAGTTATGACCAGTATCTGACGGAAAAAGAAGAAGTTTTACGGGTAGAAGAACTGCAAAATGCAGAATTCGATAAGAAACTGGCTCAGGAAGAAGTCTGGATACGTCAGGGCATTAAAGCCCGCAGAACCCGGAATGAAGGGCGGGTGAGAGCACTGAAAAAGCTTCGTCAGGAGCGGAGTGAACGACGAGATGTACAGGGGAAAGTAAACCTGCAACTTGATGATACAGTTCGTTCCGGAAAGATTGTATTTGAGGCAGAAAATCTTTGTTACGAAATTGATGGTCAGTGTATTATTGATAAGTTTAGTTTTAATGTAATGCGTGGCGATCGGATTGCGTTGATTGGTCCGAATGGTTGCGGTAAGAGCACACTGTTGAAATTGTTATTGGGACAACTTCAGCCGACGGGTGGTCGTTTACATTGTGGGACAAAACTGGAAGTTGCCTATTTTGATCAGTATCGGGAAAAGCTGGATCCGGAAAAAACTGTGATGGACAATCTGGCTGACGGGAAGCAGGAAGTGATGGTTGGCGGCCGCCAGCGTCATGCTCTAAGTTACCTGCAAGATTTTCTTTTTTCTCCGAAGCGGGCAAGAACGCCGGTTAAAGCACTGTCTGGTGGTGAAAAAAATCGTTTGTTGCTGGCTCGGATCTTTCTTCGTCCCAACAACCTTTTGGTGCTGGATGAACCGACAAATGATTTAGATATCGAAACTCTGGAACTTTTGGAAGATTTACTTGCCAATTATCAGGGTACATTGCTTTTAGTCAGCCATGATCGTCATTTTGTCGATAACACAGTGACCACGAGCTGGATTTTTGAAGGTAATGGCCGAATTGAAGAATTTGTTGGTGGGTATCATGATGCTCAACAACAGCGGCGGCAAGTATTAGAAACGAGAAAAGAGGCTATCGGGAGTAAAACTTCGGATTCGGAAATTTCTCCGGATAAGGCAGCATCATCGACTAAAACGAATACTCCGGCTAAAACTAATAAAGGTAAAAAGTTATCCTATAAGCAGCAGCGTGAACTGGAATCACTTCCGGAAAGGCTTGAGACTCTGGAACAAGAGATAGGTAGCCTTCAGGAGAAGGTTAACAGTGCAGACTTTTTTACGCAGAGCGTGGAACAGACTCAACCCATTCTGGATCGGTTAACTGCGGCAGAAGCAGAGCTTGAGCTGGCATTTGAACGATGGGAAGAGCTTGAAGCATTACAACAGGACAGTAAATTATAATGATACAAACAAATACGAAGATAACGTTATTAGCCCTATCTATTTTGGCGGCAACCCAGGCTAATGCTGCCCTTTATAATGTGGTTGAGGTGAGTCCAACCACTTCAGGCAGCTACCAAAGTGCCTTTGGCGTCGCAATTCAACCTTCCAGTAATGATAGTAATTCTGCGACAAACTTTAACAGCTGTTTTCTTGCCGGTAGCATTGGTGGAACGTCCTGCTCAAGCTTTGCTCTTGCCGGGGAAACTCGTCTTCAGAAAACGATGGCTGGTCAGGCTGTTGATGGACTCAGTTATCGTGAAGAAGCTCCATTTGGAATGGATAATGCGTTTTCTTATGCTCAGGTACTGAGCGATTTCGAGAATTATTGTTCAAGTCAATTGCTTTATTCTACATGTGGTGCATGGGCTCAACCATTTTGGACTGAGTGGCAGCGTGAACTCACTGGCGATACAACTGTAAATGCAACTGCTTTTGTGGAAGGTGGCGTTTCTTATAACTCACCTAATACAGTAATCAATAGTCTGACAAGCAGTTTGGATGCTATCGGTATTCAGAGTTCTCTTGGCAATAATCGTACTTCTGTTAATGCGTTAGCAACTGTGACTCCTACCGGAGCATTTGATAAATTCCGAGCCTGGAAAACTGACGGTACTTATACTGTCGGCAGTGTTTCAAATAATGTTACAAACAGTTATGGTAATTATTATAGTTCAAACGCTGCCATCTGGGGGAGCAATGGTATTGCTGTAGCAATTGGTTGGGAAACCGGTGTTAATGTAAATAAAAATGAGCGTCTTGCTCAGGGAAGCATGCGTGATTTCACCGTTAACGGGAGTACGATCTACGGGGTCGGTTATAACACCTATGACAGTGATAACAACTACATGAACGCAACTGTATTTAAAGTCAATACTTCTGATTATGCCACTGCGAGTCTCTGGACTTCTACGAAAATTAATGATGCTCAAGTAGAGATTGGTGGTGACTATACATACAGTAATACGGTTTTAACCGCCGTTAACAATAATCTGATTGCCATTGGTGAGGCGAAACGGACAGGGAGCCGTCCTTCCGGTGGTTCGGCTGTGAATCGTCTGTTTGTTGTTCCTGATGTAAGTGCTGCATCGCCAGCTGTTGCATTTATTTCTGATAATATTTCATTTTCCGGTGCCGGTGGTCATGCAAATGCGATTAACAATTACAATGAAATTGTTGGTCAGATAGATACGGAATCCAGCCGGGAAAGTGGCGGTAAGCCGCGCCGTAAACGTGCTTTTATCTATCCATATAACGGAACGGGTAGTAATTCGACCAGAATGGGAATTTTCTCCAATCATGCTTGGTTGCTTGATGATCTGACCAATGACGGTAATGTGTCTTCCAACAATAATCAGTACCGCATTCTGACTGCCTCTGATATTAATGATGCCGGAGTAATTGCTGCTACAGCGATCAAATGTAGCGGAGGATATGATTCAACCGCTCATAATGCGACTTGTGGCAGCGGTGATCAGGTAGAAACAACCGTTGCCGTGAAGTTGATTCCAATTGAGAATGCAACTAATAGTGACATTAGGGCCAGAGGATATGAGTCGAGCAATATTGAGCGAAGTGGTGCAGCCTTCGGTGGTGCAGGTTTGGCACTGCTAAGTCTGCTTTTGTTCCGTCGGAGACGATGAATTTTGTCAATAATAGGATTGAGTCACAGATTTGGATTTGCGTTCATTCTGACCTTTTTTTGTGCTTGAGTCTGATTCTTAATTGAGCGATTCTTAGGGTGTGGTCATAAAAAAGCCACACTTTTGTAACAGTTGTCAGTTAATGAATCGTTAATGTATGAGGACTTTACTATGAAGAGACAAAAGCGGGATCGTCTGGGAAGAGCACAGTCTCAGGGGTATAAAGCGGGTTTAAATGGTCGTTCTGCTGAAGAGTGCCCTTATCAACAGATGGATGTTCGCTCCTATTGGATGGGCGGTTGGCGTGAAGCCAGAGATGATAAAAGTTCGGGTCTCTATAAATAACGAAACATTCCACATACAATAGTATCTCCATACAATGAGAAAATGGCCCCTGCAGCAGGGGCTTTCTTTTGAAATAACTAATGCACTATAACTAATTTTCTTATAATTAAAAAAACGGCTCGTATGTGAACCGTTTATACCAACTGAACGTTATTAGTTATTATCTGGTATCAGAAAGTTGAAGTATCCTGGAACAAACCAACTTTCAGATCTTTTGCTACATAAATTTCTTTTCCATCAACCAAAACGCGGCCATCAGCAACACCCATAACAAGTTTACGATTGACAACACGTTTCATGTTAATTTCATAAGTGACTTTTTTCGCTTCTGGCAGGATCTGACCGGTAAATTTCACTTCACCAACGCCTAAAGCTCTGCCTTTGCCTTTACCGCCGACCCAACCCAGGAAGAAACCAACCAACTGCCACATTGCGTCAAGTCCCAAACATCCAGGCATAACTGGATCTCCAGGGAAATGACAGTCAAAAAACCATAGATCCGGAGTAATATCAAGCTCTGCTAAAATCAAACCTTTACCAAAATCACCTTCTGTTTCAGACATTTTGGTTACACGATCCATCATTAACATATTGGGAGCAGGTAACTGCGGATATCCTGGTCCAAAAAGCTCACCCCTGCTTGATGCCAGAAGGTCATCACGATTATAAGATTCACGTTTATTTTGCATTAATTTATTACTCCAAATATCAACAGTCAGCATGTTAGTGAACCGATGTATGTGAAACAACTCCGATCAGTAAAAATTTAACCGGTTCATGAGTTTTTCCCAGAAATTTTCCGGATTCTCTCCACGCTCGAATAGTTCAATTCTTTCAGCTATTTTTTGAATGACACTCTCTGTATCTTTACCACGAAACGGTTTCCCCATAAGCAGTGGTATCGCCTCGTCAACGGTTGATACCGGCCAGATATGAAATTCTCCGGACTGTATACTGTTGACTAGCGTATGGTGAAGTGCCAGATTTCTTAAATTGGTTTTCGGTAATATCACTCCTTGTTTGCCGGTCAAACCCTGATGGCAGCAAACGTGATAAAAACCTTCGATTTTCTCGTTCAATCCTCCGACAGCCTGTACCCGGCCAAATTGATCCACGGCACCAGTGACAGCGATTTGCTGATCAATGGCTATATTGGATAACGCACTGACCAGCGAACAGACTTCGGCCAGAGAGGCGCTGTCTCCATCAACTTCACTATATGATTGTTCGAACACAATAGAAGCAGAATAGGGTAGAGGTGCATTTAATTCCAGTGCACTACTGACAAATGCCTGCATGATCATCATGCCTTTAGCATGGAGATTTCCTCCCAGATCAACTTTACGTTCAACATCATTGATGTCACCATCTCCAAAGTGGACGACACACGAAATCCGGGCAGGTTCTCCATAAGAAACCGGATGTCCTGCAATATCAATAACCGTTAAGCCATTGACCTGACCGATCTGTTTCCCCTGTGTTTCTATGAGTACCTGACCATTCAAAATGTCGCTGAGTGCCCGTTCAGGAAGATAGCTCTCCCGATAGTAACGTTTGTCCAGTGCAGACTGAATATGTTGAGCTTCAATGGTATCATTACCGGATTCCATCACTGCCTCTTCCAGTAATGTTCTGTGCCAGAACAGACACAATGGAATGTACTGCTGATCTTCAGTCTCGCGAACACCGGATGCCAGTAATAACCGGAGCGCATGCTCTGAAAGTGCCGGATACTGGTAAGTCTGAAGTAGCCACTTCAGATAGGCAAAATAACGGATTAGATTGTCCGGATCAACTTTCAGTTCCAGTTCAATTTCGGTGTACAGGGATAAGCCACTGCGAATATCGTCGTCAATATAATCGACAGTTGCCAACTGTTCCCGGTCTCCGGACAGTATTAATTTGATGTCGTAACGTTTAGACCATTCATACTGTAATGGCGATTTTTTATCACAGTTCAGTGCCGGAATTTCTTCACCCAACAGTACACTTTTCAGAATTGGCCAATGGTCTGCATTTTTTATCAGCCAGTTGGGCGACATGATGAGATAGCCACCATCCGCCTTATCGAGCAGGCCGGAGATTTCACTGACAAGATGCCCGTCCTGTGCTTTGATTGTGGTAAAAATGTGTTCTGTTTCAAGAGATTCACTGGTAATGACCGGTACATCTTCAGGAAGCTGTGCAGAGAGACTATTCTTGATGATATGGCGATAAACTGAGTTGTCCGGTGCATGAATGATCAGTAATCGGCTCAGGCCGCTCAGCTCGGTAAATCGACGCAAAGTCGACTGGAGCCGGGGCTGGGTTGACATAAAATCAGCGGGTTGGATGGATGGATATTGTGTTATTTGTGTGCTGTAGTCGTCAAACTGAGGCGTTACAGAGCGCCATATATCATTTGTCATTGCATATTCGAATGAATTGAAAGATGAGAGATTATATAGAAAAAGTTACCTGGAAAACAGATTCACATCTCATTCATCAATGAACTATTTGCAGTTATTCATATGATGGGTTACGCTGTCACCGCATTAAAGACAGCAGGTTACCAATCAGATGAAATACCAGCAACTTGAAAATCTGGAATGTGGATGGAAATGGCAGTACCTCATGCACCGATATCAGGAAGGTGTTCAGATCACCCGTTATATCGATAAAAGTGAAGTTGACCATGCCGTTTCGTTATTAAACAACATTGAGCATGAACCAGTCCATGTTTTAGAATGGATTGAGCAACATATGTCTCCTGAGCTGGATAACAAACTGAAGCAGGCGATTCGGGCGAAACGAAAAAGGCATTACAATGCTGAACAGATTCATACCCGGAAAAAGTCAATTGATCTGGATTATCGGGTATGGGAAAAACTGTCTTATCGTGCTAGTGAATTAGGGTGTACTTTATCTGAGGCAATTGAGTATCTCCTCAGTGAAGCATCTAAAACGGAAAAGGCGAGTCAGAAGATGAGCTCGCTGAAAGAAGATTTGAACCGACTATTATCTGATTAATCAAGGGGGTAGCCTCATGATGTACGTCATTATCATTGCTGCGGCAGTGATTTTTTGGTTGCTGGTTCTCGATCGGCCAGTTTTGTATGTAAATTTCAAAGATGGTCAAATGGCCAAGGTGAGAGGGCATCTGCCGGGGACGTTAAAACATAACCTGAGTGAAATTGGCCATCATTCTCCCTTTGACGGATACCTGAAAGCGTATCAGCGTCG
The DNA here is from genome assembly GCF_024346955.1 of Vibrio mangrovi. NCBI lineage: Bacteria > Pseudomonadati > Pseudomonadota > Gammaproteobacteria > Vibrionales > Vibrionaceae > Vibrio > Vibrio mangrovi. The sequence goes on along the minus strand of NZ_AP024883.1, from coordinate 1,876,720 downwards.
GGAGGGAATTCGGCTCAAATTTTCTCCTTCGGTGCCGAAGAATACCCAGCAACGCATTCGGAATGTTTTTCCTTTCAGTAACCTGAAAAAATCAGACGCCACTAAAAGAAATAAGCATTAAAAATTATAAGCCTGCCTTATGTTGCAATTCCTTGATTATGAGCTAGATTTTATATTGGCTAAAGGAATAAGAACAATGTCATGGCTCTGTCGAAAACATATACTAAGCACATTTTTTATTTCTTCATTTTCGGGGTCATTATTTCAATGGCCTCTACGTTTGTTATCCTCATTACCTTCCAAAATCAAAGTAACACAATGGCGAAAAGCCATGCTAAGTCTTTCTTTTCCAGAGCTGAGCAATATACTGAACTTTATATGAATCAGGTGAAAAACTCACTTCAGTTTGTGCAGGAAAGTGAAGTTTTACATGATTTCATGGTGCATCCGGAGCATGAAAATCAGATATTGCTCCGGTCAATGATTCAACAGGTGACTCAGAGTCTGCCTGCTATTTATCAGTTAACTATTCTGGATAGTAACGGAAGCTCGCAAATAGATTTCGTAAAAGCAGGTCCTCCAAATGTGAAGATTGACATTCTGTCTGCTTATGAGATACCACAATTTCCTGACTTTCATCTGCTTCGTAAAGCCAGACCGACCGATATCTGGTTTTCCGGGCTCACAAAACTGGCTGATTCAAGAGGGGAGTTAAAGCTGACACTTCAGGTTGGTCTGCCGGTTTTTGTTAACTCCCGTTTTGCTGGTGTCGTTGTTGCAAAACTGGATACCGGGAATTTATTGCGGCAACTTCTGAAACCCTCTGGTGCTGAAAACTATTTACTGGATAAATATGGTCACGTTTTATATTCGAATCAGGTTCCGGTAGATGCATGGGAAAGTGAGAATCAACCATCCGTAACTACACCGAGACCAAAATCTTTAGTGATGTGGAGGGCAATAGGGTTTTCCACTTTTCATCTGTCACATATCATTCCCGGGCCGGATCAATTAACTCTGGCATACCGGGTTCAGGATGCCTTTGAGCAGGAACTTGGTATGCCACGTTCAACATATGCCATTTTGTTGATTGCTATCGTGGTCGTGTTTTCAGTACCGATTGGGGCATTAATTGCATGGAAAACTGCTCGCCGTCAGATTATGTTAAATAGGCTGTCGGTAGAAAGTCAGGAAAGTCTGGATATTATCGATCAGTATGTACCGGTGGTTCTCACTGACAAGCAGGGATGCATTCAACGTTGCAATGACGCATTTTCGCAGTTAACCGGCTATGCGAAAACTGAATTACTCGGCCGATCCTACGGCATGCTCAGTCATCCTTTGGCTGCGAATCAGTTACAGTTTTCAATGTTCAGAACACTTTTGCCTGGCAGACAGTGGCAAGGCGAACTCCATAGCCAGACTCGTGGCGGAGATGAGCTGTGGTTACATACATCAATTATCCCGAGATTTGATGAAATGCAGAATCTGACCGGTTATATGGCAATTTTTACCGACAGAACAGACAGAAAGCTCGTTGAACGTATGGCAGAAAGGGATCCGCTGACCGGGATTTATAACCGGATGAAAATTGATGAATTGCTCCGGGGTTATCTGGCTCAGTCAGATAAGTCTGGCAGGGAGTTTGCCATCATCCTGATCGATGTTGATTATTTCAAGGCAATCAATGATGAGCACGGGCATCTGGTCGGAGACAATACACTGATAGAAATGACGCACTTGCTTCAGCACTCTTTAAACCAGCCTAATGAGATTGGCCGTTGGGGAGGTGAAGAGTTTATAGTGATTTGTCCTCAGTCTGATTATATGGAAGCGTATCATCTGGCAAATAAGCTCTGCACCATTGTGTCTGAGCACCATTTCAGGCATACAGGTCAGGTCACAATCAGTCTGGGTGTGAGTTCATCGATTGGAAAAGATTCTGTTGCCGAATTATTAAATGAGGCAGATCAAGGTTTATATGAAGCCAAAGATCGGGGACGTTGTCAGGTTGTCGGGCGTTTCAGCGTGGAGAAACAATCTTCATTACCTTCAGAGCAGGAAGAAGCTGAAGAGCCTGGAGCTGAGATGCTTAGTTAATCTGTGATTTCGCCCTTGTTCATTATATATTCTGATGCACTATAACTAGTTGACTTAATCAAAATAAAATAAATCCAACTCCTAAATAATTAAATTTTATTTAAAGAATAAGAATAATCATCACAAATATAAATCAAGTTGCTGTTTTATTTGTTAGTTATATCATCGTTAGCTGGAACTATATTGATTTGGCAATATAATTCACTCGCTTTATTTATTTAAGAATATAATCATTTCAATTATGGATAGCTATATTCATGAGTTTTAGAGCTTTTCCCGTGTTACATAAATGTGCGTGGGTATAATTTAGGTAAGTTAATTATTCATTAATGAAATATTTGAGGTTAGGAATAGCAATGAATCATACAAGAATAAATAATTCCATTAAGTTAGGTTTCGGTCTGTTGGGTACGTTCTGTGCTTTACCTGCCTTTGCCGGTTATGCAGTTGACTGTTTAGATAATACTGTCGGTTCCACATTTATTCGCAAAGGTGAAATTTATTTAGTTGTTGATAATAATTTAATCAAAAATAAAGATTATCTGAATAAACTGGAAAACGGTAATATTCGCTTTTGTACTTCTCATGTGACAGATATGTCAGAAGTTTTTTTAAATGCTGCCACTTTTAATCAGCCAATCGGCGATTGGGATACATCGAATGTTACTTCTATGCAGCAGATGTTTGAAGGAGCAGAAGTATTTAATCAGGATATTAGTCATTGGGATACTTCTAAAGTTACAAATATGTTAGCGATGTTTAATGAGGCAAGTAACTTTAACCAAAATATAGGCTATTGGGATGTGTCTCATGTTGAAAGAATGGGAGCGATGTTCAGGTATGCTAAAGCTTTTAACCAAAATATAGGATATTGGGATACCTCCAGCGTAAAAAATACTGTGCGGATGTTTATGAATGCTCAACAGTTCAATCAGGATATCGGTCATTGGGATATGTCCAATGTTACAGCAATGCTAGGGATGTTTTGGTATGCTTATAAATTTAACCAGGATATCGGTCATTGGGATACCTCTAATGTTACCCATATGAATTATATGTTTTACGGTGCCTTTGCCTTTAATCAGGATATCGGATACTGGGATACCTCTAAGGTGACTACCATGTATGCGATGTTTGCTTATACTGATGATTTCAATCAGGATTTAAGCTCTTGGGATGTGAGTAATGTAGGGAATAGTACTCATTTTGCTTTTGGAGCTTCAAGTTTTACTAATGAAGACTATTTCCCAATCTTTAATAATTAAGAAATATTGATAAGTTCCAATCCCTGATATTAATAGTGATATCAGGGATTTTTTCAGACGATTAGGCAATAATCTTGCAGTATTTATATATCCATAAGACAGCCAGATAGAGAATAATTAACGGCAACACAGATAAACCACATTTTTATCAGAGGGAATTCTTATGGCGTCAAAATTAGAAGGGTGCGTAGCGCTTGTCACCGGGGCAAGTAGCGGTATTGGTGAAGCAACAGCAAAGCTGTTAGCTCAACAGGGTGCAAAATTAGTGCTCGTTGCCAGACGGGAAGAGCGATTGAATCAACTGGCGAATGAAATCCGTGATTCTGGTGGTGAAGCGCTGGTTTTTGTCGCAGATATTACCGACTCATCACAAGCACAAGCGGCAGTAAAAGCCACCATTGAGCATTTCTCTCAGCTGGATATCCTAGTCAACAACGCTGGCGTGATGATTGTTAACCCTGTAGATGAGCAGACGATTGAGGATTGGGAACGGATGATTGACCTGAACCAGAAAGGTTTGCTTTACATGACGCAAGCGGCGCTTCCTTATTTAAAACAGGCTGCTGAGCACGGACAGCGGCGAGTCTCCGATATCGTGAATATTTCTTCACTTGCTGGCCGGGTTTCTATACCTAAGTTTGCTGTCTACAACATGACTAAATTCGGTGTTAATGGATTCAGTGAAGCATTACGTCAGGAACTTGCGCCTTTGCATGTTCGCGTTGGCGTTCTGGAGCCCGGTGCCGTCAGAACAGAACTCAATGACCATCATGTGGGTGCCGTTAAAGAAGCAATGGACGCCGTATTTGCTTCGGTAGAAGTATTAGAAGCTGAGGATATTGCTGATGGGATCGTCTATATGACAACACGGCCTCGGCATGTGACCATTCGGGAGCTGTTCATCCAGCCGTCAGAAAAAAGTTAAACAACAAGCAGCAGGCAGTATAGCACGCAGCGCAAAATTTTCTGGCTGTTTTGATTTTGTATATCTCGTATATATGGAAATCAGGTCAGCCAGATAGTGATTCCATTAAATATCATATAAATATCCTAAGAGGACATTTTAAAATGGCTCAAACCGGACATTACTAAATAGTTCTAACAAATGTAAGTACGTATTATATATATTATGTTAAATAAGGTTTGTTTTAATATTCAATGCTTTGTCCTTTGTTCCGCCTCAGTCTTCTGAACAATGTAAATTTTCTTTCTCGCTCTGCTCACTACCAAAAACAAACACACTGTGGCTGTTTTGGTTTACCTGCCACAGTGTGCTTTTCCTTTTGCATCAATGATAATTATGTGTGACCTTTTTTATTCTCCGCACTCATTAAATTACAACACCATTTCTGCTTTGATTTGCTCAACCCAGCCGGCAATGCGCTCGTCGGTTAAATGTGACTGGTTGTCTTTATCGATAACTAAACCCAGGAACATACCATTGTCGACTGCGTTCGATGCATTGAACTCATAACCGCCTGTCGGCCAGAATCCGACAACTTCTGCGCCGCTGTTCGCGACATAATCATAGAGCTCTCCCAATGCATCGACGAATTCGTTGCTGTAACTGACCTGATCGCCCAGCCCGAACAGCGCAACTTTCTTGCCGCTTAAGTCAATATTTTCGAAATTAGGTACAAATTCTTCCCAACTAACTTCCTGACATTCGGAAGATAATCCGGGCAACTGTCCTTCACCCAATGTTGGTGTTCCCAGAATCAGATAGTCATAAGCTGTAAATTCATCGACTTCAACACGATTGATATTCTTGGGTTTGTCCGCAATTGATTCTCCGAGCTGTTTATGGATTAATTTAGCAACTTTACGTGTGCTGCCGGTATCTGTGCCAAAAAAGATGCCTATTTTACTCATATGTCACTCCTGTGAATATCTCTGTTTCATGCTGTGTTTGTGATCTATTTGATTGAAAATTCAAGTTTTTCATGATGATGTTATTTAACATAACGTAATGCATTACTGATTAATCATCATCATCTTCCTCATCATCCGGCTGCCAGATCAGCGGACGGTAAATCTCAACCCGATCGCCGTTTTTTAACCTGGCATCAAGTGATGTCACCTTGCCGAAAATACCAACTTTCTGCTTATCCAGTGCAATCGCGGGAAACATTTCCAGAATTTTTGAATTGTGAATCGCTGTCAGAACCGTATCCTGTTCACCCACTTCAACCGGTAGCCATACCTGCTCTGACGGTAGTGCATACACGACGCTGACTTTCATGATTGTTCCTCCGCACTGACAATGACCTGCTGAGTTGTTCTGAGAGAGATTGATTCAAGCTTCTGTTTCAGCGCGAAAACCAGCCCCAGTATCAGAAAACCTCCGGGAGGCAGGATAACCAGCAGTAATCCCCGGTAGTCCGGAAACACTGTAGTTTCTAAAAATGATGCCCATGAGCCGAGCAATAAACTGGCATGGCTGAACAGCGTTCCACTGCCGATGATCTCCCGAATCGCCCCCAAAGCTGTCAGAACCCAGGTAAAGCCCAGTCCCATAAATAAACCATCGGTCACTGAAGGTAAAAATGCCGAACGGCTGGCGAATGCTTCAACCCGGCCAAGAATGGCACAGTTGGTCACAATCAGCGGGATGAAGAGTCCGAGCACTTTATGGAGTGAATGCAGATAAGCATTCAGCAATGCATCGGTTAACGTCACCAGTGTCGCAATAATAATGACATTCACTGGAATGCGAACCGTCTGGCTGATGATATCTTTTGCCAGTGAATTCAGTGCATTGGATACGATCATTACCACCATGGTTGCCAGCCCAAGGCCAAGTCCGTTGGTGGCGCTACTGGTAACGGCCAGCAGTGGACACAGCGCCAGAATTTGTTTGAGGACAATATTGTTATCCCACAAACCATTGCTGATGATTGAACGATAATGGATTTCTTTACTCATGACCGTTCTCCTTCTGATGCGCCAGCGCCTGCAATGCTTTATGAACACCTTTTACCACGCTACGTGGGGTGATTGTCGCACCGGTGAACTGATCGAAATCTCCCCCATCCTTTTTAACGGCCCAGAGTGGTGTATTGGTAAGTGAACGGTGATTGAATCCAAGTATCCATGAACTTTTCATCCGTTCGATTTTGTCTCCCAGACCGGGAGTTTCACTGTGACTGATAATTCTGACGCCCAGAATCTCGCCACGGGTATCGACCCCGACCAGATAACGGATCGGGCCACTGTAGCCTTCCTGTTCTCCTCTGATGACCCAGGCAATCACGCTTCCGGTATCGTTTTTTACCGGGAAAAGATCAAATGACGACCCCTCAAAATTGATAGTTTCACCCTGAGAAAACACTGAGTTGCTGTATGACTTCCCATTCAGGACCGCGTGCAGAAGCGCATTTTGATCTTCCGCGATACGCTGAGCAATTACCGGTTGTGTCAGCCACTGAGCTGTAACCAGCAGTATTGCAGCAATCCCACAGACAACTGCCAGAAGTCCGGACTGATAAGCAGCATAATTTTTCCATTTTTCAATCAATTGCCTCATGATTATTTCTCCCTGGCAGAGGCGTTATTGCTGCCGAAAATATTAGGTCGGAGGTAGTAATCAATGACCGGGCTGGCTGCATTCATGAGTAGTACTGCAAATGCGACACCTTCAGGGTAGCTACCGAAAGTACGAATCAGCCACACCAGAAAACCACAACCCAGTCCATAAAGAATCTGTCCCCGAATACTGGTTGGGGATGTCACCAGATCAGTTGCGATATAAAAGGCTCCAAGTATGGCTCCGCCAGAGGTCCACTGAGTCCAGAAAGGCAGGTAGTGCTCTGGATTGAACAGATGAGCCAGTAACGCCGGTACACCAAGGCCGATGAAGAAAGTGACGGGAATCGCCCAGTGAATGATGCGCCGGTAAAGTAAATACAAACCACCACATAGAATCAGTAACGCACATGTTTCTCCCAGACTGCCGGACTGGTTCCCTAAAGCCAGATCCATCCATGGCAGAGCTGTGTGATTCTCCGGGCTGAGTGCTGTTGCTGAACTCATTCCATCAAAGTGCAGCCATGTTGCAGGGACAGTCACCTGGTTGTGGCTGAAATCAATCGGTGTCGGATCGATCCATTGAGTCATTTCTACCGGGAAACAGATTAACAGCATCACCCGGGCCAGCATGGCAGGATTAAACAGGTTCTGCCCTAACCCGCCATAAATCTGTTTGCCGAGTACAACAGCAAAAACACTACCAAACACCGTCAGAGTCAGCGGAAATGCCGGGGGTAAACTCATAGCGAGTAGTAAGCCGGTCAGAATAGCCGATCCATCCATGCAGGCAAGCAGTCGTTTTTTCATCAGCAGCAGGCAAAACCATTCAGCCATAACCGCGGCGATACAGCTGGAAAGCAGGACATACAGTCCATGAAGACCGAACTGTAATACACCAAAGAGACAGGCTGGCAGCAGCGTCAGAATAACGGTGTACATGATTCGGGTACTGGAATTGGCACTATGACCGAAAGGTCCGGCAACGGCTTCATATTGAATCATGACTGTTTCTCCTCTTCATGATGGACGACACGAACCGGTCTTGGCGGACGCGAAGGTCGGGCTGTTGTCACAGTTGAGGAAGCGCCTGCGGGTGAAGGCTGGCGCGCCGGACGCCGCCGGGCTGACTGCGCTGCTTTTTTGGCTAACGCTTCCTGCTCAAGACGTTGTTGGCGGGCTTCTGTTAAGGCTTTGGCCTGGGCTGCTTTCTTTTCAGTCAGGCGATTCGCATGAATGACGCCTTTGGCATGCATAAAGTATTGCACCAGCGGAATCGAAGAAGGACAGACATAGCTACAGGCACCACAGGAAAGGCAGTTCTCTACGCCTAATTCCTCAGCCCGTTTAAAATCAGAAACTCTGGTGTATCCGGCAATCTGAAACGGCATCAGATGCATCGGACAGGCCCGGACACACTGACCACACCGGATACACTGCTGATGTTTATTGTCGGTGTACACTTCTTCATCGGTCAGGGCGAGAATACCGCTAACGGTTTTATCGACAGCAACCTGTAATGATGGAATCACCTGTCCCATCATCGGGCCGCCGAAAATCAGCCGTTCAGTCGATTCATTCAGGCCACCGCAGTAACTAATGATTTCATTGACCGGGGTTCCTATCGGCACTTCAATATTTTGTGGCTGGTTGATTCCTTTACCGGAAACAGTTACGACACGCTGAGTTAAAGGACGCTGAAAGCGGACAGCATGATATACGGCTCTGGCCGTCCCGATGTTGTTCACAACAATGCCAATATGAGTTGATAAACCACCGGCAGGGACTTCTTTCCCGGTCAGTGTTTTGATTAGGTGTTTTTCCGAGCCCATCGGATAAACACTCGGAACCTGACGGATCTGAATATTGCTGATGCCATCAGCCGCATGAAGCATTGCGTCAAATGCCTCGGGTTTGTTGTCTTCAATACCGACGATTGCCTGCTGTGCACCACTGGCTGTGAGCATAAACTGAATACCACTGATAATTTCACTGGCATGGCTTTGCATGACCAGATCATCGCAGGTTAAATACGGTTCACACTCACCACCGTTGATTATCAGTGTGTTGACATTAGCGGTACGGGCAAAGGAGAGTTTTGCCGCAGTCGGAAAGCCGGCACCACCGAGTCCGACAATCCCGGCCGCTTTAATACGGGCAATGATAATCTCACTACTGAGATGACGAATACTTCCCGCACGATAATCAATGCCCCAGTTGCGATCGTCATTGGCCCGGATTACCAGTGTTTCGCACTTTATTCTGGCCGGATGAGTGGTCAGCAGTTCGGTTACTGCGGTGACAATACCATTGACTGATGCATGGACCGGCGCAATCATATCCGTTTTGCCGACTGCCAATGTCTGTCCCCGGAAAACCTGATCGCCGATACCAACCAGAGGTTTCAGGCGCGCACCATTACGCAACTGAAGCGGCAGATAGATTTGACGTGGCCAGAAATCAGTATCAATACGGCGGTCATTAGTCAGTTCTTTATATGTTTTCGGGTGAATACCACCGCGAAAAGGTTGTCTGAAAAAACTCAGCATGGGCTCGCTCCTACACTGCAACCGGAATAGTCGGTTTCGGCCAGTACCAACCGGCGACATCCGGACTGGATTCAACCATGGTCAGGCAGTGTTGCGTGCAGGCTTTCTCACACAGTTGGCACCCGGTACAGACATCCTGAATCACGGTATGAAGCTGTTTCGGAGCGCCGACAATAGCATCAAACGGACAAGCCTTATAACAACGGTTACAACCGGTACATAAAGACTCTTCGATCTGTGCGATCCAATGCGTTTCTTCACTGGTCATGTCGATAGACTCTCCCAGAATTTCTGCAATTGAGACCGCCAGTGCTGCTCCTCCGGGAGGACAGGTGTCCGGACGCAATGAACCGGATACCATTTTCTCGGCGGCCTGACGACACCCTGCTTCCCCACACTGACCACACTGACCGCCGGGAAGCATTGACTCAATCCGATCAACTAACGGATGACTTTCGACACGAAACAGAATTGCAGCGTATCCGAGGACAATCCCCAGAATCGCACCCAGCAAGATAAAAAATAAAATCCCAACAACCCACATATGAATTCTCCTTCTGTTTCAGGCCATTCCGGCAAAGCCCATAAAAGCCATCGATAAGAAACCGGCCGTGATAAATGCGATTGGTGTTCCCCGGAATGCCGCCGGTACGTGACTCAGAACCAACTGGCTACGCAACCCCGCAAACAACGTAATCACAATCAAAAAGCCTGCTGCGGAGCCGGAGCTGAACATCAGCATCGCAGTGAAAGATAAGTTATCCTGTACCGCGAGCAGTGCGACACCGAATACTGCGCAGTTCGTCGTAATTAATGGCAGGTAAACACCAAGCGCCTGATACAGCTCCGGAAAGCTTTTTTTGACATACAATTCGGTAAACTGAACTACCGCCGCAATAATCAGAATAAATGCAATGATTCGCATGAACTCCAGCCCGAGCGGACGTAGTATCGCCAGCTCAACCAGCCAGGTGGTCACAGTTGCAAACGTCAGGACAAACGTGGTTGCGACGCCCATGCCGACCGCACTGCTGATCTTTCCGGATACGCCCATAAATGGACACAATCCGAGAAACTTAGCCAATACCACGTTATTGACGAATGCCGCACTCAGAAAAACAACCAACACATCAGACATCATTCTTATTCCTCAAGACTTGTTCCCTACCTTGTTTTTCCACTCTGGTGCATACGCTATGCCAGTCATATCTGATGCACTAACATGAGTCATTCATTCCCGCGTTATGGGTTGATATGACTGATACTTCAGCAATTGATACGGAGCGGGTTTCTGGAGAAAAGTGGTGTAAAAACGTTTGTCGCAAAGCCGACAATTACCATACCCGACGCTAATTTTGTCTGAAATCAAACAAGCATGAATCACACTGCTTCCCATGATTCCACGGCATGTCATGCGGAATAGTTCATGCATAGCATCCCTTTGGATAATAAATAATGTCCCCAACTGATCTCAGAACATTGTGAATTTAGTGTTTTGGGGTTACCGGGTTATATAGCGCAAAGGATGGCACTTATGGGACAAGTTGATGTGATCGCAGATGGTTCAATTCCGTCCATGTTTAATGCTCAGGCTTTTGAGCAAATCGTTGCAAACGCGCCGGTGGCTATCAGTATTACCGACGACACCGGAAAGATACTTTTCGTCAATCAAACCTTCATTGAGATTACCGGTTATAGTCTGAACGAACTGATCGGGCATAACGCTTCACTCCTCTCGTATAAAGCGACACCTCAATCAGTTTACGAGAGTCTGTGGTCAACCATTACTGCCGGGAAACACTGGCAGGGACAGCTGGTCAACCGCAAGAAAAACGGTGAAGCCTATATCGCTGAAATCTCCATTTCTCGTCTGGACCACTTTCAGGGAAAAACCTGTTACTACGCGATTCATAAAGATATCAGCGAGCGTCACCAGTTGATTACCCATCAGAAAAATCAGTTTGCCATGTTCCAGTCAGTTCTCAATGCAGCGCCGATAGCCATTGCATTGATCGATGAAAACGATCATCTGTTGTTCAGCAATCAGAAATTTACCCGGATCGAACAAAGTATCGGTCAGTCTCCGGTAACGGCTTTACTGAATTGCCTGCATAGTGACTATGGACATGAGTCGCTCAATGATTTTATGGGTAGTCATGAGCAACGCTCCAAAAGTGTTTATATTCCCGATCAGGAACCCATCCGGGAACGCTGGTTCGAGTATGTGCTGGTCAAAACTCCGATTAGCGATGCCACAGTCGATACATATTTTCTTCCGGAAGATGATCACTACATGGTGATTGCGATCAGCGAGCGCACCCGGGAGAAGTTACTGGTCGAAGAGCGGCGTATCAATTCGGTGAAACTGATGGCCCGCGACAACAAATACGTCCATGCCATGCAGGAAGCGTTGATGGGCACACTGCATCAGTTGCAGGGGCCGTTCAATATGATCGAATCGGCGATCAATATTTTAAAACGCACCAATCCTTCCTGCCCCGGTCTTGTCGCAATGGATGAAGCCATGGCGAGTGCACTGGAGGCGATGCATGATATCCAGCTGGCAATTCCCGAACGCAGCAGCGAAGCATTCCAGCCGGTCAATCTGAATCAGGTAATTCGTGATGTGACGGATATCAGTACCGACGAGCTGCTCAAATCCTCAACGAAAATCGAGCTGCATCTCGCAACCCGGCTCTCAACTATCAGCGGAATGCCACACCGTTTGATTCTGGCGATCAAACAGTTGATCGACAATGCTATCGATGCCATTCAGGTGGCGAAAAGTACGGAACGTCTGATCCTGATCACTTCAGAAGAAAGCGAAGAAGAAATCAGAATTGTGGTTGAAGACAGCGGGCATGGTATTACGGAGAAACTCCGGTTTGTGATTTTTCAGCCTTTTTTCAGTACCAAGCCGAAACATCAGTCCGGCTGTCGCGGGATTGGCATGTCCATCGTCCAGCAGGTACTCAATGAACATTCTGCGACCATCACTATTGATGATGGGCAGTCACTTTCAGGGGCGCGAGTCTGTCTTTCATTTCCGCTTAACCAATGGTGATTGATTATGGCTGAAGATCTTTCTCTTCTGAATCTGGAACATCAGCTCTTGGCCTCAATGTACCGAATCTCCAGCGAGCTGAATACCAGTCTGAATTATATTGAATCATCCGATAAGATCCTGAAGGTGCTTCATAATGAATGTCAGCTGCACTGTGGTATGTTGACGATTCTGGATCGGACCCGCGATATTCTGCTGATTAAATCTGTTCACTCACCCTTGCCGAATTCAATGACGGAGCAAAAACAAGTCTCTTATAAAGTGGGTGAAGGCATCGTCGGTGAAGTGTTGCGTCAGGGCAGTTCGATTGTATTGCGCAATCTGGGCAGCGATCTGCGTTTTGCCGATAAACTGGCGCTGTACGATTATGACAAACCTTTTATCTGTGTGCCGCTCAAAGATACCAGTGCCAATGTGATTGGCGCCCTCTCCGCCCAGCCGCCGAACCTGACCGATGCCAATATCACGTTATTAACGAAGTTTCTCGACATGATTGCTAACCTGATCGCCAAAAATGTCCAGTTGGCTTATCAGGTTGAAAGTCATCAGCAGCGACTGAAAGATGAACGGGATGGTCTGCGCCGTAAAGTCCGCAATAACTATAGCTTTCGTAATCTGGTCGGCCATACCAAATCGATGCGTCAGATCTTTGAGCAGATTCGTCTGGTTTCACGCTGGGATTCGACAGTATTGCTGCGCGGTGAATCTGGTACCGGTAAGGAGCTGGTTGCCAACGCAATTCATTACAACTCTCCCCGCGCCAATCAGCCGTTTGTCAAACTGAACTGCGCTGCGATGCCGGACAATCTGCTGGAATCGGAACTATTCGGTCATGAAAAAGGCGCATTTACCGGTGCGGTAAAACAGCGTAAAGGCCGGTTTGAACTGGCTGACAGCGGCACTATTTTTCTGGATGAAATCGGTGAAACCAGTCCGGCTTTTCAGGCCAAGCTATTGCGGGTTTTGCAGGAAAAGGAGTTCGAACGGGTTGGTGGTACAGCGACAATCTCAGTCAATGTCAGGATTATCGCTGCGACGAACCGTCATCTGGAAGAAGATGTTGCCAACGGAACCTTTCGTGAAGACCTTTACTATCGGCTCAATGTGATGCCGATGTACTTACCACCTTTACGCGAACGGTTACAGGATATTCCGGAACTGGCCGAACATATGATGCAAAAGTTAAGCAAAGCACAGCAACGTAAGCTGTCTCTTAGTGATTCGGCAATCCGCTTAATGATGACTCACCAGTGGCCGGGAAATGTTCGTGAACTGGAAAATACACTGGAACGGGCATCGGTGTTGAGTGAATCCGGAGTAATCGGGGCTGATCTGATTACTTTAAATCAGGTCGATATTGGTCTAAGTCCGGGCTTGGTGTCATCTGCCCCATCACCAGTTCAGCAGGTTGCAATGCCTTCTGGTCGTCACGATTTTGTGACAACGTCACGAGAAAATATTCCGGATGAGCGGGAAAGAGTGATCGATGCTCTGGAGCGCTCCGGATGGGTAAAAGCAAAAGCCGCCCGGTTGCTGAATATGACGCCGCGACAAATTGCTTACCGGATTCAGATCATGAACATTGAGATGAAGCAGATGTGACATCAACTAGTGTCGTTGTTGTCCGTTTTATGACATTACAGTTCATGATTGTCGCTTGGGTATTTGATTAAATGTTTATAAAACAAAATGTTAATTATGGAATCTCCAAGGGAATGAAGCTTGCAGATAAGGATTAAACGGATTGATTCATCACAAGGAGGAGCGATGGAAAGTTCTCAGGCTTTGAGTATCCGGGATTCTGAATCAGGCCATCCGGTTCAGGACAAAGTTCGTCATTTTCTTGCTAAAGAAGTACAGGAGCAGATCGCCAGACATCCCTGTTATTCTCAACAGGCACATCAGTACGCACGCATTCATCTTCCGGTCGCTCCGGCCTGTAATATTCAGTGTAATTACTGTAACCGTAAATATGATTGCAGTAATGAGTCCCGCCCCGGCGTGGTCTCACAGGTGATGGAAAGCGGTGCGGCACTCCGGCAGTATATGCTGATCAAAAAACGGGCACCTAACCTGACCGTCGCCGGAATTGCCGGACCGGGTGATGCACTGGCAAATCCGCAGGCGACCTTTGCGACATTAAAGCAAATCCGGCAGTTTGACCCTGATGTTCAGCTCTGTGTCTCCACCAACGGACTGGCACTTGCAGAGCATGTTGAAACGCTGGTACAACTCGGTGTTCATCACCTGACGGTTACCATCAACTGTGTAACCGAAGAAATTGGTGAAAAAATCTATCCATGGATATTCTTCAATCATCAGCGTCTTAAAGGACGCGAAGCGGCCCGGACGCTGATTGAACGACAACTGTTGGGGCTGGAACTGGCTGCTGCCGCAGGGATGCTGGTGAAAGTTAACACGGTTTTGATCCCCGGAGTTAATGATCATCATATTGCAGATGTATCGGTACAGGTTAAGCATCGGGGTGCACTATTACATAACATCATGCCGCTGATTTCCGAACCGGAACACGGGACATACTTTGGACTAACCGGTCAGCGCGGACCAACGGAACAGGAACTGGCTACGGCCCGGAGCCTGTCCGGCATATACATGCCTCAGATGACTCACTGTCGTCAGTGCCGTGCTGATGCGGTTGGAATGCTCGGCGATTCCCCTTGCAGCAGTGCAGCCAAAGATTCTGGATCAAATCTGATTCGGGTTGCTGTCGCCAGTGATGACAGTGAAACCATTCGGGTTCATTTCGGACATGCAACAAAATTTGAAATCTACCAGTATAGTGAAACGCAACGGCAGTTTCTTTATCAGGAAAGTCGTTATATCGAGCAGTATTGTCATGGAAAAAGTGACTGTCCCGATGCCGAAGAGCAGGAATCTCAACTGCAAGCCGTTTTTGCCACTATCGCCGACTGCCTGACGGTTTTCAGCGCCCGGATGGGAATTTCACCCTGGCGTCAGGCGGAAGAACTTGGAATTCAGCCCAATGTAGATTTCGCTTATCAGCCGATTACCGAAGCATTGGCACATCTTACCCGCCAATTTAGTCATGACCAGCAGGAGAATGAAGATGAGCTTTGTCATCAGCGATAAATGTGTTGGCTGCCACGCCTGCTATATTGTTTGTCCGAACCGTGCAGTTTATCCGGATCCGGAAACTCCGGGGCAATTCCGGATTCACCCGAAACGTTGTCAGGAATGTGCTGAGAACTATCCTGATCCGCAATGTGCCAGTATTTGTCCGGTTGAGGAAGCGATTCTGGATCGCTATCAGCAGCCTTTAAATCCGGTGGGAAGTTTAATTCCCTTCCCTGACGGGAGGTGCGGATGACTCAGGATGCTATCACAGCTTACTGGCAACCGATTGTGTCCGGCTATCTGTCCGGACACACTGCTCTGCCTTTATCACTGGGGCTGACCGAAGCCGAGTATCAGGTGATTGCTGAAGCATGTGGAATGGTGGATATGTTTCCCGCTGATCTTCAGTCGTTGCAGCTCCGGGGAGAACTACTCCGGCTACGCCGGGATGAAATGAATGAACTCAGCCGGTTACTTCATGACTATTTACAACCCCAGACTCAGTTTGGTGTCCAGATGATAACTGTATTGTCCTGCGCGTGTATGGGCGGCCAGCATTTATGGCGGGATTTAGCCATGCCGGAGCGTCCCCGCTTAACTGACCTGTTCGGCTATTATTTCCCTGCCCTGCGTCAGTTGAATGTTAACAACATGCGCTGGAAGCGCTTCCTGTACCGTCAGTTGTGCGAGCGTGGCGGAGATTATGTCTGCCGGGCGCCGAGTTGTGGGGAGTGTTCGAGTTATGGGGAATGTTTTGAGGTAGCTGGTTGAGTTTTTTTATCTTTTTATATGGCTGATTTGAAGATAGTTGTATGGTGCGCAATGGGTTTGATCGATTTCTTCGGCATTGATGTTCGCGCCCCAGATACTTTTGCCTGGTCGCAAAAGTATCCCAAAAGGCCTTGGGTTTCGAGGGCGCTGACCGGGACGGTTTTTATGAGCAGTCCCTTGCTCAGAAAAACCTCAAATTTCTTCCCTGAAATTTGCCCTTGTCTGGGAATTTCTTGGATATTTTTCTGAATTTTTCTACAACAAATCCCATGATTGTGAGCGTCAATTGCATGCAAATGTTTATATTTTTAATCTATTGTTTTAGATAGAAAAATTAATTTTTCACTTGCTGAAAATCCGCATTTTTTATAGAAGTGCAATGCATCTGATTCTTTCATGGTTCTTAAGGAAATTCGTGAGATTTCATTTTGAATACAAAATAACTCAAGCTGATTAAGTAACTGTTTCCCTATACCTTTTCCAACATGAATGCCAGAGACAAACAATTGATTATCTTTCTGACGTTGAAAGATTGAATTGTGCATAGGCCCGACTGGAGATGCATACATTATTTTTATCAGGGTCTTTTGCATTGGCAAACAGATAGCCATTGCCCTTGTGTGTCGCGCCAAATTTCAAACCGTTTTTAAGCGCATGTGCTTTGAATGCTTCAACATCCGGGACAGAGAATACCAGTTTAATGCACGCTTGACCTAGTTTGACCGCAGCACCGGCTTTGTGAATCAGAATGACCTCTTGATTATCTTTTCTCAGCGAGATCAAGCGGTCTTCCCGGTGTGCATCCAGGCCAAAATGAGTTGTATAAAACTCGGCTGTCTTTTCTACATCCTTGGCATAAATAATGACGCCGGATAGTGATATGTCCATAGCTCACCTTGTTTTGTGTAATGTTTAGCTGTTGTCTTCATTTCTGGTGCAAATATAAATATGGTCTGCGTATCGTGTGCCGCCAATTTCGTAGGCATCGGGGACGATTTGATCAAGATGGAAACCACATTTGATCAGCACACGCTCAGATGCCACGTTTCCGGCGGTAACAACGGCTCTATAATGGGTAATGCCGTGATTTGTGACAGCCCAGTTCAGCAGTGCGGCAAGTGATTCCGTTCCGTATTGTTTACCATGGAATTCTGGGAGCAGCAGATAGCCGACTTCTGCAATTCCATCCTGCATACAGAAGCCTGTAATTCCGACTGCTTCGCCGGATATGTTGTCGAAAATAACCAGACATAACCAGAAGTCGCTATTGGGCTTCCACGGGTGTAAACGCGCTTCAAATTTTGCCTTGAGTTCGGCATCACTCGGTTGATCAAAGCACAGTGCTGTGACTCCGGGATCGGAATACAAGCGCACGAAAAGCGGCCAGTCATTTTCAGTAACGGGGAGCATTTTCAGGCGCTTGGTGGTGATTTTCATATTTTGGCTTCAGTTGTTATGTTGTTGTTAAACCATATCATAATTTGCTATTTGTATTTTTGTTTTATAGGTTTGTTGCATAGTTGCTTTGAAATGTAGCTATTTTGGAATGTAGGTGGTTTGGTGCGCAGAAGGTTTATTCGATTTCTTTGGCGTTGGTGAGTGCGCCCCAGACACTTTTGGCTTGGCCCCAAAAGTGTCCAAAAAGGCCTTGGGTTTCGAGGGCGCTGACCGGGGCGGTTTTTATGAGCAGTCCCTTGCTCAGAAAAACCTCAAAAATCGTCGTGATTTTTGCCCTGATTCAGTGAGATCTTTTAAATTAAGGGATTACTCTTGTTTGAAGCAGGGTAAGCCTTGTGAAGTTCGCCATCGTTTGACCTCAGCAACAATGCCTTCCGGAGAATCATCCTGACCATCTTTAGGATTAAAAATCACACCGTTACCATATGGATGCTGTGTGATTTCTTCAAAGTAATCCGTCAGTTCACGAATATGTTTGCCAAACTGCTCACCTGATAAGTTATGTTTGTTATCAAAAAATTCAGACATTAAGTCTAAAAATTCCGACTCTGTATACTCATCAAGGCTTTGTTTTTTTTGAAATAACATTATTTATTCCTGTGAATATTTATATGATTTTTAGGAGTGTTAACTCTCATATTATCTACATCATATACAGCACCGCCATGCTGTATCTCTTCAACGTGATGTATTTCATAAGTTTTTCTTCCACCCGCCTGATCTTCTGGAACTGAATAAGGTGCATTACCCATTCTAATTAGAGTTTGGTTGGAACGACTAAATTGAGACATTAAGCTTTTATCTTCACTCACCGTAAGCCAGAATGCTTCCCGGAACTCATCAAAACTACTGAACTCTCGTCCTCGAAGCTTATCCGCGATTTGCGACGGCACTGGTGAGCCTAACTCTTTTCCGGCGGCTTCCAGCCACTGGCCTGTTATATCTTCACCGGTTCCGGTGACAACTCCTGCTTCATTTCGGGGGCTTTCCTTGTAGACGACATATAACGGCGGTAATCCGGTGTCTGCCGGGAAGGTCAGGATGTAATCTTTTAAGCCCGCGTCCTGAATCGGGGTGATGTAAGTTTTCTCAAACGCTTTCCCCTGCTCGGCTTGCGGATGAATCCAGATATCTGATTTTTCCACATCCGGGATTGGATTGACAAGGATCGGTTTTCCGCCGAAATCCCCGCTAATCGGTATCCATTCAATCGAGATGCCCGGCTCTAAATCTACGGTGAACTTGTCACCATACTGAACAACCTCCCGTTTTGGGACTTTATCACCGTCAACATGATAACCATAAACCTGACCGTTATCGTCAATGCCTAAACGGATATTGGTTTTGACTGTGTTCTTTTGGCGGATCTCTGATTCATCGTACAAGGTTCCGTCTGCTAACGGACTGGGAACAAGCATTCCCAAAGTCACTGCTGCGGCTGCCGGAGCCAGACCAACCAGCCGTACTGCCATTCCTTCAATCTCAGCCAGAGCCTGACCGGCCACGCGGGATAAACCCGCTTCTGCGATGCCATTGTTTAGCACTGCTGTGTAAGCAGCGTACTGACCGACAGAGGACAGAGTTTCGCGTTGAATACCGATATTGCAGGTACCGGAAGGAACTAAAGGTGATTTGGCAAAGACTTTTTCCGGTGTTTGTGTCGCCTCACGATTAATGACGGGTTGTTCCGGCGGAGTTGTCGGGAGTGGTTTTCGAGCGACAATATCCTGATAACCTTGCATTACAGCAAGTGTGTTGTCATTTTCCCAGCCATCGAATGCCATTGTGCCGCAAATCAAGTGTTCCTGTTGTATTCCCTGATAACGAAGGGAAATTGTCTCACTCATTTCCTTTCCGGACGACAGTATTGAATGCGGCGACTCCGAACTGATCCCGGAGATCACCGCTTTTTGTAAGGCGACAGAATAAAACTTTTCGTTGTAGCCCTTTTCATTGGTGCGGTAGAAATCAATGGTGCCTTCAAGATATTCCTGTCGGGCAAAAGCCATTGCCAGCAGAGGTGAAGACTTATCAATCGATTTGGTAATGCGAATGGCATCGTGGCTCAGGCTATGTTGATGCGGATCTTTGTACATGGAAAAGTCACAGGCCAGAACCGTGATTTGGTCAGTATGATTTTCCTGATAGCGGTTTGCCATTGAATCTTTGGTATTGCAGCCACCGGAAATCAGCCCTTGTTTTGCACCTCTGAGTGTGATGTAGGCGGTATGCGCCATTGTTGGGTTGCTCCTTTTGTGTTCATGTGAGTTTATATTTGTTCGCAATATACAGGATTGATGCATTTAATTACATATAAATTTGAGGTAGTTTAATGAGGTTTATCTGCGGTGGGTTGTTATTCGGTGTCGTTGTGTGGTGCGCGATGGGTTTGCTCGATCTCTTTGGCATTGATACAAGCGCCCCAGATACTTTTGGCTTGGCCCAAAAAGGCCTTAAGTTTCGAGTGCGCTGGCCGGGGCGGTTTTTATGGGCCGTCCCTTGCCCAGAAAAACCTCAAAAATCGTCGTGATTTTTGCCCTGCTTCTTTAACTCTTCCACAATCATTCTTCTTCTGAAGTCATGATAAAATTAGGTAGGAAGCTGATTGTGTATTTTACACTTTTAACCAAACCAATTCAGAATCCACTCTGGGGTATCAAATACAAGTGAATAAGCACCAACTGGAGCTGTTACTATAAGGAAAAGTGGAAAAATACCAATTAAAAACATCATGAAACTTTTCAGTTGAATTGCAACCCATAACCAATATATTCCCCCAATACCAAGCAACAAATAAATAGCAAAGAAACCTAATTGAATACCCGAACCAATAACAATAAGAAAACCACTACCAACATCACTTAGTGGGTTGTCATTTTCTTTCTTGATAAATGCCAATATGCATAAAGAAGCGATTATTGATATGGGAGCTTGGATTACACCAAGAAGAAATGCAGTTATTACAGAACAGCCAATAAACCAAAAAAATCTCTTGTCCGGGTAGGCTCTTTTAGTGAGCCAAACCGTAAAAAGTACCGTCAAGGAAAATGTGCCCAATATTATGATCATTGCAATCTGATTTCTGTCCATTATCGGTACCTTATCAATAAAGATTTATATCTTGAGTGCTAATGTCGACTTAAGATGCCAAACAACACTATAAATGGCTTTCTGCACTACATTAACCTGGGATTTCTGGATGTTTTTATGGTGTGTTTCTTTTTAATTATTACTACCATGTCAGGTAAGCTTTCCCTACACCTGAACTTTTAGTGCCAATAAAAAGTTTTTTATGATCATCAATATATAAGTTTGCTACTGGATCACTACTAAACTCTCCTTCAACCTTTAATGGGCGAAGTAAGGCTCGGAATTCTGCTTTATTATTTCCCTGTGACAAGTTGTATTCCATACCATTAGTTAACAGGCTACGAATCAAAACATTATCGGTATTGAGTTGAATTTCTCCCTTATATTCTGGGTTATTATGATAATAAATCTTCACTTCAAACCCATGGTTCAACCTAGAGTTTAGTATCTTAACTGTATTTTGAAGCTTATCTATTCTTGAATGGGTCAGTGCCACCTGCTCTGACTGTTGAAAGGCAATTTTCTGGTACTGTTTTGTGGCTGACTGGAGTTTTTCATTGTTCTGCCGTTGCAGATCTTCGACTTGCCGCACCAATGCATAGGATTCATTTTTTAGATTAATTAAGATATTAGAATCAATGACATAATTCTTATTAAATGCATCCTGTGTGGTTGCAACATAGCGGCCTTCTTTGAGATTCTGATTAATATAGTTCTGCTGTTTTAGTTGTTCTACAACATTAGGAACCACGGCCCTTTCTACAAAAATATCGAAAAACAGAAAGCTGCTTCCTGTCAGAATAATGGTTGGCAGAATGCCTGCTAATACACCTTTCCAAAAATCGTTCATGATAAAAACTCTAGCTTCTGCATGTTAGCTTTAAGTTAAGTACCTAACCCCGTTGGGGATATGACGCTTTTATAATTTAAAAGCCAGATAAATCACTTACATCCGGCTTTTATTATTAAACAATGTGTATAGTGTAGACGGTCATAAAAAGTTTCGCTTAATCCTCGCGCAGAAACTCCTCTTCAGAGACAGTGATCAGGTTATGTAGAAAAATCAGTACATGCCATAGTTCACAGTAATTAGTGTTTGCTTCGGTACATGCTCCCTGCAAGGTAATCAGATATTCACGCGCAGTATGATGTAGATGAAGATCGTGAATGGTGGATTCAGCTTGATCAGTAAGATTCTGGTTTTCGGACTGATGGTGAGGATTTGTCATTGAGACCTCCGGAAGTTATATCTGTATAAACGATGTACCACACAAAGGTTCCAATCTTCGGGTGGTAAGCTAGGTAAGGTTGGAACTACCGCACTTCCGGGACGGCCAGCCTTAGGCTGCCTCGCCTAGCTCACCATGATTCAGGTGCGCTAAGGCTACACATAAAATTATTTCTACACAAGGTAGACATTTATGTGCCAGAAGTTTCTCGTCGGGGTTCCAATCCCGTGACTGGATTTTTGCCAGTGGTGACAAGGTAAACGCAGTAAGGCTTGGTGGCGAGTTGCGCTGTGCTGGACTGCATGATGAATCGGAGAAAACCATACTTTGGGAACATTGTCTCTTACACGCTTATGCGAGTGATTTCACGGTTTAGCATCAGTTTTCAAAACGTTAGTGATTTGAACGGATTGATGTGTTTATGATGGTGTGTTGGTCGTTATGTCATTGGAGGATAAATGAAACATCAGGGTAAACTGTTCTTCTTCTGTGGGAAGATGGGCGCGGGAAAATCGACAATGTCTAAAATCGTAGCTCATGAGAATGATGCGGTACTTATCTCAGAAGATGAGTGGTTATCTGTTCATTATCCCGATCAGATTCAGACATTTGATGATTACATTGAACTTTCTGGCCGCATTAAACCGTTTATCAAATCTCATGTTCAGAATATCTTAAAAGTGGGAACCAATGTGGTGATGGATTTTCCGGCCAATACTATCAACCAAAGGACTTGGTTTATTTCTCTGTGCTCGGAGCTGGGCTGTGAACATGAGTTAATTTATCTCAACCTCAGTGACAGCCAGTGTTTATCTCAAATCGAGCAGCGTCGGATTCAACAGCCGGAACGCGCTCACTTCGATACCGAAGCTGTTTTTCACCATGTGACGCAGTATTTTGAATCTCCGAATGATGAAGAAAACTTGAATATAGTTTGCGTTGAAAAAACAGCTCATACCTGACCTACTTTTTATCAGAAGTCAGATCATGTATGAGTTACTGTTCTGATTTTGGCCAATATGATTTTCTCTCAGGCGATTATTCGGCCCTCAAGCGTTTTACCAGTTTGGCAACTCTTGACCCTAAGTATTTTGCTGATGCGATATCAATTTCGTCGGCTATTGAATCCGTTGACTGGGCAACGACGCCAAGCTGGCAACCTAACCGGTTTAGCCCGAAGTCCCGATAACCATGAGCGGCATCTAAGCCAACCCAATACATACCGTGCTGGCTAGCTAATGTACTCATATACTGAAGACTACTCGATTGATCACCATTTAGTGCGCTACCACATGTAAAACCAGCAGCAACTTTGTCAGCCCATTGCTGTTCAGACCAATATTCACTACTCGCATCCGCAAAGGCTTTAAATTGTGCAGAAACGCCTCCCATGTATGTTGGAGAACCCATGATGATTGCGTCGCACCCAAGAAGAGATTCGAATAGAACAGAATTTTCAAATCTTCCTTCAACTATTTCTCTGCCCTGAATGCGATGCTCTACAGCCCGGACATCTTCATGTTCCTCTATTCCTGAAATAACAGCCTGTGCCAGCTGACCGGTTACATCTGTTTTGGTGAAATATATAACTGCAATTTTAAACAACGCATCACTCCTTGACTGTTTCGAATTTAGCTATATGAGAAATATGATGTTTCATTCAATCAAATCAATATTTGTCTAATTTATCAACATACTGTCAGATAGGCTATCAGTAAATATGTGTCTGCGTTGTATTCATTCTTATCATCTGGTCTGTAAAAATTACATAATTCTCACCAATTCAATACCAACTTAGTTCATCAATCAGCTCATACAGTTTATCCAGCTCGATCAGGGTTCGGGCTTCTTCCATCACTGCGGTCTCGGCAATTCCGGCGGCCAACAGAGCTTCTGTCGGATCTGAGAGATCTTTCAGCCGGGTGACTTTTACCGCTTCGGGACCGGAGTAGAATTTGAGCGGATTGCTGTCGAACATCTGCTTATCGAACTGTAAACCAGTCCACAGTTGAAGCTCTGTGGTGGTGATTCTGAAATTTCTGAGCTGGATACGTTGTTTAGCCTTTTTGGTTTTCAGGGTATCGATATCCTGAAAGAAGAGATAAGCTGCGGTGATCAGTTCGCCGGAGTTAGCATCAACATAAGTGATGGTTTTCCAGAATCCGGAAGGAATCCGGACTGGATCAAATCCCGGACCTTTGGTAAAGAAACGATCACAAAGTGTGAAAACCGGGCCGGTCATGATATTCAGTCTGTTCTCTTTCGCCATATTGAAGTTAGCGACCGCGAGTTCAGGAACGCGCCATTCGTCTTCGTTAAAGTTCTCGTGTTGCATACAGGCATTGGTAAAAGCACAACTATCGTTACTGGCGGCCAGAGCGGTACTGTAATCGCCCCAGGTGACGGCGGTACGGCGGGTTAAGTGTCCGCGATCCCACGGTGTGCCGGTATAAGCATCATTGATAATCTGATGCTCTTTGCCAACCCGATCATCGATAAACCACTTTCTTCCTTTGGCACCAGAAATGGTTTGCTGCTTGCTGTTATCAACATTGGCTGCTGAACACAAAGCCTGTTTCGTCGATTTACTCATGAGTAATGAATAGTGAATATAGGGAACAACCACCTTCCCTTCCGGTAATCCGGGTGGTTGGAGTATGTCGCCCTGCACTGCCAGATTCGGTGTGGGCATTTCAATGAAAAAACCGGGCAGGAAGTCGTTGGTATAGCCGCTACGCATGGTGCTTTCTCCTACTTGAATTGATTTACCGGACCAGGTGTAGATGCTATCTCGTCCGGTAGATCATTAACGTTTGCGCGGACAGTTCATAATCTGAAAATTAGTAGTAAAACAGATACCGAACTCATGGTTGGTTTGATCGAGCCAGGTGTTTGCCAGTGCAGGATTATTGGCTTTCATCCATCTTACCGCTTGTCTTGCGTCAAGACTGGCAGAAGGCAGCACGAACTGACTACGCAGAGCTTTGACTTGTTGAAAATACGCCTGAGCCGAGTCGAAATCACAGGCTCCGTGTTTTTCCCACTCATGCTGCAATAGTGATGTGCCGGGGCTCATGCACAGATAAGGTTTGATGTCTGTCAGCTTCAGCTTAGGTAAATCGCCCTGACAATATTGCGGATGTCCATTGTTGTTACCTGACTGGTATGCCTGTCGGTTTTCACCCCACAAGCCGTGTACAACCCATTGAAAGTGGTTGTATTTTGTGCTGGGTGACTGGCATTGAAAAGGAACATCATTTTCTTGATGTTTGCTGCGTTTATAATCACAAAAAGAAGGAGAGTTCGAAAAGCGGAGTAAAAAGAAATCGGTTTTGATATCCCGGATCTGTTCCGGATGTGTGTCATAGTTCTTGTATAGCCACGCATCTTTGATAACACATTCATCAACCTGTGGAATCTGAGCTGCATTCAAACCATAGGCAGAAAGTAATAACAGTAAAACCGCAAACTTTTTCATGGTGACGCCCTTGTTCATGTAGGTTCATATCGATAATAACCATAGCCTGACTTGGACGACTTTACCATGAAGACTAGAATGCTTTGCTATCTAAGACTACGTTGTCTGTATTAACTTTTCATGAAAGTTTCATCGTCATGATTAGAGTAGATTTTCATCATAATCAGGAGAAAAGTGTTTGAGTGGTTCCATATGCTGATGAAGAATACGCAGAATGAAAATATTCGGAGATTGGTAAGAATAGAAAATGGCATGTTTCTGATGGTCATGGCGACGGATGTGATCAGCAATTTCAGGGCACTCATATCCCATCAAAGGATTTAACGCTAAAGTTTGTAGTGCATTGTGCATACTTTCTGTGTAGCTATCGGCCTGTTTGACACCAAAATTCAGTAAGGTGTACTCGAAAATGTGCCCGAAATCTTTTGCGGCAAGATTTGAGAGTCTATACATTGTGTTTCTGTTTTATGCTTGCTGCAATCTCATGAAGAGACAATTCACATTCCCCACTGTTTTCACCAGCTTCTATTATATTTTTTAATGCGGCTGTTTGTTTTTCCTGTCGTTCCAGCAAACGCAATGCTGAGCGAACGACTTCACTGGTTGAACCATAACGGCCTGAAGCTATCAACTGACGGACAAATTCATCCAGTTGTGGACCGATTGTAACGCTTGTGGTACGAGATCTTTCAGTAGATGACATTGTGTGATGTTCTATTGTGTGAATAGTTAACACAATACTAAGAACTTTGAGAGTAAAATGCAAAATCAACATAAACTTCTTAAGTCAGTTTGGCTCATTGACTCAGAATAATGTAAGAAAAATTAATGCCGAGCAGTTGGTTAGAATTCTGAGCTGCACGTCGGAGAAAACCGTTTTTTAAGTTATCGTTTCTCACTACTCTGTGCGAGTGATTTCACTTTTTTTGCCGGTCAGACTTGGTGATTAATTGAAACTCTAATCCTGAATGTTTGTTACGGATATTGTAGCGGGTTGGGAATCTGTCAAAAAAGTCAGACAGGTTTTTCAAACCGTAATTACGCGGATCAAAATCCGATTTCAAGCGTTTCAGGTAACTTCTGGCCTCTCCTAGCTTTGCCCAGCCCGATTCGTTTTTGTAACGTTGCCAGGCCTGATGCATGAGCCGCCATAATTCACGCTCACTTTCCTGAGTCTCACTCGGTTGTGTTTCGTTCAATTCTGTATCATCTCTCAAATCTCCACCTAAGTTCTCAAGTGCAATAAAATCATTGCAGGCATTTTTAAATGACGTGGGCGTTGTCAAACGACCGACTCCGATGACATGAATTTCTGATTCTCTCAACCTTGTGGCAAGACTGGTAAAATCGCTGTCGCTTGAAATCAGGGCAAATGTATCAAACCTCCGGGTATAAAGCAGATCCATCGCATCGATAATCATTAATGAGTCGGTTGAGTTTTTCCCTAAGGTATAGGCAAATTGCTGTCTGGCCTGAATAGCCAGTTCATTTAATGGTTGTTTCCAGTTTTTCAGTTGTTCAGCAGAAAAATCTCCATATGCCCGTTTCACAATAATTTGCCCGAAACCTGATAATTCTTCGATGATTGAATTGAGCTTTGTGTGAGGTGTATTTTCTGAGTCAATCAGAACGGCAATTCTCTTATTCCCCATATCTCATCTCCGAAAGGCACTCATTCAATGGTAGTGATATCCCCAGACAACCTCAAGGTTCAGGATTCAGAAACGAACATGAGCGATAATCCCTACTTCATCGTCATGGGTATAAGGTAATACAGAGACCTGAGTCAATGAGTAACCCATTTCTGTGACTGCATACTGAATTCCGATAGCTAATACTGCCCCGGCACCCACGTCATACCAGGAGTGTTTATGGCTTTCGACTCTTGAGTGTGCGACAAATGCAGCAACACCATAAGCAGGCAGACCATATTCGAGACCATAACGAAAATGTAAATATGCTGCTCCCTGCGTGACTGCCGAAACATGTCCGGAAGGAAAAGAATCAAAACCACTGCCATTTGGTCTTCTTTCATGCGTTAAGGCTTTAAGAGTATGTGTGGCGGCAGCAGTGTATAACGCACCTTCCACAAGCTGATAAAATCCCTCGGTATCATCTTTCCAGAGTGATATGACACCGGCAGTGAGCGGCACTGTAATTTCAGCAATATCTCCGGTATGTGTAAGTTGTCCACCTGCGCGGACCAAGTTCGGTGTGGTAAGAAAAAATAGAAAGGTTAAAGAAAACAAGAAGAAACGAACCATATTATTCATATTCTATCTGCCATGCATTATTGATGACTCTTTACATAAGGCATATGACAGAATTAGGGGGAACGCCATATTGATAATCAACATTATTGAAGAAATCAGACATGAGTAGCGAATCAGTTAGTTGCTGAACATATTAGAGATGATACATATCATCTAATATGCTCATCATCTGAATCCGAGTCATCAGGCAGATTTCCTGAAGCTTTCGGTGCCTGCAACACCGTGATGTAACCACCAGCCACTTTAAATTTTATTCCTTCAGCATGGAGTTTTTTGATAAACATCTCCATTGCTTCCGGATTAGCAATCATCCACTCTGGAGCCTTCCATTTTGCCGGAATGCCACCATGAGTCCCGGCAGACGTGAGTTGAATACCATGCTTTTCCCCGATGACTTGATTAAATATGGCATGAGCCCAGTGACAAAAAGCACAGTCTTCCAGAACACCGGAAATATGCTGCTGTCTGATCCGTCTTCGAGGCATCCTTTGATCTCGGCCACCGATTCCTGAAGCGATTTCATCCTGTAGTCGCATTTCTCCGTGAACAACCTCGCGACTTTCTCCTTCACCACGGCCAAAGTCAATGCTTCGAGGGTTAACGATGGCCGCCTGAACTGCTGCCATCGTTGTCATATCTGTGATGCCCGGAGGATGGTATTTTCCCGCTGCCTGCCCCTGTAATTTTCTCTTCATTTTGTCTCTTTTCTTCACAGCCCATTTTGGGCCGCCATATTTTTCTCCCGCCACAAATGAAGTGAATTCTTTGCCCCAGTCACGATCTTGTGGTATTTCCCGATCCCCTAAATTACCTCGCATATGTAATCGTCCGCCAATGAGTGTTGCGGCAAGGTGTGGAGGATATTCACTTCGGTGTAATGATTCCATCATCGGAATCCAGAAAGCCCGGGACAAACGATCCATTGCTCTGGATTCAGGTGTTCTCATATGAGGAACCCGTTCACCCACCCGCGTTTCTAATGATGGTGGATGATTTTGCATGAAACCAATGTCTCCGTTGGATTCTGCGCCGATCTGAATCGCATCTTCACGAACATAAACACCTTCCGGCATTCGATGAGGGCCAACTTGCAATACCCGATACCATCGGTAAATGTGTGTTCCTCTTTCTTCATCCTCATGGGCAAACCGTTCCTGATTAGGGCCTCGTCGTGAACGTTTGGCTCCATTGGTTTCGATAATCAGTTGTTGTCCGTGCACAATCTCTCCGGGTAACTCCGTACCCCTGAAAATTGATTTACCTTCCATTTTGACTAAATGACTAATCCCGTTGACTGTCGCAGGTATTGGTTCTCTTTGAACGACAGCCCCAGCGCTGCCCGGGATCGAATGTACTTTCCGCTGTTGTACTGCCGGCGTACTTTTTAATGATTCACGAGTAGTCAGGGCATCAGCTATTTCCGGACGATTATCGACAAGCCCGGTTATTTTATTGCCCACTCTTTGAGTAACAGGTAGATATATAGCCTGACGATGATTTGATTGTGATTTTTTGTCCTGTTGGGTATACATATGCGATTCCCTTGCTCATGGGGCAAACAGCCAGACCACTTCCAACTCTGCCAATATGATCAATACTGTGTTTACTCAGTTTTATTACCAGATTTTTTGTCATGTAGAGTGAAGCCTTTTTTAATTCAGGTCCGGCAATGTTTAATCGGTCCGCATATACCTTTCATCGGATTATTCAGTTGATCGTCCGAATGAGTATATATACCGGATTGAGCTGGTTTTCTGTTTTTAATTATTTCAAGTATAGGCAGAGTTGGAAAATTGGTTTAATTCGCAGGTTTCAGCCGGTTCAATTTTTTTCCTGACTTTCCTGATATTTCAACGCACACGCCTTGCAAATACATGCTTTCATTTTTGCTTCCGGCGGAACCATAGCTCTCAACCCTTCAGGGAAGCGGATGTTGGGATCATTACACCAGCATGATTTAGTGACATCCCGGGTTGACAGATTTAGGCAGGCATTTGGCTGGCCGCATAATGGGCATACCAGTGGGTTGATTTGTTTGATGTTCTGACTCACGACATGGCTCCTGACTACTGTAATGAATGGCCTCAACCATGAATGTAACGGAGTAAAATAAAGTGAGTCAACTTTACTTCTTACTCTCTGCCAATAGATGCCTAAAAGCTGAATGAAAGGTTAAAGCCGTAATAGTCTTCACTAATTACAGGCAGCAGGCTTAGATTTGAGATGCCGTATCCCATTTCTGAAATCGAATACTGGATGCCTCCGGCAAGGATCATACTGGCGATAACATCATGCCAGTAGTGATACTCACCATCGACACGAGAATAAGCGACCACAGCCGTTGCCGCATAGGCCGGGGCAGCATAATCCAGCCCATAGCGCAGATGCAAATATACCGAACCTTGCATTGCCGCAGAGACATGTGCAGAAGGAAAACTCCGATCGTTTTCTCCATTTGGCCGCTCTTCTTTGACGGTCTCTTTTAAAACTGTGGTTGCAACCGAAGTCCAGATCGCACCCTCGACAAGCTGGGCCAGACCTTGTGTGTCTCCTTTGGTTATTGAAATGATCCCCGCAGTGATTGGAATGCCTACATGCAGATAATCTCCGGCCCGGGTCAGATCATCGCCAGCATTAGCCTGAGGCAGGTTCAGAAGACTTAATATTATCCCTGCGGCCAGAATGGTATAACGCCCTTTCCGGTTAACTGCCTTCTGAGCCCGTTCTGTATACTTGCTAAAGTTTGTATGTCTGGTAAAAAAGTTATGATGAAGAAAATCATTAATAATAAAATCATTGGTCACAAATCGCTTGCCAACAAAATCGCCGGCAAGATAGAAACTCTTACACATACGTGTAAATCTCCCCATTTTTTTACATCTTCTTTTATTTTTATTATTTGTAATGAATGACTACTTAAGTATAGGTAGGAGTAATGTTATTAATAAAACAGATAACGATTACAAATAGTGACTCAATGTTAGGCAATGTGACTGATAGCAAGAACTCTCTGAAGAGTTCTCATCTGTTTATTGAATTTATGCTTTGAGGATCAGGTTAAAAGGAAAGTCGGTAAATGAAGAGATCTAAATTGTTGGATGATCCAGCCATATCTTTAATCAGTTATGGCTGGTTGAGGTATTAACTACTCATCACCATTAACTGACGTAGCCACTGTTTTTGCAAATATTGCCGGGCCCGTTGTTCATGCTTCTGTTGTAAAAACGGATAAGCTTCTTCGAATGTTGCTATGCGGGCGGGACGATGCTGGTGATAACGAACCAGATGAAATCCCAGTTCGGTTTCAACCGGTGAACTGACCATTTCTGTCGGCAGTATCTGAAGTGCAGAAACCACCTGCGGATAGAGTTTACCTTCTTCACACCAGCCCAGATAACCGTTGGACAGCGCACTCGGACACTCTGAATACTTCAGGGCCAGTGTTTCAAAAGCGGAGACATCACATTGCTCTTTCACTTCCCGGATGCGTTGCAAAGCTGCCGGGCGGTGATTTTCTACAAACTGTTCATTGATGGTAATCAGGATCTGACTCATTTCCCAGCTACTGTTCCGGGAAAACTCCTGCTGATGATCATGAAAATAAGCCAATGCTTTATCTTTATCTAATACCGGAACATCCTGAGATATGAATGACATCACCTTCTCACAGGCAATCTCATGACTGAGCGCTTGTTTTAACTGAGATTCATCAAGGTGCTGCCGATGCAGTGCGATGTGAAACTCATCAACGGAAGCATAGCCGGCAACACACTGGGCAAAAGCAGACTCGACTTCCTGCGGTGTGACTTCAATCTGCTCTGCTTCACGGCTGTGTAATATTGCATTTTGTATGTGACTGACCCGCTTGACCAGGCGATCTACCTGAAGGCGTTGCTGCTCAGAGAGCAACTGAGGATTCAGATTGAATAAATCAGTGGCGACCTTTGCGGTCAGATAGTGTTTCTGATATGGATAGTGTTTTTGATACGTCTGCATCACACGTTTTCCCCTCTGTCGTTGCGGTGATTAAAGTGCGGTTGAAGACAATGGCTCAAGCACGCTGGCATCTAACCGCACATAATGTGGTCCGAATTTAATTTCATACGCCAGTGAGCCATCTTTCAGGTTGCGATGAACCCGGTAGACCTCGATAACATCCCCTTTATTCGCCAGACGTTTGTCAAACATCTGTAAACTGTATTTCAGTTTTGCTTTATCCTGAGAACGGAACAAACACGGTACCCATGCCAGCGTTGCATCAATAACTTCGGAGTCTCTGACGCCAATCACACGGTTAAGCTGTGGAATAAACACCTGATAGATCAACTGAGTTTGCAGAAAGTAGCCATAACTCCGGACTATACCGATGGTTCCTGCCGGGATCAGCAGTTCCCCTTTTTCCAGATCATGAATACTGCCGTCATTACGGATTGAACGGATGACCCGCACTTCACTGCCCGGAGCAAATTTTTCCATCAGGTTATCCTTCATTACAGTCAGGAGAATCATAAAAAGAGTCACAGGGACTATTGCATTGCAGGCAGTGGCTGGCATTGAACAATGGCTCACGTCCCAGACTGATCTGCTGATAAGCGAGCAGTAATGCCCGGCGATAATCGTCAAAACCGGGTTCTGCTGTCTGACTCAGTAGCTTGTGGAACAGACGGAGCAACTGAACATGTTTACGCTGGACCAGTACATCGTCATAGCCGATCGCAAAGTAATGCAGAATGTCTTCAGCTGTTTCAAGCATTGCCAGATCTGAGCGAAAATCATCTTGCCGGTTCATTGCAGCATTCCTCCGTTTTCCGGAGTCATACTGCCCGGTACATATCCGCTTCCCAGATAAGGCGCGGCAATGGTCAGCAGATCATCCGGACTGGGAATACATTTTTTGGCTTCCGACCAGATCCGCAGTTCATGACGGATCGACTGGCACTGCGTTTCTGTCAGCAGAATCCCCATCTCCCGGTAGATTTGAGCGATCGCCCGGAGCCCAGAATGTTTGCCCAGAACCAGCCGGTGTTGTCGTCCGATCAGCGTCGGAGAAAAGCCCTGATAGTTACGAACATCTTTGAGCAGACCATCGACATGGATTCCCGATTCATGGGTAAACACGATTTCACCGGTGATAGCTTTGTGCTGTGATAACGGGCGTCCGGAAACCAGATGAACATAGTGACAAAGATTAGGTAACTGGCATAAATCGATACCTGTGACTGACTGTTGTAAAACATCCAGAGCGACGGCGACTTCTTCAAGTGCAGCATTCCCTGCCCGTTCTCCCAGCCCATTGATCGATGTATTAACGGAATTCGCTCCGGCGCGGATCGCTGCCAGTGAATTTGCGGTTGCCAGTCCCAGATCATTGTGTGCATGCATTTCAATTTCTAGTGTGGTTTGTTGCCGCAGCTGACTGATTTTCTGATAAGTTGAAAAAGGATCGAGAATTCCCATCGTATCGGCAAAGCGCAATCGCTGAGCACCACAACGGGCAGCAATTTCGGCGACACGGTACAGAAGTTCGTCTTCAGCCCGTGATGCGTCTTCCATCCCCAGACAGACTTTCAACCCGGCATCTAAAGCTTGTTTGATTACCCGTTCACACTGCTGAAGCAGGATTTCTACGGAAGTATTCAGTTTGTGGTGAATCATCTGGGCTGAAACCGGAATGGAAAGATCAACCCAGTCCAGCCCTAATCCACAGGCACTCCGGACATCCTGTGCCAGCATCCGGCACCAGGCCATGGTACGGGACGACGAAAGCGAGGCGCAGATCAGGCGAATCGTTTCCTGCTCTAGTTCCCCCATCGCAGGAATACCGACTTCGATCTCAGGAATACCGGCAGCCTCAAGTAACAGTGCTATCTGTATTTTTTCTTCCGCGGTAAATGCCAGCCCCGGGCTTTGTTCGCCGTCCCGTAACGTGGTGTCGTTGATCAGTACCGACGGGCACTGTAATGAGTTCAACGCCATATGAATATCCTCATGCTGATACACAATTTCACCTCATCTATGCATACGCCGGGACAAACTCTGTTACCGATCCCTGATTGGTCTCGTTGTCCCAATAAGGAGAAAGCTGCCGCAGGCGCGCAACAATTGGCGGTAAGTGTTCTAGCACCATGTCGATCTCTTCATCCCGGGTAAAACGGGAAAGAGAAAACCGCAGTGTGCCGTGGGCTGCCGTAAATGGGATCTGCATGGCTTTCATGACATGTGAAGGTTCCAGTGAGCCGGATGTACATGCCGAGCCGGATGAAGCGGCAATTCCAACCTGATTCATCATCAACAGCAGCGCTTCTCCCTCAACATATTCCACCGCAATATTGGTGGTATTGGGGACACGCTGTTGAGGATCGCCGGTCACAAAAGTATTCGGGATTCTGGCCAGCAGGCCATGTTCCAGCCGATCCCGCATCTGCCGGATCCGGTAAGTTTCCGTATCCAGTGCCTGATACGCCAGTTCAGCAGCTTTGCCCATGGCAATGATCGATGCCGCATTTTCTGTTCCGGCCCGGCGGCCCCGCTCCTGATGCCCGCCGCGCATTAATGGCCGGAAACGTGTGCCACGTCTGAGATATAAGGCACCAATACCTTTTGGTGCGTGAAACTTATGCCCGGAGATTGATAGCATGTCGATATCGAGGCTTTTCACATCAATCGGACATTTCCCTGCCATTTGTACCGCGTCGACATGCATCTGTGCGCCGTATTCTTTTGCCAGACGGGCCACGGTTTCTACCGGAAAAATTGTTCCGGTTTCGTTATTGGCCCACATCAGTGAGACAACCGCAACCTGCTCGCTTAAAGCTGCCCGATAAGCCTTCATATCCAGACGGCCTTTCTGGTCGACACCGATCCAATGAACACGATAGCCCTTACGTTCCAGATTCTGACATAGTTGCAGCGTTGCCGGATGTTCCACTTTAGAAGTGACAATGTCACGCTTATCTGGGCTAGCTTCCAGCGCTGAAAGAATAGCGGTGGTGGTTGCTTCAGTAGCACAGGAAGTAAAAATAATCTCACTGGTGTAGTGAGCACCAATCAACTGCTGAACCTGCTCTCTGGCAATTTCCATTGCCTGACCCACTCTGGCACCGAGTTTGTGAATAGAAGACGGATTACCGTAATACTCATCAAGATAAGGAATCATGACATCCAGCACCCGGGGATCAATTCGCGTTGTTGCGTTATTATCCAGATAAACCATCCGGGTTATTTCTGTTGAATTAGGCATCATAACTCCCCTCTTTTTTCCGGCTAAATGCTCCGGTCTCCTGAACCGGAAAAACGGTGTAGTTTTTCCCTAATGCCTGACTGATCTTGTTTTCAATATTGGCGAGTGTCAGCCCGGATAAACCGCAACCGGTACATGCACCACTCATCGAAACAAATACCAGATTTTCTTCCACATCGATCAGATGAATATCTCCGCCATCAGCCTGAACCCCCGGACGTACTGATTCGATAATATCTGCGATAGTCGCCATATCCTGATTATCGGCTGCTGTTATATCTGTAACTGCAACATCTGTAACGTCTTCCTGTTCTTCGGCTTCCTGCGCTATTTCTGCCAGACAAGCCTCAAGTACCCATTCGATTTTCTCATGGCATGAAGTACAGGCACCGCCGGCTTTGGTATAGTGAATCACCTCTTCCAGTGTACTGAGATGGTTTGCTTTAACGACCCGTTGAATCATCCGGTCATCAATGGCAAAACATTTACAGATCAGTTCGCCTTCGTCATGGTCATCGTCAATGGCTTCACCGCGATAATCGGCAACAGCGGCATGCAAAGCTTCCATTCCCATAACGGAACAGTGCATTTTTTCCGGGGGTAAACCATCAAGGAAGGTCGCAATATCCTGATTGGTAATAGCTAATGCTTCCTGAACCGATTTACCGATGATCATTTCAGTCAGAGCAGATGAAGACGCAATAGCACTGCCACAGCCAAAGGTCTGAAATCCCGCATCTTCAATCACTTCAGTCTGCGGATTAATCTTCAGTGTCAGACTCAGTGCATCACCGCAACTGATGGAACCGACGTCACCACGCGCATTGGCATCTTTGACTAATTTGGCATTTTTAGGATGAAAGAAATGCTCTTTCACTTTCTCAGAATAATCCCACATAGGTTCTCCTTAACTTTGCTGATCCCTGAGCGGTTGAGCGTTGTGAGAAATTTGTTTCAAAACTGTTGCAAGTTATAGTCCGAGAGGATTGTTTTTATAAGATTTTGATTTATGATGAGTTATCTGAGTTCGTGGGGGAAACATGCGCCAGACAAAATGACATTTTGTCTGTTTGTTTGTTGGTTTTGCGACAAATATGCTGGTCTGTACCCGAATTTTTCATCAGAACAGACCAATTGATGTATTCAATGTGATGTGATTGTGAACAAGATAGTTTTCGGTGTAATATCACCGGTTTTTTTTAATGCGCAGAGATATGGAGGTAGCTGATGTTTGGTGTAACTGATTTATGGTTATTTGTCATTTCCGGACTGGCCCTGAATATGATTCCCGGCCCGGATTCTTTATATATCGTCGGCAGAAGTGCCAGTCAGGGGTTTAAGGCTGGTTCTGTTGCTGCACTGGGAATCGGAACCGGAACAATGATTCATGTGCTGGCCGCAGCGTTTGGTTTATCTGCTCTTCTGGCGACTTCCGCCATGGCCTTCACTGTCATTAAAGTCATTGGTTGTCTTTATCTGCTTTATATCGGAGCAAGTATGCTGTTTGCCGGGAATACACCTCAGCAAGAGATAACTCCGAATAAAAAACCAATGCCATTCTCTAAGATTTTTATGCAGGGTTTTTTAACCAATGTACTGAACCCGAAGGTTGCCCTGTTCTTTCTGGCATTTGTCCCTCAGTTCATCGCTATGGATGCACCGGATAAAGCATTTTCTTTTATTTTCCTTGGGCTGGTGTTCAACATCAACGGGATGCTCTGGTGTCATTTCCTTGCCTGGAGCGCATCGGCGATCAGCAATAAATTCAGAAAGAGTCAGCGTCTGACTGCTATCCTGACCAAATGTACCGGCACTCTGTTTCTCTATTTCGGCATTCGTCTGGCATTCAGCCATCAGAATTAATCCGGACTCATACTGCTTTCTGAGTGATTCTTTCAGAAAGCAGTTTTCCTCACTTCCCCCGTTCAGTATCATTTTTATCAAATAACTGAATTAAACTACATTTTATATGGGTATTGTTGTGTATGGTTAATTGGTCTGTTTTCTACAGTAACCATACAAATCTGAACTCATAGAGAAATGTTTTATGTCATACATCACATTGACCGAAGAGAATATTGATTCTGAACACATCTGCTGTGCATTTTCTGACAAAAAATGCACTCAGGGTTATCAGTTGAAAAAGGCGTGGCTAAAACAAGAATTCAGCAATGGCTATACATTTCTGCGTCTTGATGAACGGGCGAAAGTTTTCATCGAATACGGCCCGGCAGAACATGGCTGGGTGCCGGTTAATGCACCCAATTATCTGTTAATCAACTGCTTTTGGGTTTCTGGTAAGTATAAAGGGCAAGGTCACGGTAAAGCGCTGTTACAACAGGCTCTGGACGATGCTCAAGCTCATAAGAAAGACGGTATTGTCACTGTGGCAGGTGTTAAAAAATACCATTTTATGAGTGATACCAAATGGCTACTGAATCAAGGGTTTGAAATATGCGCGACAACCACAGACGGTTTCTGCCTGTTAGTCAGAAAACTTAATAATGATGCTATGACACCGTTTTTTAATCCGTCGGCTATCGAAACCGGATGTCCGGAAACCAACGGAATTGTCGTTTACTATTCGAATCGTTGCCCTTTTGCGGAATATCATGTGCAGGAATCTTTAACTGAAACAGCCCGGAAAAGGAACCTGCCGCTAAAAGTCGTCCGGCTGGAAACACAGGAGCAAGCCCAGTCTGCACCAACACCGGCAACCATTTTTTCTCTGTACTATAACGGTCAGTTTGTAACGACAGATATCAGTATCTGTATGGATAGCCGTTTTGATACATTGCTTAAGAAGCACCATCAATAGATAAAAGGCAGGCAGATATAAAATTTCAGACAAAAGTGACCGTCAGACACAAAAATGGCGCCATACAGAATTAAATAAGAAACTGAGTTTAATTCTCTGACGCCATAAGTAACTCACTAAAAGCATTCAATATAATTAAGCTCTCTCCCACGAAATTTCGACTATAGTGACCGGATGACCAAATATATCTAGCGTATGTTGTTCAGGGTTGGTCGCATAAATCGATAAAGAATATGTTGAGCCTTCCGAATCTTTAAAGACCATGTCAATATGACCGTTGATACGTGAAGGCGCCTGACCGAGAACCTGAATCTGGTTAGGAAAAACGCTGGTTTGAGGGACATACTGTATCGCTTCAACATAACCCCCTTCACTAAAGTGAATCACTTCACTCAAGTTGGTATTACCATCAACTTCAACGATTCCGCCAAGATTCAGCTCACCTTTTAAGACACCATGATCCTGTTCATAAGTGCCGGAAAAGTCGGCTTTTACTAAATCAACAGCTGAATTCATATTCAATCCTCCTTGTTGACCCTGTTTGGTAAGAAGTAAGCAAATACACGATTGAGTCGTGTCTGTCTGTTATGAGTATAGTTCAGCCAATTGATTTATAACTTTTATAGATAATAAATAATCAATTAATTTATATTTATATGAATCAACATGAATTGCTTTTATTATTTGAGCTTATATTAATTTTTTTATTATTAACTCTCTGTCTAAGAAATCATCCATATAAAAAATAACCTCCCTCTGTTGTCAGAAAGGAGGTTATTTTACTTACCGTCATCATGACGATATAAAAGAACTGCTGTCAATTAGCTCAGGCGATAAACCGGGAACATGCTTGCATCTCCGTAGTCCTGAATTTTTTCCAGATGATTCAGAACATTCATATCTTCCTGAGAAATCACAAAATCCAGATCTGCATTGTTTCTCATATGATCAGGATTTGCTGTTTTCGGTAGCGGCAGCAATCCCAGTTGCAACGTATAGCGAATACACAATTGTGGGATGGAAACGCCGTACTTTTCGGCCATCTGAGCAATCTGACTGTTTTTAAACAGCTCACCGTGTCCGACCGGTGAATAGGCTTCGACTAACAGGCCTTTCTCCTGTGAATACTGAATTAACTGATCGGGCACATTGGTTATATGCGCCAGAATCTGATTGACCATCGGCGCAACCGAACAGGATTTCAGAATGTTCTCAATATCCTGTTCCTGAAAGTTAGAAAGACCTATCGCACGGATTTTTCCAGCCTGATATGCTTCTTCCAGTGCACGCCATGCTTCCAGATTACCTTCATAAAAACGGTCACTGGCACCAAAATTCCCCCAGGGTTGCGGGCTGTGAATGATCATCAGGTCAACGTAATCCAGCCCCATCCGCTGAAGAGATCCATCAATGGCCGCAACTGAATCCTGATATGATTTATACTGTGCCGCCAGTTTAGTGGTTAGAAAGATCTCATCACGGCTGACACCACATGATTTAATTGCTGTGGCAACTTCTGCTTCATTACCGTAATCCTGCGCACTATCGATATGCCGGTAACCGATCTGAATTGCGTCTTTCACTGCCTTCTCAGCAGACTCTCCCTGAATCATCCATGTGCCAAGGCCCAGTTTAGGGATCTCAACACCATTCGTTAGAGTGAATTTTTCTTGTAAAATCATGAGAGTGACTCCTTTCTTATTCTGATGTTTGATAGCTCTGTTCAACCATGAACAGAGTGTTGTGCTGCATGTCCCTTGCACCGTACATCAATTTACTATTCAGGGGAATGACAATTAAGACACCAGGGTGCCGAAATTGTTCAGCCACTTGCCGGAGCAAATGGCAGCATAGCCATCGTTGCTGATAGATATTTCACCGAAATGATCGTTGGCATATATGGAATGAAAGTAACATTTGTAAAAAATTTCAGGATGCCGGGAACTTTGCTGTCCTAGCATGTACTCATGTTAAATATTTGTATGCTGGAGAAAAATATGGTCGATGCATTGACTCATTCAACTCATCCTCTTCATTCATCTGTTGAAATAATCGGTTCTCAATCCAGTCAGCCGACAATGCCATCTCCGTCAGACTTACATCATTCACAATGGCAGAGTCTTCCGTCTTTACTTGAACATCGCGTACTTGCCCGGTTTGATCAGGATTTATGTACGAACAGGCATGATATCGACGCCCGGGCCATGTGTTACGGTCTTGCTTTGAACTGGTTAGAAAGAATTAAACACCACGGTGCTCATGCCAGCCAGCCAGCTGCTACAGAAAGAATGAATTACCTTTCATCTTTCGAAGGTGTTGTTCACTCCCGCATTATTCATAATTTTTACCGCCATGATCATGCGTCTCAGATGAAGGAAGCGATAGCGGAAGGAGATATTATCAAAGCGTCTCTTGCCGGAACGAATAGTGTCATTGAGGCCGCTGCATATAAAGATATTCATCTCAAACCCGTACTTCAGAATCAGGTCACGGAAGCGCTGCCATTTCTGATGCTGGATATGCCGGATAATGGCCCGGCCTATGATACTTTTCAAACCGGACTAAGCAGTGTGAAACAAGGCATCATCACCATCTATAGCGATGACGGTGCTCATGCACTGGCCTTTGCTGAATCAGAAAAAGATAAAAAGCTTATCTTTGAACCCAATCACGGTGAATTTGAATTTCACCAGCAGGATTTCAAAGCGATGCTCAACAGTATTGCAGAACTGGTAAATTTACCGCTGACCGGTGTTCAGATTTTTGAAGGATGAGTTTCTGAT
Organism: Vibrio mangrovi; assembly: GCF_024346955.1. Taxonomy (NCBI): domain Bacteria; kingdom Pseudomonadati; phylum Pseudomonadota; class Gammaproteobacteria; order Vibrionales; family Vibrionaceae; genus Vibrio; species Vibrio mangrovi. The sequence continues at coordinate 1,835,981 of NZ_AP024883.1, read as the reverse complement.
CATTTTTAACAAATCTTATAATGTCAGTTCACTGATATGAAATTAGAATAACGCTTTGATGCAATTTAATTCATGAACTGCACCCACTGCAATTGATGAAGAGATTTTGACTGAGGCGGAAATAAATGAATAACAAACATATCGGTGAACTGGTTCTGGATGAAATATTTATTCAGAAAGGCGTTGAAATCGTTGCGCAGCAACTGAACGATCACTTCACCGATGCCGTTGTGATTACGGTGGTTCCCGGCGGTATTTTATTTACCGCAGATGTGGTCAGGAAACTTAATTTCGATATTTGTATGGATTATATTTCCTGTCCGCATACACCCGGAGAGCGGAACAACCAATCCACAATTGTATTTCACAATAACATCGGTATTCACGGCAAAGATGTCATTTTAATTGATGATGCAATTGAGTCTGGTGGCACGATGAAACGTCTGGTTGAACATTTGACTCAGACATACTCTTTAAAGTCGCTCTCTGTCGCTACCTTGTTTGTCAAACCGGGCAGAGTCAATATCCCTGTAAAGCAGTTTTATGCCTATGAAATGGAAAATGATGATCTGCTGATCGGTTACGGATTACCGTGGCAGAATAAGTATCGTAATATCCCTTTTATTTCGAAATTAAAGCAGTAATGGTGTGAAGTACTGGTAATTTTGTTGTATGGAAGTAATTGCCCCGAACATAGCTTGTCCGGAGCAATTTCAATCAGAAATCAGTGCACTTCATGATGCACAAACTTTCTCACCAGCGCTTCTTTAAGGTTCTTGAAATAGAAACTGAATACAGAGAGAATCAGACCGGAGAGCGTTTGCAGAAGCATATTTTCACCTTGCATCAGCCAGTCCAAAAACTGAGTGACGGCCTTGCCAACGAAATTGTAATGATCAACTGAGTTTTTTGCTGTTTCCCAGAATCCCGCAACTTTTACCGTGACGGACACTTTTTCTGTCTGAATCGCTGATGAACTGCCGTTACACTGCTGATTATGATAAAAGTGCACCAATGCGCTGACATCATGATTTCCCGCTTTCGATGCCGTAAATGTAAACATATCGACCGTTCCTTCCGGCCCCAACAGCATACAACCGTCAGAATGATCCGATATCCGCTTGTAAGTCATTCCATTACGCTCTATGGGAACGACTCTGGCTGCTACTGCCGTGGTTTCTCTGATCATTGTATCGCTGATATTTCCAGATAAGGTGCGGGGTTCATATTCTTTCTTTCCTAGCCAGACAGACATCACTCCATCGTCACCGAGAGGTACGTTTTCGGAAGCTTCAAGTTTGATCAGATAAGAGTGAGCATCAGATGCTAAAGATTGGGCCTCGGTTAAAGGATCAGCGTTTAATTTTTCATTGTTCAAATGGTTGCCCGAAAATCTCGGGGATGTGATCGGCTCCATAGGATGCGAAGAGGAAAATGGTACCTCCCGCTCCTGAAGCAGTTCTCGAGATAATTCAGGCTCTCGGTTCACTGTGCTCTCATGTGTTTTTCTGTCTTTATATTCCTTTTTGGATTCAATAAGTAGTTGAATATTATATATGTTTTCGTTCTTCACTGCCTCAATCTTTTCCAAAACTAACTGTTTGCGATGAATGAACTGCTCATAAGAGATCGACGTCATAACCTGAGGTGTTTTATATATCAGGATACCGACAGAAATTAGCAATAATATCAAAATATACAGACCAATAAATTTGGTCACTTTGATTATGTAGGACTGTATAGCCATAACGCCCCCTGACTTTATGCACGAAAGAAAAATGTTGCATATTGAGAGTTTAGTCGATGGGCTGAATAACATAAATTATGAATGGCTAGGGTTTTCTTATTATTTTGTCGTATGAAGCTACTGGATGCTCTTTCAGGGGAGGATTTATTCAATGTATTTATTGATGAGAATATCTTCATCATCAATTTTGCCGATACATTCAGCGTTTCCTCTTCATTTTTAAGATATTTCTCCGAGCCGATTCATCCACTTATTTTTAATAATCACTCACAATATCGATTCAACCAGATGAGGAATGATAATGCTGGAAGGATTCTATCGAAGAGAAAGTGATGTGATCCGATATTGGGTCAGAGATGAACACAGTGACGATGAAGCAAATTCGATCCGTGAGTTGAAATCACTCCTTGATTCACTGGACTTAACCACCGTATTTAATCTTCAGAACTTAACCCTTCAGGTTAGTCAGAAGTCTTATTTCAATTATGTCTATCGTGGTGACTTTGCCCATAACGATGGCCATAAATCTACTTATGACACGAATCTGAACAAGTGGACAACAACATTGGACGGAAAAATTCTTGCGAATCAGAATGATCAATTTGAACGAGCACCTGAATCCGTCAGCGGCTGTGACATCGTTTTAACTGTTCGGGTTCCTGAAGCCCATATTCGCAATAAGTGGTCGAATGGTACAAAGCTTTTACTCGGACTTGACCCATTTGCAGCCTTTGAGGGCAAAGAATTTGGTTTAAGTCAAAGCTGGAGCAACAATCATATGACAGGCAAGTCAATGAGTGCTAGCGCCCTTACTCAGTATGAATCGCCATTTAAAGATTGCACAAAATTATATGCTGGCCTGCTGCATGGTATTGGTGGTGCACCTTTACACAAGAAAGAACTGGATGATTGGCTGGAAGCAATGAAACATAAATTCGGTTCCCCATCTGAACCATTTGTTCTACTCGCTCCATCTTTAACAATCGGTAGCATGGGGAGAGTTGTCCCACAATGGATGGGCATATTCAGAGATGATTCCGGAGAAGAACGCTTAAGCTGGATCCCTCTTTCTGATTTAGCGGAACTTGATGAATTCTGGGATGCCATGTGTGCTACCGGTAAAGCCCATGAGGATGATTTCTCTACCGGCAATTTATTTGGTGATGATGAGTGGTAATACAGAAGGCGATTAACCATGATATACGATGAAAAAAACCAGACGCTGATTGTCAGTAAAAGTTTATATGAGAAAAGTTTTTCCACAGCAGACAGCAAAAAACCACTTGTCAAATTGTTACCAGTGGAGAAACAAGCGACAGCTTCGATAAAAGCTTTATATGAAGATGCGACAACTAAGACCAAACTACTGGCCTGCTTAAAACAAAAACTGGGTTGCTCTATCGAAATGATCATTCATCCGGATTCTCCCGACGATGCAAAAACCAAAATTGAGGCTTTCACCGATAGCGCTTATTGCCCGGAAGGTATTTTACCAAGGCTGAAACAAGTATTTATCCACAAGTATCAACTACTGAGAGTCAAGACGGGGGTGAAATACTACGATACTGAATCCATCAGCAGTGATTCTGAATGGATTGTCGCCCTCAATGATTTAATACCTGAAGAAGATGATTTAACGGACTATCTTAATGTGATTCCTGATAAATCAAATAGCGGTATCTGGAGTAAAGTCTGTCGTCTTATCGCACTGGCAAAAATGGATCAGCCCGATTTTGCCAAAACGAAAGCGATAACCGGAGATTCAGGCGTTACAGATGAACTCAAAGCAGTTCAGGCATTACACAAATACTACTATAAAAATAACCAGATCATGTATGACGATGCATCTTGTAGCTCACAGATCTATACAGGTTTCAATTACCGGATGATTTTCTCCGGTGACTGCACCTATGAAGAGCTTAAAAATCATGTTGTGTTGGAGTCCGGATATTATATTTTTGATATTGTCGGTCATTCAGTGAAGGTTCAGGTTCTGAAAAAATTTGATGCTGATAGTGAAATCAGACCGGAAAATATGAGTGAGTTTTTCAAGTTTTATTCAGATCCTATTAATTACACGACTGATGAAAAAATACAAAAAGTGAATGCCATATGGGCAAAATAAATTGAAAGCAACAGTGCTTATTTATTGTCATAGTTGATGAAACTCACGTAAAAACTCTTTCTTGCTTTGAATGAATTTACGATGGGTTTCATGGTTTAAAGGTCGCTCTTTCTCGTGGAAGCCAGGCGCAATAACACCCCAGTTCGAATTCCGGGCAAAGAAAATAACCACATCAATATTACTTCCCTCCCAACGGTTCTGGACAACGTGAGCATCTCCGGATGCTTCTACGGTTTTCACCTGAATTCGGTAATAGTTCGGACCATCTGATATGAGTAAATCTGTCTTATGACCATGATCCAGTATGGGAATAAAGACCTGCCAGCCATCCTGCATTAACCAACTGACGACCATGCTCTCAAATGAAGTGTTTTTCATTGTCTGGTGTGTTTCTGATTTGGTCTGAGTGAGTCTTCTTGGCATTTTCACTTTCCTATGCAGTCTGAGCTGATTTTTACAGTATAGTTTCCAGCAATTGATTTTCCTGTCGGATGTGATTAAGGAACATGAGTTGGGTGGTGTGCGCGCAGTGGGTTTGTTGATCTCTGCGACATTGACAGATACTTTTGCTTGGGCCGCAAAAGTATCCCAAAAGGCCTTGGGTTTCGAGTGTGTTGGCCCGGGCGGCTCTATTCTCTCCTGCTCATAAGAGCCTGAAATTTCATCCTTGAAATTTGCCCTTGATTTGAATTCATTTAGGGGATCACTGCTCCACATCATATTCACCGCCATCTCTTACAATAGTCAGAAGATCTATTACACTCTGTGAATATTTATGAGTTTGCATAACCTGTCCTACCATGATTGCCACATGATATTTATTATCACTCTCTTTTATATTTATTCCTTTTTCTTGCTCGATTTTGACTATTAGCTGATTAGCTTGGTGCCAACCTTTATAACCAAGAGCCTTACCTACATGAGTAAGTGTGAACGGAAACATTGCATTAACTGCCGCTGGATTATCGAGAGTTGTAATTCCATAAAGTTTCGCAAGTTCACCCTCTTCTGATACCGCATGTTCTAATGTCTGGTAATTAACTTCAATTGTTCTTTTGGGAATATCATGTCTTACAAGTGAATAGGTTCGTGCTAATAGAGCTCGTAGAATTTTAGGACTAATTGCTTCTATCGCATCCGAAGAGCCAAAGGCCTTATATATCCAAGTAAAATCATTTGCAGTTATGCTTTTAATTCGAACACTTCTCTCATGATCTACTGATATAAGTTTTTCTCTTTGATATGATGATTCATTTTCTGCATTAGGATCCCATTCAATAATATATATATTGGGAATTAATTCATTATCTGGCGAAAGGATCTCATCAATATCAGAAAGTATAGTCTTTATATTTGGGTCTTCTGCACTATACCCTAAAAATACTAGAGGGTGTTCAGCAAAAAATGTTAATAATTTTGCGCTCAAGTACTTTTTCTTTGCTTGAAATTCATCATAATCAGATGAAATTAAAACTATACTTGAAGGATCTGATGAACACCCATGTATTTTTAATATTTCTCCTACATCAGTATAGTTAGCTTTTAGAATTGATTGCCCTATAACTCTCGTATAATCAGGGAAAATTTCCTCGAGAAAACCGTCATAGTTAGTTGTGATTAAAGCATGAGGTCGAATGTTTTGAAATGCAGTAATCTCATCCAAGTGATTTTTTTTCGCATCTTCTACTGAAGAAGAGTTTACTATCTCCTCAAAATATTTAGCAACGTGAAATTTCAGATAAATCTCTGGTGGTTGACATTCTGAAAAGAGTTCGTCTGGAAACTCGCTCTGCCCTTCTCCCCAAGCCCATTCTCGATAAGCTTCAGAAAATTCAGTACCAATTTTAATAAGAGATGTATGCTTCTGTTTATAATACGCATAGCTTTTATCAAGAATCGGGCAACTTTCTGATAAATTCTTCAAAAGCAAATCCCAAGTGGGAGTGCCTATGTATCTCTGTGAGATGCCTGAACCAACAAAAAGGATTGGTTGAACACCCATACTGTCCAAACACGTTGAAATATCATCAGATATTTCTTTTATATAGCTTTTATAATCGTGTTCCATATACGATCATCTCTATGTTAATGATAACTTTTTATTCAATGAAAAAAGACTGATAACTAGTTTAGATCTACTAAACCAAGGGCAAAAATTCAGGACGAATTTTTGAGGTTTTCATGAGCAGGATGCGAATAAAACCAGCCCGGCCAGCGCGCTCAGATCAAAGGCCTTTTGGGATACTTTTGCGGCCAGGCAAAAGTATCTGGGGCGCGAACATCAACAGCCAAAGAGATCGATCAAACAAATTGCGCACCAAACCACGTCCCCCAATAACAACCCCACTCAAACAGAACCCACAAAAAACCAAACTTGATTCGACTTCCTATCCACCAACTTTCATAGTATAGACAAAATCCCAAAACCCGCCTGTCAAAGGCCACAAAGAGACATTTTCTCAGCCAAAGAAAAACCCCAACAAACAATACGAAAAGACACAAAAATCCATCAATTCAGCAAAATAATCACTTCCATATATAAAATTAACTAAAAAACAGATACTTATAATGTTTAGTGATGCGTATTACAAAATATAAACATAAGTAACGTTAACCAGTGATACCAGTCACATATGAATATCCATTCATTTTCTTCTCATTGTCATTTACCGGCGTTTAGTTACTTTTAGCTAGTAAGATGCGTTACTTTGCTGCCACTTTTTCAACGCCACATCATCGTCTTAATAATCAGGTGTTGTGCTTCTGAAATAACTCAAAGAAACCGCTCTTAAACCTGTTCCTACACACGTTGGCTTTTCACTCAAGTTATTAATCAGCCTCGGTAACGCTGTTCTTCCACGCCATTAATAACGACTACCCTATGATAAAAAGGAGTTATTCATTATGAAAAAACTCACATTGGCGTGTACCATTCTTATGTCTATTTCTGCTGTTGGATGGAGCGGGGAAATCCCCTCAGATGGTACCGCATATGGTCGGGTTGCTTCCTATTCGTTTGATAACACGCTGGCAGATGATTTATCTGCTCATCCTTCAGGCACTGTAACAGGAGCCTTGCTCGGCGATCCGGTGCCGGATGATGTCAGCCCGGTTTATGTTGCAGGAAAATATGGACAAGCACTGGCGATGGATGGCAATTACGGTATCCGATTACCGGCCGATCTCATCACCACGAATACTTACACGGTTTCACTATGGGTCAATCCCCACAAAGAAACACAGCACACCACAACCTTTTTTGGTGCCCGGGATCATAATCATTGGCTGAGCTTAACGCCCATGTCATGGGATACCAGCCAGACGATGCTCTGGAGTGGCAGTAAGCAGTGGTACAACGGTGGATTTGGTCACCTGATTGCGTTAAATAGCTGGCACCATATTGCGTTTAGTGTCGATAACGGTTTGGTCAATATTTATGAAAATGGCCAGTTAGTTCACTCCGGGAGTCCATTATCGGACTTGTTCAGCAATGGCGCGGAGCTCTTTAGTATTGGGGTTAACTGGTGGGATCCGGCATTTAACGGCTTAATCGATGAAGTTCGGATTTATGATCGGCCATTAAATGGGGATGAAGTCACCGCGCTGGATATTGATAACTTACCGGAAGCTGAAATCGCTCAGCGTATCAAAGATCACATTGGTCTGGACGCTGATACAGATGCTTCAGCGGTCACTCATGATATACAACTTCCCTCCGCCGGTTTATTCGGCACACCGCTGCACTGGTTTTCTTCTAATCCGGCTGTGCTCAGTGCTGATGGTCACGTTACCCGCCCCGCATTAGGAGAAGATGATGTCACGGTTACCCTGACGGTCAGTTATGAATTTCGTGGCCACACATTCAGCAAAACGATTCAGGTCACGGTGTTAGCTGAACAACCCGTTATCACTTATACCCCGATTCCTTTGAATCACGTTCGGATTACATCAGGGCCTTTTTATACTGCCGAACTCACCAACCTGCATTATATGTTAGGGCTGAATCCGGATCGCTTTCTGGCACCCTATCGTCGTGAAGCTGGGTTAGAAATGCAGGCAGATCCTTATCCGAGCTGGGAATCGGAAGGCCTTGATGGTCATATCGGCGGCCATTATCTGACAGCGTTATCTCTGATGTACGCTTCATTACCTGATGAGAATCCGCAAAAACAGGAAGTACTGGATCGACTCAACTACATGATCAGTGAGTTACAGAAAGTACAGATCGCCAACGGTGATGGCTATATTGGCGGGATCCCGGATGCAAAAGCTCATTGGCAGGCGCTTGCGGCCGGCAATATTAATGCCCAGACGTTCCACCTCAATGATATGTGGGTTCCGTGGTACAACCTGCATAAAGTCTATGCCGGATTACGTGATGCTTATTTATATACCGGCAATGAAACGGCTCTGCAAATCTTGCAAGGTCTCAGTGACTGGGCAATCAATATCACGGCCAATCTGTCTGATCAGCAGATGCAGCAAATCCTGACGACTGAACAGGGAGGCATGAATGAAGTCCTTGCTGATGTCGCTGAACTGACACATGAAGATAAATATCTCAACCTAGCTAAACGGTTCTCTCACCGGGCCATTCTGAATCCGCTTATCAACCATCAGGATCAGCTCACCGGTATACATGCCAATACCCAGATCCCGAAAGTCATCGGTTACGCCCGCATCGGTAAGCTTGCTGATGATAACGATTGGCTAGATGCGGCTAAATTCTTCTGGGATACCGTGGTGCATGAACGCTCTGTGTCTATCGGCGGCAATAGCGTGCAGGAGTATTTTAACGACAAGAATAATTTCACCTCGATGATCACCAATGTACAGGGGCCGGAATCATGTAATACCTACAACATGCTAAAACTCACCCGTTCTTTGTATCAGGATGAAGGAAGCGTTGAGTATATCGATTATTACGAACGTGCTCTGTTTAACCATATTCTCTCTACTCAGCATCCCGGAGACGGTGGCTTGGTTTACTTTACACCCATGCGGCCAAATCATTACCGTGTGTATTCCACCAACAATCCCGGTGAAGAAGCCATGTGGTGTTGTGTGGGTTCCGGGATTGAAAGCCACAGTAAATATGGTGCCATGATCTACGCTGAATCTCAGAACGAGTTTTATGTAAACCTGTTTGTTGACTCAACAGTGCAATGGCGTGATGACATCAGCTTTACTCAATCGACTGAATTTCCGGATTCGGAAAATAGTGCTTTAACCATCCATGGTCACGGTAACTTCGCCATGAATATCCGTTATCCCGGCTGGGTGGCTGATGGTGCGTTAACATTAACGATTAACGGAGCAACACAAACAGTCGATGCCCATCCTGATGGTTATATTCACTTGCAGCGTGACTGGCATGATGGTGATGTAATCCGCTGGCAAATGCCGATGCGAACCACGGTTGAACAACTCCCGGATGGCAGCGATTATTACTCCATTCTGCATGGTCCAATCGTCCTCGCAAACCAAGCAGATCCGTTCCCGAATGAGCAACTGGATCTTTTTGCCGGCAGTGGTCGTTCAGATCATATCCCCAGCGGCCAGCAATGTCCGCTGGATGAAGCACCGATCTTTATCGGTGAAGGGACGGATTTTATTCATAACATTGAACCGGTACCGGGTATGCCACTGACCTTTACTTCGGGCAACGCCGAGCTGAACCAGGATGAGCCCATCCTGTTAGTGCCTTTCTTCCGCCTGCATGATTCACGTTACAGTATCTACTTTAACGAAGTCTCTCCTGATGACTGGGCAGAGCGCGAAGCAGAGATGCGTGCACAAGCAGAACGTGAAGCCGCACTAGAAGCCATTACGCTGGATCAACTGCAACCGGGTCAGCAACAGCCGGAATCCGATCATTATCTGCAAAGCAAAAACTCCAAAACCGGGGTTCATCAGGGTGAATACTGGCGAGATGCAACGAATGGCTACTTTAGCTATCAAATGAGCCCGGAAGATGAAACACAGGTTCGAGTCATGGCTCGCTATTGGGGAGGAGACACTAATCGCATCTTTAATATTCTGGTGAATGGTACGGTGATCGCTCAGGAGAATTTAACCGGAGCTCACCCGAACGAGTTTTTTGATGTGACGTATGATGTTCCCCCTGAACTCATCACGGCGGGAGAACCTGTCCGGGTCGAATTTGCTTCTGTTGACGGTAGTATTGCCGGTGGGTTATTTTACCTGCGGTTGATAAGAGTTGAAGAAGAGTAGCCGCTTGCTTCTTCACTACTTGTATGCAAGAGGCCAGTCTGATGACTGGCCTTTTTTATACATTTAACGTTGTATGGTGCGCAGTGGGTTTGATCGATTTCTTTGGCATTGGTGAATGCGCCCCAGACACTTTTGGCTTGGCCCCAAAAGTGCCCAAAAAGGCCTTGGGGTTTCGAGGGCGCTGTCCGGTCGGCTCTATTCGCTCCTGCTCATAAGAGCCTGAAATTTCATCCTTGAAATTTCCCCTTGATTTGGGATCATGCATTGGCTAAGTGGACATAAACAAATACACTTTAGCATCTCATTTTATTTATTTTTCAAATGATTGCATGGACTAAAATTTGATGGAATTTGTATTTTTACCGCTGATTATCGTGCTCTTCCAATGGCGAAATTTTGAAAGTGCAGAATGGGGATTTACCGCTTTTTATCTTGTCTATGCTGTCTTGCTGGTGACAAATTCAGAGATCCCGACCAACTCAAGGATCGGGAGTTTTTATCTTGGGATTCCGTCAGCAGCTTATGTAACGTTTATATTTCCTGAGTTGTATACCCGCTATTCGGAGCGTGCGATGCGGGTATTGAGTGTTATTGGGTTGTTGGTTGCTTTCGTAGCTTTGATATCCATTTTTTAATGGATTCTATAGTTGATTTAGTGCTGTTGAAACTCCGGATACTGCTGCAAAAACTGAACAATATCGAATGGTTTTAACTCACCATGCTGTTTATACCAGTGCAAGAGTCTGGATATATCTAGTTTTGAGAATGTGTTTTCGAATTCAGGACTTCGGTACACCCGCGCAGAAGAAAACCACTCTTCAAGATCATGTTTATCTTTTGACTCTGCTGTATAAGCTAGCATCGCCGACTCATATTTCTGCTGTTCGTTCCCATAACAGTTCATATCAGCAAGGTAATCAAGGTAACTAGCGGCAGCATATTTCTCTTTCTTAGATAGTTTGATGAACCATTGTTCATTGATTTTGGGAAGTTTTTCTTCGATTTTATCGCAGGATTCCATCTTACTTTCCAAAGCAGTATAGGATTCTGTCATATTATCTTTTAAATGGTCTTCCCAAGTCTGACCGACTGATTGAAAAGAGAAAACTCCGAAAAAGATAAATAATAAAAGTTTACAACGCATTACCAACACATCTCCAAAATTTATATTCTTTACCAATGGAAAACAAAGCCATTTCATTTGCTATTTTTTCTAGTTGGACTCTTCTTATTTTTCCGACACTTTTTACCGAATCAGCAAATAATTGCCAGTCATAAGTTGTTACATTGTATCCGATACTAGCAATCGTAGCAGAGATGTATGTATCTCTACCGGCAAATATCTGATAGACAGGAACTCCCATGAGTAATTTTTCAAGAACTCCTGACATGTCGATAATCTCATTCATTCTATTGATTGCATCTGTCGTTTGGGAGCTGGGTTTGAAGCCTTCTATTTTACAAAAGTCTCCTTTGACATGAGAAACAGGCATTGAATACCTCTGGGTGTAATTGGAACAAGTTAGTTGCGATAGTAAATTAGTTTCATTTGCTCTGTAAAGTGAGCCAAAGGCCAAGTGGAATGAAAGTCCCAATTCTCAGATGAGTGATTGATATAATTCATTTGAAAAGGCAGCCTCAGCTGCCCTGCTCTTTTCTTAGTCTTCCAGTAAAACCTCGTTTTCCGATTCGGTGATCAAATTATGCAGAAACGTGAGCACATGCCAGAGTTCGCAGTAGTTGGTGCTGGGTTCGGTGCATGAGCCTTGGAGGATCATGAGGTATTCGCGGGCGGTGTGGTGAAGGTTTGGATCGCGGCGGGTTTGATCTGATTGGGTTTGGGGTTCGGTATTAGTCATTGATAAAGACTCCACATGTATATTCTGAAGAATCACCACGCTCAAAGGTCCTAATCAACGAGGTGGCGAGCTAAGAAGGGTTAGGACTACCGCTACATGTGAAAACGGCCAGCACGAAGCTGCCCTTGCCCAGCTCACCATAAATTCAGGCACAAGTATGCCTAAGAACAGGCAAATTTGCCACATTCAGATGAGTCAGAGCTGTGCACGAAATTATCAGCATTTGCTGACATTTTGTGCCACATGTAGATTGTCGGGAGTCCTAAATCCCGGCACCGGGTTTTGTCGGTGCTTGTGTAGCGTAGTTGTATTGGCTTTTTGTTTCTATTGAATGGTTTTGGGATTTTGTGGTTTGTCGGAGGAATTCATACTTTGGGTGACATGGTGGTTGCTGGTTTATGCGAGTGGCTTCACGGTTGAGGTTTTGATGTGGTCAATTTGGATACTGTTGTATGGTGCGCGATGGGTTTGATCTGTTTCTGTGGCATTGATGTAAGCGCCCCAGACACTTTTGGCTTGGCCCCAAAAGTGCCCAAAAAGGCCTTGGGTTTCGAGCGCGCTGTCCGGGACGATTTTATTCGCTCCTGCTCATTAAAATCTCAAATTTCAAGGATGAAATTTGCCCTAGTCTTAAGATAAACCGAAGCTTTAAGGTATGTGTCCTCTTTCTATTGATTTTTAATTCTTCCAAGAATTATTTTTCTACGAGAATGAAGATATATCGGTTTCCATTGAGCGAATCTCTCGATTAACTATACTCCAAAATCTTGAAACAATATCTGAATCTGATAGCCTAAGCTTATGCATTGCTATTCCTTTATCAAAGGATATTACTTCTTTCATATTTTTATAATTATATGAATCAAAATTTGGGAAATAACTACTCTCCCATCTGTTGTATCTAATCTCGTGAATTGTTCTAGTTAATTTCTTTATTCCCTTATAGTCAACATTATTCCTTAAGCATAATTTTTTTATCATGTTATCAATTTCGAACAACATGAGCATATCATCCATTTCAGAGAAGAAAAACAACCATCCTTTACATTTATTTTTTGCAATGCAACCAGTTATTCTTAGATTCAGCTTCCAATATAATAGTCCTTTCGAGCGTTTTTTTCCTGAATTAGAATAGGATGTAAATAGGGCGGCAATAGAATCGATAAAACGTTTTTTGCTAGATTCTCTTACTGATATGCTTGTACTTTCATGTTTATTTTGAGGGTTAAAAACATAACCTAAGTAAGAGAACTCTTGTTTTATGTCTCTAATTATTGTTTTGTCAGCACCCGCATCTAAGGAGTGAATTTTTAATCCTAATTCTTGAGTATATCTATCATATTCTTCAAAAATATCCTGAGCCTCATTTTTGTTACAAAAAATCAGTACGTCATCAACATATCTACGATAAAATATTTCTTTGCCTTTCAATATATTATCTATATATATCATATATATTTCAGCTAAAATGTTTGATACTGAAAGTCCTTGAGGTACTCCTATATTACTGACTTCATCTTTGGAAAAACCAGTAGAAATAGCACTTCTGATAAGTGATATTGCTTCTTCTTCAACACCTTCTGTCTTTAAAAACTGTTCTAATAAATTGTGGTTGATAGTCGGATAAAAGTCTTGAATATCGATTTTGATTACTGTTTCATATTGCATTGAATATAATGCTGACTTTACATCTCTTGTAATTTGTTGAGGTACTTGTAAAGCTAGTTTTTCTGAAAGGTTTGTTTGAAGATAAATATTTAGTGCTTTTAATACAATGCGATCTCTTAAAGTAGGTATTGCTATTTGTCTTGGGAGTTTTTTTGCACCTTTTGATATTAGCTTTTCCTTGTACCTTGTGAATTTATAATCTTGAAAAAATACTTTCACAACAATTATATCTATCTCTCTACTCTGATGCTTTAAGAAATGTTTAGGCAATATATTATCAACACCTGAAACTTTAGTAGTAGAAAATGTGGATATGTATATATCTCTCAATCTCTCTGAAGTAAAAGCATCTGAAATTGTGAGTCTCACTAAAAAGCTCCTATCTGTATGGTTAAATGATAATATATTATTAATGGAGCACAGATTAATAAAATTGATATAAATATCTTAATTATCTTCAATATATAATACAGAACTATTTCAATCGAAGTCGCTTTTATTGTTAGAGAGTCTTTATCTTTAGTATGTATATATGCATCAACTTTTGCATTCATGAAATCAAGGCTTGTGTGATTTTCACAAGACTCTAAAATTGTACGATATTTATCTGATTCTTCATCAGATAAATATGAGTTATTTCCTACTTTATTATACAAAGTGTGTAGTTGTATATATCCTTTCTTAAATCTATTAGCCCTTTCGGTGAATCGACCAAGTGAAACAAACAATGAGCTACAAAAAGAAAATACAGAGAAGCAGACAAAAACTTTTGATATAACTTCAGGCTGTTCTTTGCCAAGTAATAAAATAGAGAAAAAAACACTACAGAGAGAATACCAGAAAAGGAACTTTTTCGACCATGATTCAAAACTCAAGAGTCTTGCTTCAGCGTTGATCCATGATTTCCTTGTCCACCAAATACTATCCTTGTTCATTTTGTCTCCAAATAGATGCCCTGCGGGACAACATTAAGAACCGTTAACGCCCTAATAAAGGGCTACTTCCTAAAGGAAGTAAGCGGATATCCGCTTCATGATTAGAATCACCATTTTCAATGGCTTGAATAAACACACCGACAGGGCAAGAAAAAATTATCATATCAACTTGTTTCTTACAATCCCAAACTCTAGGGGAAATTTCATGGATGAAATTTCAGGCTCTTATGAGCAGGAGCGAATTGAGCCGACCGGCCCGCGCGCTCGAACCAAAGGCCTTTTGGGGTACTTTTGCGGCCAGGCAAAAGTACCTGGGGCGCGTGCATCACATGCCAAAGAGATCAACAACCAAACTGCGCACCAAACAGCTTCCCCCAATAACAACCCCACTCAATTACAAGCCCAAAGTAAGCACCACACTCCACTCAATCATTAAAAAAGCCGGAAACCCCGGCTTTATACCCACCAACTTTCATAGTATAGACAAGATCCCAAAGCCCGCCTGCCAAAGGCAACAAAAAGCCTACGCCGCAGGCGCAAAACTCTGACACCCCTTCGGACAAACCTTATGACACGACGTACACCCGATACAGTCGAGCTCATCCTTAATGCTCATCACCATCATCACTTCGTCTTCATCAAAATAATCGTCCTCATCCTCATCACTGATTTCTCTCTCGACCAGATCAAACACATCCCGCGAGCAGACTTTGAAACAGCGGCCGCAGCCGATGCAGCGTTGCTGGTCGATGGACTGGATGAATTGAGGTTCCCACGGCTCGCCGCCGCGGGTGTAACTGATTTTTGTACTCACTGTGTTATTCCTTGTGTAGATGACCAATCTTCGTCGATTAATTGCGACAGCCGTTGCAGACTGTCGGCGGAGTTATCCGGGGATTTGCGGCGTTTCAGTGAACGGGCCAGCCAGCCTGCCGGGGTGTGATTTAATTCGTAGAGAATCTGTGATAGCAGCGTATGAATGTTGCTGCCCGCTACGACTTTGACCGGCTGAATCTGGTATTCCAGTAACTGATGAATGGCCGACGCACCGCAGGCATTACAGTACACCGCCGCGCAGGATTGCAAATCGCGGATGCGGTCCGGCAGCCGGTCATGAACCTGCGTTGCATCATGCTCTTCTGCCTTATCACGGGGCTTTCCGGCGGTGACGTATTCAATGACTTCGAGTAAGTGCCAGCCGTCCGGGCTGATGCCGTAAATCATCATACTGGCAGCGCTGCCGAAGTGCTGGTTGACGTCCTGACGATCCTGAGTTGCGAAAGCCACCCGCAACTGAACCCGCTTCTCATCCGGTTCGGGTTCGATATGGAGTTTGCGTTTGCTGATTGGCATTATCCCTCCTGATTCTGTCTGACTTCATGTGCTTCAAACCGGTAAGCACTCAAGTGAGGTGCGACTTCATCCTGATGATGATGCAGGCAAAGATTAGCGAGTGCGAACAGTCGTTCGCGAACACCTTCGTAACCGATTTGGCGGATGTCCATATTGCCGAACTGATCATGACAGGGATAACCGGCGCGCAGTACCGGGAGATCCGGTTCGCAGATGTGGGCTGCGTGGGTGTTGCTGATCACCGCTTTGAGATGCGGATTGTCACCGTTGATACACGACAGATCGCCGATGATCACTTCATCTACGCCGGTCAGTTGCGCCAGTCCGGGCGCATCAACGGTGGTAATCAGTTGCGCGACATGACCGCCGACTGAGGCCAGCATTTCAGCGTAACCGACAGCCAGATCAGGTTCCAGCGCAATAGAGCAGGATTCGCTGCTGAGCAGAAAATGAGTATCGAGCATCGCATCTTGCAGCCGCTGACGGGCGCGGGTAAGCCAGTACGGGACTTCGAGCCCGCTCAGGCGGCTCAGTTGCAGGATCAACGCATCGGTGCTGCCCAGTGTCATAGCCATGCCCATCTCATGATACGGCACACCGAAACGACGCTCCAGCCACTGAGCGACATCGACTAATGCGTCACCAAACACCAGCGTGGCAGCGCTGTCGGCCATCATTTCCAGTTCCAGCACTGACGTGCCGCCGGTACTGGTCGCGCTGTATTGAGCATCGCCAAGATGACCGTCGAGCGATAATGACAGATCCGGGACGAAAACCGGCTCAAGGGCAAAAGCTGCAAAATAGCGTTTGAGGGTTTCAATATCGGCTCCGGTCAGGCCGATGGAGCACAAAACATTCACCTGAGTCCGTTGGCCGGGACGATCGGATTTGTGCTGGACCAGTTGTTTGACCAGACTGCGCACTGTTTCGGCGTAGCCGGTTTGCATCGAGCCGGTAAAATCCGGGGTAGAAACCGAGACAATCCGGGTGGCAGCAAACTGCGGATAACTACGGCGGAAATTGCTGATCACATGATAAACATCGCAGCCCTGCATTTCTGTCAGACCGGTGGTGATCACCGTGATCAGCTCCGGTGCCTGTTTCTCACACAGCACTCTGAGTGCTTCAGCCAGATTATCCTCGCCGCCCATCACGGCTGAGATTTGGTCGATAGCGGTATTTTGCAGCGGAATCGGCTCGCGCAAATGTTGAATCAGATAAACCTTGGCAAACGCACTGCATCCTTGCGAGCCATGCATCAGCGGGATACTACGCAGTATGCCGAGACACGCCAGTGTTGCTCCAGTCGCCGGGCTGGTTTTCAGCGGCTGCGTGACTAACGGGGTATTTTGCCGGATCACTTTCATCAGTATTTTCCTCCGTTAACAATTTCCACAGCCTTGTCTTGTTCAGAGATGTTCTGCTCTGGCTCGTTGTTTAGTTTTAACCACGGCGCAGTGCTGCGGACTGCGGGCCAGATCGGAGATTCCAGTGTCCGGCACAACTCTTGTGCCAGTGTGAGCATACCTTCATAACCGGCGTAGGCGTGCTCACGCTCCTGATTGATGTCGAGAAACGGTAGCCGGGCTTTAAGCGCGGTGTACATGTTGCGGCCTCCGGCGATCATGATGTCGGCATGAAAGCGATGATATGTATCCAGCAAAACGGTGGCACTGCCCTCGTCCAGCATCAGTGCGTCTTCTCCCATTATATCGACGATACGCTTCTTATCGGACTGGGTTGATTTGCGTGTACCGGTGGCGACGCAGGTGATTCCCAGCTCTTTGAGTGCACTGATCACCGACCATGATTTCACACCTCCGGTATACAGCAGTGCTCTTTTTCCGCTTAAACGGGCGACATAAGGTGCCAGTTGCCGGCGAATCCGGGCTTCTTCCCGTTCAATCAGCGCTTCGGTTTCCTGACTTAGCTTTTCATCGTCAATCAGTGCGGCAAAATTGCGTAGCGCCCGTGAGGTATCTTCAATACCGTAAAAACTGCCTTCGAACCACGGCACTGACCAGCGTTCTTTGAGTTGCCGGGCCACATTGACCTGCGCCCGGGAGCAAACCACCATCGCCGCATCGGCGCGGTGCATGGTCTGAATCTGATGAAACTGTGTGTCTCCGGCCATACAGCATAAAACCCGCAGTCCCAGCGCTTCGAACAGCGGAGATACATGCCAGAACTCTCCGGCGATGTTGTATTCGCCGATCAGGACGATGTCATGCACCCAGCGGCTCGGATCGTGTTTCATGCGTGGTTTTGGCGGCGGCTCTGCCGTTCCGACAACCCGCTCGACCATCACATGCCCGGCAATCCGGTTGCCGAGATTTTTATTACCGTAGAATCCGGCAGCATCCACCGGAATCACCGGGATCTGCCAGCGTTGCTGAGCCAGCCGACAGATCGATTCGATGTCGTTGCCTTCCAGCGCGGGAACACAGGTCATATAGACGAAAACCGCCGGAGGTGCGTGTTGTTCGATGAGCTGTTTAATCGCATGCAGCAGACGTTTTTCGGCGCGGCCCATCACCACATCCTGTTCGTTCAGATCGGTGGTGAATCCATAGCGGAACAGATTGGTGCCGGTTGCCCGGGTACCACGATTGTTCCAGCTGTTCCCGGCACAGCCGATCGGGCCGTGTACCAGATGGCCGACATCGGCAATCGGCAACAGGCTGATCTGTGCGCCGTCAAAGCAGCATCCTCCGGCAGTGGCTCCGGGTTGCGGGCGGCTGCATCCGCTTTTCTCTCCCCGGTTATGTTCACAGGCCGGTTCATCCTGTAAGAGTTTGATTTCTGATCGTTTCATTCCGCCTCCTGCCGTTTTCCCTGATGACTTCTGTCGCAAGCCAACACGCTGTCTGGCAGTGCTGCAAAATATGAACCATGGAGTAATTCATTGAAAATAAATGATTTTGTATTTAATCCATACCGAGATATGTCGGACATTGTCGTAAAAGCGACAATCGTTCTACATACTTACGCCCGGATTCCGCAGGTAGTGGATCACAAAAGATAAAAAAGCGCTTCATATGAATGAAGCGCAAAGAAAAGAAATAATTGAAGATTGTCGAAAATAAAAAACGTTATATCGCTTCAGCATCGTCAGACAACCATGCTGAAAAGTCAGGCGGTAAACCAAGCTGTTTACGCAGCCACGGCGGTGGTGAATTACAAATCACCTGAGACAGCTCAGTCATGACTTCACCAGCTTCAGTCGGAGTTGCCCGCTTGATCGGATGCACATCAGCCCGGGTCACTTTGGCTGCGGCCGGGCCACCGATCGATAGTGTGAAGAGTATCTGGCAGTCGTGGATCAGTTCGAGTAGCTTCTGAGAACGCACTTCGCCCTGCAGATGACGCTCCACGGGACGAATATCGATCAACTGATAACTATCCCGGTTTACTTCATATACCAGGATGTTGAGACAGGAACCGTAATGACCATCGATCATTTCTCCCTGATTAGAAGTAACGGCTGCATACAGTTTCGGTGCTGCAAGTGGTTCAACTGCTTTGATTCTTGGCGGTTCCGCTTCAGGTTGTGTCTGCGTCAGTACCGCATAAGCATTGCCTGTCTCCTTGCGCCCCGGACCGCCCTGAATCGAGCTAACCATCAGCCGGAAAGCTTTCGGTGACAGTTTCAGCAGTTTTTCTTCAGATAAAGGGGCACTGAGATGTTGTATCAGCAGGCCGAGTAAAGCCCGGACATCAATACCGGGAAGTTGTCTGGCTGCCAGTGCGATCCGCAGGGCTGCCTGAGCAGTCATTGTATCACGTCCGGATGCGTCACCGTTTTGCTGCGCCGTTTCTGATAAAGAACGGTCTGATGAAGATCGGTCTGAATGGTTCATTGGGTAGATCATTTGAGACATAAGATTATCTCCCGGTCAGGCTGCCTGTAACCGTTTCGCTCGAACGGAAACTGGCAGTTTGGGTTTACCAATGGGCTCAATATAATAAACTGCACCGCTGGCAAGATGGACTTCCCCGCCCCACTGCTCATCCGAATCAAATTCCAGCCGGATGATGGTCTCTTCCAGATCTTTCTTGGTCAGATAAAGCGATAATGCACCCGCTTCATTGTATTGAATCATCACATTTGCCATCGTGAATTTATCCTTTTCACTGAGTTATCACTCAATGAGGCCGGGCAGAATTTTAAAATCGCATGAATACATCCCTGTAGCTCTGACTCGCCATCCATGGCGAGTCAGTTTTGAAATTCCACCCGGCCTCATCTCTCACTTGTTCAGCTCGATTGACTCTGCTCTCTAGCGCACCAAATCAAAGCCGAGATCGGTTGTGCCCATCACCATAGTTTCCCGATCCAGTTTTGCCAGCACTTCGTTGGTCAGCGTGGTCAGAATAGACATTGCTCCTTCATAACCCAGCGTCGCCTCACGGTGCAGATGATGACGGTCAAAAATCGGAAAACCGATCCGCACCAGCGGGACTTCAAATTCATCCCCTTTGGCTTTGGTATCGCGCTGAATGAACTTCCCGTAGGAATTTCCGATCAACAGATCCGGCTTCTCGGTGAACATCAGAGAACGCAGATGCCACAGATCTTTACCGACCAACACCTGGGCCTCTTCTCCGTAAGGTGTCTGGGCCAGCATCGTTTCGATCGTTTTCTTCCAGCGTTTGGCACCGTTATGACACAGCACATGTTTGATTTCACAGCCTAACTCAGTGAGAAATTTACACATGCCCAGCAGATAATCCGGATCGCCGTAAAGTGAGACTTTCAGACCATGCAGCCAGGTGTGCGAGTCGGTCATCATATCAACCAGACGGCCCCGCTCTTTGGTGATTGAGTCCGGGATTGGCTGACCGCTCAGTTCCGCAACTTTCATCAGGAAGTTATCGGTCCATTCCAGTCCCATCGGGATATCGATCTGCGGAACATCCTGCTGCCAGTTGTTTTCGATGAATTTCTTCGTTTTGGGAAGCTGAGTGCCCTGAAGCAACAGGGTCGCTTTGGCATTCGGCGCATCTTTCACCTGTGCAACCGGCGTTCCTCCGGCATACATGCGATATTCCCCGTCCGCTGGCGTATCAAGCACTTCGGACGGATCACACAGGTATGCGTAATCAACATTCATCTCATCGAGCATCCGCTGGATCACCCGATAATTGCCGAGATAGGTTTCAAATCCGGGCACAATATTGAGTTTACCGTTACTGCCGGGCTGATAAGTTTCCCCGCTATTGAGGGTAAAATGACGCAAAACACCTTCAAACATGCTGTCCCAGCCAGTGAGATGGCTGCCGACAAAACTTGGTGTATGCGCAAACGGTGTTGGCACTGTTTTCGGCAGATAACCGCCTTCTTTGGCATTGTTGATAAACGCATTGAGATCATCTCCGATAACTTCGGCCATACAGGTGGTCGAGACGGCGATCATCTCCGGTTTATAGAGCGCATAAGCATTCTGCAATCCCTGAAACATATTGTTCTGACCGCCGAAAACCGCAGCGTCTTCGGTCATCGAGTCAGAAACACAAGCCACCGGTTCTTTGAAGTGACGGTTAAAATAGGTCCGGAAGTAAGCAACACATCCCTGCGAACCGTGCACATAAGGCAAAGTATTTTCGAATCCCAGCGCACAAAGCACTGAACCCAACGGTTGGCAGGCTTTGGCCGGATCAATGGTGATATGCTTACGGTTAAAATTAATTTCCTGATATTCTTTGGTCGTGGTCCATTCAAAGATCTCTTTGACCTTCTCAGCATCATAGGCTGCTTCGAAATCACGACGCTTACTGGCGATCAAATCCTGATATTCCGGCTGCTGAAACAGCGCATAACCCGATTTGATATCATCGACATTCTGAGTCATAGGTTTTCTCCTACCGTGCCACTCATCTGTGAACTCCGGTTCGGTTGAATATGGTGGAAGTCCCTTTCGCTTCATGCTATTTACTGCCGCTCGCATGAGATCACTGACGATCACATGAAGCCACTTCCGTCTTCGGTCAGGCGATTTTTTCCGCTCTGTTTTCTTCGGTCATATTTTCAGACACGGCTTCGTCAGTTTTAAGCCACGGCGGTGTCATCATGTTCCAGCATGGATTGTTAATCGTCATATCCATGTCGCGGGCAAAAATCGCGAAGCCATCCACACCGTGATACGGGCCGGAATAATCCCAGCTGTGCATCTGACGGAATGGGAAGCCCATTTTCTGGAACACATACTTCTCTTTGACCCCGGAGCCAACCAGATCCGGATTCAGCCGTTTGACATAGGTTTCCAGCTCATAGGCACTGGCATCATCAAACAGCAGGGTTGAATCCTTCAGTTCCGGTGTGGTTTTGGCGTAATCATCGTTATGGGCAAATTCATACCCGGTGCCGACGATTTCCATGCCGAGATCTTCATAGGCGCCGATAATGTGGCGAGGCCGTAAACCACCGACGTATAACATCACTCTTTTGCCTTCAAGCCGTGAACGGTATTTATCAATCACCGGCTGCCACTGCTGGCGGTAACGGGCGATCACCGCTTCGGTCTGCTGCTGGATTTTATCGTCGAATAGTGCGGCAATTTTGCGCATTGACTCTTCAATTTTGGTCGGACCGAACAGGTTGTACTCGATCCATGGAATGCCGTGTTTCTCTTCCATAAAACGCACAATGTAGTTCATCGAACGGTAACAGTGCACCAGATTCAGTTTCACCTTCGGTGTGTTTTCCAGTTCTGGTAATGTTCCGTCTCCGGACCACTGTGCGACAACCCGCAGGCCCATGTCTTCCAGAATGATCCGCGAAGACCACGCATCACCACCGATGTTATAATCGCCGATAATGGCGACATCATACGGCGTACTGTCGGCATCTTCGGTTTCCGCACCTTCCAGCACATAGTCACGCAATGTATCGTTAGCGATGTGGTGACCAAGGGACTGAGAAACGCCCCGGAAGCCTTCACAACGCACCGGTACAATGGTTTTACCAATTTCAGCCCCTTTGGTTTTGGCAACTGCTTCAATGTCATCCCCAATCAGACCGACCGGACATTCCGACTGAATGGAATAGCCTTTTGCCAGCGGGAACAGTGATTCAAGCTCATCAATTGCAGCACTGAGCTTTTTGTCACCCCCGAAAACAATATCCCGTTCCTGAAAGTCGGTCGTGAAGTTCATCGTGCCAAATGTATCCACTCCTGTATCACCCACATAATAGTTCCGCCGACCCGCGCGAGAGTATTGTCCGCAGCCGATCGGCCCGTGGGAAATATGGATCATGTCTTTGACCGGTCCCCAGACCACACCTTTTGAACCGGCATAGGCACAACCACGGACTGTCATTACGCCCGGTAAAGATTTACGGTTGGAAGTAATACATTTACCGCTGTCGGTGGTGTTATCACTGACAACCACATGTTTTTCCCGATCGGCTTTTGCAACCTCAGGATAAACTTCCAGCACTTCATCAATCAGCGCCTGAGTCTGTTCTTTGTTCATCTGCATCCTGTATTCCTCATCCATTGATATCAAGATGGCGTGTATTCTCAGCTCTGATTAAGCCGCTACCGTCTCTTCATCCGCTTTCTTACCGATGATCGATTCATCTTCTTCATCGATGATGCCGAATTCCATCAGCAGAGCTTCCAGTTCATCCATCGTGGCAGGCTGTGGTACGACAAAAAGCTGGTTGTCGATGATCTTTTGCGCCAGTGTCCGGTATTCGTCAGCCTGACTACATTTGGCATCGTATTCGATTACGGTCATCCGCCGGATTTCG
This sequence comes from Vibrio mangrovi, assembly GCF_024346955.1. Classification (NCBI taxonomy): domain Bacteria; kingdom Pseudomonadati; phylum Pseudomonadota; class Gammaproteobacteria; order Vibrionales; family Vibrionaceae; genus Vibrio; species Vibrio mangrovi. The sequence continues at coordinate 1,812,304 of NZ_AP024883.1, read as the reverse complement.
GCACGCTGAACCACATTGTCACGAGGAACAAAGTGAATCATCTGAGTTCCGAGTTTGGCTGCCAGAGCCATAATCAGCTCATCTTCACGATCAGTGTTGCGGGAGTTACAAATCAGACCGGCCAGACGAACATTACCGGAAGCTGCATATTTACAAATCCCCTTCGAGATATTGTTGGCGGCATACATCGCCATCATTTCTCCGGAAACGACGATATAGATCTCTTCCGCTTTGTTTTCCCGGATTGGCATCGCGAATCCACCACAAACAACGTCACCGAGTACGTCATAGAAAACAAAGTCAAGATCGTCTTCGTACGCACCTTCTTCTTCTAAGAAATTGATCGCAGTGATAACACCCCGTCCGGCACAGCCGACACCTGGTTCAGGGCCACCCGATTCGACACAGCGGACACCACCAAAACCGACTTTCAGAACATCTTCCAGTTCGATGTCTTCCACAGTTCCGGCTTCAGCAGCCATTTCCATGATGGTGTTCTGCGCTTTCGAATGCAGGATCAAACGTGTTGAGTCTGCTTTCGGGTCACAGCCGATGATCATGACCTGTTTCCCGGCTTCGGCGAGCGCCGCAACCAGATTCTGTGTTGTGGTCGATTTACCGATCCCACCTTTTCCATAAATTGCACATTGACGAATTGCCATGGTCTGTCTCCTTGTAATATTAGACGCACAGCTTATTGAGCGAATATTATGCCAAGGACTTAATTACTTTAAATTCAATAGATTAATTTAATTTCAAGTAAAATAATCCAGACAAAATGACTGGGATTGTCTGTTTTATAACAATGGTTGTCAGGTTCGAAAATGACCATGTCATTTCTGATGAACATCAGTCATAACCTTCACTATCATTATTTCTGATGAGCCCATAAAATTTTTCTATATATAAAAGCAGTTAGATTATTTGATGTTAGTTATATAACCATTTCTATATAACTGTTTCTATATAACCAACAAGAATTTTATGACTAAAGTCAATATCACAAATTAGTCATAGTTGATTGCGAATATTTTGCACTTGATAAAACAATCAAGAAAACAAATGAATTTTATCCGAATAAAATTGCATTGATAGTCAGAAAAATGTTTCCAGGATTTGGTGTTGAGTACACCATAAATATGGTTAGTCTTTATTTTTTGATAATATTATAACTTGTATCATTTTAACTGTTTTATTATTTATGAAACGGAATAATAAGAAGTACATCAATAAAGGAAATTTAAATTAATCAACGATGGAACTGTAATCCATTGTTAATATTACTTTATATTTTGAGAACTCTATCCCATGTTGAAATTTTCAGGAAATATTTTCCAACATAAAAAACAAAACATAACATGTTGATTTTAAACAGTAAAAAATATGCTTAATAATTGTTCAGCACTTATTTTCCGAATTTATATATCTTGATAGCAGCACATCTTTTGTGGTAACTATTTTTACAGACAAAACATAAATTAAATTCAATTATATTTTTTCTGACTTAAAAGTTTAATATTTTTCCTTTATAACAATAAACACATAGCCATCTTGCAGAATGGTCTTGTTCGAAAGAAGAACGAACAGAGGTATAGCATCAGAGACAAAACAATAATTTCACAAACATATTAATGATTGTTTTGTTGATTAATAATATATAACAACGTCAGGGCTGACCATCATGATCTTTATTTTACTAATAGTTTAAGCATGCCAAATAATATTTAATTATATCAATAGATATAAGGTTAGTGCTGCGTATTAGTAAATAATTTTCGTGACCAACAATCTGTATATCCAGAAATTCCATCGTTTCGGCAGTGGTAGTAAGTTGTGTAATTTCTCAGGATTTGATGATTTCAGGAAAAGGTGAGTTGACCGCCCGATTAGTTGTCCGCTTCGAACGATATCAATGATCATCGCTCGCAAAATTGGCTTTAAGAGGTAACTATCGAATGATTATTCAACGTATTTTCGCTGTACTTTATATGCTTGCAGGCATTGCTAAACTTTTTCCTCAGTTTGAAGATGTTGTAGCAGAGCTGAAAGTCGCCGCTATAGCAAATCAGGGAACCTGGTATGAAGGTGTCTCTGTCTGGATCGGTGCTCATGCACAATTTGTCAACTTACTGGTCGGAGCTATCCTGTTTATTTCCGGTCTGGTTCTGTTAATTAATCCTCCCTGGACAAAATGGGTCATCTACGGTCAGTTGTTGATGATGGCTGTATTCGTCACCCTGTTACACCGTTCACAACCACAGGTTGTACCTCTGGATGTTGTTTTTGCTCTGGCAGCACTCTACATGCTGCGAGTCCAGTCCCGACGGACGCCCAGAGCCCGCACTTTTCCTACCCGTGATTTTTCTGTTCATCAGCCGGCATCGGATCAACCTGCCCGAACCACTCGTCCTCAGTCAGGAGATTCATACGATGTGGTAATTATCGGGGGTGGCGTTGCCGGACTAACTGCTGCCAGCGAATTTGATCAGGAACGGGTACTGGTAGTTGAAAAAAGTGCATCACTGGGCGGAAATGCCCGCTACGAACAATATCAGGGACTCAAACATCCTGTAGGCGGTGTCTGTTTTCAGGAACCACTCCCCGATTCTGAAATGATGTATATCCTGAAAAAGATCGGTATGGATAAAATGTACCGCTCTAATGCTGAAGATACACTGGTCTTTTTCGATACAATGTTACTGATGCGCTGTCTGGGTGAAATCGTCGTCGGTTTTCTCAAACAACCGGCTTATCTGCTCAAACCTTCGGTCTGGGGACTGACCGGTCAGCTTTTCCTCAATGCGATTATTGGCAAACCTTATGTGAGCTCAGCCAAACAGCTCGGCGATCCGACCTTTGCTGAACTTTACCGTTTTCTGGACCGCTTTGCTCCCGGCACACGCCTCTATCCTCAGGTTCCCTGGACCGAAGAAAGCGGCTGGCCCCGGGAAGAGATGGAGTTGCTGGATAATACCTCGTTATATACTTACCTGTTTGAACCCGAAAAACTTGCCGGTTTCCCTCAGCATCTGCGCCCGCCCGTCTCTCTGGGAAAATTAGTTGAAAACGCTGTCAGAGTTGCACTACGGGTTGAATGTTCTGATCTTCATGATATCTCCGCTTATGCCGGTCTCTACTTCCTGATCGGATATTTACGGGGCAATCTGATGACGCTGCCCGGAGGCAATGGCGGATTCAGTGCCGGACTGTGCGGCTACCTTGATAAAAAAGAAAATGTCACGATGATTACAGATTCTACATTAGAACACATCAGCCAGCTTGCTGATGATCATGCAGAACTGCAACTCATGGTCGGCGGACAATCGGTACAGATAAATACCCGTCAGGTCATTTGGGCGGTACAGAAAACAGAAATTGTAAAACACCTCCCTGCTCTGCCGAAAAGCCAGCTCGATGCAATTCAGACCATTTGCTATGAAGACTATTATCTGGCCAGTGTATTGCTCTCGAAACCGGTTCTCAGCCACTCCTTCGGTGGTTACATGATCGAACCTGAAAATGCTTCAGCAAATGAACCGTATCACTGGTGCAAACCCGGAACCTGTCTGGTGGCAAACTGGATGGATTCTGCCAATAAATCTGAAGTCGGAGTGTTATCCCTGCTGATGCCAACAACACGTCCGGAGCGAAAAGGTCGCGATGCAACCGGAAAGTTCAGAGCACTGCAAAAACAAACCTATTTTGAAATTTCCAAATTGCTGACCAATATCGGTATGAGTCCGGATGTGATTGAAGACATTAAGATCTGGCACTGGTCCGGTGGTTTGGTGACCTCAGTAAAAGGACACCAGAGTCGTGGTATATTTAACGCTGCCGGTGAGCCATTCAAGTGTATTCACTTTGCCAATCAGGACAGTATCGGTATCGGGAATATCGAAGGTGCAATTTTCTCCGGACTGAAAGCATCAAAAACAGTGAAACAGCGTTTGCATTCTTCCGTTTCTCACCAAACTGTAGCTGAAGATTCTCTGGCGGAGGCTGTACTATGACAGATTCAAATATTGTTGTCGGTATTTCCGGGGATCAGCAACTGGCCCATCAGCATCTGGGTGGGAAAGCTTATTCGCTCAATCATCTGGTGCATGCCGGTCTTCCTGTCCCGGTCGCATTCTGTGTTACTGCTGATGCCTATCAGCAGTTCATCCGGGAGACATTGCCTGCCCCGCTCCTGACATCCGGAGAAATGGCACAAGTCCGGGAAACAATTTTAAATGCCGATATTCCTGAGTCCATCAAACAGGCAATTCAGCAGGCTTATCAGAATCTGGGAGAGAATCCCCGTATCGCAGTTCGTTCATCGGCACTGGATGAAGATGGTCAGTCACAATCGTTTGCCGGTCAGTACGAAACCTATCTGCACGTTCAGGGAATTCAGGATGTGCTGCATAAGGTTCGTTCATGCTGGGCTTCACTCTGGGCTGACCGGGCTGAACTTTATCGTCAGGAACATCGTCAGGGACATGTATCTCAGAGTGCGATTGCTGTCGTCCTTCAGGAAATGATTGATGCCGATGCTGCCGGGGTAATGTTTACCCGGGATCCACTATCCGGCAATCAGGATCATGTCGTGATCGACAGCTGCTGGGGACTGGGTGAAGGTGTTGTTTCCGGTCAGGTGACAACAGATACCTTTACACTCGACAAAGCTACTGGGACGGTCATCGCTCAGGAGGTTCGTTCAAAACCCAACTATTGTCAGTGTGACGACAAAGGACGGGTAACAATTCTCCCGACTCCCGAACCTTTACGCGATGTTCCAAGTCTGAGTCAGGAACATCTTGCCGAGCTGAACCGTCTGGCCCGGCAGGCCCGTCTTATCTACGGTACCGATCTGGATATTGAATGGGCAGTCAAAGATAACAAAGTCTGGCTGTTACAGGCTCGTCCGGTCACGACAGAAGCAAAAGCTGCGACTGTTATCTATGCCAACCCGTGGGAAACCCGTCAGTCGGTTAAAGAAGGCGCTTTATTTTCCCGGATGGATACCGGCGAAATTGTCACCGGCCTGATGACACCGCTGGGCCTTTCATTCTGCCAGTATTATCAGAAACATATTCACGGGCCTGCGATCCAGACCATGGGGATGGCGGACATCTCCGACTGGACCATTTATATGGGTTACATTCAGGGACATGTCTATCTGAATATTTCCGGCTCGGCACATATGCTCAGACAATGTCCGCCAACCCGTGATGAGATGAAATTTACCACGCGCTACGCCACTGACGATATTGATTTTAGCCATTATCAGAACCCTTACGGTCCGGGTGTTCAGGGATGGGATTATGCCAAAAGTGCCTGGCACTGGCTGAAACAGCAGATTCATAATGTCCGCCATGCACCGAAAATCGTGGAACAGATGATCGAGCTGCGCCAGCAGGAAACTAAGCGTTTTCTGGCTCTGGATTTAAGCAAAATGACTCTGGCAGATCTCAATCGGGAACTGGAACGGGCTGATAAGTATTTTCTGGAAAGTTGTGCAGCATATATGCCTTTCTTTCTGCAATCTTTCGCACTGTATGATGCTTTAACCGAAACCTGTGATAAGTATCTGGGAGATCAGGGAAATGGTTTGCAGAACCGGATTAAAGCATCAATGAATAACCTGCGGACAATTGAAGTCACGCTGGGAATTATTAAGCTGGTTGAAACTATTAATCGCCAGCCCCAACTGAAAAAACTTTTCGAACAACATGATGCGTCTGAACTTGCAGATATTCTTCAGCAAGACAGTGAAGGCCGGACATTCTGGAACGGGCCATTTGAAGCGTTTCTGTTTGAATTCGGTGCCAGAGGCAGACAGGAGTTTGAACTGAGTATTCCACGCTGGCGGGATGATCCCAGCTATCTGCTGCAAGTGATGAAGATGTATCTCCAGCACCCGGTCAATCTTCAGGAAAAACTCAAAGAAACGGAAACGCTCCGGAATCAGGACAGTGCTCAGTTATTAAACGGACTTCCCCGGATGGCGCGGCTGAAGCTGAAAATGCTGATGAAGCTCTACGGTGTGATGGCAGAGCGGCGGGAAGCCACCCGTCCGACATTTATCACGGAGACATGGTTTTACCGGATCATCATGTTAGAAGTTCTGGGACGTCTGGAATCTAAAGAAATTGTGCGCCGTGAAGATCTGCCCTACATCGATTTTCAGCGTTTTCGCGATTATGTCGCCGGACGTATTTCTGCCGACGAAGCCTTCTCCGCGGATGTGCTCAATGAAAATCGTCATCAGCATCTGCTGAATACGCATGCCGATGAACCGCCACTGGCAATTATCGGAGGCTATACGCCACAACTCAGAGTTGCAGCGTCTGATAATACCGATCAGTTAAAAGGACTGGCGGCAAGCCCGGGACAAATCGTTGCCAAAGCCAGAGTAATTACCGATTTGCAGGCGCAGGCCGGAGAACTACAACCCGGTGAAATACTGGTTGCACGATTCACCGATGCAAGCTGGACACCACTGTTTGCTCTGGCTGGTGGTGTTGTCACTGATATCGGTTCCGCCCTCTCCCACAGCTGTATTGTTGCCCGTGAGTTTGGTATCCCGGCGGTGGTCAATCTGAAAACAGCCACCCAGCAGATCAAAAGCGGCGATACGCTCATTGTCGACGGGGATAACGGACACATCATGATTCAGCGTCAGGAAGAGTAGTCACCAGAGACAAAAGTCAAGAATACCGGCGGCAGAAACTGTCGCCATGATCACCATTATTTAGCACACAGACATCGAATCATCACTGATGATTCGGCGGGGACGGCTGCGGTTTTTTCTGGGCGTCATTGATGAAATGCAGCGTTTCCCCGCCTGACAAACATGCGATTTGCACAACTTGCATGATTTCAGCGAAAACAAGGAACTGATACATGATAGGACAAGCAACAACCGCTTCCGGAGCCTTATATGAGCAGTTTTGGCAAGCGAGTCAGGAAGAGCAATCTCATATGAAACTCGACACCATTACTGTTGGTGTGATTGTCGTAACCCGAGATCCCTCTTTTTTTCAGACCGGCCTGAGCGTATTAAATGACATCCGGGATTATTCATTTAATCAGGTACATATCCAGTCGGATCTTCCTTTACAGCTCCTCGGTTTATCCTATGACGATCTCTATCTGGAGACCCGGGGAAAAGCAATTCATTTTCTGAAAGAGCAGAAAAAAGCTATTAATATTCAGGTTATTCAATGTAGCAGTCTGGCTGAAGCCACCGGCAAAATCGTCTATACCCATGCGCTGGAAGAACAATCGGCATTTCAGGTTGGGATGCTGTTTTATGATCAGGCCTCTTTAGGACAAAGCGATGATCAGATTGAAAAAATTGACCGGGATCTGGACGCATTCTACTGTGCGATGCAAAAAACCGGGATTCCAGCGTTTTACACCACGTTTTCGACAGTAACATTCATTCGTAACCTGCGTTCGCCCTGTCGCTACCTTCCTCAGCAATACCGGGAGATCGTCCGTTCCAAAGATCCGAAAGTCTTCCAGACGGAACTGCTCTGTCTGTGGATGGACTTCTTCGAAATGAATTATACCAACCGCCGGGTAAAACCCGAAGGAGCCATGGCACTGCATAATGCGCTGGCTGATCAGCTGATCCGTTTCTTCGAAGATGTTACGCCGGACCAGTGGCTATTCTCCTATTACACCGGCTCAATCGTTTCCAATCTGATCGGCTATCTGGATAAACATGCTGAAGCACACGGAGCATTGACCCTACGGGGACCGAATGAACATGCGATCGCCTGCGGTGCAATTGCAAACTGGCAGCTCTACCGAATGCCTTTCCTCGGTGTGGTTACCTCCGGCATGATGGATGAGTTCAAAGGAACACTAGCCAATTTGCGGGAAACCGCTGCCAAAGGGATTCTTGTTGTTGCCGAGAACCGTAATAACCAGTGGTACAGCTTCCAGGGGACACTGACACCGACGGAAGATATGCGCGAAGTGCTGCAAGCCCGGCGGATTCCCTATGTCTATATTCACGATGTAAATAAACTGGCTGAAGGGCTGACGGAAGTTTTCCGTCTGTATCACCTCAATCAGGGACCGGTAGTTATTCTTGCCACTCAGAATGTACTGGAATCGAGTCTGCCGCTGGATCATGTTATCAGCGAAACCGCCAGCCTGCCGATTCAGCCTTCAGACCCGTCTCCGGTATCAGGTGAAGCGTTTGAACAGGCGATGCAACTGATCAATACCGGTCCGGAAAAACTGATCTGGCAGTTAGGTCCGGTCACTGATGATGAATACACGCTCATTCATGAGATTGCAGAAAAAGCCGGTATTGCACTGGTTGATTCTCTTGCCCATCCCGGTACGGCACCAAAATATTATCAGGGAAAACGCAACCCTCACTATCTGGGAACGCTGGCTATCTACGGTTATAGCCCTCGGGTATATAACTTCATGCACACCCGGGACAAAATCAATCCAATCAGCGAACAAAGCCTGTTCATGATTAAAAGCCGGGTTGCGCAGATCACTACCCCATTCTCTGACGGACGTCTGGAAAATAAAATTCATCTCGTTCAGCTGACCCATGATGAACGTCATCTCTCGCCTTATGCCAATATTCATCTGCATATGGATTGTCTGACTTTCCTGAAGGCAGTCAAAGCGAATCTGAATGTCAGTGATGCTCTGCGGGAAAAACGCCAGTCGCTGATCCAGTCATATCTGGATTCTCCTTCGGATGTAGTCAGCCGTCTGCCGACACTTCCTATGTCACCGAATTATTTCTTCTCTCAACTCAATGGCGTGATTGAAGATCTGATCGAAACCCAGTCGTATGACTACACCGGTGTTTACGATGTCGGACGATGCGGTATTTCAGCCGTCAGAAATGTTGCCAGAACCCGGCGCGGGTTCTCCGGCTGGTATGGGCGTGCGTTGATGGGCGATGCTCTGCTTGCAACCAACTATCTGGCACACACCAGTCCGACACATGTCATTGCTTTCATCGGTGACGGAGCCAAAGGCATTGTGCCCGATATGCTCCCGGCATTTATCGATAACATTCTGACTCACCCGGATCTGCTGCATAAAAGCATTACCGTGTTCTATTTCTGTAATGGCGGATTATCGGTCATTAACACCTATCAGGAACGAATTCTCTTTAACCGGACATCCCGGCAGATGCGTCTGATGAATCTCGACCAACCGGGATTTGAACAGACCATCAATGAGTTTCAGATTAAAAGTCAGACTCTGACGCATTTTGATGAAACCGTCATCCGGGATGCTCTGACCAGTCCTAAACGGCTCAACCTATTCTCTGTTGTTCTTGGCCATAACAATGAAGGCGACGGGATCTCACTGGCTACAGCCAAAGGCTGGCAACGTGATCCCTGTGACAAAGAGACATTACAGCAACGTACGGCGGCAGCCAGTCAATCCGAATCGGCCAGCCAGTCATTTGATCAAATTCAAGCGAAGGAAGTCACATCATGAAGTTTGGGTTCATTGCTCATCCAACATCCGTTGGGTTAAAACGTTATGTCAAGATGCTGGATATGCTCCAGCGCAGTTCAAATGAGCTTCACAGTGGTTACAGCCGTGAGTTATGGCACAAAGAGAATCTGGTGCCGTTTATGAATTTTGCCCGGGTCACTTCGGCAAGCGGTGCAACCTGTGAAGGTATCATTCGCTATATGCCGCTGATCGCCGACGAAATGCTGGCGGAACCACGGGTCATTGCCCAGCGGGTTCTTCAGGGGATTGAAGAACTGGTTGAAGATGGCGCTGAGCTGGTCGGTTTAGGCGGGTTTACATCGATTGTCGGCCGGCGCGGAGAAGCAACTGCCGAGAAATCACCGGTGCCGGTGACTTCTGGTAATTCACTGACGACTTATGCCGGATACCGGGCTTTACGGCAAATTACCGAATGGCTGGAGATTAATCCGGAGAAAGAACCCATTGCGATTGTCGGTTATCCCGGTTCAATCTGTCTGGCTCTGAGCCGGCTGTTACTGGCTGAAGGCTATTCGCTCTACCTGCTACACCGGGCTAGCCATAAAGATCAGGAAGAACTTCTCAGTCACCTGCCGGAACAATACCGTGACCGCGTCACGTTAACCGGCGACCCGCAGACACTCTACGAGAATTGTCGGCTGTTTGCCGGAGCAACATCTTCCGGTGGAATTATTGAAACTGCCCGACTGCAACCCGGCTCGATCTTTATTGATATTGCCCTGCCCAGAGATGTCGATACTGATGTCCGTCCTGACAGAGAAGATATTCTGATCATTGATGGCGGCTGCGTCACCGCAACGGATGCAGTCAAACTGGGTGGAGAATCGCTCAATGTCACGATCAAACAGCAGTTAAACGGCTGCATGGCAGAAACCATTGTGCTGGCGCTTGAAGGACGCCGGGAAAAGTTCTCACTGGGACGCTACCTGCCCCCGGAAAAAGTCCTTGAGATCGGTGAAATTGCCGAGAAACACGGATTTTATGCCTATCCGCTGGCCTCTTACGGTGAACGGATCGAACGTCAGCAAGTCACAAATCTCAAGCGCTATTATCATCAGGATATCTATGACAATCGTGCGGATATGTCAACCCAGTCAACACAACTGGCTTTCATCGACGGGCTGCTTAACCAGACCGCTGAACGTGAAGATACACTGGATCGCTATCGCCAGTACGTCAATCCGATGATGGTTGATTTTCTCCGCCTGCAACACTGTGACAATGTTTTTGAGCGAGCTTCAGGAACCACACTGTGGACCGCAGACAACACACCGTTTCTCGATATGGTCGCCGGTTACGGTTGTCTGAGCCTGGGACACAATCCACAGCCGCTGGTCACTGCTTTGAAGGATTATCTGGATGCTCAAGGACCAAACTTCATTCAGTACATTTCAATTCCGGAACAGACGGCAAAACTGGCAGAACTGTTGTGTTATCTCGCTCCCGGCAATATGGGACGCGTCTTCTTCAGTAACTCAGGCACAGAAGCCGTTGAAGCTGCAATTAAGATTGCGAAAGCATCAACGGGTAAACCCGGTATCGCATACATCAACAACAGTTATCACGGTAAAACCCTCGGTGCACTGTCTCTGACCGGCCGGGATAAGCATCGTCGTTATTTCTCTCCGTTGCTGGAGCACATGGTTGAAGTGCCTTTTGCCGATCTGGAAGCATTAGAAACCGCGTTACGCCGCGAAGATGTTGGTGCTTTGATGATTGAACCCATTCAGGGAGAAGGTGGCGTACATGTCTTCCCGGACGGCTACCTGCAAACAGCCCAGCGCTTATGTCGGGAAACAGGAACGCTGCTGATGGTTGATGAAGTACAGACCGGGCTCGGACGTACCGGCAAGCTGTTTGCCTGCGAATGGGATGACCTGGAACCTGATGTACTGATGCTGTCGAAGTCCCTTTCCGGAGGTCTGGTACCGATCGGAGCAACGCTGTGCCGGGCTGATCTCTGGCAACAGGCTTATGGCACTGCGGATCGTTTTCTGGTTCACAGCTCTACATTCGGTGGCGGAAACGTAGCCTCAGTCGTTGCCCTGAATGCCCTACGGGAAATGGTCGCTCAAGACCTGCCTGCACAGGCTGCACGCTCAGGTCTGTACCTGAAACAGGCACTGGAAGAAATAGCAGCCAAGTATCCGTTTATCCGGGAAATTCGTGGCCGGGGTCTGATGCTGGGAATCCAGTTTGAACAGTCCTTTGCCGGTGCAGTTGCTGCATCTGCCCGTGAATTTGCTACCCGTCTGCCTGGTGACTGGCACACCATGTGGAAGTTCCTGCCTGACCCGGTTCGTGAACATCTGCAAATTGCCATGACCCGTATGGAACAGTCGCTAGGCGAAATGTTCTGTATGAAATTTGTAACCAAGCTGTGTCTGGATCACAACATTCTGACTTTTATTACCGCGAATAGCTCAACCGTCATTCGTATTCAGCCTCCTCTGATCATCGCTCAGGAAGAGATGGAACGATTTGTCGCCGCTTTTGCAGATGTCTGTGAAGAACTATCGACATTTATGGATTGATAGCTGGATTAAATAGCTGAATTAAACAAGCAAGAATAAAGGAATTTCTCATGACATTAACCAAACAAGACGCAGTTGATCAGATGATGGGCTTTTTTCAGGCTAAAACACTGACAGCCGCATTAGATTTAAAACTATTTGACCACTTACACACTCAGGATCTGAGTGCCGGAGAGATTGCCGATAAACTCAAAAGCCCGCTCCGCTCCGTTGAGCAGCTATTAATCGGCTTGCGTGCCATGGGTTATCTGGAAAAACAGGGCGACAACTACCACCTGCCACAGGAACATGCCTCGTTTCTGGTCAGCCATGAACCCATGTGGCTGGGATGGCTGGGACGTCATATCGATACTTTCCTCTATCCGTTATGGGGAGAACTGAAATCGGCTGTTACCAGTGACACAAACCAACGTCAGGCCGTATTCGGCGATGACCGGAGCTGGTTTGATATTCTCTATCAGAATCCGGAAGATGTAACGGATTTTCAGGAATTCCTCGGCAAATTTGCAGCCCCTTTTATTCACGGATTCGTACAGGATTACGATTTCTCCCAACACCGTTCATTTCTGGACATCGGCAGTGGTATCGGCACGTTACCGATTGCTGTCGCCGGTATCAATCCGGATATTCATCTGACGATTTGCGAATTGCCTCAGGCCTGTGCATTTCTGCGGGATAAACTCGCCGTACAGGGATACGGCGACCGAATTAATGTCATTGAAGGTGATGTGATCGCCGGAAAACTCGCCTTGCAGGACTATGACCTGATCCATTTGGGCTGGATGCTGCATGACTATGCTCCGGAAATTCAGATGACTATTCTGAAAAATATCTACGATGCGATGCCAGCCGGCGGATGCTTCATGGCCTCAGAAACCCCGCTGAACGATGAAAAATCCGGCCCGGAATTTACAGCACTACTCTCTCTGAACATGCTGGTATCAACCGATGGCGGTATCGAAAGCAGTACCGAAGAATATCTGGAACGTTTCCGGGCTGTTGGGTTTGAAAATGTCAGACTCATCAATATTTCCGGTCCCCGGACATTAATCTGCGGTGATAAACCTCAATCGGCCAGTCTTTAAGGAGCTTTCTATGTTAGCAACCCATTTAATTCAGCATATCGCCCAGCAGTTCCTTGACGGAGACAGTGATGGTCTTGATAGCCAAACACCGTTATTTGAACTGAATATTGTTGATTCTGCTGCAATTTTTGATCTGGTCGATTTTCTGAAAAGTGAAGCTCAGGTTGAGATAAAAATGCAGGATATCTATCCGGAAAATTTCGCATCCGTTGCAGCCATGGTATCGCTTGTTGAGCGGTTGAAGGCCAATAAAACTGAAGGAGAAAAAGCATGACAGACACGCAAAAACCTCAAACGGCATCCAAAGAGGCCCTGCAACAATTTATTCTGCAAACTTTTTCCGAGATTACCGAATACCCGGTTGAGTCTCTGTCTGTTGCAAGCCATCTGGAAAATGATCTGGGTGTAGATTCGATTGCACTGGCGGATATTGCCACTTCGCTGACTAAACAGTTACGGCTTTCTGTGCCTTTAATCACCGAAAGACTTCACACCATTGCTGATATCGTAGCAGACATCGAAAACTCGGATTATCAGTTACCTACAGCGAAAACTGCGACTTCAGCACCAGCGCTCAACTGGCTTGATGACATGATCTGTCAGGTATTTGCCCGGCATAGTGGTTATCCGGCTGAGACGTTAAGTATGGATGCCCAGATCGAAAATGATCTGGGAATCGACTCAATCAATGTTTTATCGGTCCAAAGCGAACTCCTGACAATGCTGGGACTGGATCCCAAACTAGCACTTCCCAAAGCAGATACACTGGCAGCACTTAAAACAGCACTTGCCGGACAACTGCCTCAGGATAGCGATCAATACCGGCCACCAGTGACTGCAAAAGCCGAAGAACCACAGCTGGATAATGATGAAGACCCGTATGCACACCTCGCAATGTCTTCGGAGGAAGATCGGAAACAAATCGGCGATCCCCGGACTATGCGTGATTTCGTCGGTATCCAGCATCCGGATCTGTTTCACAAAGCCCGCGAGTTCCGGAAGTTCTACCATGAGAAACGGGATAACCAGCTCTACTGGTATGGCATGCCTTTAGAAACACCATGTAAAAACCGGGCGGTGATTTTTGATGAAACCACCGGAAAAAGCCGCGAGTTCCTGATGTTCGGTTCAAACAGCTATCTTGGCTTGTCCAGCCACCCTGAAGTGATTCAGGCAATTCAGGATGCCGCAGGTTTATATGGAGCGACAAACACCGGTTGCCGGATTATTGCCGGAAGTAACCTGTTACACCTTGAGCTGGAACGGAAACTGGCAAAACTGAAAGGACGTGATGACTGTATTGTGTATCCATCCGGTTATTCCGCCAACCTCGGATGTATTTCGGCCCTGACCAGTAAACACGATCTGGTCTTTACCGATGCGATCAACCACATGAGTATTCAGGACGGCTGTAAACTAGCCGGAGCACAGCGCAAAATTTACGATCACTCGCTGACCAGCCTAGAGAAATCACTGGCGAAATATGCTGATCATCCCGGCGGCAAACTGATTGTCACCGACGGTGTCTTCAGTATGCATGGTGATGTTGTCGACCTGCCCCGTCTGGTCAAACTGGCACAACGCTATGGCGCAAAAGTGCTGGTTGATGATGCTCATTCAACCGGTGTTCTGGGCAAAACCGGTTCAGGAACTTCAGAGCATTTCAATATGAAAGGCCAGGTTGATCTGGAACTAGGAACCATGAGTAAGTCACTTTCAGGTCTCGGCGGTTATGTGTGTGCCGATGGTGACGTCGTCGAATATCTGCGTTTTTATTCCAACTCTTATGTATTTGCTGCCACCATTCCGGCTCACGTAGCTGCCGGTGTGATCGCCTCAATCGATATTATGCTGCGGGAACCGGAGCGGCTTACCCGGTTGTGGGACAATATCTATTACTTCCGGACCCGCCTGCTCAATGCCGGATTTGATCTGGAAAACTCGGACTCAGCCATCATTCCGGTGGTTGTCGGTGACGATGCCAAAGCGCTACTGTTCGGCCGTGCGGTGAGAAAACGGGGCATGTATTGTCAGACCGTTGTATTCCCCGGAGTCAGTGTCGGCGATGCCCGCCTGCGGATTAGTGTCACGAGTGAACATACCCGTCAGGATCTCGATGAAGCCTATCAGATATTGGTAGATTCAGCGCTTGAAGTCGGCGTTCCTGTCGCAGACGTTGCTCGGGTACGGGAAAAAGATGCCGTCGCGGAGGCATAATATGGCGATACCAACGATTTTAAACCGTTTGCTGTCTCATATCCGCCACTCGCCGAACAGCCCCGCTCTGATTTGTGGAGAATCGAGCTGGACTTATGCGCATCTTGGTCAACGCATGCTGCAGATTGCTGCAGCATTGCAGCAGGCGGGAATATCCCGCCAGGGTGTCTTGCTGAATCTGGCGAAAGGTCCGGCCACTGTTGCGGCAATTTACGCGGTCTGGCTGACGGATAACCACTATATTCCGGTTGATTTCAGTCAGCCGGATTCACGGATTCAGCGCATTATCGACATTGCTCAGCCTACCCTGATTCTGGATCAGGATTGGCTGGACACACTCGATCAGCAACCGGAAACAACAATATCCATCGATGACTTCCAGACGTTTACTCATCAGCTTGCTGCCGTTTTATATACCTCAGGCTCAACCGGTCAGCCGAAAGGTGTTCAGCTTACCCACACAATGCTCAGTTTTTTCGTTGAGTGGGCAATCGATGACATTGCATTAAATGCAAGGGATACACTGGCAAATCATGCCAGTTTTGCCTTTGACCTGAGTACATTCGATCTGTTTGCTTCAGCTTCAGTCGGTGCCTGTGTCTGGATTATCCGCGAAGAAGAACAGAAAAACTGTCCGGCATTAATCCGGGGAATTGCAACGCACCAGATTACGGTGTGGTACAGCGTCCCTTCTATTCTGGCGATGATGGAAAAAAGTGGTTTACTCGTTCGCGATGTGACAACGTCACTCAGACAGATTGTTTTCGCCGGAGAAGCTTATCCGATTGCGGCATTCCGTCAGCTACTTGAACATATTCCATTACAGTGCCGACTCAGTAACTGGTATGGGCCGACAGAAACTAACGTCTGTACCGCCTACACAGTTGATCGCTCCCGGTTAGCTCAGCTATCTCATATTCCGATCGGTTATCCTCTGCCCGGTCTTCAGGCGGTCATTGAAGATGATGCCGGACAATATCACCGGATTCCTGAGAACGAGACCGTGTGTGGTGAGCTACTGATCTCCGGTCCCTGTGTTACTCCGGGGTACCTCAATACACCGGAGTCCAGACAAACCGAGCTCCATGCCAGACGGTGCCATGCGACCGGAGATCGGGTAGAAATGACCCGGGACGGACTGGTTTATCGTGGCCGGATCGATGACATGGTGAAAATCAATGGTTATCGGGTTGAACTGGGTGAGATTGAATCCGCGTTATATCAGCATCCGGCGATCAGTCAGGTTGCTTTGTTTGTCGAACTCGGAGAACTCAGCCAGCAACTGGTCATGGTGGCAGTTTTGAAAGATACGGAAAACAAACTGAGTCTCCTTGCCATCAAACAGTTTCTGCGAGAGAAACTTCCTGCCTATATGCTCCCGCAGAAACTGGTGCTTACGGAGCAACTGCCGATGAATGCGAACGGTAAAGTGGACCGGCAACGATTAGCGGAGGTTGCACAGCGATGAGTTCAGACAAGAGCACCCGTTCAAACAAACCATCAGACCAGCCGGACAACAGAGTGGCGATTATCAGTGCCGGGTGTTTTTTTCCCGGCCAGCGTCATTTCGAACATCTCGCCGAACCACAGGCGTGGCACCAACTGATGCAGAATCACTATACTACGCCCTGGAGTGAGACCGATGCTGCTCTTTCTGTTGCTCAGGTCAGCGATCAGGACTTCGATTTCAGAAAATTTTCCATTCCTCCCCTGTTTCGTAAGGCTGTCAGTAAAGAAACCCGGCTGGCACTGCTAGCCGCTGATGATGCATTCAGACAGATAACGATCCCCGAATCCCTGCGGGATCACTGCGACCAATACTGCGCCGTTCATCTGGGCAGTGATGCAGCTTATCGCAATGCGACCAAAGTTCAGGCGTTACGCAATCTGGCAGAGACATTGACTAGTCAGGGATACTCGCCTCAGGAAATTGAACAGCAGGTCGATGCGTACAAACTTCAGCTTGCACAGACTCTGGGCGCATCATCCCATGATCGCATTGGTGAAATGGCATCCAGTATCCCGGCAAGAATTGCTCATTTTGCCCAAACCCGGGGAAAATGTCAGACTATAGATGGTGCGGATCTCGGTGGTTTGCGTCTGCTGCAACTGGCACAGGACAGTTTTCGTTTTCAGGATAGCCGGATTGCCCTGCTGACATCGGTGCAGTGTTTTCACCATGCCGAACAGGCGAATCTGTTGCTAGCGCAAGGCGTTTCACCGAATAAGATCTGGCTGGAAGGTGCAATCAGTCTGCTGGTTTGTCCGGTCAGCGTCGCACAAGACAACCAGTGGCCGATTCTCGCAGAATTAGGAGACATGAGTACACAACATGCTTCCACTCAGTCTGAGAGTGATTGCCCGTATTTTTCCGGAGCAAATCAGATATTCAGTCAGGTGCTGGAAATGCTGTCTCAGCAGAAGCAGCACTGCTCCGGTTATTCATTTACCGGCTCCGGATGGCAAATCGGCCCGATGCCAACCCCCAGAACCGTTACATATGCACAGGCTCCGGTTCAACTGCTGGATTACCGTCCGCTGACTGCCCTCGGAGATGATAAAGCCCCATTCTGGCAAACGCTGGATCAGGGCAGTGATACCATTCAGGAATTATCCGGACAGCAACTGAATCAGACCGCCTTATTCCGCCAGAATCCGCAAAAACTCAGTACTTACATTCGTAAGGCCATGTGTTTTACCAGCCACGACATTCGGGATGTTCCGCCGGTAAAAGCGATGATGCCGGCTAAACAGCACCGGCTGGATGTCACACAACAGTATCTGCTAAACGCCTGTACGCGTTTATCTCTGACCTCGGCTCATATGAAGTCCCGGCAAGATGAAATACACACAGCGATCATTGTTGCCTCAAACTTATCTCTGACTCCGGACCGAGTCCGGACCGTTCGTCATCTGTGGGATGAGTTGCCTCAGACGCTCCCACTTCCCCGCCCCCAGCCTGTCACGGTAAACCGTTGGAGCTGGTATGGCGCAAGCGGAATTGGCTCTGCAATGCTGATAGCACAGCAATTAGGTATTCAGGCGGACTGCTATGCTGTCGAAGCAGCGTGCGCCAGCTCAATGGCTGCACTCCACGATGCTGTCAGAGGATTACAGTCCGGCCGCTATGATCAGGTCATAGTCGCAGGCATTGAGATGGCAACGACAGAACGGGATCTGGTGTTATGCAGCGCCCAGATGATGCTCTCCACTACCCGGATTCGTCCTTTCGCCGACGAAAATGACGGTTTTACCCCCGGTGATGGCGGCGGAATCTTTATTCTCTCCCGTGAGCCGGATAGTCAGGAAGCTCTGGCAACGATTCGTTCAATTTCCGGTTCTTGTGACAGTCGCTCGATGACAGCGCCGGATCCGGAAGGACAAGCACTGGCGATTGAAAAAACGCTGGCTCTGACTGATGTGAAACCGGGCCGGATTCAATACATAGAGGCACACGGTACCGGGACTGCTCTGGGAGATGTCTCTGAAATCAGTGCTATCCGGCAGCATTATCAGCATAAACCTGACCAGAAAACCGCAGATGAAAAGCAGCAATCGCATCCGCTGTATATCGGCTCGGTAAAATACAACTTCGGCCACTGCTTTGCCGGTGCTGCTTCACTGAGCTTATGTAAAGTGCTCAGTGCCTTTGAACACGAACAGATTCCACCGACCCCAGTGCCCGGGAACATCAATCCCCGCCTTATGCTGGCAGATCTTCCGGCTGACATTCCTCAGGAAACCATTCCATGGCCTTATCCTGAGTCAGGGGGACGAATGGCAGCTATCAATTCGTTCGGCACAGGAGGCATCAACTATCATCTGGTGATCGAACAGGCTGGTCCGGCAACCGATGGAAATAAATAACAGGCGACAGCGCCTGTCAGAATAACCGACAGAAAAGGATAAGAAGATGAAAACGATTGTGCACAAGATTCGCCTGAAAGATATCAGTCTCTACCATGAGTTCCGGGATTGGGTTGTTCATACCGACTATGAGGCCTGTTATCAGCTCGATTCAGTTCTGGCATTTGATGTTATTGACGTCAGTCAGGCGGCAGATGCTCAGTTCCATTTTATTGAGATCATTCGCCTCAATTCACTGGAAGATTTCGAGCGCGATATGCAGACACCGCTGTTTCAGAGTCTGGTCGCCCGTTTCGATCAGATGGCAGAAGTCATTGAAGAAATTTCCGGAGAAAGAATCGGCAATGGCTACCAGCAGTAAAATTGTCTCCCATGATGGAATCACGGAAACTCAGCTGTCAGCAGGAACGGACGTTCCCCGCTTCGTCATCACCAGGGCTGATCTAAGTCCTCGTGTTTCCATGACAGAAAACCGGGCACAGGTAAGAGAGCAAGCTCACCGACAGACCCAAAAGTGGCTTACCCGTGTATGGAATTCTGTATCCCGGAGCACAAACGCACCGAAAACAAAATGCACTGAGTTTCGCATTCAGTATACTCAGCAAGGGCAACCGTACGGAATCCATCCAACGTTAGGCCAGTGTGCATTATCACTCAGCCACAGTGATGTTTGGTATGCCATTGCAACAGCACCACAACAAACATTGGGTATAGATCTTCAGTGTTACCGCCATTTTGGACCGTCAGCACTGCAACTGGCTTTTACAGCAGAAGAACACGGCCAGTCGATGGCATTGCTTTGTGCAGTCTGGGCGGTCCGGGAAGCTTTTCTTAAAAGTCACGGCAAAGGGCTGCCTTACTCACTCCGGACAATTCAGGTCGACTGGCAACGACGGTTGGTCTCTGACACCACAACCGGGCTTAGTGAGCGTATGTTCTGGATTTTCTACGGCTTGTACTGGGTTTGCGCGATCTGTTACCACCCCGGAAGTCGTGCTCCGGTGCTGATGCCGGATAATTTACGGACATCGGTACTATGTACAGATCTGTCTGGCAGGAGGAAATAGTTATGTCCACCCAATCTTTTGAACAAAAGTTAACAGATGCCATAGAAGTTGCCCGCTCTGCACCCTCTTCTCATAACTGCCAACCCTGGGCAATCCACTACTCATCATCCCGCATGGGATGTCTGGCTATCGATCGCAATCGGGCCCTGAAGGGGTTGCCATCGCTGGAGAATGAGATGCTGATGAGCTGTGGTATTTTCTTCCAGCATATTCAGGCGCTGATGCAGAATGCCGGAGTCCCGCTCAACTGGGCATGGTATGACGAGTCACATACTGCAACTCTGCCCCTTCCTTCACATCAGGAAGGCCTGCTCTGTTTCTATCCGGAAGAGCCGGGAATGGAAAACCCGGAGGCATATCGTGAACTGTCTGGTCTGATTCAGAATCGTCATACCAATCGTATGCCTTATGAAACAACGGAACTGTCGGCTTTACAACAATCCCGGCTTCAGGAAATTGTCACGGATTCTCCGGTGCAGCTGGAACTGTGGCAGGATGAAGCAAGCCGTAAAAAAGTTGCCGCATTAGTTTATCGCTATGCCGCACTGGATTTTGCCGACAAGCGTGCCTGGCAGGAAACCTATAGCTTTATTCATTTTGATAAAAATAAACCGGTTGATGATGGATTCTTCTTACATCATCTGTTCGGCAAACTTCCGTCATATGCAGAGTGGCTGTTCCGTATCGGTTTCCACCCGGGACTGAACCCATTAACCCGGCTTCTGAGGCTACCTCAGCTCATGGCCCGGGGATTCTCGAAGTTAGTTGAACAAGGACCGCAATATCTGGCACTCAGTGTGCCGGAACCCAACAGGCACAATCTGTTTCTGACCGGTATGACACTGGCACAGTTATGGCTCACGCTCCAGCAATGGGGTTGGAGTGTGCATCCGTTGAGTGTGCTGGTTCAGCATGATTTGCCAAAAGCCACACTGGCAAAAACACTGGGAATGGCACATTTACCGGTATTTTTTGCCCGGTTCGGACAGATAAAAGTTGCAGCGGAAGTTTCGCCGCGAAGAGCTTCAAGCAGTATTTTAACCATCGATTAAGCCCTCAGCTACAGAGAGAAAGCTAATTGTTCTTAGAAAAAAATTGTCCTCGTAAGAAGGAGTTATTATGGAAGTTTGGATCACATTAATTGTTGTCATGTTGGTTTTATCAGGACTGGCTTATCGTTCAACCCAAAAAGCACAAGATCCCCGACCGATGTTTTTATGGGGATTCAATAGTATGGCCCCGGTCGCGATAGCCTATTGTTACTGGGGAAGCGGTGACGTTGCGCATAAGGTCCTGATCCTTGCATTTGTCGGGATTTATCTGTTGCGGATGAATATTGTACTGACCCGCTGGTACGTGAATACTGCGGCTGCAAAGCTCGGAGATGTAATCCCCGATCAGCAGCAACCCATTCTGGCTGTTGTCATGGTAAATATATTTGGCTGGCTCTACTGTCTGCCATTTTATTGGGCGGCCGATATTCAGGGACCATTCGGTGCGATGCAATGGCTGGCGATCGTCGTTTATCTGATTGGCACCGTCTATCACTTCGGCAGTGACTACCAGAAACGCCGCTTCAAACAGAATCCGATCAATCGCGGCAAGCTACTGAATACAGGTTTCTGGGGAACTTCCCGTCATCCGAACTATTTTGGTGACTTCCTGATTTTTGTCAGTTTCGGCTTACTGGCAAACCACTGGATCGGTCTGATCGCGCCCCTGACCAATATTGGTCAGTATTACGGAGATGCCATTCCTAAAAGTGAAAAAATGTCAGGTGAACGCTATGGGGAGCAGTGGGAAAACTATAAACGTAAAGTGAAGTGTTTCATTCCCTTTATTGTGTAACGCAGACATTCATCATTATGATTTAAACCAGCCCGAAACCGGGCTGGTTTCCATATTTCATCAGATTCCTTACGGCTCCTCAGAAAAATGCATTGACCTGAATATCCTGATTACCAAAGAAAACTTTTACAAAGGTCGTTTTAATATTGGCATTCCAGTAATAGGCATCAACGGAAGAATCTGCCAGCGCATCGGCAGCAGCCTCCGGCGTTGATCGAACCAGATTCGGAATTACATTGCCATCGACGGTTACTTCACTCGGGAGCTTTGTTCCCGGAAGCGAGATAAAGTAATAGTTCACCAACGGTGAGAACGTGGTTATCAGTGGCTGGATCAATATCTGCTGACCATTGGTGATCCCCTGATGGGAAATTTTGGTCAAGCGGTACTGACCTGACTGATAAGCACGAGTCAGACCATCATCCTGATAAAGGTTATAGGAAGAGTTCTCTCCCGGATAAACCGACAGGGTAATCGGATTGGGACTTTCCGGGTCGATATACTGGGCAACATCCTGAGTCGGAATAATTGCACCGGCTTTGACATAAATCGGCACCTGATACAGATTCTGGTTTTCAATCGGAGCATAGAAACCATGAACCACCGTACCACCGGAAACAGGTGCACCAAGTGGTGCCTGATCATTGGTAAATGCATACCACTGGGTCTGACCGTTACTTCCCATCGGCAGATAAATATCCCGTTTTGAACCACCTTCATTATCCGGGTCCATAATCGGAGCAACCAATAAAGAGTCACCGACCATAAATTCAGTCCAGAGCCAGTAGCCACTCTGACCATAAACATTTTTATCTGCCGGAAAATTCAGGAACAATGCCCGGGCGATCGGCAATCCAGACTGAGTATTTTCGTACATGGCATCATAAAACATCTGAATCAGGCGATAGCGAATCCGGATAAACAACCGACAATTTTCCGGTACGGGAGAGCCGTAGTAGAATGGTTCCTGAAACTCTTTGTTATAACCGTCATAATGAATGCGGAACCAGGGCAGAAATGCTCCCATCGTGACCCAGCGGGTAAAGAGTTCATAGTTCGTTACTCCCCCTTTAATCAATCCCCCGACCACGTAAGGTGTCCCGGTCCCCGATTCACCATTATCAAACGGAACACAACCTGAACCCGGTCCAAAACCACCGATGTCACAACCGGATATCGGTACACCGGACAAGCCAAAGTTCAGCACTTCCGGCACATTAATCCGCAAAAAGTCCCAACTGGATGCAGAATCGCCGGTCCAGATTGCTGCATATCGATGTACACCGGCATAACCACCCCGGCCAATAATAAAAGGACGTTTATCCCCCTGAAGTTTGAGTAACCCCTGATACGTTGCCCGAATCAGCATCAGGGCAAAAGCATTATGAACTTCGGCATTCGGTCTCTTTTCTCCGAAGTAGGTCATATTCAGATTCAATGGTAATGTCTGAATATAGTTACCGTCCTGATTATCAAAGTTACCGGCCATTGCCGGACAGGTCATATCCTGCCATACCATTTCCAGTCCGGCTTCAATCAGATACTGGTACTGCTGCCCCCACCACTCTGAAGCAGCATCCTGTCCGAGATCCGGGTAGTAACCGGAAGTTCCGAGGTTAATAACCGAATAAGGTTCATTTGCCTGCAATGTCTGGCTCATTACTTGTGTCGGTGTCAACGGCGCAGGCAACTCAGGATTTTTCAACGGCGCTTCATTCTGGTAATAGTCGGCACCCGGAACCGGATAAGAGAACGGATTGGAACCAAAGTTCTGTCCGTAATCTTCCTTCGCAATAAAAAAGTTATTGCTGTCTTCTCCGCCTGCATAGTGATCGGTAAGAAAATAACCTTTCTCCCGCCCTTCAATTGCAGTGGTATAAGGCGTTGAAGTTTGTCCGTTTTCATCGTAAGGATTGGCCGTAACCATTCCGGTGATATTGGTGGAACATTTAAATCCCAGCCCTTTCAGCTGAGCAAACATCTCCGCCACATTCGGGAACTTAGCCGGGCTGTTGGTAAAGGTCCGGTAGTTATTCTGAAAGTCGACATCAATGTGCAGACCATCAATGGGAATCTGCCATTTGCGATAACTTTCAGCGATATTGAACAGCTTGTAGTTATCAAAATAGCCATAAGCCCCCTGATGAAATCCCAAAGACCAGATTGGAGGTAACGGTGACGGCCCTGTCAGCGTCTGATACTGGCGTATTGCATCAAGGGTGGTGTCTCCGGCCATAAAGTAATAATCCAGACTACCGTAAAGTGCTCCGAAATAATAACGTCCGGACATATTTGAATAATCATTGGCTCCCATATTGAAATAAGACTGAGAGACATTATCCAGAAACAGCAGATACGAATATGAATCTCCCAGATAATCCCCGTCAGGCGTCAGATTATTCTCAATTGTCAGAGGCATAGAATTATACAGTGGATCACTGGGATTCAGCGGCCCACCCTGATTACCGGGAGGAATAACACCGGGAGAACCGTACTCGTAGTTGTTGAAGTTGAAAAATGTCATGGTATAGCTGTTTTTAACCAGCTGCGTACCTGCTTTTTCACCAAATCCGACATATTGGGCATTGGCCGGAAACTGTTTCAGGTTTGCAACAGAACTCCCATCCTCTGCCCACATGATGTTCTTGTTTTCCCGGCCAAGATAATCCGTACCGCTACCGGGAATATCCCGGTGAATCAGTTGCCAGCCATTGGGGCCAGTGCCGTGAGTATTTGGCCGGTAAACACTGAGACGATAAGGTGCCAGATCGATAACCAGCACCAGATAACCGATATCCAGTTGAAGCTGGCTGTCGCTCTGGGTGCTCTTGACGGTGAGGTTCTTCAGTCCCAAATCCCGGTTAACGACCGCCAGAGAGTTATCAGTACTGAAGTCGTAGTTTTGATCCGGGTTAAAACGAACCCGGAACGCGGCTGGCCCGAGAATATACAGCATCAGGCTGGGCTGATTGGCGTTTGCTGACGTTAGTTGCCACTGTGTATTACTGACTTTGGTCACCGTCGCATTACCAAAAGTATTCCAGCCCGGATTATTGGCCTGAAATTCATTTACCTGAACAAAGCGATAATCTACCATGATGGAAACTCCTTTTCACATTATGGTTGTGTTGTCTGAAACTGTGCTTTCAGTTGTAGCAGCCAACTGAAATCCCCGGATGTGGCAGGACCGGCAACCGGTTGTTTCTGCCCGTAACCATCTTCAATTACATCAACGTAAATCCCGGCTGAATAGTGACAACCCATACAACTTTCTGTACCGAAAGACGGCGTCTGGTTGAATGGAAATCCCTGAATTTGCAACTGAGCTTCCTGATTGCCTCTTTGCATATAGGTTTCCATCGTTGTATTAATCAGAAAAACCGGGAATGGATTTCCACCAGGTTTATTATCGATTTGTTCTAATGCCCGATCATTCGGAGCGTTGTACTGATTCGGATTAGCCGGTAATGCCGATTCATCAGTCGGCCACTGTGTTCCGACTAACTCATAATATTGGAAAACTGAGTGATGTTTCGTCAGCATCTTCTGAACCTGGCGATTCAGTTCTTCGGTATTTTTGTCGATCGGAATTACCCGGGTTGTTTGAGTCGGCATTTGACGGCCTTTGGCGTTGTATGATGCCAGTTGATTGACCGGGCAGGACGGACAGGACGGATCATTAAAACTGGGAACAAGCGGTGCTTTCTTCCCATTACGCAATTTCACCTGATCCAGCCCATTGGTCCGGACATTGTCAACCTGCTCAAACGTAGACCAAATCCACTGTTTGTTGTTTTGTGTCTTGTGAGAGATATGCATTCCCACCAGACCGACATCGACTTCGCGACAGTTACCATCTTTTTCCAGAACAACTGCTTCAAAACTGTAATAACGCTCGGTCGGATCATTGTCCGTCAGGACTTTCCAGGCCAGTTTCAGTTCGAACGCTCCGGTGATTAAGCCGTCGTTGTCCCCTTTTGGAAAGCTAACGCTTTTTCCGCCTTTGGCAAACGCGACCTGACCATCAATGTTGTATAACTGATTGTTTAATAGATAATTAAATTCATCATAATTCATCAGAACTTCATATCGAACCACATTGCCACTTTGGTCAACTAACGGGTAAGTGAAAGCCTGTTCGACCTCATTGGCAACCGTTACATGATGTGTCAGGTTCATTTTATTGGTGCGATACAGAAGCTTACGGCTCATATCGACTTCGCTCTGATTTTTACAGACTCCGGCAGGAATATAAGGAGTGTTCCACCCTTTCGGCTGACTCCCGTCAGCGAGATAGACCTGATAACTTTCTTTCCAGTAATTCCAGCGGGGAATCCCTTTTCGGTTAAGATCCGGAGCAAGCCGATGACCAGCTTTTTCCGTGGGCCAGAACAGTGCAATGAAAGTTTGCCAGGAGTAAATATCGAAGTAGCGCTGCTGTTGTGCCAGAGTTTTAGCCTTAGCAACAGCCTGAGTATCAACATTACACGGCAGTCCTGAGGTAATACCGGGATATTTAAAAGAATGATAAGTTCCGTCCGTTGAAATGCAGGGAAATACACCTGCCTGCATCGTTTTTGTGGAACCTGCCGAGACACTACTGCTCGCGACACTGACCAGAGAAAAAATGGATATACTCAGTACAATGGCGAGTCGACATAACCCATTGAGATGATGGATGGAGAGAGAATACTTCATAACGCCTCCTGCGTTGATTCAAGCTATTCCGGATACTTCCTAGCCTCGATATCTGGTGCTATATCCCATAGCTGGTCTAGGTTTGAGTTGACAGGTTTTCCTGCAACACGGAAGAAACAACGGTCCCTGCGGCTTCAGGTATTGCTTAATCAGCGCAACACATAAATGTTTAGAATTTGTTATCAAGTAATTATATTTAACACTTATAGTAATATGAAAATTGTTTATTATTGTCAAATAAACATTTGTTGCATAAATATGTCAGGCGGTGATGACGAGCTATGGCTCTCAGATGGTCTGCCTTGGCAGCTTTACAGATTTCTGAAGGTTTTGAGTCAGTTGTGAAAACAACCCGGTATATTCGTTGACGCGGGTATCACCCGCGCCTGAAATGGAAAAATAGACTAATATTGTGAATCTCTGACGATTCTTTCTCCGTAAATTCCGTTTTTTGGCACCGGCTGATAACTTGAATTCGCAGATCGAATCACCCGAATGCCCTCGGCTCCGCCCTGACGGGCAGAAATGATGTCACCATCGGAATCGCCGTAGTAGATTTTTATCTGATGCTGTTTGATATAGGCTGTTTTGGTATATTCCGTTCGGCTTGAACCGGCAAAAATAACCGGGTGCATATTCTGAATAGAAAAAGTTTTCTGAATATAATCTGTAGTTATTTCACACGCAGAGCCGGTTCTCCCCGTAATAAAATAAATATCATCTCCCCGAGCCTGATGCATTGCGATCAATGCTTTGGCGCTGGTTTTCGGCATACTGAAAACCTCCCACTCACAATTCATTTTGTCCCAGAATTTCTGGTTTTTCAGATAGCTATACCCGTTCGGTGAAAAAACGGCTTTACCATGATAAAAACCCGGAGAACTGAATAAAACCGTATCATCAATATCAAAACCGACCGCCATCGGTGGCTTTTTGCCAAGCTCTTGCCGTAGTTCATCGACGGAAACCCATTTCAAAGGGCCGGACTGGCTTTGCTTGATCATATCAACACTACTCAATCCTGGTTCTGTACCCGGCATTTTCGGGTCGGCCTGAACTGAAAAAATCAGACAACTTGTGACCAGTGTCAGTACGCCTATGAGTTCGCTCTTATTTTTCTGTATGCTTTGCATCATATGAATAACCTTAACATTATGATTTAAATACTAAATTAATTACAAATAAATGGGATTGTCATCATGCTAGTGCATATATGGAAACAAGATCCCATCATTACTGCCTTTAATTGTTTTGTTGAATATCTACAGATAGATTATTAGCCGTTCTTATGTGTTATGTACAACACATCCATTATAAAACTTCTAAAGGATCATGATCATATGACACTCATCAATAAAGAAATAACCGGCATTCGAATACCACTATTACAACAGTGGCTAACACTTTGTGTCCTTTTTCTGTCTGGAGCTTCATCCGCACAGATTCTGCTTCCGGATCTTAGCGGTAAGCAGCCTATTGACGGCGTATCGGGAGCAGCAGCTCTCTATCGTGACGTCGGAGTGATTGAAAATCAGGTGATCTATAAACAGCATGGTATATGGCAACGTGGTCCGGTATTACCAGTGAAAGGAAAGAGTTATTCTAACCGGCATGTCGGTGTCAGTAAGCGGCTGATTGTAATCGGTTCCCGAAGCCAGCATACCGTATGGGTTTTTCGCCGTTCAGAAAATAATTGGTATCAGGAAGCAACACTAACTCCCCCCGCAGATAACGGAAGTTCAGGCTATGGTGAATCTGTTTATGTCGATGATCATCTCATCGCTGTCGCCGATGTACGCAAGCAACTTGTTTATCTTTATACAAAACATGGCGATAACTGGGAGCTGGATTCAACCCTCAGTGCTGAAGAACTTCCCCGCTCCGGCTGGGAGTCTTTTGGTATCACAATGCGACGCGTCAACAATGAACTCTACATTAGTGATTCCGGAGCGGACCGACTTCTGATATTCAGGAAAGAACATGGGCAGTGGCAAAGAAGTCAGATCATTGAAGCCCCTGCGGCAGAAGATCCGAATATTAACCAGAAATTCTCTTTTGGTTTTGACGTCAGTCGTCATGTTCTTGCAGTCAGCAGTTATATGATGGGCTCTGGCTATGTGCGTATTTATACCCGGAGCCATTTCAAACAGCCCTGGACTCATACTCAAACGATCTATCAGTCCGATATCGACTCTGATCAGGGATATTTTGGTCACGATGTAGAACTGGATGGTACAACATTACTGATCGGAGATGATGAGCTCAAAAAAATCTATCGTTTTGATTTGAATTTGCAGGGACACTGGCAATACAGCGATGTGTTAGAGGGAGAAGCGTCTAACTCGGATTTTGGTTACTCATTTGGCTTTAGCCGGGGTACATTGCTCATCGGTGCAAAAAATTCCGTCTTATACACTCATATATTTCCGACTGTGACTCTGTCAGGACGGGTTCTGACTCAGGATTTTCTACCGGTTAAAGGCGCAACTATATATGGTTATCTGGGACAGCCTCAAACCAATGAATATGGAGAGTATTCTCTCGATGTACCATTATTCTGGTTCGGTACTCTGCGTGCAAAAATCCAGGATATTTTCTCTCAGGAAGAAGAACTCCATCCAGTGTTCCGTGATACTTCTCTGAATGATATGGTGTTTGAGCAACCTTACTATGTTGATGCACATGTGGCCATTACAGGTGGCAGAAGAGGATGTATCGATCCTGAAATGAAATTTGCCGAGTTGTCCGATGAACAACAACGTAACTCAGGGTATTTGATTTCTATCCATACGTTATATGGCTGGAGCGGGACTTTGACTCCAGTCTCGGAGATCTGTCAGTACACGCCAGAATCTTTATCAGTAGATTTTATGGATACCGGTCTTTTCTTTCAATTGACAGCCAGTAACAAATAACAGACTCAGAAATTCATGTTGGCAATATTTGCCGACATGAATTTCTACTATTCTAACCACAAGAATAATCACTTCTCAGTTGAATAAAACGGCAGCCGAAGAAACAGCGTACTTATTCTCTCATTCGTCCTGAATAAAACTAATTAAATATCTTCAATTCAAGTAATTAAGGAGAACTGGATGCAATAAGTGCATGCAGTTCATCATATCTCTCACACATACATGGAAACAAAATCTCAATCGAATTACTTTTAATTGATTTATTTATCATATGCATATAGGCTGCCAATCGATTGTGTGTTTTTTATACAAATATTTCATCGTACACTTTTAAAGGATTATGGTTATATGACTCTTATTTATAGAAAAATAACAAGTATCCGATCGTCTTTATTCCCATACTGGATAACTCTTTCCTTCATCTTATTTTCCGGGATTTCATCTGCGCATATACTGCTCCCGGATCTCAGTCGTAAACAATCAATTGATGGTATTAATGGTGCGAATGCCGGAACTGCACTCTATCGGAATGTTGGAATGATAGGTAACCAGGTAATCTATAAACAGCATGGTATATGGCACCGAGGGCCGGTGTTACCAGTTCAGGGAGATAGTTTTTCTGGCCAGAACCATGTTGGGATCAGTAATCATCTGATTGTAATCAGCTCTGTTCGTCAAAATACTGTATGGGTTTTCCGCCGTTCCGGGAATGACTGGCACCAAGAAGCAACAATAACCCCACCAGCAGAGAGTGAAAGCCAGGGGTACGGTGACTCCGTTTATGTTGATGATCATCTTATTGCCGTTGCAGACATAAGCAAACAACTTGTTTATCTTTATACACAACGTAGTGGCCACTGGGAACTAAATTCAACTCTCAGCGCTGAAGAGCTTCCCCGTTCCAACTGGCAGTCTTTCGGCATGACCATGCATCGGGTAGGAAATGAACTTTATATCAGTGACTCAGGAGCCGATCGGCTTTTTGTGTTTAAACAGATCAAAGGGCAATGGAAAAGACACCAGGTTATTGAAGCTCCTGCAACACAAGACCCCAATGTCAATGAGAAATTCTCTTTTTCTTTTGATGTCAACCACCACGTTCTGGCGATCAGCAGCTATATGAAAGGTTCCGCCTATGTTCGTATTTATACCCGGAACCATTTCAATCCGATGTGGACTTATAGCCAGATGATCTACCAATCCGATATCGATTCTGCAGAGGGACATTTTGGTCACAAAGTAGAGCTGGATGGCACAACATTGCTGGTTGGAGACGATGAACTCAAAAAAATCTATCGGTTCGATTTAGACAGGCAAGGAAAGTGGCAATACAGTGATGTACTGGAAGGAGAAGCATCCAATTATCTTTTTGGTTATTCATTTAGCTTCAATCAGGGCACATTGCTCGTCGGTGCCCAAAACTCTTTCTTATACACATATGCATTCCCGACTATGACTCTGTCCGGTCAGGTTCTGACTCAGGATTTTCTACCGGTAAAAGGTGCAACAATATATGGCTATCTGGGACAATCCCAGACCAATAAAGACGGAAAGTATACTCTTGATGTACCGTTATTCTGGTCCGGTACGCTGCAAGCAAAAGTCAGGGATGTTGTCTCTCAGAAAGAAGAGATCGATCCCGTGATTCGTGATACATCTCTGAATGACATGGTCCTTGAACAACCTTACTATGTAGAGGCTTATGTGGACATATCATATGATAGTGAATGTATTGATCCTGAGATGAAATTTGCTGAACTGTCCGACAAGCAGCAACAAAACTGGGGATATACGATTTCTTTCAGCCAATTATACGGCTGGAGCGGAACTTTGACTCCGGTATCGGAGATCTGCCAGTACACACCTGAGTCGCTATCGGTAGATTTTATGGATAACCACCTTCCATTTGAGCTGACATCAAGTGACAAGTAACGATTCTAATCTTCATGCCGGTAAATATTACCGGCATTATTTTATGTCATTTGCCATACCCGGCATGTATGAATGAAATGTTCCCTGTAAAACTAGTTATCTGTTTTCATCCAGATACTTATTCACAATAGACTGAATATGATGCTTTCTGATCGGTTTGACAATAAAGTCGTCCATACCAGCCTGAAGACATTTTTCTTTATCTTCCGGTGTTGAGTGTGCGGTCAGTGCAATTACCGGAGTCAGAATATTGTGATGACGTAGTCTCTTCGTTGCCTCAATACCGTCCATGACCGGCATGGATATATCCATCAATATGAGATCAAAATCGCTACTCTTCGCGATTACTTCCAGAAATTCCTGCCCGTTCCCGGCAATTGTGACATTGTAACCTAATCGTTCTAACAGAACCTGAATTACCATCTGGTTTGTCTTTGTATCTTCAACCACCAATATCTTTTTCCGGGTTGCCGGTTTCCCAGAGATTGGAGAAACCACCTGAGCAACATACTCAGAGACAACAAACGGTTTCTTTAACAACAGTGGCAGGCTTACATGAAAAGTCGTCCCTTTCCCCAATACACTATCGACCTGAATCCTGCCTCCCATAAGCTCAACAAGATGTTTGGTGATAGCCAGCCCCAGACCTGTTCCGCCATAATTCCGGGTTGTGGTATTGTCAGCCTGAATAAAAGGTGTAAACAACTGATGGATCTTCTCTGGTTTGATACCAATGCCGGTATCGGCAACGACAATAGTCAGTTGGTCTGCTGAAGTCATCAGTTCAACGCGGACATCCCCTTCATCGGTGAATTTAATCGCATTACCAATCAGATTAAAAATAATCTGCATGATCCGCACCGGATCGACAAAATATTCGTACCGGTGGCAAACCTGAACTGAAACATGAAATGTCAGATTCTTTTGCCGGGCAGTGTGCTGAAAATGTTCCAGAGAGTCTGTCAGACGTTCGTTTAAATTGGTCCATTGACGATTGAGTTTAAAATGCCCTGACTCTATCTGACTGATATCCAGGATATCTCCGATAATTGCATGCAGTAACTCGGCTGAATGCCCCATTCTTGCCAACAGATCACTCTGATAGTCATCAGAATCCTGCTGCAGGATGTCAATCATCCCGATGACGGCATTTAAAGGGGTTCTCAGTTCATGACTCATCATGGCTAAAAACTGGGATTTGGTTTCGTTGGCCTGTTCCGCAATCTGGCGGGCTTCCTGCAACTCTTTAGTTCTTTGATCAACAATATTTTGCAGTGCTTCTTTATGTTCAATATCACTAATCGCTCGTTCTATAAGTGGACGGAAGCGAAGCAATGTTGATTTGGTCTCAATATTAAACTGCCCCTTTTCCGAGCCGAGAAGCAACAAAACCGAGTCACTGGCCTGAGCTCTGATCCCAATCATGAGTGCCATGCATATGCTCTGTCTGAGTGGTTCACTCAAAAAGCTGAATTCAGTCAGAGAATCGGGCTGGAATAGCAGAATACATTCACCATCCAGAACTCGCCGGAATTTATTCCCGTAGCGCCAGTCCCGGTGTTCAAACACTGGATTGGTGGTCAGAAAAGTTGAGAATGTCTCTGCCGATTTGGGTTTGGAGATAACGATGAAGTCGCTGAAAGAAATATAGCGGCCTAACACTTTTTTGAGCTCATCAAATATCTGATATTTATTTTCCGACTGACTCAGTGACGATAAAGTTGCCAGAATCACCCGGTTCTCTTCTGCCAGACTAATTTCCCGTTCCCGGCTTCTGCGTAGTTCAAGCAGGGTTTCATTCAGTTCTTCCATATGCTCAAGATACATCATGATGACAATGACTCCGGCTCATAAAAAATGGCAGATGAGATCATTAAATTCCCATGGGCATTTTCTCCGTCGGCAAATCGTCCCTGCTCCCCGTATGTAAACGGGCAGATAAATGGCTGATGCTCCAACTGTTCACACATCTGTTTTTGTACTCGTTGAATATCTGAACCCAGCCGGGCCATTGAACCGGCACAGAAAATAGAAACAGAACCGAGTATTTCACTATGGGCATAATTCTTTGCATT
The DNA here is from genome assembly GCF_024346955.1 of Vibrio mangrovi. Taxonomy (NCBI): domain Bacteria; kingdom Pseudomonadati; phylum Pseudomonadota; class Gammaproteobacteria; order Vibrionales; family Vibrionaceae; genus Vibrio; species Vibrio mangrovi. The sequence goes on along the minus strand of NZ_AP024883.1, from coordinate 1,778,568 downwards.
TGCTTCTTTCAACACTCTGGCCGCCCGGTGAATGAGTTGTTCTCTGGAACCGGTCATCAGTGTAATTTCTTCACCACAATGGATATCAGCAAAGAGTTCCAACGCTCCCGAATCTGCCATTTGTACCGGGTGTGTCAACTTATAATAGGGCTGTTCGTAAACGTATCCCGCAATCCGGCCAAGTGGAAAACTGGTAATATGCTGAAAGATATATTCATCGGATATCAGGCGGTTTGAATGATCACAGATCCAAGCTTTATAAACGTCAATTGCAGGTTCCCCATCAATTTCTTCCAGAAAGCGTCCGTGAGCTTTTGTCACTGTCCCGACACACTCTGTTGATGAATAACCGGCACAAAATCCTGTGGCTACAGGTCTGAAAGGAAAGCAGAGTTGAATCGCGACAGCATTATCAGACCAGCCTTTATCCGTCATCACTGACCATTTTTGCTGGATGAGATTATCCGCGGCACTGCCACCAATGATTGGAACCGGCACACCAAAAATTGCATCTATCGTCGCGATGATTTTTTCTTCATGCCCTGGCGTTGAGTGTAAAACAACCAGATCCGGAACTTCTCCACTTCTCTCAGCGTGAAGCAATGCCTGATGGACAGCATGCTGCACAGCGGCATCAGGAGAGACATGATCAGAAAACTCAGCAAAACCAGTCCCGAATGTACAGGAATCGTGATAAACCGCCATCAAGGCGACAGTCGGCCCATCAAAATATCCCTTCTCCGTCATAATCCCCCGGTACGATGAACAACCGACAATCGGAATATCAGGCAAATAGCGAATCAGCTCTTTCCACAGGCTTTCAGGGGAATATTCTTCGGTATAGTAGAAAAACACGCTGCACAGGCGCGTATGATCCAAAGATGAAATCAATGAGGATACTGCTGCGGATGGATCGATAATCTGAGAGATCCGGGTTAAGAATCGCATGTTTCCACCGCTCATAATTATTTAAATTTATTGTGTATTTTAACAATAAATGCGTTAGATACAATCTGCTCCGGGCTCTTTCTATCGGGTTTTCATCTGTACAACATATTTTTCATACGCATTAATGACCAGCGTAAACTGAGACTGCCCATCCGGCATAAAGACAAGTTTCATCTGGCCGTTTTTATCTTCCCGGTTTATCGCAGGGAACTCGGTGACTGACCAGCTTTTTTGCGCAGGGAAAATAGAAATCATCCCTGTTTCTGCATCGGTTACAATATGGACTGAATGACCATCAATCGAAAAACTGCACTGAAGATCACAATGAAGCTGTACCGGATCAGCATAGCGATAAGTCCGCCAGAAAAATGCAGCACTCAGAACACTTAAAATCACAATGATGTGTATTAATCTTTGTTTCGTGAGTTTTTCTGCTGCCATACAACCCGTATCCATCTCAGTCTGAAGTTTGCGGAACCCGCCGGAAAGTTTCGCCAGTGTATCATTGAAGTCCGCCCGGGGAAATTCGATTCACACCACCTTTGTATGCCATCTGTTGCGTTTTACAATTAGGGACGATGACCATCATCAGACAAAGCATTCGTCAGAAGAGAACAATCACGGGTCAGGTGAATTTTATCTGTCAATTCTCAAAGAGTTCTATATAATCGCATGATTCCTGTACTCTTTTTTTGACTATTCTTTAGTATCAAGGGATGGTAAAATATTGATGTATATCAAGATAGTGAAAGGTTATTATGATTTCAGATAAGCCAGCTGCGAAACGGATTCAATCTGGAGGGTGTGCGATTCACTGCCAGGATTGCAGTATTAGCCAACTTTGCATTCCTTTTACTTTGAACGAGTCAGAGTTAGATCAGCTCGATCAAATTATAGAGCGGAAAAAACCTATCCAAAAAGGACAGGAACTATTTAAAGCCGGTGATGAGCTTCGGTCATTGTACGCGATTCGCTCCGGAACCATTAAGAGTTATACGATTACCGAACAGGGTGACGAACAAATTACAGCCTTTCATCTTGCCGGTGATTTAGTCGGTTTTGATGCAATTACCGGAGATTCTCATCCCAGCTTTGCTCAGGCGCTGGAAACATCAATGGTTTGTGAAATTCCTTACGAGATTCTGGACGATCTGTCAGGAAAGATGCCGAAGTTAAGACAGCAGATTATGCGTCTGATGAGTAATGAGATTAAAGGCGATCAGGAGATGATTCTGCTGTTGTCGAAGAAAAACGCTGAAGAGCGTTTAGCCGCTTTCCTGTTTAATCTGTCAACCCGATTTGCTCAGCGTGGCTTTAGTCCCCGTGAGTTTCGTCTGACAATGACCCGGGGTGATATCGGTAATTATCTGGGTCTGACCGTTGAAACAATCAGTCGCTTATTGGGCCGATTCCAGAAATCTGAGATATTGAGTGTAAAAGGTAAATATATCACCATCTTAGATCATGATTCTCTGATGGAACTGGCTGGTGTCTCCGCTGACGACTAATTCAGGCAATGCAGTTCATTCAATGAATGAGCTGCATCAAAATTCTATCGACTCCCCTTCTGTTTTTCTCATCTTCTGACTCACTTTAAGCTAAAGTTGTATTGAAACCCCATTATATGAGGGATATATAATGAGCATCTACAACAATATTCTGGTGATTGCCGACGTCAACCATGACGAGCAGCCTGCGCTCGCACGAGCAATGCTGCTGGCAAAGAAAAGTAAAGAAATCAGTCATATCACCTTGTTCCTTTCCATCTATGATTTCTCCTATGATATGACTTCCATGCTATCGTCTGATGAAAGGGAAGCCATGCGCAGAGGTGTTATTCATCAGAGAGAGCTTTGGCTCAGAAGTATTGCCGAACCTTATATAGATAATACTGTCGATTTTACAGTGAAGGTTGTCTGGTATCACAGACCTTATGAAGCCATTATTGCCGAAGTTTTCTCCGGCCAATACGACATTCTCATCAAAGCAACACGCCGGCACGATTTTCTGGAGTCGGTCATTTTTACACCAACTGACTGGCATCTGATGCGCAAATGCCCTGTCCCTGTTTTGCTGGTAAAACATGCTGAATGGAAAAAGCAGTCCAACATTATCGCTTCGGTTCATGTTGGTTCTGAAAATGAAGTCCACCATTCACTGAATGTGAAACTTACCGAACAACTCCTGAACATTGCGGAACATTTGGATGCAACACCTTATCTGGTCAGTGCATATCCGGTAACTCCGAACAATATTACGATTGAATTGCCCGAATTTGATATTACAAGCTACCGGGATGCTGTTCGCTCCCACTGTCTGACCTCAATGAAAGAACTGCGGCAGTCTTTCGGTATCGACAGTGAACAAACCATTGTGGAAGAAGGGCTGCCTGAAGATATTATTCCAAAGCAGGCCAAACAGCTTAATGCCGCGATGGTGATTATCGGAACAACAGGCAGGACGGGACTTTCTTCGATTTTCATCGGGAATACGGCGGAGCACGTCATTGATAAAATCGACTGTGACGTACTGGCTATCAAACCGGAAGGATATATCAGTCCACTCGATCCGGTTCAGAATTAATCGTTCTTTATTTCGACAAAAACCTTGAGCCCGTGGCTCAAGGTTTTTTTATTCCGGAATACCAATTATATGTCCGGGCAGAATGTACTGTTACAGCAGTTTTAGCGAACGAAGACCCTAAACGTTCGTCACATCAATGAACATCGATTCATCAATATTTGTTGACGAGACGATCGCTTCACTGAAAGCGTATTCATCTCTGTCCCCTTCACGCGCTAATGGCAGATCGATGAAGTCAAAAAGAGATTTATCCGCCAATTGACTTGGGCTGACATTCTGAAGAGATTTGAAAATACTCTCAACACGCCCCGGTGTTTTCTTATCCCACTCGATCAACATCGCTTTAATGGCCTGACGCTGCAAATTTTCCTGAGAACCACACAGATTACAGGGAATAATCGGGAAAGCTTTATGCTCAGCATATTTCACCAGATCTTTTTCCCGACAATAGGTTAATGGCCGAATCACGACGTTACGACCATCATCCGAACGCAGTTTTGGCGGCATCGCTTTCATTCGTGAGCCGTGAAACATATTCAAAAACAGTGTTTCGACAATATCATCAAGATGATGGCCAAGTGCTATTTTTGTCGCGCCGATTTTCTCGGCAAACGAGTATAGCGTTCCCCGGCGTAACCGAGAACACAACCCACACGTTGTCTTCCCTTCCGGTATTTTTTCTTTGACGACAGAATAGGTATCTTTATCCACGATATAATACGGAATGTTTAAACTTTCAAAATACTGCGGTAACACATGCTCAGGGAAACCGGGTTGCTTCTGATCGAGATTAACGGCAACAACTTCAAACTGAATCGGTGCCGCCTTTTGCAGATTCAACAGAATATCTAACATCGCAAATGAATCTTTTCCGCCACTGATACATGCCATCACAACATCATTTTCTTCAATCATGCTGTAATCAATAATGGCATTTCCAACATTTCTTCTCAGTCGTTTCTGGAGCTTGTTGAATTCAAGGGTTTCTTTTCTGGTATCTTTCTGATTCATGAAGACTTCTCACACTGTCGATTGTTCCGACTGTAGATTTCCTGATTGGTTCTCTGTAGGGCGTGGATTATACGGATTTTTCCCGCGGGTTGAAATACTCTATAACCGCTATGTCTAAATGAATTCAGGATAGAATCATCACGGAAAACAGGGGGGAAAATATGCCGGGCTGCTCAGATAAAACCCGGCGACAATAGTGTTATTTCACTGTTTTGGGAGCTTCTTCAGGAGCATCTTCCCAATACTTCTGATTATGACGGACCATCGCCTGAAGTGATTTCACATAATCCACTCCCCGCTCAGAATATTTAGTCAGTCCGTTGGTCAATTGAATAGCACTCTGATTAGAGAAGAGATCCTCTCCTTCATTTCTCAGTTGATAGCGAATGTTTCTCAACTCCCGGTAAGCCCGGTTACGATTTACATTAATGAAGTATCGATGGATCGACTCCTGCACGGATTTAAATTTGGCAACCTCATGAGTCATCCCCGTCTCTCTTGCAAGTGGCACAAGCCCACAGCCTTTCTGGTAACACCATTGCCCGAAATAATTGTTTGCTTCTCGGGCAAAACGCGACGTTCCCCAGGCAGATTCATTCGCGGCCTGAATCAGAACCAGAGCTTCAGGGAGAACATCCACTTTATGCAGCATTCTATCAAGCCATACCAGATCCGGCCCTTCTACTGGAATTTTGACTGAATAAAGCAAACTGAGTTCGGCCAGTTGCTGAACTTCCGCCTGAGAGAGCTGGCCTGATTCGATACCTTTTCTGCTGTTTAGTAAGAAATCACGCTCTTTTTGAGTTCTCTGGTTTTCGTAACGAATACCCGGTTTGAGATAAGAGAAAAAAGCATGTTTTCTCTGGGCCAGATTCTTGATCGCTTTAAAATCAGGTGCTTCTTCAACACTGATACCTTGTGGTTGCTTATTTTCAACTGTCGAACGGCTCTCCAGATGAAACTGGTAATAAGTACAACTGGCCAGAATAAGCACGACAGCGAAGAAAAAGAAATAAATCAGTTTACGCATTGAAAACCTTGTTCTGCTGATCACTGTTTGATGTAGAAATAATGGTTAACCGGATACCAAACATGTTCCGGTATAAGATGCCTTTTACATGTAAGAAGAAAGGTAAAACAAAAATGAAACCAATACCATAGAAGATAATTGCAAATCCGGTTAAAAGCATCATGATGAAATAGATAGTGGTAAGTGGAATGATTTTTCTGTTGGTTGCTTTCAGAGAAATCAGCAAGGCTTTAAATATTGGCAAACGTTTTTCACAAATCAATAGAATCGTATGGCTGAATGCAATTGAAGCATACATCGAAAGTATCCAGAACAATTGCCCGACGATTGATTGAGTCAGTTGGATAATCAATGTAGCCAGAATCACGGAAACCGTAAACTGTAACCCTTTACTGATGTGCCGGGTCTGTGTCTTTAAACCAGCAGCGTGACTCATTGCCATAAGACTGGCACCAGCGGATATCGGTGCACTGACAACTTCAAAACTGAATACGGCAATAACAAAAGCCTGAACAAACCGGGGATCAATCTGTTCCGGATTTTGCAACCCTTCAAGAATTGCTCTCAGGTCAGGTAGCTGAAGTTTCAGAACAATGTAGAAAATGAGAAGCTGTACCGCGAGTAAAATAAATACTGCCGGAGTAAAAGACCAGAAATTTTTGATCGTACATGAAACCCCTTCTCTGAGAATCGCTCCGACTCTCAGCTGATAATCTCCGCTCAAAGCTCTCTCCAGGCTCCCCCCTAAATTAAACTCTTTTTCAATTTTCTGATTCATGCTACCTCTTGGATGGTTGTAAATTCGACCACCGTATATACAACAAAGAGGATCATTATACTGAAATTGATTTCAAGTCGAAATTGTATAGATGTAACTTTTTTTATTCATTTTTCCGGCTTCGCTGGTAATTCGCCGCCAATCAAAGACATTTCATGTGTTTTGTTTCTGATACCCAGCCTAAATTCATCACAAATGACTGAAAATAGCATTGACTTCATATTGGTGAATATTATGATGCTGCGGAAAAATATAAATATACAGATTTTCGCCATAGAATGGCTATGACTCAAATCTCTGCCTTGTCTCTGTACCCAGTAATTCTCGCTGAAACTGCATCTTGAAGGTCATTTGGGTATATCCACTCAATCTCAGCTTTTGATGGAGATATGGAAACATTGAAATCAGCACAACCTCATGAATATCCGGTTATTTCTCTTGCGGGGATTAGTAAGAGCTATGACGGTAAAAAAATCATTGATCACTGTTCGTTGCAAGTAAATCACGGTGAGTTTTTAACCATTCTCGGGCCATCCGGATGTGGAAAGACCACCATTTTGAGAATGATCGCCGGATTTGAAGCTGTTGATCAGGGAAATGTGTTTCTGGATGGGCAGGATGTCACCTCCATTCCGGCAGAACACCGGAATGTCAATACCGTCTTTCAGAGTTACGCGCTGTTTCCGCATATGTCTGTCTTTGACAATGTTGCTTTTGGCCTGAAGATGCAAAAGGTACCGGCAGCAGAGATTCGTACCAGAGTTCAGGATGTCCTGAAGATTGTAAGACTGGAAAGCTATGCAGAACGCAAGCCTCATCAGTTATCCGGAGGACAGCAGCAGCGGGTCGCCATTGCCAGAGCCGTGGTTAATAAGCCGAAGGTGTTGTTGCTTGATGAGTCTTTATCGGCTCTCGATTATAAATTGCGTCAGCAAATGCAGATTGAACTCAAACAGCTTCAGCGACAATTGGGGATTACCTTTATCTTTGTCACGCATGATCAGGAAGAAGCATTATCGATGTCAGACCGAATCATTGTCATGAAAGACGGCAACATTGAACAGGATGGCACTCCCAAAGAGATTTACGAAGATCCGAAAAGCCTTTTTGTTGCCCGTTTCATTGGTGAAATTAATGTTTTTGATGCGGTCACAATTGAAAGAATCGATGAAAAACGGATTCTGACTACTATTGAAGGAACGAATGCCGTCATTTACTTTGATAAACCTGTCATGCCCGGACAATCTCTTCAGGTTTTATTGCGGCCAGAAGATATCCGCCTGAAAGAAGTGAAGGAAACAGATGGTGAAGGCATCACCGGACATGTTATCGAACGAACCTATAAAGGGATGACGCTGGATTCTGTCGTTGAATTAACATCCGGGCACCGGGTTATGGTTAGTGAATTTTTCAACGAAGATGACCCGGACGTCGACCACTCTCTCGGACAAAAAGTTGTTTTAACCTGGGTTGAAAGCTGGGAGGTGGTTCTGGATGAAAATACGCAACATTAATCTTCGTCAGGCCATTATCTATCTGGTTGTCGGCTGGTTGTTGATCTTTGTTTTTATTCCTAATCTGATGGTTATCGCAACCAGTTTTCTGACTCGGGATAATGTCCACCTTATCGACTTTACCCTGACGTGGGAAAATTATACCCGGCTGATTGATCCTTTATATGCCAGGGTGCTCGCCCACTCATTTTACATGGCTGGTATCGCAACCGTTTTATGCCTGCTCATTGGTTATCCTTTTGCATTTGCTATCGCAAGAATGCCTGCATCCCGGCGTCCTTTTATGCTGTTTCTGGTCATTGTCCCGTTCTGGACCAATTCTCTCATCCGGACCTATGGGCTGAAAATCGTACTGGGAACCAATGGGATACTCAACAAATCATTACTGGCTCTGGGAATCATCGACACACCATTTCGGGTTATGTATACCGAAACGGCAGTCATGATCGGATTAGTTTATATTCTGCTCCCTTTCATGATACTGCCACTTTATTCTGCATTCGAAAAACTGGATTATGCTTATATTGAAGCTGCCAGAGATTTAGGCGCCAATAAAGTACAAACTTTAACCAGAATTATTATTCCTTTAACCATGCCGGGAATTATCGGCGGTTGTTTACTGGTGTTATTACCGGCACTTGGTATGTTTTATATTTCAGACTTGCTTGGTGGTGCGAAGAACCTGTTGATCGGCAACGTGATCAAAAATCAGGTTCTTAATTCCAGAGACTGGCCTGCCGGAGCAGCAACCAGTATCTCTCTGACGATCGTCATGGCACTACTCCTATATATTTATTATAAAGCCGGACGGCTGTTAAACAGAAAAATGGAACTTTAAATCATGCTAAAAACAGCTCGCTTCGGTTTAATGACTCTTGTATACAGCTTTTTATATCTACCGATCCTTGTTTTAATTGCAAACTCATTTAATGCCAATAAATTCGGAATGAGATGGGATGGTTTTTCAGGTAAATGGTATGGAACGCTCACAGAAAATGCAGGCCTGATGCAGGCAGCCTGGCATTCTCTGAATGTGGCTGTCTTTTCTGCAACTGCGGCAACAATAATTGGAAGTCTGACCGCTGTTGCCCTGTTTCGCTATCGGTTCCGTGGAAAAACACTTGTCAATGGTATGCTGTTTGTGGTGATGATGTCACCGGATATCGTAATGGCAATTTCTCTGCTGGCATTATTTCTTGTCATGGGAATTCATCTGGGGTTTCTGACATTATTTTTCTCCCATATCACATTCTGCCTGCCTTTTGTTGTTGTGGCCGTTTATACACGACTGAATGGTTTCGATATAAAAATGCTGGAAGCAGCCCGGGATCTCGGGGCCGGTGAGTGGGTCATTTTACAGAAAATAATTTTCCCCCTCGCCAAACCAGCCATCGCTTCAGGATGGTTAATCAGTTTTACCTTATCACTGGATGATGTCATTATCAGCTCATTTGTTACCGGACCAGCCTACGAAATTCTCCCCTTAAAAATTTACTCAATGGTTAAAGTGGGTATTTCTCCGGAAGTGAATGCACTTGCCACGATTATGTTACTTATTTCATTCACTCTGGTTTTCATCTCCCACTACATCGGGAGAGACAAATATCAGTCGAAGCAAAAGTGAAACTTACTGAAATAGTTTGAGACAGTCTGAATCCTGAATCTTGATGTTACTTGGGTATATAAATAAAACTGTCACAAAAATAAGAAACAAACCATTCTTTTAATTTTATTGGTAACTTCGCTGCTATAATCAGCCGCTTTGAACACAGCTATATAAATTCACTCCCGGACAGAGGTCATAATGTGGCATCTATTCGGCCAGTGATGATAATTTCCAATGATTGACAGGAATACACAGTAACAATGAAAAACAAATTTTATGCAGGCATTTTGTCTACAGCAGCGTTATTTTCTGGCTATAGTATGGCAAGTGATGATCAGGAGCTTTATTTTTACAACTGGTCTGAATATATTCCTAACGAAGTTCTTCAGGATTTCACCAAAGAAACCGGCATTAAAGTCATTTACTCAACTTATGAATCAAATGAGACTATGTATGCCAAATTAAAGACACAGGGATCGGGTTATGATCTTGTTGTACCATCGACCTACTTTGTCTCCAAGATGCGCAAAGAAGGGATGCTGCAACCCATTGACAAAACTCAGCTATCCAATTTTGACGGACTTGATCCGAATTACCTGAATAAGTCTTTTGATCCTAATAACAGCTATTCGATTCCTTATATCTGGGGAGCAACAGGTATCGGAGTCAACACGGATGTCGTCGATAAGTCGACACTCCACAAATGGGATGATTTGTGGGACAGTAAATGGAAAGGCCAGCTACTTCTGATGGATGATGCCCGGGAAGTATTTCATATCGCCCTTTCCAAACTGGGATATTCACCGAATACGACCAACCCGGACGAAATCAAAGCGGCCTATGAAACATTGAAACAACTGATCCCGAACGTTCTGGTTTTCAATTCTGATTTCCCAGCTAATCCATATATTGCCGGCGAAGTATCTCTGGGAATGCTGTGGAATGGCTCTGCTTATATGGCACGTCAGGAAGGCGCTCCGATTGATATTGTCTGGCCTGAAAAAGGCGCGATATTCTGGATGGACAGTCTGGCAATCCCTTCAGGAGCCAAAAATGTTGAAGCTGCTCATAAGATGATTAACTTCCTGCTTCGTCCTGAAAATGCTGCAAAAATTGCGCTGGAAATCGGTTATCCAACGCCGGTAAAAGCAGCATACAAACTACTGCCAGGCGAATTTGCTAATGATCCGAACATCTTCCCACCACAATCCGTCATGGATAACGGTACCTGGCAGGATGAAGTCGGAGATGCAAACCGTCTTTACGAAGAATATTTCCAGAAATTGAAGGTTAGTGACTGATTGCTCGGGGAAACCTGCATCATTGACTCTTACAAAAGACAAAAAGTGGCTTTACGCCACTTTTTTATTGATGTTTCAGGATTAAGGCATTTGTTCGGTTCAACCGATAAAAACAGATGGGAATCTATTCAGCCAGAAGCAACTCTTCAACCAGTTTTGGAACTTCAATACTGGCCTTCCCATAACGTTTCTCGACAAATTCACTCTCTACCGCACTCGGTTCAAGATTGATCTCTATCGTATGTGCACCATGCATTCTTGCATCATGAACAAAACCGGCCGCAGGATAAACCACTCCGGAAGTCCCAATTGAAATAAACAGGTCAGCCTGTTCGAGAGCCGTGTATATATCTCCCATTCTGAGCGGCATTTCTCCGAACCACACAATATGAGGCCGCATCTGAGAAGGAATCTGGCAACAATGGCACAGATCACCCATTTTCAGGTCTTCACTCTGCTCAATGACCTGCTGAGACTCGCTACAGCGGGCTTTCAGTAATTCACCATGCATGTGGATAACGTTCTTACTCCCGCCCCGCTCGTGGAGGTTGTCTATATTTTGCGTCACAATCGTGACCTGACCATCCAATTCTGCTTCAAGGCGCCCCAATGCAAGATGAGCCGGATTGGGCTGGATGACTTCAGAAAGTAGTTTCTGACGACGCTGATTATAAAAGTCCTGAACTAACTCCGGGTTACGTTCAAATCCTTCGGGAGTCGCAACCTCTTCAATGCGGTGGTTTTCCCATAAACCATCCTGAGCCCGGAATGTCTGAATTCCTGATTCTGCGGAGATCCCAGCTCCGGTCAGTACAACAATGTTACGATATGGATAATCCATGTCATATCCTTATGGCTTCATGTCTTTTGTCTTACTTGGGTATAATATACCCGATCTCCTGAGTGTAGAAAAATAGACGTTCGTATACCCATATAATTAACCCCGTCGATTGTTACATCTCCGGGGTTGTGTGTATTCAGAAAGATCGGGATATATTACAAAGCACTACAGATAACGGATGTGATAGCAGCCAACCCGCATATTGCAGTGAAAATCTGTACCGGTACAGAGGTACTGAATTTTTTCATTGCAGGTACACGTCTCATTGCATAGATCGGCATGATAAACAGAATGGCAGCAATCATCGGTGCACCCATTGTTTCAATCATACCTAAAATGCTCGGATTGACGATTGCAACAATCCAGGTGCTCAATACGATGAAAATTAAAGAATAGTTTTCAATTGATTTCACCTTCATCTCACTACGGGATTTAACCAGACCAACCAGACCTTCATGAGCACCCAGAAAGTGACCAAAGTAACTGGAGGTAATTGCAGCAAATGCCACGATTGGCCCCAGATAAGAAATGAGCGGAGAATCATGCTCGTTTGCCAGATAAGATAGCACAGAAATATTCTGCTCCTGAGCAACAGATAGCTGCTCCGGTGAAAGCGACAGCACAACAGAGAAGACAAAAAACATCACGAATGCCATCAGCATCACTGCTGCGCCACCGGTGATCATGTCGGTTTTCTGCGATGCGTCATCTCCGTAGGCCAGACGCTGCTCCTTAGTAAACTGACTGATAATCGGACTATGATTGAATGAAAAAACAATCAAAGGAATAGCCAGCCAGATAATCATTGGCATCTCCTGCCAGTCCGGCTTTACTTCCAGCATTGAAGTATTCCAGTCAGGAATCAGATAAACCGATAATGCCAGCAGAATCACAACCAGAGGATAAACCATCAGAGAGGTCGCTTTCAGCATCAGGTTTTTACCAAAAACCACACCACCGGTCATCGCGAGAATCAACACCCCGGAAAGTAGCCAGCGGGGAATCGATGGCAGTGCCAGTTGGTGAACCAGAAATGAATCCACGGTGTTAGTGATTCCAACGCCATAAATTAAAACAATGGGGTAAATTGCAAAGAAGTAAGCAAATGTAATCAAATTTGCCCCGGTCTTACCAAAATGTTCTTCCACCGTATCCGTAATATCAGCCTCCGGATGGTGAGCAGACAAAACAAAACGAGCCAGACTCTTATGAGCGAACCATGTCATCGGAGCGGCAATAAGGGCCAGAATGACCAATGGCCAGAAACCACCGGCTCCGGCTTTAATCGGCAGGAAAAGTACGCCAGCCCCGACTGCTGTTCCAAACAGAGAGAGGCACCATGTAAAATCTTTGTAAGTCCATTTACCAGATGAATATTTGTTACTTTGTGCTAATACTGTTGTATTCATGTTAAGTTTCTCGTCATCGGTAAAATAAAATTCTATTGAAATAGAATGCGCCTATATTTCAACAGCAATGAGAAGATTTGGGAATACGGAACAGGCTTAACTTATGTGTGAGCTTAATAAAAGCAAATCTTTGTCACGAAATTTACGTGCTATACATGATTGTTTTTAATTATATCGATAAGAAAAACTTATGCGAGAAGAGTGAGTTAATATGCGTGTATCAGATGATGAGAAAAACAACCGGGAATATCGATGCGCGGACACTGCCCGCGCATCATCAGATTCCGGATTATTCTTCGTTTGTTGCTGATATCTTGTGAATAGACAAATCAGCACCATTAAATTCTTCTTCTTCAGAAAGTCTTAATCCGATGAGTTTCTGAAGTGAACCATAGACAATCAAGGAACCGAGTAAAGCAACAATGATACCAGCAGCAGTTCCCATAAATTGGGAAACGAAACTTACACCACCCAGTCCGCCAAGTGATTGCTGACCGAAAATACCGGCAGCAACGCCACCCCAGGCACCACACAAACCATGTAACGGCCAGACACCCAGAACATCATCGATATGGGTTTTATTCTGTAACCAGGTAAATACCCAAACGAAAAGTACACCGGCAACCACACCGGTAATCAATGCCCCAAGCGGATGCATCAGATCGGAACCGGCACAAACAGCAACCAAACCGGCTAAAGGACCATTGTGAATAAATCCGGGGTCATTTTTCCCGACAACAAATGCTGCCAGAATTCCTCCGGCCATAGCCATCAGAGAATTCATTGCGACAAGTCCGCTGATACCGTTCAGTGTCTGGGCTGACATCACATTAAATCCAAACCATCCGACACTCAGAATCCAGGCTCCCAGAGCCAGAAACGGAATATTTGACGGTGCGAAGTTAGTATGTTTCCCGGCACGGATTCTCCCCTTTCTCATTCCCAGAAAAATCACAGCAACCAAGGCAATCCATCCGCCAACAGCATGCACGACAACCGAACCGGCAAAATCATGAAATGCATAACCGAAGTGACTCTCAAGCCAGTTCTGAAACTGATAGTTACCGTTCCAGATAATGCCTTCAAAATAGGGATAAACCACACCAACCGTAAAAAATGTTGCGATCATAATTGGGTAAAAGCGGGCTCTCTCAGCAATCCCACCAGAGACGATTGCAGGAATAGCTGCCGCAAAGGTAAGCAGAAAGAAAAATTTTACCAATTCATAACCGTTACCGGCCGCAAGAACTTCGGCGCTGGAGAAAAAAGTCGTATCGTATGCAACCCAGTAACCGATGAAAAAATAAGCAATAGTCGATACGCCGAAATCAACCAGTATTTTGACCAGAGCATTGACCTGATTCTTCTTCCGGACAGTCCCGACTTCCAGAAAAGCAAATCCGGCATGCATCAGGAAAACCATGATGGCTCCCAACAGCAAAAACAGTGTATCCGAACTTTGAGTCAGTGTTTGTACAGCACCCTGCACCTGGCTTAAGTTGTGCTCCATTCGCGTTCTCTCCATAAACTTGCACCGGGCAGAGACGGAAGTGAAACGCTTCTGTCACAACACGCCCTAAGATAGTGCCAATAAAAATGAAAAATCCCCATTTTGGGGAAAATTGTTATTTGATGCGAAACAAGCAGTATTCATGCCAATTTAAGGAGACATGAATACCAAAGTAAAAAATACAACTAATACACTGAATTATATAAATTAAATAAAAGTTACACTGTAATAATCAAACAATAAAAACAGGCATAGTGCACCATTATTGAATAATTGCATCAATATTGGGCAATCATTCTGGTGCAAATATAATCATCAAGTACTCTTAGCGCTTATGTACATATGATTCAATCCACAACCTGACTTCTTCCGGCATCTGATTTGATAAAACCAGAAATTTCTGATCCATAAACCTTTGAGCCGCTCTGGGAGAAGCCGTCAGGGTACAGATTTCCCGTTGAGGCGTTGTATATAATATCGCGTATAGTTTGGGAGGATCTGCTTTCAGATTATTCCGATAGTCTTTCCTCTCACTACGCTGAAGTTGTAAAACTCCGAGATTCGCCGATAAATCGTCAGGAATCAATTTGAAACCGACAAGCTGGGTCTGCTGAGTAACCCATGCACCCGATGTGATTTGATGCTCAATAAACTGACATTCAATCGGCCACATCGTCTCTGATTTAATTCGTTTTGTTGAATGTGACATTACTATTCTCTTAATTTTATTAGACTGATACACCCAAGCGATATCAAAATACTCAGACTGCTGTATTTTGAGGTGACCTGAGTATAAAAATATCCGAACAGTTCCTGCTGGTTTGTATATAACGTCAGTATAAATACAGGCAGAAATAAAGATCTGAGTTCGGGTATGACAGATAGGATAACGTATAGAAAAACCAGACGATGTCTCATTTTTGGGAGGGTATAAACATTAGGATTCCGGTATTTATTCCGGGTATAGATTCAGAAAAAGAGAATAACGAAAATAATAGACCATTCTTTAATCTGCCCTATCTTCTGCTGATTGCTACTCTTTATATTTTCTGTCGAGTGTCTTGCGCGAAATGCCAAGCTGACGGGCCGCAGCAGACTTATTCCCATCAAAAAAATCAACTACTTGTTGAATATGTGCTTTTTCTGTTTCCCGGAGACTCCAGTCACTCGGATAACCTCGCCTTGATGACGTCCCTATTGTCTGAAACTCAGGGATTTCACTATGATGAGAAACTGCAATCACAACTTTTGAGGCATGACGTGACTGTTGAAGCATATATTCCTGCCAATAATCATTGGGCGATTTATTCAAAAGTAAACAGCGTTCAATCAGGTTTCTCACTTCTCTGATATTTCCAGGCCACTCATATGTTCCCTGTTCAAAATCATATTCATTCTGCCATTCCGGCACCGGGAGTGACAGTTTATTGCAAAGACGGCCGGTCAGATAAGGGAATAATTCTCTCAGATCAGCAGGCCTTTCACGTAAAGGAGAGATATTCATTTTCAGTACAGACAATCGCTCATATAATTCTCTGGAAAAAGTATTCTCCATAACAGCATTGAGCATTCCTTTCGTACTGGCAGAGATCAGACGAACATCGATCAGATAAGAAGAATTTCCACTGACAGACTGAATTGTCCGTCCTTCAAGTAGCTGAACTAAAATATGCTGAAAATCAGCAGAAATGTTTTCGGCTCCATCCAGAAACAGAGTGCCGTGATTTGCAAGGCGCAGTGAACCACCATGATTACACAGCAGTTCAGCCGTTGCTGAATCAGAGCTGAGTTTTGAACAATTGACAACAACGAAAGGTCCGACACGCCCACTTGCTTCATGAATCGCTCTGGCAGCCAGTTCTTTACCTGTACCAGCTTCTCCTTCAATAAGAACCGGGGCTTTGGATGATGCGTACTGCTTAATTTGCTGTTTGAGTTGCTTGGTCTTCTCTGAAGCTCCGACAATGGTAGTCTGATGATATTTCTGCAGATCCTGAGCAAGTGCCGTATATTTTTGGGTCTCAATCAACCGCTGCAGCGCACATTTAGCCGCTTGTTGGATCTGATGATCAGTCATTGGATACAACAGATAATACCGGCCCTGAACGATCTCCGATTTCAGTTCATTTTCACTGAGGATAAGTAAAATCTCCCCTTCGAAAAAGGATACGATATGGTTTAGCTCATGTTGCTGGCAGGCACGTGTATCAAATATGATCAGATCATAGAGTGCAAGTAACTGACTACTGTGCATCATGCTTTCAGGAGTGGTGACTGTATCTAATCGGGAAACATGACCGGACAATGCCTGCTGAAGCTGCATCTGCGTTTCAGTCTGATGGCTGATAACCAAAACAGAAAATGTCTGGTACTGTCGTTCAGTCAGTGGTTTCACAAGTGTCGTCATTCCTGGCTGCCGGGTTACTATTATCGATAAATATGTTAATAACTAAAAGTAACATATCATTTATTCAGAATGATGTGCGGAATATTTTTTCCTCACTCATAAACTATTGTCGTCATTTATCCGGAATAATCGTCTATTCACTGTCATTTCTACGATAGATTCGTGATCTTATTTCAAATTATATTGTAGTTGAGATAAAGTGAGTCCCTATACCAATATGAAGTGAATGCAATATGCTCGAAGAACATCAAGTTACCTGGGTCATTCTTGCCGGAGGACAATCTTCACGGATGGGCGGTCAGGATAAAGGCCTGCTTCTTTATCAGGGACGCCCGTTGATAGAACACGTACTTGAAGCACTGAAACCTCAGGCTTCCTCCATCTGGATTTGTGCAAATCGTAATCAGTCGGCTTACCGGCAATATGCACCTGTTATCGAAGATCTCTATCCGGATTATCCCGGTCCTCTGGCAGGATTACATACCGCACTAAAGCATGCCGAAACCGAATGGATTGGTATCCTTCCCTGCGATGGTCCGTTAATCAGTAGTGATCTGGTTCAGCGTTTTTGCCGGGCAGTCACTAAAGACGGAAAAATTTATGTCGCCCATGATGGTGAAAAACGCCAGCCTGTTTACGCCCTTGCCCATCGTTCAGTGCTCAGTCAGCTTGAAAGTTTTCTGGAACAGGGTGACCGGAAAGTCGCACTCTTTTTTGATCAAGTCGGAGCTCATCTCGTTGACTGTCATGATATTCCATCTATGTTCATGAATGTAAATACTCCGGAACAGCTATTAAATCTGGAAAAACAGCAGACCCAGTAAGAACAACCGCGAGTAAAACACTATGACGATTAATTCATCCATACTACCGAATATTCCTGTTCTCGGCTTTGCGGCGTTTTCCGGAACGGGAAAAACAACACTGCTGGAATCGTTGATTCCCGAACTGATCCGACAGGGAATCCGGGTCGGTGTATACAAACATTCACACCATGTGATTGAACAGGATCAACCCGGAAAAGATAGTTTCCGGCTCCGTAAGGCCGGCGCATCTCAAACTTTGCTGGCAACACCGGAGCGTGCAATACTGACGACTGAATTCCCAGACTCTTCTGCCGATTTCTATCACTTACTCCAACAATTCGACACTGAGAATCTGGATGTGATCCTGATTGAAGGATGTAAAGAAAAACACTTGCCAAAAATTGAGCTACATCGTCACGAAATCACACGCCCGTGGTTATATCCGGATGATCCGGATATTATTGCCGTCGCAACGGATGTAACCATCGACTGCCGCCTTCCGTGTCTGAACTTAAACGATGTGGTTCAGATCGCTGAATTCATACAGCAATATATACGGAATTTTTAGGGCTTCAGATTCAGAAATGCAGCTCCTCTGACGCCCCCGCTGGTACCATATTTGGCTTTCCTGATCTCCGGACATCGGGCAATCGGCAGCAAATAGCGGGGAATCCTGCGGGGAAGCTCCTGATAAAGCTGTTCAAAATTCGCCAGTCCACCACCCAGAACAACAATGTGGGGATCACAGGCCGTAAATATATTCCCCAGACATATCGCCAGAAGCTCCATGAAAAAGTCGACGAAAGTAACTGCTGTTGCATCTCCGGCCTGATAATCCTGAATAATATCAACTGCATTTTTCGCTTCGCCATGCCGGTGTTCATACAATATTTCAAATCCCCGGCCGGAAATATAATTTTCCAGACATCCCTGCTTGCCGCATCCACAGGATAACAATGGCGGGTTATCTCCCAGCAGGAACCACGCATCAATCGGCATTCTCATATGACCGACTTCTCCGGCCACCTGGTTTCTGCCGGAAAATACTTCCCCGTGATAAACCAAGCCGCCGCCAAGTCCGGTTCCCAGAATCAGCCCCATAACGGAAGGGCTGTTTCGGATTGAATCATCCCATGCTTCGGAAAGAACAAAACAATTTGCGTCATTCTCCAGCCTGACCGGACGATTAAGTCTTTTTCCAAGATACTGACGCAGGCAACGTCCGTTTACACAGGGAATATTGGCTGTCAAAAGCACCCCATCGTCAGCCTGCTCTATACCAGGCAATCCCAATCCGACCATACCGGTACACTCCAGAATTGCATCGTATTTCCCGACCAGTTCAGCAATGACTTCGATAAACTGCTCGTAATCCTCCCGTGGGGTAAATACCCGTTCGGTTGCGACCCGCGTCAGCGTTGTATCAAATGCACCGAACTCAATTTTCGTTCCACCGACATCAAAGCCGTAATACATGGTACTGACTCCTACATGATTTAGAGTGTTCAGACGCGTGTTTCATTATATTTATCGGTGTCCGGCTGACATTCGCTCCGTCAACACACGTTTTGTCCGGATACAGTTTCAGCTGTATCCGGTTCAGTCATGATACATCCATAGGAGGAGAGGCACCAAATAGAGAAGACTTCAGAATGGTGCCGAATGAGTTATGAAACAGACGTTGACGATGATAATTGATACTGTGACAACATAGTCTGCTGCTGATTGGCAATATCGGATACCTGCCCCGCACTACCAACAACTTCCTGCAAGCTTAGTGCAGTCTGATGCCCCTGTTCAGCGATCAGCACAATAGACTGGTTCACTTCTGCCGTTGCTTTTTCCTGCTGGCCGGCAGCTACGGAGATTTGTTCAATTCGGGCACAGATTTCCTGTACCGATGATTCAATCGACGTGAAAGATGATTTAACTTCTTCCCCGGATTGCAAAGCAAAAGACATCTGTTCACGGGAATCTTTCACTGCCTGGCGGGAACGGTTAACGGATGAAACCAGCTCCGCCATTAAGCCACGAATGTTCATGGTCTGTTCTGAAGTCCCACTAGCCAGTTTTCTGACTTCATCCGCCACAACGGCAAATCCTCTTCCCTGTTCTCCGGCCCGTGCCGCTTCTATCGCTGCATTTAAAGCCAGAAGGTTGGTATTTTCAGCAATACCACTGATCAAATCGACCATTCCCTGAATCTGGTCAACCCGCTCAACCAGTTCATTCATGGCCTCATCATTACTGTCCAGACGGGAATTCAGCGATTTCAGCGAATCCTGATTATGAGTCAGAACTTCCAGACCTTTCTGAGCATGAGAAACTGATACCTGACTCTCCTGATAAGTCTCACTGGTAATCGAGGCGATATCACTGATAGAGGCTTCAATCTCTGTCATCGTCGTACTCATACCACTCAGAGCCTCATTCTGCCGTGTCAGACGTCGCTGGCTGCTTTCTGAAGCCTGATGACTGATTTCAGAAGCCTGATACAGTGCCGAGGAAGTTTCTGTTACCTGATTGAGTGATAAACGCATCGCATCAATTACTTCATTCAGATTTCTGGCAACACCTCTGAGCTCGGAAGGACCGGATTCCAGCAGATTATCTGAGAAATCCTTCTGCGCAAGCGAATGCAGCTCTTCCAGAATATGCCGCAAGCTATGCAGAACCCAGCGGCGTAACAGGAACCAGATGACAACCAATACAAGGATCGCAACAACCATGAACCACACCTGAGACGTAGTTGTCAGAGAAATGGTATCTTCAACTAATGACTGCTTATCCTGAATCTGACTGCCTGCTGACTGTGATATTTCGTCCAGTTTCTGGATTGTCCCGGTTGAAATACTGATGGCCTGATTCAGTTGCTCGCCCTGTTTACGGACCAATTCAATCTGAGCCAGAACCTGCCGGATAACACCGTTGTCAGCGAATCCTTTTTCCATCAGTTCATACGGAGCCGTCAGACTGGTAAATTCGGTCACTTCCGGATACCACTCCCGAAAATCATCATAAGCCAGCGAAACACCTGCTTCCCGAGTTCTCAGCGTTTTGTAAAATGTCCGGGCAGTTGTTTCATCTTTCTCCATCATCAGCATCAAAAATAAGCTTTCCATTTTTGATGCATTTGCAACGAAGCGGTTTGCTGCATCCATCGCTTCCGGATTTTCAAAAGCCAGCATATTGGCAATACGGCTCATCTCTGGCCCGATAGAACTGACACCATAACGAAAAGTTTCTGCCAGATCTTTTAACAGAGCCTGTTCCTTCAGTTTTTGTGCCTGTATCGACATCAGCGATTGACTGAGTTTTTCCAGAGTATTTACATCAGTGGTAATTGCACTGACCTGTTCTTCGCTCAGAATACTCTGTTGACTGCCATGATCGACATATTGTCGGAGCTGCTCCAGAGAAGTCTGAGCAACGCTGATTTTTTGCTGAATGTCGGCTTGAATAGTTGTCAGTTCAGAAGGTGCTTCAGTTCGGATCCCGGCACTCATTAACTTGGTATTTTCCAGAATCGCCTGAACCAGTCTGGCATTAGTGATTGCCAGAGGAAGTGCCCGGTTTGATAAATGGTTAAACTGCCCGGCAACAGAATTGAGCCCGCTGAGTCCCTGATAGGACAGCAGGACGACAAACAGAATAAATCCAACGAAACAAGCGCTGATGATCCTGATAAGAGAAGATGAAGAAAAGAACTTGAGAATATGTAGCATCTGAGTTGGTCATCTGGTGAATCCTGCGTAGATGCTAAGAACAAAAAATTGCAGTCGTGTAACAGTTATATGACAAAACCATGACAGTGATAATCATGTTAGTAATTCAAACGCTAAAGCGTCTGAAAAACCTTCAATCATATTTTGCAACAGCCGTATCAAACAGGTTTTTCATCAGAGAGATAAACTCATCCAGAAAACCAATCTGTTCATTGGTTGCTTTTTTCTTCCAGCATCCGGCCAAAACTTCTTCCAGATCTTCGGCAACCATATCGGCCTCTTTCAACAGTTGAAAGCGGACACTTGAGTGGAGCTCCGGGTTCTGCTCGAAAATATCCATGATATTACTTGCAACCAGATCAGTAACAACATCTTCGACGCTCTCCTGCCCTGTATCGCCTTCGTGCATGAATACATCGAGGTTCAGCGATAAATGCTCAATTAATGCCAAATAGCCTTCGGTTTCTACAACCACTTTTGTACTCCGCGATTCATGTCCAAGCCAGCAATACTTTTATTCTAAGTATAGAATGTAATTTTTACAGTAGTGCCGTTCAGAAAATTATTGGTTTTTGAACGTTTACCACAGTCTATAGACAATCCGTAGCTGATTTCAAGAACAGAATGATCGAATCCGCTCAACAGAATATGCAGGAAATCACATTCTCCGGGTTATGCCACATGTTCAAGTAACGATTCATTCGTAAAGAATAGGAAAAATTATTAACTCTCACCTAGACTTATGAAGGCGTGGTCAGCAGGGTAACCGTTATGTGGCAAGGTATAGTTCAGCAATTATCACTGACATTAGGCCGAGAATTTCAAATTCTCGATAAGCAGAGAATCCATGGTGGTGATATCAATGCCAGCTATGTGATTAGCGATGGACGTTACAAATATTTTGTAAAAATCAATGAGAAAGAGGATCTCTCTCAGTTTATCTGTGAGCAGGATAATCTCAGAACACTCGCTCAGACTCACTGCGTCAATACACCCAAGGTACTCTTAGTCGGCAGCTCAAAGAGCCATTCATTTCTGGTTCTGCAACACATCAGCCTGAAACCACTGGAAAGTGGTGAACGCAGCTACCTATTCGGAGAACAACTGGCCCGTCTCCATCAATGGGGAGAACAGAAAGAATACGGTTTTGATCAGGATAACTATATTGGTATGACAATCCAGCCGAACTCATGGAATAAAAAATGGCACCGTTTTTTTGCCGAACAGCGAATTGGCTGGCAATTACAGCTGCTCTATGAGAAAGGTATTGTTTTTATTGATATCGACAAATTTGTTGAACTTATCGCACAACAACTCGCCCACCATCAACCAAAGCCATCCCTGCTTCACGGTGATCTATGGCATGGTAATGTCGCAGACAGCGGACTGGAACCTTTCTGCTTTGATCCTGCCTGCTACTGGGGAGACAGAGAATGTGATATCGCGATGACAGAGCTATTCGGTGGCTTCGAACCTGAATTTTATCAGGGCTACGAAAGTATTTTACCGCTAGAACTCGCTTATGAAGAACGTAAGCATATTTATAACCTGTATCACATTCTCAACCACTGTAACTGCTTTGGCGGACACTATCTCAACGATGCACAGCAGATTATCCGTAATATTCTGGAAGAATCTTCATAGTTCTCAGCGCAGGGAAAGCTCACACCTCATCCGAGCTGTTTTTCTTTGAGAACTCTTTCTATCGTATCTACGATTGTCTGGGTTTGAGGGTCGAACTCAACATTGATTTGATCGCCGGTCTGACGTTGTCCGAATAAGGTCTGCTGAAGTGTTTCCGGGATCAGATGAACACTGAACATATCCTCATGAATTTCTCCAATAGTCAGAGAACAACCATCCAGCCCGATAAAACCTTTAGCCATGACGTATTTCATTTTGTCCGGTGGTAATCTGAACCATAGTGTACGATTGTTTTCCGATGCCGTAATACGAGCTATCTCTGCGGTACATGCAATGTGACCGGACATGGTATGACCACCGATTTCATCACCATACTTTGCTGCTCGTTCGATATTCACCCATTCACCTTCTTCAAGCTGTCCTAAATTAGTGATTCGGAGAGTTTCTTCAATTAAATCAAAGGATACCAATTCTTCCCGGATGTCAGTAATTGTCAGGCAACAGCCATTATGGGCAACCGAAGCACCGATCATCAGCCCTTTATTCAGAGGGGGTTTTAGTTCCAGGGTATGAGTGTGCAAACCATTTTTTCTTTCTATTCGAATAACTTTTGCTGTACCTTGGACGATTCCTGTAAACATTATGCTGCCTCCTTGGTATGACAGTGATAGAATATGTTCAAGTGACCTCAAAAATAGTCTCATTGAGAGTCACCAGGTGCAGGGATAAGCAGATATATGATGAGGTTACCTGGATATACCGTGTGATCTCAGGCAGGGCTCAGACTATCGGGCTGCTGTTGTTTGAATAGCAGTAAATCTAACACGTTTTATTTTTTGTCTCATTGGGTAAATTTGTGCACCTATATAAAGCAGAAGCGAAAAAATTATTTAATCTTGCCGTCCCGGTTCTGATTGCATCCGTTGCACAGACTGGGATGGGATTTGTAGATACGGTAATGGCGGGTGGCGCCAGTGCAGTGGACATGGCAGCGGTTGCGGTTGCCGCCAGTGTTTGGATGCCAACCATTTTGTTCGGTATTGGTATTCTGATGGCTCTGATTCCTGTAATTGCCCAGTTGAATGGTGCAGGTAAACAGGATCGGATCCCTTATGAGGTTCAGCAAGGTATCTATACCGCGCTTTTGCTGACAATCCCGATCATTCTGGTGTTATTTCAGACTAATCAAATTCTGGAATGGATGGATGTTGACGGCCCATTAGCAGAAAAAACCGGCAATTACATGTATGCCATGATGTTTGGTGTTCCAGCCTTTCTCCTCTTTCAGGCGCTCAGAAACTTCACTGATGGTATGTCAATGACTAAACCAGCCATGGTCATCGGCTTTCTTGGCTTACTGATAAATATTCCGCTGAACTGGATTTTCGTTTACGGTAAATTCGGCGCACCAGCCTTAGGTGGTGTGGGATGTGGTGTTGCGACAGCAATCGTCTACTGGTTGATGTTTTTGATGCTGTGTTTCTACGTCATCACTTCACAGAGACTTGCACATCTATCACCATTCAAGTCACTTTCCCGTCTGGATAAAAATGAGCAGATTCGTATTTTCCGGTTAGGTTTCCCTGTTTCTGCGGCATTTTTCTTTGAAGTCACATTATTTGCTGTGGTAGCTCTGGTTGTTGCTCCGTTTGGTGCTACGGTTGTTGCAGCCCACCAAATTGCTATTAACTTCTCTTCAATGGTGTTTATGTTACCGATGAGTATCGGTTCAGCGGTCAGTATCCGTGTCGGCCATACACTGGGAGAAAATGATTTTGCAGGTTCGGTCATCTCTTCCAAAGTCGGAATCGGGCTGGGTCTCAGTACGGCAATTATTACCGCGACATTAACGGTTCTCTTCCGTGAACAACTCGCGTGGATGTATACACAAAGCCCGGAAGTCATCACACTGGCAACTCAGCTCCTGTTTATTGCTGCCGTTTATCAGTGTACCGACTCTATTCAGGTCGTTTCTGCCGGTGCTCTGAGAGGATACAAAGACATGAAAGCAATCTTCTATATGACTTTCATTGCCTACTGGCTGTTTGGATTGCCTTTCGGTTGTATTCTGGCGTTGACTGACTGGATTGTTGAACCCATGGGAGTCGCCGGATTCTGGATCGGATTTATCATCGGTCTTTCTTCTGCCGCACTGATGCTGGGGGCTCGGTTGACCTGGATTTTCAAGCAACATGATATCTCGAAACTGAATGCCATTTCATCATCCTGACGATCACAATTATTAATTTGATCAATGCGTTACGTCGTTCAATGAGGATGCTTTTAGCATCCTCATTGTTTTTGCATAAACCATATTTCTATAAACCATATTTCTAATAAACTCTCTCACGTAACAATCGGGCAAAACGGGGCTTTCCTTTCTGAGTCACCCGATCATAACGATAAGTAATCCAGGAACCGATCTCCGGAGGAGATTCTCTCTGTTGATCCGTTAAACCACTACCGATATAAAATTCAGTTCCGCGACGATTTCTGACCAGTAAGGCGCCAATTTGGTTCTCATACTTTCCTTTTCCATTCTTATAACCGATGATCTGAGCTTCTTCATCAATATAAGGTTTCATCTTAAGCAAAGTATCACTCCTGCCCGAATGATAGGAAGCATACCAGTCACGCAGCATAATCCCTTCCCCATTATCCTGAACCACTTGCTGCATAAACTTATCCAGATCCTTTTGAGATGCCAGTGGATATTGTCGGATCAGACGAAGATTCTTTGTCTCTGGCTGTCTGAGTAACCAGGACTTTATTTTCTGGTAGCGTTGATGATAAGGCCCAAGGCCGAAAGGAATGTCAAACAACATGAAAGAAATGCGGTGCCAGGCCTGCGAGTTCGGGAGCTGATCCAGAATTGTCTGCTGAACCACATGGAACAATCCCCGCCCAGCCCACAACTCACCTTCAACAGGAAATGGCGGAAGCTGCCGCAAAAACCACCGCGGTGCGTAAATATGGTTACCATTGCGGGTCATCAGCTGTTTTCCGTTCCAGACTCCCCGGATACCGTCCAGTTTTTCGCTGACCCGATAGTGACTGAACACAATATCCTGCTCCGGGTGGTATGTATTCGCCAGCATCACCGGTTCGGAAGATTCATGGACAACCCCAGCTTCAGAGAAATGAGTCAGTAGCAGGAGTGAAAGAAGTGTCATTTTGATTTTCACAGCAGTCATATCCTTTAATCCGTTGGTTCATGGATAAAATGACTGAGTGTAGAGGGAATGTCATATCATGTTGGGTGAGGCTTCATGCCATCACAAACTCTCCCATCAATGGGTGACATATCAGTTTCATCAATCATGTGATATGTCACCGGGGAGATTCGGTTAAGACTCTCTTTTTTGCTGGTACTGGCGTAACTGAGTCAGATATTTGATCCAGCTTTTCGCTTCCTGAGAGGGTTGGATGCTGTCAGACTTTCTCGCCTGACTTAATGCTGACTCGAACTGATTCAGTTTATACAGTGCCTGAGTCCGCAACAATGCGATACGAGCTTCTTGATCATGCCCTTTCAACCGAGCCAAAGCATCAAGTGCAGCCTGATAACGGCCTTGCTGTAATTGCAGACGGGCAATTTCCCGATAATAGCCGGCATCCTGTTGTGCAGCCAACTGCCAGCTATCAATTGCTTTATCCCATTCTTTTGCCCGCTGCCAGTAATAGGCAGTCTGCGTGATATCATCCAGCTTCGGTTCAGACTTCTCTGAGAGCGACATCATCACCCTTGCAGCTCTTTCAGGAATGCCGTTACGGGCATAAAGGCTGGCCAGTAATTTCAAATCCTGTCCGGATAATTCGACCCCTTTCATCCGGGCCAGCTCCAGTGAACTGAGGGCAGCTCCGGACTGTCCGGTTTTCAGTTCCATATTTACCAGTTGCAACCACCAGTTTCTATGATCAGGTTCGAGCGTCAGTAGACGTTTGATGGTCGGAATTGCAGCTTTGTAACGCTCCAGCTGGATTTGAGCACCCAGCTTAATCGACAACGGTGTTACGGCATCCGGAAGGTGAAACTGCTCATATTTAGCAACAGCCTGAAGAACAGGTTTCCACTGTGATAACTGATAATGAATCTGTCCGATACGCAGCCATAATTCTGAAATTTTCTCTTTTGCTGGTGCGTTATCTGTCAACTCTTGATAATAAGCGACCGCTTCCTGATACTGCTGCTCATTCGCCAACAGATCCGCCAACATCCGCTTTGCATTCCAGCCTAACTCATCTTTGAGCTGATCAGATGTGACCGCGTAACGCGCCTGCTCTATTGCTTGTCGACTCTGATCATTCTGCCAGTAGTAGTTTGCTAAAATCAGAGCAACATAAGCCTGATCATGAGGCTTGGCACTTTTTACCGATTGCAGAGTCTGAATCGCTTTATCCAGGTGCTGATTAGCAGCCTGCTTCTGTGCCAGAACAATTTTGGATGCAACATGACTACTCAGCTCAACCGCCGGGACAACCCCCGCATATAACCATAGTAAGCCGACAAGAATGTATTTCATCTTCATTTATCCATCTCAAACTTAATGATCTGGGTCATACCATTCTGCTTCTCTGCCTTTCCGTTAACAATACGAGGCTGAAACTTCCAGTATCTGAGAGCCCTTCTGGCCGCCCGGTCAAAAATCCGTTTCGGCTGACTATCAACCACATGAATATTCACAGCCCTGCCGGTTTCATCAATATCAAACTTTAATGTTACTGTCCCTTCAATCTCCCGTCGCTTTGCCCGGGGCGGGTAGTCAGGCTTCACCTTATACAGCGGGATAGCCTGCTGGCTGCTTCCGATTGCACTGACATCAAAAGAAGGCGCCTGAATCTCGATACCCTGTAAACCTGATGACAATCCCAATGCCGGCACAGTTGCAGTCATCGGCATATGGTTAACAGAGGCCTGCTGCTGGGAAACAGGTGTCATCTGAGGTGCTTCCGGCGGCTTAGGCCTTTCCGGAACAGTTCTCTGGCGCCGCTGCACTGCATCTTCCTGTTCAGCCATGAACATATCAAACTGCAAAGCTGACCGGTCTGCTGGTTTCTGCTGCGAACCGTTATCTACCATCCAGGCCATGAAACTGAACAGGCCGAAAGAGAATACAATGGCGACCGGCAACGCAAGCAACCAACGCATCATTGCCGCTTCTCCGCAGCAAGGGCAATCTGCTTCACACCGGCACTTTTTGCGGCATCCATGACCTGTACAACGGTTCCGTTGTAAGCATGTTCATCGGCCTGAATAACCAAGGATGCATCCGGTTTGTCCAGCAACATCTGCTCCAGTGTTGCCTGTACCCGCTCGACATCTACCCGCCGTTTGTCGATGTAGATATCATTGGCTGCGGTTATCGCAACAAAAACACCGGCCTGCTTCTGACTCACTGCATGCGCAGCCTGAGGACGATTCACTTCTACCCCAGATTCACGGACAAAAGAACTGGTCACGATGAAAAAAATAAGCATGATAAATACAATATCAAGCATTGAGGTCAGATCGACCTGAGCCTCATCCTGCTTTACCGGGCGTCTTCCCAGTCTCATAAGCGGCTCCTCAGTGATTTTTCCAGTTTCATTTCAAGCCACTGGCATTTTTTATACAACCGGGCATGAATAAACATCCCTACCAGAGCGGCAACCATACCGGCCATTGTCGGTAATGTTGCCAGCGATATTCCGGATGCCATCAGTTTCGGATTACTGCTGCCCTGATTAGCCATAACATCAAATACAGAAATCATTCCGGTAACCGTTCCAAGCAACCCCAGCATGGGGCAAATACTGACCAGAACTTTAATGATATTCAGATTCTGATACAGCGCATCATGTGCCTGCCCTAACCATCCTTCCCGAATTGAGCGGGCATACCATGAAGCCTGATCATGACGCAGAGTCCAGGCCTGAATCCAGTGCTGTCTCTGTTTAGGAAAGTAAAAAAACAGATAGATCAACCGTTCAATCACCAAAATCCAGCTCAGGCAGACAACCGCAGCCAGCCACCATAAAACCGTACCACCCTGAGCCATAAAATGACTCAGTGGCAGAAACAGTTGGTGAAACGGGATAAAGCTTTCCATTACGCAGCTTGCTCCAGTTCACCCTCAGTGGAGTGGTCTTTTTCTGCCTGCGCAGCCACTAAGCCAATGCCCTGTTTCTCAAGAATGGTTCGAATACTTTCAGCCTGAGAAGAAAGAATATTATGAGCAAGCAACATCGGCATCGCTGCCACCAACCCGAGAACCGTCGTCACCAGTGCCATCGATATACCACCGGCCATTACCTTCGGATCGCCGTTACCGAACTGAGTAATCACCTGAAATGTGTCGATCATGCCGGTTACAGTTCCCAGCAGCCCAAGCATTGGCGCCAGAGCAGCCAGAAGTTTCAGCATGGACAAGCCTTTTTCCAGATGGCTCTGTTCATCGACAACAACTTCCAGTAAGCGCAATTCCAGTGCTTCAACACTGCGGTGCTTCTCTTTGTCGTACACACTCAGAACCCGGCCCAACGGGTTATTTCCCGGTTGCTGCGGATCTTTCAGCTGGACTTTAATTTTCTGTTTGATTACCACCAGTGAGATACCGCGCAGAAGCCCGATGATCAGACCAATCGCAAGAATGACGAGAATAATATTCCCAACCACACCACCGGCTTTCAGACGGTCCATCAGTGTCGGAGCATTTGCTAACTGAGCCAGCAGAGTTCCTTTCGACGGGTCAACCACCAGAGTTTGAGTTTGTCCCTCCAGTAGCGGCGAAACAGTTGTCAGAGTCGGACCATCATCAGGTTGCTTCAGATAAGGTATCGCAACATGTTTGCCATTGTCCCAGGCCACATAGCCCTGAGCCGTAATTAAACCAAATGAACCAAGACGGACGGCCTGCTCAGTGTTTTTGACACCGCCATCATTGACATAAGGGATATTCACCTGAGCAACTTCACCGCCAGCCTGAATCTGTTCGTTCATGCTCTGCCACAGACCATTGAGCTGTTTCAGAGAAGGAAGAGACTTGGCTTCGACAATATCATCCACAATCGGAGCATAAACCTGCCGATCAACACTGGTGATCGAATGAGACAAATCTGATTTGAGGGTTTTGGCATTTTGGCGGACAACCCCGAATATTTCGCCCAGAGTTCCGGTTTCAAGCCGGAGTTTTTCTTCCTGTTTTGCCAGCGAACTTTCGTTTTTACTGAATTGTGCTGTCAGAGAATCGATCTCTTTCTGTAGTGTCGCTTTTGCTTTTTCCAGACGTTCAGCTTCCGCACGTAACGTTTGCTCCGTTTCCTTAAACGATGCTTCTCTGGTGCGGTTATGCTGCTGTTCCTGCCGCTGAGACATTTGAGCCTGATCGACTAAGTTATTCTCTCCCGCATTATCGGCCATCACTGAAGTGGTCAAACTGAGCAGACAGAGGCTGAATGCTACATTCAGTTTCATCTTGAGGTTCAATTTCATCTTATTTCGCCTCCGCAACGGTAAGAGAAACCGGTAAATCCAGTAAAGCAGGGGCGATTTGCTGATTGGCTAAGTCAAAAGCCTGATTGATTTGTGCCAGATGTGAAATATCTCCATCAACCCAGCGACGGGATTGAGTGTCCCAAGACCAGAACTGCTGATGATTCAAGCTTCTGGCAACCAGACTCAGACGTCCGACATAGAGAATATCGGCTTCACGGGTAACATCATCTGTAGTTGTAATTTCATCCTGATAGGCTGCAATTTTATTGCCGTAATCCATTTCAATCTGATAGGCTTCCAGAATACGACGATACTTTTCAGCCTCACTGACATCAGCCCTTCCCATCAGAGCAGTCAGCTTTTCTATTCGTTCCTGTCGTTGTGTCAGCTTGATCGGCTTATCCTGAGCCACAATTTGTCTGAGTCCTTCAATCATCTGATACATCAGGGGAACAATTCCCTGACGGGTCTCTTTGATATCGCTAATCTGCTGCTCCAGACTCGCCATCTCAGAATTCTGGCTCTGGATCAACGTATTGAGGTGATTGCGGTAAACCCGCAGATTATTGACCTCTTCTCTCAATCTTTCTATTGACGTTTTGAGTTCAATCGACGCAGATGCGCTTTTATCAATGACGGTCTGACTGTGAGCCGATGCCTGATTGGTTCGGTTCTGAATGGATTTTGCCTGATCTATTTGTGTAGCAAACGTCGGAAGAGCTGACAGTGCAGCTAAAACTATCGCGCTGTATCTGAAACGATTCATAGTGAAAAACGGTTTATGTGAAATTGCCTCCATCTTAATGAGAAAAACTCTCATTATCAACAGGTAAATCAATTCTCTGTTCATCTTCGTTTAAATGACCCTTTCGGACTGTATGAAAACGGGCTGGATAGCCTGAATTTCTGTGAAATCCTACCCCTTGAAGTCAGTTCGGTATATATTCAATCCATCTTTCCGTAAGGAGTACAATATGTCACCGCTGATCGTCGGACACCGTGGTGTCGCCGGGAGTTATCCGGAAAATACACAGGCCAGTATCATGGCAGCCATTCAATTGGGTCTCCGGTGGGTAGAAGTCGATATCCAGCCGACACAGGATCAGGAGCTGGTTGTCTGTCACGACCACAAGATCGACCGGTGCAGTAACGGGAGCGGACGGGTTGATCATCATACCCTGCAACAGCTACAGCAGTTTGACTTCGGAAGCTGGTTTTCCCCAGAGTTTGCCGGAGAAAAAATCATGACATTGCAACAACTATTGCAGTTGGCAAAGACCTCGGGTCTGCATGTGAACTTGGAAGTAAAACTGGATCATCATGCCGTCGGACCGGTAATAACCCGGTTAAAAAAAGAGCTTCAGGAAAATGAGATTTCACCGGACGCCATTTTATTATCCAGTTTCCATCATGATGTGATGCGCGAGATGAGCCAACAACTTCCCGGCTTTCGTCTCGGAGTACTAACGGAGAGAGTTAATCGGAAGATAATGAGATTAATTGATGAAACGTCAGCTTTCAGTTGTCACGTCAATGCACGTTGGCTCACCAAAAGACAAATTAAGAAACTCCGGGAAAAAGAAGTAGAAATCTGGTGCTATACGGTGAACAATCCGCGCTTTCGCTGGATGTCTGAAGTGGATGCAATATTCAGTGACGTTCCGGAACGGTTTTTATCATAAGTTCAGTGAACCGGAAGGCATAACTCCGGTTCACCGATAGGAATTATTCAACCCCCAACTCTTTTGCCAGTGACTGAATCTCTTTCAAATCCATCTGATTCACCCGAATCAGTTGATTCACCTTTCCTAAACGTCCATTGGCTTCATCTTGCTGGTCACACGCATCGGAGTGTGCATCCCATGATGTTCCCTCCAGATAAAGGTCACACTCTTTTTTCAGTGCCTTGATCTTCTGCTGTAACGTTTCCTTTTCCTTCTCCAGAGATTCCAGTGACTGTTTTACTTTCAGCTCTTTCTGAAATAGCTCTCTGGAACGTTCAAATAATGATGCCTGCAAATCAGCCTGTCGGTTCAGCCGGTTGTTTCTTTCATTCACCTGACTCATCTGTGACTGTTGATCGGATAATTGCTTATCCAACGCTGATTTTTCCTGCGTCAGCGTAGCTATTTGTGCATTCAGTTCATCCACTTGCTGCTGATAATGACTCTTTTCTTCCGCCAGTTTCTGATCAAACTCTTTTGTCAGTTGCTGAATTTGTGCACGAGTCTGCTGATCTGAAGTAACAAGTGTCTTTTGATTAGCCTGCTCAAGCTGATGATACCGGGATTCCAGAGATTGATAAGCCTGCTCCCAGCGTTGGCCTGACAGAATACCACCCAGCAGACCGCCAGCTGCAATACCAATGACAGCTGCAATACCAATATAGATATATGTTTTTTTATCTCTTTGCTCGATAACGACTACGTCTTCATCATCTAAGCCGTCAGATTGTTTATTCACGATGACTCCATCTGCTTTAACGCATCAATTCAATCACAACAACGGTAATCAGGTAAATTGCAAAAGCGCCACAAAGAACGGCAATAATGCCCTTCTGTATGTTTTCCCGAGTCTGATATCGAACCAGAAGATATGCAAGAGCGATTAAAGCAACAATTGCAATTAGTCTAACCATAATAATTCCGCCTTACCTCATTGAATTTATATCATGATTCTTATATTTAAGGTCAGAGAAAAGTTGATAATGTACCAAGTCATCAATTTTTATATATTTACGTAAATTCTGTTGGTGACATCACAAAATTTTTGGATTACCATCGTTTCGTTAATCATCAGTCAAGATGATTGTTCCAGTGAAGACTACAGGAGAGAGGCTGTTAACCTAATATTAACATTAAGGTTGGCATATCCCGCCGAAGAAGTAAATCTTTCAGGTGTATCACTCTGCTTTTGAGTATACGAGGACTGTAGTTGGAGGAACCTCTGGAGAGAACCGTTGAATCGGTCGCCGAAGGAGCAAGTCCCATCCGGGATGAAACTCTCAGGCAAAAGGACAGAGGAGTGAAAGGCACATTTTCTGAAAACTTATTTGTTAGTATCGCCCCGTATTTCCGGGACGTTCACTTTATGATCTACCTTTCCTCTTCTCCTTATAGAAATTTATTTTAAGGGGAAATAATGAACCACCTGCAATCTGTATTCAATTCTATCGATAGCTTTATCTGGGGTCCGCCATTACTAATCCTGCTGGTTGGCACCGGTATTTATTTCACATTCAGTCTCGGATTACTCCAGTTTCGTCATTTACCGACCGCATTAAAACTGGTGTTTGGCCGTACTCAGCAAGGTAAAACCGGCGATGTTTCCAGTTTTGCTGCCTTATGTACTGCATTATCTGCCACTATTGGTACCGGCAATATTGTCGGGGTAGCGACGGCAATCAAACTTGGCGGACCCGGCGCACTCTTCTGGATGTGGTTCGCCGCATTATTCGGGATGGCAACAAAATATGCAGAGTGCCTGCTGGCCGTAAAATACCGCAAAACAGATGAGAAAGGTCAGATGGTTGGCGGCCCGATGTATTTTCTTCAGTACGGTGTCGGCTCGAAACTACTGGCAACCGCCTTCGCAGTATTTGCCATTGGTGTAGCATTTTTCGGAATAGGCACATTCCCTCAGGTTAACGCTATTGTTGATGCTTCCCATCTCTCATTCGGAATTTCCAGAGAAGTTGCAGCTGTGATTCTGACGCTCTTAGTTGCAGTTGTCACTGTTGGTGGTATCCGGTCAATTTCTAAAGTAGCCAGTAAAATTGTACCGACGATGGCTCTGTTCTATATTCTGGCTTGCTTAGCAATTCTGGTCATGCAGGCCGATCAGTTTATCCCCGCAGTTCTGTTGGTCATTCATTCGGCATTTACACCAACGGCGGCAACAGGTGGTTTCGCAGGTGCAACGATCATGCTGGCAATTCAGTCCGGCGTTGCCCGGGGAGTATTCTCCAATGAGTCTGGCCTGGGAAGTGCTCCAATGGCTGCTGCCGCAGCAAAAACAGATTCCTGTGTCCGTCAGGGGCTGATCTCAATGACCGGAACATTCTTCGATACAATCCTGATCTGTACGATGACAGGGCTGGCTTTAATTCTCACCAATGCCTGGCAAAGTGATTTATCCGGTGCGGCAATGACCACACACGCTTTTGCTGTTGGCCTGAACTCTGACACAATCGGACCTCTTCTGGTTTCGATCGGATTGATATTTTTTGCATTTACTACCATTCTCGGCTGGAACTACTACGGTGAACGCTGTGTAGTATTCTTGTTCGGTACGAAGGGTGTACTTCCATATAAACTGATTTTCATCGCTCTGGTTGCTTCTGGTGCTTTTCTGCATCTGGAACTGATCTGGATCATCGCTGATATTGTGAATGGTCTGATGGCAATTCCGAACCTGATCGGTCTGTTGCTGTTAAGAAAAGTTGTTGTCGAAGAAACAGTGATGTTTTTCCGTTCCGGTATCACGTCCTCACTTGTGAAAGCCTAAATAACACCAGTTGAGCGCGGCAGAAGATCTACCATGTCAGCGCTCAACATTAACTCTCCCGTCCAGAGTGTCAGATTTCCCTGTTCACACCGCCCGGTATCCAGATTCCAGTTTTTCAACCAGTCTGTTGCTCCTGACTCATATACAGCATTTCCCAGTAAGCGTTGATATAAAACGATCTTTTCGACAGTGAAATCAAAAATCTGGTCATAATGCCAACAGCCATAAGGCGTTTGCAGATTCTCAATATACTGTTGATCAACCTCCTGTTGCTGTGGATACACCAGACCGAGGAAAGCCGCAACATGGCGGGAAAACGGAAACAACCGATACTGATCTTCAACCAGTTCAATGACCCGGATAAAAGCCATATACCAGGCATGAATATCCGGTATACCGGTTTGTTGTCCGTAAGCTCGTCGTCCATAAGTATCCAGTAAAGATTCCCGCCACAAAGCCTCAATCACATGATCGATATGAGTCGGTGAGTGGATCTCAGCACAATGAAGTAAATGACGTGATAATCGTTCAACATGACCAATATGGCCAAGCCCCATCCGCTGCCAGATAAATGCATCCTGATGCATTTCACATTCCCGGTGCAACTGTTTGTTCTGGCGGTAATCCCCGACTTTGAATTCAATAACCGGATGAATACTAATATCAGTGATCACATGTGCAAGAAAACCACTGAGCCAGGCAAAAGCCCGATCCTGCTGCTCCCCGTGCAAACGACGTACCCGGTTAATCATGCTACGCAGCAAATCGCCGATACAGTCATAATGCATCCGGTCAGCCCAGACGCTTTGGAGAGAGTCGGTTAGTTTCAGATAGGGAAAATCCGGGGAAACGGCCCCCATTTCAACATAACGCTGGTTGACCAGCAGAATTCGTTGCAACCGGCTGGGCAGATGATACTTCTCCTCTCCCCGCATAAAAGCCTGATTCACCGCAGTGATATGAGCAAAAGCTCCCGGCATCACAATTTTCTTAGCGCAGATTGACGGATAACGATGACGTTACGTGAGTTATATGACATTTGCATTGCATAGGGAAAAGACAAGAAACCCACAGCAACAGAATATTCAGATACTGGACTGAGGGTGATTGGGGAATTTCTTCCAAAAGGAAAATTTCTCGTGGTTTTTACAGCAGAACGCTACAGCTTAATATGCAACGTAAATTAGTATGCCGCGTAAAAATTAACACCTTCGTTGATCTGACAATCAAACGCCGATTGACTCAACAGACTGTAATCAGGCACCGTATAGATGTACGAAGTCACCGTAATTCCACCTTCCGGAGCTACCTGATAACGAAGGAACTGCATGATCGGAGAATTCGTCCGGCTTGAAACGGTAAAGTGAGAATCAGAGAATGAAAGCATACCATTTCCCTGAATCCGGAATGGAGAGACAACTAAACCACCTTTGGTTTCTGACGTTGCTCCCCCGCCCTGACGTGCACATTGTGACAGATCAACCGTTGCATTAACCTGAGCGCCGTTTTCAAGTGCATTTGTCACCGAACTGACACTGGAAAGTGCGCGTGAATATGGAATCATTTCTTCCCACGATACTTTTGATTCTGCGGCAGCCATTGTCGATACTGCCCCCAGAGCAAGCAGACTCACTGCTTTAACCAGCTGACTTACTTTCATCTTATCACCTCTATTGTTTTTTATGATGCTGACAAGTGATTGATTATGCATTTCAATCAACTGACTTCAATAACAAAAAAAGAATCAAATCAATAATCAGATCTATTTCAAAACAATCGGTTACAGCATGGAACCTTCTCTTAAAATTGTCCACTCAACTAAAATTTAGCAAAAATAAACCCATAAAAATTAGATATAATTCCGCATAAACATTCACAAGACAAAACTATTAATAACTCATTCGTCAATCTCTCTGAACGTATTGTTCTGCCAGCCGGGCAGCATGACGCACCCGCTGTCCGGGGGTCTTCAGAACAGGCGAAGGAAAATGAAGTAACCGATAAATTTCCGGATACTGCTCTCCGGTAACCGCAGTTTCTCCCAGTAATCCAATGATATTAAAGTAATTTAGTTGGTCATGAGGTGTGATGAATCCCTTCTGACGGGCAATCTGCGCATGAGCTTCTATCCATAAATCACCACGTTCCTGCTGAAACAAAATCTCAGGGAAGTGATGCTGAACATGATGGTATACCACTTTCAGAAGGTTCCTCCACGCAATGTGGTCCAGTCTCTGCCATTGCCACGGTGTTAACTGTAACGGCAGTGGAACCTCTATCATTGGTTCAGCGTCGAAACGTGAGAGGATTTTCCATCCTGAGTGAGTCGGAAGCCAAGCCTTTTCTATCGGTCGCCAGAACCAGCAACATGATGAACTGAGCAGAGTCCATGCCACTTCTGGATGAGCCATATTGAGATAGCTTCCCGTACCATATGGAGACTGTACCTGTATCAGTTGTCTGAAGTGTTCACGTAGTTTCCGGATAGACCAGAATGAAGTGAAGAAAAAACCGCCACACCCTTCTTGTTGTGCGAGGAACCATTGCCTGATCGAACAATCTGCGGCTAACAGATACGGTGAAGGCTCTTCATCTGACTCATGTAGATAAACTGCATCAGATTCGACAATATCATCGTCGGGAAAGTTCGAACGGCTATAGGGAGCAACTTGTCTGCCATCGACAAACAGATAGAGGCAACAGCGTGAATCCTCCGGTGTCATATCAGGTATTGCCTGCTCCGTTTGAAATGCACTCATCTTCTCAGCCTCGTCTCATACAAAAGAGCAAACCGGGTAAGTTCCGTTTAATCATGATGTGATCGTGATGACTGATGAGAGAACTGAAAGCGACTGTCATTATCATTCCTTACTATACCGGAGAATAAAAAGATTCTCCCATGGGCTCCTCTGAGATCCAGTAAGCAGCTTATTTCTACCGTAAAAATCTCTTTTGAGAATAATTGTAAACTCATATGAATAAATCAAACGATATTATCAATATTCATCTCATCATGACTCCCATATTTTGCGTTTTGGATCACTTTTGAGAGTCACTTAACAATTCAACCGAACAATAGAAAAATTATATAAAAATCAATAAGTCATAAAATTTAAAAATCATTGTGTGTTTCACAACATCTTGGTATACCCTTTTAGTTCATTTATCACCACTTGAAACAGAGGCTGAATCTATGGACGCATATCATCAGTTGGTCGAACATGCGAAAAACATCTCCAACTTCCATCATCTTTCTGCAATATGCGGATGGGATCAGGCAGCAATGATGCCAAACGGTGGTGCTGAAGCACGCGCTCAGGCGATGGCAGCATTACATGTCCATATTCACCAGTTGATGAATCAGCCTCAGCTTGCTGAATGGTTTGAACAGGCAGAACAAGCCTCGTTATCAGCAGACCAGCAATCCGTCCTTCGGGAAATGAAACGGGGCTGGCAACAGGCCACCGTCCTGCCTGAATCACTGGTTCAGGCAAAATCGATCGCCGGAGCCCGGTGTGAACATGCCTGGCGTGCACAACGACAGGAAAATGACTGGACAGGGTTTGCTGCTAACTGGGAAGAAGTGGTGAAACTTTCACGGGAAGAGGCACAAATTCGGGCAGAAGCCACCGGAAAAACGCCTTATGATGCAATGCTGGATATTTATGAACCCGGCGCATCAAGTGAAGCTCTGGACCATTTATTCAATGATGTTAAATCCTGGCTGCCAGAATTGATTAACCATGTCCTTGAAAAGCAATCAGGTGAATCCGTTATCATGCCGCAGGGCAACTATCCGTGTGCCAATCAAAAGGCACTGGGATTAGATGTGATGAAACTACTCCGGTTCGATTTTAATCACGGTCGTCTCGATGAAAGCGTTCATCCATTTTGTGGCGGAGTCCCAAGCGATGTACGCATCACGACACGCTATAACGAAACGGAATTTGTTCAGTCGCTGATGGGGATTGTTCATGAAACCGGACACGCCCGTTATGAGCAGGGATTACCCAAATCCTATGCAGGCACAGCCGGCGGAGAAGCCCGTTCAATGGGAATTCATGAGTCGCAGTCTCTCTTCTTCGAAATGCAGATTGGCCGGAATCCGTTGTTTATCTCGCATCTGGCTCGCCTGGCTACACAGCATTTTAATGCTCACAATGATCCGGTATTCGCTGTTGAAAACCTGCAAAGACTTTATTCCAGAGTCAAAAAAGACTTTATCCGGGTTGATGCTGATGAATTAACCTACCCTGCTCATGTCATCCTGCGCTATGAAATCGAACGCGATCTTATGAACGGAGCGATCGAATATCGTGATGTCCCGGAGCTATGGGACCAGAAAATGCAGGATTATCTGGGCTTATCAACTCAGGGCAATTACCGTCAGGGATGTATGCAGGATATCCACTGGACCGATGGTTCATTTGGTTATTTTCCTTCCTACACACTCGGCGCCATGTATGCTGCCCAGTTTATGGCAGCTATGAAGAAAACCGTTAATGTAGATGACGCGATCCGATCCGGAGATTTAACACCAGTCTTTGACTGGTTATCTGAAAAAATCTGGAGTAAAGGGAGCTTATTCCTCACAGATGAACTGGTTAAACAGGCAACGGGTGAGACACTCAATGCATACTACTTCAAAGAGCATTTAACTACTCGTTATTTATAAGGAATTCGTTATTTATAAAAAACTCGTTATTTGTAATATCTGCCCTTCACTAGATTGAAGGGCAAACATGTTGGACGGAATTCAAGCTGCTCCTTCGAGTAAATAAAGAAACCGCTTATCAAATCTGTCATTTGAGGCGGTTTTTATTTTATACCTTTCAATAACCCGCCATTTACCTATATTGCCGCTGGCACCAACAGCAAAAATGACAACGTTCCCATCCGTGTTAAGCAATAAAACAAGCAATATAGCTGGAAATTCACGGTAAAAAAGCATGAATTCATACTGAGAAATCGATCAACTTTATAGATAATCAGCATCAATTACTAATTACAAAGTCAATTATATGAAGGTAATCAAATTTCACAGCACAAAAACTGGGAACGATACCAAAAGGTGATCCAACCGAAAGTTTCATTCAAATAACAAATGTAATCTTCAAAACCATCACCAGGATGAAATCAAATTCAATCAATGGTTGTATCCCCCGGAAAATAATAATCGCGGAATAAATCGCTACCGGGACAAAACTTAGCAACATTTATGGAGTATAACGATGAAAGCAAGTGGTATTTTGAAATTATCGGCTGTCGCCCTACTAACTTCTGCAGCACTAAACGTCAACGCCGGAACCAGTATTACAAACGATATGGGAACTTTTGCGATCAGCGGAGATGTGGAGTTTGATACCAACTATCGCAATGAAGAAGTATCAGGTCCGGATACAACAACTTATGATCAAACCGGTCGTCTTTTGATTGGCGTTTCCGGCATGCGTGATGTAGGTAGCAATGGCTATATCAGTGCCAATGCTCAGACACTGCTTCATCTGGACGGTGATATCACTGCTGATGATGCCTGGATTGCAATCGGTGAGAAAGCTGACTGGGAAATCAAACTAGGACGTTTTGAAGCATACGACTTATTCCCGGCAGGTCAGGATACCGTGGTCAACTATGCTCAGGATGTATATATGACTAAGTATGCTCGTGGTCGTAGTGATAATGGTCAAATCAACCTTTCCAAAACAACTGAGCGCGTCTATTTCGAGCTGAGCACAAACTTCATGGAAAATAATGATGACAATATAGGCGCAAGAAACAATGCTGTTTTCCTCCGCCCGGTCGTCGCAGTCACACTGACCGATTCACTGAAATTATCTGCTGGTGCTGAAGTTAACGCTACGGCTGATTCTGAAGATGCGGCTAACGATTTTGCCGGCTACGGTGCAACACTGAATTATGCAACTGGCGACTTCAACATGAACGTTAGTTATGCAACCCGTGACTTTGATACAACAGTACAGGAAGATACTACATACGGCATTAATGCCCAGTATAAAAACTTCTTTATCGCCTATGTATACGGTGAAACTGACACCGGAACAACTTCAGAAGTTAAAACTGTCTATTCATCCTATAAATTCGCGAATATCATGGATGTTGAAGACTTGGCGCTATATGTCGGTGCCTATTACTCTGACGTAAAAGATTCCGACAACACAGACAGTGGCGCACGTCTGCGGGTTAAATACCTGTTCTAAGCCTCAATTACACTGCCTGTCTGCCCCGTATCTATGGCCTTGGACCAAGATGGTTCACTCCCCCAGATATGGGGCCGACTTCATCCGATCCACATCAAAATCCACCAATGTCGCATCGCAGAATCTCTATATGATAATCGCACCAATCTCCCGGCGCGGTGTTAAAGGTGTTGCTTCAGCTTTTCCTAATCGGAACAACATCTGCACAGTATCACTATGGCTGATTCCAAAATGTTGTTTAAACTCATCCTGTAACGTCAGCATGTCATCATATTCCTGAAGAATCTGACTCATTGGATGCATGGCCAATCCCAGTGAATTCACCAGCAGATTAATTCTCTGATAGACCCTTCCAATCCGGAGCTGTGTTGTACGTTGATTATCATGGCTGGAAAGCAAAACATAATAGGGTGTATTCGCAACGATTTTCCGGACTTGCTGAACACTTTCCCGGCCAAAAGCTTCTGGATCTGTTTCAGCTTTTTCCCGGCTGATAAAAAATGTCTCCGCCAGCTTTCTCTTCACACCCACAATGCCATTCTGTTCAAGCCCGAAACCATCCCGGTATTCGGCAAGTTCCTGATCATTAAAACGAAACATTGCGATTGTTTCCAGACTTCTCCTATGATCACTCTCTTCAATCTCCATGGCCTGAGTCAGGTAATTTCTCATCGCAGCCCTATCCTGTTCCCGGTGAATCATATTAAGTCCGAATTGCTCCTCCTGCACTACATCCAGTACTTCTGCCAGTAGCGCTGTATCAAATGACTCGTCTGAATAAGGTGTTTTTGTGGATTGGCGGGTCAACAATTGAGAGAATAATTTGTCAGGTTGAATATGAGTGTCAGGAATCAGAGTGATATCTGCAACAGGTAAGGCTTCGAGACTTTGATTGTCATACTCTCCCAATGGGAAATAAACGACTTCAGCCCAAATACCGAACTGGCTGGCAGCAATCACTAAAGTTTCAATGAATGTCCCCTGCCCGATATGTATTTGTCGGTAAACCGGATCGGTCTGTGGTAACAGCCTTTCCTCATCTACATACAGACGAATGACATTTTTCCCGATGAATGCGACCTTCCAGGGCTGCTTGTTATGAGGATTCGGGCATAACATCGCATAACCAAGCAAGGTTTCACGAAGATCTGAATGTTTCAGCGGAGGCCTTAAAGCCTGTCGATTCCCTGAACTAAATTGTTCAATCATCAATGAAGAAGCGGCAAATATGACCGTTCCGGCACCTATCACCCGAATAAATTGACGTCTATTCATCTCTGTTCTCCTCTGGATTAGTCTGCTAAAATTCATTCCTTGGAATATAAATATACATTCCAAGGAATGTAATTTCAAGGAATATAGTTTCAAGGAGTCTTATCCGAAATGTCACTCAATAAAAAAGAACTATCCAATAAGTTATTTATTTCATTAGGAATTGTTCATCAACTTACAGACAGTTTCTTAACTAAACAGCTGGCACCACATGGCATAAACCAGTCTCAGTTTCATGTACTGACTCATTTTTCCCGTCATAAGGAGCAGCCATGTACCATCAGTCAGCTTGCACAAGTGATGCAAATGAATCAGCCAGGCATAACCAAAGTCATCAATAAACTTGATGAAATGGGTCTGATTGATATAGAGAAAGATGCATTTGACGGCAGAAAAAAGTGGATCACCGTGAATGACAAAGGACTGGAAAAACTTGCTGCCGCCTACGAGAGCTTTGCACCCCGGATGGCAGAAATGTTCGCCGACTGGAACGAACAGGAAATGATTCAGACATTACAACAGATAGATAAACTGAAAAACTGGCTGGATAACCACAGATAGCGAAAGGCTCTGAATGTAAAAAAGCCAGCAAAATGCTGGCTTATATAAAAATAAAATGTGATTAAAGGAAATGGAATGTCGCGTTGAGGTTGAAAGTTTTCATGTCATTATCACCCAGAACATAAGT
Source organism: Vibrio mangrovi (assembly GCF_024346955.1). Classification (NCBI taxonomy): domain Bacteria; kingdom Pseudomonadati; phylum Pseudomonadota; class Gammaproteobacteria; order Vibrionales; family Vibrionaceae; genus Vibrio; species Vibrio mangrovi. The sequence continues at coordinate 1,735,297 of NZ_AP024883.1, read as the reverse complement.
CTGATAGCTTGCGCCGACTGAGACCGGCCCCATCAGGAAATATTCGGCACCGACACCGTACATAATATCAACACCATCATCAACTTTGGCACCATTGACCTTCTCATCCCAGGAATGGAGTCCGCCTTTGGCATAAATATGTAGCGGACCAAAATCGACACTAGGCTTAATCGCAAAATAAACTGTACTTGCTGTGGTTTTATCTGTCGCAGACGTATCGATCTCTTCAAACTTAGTAAAACCTGCTTCCAGTCCAATCAATGGCAGGATACCTGAACCGACATGGACATTATAAGCAGTACCATGTTCACCTTTATAGTCAGACTGTCCGACTGAGGCTCCGCCATAAATCCATGAGTCTGCAAAGGCAGATGTTGAAGCACCCAGCAGTGCCAATCCAATTAATGTCTTTTTCATGATGAACCTTCTCTACTTTCCATCGATGGTCGTATCAGACGGCATCACATTGCCGCCTATCGCCAAAAATTTAACAGAATTTTCTGCACTCACTCTCAATATGCAAAAAACAGACCTGCTCTAACATTCGCTGATTGCGTTTTTGATACGTTTATCAGAAACCGGGTAAGGTGTTCCAAGCTGTTGTGCGAAAAAACTCACTCGCAATTCTTCAATCATCCAGCGGATTTCCTTAACATTTTCCGGTATTGCCACACCTTTCGGGATTTTGTTCAACAACTCCCGATAGTCCTGTGTCACCGATTCTATTTTCAGCATATGCAGCCGATCCTTATTCGGATCAATAGGTAATTTCTCCAGTCTGCGCTCGATTGCTCTCATATACCTTAGGATATCCGGTAGCTTTTTCCAACCGCATTCCGTCGCGAAGCCCTTGAAAATCAGCCCTTCAATCTGAGCTTTGATATCCGAAAGTGCAAATGCCATCGTAAAATCAACCTTTCCTTTCAGTTTCTTGTTGATTTGGTAGGCAGTTGTCAGGATTTCTTCAACTTGTTTAGCAATATCAACAACAGTATCTCCCAGTTCAGCACGAACATGCTCTTTTAACGCTTCAAAAGCTTCAGCCTGCCAGACCAGCCCGCCCTGCTCTTCGGTTAATTTATCGATACCGCAGGCAATGCAGTCATCAATCAGATCCAGCACTTTGCCATAAGGGTTAAAATAAAGTCCCAGTTTGGATTTATTCGGTAAATTCGTATGCAGATACTTCACCGGAGACGGAACATTCAGCAAAATCAGCCGCCGTTCACCCCCTCGCATGGCAAGTTGCTGCTCTTGCTCCGTTTCAAACAACTGAATCGCAACACTATCCCGTTCATCAACCAATGCCGGATAGGCTTTTACATCAAAGCCGCCCCTTTTTTGCTGGTAAACCTGGGGCAGTTCACCGAAACTCCAGGTATGTAACCCTTTCTGTTCAATATCGTCATCAGCAACCTGTGACAGGGTTTCTTTCACCTTATCCTTCAGGCTCTCTTTCAGTTCGAACAGATCCTTATTCTCCCTAAGCTTTTTATGGTGATGATCGACCGCCCGGAAAGTAACTCTCAAATGATCAGGAATCTGTTCAACATGCCAGTCTTCCCGTAATACGGTTACACCTGTCATCCGTTTCAGCTCTTTTTCCAGCGCATCCAGCAATGGCAGCTCCATCGCTGTTGTCCGGGCCAGAAATGCATCAGCATAATTCGGTGCCGGTACAAAGTTCTTCCGCACTGTTTTCGGTAATGACTTGATTAAGCTGACCACCAGCTCATGACGCAACCCCGGAATTTGCCAGTCAAAGCCTACCGGTTCAATTTGGTTCAACACCGCCAAAGGAATATGAACAGTGACACCATCGCTGTCATCACCGGGTTCAAACTGATAGCTGAGCTTGAGTTTAATACCGTTCTGATGCCAGAAGTTCGGATAATCAAGCTCAGTGACATGACTCGCATCTCCTCTCAGCAGCATCTCTTTTTCAAAATGGAGCTGCTCCGGATTCTCCCGGCAGGCCGTTTTCCACCAGGAATCAAAATGGCGCCCGGAGACAACTTCAGTTCCGACCCGTTGATCATAAAACTGGAACAGGGACTCATCATCGATCAGAATATCCCGGCGTCTTGATTTGTGTTCAAGCTCTTCGACTTCCTGCAACAATTTCCGGTTCTGTTTAAAGAATGCATGCCTGGTTTCCCAGTCGCCTTCAACCAGCGCGCTGCGAATAAAAATCTCCCGGCTGAGAACCGAATCGATCGGACCATAATTGACCAGACGCTTTGCAACAATCGGTATACCGAATAACGTAACCTTTTCATAAGCCATGACCGCAGCCCGCTTTTTCGACCAGTGCGGCTCACTATAACTCCGTTTGATCAAATGCTGTGCCAGCGGTTCTACCCACTCCGGCTGAATTTTTGCGACAACTCTGGCCCAGAGCTTCGAGGTTTCCACCAACTCGGCCGACATAACCCATTTAGGCTGCTTCTTAAACAGACCTGAAGCCGGGAAAATATGAAAACGGGCATTTCTGGCTCCCTGATATTCTTTATTTTCCAGATCTTTGATCCCGATATGAGAAAGCAGACCAACCAGAATCGACGTATGAACCCCTTGATAACTACCGGGTTCTTCATTCAGCTTCATCCCCATTTCATGCATACTCTGATGCAGTTGAAAATAGACGTCCTGCCATTCCCGGATGCGTAAATAATTCAGGTAATCGCTTTTACACTGACGCCGGAACTGACTGCCTGTCAGGGATTTTTGCTGCTGTTTCACATAATCCCAGAGATTTACAAAAGTCAGAAAATCGGATTCTTCATGGTAAAAGCGCCGGTGTTTATCATCAGCGGACTGCTGTTTGTCCGAAGGACGCTCTCTGGGATCCTGAATCGACAGTGCGGATGTAATAATCATGACTTCTTTCAGACATCCCCATTTTGGCGCTTCAAGCACCATCCGGGCAAGACGAGGATCGATCGGTAGACGGGAGAGTTTTTGTCCGACAGCCGTCAGACGTTTTTTACGTTCCTGATTCTGCGTCTGAATCGCACCTAATTCTTCCAGCAGGCGTACACCATCCTGAATATTTCGCTTATCCGGCGCTTCAACAAAAGGGAACGCTTCAATATCACCAAGTCCCAAAGCTGTCATTTGCAGGATAACCGATGCGAGATTGGTTCTGAGGATCTCAGGATCGGTAAACTCCGGACGCGACTGAAAATCGGTTTCTGAATAAAGACGAATACAAACCCCGGCTTCAACCCGGCCACAACGTCCTTTCCGCTGATTGGCACTCGCCTGAGATACCGGTTCAATCGGCAAACGCTGAACCTTAGTCCGGTAGCTATAACGACTGATTCGGGCGGTTCCCGGATCAATCACATACTTAATCCCCGGAACCGTCAGAGAAGTCTCGGCAACATTCGTCGCCAGCACAATTCTTCTGCCGCTATGCGACTGGAAAATCCGGTTCTGCTCACCGGCAGAAAGACGGGCATACAGAGGAACAATCTCGGTATGTTTCAGATTTCGTTTGCTCAGTGCATCTGCCGTATCCCGGATTTCCCGTTCTCCGTTCATAAAGATCAGGATATCTCCCGGTCCTTCATCACACAGTTCATCGACAGCGTCAAAAATACCATCAAGCTGGTCTCGCTCGCTGTCATCTTCACCGGCTAAAGGCCGGTAACGGGTTTCAACCGGATAAGTTCTTCCGGAAACTTCAATGATTGGTGCACCGTCAAAATGCTGGGAAAAACGTTCAGGATCAATTGTTGCCGACGTAATAATAACTTTCAGGTCCGGGCGTCTGGGCAACAGCTGTTTCAGGTAGCCGAGAATGAAATCAATATTCAGACTCCGCTCATGCGCTTCATCGATAATGATCGTGTCGTACTGATTGAGAAACCGATCATGCTGAATCTCAGCCAGCAGTATCCCGTCAGTCATCAGTTTAATCTGAGTCTGTTCGGATATCTGATCGTTAAAGCGAACTTTATAACCGACAAAATCGCCGAGAGATGTTTTGGTCTCTTCAGCAATTCGCGCAGCAACGGAGCGTGCCGCCAGCCGGCGCGGTTGCGTGTGACCAATCACACCATAAGTTCCCCGGCCCAGTTCGGCACAGATTTTGGGAAGCTGGGTCGTTTTTCCTGAACCGGTTTCCCCGGCGACAATAACAACCTGATGATTTTCAATAGCCCGGGCAATATCATCCCGTTTCTGACTGACGGGAAGAATTTCCGGATATTCCAACGTCGCAGAACTTTGCTGTCTGAGCTCGGCCGTCATCATTGATTTGGCGATTTCCTGAGCGATTTCATCAAAGACAGCCTGTCTGGCCTTGGGATTTTTAATTCTGTTTGCCCCCTGAATCCGTTTGTTCAGACGAAACCGGTCTTTAAGCATACATTCGTTCAAAGCATGACGAAGTGTATCAGGGGAATTGGGTTGCGCCTGCGGTTGTTGAGGCTGAGGCTGTGACGAAGTCAAAGCGAATCCTATTGTGTACTGATTAAAACTGGGCGGATTGTATCACTGTCGGGCCATGACACCAAAAACTCCTTTGTTTTCATCCGCCAGTTGTATCAAAGCCACTTCAGAGTCGGCTGAAGTCCAGGTATTCACGTAACCGTGTACTTTCAGATTCCATAATCATCTGGCGCATACGAAGTTCCAGCGGACCGGTTGTATCATGGTTTATCCGGCGGCAAAAACGATAAACCCATCCGACAATCGTGTCTTCATCCGGCACCGGCTGTTCAGGAGTGGCTATATGAACGGCTGAAGTTGTCAGGAAAAGACGCAATGATAACGTTCTCAGGCACAGAGTAGCCGCCCATTCCTCCAGAGTCGTTCCATAGTCTTTTCCTGCCGGTGTGGTAGAAATAAATGGGAAACCATTACGGCTGATTTCTGCGGCGACAAAACGCTTGAGCACATGTTTGATCCATGAATCCCGGTGTTCCTGATAATAATCTTTTACACTCTGAAGAAGACGACAGCGGGGCCGTTGCTGCTCATTCCTCGAAAGCACTTCAAATACACCGAGCATTCCCTGACGCAGTGATTCAGGCATACTTTTGCGCTCCAGATGTTCCAGAACCACCAGCAGAAAATCGGTTGTTCTGTTGCCCTGTTCTTCCACTGAAATCACATCACCGGATTCTCCCGTTGAACCGACATGATTTCCTGCATCTTCAATCAATGTCTGCCACTCGATCCGCGGCGTACTTTCCAGCTTCGGTGCCAGCGTCAACAACATTGCCAGCGTTGCTTCAATGCTCAGATCTTTATCCTGTACTGTTGTGATCAAAGCAGAGATCGTCCGGGCCCATATATCCTGAGTTAATTGTTCAATCTGAGCAGGAAACAGCCCTTTCCCATGCTGATGATTCTCCGGCAACTGTGTCGGTATTAACTCAAAAGGATTTTCATCGAACAGGCAACGACGGGCAATATCCGGACAGCTCATCGTACCGGCCCGTGAGTAAAACTGGTTCAGTGAGCGATATAAACGGGGATAATCAATACAGGTATCAGAAAGCTGAGATTCGCCATAATCGCGGTGAACAGTACACATTCCCTGATCCTGTGCCGCACATGTATTTCCGGTTTCATCCCGCCGCAAACGGTAGATATCGTCTTCTCTGACAATCAAATCATAAAGTGGCGGAAAATTGTTCCGGTAATGCTGAACCTGATCCTCATGAATGGTGATATTCCATTCATGACAACAATTGTTCTCACACTGATCGGCCAGACAACGAAACTGTTCGATATAGGAAAACCCCAAAGTACTTGACTGATACATGAATAAACTCTCATCACTGAATTTGGTATATGAGTGTCCGTTTTCCCGTCCCGGTTCGCTGCCTGCTGAAAAAATAAGACAATATGAATGAAATACCGATTTGAATAAGACAGGTTACAGGCATACAGAATCTCTCCTTTTGAGGTTATCCGGGTGTATCAGACCTATCAGGTGCAGGCGCGATTATTTTGATGTATATTCATCCGGTGATGTGATAAACGCCGGATCTTTAGACACATTTCGCGCTTTAAACGGGACATTCGCTTACAATAAACAATGACCTGACATATCCCTTCATTTTTTGTTTTTAGTACCACTACACTTACAGAGAATTGCCGGACGAGACGACAGATAACGTGAAAGCTTCTGAATTCATTCATATCCTTAATGCCTTACCCAACGATCCGGAAATCGTAACCGGAGAAATATGGCTTCCGGAACGGCTGTTACAAGTCACCTCTTCAGACGATTATCTGTTCTGTCAGTTTGATAATGCTCCGGAAGAAAACGAGGGCGAAGAAGAAGGCAGAGGTTTTGTCGAACACGAGTTATCTCTGATCAAAAGTCATATCATGCAGATTTTTCTGGAAAAAGCGCCTCTGGAACATAAACGGGATGCAATCCTCGCACTGATTCTTTATGCACATGAGCATACCTCAGCAGATGTTGTCGAAATGCTTGAGCAACTGAGTTTACAGGAAGATAGCGAAGAGATTTAGCTTCCGGAGTCCGGATGCTTCCGACAGTTATCGGTGCAGCAACCGCGCCTCGATCATCTGCTGAAAAAAATCGTTCATCGTGACAGAAAGAGGCCGGTATTTCAGGCCTAATTCACCAATACTTTTGGTATTGTCACCTTTCCAGCCATAACCGACATTCAGAGCAATATTTTTCCGCGTTGTTGCGGAATTCACCATCGGCCCGAATAACCAGACAAGAAACTTAGGAAGTACCCGCTTCGGTATCGGATACTGACTTCCGTATTTTGGCAGCAGTTGCCGGGCCATTTCGGGAAAACTGGTGTTATAACCGGATATGAGATACCGGCCACGGGCATGAGTTGTATAAGCAGCCGACAGATGTGCCTCCGCCACATCACGAACATCAACAACCCCGACTCCCCAGTCAGGTATACCGGCTTTCATTGTTCCGTCTCCCATTTGGCGAATAATGTGGAAACTCTCTGATGTGGCATATGGATGAATGCCAGGTCCCATAACCAGAGATGGGTTAATGACGACCAGCGTCCATTGTTGCTGCTGTTCAGCAATACGCCATGCTTCTTTCTCTGCTTCAGTTTTGGAAAAAGAGTAAGGATTGTGACTCAGAGAACTGGATTGATTCCAGATGGCTTCGGTCGCTATACCATGTTCTATCTGAGTTAGATCAGCATTGTCACCATAAATTGCGGCACAGCTACTGGTCAGAACAACCCGCCGGACCGAAGATGTTGCATTGGCCTGCATCAGTACGTTCCGGGTTCCCTGAATCGCAGGTTCGAGTAATTCCCTTTGCGGGTCACTGACCTGAAGCCGAAACGGTGATGCCGTGTGAAAAACTATGCTGCATCCTTCCATCGCCTGAGCATACGAGCCTTCATCCAACAGGTCCGTCTGAAAATATCGAATTGTCCCCGGAGCAGATTTAGCTATCTGATTCAGATACCTGAGTTTTTCCTGATCACTCGGATCCCGAACCGCAGCATGTACTGTCACACCCGATTCAAGCAAGCGTTTTACCAGCCATCCGGCCACATATCCTGTTGCTCCGGTCACAAGTACCGGTAATTTCCGGTCAATACGATACATAAGTTAATCTGTCTCCCCTGAATTTGATGCAGAAGATGCAATCCCACGCCAGTATATTGTAAACGCCTCTCTGAAAATGACCTCAGCTTCGCTCCGGGAGTAATTCTTCCGGTTGATATGAACGACAACAGCATGGAGATAGCTCTGAGCTGTAATACATAACAGTTCAGGGCTGATAGCGTTCAAAGTGCCGCTCTCCTGACCTTCCGCCAGCTTCTCAAATATAGGTTCCCATAAATCTTCTCCACACTGGCGGGCTCTTTCTCCCAGCAATTGAGATGAATGGAGAACATTCAGTGCCTGATATTCTGTCAGATGATCATAAGACCAGTTGGCAAAAGAGAGCCACTGAGCAAGAAATATCTCCCGGACAGAGGCAGAAAAATCGACACCATCCAGTATTTCTGCGGCCATATTCCGTTTTATGAACAGATAAACATCATCAAGCAACGCCTGCTTCGTTTCAAAATGATTAAACAGAGTCCCGTTGGAAACCGAGGCTTCTTTCGCAATCGCTGCCGTGGTAACGCCAACACCATCCCGGGCAAATAAACGAATGGCCGCTTCAACAATCTGAAGTTTTTTCTTGTTCATAAAATTACATTTTGGAGTGACTAGTCACTCCAAATTAATACAAAACCGATTCCCTCGTCAATGACTGTTTCATGGTCGGCAGCAGAATACTTTTCCTGAAATTCCACCGGCCTGTAGAGTGAACCTCACTGATTTATCGCGGTCAAAACAAACAAGGATGAACAATAATCGTTCTTTCAACCCGTTTTACTACAGAGCAACTGTTTTACATCATCTTATAGCTACGTCGCTTACTAAGACTGTACCCTGAGGACATTTAGGTTAAAATAAGAGTAATATTGGGTCGATAACGTTTCTTTCCTGTTTACCCTGTGATATTTCTTAACTTCTGGTAACAACAGTTGGTAACAAAAATCTGTCAGTGAGAAAAATTATGTTTAATGCTATCACCTCCCTTTTCAAAGAATTACTTGACGGTCAGGATCTGGGTCATCAGGAAGACAGACCCGAACTGGCGATAGCCTGTTTACTAACCGAAGTCTCCGGAGCAGACCATCAAATTTCTCAGACAGAAAAAGATGCGAAAATTCATCTGTTAATCAGACTCTGTCAACTCACCCAGACAGAAGCCGAAAATCTGCTGGCGCAAGCCGAGGCACAAGTCCGGGAATCCGCTTCATTATATGATTTTACTTCTCAGCTCCGAGCCTTATCGCAGGAACGACGCTTTGAACTGATTCGAGCCATGTGGGGCGTTGCTCACGCCGATGGCTATATCGATCCTTTTGAAGACGCAGTAATTCGTAAAACCGCAGAACTTTTATATGTTGATCATAGTGAGTTCATCCGGGCAAAATTAATCGCAACAGATAAACTGTAACCGGAGACGCTGCTCCGGTTTACAATCCAGCGACCATACTTTTATTTCCAGAATACATACTTTAATTTCCAGAATGAAAGTCTGCCAATCAGGGGCGACTTCTTCTGTTCAATTTCTGCACGTCCGCTATAATGTGTGCCCTTTTATACCCAAGTCACCTCAAAGCATTTCTGCTGAATGAGGTCATTTGGGTATAAAACGTCCATAACAAAACGATTAGGTAGCAAAATAAAGCAATGACAGTTCATACTTATACGCCAAATCAAACAACAACTCTGGATACGGCACAAAAAACACTGGCACAACAAGAAGAAATGAATACCACCCAAGTGTCAGGACACAGAATCGGATTTGTCTCTCTGGGATGTCCGAAAAACCTTGTCGATTCTGAACGTATCCTGACTCAGTTACGCACCGAAGGGTATGACATTGTCAGTCATTATCAGAATGCCGATCTGGTTATCGTTAACACTTGTGGCTTCATTGACAGTGCCGTACAGGAATCTCTGGATGCCATTGGCGAAGCACTGAACGAAAACGGTAAAGTGATTGTGACCGGTTGCCTGGGTGCCCGGGAAGATGAGATCCGGGAAGTTCACCCCAACGTTCTGGGAATTACCGGCCCGCACGCCTACGAAAATGTGCTGGAGCATGTTCATCAGTTTGTGCCCCGCCCGGAACATAATCCATATACCAGTCTGGTTCCCGATCACGGTGTAAAGCTGACACCAAAGCACTATGCTTATCTGAAAATATCCGAAGGCTGTAACCACAACTGTACTTTCTGTATTATCCCGTCAATGCGCGGTAAGCTGGTCAGCCGCCCGGTCGGTGAAATTCTCAGTGAAGCCGAACGACTGAAAAACGCTGGTGTAAAAGAATTATTAGTCATCAGTCAGGACACCAGTGCATACGGCGTTGATACCAAACACAGTCTGGGTTTTTCGAACGGAACACCGGTAAGACAGAATCTGAAAGCGCTCAGTGAAAATCTGAGTCAGTTGGGGATTTGGGTCAGGCTTCATTATGTCTATCCTTACCCACATGTCGATGACATTATTCCATTGATGGCCGAAGGCAAAATCCTGCCCTATCTGGACATTCCTTTTCAACATGCCAGCCCGCGGATTCTGAAAATGATGAAACGCCCCGGACAGGCAGAACGTACACTGGACAAAATTAAGAAATGGCGTGAGATCTGCCCTCAACTGGTCATTCGTTCCACCTTTATTGTCGGATTCCCCGGTGAAACCGAAGAAGATTTTCAGATCTTACTCGACTGGCTGCAGGAAGCTCAGTTGGATCGGGTCGGATGTTTCAAATACTCTCCGGTCGAAGGTGCAACAGCCAATGAGCTGGCTGAACAGATTCCTGAGGACATCAAACAGGAACGCTACGAACGCTTTATGGCATTGCAACAAGCAATTAGTACAGCAAAGCTACAACGCCGCATTGGCACCAGAATGCAAGTGCTGATTGACGAAGTGGACGAAGAAGGAGCGATTGGCCGGACCTACGCCGATGCACCGGAAATTGACGGTTTAGTTTATCTCAATGATGAAACGACTTTAAAACCGGGCGATCTGGTCGATGTCATGATTGAACATGCCGACGAATATGATTTATGGGGAAGCCTGATCGCCGAATAATACTGACAACATGATGCTGATTGATGTAACTCATCAGCATCATTTCAGTCAAATCAACACTATTCGGTGGCTTTTTTAATAAACTTATCTTTTTACAAACATCGCCCCAGAAGCTATGCTGAGCTCCCTTTTTCGACAGAGGATTCCTGAAGATGTGGATTCTTGTGACGTTATTTGCTGCAACCTGTCAGTCTCTCCGAACTGCTTATCAAAAAACACTCTCTCAGGAGCAGGGCTTTCTGCACGCCACCATGGCCCGTTCACTATACGGTTTGCCGCTGGTCAGCCTCTATCTCATTGTATGCTGGCACTTCGTCGGTCAGATCACTTTTCCTTCCGGCGGATTATTTCTTTTCTATGCGACCGTTTGTGCGCTTGCTCAGGTGCTGGCAACTTACCTGATGCTCAGGGTTTTCCAGTCGGGAAGTTTTGCGCTGGGAACATTACTGGCAAAAACCGAAGCGGTTCTGGCAGCCTTGCTCGGTATTCCGTTACTCAACCATTCGCTGAACCTGACCGCCTGGAGTGGTATTGCACTGGGTGTTTTCGGCGCTCTGGTCATGACTATCAGACTGAGTAACTTACGCCATATTCACAAAGATATGTCATTTCTTGCCGGGCTGGGCAGCGGATTCTGCTTCGCGGTGACTTCCGTTACGGCAGCACTCGCCAGCCATACACTGCAAGGCTCTATTATCACCAGTGCCGGTGTCACGATCTGGTACGTCCTTGCCCTACAGTCTGTGCTGTTATGCAGTATTCAGATCTATCGGTGCCGCGACATACTTGCACCCGTCAGGAAATCACCACTTCTCAGTACCAAAGTCGGATTGTTAAGTTCGATGGGTTCTATCGGCTGGTTCACCGGATTTGCACTGATCAATCCGGCACTGGTCAAAACTCTGGGACAGGTAGAAATTCTCGGCACACTCTATTTTTCCAAGCGTCGCTTCCACGAGAAAATGACTATGCAGCAATGGGTGGGTGGAATAATGATTGTCGGAAGTGTCATTCTGGTCACGGTCGCAACACTCTGACACTTCATCCTGAAAATCGTCGGGTATCATCCTATAGCGTGGTCGGTTTATAACATACTCAGTGCGAGTCTGGCCAGGTTATAGGAATCAACATAACCCGAATGCTGACGGCCTTCCCACTCGATCCCGGCAGACTCTTGTGCTTCTTTATGTCCGATACGGCGCTCTTTCATCCGGTGCTGAATCCGGTATAAAGTTGCCAGATTAATAAACTCATGGATCGGCGGCTCGATCCCTTTCGCTTCACACTCTTGCTTCAGAATCAGGTCGTCTCTGCCCCACGCCGCATAGACTTTGTTGGTTGAACCGAAATTTTTAATCATCGACTGAACAACCTGTGCCAGTGGTCGTCCCTGCTTTTCCAGTTTACGGGGAGTGATACCAGTCAGCTCAGCACAAAAAAGAGAGACTTCATCCTGTTCGGGTTTGACATAGTACTGTGCCCTTTTAACGATTTTCCCTTCATCCAGTGCTATTTCAGCCAGTCCGATCTCAATAATCTCTCCGGTCGTTCCGACGCCATTCTTATTCCAGCAACACATTTCCAGATCGAAGCAGACAACCCGATTGCAATTCATAACCTAATACCCGGTATTTTGTCCAAAGGCGTGATCATAATGAAATAATTTCAAAAAGCGAATCAGGGATGCCACAGGACGAACAGGATGGACAAATATTCAGCGAATAGGATAGCAATCATGGGAAAACCAGTGACTTCATACATGGATTTATGCCCGTCTGTGTTACTATTCGCGCATCATTTTAATGTAGCAGAGAATTGCATATGAACTTCGATTTAAACACAATGCCGGCAACTTTCGATATGCTCCATGCCATTCTGGCTCTGTGTGCAATTATTTTATTGATTCTGGTTATCAGTCGCCGGGCGAAAGTCGTAGAAAAGATTGTAGAGAAGCCGGTCGAGACGATTGTTGAAAAACCGGTTGAAAAAATCGTTGAGGTTGAAAAAGTTGTTGAAGTAGAAAAGATCGTCGAAAAAGTCGTTGAATCCAAACTAGCAACTACATCAACCGATTCTGCATTACAAATCCTTGCACTGTTCCAGAAAGAAGCCCGGCTGGTCGATTTTCTCAATGAAGAGATCATCCATTATTCCGATGAAGAAGTGGGTGCTGCTGCGCGTGTCATTCACAGTGGCGGGAAAAAAGTGCTGGATGAATATCTGCATCTGGAACCGGTTCGCAGCGAAGCAGAGGAAACCCGGATTACAGTGGAAGCCGGGTTTAACCCACAGGCAATTCGCCTGACCGGCAATGTCACCGGCAGCGCACCTTATCAGGGTTTGCTGGTCCATAAAGGATGGATGGTGACAGAAATACGTCTGCCACAGATTGCCAAAGATTATGATGTGTCGGTGATTGCTCCGGCAGAGGTGGAACTGTAATGGAACAGCATGCACGTTACTGTGTCGGTATCGATCTCGGAACCACGCACTGTGTTCTGTCTTACGTCGATATGCAACAAGAAAACCCACAGGTTACAGTGATGCCTGTGCCTCAAATGACTGCTCCGGGAACTGTAGAGTCTTTGTCCCAGTTAGGCTCATTTGTCTATCAGCCTCATGAACACGAAATGTCTCCCAGTGCCCGCATTCTGCCCTGGAGTGAAGAGCCGCAGGCTCTGGTTGGCGCAATTGCCCGCAATCTGGGCAGTAAAACCCCGATCCGTCTTATCGCCAGTGCCAAATCCTGGCTGTGTCATGGTGGTGTCAATCGCCGGGAAGCTTTCCTGCCGGCAGGAAGTCCGGAAGAAGTCAGCAAGTTGTCACCACTGCGGGCCAGTGAGCTTTATCTGGAGCATCTGCAACAGGCGTGGAATCATCAGTTTCCACAATATCCGCTGGCTGAACAGGATGTTACCATCACGATTCCGGCATCTTTTGACCCGGCTGCGCGTGATTTAACCGCAGAAGCAGCGAAGAATGTCGGCCTGCATCAACGGACACTGCTTGAAGAACCGCAGGCCGCACTCTATAGCTGGATCGATGTGAATGGTGATTCATGGCGTGACAACGTCACGATTGGTGATACCGTTCTGGTCGTTGATATCGGCGGCGGTACAACCGACTTATCTCTTGTTGAAGTCAAAGAGAGCGACGGAAACCTGATTCTTGAACGTGTTGCCGTGGGCGAGCATATTCTTCTGGGCGGCGACAACATGGATCTGGCCCTCGCCTATCGTCTGAAAATGAAGCTGGCTCAGGAAGGCAAAGACCTGCAACCCTGGCAGATTCAGGCTATCACTCATGCCTGTCGCGATGCCAAAGAAGCCCTGCTCAATGATGCAGAACTGACGGCTGTTCCTATTGTTGTTCCCAGCAGAAGCTCAAAACTTTTCGGCTCGACCTTAAAAACCGAGCTGACTCAGGAAGAAGTTCGCCAGACCCTGGTTGATGGTTTCTTCCCTCAGGTTGGCATCCATGAACATCCACAGCAAAGAGCGCGCGGAGCGCTCACTCAGATGGGGCTGCCATACGCACAGGATGCTGGAATTACCCGTCATATCGCAGCATTTCTGACTAAACAGGCCGGTGTTATTTCTGAGCCTGCATCAACGATGCCATTTGGTGGTATACCCGGTCTGGAAGACAACACAGCACCGGCATTTATCCAACCCAGTGCGATTCTGCTCAACGGTGGTGTACTGAAATCCGATCTACTTGCTGAACGTCTGCTGGAAACAGTCAATCGCTGGCTGACGGATGCCGGAACAAATCCGGCCAGAAAACTGACCGGTATCAACCTCGATCTGGCAGTCGCACAGGGCGCGGCATACTATGGTGTGGTACGTCAGGGAAGCGGTGTTCGCATCCGTGGCGGTCTAGCCAGTGCTTATTATGTCGGTATTGAAAGTTCTATGCCGGCGATTCCGGGAATGGCACCACCGCTTGAAGCTATGTGTGTTGCACCCTTCGGCATGGAAGAAGGTGCCAGTGTGACGATGGATCAACAGGAATTCGGTCTGGTAATCGGTCAGCCGGTTCACTTTCAGTTTTTCGGTTCAACCGTCCGGCGGGATGACCCGGCCGGAACACATCTGGACTCATGGTCAACTGATGAACTTCAGGAGCTTCCCGAAATTCAGGTCACTCTCCCTGTCACGGAAGGACGGAAAGAAGGCCAGATTGTCCCGGTCACGCTGGCCACTCACGTCACAGAGATCGGTACCCTTTATCTGGAAGCCATTGCCAGAGATAACGGCCAGAAATGGCACGTTGAATTCGACGTACGTGAAGGATAACTATGGCGACGCCACATTATTTGGTCGGTATCGATTTGGGCACAACCAATACTGTTGTGGCCTATTGTGAGAATGGACAAGACTTATCCGGATGCCCGGTTCAGCTCTTCGAAATTGATCAGTTGATCGGCCCCGGAGAAGTTGCCCGAAAAGCGACACTTCCCTCATTTCGTTTTCATCCGGCTGAGGGACAAATACAGTCTGACGACATCACCCTTCCCTGGGAACATAAGCCTGTTTCCGGTGATTTCACTCCGGTCATTATTGGAGAATGGGCCAGAGAGTTAGGCGCTCAGATTGAAGGACGTCAGGTCGCCAGTGCTAAAAGCTGGCTGTCTCATCCGGCCGTAGACCGGTACGAAGCTATCTTACCCTGGGCCGGAGCTCAGGATGTTGAAAAAGTTTCGCCGGTCACGGCAAGTGCCAGTTACCTCAACCATATTCGTCAGGCCTGGAACTATCACCATCCCGCCTATCCACTGGAACAGCAGGATATTGTCGTGACTGTTCCGGCATCATTCGATGAGAGTGCCCGGAAACTGACTCTGGAAGCGGCAACACTTGCCGGAATACCTCATGTCCGGTTACTCGAAGAACCTCAGGCTGTTTGCTATGACTGGTATACCCGGCATCAGTCACAGGCAACCACGCAGCTGAAAGATGTTCCGGTCATTCTGATTTGTGATGTCGGCGGCGGAACAACGGATCTCAGCCTGATCACTGCGGCACTGGCAGAAGATTCACTGAAGCTGGATCGGGTTGGTGTCGGAGAACACCTGATGCTTGGTGGTGATAATATCGATCTGGCACTGGCACATCTTGCCGAGCAGCAGTTTGCTCAGCAGCAGCTCTCACAAAAAAATAGTGGACAAATACAAAAACTCAGTGCTGCCCGGCTGAGTAAACTCATTCAGCAAACCCGGAATACCAAAGAAAACCTGCTCACCACCCAATCGCCGGAATTAGCAAAAATTACTCTGCTGGGTAGTGGCTCAAAACTACTGGGTGGAACCAAAAGCATTACCCTGAGTAAAACCCAGGTACAGCAGATGGTTCTGGATGGTTTCTTTCCGCACACCACCCCGGATACACTGCCTACTCAAAGAAAAGGAGCCGTACTGGAGTTCGGCCTGCCGTATGCCGCAGATCCGGCAGTCACAAAACACATCGCCGCATTTCTCGCTCAACATCCGACGCTAACCCGATCAACGGATCAGCAAATGTCACCTATCGGCTTGCTGCTAAACGGTGGTGTTTTCAACAGTGACCTGATTCAGGAGCGGCTCACTCAGATTCTCTCGGACTGGACCGGACAACCAGTCACTCTGCTTGATAATCCACATCCGGATCAGGCCGTCGCTCTGGGAGCTGTCGGCTATCTGAAAGCCTGCCGGGGCGCACAGCTGAAAATCGGCGGTGGTGCCGCCCGCTCGTATTTTCTGCATCTGGAAAACCGGAAAAACAAGCAGTCTCAGGCAATCTGTCTGCTGGCAAAAGGGACCGAAGAAGGCCATGAAATCCGGCTGTCCAGCCGTCGCTTTTCTCTCACTCTCGGCGAACCGGTCCGTTTTAATCTGCTGACCACACTCCATGACAGCCTTGACGGAGAATTTCCCATTCAGAATGGTCTGCTGACGGATGTTGATCCGGATAGCTTCTTCCCGCTGCCACCGTATATTACCTCGCTGGAACGGACATCCGATCAATTACTCGACGCCAATCAGAAAGAACGCGCCGAAGTTTTTCTTTCTACCCAGCTCACACCAGTCGGTACGCTAAAACTGGAATGTGTTCAGGCCGATAATGAGCAGCAGCGCTGGCAACTGGAATTTGAAGTTCGTCATCATCAGCACCATGATGCTTCCCCATCGGCAGATGTTCCCGGTCTGGCAAAAGCAAGTGAACTAATCACCGGCTTGTACAGCGGCAATAAAAACAGTGATGCACAGGGAGAAACCCGGACGCTGAATAAGTCTCTGGAACGCCTGTTAGGGAAAAAGGAACAGTGGAATGCTGCAACCAACCGGCAGTTATTCGACCGGCTGGCCCAGGGCAAAAAAAGACGACGGCGCTCAGAAGATCATGAGAAAAACTGGTTCCGGCTGGCGGGATTCACCCTACGTCCGGGATTTGGTGACCCGGTAGATAGCTGGCGTATCGAACAGATCTGGTCTTTGTATCAGCAAGGTATTCAATTTCAGAAGCATCAGATCTGGAGCGACTGGTGGACATTCTGGCGCCGGGTCTCCGGAGGACTCAATCAGGAACAGCAGGAAACTATTCTGGCTGACATTGCCAAATACCTCCATCCCGGAGCTCACAACAGTAGTAAGCAAGCGAAAGCCGCTCAGGAAAAAGGCTATGAAGCGATGGTTCGTCTGGCTGCATCTCTGGAACATCTGGAAACAGAAGATAAAGTGCTGCTGACAAACTGGTTTATCAAACGTGCCATCCGTCAGACACAATATGCTCAGGCTCACTGGTGGGCTGTCGGCCGTCTGGCTGCCAGAGCTCTTCTCTACGGGAGCCAGCATAAAGTCATCCCAAGAGAGCAGATCGGCCACTGGCTTGGGGAGCTCTTGCAACAGGACTGGAAAAAAGAACCGATGATCGGTTTTGCGGCCATGATGATGTGTCGGAAAACCGGAGACCGTCAGGTTGATATCTCCGATGAGCTTCGTGCCACTGTCATAGAAAAACTCAGACAAAGCAAAGCCCCGGAAAGTTGGAGCGCACTGGTGAATGAAGTCAGTCAAATCTCAGAGAACGACTCGAAGCGTATCTTTGGTGAGACGCTTCCCAGCGGATTACATCTTATCCGCTAGTTTCAGAATATATTGACTGAAAATGTGTTGGTTGCCGGAACCGGCTGCCAACACATTTTTTCTTAACATACCCGCGCTTGAGTATTTATGCCTCTGCATTATTTGTCCCAATACTTTGTCTCAGTACTGTTTGTTTCTGTACTGTTGTTTCTGTACTAAAGGAGCAACGTCATAAACATGCTATTGGGATCGGGCTGATAATCGGCAAAAGGTTCGCAATAAGAGAAACCGAATTTCTCGTACAGCTTTCTTGCTGGTTCGAAAAAAGCCATTGAGCCAGTTTCCAGGCTCAGACGCCGGTAGCCCCGCCCTTTCGCCACCTCAATCATATGCTGTAATAACATTGATGCAACGCCCTGCTGACGGGCTGAAGTTGCCGTACGCATCGATTTCAGCTCAGCATGCGTATCACTTAACTGCTTGATAGCAACACAACCGAGTAGTTCACCATGACGCCAGCCACTGAAAAAAGTGACTGAAGTTGCTTTTAAGCTGGCAACATCTAAAGCGTGGACACTTTCCGGCGGCGATGTTGCGTACATGTCTGCCAGATGTTCTTCCAAAAGGTGAATGACAGCGCCATCATCCAGAGAATCAATACGAATTTCCATGCAATACAATTCCTTCCTTATCAAGTTTGGAAAGATGTACCACGAATATTTCCCTGAAACAACACATCAAATACAACACAAATTTACATGACCAGATTTCTACCGGCAGCTTTGCCCCGGTACAATGCTCTGTCCGCCCGCCGTAACAAATCCTTTTCGTTCAGATCACTATTTTCAGCCGAAGCCACACCGATTGTAATCGTGATACGAATAGCACTATCAAGATAGTGTACTGCTGTATTTTCGACGCATTTCCGTAATTTTTCGGCGATTTTGACAGCATCCTTGTACTCAGTGGATGGCAGAATTACGCTAAACTCTTCTCCCCCCATCCGGGCAAGAATATCAGAACGCCGGATATGCCGCTTGATCGCCGAGGTGACCTGTTTCAACACCTCATCTCCGGCATCATGTCCGTACTGGTCATTCACCTTTTTAAAATGGTCGAAATCAATCGCAAGGATACTGACGCAGTCCTTATTTTTAAACCCGGAGGTAAAAGTCCGGTTCAGAGAGTACATAAAATAACGACGGTTAAAGACGTTGGTCAGCGGATCGATAGTTGATTCCCGTTGTAACTTCAGCTCCAGTGTCTTTTTATCCGAAATATCGATCATCAGTCCGGACCATAACTGGCGGTGTTGATCATTATGAACTGGGACAGAGTGCCCATATAACCAACAGATTTTTCCCTGATGGATAACTCTGAATTCACATTCCCATTCATTCTGGGAAGCTTCAGCCCGGAGAACACTGTGATAGACCCGTTGGCGATCATCCGGATGAACCGCCTGAAGCAGTGTGGTCGCATCCTGAGCAACCACCTCCGGTTTAACCCCAAGTAAGGTTTCAACCTGAGGACTGATGTAAGGAAAACAGGCATGACCATCACTGCGACGCTCATATTGGTAGATCACTCCGGGGATAATATCGACAAGGTAATGTAGATCGCTTTCCAGTTGCATCATCTGTTTCTGCATCAACCGGACATTCGCCTCATCCAGTATCTGTACCGGAGATTTGGCAATATTATGCAGCGAGAGAAAAATCGCTTCCGGAAAATCCCCATCAATAGGATGCATCCTCATCAATGATCCACCCCAGAGCTCTTCCTGTATCAGAATAGAAAGTTCAACAGGTTCTTCCTGGGAAAGAAGCAGAGAGTTAAAATCTCTGCTTTGCAGAGGCTGCAAGCTAGACGGACTGTTAAAAAACCAAGAGGTGAAATTTTCCAGACTTAAAGCATCCTCATGGCGCTGGTTGCTGGACACCAGTTCCCCTTTCTCATTCAGCAAGCATGTCAGCCATGTTGTTGACATAAGACACTTCTCCGCAAGATGCAGGATTAATTTTACCCTCAACTTTATGTTAGACCATAGTTATATCAATAAACGAGTAAAAGACCAAAATTTAACCAATTGATTCCCTGTATATATCATGCAGGATGCAAATCTTTTACTGAAAGAGAAATGACATATGAGATAGTGAATAAGAAGAGATGATGTTACTTAGACTCGGGCGATCGGATATCGCCCGGAATGATTCTGATATTATTTTATCTATTTCAAACAGTTAACTTATTCTTGTATATTTAGGTAGCTTCTCTGACACCAACAACAGTTCAATTTTTATTCAGATAAGACTGTAGTACCGATTCCCGGTTTTGCAGATATTCATCCAGCCCGGCTTTTCTCAGATGACAGGAAGGACATTCACCACAACCATCACCAATCACACCGTTATAACATGTCAGGGTCTGTTCTCTGATCAGTTTTAGTGCCCCGTAATGATCAGCCATTGCCCAGGTCTCCGCTTTGTTCAGCCACATCAATGGAGTCACAATCGTCATTACTCTGTCCATTCCCTGAACCAGCGCACGATTCATGGTTTGGATGAACTCGTGGCGACAGTCCGGATAACCGGAGAAATCGGTTTCACACACACCGGTAATGACCGACTCAGCACCGATCTGATAGGCATAAATACCAGCCAGAGTCAGAAACAGGATATTTCTGCCGGGAACAAACGAATTGGGTAATCCATTCTCCTGCAACTCATGAGAGACCGGAATATCATCGCGGGTCAGAGAGCTGATCGCTAACTCATTCAGCAAACCGACATCCATCACTTTATGTGCTTTTACGCCTAACAGGGATGACAACCGCTGTGCCGTTTCAATCTCAAGCCGGTGCCGCTGCCCGTAATCAAAAGTAATCGCATGCACTTCATCATAGGTTTGCAGGGCTTCAACAAGACAAGTGGTGGAGTCCTGACCACCGCTAAATACAACAACAGCTTTTTTCATGGGAATTCCTCAGGCAATACTCAGGTATTTATGAGTCTGAATAGATAAACGCCAGTTCCGCTCCGTACAAACCTCAATACACAACTCTGTTGCACGTGGTTTCTGACTAATCGGTTGTAAAGCAATGATTGTATCATCAGACACCTGATTCTGACGCAGTAATTGCTCCAGCTGTTCAATATCCTTACGGGTGCCGACCGGGTGCTTAATTTCATTTGCCCGTAACATTGCACTGCCCAACACCGGCAGACGACCTTTCATGGCAACTTTTGGTGACACTGTCACCCAGGTCTGTTCCGATACCTGTACTTCTGCAGTACCGCTGGTCTCTATCTGACAGCGACAACCAAGCTCTTCAAAAGCTTTTGTCAGCTCAGTTAAATGATAAATGCACGGTTCTCCACCGGTAATCACGATATGTCGTGCTGTGTATCCCTGTTGATGATAACAGCGGATAATTTCCTCGGTGTTCATCTGACACCAATGCGGACTATCCTGAGTTTTGACAATGATCTCTTCTACAGAACGCTTATCCTTCGGCTCCGTCAACCAGGTTTGTTTGGTATCACACCACGAACATCCAACCGGACATCCCTGCAGGCGGATAAAAACAGCAGGAACTCCGGTAAAAACTCCTTCACCCTGGATGGTTTGAAAGATTTCATTGACTTTATAAATACTCAAAATGAACCCTAATTCAACAGTCATATCATGCGAGTCGCAGACCTTAATAGAAGCTTGTCAGAAGGTCAAATTAAACCCATCATTTATTGATATTAATAAAACTTAATAAGTTAATAATAGTGATTTAATTCAAAAGGATAATCATATTAAGACAGAAGAGTATATTCATCAGACTCTTCCCTGAACTGATGGTAAAGCCCACGTTCTGAGATAATGTCATCCACCGGGTCATCCAGATATATGTGACTCAGCTCTCACTAAGGTTATACTTGTGTTTGTTGTGGAACTCCCGCATATTGATGCAGCTTGGGTATTTATCACGCTGATTCAATACCCGTTCCACTTTTTTAGTCCCACATATTCTGAAGTTACCGGTGATAAATCATGTATAAACTGATTGGACTCGACATGGATGGCACTCTGCTGAACAGTCAAAAGCAAATTTCGGCCAGAACCCTGGCTGCTATACAGGCAGCAAAAGATAAAGGCATCAGAATTGTCTTATCTTCAGGGCGTCCTATCGAAGGACTCCGTTCTTATCTGGAACAATTAGGATTGAATGGCGAGCACGACTATGTCGTACATTACAATGGTTCGTTCGTCGAGAATGTGATGACCGGTGAAATCATCCGTCAGCAGGTCATCAGTACCGCTGATGCCAGAATAATAGAACGTACTGCCCGGGAATTAAACGTCAATACTCATGCATTTAGTCAGACACTCGGGTTAATCACCCCGCAAAGTACCGAGTATACCCGTCTGGAAGCCAGACTGAATGGCATTGAAGTGCACGAAATCAATTTTGACACTTTGTCTGATGATCATCCGATGATCAAAGCAATGATGGTCGACGAACCAGAAAAACTATCTCAGGCATATGAAAAACTGCCCTCTTATCTGGCAGAGCAATTTACGATTGTCAGAAGTGCACCTTTCTTTCTTGAATTTCTGAACCCACAAAGTAATAAGGGACTTGGTATTCAGGCTGTTGCTGAACGTTTGGGAATTCCGGCAGAGTCTGTCATGTGTATTGGAGATGCTGAAAATGATCACCATATGCTCGAATATGCCGGATTGGGAGTAGCGATGGGCAATGCAATGCCGCAGACTAAAGCCATTGCAGACTATATCACCGCAGGGAATGATGAGGACGGTGTGGCAGAAGCAATTGAAAAATTTGTGCTTTACTAGCGCGTGTAGACCTTTTCTTAAAAATCCGGGTGATATAGTTCGCCCGGGTAATGAATCCAAATGTGGATTACTTTTTCAGATTTAACGCATCAAATCTACTCCGTTATATACATTTTCACCATAGAATGGCTATGACTCAAATCTCTGCCTTGTCTCTGTACCCAGTGATTCCCGCTGAAACCGCATCTTGAGGTCATTTGGGTATAGTTACCGAATTCCCTTTCTTAACCAATGAATATGATGAGCGAATCCAAGGTTTTGATAGAGTCTGATCGCGGACTGATTAAAATCCCAGACTTCAACAAACATCTGTTGAACACCATAATCATCAAACTCTTTTTCAATGCGTTTCAGAAGCTGGCTGCCTATTCCCTGTCCACGATATTGGGGCAATACATAAAATTCATCAATGCTGCCCATAAATACATTCCGGCTGACCGAAGAGACTAGATCGGCAAAATGACCGGAAACAAAGCCAATACATTGATCGTTTAATTCAGCAATAAAGACCAGACCTTCCGGAGACTCAAGGTAATCAGCAATCCGTTTCTCTTCCATCGCTTCTTTTGCGACCTTAAAGTGTTGTGGGCAGGCCAGATGATGCTCATCGTGCAGGTCATACATCATTTTTTCCAAAGCAGCGAGATCCGATGATTTCGCCAAACGAATTTTAACCATACACACACCTCAGTAAGGACAACAGGAACACCTTCCATTTTATACCCAAGTCAGCATAAGATACAGAATCCAGGACACTCTTCAGGCAATCACGGCTGTTTTCAGTTATTTCATTATGCGTATGATAAAGTAGTCATGAATCAGCAACTTGCACCTGTGGCGCCATAGCGTAATCCATCGACAAAGAGAGCAATCATCCGCCGGGCATCATGAGGTTCGGTACAGCCCGGAGACGTACATAAACCAGCAATGGCATACAACAGATCATCCGGTTCAACATCTTTACGGATTTTTCCGTCCTCTGCAGCGGCATCAAGCAACTTCTGAACCACCGGGCGTAATCGCTGTAAAAGATATCCGGGCAGGTCACTGAATGCAGGATCCTCCGAATTCAGAGCCGTAGCCAGTCCTCGCTTGGCAGTAATGAAATCGACATAGCAATCGACCCACTTCATCAATGCCTCTTCAGGCTGAAAACTGGCAGCAAATTCTGGCCCGCAGTCCGCACACAGATCCACTTCATTACGAAACACGGCGACAACCAGATCGGAGCGTCGCGGAAAATGGCGATAGATCGTCCCAACCCCGACACCAGCCTTTTCTGCAATTTCCCGTACCGGTGCATCAACGCCAGACGAAGAAAAAACCGCCAATGCCGTTTGTAATAAAGTTTCGATATTTCGCTGGGCGTCGGCACGAACACGCTTGGGTTTGCTGTCACTTACAGATTTTTTCATTTTATCTCTCAATCACACCACTTGATAAGTGGAACAATGTTCCGTATATTAAACCGGAGCAATGTTCCATTTAATAGATTTTAACTTGCCGGTATTCTGATGGCAATCGTCATCTCACAGGAGATAAATTATATGGCTAAAAAATCGATCGCGCTTATTACCGGAGCCAACAAAGGTATCGGCCTGCAAATTGCTAAAGAACTTGCAGCGAAAGATATTATCGTACTGATTGGCGCCCGGGATCTTTCACGTGGCACCGCCGCTGCCGCCAGTATCGGAGCAAATGCCTGGGCAGTACAGCTTGACGTCACCGATCCGACATCTGTTGCCAAAGCTGCTGAGTACATCCGGGAAAGATTTGGTCACCTTGACATTCTGGTCAACAATGCTGGCATTTCACACGCAGGGCAAGCCGGACGAAGTATGGAAGAATTAGTCCAGTCAGGCTTTTTGAGTCATGTATCTTATGACGAAATGCAACGCCTCTTTGCAACCAATGTCTTCGGTGTCGTCACTGTTACTCAGGCCATGCTGCCACTGCTGCGTGAAGCTCCGGCCGGCCGGATTGTCAACATGTCGAGTATGAATGGTTCTCTGACTCTGAATGCTGATCCGTCCAATCCATTTCGTCAATTCGCCGGTATCTATGCCGCCACCAAAACGGCATTAAATGCGGTCACACTCAGCTTTGCAATTGAACTTGAATCAACTCACATAAAAGTCAATGCGGTCTGCCCGGGATTTACCGCAACGGAGATGAATAATTTTTCCGGGACAGGCAGCGTAGAGGAAGCCGCCCGGGAACCGGTTCGGCTGGCACTTCTTGACGAAAATGGTCCGACCGGCACCTTTTCTAATGCTAACGGCCCACTCCCGTGGTGACATGAGTTGATTCAACCTGATTTGTTTGCAGACAAATCAGATTGAATCAGAGAAGCAATACCAAATATGCTCCTTGCAGGTGTCAGGCTGATATCGATTCCCCCCATGGATAGGCTTCGTATCCGTGTTCGTATCTGCCAAAGTGATCTACAAGGAGCTATTCTTTAACTTACAGGAACTATTCTTTAACTTACAATAGTGAAATACCTGCCAGTCATCCGCTTTTCTGATGATGCAATGTATTCTCCAGCTCAGACAAACTTGCCGGGTCATCAATGGTAGAAGGAACCGTATAGTTTTCCCCGTCGGCAATCTGCCGGATCACCCGACGCAGAATCTTTCCGGAACGGGTTTTCGGCAATCGCTCAACCACAACCGCATGGTGAAAACAGGCAATGGCTCCAATCTGTTCCCTGACCTGCCCGATCAGTTCCGACTCCAGTTGGTGTATATCCATTTTCGTTCCGTTTTTCAGTACAACCAGTCCGAGAGGCAACTGCCCTTTCAGTTCATCGTGAATCCCGACAACAGCACACTCGGCAACCGCCGGATGTGACCCGACGACTTCTTCCATTTCTCCTGTGGATAAACGGTGTCCGGCAACATTGATAACATCGTCGATTCTGCCCATGATAAACAGATAACCGTCTTCATCGATATATCCGCCATCACCGGAGACATAGTAACCCGGAAACTGGCTGAGATAACCTGACTCAAACCGATCATGATTACGCCAGACGGTTGGCAGACATCCCGGAGGCAAAGGACGCTTGAGCGCAACATACCCTTGCTGACAACATGGCTGATGCTGCCCCTGCTCGTCGAGAATTTCAACTACATAACCCGGTGTCGCTTTAGTTGACGAGCCCGGTTTTACCGGCATTGGTTCAATTCCCAGCGGATTACCGGAAATTGCCCAGCCAGTTTCAGTCTGCCACCAGTGGTCGATCACCGGTTTATGGGTATGAGACTGAACCCACTCAAGCGTCGGTGGATCAAGACGCTCTCCGGCCATAAAAATTGCTTGCAGGCGCTCCAGCGAATAACGGCGGATAAACTCTCCCTGCGGATCTTCTTTCTTGATCGCCCTGAACGCTGTTGGTGCAGAAAACAGAACATCAACCTGATATTCATCGCAAACCCGCCAGAAAGCGCCCGGATCCGGTGTCCGGACCGGCTTGCCTTCATAGAGAATGGTTGTACAACCATGGATCAGCGGTCCATAGACAATATAAGAGTGACCGACAACCCAGCCAACATCGGAAGCCGCCCAGAAAACACCATCCTGCGGCATGTGATAAATTGCCGACATCGAGTATTTCATTGCCACGGCGTGTCCGCCATTATCCCGCACCACACCTTTCGGTTTCCCGGTGGTTCCGGATGTATAGAGGATATACAGCGGATCCGTCGCCCGTACCGGGACACATTCATGTGGTAATGCACCCTCAAATAATACTTGCCAGTCCGCATCTCTTTCTTTATTCAGCAGAGCCGGAGACTCCGGGCGTTGTACGACAATCACATGCTCGGGCTTCCAGCGACTATCCATAATCGCTTTATCAACCATCGGCTTGTAGGGAATGACCTTACTGAACTCAATCCCGCATGAAGCTGTGATCAACACTTTCGGCTCAGCATCTTCGATTCTGACGGCCAATTCATTCGGTGCAAAGCCACCAAACACAACAGAATGGATCGCTCCGAGACGGGCACAGGCGAGCATGGCCATCACTGCTTCCGGAATCATCGGCATATAGATAACCACCCGATCACCCTGCGTCACTCCTCTGGCTGCCAGCATCCCGGCAACTTTCGCGACATCATCCCGCAATTCCCGGTAACACCACTGTTTCCGGGCACCGGTTGCCGGAGAATCATAAATCAGCGCCGTCCGTTCTCCCCGTCCCTGCTGGCAGTGATAATCTAAGGCCAGCCAGGACGTATTCATGATACCGTCAGGGAACCAGCGTTCGATCTGATTTTCATCCCGGCTGAGAATAGTCTCAGGCTTTTGAAACCAGTCCAGTTGCTCAGCCTTTGCGGCCCAGAACTGCTCAGGATGATTTTTGGCAAATTGATATTCTCGTTCATATGTAGACATCATTTCCCCCATTGTCGGTGGCCGGTATCTCCTGATACCGGGCTACTTTGGGAAGTTAATTGATCACAAACAGTGTCATGAATTCATCAACCGGCATCTGCTCCAGTTTTGCCTGATCCAGACACAATGCTGTAATGGCATCGACGCGTCCCTGTGGAAAACGAGTCTGCAAATTACGGATAAATTTTTTCTCCAGAACCGGAATTCCCTCTTCTCTGCGACGACGATGCCCAATCGGATATTCCACTTCCACTTTTTCAGTCTGTGAACCATCCTTGAAGAAAATCTGAATCGCATTGGCAATTGAACGTTTATCGGGTTCCAGATATTCCCGGCTGTAGCGGGAATCTTCCTGAATCACCATTTTATCCCGGAGCTGATCGATCCGGGGATCGCCGAGATGGAAGCTATCTTCGTAATGTTCGGCGACCAAATCACCATACAGCAGCGGTACTGCTGTCATGTATTGCAGGCAGTGATCCCTGTCGGCCGGGTTTGCCAGTTCACCGACTTTAGAAATAATCCGGATTGCCGACTCGTGGGTCGTGATTTCAATCCGGTCAATGTCATCAATCCGGTTCTTAACCTGTGGATGTAACCCGACAGCACATTCAACGGCAGTCTGAGCATGAAATTCTGCCGGAAAAGAAATTTTGAACAGTACATTCTCCATGACATAGCTGGAAAAGTCCTGAGCAATATCAAAAGCCTCTCCTTTAAACAGCACGTCGTAATACCCCCATTGCGGTGCCGAAAGGACTGTCGGAATTCCCATCTCACCTTTCATGGTGATCAACGCCAGTCGTACCGCTCGTGAGGTTGCATCACCGGCGGCCCATGATTTACGGGATCCAGCATTCGGCGCATGACGGTAAGTCCGGAGCGAACAACCATCAACCCAAGCCTGAGACAATGCATCAATGATTTGCTGCCGGTCACCGCCAAGCATCTTGGTAACAACCGCAACTGACGCAACACGTACCAAGAGTACATGGTCAAGGCCAACTCGGTTAAAGCTATTCTTCAATGCCAGAACACCCTGAATTTCATGGGCTTTGATCATCGCGGTCAGGACATCTTTCATCACCAGTGGTGCTTTTCCCTGAGAAACAGCAACCCGGCTCAGATAATCAGCCGTTGCCAGAATTCCCCCCAGATTGTCAGACGGATGCCCCCACTCAGCTGCCAGCCAGGTGTCGTTAAAATCAAGCCAGCGAATCATACAACCGATATTGAATGCTGCAGTAACCGGATCAAGTTCATGAGATGTCCCCGGAACTCTGGCACCATGCTGCACAGTCATTCCCGGTACTGTAGGACCTAAATGCTTAGTACATTCGGGAAAACGTAATGCAAGCAAACCACATCCCAGCGTATCGATCAGACAATTACGCGCTGTCTGATAAGCCTCCTGTGATGCAATAACTTGATTGTCCACATAATCGGCAATCTGAACCAGTAACGCGTCTGGTTGTTGCCGTTGATTGAAATCTACATTCTGACTCATTCGTCTGTCCTTGGTTAACGCTGTTCAATAGGAATCCAGTGTTGATGCTCAGGTCCCTGATAATCGGCACTCGGACGGATAATCCGGTTGTTTTCCCGCTGTTCGAAGACATGTGCGGCCCAGCCGGTCAAACGGCTGATGACGAATATCGGTGTAAACAGCGGCGTAGGAATGTCCATAAAGTGATAGGCGGATGCGTGGTAGAAGTCGGCATTACAGAATAATCCCTTCTCCCGTTTCATCACCGCTTCCACACGTTCTGAAACTGCATAGAGATGATGATCGCCAACCTGCTGTGATAAACGCCGGGACCACTGTTTAATCAGTGCGTTCCGGGGATCACATTCCCGGTAGACTGCATGACCGAATCCCATAATCTTTTCTTTGCGGGCCAGCTTTTCCAGCAGACCGGCCTCAGCCTGTTCCGGTGTATCCCATTGCTCAATCATTGCCATGGCAGCCTCATTGGCACCACCATGCAACGGTCCACGCAGGGTTCCGATTGCCCCGGTCACACAAGAGTGGAGATCTGACAATGTTGAAGCACAGACTCTGGCGTTAAATGTCGATGCGTTGAATTCATGTTCAGCATACAGAATCAGTGAACAGTGCATGGCCTGACGGAACAGTTCATCGGGTGTGCGATCTAACAACATCTTCAGGAAATATCCGCCGGTAGAAGCTTCACTGTGATCTTCGGTATCAATGCGGACACCATCGTGGCTGAAGCGATACCAGTAGCAGATAATTGCCGGGAAGCAAGCCAGCAGACGCTCGGTTGCTATCAGTTGCCCGGAAAAATCTGTTTCCGGTTCGAGGTTTCCCAGCACAGAACATCCGGTTCGCATGACATCCATCGGATGGGTTTCCGGCGGCAAACGTTCTAAAACTTCCTTCAGTACCTGAGGTAAGCCTCTTAACTGCATCAGGTGAGTGGTATAAGCGTCTAACTCTTGTTGATTCGGCAGTTTTCCTTTCAGTAGCAGATAAGCAACTTCTTCAAACTGTGCATGATTGGCAAGATCTGTAATATCGTAACCACGGTAGGTCAACCCTGTTCCCGTTTTTCCGACAGTACATAAAGCGGTTGTTCCGGCACTCTGCCCCCGCAACCCTGCGCCTCCCAATTCCTTGTTTGGCATATTGAGCTCCTTGTTCCCTGACCGCTGTGTCTCTGACGGACAATCTGTTCCCCGGTTGTGGGGAGATACTTCCAGTCGGCAGGGTTTGTTTCACGTAATGGATAATATCCTTTTTACAGGCGAATCCCGGACATCTAGTGACCGGGCTGATGCATTGAAAACAGCTGGTCGAGCTTATCTTCGTATGCGTGATAATTCAGATAGTCGTACAACTCCTGACGTGTTTGCATCTGCTGAAGCAGCGCCTGCTGATTTCCGGTATGTAACAGATGCTGATAAACCATTTCCGCAGCTTTGTTCATCGCCCGGAATGCACTAAGCGGATAAAGCACCATGCTAACTTTGGCACCAGCCAGTTCTTCACAACCGTACAACGGGGTTTGTCCGAACTCCGTGATATTTGCCAGAATCGGAATCGGTCGTCCGGCTGCATTTTCAAGTGCTGTAGCAAACTGTTCGTACTGCCCCAGCTCGGTCATCGCTTCCGGAAAAATCATATCCGCACCGGCATCAACACAAGCAATGGCTCGCTCAATTGCTTTCTCCATGCCTTCAACAGCCAGGGAATCGGTGCGTGCCATGATGACAAAATCGGTATCAAGACGTGCATCTACTGCGGCTTTAATTCTATCGACCATTTCATTGCAGCTGACAATCGCCTTATTCGGACGATGTCCACAGCGTTTTTGCATGACCTGATCTTCGATATGAACAGCAGCCGCACCGGCTTTTTCCATCGAACGGATTGTTCTGGCAATACTGAATGCTCCCCCGAACCCAGTATCAACATCAACCAGCAAAGGTAGATCGCTGGCATTGGTAATCCGTTCGACATCGACCAATACATCATTCAACGTGGTAATCCCCAGATCAGGAACGCCATAGGATGCATTCGCGATTCCCCCACCGGAAAGGTAAATAGCCTGATGCCCGATTTGTTGTGCCATCATGGCACAATACGGATTAATCGTGCCGACGATTTGCAGCGGTTGATTATTCCGGACCGCTTCTCTGAATTTTTTTCCCGGACTATTCATCATGATTCTCCCTGTTCTGACAGCATGTGGGCTTCAATCAGTTTCCTGCTGCCTGCGATATGACGCCGCATCAACATTTCAGACAGTTCTTCATCCCGCTCCCGAATCGCTCTCAGAATGAACTGATGCTCTCCGAGCGCTTCATCAGGCCGGGTGTGGGCTCTGGGTGACTGATAACGAAACATTCTGAGTAAATGATATAATTCATCACACAAAAGCCGGATCAGCTGTTGATTACGGCTGGCTTTAATAATGCAGTAATGGAAATCGAAATCACCATGTTGGTGAAAATAAGAAGCGCCTTCGATCTGATTGATATGACTGGCATGTGTTTCCAGCAAAGCTTCCAGATTGTCCAGCTCAGCCGTTGTGATATACCGGGCAGCCAGCCGGGCAGCCATTCCTTCCAGAGCTTCCCGCACCGCATAAAGTTCAACCAGTTTTTCGTAGGACAGTGCTATGACTCTGGCACCAACGTGAGGAATCCGCTCAATCAGGCCAAGACCTTCTAACCGCATCAATGCTTCCCTCAGCGGTCCCCGACTCACCTGAAACTGACGTGCCAGATTCGGTTCAGAAATTTTACTTCCCGGTGCAATATCTCCCTGAACAATGGCTTCGATCAGCGAGTCCGTCAGGTGTTCTGACTTGGTATTATCTTTTTCTGTCTGAAGCAATAAGGTCTCATGACTCATTTCAATCTCTTTTCTTTCTGTACTCTGATATCAGTCTTTGCATAAAAAATAGCCACTCCGACTAATCTTCGCAAGCAGATTGTTGACAATTTAGACTAATGTCTAAAATTAACTTTGATTAGAAACAAGAACGAAAATGGTATAATTAATTGATAAATATTTAGTTATTTTTAAAATGAATTTATTGAAGAAAATATATTGTCAACAATCAATACAAACGTATCGACCTTTTATGCATCCAGTCTCTTTGACTAACAATATGTAAATATAGATTTGTAAATACTGTGCTTGTATTCACACATATTGGGGGCGACTCTTGTCACTTCTTTTATTCATCAGTATCTTCGGCAGGTTAACTGCAGTACAGGGAAAACCCGGGCCAGAGTTGGATCAGACAATGCCGATCAATTCACCTGGGTTTTTTATATACCTGAGTCTTCCTATGGTGTCCCGGCAGACAAGCAGCTCTGGCGATCTGATGAATCTGGGTTGAGACCATTTAGTTATCTTTTACTCTTCAGAACACACTTTCGTGTCAAACTGAGGTATGATCAAACACAACACCAGACCGGCACAAAGAAGTGGATAAACCGAACCGACAGGACAGTCCTGATACACCGAATATGCATGTTGAAAAAGTTCTGAACAACAATGTTGTGATTTCTCTTGACCCTGAAGGTCATGAAGTCGTCGTGATGGGAAAAGGACTTGGCTTTCAGATGAAGCCAGGTATGACCTTAGACGCCTCAAAAATAGAAAAAGTTTTTAGTCTCGAACAGACAAACGACGGTAGTATTGACTCTCAGTACCATGAATTGCTGAAGCGAATTCCTGTCGAATTACTGATGGCAACCGAAAACATCATTGAACTGGCGCAAAAAACACTCCCGGGCGAAATTCATCCCAGTGTCAGAATATCACTAGCTGATCACCTTTACTTTGCTATTGAACGTTATGTGCAGGGAAAATCGGTTAAAAACGTCATGCTATGGGAGATCAAAAAACTCTATCCCAGTGAGTACAAAGTCGGTCAGGAAGCGCTTCACCTGATTAAAAAAGCCTCCGGGATTCAGTTTGAAGAAGATGAAGCCGGATTCATTGCTCTCCATATTGTGAATGCTCAGCTCAGCGATGACATGCATAACACGATGGAGATTACCAATCTGATCCGCGACATTATCCAGATGATCAAATATCAGCTTCGTATTGATATGGATGAAGAAAGTATCAACTATCAGCGGCTGGTCACACATTTGAAATTCTTTGCTCATCGCCTGCTCCACCGGAGTTCTGTTCAGAATGACGATGACACACTTTTTCAGTCGGTCCGGCTCCAGTATCCGCAGGCTTTCGAGTGTACGCAAAAAATTTATTTGTATGTCGAACAGAAATTCAGACATGCAATGACTCAGGAAGAGATGATGTTTCTGACCATTCATATTGAGCGGGTCAGACGCCAGCAGGATGCATAAGGCGGAGGCGTGAGTGAAGCAAACCGACCAGAAGACGGCCGAACGAATCCTCGAATATATCGGTGGAGCGGCCAATGTACAGGGTATGATTCACTGTACAACCCGATTGCGTTTTATCCTCAAACAGGATGCCTTTGTTCAGACAGAACAACTGAAACAGATGCCGGAAATTATAGCCATCGTGAACAGTGGCGGTCAGTTTCAGCTAGTCATCGGCAACCATGTCGCACAACTTTATGATTTAATTCAGCCACATCTGCATAGCACTAAAACCCGAGAACCCTTCTCGCCCAAAAACCTGCTTAACAGCCTGATCTATACGATTTCCAGCATTTTCTCCCCAATGATTGGCGTACTGGCCGGAGCCGGATTGCTCAAAGGCTTACTGGCACTTCTGGTTGCACTTACCTGGGTTGATACTGACAGCGGTACATTCAGAATATTAAATGCGGCGGGAGACTCTCTGTTTTTCTTTTTACCCATCTTTCTTGGTTACACATCAGCCCGTAAATTCGGCTGTAACTATTTTGTCGGTATGGCGATTGGCGGCGCCCTGATTCATCCTTCCATTCTAACTCAGGTCAATGGTCTGTTTGAAGGAGAACTGCAAAGTCAGGCACTGCTTCAGGAGAACTTCCTCGGCATTCCGATCAGTTATATCAACTATACCTCATCCGTGATTCCGGTCATTTTTGCAACCTGGCTGAATGCTCACATTGAATCCGTATTCAAAAAAATATTACCGGCTTCAGTCGCTAATCTTTTTATGCCCTTTTTCTGCTTACTAATTTCTGTTCCGTTAACCTTTCTGGTAACCGGTCCAATCGCGGCTTCAATCAGCCATAGTCTGGCTAATTTGCTGTTTTCCGCCTCTCAAAGCCATCTGGTTTTAGCCGGGATGATACTCGGAGCATTCTGGCAAGTTTTCGTGATATTCGGTCTGCACTGGGGAACCGTACCGATCATCATTAATAATCTGGCAGTCAGTGGGTTTGATATACTGACACCTCTTTTACTTCCCGCAGTTTTCGGTCAGATCGGAGCCAGTATCGGCGTATCGTTGAAAGCATCCCAGAAACAGACCCGGGCGCTGTCTAATTCAGCAGCCTTAACCGGCGTGTTTGGCATCACCGAGCCTGCGATTTATGCAGTAAATCTTCCCAGAAAATGGCCTTTCATCTTTGGTTGTATCGGCGGAGCCATCGGCGGCGGAATTATCGGTTTCTACCAGACAAAAGCATACTATATCGGGCTCCCGAGCATTCTGAGCCTGATACAGTATATTCCACCACAAGGTATTGACTATACCGTTTATGCAGCTGCATTCGGAACCTTCACTTCAATGCTGCTGGCGGCCCTGCTGACTTTGTTATTTTACCGGGAACCACAGAAAGCATCTCAGGAAGAAGAAACACAACCTGAAGTTATTCCGGAAGAAAAAAATCAACAGGTTGTTGCCAGCACAGAAGCACTTCAGGAAACGATTTTCAGTCCATTACAAGGCAAAGTCATCTCTTTACCTGAAGTTGCCGATGAAATGTTCTCCAGTGAACTGCTTGGGAAAGGAGTCGCGATCATCCCGGATTCCGGCATCCTGTACTCGCCGGTCGATGGGATTGTCGAGTCATTTTTTAAAACCAAACACGCGATTGGTATTAAAAGTGACCGGGGAGCCGAATTATTAATTCATGTCGGTATCGATACGGTACAGCTCAATGGTCGTTTCTTTACTTCTCTGGTCAAAGCCGGACAGCACGTCTCACAGGGAGATGAACTGCTCCACTTCGATATTGAAGCCATCAGAGATGCCGGATATGACATGACCACACCAATATTAATCACAAACTTTGATGAATATATGGATATTTTCCCAGCGACTCAAGATCCAGAGACTCAGGTACAGAAACCGTTGCTGCTATTGGTTTAACAGACTGATAGTTAACCATTTAACAGATATTTCTATGCTTGAATGAAGATTTCAGAAAAGGGCCGAATCCGGATAAAACACGGCCCGGAATATTTACGATGCTGTTCTGGCTTGCCAGTCAGGGTTAATCAGTGATGTCATGTGGTGATCTTCCCACTGCTCATTAATCAACAGATAGTCTTTCATTTTTCCTTCATACTGAAATCCCAGGCGATTCAGAACATCTTCGCTACGGACATTGCGTGGCATATAAGTCGCCGAAATCCGGTGCATATTCTGCGCTTCAAACATATACCGGCAGGCCATTTTCAATGCCCGGGTCATAATCCCTTTCCCCTGAGCCTTCTCCGCCAGAGAATAACCGACATAGCAACTATGCAGTGGAAAACGCGAAATCTGACTAAACGAAATGGTACCAACCATTTCGTTAGCAGACATATCCAGAATCAACAAATAATAGCCGAGAGCCATACTCTGTAATTCTCTGAGTTTGATCAGACGCTGTGCCCAGCCCGCTTCAACAAAAAACTCCTCTTCCCGTTTCGGTTCCCAGGGTTTCAGATGTTTCCGGTTATCACTGAAATAACGGGCAATCATCCGGGCATCATCAAGTCGGGCCGACCGAATGACAATATCACCGTCAATATCGTAAACCTGTCCGTTCATAAAATATTTTTATCCTGTTATCAATCATTCCGGGAAGAATCAGATAAGGCAATCAGTCATTGGAAATGAAAAGCTCCCCGGAAAATTTTAATGTTTGCGAATATCGTAATCTCTCAATTTATTAGCAACCGAGGTATGGGAAACATTGAGACGCTTGGCAAGTTTCCGGCTTGAAGGAAATGACTGATAAAGCCGTTCCAGAACTTTGGCCTCATAGTCTTTCATAATTTCGTCCAGAGAACCGTCCAGATTCAGAAGCCCCAATCCACCGCTGACGGATTCAACTCCGGGAAGGTGGAAATACTCTTCTTTCAGCTCATCATCCGGCATTTCGGTCAGAGCTCTCAGAACCATATTATCCAGCTGACGCATATTCCCGGGCCACTGATAATTTGACAGTTGTTCAATCACCGCTTCATCATAATGAGGTTTTTTCATCCCCATATTACGGACATGCTTGGCAATAAACAGTTCCAGAAGCGGATGAACATCACTGGGACGCTCCCGCAGTGGCGGGATCGACAATGTCAGAACATTCAGCCGGTAAAACAGATCCTCCCGGAATTTATCCGATTCCGCCAGTTCAGCCAGATTATGCCGGGTCGATGCAATCACCCGGACATCCACATGAACTTCATGCTCTTCACCAACCCGGCGGAAGGTTCCGTCCTGTAAAAAACGCAATAACTTAATCTGTAAATGTGCGCTCATTTCACCGATTTCATCGAGAAATACGGTTCCACCGTTGGCCTGCTCGAAAATACCTTTGTGGCCTTCCTGATGGTTGAAAGATCCCGGAGCATGTCCAAACAGTTCAGTCTCGGCAACATCATCCGGCATCGATGCACAGCTCACGACCAGAAACGGTCTTGACGAACGTTCCGAACGGTTATGGCAGGCTTTCGCCAGCATCTCTTTTCCCGTTCCCGTTTCCCCTTCGATCAACAGCGGCTGGTCCAGCATCGCCAGTTTCTTTGCCTGATTGATCAAATTCTTATGCCGGTTTGAAACACCAACAAAATGCTCAAACCCAAGCTCGCTATGCAAAGGTAAGTGAACATGCTGTACTTCATGATTGACATGTTTGGCCCGCAGAATCACCATGGCACTGGCAAGGATAGATTCATTCGACTCACTCTGAATATAAACCGGCATAATCTCCAGTACATAATCCAGTCCGTTGAGTACGATTTCTTCCCGCTGACGGGACTTACTTCCCTCCAGCCAGCGGGAAAAGTTAAAAGCGTGGACCAGCGTGGAAATCGCATGACCAATGACTTCGTTTTCCAGCTTATTGAGCAATGACAAAGCCGCATGATTCGCGGTGTCGACAAAACCTTTTAAATCAATCGAGAGAACTGCATCTGGCAGGTTATTAAGCAGGGAAATCAGTTCCGTGTTATGTCGTTCCATCGGCATAAACTGAATTTTCCGGACATCTTTCACCCCTGAAATCATCCGGATCTGAGCCATTAGCTCACTGAACGTTGTGAAATCAATATCCGGACAATTCAGATAGATGATTCCGGAAATATCAATCTCAATGCCTCTTAAATCGATGTTTCTGGAAACCAGAATATCCAGCAACTCCCGGGTCAGCCCGAGACGGTCTTCACAAAAGACTTCTAGACGCACAGAATTATAACCTAAACGTGTAAGGAAAAGTTGACAGTAGTTTCTATCAACACTGAATTTTCGTCAAGAAACAAAGATGAAACAATAAAAGCCGGTGCACCATTATCACAGTTTCATAACAAACCGGCTTATATTTTATGACTTCAAATACAATTTCAGAGAGAACCAACCATTACCGAAGCAATACCTTACTCCGCATTGTGGTCGTTCTAGGATTTTATCAATCCCAAAACCCGGGAAACGACCGCTTTTCTGACACTGGTCAGTTTCGCCTTACGCTCCGGCACCCAGGGAAGTGGCCGCAGAAGTGTCACAGCCTGAAGCCCCAGCCGGGCTGTCAGGATACCAACGCCAACGCCCTGCCCGGCTCTGGCTGATATTTTCCCGGCCAGTCCGGCAGACAGCAGATCGGTTCCGGCATCAATCGCAATTTCGCTGGCTCCGGCAGCAGCCATATTGACAAACATTGTCCGCAACAAACGAATCCGGGACCAATAACCGAGACGGACACCATAAAGATCGGAAAGCCGGTTAATCATGGACAGGTTTCGCCATGCAACCAGCAACATATCCGTAACAGCCAGTGGACTTACCGCAACCAACGCCGCCGACTCCGTCGCATAACGGGAAATAAGCTGGATTGCTTTCTCGTCCAGATGCTTCAGCACAAACAGATCAAACAGATCCAGGATTTCCCGGTCGTTATAAGCACTGTTAAGATGTTTTTCCCACTCGGCAATATGTTGCGGTTCAATGTGCGGTTGACTGAGAGACTGATGGCTCGCAGCACCATCGATAATTTTACGGCACAGCTCTGTTGCCTGACCAACACTCTGTGACTGAATCAAAACTTCCGCTTCAGACTGACGGCTGAAATGCTTTCTCAATGAACGCAGGGTCAGAAACTCTTTAAACAACCCGCTGATACCGGCGCATCCCAAAGCTGTCAGTAAAGCAGTCCAGCCTAATGTCAGCCATTCTCCGGCTTGATATGCCGAAATCACCGTATCGACCGCCTGCCAGCCCACCAGTCCGACAAAAGTACATCCGGTCAGTCGTCGGAACCAACGTGTTTTGCCTTTAGGCCGGATAACCGCTGCCAAATCAGCCGGAGTATATTCCGACGCTTCAGATCCGGATGTTGTTCCGGACTCGGCAGGGAGAAAAGTCTCATCATGAAATTGCTGGTTTGCCAGCAACGCCGAGGTTTTCTCATCAGATGATTCCAGTTCCTGTTTGAACACACGCTTCGGTTGATAACGACTCATCGCAATTTATCTCCGATTAAATATTCCAGCACGGCATCCAGACGGATCTGAGGTAATGGCTGACCACTTTCTACAGCGCATGGACGAAATTCGGTAAAATCAAACCTGTGGGATTGCCAGAACCCCGGTGAAGGAAGTTTTTCCGGAACTTCCCCCGGAAACAGTGTCACACTTTCTCCGCCAAGTGTCGTTCCCTGAATCGCATGCATTTTACCCTCCGGCGTTGCAATATAGCCGGCCCGTGTCGCCTGAACCGAAGCGAGGGTCATGCATTCCATGGCAACATTTTCGTAGGATACATTCTGCCACACAGGCTGAACCATCTGATTCAGTAAATGCAGCAAATGAGCATGTTGGTCCGGAGTCACATGATCGGCTTTTGTCGCGGCAAACAGCACTTTGTCAATTTTGGGAGAAAATAGTCGCGACAGCAGACCACTGCGACCATATTTGAAACTTTGCAGCAATTGGACCAGCGCATGCTGCATATCCAGAAAAGAGTCATGTCCGGCATTCAGTGGGCTCAGGCAATCCACCAGCACCACCTGCCGATCAAAGGTTGAAAAGTATTCCCGGTAGAAGCCCTGTACGACTTTCGACTGATACTCTTCATAACGGGCCTTCAATACTTCATAGTTTGTTGTGGCACGTCGGGTCAGTGAACGACGAGAGACATTCCCCTCGGGTTGCAGACACGGGAAAAACTGCAACACCGGAGCACCAGCCAGTTCTCCCGGCAGAACAAAGCGACCGGGCTGAACCCAGTGTAACCCGGCCGCTTTACAACGATGTAGATAGTCCGTGAACTCACTGGCAATACCAGCCAGTAACTGCTCATCCGCTTCATCATTCAAATTGAGAGACTGACTGGCTGCCATCCACGCAGTTGCCATCTCTTTTCTTGTACCACTCAACTGTTGAGTCTGCTGAGTTGACCACTGTTCAAAACTCATCTCCAGCAATGGCAAATCCAGCAGCCATTCTCCCGGATAATCGATCAAATCGATATGTAACGTCAGGGATTTTCCCAGCAAACGCTTAGTTCTTTTTTCCGGACGGTACTTGATTGCAACCCGGGTTTCGCTTACATCTCTTGTTGGTGCCGGCCAGTCTGGTGGATCACTTTGTAACGCTGCAATCGCTTGCTCATAATCAAATCTTGAAACCATCAGATTCCGTTGCGGGATCCGTTTGGTGCCAATGATACGCTGTTCCTGACTTGCAGCGAGAAAAGGTAAATGGTGATGTGTCGACAGATACTGAATCTGATTCAGCAATGATGTGATAAAAGCAGTTTTTCCGGCCCGGGAAAGACCGGTTACCGCTACTTTTATATTCGAATCCAGCCCACGCTGAATCAACTCCGAAACATCCTGACCGATCTGCCGCATCTATTCCGCCTTCACTTACTCTGCTCTGTTTTAAGCCGTTGATTATATACCCAACCGACCTTAAAATGCAGCCTCAGCTCTGTTATCCCGGTAATGATGACCCTTTCCTGACAGGATGTGCTTCATATCATCTCTAAATAATTAGCCGGGTATTAACGAAGCCCGAATAACTGCTCAGCATTGCCATATGCTATTTTCCGTCGGTCATTTTCACTGATCGGTGCGGTTTCAATCCAACGGGCTGCATCATCTGACATTTCGAACGGATAATCACTGGCAAACATAATCCGGTCTGCTCCCATCGTCAGAATGGCGCAAATCAACGCCTGATCGAAATTATTGCCACTGGTGGTGATATAGAAGTTTTCACACAGATAATCCTGTAAACGCTTATTGACCTGATGACCAAGCGGATTAAACTCGAAGCAGCGCTGAATCCGCCATGAGAAATACGGTAATGTTTCTCCCAGATGTCCCAGAATTACCGTTAACTCCGGATGCCGGTCAAACAAACCACTATAGACCAGACGCAGAGCATGAGTGGCGGTTTCCGGCGCAAATCCCCAGGTTGCACCAGCCAGCTCGGCATGTTGGGCATAAAGTGTTTCCCGAACCTGAGGAAGTGACGGCCGGGGATGAATATAAACCGGGACTTTCAGTGCAGCAATCGCTTCCCACACCGGCGCAAAACGGGCTTCATCAAGGTAATGTCCAATCCGTTTGTCAGGATCCTGTACATAACCATTAACCATCACGCCTTTCAGACCAAGCTCACCGATAGCGTGTTCCAGCTCTTGTAATGCTGCATCCGTATCCTGAAGCGGCAGGCTGGCAAATCCAAGAAAACGTCCCCGGCTCCGGGCAACGGTTTCTGCCAGTGCATCATTGACTTTCCGGGCAGCAGTAATCGCCTTGCCGGCATCGGCAATTCCTTCAATACCTGCAGCCGTCAACGACAGAATCGAAACATCTATTCCTGCCGCATCCATTTCTTCAATTCGTTTATGATGCAGATCTTTCATGCGCTGCATCACCACCTGAACAAATTCTGTTTCCAGACCGCTGACTCTGGCAAATTCGACAGGGTTAAAAGTTTCTTCCGGATGCATGGCATCGGGGTTCATAAAGTGTTCTTCAATCGCAATTTTTCGCAGTGGTGCCAATGGTTTTTTCGGTGCACCGGCAACGGGCAGTCGGGTCAGTGTCATATTCGATACCTTTGATGTTATTTTCACAGTTTTTACTTTACCGTTGCACCATTTCGTTGATAAGTTAGTAAAACACCCCAGATTAGTGCATAAATGCAACAATAGAATGGATGATTTAAATGATCTCGCCCTGTTTGCAGCCGTTGTCCGGCATCAGGGATTCACAGCAGCGGCACGGGCGACCGGCATTGAAAAAACCCGGCTCAGCCGGAGAGTTGCCGCACTGGAAAAACGACTTGGTGTCTTACTGCTGCAGCGTTCAACGCGTTCAGTGACGCTAACCGAAGCCGGCTCACTCTTTTACGAACGTTGTCAGTTCATTATTGAAGGTGCGCAAAGTGCCTATGAAAGTATTCTGGAACTCAAATCCGAACCGACCGGTACAATCAGGATCAGCTGTCCGGTCCTGTTGGCACAAAATTATCTTGCTCCGATTCTGCCGGGTTATATGGCTGCGTATCCGAAAGTCACGGTGATATTAGATGCGACTGACCGCCACGTGAATCTGATTGAAGAGCGATTCGATATTGCTCTGAGAGCCCAATATCAGATAGAAGACTCGAACAACTATGTGGCAAGAGAACTGGGACAGGCTCGCCGGATCATGGTCGCCAGCCCGAATTATCTCAACCTGTCAGGCCGACCGGAAATCCCGGAAGCACTACACACATTACAAATTATCAGTCGCTTATCGGATATGCAGGACCGGCTGGCACACTGGCCATTGCGCCGGGAATCAGAACATCAGATCTTACAGTTGGAACCCAGACTGGCGACCGGAGACTTACGGGTCCAGTTAGAAGCTGCCATTCATGGTATTGGTGTTGCACTGATGCCGGAACCTATCGTATCGGCGGCACTGAAATCAGGTCTGCTGGAACAGGTTTTACCTCCATGGCATGCATCAGGGCATATCATTCATATGCTCTATCCGAAGCCCAAAGGAATGCTGCCTTCTGTCAGAAGTTTAATTGACTATCTGCAAGCTCAAATGCCTGCAACAATCATTGAAAGAAGTGTCTTAACACCTCAGACCGGAGTTTCCTGATTCAATCCCAGTTCTTTCTGCTTGCGTTTGCTCAGCCCCAGAGAAACAAGCCGATAGGACTCTTTCAGGTAATACATAAGTTCTTCATCGGTTTCAGCCGTACTTCGATAATGCTGGATCCATTTCATCCCACGGGAAGCAAAATAAGGCGCGGGTTTATACCCTGACTGGTCACTGAGAAAATCGAAGTTAAGTTCTGAGGTTTTAAAAGTAAATGCCGGCTGACCGTTTGCAGCGAGTCCGCCAATCGCAAAAACTTTCCCACCGACTTTCCATACATGAGCATCGTTCCACTGCATCACATAAGTCGTCGCCGGTAATGAACGGCAAAAATCATTGTATTCATCGTAATTCATGTAGAAAACACTCACTGAAAATTTCTAACCAAAGAGAGACAAGTCATAATAAGCAGAGTACAGTATAGCCTCTCACTTTCGATGTAATCTGTTGTAAAAATGAAATCATCTCAACAACCTATTTTCCCGATAGGTGTCCGGTTTATGTTTCTTTCTGCTCTGGGTTTCGCTTTGATGTCTGCCTGTGTCAAAGCCGGAAGTCAGTACGGTGTTCCTGTTTTTGAAATTGTCGCCGCCAGAGCACTGGTGTCGCTTATCATCAGTTATCTGGATGTAAAGCGCAAAAAAATCTCCATCTGGGGAAACAATCATAAGTTACTCTTTGCCCGTGGTGCTGTCGGAACTGCGTCCCTGATGTGTGTTTACTATTCCGTGACCACACTTCCACTGGCCGAAGCGACCATTCTTCAGTACATGCACCCGGTGTTTACAGCACTCCTGGCGGTCATCTTTCTGAAAGAACGGATCCAGCCAGCAACCCTGATCTGCATTGTCATGTGTCTGCTCGGCCTGTATTTTATCCTGCAATCCGATTCCGGGACCGAGATAAGCACAGCACTTCCACCATTAAGTGTCTTACTTGCCTTACTCGGTGCATTCGGCAGCTCGATTGCTTATGTCATTGTGAAAAAGCTCAGCCGGACTGAAGATAGTTCTGTCATCATCTTTTATTTTCCGCTGGTCGCCCTCCCGGTTTCTTCTCTGTTAATTGGTGATGATTTCATCATGCCAGATTTCAATCTCATTATTTTACTGATTCTGGTCGGGGTATTCACGCAGGTTGGTCAGTACGGCCTGACGAAAGCGATGCAGACGCAAGATGCCGGCAGAGCTTCAGCATTTGCCTATGTGCAGATTATTGTCTCAATCCTGATTGGTGTGGTTGCTTTTAACGAGATTCCATCACTCTGGACTTATCTGGGCGGTGCGATGATTGTCTCCGGCGCTCTGATCAATTTGTTCGGCCAGCGTTTAAAAATTTCCCGGCGTTAATGATTATGAATGACAATGTGCGAGATCTCTGGCTGGAGAGCTCGCTTTTTTCATATTAACCATGAGAATGGTTATTTATCGTGATACCACCACTCAAAGCTTTTCACTAAACATGCCACATTCATTACACTTGTAACCATGTTTGTAAAAAAACAATGGAAAACCAAGCAATAAAAAAACCAGAAAGGCCGGACGCTTACCTTTGGTATACACAACCAGATTAGAGCTACCACAGTGAGGACATATATCCTTTGATTCCTCAATCACATCAGCTTCACTTTCTACTGATTCTGAGAAGTCACTGTTCAATAACTGGCAGGCTTCATATGCTTCTTCTTCTGCCACCATTAAACGAACACCGCCAATAGCATCAGAATATAGCCATTGTGTATTCACGGTATACTCGTCAGCGATATAACTTTCAATACCTGCACTATCCAGACTGGCTTTGGCAATATGAGCCTCATGTGGAAAAGAAAACCGGGCAACAACAATC
The DNA here is from genome assembly GCF_024346955.1 of Vibrio mangrovi. Classification (NCBI taxonomy): domain Bacteria; kingdom Pseudomonadati; phylum Pseudomonadota; class Gammaproteobacteria; order Vibrionales; family Vibrionaceae; genus Vibrio; species Vibrio mangrovi. The sequence continues at coordinate 1,691,491 of NZ_AP024883.1, read as the reverse complement.
ACATATAGCTCCTTATGGTATGCTCTGAACGTATCTATCTTTCAAGTTATTTATATTTTACACAAAATCTATTGCTTCTGTATTTATCTCATTCCTTGATCATGTGATGAGTACTCTTCCCGGCGAACATCCTAAATACTGCTGAAACACAGCAATAAACGCGCTGGTACTGTGATAACCACATGACTGTGCAACCCAGCCACCCGCTTTAGCTTCCTGCAACCATTCCAATGCCCGCATTAATCGGACCAGTTGGCGCCACCTCACCAGAGTCATTCCGGTTTCGGTATGAAACCTGCGCGACAGACTCCTTTTATCTCAAGAAGTTTCTCCGCAAACCCGCTAAGATAACGGAAACGCACTCCTGAAATACTTTGAGAATCCTGAAGGACGTTATATGCGAAGACTCATCTTACTTGCTGCACTGAACATCCTGAATACATTTTTTCCTGCACATGCAACTGAGCCATGGACACTTTATAAAGAGCACGGCACAGTTAAAGTTTATTCCCGGATAACGGAAACAGAGCAGATGGCAGTCAGAGCAGTTGCCATTGTTAAGGCGGAACCAGGGGCACTGATTGCCTTACTGCATGATGAACAACGAGGGCCAGATTGGATTGCGAACTGTCGGCGGCTCGTCATTGAGGCCAGACCTTCCGCCAATGAACGTGTTATTCATGTGTATTACAGTGCTCCCTGGCCGGTAGAAGACCGGGATATGTTGATCGACTCGGTCATTCACTATGATCATCAGACACAACAACTAACGATTAGTGTCCGGGATGTCGGCGGGGATTACCCACTGGAGAAAGGCTATGTCCGGATGGAGAATGTCATCGGACAATGGCAGGTTATCCGACTCAACCAGCAGCAGGTTCAGGTCACCTATCAGGGCCAGGGAAGTGCCGCGGGTCATATTCCCCAGTGGCTGGAAAATCGATTATTACTCAGCTCCACTTATGAGACATTCTTAAATCTGGCGTCAGTGATTCAGGAAGAGGTTTATCAGGTTCCGGTAGAAACCGGCTCATACAGCCAGAAAACTGAAGAGAAAAACAGATAGCAACCACCAAATCGGAGGGAACAAAAGCAGGGATGTACAACTTGCCACCCTGCTTTTTGCCTTCTGAAGTTTCCGGTTAACGCTTAAGTTCGCGGTAACTTCAAATTACTGATTTTCTGCACTTGCAGGTTCAGAGACTACGCTCTGTTCTACAACCTGCTGCTCCTGCGGCTTGTCATCAGCAGAAGAAAACAGGTAAGTCAGAAACCCAACACTTGCCATGTAAAGACTGGCGACGATGATGGCGGCAATCAGGATGATCTTCTTTAACCACTGCATGACTGTTCTCGTAAAAATTAACCGGTAGCAGACCATACCAAACTGGGTAAAAATTTAAAGTATTTCGTCTGCTAAATAAGCGCTTGAAATAAAGAAGCCTCTGAATTTATCAGAGGCTTCGATGCATTGTGGATAAAATCTATTTACCTGCTTCCGCAATCTTCACTTTCCACACATCCGGACCAGTCTGGTGTGCGTTGACACCGTTGGAATCAACCGCAACAGTAACCGGCATGTCTTCGACCTCAAATTCGTAGATCGCTTCCATTCCGAGATCTTCAAACGCAACCACACGGGCTTTCTTAATTGCTTTCGCGACCAGATAAGCAGCACCACCGACAGCCATCAGATAAACCGCTTTGTGGTTTTTGATTGACTCAACCGTTGCTGCGCCCCGCTCTGCTTTTCCGATCATGCCCATTACACCAACTTCATCGAGCATCATATCGGTGAATTTATCCATCCGGGTTGAGGTTGTCGGGCCGGCAGGGCCAACGACTTCATCACGAACCGCGTCAACCGGACCAACGTAGTAGATGAATTTGTCTTTCAAATCGACACCTTTCGGTAAACCTTCACCATTTTGCAGCATCGTCTGAATACGTTTGTGTGCCGCATCACGGCCTGTCAGGATCTTACCGGACAACAGCAGTGTTTCACCGGTTTTCCAACTGCGGACTTCTTCTTTCGTGACACTATCAAGGTTAACCCGGCGAGTGTTTTCTCCGGCTTCCCAGACAATATCCGGCCAGTCTTCCAGTTTTGGCGGAACAAATTCAGCCGGTCCGTTACCATCCAGAGTAAAATGAATATGACGGGTTGCCGCACAGTTCGGGATCAGACAAACCGGCTTGGATGCCGCATGTGTCGGTGCCGTTTTAATCTTCACATCAACGACAGTGGTTAAACCGCCCAGTCCCTGTGCGCCAATACCCAGTCGATTTACCCGGTTGAAGATATCCAGACGTAGTTCTTCTTCAGAATTTTGCGGGCCGCGATCGATCAGCTCCTGAATATCAATATGTTCCATCAGAGATTCTTTCGCCAGTACGGCGGCTTTTTCTGCCGTACCACCGATGCCGATTCCCAGCATCCCCGGCGGACACCAGCCCGCCCCCATTGCCGGCAATGTCTTTTCAACCCACTCAGCAATATCATCCGAAGGGTTCAGCATCACCATTTTGGTTTTATTTTCAGAACCGCCGCCTTTGGCAGCAATCTGAATCTCAACTTTATCGCCGGGAACCATATTTACGTGAACGACAGCAGGTGTGTTATCGCGGCTGTTGATCCGTTTACCTGCCGGGTCATGCAGTACCGACGCCCTTAACGGGTTGTCCGGATTGGTATATGCCTGACGAACACCTTCATCAACCATTTCCTGAACGGTCATATCGCCTTCCCACTGAACATTCATCCCAATGTTGACGAAACAGGTGACAATGCCAGTATCCTGGCAGATTGGCCGGTGACCTTCGGCGGACATGCGGGAGTTAATCAGAATCTGGGCGATAGCATCTTTCGCAGCCTGACTCTCTTCACGGTCATATGCTTTTTTCAGGGCCTGGACAAAATCAAGCGGATGATAGTAAGAGATATACTGAAGCGCATCAGCCACACTACTGATCACATCTTCCTTACGAATTAGCGTCATTGCTTACCTCATTATGTTTGCTTCCGGGTGACTCCGGATGAAAAATTATGGCTAAAAAGCAGCCAAACCGTATCATTCACCGGAGATTTCACGGGCTTATATTACTTATAGTCATTGCTTTTTATGATACTCTTGGTTTCATCAACAAGCCATGCGGCGATCAGACTTTTCGTCACAGTTTATACAAATGACCAGCCATGATGAATGCAACTAACCGACCTATTGAACACAAATCGATCACTTATCATCCCCGACTCGCTCCAGAGTATTTCTCACGCATCGAAAATCTGCCCTGGGCGATGTTGCTGCGTTCACCATCTGAACATATAGACAGCCGCTACGATATTTTAGTTGCTCAGCCAGTAGCAACATTAAAAACGCAGGGAGCAGTTACATTAATTCAGGAAGGAGAAACCCGGACATCTTCACCGGATGATCCATTTGAACTGCTGACACGATATCAGCATCAATATGTCCCTTTTCTTGATGAAATCACTGACTTTCCTTTCGCTGGCGGCGCTCTCGGCTATTTTGCTTATGATTTAGGGCGGCGGGTCGAACAGTTACCTGAATATGCAGAGCATGATATTTCTATGCCGGAAATGGCTGTCGGCATTTATACCTGGGCACTGGTTGTTGACCACCAGCAACAAACTGCGGCTTTTGTCGGCATGAATGTCGAAGCGGCAGAAAACTGGCTCAACGCTCAGCAAACCGTCGTGCAACATCCTTTTTATCTGACATCAGACTGGCAGGCCAACATGACTGCTTCAGAATACCGGGATAAAATTAATGCCATTCATGAATATCTGCACGCCGGAGACTGCTATCAGATCAATCTGACTCAGCGTTTTCAGGCAGACTACACCGGCAGTGAATGGGAAGCCTATCAACGGCTGGAAAATGAAAATCAGGCACCGTTTTCGGCTTATCTCCGTATTGAAGAAGGCGTGATTTTAAGTATCTCTCCTGAACGTTTTCTCCAGTATAAAGATCACATTATTGAGACCAAACCGATCAAAGGAACAAGGCCACGCAGCCCTGATAAACACCTTGATCAGCAATATGCACAAGCACTGGCAACAGCAGAGAAAGATCAGTCCGAGAATCTGATGATCGTCGACTTACTACGCAATGACATTGGCCGGGTAGCCAAACCGGGTAGTGTCCATGTTCCGAAGTTATTTGATATAGAAAGTTTTCCGGCGGTCCACCATCTGGTCAGCACGATCAGAGCTGAACTGGGCAATGGCTATACGTCAGCCAATCTGCTGCGGGCTTGTTTTCCGGGAGGCTCAATTACCGGAGCACCCAAAATCAGGGCGATGGAAATCATTGAAGAGCTGGAACCTCACCGCAGGAGTGTTTACTGCGGCAGTATCGGTTATATCAGCCGGGATGGTCAGATGGATACCAGCATTACCATCCGGACGCTGATTGCAACCCATAACCGGCTTTACGTCTGGGCTGGCGGTGGTATTGTGGCAGATAGTGTCTGCGAAAGTGAATATCAGGAAACATTCGACAAACTCAGCCGGATATTACCTGTGCTATCGTTACAATCAGAGTGATGATAATTGCAATAACAGAATCTATTGATTTTTCATTCCGGAACAGTTTCCCGCAATGAATAGCCGAGAGTGAAGATGCATCTGACCCGAATGACTGTTTTAAGAAACTTTCAGCTTCGCCAGCCCGGTGATTACTCAGCAGAATCACTACAGCGTGTCGCCCATATTCCGGACCATAACTTACGTAAGGCTGCCGTGTTGGTTGCATTTGTCGAACGACCATCCGGACTGAATGTTATATTTACCAAGCGCGCAGCACAGCTCAAACATCATCCCGGTCAGGTCAGTTTTCCTGGTGGAAAATGCGAACGGGGAGATGCATCCGTTTACGAAACTGCTATCCGAGAAGCCTGGGAAGAGATAGGACTTGCTCACCGCCATGTTGAACTAATTGGTTGTTTGCCAGAACTGAAGACTATCAGCTACTTCTCTATCACCCCTGTACTGGCTTTCGTTTCCCCGGATTATCAGGTCACTATCGAACCCGGCGAGGTCGATGAAGTATTTGAAGTACCGGCAGATTATCTGCTGCATCCCCGCAATCTGCACCACGATACGTTTGTTCTTAAAAATGCCCGCCACAAGGTTTTCGCTATTCCTTATCAGCGGCATTTTATCTGGGGAGCCACAGCTCAGATTGTTCATGCGCTACAAAAACAGATACACACGGGGAATCTATAAGACTCATGCTTCATAACAACTATTTTGCTATAAAAGCGCCAACTGTCTTTTCATTTCCTGAAAATAGTGATTTCATCTACTCCTTTCAGGTACTTTTGGAATTTAATCATGTTCAGAAAATTTCTTTTATTCATGCCATTATGTCTCTCAACGCTCTATGCCAATGCAGCCGAAGGAGATCGGGTTGGCTATATAGGATATCTGCATGAGGATATAAACCAGAGTGGTGTATTCGAAGTTGGATTCCGGGCTCCCTATACAGATTTCACAGAGTTTAATGTCGCTGCCATGTGGTTCGCCCATGATCAGAATCTTTACGAAGGACTCAACGCAGGATTTCATTTAACAACCGGCACCTGGCCGTTAAAAGCTTATATGGGAGCGGGCTTCTTTACCGGTGAGCATAAACAATGCGACAAATACTACAACTATGCGCAAAACAATTACGATTACAGAGACTGTGATTCTGATCTGAGCATCGGTGTTTATCCTGAAGTCGGCGTGGAACTTTCATTCCTCAATCTCCGGCTGGCGAGCTATGCCCGGTATTACAGAACGGCTGACAGTGGTAAAAATGAATACCGTATGTACGGTGCATATATCGGGCTTAGTTTCTAGGAACAGCCGACCTTTCATGATGTTTTTTGCAGTAGAGTTCATCTGAACAAACCTCGCACTTTGAAGCAGTTCATATATACTGAAAATATCCATGAATTAAGCATATTATCAGTTGTGCAGACAGGAGGAGTCATGTACTCTCCCCCGCGATTTCAACCCGCTTAGACACCACTGAGTCATGTCTGGGTGAAACGATATTTTGCTGTTATTTTTGTTGATATAAGCTGTTTGTGAGTAAGCCATCTATGATTAGTGTTTTTGATATTTTTAAAATCGGCATAGGTCCTTCAAGCTCTCATACGGTAGGGCCAATGAAGGCCGGGAAACAGTTCATTGACGAGCTATACCAGAAAGCACTTTTGCCCAATGTGACCAAGATTACGGTTGATGTCTATGGTTCGCTGTCACTGACAGGGAAAGGACACCAGACCGATACTGCAACTATTCTCGGACTGGCCGGAAATAGCCCCGAATCGGTAGAAATCGATAAAATCCCTGCATTTATTCATCAGGTCGAACAGACTGAAAAGCTACCTATCGCCTGCTATGACCATCAGGTTGATTTTCTGAGAGAAGATGGAATCACCTTCCATACCAGCAATTTATCTCTGCATGAAAATGGGATGAAAATTCATGCTTGGCAGAATGATGAATGCATCTTTTCCAAAACCTATTACTCGATCGGTGGTGGATTCATTGTCGATGAAGAGCATTTCGGACAATCCATCGAATCATCTGATAAAGTACCGTATCCTTATACCAGCGCCTCAGAACTGGTTAGCCAGTGTCGTGAATCCGGTTTATCTATCAGTACGCTGGTTATCGAAAATGAAAAAGCCCTGCGTAGCCAGGAAGAAGTCTATGCTCACTTGAGTAAAGTATGGCAGACCATGCGGGACTGTATGGAAAGAGGCATGAAAACCGAAGGGATTCTGCCCGGACCGCTACGGGTGCCCAGACGCTCAGCGGCTCTCAATCAGCAACTACAAACCTCTGAACGGACATCAAACGATCCGATGGCTGTGATCGATTGGGTAAACATGTATGCCTTTGCCGTCAATGAAGAAAATGCCGCCGGCGGACGTGTCGTTACTGCACCGACCAACGGAGCCTGTGGGATTGTTCCTGCGGTACTCGCCTATTACGACAAATTCATTCAGACTGTTCACGAACAGGATTACATCCGCTATCTGGCGACCACCGGAGCTATCGGTGGCCTGTATAAACGCAATGCTTCTATCTCCGGAGCCGAAGTGGGTTGTCAGGGAGAAGTGGGCGTCGCCTGCTCCATGGCAGCTGCCGGGCTGGCAGAACTTTTAGGCGGAAGCCCGGAACAAGTCTGTATGGCCGCAGAAATTGCGATGGAACATAACCTCGGTCTGACATGCGACCCTGTCGCCGGGCAGGTTCAGGTTCCCTGTATCGAAAGAAACGGTATTGCAGCGGTCAAAGCAATCAATGCAACCCGAATGGCACTGAGACGCTCATCTGCACCACGGGTTTCTCTGGATAAGGTCATTGAAACCATGCTGGAAACCGGCAAAGATATGAATGCGAAATATCGTGAAACTTCACAAGGTGGCCTGGCGGTCAAAGTTACCTGCTAAATTCAGAATCAACCGTACAATATACTGATCAAAACGCCCTTCATTACGAAGGGCGTTTTAGTCAGGTGTATCTTTGACAGTTCCTGCCAGAGTATTATTCTCCGCGGTAGACACACCCTGCCGTACAGGTTTCTTTCACTTCAATCTGACTGAGCAGTGGCAGATTCGGTTTCAGTTCGTCCCAGATCCACCGGGCCAATACTTCACTGGTCGGGTTTTCCAACCCTTCAATCTCATTCAGATAATAGTGATCGAGGCGTTGATAAATCGGTTTAAATGCAGACTTAATATCTGCAAAATCAATGACCCAGCCAGTCAGAGGATCAACTTCACCCTCGACACAAACCCGGACCAGAAAAGAGTGCCCATGAAGACGCCCACATTTGTGGCCTTCAGGAACATGAGGCAGATGATGGGCGGCTTCAAATGTAAACTCTTTGTATATGATCATCTCAAACTCTATAAATATCAATAACTTAAAATAAAAACAAACAAGTTATTATACGCGAAAATACCTCATTGTCACATGCTAAAATTGCTCAAACGGACAGTAATCCCCAATTGGTTCCGGCAACTACTTCAAAAACACTATAAAAAATCCCCGGAGCATAGTCCGGGGATTCGGTAATTTAAATGTGCGGGCAACAGATCAGCAATTAGCCAATTCGATTTTGTCCGGCGATCAGTATTCAACCACCACATCACCTTGTGGCACACTGCAACAAGACAGAATATATCCGTCTTCGACGTCTTCATCAGTAATACCGCCATTGTGGGTCATCTCGACTTCACCTTGCAGTTTCTTCACCTTACAGGTACCGCAGATTCCCATACCACAAGCTTTAGGAATCGTCAGGCCGACTTTCGCAGCAGCCGCATGAACGGTTTCTCCGGGAGCAATCTGCACTGTCTTATCGCTGGCAGTGAATGCGACTTCAATCATTTCACTCGGCAGGATTGCATCTGCTTCTTCGGCTGCAATTTCAGCATCGTGAACTGCTTGTTCTTCAACCACATCCGGTGTTGCACCAAACGCTTCTTCATGATAGTTACGCATGTCGAAACCGACATTTTCCAGCATGGTGCGCACTGCATTCATGTAAGGTGTCGGTCCACAACAGAAAATTTCCCGCTCCATAAAGTCAGGCGCAATCATTTTCAGTTTAATTTCATCGAAAAAGCCCCGGTATCCAGACCAGTTCTGCCCCGATTCCAGCCTTTCACAGATCAGGTGCAGGCTGAAGTTAGAAATCCGTGAAGACATGAATTCCAGCTCACGGTGGAAAATCAAATCTCGTGGTGTTCTGGCACTGTGGACGAAAACAACATCCACATCCGTATTGGTGTCATAAGCCCAGCGCGCCATTGACATCACCGGCGTAATCCCTACACCACCGGATAGCAGCAGGATTTTTTCTGCCGGGAAGTCGATACTGTTAAAGTTTCCGACCGGGCCATGAACAGCCAATTCAAACCCTTCTTCCATATTGTCATGCAGCCAGTTTGACACCAGACCACCCGGCACGCGTTTCACAGTAATAGAGAAGCTGTAAGGAACAGACGGTGAACTGGATATCGTATATGAACGGAATATCTGTTCTCCGGCAATCTCAAGTTCCAACGTCACGAATTGACCCGGCTTAAAAAAGAACATTATTGGCTGGTCAGCCATAAAACAGAATGTCTTGGTATCCCACGTTTCTTGTATAGTCTTCACACATCTTACAATATGACGACCATTACTCCATGTCTGTGTCGTGACGGGAATAAATGCACTACTAAGGGCAAGTGTGTTGTTCGGGGTATTCATATCCGGCATCTCCGCAACGGTGTTGTATTATTATATCCCTCCATGGAGGTTGGTCGTATTGTTCAGGCATACGCAAAAATGCATTTATCTCTTAACGACGTCCTATTGTCTAATACAGTCATTTATTTTGTTTTTTTTTTCTCTTTGTCTCAAACAGCATCATTACATGTCGTGTATAGACTCTTCCTGAATAATATAAACGTGCACGATACGCCAAGACACTGACTCATTCCCTTATTTTTTGTAAGGGCGGGGATTGAGACATGTAGCAAGGAAGCCCGGCTCGGGTATAACACTAACCCCCTGATAAGAAGATAGAAGCAATGACACAGAATGATTTACTCAATATTAGCTATGCAAGTTTGGATATAGCCCGCGATAAAATGACCGAACTACTGAGTGAACGTAAACCGAATTACTCATTACCACGTCCCTTATATAATGATCCGTTAATGTTCCGGATTGATGTGGAAGAGATCTTTCAGAAGGAATGGTTGTTTGTCGGGATGACGAGTGAAATCCCCAGTAAAGGTGATTACTTTACTGTTGAGATTGCTCAAAACCCGGTTCTGATTGTCCGTGATGCTGATGGTTCCGTGAATGCTTTTCACAATACCTGTCGGCACCGTGGTTCCCGCATCTGTCTGGAACACCGGGGAAAAGTTGCGAACCTTGTCTGTCCTTACCACCAGTGGACTTATAACACTAAAGGTAATCTGCTCTATGCAGGAACAGAAATGGGCGATGATTTTGACATGTCAAAACATAAGCTGCGCTCTGTTCACTGTAAAACAGCTGGCGGATTTATCTTTATCTGTATGGGCGATACCCCACCTGAATCTGATTTCGATGAGTTTCTGGCAACACTTGAAGAGTACATGGAACCGTATGATGTGGAAAACACCAAACTTGCGGTTGAATCCAACATGTACGAAAAAGCCAACTGGAAACTGGTTATCGAAAACAACCGTGAGTGTTATCACTGTGCCGGTAGCCACCCAGAGCTTCTGAATACGCTGCTGGAATGGGATGATACAAACGATCCTCGCGCTTCTGAAGAGTTCCTTGCTCACTACAAACGCATGGCGAGTGAATGGGATGCAGAGAAAATTCCTCATGAGCACAAAAACTTCGGTGTCCGTAACCGACTGGTCCGTATGCCGTTGAAAGAAGGCACAGAAGTAATGACCATTGACGGTAATCAGGGTTGTGAAAAACTGCTGGGCCGCATCAAAAACCGTCAACTTGGTTCTCTGCGTATCCTGCACTTACCAAACTCATGGAACCACATGCAAAGTGACCATTTCATTGTCTTCCGGGTACTGCCGATTTCGGCTCAGGAAAGTATGGTGACAACCAAATGGTTCGTGCACAAAGATGCAATCGAAGGTCAGGATTATGATCCGGAGCGTTTGCGTCAGGTTTGGGATGCTACCAACGATCAGGACCGTATTCTGGGTGAAGAGAACCAACGTGGTATCAACTCACTTGGTTATGAGCCAGGACCTTACTCACAAACGTTTGAGTTCGGTGTAATTAACTTTATCGACTGGTATTCAGATCGCGTTCTGAATAATCTGGAAGAAACCAAGAAATAATCTCCGGCTCCCCCAAAACATCTGCTCAGGCAGATGTCTAAGAAGCCCCGCAATGGGGCTTCTGCTTTATAGATAGCCTGTTTTATCTGGCCGTCTCTATCCACACCCCGACAATGTCGGGGTGAATTGAGCTAAGAAATCTCATACTTTTTCTCATTCTAAAAGTGGCTACTATATTGGTGGTTATAAACAGTGATGGACATCTATTTTAGATGACCATCACCGTTATCCGTTATTGTTCCAGTTTAGACAACACAATGTTAGTTAACTCGATATCACCATCGGTAACTCCGGCACTAAGATTTGTGCCCGGTTTTTGATACATTCGAACACTCAATGCCGTGCCATTGATGTACAGAACAGCGATATCGTCATCAACGATGATACATAGTTTGTACTCGGTATCATTTTGCAGATTAATTGGTCGCTCCAGTCCCTTATTCATATATTGGTACCAAGGCCAGTTTGGTGTTTTGTCGAAAGTAAGCTGTTTTTCGTTAAGAGAAAAACGGTATTCATAAGCCTCTTCCAATTCATTTCCATAAATAAAAATAGAGAAACCACGAGTACCTGCTGCAATTTTCACGGTTGCTTCAAGAGTGAAACAGGTTGAACTGTTCTCAGTGAGAACATGTGTTTTATGAGTATCAATCGTTTGTAAATGGACATCTGCCAACGCCGTCTTAATACAAAATGCATCCAGTACCGATTTAACAGGTTTTACGCCCAGCGAGTAGTCTGGTCGTTGGTAAATTTCTTGAGGAACGAAAGTGCCTCCCCATTCATAGTTGCCCAAATCATCATTATTCTCTTTTGTTGGCACCCATCCGAAGAGAATACGATTGGAGCCATTCGTCGCTGTGCGGCCTGCATAATATGCTCTGCCATCAAAAGCATCATCATGAGGTGCAATCCAAGGGCCATCGAGGCTGCGACTCATTCGATAAATCATTTTGTTTTTGTCACTGAACTCAGAAACAATCAGATACCACCACTCGCCAATTTTAAATAGCTCAGGCATTTCAATCATGGTGAACAATCCCGGATACCAGAAGTCTCCCTGAAAGTCCCATTTGTTCATATCTTTACTGGTAAAAGAAACTAAACGACCGGTACGTTCTCTGTTATCACTAGGGGCTCTGGCTCCGAGCACCAGCAAATACTCTTCTTTCTCATCATTCCAGACAATAAACGGGTCACGCCAAGCAAATACGTCGTAGCCTTCTTGTGGCACGATCTGTTCTGCATTCCCATTCTTTTGCCAATTAATTAAATCATGGCTAGTTGCCTGCATTAGCTTTTGCGAAGGAATGCCTTTCTTTTTGAATATTTTATTGGCGCCCGTATAGAAAGCGGTATAGGTGTCTTGGGATGTTTGGTACACGCTACCCGCATAGATGTACTGGTCTTGATCATCATTTGAACCATGTTCTATCGCAGTGCCATGTTCTTGATAATGGCGAAAATCTGATGTGGTACAAAGTGACCAGCCAAAAGGTTCGCCCATCGGGCCTGGATTACGAGTATCACGCTGATGGTAAAGATAAAACACACCATCTTCACAATAGGGCATGCAGTCGCCAAACCAGTAGCCTTCGGGTTGATAAAAAATCTTATACATAAACAAATCTCTTCTTATATCTATATTGCAAAGTGAAAACGAATAACTCGTGCTTATTTTTTGTTAACCGCAGAGATGAGGTAAGAAATAACAAATGCACCTCCAAAGGCGATACACATGCCAATAATATAGTTCAGCAAACTACTAGGTTGCGTGATAACCATGCCCGGAATACCTGTCATTCCTACGGCTGTCATACCAACTTTGGTTAATACAACGTATGCACCGCCCAAAGCACCGCCAATAAGTGCCGCAAGGAATGGTTTTCCATAGCGTAAATTCACACCGAAGATAGCCGCTTCTGTAATGCCCAACATACAGGAAATGCCCGCTGGAACGGCTATGGCCTTAACTTTGGTATCTTTTACTTTAAATGCTACCGCAAGACATGCGCCACCTTGCGCCACGTTAGCCATCGACCAGATAGGTAACAGGAAGTTTACTCCCACTTCAGGGTTGGTTAGCAGGCCAGCTTCAATTGCATGGAAGCTGTGGTGGATACCGGTAATGACAATCATTGAGTAGGTACCGCCAAACAAAAAACCAGCAAGCCAGCCAATGTGTTCATAGATAAAGCTGAGTGAGAGAGTGATGCCATCACCGAGTGCTCGCCCGACAGGACCTATGAACAACAATGCGACAAAACCAGTTAGGATGACTGTAACAAAAGGGGTAACGATAAGATCGATAGAATCAGGAACAATACGACGCAGCTGCTTCTCAACGTTACTCATAAACCAAGCGGCGAGTAGCACTGGAAATACAGTACCTTGATAGCCAATCATAGCCACATCAATACCGAAAAAGTCCATGGTGTTGTAGCCGGAAGCCACTCCCCAGGCATTAGTTAACGCCGGATGAGTCAGAATGCCCCCTAAAACGGCACCTAGAAATGGATTACCGCCAAATTCTTTAGCGGAGGTAAAACCAATCAGGATCGGCAAAATTATAAAGGCAGCGGAACTGCACATATCCAACATGATAAATAATGCACTGTCGGGTGCTGCCCAACCATTGGAACGAACAAGGCCAAGCAATCCCATGAGTAGACCTGCTGATGCTATAGCCGGAATAATGGGTACGAAGATGTTTGATAAAAGTCGGGCTATGCGCTGAAAAGGATTAAGCTTTTGTGTCGCGATATTGGTGAGCTCAGCCTTTGATGTTTCACTTAAACCGATCTGAGAAACAAACTCCGCATACACTTTGTTGACTAGCCCTGTCCCAAAAATGATCTGAATTTGTCCGGCGTTGACAAAACAACCTTTAACACCTTCAACGTTATCGATTTCTGCTTGGTTTAACTGACTATCATCAACAAGGACGAGTCTCAATCGAGTGGCACAATGAGCGGCACTACTAATGTTCTCTTTCCCTCCCAATAAGGGAATCAAGTCTCTGGATATCTTCTCTATGTTCATATGACCACCGTATTTTTGTTTCTTTTTCATTTAGTAATGATGTCTGCTTTGGTGATTATTCATAATGACAAATAAATAACAAATTAAACTAAATAGAATCGAGATCATGATCAATTTATTTTTAAAGATATAAATTAGTAACAAGCTATGATGAGTAATGGGCAAGTTACTTTTGGTTGATAAGGGCTAATTGGTTATTGATTTGTATCTTTTGTATGTAATAATGATTGGCAACAAACAAAGGGGGAATCATGCTGTATAAGAAAGTAATGCTGGATCTAAAGGCTCGTATTGATTCGGATGAGTTACAAATTGGAGATTCCTTGCCTACAGAGAAAGAGCTGATTGAACTCTATTCGGTCAGCCGGAGTACAGTACGTAAGGCTATTGAAGAGCTTGTTAAACTTGGGTTGGTCGAAACACGCCAGGGTTCAGGTTCTAGCGTGATTAGTAAAGCGATGGCCAATTCCATGTCGAACCTTGTTACAACCAAAGAAATGCTTGCGGATTCGGATAAGCGTTTGGTTTATAAGGTTGTGGAGTTTCAGTTGATGTCTCCGGATGAAAAGATAGCCAGTTTTTTAAAAATAGCCCCTTCAGAAAAGGTGTACTTTATCCGTCGTATTAAGTTGATCGATGATATCCCGTCGATTTACGAAGATTCATATATGCCAGTTGCCTTGTTCCCACAAATCAATCTTCTTTCGCTAGAAGGGTCTAAATACAAATATTTAGAACAAGATTTGGGTTTTAAAATTGACGGTGCAATTCAAGATTTTGAAGCGATTATGCCGGACGAAAATATCTGCACTTCTTTAGATGTGTCTCCAGATAGACCTCTGATTCGTATCCATTCAGTTGGAAAACTTAGCGATGGAAGAATTTTTGAGTATACGAGAACAAGCCTGAATCCGGAAAAATACACGTATCAGCATTATTTAAAACGTTAAGTTTAAATCAATCGTGTTTGTCTGGATTTGAAGCAGCCCCAGATGCCTTCAATACCAAGGCAGACTACATTCCATTCCTGTTTGGGAGGATAAAAACAAAAAGACCTCTGATGAGGCCTTTGCGCGAATGATAGAAAAATATAACTATTGCTACCGGGGAAGATCAAGCTGACGGCTCCAGCAAATAATATTTTCAACATCCGGCAATAGAATGCCATCGTCTTCAATCCGATCGATGGTTTCCCAGAAAGAGCGCAACTCCTTTTCATCTGCCTGATTTAACCAAGCCTTTATTTGTACTTTGAGCTTATCACAATCGGTTTCTTCGTTACTGGCGGCAATCCCAAACTTCCCCATCATAAAAGTGAAATCGTCCATATCAACCAGTTCGGCATACATCATTATTTCTCTCCTTGGTGTGGAACAATCAGGGTTCAGATACTGAACCCTGATTTCATTACATGTCAAAGCACGTTCGTACAAATATATTAAGTGTGTATATTCTCAGCACCAGTGTCTTAATACAAATGTTTCTCTAATACAAATGTTTCTCTGTCGCAAGACCCCGGTACAGACTCCAGCACATCACAATCAGAACCAGAGTAAACGGAAGTCCGGTTGTTATCGCACCGGCCTGCAATGCTGTCAGAGCCTGATCGCCTCCGCCCAGTAATAGTGCGATGGCAATGACGCCTTCCAGTGAAGCCCATAGTACACGTTGTGCGGTCGGAACATCAGTTTTACCGCCGGCGGTAATGCTATCGATAACCAAAGAACCAGAGTCCGATGACGTCACGAAAAACAGCAGTACCAGTGCAATCCCCATGACGGAAAGCAAGGATGTCATCGGCAGATTATCAAACATCTGGAACATCGCTTTAGAAACATCAGTGATACCGTTGGCCAGTTCGCCGACACCTGTTGTTGCCTGCTCAATCGCCGTACCACCCATCACACTCATCCAGATCACTGTAACCAGTGCAGGAATCAGCAGTACTGCGGTGATAAATTCACGCACCGTACGTCCTTTGGAAACCCGGGCGATAAACATACCGACAAATGGTGACCATGAAACCCACCATGCCCAGTAGAAAACTGTCCAGCCATGGAACCAGTCTGTATCTTCCCGGCCAATCCAGTTTGACAGCGGAATGAAATTTTCGGCGTAACCACGGGTAATAGTCCCGACGGTCTTGAAGATTTCCATTGTCGGACCGATGATGATCAGCAATGCAATCAAAGCAGCTGCCATCAGCATGTTGATATTACTGAGTATTTTCACGCCACCATCAAGCCCGCGGGAAACAGAAATAATTGCAATCATAGTGACGACAACAATAAAGGCAATCTGTGTCCCGAGACCATTACTAATACCAAAAAGATGGCTGAGACCACCGGCAGCCTGCTGTGCACCAAAACCTAAAGAGGTTGCCAGACCGAAAATTGTCGCCAGAACAGCAAGGATATCAATGATGTTCCCCATTGTTCCCCAGCAACGTTTTCCGAGAACCGGATAGAATACAGAACGAATGGTCAGAGGTAATCCTTTGTTATAGGCAAAAAATGCAAGTGCCAGACCGACAACTGCGTAAATAGCCCATGGATGCAATCCCCAGTGGTACATTGTGGCACTCAGTGCCAATACTTTGCCATCTTCGGTTCGTGGCGCAACATTCAGCGGCGTACCGTACCAGTCGGTATAATAAGCAACCGGTTCGGCAACACTCCAGAACATCAGCCCAATCCCCATTCCCGCAGCAAAAAGCATACTGAACCAGGATAAAGTCGAAAATTCCGGTGTTGCATTGACCCCACCAAGACGGATTTTACCGACCGGTAAGACCAGCAGAACCAGACAAAAGAGCACAAACAGGTTACAACCCGCCATAAACAGCCAGTCAAAGTGATTGATTGACCAGCTCCGTGCCTGTGTCAGTACTGCTTTTGCTCCTTCAGGAAAACCTAATGTGAGGATAATAAATAACAGTATCAAACCAACACTGATACCGAATACGGGGTTGTGAATATCCAACCCCCAGATCTTGACGTTATCCTGCCCGACACAATAATCCGTGTCATACTTAAGACGCGATACGGGCTTTCGACGTTTTGGAGAATCTACTATCGTTTTCATTTGATCCCTCATGAATTCCATCTGTCTACGATATGTACAGACGTTCGCTTTTCATCCGGTAAATCCCTGCCACCGGATGAGCTCGCTATTTCTGACGAATGACGCCTTCTTCAAGCAACAAATCAAAAACCGCCTTAGCCATGTCACTGACTGGCTGATCTTTGATGACCTGACCACCTGAAGACGCCGTTTTTGCAGTCGCGGCTTTGAACCTGTCTGCTGCCGTTTTGGCTTTCACCACCTTCAAACGTTTAACTTTCGGTTTCGCCGGTGTTTCCTCCCAATTCATCCACTCATTATCGAGTGTCACACTGTCGACCTTACTTACGTCAATCTGCGCACGGCGGGCAATTCCGAAAGCACTCTGCCTTGGAAGCTGTGCCGCCATATCTACGCTGGCAACAAAAGGCAAAGGAACGGTCAGAGCTCTTCTCTGTCCCCGGGGTAAAGCCTGAAGCACTTTGGCCTGCCCGTTTTCAACAGAGATAATTTCTGCAATACCCATGACAACCGGACACTGAAGCCGCTGAGCGAGAAAGAAGGGTAATAACCCTGACGATTCTCCGCTCTCGGCCCGTGTTCCCGTCAGCACGATATCAGGCATCTCTTCCTGAAAGTACTGAGCTAAAGTGTCAACGGCATCTGCCTGAGGTTCCTGTGCCAAAACGCGAATACGGGATAATCCCATACCACTGTAATAACCGAGGGCCGGATGATGCGGGTCACCGGCATGAACAACTTCCAGTTCACTGTCTGGCAGATTCAGTGCCAGTTCCACGGCTCTGGAATCTGTCATCGCACGACGCGGACGACCAGAGTCGGGATGAGCACCAATCGAGACAAGTGTTTTAACAACTAATGATTTCGGTGAACTAGGCTGCATCCTTCAGCTCCTCTTTCTGGTGGCCTTCAATCAGAGTAATCAGTGCCGCCAGCAGCTCGTTACTGTCAGCAATCACACTCAGATCAGCCCGTTTAACCATGTCGCATCCGGGATCGGTATTGACTGCAATCACTTTGTCGCAACCACCAATTCCCTGTAAGTGCTGAATCGCACCACTGATACCAACAGCAAGATAAACACGGGCCGTCACCCAGGAACCGGTTGCACCAACCTGTCTGAAACGTGGCATGAATCCGTTATCCACCGCCACACGGCTTGCCCCTTCAGTGGCACCAAGTACCTGCGCAGCATGATGGAACTGATCCCAGTCGTGAATCCCGTTACCGGCAGAAAGGATGAATTCTGCTTCCGTCAGCGGTACGGACTGTGGATCAATTGCAACCTGTCCCAAGTCTTCAATTGAGGTCTGAATTGGTGTTGCTTCCTGAAGCTGAACTTCCAGTGCTTCGTGACGTGTTTCATCAATTTGTGGGGCACACTCTTCTGCCAGAAGCAGACATCTGGGTGTGGCACGCTTAATATCGCTTCGGCCTCCGGCTGCACGGCAGACCGTCTCTTCCGAATTGACCTGCCAGGCCTGTGTCGCCGGACGTTCACCGATCAATGCCGTCAGACGTGCACCCAGTTCAAAGCCACCGGAAATGCTATCCGGGAACAACCAGTGCTTCGGTGAATATTCAGCTTCAACCTGACTTAATGCGGCGGCTTTCTGCTCAGGACAGTAACCTTCATAGATTTCACCGGAAAGATTCAGCAATCGGTCAGCACCGGCAGTATCAAACTGAGTTTCACGATGCGTGCCAAAGACAACCGCCATCACTGCACCGGCTCCGCCATGTTGCTGCACCAGTTGATGTGCCTGTCCTAATACATCCCGGTCATGGCTGCTTAAACGGCCTCCCGGCATATCAGGGACAACAACAATGTAATATTCGGGCTCAGCGACCGTATGTAACGGCAACTGAACTTCTGCTGAGGCACCCTGAGAACGTACGGAGAATGACGGTGCACCACTGCCATGCAGACGATCGATCCGTTTGATTCCGTTAGGGCCGATAAAACCGACCCGGTGCGGATAGCGGCGGATAAGGCCGCTCGGGCCTCTCTCCTCTGCCGGCTGAGTGACAAAGCTGTCATGTTGTGGATGAAGCCGGTTACGCATAATCCATTCGACGCGGCGATCACGGCGTACAATTATTTCACTCATAGCTCTCTCCTACACCGTTTCAGCCTGAGTACCCGGTGTCCATACACCGGCACCTGCCAAATCTGCCTCACTCTCTTCGAGTAATGCTTCTGCGACCAGCTCAGCGATATCTTTCACTTCAGGTCTTGGCTCAACCACACCTTCAAGCATGGCCGTACACTGCTGACAACCGACGGCAACCAGTTCTGCCCCGGTTTCCCGGATGTCATCCATACGCATGTCTGCGATCCGGCGCTCTCCCGGAATATCGGTAATCGGTGCGCCACCGCCACCGCCACAGCAACGTGAACGGAATCCGGACCGCTCCATTTCACTCACTTCAATCCCCAGTTGTGTCAGGACTGAGCGAGGTGAATCGTATTCACCGTTATAGCGACCGAGATAACAAGGATCATGGTAAGTCACTTTGCCACCCTGATAAGGACGCAGATGGATCAGACCTTTTTCAACCAGTTGATTGATAAACGTGGTGTGATGCCAGACCTGATATTGCGGTGACTTCCCTTCCGGATAGAAATCCGGATATTCGTTTTTCAGACAGTGGAATGCATGAGGATCGGTAGTCACGATACAGTTGAACTCATACTTTTCCAGTGTTTCGATGTTCCGGCGCGCCAGGCGCTGGAAAGTTGCATCGTCACCTAACCGGCGGGCAACATCGCCGCTGTCCAGTTCTTCATCACCCAGAATGGCAACGTCGATCTTGGCAGCCTTGAGTATTTGTACAAAAGATTTGAGAATACGCTGGCTACGCATATCAAACGCGCCATCGGATACCCAGAACAGTACATCCGCTCTTTTCACATCAGACATCAGATTCAGTGACTGATCCGCAGCCCAGTGTGAACGACGCTGTGGGGCGTAACCACCCGGGTTATCGGTGTAGATCAGGTTTTCCAGAACCTCGACGCCTTTTTCCGGTGTCTGTCCTTTTTCCAGTGTCAGGAAGCGACGCATGTCGACAATCGCGTCCACGTGTTCAATCATCATCGGACACTCTTCCACACAGGAACGACAGGTTGTACAGGACCAGAGTGTTTCTGAATTCAGTACGCCACCGACGATCGGTTGATGCGGGTCGCCCTTTGCATGACCGACTTCTTTCCCCGGATACGGACTACCGGCATAACGCTGATCAGTACCACCAGCTAGTCCGACGACCATATCCTGAATCAGTTTTTTCGGGTTCAGCGGCTGACCGGCCGCAAATGCAGGACACATCGCTTCACACTTACCGCACTGCACACAGGCATCAAATCCCAGTAACTGGTTCCATTTGAAATCAGATGGATTCTCGACACCGAGTTTACCGGCTTCAAGATCAACAGGTTTCAGCCCGGTTGAGCGACCACCGCCAAAACGCTCCGGTCTGCGGTGAAATGCCAGATGCAGCGCACCAGCAAAAGCGTGCTTCATCGGACCGCCCCAGCCCATGCCGAAAAACATTTCGCCCATGCCCCAGATAATCGCAACCAATAACACAGCAACAATTGCCCAGTGACTGAACTGCTCCGGTAACACACCAGAAACCGGCAGTGTCATGATAAAGAAGCTGACTGAAAACATCAGTAGGCTTTTCGGCAGACGCATCCACGGGCCTTTCGACAATCTCGAAGGTGGGTTCAGACGACGACGGAAAACAAACAGCGCTCCCGTAAACATCAGCGCCAGAGAAGCAAGTAACACGTACGAGAGAATTTCTTTGGCAACACCAAAGACGTGAACAGCAAAGATAAGCAATACTGAAAGGACAAACCCACCCGCCGTCGCGACGTGCGTGTTTGACATGACTTTATCCCGGGCGACTACATGGTGCAGATCGACCAGATAACGCCGGGGCATTGACATCAAGCCACCGATGATGGAAACCGGGGATGCCTGTCCCCGCAACCACATGCGGATACGTCTTACCATTCCAAGAACCGCCAGCACGCTGGCGGTTACAACTAAAATGGGAAGCAACCATTCAAGGTTCATAGGCACCTCCTTAGAGATCTTTACACAGGCGTAATGCGTCGTAGATCGCAGCGTGGGTGTTACGTTGTGACACACAATCACCTAAACGCCACAGGATCATGCCATTGCCACTTTCTGATAACACCGGCTGAGGTGCAGCAGCAAATAATGCTTCGTTATCAATCTGACCTTTGTTGACCGACTCGCCTTTCAGCTCGTAGTACAGTTCTTCGTTCGGACGAATACCGTTTTCAACCACGATCTGGTCCACAACCCGCTCTTCTTTCTGACCGGTATATTCGTTTTCCAGTACCGCAACCAGGTTGTCTCCTTCACGGTAAACTTTCTCAAGCATCAGGTCAGAGGTCATGATGACTTCTTTCTCATACAGGCTACGGTAATAAGTCGGGAATGTTGTTCCACCGATACCGACACCCGGTTTAATATCATCGGTCACCAGCTCAACCAGAGCGCCTTTTGAAGTCAGGTAATCGGCTGCCGACATTCCGGAGAACTCACAGATCGTATCGTAAATCAGAACGTTTTTACCCGGTTCAACTTTACCGTTGAGAATATCCCAGCTGGAAACAACCAGACCTTCTTCCGCGCCCCATTCCGGGTTTTGGTCGATAAACGGACGTCCGCCGGTTGCCAGAATGCAGACATCCGGTTTCATTTCCCGAACCATCTCTGCGCTTGCAGCGGTATTAAGAATAATTTCCACGCCCAGACGATCCAGTTCCATCGCCAGCCAGCGGGTAATCCCGGCCATCTGATCACGTTGTGGAGCTTTCGCCGCGATAGTGATCTGTCCGCCCAGTTCTTCGCCTTTTTCAATCAGTGTGACCTGATGACCACGTTCAGCAGCGACACGCGCAGCTTCCAGACCACCAGGGCCACCGCCGACAACAACAACTTTACGCACCGGACCGGTTGTTTTTTCGATAATATGTGGCAGTCCCATATATTCACGGGATGTTGCAGCGTTCTGAATACACAGAACGTCCAGACCCATGTACTGACGGTCGATACAGTAGTTTGCACCGACACACTGACGGATCTGATCAGTCTGACCTAATTTGATTTTGGCAATCAGATGCGGATCGGCAATATGCGCACGGGTCATCCCGACGAAATCGACATAACCACCTTCAAGAATACGTTTTGCCTGATTCGGATCCTTAATGTTCTGTGCGTGAATTACAGGTACAGAAACTACTTCTTTGATACCGGCAGCCAGGTGCAGGAACGGCTCCGGCGGATAACTCATATTCGGAATAACGTTTGCCAGCGTATTATGTGTATCACAGCCGGAACCAACCACGCCGAAATAGTCCACCTTGCCTGTTGCATCATAATAAGCCGCGATTTTTTTCATTTCTTCGTGGTCAAGGCCGTCCGGGTGGAACTCATCACCGGTTATCCGCATACCAACCACAAAATCAGGACCAACCGCTTCACGGACAGCCTTAAGAACTTCCATACCGAAACGCATCCGGTTTTCAAACGTGCCGCCCCACTGGTCAGTCCGTTTGTTCACCCGAGGAGACCAGAACTGGTCAATCATATGCTGGTGAACCGCAGACAGTTCTACACCATCAAGGCCACCTTCTTTTGCCCGGACAGCTGCCTTGGCAAAGTCACCGACGACGCGCCAGATCTCTTCTTCTTCAATCGTTTTACAGGTTGCGCGGTGAACCGGTTCACGGATGCCCGATGGTGACATCAGGTTCGGCCAGTTTTCACCATCCCAGCGCGAACGACGTCCCATATGGGTAATCTGAATCATGATCTTACCGCCATGCTTATGAACAGCATCGGCAAGATTCTGGAAATGAGGGATGATTCTGTCTGTTGAGAGGTTGACCGAACTCCACCAGCTTTGTGGGCTGTCGATAGATACCACACTGGAGCCGCCGCAAATACAAAGACCACAGCCGCCTTTGGCTTTTTCTTCGTAATATTTTACATAGCGATCAGTCGTCATACCGCCGTCAGTTGCGTATACCTCGGCGTGAGCGGTACTGACAATCCGGTTACGAATCGTCAGATTATTGATTTTTAACGGTTGGAACAGAATATCAAACTGAGACATGCTTCACCTCTATACCAGCCTTATCTCCGACCGGATAAGGCTGTCTTCCTTGACTAATACTTTCTAGTTATCAGTACTTTGTATTTATATATGTGTTATCAGACCAGCGGCGAGACTTCGAAGATACCGTAGTCACACCCTTCTTCTGCTGCGCTCTGGACCTGTACTGCTTGGGTTTGCACTGTGTAACCCAGGCTTTTGGCGATCTGATCAATCGCTCCGGCAAACCATCCGGTAAACATATAATCAACTTTGCGGTTTACTTTGCCGTACTGATAGACAAACGCTGAATTATCCAGACGGACACGCGCAGTCCCTTCGGCAATATTTAAACTCTCAATGGTGAAAATTCCCCAGCCACGCTGAGACAGACGCTTCATGTAATGTTCGAAGACCGCATCGCCTTCGATACCATGAGCTTCTGCTTCTTTTTCACACCAGTAGTAAGCAGACTTATAACCCGCTTTATAGAGGATTTCTGCATAACGTTCTGCACCCATTTCTTCTTCAATCGCCATATGGTTATTGACGAAGAAGTGACGGGGAACATAAAGCATTGGCAATGCGTCGGTTGTCCAGACACCAGTCTCATCATCGACCAGTATTGGCATTTCAGGTGCGTGTACTCCCATTTCGAATTCTCCTTTTAATTTAATTTTGAACGCAGTGAATGTGGATTATTCACCCCACACGTCACCTAAAACGCGTAGCCAGTTTTCGCCCATAATTTTCCGGACCTGGGTTTCAGTGAAACCATGCCGTAACAGAGCGTCAGTTAAGTTAGGAAACTCACCAAGGGTACGAATACCTTCCGGGTTGATAATCTCGCCAAAGTTAGTCAGGCGACGTGCGTAGCCCTTATCATGAGTTAACCATTCAAAAAAGGGCTGGCCATGACCTTGTGTAAAATCGGTCCCGATTCCGATTTGGTCCTCGCCAACCAAATTGAATATGTAAGCAATTGCTTCAACGTAGTCTTCAATTGTTGAGTGGATACCGTTTTTCAAAAACGGTGCAAACATTGTGACTCCGACAAAACCGCCGTGATCGGCGATGAACTTCAGTTCCTGGTCGGATTTATTACGTGGATGATCTTTCAGTCCGCTCGGCAGACAGTGGGAATAACAGACTGGTTTTTTCGACGCCAGGATCACTTCTTCTGAAGTTTTGGCACCAACGTGGGAAAGGTCACACATCACACCAACACGGTTCATCTCCGCCACGATCTCATGACCGAAACCGGATAAACCACCGTCACGCTCGTAACAACCGGTTCCAACTAAATTCTGAGTGTTGTAACACATCTGAACGACACCAACACCCAAGTCTTTAAATACCTGAACATAACCGAGCTGATCTTCGTAAGCATGTGCATTCTGGAAACCCATCATCACACCAGTTTTACCTTCCTGCTTCGCCCGGCGGATATCGTCGGTTGTGCGAACTTTTGTGATGATGTCGCTGTTTGCTTCAATGAGATTGTTCATCTCAACGATATTATTGACCGTATTCTGAAAGCCTTCCCAGACTGATACTGTGCAGTTTGCAGCAGTGATCCCGCCTTTACGCATATCTTCAAATAAATCACGATCCCATTTCGCTATCACGAGTCCGTCGATAACGATCGCATCATTATGCAATTCCCTAGAGTCCATTTTTCACCTGATTCATTTCACTGTGAGCTTGGTACTCAGAATAGGTATTACTGCAACCAAGTAGTGTTCTGAAAACGTCACTCAGGACACCTTTTGCGTAACCTGAAGCGTCGTTTTCAGGCCGTCGTTTTCAGGATAAAAAAGGCCGCAGGGCAAACCCGGCGGCCTTTGAGAAAGAAGAGAGAAAAATCAGACCAGAACTGAACCATAAGTCGGTTCATATTGCGCTTCATATAAAGCACGTGACGAACGGAGGCTGGGAACATCCAGAACAGAAAAATCAGCCTGAACCGGGTTATCTTCCACCACTTCAGTTGCAAGTAGTACATTTTCCAGTTCGGTCTCGCCGTGCCCCAGACGTTCGGCTCTTGGTGAAATACCAATATGAATACGATAACACTTACTGAAATGGGGAGATGATACAAATCCGCATGCCGTTGCGATGTCGATAATTGACATCGATGTCTGACGCAACAACTGTCTGGCTCTGAATAATCTTAATTTCAGATAGTATTTTGATGGCGGACACTGAAGATATTTCTGGAACAGGCGCTCCAGCTGTCTGCGGGAAAGTCCGACATACGCGGCAAGCTCGTCCAGCTCGATCGTTTCTTCAATATTGGCTTCCATCAGTGTGATTGCTTCAACCAGTTTGGGCTGTGCAGTTCCCAGAACATGGCGGAGCGGAATGCGCTGATAATCCGTTTCACCCCGGATTCTGTCGCAAATGAACATCTCAGAGATACTCGCGGCCAGCTGATGTCCGTAATCACGCTTAATCATATTGATCATCATATCCATCGGTACCGAACCTCCGGTACTGGTCATGCGGTCACGGTCAATCACGAACAGGTGATTCGAGCATGTCACTCTGGGATATGCTTCCTGCAAGGCAGCAATACATTCCCAGTGAGCACTACACTCATAACCATCCATCACACCGGCATCGGCCAGTAAATAAGGGCCGGTACAGACACCGCCAAGGCACACATGCTTACGAGCCAGAGACTGAATCCAGCTGACCTGACGACGTGTATAACTGCGGGTAATATTTACACCGCCGACAACAATCAGAGTGTCCAGTTTCGGAGCCGCATTAATTGATGTATCCGGAGTCACAGTAATACCATCACTCGCCGAAACCGGCTCTCCATCTTCTGTGATCGTATACCAATCATACAGCTCTTTACCACTAAGCTGGTTTGCCATTCTCAGAGGTTCAACAGCTGACGCCAACGCGATCATTGTAAAGTTGTTCAACAACAAAAAGCCGATACGGCTGACTTCCTTTTGCGGATATTCTTTCTTGAGCGAGCTATTTAATAAGACTGACATTGCACGACTCCATTTTGCTTTGTAATTGTGGAGGTTTTAACAATTTACTAACTATAGATGTTAGACAGCAACAAAATAGCAACATTTGTACCTTAAAATAAATACCCCGCCCCCTAAAATTTACTTATTGGCGTAATAAAAATTGATCGAGGTCGCAAACATAGCAAAGAAGGACCACAAAGCGCTCTTTGTGGCAGATTTAGAAGGGAAAATTGATCACTAAAATGTGAAAATTTTTGCAACAAATTTGCATAAAATGTGAGATTTGCACCAACACAACTCATCAGACCAGATCAAAATGGGGCGTTCAGCATAACTTAACGGCTTTTATTTATACAAGTCTATCAGCATCATGTTGATTAGAATCTGATAACATTCATAGTTAGAATGGAAGCACCAGCAACATAACATTCATTGCAATAATAAGTGAATATAAATGCCATACTGGTGCTATGAATCGGCTTAACACTCGATAGCATTCACCGCCAATCCGCCGCGGGAAGTTTCTTTATATTTATCCTGCATGTCCCGGCCAGTATCCCGCATCGTCCGGATCACTTTATCCAGTGAAATAAAATGCTCTCCATTACCGCGTAACGCCATATTAGCAGCATTGATGGATTTCACGGCTGCAATCGCATTCCGTTCAATACAAGGCACCTGAACCAATCCTCCGACCGGATCACAGGTCAGCCCCAAATTGTGCTCCAAAGCGATTTCAGCCGCATTCTCGACCTGTTCCGGGGTTCCGCCAAGCACTTCTGCCAATCCTGCTGCTGCCATGGCACTGGCAGACCCGACTTCACCCTGACATCCGACTTCTGCCCCGGAAATCGAGGCATTCATCTTACACAATGCGCCAATGGCACTGGCTGCCAGAAAGAATTTATTCACATCTTCCGGTTTTGCCTTCGGATGAAAATTCATGTGATACATCAATACCGCTGGTACAATTCCTGCCGCACCATTTGTCGGTGCCGTGACCATCCGCCCACCTGCTGCATTTTCTTCATTCACTGCCAGTGCATAGAGGTTGACCCAATCCATTCCACTGAGCGAACTGTATATAACGTTTTCATCGGAAGCCTGCATCAATGAACGGTGAAGTGAAGACGCACGCCGCTTCACCTGAAGGCCGCCAGGAAGAATACCTTCCTGCTCAATACCGTTGGCAATACACTCCTGCATTACCTGCCATAGTTGATCAATCCCGGATTGAATTTCCGGCACCGTCCGCCAGGCCTGCTCGTTTTTCATGACCAGCTCACTAATGCGCAACTGGTTCTTCTGGCACATTGCAAGTAACTCTTCTGCGGTCGTGAATTCGTAAGGAAGTTTAATCTGAGGCGTAACATATTCCGTTTCACGAATCGACGCTTCGTCCAGAACGAAACCACCCCCGATAGAATAATAAGTATTTTCCGTCACAACGGCATCATCTGCTCCGTAGGTTGTCAGATGCATTGCATTCGGATGGTATGGCAGAGCTTCATCAATAAACAGCAGATCGGTATTCCAGTCAAAAGCAACGGTCTTCTGCTTCGCCAGTCGCAACGTTCCCGTTTCTATCGTCGCTTTGATAGCCGGTTCGATTACCGAAGGATCAATCGTATCCGGCTGATAGCCCATCAGCCCCATGACAACGGCTTTATCGGTCCCGTGTCCGACACCTGTCGCACTGAGCGAGCCATATAATTTAATTTCAACCCGCTCAACACTTTCCAATAACTGCTGGCTGACTAAGTCTTCAGCAAAAATACTGGCTGCCCGCATCGGGCCAACTGTATGAGAACTGGATGGCCCAATTCCAACTTTAAACAGATCAAATACGCTGATACTCATTGCTCGCTCCTACGAAAATCCGTTTCTTGTTTTGTGCTGAATTATTGGTGATTCAGGTGATGTAAACATGTTTTAAAACGACATCCTGACCACTGATGTCGACGAGAAACGTAAAAGGGAACCCGAAGGCTCCCTTTATCATCATTTCATTGTAAAATGTTGCTTAATGTGAGCTGTTTCGATGACCTTCAGAAACTCCGACAGCACAATTCTGTTCACCACTCAAAAACCAGTGACTTAAAAACTAGTTACTGAAAACCACCGTCCGGTTGCCGCTGAGAAAGACCCGGCGTTCGACATGGTAACGAACCGCATTGAACAATGTAATCCGCTCTACATCCTGCCCTTTCGAGATCAGATCTTCAGGATAGTGAGCATGATCAACCGGCTGAATTCCCTGAGTAATAATCGGGCCTTCGTCCAGATCGTTATTCACATAGTGGGCAGTTGCACCCACCATTTTCACACCTTTCTCCCAGGCCTGATGATAAGGGCGGGCGCCTTTAAATCCGGGCAGCAGTGAGTGGTGAATATTGATCGCCCGGCCATCCAGTGCGGCGCACATTTCCGGTGACAGCACCTGCATATAGCGGGCAAGCACAACCAAATCGACCTGATACTGTTCGACCAGCTGTAAAATCTGTTCTTCCTGCTCCCGTTTGGTCTCCGGTGTAATCGGCAGATGGTAATAAGGAATATCGTGCCACTTTGCCAGCGGCTCCAGATCCGGGTGATTTGAAATAATCACCGGCACTTCAATATTGAGCTGACCAGTCCGGTAACGGAACAGTAAGTCATTCAGGCAATGGTCAAATTTCGAAACCAGAATCGCCACCCGGTCTTTTTTCGCTGCCGGATAGAGTTGCCAGGTCATCTCAAATGGTTCGGCCCGCGCGGCAAAGTTTTCGTTAAACTGCTCGGGAGAGAAATTCTCATCTTCCGGAGTAAACTCGATACGCAAAAAGAACTGATCAAGCACCCGATCGTCAAATGAATGGATCTCATTGATATAGTTGGCCGATTCCGCCATGAAACGGGTCACGACATCAACAGTGCCTAAACGGCTTGGACAGCTTGCAGTCACAATCCAGGTGTCAGAAGAAGGGGTCATTCGTTACTCCAATAAAAATTGCCGGGTAAAAACCCGGCAGTTACTTCATTGCTTATTTTTCAATGGATAAACCATATTCTTTGCCGGCATCAGAAAGCCACCGCCAGATGTAATCCGCAAAGCTTCGACGCACGACTATCTGCCAGCGCAGCTCGTCAGCCCGACGAAATACAGCAGAAGTTTTCGCCAGAACTGATCCGGCGATCTTTCCGACCGGAAACTCTTTCGGATGAATATCGAGCGTGGTACTTTTCTTCAGGATATTTACCGCCTGAGGACCACTCAGTTCAATAATCGTCTGTCCGCCACTCTGATTCACGATTGAGAAATGACCGGTGAGATTTTCCCGGAGTGCCACTTCCACATCATAAGCCTGCTCGCCCGGAACCAGAATTAACCATTCGTCAGGACTCATCCAGCAAATCGCTTTCCCATCCTTCTCAGACGAAGTCAGTGGCAGCGTCGGTAACGGTAGTCCCAGAACTTTCGACACGGCGTCAACCAGCCCCTGATCGTTACTGTCACCTCTGAGAGTGAGATGCCCAAGCAGGGCAATCTCTTTCATTGTCACACCGGCAGAAGCAGACCCCTGCGCGACAGACGACTTTTTACTCATATGCAGTGGTGTCTCAGCTGGCGTTGAGGAATATTGGTCCATCACCGCCACAAGATCAGAACCTGAAGCTTGTTGTTTTTCAGGGCTTAATACATCAGACATTCTGGCGTTCTCCTTTTGGATCAAAAAATACAGCGCTACAAATTTCAGCTTCAACCACACGTCCGTCAACCAGTGGGTAGTAAACCTTTTCACCCATCCGTTGCAGGCCATTTTTCACAAATCCCATCGCAATACTACGATCCAGATTCGCACTCCAGTAACTTGAAGTGACATGGCCCAGCATTTCCATCGGTATAGGCTGATTCGGATTATTGACCGCCTGTGCACCTTCAGGTAACACGATTTTCGGATCAAGGGTTTTCAGACCAACCAGTTGTTTACGGCCTTCGCGGGCATTACTTTCCAGTGCCATACCACGTTTACCGATGTAGCTGAACGGTTTATTGTTACCGACACACCAGCCCATATTCAGGTCATATGGCGTGACAGAACCATCTGTATCCTGTCCGGCAATGATGAAACCTTTTTCAGCACGCAGGATGTGCATGGTTTCTGTACCGTAAGGTGTCAGATTGTATTTCTCTCCGTGCTCAAACAGTTTGTCCCATACATATTTTGCATAGTTTGCCTGAACATTAATCTCAAACGAAAGCTCTCCGGTAAACGAGATACGGAAGATACGGGCAGGCACACCTGCAACTTTTGCTTCTTTCCAGTCCATGAACTTGAAGTTGTCATTACTGAGATCGGTATCCGTCAGTTCAGACAGCAGCTTACGGCTATTCGGACCACCAATCGTCATTGTTGCCCAATGATCAGTTACACTGGTGAAGTAAACTTCAAGCTCAGGCCATTCGGTCTGATGGTAGAACTCCAGCCATTCGAGAACGCGGGCCGCGCCACCTGTTGTAGTCGTCATCAGGAAGTGGTTTTCACCAAGACAGGAAGTCACACCGTCATCGAAAACCATGCCGTCTTCGCCACACATCAGGCCATAGCGACATTTACCGACACCCAGTTTCGCCCAGGCGTTGGTGTAAATACGTCCGATAAATTCCCGGGCATCTTTTCCCTGAATATCGATTTTACCCAGAGTCGATGCATCCAGAACGCCGACACTGTCACGCACAGCTTTACATTCACGGTTCAAAGCTTCCTGCATGGTTTCGTTACCACGTGGGTAATACCATGGTCGCTTCCACTGACCGACATCTTCAAATTTCGCACCGTGAGCAACATGCCATTCATGCATTGCGGTATAGCGCATTGGATCGAACAGGTCATTACAGTGGCGACCGGCGATCGCACCAAATGTAATCGGCGTATAGTTCGGTCTGAAAATTGTCGTTCCCGTATCCGGGATCGTCTGACCCAGTTTTTTCGCAGCAATCGCCATCCCGTTGATATTCCCCAATTTACCCTGGTCAGTACCAAAGCCCATTGCGGTATAACGTTTAACGTGTTCGATTGATTCAAAACCTTCCAGTGTTGCCAGCTCAATCCCGGCAGCTGTCACATCGTTCTGATAGTCAACAAACTGTTTCGGAGCGCGGGAAGTCGGTTTGGTATGCGGCACATGGAACAACGCCATTGCCGGACCTTCTTTGATTACTGCCGTTTGTGGTACCGCAGCTTTCTCCGCTGTAAAACCAAGTAGTTCGGTGACTTTCTGGCCGATAGAAACACCTTGTTTCAGTACTTCTTCCAGACTGAACAGACCGTTGATAGAACCCGCAGTCAACTGACGTTGTACTGTTCTGCCCGGAATAAAGCCAATCACTTCATCATCCCAGGTCGGACGGCTGCCAGTGTGGCAGGACAGATGAACAACCGGACTCCAGCCACCTGAGCTGGCAATTGTGTCACACGCAATCGTACGAACGTTTCCGGTAACTTTGTCCCCTTCACTGTCAATACTTGCTATGACAGCGCCGGAAACACGTTTCTTCCCTTCAACATCAATCACAGCACTGCCGGTAATTACCTGAATACCACGAGCCTGAGCCTGGTCGATCAGATCACCTTTTGGTTTCGCCCGGGTATCTACAATAGCAACAACTTCACGGCCGGCATTAAACCAGTCGATCGCGGTCTGATAAGCACCATCATTGGTGGTCATCAATACCAGTTTTTCGCCTGGAACAACGCTATAACGGTTGATATATGTTGAAACCGCAGAAGCAAGCATACATCCGGGAACATCGTTGTTTCCGTAAACCAGCGGACGCTCATGAGCACCTGTTGCCAGAACAACCCAGCGAGCACGAACCCGATGCAGACGCTGGCGAACCTGATTCGGTCCGGCACGATCGGCCAGATGATCAGTTTTCCGTTCATGAATTGTCAGGAAGTTATGGTCGTGGTAACCATTGACTGTCGAACGTTTGAGCAGGGTTACATCCGGATAAGTTTCCAGTTCAGCAACAACATTTTTCACCCATTCCAGTGCAGGTTTGCCATCGATGAAATCCTGAGTACCCAGCAGACTGCCGCCAAACTCACTCTGTTCATCAGCGATGATCACTCTTGCTCCGGCACGCGCAGCACTCAGTGCAGCAGTAAGACCGGCAGGGCCAGCCCCGACAACCATCAGGTCACAGTGTTGGTTGATGTGATCATAGGTGTCCGGATCGTTTTCTAGCGGAGAACGGCCAAGACCGGCAGCTTTACGAATATATTTCTCATAAGTCGGCCACATTGAAGCCGGAGACATAAACGTTTTGTAATAAAATCCCGGAGGCATCATCTTTCCGCCGACTTTACCAAAAACGCCCATGAAATCTTTCTCAACGCTTGGCCAGCCATTGGTTGATGCACACACCAAACCGTCGAACAGCTCTTGTTGAGTCGCCCGGACGTTCGGAACCTGAGTCGCTTCAGTTGCACCCAACTGTAAAATTGCATTCGGCTCTTCTGCACCGGCTGCCACGATACCGCGGGGACGGCTGTATTTGAAACTACGGCCAACGATGTCGATACCATTGGCTAATAATGCTGATGCAACCGTATCACCCTGAAATCCCTGATAACGACGACCGTTATAAGTAAAATTCAGCGGTTTTGAATGATCAATACGTCCACCTGACGACAAGCGATTTTTCTGCTTCATTGTTCCGCTCCTTAGCCCTGTTTCGCCATGCTTTCAGGTTGTTCACCCATTTTATAAACCTGCTTGATTTCGTAAGTCACTGTGTCCCGTGACACATTGAAAAACTTTCTGCACCCAAGCGCGTGATACCAGATCTCATGATGCAACCCACGAGGGTTGGCCCGGAAGTGAAGGTATTCACCCCACTCTTTATCTGTACATTGTTCCGGGTCAAGCGGGCGTGAAATGTGCGCCTGACCTTTCACATGAAACTCTTCTTCTTCCCGCACTTCATGACAGTGCGGGCAATAAATGTGAAACATAATGCTCTCCTTCGCTTAGTGTGCTACGCCCGCTGCGCCATGTTCATCCACCAGCGCACCATCGTGGAAACGAAACATCGAGAACGGTTTCGCCAACTCATGTGCTTCACCTTTTGCCAGTGTTGCAGCAAAGACATTCCCGGATCCGGGAGTCGCCTTAAAGCCGCCCGTACCCCAGCCACAGTTGAAGAACAGATTCTCAACCGGTGTATCCGAAATAATCGGACAGGCATCATGTGTTGTATCAACGATACCGCCCCACTGACGGTTCATGCGTACACGACTAAAGATTGGGAAGAGCTCAACGATCGCCTGAAGCGTATGTTCAATCGTATGATATGAACCACGCTGGCCGTAACCGTTATAACCATCGATACCGGCACCGATAACAAGGTCACCTTTATCAGACTGGCTGACGTAACCGTGTACGTGGTTAGACATCACAACAGTATCCAGAATCGGTTTAATCGGCTCAGATACCAGAGCTTGCAGCGGGTGAGACTCAAGCGGCATTTCAAAACCAGCCATTTTCGCCATCACACCGGAGTTTCCGGCAGTCACACAACCCACCCGGTTTGCTTTGATGATGCCGTGACGGTTGGTTTTCACTCCAACAATCGCACCATCTTCAATCACCATATCAGTGACTTCGCACTGCTGGATCAGATCAACACCGAAGCTGTCGGCACCACGGGCATAACCCCATGCGACCGCATCGTGACGGGCAACCCCGCCTCGTGGCTGCCATGAAGCACCCATTACCGGATAGCGGCGGTCCTGAGAGCAATCCATATGCGGTACGATTTCCTGTACCTGCTTGGCATCTAAAACTTCACCATCGATGCCATTCAGACGGTTGGCATTGACACGACGCTCGATATCACGCATATCCTGTAAGGTATGACCCAGATTCAGTACACCGCGTTGGGAGAACATCACGTTATAGTTCAGATCCTGAGAAAGTCCTTCCCAGAGCTTCATTGCATGCTCATAAAGGTGAGCTGCTTCATCCCACAAATAGTTCGAACGAACAATCGTGGTATTACGGGCGGTGTTACCGCCGCCCAGATAGCCTTTTTCGATCACGGCAACATTCGTGATGCCATGTTCTTTAGCCAGATAATAAGCCGTCGCCAAACCGTGACCGCCGCCCCCGATGATAATTACATCGTATTTTTTCTTGGGCTTTGGATTACGCCAGACACGTTGCCAGTTTTCGTGATAGGCCAGACTGTGTTTTAACAGTCCAAATCCAGAATAACGCTCCATAGATACTACTCCCAGATAATCCTTAGCAAGACTTAGCGATACACAGGGAATTCAGCGCAAAGCGCGATAACCTGTGACTTAACTTCTTCTATTTTTTCCTCTAGCTTCGCTTCGTCATCAAGGACATCAAGAATGTCGGCGATCCAGCCAGCCAGAAGCGTACATTCTTTCTCTTTAAATCCTCGTGTCGTCACTACAGGAGATCCGATACGCAACCCGGATGTCACAAACGGTGACTGAGGGTCATTTGGTACTGCATTTTTGTTCACAGTAATATTGGCTCGGCCAAGTGCAGCATCCGCTGCCTTACCGGTTAATCCCTGCTTGATTAAGCTCAACAGGAACAGGTGGTTATCTGTGCCATCAGATACGATGTCGAATCCGCGGCCACTCAATACTTCGGCCATCACCTGAGCATTAAGAATCACTTGCTTTTGATATTCCTGGAACTCAGGCTGCAATGCTTCCTGGAAAGCAACGGCTTTTGCAGCGATGACATGCATCAACGGACCACCCTGACCTCCGGGGAAAACTGCTGAGTTTAGTTTTTTCTCCAGTTCAGGATTGCTTTGTGCCAGAATCAGACCGCCACGTGGTCCACGTAGTGTTTTATGAGTTGTTGTTGTTACAACATCAGCCCATGGCACTGGGTTAGGATAAAGTTTTGCTGCAACCAGACCGGCAACGTGAGCCATATCGACAAACAGGTATGCATCGACACTGTCGGCAATTTCACGGAAACGGGCCCAGTCAACTTTTCTTGAATAAGCAGAGAAACCGGCAACGATCATTTTCGGACGGTGTTCTTTCGCCAGACGCTCAACCTGATCATAATCAATCTCACCTGTTTCCGGGTTCAGACCATACTGAACAGAATTGTAGATTTTTCCGGAGAAGCTGACTTTTGCACCATGGGTTAAGTGACCGCCATGATCCAGACTCATTCCCAGAATCGTATCGCCCGGATTACACAATGCCATGTAAACAGCAGCATTCGCCTGAGAACCTGAGTGAGGCTGAACGTTGGCGTAATCAGCACAGAAAAGACGACAAGCACGCTCGATAGCCAGACTTTCCACCTGGTCAACGTACTCACAGCCACCGTAGTAACGCTTCGCCGGGTAGCCCTCGGCATATTTGTTTGTCAGTACAGAGCCCTGCGCTTCCATGACACGCGGGCTAGTATAGTTTTCTGATGCAATCAGCTCGATGTGTTCTTCCTGTCGCTTTGCTTCAAGCTGCATTGCTGCCCATACCGCATCATCGAAACCGGCTATCGAATCATTCTTTGTAAACATTTATTTTTCTCCATGCTGACCTTTCATTCAGGGCATATCGTCCTTACACGCTGATGTTATCGGCTGGCCTCTATGTTGATATGTTTCGAAACGCCTCACCGATGTCGATTTGCGACATAGTGGTGAATTAAAAAATAAGTGGCGAAAAGCACGTGGCAGGTATGACGGCACAGTTGAAAGCAACACCCAGCACCATATATCTTTCGAATCCGTAGTCAAAAGCGTCGTAAATGAATAGTGTTTCTCCGGCTTTCTTCACGCTAAACCATTCAAGAGTCATTGATTTTAGTGTATTGTTAGGAGCTATTGATGCCGGGGAAAGATTCCTGTCAGATAACGACACTGACACATATGGCATAACCACTTGATTTGTAATAATTAACTATTTGTAATAATTAACCAAAGGATACAAACATTACTATGACGTACGCGCCTGTTGTTGACGTATTAAGCGGTAAGCTCGCAGTTGACAGTGAAGTCACTGTCCGTGGCTGGATCCGTTCACGTCGTGATTCCAAAGCCGGAATTTCGTTTCTTGCCATCTATGACGGCTCTTGTTTCGACCCGATTCAGGCCGTGGTCCCTAATGATCTGAATAATTACAATGAAGAAGTTTTAAAACTGACAACCGGTTGTTCTGTCGAAGTCACAGGTCAGGTTGTTGCATCACCGGCAAAAGGTCAGGACTTTGAACTGGCAGCAACAGCAGTCAAAGTTGTCGGATGGGTTGAAGATGCTGATACCTATCCAATGGCAAAAACCCGTCACTCGATTGAATACTTACGTGAAGTCGCTCACCTGCGTCCACGTACCAATGTGATCGGTGCCGTTGCCCGTGTCCGTAACTGTCTTTCTCAGGCTATTCACCGTTTTTACCATGAACAGGGATTTTTCTGGGTTTCTACCCCACTGATCACTGCTGCGGACTGTGAAGGTGCCGGAGAAATGTTCCGGGTTTCAACACTGGATCTGACTAATCTGCCTCACACAGAGCAAGGTGATATCGACTTTAATGAAGATTTCTTCGGTAAAGAGACATTTCTGACGGTTTCCGGCCAGCTAAACGGTGAGGCTTATGCCTGTGCTCTAAGCAAAATTTATACATTCGGTCCAACTTTCCGGGCAGAGAACTCCAACACCAGCCGCCATTTGGCTGAATTCTGGATGGTTGAACCTGAAGTTGCATTTGCAGAACTGGATGATGTTGCCAAACTGGCCGAAGACATGCTCAAGTATGTCTTCAAAGCAGTTCTGGAAGAACGTCGTGACGACCTGGAATTCTTCGCTCAACGGATCGATAAAGAAGTGATCAGCCGCCTGGAAAAATTTGTTGAATCAGATTTTGCTCAGGTTGATTACACTGATGCCATTCAAATCCTGCTTGATTCCGGTAAAACCTTCGAATTCCCGGTCGAATGGGGAATTGACATGTCTTCGGAACATGAACGCTATCTGGCTGAAGAACACTTTAAAGCGCCGGTTGTTGTGAAAAACTATCCGAAAGATATCAAAGCATTCTATATGCGTATGAACGACGATGGTAAAACTGTCGCCGCTATGGACGTTCTGGCTCCGGGAATTGGTGAAATTATCGGTGGTTCACAGCGTGAAGAGCGTCTGGACATTCTTGATCAGCGGATGCTGGATATGGGAATCGAACCGGAAAGCATGAGCTGGTATCGCGACCTGCGTCGTTACGGTACAGTACCTCATTCAGGATTCGGTCTCGGATTCGAACGTCTGGTCTCTTATGTGACTGGTATGGGGAATATCCGTGACGTAATTCCATTCCCGAGAACACCTCGTTCAGCCAACTTCTAATCTGGTTGTTTTACATCTGTTATTATTGATAATGCCACCGTCTAATCGGTGGCATTTTTATTTTGCGTGAGGTTAACTGAGTATAAATTATGTCTGAAAAAACCGTTTCCCACATGATTTGGACAAAAGCAGAAATTATTTAATTTTTTCATCATGTGACGGTTGTAACAAGATAGTCATAGATGTATAAATAATTGCATTGGCATGCCTCTAAACAGGCATAAAAATTCACCCTTTCCTTTCAATTTTACACGGACGAGAAACATGTTTGAAAAAGTTGTCGCAGCACCGGCTGATCCCATTCTTGGCTTAACTGAAGAGTTCAAAAGCGACCCACGTGCAGAGAAGATCAATCTGGGTGTCGGTATTTATAAAAATGAATCCGGCGAAACACCGATTCTGGCGACGGTCAAAAAAGCAGAAGCAATTCTGCTCGAATCAGAAAAAACAAAATCTTATCTCACCATTGAAGGAATGGCGGAGTATGCTCTGGCAGTACAAAAGCTGCTGTTTGGTGCCGATGCAGAAATTGTTACCAGCAAAAGAGCCAAAACATCTCAGGCACCAGGCGGCACAGGTGCACTGCGGGTTGCCGGTGAGTTTATCAAACGCCATCTGAGCAGCACCAAAATCTGGATCAGCAACCCTACCTGGGCAAACCACAACGGGGTATTCAAAGCTGCTGGTCTGGAAACGGCACAATACTGCTACTATAACGCAGAGACCAAAGATAAAGATTTCTCGGCCATGGTTGCTGATCTGCAAAATGCGGCTGCCGGAGATATCGTTCTGCTTCACGGTTGTTGCCATAACCCAACAGGCATCGATCCGACGGCTGAAGAGTGGGAAACACTGGCAAAACTCATGGCAGAAAAAGGACTGATTCCTCTGTTCGACTTTGCATATCAGGGTTTTGCGAAAGGTGTCGAAGAAGATGCTGCCGGACTGCGGATCTTTGCCCGTTATAACAAAGAACTGTTGGTTGCCAGCTCATTCTCGAAAAACTTCGGCCTGTATAACGAGCGTGTCGGCGCATTTACTCTGGTCGCTGAATCAGAAGAAATTGCTGCAACTGCATTTTCTCAGGTAAAAAGCATCATTCGTTCGATCTATTCAAACCCACCGGCACACGGTGCAGCTGTTGTCACGACCATTCTGAACAATCCGGAACTTAATGCTGAGTGGATTCAGGAAGTGGCCGAAATGCGTGAACGGATTCAGGAAATGCGCGATCTGTTTGTCGCAACACTGAAAGAGCAAGGTGTTCAACAGGACTTCAGTTTCATTGCCCGTCAAAACGGTATGTTCTCTTTCTCTGGCCTGAGCCCTGAACAGGTTGCTCGTCTGAAGAGTGAATTCGCTATCTATATTGTCGGCTCCGGACGTATTAGTGTCGCCGGCATGACCAAAGCAAATATGCTGCCACTGTGTAAAGCGATCGCAGCAGTACTTTAACGGCATCCTGCCAATAGAACCTAAAAATCATCCCGGACAAGCCGGGATGATTTTTATTGATATGAAGAAAGGCTTAAGCTAGCCATCATTGTGATATAAGATGCATAGCGCAGAGCTTGTTTCCTGTCGGATCCCGCAGATAAGCTAAATACATTTCCCGACCAGCGCTTGAACGAACTCCCGGAGGATCTTCACATGCTATCCCACCGCTAGTAACCCCGGCTTCATGCCATGCGTCAACCAATTCTGGACTAGTAACTTTAAAACCGATTGTCATCCCATTGCCAGAAGTTGCTTCTTCCCCATTAACTGGTGAAGTCACAACAAAGTTCCCCTCGGGGTTAATGTATAAACAGCGGCCTTTCGCATCAATTATCCCCGCTGAATACCCTAACACTTCCATCAGTGCATCATAAAATATTTTTGATTTTTCAATATCATTTGAGCCGACGACAATATGACTAAACATTCTGAGTCCTTATCCTTATTTGTTGTTAGAACCGTGTTTTACTTTGCTATAAGAACATCATATTGTCCAGAATTCGTTGTTCATCCATTACTTACTGCGCATAGGATATAAAAAAGGGCGATAAACTATCGCCCTTTCGAAACAAACTATCTGATAAATGAGATTAGAAGGTTGATGCGTCAATTACATAACGGTATCTTGCTTTCTTATTAACCACATTTTCCCAGGCATCGTTGATCTGCTTAGCACTAATCATCTCAATTTTAGGTAATACATTATGCTCAACACAGTAATTCACCATTTCCTGAGTTTCTTGCATTCCACCGATCAAAGACGAATTGAAGTTAACCCGTGATGCAGCCAGACTCAGCGCATTCATAGTCACTTCAAATTTTTCAGGCATTCCTACCTGAGTAAAAGTACCGTATGGCTTCACAACAGC
Organism: Vibrio mangrovi; assembly: GCF_024346955.1. NCBI lineage: Bacteria > Pseudomonadati > Pseudomonadota > Gammaproteobacteria > Vibrionales > Vibrionaceae > Vibrio > Vibrio mangrovi. The sequence continues at coordinate 1,651,592 of NZ_AP024883.1, read as the reverse complement.
GGCATACGCGACAACATCAAATCCATATGGAATCGTCGAGATCATATAGTCCATCTGACCTCGGTACTTACCCAATTTGGAAATATCATCAACAACAATAACTTCTTTGGCACCAAAGGCCAGAATATCTTTGACTTTAGAAGGCGATGTGGTGAAAGCATAAACCTCAGCACCTTTTGACAGTGCAATTTTCACCGCCATATGACCCAGGCCGCCAATACCCGCAACACCTACTTTTGTCCCGGGTTTAAGATCGGCACGCATCAGCGGAGAATAAGTGGTAATCCCTGCACACATCAGCGGTGCTGCTTCTTCAAAGCTCACGCCTTCAGGAACATGTACTGCGTAGTGGTCTTCTACAACAATGTTATTGGAGTATCCACCCTGAGAAATCCCAGTTGGAGAACGCTTATCCGGATAACCATAAGTAAAGATGGTATCAGCACCATATTGTTCTTCATTGGTATTACAGTCATGGCAGCCACCGACCATACAGCCGACACCAGCACGGTCGCCTACTTTAAATTTAGTCACATTTTTACCGACAGCAGCAACAATCCCGACCATTTCATGGCCCGGAACCTGTGGGTACTGTTGCGGTCCCCAGTGACCTTTTTCCTGATGGATATCAGAATGGCAGATACTGGCATATTTGATATCAATCAGTACATCATTATCTCCGACCGGGCGACGCTCAAATTTCCATGGTGCCAGTTTTCCCGAGGTATCAAAAGCAGCGTATCCACGCGACTGGATTTTACCCTCAGCACCGGATTGACTTGCCAGAACATTCACTGGGTTTGAAAGCATCATACCGACACCAACTGCACCGGTTGCTTTCATCGCTTTTCTTCTTGTCTGATTTATATCTTCACTCATCTGGATGACTCCCTTGTCATATAACTCAATGAACCCGTTAACCGGTACTCACTTCAAACGAAGTTACAACAACATCATTCTTTGTCTGATAGTGAAATATAACGTGAGTTATCGACAGGCTTATAGCCCATTATTACCGTATTTTTGCCTGATCCTACGAATATTCATTTATGTGCCTATATAAATGCTATTTGCAGTAAGTTAGAGGGAATTCTGGCTATCGGAGGCAGCCAGATGAAGTTCACCGGAGCCCACAACCCCAGCGTTTTGACGACCGCATTCTTTCCTGAATCATTTCGACACTCATTGGTTTATCAAAGTAATAACCCTGAGCCAGACAACCTGTCGGGGAATGATTGGTCAGTTCCAGTAACTGGGCATGGGTTTCAACTCCTTCGGCAACTACATTGAAATGAGCAGACTGCCCAATTGCCAGTATCGATTTAATCAGAGAACGGCTCTCTTCACTGCATAACATTTTATCAATAAAGCTCTTATCAATTTTAACCTCATCAATCGGTAACTGATTCAGATAACTCAGAGAGGCATAACCTTTACCGAAATCATCCAGTGAGATCCGAACACCTTCCCGCTTCAAAGACAGTAAAATTTCACGGGCCTGCCGGAATTCCCGGATAAATGCACTTTCCGTAATTTCCAAATGAATTCGGTGAATATCGATTCCAACTTTGTGGACAATCGCAACAATATCCCGCACAAATCCCGGAGCCAGTAGCTGTTTGGCGGAGACATTCACATTCAGAGTCAGCGCACAGAGACCGTTTGGACTGATTGCCAGAACTTCCCGGCAGGCCCGCTCAAAAATGTAATTTCCCAACGGATAGATCAGGCCGACATCTTCAGCAATATGGATAAACTCTTCAGGTTTCACGACGCCGAGCACATCATTATTCCACCGGACCAATGCTTCAACACCAAGAACATTCCATGTTTTGACGTGAACTAACGGCTGGTAACAGATAAACAATTCCTGCTTATTCAACGCATGTTCAAGCTGGGCTTCAATCGCGAGAAAATGTTGCAGGTGCGCATGAATATCCTGATTGTAGAAAACGATGCTTCCCCGCTGATTTTTCTTCGCCTGATAAAGCACAATATCAGCTTTATGTAATAGCTCTTCAGCGGATTCACCATCATCGGGATACAGACTTGCTCCGATACTACAGGTTGTATGTAAATGAGTACCATCCAGATCAAATGGCTCATCAAATACATGCTGTATTCGCGAAACTTTCTGTTCTGCATCTTCTTTCCGGGCAAATCCCGAAAAACGGAATACAAACTCATCGCCCCCGAATCTGGCAACGGATTCATGCTCATCCAGCAGGTGTTTAAAACGCTCAGCAACCATGACCAACAGTTGATCACCAATCGCATGACCATATTTATCATTGATTTTTTTGAAATCATCAAGATCGACAAATACAACAACCAGATATTGTTCCGGCGATTTAAAACGGAGTCTTGAAATTTCCTGGTTGATACCATTCAGAAACATCATCCGATTGGGTAACGATGTCAGGACATCATGCATTGCCATAAAATGCATCTGATCCCGGGCATCTTCAACATGCTGAATATGCTGGCGAATTTTTTCCTGATAGCGGGAAAAGCGCCCGGCGATCATCCTGCCGACATAATAAGAAATCAACAGAATCATCCCCGAAAACAAGGCACTGAAGACAACGATATTCCACAATGCCTCATCACTCTTACGCTTCATATGAGCCAGTTTCTGCTGAAAATAATCATCAAAACGCGTCATCGGGAAACCAGCGACAATCGTCCAGCCCCACTTACCCAGACCATCCATATAAAGAATCGAATTTTCAGCAGTCAGACCATCACTGAATTTCATCTGCCCCTGCACGAAACTGCCGGGAAGATGAGATAAACCGAAGGTTGACCAGGGAACGGTTTTCTCTGTTGATGTCTGTATACCTTCAAGCTGTCTGCCGATATAAGACGGCTCGCTATGAGCCAGAATCTGACCATTGCGATCAACAACAGAGATGACATAGGTATCACCACTTTGATGGCGAACCTGCTCGTAAGGATATTGGTCAATCCAGTTCAATAACGACTGCTGGACGTCATATTCCATTGCCGAAACATTTTCGACCGCACCAATAACCCATCCCAACGGGGAAAAATACTTACCGAATCCCATTCTCTCAACTGAAGACTGATGGAACTGCGGCTGAACTTTCCAGCGAAAGAAAGACTCTCCCTTACGCTCAATTTGTGCCATAAATGCATCAGAGACGGGTGAGTCAGGATGGAAAGAAGCCGGAAATACCTGAATATTCTCTGCCAGAGCTCCCAGTTGCTGAGAATGACGACGGGATTGAATGAAGAAATAACCGGAACGGCCAATAGAGCCCTGTGACTGTAATGCCTGCGTTACTGAATGTTTGATTTCTTCCGGAGAAAGGACATTATTTTGATAATAGAGGTGGTTAATCATCTCATAAGCATCATAAACCCGCTGACGAACCCGGGACTGAAGGCGTTGCATGAGATATGATTTCTGCCGTTCAAACTCTTTATGAATCAGAGCCACATGCTGCTGCATCAACGATTTCTCTGAGACCGTCATTTCATAGCGTAGCGAATCACTATTCTCGGTAAATCTCTTTCTGTCAGCCTCATACAGATAACCGTTCAACAACACTGCAAGGCAACCAACAACCAGCACCGGTGCCAGTTGAATAATCCACAGCAAATGTCGTTCACTTCCCAAAGGCGAATTTGCACTATCCATAGTCGCGAATTCTCAAATCATATTAGCATTATTTTCAGAGCGTTTTCAGATACCAGTAAAATAATCACTCATAACAAAACGCTCATCATAACTTTCTTATTTGAAAGAGATTATTTTTTATTTGCAACAGATTAACTTGTTTAGATTAAAAAATCACCAACAATATTAAATATCCTGTCTGAGTTGAGAACTCAGCCTGACACTCTGTCTGATCGTTGCAGGCTGACGTTCAAGCAGAACGTTTCCTTCCCTGACGGACCACAAAACATCACTCTGTTCTCTCAGAACAGATACATCATCTTTCCCGTTCAGAATAATCAGACTGGCAGGTTTTCCTTCAGCAATACCATACCGCTCAGTAATATTCAGCACTCTGGCACCATGATCGGTAATAAAACTCAGCGCTGTAGCTAAATCTTCATATCCCATCATATGACAGGCATGAATTGCAAAGTCCAGTTCACGGAGCAGCTTTCCGTTCCCCAGTGTGTACCACGGGTCTTGTATCGAGTCCTGTGCCAAAGCCACATTGATCCCAGCCCGATGAAGCTCCTTCACCCGGGTAATTCCCCGTCGCTTTGGAAACTCATCAAAACGCCCCTGCAAATGCAGGTTTTCCGTTGGACAGGAAACAAAGTTAATCTGTGACTTTTTCAACAACCGGAATAACTTAGAACAGTAAGCATTGTTATAAGAGTGCATGGCAGTAGTGTGGCTGGCCGTAACTTTTGGCCCCATACCCTGTTCCAGTGCAGCCGTTGCCAATACTTCCAGAAAACGAGAGTTTTCATCATCAATTTCATCACAATGAACATCCACCAGCTTTCCATGCCGGCGGGCAAAATCCATCACCCAGTGCATTGATTCAACGCCATATTCCCGGGTAAATTCAAAATGCGGAATTCCCCCAACGACATCAATACCGATCTCAAGCGCTTGTTCCATCAAGTCTTTACCGTTGGGATAAGAGAATATGCCTTCCTGAGGAAAAGCAACAATCTGTAGGTCAAGATACGGCTGAAGTATAGGCTTTAGTTGATTAATCGCTTTCAGAGCAATCAATTCCGGATCTGTTACATCCACATGGGTGCGAACATATTGCACTCCGTTAGCAATCAGAAGTTCTGCGGTCGTCAGTACCCGCTGCTTAACATCGTCAATACTCAGTGTCGCCTTCCTTTCTGCCCAGCACTCAATGCCTTCAAAAAGCGTCCCACTCATATTCCAGCGGGGTTCACCGGCAGTCAAAACCGCATCCAGATGGATGTGAGGTTCAACAAAAGGAGCACAACAAACTTGCCCATTGCATCAATATCAGCCGTTTCGTGAGAAATACCACCCTGCGGCTGAATCGCCTGAAAAATACCGTCCTTTATCTGAATCGAATAAAGAACGTCTGAACCTCTTAAACGTGCGTTAATAATTTTCATCGATCACTTCCTCTGTCATCATTTTTATATTAGCGACTCTGTAATAAAAAACCCCAATCATTTCTGACCGGGGCTTTATATTTTCGTTCAATTCACCTTCATTGGTATTTTCCGGTGTTTCAGAGTTTAAACCGTGAAATTTCCCGTCCCAGTTCAGTCATCAAACGGTGCACTTCCTGAGCTTCTTCGGCTGCAATCTGTGCTTCATGAGTCATCTGGTCACTCACTTCCCGGACGGATTCAGTATTTCCATTGATATCCGCAGTCACCAGCGACTGTTCTTCCGCTGCGGAAGCAATCTGTGTCGCCATATCACTAATCATGGTGATCGACTCACTGATCGCATGTAGTTTTTCACCAGTATGACTGAAATCCTGCACACTATTTTCAACCAGATGGTGACTTTCCTGCATCACACTCACTGCATTGGTTGTTACTTTCTGCAAACCTTCGATCTTAGACTGAATCTCTTCGGTGGAAGCATGAGTTCTCTGAGAAAGAACCCGGACTTCATCGGCAACCACAGCAAATCCACGTCCCTGCTCTCCAGCTCTTGCAGCCTCAATCGCAGCATTCAGTGCCAGCAGGTTAGTTTGTTCCGCAATGGCACGGATTGTCGACAGAATGGTTGAGATTTCGTTCGCGTGAACTTCAAGATCTCCGATAATTCCTGCAGCCCGGTTCAATTCTTCCGCCAACTGGTTAATGGACTGCATACTCTTCTGCATTTGTTCATAACCTTCGGCACCCAGCTCAACCGACTGATTGGCACTTTTCGCTGTATTTTCAGCATTTCCGGCAATTTCAGCGGTTGCTGAAGCCATCTCAGTAACTGCTGTTGCCACCATGGTGATCTCATCCTGCTGAGTTCTCAACTGCTTACTACGCTGAGCCGCTGCAGATGCAGCACTGTCGGCTTTATGATTCAGGGCAATCGATACATCACTGACTTTTTTCACCATGACGTGGAGACGATCGACAAACTTGTTGAACCGGTCGGCCAACATCCCCAGTTCATCCTGACTGTTGACTTCCAGGCGTTTAGTCAGATCACCATCACCTTCAGCAATTTCTGCCAGAGCCGAGCCAATAGCACCAATTGCACTTAACTGTCTGGACAATACCCATGATGTCAGCAGTGCCATAACAATCAGGATGACGATAGCAATCGTAATCTGACTTACCAGCAAAGCATTCATCGGTTTTTCCAGTGTCGCCTGATCCATAATCATGATCAGCATCCAGTCAGTATGCTCAATACCTTTACCCATCACGACTTTGTCTTTTCCACCGATATCGATAAACAGCGGCTCTCCGGAATCGGACGCCTGAGACAGAGACTGAACCGTCAACTGTGGAATCGCTTCACTGATTGGCTTCAGGATCAAATCTTTATTGGGGTGGGCAACCACGGTTCCCTTTTTATTGACCAGAATGGCATATCCGTCTCCCAGCACCGACATTTTCAGTACATCACCGATTAAGCGGTCCAGAGCCAGATTCGAAGCTGCCACCCCGATTAGCTGGCCATTCTGCCGGACTGGATCGGCAAGTGTTACAACCAGAGTTTTCATTGTGACACTGATATAAGGATCGGTCGTTACTGCTTTATCCTGTGACTTCGCCAGTTTATACCAACCCCGGACCCGAGGATCGTATCCCGGTTTATTCAGGGAAGGATCCTGTCTGAACATTTCACCTTTTTCATTACCGTAATAACTTAATCCGAACCCGCCAGACTTCAGTGTTTGTCTTAAATGAGGTACAACATCCAGCGTAGGGTTCTGCTCAATTTCCTCTTTCAGCCCTTCAATTGCGAGTTGCTTATCGTGGAACCACTCACTAATCCCTTTAGCATAAGCCTGCAATGTATGTTGACTCTCACTTTGAATCGCCCGCCAACTGTCTTTCTTAAAAGACTGATAACTGACAATAACCAGAATTACTGCCGTTAGAGTAATAGCAGCAATGACAGAAAGAACGATCTTCCTTTTCAAGCTAAGTTGCATAGGAAGCACTCCTTAAATTTGTGAAACAATCTATCGTCTTGTTTTTATTTACAACACATCATGGGATCAGAGAAAAAGTTCCCCACTGCATGACACATGTTTTCTACTTATTAACTATAGGTGAACAATATAAAGATAGAAGAAAGTATCTGTGAAACATCTCTAAATCAGTCACGTTACCGTGCATCAGATTACCTATGTTACCGGTCACATTAAATCATTACCTACTCATAAATGCTATCCCAGAAAAAATGAATGTCTTATTTTTGTGAAATAGTAATGAGATAAAAATCATCACCGGACATCATTTTAGCGGTTTGAATCACGCATTCTTTAGTGAGAATCATAAAAATAACGGTTATTTCATTAATAAATCATAACCCGGCACCCTGAAATACAAGATGCAACGGTTTTTCAGAACATTAATACCGGGAAAGCACAATCGGAATGCCCGTGCCGGTATCCGCCACAGGATAAAGTGAAGAAATCACTTGAGGTGAGTCAGGGTGACAGCAATCGGGTCAATCACCTGTTCCAGCCAGATACGGGACAACTGTTTTGTCATTGCCGGATAACCGTTTTCCTGCATCAGCACTGATTTTTCAAATGATGCTTCATGCAACAGTTGTTTCGAGTCCGACCAGAGTGACCAGTGTCCGGAGGCGATAATTCTACCCTTCATATCGGCGTGAAAGTTATACACCTCGATATCGAGTAATAGTTTCGGCCGGATATACTGATATGAAGGAATCCATGTCAAAGCAGGTAAACGCTCTTTCAAACGTCTCAAGGTCATCTTTTCCAACTGAGAACTCAGAGACTCCGCCCACAAATTCTGTGATGCCAGATAGACCTGTCCATCCGGATCAACCATTACGATATTTGGCTTTTCCAGATATCCCGGCATTTTGATCGCTTTAATCTGAATCGGTTGCCGGATCTGCGGTTCGTGCTGCATGGCAGGAACAGTTTCAGACATCGGCAACAGATACTGTGTGGTTTCTAATGCGGAACTTCCCGAACAACCACCGATCAGAGCCAGCATCATCCATAACAAAAGTACACGTGCTGATATCATTCACTTCTCCCCTTTGTCGCCTGTGGCTCAATATCCTGTTCATGCTGCTTACCGAAAATAATCGAGTTCGGCTGCTGACGCAGATCCTGTAACAGTGGATACAATGCTTCAAGATTGCGTTGCACAGCATCAAGGCTTTGCTGAATATTCTGCCCCAGAGCACCCTGAGCCTGATAGTCACTCAGGGTCTCGTTCAGAGTTTCCAATGCAGTCACCAGTCTGTCAGGGACAGCCTGAGTTTTTTCCTGCTCCAGCAACTGTTTCAGGTTCCGGCTGGCGGCATGTAATTCTTTGAGCGTATCATCGGCAGAAACCAGCGTTTTATTCAGTTGTCCGACCGTCTGCTCGACCGGCAACTTCGCCAGACGATCCAGAATCAGCGTGACTTTTTCCTGCATGGAAGCCAGAGAGCTGCTTACTGTCGGGAAGAGCGGGTAGCCATGATACATCGTTTCCTTCAGTGGCGCGGGATCTTTGATGAACGTGATCGAAACGACTTTAGCACCGGTCAGCAGATTACTGCTACTCAGCGTCGCCCGCATTCCTCCGGCAAATCCTTGCGCTAACATTTTCTTCCACTCATCCAGATGAATCTCCGTATGACTGAGATGAGATTCAATTCTCTGCGGTTCAAAACGAACCAGAATCGGTATCGACTGCATCCGAATATCTTCAGCACTCTTGATTGCCCCACCATGGAACGGAACTTCTTTGACAGTGCCGAGACGAACACCGTTATATTCCAGCGGCGCTCCCGGCAGCAGTCCGCTAATACTGCCCTGAATCAACATGACATAGTCGATATATTTGTCATAACGGTTATTCGCTGCAGCATCTTTAGAAGAGAAAAGCCGGAACTCAGTCAGATCCTCCACAACTGTTCCTGTACTCTGACTATTTGTCATACCAAATGAGATTCCGCCGGAAATAAGAGACTGCAAAGAATCCATACGTACTTCCAATCCTTTTGCAGTTCCTTCAATCGACAATCCCGGCGTCATCCAGAACTGAACATTACTGTGAACCAGAGCATCATAAGGTGCGTTGATAAAGATACGGTAAGTGATCGCTTTTCGTTCCACATCGAAATCAACTTTCTCAATATAGCCGACCTCGAAACCACGGAAATGTACCGGTGCACCGACCTCCATTTTGGCATTATCAGTCGAGTAAAGCTTCAGACGGATTCCCTGATTATCTGCTGTCGATAATGGTGGTTGTTTCAGCATCTCAAAATGCTCACGCCCTGCGCCCTGCTTTCCCGGATTAACATTAATAAAAGCACCGGACAGGATTGTTCCCAAACCGCTGATCCCTTCTTTACCGACTCTGGGTTTCACTACCCAAAACTGAGTCTCGCTATTGAGCATTCCTTCGGAGCCCTGTTGCATCCGGATTCGGATAATTGCATGATTAAAATCATCGCTGAGCCGGATATCGGTCACTTCGCCGACATCCACATTATGGGCTTTCACCTTGGTTTTTCCCGCTTCCAGACCATCCGCATTTTCTGCCACAACCGTGATCTCCGGCCCCTGTTGAGACCAGTTTTCAACAAACATCCACACGGCTACAATGACTGCGATAAAAGGAACGAACCAGATTGAATTAAAATGCATCCGGCGTTCGGATTTCACAGAAGATGATGAACGACTCAAATGGTGATCTCCTCAGATTTGTCCCAAAGCAACCGGGAATCAAACGACATTGCAGCAAGCATCGTCAGAATAACAACAGCAGCAAAAGAGATTGCTGCAACGCCGGGAATAATATTCATCACAGCACCAAGCTGGACCAGTGCCGACAAAATAGCAACCACAAACACATCAACCATCGACCAGCGCCCGACAAATTCTGTCATCTGATAGATTCGTTGTGTCTGCTTTTGCTGAAGCAAACCGGCAGAATGGAAACGGGTTTGCCAGCATAACCAGAACAGTGCCAGAATTTTTGCCACCGGTACCAGAATACTCGCAACCAGAATCACCATAGCCACCAGATATGATTTCAGTCCCCATAATAAAATGACACCACCCATGATGGTTGATGGCTCGCTTCTGCCCAGAAATGTGGTAATCATGATCGGGAACAGATTGGCAGGAACGTATAAAGCGCAGGCAGCCATTAATAAAGCAAGCGTATTGCCCAGACTTCCTTTTTTACGGTGATGCAAAACATGATGGCAACGCTGACACTTATGTTTCTGTTCCGGAACCAGAGCACCACAATACTGGCACCCTTTCAGCCCCTGAGATAATGCCGAGGCCTGACGGACAGCCACTTCTGGAGCCGGTCCACATAATCGGTACCAGATCCAGCGTTTATCGACAAATGAAGCCGTCCTGACCAGCAGAATAGTAAAGGCGCAAAAAGCCCAAAAGGACAATCCCAGCTGGATATCCGCCAGACTATGCAGTTTAACTAAAGCGACCAGACCACCCAACAGAAAAACATCAACCATCAGCCAGGGTTGTAATGCACTCAATGTGTGTAGCAGTCCGTAATAGCTCCGGCGGATTCTCCCTTTCCGCATGGCCAAAGCAATCAAAATCACCGCCGTCAGATAAACGATCGGCAAAACCAGTAAGGTCAGTGTGACAATAATACCGAGGGAAATATAGTGCTCACCCATCAGGCTGTAGATACAGTCCAGCAGGGTGATCTGCTGGCTGGTGCCGCTTGAAGAAAATCCCAGAAACACAAAACACAGCGACATGATAAACATCAGTGCCGCCGAACATCCGTTGCTTAACAATTGTGATGCGGCATTGGGATGTAAGGTAATAATAGTATGCCCGCAACGGGCACAGTGCAGTTGATCTCCTGCCCGCATCGGTGAAATCACATTCACCCAGTCACAGTGATCACAAGCTGTTGCATATTCGTGGAAATCTACATCACTCATCCCTGTCCCTCTGTCACTGCCGAGTGACTTTGTATACCCGATTGCCGATGCAAAACGACAATGTCTCAATACGCTGTTTCACCTCAGCTATCGACGAAACTGAATCCTGAGGTTATTGGGGTATATAGGCTATTTTTCGCGACAACGCCCGTTTTCATCATCGAGTTTACCTACGATTCTGAACACTGTACAAGTGATTGATACCACAAATTTATGGCGGCCGTTATTCTATTTTGTGCACCAATGATGCGCTTCAAGGCTTACTCTTACAGTGATACGCAGCTCTGAGACTGAAGGAACGCTCTCTTAGACCAATCCACAGCACAACACCATATTCTCAGGGCAAAGAACCTTTTATTCTCAAAAGTGAGTCAGTAAGAACAAAATATTGCAAAAAAAATCGTACAATATCTAAGCAATCTATTGCTGTTATTTTTGTTAATGCGTATGATTAACGGTATACACCCCGAAGCATATGCCGGTAATTATCTGCCCTGTTTCTCCTGCCTTACGGCATGCTTTCTGGTTCGACGGCGTATTCTGAAGACATGTTCACGGGTGTGAAGAACACAATTGCCGGGTATCATCCTTACCTTCTGGTCATGATATTAACGGTTGGCGTAGGTTACTTTATTTATCGTGGCAGATTCGAAATGAAAGAAAAAATAGCAAACGTCTGTGGCTGGATGCTGATGCTTAGTCTGAGCATATCCGTCATCTCTGCCTTCAGTGATCTTGTTCCGGTGTACTGGGCCGGAATTCCCGTCTGGCTCGCTTCCTGTTTTCTGCTCCCTTCACTCAAAACGACCCAAAAAAGACAGATCTTCATTCTGCTGGGCGTCGGGCTGGCCGGTCTGTTGTTCGGTTTGTTAAACCATGCTGATTTCACCTACATTTTCAAGGCGATGGAAGCCAATCAGAAAGTCATTAACATGTTGATTGGTGTTGGTTTCCTGAAGATTTTTGCAACTGAGAATATCCGTACTCAGGAAAGTTTACCGAAAGGTAAAGGCGCACTTCTCCGTACATTACTGGGCACACACCTGTTCGGGGCAGTCCTGAACATGTCCTCAGTGATTATTGTTGGTGACCGGCTGGCAAGTCAGAGCCGGGTCACGCCACTTCAGGGAATCTTACTCCTCAGAGCGTTTTGTATCTGTGCCTTTTGGTCGCCTTTCTTTGCAGCAATGGGACTGGCACTGCTCAGCTCTCCCGGAGCCCAGCTCAGCACACTGGTGTTATACGGCATTCCTATCAGTATCGCCGGTATCGCCTTCAGCGCATGGGAAATCACCAGACAACCCGACGTGCGGGAGCTACACGGCTACCCGATTGCAATACACTCGCTCTGGATGCCTTGTCTGCTGGCATTTATTGTCATCGGTATGCATGAATGGCAGCCGCAGATCAGTGTTCTGACACTGGTGACACTCACCGCAATTATCTTTACCTTCATCTGGCTGATGACAACACATGGCATCAGAGGATTATTCCGCTTTCGGCAACACATTGAATCCGGTATTGCCGGTTCTGCCGGGGAAGTCGTGCTGTTTGCTGCCGCAGCGTTACTCGCAGCCGGAGTCGCCGCAACGCTTTCCTCGCTGAATATTCAGCTCGCTCCAACTCATTTTGGCCCAATGGAAGCCAGCATCACCGTTTTAATTCTGGTCGGGCTGGCAATGACCGGTATGCATCCGGTAACCAGCGTGGTGCTGGCTGGTAGTTTGCTCTCACCATCGGTCAGCGATCCGAATCTGCTGGGAATGACATTATTAATGGGCTGGTCACTCGGTATCGGTCTCTCTCCTTTCTCCGGCGTCCAGCTCAGCATCCAGTCCCGCTATGAAATCAGTGCAATCAGCCTGCTCAAAATGAACTGGCGCTACGCAATTACCATGCTTTTTCTCTGCTTCGCCCTGCTGTGGTTCTATACTTTTCATACCGGAGGATTAATTCTCTAACGGCGGTTGAATCCCGTCCGGTCAGTACGAACTTTAACCGCAGCGCAAAACATTTGCAGGCATGTCAGAAATGAACGGAAAAAAAGCATCGGTGTGTTCCGATATGATTTTGATCCGGGGATTATTCCGGGGAAAATATCACTGGGGGATATTTCCGGATGTGTTACAAAGCCGTTTCCCACACAAGAATATTATTCTGGCCGATATCGCCGGATGTGGTGAACGCTCTGCGGAACGTTCACCCAATACAATTGAAGGCATGGTTGAAAGTATCCGTGCCCGCCTGAAACCAGCCGGAAAAATCGACATTATTTCTATATCAATGGGAGGTATGATTGCCCTGAAATGGGCGGAACTGTATCCGGAAGAAGTCGGGCATCTGGTTTGCATCAATACCAGCACCAAAGAGTTCACACCATTCTATCAACGCTTATTGCCAAAGAATTACCTGAAAATCATTCGGGCGCTGTTCTCAAAGCCGGCAACACGGGAAGCATTGATTTATTCTATGATTTCCAACCAGCCACTCAACACAGATATCGTGAAACACTGGACATTACTCAATCACCGTTATCCGATGCAGCGCATGAATTTCGTTCGTCAGCTCACCGCATCGCTGACTTTTAGCGGGAAACAACCTGACTGCCGTCTGTTGTTCATTTCTTCCCTGAAAGATCGTCTGGTCAGCTATAAGGCAACTCAGGCTATGGCGATGCACTGGCAGGCCGATTTTATCAGCAACCCGGATGACGGGCATGATATTCCTTTAGATAATCCGATATGGTTGTGTGAACAACTGGCCCGGTGGCTGTCAGAATGTGAATAAGCATCATGCTCAATGACGACAAGCTGACAGCCTCCGGAAGCCGTTTTATTGGTGGGAAAGAGAAAGCCCTAGTGACTGTCTCAGATAAGCACCGGCACCGAGTAATCCCGGCTCTTTGTGGGTGATCAGGAATACAGGAATATCCTGTAAATATGTGTTGAACCGTCCTTTGTCTTCAAAAGCCGCCCGGAATCCGGAATTGAGGAAAAACTCAACAAACCGGGGAACAACACCACCGGCAATATAAACACCGCCAAAGGTTCCCATATTCAGTGCCAGATTACCGGCAAAACGCCCCATCAGCACACAAAACAGTTCCAGAGCCTTCTTACAGTCCGCCTGACTGTCTTCCAGTGCGTTTTCAACAATATCCTTCGGTTCATACGCTTCCGGCTCACGGCCGTCAGCACGCACAAGACTGTGGTAAAGATTCACAATCCCCTGTCCGGAAAGACAACGTTCAGCAGAGACCCGGCCAAACGCTTTACGTAACTCTGCTAAAATGCGATCTTCTTCCTGACTGCCGGGTGCAAAATCAACATGCCCACCTTCACCGGGAAGACTCAGCCATTCATTACCAGCCTGCAGCAAATGTGCAACCCCCAGCCCCGTACCGGCACCATAGATTGCGATCGGTTTCCCCTGAACCGCGGTTCCCGGACCGATTTTAACAACATCGGATTCGCTCAGAACCGGAATTGCCATCGACACCGCCGTAAAATCGTTGATGACCTTAAAGGTCTCAAGACCGAGATTACTCTGGAGTGTCCCGACTGAAAATTGCCAGCTATGATTGGTCATTGAAATCCAGTCGCCCTGAACCGGGCATGCAATCGCAATACAGGCTTGTTTAATTTCCGCTTCTGATTCTCCAATATAATGCTGTATCACCGATTCAAGACTGGGATACTCGGCACAGGCATATGTTCTTGCGTGACTGACTTTCCCTGTAGCAAGTTCACACAACGCCAGCCGGGCGTTTGTTCCACCAATGTCGCCAATCAAAGCAAATTGATAGGGCATAAATCCTCCAACTTTTATTTAAATCCCAAACATACAAATTAAAAAACTCTGGCAATTTCCTACCAAGAACAAACAGGTTCCGCCTGAAAATGTAATGACATTATATCTATTACATTTTACTCATCTGCTACGTCCCTGACATTGTCTTCTCTGCAGGTTACTTCCATGATTAATCGCCGTATTCTATCCACTTCTGTCCGGCGAACCTGAGAGATTCGTCAAAGCCGGATAACAAACCTATGATTGCTCAGGTAGCGAAACCGCATTTATCACATAAATGCATAATTTCCTGAACAGACTGAATAAAATCCGGCCAATAAAGGTTAACCAGTCTAAGCAGAATCCCGGATAATTAAAGAATGGTTAATCTGTTTAGAAGTCACGTCCAGCCCTTCAATGCGCTGGATCAGCATTTTCATTGCGGTTTGTCCCATTTCAAATGTCGGCTGAGAAATAGTGGTCAGTGAAGGTTCAAACATATCTGCAATTGGAATGTCATCAAAACCGATCACGGCCACATCATCAGGAATTTTCTTCCCGATGCGGAAAACGGCTTTCATCACCCCAATCGCCAGTGTATCGGACACTGCAAATATTGCAGTCGGGGGATTTTGCAGTGTCAGCAAACGTCTGGCAGCAAGCTCTCCCAACGGATAGTCGATACCGCCGATGGCCTGAAGATAACCCGGTTCAATGGTTAATCCTGCGCTTTCCATTGCTGCCTCATAACCTTCCCGCCGTTGCCGGGCATAGATATAACGTTCGTCAGAATTCACCATGGCAATCTTCGTATGTCCCTGAGAAACCAAATAGAGAACTGCATCTTGTGCCGCTTGTTTATGGTCAATGCTGACGTAGGCAACATCTGAATCAGGGACATATTCCGAGCAGTTAATCCAGGGCAGTTTGCTGATTTTTCCCGGCAGTTTCATCTGTTCATTCATTGGATCCAGACTAATCACACCGCATACCTGATTCTGTTCAAGCATATCCAGATAACGAAGTTCAACCCAGCTTTCTCCCTGGGTATTGGTCAACATGACAGAGTAGTTTTTCTCCCGGGCAGCAACTTCAATTCCGGTGACGATTCCACTGTAAAAAGGGTTATTGATATCAGGAACCAAAACCATCACAGGTTTGGTACCGACAACTTTCGATCCCGGAGTTCCGGGTAATTTATAGCCCAGAGCTTCAATAGCTTGCTGGACCTTTTCTCTGGTATGTGGCCGTATCGACGGGCTGTCATTCAGAACCCGGGAAACAGTTGCAGTTGAAACCCCTGCATACTTTGCCACATCAGCGACGGATGGACGCATATTATTGCCTGTAATCATGATGTTGTTATTCAAAACTAGAGTGAATTTAGCATGTATCTCTACATCTCTCTACCTATCCTCAATAGCACCATTTTGAGCATGAATGTGATGAATTTCACATTAACCTGCCTATCTGTGATAGAGACCATGAATTTTGCCGGAAAACTGACTTAATTCTTTTTCTCAGCGAATGCATTGTATACCATCATGAAACAAAATGTAATGTTACATTAAATGTTTCATCAACAAGTCAAGGAATACAAATGAGCAGAGCGAACATTAATGCGGTCATCATCGGAACCGGTATGATCGCGCATGTACACTTTCGTTCACTGAAAGCAGCGGGTGTCAATGTGGTCGGTTTGGTCGATGCGAACCGGGAACAGGCAGAAGCAGTTGCTAAATCATGGCAAGTGCGTGTTTTTGATAATGCACAGGAAGCCTTTGATTCAGAAGAAGTTAATGTCATTCATGTTTGTACACCAAACCGATTTCATTACGAACTCGCCAAGGGGGCACTGATAGCAGGTAAACATGTCATCTGCGAAAAGCCACTGGCAACAACTCTTGAAGATGCGCTGGAACTGAAAGCACTGGCAGAACAGCATAATGTGGTTCATGCAGTTCCATTCGTCTACCGTTATCACCCGATGGTCCGGGAGGCCAAAGCCCTGATCGAATCAGGAGAAACCGGTGCGTTACATTTGATACATGGTAGTTATCTTCAGGACTGGTTACTGGATCAAACCGATAATAACTGGCGGGTTGACCCGAAACAGGGTGGCGCATCACGTGCATTCGCCGATATTGGCAGCCACTGGTGTGATTTGGTTGAGTGGATCACGGGCGAGCGTTTTGTCGAACTTGTTGCCAACTTCCATACAGCGCAGTCAGAACGCAACAGCGATACAGCAGAAACATTCAGCAGCCACCACACCACCGATGAAAATGCCGAAAAGGTCAAAGTCACAACCGAAGACATCGCCACACTGCTGATGCGAACCAACAAAAATACACCGGCAACTCTCACCGTCAGTCAGGTTTCAGCCGGACGAAAAAACCGTCTGTGGTTTGAGATCGACGCCAGTGAACAAAGTATCGAATTCGATCAGGAAACACCGGAACAACTATGGGTCAGCACTCGTAAATCGAGATCGTTACTGGTCCGTGATCCCAGTCAGGGCTCTGATGAACAAAAACGTCTCTCTCTGACTCCGGCCGGTCACGCTCAGGGGTACAGTCACTGCTTTGATGCCTTCATCAAAGATGTCTACGACACCATTCTGGGTGAATCACCTTTGGGGGTTCCAACGTTTACGGATGGTCTGCGGGCTGCCCGACTCATTGACGCATCATTGCGCTCAGTGAAAGAGAAACGGTGGGTTTCTGTCGAATAACCTGAAATGTTAATTAACTAAACACTAATAACCTGGAAACAACCCTACATTTTCACCATTGAATATGGATAACAATATGAAAAATAATACATCTATTATGTCCAGACTTCGTACCATGATGTTTATGCAGTTTTTCGTTTGGGGTGCCTGGTACACTTCAATCGCTGTATATATGTCTGAAGTCGGCATGGGCGATCTGACCCACTGGCCATATACCGTAAACCCAATCGCTGCCGTCATTGCTCCGTTTTTTATCGGTTTGATTGCAGACAAGTACTTCGCTACGCAAAAAGTACTGGGACTCTTACATATTGCCGGAGCAGTCTTTCTGTTTCTGGCCCCGTCGACAATAGAAAATCCCACGGTTTTCATCATCATACTGCTGATTTATAACCTGTGTTACATGCCGACTCTGGGGCTGTCCAACTCGATAGCTTTCCGTAATATCGATGATCAGGAGAAACAATTCCCTTCGATCCGGGTATTCGGCACAATCGGCTGGATTGTCGCAGGTCTGTTTATCAGTTTTGTGCTGGGCGGAGCACTCGGTATTACTGCTGAAAAAACAGCCCTTCCTTTATATACGGCAGCCGTTGCCAGTGCTCTGCTGGGGCTGTACAGCTTTACCCTGCCGGATACGCAACCCGAATCATCAGGCAAACAGATTTCGTTTAAGGAAATTTCTGGCCTGAGTGTCGTGAAAGATCTGGCAAGTCCGGCATTCTTTGTCTTCATGCTGGCATCATTCCTTATCTGTATTCCACTGGCAGCCTACTACAACTTTACCCAACTTTTCCTGAGTGCCATGAATGTTGAAAATATCGCCGGAATCCAGACTCTCGGTCAGTTTTCCGAAATCATCTTTATGCTGCTCATGCCACTCTTCTTCCGTCATCTGGGTGTGAAGTGGATGCTGGTTGTCGGCATGTTCGCCTGGGTACTGCGTTATGCACTATTTGCTATCAGTGCACCGGATTCTGTGATGTGGATGATTATGCTTGGTATCGCGCTACACGGTATCTGTTATGACTTCTTCTTTGTTACCGGTCAGATCTATATCGACAAACAGTGTACCGATAAAAACCGCGGGCAGGCTCAGGGACTTCTGGTTCTGGTCACTTACGGTATCGGTATGTTGGTAGGCGCACAGGTTGCCGGAATGATCTATAACCGCTTCCTTGACGGACAAG
This sequence comes from Vibrio mangrovi, assembly GCF_024346955.1. Classification (NCBI taxonomy): domain Bacteria; kingdom Pseudomonadati; phylum Pseudomonadota; class Gammaproteobacteria; order Vibrionales; family Vibrionaceae; genus Vibrio; species Vibrio mangrovi. The sequence continues at coordinate 1,632,793 of NZ_AP024883.1, read as the reverse complement.
CAGCACTGACCACCGACAACTGGGCAAGCTTCTGGTGGTTACCAGCATCTTTTGCTGCCGGTATCGCACTACTGTTTATTCTGGCATTCAAGGAAAAAAACACTAAAAACGCCAGTCAGGCGGAAGCATTGTAATTTTTGATGAGGGAGATGGAGAAACACCACTCTCCCTCCATTATTTGAGGTATTCGTTATGAGTCACATGAAAGGTCCGGCTATTTTTCTTGCTCAGTTTATTTCCGATGAGGCACCTTTTAATACATTAAGAGGCATTGCGGAATGGGCAGCGCAAAAAGGCTATAAAGCTGTACAAATGCCGACACTCAATCCGGAGATTTTCGATTTAGAACGGGCAGCAGAAGATCAAAGCTACTGTGAGAATATCCTTGCAGTCCTGCAAGATTATGGTCTGGAACTGAGCGAACTCTCTACCCATATTCAGGGGCAGTTGGTCGCAGTACATCCCGCTTATGACCCACTCATGGATCAGTTTGTGCCGGAATCGCTGCGTAACAACGGTCCGGCACGTACGGTATGGGCAACTGAACAGTTAAAACTGGCTGCCAAAGCATCAGCAAACCTTGGGTTAACCGCTCATGCAACCTTTTCCGGTGCGCTGATGTGGCCTTACGTTTATCCGTGGCCGCAACGCTCAGATCATCTGATTGAAGATGGATTTGCTGAACTGGCACGTCGTTGGCTGCCGATCCTCGATACCTTTGACCATTATGGTGTCGATGTCTGTTTCGAACTTCATCCGGGAGAAGATCTGTTTGATGGTACGACTTTCGAGCGTTTCCTCGCAGCAGTCGATCACCATCCACGGGCAAATATTCTGTACGACCCTAGCCACATGCTACTTCAGGCAATGGATTATCTGGGGTTTATCGACAAATATCACGACCGGATTAAAGCCTTCCATGTCAAAGATGCAGAGTTTCGTCCGAATGCATCACAAGGGGTGTACTGCGGTTATGCAGACTGGACCAACAGAGCCGGTCGCTTTCGATCTCTCGGAGACGGACAAATCGACTTTACACAAATTTTCAGCAAACTGACTCAGTATGACTTTTCCGGTTGGGCAGTCCTGGAATGGGAATGTTGTCTGAAAGATTCAGAACAAGGCGCACAGGAAGGAGCAGAATTTATCACACGACACATGATTACCAAAACCAGTAAAGTTTTTGACGACTTTGCCTCTGGAGAGAAAGACCCTCACATTAACCGAATACTATTAGGGGTTGATGATCTTTCGTGATGTTTTGCAGCAATTAAATTCAACCACGATAGGTCAACAATCCTATGTATTCATGAAAAGAGCTAACAACATGAAAATATTTAATAAATTTATAAAATTATTCTTGCTGTCCTGCGGCATCATGAGTGCTTTCGCTGTCAGTGCCAACGAACTGCACCATAAGGATTCACAGCGAATTGCACTGCAGATGTATACCCTGAGAAACGTCGGTACACTGGAAGAACAACTGGCTATGGCTTCCCGGGCTGGTTATCACGCCATTGAACTGGTTGGAGACCACGGTGTTCAGGCTGCAGAAATGAATCGTCTGCTGGCGAAATATAATATTAAAGCGATCTCTGACCATGTTCAGCTGGCTGCATTACGCAATGACCTGAAAAATGTCATCAAATTCAATAAAGCCATCAGCAACAAAATTATTGTGATGCCGTGGCTGGGTACCGAGGAACGCCCTCAGTCTGCTGAAGCATGGCGCGAAATGGGAAGAGAGCTGGACAAGATCGGTGACAAACTACGTCGTCACGGTCTGACCCTTGCTTACCACAATCATAATTTCGAAATGAAAAAATATGATGGCAGACTAGCTCTGGAATGGATGCTTGATGCAACTTCTCCGGCAAACCTGAAAATAGAAGCTGATGTTGCATGGGTATTCCGGGGCGGACAAGATCCGGCTGAACTAATCCGTAGTCTGGCCGGGCGGGTCATCGCGATTCATGTGAAAGACAATACCGCTATCGGCGAACGGAATGATGAAGGCAACTTTACTGCCATCGGCGCGGGTGACGGTTTGCTTGCATGGGACGAAATTCTGCCGGAAGCCCAGAAAATCCGGGTGAAATGGTACATCGTTGAACACGACTTACCGAAAGATCCAGAAACTACAATTTCTACAGCAAACAAATATCTGAAAGAGTACTTTCGTTACCGATAATTTCATAACCGATTGATTTTGTGTTAAATCGTTTTGTTATAAATAAACGTAAATTCAGTTTACGACCCGGTCCCTCAATCCAACGGGTCACTTTTTGCGGAGAGCTCCCCCTCTCCGCATTTCTTATATTTCGGTTTATCTAAACTACACTAAATTTTTACTGAATCACCAGACTTCCATCTTCGTTAAAATCCCAGCAGTCACCGTAGGCAACTTCCCACAGGTAACCGTCAGGATCAGAAAAGTATCCGCTGTAACCTCCCCAGAAAACATCCTGCGCCGGTTTTTCCAGTTTTGCCCCCACACTGACTGCCAGTGCCAACACTTCATCAACTTCCTCTTTTGAACGTGTGTTGTGCGCCAGTGTTACACCTGAGAATCCGGAACATTGTGGCGAGAAGTCCGGAGAGACATCACTTGCCAGCTCATCTAACGGATAAAGTGCAAGACAGACACCACCCGTCTTAAAAAAGATAATTCCATCAGCCGGTTTTTGCGGCGAAGTAAAGCCGAGTGAAGAATAAAAATTATATGAAGTTTCTAAATTTTTCACACCGAGTGTGATAATACTAATCCTTGGTTCCACCGAATGCTCCTCTGTACATCAATCACTTCATATATCACGATGCCATGAGTCAGATATCAATCCTTCGATCTGTCATGGCAGTGCTATAAGACAAACTCTTTTTTAAATGCGAACTCATTTTAGCTTAGCAAAGGCGAGAAAAAACATCGCCGGAATCTAAATAACCAGCGATGCTCCCAAAAAAATTGCCTCACACTATTGATATAAATAAAACCGAGCTCATACTCTAGCAGAGGTTGTTGATTTTAGTAATTAAATGTTACAGATGAGTAATCTGAAAAATAATTATCCGGCTTTAGTCTGAGCCTGCCGATAGCTCATTTGACTATCGACAACCGGACGTTGTGCAGCCGGTGTTGCATACCAGTATCCCAGTCCCATAAACACTGCACCTGAGACAGCATTTCCTAATGAAACCCACAACAGGTTATGCCCGATTCCGGTCATGGTGTAACCGTCTGCTGCATTGCCAAACCAGGACAGTGCAAAAATTGTCATATTGGCAATCGAGTGCTCATAACCCGATGCAATAAAGGCCAGTAAACACCACCAGATGGCAATGAAACGTGCCGTACCGGTTTCCCGCTGACACATCCAGATTGCCAGACAAACCAGCCAGTTACACAGAACACCTTTAAAAAACAGCACCGATGCCGGAGCCATGGTTTTTGCCAGTGCTACTTTATGAATCAGACTCGATGCATCCGGCAGTAATTTCCCACCACCGGCGTACAGATAAAGTGCCGCCACCAGAACAGAGCCCAGCAGATTTCCCAGCCAGGTTTGTGGCAGAATTTTCAGATTATCAGCCCATGAAATCTGACCGGTTTTGGCACCCAGCGCCAAAAACATCGTATGACCGGTATACAGCTCCGATCCGGCGACAATCACCAGTGTCAGGGCAACACCGAAGGTTGCTCCCATCACCAATGGACGAATCGACGGGTCAACCAGATTTCCCAGCGTGAAAATCAGAATAATCCCGAGCCCGACATAAGCACCGGCCATTGCGGAACTGATCCAGAATCCGAGTGGGTTCTCCTTAAGCAATTGCTTGATCCGCAGCGCATTATCGCCGCATTTCTGAATTGGCGTTGTAAACATGGTTATTTCCTCTGAAAATGAAAGATTGAATAGGAAAACGCTCCTGCCCGGAGCGTTTGGTCTATTCCTTCTCTCCTGAAGAAACTTCCACATAACCGTTGGTGACTCTGGCGGCAAAAGTCCGGATACTGAAGCGTTCATCTTCCATACATAAACCGGTTTTAAGCTGAAAACGCTGCTTTTTCAGTGGGCTGGCAACCCAATATTCACCCTGATGTTCGCAGATCAATCCACGGGAAAGCACATTCGAGCGGGCAAACGGATCCATGTTATGGATGGCAAATACCTGCTCCGAGGCATCCGGGCGGAAAACCGCGACCTGCTCTCCGCCGACCAGCGCACATACACCGGTTCCGGGAGTGATGTCTTCGATCTGACAGATATTTTCAAAATGACCGGTCGCGGCAAAATGATGAATCGTCTCTGAACTCATGCTTCTTCCTCCAGTGTGACATGCAGAATATCGCCCCGGCTCTGACCGGGATATTTTTCTTCAACCGTCGCCGGACGGTGTTGGGCCCGTTCCGGAACAAACACTACATTGTCATCCCGCAGGTCTGAATTGATAAAATGAGCAAAACGTCTGAGCTGAGTCGGTTCTTCCAGAGTGGCCTGCCACTCGCACTGATATTCAGCAATCAGCCGGGCAACATCGGCTTCAAGCTGGTCATTAATTCCCAGTTTGTCACTGACAATCACATCACGCAGATAATCGATTCCCCCTTCCATATTTCCCAGCCACACCGAAGTGCGCTGAAGTGGCGCTGCCGTCCGGATATAAAACATCATGAAACGGTCGATGTACTGAATCAGAGTTTCCCGATCCAGATCGCTTGCCAGCAGGTCAGCATGGCGGGGTTTCATCCCGCCATTCCCGCACACATACAAATTCCATCCGGCATCAGTGGCAATAATTCCGAGATCTTTTCCCTGCGCTTCGGCACATTCACGGGTACAGCCGGAAACCCCGAATTTCATCTTATGTGGCGTCCGGATGCCTTTATAGCGATTCTCAATCGCCACACCCAGACCAACCGAATCCTGTACACCGTAACGACACCAGGTCGAACCGACACAGGTTTTTGCCATGCGCAGGGCTTTGGCATAGGCCTGACCGGTTTCGAATCCGGCGCTGATCAGTTTCTGCCAGATCGCCGGTAAATCATCTTTCTGCGCACCGAGCAGGCCAATCCGCTGAGCACCGGTGACTTTGGTATAAAGATGATATTCTTCGGCAATAGCAGCCAGAGCCGCCAGCGCCTGAGGCGTCACTTCACCACCGGCCATACGCGGAATCACCGAATAAGTGCCGTCTTTTTGCATATTTCCGAGGAAGTTATCGTTGGTATCATGCAGTTTGACCAGCTCAGGTTTGAGAATATGTTCTCCCCAGCAGGAAGCCAGAATCGAACCAACCGCCGGTTTACAAACTTCACAGCCGTAGCCGTGACCATGTTTTTCCAGCAGTTCATCAAAAGTTTTAATCCCTTCGATACGAATGAGATGAAACAGCTCCTGACGGGAATAGGCAAAGTGTGCACACAGATCGTTTTTCACTTCGATACCCGATTTTGCCAGCTCGGCATTCAGCACCGATGTCACCAGCGGAATACACCCGCCACAGCCTGTTCCGGCACCCGTCGCGGCTTTCACAGCAGCAAACGTATGATGTCCGTCGGCAACAGCCTGAGCAATCTTGCCTTTAGTGACATCAAAACAGGAACAGATCACCGCAGTTTCCGGCAGTGCATCCGCACCCAAAGCCGGTTTCTTTGCACCGGCATGTGAAGGAAGAATCAATGAATCGGGATTTTCCGGCAGTTCTATCTCATTAAGTTTCAGTTGCAACAGGTCGCCATAATCGGAAGTATCACCGACCAGCACCGCACCTAAGAGCTGCTTACCATCTTCGGAGACCACAATCTTTTTATACACGTCCTGCGCATCGTTCTGATAAACGTAGCTCTTACATCCCGGAGTTCTGCCATTCGCATCACCGATTGAACCGACTTTCACGCCCAACAGTTTGAGTTTGGCACTCATATCGGCCCCTTCAAACTGCGCAGAACCGCCTAACAGATGGTCGACAGCAACCGTCGCCATCTTATAACCCGGTGCAACCAGTCCGAAGAAAGCGTTATTCCACGACGCACACTCGCCAATCGCATAGATATACTCATCAGAAGTCTGACAGAAATCATTGATAACAATCCCGCCGCGTGGCGCAATATCCAGCTTCATCTGACGGGCCAGTTTGTCCTGAGGACGAATTCCGGCCGAGAACACCACCAGATCGACTTCCAGCGCACTTCCGTCGGCAAACTGCATGGTATTTCTTGCCTGTTCACCCTGCGGCGCAATTTCCAGCGTATTCTTTCCGGTGTGAACCTGAACGCCCATCTGTTCGATTTTCCGGCGTAACTGCGCCCCGCCCTGCTGGTCCAGCTGTTCTGCCATCAGTACCGGAGCAAATTCAATCACATGTGTTTCCAGCCCCAAGGCTTTCAGTGCCCCGGCAGCTTCCAGCCCGAGCAGACCACCACCAATCACCGCACCGCGCTGACTTTTTCTCGCCGCAGCTTCAATCGCTTTCAGATCTTCAATAGTTCGGTAGACAAAACAGTCTTTACCTTCATTGCCCTGAATCGGTGGCACAAACGGATAAGCACCGGTTGCCAGAATTAAGGTGTCGTACCGGACTTCACGTCCGCTCGCAGAATAAACAATCCGGTGCTCGCGATTCACATTGATCGCCCGCTCTCCGACCAACACCTGAATCCCGTGTTTTTCATAGAATCCTTCACTGACCAGAGACAGCTCATCCGCCGTATGATGAGAGAAATAAGAAGAGAGATGAACCCGATCATAAGCGACCCGAGGTTCTTCACAGAAGACGGTAATTTCCCATTGGGAAAGATCTGCTTTTTCAACGAAGTCAGCCAGATATCGGTGTCCGACCATGCCATTGCCGATCACCACCAGCTTTGATTTGCTCATATGCAGTTCCAGAAATTTTATTGATGACTGGAACGGATTGTTCAATGCCCGGCAAAAACGGGAGATGATATAAATCAATTCGAAAATAAAACTACCCGAAAGGGGTATGCGGTCTTCGACACGGAAGCTATTGAAAACATGCTGAATCCGACAGTCTGAGATTCTCTGAATATATCCGCATCATCCATCATGGTCAGCCATGCTCCGTATGACTATCGATGGTAATCATCACCGCATCCGGACGCCAGTATTCGAATTCACAATCGATCACTGCTCCATCCTGTTTATAGTTGACCCGGCAGATCTTCAGCACCTGCTGACCTGCTGCAATATTCAGCGCTTTTGCCACCTCCGCAGTAGCAGAAGTTGAAATCACATGGAAACGGGAACGGCTGGTGACATAACCATACTTCTGCTGATACAGCGCAGTCAGCGACTGGGTCAGATTTTCTTCGAGAATATCGGGAAACCACCGGGCAATCAGGCAGTTCTCAACATACAGCACCGCCCGCCCATCAATGAAACGCAGTCTTTTAATGATATGCAGCGGCGTCATTTCTGTCAGAGTCAGCAACTTCGCTTCTTCACTGGCAGCCATCCGGCTCTGGACCTGAATCAAACGGGTTTCGGCAATCCGGTCCTGTTCACTGATCATCTGATGAAAGTGACTGCGCGACAGCGGGTTATAGTGAATTCTCGGTGGCGAAACAAACCAGCCCCGGCGTTCTTCCCGGTAAATCAAACCTTCGGTTTCCAGTGATGCCAGAGAATCTTTCACCGTAATTCGTGTGGTCGAAAACAGCTCGCACAACTCCCGCTCCGAAGGCAACTTCTGACGACTGCCCATTGCCCCACCGCGAATTTGTTCCCGTATGACATCTTTAATTCTGGCTAACTGAGTCATTGACTTCTTCTTTTCCTGATCTAGTCCAACAGAGACTTCTTTCAATGTAAGGTCTCGTGCTGATACAGGCAATACAGTGCATAAAAGATTCACCAAACCGTCATAAATAATTTAAAAAACAGCCAATGAATCGTCACATTTGCCCAATAGGATGAAAGTCGAACAAACTGAACTAGTCCAGAGGACGGCTTTATGAAACCCATTTGCACCACTCAAACCCTGCTTAAAACAGCATCACTTATCTCACTCGCATTTACTTTTGGCGCAGCAGCAAAAACACAATCACTTGACGAACTGACTGCGGCAGCAAAATCAGAAGGACAGGTTTACAGCGTAGGCATGCCCGACAGCTGGGCCAACTGGAAAGATACCTGGCGGGATCTGGACAGCAAATATCATCTTCAGCATCAGGATACGGATATGAGTTCTGCTCAGGAGATTGCTAAATTTGCTGCTGAAAAGAAAAACGCCACCGCAGATATCGGTGATGTCGGCTTTGCCTTTGGCCGGATTGCCGTGCAGAAAGGTGTGGCTCAGCCCTATAAACCATCGACCTGGAATGAAATTCCCGACTGGGCCAAAGATAAAGATGGTTACTGGGCACTGGCTTACACTGGCACCATCGCATTTATGTCCAATAACAATCTGGTAAAAAATCCACCGAAGACATGGGCCGACCTGCTGCAAGGAAAATATAAAGTCACGGTCGGTGATGTTGGTGTCGCATCTCAGGCCAATAATGCGGTGCTGGCCGCGGCATTTGCCAATGGAGGCAATGAGTCCAATCTGAAACCTGCGCTGAAATTCTTCGGCAAACTGGCACAACAAGGCCGCTTGTCTTTCACCGACCCGAGTCTGGCAAACCTTGAAAAAGGCGAAGTTGAAGTCGCGATCCTGTGGGATTTCAACGCGCTGAACTACCGCGATAAAATTGATCGCTCCCGCTTTACTGTCAGCATTCCGCAGGATGGTTCCGTGATTTCCGGCTACACCACCATCATCAATAAATACGCGAAAAACCCGAATGCTGCCAAACTGGCCCGTGAATATATCTTCAGCGATCAGGGACAGATTAATCTGGCAAACGGCTATGCCCGCCCAATCCGGACCAATATTGAATTACCGGCAGAAACCAAAGCCAAACTGCTGGATAACACTCAGTATAAAAACGTTCATCCAATCAGTAACTTCAATGCCTGGGAAAAATCAGCCCGCCGTCTGCCGCGTCAGTGGCAGGAAAATGTCCTCATCCACCAGCAGTAAGGCAGTCTGATGAGCAATAAAGTTATTCTTGTTGTTCTCGATGGCCTCAATCATTCAGTAGCCCGGCAATGTCTGGGCTACCTGAATGGCCTGATCGAATCTCAGCAAGCAACCTTATATCCGATTACCTGCGAACTGCCGTCACTCTCCCGTCCGTTGTATGAATGCCTGCTGACCGGCGTTCGTCCGGTGGAAAGCGGAATTGTGCATAATTACATCAACCGTTGCTCTGAGCACGAGTCGGTGTTCAGCCTGGCAAGGCAACAAGGCAGAAAAACCGCAGCTGCGGCCTATCACTGGGTCAGTGAACTGTACAACCGTTCGCCTTATCATCCGGTCGAAGACCGTTTTACCGACGACCCGGCACTCAATATTCAACATGGCCTGTTTTATCACTGGGATCATTACCCCGACGAAGCACTGTTTCTGGATGGCGAACATCTGCGCCGCCGTTACGACCCGGATTTTCTGCTGATCCATCCGATGAACATTGACGACAGCGGTCATCAGTACGGTCTCGATTCACCACAATACCGCAATACCGCCCGCAAAGCCGATATGATTTTATCGGACTTCCTGCCGCAGTGGATTGCTGCCGGTTATCAGATCCTGATCACCAGTGACCACGGTATGAACAATGACGGTTCCCACGGCGGCACCCTGGCAGAAGAGCGTGAAGTGCCTCTGTTTGTCATCGGCGACCGCTTCAGTCACCAGCAGTCAGCATTGATCGCCCAGACCGACATCTGTGGTGTGCTGTGTGAGTTACTCGGACTGCTTCACGACAAACCTAGTGCAGAGGGCATACTCCGATGAATCATAAAGAGAGCGTGACAGCGCCATTGAAAACTCATGATATGCGAATCAGCCCTGTACGGCACAGCCATTCGGTCACCCGGTTTGCCCGGCTGAAAAAATGGCAGCCATTACTGCTGATCATCCCGTTTGCGGTGTTTTTCTATATTTTCCAGCTTTCCCCGATGCTGTGGGTCGTGACCAACAGTTTCAGCGACGGCACACAGGCTTCACTGGAAAATTACCGGGAGATTTTCGACTCCCCTTTTATTCTTCAGGGCTTCGGTAACAGTCTGTGGATTGCTTTCTGGTCCAGTCTGGCCGGTCTGTTTATCGCTGCATTGCTGGTGTCATCTCTGCGCCATCTCAACAGTCGCATCCGCGATATGGTGATTGCTTTCACCAATATGAGCAGCAACTTCGTCGGTGTACCGCTGGCATTCGCCTTTATCATTATTCTCGGCACCAACGGCGCACTCACGCTGTTACTGCGCAAGTTCGGTATTCTGGATGAATTCAATCTGTATGGCCGTTGGGGACTGCTGGCAATTTACACTTATTTTCAGATCCCGCTCGGCGCACTGCTGCTGTATCCGGCATTCGATGCGCTGAAAAAAGACTGGCAGGAAGCCGCGGCTCTGCTTGGCGCGAATACACGTCAGTACTGGCTCAGAATCGCCCTGCCGGTACTTGCCCCGGCGCTGTTCGGGACTTTCATTATCCTGTTTGCCAACGCTATCGGTGCTTACGCCAGTGCGTATGCACTCACCTTAGGGAACTACAATCTGATCACCATCCGGATTGCCAGTCTGGTCTCCGGCGACCTGTTCCTCGAACCCAACCTTGCTGCGGCAATCTCCGTATTACTGATCGCCATTCTGGCGCTGGTGACGGTGGTCAACCAATGGCTGATCACCAAGAGCGGCCATACCCAGAGTGAAAAGACCCAGAGCAGAAAGACCAGAGGTTCTGATGCAAAACACTAATCTGATTTACCACAAAAGTGTCGTCTACGGGATTCTCACCATCTTACTGATTCCCATTGCGGCGACATTTGCTTATGCACTGGCGCAACAATGGGGCGCGACCATCCTTCCCGAAGGATTCACCTTCGACTGGTACTTACAGTTACTTGCCGATCCCCGTTTTCTGGCCGCATTCGGACGTTCACTGTTCGTCTGTATCGCAGCGCTGTTGCTGGCAACTGTGCTGGTTGTACCGATGATTTTCGTCATTTTCTATTACTATCCGAAACTGGATAAAGTGATGAATATCCTGATCCTGCTGCCTTTTGCCGTGCCACCGGTTGTCTCTTCCGTGGGATTGCTACAACTCTACGCCGACAGTGATCTCTCTCTGATCGGCACGCCATGGATTCTGATCGGAACTTACTTCACCATCGCGCTGCCATTTATGTACCGGGCCATTGCCAATAACCTGCTGGCAATTCATCTGCGCGATTTAATTGATGCCGCCCATCTGCTCGGCGCCAGCACCACCAAAGCGTTTCTGCTGATTATTCTGCCGAACCTGAAAAAAGGACTGATGGCTTCACTATTTCTGTCATTCTCTTTTCTGCTCGGTGAGTTTGTGTTTGCCAATATTCTGGTCGGCACCCGTTACGAAACCCTGCAGGTTTATCTGTATAACATGCGCCAGACCAGCGGCCACTTTACTTCCGCGCTGGTAATGACCTATTTCCTGTTTATTTTTCTCTGTACCTGGCTTGCCAGCCGCTTTAACCGGGATGCCCGGCAATGAGAGTACAGCGATGAGAGTACAACCATGAGAGCCCAACAATGAGCTATGTCCACGTTAACCAACTCACCAAAGCATTCGGTGAACAAACTGTTTTTGCCGATATTCACTTTACTATCGAAAAAGGTGAATTCATCACCCTGCTCGGCCCCAGCGGATGCGGGAAATCAACCCTGCTGCGCAGCATTGCCGGACTGGATCAAATCGACGGCGGAGAAATCTGGGTCAACGGCAACGACATTTCCCGTGAAGTCCCGCAGAAACGGGAAATCGGCATGGTGTTTCAGTCTTATGCACTGTTCCCCAATATGACTGTGGCCGACAATATTGGCTTCGGTCTGAAAATGAAAGGCATGGACAAACAAACTGCCCGGAAAGAAATTCAGCGCTTTATTAAGTTGGTTGAGTTAGAAGGAAAAGAGCGACATTACCCGCATGAGCTTTCCGGCGGTCAGTGCCAGCGGGTCGCGTTAGCCAGAGCACTGGTCATGCGGCCGCGGATTCTGTTGCTGGATGAACCGCTTTCGGCACTGGATGCCAAAATCAGGAAGAATCTGCGCCAGCAAATCCGGGACATTCAGAAAGAACTCGGGCTGACGACTATTTTTGTCACCCACGATCAGGAAGAGGCGATGCAGCTTTCCGACCGGATTTTTCTGATGAATCAGGGAGAGATTGTCCAGCAAGGCAGCCCAGAAAGTATTTATACTCAACCGGTCAACACCTTTGTCGCCGGATTTATGGGCCACTACAATCTCATTGATGCACCGACGGCCAAAGACTGGTTCGGCATCGACTGTTCCGGTCAGGTTGCCATTCGTCCCGAATCGATTTACGTCAGAGAAACCGGGCGGCAGTATGGCGCGCATATTTCTGCCCCGAAAGCGGCCACCGTGATCAGTCATCAGTTACTGGGCAATGTGATCCGCTATACCACGGCTATCGGTTCACAACACCTGACCGTTGATTTGCTCAACCGCTCCTCAGAAAGACTGCTTCCGGCTGGACATCAGCTGGAACTTTTATTTAACCTGAACGAAATACAACCTGTGAGAAATTAATATGTCCAACCCTTTGTACGTTTTCGATATGGATGACACCCTGATCGACGGGGATTGCTCTGTGATATGGAACGAATTTTTAGTCGATAAAGGGATTGTCACCGACCCGGATTTTCTAACGCAGGACCGTTACATGATGGATCTGTACGCGGCGGGAAAGATGGACATGGAAACGTATCTCAATTTTACGCTCGAACCGCTGGCTCAACTGCCGAAAAATACTGTGGATACGCTGGTTGAAGAATGTGTCACCACGCGGGTGCTGCCGCGGGTTTTCCGTGAAGCACAAAGCATTATCGACCGGTTAGCCGAACAGGACACACCAATGCTGATTATCTCCGCCACCGTCAGTTTTATTGTCCACCGGGTCGCGGAAAAAATCGGTATTTCTGAGGCGCTGGGCATCGATCTCGTGGAGCAGAATAACTGCTACACATCGCAGATCCACGGTATTCCCAGCTACCGGGAAGGCAAAATCCAGCGATTGAACAACTGGGTCGCAGCTCAGCCACAGCCTTTTTCAGCCGTTCACTTCTACACCGACTCAATCAATGACTTGCCATTGTGTCAGCAGGCCGATTATGTCTATCTCATCAACCCGGCAGCACAACTCCACCAACAGGCTGAAGGGAAAAATCACTGGACGATTTATCGCTGGGAAAACTGAACACAGGGAAACGGATAATATTCTTTGCATCAATAGCGGGAGATTGTCCCAATAACGTGCCGGAGTACATATCAAAACCATCAGGATTCTCCTCAGAGTGAACTATGCTGAATATATAGTAATGACAAGTCTGAAGGGGAATCTGATGGAACCAAATACTACCCTGAACGTCGATCTCAGACAGATGATTCTCGCCATTGAAACCGCTGTCTCGCTGGTCGGGGTCGATGACACCAATCACGGTAAACGGGTCGGCTATATTGCCAGCCAGCTCGGGCAAAAGATCGGCCTGAGTGACAGTGACTTACAATATGTATTTGAACTGGGAATGCTCCACGATTGCGGGGTATCGACCACCCAGATGCACCAGAATCTGGTCAACCATTTTAACTGGAAAGATGCACACATCCATTGTGAGATCGGTTATCGCCTGCTGAAAGACTTTCCTCCCCTGCAAAAGTTTGCCCTGCCGATACGCTACCACCACACACCCTGGCAGGAACTGGCTGCCCTGAACCTCTCTTTCTACGATGCCCAGATGGCAAATCTGATTTATCTTGCCGATCGGATTGATGTGCTGGGCGCCGCTCACTATGAAAGCGATATTCTTCTCGCCTGCCAGGATATTCACGAAGAAATCAATCGATATTCCGGCAGCTATTTTGATCCGGTGCTGGTCGATGCATTTCACAAGGCCAGCGATTCGGAAGCATTCTGGATTGCGCTGCAAAATCGTCATGTCACCCGCTATACCTGGGATATGGGACGCTTAGCCAGTAACCATATGTTGTCTCTCAATGAGATCAAACACCTTTCACTGATTCTGGCCTATATCGTTGACCAGAAGAGCCAGTTTACCGCACAACACTCGGTCAGAGTTGCCGATGTTGCCCGCTTTCTTGGCGAGGCTTATGGCCTGTCTGCCGAGCAATGTATCCGTATCGAAATCGCCGGATTGCTGCACGATCTGGGCAAACTGCTCACTCCCGATGAAATTCTGGAAAAACCCGGCCCGCTCGACCATATCGAACGCTCCATCATCAATCAGCACAGTTATGAGACTTATGAGATATTGCGTCATATTCAGGGAATGGAAGAGATTGCCCGCTGGGCTGCATTCCATCACGAAGGGTTGAATGGTGTCGGTTACCCTTTCCACCCACAAAAACAGGAGCTAAGTATCGAAGCCAGAATTATTGCAGTCGCTGATGTCTTTCAGGCCTTAGTGCAGAACCGCCCTTACCGGGAAGGCATGTCACTGACAGATGTACTGACTATCATTGATGAAATGGCCAATGACGGTAAACTGGATAAAGCCCTCACCGGGCTGGTTCATCAGACCGCCCAGCAGTGTTACGACATTGCTCAGGGTTCAGATCCGAATGGTAATCAACAACATATCCGGCAGTTTTTAGAGGCTCCGGTGGTGGCATAGAACACAGGCACAGACGTATTAACTCATCACTGGAGCTTTAGGGAGGAATCCGCTACATTGTCAGCCATTCACACAGAGATATGGCACAGAAGTATTAAGACATGGCAAAGAGCGGGCAACATGGCGGTAATACGCGACAAATGGCGGAAAAGTACGGACTGAACGCCGAAGATCTGTTGGACTTCAGCGCCAATATCAATCCGCTTGGCATGCCGCAGACACTCCGGGATGCCATCATTGACCAGATGTCCTGTGTGGAACGTTATCCGGATATCGATTATCAGCAGTTACATCAGGCGATTGCCCGTCATCACTGGCCGCAGCAGAATACTTCTCCGGAAAGTTATGAAAATTATATTGTCGCCGGGAACGGCGCGACGGAGCTGATTTTCCAGTGGGTGCAGCAAACCCGCCCGCAACGGGCGTTGATCGTCGAGCCGACCTTTGCTGAATATCGCCGGGCACTGACCCGTTACTCGTGTGACATTGAAGCCTTTATGCTCCGGGAAGAAGAAGGATTTGAGGTGACGGAACGTCTGCTGGATGCATTGCATGACGGGCTGGACTGTCTGTTTCTCTGTACGCCGAATAACCCGACCGGGCTGATGCCGGAAACAACGTTACTTCAGCGTTTGCTGCAACGTACCGCAGAACTGAATATTAATCTGTTTGTGGATGAATCATTTATCGACTTTATCCCGGAGAATCCGGGGCTGACCGCAGCATTGCGTGACTTTCCCAACCTGTTTCTGCTCCGCTCGATGACCAAGTTCTACGCCATTCCGGGGCTGCGTCTCGGCTATCTGCTCTCTTCCAACCAGCAGGTGCTTACGCCGCTGCGGGATATCCGGGAGCCGTGGACCATCAATGCATTCGCTGCACTGGGCGGAGAAATCCTGTTTGAGGATCACGCTTATGCCAAGCAAACCTACCGCTGGCTGAAAGCCGAACAACACGCTTTGTATCAGGGCTTATCGCAGTTGCCCGCGCTGACGGTTTATCCGCCGACCGCCAACTATATTTTCTTCCGCCTTAATCAGCCCGATCTGGATTTGCAGGATGCGCTGATGCACCACAAAATTCTGATCCGCCACTGCGCCAACTACCCCGGCTTATCAGCCCGGCATTACCGGGTGGCGATCAAATCCCATCAGGACAACCAGCAGTTATTACAGGCATTGGGCGAGATCTTTTCGCACGCTGCGTAAATCAGCGACCTTTCAGTTGCATCGGCAGACCGGCGGCCATAAAAGTCACCTGTTCTGCCACCGCCGCAATCGCCTGATTCATCCACCCGGCATGATCCACATACAGCCGGGAAACTTCGCCCATCGGCACAATACCCAAACCGACTTCGTTGGAAACACATAAAATCGTCGCCGGAGAATCCTTCAGCACATCAACCAGCGCCTGCACCTGCTGCTCAATCATCGCTACCGTAGCTGTCTCACCCTCGTTATAGATCACGTTGTTCAGCCACAGCGTCAGGCAGTCAACCAGCACCACATCCTGCGCCTGAAACTGCGCCAGTGTCTGTGCGAGCAAAACCGGCGATTCATGATTACACCACTCCGGCCCGCGCCGCTGCTGATGCAGTTCAATCCGCTGCTGCATCTCCCTATCAAACGCAATCGCCGTCGCCACATAATGTAACCGGGCCGCCGCACCTTCAGACAAACGCTGCTCCAGAAGCGCCAACGCCTGCTGCTCCGCATAACGTGATTTCCCACTGCGCGCACCACCGATAAAAAGACATGCCGTCATAAATTCCTCCGCATCATTACTTGCGTGATTTTGCCCGAATGAGTGGGGAAATCAACGTAGTATGCATGATCGAAGTCTGTTTTACTCGGTTTATCCGTCAAAGAGAATTACACAAGATATGCCATGAATAATGCAATGACAGCACTGACGACTTATACAATTGGCTGGGCCGGATGGTTTTTAACCTGGCATTTTCTCATCGGCTTTCCTTTATTGAAGAAAATGAAACTGCTCCATTTTCCATTCTGGGGCGCTCAGTTTGTATTTATCGTAAATATCGTGTTGGGATACTTTTCAATTAATCTGGACTACTCGACTGAATTACAGCTTTACCCTTATGTAGAATCAAACGCCAAATCAGTCGCCGGAATGTCACTGGCAATTGCCGTATTCTGGGTTTTCGCGACAAAAGATAAACTGCTTGATCATGCCGATGTGCTGGTGAAACTGTTCTTATGGTTACTTTTCTGGGCATTCCTGATTTCTGTCATCGGAACATTACCGCTTTACTGGGTTCCACCCGGAGGCGTCTGGCTGACAGCCCTACGCCACATCAAATCCGTCCCTTACTTTTATTCACTGTTTATCCTTGCTTCAGCATTAGTCGTGTTTATTTACAAACTCGCTTACCGAAAAACGCTGGCTTATGAAATTTCGCCCCTGAAACTTGGGACACAACAAAAGACAGAGAGTGAGTCATAAAGTGTTTTGGGGCAGCAACCAGACTACAAGAGCTCAGCCAACGTATCTCCATTTTCAATTTAGGTAGAGTTGCTGAGCAGATTCGGTTTCGGGAACGGTGAGGTTTTTATTGGGAGTATAGTCTCTTGTTAGTTTTTCTTTGGCTTGCACTTTTTAGTCTTTAACCAATGGGGGTCAATATCTATTTTAGATAGAGAAATATTGTAATTTAATGCCCTTAATGTTTTTAAAGAATTCTTTAATGTAACCTTTGAAAAAAATGGGAGCTCTTTAGGTATATCCTTGGTCGTAGCAATTGCATAAACCACCCTATATTTACTTGGTTCAGGCCTTGGTTTGGGGTCAGACAATTTGATTGATGCAGGCAATTTCGGGTTCAGTTTCTCTCTGTAATCAAGGTCTTTTATAAACGCTTCCGCAGCCACAAATCCTTGAGAGAAAAGGTGGCTGAGTGTGCTTGAGCTTCTGTATAATTTTACATGAACAAATTCATTTCCACCCTTTATTAAATCACAGTGCTCTAATTTGTCATAAGGTCCACCAATTTGGATATTCTTTTTATCCATCAAACAAAAACCGCTGTTTGTTTTAGCAACCAGCTCATTATAGTCGCCCTCATCATCATGAGAATATATGGGAAATGAGAATGGATGAATATCAATATCGCTGAGGTAGTCATCAACTGCTGACACAAAATCACAGTTTACTTTGTACCATACACCATTTCTTAGAATGTAATGACCGTTTCCAAATTTAATTTCAGCATATAAGCAGCGGTAAACCGGCCAACTTTTTACAGACTGATACTCACTGTTATTTACGTGAACAACGTTGCTCTTCATTAACTCAACTGTAGGAGTAACACCACCAAGATATGCTATATAGTCATCGAAAGATAAAACTACATGACGAAGGGTTTTCTGGTACATATCAAATGAATAGCCAATTTGACCTTCCCAATCTACTATTTCCGGTTCCCCTAACCAGAAATTAGAAACATTGTTACTGCTCAAGTATTGATCTAGTTCCAGATCTAGTATTTCAATCTCGTCATAGTCCCGAACTCTATTGATATTTTCTACCCAGCTAAATTTGTCTGGAAGATTAGAACGATATTGTGTGATCGCCTTTGAAAGAATCGCAGGTATATTTGAAAGGTTGGTCTCCACTGCTATTGTCAAGGCATCCCTACCAGTTACATGACTACCAAATTCTTTTACTAATGATGTGCCTGTTACTGCGTAAAGCATCTCCATCTCCGAATCTAAATGAAGATTAAATATATCTACATCCCGAGTGCTTTGAGTTCTTGAATTCAATGGGTTGTGATCATAGCTGGCTTTATCCAAACTTCTCAGCTTGTCAGGATCTACCGAGTTGAGCGTCACCTTTAAACCGAAATCACGCTCGATAGACTCTTGTTTTAACAAGTGAAAACCAGTTCCAAAAGACAGTAAAAATGTAGCCCCTGATACTCTTACTATAAATACAGCACCTACATTTGAAGAAGTGCCAAATTCAGAAACATCAACTTGACTATCTGTTGTAAACAATTTAGTCCAAGGAGGAGAATTTTTGGGTGGCTGTTTTTTTATGTAAAGACGGGCTGATTCTGCTTCAGGCAAGTCTATTTCAATAGGCTGCTTAGCATTTTCTAGCTTTATAACATCAGAATCTGGCTTGCAGCCATCTCTCGCCAAATAGATAGATAGCTTTTCTTTTCTGATTTTATTTGTTCTTGCCATAAATCCCTTCTCTGCTCAGCGCTGAAAAGCTAACGCTTAAATAAACGGCTAAAAATGCTTGGCTATACTTGTGAGCGCAGCAAATCAAGCCAAACATTTTTAGTCCGATTTAATTTTCTTGTTAGCTCAAGAACTGAATATTTTCTTGGTATTCTTTCATTTCCTTATGGAGCTCTGTACCCATAATTGATTTGAAATCAGGAGCTTGTTTGTCTTTTAAGATTTGATTTGCTCTAATTCTGAGTTCGCGATCATCAGAAACCAAAGTCATAGCAGAATGTAATTTTAAAGAATCAACCAAAATTTCAATAATATCTGGATCAGCATATGCATTTTTCTTAGCGTTTAGACCCATTGGAATTATTTCGATTAAATCAATATTCTGAAAATATTCAATTCTTGCTAATGCGCATCTTGCAAGCTTACTTTTAGGGTTGTCATAAGGCAGATTTTTCAAATTAATCATTTCATCAAACTGAACTGAAGACATTTTAATGCTGCTTTCGAATCGACTCATAACCCATTCAAGATTCTTAAAAAAATCCTCATAATCACGATTCATCCATATATTGGAATCAACTAATAGAAGAGATTCAAAACGCTCTCCCCATTGAGATTCGAATGCCTCGGAAGCCAATTTGGCTTTAGAAACTTTTTCTTCATATTGTTGTCGTTCTCTTGCACGCCTATCGCGTTTTTCCTTTTCTTTTTCTTCTGAATAATAGTCATAGCCCTTTTTACCAGCATAAGCTGCGACAGCAGCACCTAAGCCCCATAAAATAATTGGTAATGGCATTATTTTCTCCTTTGCGTGACAATTATTTTGTCAAATGATTCGACTTGTTAGAAATTATTTTCTGCTACGGCGCTTTTTATTTCTAATCCAAGCAGTCCTTGTTGCTTTTTGTTGTAGAGAAAATTGGTTTACTATTTCTTCGTAAGTTAAACCAGGAGAAAGAACTGGAATTCCTTTTTCTATAAATTCTTCTCTCAAATCTAATTCTTCTTCAAGTGGTAAAATTACCGCTACAACATCTTTTGGTCTAAACGCGATACCACCAACGATTCGCCACTCTCTTTCCCATGTAAAGTCATATCGTTCATGCATAGCATTCAAGTAAGGTAATATTTTTCGTATTTCCCCCCTTTTAAATCCGGTTCTCCTCGCCATATCAAAAAGTGAATCTACAGCATCTCTTATATCAGTGTTATCACCATATGAATTAATATAAATTGCTGGCTGAGCTCCTTTAGAAAGGATAAATTCTCTGGAGAATACAATACCATAAGGTTTTAACTCTGTTCTCCTCCCCTCCATTTTTCTAGTAAGTAAATGAAGCTGAGTTAGCGGAACTTCTGAAAAACACGCTACATAAAATGATTTTTCTGCGTCTTCTGGAATTTGTTGTGCATTTATACAATGCGCGCTATATGCACCAATAAAACGTTCTTCAATAATGTTCCTAAAATTCTCATCAGCAGTTGAGCCAAAATCAAAATCTTTATAATCATCCCTCGTAAGATGTACAACAAATCTTGATATATCCTCTCTGCCTTGAATTGCCTTATCTCTTGCTGCCAAAGAGTTGATCTCCTTTTATTTCTAACACCCTGTTAAAGGGTGAGCAACGCAATACCGAAGCCTCCGCATACCACCTTAAACACTAAAACCAACGCATAGTAAAAATGCCACGCGTTGCGAATCCCTCTTGAACAGTTTGTTAGATTTTGTTGCTAGAGACTACTCGGATATAATTAATCCCAACAATCACAGTCACGACCACAACCACCGGGCATGTAACAATCGGGGTCTACCGGTGGTGAGCTTAAGTCATTTGCTTGATACGGAGCACGACGTGTATTCTGCAGCAAAGCTGCATTTTCCCAAGAATAAATCACTCCAATATCTCTTATATGGCAATGATAGCAGTACATTTCCCAACTGAAGTTTTCATATAAGTAGTCATGTACAATCCCTCTCATTTCGTATGGCGATACATAAAACCACTCAGATTCACGACCTGACCCCTCATGATTTATACACTGATAAGACTGATTCAAAAATACTTTGACTGAATCTTCAATATGTTTGACTTGTTCCTTTTTAACTCCAGCTTTTATTTTAAATGCGCATAGCAGAGTATAAAAAGGGTTTTGGCTTCCACTCGCCCTAGTACCCAAGGAGCCAGTAGTTAGTCCTATTTTTGCCATATCTGGTCGCTGTACATCAGTACCAATATAAATCCAGTTTTCTTTTGAATTTTCTTGTCTTAGTCTTTCATTTTCAAGCCATTCTTCCTTGTAATCAAAACCAAAAGCCCTGCCTGCCATAACTTCCTCCTAATTTACATTGAACGTGTATGATCCGAAAACCTAACAGTACCTTTTAACTAGACTCTATCTGTATAAATTAGGCAGAAAATATAGAATTACTTTTTATATCACGTTGTTTTCACTAATAATTTTGTATAACCAATGTGATAATTACAGACAGTTTCTATCTAACATTAGACACCCTGCCGTATAATTTTCTCTCATAATTCTGTATATCTAACCGTAGCACTATAATTCAATGTCACATATAACGTTGAAATTAAAGATAAAAATTCAATTAAGTTATGAGAACTTAGAAGAAATTACGGCATCATGCTATCTAATCTACCAACCTAATCACCCTGAAACCGAACAATATCTCATCCACCAACGCTACCGCCATCCGAGAACTTGCTCGGGCCAGATTCATCTTGTTTACGATTGGGTGTCTGATTGCCATACATAGAATTGAATATATTTCTGGAAATTTCCAGCAAAAATTAACATAAACATGACATTTCTTTGGGAGTGACTACGTCACATAGATGAGCAAACTTGAACAAAACGGAAAAGAAATCCACTGAACAAAGGAAAAATTTCAGGGACGAAATTTTAAGATTTTCCGGGCAGGATGCCCGTAAAATCTGGTCCTGAACCACTGGTGACCAAGTCAACCAAAAAAGATTTTCTGGTTCGTCTTTGATCTATCAAAGATGAACTGGCGCACATCACACCGATGTAACTGAAACCACAAAGCTAATCGTGCGTCATACCTCGGAGCTGAAGCCTACGATACGTTTACTCAACCATTCTTCGCAACCAATTCAACATGGATAGGTAGCAGACTGCCATTTTTGTTGATCCATACAATATTGGTAAATTGATAGATTTTCCCGGTAATATCTAATGCAAATGAATCCGCACCTTTCGCGGTAACATTCACATCGGGCGTACCGGAGATTAAAAATGGTGATGGTAGTTCTTCACCTTCCGAGCGAACATAAAAATTGTAGCTATAGGAAACTGTCGCATTGCCATTGTTATTTCGAAAACCAACAACCGACACAGTATCAGAGAGAGCCACATCGAGAATCTGTTGATCCAGATTATCTGTAGGCTGGAACAGATTTGATGCAATATAAGCCAGTAAAGCGCCAAAGAAAATTAAGCTAATAGCCTTTATTTTTTGCATATTCAATTCCTAATGATATGTAGTATTGGTCGGTTGGGTCGTCTCCATACGGTTTATCGCCCCAGCAACTATCCCAACTATCTACAGACGTACCAGCTCTCATTTGCGCACAACCTGCGGCTCTCAGTAATATGTCTTCGGGAATTCCTCCCGCATAACCTACCGCACCATAATGAAAATTCCCAAAGTTTTCAAATGGCCCGGCTTGTTTGTAATCCCAGGGACCTTTATTTCTTACTTGCTCAAAAAACCAATAATAATCGATAGGGCCAACGATACGCCCAAACTTATTCCGGATCATTTTCATGTTTGCATCAACTGAAACCCCTTCGGGACTTGCTGGATACAATGCCATTATTAACCTCCTTCATCATCAGATACCGATTCAGAGCAAATTCATCCTAATCGACAGATTTACATTCTGTTGCATATCAAGCAGGCTACGGGAAAGTTTCAGAAAATCAATATCAAAATGACACATCTTCGATATCGGCAATATCACATTGATAAAGCAAACTTGAACAAAACGGAAAGAAATCCACTGAACAAAGGAAAAATTTCAGGACGAAATTTTAGGTTCTTATGAGCAGGAGCGAATAGAACCGACCTGAACCACATGCCCGGAACCAAAAAAGATTTTCTGGTTCGTCTTTGATCTATCAAAGATGAACTGGCGCACATGACACCGATGTAACTGAAACCACAAAGCTAATCGTGCATCATACCTCAGAGCCAAAAGAGCAGCAGAAAGCGACAGAAACGGTAAGAACCAATTAATCCCCCAATTTCTCCAAACAAACCCGTTCCACCAATCCTTTCAGCTTCTCCACTTCCCCCTGCAAATACACCAGTTCTGCTTCGGTGATTTCATAATGCATCGAATAACGGGCATCGATATAAGCGCGTTGCAGACGGCGGAAACTGCGGCGGCGGAATTTGTCGTCCATCGGGAAGATATCGGCAAAAGCAAGATCCTGCTCGGCGCAGTATTTTTTCAGCTTTTCGATATTGTGGGTTTTGGGCAGGTAGTTGGTCAGAACCAGTAAAGTGCAGGCAAAGAAGCGCTCTGCGGCTTGATGTAGTTCAAAAGCGGCTTTATTCACATAAGCTTTTTCTATGGCAATATCTGAGAATTCTAAAAACTCCCCTGCACTTTGAAACCATTGTTCAAAATGCCTCAACGCAATTTGATGCATCTCTTCATCACTCAGATGCCCCGGCTCCGCCAGCTCTTTCGGTGTGGCGGCAAAGATTTCGATTCCTTCCTGCCGGATATCCTTGAAAAAATAGTGACCTTGCCGGAGCTGTTCGTTCACTTCCTGCCAAGTGTGGACAATCAAGCCTAACGGTGCACTTTTCACTTTGCGATCGATCTGCTCTTCTGCGCGTCGCCAGACTAAATCTTCTTCCACCAGCGCCGACTGATTCACAATCACCAGAATGTCATAGTCACTGACGTAACCATTGGGAATATCACTCACCCAACCGCCTTTGGCATGGCTGCCAAACAGAATGATTTTCAGGATCTGGAATTCTGACTTACTCCCCTTCTTCCCGGAGATAAACTCCTCCAGCGTATCGCGCAGAATCGTCGAAATCAGCGCAAGATCGTGCTGTTTACGTTCGGGAAGATGATCGAGTGAAGTTTTCATAAAGACGCTTTTTATTTACATGAGTTAATGTGACGTTCAGTTAGGTAATGTTATTCAGATAGTTACCCGTTCTTACCGTTATAGCATAATCGAGCCCGCTCACCAAAAACACCATCACTTGTGATTTTATCACCGTTACCAAAGAAAATGCGATGAAGTTCATATAGTTAGGTTTTAGTTAGATGGGAAAAGCATGTAATCTATCTTTCAGAAGAGATAGAGGAGCTGTCCTGATTCTCCGTGATCTTACCTTTTTAGCACAAATCGCACGATTTAATTAAATTGACCTGTTTGCATGCTGCGCTACAATCTGATGTATCCCAATATATGGAGCCTGATAATGCGCACACTCACAGCAAATGATGCAAAACGAAATTTTGGAGAACTTCTGATGAACGCTCAGCGTGAACCGGTAAAAATCAGTAAAAACAATAAAGATGTCGTTGTTGTGATGTCAATTCACGACTTTGAAGCACTTGAAGCGATGAAAGCTGACTACCTCAAGCATTGCTTTGAATCCGCCCAAAAAGATTTGACCAATGGAACCGTTATTGATGGTGAAAATTTCCTGAACTCGCTTTGAATTAGCTTTACCTATCATATGCAAAATAAACCATATAAATTAAGCTATCTCGCACAAGAGCACTTGCTTAAAATCAAAAATTACACGGTTGAAAACTTTTCAGAAGTACAATGGCGTCACTATAAAACTATTTTACTTTCAGGATTTCAGACTTTAGCCAACAATCCGGGATTAGGAAAAAAATGTGATGAGATATATCGCAGTGGTTTCTATTTCCATGTGGGCAAACACACCACATATTATACCCAAGAGGATGGTTTCATCCTGATCGTCGCGGTCTTAGGGCAATCTCAACTGCCACAAAACCACCTTAGATAAACGCAAATCTGCGAGTCAGTTAGTGTTGGGATAGCTATCTCAACACTAACAATTGACGCTTTCGCTTTATCAGATGCATTGTAGAGGCGATCACGCCATGCCAATGCCATCCGTAGCTCTGACCGGAATACCTGTCGCATCAAAACCGTCTAAGCAATAAACATTGATACCGAAATAATCCGGCGTCACCCTTTTTCTATGAAATGGGTATATTCCACAGACCTTACAAAAATAGTGTTTTGCTGTGTGAGTATGAAACTGATAGGTAGCTAAAGATTCTTCACCACACAATATCCTCATTTCATTCTCATGTACCTTTACCATGAGCGCATTCTTTCTTTGGCAAATAGAACAGTCACAAGTCGTCAGCTCAGGAAAATCTGTAGTGATTTCAAATTGTACTGCCTGACAGTGACAACTTCCCTTATACGTTTTCATATCCATATGATGTCATCCTAATTCCATTTCATTTTTCACAGACGCGAAGCACCGTTGCCGAACGTTGATGCGGACATTTCAGGAATCAAAACTTATAACAATGTCGGGGCATTCAGCTCTGGTGTTCCGCTACTTATGATAAAACACCATCTGGTTTTCAATTTCAACTTCAGCCGCGACACTCTGGCTTCCAAAACTTAGCATCATGTGGCTAAGAGCTGCACCGGCATTACGCTCCCGTTCGGTTATGGCCTATGTTATTGATTCATTGATGCGAGAGGTACCTTCCGTTTGGATGAAAGAAAACCATTCCACCACAAACGAAAAACCCAACCGCTAAAACGATGCGCCATCGATCTTCCTGACCGGAATCCCTGACAGCACTTCACTTTCAGCCATTCTCATATTGACGGCTAAAATATTTTCCGCACATTTTTCAGTGGTTATGTAGTGAGTCAGACAACCACATTCGTCGCAGCGATGGAACTCGACTTCTTTGTCGCCCCAGCAGTAGAAAACCGTTGGCTTTTTCGTAGTGATTTGCACCTGATCCGGAGAGAAATATGCCCAATATGCAGCGTAACGGCGACAAATAGAACAGTTACAATCGCCAACCTCCGTTGGCATTTCACTCAACTCAAGCGTTACGTTTCCACAGTGACAAGTTAATTTCATCTGATACTCCCTGGCTCTGTCTGGCCTTGATTACACTGAATCCATCTGTATCTTTCGTAAACAATATAACGGCTGTAACACGATAATAAAACATCATATAGATAAGTAAGTACAGAGATCATGGAAGAGAAAAGCACCGAACAAAGGAGATTTTTAAATAAAAAGTTGTTTTCCCCGCCAGTGAATTTTATTTATGACTTACTCAGAAATTTAGTTTTCAATGATGATTTTATATAAAAATAAACAGTCATTTCTATCAGAAAATATAGCAAAACTATTGACACAAAATCACATAAAAGTATAAAGACACTCTTTACATATATTTCTCCATTGACTTAAAAATAGAGTCCATCTAACCTGCCCGGCACTCAACATTAATAAAACAAAAATACTAAAATAATGATAACCATGTCAGCCATGATTAAATTTACATAACAACTCCATTCAAGATAAATTTAAAACCCGGCAATTTATAATTAAGTAACAGATAGAATATTATAGAGTTTTATGAGCAATATTATATAGCTGATTAATAAGCAAAAGGTAATATAAACCAAATAAATGTATAATCAATAATATAATATTCGGGAATGAATACAATTCCACCTTTACATTATTTTACGCTTTTTCATCTTGAATAAAGATGAAGGTTAACCATTACCCCAACATCACAAAAATTATTAGAGGGATTATTCTAAAAACAATTCACCGACACACAGAAATACTAATTAAGCGTCTTGTCCGTCTATGACTGACAAGCCAATAGAACCTATATAATTTGAGAGAGACCACCGTCATGTCCAGGCATTTAAGTATAGAAAGAACCAAACTCCTTGAACTTATTAAATTTAATAAAAATATCACCAGCGCAAACGGCTTATATCTTTATAGCGAAGATGGTGATAAATACCTTGATTTCACAACTCAGTTCGGTGCAGTTCCATTTGGTCATAATCCTGATTTTTTATGGAAAAAATTAATTGAAGAAAAAGAAAAATCACCTGGAATAATGATTCAGCCATTTCATTCAGAAGGTGCCATAAGACTATCCCGCAAATTAATTGAAGTCGCCCCCAAAGGACTGGAATATGTCACCTTTGGATGTACTGGTGCCGAAGTAGTAGAAATCGCGATCAAGATGGCTAAGGCAAAAACCAAACGCGAAGCTATTCTTTCAACCCGGAACAGCTTTCATGGAAAAACAATGGCGGCGGTTTTAGCGACAGGAAATGAATATTACCGTGAATGTTTTTATCCGGTTCATGAGTCATTTTCCCATGTTGAATATGATGATTCTGAAGCATTAGAACAGGCACTGGCATCTAAACAATATGCGGCTTTTATTGTCGAGCCGGTACAGGGAGAAGGCGGAATGATCACGCCAACTCCGGGATACCTGAAAAGCTGCGAACAGTTATGTAAAAAATATGGCACGCTGTTTATCGTCGACGAAGTACAAACGGGCCTTGGTCGTACGGGGAAACTATTTGCCTGCGAACATGAACAGGTCGAACCCGATATATTATTACTTTCTAAAACACTCAGTGGCGGCATGATCCCGATCAGTGCCTGTCTGGCAAATAAAAAAGCATGGTCAAAAGATTTTGGTCAACGCCATAGTTCAACATTTGCCAACAATCATCTGGCAACAGTTGTCGGCTATGAAGTCATCAACAAACTGGTTCAGGATCACAGCATATTAGCCAATGTTCAAAAGACCGGACGCTATCTGGCCGAGCAGTTATCTGCTCTGGTGGAAAAATACCCGCAGGCATTTACGTCTAACCATGGCATCGGTCTGATGCAAGGGCTGGTTTTGCAAGACTGGGACGATGAAGAGTCTTATGCGTGTCAGTCATTAACCGATCATGGATTTATTGTTGCTCTGGTTTCGGGTTATTTACTGAACCGCCATAATCTCTTCACCATGTTCGCGCTGAACAACAAAAATCTGTTGCGTATTCAGCCTTGCTACTATGTTACTGAAAAAGAAATAGATTTATTAATTCATGCACTGGAAGATGTTGGAGAATTAATCACTCACAACAGATATTCCGAAATACTGCGTGTTGCCATTGATCTTGAACCCGAGCCATCACACGTCTCTTCTCACACTTACAAGGATAATCACGCCGTCGCATCTGGCCCTAAACTGGGAACATTCTGCTTTCTGGTTCATCCGCTGAATGAAATAAGTTCTGTGGATTGTATGCCCGGCGGTCAGAATGCGTATAACCAAGAAGAAACGGCAAAAATCCTGGACTGGATGGATAAAGCAAAATCCCAATACAATGAAGCGGCCTCAGCCTATTATATGCCCTGTATTCCATCGAATAACGGTGGCTATGTTGATGGCTGGTTACTCTTCAGCATGCTGACGCCCAGCGAAATGATGTCTTTGTCTAAAGCAGAAAAAGAACGCCTGATCGCAAGCTATGTTGAGCTGGCTCAGGAGAAAGAAGCCAGTGTTATCGGCCTCGGAGCATTTACGTCCGTGATTACCCGCAGTGGTACAGCCGTTGAAAACTGTGGCACACCTGTAACAACCGGTAATGCTTTCACTGCACTCACCAGTACCGACAGTATTCGTCAAATCAGCCAGAAAAAATCAATTCACCTTGACCAGTTAACACTAGGGGTTGTTGGAGCTTCAGGTTCTGTTGGCCGGCTTTGTCTGCTCGATATCGGCGCAGAATTTCAGAAAATCATGCTGATCGGTAATGCCCGGAACGGCGCAAATGTCAAAAAGCTCGAAGTCGTTGCAGGCGAGCTGTTATTTAAACTCTTTGAGAACCCAATCGTGAATCTGGTCAGTCCGGTTTTCCAGAAACTGACGAGTATAAATACCAAAGAGATCATTAACTCTCAGCCGATTGATCAAAACTCACAGCATTACCCTGAAAATGCATACCGGGAGTTATTCGTTGCCGTACGAGACCACTATCTGGATGTTTACGGTCAACTGGATGACTTCCCGATTCTGCTGAGCAACCATGTCGAAGAAACATTGCCCAAATGCGATGTGGTGATCACTGCAACCAGTAATGGTGAAGCGTTTATCCAACCCGGACTACTAGCGAAGAATGCCATTGTCTGTGATGTCGCACGACCCTCAGATCTTCTTCAGGAAGTGATACAAAGCCGGAGTGATATTACTGCTTATGAAGGTGGTTTGGTTCGTATGCCGGCAGATTTGCGCTTCGGCCGTTTAAATATTGTTAATCTGGATTCGGGTGTCACCCTTGCCTGCCTTGCCGAAACCGTCGTTCTCACCATGTCACAAGCGGATAAGAATTATAGCTTAGGCGGTATTTCTTCAATCGAAGAAGCAAGAGAAGTATTTCAGATGGCGCTGTCTCACGGTTTCCGTACGCATATCGATATGAAACAAATTACCTCACTGGAAACTGACGATCAGGTCATGCTGGCAGATTAGGAGTGAAACCATGGCTAATACCAAATCGACAACAACGCAATTACCAATGATTGTCCGTTGGGATGACCCGGATTTCGCTCAGTCAGATTATTTGAGCGACCTGCCCGGTATACTGGGTGGTAAAGGCGCTTCCCTGTGGGTACTGATGAACCAGATGAAAATGCCCGTCCCGGAGTTTTGCTGCGTGACTGCCGGTGCATTCGTCGAAACCCTAAAACAAAATGGGCTGCATGACCTGGTGGCATGGCTGAATCATCCGGAGCAGCCATTACCTATGGATAATGATCAGATCCGCAGCAGCATTTTCGCCTGTGAGATCGCCTCTGAAATCATCGACGAGCTGGTTGCATTCCGCAGTCAGTATCCGGACAGTCATTTCGCGGTACGCAGCAGTGGCACAGTTGAAGATGGTGCCGAAGCTTCTTTTGCCGGACTGTTCCAGTCTGTTTTAAACGTTCAGAAAACAGCAGACATCATTGAGGCCGTTAAAACTTGTTGGTACTCGTTGTTTAATGAACGGGTACAGACTTACATGGCAAAACAGCATACTGTCGGCTCACTCGGTATGGCGCTGGTCGTACAACGCCTGATTCCCGCAGAAAAAAGTGGCGTGTTGTTTACCGCCGATCCGATCCAAGGGATCGATACTGAAATGTTGATTGAAGCAACTTTCGGTTTGGGAGAAGCGCTGGTCTCCGGTGCCGTTACACCTGATCTCTACCGGTATAACTGGTATCAGGAAGCAGAAAGCGAACGGACAATTTCAACCAAAGAACAGCGTTGTGTCCGCATCAGTGCAGCACCGTTTGTCCAACTCGAAGCGCTGGATGATGCGCTTGCCAGTCAGCAGGTGTTATCAACGCAGGAAGTCACTGAACTGGCAGGTTTCGGGCTGAGTATTCAGACACAGTCGGGATTTCCGGTTGATATTGAATGGGCTCAGGAAAATGGCAGATTCTATATTCTGCAAAGCCGGCCTATTACGCAGTTCGGATACAGCGCAATTGCCGGAGAATGGACCACAGCAGATTACCGGGATGGTGGTGTTTCCGCCATGGTGTGTACGCCTTACATGGCTTCGTTGTACAAGTTCATCATGGACTCAACCATGGGAAGCTATCTGCAAGGTCTGCAACTGACCAAAAAACCTGCGTCTGTCTGGCAAAAAAGCTTCTTTGGCCGGCCTTACTGGAACCTCGGTGAATTCAAGCAGTGCATGGCGAAAATGCCCGGTTTTAATGAGCGGGCTTTTGATGAAAGTCTGGGCATCTCGCCGAATTATCAGGGCAACGGTATTGTGACCAAAACCACGCTGAAATCGCTGTTGGTTGGTATTCGAACCCTGTTAAATATCAAAGCGAACGTCAAACGCAAGCTCAGAGAATCCCCAATATTTTCTAAGCAGCAACATCAACGATTAGAAGAACTGGCGGCCATGGATTTAACTGCCCTGCCTGATCAGGAGCTATTCCGGTTCTACGAATCTTTTATCCGCCAGGAATACTTTAACAGCGAATCCACCTACTTTAACTTTATCTACGACAACGTAAACCTGAACAGCATCTTCAAAGACGAAGTCGAAAAGACCTCGTTTGATATGGGTCAGTTCCCGTTTCTGCTCAGTGGGTTGTCTGGCGTATCACACATGGCACCCATTGAAAATCTGTGGCAGCTGCGGGACAAAATTCAGCAAGACTCACAAGCGCAGCACTACTGGCTGAATCATAGCAGCGCAACGATTGCTGCGGAGCTTAACCAAGGCAGTACTCAACATTATCTGACTGAAGTCGCTCAATATCTTGAGGAGTTTGGTCATCATTCCAAACAAGAATTGGATCTTCTGGTACCGCGCTATATTGAGATTCCGGAAAGTATCATTGAGCAATTGCAGACCGTCTTGCGTCAGGATGCAGACAAAGATCCCCGCGTGAGAAATGAAGATCAGCAGTCGAAGAACAAAGCGGTGATGCAAATGCTAATCCAATCGACGCCGCTCCTGAAACGACGCAGTCTGACCCGAATGCTCGGCCAGGTCAGGGAACTGCTGTGGTGGCGGGAAGAACTCAGAGACTTGTCAGTCCGATACTACCGTTATGTCCGCAAAATCACACTGGAAGTTGAAAACCGACTATTGCAAGCCGGAGTTTTACAGCAAAAAGATGATGTGTTTTTTCTGGAGATGTCAGACGTGATTGCGGCGGTACAAGGTAAGCTCAGCGCCGGACAGGTGAGTGAAAAAGTGCAGAAAAACCGGGCTTACTACGCGAGTTTTTCCCGCTACCAGATCGCCGATGAAATCGGTGAACGCTATGGAATGTTCGGTGCGATGGCTTCAAACACAGACAATTTACTCGCTGACAGCAGTTCGTCTGATGAACCTGAAAACAGCATCAAAGGAGTTGCTGGTAGTCCGGGCGTCATAACCGGAATTGCCAGAGTTGTTGTTGACATCAATGATGCTGATCGCCTGCAACCGGAAGATATTCTGATCACCCGCTGTACTGATCCGGGCTGGACGCCCAAATTCTCGATGCTCAGTGGTGTGGTCACCGAAACGGGCGGCATCCTTTCTCATGCTGCGGTGATCTGCCGGGAATACGGCATCCCTGCAGTATTGGCGGTAAAACAGGCTACCCGTAAAGTCCGGGATGGCGATGTCATCACCATTGATGGCAGTCAGGGGCGGATTATTCTGCAACATCAGCCGGCTCCGAAGTCATCAGCAGTAACCTCAGTCGATACATCGCAACTTGAAGTGAGCAGATCAGGAGCCTTATGAACATCATCGGAATCTATAACGCACCAACCCGGGTCACCATGCTCGGGCTGGTATCATCGGTGTTTGCCTGCATACTGGCACTCAATGGGTATCACGAGTTTGCACTGGTCGCGTTGATCTGGGCCGGGATTTTTGACCTGTTTGATGGTTTCGTGGCACGCAGATCATCACTGACAGAGAAAGAGTCACGCTTCGGGCTTCACATTGACTCGATTGTCGATGTCGTCAGCTTTGGTATCACACCCGCCATTATTGTAAACAGCATACAGCACGATTTCTGGAGTATTGCCGCGTCTGTTTTTTATGTCTGTGCCGCAGCGCAGAGGCTGGCCTATTTCAATATTTTGCAGGAGAACAAGAGCGAAGCAGCGAAGTATTATCTGGGATTGCCGGTTACCTTCGCTTCATTGATTTTCGGTATTGGTCTGTCGCTGAACATCTGGTTACCTCCGGCACTGTCAGACTGGTACAGCACCGCGTTACTCCTGATCACCGGAATGCTGTTTATCACGCCCTTTCGTCTGCCGAAACCTAAAGGGCTGATCTATGTCTCCATGCCTCTGTTGGCAATACTGTTTTCCGTATTTTGGTTATTGCAATAATTCTACACAGGATTTTCTCATGTTATTGAATATTGTCTTCACATCGTTCCTCTTATTGTTCCCCCTGATTCTGTCAGGATCATTTCATATGGTTGTGGTCAAAAGAAACTGGCTTTCCCGTCTGGCAATCCCAATCAGCGAAAAGCGTTTTGGCAGAAACAAAACCTGGCGCGGTATTGTTGTTATGGTTGTGGCAACCATACCGACAACTTATTTTATCTATCTGATTGCCCCTTACTTCAGCCACTTTCTTCTGGTTGATTTATATGAGGTAAATCCTGCATGGCTCGGTGCTTTACTTGGTTTGGGCTATGTCATTCCCGAATTACCGAATTCTTATGTCAAACGCAGACTCAATATTCCACCCGGAGAACCGGCCAGTAAGAATACCTTCTGGTTCAGCTTGATCGATCAGGCTGACTCTCCGGCTGGCTGTGTCATTGTTTACGCCCTTATGGTCAATACACCCGTTTCGGTACTGATATGTACTCTATTGTTAGGCCCGCTGATCCATCTTGTGATCAATCTGTCACTCTTCAGCCTCGGTTTACGCAAACAGCCAGTTTAAAAGAGAAACCATCCACGCAGGAAACCGTTCGTTTGAAAAAGCGAACGGGAAAAATAGGTTTATTGCGATGACACAAACACGGATTCAATACATTAACCGCGAATCACAAACGCTGGAAACCGAGCGGGTTTACGGGGAAAAAGAGCTATTGTTTTTATACCACCATAAACTGGGGGCATTGCTGCGCAAAGCTCTGTTCAATAAGGTGTGGTTCAGTCACCTGAATGCCATTCCCAAACGTTCCTGGCTGAGTAAGAAAAGCATCGCGCCATTTGCTGAGACATTTGGAGTTGATGTTGATGAAGCAGAAAAAGATCTTGCTCAGTATCAAACTCTGGATGAGTTTTTCTGTCGCCGGTTAAAACCAGCTGCCCGCCCGATAGACCAGACTCCCGGAAATCTGATATCACCCGCAGATGGACGTGCACTGTATTATCGGATTGAGAATGATGTGTCTTT
Organism: Vibrio mangrovi; assembly: GCF_024346955.1. Taxonomy (NCBI): domain Bacteria; kingdom Pseudomonadati; phylum Pseudomonadota; class Gammaproteobacteria; order Vibrionales; family Vibrionaceae; genus Vibrio; species Vibrio mangrovi. The sequence goes on along the minus strand of NZ_AP024883.1, from coordinate 1,598,806 downwards.
ATTTATTAAACAGCAACGGGTCTCTGTAGCGGAACTATTGCTTTCAGAGTCACTGGCATCCACGCTGTCCGGTGGTTCTGCTCTGGTTATCCGGCTGGCTCCCAAAGATTACCATCGGTTCCACTTCCCGTGTGCAGGACATATCCTGAATAGCTTTAACCTCCCCGGACCTCTTGAATCCGTCCACCCGATTGCCCTCGATAGCGGCGCTAAAAGTTTCTTCAATAAAAGAGTGGTGACTGTGTTGCAGTCTCCGGAACTGGGTTCTCTCATCATGGTGGAAATTGGTGCTCTTACTATCGGTACTATACACCAGTCATATTCCGGGAAATCTTTCCGGCGCGGGGATGAAAAAGGCTATTTCCGGTTCGGAGGCTCAACGGTTGTTTTGCTCTGGGGTGCTGACGGGCCGCAAATCGACAAGGATATCCTTGAAAATTCAGCCAAAAATATCGAGACCCTGATCAAATGCGGCACCCGGATTGGCTCATTGACATCGTAAGCATACCTTCGTATCCATCTTCTAATTTTTGTGACTCATATGACTCAATATATCATCGACACTAAAAATATAGCTGCTCATGCAGATGCACCGCTTGGGGGCAAAGCCGCCAATCTTTTCCGGCTACAGACCAACGGTATAGAAGTTCCTGAATTTATTTGTGTTTCGGCTCAGGCTTTTACCCAGTCAACAGCGCAGGCAGAAACTCAGATTAAACAATTACTGGACTCCTGCGATTACAGTTCACTCTCTTCACTGACACAAGTGTCCAAAGCTATTAAATCCCTGATTCTCTCATGTGAACTTAGCCCAGAACTGACGGCACAGCTTGAGCAAAGCCTGTCATCGCTGAATAGCTGGGACAGATTTTCAGTCCGCTCGTCTGCCGTAAATGAAGATGGCACCCAGAGCTCTTTTGCCGGACAGTTAGGCACCTGGCTCAACGTCAGCCGGGATCAGATTATCGATAAGATCAAGGCTTGCTGGGCCAGTGCCTATGAACCCGGCGTTCTGACATACATGCATAAACGTAAAGACATTCAGCACGATTCGAATCCTGTCGCCGTTGTGATTCAGCGTATGATCGATGCAGAATCTGCGGGTGTCATGTTTCAGGCTGATCCGCAGAATGGCATTGATAAATTGGCTATTGCGGCAGGATACGGATTAGGTGAAGGGATTGTCGGAGACAAAGTCGAGAGCGATTTATACCTCTATCACAAACCGACAAAAGAGTGGCAACTCAATATCAACACCAAGCACCGGAAAATTATCTACCATCCGGAAACAGGCACTCAGGAAGCCGCCGTTGAAGTCCATCAACAGGAGCAGCCAGTTCTCACCGAATCACAGCGTCATGAACTGCTTCAGGCATCCGATAACATTGCCAGAATCTACGATACTTATCAGGATATCGAATGGGCTTTTGATCAGAATGGTCAGCTTTATATTCTTCAATCTCGTCCGATTACCACCATTCCGTTCGGAGAAGAACGCATTTTCGACAACTGCAACATTGTAGAAAGTTACCCCGGCGTAATCTCACCGATGACTTTCTCGATCGTACGTCTGGATTATTATCACTGTATGAGAGGTGCTTTACTCGCACTGGGAATTCCCACAAGTGTCATTGACAGCCGTGATGAAGTGCTGCGCAATCTGGTGGGTTATATCAACGGACGCGCTTACTACAACATTGGTAATTGGTATCGGGTTTTTCTGACTTTCCCTTACGCCCAAAAACGATTGATCCAATACTTTGAACAGATGGTTGGCACCGACGGCTCGTTTTCAGAAAGCCTGAATGACACCCCGCTGACGCCGACGGAGCGACTGCAAAGCGCGATCATGTTTCCGGTCAGATTTCTCTATCACTCTCTGCGTCACAATAAGCTGATCAAAAACTATTTTTCTGTCACCCACAAAATTCAGAAAGATTTTGAAGCCATTGATCTGGCAGCGACCAGTGCGGACGAGCTGATTGGTGCTCTCCATGATTTTGTACAGCGTTTTACCAGAGCCATGAGCGCGCCATTGACCAATGATTTTTACGCGATGTTATTTATGGCGGTCACACGTGAAGCCTTTGCCGCCACAAAGATTCCCGATAGCGAAAATCTATTGAATCGATTGCTTGCAAATCAGGCCATTGAAAGTACCAAACCGGTAGAGTCGATCAATCAGCTTATTAACATAGTCAGACACAATGACAACCTGAAGAGCTACTTACAAACCGTACAAAAACAGCCAGACCTGAATCAACCGGAACAACTCACTCAGGCACTCCACCAGCAAGGATTCAGCCAGTTTGCATCTCTGCTGAAAACCCATATTGATCGCTACGGTCATCGTTCACCCAAAGAATTGATCATGGAAGCGAAAACATTTCGGGAAAGTCCCTTCCTGCTGTTGAATATTCTGCTGCAGTCAGCATCGCAGGAAACACCGGAACCTATACGGCAAGAAGATGCAGAACAGGCGTTGAATCACCATTTAAAACATACCCGGCATAGCCGCTTGCTGAAGTGGTTATTGAAAAAAACACGTCAGAGTATTGCGCACCGGGAAGCAACCCGGCTGGATCGCGGCTTGCATTTCTCGTTTTTCAGAACACTGCTGCATCACATTGGTGAACGACTGGTCAGCGATAATGTCATTGCCGAATCTGATGATATTTACTATCTGACCGTCTCAGAACTGAATGATTTTCGTCAGGGCTGTGGAGTGACGGATGATCTGAAATCAATCGTCGCGATGCGGAAACAGCAGACGCAGCAATGGTTGCAGAAAACGCAGGAAGGCAAGGTGTATACCCGCGGTTGTGTTTATGCCAATACCATTCCCGATATCCGGCTGAATCTGCAAAGTGATCTCTCCTCACTGCAAGGCGTTGGCTGTTCCGATGGCCTGATCCATTCAACAGCCCGCATCATCAAAGATCCGAGTCAGGATACTGATATCAAGGGCAAGATTATGGTTTCTGAAACAACCGATCCCGGATGGGTATTTTTAATGACACTGTCCGCCGGTTTGATTTCAGAACGGGGGAGCTTGCTCTCTCATACCGCGATCATTGGCCGGGAGCTTGGTATTCCGACAATTGTCGGGGTTAAAAATGCAACCCAATACATTGCTGATGGCAGCGAAATCAGTATGAATGGCAAGACCGGGGAAATTCATTTGCAAGCGTCCAAGAAAGTTGCTTAATCAGGTCAGTCGACAGCCCTGAAGTAACCTCAACCTGAAGTAACCTCAAGATGCTCATCGCGCTTCATCCTGAGGTTACTGAATATACTGTATCGCTTAGGAATTTATATGAATCATTCACTGTTCATGGCAATTTATCAGTACACACAGGAGCGCAGCCCACTGACGGTGCTGCTGTTCATTGCGGCCATACTGACAACTTCTGTCATGCCTGCCATTCCTTCATATCCGCTGGTATTTACCACAGTAATCATGGGGTGCCTGATACTATTTACCTTTCGTATTACAGACGATATAGCAGATTTGCCAATTGACAAACTTGCGCACCCTACCCGCTTTTTATGTCGTCATGAACAAAATATCCGACAGTTAAAACGGTGCCGGGAAATTGCCCTTGCCGTCATCGGTGTGGTCAGTCTTGTCATCACGGAAAACCTGCAACTGACAGTCGAATTTCTGCTCGCCATGTTCGCTGTCTGGTCACTGTTTTTCAGTATCAAAGTGAAACTCCCGACGCTGCTGCATGCCTTGATATTAAACGCAACGATAGCAATCCTGCCCGTCTATGCCGGATTAATCACCGCCGGAGAGATCAATCAGTTCCACATTTTAATGGCGGTATTTTTCTGGTCGGGTGGATTTGCCCATGATTTATCCCACTCGATTGTGGACCGGAAAGTCACGCCCGCAGAACAGTTGAAACCGTTGCATCAAATCGATCAGAAAGGTCTGGCGATCCTCTCCTGCATCGCCTTTCTCGCATGTACATTCTCAGGGAGTGTTCTGTTTCTGACTGGACATGTGGGCAGTCTGTTTATTGTGGTTCTGATCTTAAACACGTTATATATGTTTTATCTGGAACACAGGTTAATCAGGCGTCCGTGTCAGGAAACGGCCCATCCGTTTTATATTTTCGGGTTCCTTTTCTTTTTACTTCCGGCGCTGGCAAATACGCTGCAAGAAATCAGTTTGCTCTGGTGACTGGAATCCGGGATCGCTCTCCGGACAAAAAAACAGCCAGCAATCCATGCTGGCTGTATACCCTGAAGTCACTTCCCATCCGGGAAATAAACTATATTACCGTTCTTCAAACGCACCGATATCAGGTGCTGAACCTTTATAGTCAACGCCTACATCAGTACCGGCATTGATCAGATCACTATTACTTCTCAAATGGAAGAAATCCACATCGGGTAAGCTACCGTCTGCTTTACGCGGTCTGAGCAGTTGATTGATATCCATGCTTTTGAAATCACTGGAAGAAACGGAGTGACCATCCTGCCAGCTATTGTGTGAGATGTTGGTGTGGCTCGCATCGTATTTATCTTTGGACTTACGGCCCTGATAAGAAATGGTGTTTTTGATTTCCAGACGATTGGCGATATTTTTCGTGCTGAATGAAATGTTACGGCCATTCTGATAAGCAACAGAATTATAAATAGTTATGTTACCCCGGTTACTGTTGTGATCATAACCATCTTCTGCGTTACCGGCAGCAATTGTATTGATATAGATAGCATTATGTTTCAGTTTCTTAGTATCACTACCACCGGTTTTAAAGCCGTTACCATCCCCTTTACCCAGCTTACCGTTTTCCAGATAACCGTTGCGGATCACCCAGGTATTTTCGTAAGTGGTTGTGACATTGTCTGCACCACGCAGATAACCATCAATCCCGTCATCCAGGTTATTCCATGCCCGACAGCCGTAGAAACGGTTACCAGTACCGATGCCAAGTTTAGCTGCAAATCCATCAGCATTTTCCAGAGTGGAATCCGCATTGAAATAAGAGTCGACGTTTTTAATCAGGTTATAGCTGGCTCCACTGTCCAGTTGCAGACCCGTGTCGGCATTCCGGGAGAATGTAGAGAACTCGATTGTGTTGTGAGAACCGGTAATGTGCATTCCGTTATCACCGGCTTTCTGCACATCAATTCCGTAAACATGCCAGTAGCTGCCTCTCAGCTCAATACCACGGTTGCTGCCTTTTTCAGACATGGAAGAAAAATCCAATAACGGACGAGTACTGTCTGATGGATATTTGCTGAGTGTGATCATTTTTGATGCTGAGCCAGACCGGTCCAGATCAATCGAGTCATTAAAGTAGTATGTTGTGCCGCGCAGATAAATGGTATCACCCGCTTTTGCTTTGCTGACTGCAGAAAGTAACCCTTGCGATGAGTCTACAACCGTTGCGTTAGGATCAACATCCGGGCCGCTATTGCCGGATGGCTTCGCCTGAAAGGCATTTGAGTTTGCCGTATGTCCTTTACTGTCCGTGTACTTGACCCAGAACCAGTAATTTGAATTGTTATTCAGATTGTGTACGGTGTAATCGAAAGTACCGGCTCTTAGCGTTGTAAGCTTTGTGCGGCCTTTCGGATCACTGTCTGTATCATAGTAAACCTGGAAGTTCGATCCGGCACTTGAATCGGTCCAGTGCAGATCGACCTGACCATTTCCGGCTTTACCGGTCAGCGCGACCGGACTTTTAGCATAATTACCAGATGGTGTGGTTGTCACAGCTTCGGTGTTAACCCATTGTCCCTGACTGTTCTGATATTTAATCCAGAACCAGTACTGCTTGCCATTTTGCAGGCCAGATGCGGTGTAATTCAGTACATTTGGCGCTAAAGACGCGATACGAACACGTCCTGCTGGAGTGCTGTCCGTATCGTAATAGATCTGAAAAGTAGAATTGGAATCAGGCTCCGCCCAAGCCAGAACGACTTCTCCATCACCGGGACTGCTAACAAGATTTAAAACATCCGCAGCCCATACACTGCCCGATGCAGCAGAGATAAGAGCCGTCAGTGCGGGGATCACAAATTTATTTTGCTTCATTTTCATTTATCAATACTCCTGACGTTGTTCATTCAACGTTGAATAATTTTCGTACCTGTCATTTACTGAAGTCGTCATTGAAGGTGTTTATCAGCAACCACCTTTGTCACTTCAGCCGATGAGGATATATACCCAGATGACCTCAGAATCCGATATTGAAGAGAGTCATCGGGGCTGAGCAAGGCAGCGATTTAATTCATTGTCATTCTACGGCGAAAATCGATAACGTAGCCTCGGAGTCAGATGAACTCTGCATGATATATTTATATTCGGCACATTTGAAATATAAGATTTCGAAATAAAATAGAATATAAAACAGTAATTTTACTTACTTTGATTTGTTACGACTTATCGGTTTTTATGAATAACTTAATATATTTACTACAATGCACCAACACGATTATTAGGGATCTAGAGCAAATATTCTACATGTTTTTATATTCTTTTTTAACTGTGCCACATTCATCTATATTCAATAGACCAATTATTAACACTTATATACAGAATAAAAATAAATATTCATCTATATCAATTAGTTACAAAAAATACGAACAATCAACAAACCAAAAAAATATATAGAGCAATAAACAACAAAAATAACCGCCACTAGTATGCCATACCATAAACAATTGCTTTGTATGTGATCTTATTGTTTATAAACGATGAACTATTGGTGAATTATTTACACTTATAACTTTCAGATGAGAAAACTTGAATATGAATTTGAAATAAAAATTCAAAAATGAAACCGGCCTTAAATAAGGCCGGTTGAGATAAAAGACTGGATTTAATATTTACAGTCTAACGCCAGCTATATGGTGGACGTACGGTAATATCATTAATTGATGTATCACCGTTCCAGCGATCATCAACTAATCCATAGAAGAAATTAGAATATTTATTTGAATAGTATTCTAAGTCACCTAATAGTGTCACAGTACCACCGGCAGCTCTGTCACCAAACCATCCCATTGGATAGAAAGTCGATTTCACTGTCGCGTTATCTGAGACATCGAACGTATGATACCAGGATGTAGCTGTGCTCTCTGAGCCCAGTAATGTCATCGCACCAACGACAGCGTTCCCACTAACTGTACCGTGAACAATCGTTGCGTGATCTTCAATCCGGGCATTGTCTCTTACTGTACCACCTAACACTTTGGCATAAGGACCGACATAAACAGAAGATGGTGTACCTTGTGGAGCACAGCCTCCGCCATTGCCATGCCGGACTGTTCCTGACGGACAAGCATCTTTAGCACCATTTCTGAAGCCATCAGGCCATGCGCCCTGCACTTCAACCATATATGGATAACGGTAGATTGATGGATATGGCGTACCGTCAGACGAATGTCTTGCCCACAGTATTTTTTGATACTGTGTCGGGGTAGCCATTACAACCAGATACACTTCATCACCATTGTTGATTGAAATTGATGCCTGATTGGAATTACCACGCTGAATTCTGCTGTAGCGTGGTGAATTCAGGTTGCGATCAGTTGCAACCAATCCCCAACGCCAGTCGGAATCAGCACCCTGTTGTACAACACCACGGAAATTCACCGTCACACTGGATGCGCCCTGTTCCGGATATAAACGGACAATGTTATAACCCCAACGTTGTGGCGCCCAGTAATATGGTGATACAAAGCGGTGATTATTTCGCCAGTTATTATCCAGCGTTTCCAGTTGGGTCAAACGTAGCCGTCGTTGTGTATTCGCACCGGGATCCTGATCGATCGCACCATAGGTATCTCTGAAATAGGCGCCACGGTTTGTGCCGTTGATATCCAGATAATCCCAGGTTACGTTATGCATCGCCCAATCGCCGAATTCATCGTTGAGTCTTTTGATGTCCCAACCCTGATTCGCCATCAGTTTCTGCCATTCATCTTTATCATAGGTGCTGGTTGACCACATTTTACCCACAACACCCGGACCGAATTTATCTTTCAGGTATTCGAAGAACTGCCAGTTACAATAACGGGTTCTGGTATTGCCGTAATGAAGATGCGTGGTGTTCACAAGCATTTCACTACAGTGTGCATTATCCGGGAAGACCTGATGAGCCATCCAGTTGGCATGACTTTCATGAATCCAGCATCCCAATCCATTACAACCGGGGAATGCTGTTGTCATAAATTGTGCGCCGTGAGCAAATTCATGTGCCAGACCCCATTGGTCGGCAGCAGCTCCGGGGCCAACCCACATTCCCATCAGACGGTTACCGTTTTTGAACCAGCCACCACCGGTCAGAGCAAAATCATTACCAAAGTGGACCGTGGCTTTAAATTTCTGAGAAGAATTACAGTAAGGTTCCTGGAATTTAACATTATTGCCGTAGTAAACGGACCAGACATGTTCCAGTGTGTTTAACGCCGTGCGGGCTTGATCGGTATTAATATTGGTTCCATCTGCCCAGTAAACAGCAAAGTGAGTACTTTCTGCACGCAGTGGCTGACCTGTATCACCTGTTGAGGATGGTGTCTGCCAGTTGCCGCTCACACAACTGTCCTGATTACCGTTTTCGTATGCGCCCTGCCACTGATAGGAAAGGCTGGCGTCATATGAATCCGCAGATGAAGAGCCACCACCAGACGAGCCACCACCCGAAGATGAAACCGGAGTTGCATTAAATGCCTCAGAGCTGACCATATTGCCACTATTGTCCCGATACTTAATCCAGAACCAGTATGGCGTGCCATTGTTGAGATTAGTGACCGTATAACTATGAGTGGATTCAGAGACACTTGCAGCCCGGGAGCGTCCTGCCGGATTACTGTCGGTATCATAATAAATCTGATAACCACCACCGGAACCGGCATTGTTCCAGTTCAGCTGAACCTGACGGTCACCGGCAACACCGGTTAACGAAAGACCGCCAGCAGATGGCGTCGCAGTGAATACGCTGGAATTTAACCAATCTCCGCTGTCATTCTGATACTTAACCCAGAACCAGTACTGAGTACCGTTGTTCAGATTAGATGCGGTATAAGAGTGAGTTGAGGGAGCTAGTGTTGCAAGACGGGTACGTCCTGCCGGATTACTGTCGGTATCGTAGTATACCTGATAGATAGAATCAGCACCTGCACCACTCCAGTTCAGGCTGATTTCACCATTACCTGCACTTCCGTTGAGTGAAAGATCTGCGAGCGCCAGAGCTGGGGTAGCAGATACGATTGCTGTTAACACCGGCAAGAAATAATTCTTCCTGGTCTTTTTCATGTATGTTCTCCTGACGTTTTACAAAAACTTTAAGTTTTGTCACAACTAAGTTTGTCACAAGCCATCATCTCTCCGGTTCCCCCGGATGAGAACGCCTCGATGCTCTGTGATGTTTAGAATAATATTTGCGGCAGTCGTCTCCTATTTTATGCTCAGTTAGTTCCTTTATTTAAACCAACATAATTCATATTGTTCATTGTGAGTTTAAATATCCGGAAAGCTATCGTTATAATGATATAGAACATATTTCATATCTATTAATGGCAGCTTTAAACTTTAACATAACATGAGAAAATGAACTGTGGCATATGCGGCATAAGCATCTCCATTTAAATATATAAGTAACAGTTATTATTGTAATTAGTGAGATATGCGCAATGTTACACTAGTCAGAAATAGAGAGAGATTAGTTATATCTTATTGATAATAAAAAATATTTTATCTACACAACCATAATCAAAAAGGATAAAACGTGATCTGATACATTATTTTATAATGTGATCTGTTTTTAGGTTTTTTTTTGAAATATCATTTTATTTGTATTTAACATAAATAATCCTATGCCTAGTCGTCGTCTTTCAGCCAGCAGTGATCATTATCCATTGTCAGAATTAATCCCTCTCTGAAAAATAATTTTTATTAAAATTATTTTACCGGATAAACCTCCATATATTTTCAGCGAAACTTCTGAAAAAATCATCATGATCTCTTCATCCTCGCCCGTTCATGATAAGAAGTCGCCTCATCACTGAACACTGCATGAAGATGATTTTTCTTTTGCGTTTCACAACGACTCACAATCACGCTCTTCTGCGCTTCGGTATAGGTATGCCAGTTGAGAATTTCCGACAGTGTGCGGAAACATCCGACACAAATGTTGTGGTCATCCAGACAACAATGACGAATGCACGGTGACTTACAACCCGATGATGGATGATACTCCCCGATACTGTAGATATTCAGAGTCTGAATCGCTTCTTTAGCCATAATTTCCCCCTTCATAATACAAATGACGTTGAAAGGGAATGCCATTCTATCGACATTTTCCTTGAATGGAGTTCATAGAAAGCATGCTGAACTCTGTTTCTTGGTATATATAAAAGCTAGACCGAATCCGGAGAAGTTTCTATCTGATGAAACAGGAAGTTCAGAGTTCGTGACCTGATGATATGCAATTCATTAAGGAAGATGCACAAAGAAAGCAATACCTGCACAATGATCGGGCAAACCTAGTCGTTCAGTACACAAAATGGCCCGTATTCGGGGAGTAAATTACCGTAAAACTTGCCCAAGATCCGTATGATTTGCAATCAATTACAACATAATCATGCCAATTGTGTCTCATCAATTATTCAACCAGATAGCGGTGCTATCCTTTGTAATCTCTACATTGTCAGTCATTGTTCAGGAAGGATAACCATAAATTCCTGTATCACAGCCCTTTCTGCCGGAATCAATTCAGGCACGCTTTAAGCATTAGTCGTCTGTCATATTGTTGAAAACAAAGATGTATGGGAATGGAGCCCATCGTCGTTTGATTGAATAAATGGAGGTACAATCATGACAGATAAGCTCAAACCGACACTGGGCACAATTCACCTGTGGGGAATTGCGGTCGGCCTGGTGATTTCAGGTGAATATTTTGGCTGGAGCTACGGCTGGGGCGTCGCCGGTACTCTCGGCTTCCTGATCACTACTGCCTTAATTGCAATCATGTATACCTGTTTTATCTTTAGTTTCACCGAACTCACCGCGGCGATTCCACATGCCGGCGGACCTTTTGCTTATAGCCGTCGTGCGTTTGGTGAACTTGGTGGCCTGATTGCCGGTTATGCCACACTCATCGAATTCGTATTTGCACCGCCAGCGATTGCCATGGCGATTGGTGCTTATCTGAATGTTCAGTATCCCGGTCTGGATCCGAAATATGCTGCTGTCGGCGCTTATGTTGTCTTTATGGGACTCAACTGCCTGGGAGTAAAACTCGCCGCAACATTTGAACTATTTGTTACCATTTTAGCGGTTATCGAGTTACTGGTCTTTATGGGTGTCGTTGCCCCCGGATTCAGCGTTGCGAATTTCACAGCCAATGGCTGGGCCGGAAGTGATAGCTTCGGCATGCATGCTGTTACCGGTGTTTTTGCAGCAATTCCGTTTGCGATCTGGTTTTTCCTGGCAATTGAAGGTGCAGCGATGGCTGCTGAAGAAGCCAAAAATCCGAAAAGAACGATTCCCGTGGCATATATCTCCGGAATTCTGACGCTGGTTGTACTGGCAATTGGTGTGATGATGTTCGCCGGCGGTGCCGGTAACTGGCAGGCTCTGTCAGGCATTAATGATCCACTGCCACAGGCAATGAAAATGATTGTCGGTGATAACTCCACCTGGCTGCACATGCTGGTCTGGATTGGTCTGTTCGGTCTGATTGCCAGTTTCCACGGTATTATTCTTGGCTACTCCCGCCAGTTTTTCGCCCTCGCCCGTGCTGGCTATATGCCCGCAGGTCTGGCAAAACTCTCTGCATTTAAAACACCACAACGTGCGATTATTACCGGTGGAATCATCGGAATTATAGCGATTTTCAGTGACGGTGTGATTAACCTGCAAGGCATGAGCTTAACCGCAGCTATGATTACCATGGCCGTATTCGGAGCAATTGTGATGTATATCATGAGTATGCTGAGTCTGTTCAAACTGCGTCAGAGCGAACCGGATATGGTGCGTAGCTATCGTGCACCGGGCTATCCTGTTGTCCCGGCGATTGCCTTGGTTCTCTCCGTTGTCTGTCTGATCGCGATGATTTGGTTTAACCTGACAATTGCAATACTGTTCGCCGCAATGATGTTTATCGGATATATTTATTTTCTCGCCACCAAATCCCAACGTGAAAAAGCCAGCGAAGAGATGGTGCTGAGTACCGAACAAGCTTAATTCCCTCAATAAACAACGACCTTTAATTAATGAACTAAAGGTCGTTGTATTTAATGATTTATTAAAAATTAATTGTGACAGAAAATAGATTATAGTGGTGCATCTTTACCTAGGGTCACATAAGTTGCCTTACACCATGAGCCGTTTCTCTTTGTATCATCATACTTTACCGAAAGTGTTTTATCCGCCATATTTGCAGACAAAATAAGAGAGAGTGCCATATTACTGCTCATAGCAAATAACACACGACCATTCCACAGTGGACATGTACCTGCATCGGCCACTTCATTCAGTGTGAACCAGAACATTGGCGGAGCCCAGTCAGGGTACTCTTGCGCCTCATGGACCCGAATATACTGAATCGTCCCTTCACGGCGCCCTGCTTCTGCTTTAGCAGTCAAAGTATAAGTTGAAAGAAAAATCAATAATATTGTAAGTAATATATTTTTATTAAACACAATTCATCCTTAGCTAAATTTAAATAAATATTAAAATTGTCATAAACAAATGAAAATCAATATTATCAAGCTGTTTACTCAGTATTGTACCTCTATATATTTCCACAATTCAATCATGGTTATTTAAATAACAAAGTAAATAATAATCTGATATTTTGCTAAGCTTCATCTCTTCGACCCCGATAAGAAATCAAGTCACCAAGATATTTTCCCCAGAGCCAATTTTTTGATCTCATTTTCATTCAGATTCTTGGCACTCAAAATGCCACTAAATTGTATACAATTTACATTCTATTTAAAAAAAGAGTCTCCCAATACTTCCCTCTAAGCATCCTTACTCAATTTGTACACAGCACATCAAACCACATGTTAAAAATACAAAAATGACACATTACCCATTGAATTATAAATATTTTCTAAGGAGAGCTCAGTAACACCAATCAGGAATATTGCACACCTGTACAATAATTGAACCATTTTAGGTCAGGCTGTTTGTTTACGGTGCACAAAATCTGTGAAATATCAGTTCATTCCAAGATATGGCGTAATATCAATACGATAAATACATGATAAAAAACTCATTAACTTATTGATTTTATAACACATGCTCAAAGTCCTACCACTTTTCACCGAAACTGGCACAGCTATTGCACACAATACAAACATTAGATTGTTCACAAAGATAAAAGTAATTGTAGACAATTCTAGCGGAATGGATTTTAGATTTAGATGTTTGGTGCCGGTCGGAGACTGGCTTCACGGTATGAAAATAGTAAATGGAGTTTAGAATGAAAAAATATCGCTTCCTGAAAGCTGGTCTATTGGCAGGTATGGTCAGTGTTGCCATATCTGGTTCTGCACTGGCAGCAAACCCTAAATTAAAGATCGGTTTTGTCGGGGTAACTTCAGGCCCGGCAGCAGCCTGGGGGATCTCGAACCAGCGTTCAATGGAAACCCGTGCCGACTGGCTCAATGAAATGGGTGGCGTCACTATCGGTGGTACAACTTACGATATTGATATTGTCGCTTTTGATGACCAGAAAGATCCGAAACGTGCTGTTGCCGGAATGGAAAAAATGGCACAGGAAGGCGTTCACTATGTGGTCGGTCCGAATGTCGATGATGGTGCAGCGGCGGTCCGTCCGGTTGCTGAGCAAAAAGGCATCATGTATTTCCCATATGCATTTCCAAAATCTTTGTATACAGCTCCTGCTTCGAATGCAGTTCTCGGGATGGTTGCCAACTATCAGTCCGGTCCGGCAATTTACAAATATCTGATGGACCACAACGGTATTAAAAACGTCGCATTTGTTGCAGCCAACGAATCCGATCCACTGAGCCAACGCGACGGTGGTGTCGAAGCAGCGAAAAAGCTGGGACTGAATGTCGTATCCAGTAACGTCACTTATCAGGTCGATACCACGGATTTCACGCCGGTTCTCCTGCCAGTGGTCAAATCCCGTCCTGATCTGCTGGTTCTTTCCGGTGTTTCTCCGGCCAATGCTCCTCAGCTCATTCGTTCTGCACGTGAACTGGGTTATACCGGCCTGATCTCAACGGAAACCGCTCAGGATGCCAATGTCCTGAAAGAAGGTGCTGGCGATCTGGCCAATGGTTTTATCTCTGTCGGCGGAGCATCAACACCTGAACTGGCTTCTGACACTATGCGTGAATTCGTGAAACGTTATACCAAGAAGTTCGGCGAATATAACGATGAGTCCAACACCAAAGTTTACGCACTGGAATACATCATCGATACGCTCAAAGCAAATCCAGCGGCTCTGACTGATGTGAAACAGTTCCAGAAGACAATGAATAGCTTTGAAGCACCAAACCCATACATGGTTGGTGATGCAAAACTCAAATACGTCGGCAGCACTTCCTTTGGTCAGAAGAGACAGCTTTCTGTACCTCTGGTTGTCAACACATACAGCGATGGCAAGTTTAAAACTCTGTTCGTTGCTCAGGTTGACTAATCATCTCGCTGATTCTGTAAAAAGTGGCACTGTCTGAAGTGCCACTCTCTTCATACAGAATATTGACAGAACAGAATGTGTATCAAACAGAATTCTTATTAAATAGATCATCTATGGAACATAATTTCTTATGGAACAGATCATTGTAAACGGACTTTATCTGGGCGCACAGTACGCGTTGATTGCACTGGGTCTGACACTCATTTTCTCGTTAATGAATGTTATGAATTTCGCCCACGGGCAGATGTACGTACTTGGTGGTTTTGTCACCTACACCGTTGTCTCCCAGTTTAATGTCCCTTTTTTTCTTGCCCTGATTTTATCCGGGGTCGTATTAGCCGTCGTCGGAGCCCTGATTGAAAAATTCCTATTCCGTCCGGTGATCAAAAAGTCCAAGCGGGACGAGAGTACCATGCTGCTGGCTGCCGGGATTGGTTTCTTCCTCGATGCGGTCATTTTGCTGGTTTTCGGCGAAAAACAACGCGGCGTCCCTAAAATCATCAATGGTGTGTTTAACTGGGATTTCAAAATTATCATGCCGTACGACCGGATTCTTATTGGTGCGATTGCCATGGCAATGATCGTTGCCTTTATGCTCATTATGCACTATTCAAAAGCCGGCCGGGCAATGCGTGCTCTGGCTCAGGACAAAGTCGCCGCAACTTTAATGGGTGTCGATGTCGACCGTTATCAGATGATTGGTTTTGCGCTCGGAGCGATGTTAGCCGGAATTGTTGGTGGTCTGCTGGTTACCATCACTGGGATCAACCTCGGCATGGGCGGTCCAACGTCCACCAAAGCATTCATTATGATCATGATCGGCGGTGCCGGTGTTATTCCGGGAGCTATTATCGGTGGTCTTATTCTGGGAATGATGGAAAGTGTCGGCCTGTCCGTACTATCTCAGTATGGCGATATTACTTATCTGCTGATCTTCGCATCATTGATGGTATTTCTTGCGATTAGACCTCACGGTTTAATGGGTAAACCTTGGGGGTAGTCTCATGAATAAAAAAATACTCAGCCGCATTGCAATTTTTGTGATTGCCGTTTATCTACTGGTGCCGTTATTTATCAGCCTTACCGGACGCTCGGACTTTTATTACACACTAACCTCCGTTGCTCTGCTGTCGATTTCTTCTGCGGGTGTATGGCTGACCTTCTATATTGGTCGGATCAATATTGGTCAAGGCGCTTATTCATTAGCCGGGGGTTATGTCTCTGCGGTTTTAATCACCCAGTACGGTTATAGTTTCTGGTCAACACTTCCGCTGGCCGGATTATTCTGTGCCGGACTTTCGGTATTTATCGGCCTGCCAATCCTGCGCTTACGTGGTGTCTATTTCGCGATGGTTACACTGATCCTGACTGAAGTGATGCGTCTGACCGCACTGGCTCTGCCCATCACGAACGGAGCAAAAGGGATTACTTCACTCCCCTTGCCCGGAGCATTAGAAGTCTTCGGTATCACGCTGATCCCGGATTTCAGTACGCTGGAAAATCCGAAAATTGCGTTTTATCTGATGGCAATCACTATGATGATCATCGTTTATGCGGTGTTATGGCGGATTGTAAACTCGCGTCTCGGTCATCTGTGCCGTTCCTTACAACAGAATGAAGAACTGGCTTCATCAATTGGAGTGAACACCACTTATCTGCGGGTGCTGACCTATTCGATTTCATCATTTTTCGGTGGGATTGCCGGCGCCAGTTTTGTGGCAATTACACAATCGGTCTACCCGTCATCGTTCCAGATCGCCGATAGTATTAACTTCATGCTGAACTGCTTCCTCGGCGGTCTGGGTTATGTATTCGGCCCGATGCTGGGCACACTGATGCTCTACTTCGGCTGGGATTTACTGTTCATGATTGGCAAGTATCAAATGCTGGTTTACTCAAGTCTGTTGATTATTCTGATGCTGTTCCTGCCAAACGGTGTGCTGAGTCTGCTGGAAAGGAAGGAGAAACGTTCATGAGACCTATACTTGAAGTGCGTAACGTGACCAAACGTTTTGGCGGGCTAACGGCTGTAAACGATGTCAGTTTTCTGGTCAAGAAAGGAGAAATTCTGTCGATTATCGGCCCGAATGGTGCAGGTAAATCAACCCTGTTTAAGCTTATTTCATCTTTCCTGAAAACCAGCAGCGGTATGGTGCTGTTCCGGGGAGAAAGGATCAGTAATCTGGCGCCTCATACGGTTGCCCGGCGTGGCGTAGTCAGAACCTTTCAGGAAACCACGATTTTCAAATCCATGACCGTACGGGAAAACATTATTGTTTCTCATCATTTACAGTCAAAAGCCTCATTGCTCGGGTTCTTTCTCGGCACCCGTGCAGCCAAAACTGATGAGGCGAAGTTTGGTGAATCGGCAGATAGAATTATTCATCTGCTTGGTCTGGAAGCCATTGCCCACGAATTAGCCTCAAACCTGCCACAGGGACACTTACGAGTGCTGGGCATGGCGATTGGCCTCGCGACCGATCCTTCGATCATCTTGCTCGATGAACCGTTTGCCGGTCTGAACCACGATGAAACCATGCGTCTGGTAACACTGGTCAAACGTTTAAGAGATGAACGTGGTGTCACGGTTCTTCTGGTCGAACACGATATTCCGGCAGTTATGAAGATCTCAAACCGGATTGTGGTGCTGAATTTTGGTGAAAAAATTGCCGAAGGTTCACCCCAGGAAATTCAGAATAACCCCAAAGTCATCGAAGCCTACTTAGGTTCCGAAGATGTTGCCGTAGGGATTTAAACGATGGAAGAAATACTGAAACTCGATAATGTAGAACTCTACTACGATCATGTTTACGCACTCAAAGGCGTCTCAGTACACATAAATGAAGGTGAAACGGTTGCACTCATCGGTGCCAACGGTGCCGGAAAATCTTCGATACTGAGAGCGATCACCGGACTTTCTAAAATCAAATCGGGTTCGATTCACTATCAGGGCGAACGTCTGGACGGCACACCTGCCAGCCAGATCGTCGGTCGTGGAATTGCCATGGTGCCGGAAGGCCGCCGGGTCTTCCCATATATGTCGATTAAAGATAACTTACTGATGGGTGCATTTACCCGGACCGATAAAGCCGGGATTGCCCAAACGCTGGAAAGTGTTTTAGAACGTTTTCCCCGCTTAAGAGAGCGTTATTCTCAACAGGCCGGAACACTGTCCGGCGGAGAACAGCAGATGATGGTCATCGGACGTGCGCTGATGGCAGCGCCGAAAGTGCTGCTGCTGGATGAACCGAGTCTGGGAATTGCCCCGAAATTAGTTCAGGAGATTGCCCGCTCGATTGTGGCAATTTCACGAGACCAGAAAGTGAGTGTATTGCTGGTAGAACAGAACAGTCGCATGGCAATGTCGATCTCAAACCGGACTTATGCGCTGTCAACCGGTTCTATCGTTTTAGAAGGTGAGTCCAAAGAACTTATGAATGATAAAAGAATTAAAGAAGCTTATTTAGGTGGAGACATTTAATGCGAATATTAGTTGTAAACCCTAATACAACGGCCAGTATGACTGAAAAAGCCTGCATTGCCGCCCGGCTGGTTGCATCCGAAGGCACTGAGATTGTTGCAGTCACATCACCCAGTGGCCCCGTTTCTATTGAAGGGTATTACGATGAAGCCATGGCTGTTCCCGGCATGTTACAGGCCATTCAGTCACAACAGGATTTTGATGCGGTGGTGATCGCCTGCTTTGACGATACCGGTCTGGACGCTGCCCGCTGCCTGACAGACAAACCGGTGATCGGCATTGGTGAAGCCGCTTATCGTGTTGCGTCGATGCTGTCGAATAAGTTCAGCGTCGTCACCACCCTCGCCCGCTCCGTCCCGGCACTGGAACATAACCTACATCGCTACGGCATGGAGAGACAATGTATCCGGGTACGTTCTTCTGAAATTCCGGTACTGGAACTGGAAGATGAAGGCTCAGGTGCGGTGGAAAAGATTGCGCAGGAAATTGAACAAGCGATAACCGAAGATCGCGCCGAAGCCATTGTTCTGGGCTGTGCCGGTATGGTTGATCTGGCAGATAAACTATCGGAACAGTTCTCCATCCCAGTACTGGATGGCGTCACCTGCGCCGTTTCACTATGCGAAAGCCTTGTCAGACTTAAAGCCAGAACCACCCGTCAGGGCGGCTACGCTCCTCCTCCAGCTGAGAAAATCAGAAGCTGCCTTGTTTAATTCATAAGATAAAACCACCTTCACAGGTGGTTTTTGGTATTTAGATGTGGTGACAAACCCAAATTACACAGACTGTTCATCTCTCTTAAAAATACGTTTCACAAGCGCAGAAAACAGCTCTGGTTTTTCCTGTGGCAACATATGATTTTCACCGGAGATCACTTCAATATCTGCAATTTTTGCCAGTTGAGCCGTACTTTTTGCAACCAGACGGAAAATATCCCGGGTTTCAGCCCCGTAACCGACCACCATGGGTGTACTGATTTCCGTAACAGCAGACGGTTCGATAGCAGGTTGTTCCTGTTGATTCAACTGATGGGCCAAAGTATAGGCCTTAGCAAGCTGTAACGCTTTCACCGCCGGTTCCTGAGCAGCAAAATACCCCGGATGATTACCCGAACCGTCAATCAGGGATTCGACCGCCAATTCCAGATTACCGGCAGAATAATGGGCAAAGACACTGCCAAACATCATGTTTGCATCTTGCTGCCAGATTTCCATGTCTTTTTCTGCTAAACATCCGGGATAACCGGGTTCATACAGAAAAACGCTGGATAACGGCAACGGCTCACTGACCAGCATATTCAGAACGACATCTGCGCCATAAGACCAGCCAACGATATTGATTGGTTTATTCTCGGGCAAGTCTGATAACAGTTTTGCAAGATCAGCGGCATGAGTATTCAGTCCGAATCCACCCTCATCCGGCTGTTCAAAGTGACGCAGACTCACTGCAATCACATCAAAATCTGATGCTAAATATTGAATGTGAGGCAACCACATAGAGCTATCCGTAAGTGCGCCATGTACTAATACGAGATAATCACCACTGCCCTTTTGTATATAATTCACTAAATCTTTTCCTTTGAGGCCAAATTTACACAGACTCACCAGCAACCGGCATACAACACCGGAGAGCATCAAGATCACAACCAACAATGGCTTCAAGGTTGGCAGTAATTTTTTCTGCACTCCAATCCCACCATGCTATTTCCAGCAGCGCATTAACGGTGTTTTTATCAAACCGGTATTTAATCACACGGGCAGGATTGCCGCCAACCACACTGTAAGCCGGAACATCCGTCACGACGACAGACTGACTCGCGATAATGGCACCGCTGCCGATTTTAACTCCCGGCATAATTGTCGCGTGATAACCAATCCAGACATCATTGCCTATTTCCGTATCGCCTTTGTAGGGCAAATCTCCTGCTTCAGGCATAACTTTCTCCCAACCGTGACCGAAAATTTGAAATGGATAAGTAGAGAAACCAGACATTTTATGATTCGCGCCATTCATAATGAATTTAACATCTTTTGCAATGGCACAGAATTTCCCAATGACCAGCTTATCGCCAATAAACGGAAAATGATAAAGCACATTATTTTCGAACCGCTCCGGACCTTCCGGATCGTCGTAATAGGTGTAATCTCCGACAATGATATTTTCACAAGAAATATAATTCTTCAGATATCCAACCTGAGGAAAACCTTTCATCGGTTCTTTATCTTCCGGACTCGGGCCTTTCATAATACCTCCGGTGTATCAATAAGTTGTTGGTTGAAGGCAGATATCATCGCATATTGCCCAGTAGATACAGAATTAACTCATGGCCTGAGATTGAAAAAGTCAGGCTAAACAAACCAATATTCAGAAATATGGTGACCCAAAGAATTGACTTAAATGGTTGTTTTTGCGATTTGTGGCGTAATTGATTCTGTGCCAATAATGCACCGGGCCAACCGCCGATCAACGACAGCATATGAAGGACATTCTCCGATGTACGCCAGCCACCAGTTTGAGCCGCCTGCTTGTCCCATGCATACATCAGATAAGTAAATAGACTCAGAGAGAAATACAAAGGAACAAAAATCCATTGGCCATTGAGTACCACAACGGACGCACACACAAAAACCAGAAATGTTGTCCCGAATAAGACGGTTACAGGTAATTTATCAATGCCATCAAATCTCACATCTGTTGCATTTATTCGTCCTTGTTTATCTTTCGTCACTTCGAAAGTGACCTGATCATTCAGCTTAGGACGTTGAGAAACACTCCTGAATGACGAAATATGAACAAACACTCTAAGTTCGCTATTTAAAGCAGAGATAAATCCATATCCTTTTGAGTCATTCCACTTAACAATTTTACCTTTCATTTCAATCTCTTTAAAGAATGCCCGCTAAATCAGGCCTCTAAACCCGTTCAAGTTTTTCAAAAGGCTCCTCCGGATAGATGATCTCAATATTATCCCCGCAGGTTACACGCCCTCCGTTTTCAACGATGCCCATCACCCCGGCTTTACGGACAACATGACCGGCGCTGTCTTTCGTTAATACCGCAGACAGTAAACCTTTTTGATACGCTTCAATCTGAGGACACGGATTACGAAGGCCGGTAATCATAATTTTTGCACCACTCGGAAATTGTAAAACGGTTCCTTTGGGTAAACTCAGTAAATCGATCCCACGGGTTGTGATATTTTCACCCAAAGCAGCCGCTTCTACCTGAAAACCCTTTTCCTGTAACTCCTGAAATAACTCACTATGAATAAGGTGAACTTGTCTGAGATTCGGCTGAGTAGGATCAACTTTAACTCTTGATCGGTGCTTAACGGTTTTTCCCCGATGGGCATCCCCTTCGACACCTTCTCCGGCAATCAACGTGATCGAATCAACAACTGATTTTGAAAATGTATGTGCTTCACTTCGGCTTACAGCAATCACTTTGGGCATATTTCCTCCGGTAACGTATATAAGAAGTGAGTCCTACGACTCAACTTTTAGTACAGGCCAGTGTTCCAGCCAGTTTTTTGCTTTCATACGACTTTCAAAGACTGAATATGAGCGTTTGGGATTTGGTGTGAGTTTCAAAGCAAACAGAGAGTCAAAACCAAACGCTGAAATACACTCATATTCATTGGTTCCGATCTGTCGTATGCCAACGGCAGTCTCTTTTTCCGGCCAGTAACTCATTGCATCAACAGAACTCAGATAGGGTTCATCACCATTACGAAGATGCATCAATGCTTGGTTACGAACCTGCCAGTTAAGCGTGTGGATTTGTTGACTCAGTTTAGATTCGTAAATCTGGTATGTATCCACACCGTTTTCAGACGGATCAAAGTATATGACATCAACATCGTTCAGTGGTGTGGACGTTTCAAAATGATGCAGGTGATCCCACACGAGATTCCGGACGAATCCTGCGGCAATGTAACACTGAGGAAGCCCTAGCTGAGAGACATATTCCAGCGCTTCACGTCGCAGCGGATCTTGCTTCATCAGTTCGATAATCGTGTTCATATATATCAATTCTTCTGGGAAAACAGTGTCAGAGGCAGGCATTACGGTTTTCATCAGTGCCATATTAACACCAGCTACATATAATCAACTAATCTAATACTGACGGATTCATTTATCTTAATCAATGGTTACACAAGCATGAAAAAACCCGCGACAAAGCGCGGGTCTGAACTTCAGCAGAGGAAACATCTGAGTTAGATGGTTGATGCATCAATTACATAGCGGTAACGGGCATCTTTGTTGACGACTTTGTTCCATGCATCATTCACTTCACCGGCATCGATAATCTGTATTTGCGGGTGAATACCGTTTTTCGCACAGTAGTCCATCACCTCTTGTGTTTCGGCAATACCGCCGATGAGAGAACCATTCAGATTAACGCGGTTTCTGATCATCAGGAAGTTATTGACTGAGAGCTGACCTCTGATTGGCATGCCTACCTGAGTGAACTCTTTGAATGGTTTTGCCAGACTCGCATACGATGCGATATCAAAGTCGTAAGGAATTGTAGAGATCACATAATCCATCTGACCGTTATAAGGCAACAGTTTATCCAGTGTGTCAACGACGATAACTTCTCTGGCACCGAAACCTAAAATATCCTGAACTTTAGAAGCACTGGTTGTAAAGGCATACACTTCAGCACCTTTCGACACGGCCAGTTTGACTGCCAGATGCCCTAAACCACCGATACCAACGACACCGACTTTATCGCCGGGTTTAAAGTTAGAACGCATCAGCGGCGAATAAGTTGTGATTCCCGCACAAAGTAGCGGTGCTGCGTGCTGGAGATCAATACTGTCAGGAATTCTGATAGCAAAGTGATCACGAACAACAATATTGGATGAATAACCGCCCTGAGAAATACCAGTCGGCGAAGATTGCTGTGGTGAACCGTATGTATATACGGTTTCGTTGCGTTCACACAGATGTTCTTCACCATGTGTACAGCTATAACATTCCATACAGCTGTCAACCATACAGCCAACACCGGCTTTATCACCAACTCTAAATTTAGTGACCTTTTTACCGACAGCAGCCACGATACCGGCGATTTCATGTCCCGGAACCTGAGGATATTGCTGTGGCTGCCAGTGACCGCGCTCCTGATGGATATCTGAGTGGCAGATACCACTGTATTTGATATCAATCAGAATATCGTTGTCGCCCAGAGGCCGACGTGGAAAAGTCCATTCCCGCAATATTCCTGTGCTGTCCGTCGCGGCTAATCCCCGGCTTTGGATTGCATGTCTCAGTTCCTGAGCATTGACTGTTGCAGACTGCAAAGCCATTCCGCCCCCCAATGCAGCACCGGCACCAGCCAGCGCAGCTTTCTTCAGAAACTCTCGTCTTTGATTCTCTTGACCCATGATTTATACTCCCGATGATAAAAATCTACACAATCGACCCTTGGTTGTTGATATAACGTTTTATCGCAGTCACAAAATCATTGTTCAGCCCGACCGCATACAGCTCTTTACGTGACACAACAGTGCAACCTGAGTCATAGCAACCAATCTAATTACACACTTTTTGTAAGTCCAATACCTATAAAACATGGCATGCCATGCCTCAGTTACATTCCTGTGTCAGACCCCGTGGCATCAGGGAATGGGAAAAAAGAAAATTTAAACCTTGTAGGATTAGGCAAGAATTAAAGAGTTTTATTACTATCTCGGAAGGGTTACTTCGATAGAATATTATTGAGCATTTTATATACTATGCAATTATTAATTATCATAGTAATCAATTCATTAAGAAATCCAGAAAAATTAATTTGCCCTCTTTTGAGGAAGCCAGACTTCAACAAAAACAACGGTAATTGATTCTCTGAAAATGTACGAATAGACCAGTGGAGCTTGGGAATATGTTTATTATCGTGATTCTGTTACTGATCGCAGGTCTCTACTTTTATCTCCGGCGACCTCAGTTTACTCAGCCAATCGTTCATCCGGAAAATTCATCGGCCGCGCATCATGATTCGAAAAGCATCAACGGCGTATTCCAGAATAGCGATCCGGTTCCGGTAATGGTTCGAGAACAGAATTTCTTTGTCGGTCTGTTTAAGTTTCTGTTTGAAAAAGTCGAGCACTCCAAACCACAACAGGCATTACCATCGGTCAAAACAGATCTCCTGACTCTGGATCGAAAAGACAATGTCATGATCTGGATGGGCCACTCTTCCTATTTTATTCAACTGGACGGACTGCGCTTTCTGGTTGATCCGGTATTGAGTGAAAATGCTTCACCTGTTCCATATACCAATCTTGCTTTCCGGGGCAGTAATATCTATCAGCCTGATGATATTCCTGATATCGACTATCTGTTAATCACACATGACCATTGGGATCATCTCGACTACCCGACAGTTAATGCACTGCGTCATAAAATTAGTCAAATCATTACACCTTTCGGTGTCGGTTCTTATTTCCGGCAGTGGGGATTTTCAGCAGAGAAGATTTTTGAAGGTTACTGGTATGACTGCTTTCGGGAGCAGAACATTGAAATCCACATATTACCGGCACAGCACTTCTCCGGACGTTTACTCAAAAGAAATAAAACCCTGTGGGGTTCAATTGCATTGATAAGTCCGAATCATAAGATTTATCTGGGAGGTGACAGCGGTTATGGCAAACATTTTGCGGAAATCTCGGCCAAACTGGGCGCATTCGATATCGCTGTATTAGAGACCGGACAATACAATACTGCCTGGCCTTATATCCACATGATGCCGGAAGAAACAGCTCAGGCGGCAGCCGACTTGCAGTCAAAGGCTTTACTGCCTTCGCACAACTGCAAATTCAAATTATCCAAACACACCTGGTATGAACCGCTTGAACGCATTACTCAGGCCAGTGAACAACAGAATTATCGTCTCTTGCTGCCTTTAATCGGAGCAGGCATCAATCTGGACGATACCACGCAAACTTTCACAACCTGGTGGCGGGAACTCAGTCCGGTTGTAGAAGCAACGGAAATTCAGCAGCCCAAAGTACCGGATTCCGGTTCAACATTTTGACCGGACAAAAAAACGAGCCTTCGCTGGCTCGTTTTTTATTTTCGGAACTTATACTATCTGATTCGTCGGACGAATCAGCATCTCACTGACGGCTACTGTACTTGGTGTGCCAATCACATAAGCTACCGCATTGGCAATATCTTCAGGGTTCAGGCCAATTCCCGGAATTTGTGCGGCATCTCTTAAAGACTCACCAAATTCTTTATCACTGATTGTGGTATACAGTTCGGTGTTGACCAATCCCGGAGAGATAATTGTAGAGCGAATATTGTTTTCACGCTCTTCCTGACGTAACCCTTCCATAATTGCACGGACAGCAAATTTAGTCCCACAATAAACTGCTGAACCGGGATAAACGACATGACCAGCAACAGAATCCGTTGAAATAATCAAACCGTCTTTCTGTGCTCTCATAACTGGCAGTACAGCAGCAATACCATTCAGTACACCCATGATGTTGATATCAAGCATCGCTTTCCATTCATCACGGTGAACTTCGCTCAGGTTGGCTGTCGGCATAATCCCGGCATTATTGTAGATCGCATCAATACGACCATACTTATCCATCGCCAGTTTTGCCAGATTTTCCATATCTTCCGGTTTTGTAACATCAGCGACCTGATAACTAATATCTGCGCCAGGCAGTGACTCGGCCAGTGCTTTCAGACGGTCTTCACGACGTGCACCGATAACAAGTTTTGCACCATCCTGTGCCAGACGGCGAGTGGTTGCTTCACCAATGCCGCTGCTTGCACCAGCAATGATAACGACTTTATTCGCAATATTATTACTCATCAGTTTCTCCAAAGTTTTGTTCAGTCAATTCGCTTCAGAGCGTGCTACAAAACCTTTTCAAAAGATTACTACGCCCTGTGATATAGGATTTTTGTTACTAGTGACATTCATTCGGCCACCTTGTAAATCTGTTAAAGAATATATAGGAAAGTTGGTATGTAACGGTAGATAGATCTTGCATCTTTATTGCCTGATCGTCCAAATTCATTCTCTAACCCTCAGGACAAAGAGCCTGCAATGTATATAGTCTTAAATCGGAAATTTGCAAATAAAGTAGTCATATTCATAAAAAAAGACCTCTCTATACTCATAAAAAGAGCAATAAGTCTTTTCATGAGTAAATTTGAGGCCTCTAAAAAGTTGATGACGACGAGAAATAATTGCCTTATCGACCAATTTTCATCATGTCATACATCACCATGGTGCATGACTAATCTCAGCTGGAGTGACACCCCGGCCGCGCAGTTGCTTCGCGTCCACTGACGGTGTAATACCGAACATACGGGTATATTCCCGGCTAAAATGAGAAGGACTTTCATACCCGACTTTATAAGCTGTATCACCAACATCAGCACCACCGACCAGAAGCTGTCTAGCCTCTTGTAAACGCAGTGTTTTCTGGTACTGAAGTGGTGTCATTCCGGTCGCTGCTCTGAAATGACGATGTAGTGACGATAGACTCATCCCGGACTCTTCAGCCAGAACATGGATTGGAATTGCCCGGGCATAATGTGTGCGAATCCAGCGAATAGCCTGCCGTACTTTCATAACACGGTTATCTGTACCTGCAATCTGACGCAATATCGATTGCTGAGATCCCTGCAACAAACGGTAGAGAATTTCCCGGTCAATCATAGGAAACAAAAATGGTATATCATCCGGGATGTCCAGTAATGTCATCAACCGCCACAATGGCTCCAGCAATGTTTCAGTTGCCGGTGTAACCGCATAGCAATTTCCCTCTTGCTGGTGCAATGTCCCAGGAAAACGGGTCACAATATCTGCAAGTTTGTCGGTATCCAGTGTCATGTTAATCGCGATATACGGCTGATGCTCACTGGCCTCGATAATCCGGCTGGCAATTGGCAGTTCAACCGAATTCACGAAAAAGGAAGCCATCTCATAACGTAATACATTCTGTCCTATAATCGCTTCTTTCGCCCCTTGCAGAACCAGACAAAGCATTGGTTCATGCAATGTTGAGACCGGACATGTCGTTCCCGTTGAAGCAAAAACGGAAACACCGGAAAAAAGCGTAACACTTTCCCCAAGAACCATGTATTTCTCGACCTGAGATCGTATTTTTTCAATCCAATCATTCATTCCATTAACGGCCTATTTCTATTGAGTAACAAAATCACCTCACCCACTAACGATCTGACACATTTGTTTCAGCAGTCTGTCTCTTATTTTGTACTGTTTCATCTCCGGCTCGTTGGTCTTTACCACTCGGATTCTGAATTATATTGAGAGGATCAGGCAGATGATTGAGATTATCAGGTGCGCGTATCAAAGCAAAGTTACGGTAGATTACTGCTTAGCGACTGCCTTCACTTCACGTGAACAGCACAATGGAACACTCTACTAGGGCTGCTGAACTTCCAAGGTTGAACTCTGCGGAACAGCTCTAAATATAATTGAAAAATGGAGGTATATATTATGGCAGATCAACGGATTCGGGTTGGTTTTATTGGATTAAATCCTGATAGCCACTGGGCTGCAACTGCTCATCTTCCGGCCCTACAGTCACTTTCCGACAAATTTACCATCGTCGGTGTTGCCAACAGTAGTCAGGAAAGTGCTCAACGTACCGCTTCCGCATTGGGTTTACCTCATGCATTCGCAGATGCTGAAGCATTAGTCAACTCGCCGGATATTGATCTCGTTGTCGTGACGGTAAAAGTACCGCATCACCTGCAATTAGTAACTGCTGCATTGAACGCCGGTAAACATGTCTATTGTGAATGGCCGCTGGGTAATGGTCTCGCTGAAGCCCGTGAGCTTGCTAAACTAGCAAAAGAAAAAGGTGTTGTTGCGGTAGCAGGTACACAAGCCCGTGCGGCACTGGAAATTGAACATCTGAGCCAATTGGTTAAAGACGGATTTGTCGGTAAAGTTCTTTCCACGACACTAATCGGGTCCGGAGGTAACTGGGCGGGAGAAACCATCGACGATTATTACTATCTGTTCGATAACCGTAACGGTGCAAATATGCAAACTATCCCGTTGGCTCATACCTTTGCAGCAATGCGTGATGTGTTGGGTGAATTCGGTTCGCTGGATGCACGTTTTATCAGTCAGTTTGACGCTGTAACAGTCACCGATACCGGAGAAACCCGTCCTAAAACAGTTCCCGACCAGATTCTGGTTCAGGGAACACTTGCCAGTGGCGCAGCACTTTCAGTTCATTACCGCGGCGGAGTTTCCCGTGGCACGAATCTACTCTGGGAAATCAATGGTACGGAAGGTGATATTCAGGTAACCGGTGGTCTGGGTCATGCACAGATGATTCAGCTCACGGTTAAAGGTGCTAAAGGTGCACAGAAAGAGTTGGAGCTACTCATGCCAGCAGAAGACGACTATCAGGGCTGGCCGGAATCAGCAACAGTACGCAACGTTGCCCGCATGTATACCCGGCTTTATCAGGATATTGAGACGGGCAGCCGTTTGGCACCCAATTTTGAAGACGCTGTCTCCCTGCATGAAATCATAGATACTATTGAGCAGTCAGCCAGTCAACATGAAAGTTAAAACATTCAGTTGAAAGCGATCCGTTTGAAAGCAGTCTGTGAAAAGACAATCTTCTGAAACTAATAAAGCCCGCAAGATGCGGGCTTTATCTGAAATTCTGGTGCGTCTGAGTGGACTCGAACCACCGACCCCCGCCATGTCAAGGCGATACTCTAACCAGCTGAGCTACAGACGCAGATTGTGCTTTCTTGTAATGGTGCGTCCGAGTGGACTCGAACCACCGACCCCCGCCATGTCAAGGCGATACTCTAACCAACTGAGCTACGGACGCATCAATCAAGAACGGGAAGGATATTAACGACAGTCTTAGCGTTGTGCAAGAAAAATTTCCCTGAAAATGAACTGATTGCCTTTAAGATCACCAACATGGAAATTTTTTGTTCAATTCGAAGTAATTTTCACCAGATATCGGCATAATCTTTACGGATATAAATATAATTTATGTCTAATTTTGTGACATTCACCCATAAAACCAGTTGAACTATTACAACGATTGCGTAACATACGCCAATTGGCTAGAACATATGCAGAATGCTCTTAAAATGGATGATCGGTTACCCAATAAATCATACTTACTCAGAACATCTGTTCTTTCCGGTATCAGTCTATTTTTAACATTGATTGCCCTGTTCTTTGCTATCTTTCATTTTGTCCATCAAAACGAATACGTTATGGCTTTCGCCGAATGTATTCTCTCGGTTTATTCCTGCTCAGTTTATACCCGGATCAAACAGAAACGGTATTCTCAGAAATATATCCTTTCTTACGCTTATTATCTGATGTTCATGCTGCTTCTCGGCACATACTCGCAACCTGTCACTCAGGGACTTTTTATCTGGAGTTCTTTTGCGCCAATGATGCTGTATTTACTACTAGGCATCAGGCACGGTATGTACACAAGTGGAATATTTCTGCTGATCCAGTCCGTGATTATCGCCATCAAATTTAGTCACAATGACACCTACAACATGCTAGAAAGCATGTTTAATCTCGTTCTGTGTTACGTTGGCATCTGGGTAGTTTCTCATCTGTATGAGTCAAACCGGTCAGACATTGAAAACTCACTGATGTATTTGGCTTCCAGAGATTCACTAACCGGAACACACAATCGCTTATCCTTATCGACAGCGTTTCACCGTTTTACGAGTACGAAAAAAGAGAAGCAACATCTGAGTCTGTTGATTCTTGATATCGACTATTTCAAACAGATCAATGACCGTTTTGGTCATGACATCGGTGATAAGGTACTGATAGAAACCAGTCTGATTATTAGTCGTATTGTCGGAGATGAAAATCTCTTTCGCATTGGTGGTGAAGAGTTTTGTATTACTCTGTTTGACATGGATCTTGATGAAGCAAAAAAAATCGGGGAAAAACTACGCCATACCGTGAGTAGCCATCTGTTCAGCTTCGGAGACAAACGATTACAACTGACACTAAGCATCGGTATCTGTCGTTACCGTAATGGCGACAACCTTTCGGACATCCTGAAACTGGCAGATATTGAGCTTTATAAGGCTAAGAAAAACGGTAAAAATCAGGTACGGATCTGTCAAACCGGTGCTAAAACGTCAACAACCGAAGAAGAGGTCGAACATTACGAATCGGTTTAACACCGCGCCACACAGATTCCCAAACTAATCTTCCTCCTCATCTTCATAAACGACATTATAATTCTCAGTATAATTACAATGAGGCTGACGGCTACAGGTGAAAAAACGCCGACCTTTATATTCTCCCTGAGTAGCGACGCGAATCACCATCGGACTACCACATTTCTTACAGAAACGAACTTCTTTATCGACTTCAATCAAATCGATGTGAGCCGCCAGCAATCGCCGTAGCCGGCTCACCTGATAACTATATTTAATGGTTGTCCCAATCAACGGAATATTCGCTGACCGGCAGACACTCATCAGCAGCTTTTCCCGTTCGATTTTAGCTTTACTCAGTGATTTACCATTATCCAGTTCAATGACTGCCCGGGGTTCAAATGTTCTGGGATCACACACCACAAACTGGAAACAGTATTTTGAGATTCGGTTACTGGCAATAAAAAGGTCTTTTTTCTTCTTCAGGCCTGTTGGTACCAGCAACTGTGCCATGTTGACTTTGGCAAATACGACGCCCTGCTCTCCTACGGCATCAATTAACGCACGGTAAAACGTGCTCTCCGCCGGATTAAGTAATGGTCCGAACCGCCGATAGGCATATTCTTTACTGTCATCTTCTTTAATTAAATAGCGCTGTGCAAAAATAAAGAACAAGACTAACAATGCAACAATAAGAAAGATGTTCAGCATCGTAATAAAAAACTCCGGTTATTTTCTTACAGCACGTTTCACTCATACAACCGACACAGAAATGTCGGTGTACACAGAACAATCAATAGACCCATCACTTCGCAGATAACACTTTCAGTCTGACTATGCAGACTCGAAAATGTATTGATCCATCATGGTCACCAGTTTGCCGATTTCCGGTTTGGTGATGGTATCATTGGCTCCCAGTGATAATGCCTTATGACGGTTATCATCACTCATCAGCGAAGAGAACATGACAATTGGAATATCACCGTACGATGCGTTGTCTCTCAGTCGTTTCACCAAATGCATACCGTCCATACGAGGCATTTCAACATCGGTTACAATCGCATCGATCAGCTCTCGAACCTGAACACCTTCCTCTGCCGCTGATTTTTCAATATTCATCAGTTTTTCAAACGCTTCACCGCCATCTTTACAGGCAATCACGTTATAACCGGCGGAACTGAGCGTATCCTGAATCAGGCTGCGAATGAATGCAGAATCATCAACAACCATGACTGTTTTCGCATTTCTCTTACTAATCATCTTCTGATTCAGATCGATACTTTTATCTACTCTGACATCATATTTTTCCATACTCAGCTCAGGGTTGATGTCAGCAATGATTTTCTCAAAGTCCAGAATCATAATCAGATGCCCTTCTTTCCGCACGACTGCAACCACACAGTCCTGCTCTCCGGCTTCAAGAAACTGGCTTGGCGACTCCACATCATTCCAGGAAATACGATGAATTCTGCTGACACTATCGATCAGGAACCCATTGGTCATCCGGTTGAAGTCTGTCACGATAACAAACTTACTTTCGACATCCGGTGATTTGGGTATACCAAGCCACCCGGCTAAATCGACCAGAGGAGTTAAAATATCCCGGGAAGAAAACACACCGATCATATGCGGCTGAGCATTAGGATAATCCGTGGTTTCGGGAACCTGAATTACTTCCCGGACTTTTGCGACGTTAATACCGTAGTAACAAGTCTTGGTTCCGCCGTTAGGCAGCCGTTTTTCTATATGAAACTCAATGATTTCTAATTCATTTGTTCCACTTTCTGTCAAGATCGTACTTGTTGGATGACTCATACCGCTCTACTTCTATTCTGAATTGAACCGGGCTGTAAAAACAGCAACTTTGACATTGTTATTGTATACCCAAATGGCCTCAAGATGCAGTTTCAGCGAAAATCACTGGGTTCATCTCAAACATAGATCATCTTCATCAGAGTCCGGAACCGATAACAAGGTGTTCTAAAATTTATATTGTCAGGATTTTAGAAAAATAACAATAAATTCATCAGCTAAGTTCACGACGTTATTTTCGGTTAATTTACCCGGACCACCAGCAGATTCAAGAGGGGTTTATCACGAAAACAACTTTAGAAATTTCATAATAATTTTTGGCAAAGATCACAAGGAAATTCAGGCCTCGAACCATCGACCTGTCAAATAGGTTGTATACTTTTTATGCAGGGATGCTGGAATTATTTCATATAAAAATATCATCCGGGAAGTATGCGTTACACCTTTGGGAAAACATAGATAGAAGGAACATACAATGATACGCGATGAGCTAGGTATTTGTTTATCTCACGATATGCTGGTAGACAATTTAGATTCAACCTTTACTTGTATCCGCGCATACAAAGCGGTACCGAGTGATGTGGATGAATTGCCTCCTTTATTCGCATTTCCTCAAATGAAAGGCAAAGACGTACTGTTATCAATGAAAGGAAAACATAAACTTATATGGCGGGCGGATTTTTTCTGTCCAAGCTTTCATAGGTAAATCCAACAGTTGTCTGTCATCTCATCACACGTGTATACATCCACAGATAAGCTGAATACTCAGGCTTAACTGCTTATCTGTGGTTATTCTTTTAATTAATATCCACAGTCAGTTCATATCAAACTGATGAATATATAAGTGTCACAACGCCACTACTCTATACATGACAGCACTAAAAAATACTCATCAGCAACGGTTCTTGATTTTTTCTGTCGACATATGCGATCGATTCGGTTAAGTTTAGATGTATAGACGTCCAGATAGATTTATTGTGAGAGTTAAGCTGTGCCGATAAAGATTCCTGATCAACTTCCTGCAACCGATGTTCTGCTGCATGAGAACATCTTTGTCATGCATGAATCTCGTGCTTCGACGCAAGAAATCAGACCGCTAAAAGTTCTTATCCTGAATCTGATGCCTAAAAAAATTGAGACTGAAACTCAGTTTTTACGATTACTTTCCAATAGTCCGCTCCAGGTCGATGTAGAACTCTTACGCATTGATAACCGCCCTAGCCGCAATACACCCGAAGAACATTTAAATACGTTCTACCGTCAATTCGAAATGGTCAAAGACCGCTACTTTGATGGCCTCATCGTAACCGGCGCACCTCTGGGACTGGTTGCTTTTGAAGATGTCGTCTACTGGCAACATCTGGAATCGATTATTCAGTGGGCCAGAAACCATGTAACTTCAACCTTATATGTATGCTGGGCAGTTCAGGCTGGGCTCAATATTCTTTACGGATTACCGAAACTGACCCGCAAAGAGAAACTCTCCGGAGTTTATACACATTCGCTCCAGAAAGATTTTCACCCGCTGATTCGGGGCTTTGATGATTCTTTCCTTGCTCCTCATTCCAGATATGCTGATTTCCCTGTTGATTTTATTCAGGAAAATACAGATCTGGATATCCTTGCCACTTCTGAGGATGCCGGAATGTATCTGGCAACCAGTCAGGATAAGCGTCATGTCTTCGTCACCGGTCATCCTGAGTATGATGCCATGACGTTACACGGCGAGTACATCCGCGATTTAGGGGAAGGATTGGAACCTACTGTTCCTGTGAATTATTACCAGAATGATAATCCCGACAATCCGCCGATTGCCAGTTGGAGAAGCCACGGCCACCTGTTGTTTTCAAACTGGCTCAACTATTGTGTTTACCAGCAAACACCGTACGATCTGGAACATTTCAGTGAAGATAAATTCACGAAAGATGATTAGGCCATGTTGATTTTCTCAAAAGCAGTCAGATAAAAGACTGCTTTTTTTATCTGAGTCGCAAGACAGACATCACTGTATTCCATCTCCGTTTTATCGCTCTATCATTCGCTGATAAATGGAGAGAATATGAAACGTTTACTGATTCTGCTGGGATGTGGCTATTATATTTCCGGGTGTAGCCTCAACTCACAACATACTTCTGACAACCAAAATGTTGCGGATGCCAGAATTACATTAGGTATTGCCTATCTTCAGCGTCACGAACCTCAGAAGGCACTGAGTAATTTATTACAGGCAGCCGAAATTGCACCACACTACATCCGGCTGCAACTTGCACAGGCCTATTATTACGAAACGGTCGGCGAAACAGACAAAGCCAGAAAGCAGTACTTACAGGCATTAGATGATCATCCGAATCACGCGGATATTCTCAATAATTACGGCACATTTTTATGTAAGCAAGGAAAGGTCAGGCAGGCGCAGCAATTCTTCGCCCGGGTTTATTCAAGGCCGGATTACCCTCAGATTGCGGCCAGTTATGAAAATGCCGGTCTCTGCTCACTGAAATCCGGAGACTCATTTCAGGCACAGCAATTTTTTTTACAGGCACTGAATCATGACCCAAAACGATTCCAGTCTCAGTTTTATCTGATCCGGACCGAAATAAAAGCGCAGCAGTACGCTCTCGCCAGAATACACTTAAATAGATTTATTCAATATTTTGGTGAAACAGCACAGTCCCGGAAATTTCACCGGCAGCTCTATCCGTAAAGCAGCAAATACTAAGGATCAATCGCGGGGTTTTCTTGGCCAGCGCATCGGATGATAAGGTTTTAATTTATGTCTCTCTTTGTAATGAAGGCTTCTGCGTTTTAAAACATATTGTGTCCGGTGAATCCGTAAATATTCTCTGATAACCAGCCGGATAAATAAAACGAGCCCAATTGCGAGAAGTATTCCTATCACAATTATTGCCGGTCCGCATAACCAGTCAGGTTTACACGGCGTGTAATAAAAAACATGAATATTCATCTCGGCCTCCTATATACATTATACTCAACTTATCTTCAGGATGCAGAGTTCAGGGCAGCAGAAATCACTCACCGGAAGTGCACTAAACCTTGAGAATATAGGGCAATAACAATATTATTTTCGCCGCATTGGCCGTTTCAAACGTTTCATCGGATACTCAGATTTCAATTGATGCCTTTCCTTATAATGTAGCTTTCTGAGTTTCTGTACATACTCAGCACGATGCCGTATACGAACATATTCCCGGATCACCAGACCAATCAGCCACACAACAGCGATAGTCATAACAACATAGAATGTATACATCAGAGACCGGCATATCCAGTAAGGCTGGCACGGCAGGTAAATTTCAATATCCATTTCAACCTCCCCGACATCAAGTTCAGTCTGAAACGAACTTCTTTATACTCAACCTAACATGTTTTCAGCATATACATGTTGCTCTGCCTAACGTTTTAATCTTTTACAAACTGATCGGAGTTCTCAGGACACGTAAGTCTTCACAAAATCGATAAAAGCCTGATTGGCATAAGACAGATAGCCGTCATTGCGCCGGGCCAGCGCCAAGTGGACAGGAACCGGTGGTTCAAAAGGAATCGCACGCACACTCGGCTCATGATCTGTGACCAGCTTCAATAAAGAACTGATTGCATATTCTCTTTTCACAATCCTTAAAATCATTGGTAGCAGATTCGTTTCAAATGAAATCTGAGCCTGAAAATGGTGTTCCTGACATGCTTTCTCGATGAACTCACGATGATAGTAACCCGGCTGAAAAGTCACCAGCTCATGCTGAAAAAACGTTTCCAGAGTCATATGAGACAATTCAGCTAATTCATGATGCTCCCCGACAACAGCAACCATTTGTGATGTCAGTAGCGGATCAACACTCAGTCCTTCCGGAATGTCCCGGTTTAAAATGACACCGATATCTAATTCCCCGGCCAGCAACATTTTTCTGATCGACTGTCCTCCGGCTTCAACAACAGTCATTTTCAAATTGGGGTAATGGCTTTTAAAAGCCATGACAATCTCCGGGAAAAAATAAGAACCGGTCATACTCGGTGTTCCCAGCCGGACTTCACCTTTCACTAATCCTTGCAGTTCATCCATGGCCAGATTGGCATCATCAACCTGCTGAAGAATACGCAGTGCATAGTCGTATAGCACTTTTCCTTCATCAGTCATGCTTACTTTACGTTCGTCTCTTCTGAGGAGGCGAATACCCAGTTGCTGCTCAAATTTCTTAATTGAAATACTTAAGGCCGATTGTGCAATGTGAAGGGATTGGGCTGCCGCGGTAAAACTTCCCGTCTGTACAATCGCAGTGAAATGCTTCAGTTGACGAATTTCCATTATATATAAATTATATAGCAATAATATTTTTAATATATTTTATTAATTACGTGGCTGATGTTACTTTGATCACAGGATAAACAGCAGGACAGATGAATGATCGAATTACATACACCTCAATACCGCCGGGTCTCTTTTGGACTGGCTTTCGGTGCCTTTATTGTTTTTTGTAATTTGTATCTGTTTCAGCCAATTCTGCCGCATATGGCTGAGCTTTATCACCTGTCCGGAACTAAAGTAAACTGGCTCTTTGCTGCATCTACTCTGGCTTTGTCAGTCACTTTAGTTCCCTGGGCCATCTGTTCGGAATCATTCGGACGCAGAAAGATCATGATGATAGGTCTGTTTACTTTACCGCTGATCGGTATCGGGCTACTGATTCATCCGGTATGGTGGACACTTGTCGCAGCTCGGGCACTTTCCGGAGTTGCAATTGCTGCTTTTGCCTCGGTTGCTGTCGCTTATATGGTTGAAGAATTTTCTCCCAAAGCTTTTCAGGCGGCTATCGGCAGCTATATTGCGGCAAATTCTCTGGGCGGAATATGTGGCCGGATTGCCGGAGGGAATCTCACCGGGCTGTTTAACTGGGAAACGGCTGTTATTGTGGTGAGTGTACTGAGTATATGCGGTGCAATCTATGTCTATTTCCGTCTCCCGCCCCAGCAAAACTTTACGCCACGCCGGGGACAGTTGTTTCAGCATCAACGCTCGGTATTAATGCATCTGCGTAATCGTAAGCTCTGGCTGGCAATGTTATTTGGCGGAGCTAACTTTGCTCTGTTTGTGAACCTGTACACCGTGATGGGGTTTCGTCTGGTTGCCGAGCCGTACTCTGTACCTATCGGACTTGCTTCTCTCATCTTCATCTGCTATCTGGGTGGCACGCTGAGTTCACGTCTGACATCCTGCTGGCTCAAACGCTATCATACAGTTTCCGGTATGGTTGCAGGGACATGCCTTAGCCTCGCCGGGATGTGGCTGGCTGTCATTGAATCTCTGCCAATGATGATCATTGCTTTAATCTGTATCAGCTCCGGTGCCTTTTTCACTCATACACTGGCTTATGCCTGGGTCAGTCAGCATGCAAAGCAAGCCAAAGCAACTGCAACGGCACTTTATCTGGTGCATTACTATCTCGGGGGAAGTTTAGGCGGTTTCTTTCTTATGGCCTGCTGGCAGTACGGTGGCTGGTATGCCGTCGTTGCCGGTGGAAGTTGTGTTTACCTGTTCCTGTTTGCCTTATGCTGGCAGTTGAGAGAGTTCAGTACATTTCACCCTCAGCAACATACCAACTCAATCTAGATTTCATGGTATCCTTGCCCGCAAATTTCTCTTGCAGCTTATTGACACTATGAACTCTCAATCAGAACAGACCTCGATTCATCAGAGGGTCGAACAGTGGCTGACTCAGGTCGTTATTGGTCTGAATCTATGCCCTTTTGCCGCCAAACCCCATAAGAAGAAACAGATAAAGATATATATCAGTCAGGCACAGCAAGAAGAGAAGTTACTGGAAGATCTTTATCAGCAGTTTCTTGAACTCGATTCAACTCCGGCAGATCAACTGGAAACAACGCTGGTTGTAGTTCCTTATTTCTTGTCATCATTCGACGACTATAATCAGTTTATTGACTGGATTGATGCACTGATCATGCAGCACAACTGGGAAGGGATATATCAGGTAGCAACATTCCATCCTGATTACTGCTTTGCCGGCAACCGTCCTGAAGATGATGAGAACCTGACCAATAAGTCACCTTATCCTATCTATCACCTTATCCGTGAAGAAAGTATCGAAAAAGTACTGGCCCGCTATCCTCATCCGGAAAGTATCCCGGAAAATAACATACAGCGCATTTCAACACTCACAAGTGAGGAAAAAACCAGATTATTCAGCTACCTGATGACAACACACAAAGAATAGAACCGTAAAAAAGCCAGCGGGATATTCCTCACTGGCTTTCTGTTTCTCATCAATCAAAAAAGATGATTAACCGTGATATTTCACTGAAAACTCATGGTCATTAATAATCACAGCAACTGTACTTCCCGCATCAAAACTAGAATCACTGCCGAAATCAACCACATTGACATTGTTGATGCTCAGGTGCGTATTTCCGTTCTCGGATGTCACTTCCGCATTTTGATCCAGATACTGCTGAATCGCGTCGGAATCCTGATTATCTAGTACATCAGCTAAAAGGTTGGAGAGATCAATCGCATCCTCGGAGTAATTAAAATCCTGAATCGTATCTTCTGAAGAAGAATCCAGTACAAATAAATCTTTCCCTTCTCCACCAATCAGAACATCATCACCATCCCGACTATTATCATCAGCCTGACCACCAATCAGAATGTCATTTCCTGCACCACCAAAAAGATAATCATCTCCTGAACCACCAATCAGAATATCATCACCATCGCGTCCATACAGATGATCATCTCCATCTTCACCATCAAGCAGATCACCTTCACTGCCATAACTACTGAAAATGGTGTCATCCCCATTATCACCGTATAACCAGTCAGCCCCACCAAGACCGCCATCAATCACATCGTCACCACCGTGACCATTGATGTGATCATTCCAAAACGACCCGGTTAAGTCATTGTCTTTGTGATCACCATCGGTGTCCAAGTAATCTGCCGATTCAAACTGAGCGATGCGATCTTCATAACCGGCCGCCATTTCTTCATGTTCCGTGACCAAATCAACGGAACCGACAGTATCAACGGTATCGGTAACTGTCGGATAGTTTTCACTTCCCAGTACAGCATAATCACCAATGACACCATCGGTGACATCTGCCAGTTCAATCGTTAGCTGATGGGCTCCACCCTGATCCCAATACACAATTTCAATGTTCTGGTATCCGGAGCCATCCACAGTAAATTTGAATGTATCGGTTGTCGCAGACTGAGTACCATCGAATTCAGCCACAACCACACCATCAATTTTAATCTGGTAGCCATCATCAGCCGTAACTTTTATTGCATAAGTCCCACTGTCGAGTGATACAGCACCACTTAACCGGACAACCGCATCAGAGGTATTTTCCTTATTATTGAAAACAACTGAGCTATCGTCACCGGAATTTTCCAGCCAATCCTCCAGATTTGTCCGGCCATTCAGCCAGTAGGCCCAGTCATAACTGCCAAGATTGTTTGCCAATAAATCACTTTGATAATCAACTTCAGTTGAAGTGAATACAGCGTTCGGATCCTGATTCTGAATAATTGCCAGAGCATCGGCAAGGCTATCGACATTATCCCCACCGAACCAGCTTTCCTGATAATTATAGAACTCACCATGTAAACCTGAAGTCATCGGAGTAGCAGCACTTCCGGTGACTTCAAAATTCAACGTACTGGTCGCAGCATCTCCATCATTATCTGTAACAACATAACTGAATGAATCCGTAGCTGTCGCACCTTCACCTAAGACTGTCAGTGCATCTTCATCCACTACATAGGAATAGCTGCCATCAGCATTGACCGTCAGCGTCCCATAATCACCATGGATAACTGTCACACCACTTGTCTCGGTTCCGTTTTCCCAAACAGCAGAAGCCATTCCATCCGCTCCGGCATCATAATCGATCGTTCCCGTAACTATCTGATCAGTACTGGTGCCCGGCAGATGATCCAGACTCGCAACCAGTGTGTACGCAGCCGTTTCACCTTCTGAAGTCACAACCGTTTTGGAAATGGTTCCGTCACTGCTTTTAAAGCCCTCAATATCCAGCCGGTACATCACACCATCAATTTCGACATCGACATAGTCGGTTGTCAGTGTAACCGAGTCACCACCATTGGTATTATTATTGGCAGTCTCATGGTGATCGATGTTTAAATGCAGTGTAACCGACTGTGTTACTCCATTGATACTTACCTGACTGACAACCGTCAATACCGTACTATCCAGAGTTGACTCATTGCTCCATACCGTTCCATTGCTGTGTACCAGCGTAGCAAGTTCAAAAGGTTCACCACCTGCGTGGTTATTATTCGAACCTTCCTGCACAGCTGATACCTCATAGGATGAATAACTACTATCCCACGGTCCTGAAGTTCCCCAGACAACCTTTGTATCAGACTGTTGGGTATGCCAGTTACCGTTATCGAATACAGAATTCCCCAGAGAAACCGTTGTTCCTGAGATAGAAAAATGCAAAGGTGCATGGACAGGATCTGAGTCAACGACCACGGTTGTGGTATGAGCATCAGGAGCATCATCTTCAATCGATACCTGAATCGATTCGGTTGAAACGGATTGTCCGTCATCTGCTGAAATACCAAAATCCAGATGAAGTACATCTTCAGAAGATGGATCAGGATGATCAACCGGTCCTTCAAGATTCACCGTATACGAGTAATCTCCATTCCCCTCATCGGAAAGGCTGATTGTCATCACTGTCTCACCATTCGCCTCACCAGCCAAAGAGCCATCGGCAAGTAAAGTCCATATGATCGCAACACCATGACTGTAAAGCGTAGCTGTTGGCGCAACAAGTGACAATGTCACAGATGATGAGTCCGGATCTGAAACAGAAAAAGATCCGGAAACCTGTCTGGCATTAGTCGTATCACTACTACCGGTGCTGTCCGGATTCCCCTGATTCAACCCTTCTTCCGATACCGCCACCTGTTTAGCCGAGTCATCAATTGAAATTGCCGGTGTGTTATTGGTGCCGGTTATTTCAATCACAATATCCTGAGTTGTACCATCACTTGCCGTTAGTGTAATGGTGTCGGTCACCTGTTCACCTTCACCCAATGCCTGAACTTTGCTTTGATCTAAGGTGTATGTCCACTGACCATCAACCAGTGTCAGGCTACCGTAACTACCGGTTTCTGCCGTATCAGCAAAGACTGGATTGTCACCACTATCTGCATCGCTAATATTGATACTTCCGGTAACCTGAGCCACGTCACCGATATCACCTTCGGTAACGGCTCCGGTAAATGTACCACTAACAACCGGCGCATCATCTGTACCTGTCACCGTAATGGTTAATGTCGTTGTATCTGTCGCACCATACTCATCGGTAACCGTGACCGGAATAGTCAGAACCAGTTCTTCGCCTTCATTCAGAGAATTATAAGATGATGCATCAAATTCATAGGTACCATCGGTATTAAGCGTTAGCCCGGCAACAGTCGATTCAGTGCTGAAAATCAGACTTACTCCTTCGGACTGGTCGACATCGGTCGCCGTGATGCTGCCGCTGATGGTCGCATTTTCCTGTACGGCGCCTGTTGCCGCCTGCGCCACCGGCGCATCATTGGTGCCGGTGATGGTAATCGTCAGCGTGGTGGTATCCGTGGCACCCTGATCGTCGGTGACTGTGACCGGGATTTCAACGACCTGCGTCTCGCCCTCACTCAGAGCGTCATAGGACGAGGCATCAAATGTATAAGTCCCGTCGGCGTTCAGGGTCAGTCCGGCAACAGTCGATTCGGTGCTGAACACCAGACTGGCGCCTTCCGGCAAATCCACATCGGTTGCTGTGATACTGCCGCTAATGGTCGCATCTTCCTGTACGGAGCCTGTTGCCGCCTGCGCGACCGGCGCATCGTTGGTGCCGGTAATGGTAATCGTCAGCGTGGTGGTATCCGTGGCACCCTGATCGTCGGTCACTGTGACCGGGATATCGAGAGTCAGCTCTTGTCCTTCGCTCAGATAGTCATAAGACGAAGCATCAAAGGTATAAACACCATTGGCACTCAGAGTTAAACCTTCAACCGTTGAATCCGTACTGAATACCAATCTTGCATTTTCACCCAGATCAACATCCGAAGCACTGAGCATTCCAATAGTTACTCCACCCTCAGTCAATGCATCTGTTTTTGCAACAGCAACCGGCGCATCGTTGGTACCAGTAATCTCAATATCAATATCCTGAGTCGTACCGTCACTGGCCGTTAGTGTAATAGTATCAGTAACTTGCTCACCTTCACCCAATGACTGAACTTTGCTTTGATCTAAGGTGTATGTCCACTGACCATCGACCAGAGTCAGACTGCCATAGCTGCCAGTTTCTGTAGTATCCGCAAATACTGGATTGTCACCACTATCTGCATCACTGATATTGATACTTCCGGTAACCTGAGCCACGTCACCGATATCACCTTCGGTAACGGCTCCGGTAAATGTACCACTAACAACCGGTGCATCGTCTGTACCTGTCACCGTAATGGTTAATGTCGTTGTATCTGTCGCACCATACTCATCGGTAACCGTGACCGGAATAGTCAGAACCAGTTCTTCGCCTTCATTCAGAGAATCATAAGATGAGGCATCGAAAACATAAGTACCGTTGGCATTCAGTGTTAGTCCGGCAACGGTGGAATCGGTACTGAAAACCAGCTTTGCATTATCTCCCAGATCCACATCTGACGCCTGCATCATACCAACCGTGATATTTCCTTCTGTCACACTATTGGATTGTGCAACAGCTACCGGCGCATCGTTGGTGCCGGTAATGGTAATCGTCAGCGTGGTGGTATCCGTCGCGCCCAAGTCGTCGGTCACCGTGACCGGAATTTCAAGCACCTGCGTCTCACCCTCGGACAGAGAGTCATAAGATGAGGCATCAAAGGTGTAAGTCCCGTCGGCATTGAGGGTCAGTCCGGTCACAGTGGATTCGGTGCTGAACACCAGACTTGCACCTTCCGGCAAATCCACATCGCTCGCCGTGATGCTGCCACTGATGGTGGCATCTTCCAACACCGTACCTGTTGCCGCCTGCGCTACCGGCGCATCGTTGGTGCCGGTAATAGTAATCGTCAGCGTGGTGGTATCGGTGGCGCCCCGGTCATCAGTAACGGTCACGGGGATTTCAAGCACCTGCGTCTCGCCTTCACTCAGAGCGTCATAGGACGAGGCATCAAATGTATAAGAGCCGTCGGCGTTCAGGATCAGTCCGGCAACGGTCGATTCGGTGCTGAAAGTCAGTGCTGCACCATCGGGTAAATCGACATCGGTCGCGGTGATGCTGCCGCTGATGGTCGCATCTTCCTGCACGGCGCCTGTTGCCGCCTGCGCTACCGGCGCATCGTTAGTGCCGGTAATGGTAATCGTCAGTGTGGTGGTATCGGTCGCGCCCTGATCGTCGGTCACCGTGACCGGAATTTCGACGACCTGCGTGTCACCTTCACTCAGAGAGTCATAAGATGAGGCATCAAATTCGTAGGTGCCGTCGGGGTTCAACGTCAGTCCGGTCACAGTGGATTCGGTGCTGAAAGTCAGTGCAGCGCCTTCCGGTAAATCCACATCGGTCGCCGTGATGCTGCCGCTGATGGTGGCATCTTCAGTAACGGAGTCGGTTGCGGCCTGCGCCACCGGCGCGTCATTGGTGCCGGTAATAGTAATGGTTAAGGTGGTGGTATCGCTCGCGCCCCGGTCATCGGTGACGGTCACGGGGATTTCAATGACCTGCGTTTCGCCCTCACTCAGAGAGTCATAAGATGAGGCATCAAATTCGTAGGTGCCGTCGGGGTTCAACGTCAGTCCGGTCACAGTGGATTCGGTGCTGAAAGTCAGTGCAGCGCCTTCCGGTAAATCCACATCGGTCGCCGTGATGCTGCCGGTAATGGTTGCATCTTCCTGCACCGCACCACTCGCCGCCTGCGCCACCGGCGCGTCATTGGTGCCGGTAATGGTAATAGTTAAGGTGGTGGTATCGCTCGCGCCCCGGTCATCGGTGACGGTCACGGGGATTTCAATGACCTGCGTCTCACCCTCGGACAGAGAGTCATAAGATGAGGCATCAAATTCGTAGGTGCCGTCGGGGTTCAACGTCAGTCCGGTCACAGTGGATTCGGTGCTGAAAGTCAGTGCAGCGCCTTCCGGTAAATCCACATCGGTCGCCGTGATGCTGCCGCTGATGGTGGCATCTTCAGTAACGGAGTCGGTTGCGGCCTGCGCCACCGGCGCGTCATTGGTGCCGGTAATGGTAATAGTTAAGGTGGTGGTATCGCTCGCGCCCCGGTCATCGGTGACGGTCACGGGGATTTCAAGCACCTGCGTGTCACCTTCACTCAGAGAGTCATAAGATGAGGCATCAAATTC
This sequence comes from Vibrio mangrovi, assembly GCF_024346955.1. Lineage (NCBI taxonomy): Bacteria > Pseudomonadati > Pseudomonadota > Gammaproteobacteria > Vibrionales > Vibrionaceae > Vibrio > Vibrio mangrovi. The sequence continues at coordinate 1,554,297 of NZ_AP024883.1, read as the reverse complement.
GTAGGTGCCGTCGGGGTTCAACGTCAGTCCGGTCACAGTGGATTCGGTGCTGAAAATCAGACTTACTCCTTCGGACTGGTCGACATCGGTCGCCGTGATGCTGCCGCTGATGGTCGCATTTTCCTGTACGGCGCCTGTTGCCGCCTGCGCCACCGGCGCATCATTGGTGCCGGTGATGGTAATCGTCAGCGTGGTGGTATCCGTGGCACCCTGATCGTCGGTGACTGTGACCGGGATTTCAACGACCTGCGTCTCGCCCTCACTCAGAGCGTCATAGGACGAGGCATCAAATGTATAAGTCCCGTCGGCGTTCAGGATCAGTCCGGCAACGGTCGATTCGGTGCTGAAAGTCAGTGCTGCACCATCGGGTAAATCGACATCGGTCGCGGTGATGCTGCCGCTGATGGTCGCATCTTCCTGCACGGCGCCTGTTGCCGCCTGCGCCACCGGCGCATCGTTGGTGCCGGTAATGGTAATCGTCAGTGTGGTGGTATCCGTCGCGCCCTGATCGTCGGTCACTGTGACCGGAATTTCAATGACCTGCGTCTCACCCTCAGACAGAGCGTCATAGGATGAAGCATCAAATGTATAAGAGCCGTCGGTATTGAGGGTCAGACCGGCAACGGTGGATTCGGTGCTGAACACCAGACTTGCACCTTCCGGCAAATCAACATCGCTCGCCGTGATGCTGCCGCTGATGGTCGCATCTTCCTGCACGGCGCCTGTTGCCGCCTGCGCTACCGGCGCATCGTTAGTGCCGGTAATGGTAATCGTCAGTGTGGTGGTATCCGTGGCACCCAAGTCGTCGGTCACCGTAACCGGAATTTCAAGCACCTGCGTCTCGCCCTCGGACAGAGCGTCATAGGATGAGGCATCAAATGTATAAGAGCCGTCGGCATTGAGGGTCAGACCGGCAACGGTGGATTCGGTGCTGAACACCAGACTTGCACCTTCCGGCAAATCCACATCGCTCGCCGTGATGCTGCCACTGATGGTGGCATCTTCCTGCACGGCGCCTGTTGCCGCCTGCGCCACCGGCGCATCGTTGGTGCCGGTAATGGTAATCGTCAGTGTGGTGGTATCCGTCGCGCCCTGATCGTCGGTCACTGTGACCGGAATTTCAATGACCTGCGTCTCACCCTCAGACAGAGCGTCATAGGATGAAGCATCAAATGTATAAGAGCCGTCGGTATTGAGGGTCAGACCGGCAACGGTGGATTCGGTGCTGAACACCAGACTTGCACCTTCCGGCAAATCAACATCGCTCGCCGTGATGCTGCCGCTGATGGTCGCATCTTCCTGCACGGCGCCTGTTGCCGCCTGCGCTACCGGCGCATCGTTAGTGCCGGTAATGGTAATCGTCAGTGTGGTGGTATCCGTGGCACCCAAGTCGTCGGTCACCGTAACCGGAATTTCAAGCACCTGCGTCTCGCCCTCGGACAGAGCGTCATAGGATGAGGCATCAAATGTATAAGAGCCGTCGGCATTGAGGGTCAGACCGGCAACGGTGGATTCGGTGCTGAACACCAGACTTGCACCTTCCGGCAAATCCACATCGCTCGCCGTGATGCTGCCACTGATGGTGGCATCTTCCTGCACGGCGCTTGTTGCCGCCTGCGCTACCGGCGCATCGTTGGTGCCGGTAATGGTAATCGTCAACGTGGTGGTATCCGTGGCGCCCTGATCGTCGGTCACCGTAACCGGAATTTCAATGACCTGCGTTTCACCCTCACTCAGAGAGTCATAAGATGAGGCATCAAATTCGTAGGTGCCGTCAGCATTGAGTGTCAGTCCGGTCACAGTGGATTCGGTACTGAAAGTCAGTGCGGCATCGTCAGGCAAATCCACATCGGTCGCCGTGATGCTGCCGCTGATGGTCGCATCTTCCTGCACGGCGCCTGTTGCCGCCTGCGCGACCGGCGCATCATTGGTGCCGGTAATGGTAATCGTCAGCGTGGTGGTATCCGTCGCGCCCTGATCGTCAGTGACGGTCACCGGGATTTCAATGACCTGCGTCTCACCCTCGGACAGACTGTCGTAAGACGAGGCATCAAATGTATAAGTCCCGTCGCCATTGAGCGTTAGTCCGGCAACCGTGGATTCGGTACTGAACACCAGACTTGCACCTTCCGGCAAATCAACATCGCTCGCCGTGATGCTGCCGCTGATGGTCGCATCTTCCTGCACGGCGCCTGTTGCCGCCTGCGCTACCGGCGCATCATTGGTACCGGTAATGGTAATCGTCAGCGTGGTGGTATCCGTGGCGCCCTGATCGTCGGTCACCGTGACCGGAATTTCAAGCACCTGCGTCTCGCCCTCGGACAGACTGTCGTATGACGAGGCATCAAATGTATAAGTCCCGTCGCCATTGAGGGTCAGCCCGGCAACGGTGGATTCGGTGCTGAAAGTCAGTACAGCACCATCGGGTAAATCGACATCGGTCGCGGTGATGCTGCCGCTGATGGTCGCATCTTCCTGCACGGCGCCTGTTGCCGCCTGCGCGACCGGCGCATCGTTAGTGCCGGTAATGGTAATCGTCAGCGTGGTGGTATCCGTCGCGCCCTGATCGTCAGTGACGGTCACCGGGATTTCAATGACCTGCGTCTCACCCTCAGACAGAGCGTCATAGGATGAAGCATCAAATGTATAGGAGCCGTCGGTATTGAGGGTCAGACCGGCAACGGTGGATTCGGTACTGAAAGTCAGTGCTGCATCTTCGGGCAAATCGACATCGGTCGCCGTGATGCTGCCGCTGATGGTTGCATCTTCCGGCACCGCGCCGGTTGCTGCCTGCGCGACCGGCGCATCGTTGGTGCCGGTAATGGTAATCGTCAGCGTGGTGGTATCGCTCGCGCCCTGATCGTCAGTGACGGTCACCGGGATTTCAATGACCTGCGTCTCACCCTCGGACAGAGAGTCATAAGATGAGGCATCAAAGGTGTAAGTCCCGTCGCCATTGAGGGTCAGTCCGGTCACAGTGGATTCGGTGCTGAAAGTCAGTGCTGCATCTTCGGGCAAATCGACATCGCTCGCCGTGATACTGCCGCTGATGGTTGCATCTTCCTGCACCGCACCACTCGCCGCCTGTGCGACCGGCGCATCATTGGTGCCGGTGATGGTAATCGTCAGTGTGGTGGTATCCGTCGCGCCCTGATCGTCGGTCACCGTAACCGGGATTTCAAGCACCTGCGTCTCGCCTTCACTCAGAGAATCATAAGATGAGGCATCAAAGGTGTAGGAGCCGTCGGCATTGAGGGTCAGTCCGGTCACAGTGGATTCGGTGCTGAAAGTCAGTGCTGCATCTTCGGGCAAATCGACATCGGTTGCGGTGATGCTGCCGCTGATGGTGGCATCTTCCAACACCGCACCACTCGCCGCCTGCGCTACCGGCGCATCGTTGGTGCCGGTAATGGTAATCGTCAGCGTGGTGGTATCCGTCGCGCCCTGATCGTCGGTCACCGTGACCGGAATTTCAAGCACTTGCGTCTCGCCCTCGGACAGGCTGTCGTAAGACGAGGCATCAAAAATGTATGTACCATTAGCGTTGAGCGTCAGTCCGGCAACGGTGGAATCGGTGCTGAACACCAGACTTGCACCTTCCGGTAAATCGACATCGGAAGCACTCATGATACCGACCGTCAAACTTCCCTCGGTAACCGCTCCTGTTTGTGCAACAGCCACCGGCGCATCGTTGGTTCCGGTAATGGTAATGGTTAAGGTCGTAGTATCAGTCGCGCCTCGATCATCAGTAACAGTGATCGGGATATGCAGAACAAACTCTTGGCCTTCTTCCAGAGAGTCATAAGATGACGCATCGAATGTATACGTCCCGTCGGTATTAAGGGTCAGGCCCGCAGTATTCGAATCAGTGCTGAATACCAGTGCTGCACCATCGGGTAAATCCACATCGGTTGCCGTGATGCTGCCACTGATGGTGGCATCTTCCACAACAGCACCACTCGCAGCCTGTGCCACTGGTGCATCGTTAGTGCCGGTAATGGTAATCGTCAGCGTGGTGGTATCGGTCGCACCCTGATCGTCGGTCACCGTGATCGGGATCTCGAGTACCTGCGTCTCGCCTTCTCCCAAATAATCGTAAGATGAGGCATCAAAAGTGTAGACACCGTTGGCATTCAGTGTCAGGCCTGCAACAGTTGAATCAGTGCTAAATACCAGATTCTCACCATCTGGCAGATCGACATCAGAAGCGCGGATAATACCTATCGTCAGCCCATCTTCTGTTACAGCATCGGTTTTCGCAACGGCAACGGGAGCATCATTAGTGCCAGTAATTTCAATCACAATGTCTTGTGTTGTCCCATCGCTTGCAGTCAGAGTAATCGTATCAGTAACCTGTTCTCCCTCGCTCAAACTCTGAACCTGGCTTTGATCTAACGTGTATGTCCACTGACCATTAACTAAAGTCAGGCTACCGTAACTGCCGGTTTCTATAGTATCGGCAAACACAGGATTATCACTGGGATCCACATCGCTAATACTAATCGTTCCAGTTGCCTGAGACACATCACCGATATCTCCTTCAGTCACATCTCCCGAGAATGCCCCCGCAACAACAGACGCAGAATTGATTACATTTGAATCGGCTATCGGTGACAAAGTGTTGAAGATGTCCAGCAGTGCCAGACTTTGGGTTGTGGACAATGACAGACTGGAAGATAGAGCGAGCCCGTGAGTACTAAAATCTGTCGTCGCAATCAGTTCATCACTGTTCACTTCAATCGTTGCACTTGTTGAAAGACTCGAGCCCGAAACACTTCCCGCAGCCGGAGCAAACTCTTGACCTAATTGTGTTGGGTCGACGCCCTCTTCGATTGCTGTGAGCAGCTGATTGACGTCATCAGTAATATCAACTTTGTCGCCATTCGGAGTGACAACTTTGGCATTCAGTGCGGTATATGTATCGTGATTTAAAAAGTGTCCGCCTTCTAAAATCACTACGCCGGGAGGAATAATTTCTCCGGGTTTGACCGTAATGATGTTTCCATCCTGATCGATGAGAATCACTTGGTTTTTTGCTAAGTCAGGTAGAGAAATCTTTGACTCAAACCTCATAAATAGTGCCTCTAAATAATATACCGCATAGCCGAAGTTCTACAAAACAAGGATACAGGTCACAACCCCTGCGAACCCTGCACGAATCATGGTCTTACCACAATCAGCATGTAGATTTGTGATTGTATATCATACAGTAGTCCAACACCACATGTGTGGCACAAATCACGTTATTAACAGGTCATTTTTACAATAATAGCGCAACTTTGTTTATTACTCTGTTTTTTGATGGTTTTAAGATAATTTCTCGGTTTGAACGTCTCAAAGCTCGCAAAAGGTTATATAATTGAAACTTCATGCATTACCACTTGTGATAACCATAGATCCACCGTTAGAATATTAGCTATTGCTATAATTATTTTCTCATCACTGAGATCGATTTTTATATAGACTGTGGGCTTTCTGACAATATCTTACTTTATGCCTAATCAAATCAGTCTCATAGGAGAAGTTCTTTGAAAACATTCCCACTCAAAGCTGTTGCATGCTTCTGTATATTATTGAATGGTAATGTTCTTGCACAATCACTTGAGCAGGCTGTCTCAATTACGTTAGCAACAAACCCAGAGCTGGAAAGCGCATTCAATCAATACCAAAGCCAGTTACACAATGCAGAAGCATCTCAGGGTGCATATCTGCCGAAGATAGATCTGGATGCGGGTATAGGCTACGAGGGAATCGCCCCTGCAACTTCAAATGCCAAAGAAGATACTGATCTGACACGTAAAGAAGCGACTATCTCTCTCACTCAGTTGATTTGGGATGGTTCAGCGACAATCAATGATATTGGCAGAACTGCCGCGGATGCCGAATCAAACCGTTACCAGTTATTAGCTGATGCATCTGATAAAGCACTGGAGGTTGCCAAAATATATCTGGATGCAGAGCAAGCCGATGAAGTGCTAAAACTCTCTGAGGCCAATTTAAAAATTCATAAGAAAATCTACCGGGATATTAAGCGCAGAACCGAGTCCGGTTTGGGTTCAACTGCGGATGTAACTCAAGTAGAAGCACGGGTTGCCAAGGCAGAAGCGAATTTGCTGGCAGCTCAGAATAACCTTTTTGAAGCACACTCCAAGTTTAAGCAGACTGTAGGAGAAGCACCGAGTAACCTAACATTCCCTCAGGCTGATCAAGATCTGCTTCCTCACAGCTTTCAGGATGCGAAAGATCAGGCATTTAAAACACACCCAGTGCTCAAAGTTGCTCAGGAAGATATTGTTGCAGCCCGTTATCAATATAAACAGTCTCAGTCTCCGTATTATCCGAGTGTTTCTCTGGAAGCGAATCATAGTATCAGGAGTGATGCAGCAGGCTATCTCGGAAGTAGTAGTGAAACAACCGCAATGTTACGTCTGCATTATAATCTCTATAATGGTGGTACTGATCGAGCGAATGAGAAAAGTGCTGCTTATTCTCTGAATCGGGCAAAAGATTTACGCGAAAAATCATACAGAGAAGTTGTGGGAGGCCTTGAGTTAGCCTGGCAATCTCTCGATCTTTCGACTCAGAGACGCACTTTCCTGGCAGATCTTGTTGACTCGGTATCAAAAACAGTCATCGCATACGAGAAACAGTACCAAATCGGTCAGAGAACGCTGCTTGATTTGCTAAACAGCGAGAATGAACTCTTTGAGGCCCGTAAGGACTATCTTGATGCAAAATATACCGAGGTTTATGCGAGATACCGGGTGATGAATGCAGTGGGTAATTTACTTGACGGCCTGAAGGTCATTGTACCGAAAGAATGGACTGAACCATCTGGTGATTAAGATGAAATTCAAATACTTACTACTTTTATCATCTTTTTCTGCTTGTGCAGCCAACATTGCTGACCAAAGTCAGGATGAATATGATTACATCGCTCCTCCGGTTGCTGTACAGACTTCTGATTTGAGTGATTCAGACCATGATGGGGTCATTAACGCCCGTGATTTATGCCCTTCAACTCCAAAAGACGCCGAAACTGATAATGAAGGTTGTGAGACTTATTACCGGAGTAAAACACAACGCCAGTTACGCATCTTATTTGAGAACAACTCCAGTAATATTAATCCGATCTTTAATGCACAAATTAAACAGATGGTTCATTTCCTGAAAGAATACCCTGAAACCTCAATTGAACTCAGAGGTTATGCCAGCAAAAGCGGCGAAACCCGGTATAATGAGGCCTTATCCCGGCAAAGAGCCGAAAGTGTAGAAAGACGACTGATCGAACAAGGAATTCCGGCAGCAAGGATCCGGATTGTCGGATTTGGCGAATCGGCTCCTGAAGCGAATGGTGAAGATCAGATTAGTAACGCAAAAAACCGGCGAGTCTCTGCAACAGTAGTCGGCTATAAAGGAGATGTGGATAAGAAATGGACCATATTTACCACACTGCCGCCAAACCGACACTCTTATTAGTATTAGCTCGAACCCATATCACATAAGCCCTGAAGATATTCTGATGAACCGCTTCAGGGGCTGCGCCTTCCTCACACCGATACTATCGGGGTGTACCACTTTTGAATCAGGAATGGTACTCTTCGTCTGTTATAATTTTTGGGCTTGAGTCGATGAAAACAGAGGCTTCAGTTTAGCCTTTCGCATGAAATAGTTTTGGGATTACCTCCATGTATTTATCTAAGTTAACACCAGCAGTGTTCGAACATCTATATAACGATATCGTAGAATTTCGTCTTACATTTGATCTTCCCGTTAATCAACCGGATAGCCTGGATAGTGCTGCGGACACGCTTCATACTTCACTTGCCATTGAAGAACTGACTGAACTTGCTGAAGCTCAGGACAAAACAGAGCAAGCCGATGCGATTGTTGATACAGTTTATGTACTGATGGGACGGCTGGTACACCTTGGGCATCATACACCAGAACATAATCCCGGAATCAGTTATCTTATTGATCTACTTTTAAATGTTGCAGATCACCGCAATATTGATTTTATTCCCTGCTGGGATGAAGTTCACAGCTCAAATATGAGTAAGGTCTGTCGCAGCCAGAAAGAATATGATGAAACCGAGTCGTTTTATGCAGAACAAGGTATCAAACTGGCTCCGGTCATTAAAGGAGACTACATCATTGCCAAATGTGCTGAAGATTTTGTTAGTGCAGAAAAAACAATTCGTCAGGGAAAAGTCCTGAAATCCGTCTACTATCGTCCGGCAGCACTGTCCGAACTGACCCAGTAAAATAAAAAAAGGCCACCTTGTGGAGCAAGGTGGCTAAGGAGACTATAAAAAGCCTAACAAGAACGAGAATGTATCAATAATGTAAATGCTATTTGTATGCCAACTTTTTATAGTATTTTAACCAATTGATTTATATACAAATAAAATAAGAACACTAAAGATACCATAAAATTCACATTCATCCCTGCGCCAGTGTTGTGCTTCATGCACCAAAACTAATCGAACAGTAAGTAGGATTTCCCTTGAATTTCAACCGACTGGACTTGTGTCCGGAATACATCGGCAACATGTTCAGGAGCCAGAACAGACCGGGTATCTCCCCACTGCTGCAAAATCCCCTGATTCAGCAGTAATGTCTTATCAGCATACCGAAGTGTACGATTCAAATCATGATTCGCCATAATCACCGTTATTCCCATGCTATTCACGTCCTGCAATAATTCGTACAGCATATACTCCTGACCAACATCCAGAGCAGCTGCGGGCTCATCCAGAATCATCAGCCGGGCATGGGGGTTCAGCGTCGGCCAAATCTGTAAACAACTACCGGCAAGCCTGACACGCTGCCACTCTCCACCAGATATCTGGTGAATTGAACGATGCAACTTATCCTGCAAGTTTAACCGCTGCACCAATTCCTGAATCACAACAGACGACTTTTCCTGTGTGACAGGTAAAACCGACGGTATAGACAACGCAAGATACTGGTAAACATCAATAGAAAATGCAGGACGCTCATGCTGAGATAAATAAGCCCTGAGTTGAGCCAGAGCCGGCAGAGAAAGATGGGTAAGATCTGTTTCCCCCAACTGGATATTTCCCCGATAGGGAATCATCCCGGCTAAAGCTGTAAGAAGCGTACTTTTACCACTACCATTTGGACCAACGACATGAATCAACTCCCCCTGAGCACAATCGAAACTAAGTGGAAGCAGGCGGGTTCCTACACTGAGATCTCTAACGTGAATCATGATTTTTCAATAGCATCCATATAAATACCGGCGCCCCGATAGTTGTGGTCACCACTCCCAAAGGCAACTCGGCGGAATCGAGTGCGGTCCGGGAGATCAAATCAGCAAACACCAGTAATAGCGCACCTGCAACAGCGGAGACAGGCAAGAGATAACGGTTCTCAGTCCCGAATGCCAGGCGTAACAAGTGTGGTACTACCAACCCGACAAAACCGATAATCCCGCCTAAAGCAACTGAAGCACCGACGAGAATCGCAACAGCAACAATCAGTTTCCAGCGAACACGATGAACATCGATACCCAATTGTTTTGCATGTATCTCTCCCATCATCAGTCGATCCAACACACTCCCCTGAAGAATCAACCAGATAAACACTGGTAATATTAATAGCGAAAGCAGATGATAAGACCAGTCAACGCCACCAATACTGCCCATCAGCCAGTACATCAGTTGTCTCAAACTCAAATCCGTACTGAAGTAAAACGCCCAGGTGACAACCGAACGGGCCAGAATCCCCAACGCGACACCGACAAGCAATAAGCGAATCGTTGTCAGCCGCATACTTCGAGCAATTCCGACCAGAATGGAAGTAAATACCATTGCCCCAATGATTGCACCCAACATAAAAACCAGTGGAGTTGCTGCCAGAGGGAAGAAGAAAAGAATAATCACCATAGCCACACTGGCACCTCCGGAGACGCCAATGATTCCCGGTTCTGCCAGTACATTTCCCAGTAAAACCTGCAATGTCGCTCCGGAAACGGCCAAACATGCACCAATAACGATAGCAGCGATCAACCGGGGAGCTCGTAATTCCAGAATCAGTTGCCGGTCAAAGCCCGTCATCTCATGCCAGGGCGTAATAAACACCTCTCCGGCAAAAACATAAACAGCACTAAAAGCAAGTAATAGCGTACTCATCGCAATAATTGCACGATACCAACGCTTCCTTTTTTCAAAAAGAAGTTGAGTAAAATCCATGAATATCAAGGTAGAAGAATCAGATGGGCTAACCTTAACGCGTCACCCGTGAAATAGAAAGAGGTCATACCCAATGATTATGCTCTGGCTAACCTCTGCTGAAAAGGAAATGGGTGTCCAACACTCACCATTATTCCGGAAATATTCCAAAAACTACGACTAATCGTAAACCAGTTGATCCTGCTCGTATCTTACCGTGACCGGACAAACCATCAAAGCTGCCTGTTCCCCGACCGAAACATATTTATCAGGAAATAATATGGCTTCCCCTTCATTTTTTGCCATCAATGGCTTATCTCCGTCATGACCAAAAACCTCGCCATGAACAAAAGCGGTAAAATTCTCAACCTCGTCAGAAAAAATAAAATCGAAGTCATCATTCATACGGACAATTGTCCGGCTCACCCGGTAAAACTTTGTTTTTCTCGGTAAATGCTCATTTGGCTCCCGGGCACATAAATCCCTGAGCGTAATATCAAACGCATTAAAACGATCAAGCAAACTTTGCCCCAGCCGGGAGGATTGTCCAAGCGCAATCGCCAGAGAGCGGGCTGAATAACAATCTGCCGTATACCAACTGAAAGAGCTGGATGGCGCATTAGCCAGTACAAGCGCATCAAGGTGAGACAACTCCACAAAATTGACCAATGCCTTAGGCCGGACAGTGTGACGCACCTTCGGGCTAATCGCGAATGTATGATAAGAAGAGGGATTCAGCGTACTGTGCAAGTCAAAGTGCCAGCGGTTTTCGCTGGATGTTTCTTTCCAAAACGCTTTCAGGAATATTTTCAGATTATCGGCGATCACCAGTTCCTGAGACGATTCTCTGGGCTTATCATCAAATAAACGCTCCAGATTTTCATCAAAAAACTGAGTGTGATGTTTGAGTGCTTCTAAATGAGCGATAATGAACAGACAATGTTCCCGAACAGGCTGAAACCCACTTTCGATGTCAGAAACGATGCGATTAACCAATTCAACCGGCCCTGCATCTTTGCCATGAATCGCACACGATACAACAATATGTTGTGTCTTTTCATCCAATTGTGGCGGAATCACTTCCAGAACACCCGGACAATGCAGCTTCAACAGTACACCATCATCCGTTGTGTATTCACTCGATAAAAGAGCACCATCACTATATAAGCTATCAATCAGAAATGACTGACGAAAAAGTGAATTGCTCATGTATTACTCCTTCAATCGATAGAACAGCAATATTAAGACCTGTCTGACTGCAGTACCAGTTATTCGACAAAGCGCAATTTTATCATTAAGTTGCAGAAAAGCATCGAGTGATTATTCACAATGTGACGCCAATGCTTTTTACACGGGGAATAAAGTGATTACCCGCTTCCTCTCAGGTTTCAGGATACAGGCATACCCCCCCAGAATAATTCAACCCCAAATCTGTATCTAAGAAGCCATCGATGCTGCCAGTACCAGATAAATCGTCAATTCCATGATCTGCTGGACGCCCCCCAAACAGTCACCGGTGAAACCACCGATTCTGCGCAGCAACCACCATTTCAGTCCAAACCGGAGCAAGAAGCATACACATCCCATAATCATCAGTATAGATAAACCTAATCCGATACAGGAAATAATACCGAAAAACAGTAAGATACCTAACTCATATATTGTCTGACGACTGGCTAACGGTTTACTTTTACTGGTATTGCTGTCCGACACATAAGGCATGTCATAAATCAGAGAAGCGGCAATCGCCCGACTCAACGCATAACCCACCAGCAAAACCTGGAGCATGGATGTATGCAGAGCAAGGTAAGACAACACACTATATTTAACGGCTAACGCCATAATCAGAGCTGACGCACCATAGGTTCCGATCCGGCTGTCTTTCATAATTTCCAGACGCCGTTCTGTTGTCATCCCACCACCGATACCATCAGCCATATCCGTCAGACCGTCTTCGTGAAAGGCTCCGGTTAATAACAGACTGACACAGATCATGAGCAGAACACTGATATGCTCCGGCAATACCAGCAGGAACACACTGTAGACACCGTAACAAATCAGCCCAAGTAATAAACCGACCAGTGAAAAATAACGACCGGACTGGTTCATACGTTCCGTCGAGTAAGGAACAGATGCAGGGACCGGAATACGGGAAAAAAAGCTCAGTGACAACAGAAAGAGTTCAATCTGATATTTTACCCGACTCAACATTCCACTTCGACTCCGGCTTCAGCAAAACTTGCCATGGTGTTATAAAATTCTGCTGCTGCACGAACCAGAGGAACCGCAAGTACCGCACCGGTTCCTTCGCCCAAACGTAAATCAAGATCCAGTAACGGATTAGCATTTAATGTTTCCAGAACCCGTTGATGTCCTGATTCTTTAGACTGATGAGCAAAAATCATCAGTTCACGGCATTCCGGTTGCAATCGTGCAGCGACCAGTGCTGCAACAGTCACAATAAAACCGTCAACCAATATTGGAACCCGCTTCTCTGCGGCAGCAAGAAAAGCACCAACCATCTGGACAATTTCATAACCACCGACTTCAGCAAGTACTGTTTTCGGGTCCTGTCCTTTTGCCCGATGCACACCAGATGCAACCAAAGCCACTTTCTTCTGATACTGCTCTGGTGAAATTCCTGTTCCTACCCCGACACAGGATTCAACATCATATTCAGTCAAAGCAGCCAGAATTGCTGCCGCACTACTGGTATTCCCAATCCCCATTTCGCCAAACATGACTAGGTTAGAACCATTCTGAATCGTTTCCAGTACAATTTGTCGCCCAAGAGTTATTCCTTGTTCAACCTGCTCTGGTGTCATCGCCGGTTCTTTAGCAAAGTTACAGGTTCGCTCACCGATACGCTGTACAACCAGTTGGCTTGACTCAGATTCCACCGGGATCAGAATACCGGTATCAATCACTTTGAGCTCAACCTGATTGGCCCGGCAGAAACAATTCACACCAGCGCCACCGGCAAGAAAATTGAGTACCATTTGTTGCGTCACTGCGCTGGGAGCAATACTGACGCCTTCATCAGCGATTCCATGATCACCGGCGAAGACCAAGACTGTTGGCCGATTGATCTGAATTTGCTCTACCGCCTGAGAAAGCCCCTGACTCTGGATCAATGCTAACTGATGTGCCAGAGATTCCAGCTTTCCTAACGACCCTAACGGTTTGGTTTTCTGATCAATTCGTAGTTGTATTGCTTCACTTAAACTTGTATCCAGCATTTGTTATCCCCTAATACATCTCATCGGACATAAAGTCTTCATCATACTTCAATGAGTCCAAGTCTAACCGCAATCTAAGATTTCGGCTATGTCTCTGTTTTTATTGTAAAGGGAAACAACCATCTAACCTATCCATCGGTTATCACCCCCTCCTTCAGCAATGTCTTCATTTAACAAGTGTCTGCTCCTATTCTCATCAATCATCGATTTTATTACGAAATACGCTACTATCAGAAATCGAGTAACAGACAGATACAAATTCGGCTTGACCTTTACCCTGCGTAAACCTTTAATATATGCAAAATTTTTCATTTATTGTTGTTTATGCACTTATCTGTTGGCCGTACAACCTGGATTACGCTGATTGCACTGATGGCTCTGCTTGTGTCCGTCTTCGCTTCAAGTATTATCCTGACAAGTTCTCAGATTTCAGACAGTGCACGATCCAAGGCAAGCATACCTCACACCCATCAGCATCAATCAACGCCCAGACCGGATCAAATGGCGGATAACAGCCATTGTGATGTAGATACGAAATCGGAGCACTACTGTTGCGATTCGGGATGTATCAATGTCCTTGCCGTTATTCCTCAAATCGATGAACTCACTTCCCTGAACGGTCGACTGGCTCTTTTCAAGATGATGCTGTCCGGCGATGCCGTTTATCGTAGTCAATCCCTTTTCAGGCCTCCGATCGCTTAATTCCATTGCTTCAATAGACCAAACAGTTGTCGTTTCTCCGCACTATGTCATGCGGGGGTGTCTACGTGCGCGTTAGCGCTCAACAATGGATATAAAAGTGAATATCAAACCATGCATTCTTGCGCTGTCCGTCAGCGCAGCGGCCTGGATGAATTCGACTGTGTATGCCGATACGATATCGCAAAATACAGTTCAGTCATCTACCGTAACGTCTTTACCTCAATTGATTGAGATCGCATTAAATCACGATGGAAACAGAAAACAATTTCTTGCCGAGGCTCAGGCCATCCGCGAAACCGGGATCGCCGATGCAACATGGATGGATCCGAAACTCAAAGTCGGCGTAACCGGATTACCCGTTGACAGCTTCGAGTTCGATGAAGATCCCATGACCAACCTCTCTATCGGCATCATGCAACAATTTGGGCGGGGTGATACGCTCGATTTGCGTCACAGAAAAGCCAACCAGCAGGCCAATGGTACGGAGCTGCAAGCGGCTGCCCGGGAGCTGGATGTGATCAACAGTATGGTTTTGCTTTGGCTGGAACTCGGATATCAGCAAATTGCAGAAAAGGTTTTACTTGAAAACCGGCAACTGATGCAAGAGATGGAGCAGTTTATTCAAACCAATTATTCAATAGGAAAAAGTGAAACTCAGGATCTCCTTAACGCCCAGCTTCAGGTTTCAAGACTGGATGAAAAACTTCAGACCAACAAACAACGTCAGCAACGCCTGATCGCCCAGCTTTCCGAATGGTTAGGCTCTGACTGGCTGGCTACCGGCCGTAATTTACAGGCAAGCAACCATCTAGACTGGTCAAAACTACAACAACAACTCGATAATAATACCGATTTATACTCCTATTACCCGTATCTGAACCAGCATCCGATGGTCAGAATGACAGACGCTACCATTACTGCCCGTCAGACTCAGGTCGATATTGCCAGACAAGCCTACACACCCCAGTTCGGTATCGAAGTGATGTATGCCTATCGACAATCTAACAATATGAGAGGCGAACCAGCCTCTGATTTAGTCAGTGCCTATCTGACCATGGATATTCCTCTTTTTACCGGAAACCGACAGGACCGGAAGCTGTCAGCAGCCCAGTATCAGGTTGGAGCAGCCCAGTCACAAAAAGATGTGCTGTTAACTCAGATGAACGCAAAGGTCAATGCATTACTGGCTGATCATAAAAATCTGAATCAACGCATTCAACATTATCAATCCACCTTACTGCCTCAGGCGAAAGCCCGGATCCACGCGGTTGAACGCGGTTATCAGAACAATACCGCGCAATTTAATGATGTTATCACGGCCAGTAATGATGAGTTGTCATTACAACTGGAACATCAGCGTCTGTTAACCGACCTCAATATTGTCAATAGCCGTCTGGCGCAACTACTTGGCAGTTACGAGTTTCCGGCAGCAAAGCCACTATCAGCAATTACTCCGGTAAAACAATAACAAGGCAGGAATACGAATGAAAACAACACAAGTTGCCACGCTGGCACTGATTATCGGCGCATCACTGGGCTTTGGCTCCCAATATATTTTCTCCGTTCCGAAAATCTCACAACATGCAATTTCACAAAAAACCATGACAAAAGAAACCGTCCCCTCCGGAGAGAACAAACCACTCTACTGGGTCGCCCCAATGGATCCAAATTATAAACGGGATAAGCCCGGCAAGTCCCCAATGGGGATGGATCTCATTCCTGTTTATGCAGAAAGTTCCGACACTGATAAACAGCCGGGCACAGTGACAATCGACCCATCGGTTGAAAACAATTTAGGTGTCAAAACAGCCTCTGCCGAACTGGTACAACTTTCTCCCCGCATCGAAACCGTCGGTTATATCGCCTTTGACGAAAGCCGTTTATGGCAAATCAATGTCCGGGTTGCAGGATGGATAGAAAAGCTTTACGTCAATACTGTCGGTGAACAGGTCAGCAAAGACGATATTCTGTTCACTCTTTATTCTCCGGAACTGGTAAAAGCTCAGGAAGAGTTACTGAACGCAAACCGAACCGGACGCCGTAATCTGCTTGCAGGTGCAACCGAACGATTGGTTACTCTGGGTGTTGATCGTCAGCAAATTCAATCCATCCTCAAAAATAATCAGGTTTCCCGATCCATCGCAGTCAAAGCTCCGGCAAATGGCGTCGTTGCCAGCCTGAACATCCGGGAAGGCGGTTATTTGTCACCAGCCCAGGCAGTGATTAGTGCCGGCCCACTCAACGAGGTCTGGGTTGATGCTGAAGTGTTTGAACGTCAGGCCCATTGGGTCAAAGCGAAAAGTCTGGCAACAATGACTTTAGATGCGATTCCGGGACGGGAGTGGCAAGGTGAAGTTGATTATGTTTACCCGATTCTGGATCCCAAAACCCGGACGTTACGGGTACGCCTCAAGTTTCCAAACCCCGACGGTGATCTTAAACCCAATATGTTCGCAAACATCGCGTTGCAGCCGGTCACAGAAAAACCGGTCCTGACTATTCCTAAATCTGCGGTGATTCACTCCGGTGGTATGACTCGGATCGTTCTGGCAGAAGGTGACGGCAAATATCGATCGGCCCAAATTGCTACTGGCCGCGAAGACGGAGATAACATCGAAGTGTTACAAGGACTGAAAAAGAACGACCGCGTCGTTACCTCTGCTCAGTTCCTGCTGGATTCAGAGTCCAGTCAGTCTGCGGATTTGTCTCGGATTAACGGTGTCACATCTCAGGCACAAACCGCCTGGGCTTCCGGTGAAATTACCGATGTCATGAAAGAACACCGGATGCTGACGATTAATCACCAGCCGGTACCAGAGTGGGACTGGCCGGGAATGGTCATGAATTTCACACTCGCTGACAACATTGAGGCAGACAATCTGCAACCGGGTCAAGCCATTGATTTTGAGTTAAAGAAAACCGCAAGTGGTGGATATGAAATCATCGACTTCAAGATCGGAGATACCGTTATCTCAGCAGAGGTATGGCTAAACGGAGATATTAGTTCTCTGATGAAAGATTACGGCATGATCACGCTGAAGCACCAACCGGTCGCAGAATGGAACTGGGATTCTGGTGAAATGAATTTTTCCGTAGGGGACAAAGTGGACTTATCCGGCTTTGCTGAAGGTGACCGGGTCCGATTTCTAGTTCGCAGACAAAATTCTGAATATATTCTGCAGCAACTCCAACCGGTTGAGGGGGCACAATGATTAATACAATTATTCGCTGGTCGGTCAATAACCGGTTTCTTGTGCTTATCGCAACATTCGCATTGATTTTAGCCGGACTTTACAGCGTAAAGAACACTCCGGTCGATGCCATTCCGGATCTGTCAGATGTACAGGTTATTATCAAAACCAGTTATCCGGGTCAGGCACCTCAGGTCGTTGAAGATCAGGTCACCTATCCTTTAACCACGGCAATGCTGGCAGTTCCCGGAGCCAAAACTGTACGGGGTTACTCCTTCTTCGGCGACTCATATGTCTACATCATTTTCGATGATAAGACGGATATGTACTGGGCACGTTCCCGTGTTCTGGAGTATCTCAGCCAGGTAGCCCCGAGACTACCGGACAACGCTAAACCAACTTTAGGTCCAGATGCAACCGGTGTGGGCTGGGTGTTCAGCTATGTATTACAGGATAAAACCGGTCAACGCCATTTAGCAGAACTACGCAGCCTGCAGGACTGGTTTCTGAAATATGAACTGCAAACGGTTCCCGGCGTTTCTGAAGTGGCTACCGTTGGCGGAATGGTCAAGCAGTATCAGGTACAGATTGATCCTGCCAAATTACGGGCTTATGACCTGACACTGCAACAGGTGAATATGGCGATTCAGAACGGAAATCAGGAGAGCGGAGCATCGGTGATTGAAGTCGCAGAAGCTGAACATATGGTACGGACAACCGGCTATCTGACCGGAATTCAGGATATTCAGTCACTCCCTCTGAAAGTTACAGAAAAAGGCACACCACTGTTACTGGGAGACATTGCGGATATTACACTCGGCCCTCAGATGCGCCGGGGTATTTCCGAATTGAATGGTGAGGGAGAGGCTGTCGGAGGTGTAATCGTAATGCGCTTCGGTGAAAATGCCAGCCGTGTGATTAGTGATGTGAAAGATAAACTGGCAAGCTTACAGCGCAGCCTGCCGGATGGCGTGGAAATTGTACCGGTCTATGACCGTTCAGACCTGATTCACTCCGCTGTTGAGAATCTCTGGAAAAAGCTGGCAGAAGAATTCATTGTCGTTGCGATCGTATGTGCACTGTTTCTGTTTCACATCCGCTCATCTCTGGTCATCGCATTCAGTCTGCCCGTCGGCATTCTGGTCGCTTTCATCATCATGCACTGGCAAGGGATCAACGCCAATATAATGTCATTAGGCGGGATCGCAATTGCGATAGGAGCCATGGTTGATGGTGCAATTGTGATGATTGAAAACGTTCACAAACATATTGAGCGCACTCCACTAACCGATAAGAACCGCTGGCGGATTATCACTGAAGCAACTCAGGAAGTCGGGCCACCGCTTTTCTTTTCATTACTGATCATTACCTTAAGCTTTGTTCCTGTCTTCGCACTGGAAGGTCAGTCCGGCAAGATGTTCTCACCACTCGCCTTCACAAAAACTTATGCGATGGCTGCATCTGCCGGACTGGCGATCACTCTGGTTCCTGTTTTGATGGGTTACTTTATCCGGGGGAAGGTACTGCCTGAACATAAAAACCCGGTCAACCGCATATTAGTTGGTCTGTATCGTCCTCTGCTCAACCTCAGTCTGAATTACCCGAAACTGATGATCGTTATTGCTTCAGGGCTGATGTTTTCAGCATATTATCCGGCCAGTAAATTGGGCAGCGAATTCATTCCGCCACTGGATGAAGGTGATCTGATGTATATGCCGACAACCTATCCGGGAATTTCAATTGGTAAAGCGCGGGAGTTACTGCAACAGACCAACAAACTGATCAAAACCATACCAGAAGTGAAAACTGTGTGGGGCAAAATCGGCCGGGCAGAAACCGCAACGGATCCGGCCCCGCTTACCATGATTGAGACCGTGATACAGTTCAAGCCTCGTCACCAGTGGCGTGAAGGAGTTACTCCACAGTCTTTGCGTAAAACGCTGGATGACCTTATCCAGTTTCCCGGATTGACCAACGCCTGGGTGATGCCGATTAAAACCCGTATCGATATGCTGGCAACCGGTATCAAAACTCCGATTGGTATCAAAATCGTTGGTCCGGAACTGAATGTGATTGAAGAAATAGGTGCACAACTGGAGCCAATTCTCAACGATATTACCGGTACGGCTTCCGTCTACGCAGAGCGTGTTGCCGGTGGCCGTTATATCACAGTAGATATTCAACGCCGTCAGGCTGCCCGGTATGGACTAAGTATTAAAGACATTCAGCAGGTCGTTGCTACAGCTGTCGGTGGAATGAACGTCGGTGAAACAATCGAAGGTTTGGAACGCTATCCGATTAATGTCCGATACCCACAAAATTACCGTGACTCTGTCGTCAGGCTGCAAAACCTCCCGCTGGTCACACCGAATGGAGCACGTATTGCGTTAGCTGATGTTGCAAACATTCGCTATGAAGACGGTCCGCCGATGATTAAAACCGAAAACGCCCGTCCCAATGGCTGGGTATATGTTGATATTGAAAAACGGGATCTTGGCTCCTATGTCTCAGAAGCGCGACAAGTAGTGGCCCAAAAACTCAAGCTACCACCGGGATATGCGTTAACCTGGTCCGGACAATATGAATATATGGAACGGGCCAAAGACCGGTTGAGTATGGTTGTCCCCATCACACTTGTCATCATCATGATGCTGCTTTACTTCAGCTTCCGTCGCTTGGGTGAAGTACTTATTATCATGGCAACATTGCCACTCGCGATGGTCGGGGGGCTGTGGCTGATGTATTCCCTCGGCTATAACCTTTCGATTGCTGTCGGAGTCGGCTTTATTGCTCTGGCTGGTGTCGCCGTTGAAATTGGTGTCATCATGCTGGTTTATCTTAATCAGGCCTGGCACGCCAGAAAACTCGATGCCCAGCAAGACAAACTCCCTTTAAGCAGAGATGATCTCAACAAGGCAATACATGAAGGCGCAGGGTTACGTGTCCGTCCGGTCATGATGACTGTTATGACAGTAATCATCGGTTTAATCCCGATCATGTACGGGGAAGGCACCGGGTCAGAAGTCATGCAACGTATTGCCGCACCGATGATCGGTGGTATGGCTTCGGCCCTCATACTTACACTATTTGTTTTACCCGCTATTTTTAAGTTATGGAAACAGCGGGAAGTCACTCAGGCTAAATAGATGTTCTGTGGAAAATGTTCCGTAACAACTAAGGAAACTCTAATGAGAAAAATGTTAATCGCAATCGTACTGACCCTCACGGCAACAACTACATTTGCCCACATGGAACATTCCGGTTCAGATCACGATACAATGAACAACAACCAGATGAGTGGCGGCACCAACATGGAGCACTCTGAAATGATGGACATGGATGGAATGTCCGCAGTCGGCATGCCGGCAACCGGGGCCAAACCAGACAAAGTGGTCCACGTGATATTAGATGACAACATGAGAATCACCTTCAAAAAAGAGGTGAACATTCAACCGGATGATATTGTGCAATTCGTCGTGATCAACACCGGCAAAATTGTTCACGAATTCTCGATTGGCTCAGAGCAAGAGCAACTTGAACATCGTGAAATGATGAAAACTGCAAACAGCCATCATCAACATGACTCCGGCAGTACCGTGACTGTCGCTCCGGGAAAAGCGAAACAGTTGATCTGGCATTTTCATGGCGAAAGGAACGTTGAATTCGCCTGTAATATCCCAGGTCACGCCGAGGCCGGTATGATTAAGAAGATCAAATTATAACCTCAGCTCGCGGATACGGAGTCTCCTGACTCCGTATCTTTTCTGACACTGATGAGAACATTTGAAAACCCTCAGCCTAACCGGACAGGTGATACCAGCCACATTCGTTTTATAATCCTGACAGATCTAATTCCACAATGACCAAAAACATCCTGCTACGCTTAAACAAAGGCATCCATGTTTTACTGCTTATTTATAGAAAGGGGTTGTTCCACTACATCCATCAAAATAATTAGTTCATTTGCAGAATTAGTGTTATTCCGCCACAAACTTTATTTTCAAACCCAAAGTGATAGAATTCTCTGCACTGACAATGCCCCGACGGTCAACATTCATGAATTGTCTTGCTTTTCTAAGGCTGATTACCGGATACTTGTTGCAACAGAACTATGTATGCTTGCCATTGAAATAAACAATACGAAAGAGTCATTCTTGCCTTGAAAACGGCTTCTCCACTATTCGGTTCCGTTATTCGCCCGATGACCCATCGTATTCATTCAACTGGTTGATTTAACTAATTTAATCAACACATTATATATGAAAAATAGCGAACAACCGACATTCTTCTTTTTTGATTATGAAACCTGGGGAACGCACCCTGCCAAAGATCGCCCTTGCCAGTTTGCCGGTGTCCGGACCGATTCGGATTTCAATGTCATCGGAGAACCATTAGTCATCTTTTGCAAGCTTCCGGCAGATTACCTTCCGGCACCGGAAGCAGCTCTGATTACCGGCATTACACCACAGCAGGCCAATACCAAAGGTTTATCCGAACCGGAATTTATCCACCGTATTCATCAGGAACTGGCAAAACCCAATACAACCAGTCTGGGCTATAACAATATTCGCTTTGACGATGAGATCACCCGCTATACCTGCTACCGTAATTTTATCGACCCCTATGCATGGAGCTGGCAGAACGGTAACTCCCGCTGGGACTTGCTGGATGTAGCCAGAGCCTGTCATGCACTTCGCCCGGAAGGTGTTGAGTGGCCTCAAAATGAGGATGGAACTACCAGCTTCAAACTGGAACATCTCTCCGTTGCGAATGGTATCGAACATGCCAACGCGCATGATGCGATGGCTGATGTTTACGCGACCATTGAACTAGCAAAAGTTATCAGAAAGGCACAACCCAAATTATTTGATTACTTTTGCAGTATGCGCCATAAGCGTAAGCTGAACGACCTGATCGATATTGTCAGCATGACACCATTGATGCACGTGTCCGGTATGTTGGGAAGTCACTGTCAATACACCAGTTGGGTTGTTCCACTCGCATGGCACCCTCAGAATAAAAATGCCGTGATCATGGTTGACCTGGCAAAAGATCCACAACCACTTTTTGATCTGGATGCTGATGCGCTTCGGGGACGTCTCTATACCAAACATGATGATTTACAAGAGGATGAACTCCCTGTCCCGGTTAAACTGGTGCATCTGAATAAATGCCCGATCCTTGCTCCGGCCAAAACGCTGACAGCAGAGAACGCCAGCTCGATAGGAATCGACAGAGACAAGTGTCTGCATCATTTAGCACTGATCAAACAACACCCGGAAATCAGAGAGAAGCTGGTACAGATTTTTAGTGAAGAAAAAGACTATACCACGGATTCCGATGTAGACACGCAGCTGTACAGCGGCTTCTTCAATCCTGCCGATAAAGCGGCGATGGAAATCATCCGGCAAACATCTCCTGATGCATTGCAGGATTTATCCATTTCTTTTCAGGATCCGCGTATCAAACCGCTATTGTTCCGTTATCGGGCCAGAAATTATCCGGAGACACTCACAATGCCGGAACAGAAACAGTGGCAATCCCACTGTCAGGACTACTTCTCTCAGCACATGGATGATTATATTCTGCGTCTGGAAAATCTTGCTCATGAACATGAGCAGGATGCGCACAAGATGCAGATACTGAAATCAATCTACCATTACGTTGCCAGCCTGACATCGTAGTGGATTTACTCGCCGGATATTATCTTCATGCTGGTCTTTTTATGGATAAGGCTTTCATGTAGTGAAGATGAATATCCGCTAATTTCGGAAATCGACATGATAATCTCACTGCTCAAATATGTTGTCTCTTTTGGAGCAATCTTTACTTCTCTGTGGCTCGGAACCCTTCTTCAGGTCTGGTTACATCTTTCCATTCCGGGCAGCGTTCTGGGAATGCTGATTCTGTTTATTGCCCTCTCCAGCGGACTACTGCCGGTCACCTGGGTAAAACCGGGCGCTTCACTGTTTATCCGCTATATGGTTTTTCTCTTTGTTCCAATCAGTGTCGGCCTGATGGTTCATTTCGATACACTTGTCCGGAATGCGTTACCTATTTTTGCCAGTGCTGTTGGTGGCACAATCATTGTGTTGGTCGGTATGGGTCTGTTACTGGATCGCATGCTGAAAAAAGAACATCACTGAGGAATATCACAAATGTGGCTTTTTATTACTATTGCTATCTTTTTTGCCGTCCGCTGGCTGTGCCAAAAATGCCAGACACCGCTTGCGAATCCTCTACTGATTTGTGTGGCAATTCTTATCGGTATCCTGATCTATTTTCACGTTCCTTATCAAACCTATGCAGCAGACAATCAGTGGGTCAACTTTTTACTACAACCCGCTGTCGTTGCTCTCGCCTACCCACTTTATGAGCAATTACCACAAATTCGGGCCAAATGGCGAATCATCCTGTTTGCCTGTGTTTTTGGCAGTGTAATGTCTATGCTCACGACAGCGCTGATTGCGATATTATTTCATGCGGATATGCCTCTCATTGCCGCTTTGCTGGCAAAATCAGTCACCACACCGATTGCGATGGAAATCACCAGTAATCTGGGAGGAGAACCGTCAATTGCTGCGATTTTAGTCCTGATTGTCGGCCTGTTCGGCGCTATTTTCGCATACCCGATTTACCGGTTTCTGAATATCACCCATCCGATCGCAAAAGGGCTCACGATGGGAAGTGTCTCTCACGCCTTGGGGACAGCAAGCTGTGTAGAAAATGATCCCAGAGATGCAGCATTCAGCTCTCTTGCTCTGGTTCTCTGCGGTATTATTACTTCTGTACTGGCACCGTTGGCATATGTCTTCGCATTATGGTGTAGTCAGTAATATGCAGATGTAGTTATTGACAAACTAACCGATAATGTACTGTCATATCTAATTGATGCGATACGATAAATGAATATTTTAAATACAGTATCCATACTGTAAAAAAAGATTAGGGGTAGATCAAAAAACGTACAAAAACAAATCAATCAAAAGCATCTTGTTTCATATAATCATCATGAACTCATTCATGAGGATAATACGAAATGAAATATAAGAAATACAATATAGTTAACATCGTCAGTATGCTGGGTCTCACCCTGATGTTGCTGGCTTCTGCCAGTAATGTGAATGCCGCCCAGTCGTGTGTCGCCGGTAACTGGGTTGCTCCAGCTGCCACCGGAACCGACGGTTCACCGCTCAGAATAGAAAGTGCACACTTTGCCACTTACTGGGCTGACGGCACGAACATCAATCAGTCCCAAGCCTGGAATGCGTTGAATACGCTGGAAAGTATCTGGGACATCTACTTCGGCGACACAGTCAATTTTCAGGAACCTTACTGTAACTCGTCAGCAAAATACAAAGCGGGTATCCATTTTGGTAATAACTATGGTCTGTCCGGCGGTGGCTGGTATAGCAATGGTCATAGTAATATGGGCATGTGGGTCGGCCCCGGAACAGCAGCAGACGGCTGGGGACTTGCTCACGAATTCGCACATGGCGTTCAGTCTCTAACACCGGCATTCCCTGAATGTGGTGGCGTCGCATGCTGGATTTATGAAAGTCATGCCAACTGGATGGCTCATCAGGTCTTCCCGACCAATCTCCATTGCAGTGAAATGCTGGCCAATGCCCCTCATCTGCATTATGGCAACACCCGGGACCGTTACTGTAACTGGCAATTCTTCGAGTACCTCAAAGATAAGTTTGGTCATGAAGTCGTCAACAATATGTG
This sequence comes from Vibrio mangrovi, assembly GCF_024346955.1. NCBI lineage: Bacteria > Pseudomonadati > Pseudomonadota > Gammaproteobacteria > Vibrionales > Vibrionaceae > Vibrio > Vibrio mangrovi. The sequence continues at coordinate 1,529,238 of NZ_AP024883.1, read as the reverse complement.
GACAAAAGACGCACCATATGGCTGGCGTGATCCCTGGACAAAGCTCATGTATAACCAGAACTGGAATATCGAACAGTTAAATGATCTGTTCGGTGAATGGGCAATGCACAATGTTACCTGGGATTACCGAAATCCGGATGGCAGTAATAAAGGTTCACTGTTCCGCTCCACTTATGGTGCCATTGATCAGGATCCAGGCAACAATACCCATCGCCGGTTACGCCTGACACAGCTGGAATCTATGGATAATCAGTGGCAGGGCAATCACCGTTTTGTTTCACCTTACCACTGGGCACCACAGCGTTGGGGTTATAATGTCATTCGTCTCTATCCTGAAGCAAACACAAGAAATGTAACCATTACATTTCGTGGTGTCGCCCAGTCCGGTGCAAATTCAGGGTGGCGCTGGGGTCTGGTAGCGACCGACAGCAGTCTGTCTCGTCCCCGTTACAGTGAACTGAAAAGTGGTACTGATGGTCAATTAAGCTTTGCCGTTAATTCCAACGAAGAGCTTTATCTGGTCGTTCTTGCTGCGCCAACCCAGTACCAAAAAATTACCTGGGAAGGAACATCTGACGGCACACCATATCCTTCTATCTACCGTTATCCATATATGGTACAGATGCAGGGCGCCTGGCCGGCAGGCTTCCGGAATGGCAACAGAGACGCCTGCCCTAACGGTACCGTTCGGCATCCATATGGCGGCGGATGTGCTGTTAATGGTACACCATCAAGTGTTTATGTCGGCCCTTATGCCAAAGTATTGGGAGGAAATGTCTCAGGTAATGCACGAATCGTTGATCATGCCACGGTTGTGAATGGAACTGTTTCCGGTAATAGTACTGTCGGTGCCATGAGTCTGATTGGGGTTGCTCCGAACAACTATATGTGGGGACGCCAGTTCCATGTTCGGGACAATGCAGTTGTCGAATCAACGTTTTATCCGATGGGATGGTTCTCCGATAATCAGAGTGCCAGTGGCAATGTCCGCCTGCTTGGAGATTTAGAGTACTACACAAGTAAATCTTACAACACATTCTACGGACTGGTGAATGACAACTGGAATGGAGTCAACAGTGTCAACGAAGTCACTGTGATGCCTCCTTATCAGTGGCGGAATTAGTCGCTGAAACCGTAGTGATAAATAGATAGAAGTATCCCGGAATACGTCTGCGTGTCGTATTCCGGTTTTCCGGATAAAGTTACACCGCATACTGATAATAGAATTTATTATCACCCACCATATGGTGATATAAATCACAATATTAATGAAACTGAAACAATTATTGGTCGCATAATAAGAATTTAGTCACAACAAATTAATCAAACTACGCTAGTATGAAATACCTGAAGTTGTGAAAGAGATGAAAATATGACCCAAGACTTACTCACTGTTCTCAGTCAGTTTCCCGCCACTCTGGCTAAGCAAGTCGAGAATATCATCATAGATCCGAGCTTTTCTGCCTACTTCACCTCACAACAAGTCGAGCAGCTGACCCACAGTACCGATATGGACACACAGACACTCGCTCAGCATCTGCTACCGCTGGCTGCTGCTTATGCATATACACCGATTTCAGATTTTCGGGTCGGAGCGATTGTCCTCGGAGAATCCGGGGCGCTGTACTTTGGTGCCAACATTGAGTTCTCTAACGTGCAACTAGGGCAAACCATTCATGCGGAACAGGCAGCAATCGTTCATGCCTGGATGGCCGGAGAAAAAAGGCTGACCGACATCATCATCGATACTCCACCCTGTGGTCATTGCCGCCAGTTTATGAATGAACTCTCAGGCGCAGACACATTACATATTACACTGCCCGGCAAAGAAGCTAAAAAATTGCATGACTATCTTCCTGAGGCATTCGGACCATTAGATCTGGGAATCCAGACCGGTTTGATGGGGGAACAATCACATCAAGTCCATGCAGAATATTCAGATCCGTTAAAACAGGAAGCAATTAAAGCATTAAACAAAAGCTATGCTCCATATAGCAATACTTTTAGTGGTATCGCCATAGAACTTACGGACCAGAGAGTTTCTTTAGGTGCCTATGCCGAAAATGCGGCTTTCAATCCCAGCCTTCCCCCACTTCAGGTCGCGCTGGTACAACTCAGAATGCATGGCTCTGCATTTAATGACATCAAACGTGTTGTCCTTGCCGAAACGAAAAGCGGAAAGATAACCCATCTGGACGATACCCGTTCAACCCTGCAAAAAATCGACCCCAATATACAACTGGAATATATTCAAATATAAGATTCTTCTGAACATAACCAGTTAATAATTCATGAGAAATCCCCCTTCTCATGTTTAACCTCCCCAAAAAGCAAACGTTTGCTTTTTGGGGCGATTCCAGTATGATTGCCGCAGTTTTCATAATGAAATGAGGAAATCAGATAATGTTGGGGACAGCGACAAGAGAAAGTGCAACACGAGTTCTGCTACTTGGCTCCGGAGAGCTGGGCAAGGAAGTCGCTATCGAGTGCCAGCGGCTGGGGCTGGAAGTCATTGCTTGTGACCGATACGCTAATGCACCGGCAATGCAGGTTGCTCATCGTTGCCATGTGTTCAATATGCTGGATGGTGATGCACTACGTAAAGTGATTGAGCTGGAAAAACCCGACTATGTGGTTCCCGAAGTTGAGGCAATTGCAACGGCAACACTTGTTGAGATGGAAGCTGAAGGCATCAACATCGTACCAACAGCCAAAGCAACCCAACTGACCATGAATCGTGAAGGGATCCGCCGCCTGGCTGCTGAGACATTATCTTTGACGACCTCACCCTATCGTTTTGCTGATAACTACGATAGTTTCCGGGATGCTATTGCAGAAGTGGGACTTCCATGCGTCGTCAAACCGGTCATGAGTTCTTCTGGTAAAGGCCAAAGTGTCATCAAATCAGAACAGGATATCGATAAAGCCTGGGACTATGCACAGGAAGGTGGCAGAACTGGTGCCGGAAGAGTTATCGTGGAAGGCTTTATTGACTTTGACTATGAGATTACCCAGTTAACTGTCAGTGCCGTCGATGGTATCCATTTCTGTGCACCAATAGGACACCGTCAGGAAGATGGTGACTACCGGGAATCCTGGCAGCCTCAGGCCATGTCTGAAACAGCACTGAAAAATGCACAAGAAGTTGCAGGTAAAGTCGTCACAGCACTCGGCGGATACGGAATCTTCGGTGTTGAGCTATTTGTAAAAGGTGATCAAGTCATCTTCAACGAAGTGTCTCCACGTCCACATGATACAGGACTGGTTACTCTGGCTTCTCAGAACCTATCCGAATTTGCCCTGCACGTACGCGCATTTACCGGATTACCGGTTCAGCAGATCGTTCAATATCAACCGGCAGCTTCAGTTGCTTTACTTGGTCAGGGAACATCTGACAATATTCGTTTTGACGGTCTGGCAGCAGCACTGACTGTACCGGGAACACAACTTCGCCTGTTTGCTAAACCAGAAATCGGAGGAAGAAGAAGACTCGGAGTAACTCTGGCTACAGGAGAAAACGTAGAGCAGGCCAAAGAAGCAGCTCTGGCATGTGCCCGTCAGATTATCATTCATTACTAAGACAATGAATCTGCCAGTATAAAGCCACAATACAATAGAAATGAAACATGATGGCAGAATAAAAACAGGCCGGGTCTTTATAACCTGGCCTTTATCATTTCAACCAACATGCTCTAGGCTTCAATAAGCCAGACTTCATCGGCAAATCGGGTAAGATTTTGTCTGGCAATCTTCGGATGATGCTGATCCGCTTCCTGACGACAAAGTAACATTGTTTTCATCCCCGGAAATAGTTGTTGTACCTGTTCAGCGTCAACACTAAACGGTGGTCCGGCTAATTCATCCTGTACATAATCTACCGTAATCAGAAGAATCCTTCCACCCGGTTTCAGCAACGAACATAACCGCTGGGCATATGCATATCTCTGGGATGGAGCAATTGACACCAATGCCGCCCGATCATAAATCAGATCGACGCCACTAAGTGGAGCTGTGAATACATCACCCTGATAGATTTCTAGCTCGTCAAATTCATAATACACATGAGATGAATCAATATGTGTCACTAACGGTAGGTAAAAGTGCTCGGCAAAAAAAGCCCTGACAGCAATTTCACTGAGTTCCACACCAATGACTTTTTGGTGTTTCGACGCCAGCCAGACGAGATCTTCACTCTTTCCACATAAGGGAACAAGAACATGCTCATCTCCCTTTGGTGACAATGCAGGCCAGTATTCTATCAACAACGGATTAACATCAGTCGAATGAAAACCAATACGATTTGAAGCCCACTTTGTGAGCCAGAAATCTTTATCCATGAAGAACTTCTCTGATATAAAAACAATAGCCACTGGAACAGGTCTACAGTAGAACTGTTTATCAGTGGCAAAAGGCTAGAAGCCGGAAAGAATATAAGATTCATCAATGAAAGCGTACCGCCTGTACACCTTCATGTATCACTCATTACTCTTCGTTCGGTTCTATATTTTCGACGCGGGCTTTCAGTTTCTGGCCCGGGCGGAATGTGACAACACGTCTTGCAGTAATCGGAATATCCTCACCGGTTTTTGGATTTCGACCAGGACGCTCGTTCTTGTCTCTCAGGTCAAAATTACCAAAGCCAGACAGTTTTACCTGCTCGCCATTTTCCAGAGCTTTACGGATTTCCTCAAAAAATGCTTCAACCGTTTCCTTGGCATCCCGTTTACTAAACTCAAGCTTTTCGAACAGGTTTTCAGCCAAATCGGCCTTTGTGAGCGCCATAAAACTTCCCTCAAAGCTATATTGAACCTTACTGTCGATATGACAGCACCAAAGCATTTTTACTCAGCCAATCAACAACATATCGGCTTTATTGTAAATAGTGTATGCCAACCTTCTGATTTACGCCAACTTTTTTATTAAATCGCTTGTAAAATAAACACTCTAATCGTAAGGATTGTGGGAGAACATCACATTTCATCCACAGACAATTGATTATTCAATCGAAAAAATCGAGAGTATTCAACAGAAAGTTATTTCATAACTATTTGATTATTATCATAATAATGTCAAAATTACGCCAGAAGATCAAATATGTTTGTCCATCAGGTCTAAATATTTATCCTCACCATAAAAAAACAGGCTGATGTGTATCACATCAGCCTGTTTAGTCACTCAATCAAAGGACTTAGTCACGAAGGACTGCACCATATTTTTCAGAGACTACAGCAACAATTTCACTAACTGCAGCAGAAATTTCAGCTTCTTCCAGAGTTCTCTCGACTGACTGTAATGTCAAAGCAATGGCAAGGCTCTTCTTCCCATCTTCAACACCTTTTCCAACGTAAACATCAAAAAGCTTCGCTTCCTGAAGCAACTGCCCACCAGCCTGAGAGCAAGCTGCGACCACTTCTCCGGATGTCACGTTCTGATCAACAACCAAAGCAATGTCACGGCGGTTCGCAGGGAATTTTGAAACCGATGCGATTTCTGGAATCAAACGTTGATTTAGTCCACTCCACTCGATCTCAAACACAACCGTTTTACCATTCAGGCCAAACTTGCGCTCAATTTCCGGATGAACCGTACCAATGATACCAATCTGACGGCCTTCATAATACACAGCGGCTGTCTGTCCCGGATGTAATGCCGGGTGTCTGGCAGCAGAGAATGAATACGCATTCGGGTTTGATGTCAGCTCAAGAACTGCTTCCACATCACCTTTCGCGTCAAAGAAATCAACGGTTCGGCTTTCCAGATCCCAATGTTCTTCACCCTGAGTTCCGGCAATCACACCCGCAATCATCGCTTCCTGACGGATACCCTGATCGGCCAGCTGATCAGGAATAAAACGCAAGCCATGCTCAAATAAACGAACACGAGGTTGCTGGCGCTTCTGATTATGTACAACCGTATTTAACAATCCCTGAATCAATCCCAACCGCATTGCTGACATATCCGCAGAAATAGGATTTGGCAATACCAACGGTTCTACATCAGGAACGATCAGTTTCTGTTGCTCCAGCTCAACAAAACTATAGGTAATTGCTTCGTGATAACCACGGTCAACTAACAAATCACGGACACGTTTCAGCGATAAGTCAGCCTCTTTGTGCAGGTTCATGGTAAGTGCAGCCTGTGGAGCCTGAAGTGGGATATTGTCATAACCATACATACGGCCAATTTCTTCAATCAGGTCCTGCTCAATGGCAATATCGAAACGCCATGTCGGTGCCACAGCCGTCCAGCCACCATCAATGACAGCAACTTCCATTCCTAAACGAGTCAGAATTTCAACGACGTCTTCATCAGCGATAAAGTGTCCCAGTAAACGGTCGAGCTTTTCACGACGGAGTGTAACTGTTCCCGGCTGAGGCAGGTATTGCTCAGACTCAGCCACAACAACAGACGCTGCTTCACCGCCACAGATGCTCACCAGCAATTCAGTAGCACGCTCCATTGCGCGGGTTTGTAACGCATAATCAACTCCGCGTTCATAACGCATGGAAGAATCAGTATGCAGACCGTAGCTTCTCGCCCGCCCACGGATACTGTCCGGCGCAAAAAATGCACACTCCAGTAAAATATCCCGGGTTTGTTCATTGACACCGGAACCTTCACCACCAAAGACACCAGCAATTGCCAAAGCTTTATGATGATCGGCAATCACCAAAGTATCACTATTCAGCGTTGCTTCAGTACCATCCAGCAGCGTCAGTTTTTCATTCTGTTCTGCCATCCGGACAACAATGCCACCATCAATCTTCGCCAGATCAAATGCATGCATTGGCTGTCCCTGTTCCAACATGACATAGTTAGTCACATCGACAATCGGATCGATGGAACGTAATCCGCTCCGGCGAAGTTTTTCCTGCATCCACAATGGTGTTTGAGCATCAATGTTCACATTTTTTACAATACGACCAAGATAGCGGGGACACGCATCAGGTGCTTTGACTTCAATAGAAATCAGAGCATCAGTTGAAGGTTCAACAGGCTGAATGACCGGTTCCGTAACATCCATTCGGTTTAAGGCTCCGACTTCACGGGCCAGACCACGCAGACTGAAACAATCGGCACGATTTGACGTCAAGTCGACATCAATCGTCATATCATCTAATTTAAGGAACTCACGAAAGTCCATTCCCAGTGGGGCATCAGCGGGCAGTTCCATAATTCCGTTTGACTCAACATCGATGCCAAGCTCCGAGAATGAACACAACATGCCGTGAGACGGCTGACCACGCAGTTTTGCTTTCTTGATCTTAAAATCACCCGGCAAAACTGCACCAACCGTAGCAACCGCAACTTTTAGCCCCTGACGGCAGTTTGGTGCACCACAAACGATATCAAGTAACGCTTCTTCACCCACATCAACTTTTGTAACGCGTAGTTTGTCAGCATCAGGGTGTTGGGCACATTCGACTACCTGTCCGACTTTCACACCGGTAAATGTACCGGCAACGGCGATCACATCATCTACTTCAAGACCCGCCATTGTAATCTGGTGAGCAAGTTCGTCTGTGGTTACTGACGGATTCACCCACTCACGCAGCCATGATTCACTGAATTTCATTCTAATTTCACCCCTGAATTACTTGAACTGTTTGAGGAAACGCAGATCATTTTCGAAAAATGCCCGCAGATCATTAACGCCATAACGAAGCATCGTCAGACGCTCAATACCGATTCCGAAAGCAAATCCGGAGTATTTTTCAGGGTCAATACCAACACTACGCAGAACATTCGGGTGAACCATACCGCATCCCAGAATTTCAAGCCATTTACCATTTTTCCGCTTCACATCCACTTCAGCTGATGGTTCAGTAAAAGGGAAGTAAGAAGGACGGAAACGGATTTCTAACTCTTCTTCGAAGAAATTACACAAGAAGTCATGCAGAATGCCCTTCAAATGAGCAAAGTTTACATTTTCATCAATCAGCATACCTTCTACCTGGTGGAACATCGGAGTATGCGTTTGATCGTAATCATTCCGGTAAACCCGGCCCGGCGCAATAAAACGAAGCGGTGGCTGACTGGCTTCCATCGTTCTGATCTGTACACCAGAAGTGTGCGTCCGGAGCATTAATTTAGGGTTAAAGAAAAAGGTATCATGGTCCGTTCTCGCCGGGTGATCTTCTGCGATATTCAATGCATCAAAATTGTGGAAATCATCTTCAATCTCCGGGCCGGACTCAACTGTAAAACCAAGCTCACCGAAGAAGCTTTCAATACGCTCGATTGTCCGTGTAATCGGATGAATACCGCCATTTTCAATACGGCGTCCCGGTAGCGTCACGTCAATCGTTTCAGCCGCCAGTTTTTGTTCTAATTCTGCACGCTGTAGTTCTTCTTTTCTGGCAAAAATGGCTTGCTGAACTGTATTTTTGGCAGCATTGATTTCCTGCCCTGCTGTCCGGCGTTCTTCTGGCGGTAATTTACCCAGATTTTGCAACTGAGCAGTCAGCTCCCCTTTTTTACCCAGATACTGAACACGGACTTCGTCCAACGCATTCAGCGTGTCAGCAGCCTGAATTGCCGTACTAGCATTGGCAATAATCTCTTGTAGATGTTGCATCGTTTCCTCATCTGCCTTTTTCAGCAGTTTCCACAAAGGTTCTCTCGGTTTCCCGAACAATTCTTAGGTCTGATAAAATAGCTATACATAGTACCCAAAGCCGCTTACAAAGCCAAATTGTAATCGCTTTTCATGTGGTTATTGAGCATTTATTCATCAATTTTCTGCTCAAAAATTAACCTTACTGATTGGTTAACATTTGTTAATTTGATAACGCATTTATTTTGATAGACTGAAACCAGTCAATAATTCGTATCAGATATGACAGGATGGTCTTCAATGAGTGTAGAAATTATGCCGATTTGCGCAAAATGGGATGCGGATATTTGCCAAATCATCCAACAGGTCGGTTCGGAATATGGTGCTATCGGAGATGGCTTCGGTCCTTCAGATCCGGAAGTCATGCACATGAGCCAACATTATCTGGATCAACACCGAAGCCGCTATTTTGTCGCCTTACTCAACGGAAATATCATTGGCGGTGGCGGAATTGCTCCTTTTGGCAGCGATCCGGTTATTTGTGAATTGAAAAAACTGTTTCTACTCCCGGAAAGCCGGGGACTCGGGATCGGCAAACAACTCGTACAAACCTGTCTTGACTATGCCAGACATAAAAACTATCACCGCTGCTATCTCGATACACTATCAAGCATGCACTCAGCAATCCGACTCTACGAGCAGTTTGGATTCACCCATCTGTCTCAACCACTCACCGGCACGATTCATAGCGGCTGTGATATCTGGATGTTAAAAGACCTGAGGGAAGCAACACTGTGAATCAATTCAGGAAGCAAGAAACGACTCATCTGATCTGAAACGATATCAGCAAGTAAAAAAATAAAACAGAGATAGTCCAGAGAAAAACCTAAGAAGAGGAAAAGACTGGAGCGACATACGAGGTTCGAACTCGTGACCTCAACCTTGGCAAGGTTGCGCTCTACCAACTGAGCTAATGTCGCATTTTAACTTTGATGGTGCCCCGGGCCGGACTTGAACCGGCACAGCGCGAACGCCGAGGGATTTTAAATCCCTTGTGTCTACCAATTCCACCACCAGGGCATACAATAATTACTTATTGCGATGCTTCAATGAACTTGAGAAACACCATCTTCAATACAACCCGAAGCTGTACTGAGAATCTGGAGCGACACACGAGGTTCGAACTCGTGACCTCAACCTTGGCAAGGTTGCGCTCTACCAACTGAGCTAGTGTCGCATTTACTTCTTTACAGATAGAAGTAATGGAGGCGCGTCCCGGAGTCGAACCGAGGTCCACGGATTTGCAATCCGCTGCATAGCCACTCTGCCAACGCGCCACTGTTCAGATGAGTACTGAGACTTGCTCGTCCTCTCTGACACGGGATTGCATTCTACGGATTCACCCCATGCAGTCAACATAAATTTTTTGCTTTTTGAATTGTTTGCCTATTTTGCATTCAAATTGATAGACCAACAATAGATAAGTACCACTGAATATTCATGATTCTCCCTCGACATAACACTTTCAACATTCAAATGTTGCGATAAAAAGCAGTTATTTCTATGGTAATGCCATATTATGGGTTAACAGACGAGACGACCATGAAATTTAATCAGCAGCAACTCAATGAACTCAATCTACTGCTTCAGTTTGATCTGAATAGTCGTGATACTGGGATCAAAGTTCATAAAACCGCAGAGAAAAAAACGCAGGATGCGGTAGAAAGCCTGTACCAGAAAAACCTCTGTACTCATCCGGATGGTGGTTATCTTACGGATGAAGGCATTGAAGTCGCTCAATATGCGGACCGGATTCTCCGGGTACTGACACCGTAAACTTCCGCTAAAGGACTCTGAATAAAAACGGCATATAATATGAAACGAGTAACAATCATTGGTGCCGGTTGGCTTGGTTTACCACTGACACAACATCTGTCTGACTCTTGCCGGGTTTTTGCCAGTAAGACGACGCCGGAAGGGGCGGATTCTCTGAGACTTCAGGGGATCCGTAGTTTTTGTTTCCATTTCGAGCAGCCCGAGCAACCATTATCCGAAACGCTTACAGCACAAAACACAGAAATTGTCATCGGCTGTTTTCCTCCGGGATTCCGACAACATAAACAGGATGAATACGCCCACTACTGGAATTATCTGGTTGAACAGTGTCAAATCGCCGGAGTAGAAAAACTGGTCATGATCAGTACCACCGGAGTTTATCCCAACCACTCCGGCATAATGACGGAACAGGATGCCAGTCTGGAACAGGCTCAGGGGAACCCCGATTTCAGCGCATCAGCTAAAGTCTTGCTGACCGCGGAGCAGCATGTCATTGACAGCGGCCTGGATTACGCCATTCTACGCTTTAGCGGTTTAATCGGTCCGAAACGCCACCCGGCCCGGTTTGTGCCAAAACTCAAACAAGTCAGCTATCTGGCCCCAGCCAATATACTTCATCTCGATGATGCCATCGGCAGCATTCGCTATGTGCTTGAAAAAGAACTTTCCGGCGTTTTCAATGTGACAACCCCGGAGACCGTCAGCAAAGCTGAATTCTATCAGGCTGCTTTAAATGTCGTTTCGTCAGAAGCAGATTTGCCTCCGGTTGTTGCTCAGGAAGATAAACAAATCAGCAGCGACAAGCTCTGCCGCTGTGGTTATGTATTCCATTATCAGCATACACTGGACGCATTGCGCTGTCTTTAACGCTTAGAGCATTGCCCTAGGAAAGTCAGGATGGAAGACGCCCAAGCGCTTCCTTATAATGTCGGCGGCATACAGAGACATAGCGGTCATTCCCGCCAATATCAATCTGGTCACCTTCTGCAATCGGCTGCCCCTGCGCATCTACCCGAACCACCATATTGGCTTTTTTACCGCAATGACAAATTGTTTTCAGTTCAACCAGTTTATCTGCCCAGGCTAGTAAATACTGGCTTCCCGGAAACAATTCACCTTTAAAATCAGATCTCAGTCCATAGCAGAGAACCGGAATTCCAAGCAAATCAACTACATCAGTCAGTTGATATGCCTGTGCTTTCGACAAAAACTGGCATTCATCAATCAAAATGCAATCGACCTTCATCTGCTGATGCAACTGGTCAATTTCCTGAAACAGATCTGAAGAGTCATTGAAAAGGTAAGCGTCCTCTTCCAGCCCGATTCGAGAACTGATTTTCCCAATGCCGTACCGATCATCTATCGCCGCCGTATAAATCACCGGGTTCATCCCGCGCTCCCGGTAATTAAAAGAAGATTGCAGCAGTGTGGTTGATTTCCCCGCATTCATCGCAGAGTAATAAAAATACATCTGGGCCAAAGTATTTTCCTGTATCTCACATCAGGTAACACCAGTATAAATCAGGTTACCTATTCAATTAATCTCTTGTGCAAGCGCTAAAAACGAAAAAGGTGGCTCACAGCCACCTTTCTTCTTATTCAGCGGAATTAACTATTTTCCGTTTTTGCACGAACTGCAATAGCCAGCTCTTCAAGAGCTGCCGGATTCGCCTCACTCGGAGCTTCTGTCATCAGACAGGCTGCTGCCGTTGTCTTCGGAAACGCAATCACATCACGGATGTTTTCGGTTCCGCAAAGCAACATCACCAGACGGTCAAGGCCAAATGCCAGACCTGCATGTGGTGGTGTACCATATTTTAAAGCATCCAGCAGGAAGCCGAACTTCTGACGCTGTTCATCTTCCTTGATGCCTAAAATATCAAACACCGTGGTCTGCATCGCCGAATCATGGATCCGAACCGAGCCACCACCAACTTCATAACCGTTCAGTACCATATCGTAGGCATTAGAATTGACACCTGCCGGATTGGCTTTCAGCTCGTCAGGTGTAACACCCAGAGGCGATGTAAACGGATGGTGCATTGCATGAAGCTGGCCTTCATCATCTTCTTCAAACATCGGGAAATCTACCACCCACAAAGGAGCCCAGACAGACTCATCCGTCAGAGCTAAATCAGTTCCCAGTTTCAAGCGTAATGCACCCAGTGCTTCAGAGACAACACCAGTCTTATCTGCACCAAACAGAATAATATCGCCGCTTTGCGCCTGAGTTCGTTCCAGAATAGCCTCAATGACAGATTCAGACAAAAACTTAGCTACCGGAGACTGAATTCCTTCCATTCCCGCAGCCCGGTCATTAACTTTCATCCATGCCAGCCCTTTCGCGCCATAGATAGAAACGTATTCACCGTATCCGTCGATCTGTTTACGGGTCAGACTCGCCCCACCCGGAACCCGAATCACAGCAACCCGGCCTTTCGGATCATTGGCCGGTCCGGAGAACACTTTGAACTCAACGTCTTTCACTAAATCAGCAACATCAACCAACTCTAGCGGGTTACGCAGATCCGGTTTGTCACTACCAAAACGGCGCATCGCTTCGCTGTATGCCATCACCGGGAACTCTCCCAGATTGACATCCAACAACTCCTGCCACATTTCCCGGATCATTTTTTCTGTCACAGCACGGACTTCATCTGCGGACATGAACGAGGTTTCAATATCGATCTGTGTGAATTCAGGCTGGCGATCCGCCCGTAAATCTTCATCACGGAAACATTTTACAATCTGATAGTAACGATCAAATCCGGACATCATCAGCAACTGCTTAAACAATTGCGGAGATTGCGGCAACGCATAAAACTTACCTTTGTGCACCCGGCTCGGAACCAGATAGTCACGCGCACCTTCCGGTGTTGCTTTAGTCAGAACCGGCGTTTCAATATCCAGGAATCCCTGTCCATCGAGGAAACGGCGCACAAAACTGGAAGCCCGGGCGCGCAACTTAATGCGATCACTCATTTCAGGACGACGTAAATCGAGATAACGATACTTCAGCCGCTGTTCTTCTGTATTCTTCTGATTAAAATCCAGCGGTAATACATCAGAGCGGTTGATAATCTCCAGTTGAGTTGCCAGAATTTCAACTTCACCGGTTACCATATCACGGTTAATCTGACTCTCCGGACGAGCTCTGACTTCTCCTGTCAGACGGATACAGAATTCACTACGCAGCTGGTTCGCCACTTCAAATACTTCTGCCATATCCGGGTCAACAACAACCTGAACCAGCCCTTCACGATCTCGCATATCAATAAAAATCAGACCGCCTAAATCCCGACGACGATTCACCCAACCGCAAAGTTCTACATTTTGTCCGACAAGGGACTTGTTCAGGTGACCACAATAATGGCTACGCATAATGAGTTTCCCAATTTCCAATAACTGATTCAAACCTTCACTGCCTGCTTTAATTTATTCTGAAAGCAGACAACAACAAATATTCTAAATAACCGTGCTACTGTTCAACAATATGATTCCGGCATACAATACCGATTCAGCCTTTGATAACAAAGTTGTATTTGATAGCAAAGTTGTATTTGATAACAATATGAGCCCGGAAAGCCGCCCGAGGCAACGGCTGAGTACGGAGTCATCGTACAAACGATAACTGTACAAAAAAATAGGCGCTGATTATAGCGCTAAAAGACCGGCTTCTTCAAAACGATATCGCGCATTTGGCACAAATTAAATCAAAAAGATGACAAACCCGCTCCCAATTCGACTCGGGCTGACTCTCTGGTCACACCCACAATGGCAACAAACCCTGTATGGACGAGGGACGCCCGCATCCGGTCGTCTGGAAAAGTACGCACAAGTTTTTCATACCGTTGAAGGGAATACAACATTCTATGCATCTCCTTCACCGACAACAGTTGCAAACTGGAAAGCTGCCACCGGACCAGACTTCAGGTTCACCTTTAAACTACCGAAGCAGATCACTCATGAGCTGATGCTCAAAGGCTGTGAAGATTTACTGAATCACTTTATGCAGCTGATGGCACCACTTCATGAACGGGTCGGATTATGGACGATTCAATTGCCGGCAGCTTTCGGCCCGGAGCACCTCCCCGCTCTCAAACGATTTTGCCGTTATTTCCCGACCAGCTTTCCTCTTGGAGTGGAAGTCCGTCATCCGGCATTTTTCCAAAAGGGTCCGGAAGAAAAACAGTTCAACCAATGGCTGGCTGAAACACAGACCGACCGGATTATCATGGATAGCCGACCAGTTTTTGCTGCCCTTCCGGAAACCGATGCGGTGATCGATGCCCAGAAGAAGAAACCCCGCGTTCCAGTCCATGCCATTTCAACCGGGAACACTCCGATGATCCGATTTATCGGCCATCCGGACATCACACACAACGACACCTTTTTTACTCCCTGGCTGCAAAAACTTCCTGAATGGATCGCTCAGGGAAAACAACCTTATCTGATGATTCATACCCCGGACAATCAGTTGGCTCCCGAACTGGCACAACATCTCTATCATCAGTTACAACAACACATCCGGCTGCCGGATTTGCCGCCCTTTCCCGGTTCAGAGCAGAATGATCAGATGACAATGTTTTGATAGATGTCTCATGATGACAACCGCTCTGTTATTGCATAAAATACGTCCCTTTTCCGGTTCAGCGCAGAATGACCGGCTTTATATATGTACAATGAGGCTTTTATGAGTCATAAAGACACCATCTTTTCAGCACCTATAGATAAGATCGGGGACTTTACATTCGACGAACGGGTTGTTGAAGTCTTTCCTGATATGATTCAGCGTTCCGTTCCCGGTTACAGTAATATCATTTCTGCAATCGGTATGCTGGCAGAACGTTTCGTCAAGCCCAATACCAATATTTACGACCTCGGATGTTCTCTGGGAGCTGCAACCTTATCGATGCGCCGTCATATTCACCACGAAGGATGCAAAATTGTTGCTGTCGATAATTCACCGGCAATGGTCGAACGTTGTCAGTTACACATTGAAGCTTATCGTTCCGATACTCCGGTTGAGGTGATTGAAGCGGATATCCGGGAAGTGGACATCACAAATGCATCGATTGTCGTTTTGAATTTCACCTTGCAATTCTTATCTCCGGATGACCGTAACCAACTGCTGGAAAAGATCTATCATGGGCTACGTCCGGGCGGAATCCTGATTCTCTCGGAAAAATATAAGTTCCCGGATACAACAACCAATGATCTGCTGATCGATCTACACCATGAGTTCAAACGTGCTAATGGCTACAGCGAGCTGGAAATCAGCCAGAAACGGAGTGCCATTGAGAACGTGCTGCAACCCGACACCATTGAAACACACAAAAATCGCTTTACGCAGATTGGGTTTCGTAGTTTTGATATCTGGTTCCAGTGTTTCAACTTTGGTTCGATGTTCGCAATCAAATAAGACACATATCTGAATCTCTGCCCGGCGACAAGGCAGAGACAACAACTTTATCTACGGTGGATATTCCCCGGTTTCATTCTTTCGCAGGATACCTGATTCAATGTTTAACTTTGCTAATTTTTATCAGCTGATAGCTCAAGATCAACGCCTTCAGCCCTGGCTGAACGTTTTGCCTCAACAGTTGACAGACTGGCAGAACGATTCACATGGTGATTTCGATCGGTGGCTCCGTTCACTGAACAAACTACCGACACTGATTCCGGATCATATTGAGCTACAAACAGAGGTTGCCATAAATAATCAGGAACCACTGTCAGTCGGAGAACAAAAGAAACTGGAAAATCTGCTGAAAACATTTCATCCCTGGCGAAAAGGCCCCTATAACATTCATGGCATCCATATTGATACAGAGTGGCGTTCAGACTGGAAATGGGAACGCGTATTACCCCATATTTCTCCGCTGAAAAACCGCAGTGTACTGGATGTTGGCTGCGGCAATGGTTACCATATGTGGCGAATGCTCGGAGAAGGAGCACGACTCTGTATCGGTGTGGATCCTTCTCACTTGTTCCTTATCCAGTTCGAAGCGATACGACGGCTGATGGGAAATGATCAGAGAGCCCATTTATTACCACTCGGTATTGAAGCACTGCCAAAATTGGAAGCTTTTGATACTGTCTTCAGTATGGGAGTGCTCTATCACCGCCGTTCTCCGCTGGATCACCTGTTACAGTTAAAAGACCAGCTGGTTTCAGGCGGCGAACTGATTCTGGAAACACTAGTCATCGAGGGTGATGAAAATGCGGTTCTGGTACCTGTGGATCGCTATGCTCAAATGCGGAATGTGTACTTCTTTCCTTCGGCACGTGCATTGAAAGTATGGCTGGAAAAATGTGGTTTTATTCAAGTCGTTATTGCTGATGAGAATGAGACTTCAACAGAAGAACAGCGTACAACAACATGGATGACACATAACTCACTGCCTGACTATCTTGACCCGAATGATCCAACAAAAACGGTTGAAGGCTATCCGGCACCGAGAAGAGCGATTCTTATCGCCCGGAAACCATAATTGACATACATCTAACGTGCAATATAAAAAATCAGAGTACGCTAGGACGTGGAAATCACCCCAGAATATTTTTTATCAATCATAACAACAACAGAATTAGGTTACTCATGTTTAAACGACTTGCACTCGTGGTCGCAATATCCACACTAGCGGGATGCGTCACGACAGAGGAAAGAAACTTTCATCAGGAAACACTCTCAGCAATTCATGGAACAGAAAGCAAAATTAGCCAGCGTCTGACGAATCTGGAACTACAGTCCAGCAATCAGGTTGATTATATCGATAGCCTTGAAAATGAAGTTTCATCTTTAAAGCAGCAGATTCATTTATTGAATCAGAGAAGCTATCAACGTTCATTACCACAGGAATCCAACTCAGCTCAGTCATTACAACAGCTGGCTGCGGCAGATCCTGTCCCGGCCAATAAAGTAATACTCGGGCAGGTTGAACGTGTCAGTATCGACTCGATTAAACAGAAATTCGATGCCAGAGTGGATACTGGTGCTGCGACATCCTCTCTGGATGCAACGGATATCGAAGAGTTTGAAAGAAATGGAAAAGACTGGGTGAAATTTCACTTAGCCGGCCGGGCAAAAACATCCACGGAGAAGGATTCCAGGCCAGAAGAAAAGAGCAATTGGATTGAAGCGCCCGTACTACGTTATGTCAAGATCCGACAGGCCTCTACAGCTGACACCGAACGGCGTGCTGTCGTCGAACTATGGATAAGTGTCGGAAAAATCCGTGAGCGTACCGAATTTACCCTAGCTGATCGCTCTCATATGTCACATCCGATTTTGTTGGGACGTGAATTCCTGCGTGATATTGCCCTTGTGGATGTCAGCAAAGAATTCATTCAATCCACGACCAAGTAATCATCTGGTGAATACTGATTATGACTTCCCGAATTCCATTTTATATTTCGATTGTGCTGCTGATCGCTGCCGGTATTTACCTGAGCATCTTCCGGCATCAGGTTTATGGTGTTCCCTGGACACCCGGAGAAACCAGACAGGTCTGGGAAATTGAAGCCCGGATCCAGTTCAATGCACTGGGTAAAGAAGCAAAAGTCTCTCTCGCTGCCCCTTACACACAGGATGGCTTTACACTCGTCAGTGAATCTGCATCTTCACCAGGATACGGAGTTTCTTATCTTGAGTCGAAACCCGGCAGACGGGCGGAATGGTCAATTCGCCGGGCAAGTGGCCCACAAACGATCTATTACAAAACCCAATTCCTTGTTGACCCTCAGGCTGAATCTGTTCCTGAGCCACCGCAATATTCTGTCGAGCGCCCGACATTTGACAGCCCGGAAGAAGCTGCGGCTGTCTCACTGATTACTCAGGCGAATGAGCGCTCAGCCGATGATATTACGTTTACCAGAGAACTCATCAAAGCACTGAATGATGAAGAAAGTCAGAATGCCCAATTATTGCTGAATCAGATGACCAAATATGAAGCGACCCAAAAGATGCTTTCATATTCAGGTATTCCCAATAAGATCGTTGGTGTTCTACAACTGGAAGACGGTCGTCGTCGCCAGAACATTGAGCCGATGAATGAAGTCTGGGATGGAAAACGCTGGGTTGTCTTTAATCCGGATACCGGGAAACAGGCTAATCATCCGAATTTGCTGGTATGGGATGAGTCCAACGTCTCCCTGCTGGATGTCGTTGGCGGCAAAAACAGCCGGGTTCAGTTCAGTATGATCTCCCGTGATGTATCTCCACAGGAAGCGACCAACAGTAAAGTCGATGCAGACGGCTTACTCAATCTGTCGATTCATAGCCTGCCTCTCGAAGAACAAGCGATGTTTAAGACCATCATGCTGATTCCTATTGGGGCTCTGATTGTCGTATTCCTGCGTGTCATTATCGGATTGAAAACATCCGGGACATTTATGCCGGTCCTGATCGCTGTAGCATTTGTTCAGACGCAGCTTCTGACCGGAATTATCGGATTCCTTCTGATTGTCGGAACCGGATTATTCATCCGTAGTTACCTCTCCAAACTAAATCTGTTACTCGTTGCCCGAATATCGGCGGTCATCATTGCCGTTATTCTGATGATTTCGATTTTTACAGTGCTTTCCTTCCGGCTTGGGATCACCGAAGGACTGACGATTACATTCTTCCCGATGATTATTCTCTCATGGACCATTGAGCGGATGTCGATTCTCTGGGAGGAAGACGGCGCCAAAGAGGTTTTCCTACAGGGCGGAGGTTCGTTATTTACGGCAATTCTTGTCTATCTGGGAATGACCAATTCATATGTACAGCACCTCACGTTCAATTTTATCGGATTACAGTTGATCGTACTGGCTCTGATTCTGTTACTCGGAACTTATACCGGCTATCGTCTCAGCGAATTGAAGCGTTTCAAACCTCTGGTAGATGAACTATGATTTTTGAAAAATATACCTCCCCTTTTCGCCTCAGGCATAAGGGGATTATGGGCATGAATAAACGCAACCATAGCTACATTGGTCGTTACAATGATCGTTCTAAATATCCTTTAGTCGATGACAAGCTCAAAACAAAAATTATTGCTGAAAAAGCCGGATGTACCGTACCTCACCTGATTGGAGTCATCCGTAATCAGCATGAAGTCAGACAGATTCATCAATTAGTTCACCAGTGGCCGGGATTTGTAATTAAACCGGCCCGGGGAAGTGGCGGTAAAGGCATTCTGGTGGTGACTTCTCATAAAGATGGAATCTATGTTAAACCATCAGGTGCGACCTTAAATGCTGCCGATGTAGAAAGACACGTCAGTAATGCCCTGGCAGGCCTGTTTTCCCTTGGTGGAAAAAATGATGTCGCAATTATTGAGAATCTGATTCAGTTTGATGACTGCTTTGATGGATTCAGTTATGAAGGTGTTCCGGACGTCCGGGTGATCGTTTTCAAAGGTTTCCCGATCATGTCCATGATGCGCCTTTCAACCAGAGCTTCAGACGGAAAGGCAAACTTACACCAGGGTGCAGTCGGTGTCGGTATTGATATTGCGACGGGCCAGGCTGTACGGGGTGTTCAGTTCGGTAATCCGATAACTCACCATCCGGATACCGGCCGTGCCCTGAACGAATTAGAAGTCCCTCATTGGCAACGGCTTCTGGTGCTGGCGGCAAAGGCATGGGAAATGACAGGCTTAGGTTATATTGGTACAGATATGGTGCTTGATAAGAATCAGGGCCCGATGGTACTGGAACTCAATGCCCGGCCGGGTCTTGCGATTCAGATAGCCAACGGTTCAGGCCTGCTCCCCAGACTCAGACATATCGAGCATATTGGTGTTTCTGAATCACCGCTGGAGCCGGAAGCCCGGGTCGAATATTCGATGCAACACTTTGCTTCAACACCTCAGCTATTGTCCCATATATAGGCGTTATTTTTCATATTAGGTTAATATTAGAACCAGTACATCAATTCAGGGTGTAGATATGAAAAATGTTCAAATGAAAACGGCCATCTCTAGTATATGGTTGATATTCCCTTGTCTGGGGATGGCAGAGACAACCTATGAAGCCGGCATCGGGCCGGCTATCGCGCACTTTTCCTATAAAGAACCCTCCGTCATGCAGGATCAGGGAACTCTATATGGCATTCAGGGCTATGTAGCAACCTATGACTCCTGGATGAGAAGAGTAGAAGCCTCATATGTTGAAGGAACTGTTGATTATACCAGTAATGAGAGCGGCGACATGTCTGACATATCCGATTATATCTTCGAAGTCAGGGGACTGCTCGGTCTGAATATGTTTTACTCGAACGGCCTGATGACTCCTTACTCCGGGCTCGGTTACCGCTATCTGAATGATGATTCATCTTATCGGCAAACGACAACCGGCCACTGGGGATATGAACGGGAACAATCTTATCTTTACCTTCCTCTCGGAGCCATGATCAGATTAGCAAATGGGCCAATACTGATTGAATGGCAACTCGAATACGATTACCTTCTGGAAGGACGTAATCAAAGTCATTTGAGTACAGTTCCCGGATATTCGGATATCTCCGTAACACAGAATGACGGTTATGGGGCCCGGGCTTCATTGAGTCTTCGCCATACTGTCAACCTCGGATCAATCACCGAAATCTCTGTTTCTCCATACATAACATATTGGAATATAAAAAAATCATCGGTAAATTCCGGATATTATGAACCCCAGAACAACAGTACTGAGTACGGTGCATCCTTATCGGTCCACTTTTGATTATCTCCAATTTCAGTCACCTGTCAGCTCCTCATCCAACGGATAATGATAGGAAGACAGCGCTCTGCTGCGGTTTTGTCCTGATTCACAAAAGCGGAAACAATTGCACCTTCTTTCAGAATACAAAGCATATCCAGTAAGTTCTCATCCGGAACAGGTAACAGTCGGCCAATAAGTTGTCTGACGCTCTCTTTATGGGCTTTGCAGTAGCGAGAGATCTCACCACCTGTGTCAGGAAACTCTGCTGACGTATTGATAAAAAAGCATCCTCGAAAATGGCTCAGTTCCGGCACGCGATCATCAAACCATTCAGTCAACGCGCGGAATAGCCGACTGACAAGCTCTTCATTGGATACAGAGCCCCGTAATGCCTGTTCCAGCCAGATTAAAAAACGCTGATCCCGGTATTTCAGTGTTTCAAGAACTAAATCATCCTTACTGGGGAAATAACGATAGAGCGTTTTTTTCGCCACCCCGGTCTCTTTCAGGATTTCATTAATCCCAACAGCATGAATCCCTTTTTCATAGAATAACCTTAGAGATTCATCCAATAACAACTGTCTCTTATCACTCACCATAAGCATCCTCCTTTTATAGATTGACAAAAGTAGACCGATTTGTCTACATTAATAGGAGATAAGTCGGTCTACTTTTGGAGAAACAAATGAATAAATTTTATCTGGCACTCCTGTCCGGAACAGGTGCAGCCATTGCGATTGGAATTCTGGCATTTTCAGAAACTGTCCAGACAGATCTGGTTCTGCTGATGGCCCCTTTCGGTGCATCTGCTGTATTGGTCTTCGGACTGCCGGAAAGCCCACTGGCACAACCCAAAAATGTGATTCTGGGTCACCTGCTCACTGCTTTTATCGGAGTCTTTTTTGCTGAATTCATAGCGGTGACACCATTCACTCTAGCAATTGCTTCAGGGCTGGCAGTGACTGCGATGCTACTGACTCACACCACACATCCACCAGCCGGAGCAAACCCGTTACTGATTATGCTAACCGGACAAAGCTGGGGATTTCTGTTCACACCTGTCTTACTGGGCGCAATCATTCTGGTTGTCATCGGACAAATCATCCGTAAAGCCCACATCAGCCTGGCAATGACATAGCGGTTGTTGATCTTTTCACTTGGGTTTGTCATGTTTTTTACATTGGATTGCTAGTCTGCTTCACATGTCGTTATCCGTAATGGAGCAATGTGGCAGACTATGAAAAAGAAAATCTCCGTGGTCATTCCCTGTTTTAATGAAAGTGAGGTCATCGACTTCACCGTCAAGGAACTGATATCCGTCACAAACGCAATTCCCGACTACCGCTTTGAGTTAATTTTCGTCAATGATGGCAGTTCGGATGATACTGAAAAAAAATTGCTGGCCCACAGCCTTCGATATCATCAAGTTCTGGTGCTGTCTTTCTCACGTAACTTTGGACATCAGCAAGCCGTCACCGCCGGGCTGGATGCCAGCACCGGCGATGCCGTTGTATTGATTGATGCCGATTTGCAGGATCCACCAAAACTCATTGAACAGATGCTTGCTAAGTGGGAAGAAGGATATGATGTTGTCTACGGTACCCGTGACCGCAGAGATGGTGAGTCAGCGTTTAAACTGGCTTCAGCCAAATTATTCTACCGCCTGCTGAACCGATTATCGGAAGTCCCGATACCGCTGGACACCGGTGACTTTCGCCTGATGGACCGCCAGGTTGTCGATCAGTTGATCGCTATGCCGGAAAAAGCCCGTTTTATCCGGGGAATGGTCAGTTGGATTGGCTTCCGACAAACATCAATCCTTTATGAACGCTCTCCCCGTTTTGCCGGGGAATCCAAGTACCCGCTGGGTAAAATGCTGAAATTCGCACTGGATGGCATTCTTTCGTTTTCCGTCAAGCCATTGAAATTATCTATCATGATGGGATTCATCAGTTCCGGTGTCGCCTTTGCAATCCTGATGTATTCTATCTATATCCGTCTGATGACCGATCACTGGGTCTCCGGCTGGACTTCTCTGCTGGTCTCAATCCTGTTTATCGGTGGCGTACAACTAATATCTATTGGTATTCTGGGAGAATATATCGCCCGTATTTATAATGAGTCCAAAGGCCGTCCGCTGTACATCCTGAAAAAAGGAAGAACGTTTGAATCCGTCAAAAAACGCTCTGTGGCAAAATAGCCTGTTTGATGCCGAATTCAGGCAAAAAATCCGTTTTGCGCTAGCCGGACTGATCAACACAGGGACAAGCTATATTACGTTTGTCATACTGTACTGGCTCTCTGAACACTATATTCCCGCATCGATTTTATCTTATCTGATCGGCATGGTGTTTAGCTTCATACTTAATCGGCGCTTTGTTTTCAAAAGCGCCGCCAGAAGTGGTCAGTTGCTGCCATTCTGTCTGGTCAACCTGTCATCGCTCGCCTGTAGCACCGGTATGTTATATCTACTGGTCGATGGGTTGGAGATGTTCGTCTATCTTGCTCAGGTTATCGCTATTTGTACATCCATGATCATTAACTATCTTGGCTATCGTGCTGTTTTCTCTCACAGGAGGAAAAACGATGAATAATCCTGCCGCACATCCCTCAGTCGTACGTGAATCTCTTAACTCTGTTTCCCTGTTCAAATGGGGAGTTGCAACTTTTTTTCTGGTATGGACACTGTTGAACCTGCATGAATCTATGCTGGAAAATATTGCCCATGACGCTTTACCTTACATGGAGAGTTACGACTACAAATTCGTTTCAGAAGGACGATGGATTAACTTCGCCCTCTTCGACGTTTTACGCCTGACTCCTGCCATAATGGCAGCAACTTTATGTAACCTGTTCATATTTATTTTTGGTTACCGGGTTGCATCAGAGATTCGCAGTGATCGCTGGCTAGCGTTCTGTTTCGCACTACTGGTTGTCAACGTCCCCTACTTTACCATGTTATTCAAATGGCCGATGACCCTGATTCCGGGGACATTCTTTCTGGCATTTTTCAGCTTTATCAGAGCACGGTATTCCCGACCGGTCATCTTACTCACATCAGGTATTGTATTATTTGCGACTTATCCGGCATTTTATTTCCTGATTCCTTTGTTGTTTATCCGGCAACTGAGTGAAGAGAATTTCCGGAGCCTGATTCAGTTCTTTTGCCTCTGGATTGCCGGTTATGTCCTCGGATATGCTGTCGCCAATCTGAGCGTCTATGGCTATACACTGTTCCAGAACGGACAGGGACACTTTATTGAGTTTGTTTCCTGGAGAAAATCAACACCATCGGCTGATATCAGCGGTATTATTGCCAATATCGGGAAAAGCGCTGCGAATTTTGAGCGCAATGCCCGCTATCTGGCAGAATTAAGTCCCCTGTTCTATGTGCCGGCGGCGATCACTCTGGTGTGGGCACTAAAAAATCACCTGAAATACACGCTTGTAGCCTTGTTGGTCGTCTTCTCAATTTACGCCAGTGTTATTCCGCTGGGAGTAAAAGTGCCATTGCGTTCAGGTGTTACATTACCACTGGGGATTACAATGCTGGTCTTGCTGGTTCCCCGATTCTGGTGGAGAACCCTGCTGTTAGTGACACTATTTATCCCCTTCGCCTGGCAAATGCATCAGTATAACTATGGCTATAACGAAAAAAGAATTCTCTTTACTGAGATGATTACCGAACATGATATTCATGGTTATCTGCAACAGCCTCAGCAATTCCGCCAGATCACAGTAGCCGTTGATGAGGCTAAAACCAGCGCTTACTTTTACAGGCTGACCGGCTCCGATGCATTTAAAAATCTGTCAAACCTGCGCCTGCATTATATTAAGCCTTATCTGTATCAGTATGGCTGGAAAGACAAAAATATTATTGTAAAAAATGTTTCCAGAGAACAAGTCCGGGGAGATGCGAAGATTGAAAAACAAGGCGATGAGCTCCTAATTTCTATCGATTAAACACCCAAGGTTTTTTCTGAACGTCAAACCGGTATCAACTATAAAAAAACCACCTGAATGCAAACTCAGGTGGTTTTTTCTCACTGGTGTATATTTTGATGACCTATCATCACTCAGGTAACAGAATTCTTAATCCGATAAGGTCGCTTCCGCCGTCAGCGCCTCAGGCTCTGTCGTATCATTCTGACCAAAGCCTCTCAGACCAACAACATGAACATGTTCATGATCTTTAAGAATTTTCCGAACCAGTTTATAAGTTGTTCCCTTCTCCGGACTGATATTTTCCGGTGCGGCAATCAGTAACTGCATATCCAGCCGGTCACACAACTCAAATAGTGTTGAAATAGACTTAGCATCCAGACGGGCAGCCTCATCAAGGAACAACAAACGACATGGAATGATATCTTTACTCCGCAGACGACGGGACTCTTCTTCCCAGCTCTGCACCACCATCAGCAGAATCGACTGACCGGTTCCGATAGCTTCCCCGGTTGACAATGCACCGGATTCCGCCTGTAGCCAGCCATCAGCCCCACGGTTCACTTCAACATTCAGTTCAAGGTAATTCCGGTAGTCTAAAAGTTCTTCACCGAGAACCTGAGGTGAGCGCTGTCCCATATCAATATGCGGATTAACCCGCTGGAATAGTTTTGCCATCGATTCTGAAAACGTATAGCGCGGACTGTTAAACAAGTCCTGATGCTGCTCCTGCTGTTCAGCCAGCCCTGTCAGCAACATTTCATGACTTTCCCGGACTTTCACATTCAGACGGACACCATTAACCTGACCAAAGTGGATATTAGACAAGCCCTGATTAAGCATCCGGATCCGGTTCTGTTCGCGCTGAATCGTTTTGCGAATGATACTGGCAACCGACTCAGAACTGATTGCCAGACGGGATTCCCGCTGTGTCAGTTCTTCCGTCAGCCGGGCCAGCTCAACTTCCATCTCTTCGATCGCTTCGACCGGATCGTCCGTACGGATAATATCCTGACGAATCCGCTCCCGCAGATGCTGATAAACATCAATATAAAACAGGATCTTACGTTCCGGTCTGGCCGTATCTTCTGATTGACGTAAAGAATCTCTCAGCACTTCATTATCGGCCACAGCCAGACGCAGAGAACCTAATGCTTTATCAGACATTGAGCGGAGTTCTCCCGCCGACAGATAAGCCAGTTCCCGTTTATGCAGACGTCTTTCGACATCATGTTCCCGTGCCAGTCTCAGCACCGAACACCATCCTGCTTTTGCATTAACGATAAACTTCCGGAGATCAGCATATTCTTTTTCAACTTTCTTCAGTTGTTTAGTCAGCGATGTCATCTCCATCTCTGTCGATGTATGCGTCCGTTCCAGTTCACTCTGTCGTTGCCGGGAAACATGCAAGCGTTCGTAAAGCTCATTCTTCCGGCTTTCCGCACGCTCTAATGCACTGGCATCGGTATGAACGCCAAACTCCTGAAGCTCCTGTTCGAATTCCTGAACTGTCTCCAGTTTTGACTGATGTGCACTTTTAAGCGAAGCCAGAACCTGATGATACTGGCTCACCTGACTTTGCCTTTGCTTCAATGCTTCTCTGGCTTCAGCCCGTTGGGCTTCGGCAAGCTGCAACTTTTCTTTCAGTTGCTCACTCAAGGCATCTCCCTGATTCACCAGAGCCACAGCATCGGAGTAACTCAAATGGTGACGCCGTTCTATCAAATCAGATATTGCAAAAATCTGTGTTTTGACCTGCTGTAACTGCTGATCCGTCTGATGGTATTCAGCTTCTAATGCATCAAACTGTTCCGGATCATTTTCAAGAGCATTAATACAGCGGCTCAACTGTTCGATAGTTGCACCATGTTGTGACAGGAAACGTTTGGCTTCTTCCAGATCAGCGAGACTTTCTTCAATCTCACTGGCCTGCTCCTGTAGGGTTTCATCTTCCAGCAAATGGATAAAAGGAGCGACTTTCCCGATCAGAGATAAAGCATCTTTGCTCTGCTGTAACCGGGCCTGTAACTGCTGTTCCTGATGAGTCAAATCGCTCAGTGTCCGGCTTACCTGATTCAGTTGATCACGGCATTCCTGCAAAGCCTGCTCCGGATCCGCCTCAAAAACAGTGGCAATATGGGAAGCAACAAATGCCTGATAAGCCTGATATAAACGTTGCAGTTTCTGGGCATCAAATGATGCTTTGGCATGCAGCTCAACAATATCATCCCGCTTCGCACGAAGTTGTTCCAGCCGCTGCTCTCTTGCTGCCCGGCCGAATAAAGGAATCTCAGGAAAACGGGAATAACGAATCTGACGATCATTCAGGCGAACACAAACCGCACCTTCCAGTTCATCTGCATCAAAAGAACTGTCATCAAAAGCATCAACATCCCCTTCAATGATATATACATCTTCCGGACAATCATCCAGTTCAGCCAGACGCTCCTGAATCTCTGACAAATCGGAGACGACAATCGCATGTCTGGCCGGTCCATACATCGCACTGAAGTACGGCGCATCTTCCAGAGTAATATCATCATAAATTTCAGAGAGCAGCATTCCGCCTAATGTATCGGCTAAGGACTTCAGGCGAGCATCATTGGCACCTCCGGGAGAAGCCAGCCGCTCAATTTCCAGTTCAAGGTCACGACGCTGTAACGCCAGTTTCTCTTTTTCCTGTGTCTGCTGCTTTTCCTGCTCCAGAGTTTGCTGCATGTGAGAAAAAACTGCCTGGGAACTATCCAGTGCTTCTCCACTCTGTTCTTTTAGTGCATCTAATGCATTACGGGCAATAATCCATTGCGGAGCAATACTTTCCAGTCGCTGAATCTGTGCCTGAGTATCTTCCTGACGGCGACGGAGATCACTTCGTGACTCCCGCAGAGCTGTCTGTTCTTCTTCCACCACATCAAGCAGTTCCTGATGTTTCTCGCGCTCTTCGTTGACAACTGATTCATCATTCAGCGTCATCTGATATGCGTTCTGATACTCTTCAGCCAGTGCAGCTATACTCTCCTGGCGTTCAAGCTGGCGAGAGATCTCACTCTGACGGGCGTACCACTGATTTTCCTGTTCAGCAAGCTGTCTGAACTGGCGTGACTTCTCAATCAACATCACTCCCTGCTCATGGGCAGTATGACGCTCAACATCACTCACAACCGACTGCACCAACTGAAATGCCTGCTCAAACTGGGATGCTACCGCTGCCGACATATCGAGACGGTGCTTCAGTTGCAGTACCTGCCCGGTCATTTCACTCTGAGACTGGTTCAGCGCCTGAATTTTCTGTGATGCATTCTCAGCAGTCAGGCTGTCATCATCAAGCGTTTCTCTGGCTTTTTCCAGTGCCCGGACTGCCTGCTGATACTGAAGCGCCCGAGTTTGCTGGACATCCAGTGCCTGCTGATAATCTGCCAGTTGAGACTTCAGGCTGTCGACTTCATCTTCAAGAATTGTTGCCTGATGCTCTGCTTCCGCCGTTTGCTCCTGAGCTTCTTCAACAACCATCAGCTGTTCTTCCAGCCGCTCTTGCAGTTCTTCCAGATCGTCCCGGTAACGCTCAATTTTCTCTTTCTGGCGCAATGCATTCTGAACCAGTTGCAGATAATCGGAGGCACTTTGATGGTCCTGTTCCAGCGCCGATTCCTGTTCTGTCAGTTCATCCAGTTCATCTTTGACACGAGACAGGAGCTCGCTTTGGCTAATCAGTGTCTGTTGAGCACCAAATAATGTTTGGCGGAATGAAAGTGCCTGCTCAACTTTACTCCGGCGTTCATTGGCATGACGCATATAGTCAGACGCAACATAGTTGGTCGATTCGGTAATCAGGTGCTTGAATAAATCCCGATCTGCCTGCGTCGTTTTGATCGCTTCAAGCGTCATCCGGTTTTCACGCAGCGCGGCTTCCATATCCTGAAAAGCTTTTTTTACACCGCCATTCTGTGGCAGCAGGTAGTCACGCAATGACCGGGTAATTGCACTGGAGATACCACCATATAAAGAGGCTTCGATCAGGCGGTAAAATTTTGCACGATCACTGCTGGAACGCATTTTCTTCGGCACCACCCCAAACTCAAACATCTGGGTGTGATAATCAACGACCGAGCTAAATGCTTTGAATTGTGTTCCTTCCAGGCGGGCAACCGCCTCTTTCACTTCGCTGAGAGTCCGGACTCTGGCCTGCTGGTCTGAAACATTCTCAATCAAAAGATCAGTCGGCCGGACATGGCTGGGAATACCCTGAACCAGAAACGGTTTGATATCGACTTTCTTATCCCGGCCGGCAACCTGTTGTAATCTCACGGCAAACAGAATTCTCTGTTTACGGGAATTGACCACATCCAGAGCAGCATAACAGGTGCCCGGCTGAAGCTTCCCGTGCAAACCCTTATCTCTGGAAGACTGGGAGCTTCCGGCTTCTGTCGTATTCCGGAAATGAAGCAGACTTTGATCAGGAATCAGTGCCGTGATAAAGGCCGCCATCGTCGTTGATTTCCCGGCACCGTTACCACCCGAAAGCGTTGTTACCAGATTATCAATATCAAACGTCCGGGCAAAAAAACCGTTCCAGTTGATCATTGTCAGTGATTGATACTTACCTCTTTCAATCATGCTTCACCTTCAAATCCTGTTAATACATCTGATGCGGTATCTTCTTGCTCATCCTCATCAGTAATGACTTCCGTCGTTTCCACAGCCAGCTCTTGCCGGCCGGGAACCACAGCTTCGCCGTCACGAATCAGCCTCAGTTGCGCTTCCCGCATATCATCACCGAGACGAACATCGGCCCCGAAGCGGAATACCGCTTCTGTAATCCGGAATTTTTCACTCTCACCCAGAACGACAAGCATTCCCATCCGGCGTAATTTCCGCAGAGAGGTTCTGACCTTCTCAAACAGTTTTTCCCGATCCAGATCAGAACCACCCGCCCGGAAAGTAACCAGGCGCATCAGTTTTTTCTCGTCGACCAGCGTCAGTAACTCTTCATACAGTTCCTGATGAGTAAAAATACCTTCATGTGCCAGGCGCTCGGGACTGAGATACAGAAAACAAAGCACCTTTCCGACCAGCATATCCAGTTCGGAAAGCACGCTACGGTTAATCAGGGATGTAGAACGTGGTCTCAGATAAAAGAATCCCTCGGGAGCACGAACCAGTTCAGTATTATAGCGCTGGTAGAACTGGGCCAGCTCAGTTTCAAAGTCCGACAAAAACGTGTGATTATCCATATCCTCACCGGAAACATGCCTTCCGGCACGTAATTGACTATCCAGCGCAGGGAACAGTGGATTAGAAAGTGCTTTCACCAGCTTCTCTGGCATATATTCATTCATATCTGTCGATGACATTTGCTTGTACCTTTGCACCAAACTCATTGATTGCCTGCCAGTCTGGCTGAACCGCCTGATAATCGGATGCCGAATATCCCAGACGAACGGCCTGATCGACCACAATTCTGGCTAAATCAAAATGGTGTGTTCTTGGATGTTCTGTGAGGTAATTCTTTAAGACCATGCCCAGATCTATCGGAGCTCCCTGAGCTTTATGCACACTCAGCATCTCGCCTATGCGTTCTGCCAGTGCATCGTTAACCTGCTGAAATTCTTCATATTCAACATCAGCGGGGATTTGTCCGGTCACTTCATCGTCCCGGAGAATCAGAGCTTCATCCCGCATGTCCATGAAACGGTCTGCATCAGCGAAGGTAAGAAACCAGGGGGCCTCAGAATAGTCATTCATTGATTGGCGTAAGCGCTGACTGAATGCTCTGTTCTGGTCCATATCAATTGCTGTCCGGATAAACTTATGGACATGGCGATCATAGCCAATCCATAAATCAATAGCCTGCTGTCCCCAACTGATAATCCGGTCCAGTTTGATCTGCAACTGAAACAATGTTTCTTCGATAAACTCTAGTTCAGACTCACCATAGACGCATTCCTGAATATCAAGAATCTGAGTCTGCATTTCATCACCGGCAGCCTGAAGTGTATCCTGCAACTCTTTTAGCGTTGATGATGTTTCTGACAGTAAAGACTCGCAATTCTGGATCGCATCACGCCAGTCTTTGTTCAATAACTGGGCAATCTGTTCTTTAATTTCTTGCTGCTGCTCGTCCATCACCCGCTGGTTCAGATCGATCTGATCAAAAATTTCTCCCACGGAGTATTTCAGAACGCCATACACATTCTTCTGCCAATGTGCCGCCGTACCACCTTTTTCCGCCGCTTCTTTCGCCTTCGCCATTTCATCGGCAACAATCGAAAGCTGGATCGACAGTTTCAGTTTGGAAAACTCCCGGTGGCGTAAATAATAATCAGTGATGCCAATAGCCAGCGGTGAAAGTCTGTAAATACTGGCACCATCGGTTACTTCACTGGTAAAACGACGGATGAGCCGCTGTTGAACCAGATCATTGATCGCATTATTCGCCCGGAAAGCAGAAGCTTCTCCGGTATCATCAAATAAACGGGTGACGATCGTAAAAGCATCATGCAATTCCCCTTCACCAAGTTCATCATCAAACCGATCCCGGCTTAACACCGCAACCGCAATCAAAAATGCGAGCCGTTCGGTATTCAGGTTGAGAGACAAGTCATGCTGCCTGACCCACCCAACCAATTCATCGATTGGTTGTACCTCGGCTTGTTGCGCCAATTCGTCTATCATTGTTTCCATCATTGTTTACTTTTTTCTGGCCCATACATGAATATAGCGGCCCAGAGATAAATAAGGCTCTTGCCGGCACAACTGCCTTTCAAGCGCCAGTACATCTTCTTCGCTGTATTCACCCATATTCTGGCGATTACCAATATAATCACTGAATGAGCGAATACCGCTTTTTCCCTCAATTCTGAACCCACACGCTTCTATCCATTGATAGACATCTTCCGGATTCAGGCCTTTTTGAGGTTGTAACTTAAATCGTTTACGGTATGGCATGCCATCCAACACATGGGGAATATTCCCGCATATGACATTTTTCAGAACTAATCCGTGATGATTGTAAAACATGATTGATGCAACACCACCCGTCCGGACCTGAGAAAGTAACTTTTCCAACGCAACTCTCGGTTCGGCCAGCCACTCCATCACGGCATGAAACATCAAAAAGTCGACTGGATCGGTGATATGTTGTTGCATATCCTGCACTGCAGCATGGACAAAGCGATACTGCGCAAGCAAACCATTTTTTTCAATATCAGCCTGCGCCAACTGCAACATTTCAGAAGAAAGATCACATAATGTCACCTGATGTCCCATCGCAGCCAGTCTCTGCGATAGCTGAGCCAGTCCTCCACCGGCATCCAGAACCGATAACGGGAACTGTTCCGGAGAAAATGTCATTAAGATATTCTGGATATCTTCCCATACAATTGTCTGACGGATCATACCTTTGTCAGAACCATATATATTTTTTGCAAATTTGTGGGCAATATCGTCGAAATTGCGATCTTCAGTCACTGTAGCTTGAGTTATGATAACTAATCGTGCTGCTATTCTGTCATAGGAATGGCAGGAATAAAGAGGATTATTTGTTTTTAATCTCAATTGCTGTTTTTTCGGACTATTTCTTATATGTTTGAGCTTAAAAAAATCATATCTGCATTCATGATGCCCCTTCCTGCCTTGCTAATCATCGGTTTTATCGGCCTGATGATGATCATGTTTTCAACCAAAAGGAAAACGGGCTGCCTGATTGTTCTTTTCTCCTACACCATGTTATTTCTGGCTTCCTTTCAGCCGGTATCTGATCGTCTGCTGGCCCCACTGGAGCGTCAGTACTCCGCTTTTCTGCCTGTTGAAGGCAGCATTGACTACATTATGGTTCTCGGCAGTAGTCATGTGGTCGATGACCAGCTTCCTCCGACCTCACAGCTCAGCCGTTCCGCACTCATGCGCCTGACCGAAGGAATACGGATCATGCGAATGTATCCTGGCTCCAGACTTATTCTTTCCGGATATGCCGGCGGAACCCGGTTCAGTCACGCACGAATGCTGGCGAAAGTAGCTCTATCTCTCGGTGTGGCCAAATCGGACATCGTACTACTGGAAACTGCCAAAGATACCTGGGAAGAAGCCCAGCAGGCAGCAAGCTTTGTCGGACCGAGAAAATTAGTGCTGGTCACCTCCGCAAGTCATATGAATCGTGCACTGCTTGAGTTTCGATCTGCAGGACTGAATCCGATTCCGGCTCCGACCAATTTTTTGTCTTATAGAAATATAGCTCAACCCTGGATAAAGTATGCCCCCAAAGCCATTTATCTGGAACAAACGGAAAAGTACTGGTACGAAACTCTGGGACAATTCTGGCATTATCTGAAGAACTGGGTCGCCAGCCAGGAAGCCACCGTATCTGAGCCATCACAGAGTGAGATGTAGCAGACATCACATGAGCCTGAATTTGTGTGTTCTAATCCTGAATGAGACGACATATTTCCTCATTTCGATTGCTATTACCCAAGCAGCAGTCTAAAATTCGCCGCTAAAGCGCAATAAATACCAGACAAAAACCGCTATAACCGGCGGTTTTTGTTCTTATATCCAATAACTCAGAATACGACTTTCACGAAAATTATTGGCTGAGCAGGATATAAAATCTTCATAATCAAACTTTCAATTGTAATTTGCTCCGGATTGCTGGACCTTCAGCATAGGCGACAGGACAATACCTATGGCTACGATAAAGGACGTTGCCCGCTTGGCGGGAGTTTCAACAACAACTGTTTCACATGTTATTAACAAAACCAGATTTGTGGCGGAAACGACTCAAGAAAAAGTCATGGAAGCTGTCAAAACTCTGAACTACGCTCCCAGTGCTGTGGCCCGAAGCCTGAAATGTAATTCAACCCGTACAATCGGGATGCTCGTGACCCAGTCAACCAACCCCTTTTTCTCTGAAGTCATCGATGGTGTTGAAAGTTACTGCTATCGTCAGGGTTATACTCTAATCCTCTGTAATACCGGTGGATTATACGAGAAGCAGCGTGATTATATCCGGATGCTGGCCGAAAAGCGTGTCGATGGTATGCTGGTAATGTGTTCAGACCTGACCGCTGAACTTCTGGAGATGCTGGAAGCCTATGATGATATTCCTAAAGTCATCATGGACTGGGGACCAGAAAGTTCACAGGCAGATAAAATCATCGATAACTCCGAAGAAGGTGGATACCTTGCAACCCGTTATCTCCTCGATAAAGGCCACCGGCATATTGCCTGCCTGAGTGGGCATCTATCCAAAGCAGCCTGTCAGGAACGTATTCAGGGCTTTCGCAGAGCCATGGCAGAAGCTAATCTGACACCAAATGAAGACTGGATACTGGAAGGAAATTTTGAATGTGACACGGCAGTACTGGCTGCCGACAAGATCATTGCAATGGATGAACAGCCAACTGCCGTATTCTGTTTCAATGACACCATGGCCTTAGGGCTCATGAGCCGGTTGCAGCAAAGAGGCATCAAAGTTCCTGAGGATATTTCCGTGATTGGTTATGACAACATCGAAATCTCCGAATACTTTTCTCCCCCATTGACGACTATTCACCAACCCAAACGCAGGGTTGGCAAAAATGCTTTTGAAATTCTATTGGAACGCATCAAAAATAAAGAACATGATCGCCGCACGTTTGAAATGCATCCTGAAATTGTAGAACGTGACACAGTTAAAGATTTAAATAAAATTTAACAAATAATTTACACCCATTGGAGGAAAGTCATTCCTCCAACCACTTTCTTTCTATTGATAACCTCCATTAATTGGACTAGAATCACATATTGTGTAATAGGTAGTCATGATGTCTATTCCACATTTTTTGATAACTCCTTAATGGAAAAGTGTCACGCACAGGGCAAACCATCTGAAAAGGTGGGACGCAAAGCCTCCGGCCTAAACCACGATAAGTGGTAGGTAGCGGGGTTACCGATGGCAAAAATGCATTTCATATTCGTCAATGATTTGACGTCTTATTAACATACTTTCTGCATTATTTTGCTAAATTCTCGGACCTGATTCTGGTGGCGTATTCGTTTAAATACACCGAGACGTAAAGCATGGACAAACCAATTCTTAAAGATTCAATGCGGCTTTTCGAACAGCTGGGACGTGTCAAATCTCGCTCAATGTTTGGCGGGTTTGGTATTTTTGTTGACGACATTATGTTCGCACTTGTCGTACAAGACAAACTACATATACGGGCAGACAGTTACTCACTTGAGACATTTAAGGCAAGAGGTTTCGAACCTTATGTGTACACAAAACGTGGCTTTCCTGTAGTTACCAAGTATTTCGCACTTCCTTCTGACTACTGGGACGACCTGAACACCATTCTCAGTATTGCTAAAGAAGCTTACCTGAATGCAAAAAATGAGAAAACTTCTCACGTAGAGACCAAGCCTCAACGGTTGAAAGATCTTCCTAACCTTCGTTTGGCAACAGAGCGTATGCTACGTAAAGCAGGAATCAATTCTGTTGAAGAGCTTCACCAGAGAGGGGCTCTTGGGGCATATAAAGCAATTCAGAGCTCTCATCCTTCAACTCAACCACCTCTGGAGCTTCTATGGGCACTGGAAGGCGCGATTGAAGGTAAACACTGGTCTGTTATTCCTCAGGCAAGACGTGATGAGTTAGCCGGACAGATTTAAATCAAAGTAAAACTGGCTATCGTATACCGAAACAAAAAGTATACAGAAACAACCCCATAGCCGAACCTAAAAATAAAGCACCGTTTCCGGTGCTTTATTTTTATCTGCATTCAATCCTGAACAAGAAAACCAACTCAGAATCCCATTAATGCCGCAGCATACATCCTTAGGTATTGCTGAGCAGAGTCTTCCCATCGGAAATCCTGCTGCATTGCCCGCTGCTGTACCGCCAGCATTTGCTCCGGATGTTGAAGACAAAACAATAGTGCACGTTGCATACAGATCAGTAAAGCCTCAGCACTGGGTTCTGAAAAGCCGAATCCTGTCGCTTTCTCCGGAAAACGATCACAGTCAAAAACCGTGTCTTTCAGACCACCGACTTCCCGGACAATCGGCAATGTACCATATGCCATACTATAAATCTGGTTCAATCCACATGCTTCAAATTCTGAAGGCATCAGGAAAAAATCAGCGCCGGCTTCAACCAAATGGGCGAAACGGTTACTGTAAGCATCAACAAAAGCAAATTTTTGTGATGATGCAACAGCAATCTGATGCAAACGATTTGCGATCTCCGGCTCTCCGGTACCAACAATCACCAGTTGTACATCATTGAGCAGGAAGCGTTCTAAAATCGGAAGCAGATAGTGAAAGCCTTTCTGATGCGTCAGACGACATACCATACCAAACATAGGGACATCTCTGGCCGGAAGCAACAGCTCATCCTGTAACTGGTGTTTACAGGTTGCCTTACCTTCCTTTAGAGACTCCGCTTCATCGGTATAATTGCGGGGAATATAACTGTCAGTCCGGGGATTCCATTCAGAATAATCACAACCGTTAATAATTCCGAACAAATCTTTGGCCCGGCGGACAAAATCATCAACCAGTCCATGCGCACCAAGTGGTGTCAGCAGCTCAGAAGCATAATGCGGACTAACGGCATTAATTTTATCTGCATAGGCGATACCTGCCCTCAGCATACTCACGTATCCATGACCATATTGCAGCGATTCCATACCACTTAAATGCAATTCAGGAATAATTTCCAATTCATCATAAGAGAAAATTCCTTTAAATAACGCATTGTGGATAGTTAATACACTTTTCATACGCTGGAAATACGCATCATTGGCATAACGGGTTTTCAACAGAAAAGGGACAAATCCCGTATGCCAGTCATTGGCATGAATGATATCCGGCTGAATTCCCAGTTTCGGTAAGACATCCAGCACCGCAGCAGAAAAAAATCCGAACCGTTCTCCATTATCGGCATAAGCCCGGTTATGCTCGGAATATAATTCCGGACGGTCAAAATATTTGTCACAATCAATCAGGTAAACTTCGATACCATCCAGTTCGGACTTACGTACCTGATAAGGTGTATGAGGCCAGTGAGAGAGTTCGGTTTCCAGAATAACATCCGCGCTGGTTTTATCCGGAACCAAACGATAACCGGGTAACACAATTCTCACCCGATGACCTAATGCATTCAGAGCAGAGGGAAGCGCTTTTGCTACATCGGCTAAACCACCACTCTTTACAATTCCTTGTACTTCTGAAACGGTAAACCATACATCGATTTGTTCCATTCTAGAATCCAACTTTTGTTCCTTTAGCAATAACAACGATTCCCCCTTCAGAGACATGGAAACGCTTTCTATCCAATTCTAAATCTTCACCAATCACAGTGCCCGGCGCAATCTCAACATGCTTATCGATAATCGCCCGTTTTATTGTACAGCCTGCACCGATTTTTCCATCCCCTAAGATAACAGATTCACTGATATGAGAACCAGCAGCAATGTTACTCCGGTAACCAAGAATCGATTTAAAAATGGTTGCTCCCTGAATATAACTCCCTCCGGAAACCAGACTATCGGTAATTTTTACTCTGCGTTCCTCAGCATCAACGAACGTCGCCGGAGGTAAAGGTGGATAGTATGTATGCAGCGGCCAGCTTCGGTTATACAAAGAAAACTGAGGGTCTTTGTCCAGCAAATCCATATTCGCGGCCCAGTAAGAATCTATCGTACCAACATCACGCCAATAGGTTGCTTCTTTCTCTCCTTTAATTTTATTGGTCGAAAAGTCGTAAACGTAAACATTTCCTTCAGGGAAGAGTTTCGGAATAATATCTTTGCCGAAATCATGACTGGAATGTTCATTTGCTGCATCTAGCCTTAATTCCTGGCACAAAACATCCGCATCAAAAATATAGTTTCCCATAGAAACCAAAGCCCACTCGGGTTCTCCGGGGATTGACTTGGGATTTTCAGGTTTCTCCTCAAAACCAATCATTTTCCCGTTACGGTCAACTTCAATGACTCCAAACTGAGAAGCTTCTTTGAGAGGCATCCGAAGTGCAGACACCGTCAGATGAGCTTCCGTTCGTTTATGGAAATCCAGCATCTGGCGAATATCCATTTTATAGATATGGTCAGAGCCAAAGATACAAACATAATCAGGTGAGGCAAGTTCAATAAAACGGACATTTTGATAAATTGCATCAGCGGTCCCTTCATACCATCGCTTCCCATCTCTCATTTGGGCAGGGATGACATCAATAAACCGATCCGTGATACCGGACACATTCCAGCCTTTTTTCAGGTGGACATAAAGTGATTGAGATTTAAATTGGGTCAGTACATAAATACGCATCAAATCTGCGTTAACAAAATTATTCAGAGCAAAGTCAATCAACCGATAGCTCCCTCCAAATGGAACTGCGGGTTTGCTTCTGCTTTCAGTCAAAGGTCTCAGTCGAGATCCTTCTCCCCCGGCTAAAATCATACTCAGTACACCAGCCATGATTGAAACTCCATATTACCTTTTTATAATCTGCTCCGACCTCTATGCCAGAGGTCGACACTTTCCTTTCAATGTCACATAAATCAATGCAACACGTTGTTTATAACTTATCGGAATTATCACATAATACAAAATTAAAACTGCAAACTAGTGAAGCACCTATCGCTTGACGTCTCCAACTCCCAAGCTGGTTCACAGAAAGCAAAAAAAGTATGAAGATTATAAACTTCATGCTATAACGCAGATAAAAGGGACAATATGAAACAATGATAAATAAGCATCCCTACGGCCATGATCTTCGCCAGAACATCCAAAAATAAACACTAACACCTGTCGACAAGTTACATAAAAAAAGGCAGCGATTTGCTGCCTTAGTTCATTATTACTTCGCTTTTTTTCTCTTATCTGTGACTTGCCACTGACCATCGACAAATAAAACCGTCCAACCCGTTGGCTTTCCGTCAACTTCCGTACGTACATAATGCTCTTTCGATTTACGGCTGAAACGAATCACTGCAGCCAGCCCGTCAGGGTCATGACTGGGAGCGGTAGCCAGATATTTGAATTTATCCGGAATCCGATCTTCAAAACGGGCAAACTCTTCCACCAATGGTGCTCTGGTCTCTCTTGATTTAGGGAAATTACTGGCGGCCATAAACAATCCGGAGGCACCATCACGTAATACAAAGTAAGCATCCGATTTCTCGCAGGGAAGCTCAGGGAAGTGAACCGGATCTTCTTTCGGTGGAGCAACTTCACCATTTTTCAGGATCTTCCGGGTATTTTTACAGGATTCATTGGTACATCCCATATATTTACCGAAACGACCATTTTTCAGCACCATGTCCGAGCCACACTTGTCACACTCAACGACAGGACCATCGTATCCTTTAACCTTAAACTCCCCATGCTCAACGATATAACCGTCACAGTTCGGGTTGTTTCCGCAAACGTGCAGTTTCCGCTTATCATCAATCAGATAAGCATCCATTGCCGTTTCACAGATAGGACAACGTTTTTTCGCCCGGAGTGCTGCGGTTTCAACATCCTCTTCGAGAACATTGATAATCCCCTCTTCATCACCCAGATTAATGGTTGTTTTACAGCGCTCTTTCGGTGGCAGAGCATAACCTGAGCACCCAAGGAACACACCGGTTGAAGCAGTCCGGATCCCCATTGGGCGGGAACAAGTCGGACACTCAATATCGGTCAGGACAATATGATTTGGCTTCATGCCACCGTCTTCTTCCTGCTGTTCAGCCTGATCCAGAGAGACTGAAAAATCACTGAAGAAGTTATCGAGTACACCTTTCCAGTTCATATGCCCTTCAGCGATCTGGTCCAGTTTCTCTTCCATCCGGGCAGTGAAATCATAATTCATCAGATCGTTAAAACTATCATCTAAACGATCAGTGACAATCTCACCCATTTTCTCAGCATAAAAGCGCCGTTGTTCAATCTTCGCGTATCCCCGTTCCTGAATCGTCGAAATAATTGAAGCATACGTTGATGGCCGGCCAATACCACGTTTTTCCAGCTCCTTAACCAGTGCCGCTTCCGTGTATCTCGCCGGTGGCTTAGTGAAATGCTGTTTCGGGTCCAGAGCTGTCAAGGATAATGCTTCACCAATCTGAACTCCCGGCAGAATTTGATCTTCATTCTTACCAAGCGGTCTCTGCACTCTGGTCCAGCCGTCAAACTTCAGAATACGCCCTTTGGCTTTTAAGGTATATTCTGCAGCTTTCACACTAACTGTGGTCGAATCATAACGGGCTGGAGTCATCTGACAGGCAACAAACTGATTCCAGATCAGGGTATACAGCTTATGAGCATCTGCATCCATCCCTTCCAGCGCATCGGCCAACACATTGACATCGGAAGGACGAATTGCCTCATGCGCTTCCTGTGCACCCGCTTTACTTCCGTAGACGTTAGGCTTAGCCGGTAAATACGCCTCCCCAAAGTTCGTATGAACATATTCCCGAACCGCATCGATCGCTTCAGAACTCAGGTTGGTGGAGTCGGTCCGCATGTAGGTTATATAGCCCGCTTCATATAGCCGCTGAGCGAGCATCATGGTTTTCTTTACCCCATAGCCTAAACGAGTACTTGCTGCCTGTTGCAGTGTTGAGGTAATAAATGGTGCTGAGGGTTTACTGGTTGTTGGCCGGTCTTCACGCTTGCACACTTCATAACGGGCAGATTCCAGCACTGCAACCGCAGCTTTGGCATCCTGCTCATTCAGCGGCTTAAACGCTAGCCCATCTTTCTGAGCAACCAACAGGCGCAGGGCTTTTCCCTCCGGAGTCTGAGTATCAGCATGAATATCCCAAAACTCTTCCGGAACAAACGCCTTAATCTCCCGCTCCTTTTCAACCAGCAGCTTAACCGCCACAGACTGTACCCGACCAGCAGACAAGCCGCGGGCTACTTTTTTCCACAGTAGCGGAGAAACCATGAAACCCACAACCCTGTCCATAAAACGGCGCGCCTGCTGGGCATTCACACCATCCATATTCAGCTCACCAGGTTCATGGAAAGCCTGTTGAATCGCGTTTTTCGTAATTTCATTAAAGACGACCCGCTTATAACGCTCATCTTCTCCGCCAATAATCTCACGCAAATGCCATGCAATTGCTTCCCCCTCGCGGTCCAAATCCGTCGCGAGATAAACACAGTCAGCATCTTTTGCTAACTTCTGAAGCTCTGAGACTACTTTTTCTTTCCCCGGAAGCACTTGATAATTAGCTTCCCAGCCATGATAAGGATCAACGC
Organism: Vibrio mangrovi; assembly: GCF_024346955.1. Lineage (NCBI taxonomy): Bacteria > Pseudomonadati > Pseudomonadota > Gammaproteobacteria > Vibrionales > Vibrionaceae > Vibrio > Vibrio mangrovi. The sequence goes on along the minus strand of NZ_AP024883.1, from coordinate 1,487,984 downwards.
CCATCTTCTTTATCAGCGCAGTGCGTTCTTTCTCTTTTTTTAAACGTTCTTTTTCTTCTGCGCTCAAATGTTTTGTTGAAACCGGTGTGGCTTTTTTGGTTGAATTTGTTTGACCAGAGGTAGGAAGATCTCGGACATGACCGACACTAGACTTCACAATATAGTCCCGGCCAAGATATTTATTAATCGTTTTAGCTTTGGCAGGAGACTCCACTATAACCAGTGATTTACCCATAATTGACTCAAATGTCCTTAATCCAAATGCGAACTTGATCGCAATTACACTCAAAATTAGACTTCTTTTTACTATCGAGCGAGATAACGAGAAGATCAACTTGTTTTTTCAAATTGATACTTAATTGCTCGACAATTGTCCGAATCGAATTTTAGCTTAGTCTAAAACTCAGATATGTACTCAGGCAATTTCTGTCAGGAGACGGTTTCGGCTGATTGATCACATTCCGGTACTGGTATCCTAAACTGCCTGCGTATACTAAATGGACTATCGGCATCTCTCGAAAAAAATCCACCGAACTATGGGATAAGTCACAGAATATGACCAGATAACCGCCATGATGGCGGGTCCAGAGTGAGCGATTCCTCGCAAAAACTGCATCTTGAGACTATTTCGGTATAGAATAAGCAAAACTGAATAAACAGGATGTACAGATGAACGATAAAAAAACGATTTCCTCTTCAGATCTTCTGCTGATTGCCAATCAACTGATTCAGGATCATGAGCATTATATTGAGGGGATGCATGCAGAATCTGTTGAAGAAAAAGAAGGCGTACTCGTATTTAAAGGCAATTATTTTCTTGATGAACAAGGCTTGCCGACAACAGAAACGACTGCAGTATTTAATATGTTCAAATATCTGGCTCATCACCTTTCTAAGGAATTCACCATTCGGTGATTAAACATAAAAAAAGCCTCTTTCGAGGCTTTTTCTTTTACCTGATTGTTGGTTACTCCACCGAACAACTCAAACTACTCAGACGGTCAAAATAATCGGGAAATGTCTTTGACGTACAGCCCGGATCATTAATCGTCACTGGTGTATCACTAAGTGCGACCAGAGAAAAGCACATCGCCATCCGGTGATCATCATAGGTATCAATTGCCGCATGTTGTAAAACAGCAGGCGGAGTGATGACGATATAATCCTCACCTTCTTCTACCTGAGCGCCTACTTTACGTAATTCTGTCGCCATTGCTGCCAACCGATCGGTTTCCTTCACCCGCCAGTTATAAACATTGCGAATCGTCGTTGTTCCTTCAGCAAACAGGGCTGTTGTTGCAATTGTCATCGCAGCATCAGGAATATGGTTAAAATCCATATCAACAGCTTTCAATGTACCCCGACGTGCACAGATATAATCAGCGCCCCACTCGATTTCTGCCCCCATTTTTTCCAGCGCATCAGCAAACTGAATATCACCCTGAATACTATTTTTGCCGATGCCGGTCACTTTAACCTGACCACCTTTAATCGCCGCCGCCGCAAGGAAATAAGAGGCTGATGAAGCATCACCTTCAACCAGAAAAGAACCGGGAGATACATACGACTGCCCACCCTGAATCACAAATTCACGGTAGTCGTTATTAATCACTTCGACACCGAAAGTTGCCATAATGTGCAACGTAATATCGATATATGGTTTGGATACCAAGTCGCCAACAATTTTAATCCGCGTCTCGCTTTCAGCCAGTGGTGCTGACATAAGAAATGCGGTCAGAAACTGGCTGGATATAGAACCATCAATCGAAACTGTCCCACCTTTTAAACCCGTTCCCCGAATCCGGAGTGGTGGAAAATTCTCATTTTCCATATACCGGATATCCGCACCAGCCTGACGCAATGCATCAACCAAATGCCCAATTGGCCGTTCTTTCATGCGTGGTTCACCGGTCAGAATATACTCACCAGTACCCAGGCACAACGCCGCAGCTAATGGGCGCATTGCCGTACCAGCATTACCGAGAAACAGTTCCAGAACATCACTACCAGACTGAAATGCATGGCCCAGTCCATCAACTTCACAAACGGTTTTATCCTCGGAAAGGCGGTATGGCACACCCAGCAGCTTCAATGCATTGAGCATATGACGGATGTCGTCACTGTCTAACAAATTAGTCAGACGTGTCGTCCCTTGCGCCAGAGCAGCTAAAAGCAGCGCCCGGTTAGATACACTTTTTGAACCGGGTAAATTGACTTCACCCTGAATACTTTTGATCGGCTGTAATGTAAGGCTTTCCATTTAAAAATTGTTTTCCTTGCACCACTCGTCTTCATGCTATGAGTAGTGAAAATTCTTCGTATAGCGAGACTATCGAAATTCCGGAGGGAAAACTAGTATCAAAACCATCAATTTGTATAAAAACAAATCAGTCAGGATCAGCATCCTGAACTCAGTATTCTTTGTCGACCCGAACACCATCATTAAAATAAAGAATACGAACACGGTCTTCCCGGGAAAAAATCATATTGGGGTCCGCATCCTGAATCACATCAATATACTTATCCCCTTCTGTTTTTATCAGTAGTTCAACCAACTGATCATCCCTTTGGTATGAGCGAACAGCATGATGCCGGGCAATTCCAGCCCCTGCGATTGACCCGACAATTGTCGCCAGCGGTTTACCACGACCACCGCCAAACTGATGACCGATGATTCCTCCGGCAACAGCACCAATAAATGTTTCCCAACCATTCTCCCGGGCATGAATCACTTCTGTCTGAGAAAAATAGCGGACAGAATCGATCTGACCAAAAACAACCTGGTCGACGGGACGGGCAACATTTCTGTCGTAAGCAGCATTTGCAATCATAGGAAAAACAAATAAGATCAGTGTTAACAGACGCATAAACAGATCTCCGATGAACTGAATCGATATGACAATTTATCTTCCTGAACTGGCAATGGACGAGTATTCATTTCCACCGCCATATCAAGCACTCGATGAACCTAATGGGTTGCTCGCCTTCGGCGGTGATCTCCACCCTAAACGGATTATCTCCGCTTATCAGTCCGGGATTTTCCCCTGGTATAGTCCCGGAGAGCCGATTCTGTGGTGGAGCCCTTCTCCAAGAGCGATCCTCAACCCTAAGACATTTAATCCGGCAAAAAGTCTCCGTAAATTTCAGAGAAAAGCGGGCTATGCCATCAGTATGAATCAATGTACTGATAAAGTCATAGAATTATGTTCCTCAACCCGCACACCCTCAGAAACCTGGTTAAATCCAGAGATGAAAAGGGCTTATCAGCAACTCTCCCGGTTAGGCTACTGTCACTCGATCGAAGTCTGGCAGGATGCCGAAATCATCGGTGGTCTATATGGTATTCAGATGGGGAAAATTTTCTGTGGTGAATCAATGTTCAGTTTAAAAACCAATGCATCCAAAATCGGACTATGGGCATTCTGTCAGCATTTTTACCAGCATGGTGGTCAGTTAATTGATTGCCAGTTGATGAACCCTCATCTGGCATCACTAGGTGCTGAAGAACTAGAAAGAGACCTCTTTATACAAACCTTATCCAAACTAAAATATGAAGAGGTAGATCCCAACTGTTATTCGCCACAATGGATATTATTGAACCTATCGGCGGACTAATTGAATTTTATGCAAAATATACGAATTGGACTAACCCACAATCATCCATGCAGCTACCTATCAGAACGACAGGAACGTGTTGCTATCGCGATGGATAAAGAGTTACACACACCGGCTCAATATGAGATGCTACTTGCCAATGGGTTCAGAAGAAGCGGTGAGACCATCTATAAACCGTATTGTGATGAGTGCCACTTATGTCAGGCAATTCGAGTTGCAGTCGAAACATTTCATCCCAGTAAAAGTCAGAAACGTCTTCTGAACAAATCTACCCAGTTCAGTTGGGAAATCAAAGAAAGTCTGGATCACGACTGGTACTCATTGTACGAACGCTACATCAGCCAACGACACCATGACGGAACCATGTATCCTCCCAACCGGGATGACTTCGCACAGTTTTCTTCCTGCAGCTGGCTCAGAACCGTCTATCTACATATTTATAAGGGAAAAGAACTAGTTGCAGTTGCCGTTACTGATCTGTTGCCCAAAAGTGCCAGTGCCTTCTATACGTTTTATGACCCTGACGAAAAACTTTCTCTGGGAACTCTTGCCGTACTGTTACAGGCTCAATATTGCCGTCAGCAACAGAAAGTCTGGCTATATCTGGGTTATCAAATCGATGAATGTCCGGCAATGAATTATAAAACACGCTTTCAACCGCATCAAAGGCTAGTAAATCAACGTTGGCAAGGGTAGAATACGCGCAACTTTACTATTTTCAAAGATGACGGCAGAATACAGGCCGTGATTTTTCGCCACATTTTGAAAGAGGATTAAATGGCTAAAGAAGACGTAATTGAGATGCAAGGAACTGTCCTTGATACATTACCTAACACAATGTTCCGTGTTGAACTGGAAAACGGTCACGTCGTTACTGCACACATTTCAGGTAAAATGCGTAAGAACTATATCCGTATTCTTACCGGAGACAAAGTCACTGTTGAAATGACACCTTATGACTTGTCTAAAGGCCGTATCGTCTTCCGCGCTCGTTAATACCTCAAATAGTCTGGCAAAAGAAAACGGAGCACAATGCTCCGTTTTTTATTTCTCAGATTAGAGTCATCCGACCGTTAATGGACAGCCGCTTCTTTTGCACCGATATATTCAAAGATAAGCTCATCATCTTTCAGAGAAACTTTCACTGTACCACCATCAACTAAAGCACCAAACAATAGTTCATTGGCTAATGGTTTTTTCAGTTTTTCCTGAATAACCCGGCTCATCGGACGAGCACCCATTTCTCTGTCGTAACCTTTCTGTGCCAGCCAGTGTCTGGCTTCTTCAGAAACTTCCAGTGACACACCACGGGCATCAAGCTGTGCCTGCAATTCAACCACAAACTTATCGACAACCTGATGAATCACACGCTCATCCAGTGCATTAAACCAGATGATATTGTCCAGACGGTTTCTGAATTCAGGGCTGAAGACTTTCTTAATCTCAGACATAGCATCATGACTATGATCCTGCTGAATCAGGCCGATTGATTTCTTCACAGTTTCGGCTACACCCGCATTGGTTGTCATGACCATGATGACATTTCTGAAGTCAGCCTTCCGCCCGTTATTATCGGTCAGTGTACCGTTATCCATGACCTGTAATAACAGATTGAAAATATCCGGATGAGCTTTCTCAATTTCATCAAGTAACACGACTGCATGCGGATGCTTAATTACTGCATCAGTCAACAATCCACCCTGATCATATCCGACATAACCAGGAGGCGCACCAATCAGACGACTGACAGAGTGACGCTCACCATACTCAGACATATCAAACCGAAGCAGCTCAATTCCCAGCAGTTTCGAAAGCTGGATCGTTACCTCAGTTTTACCAACCCCGGTAGGACCGGCAAACAAGAATGAACCGACAGGTTTATTTTCAGCACCTAACCCGGCTCTGGACAGTTTGATGGCTTCGCTCAGAGCATCGATTGCTGTATCCTGTCCGAATACCAGCATCTTCATTTTCTGATCCAGACTCTGCAATACATCCTTATCAGAAGAAGAAAGTGATTTCTCAGGAATCCGGGCCATCTTCGCAACCATCGTTTCGATGTCTGAAACACCAACTGTTTTCTTCCGGCGGCTGGCCGGCATTAAACGGGCTCGGGCTCCGGCTTCATCAATAACGTCAATGGCTTTATCCGGTAAATGCCGTTCATTGATATATTTTGCCGACAACTCAACGGCGGCCCGAAGTGCTTTATTGGTATAACGCACTTCATGGTGTGCTTCATATTTCGCTTTCAGCCCCATCAAAATTTTAGTGGTGTCATCCAACGATGGTTCAGCGATATCGATTTTTTGGAAACGACGGGAAAGCGCCCGCTCTTTCTCAAAGATATTGCTGTATTCCTGATAAGTAGTTGAACCGATACAGCGTAATTTACCACTACTGAGTAGTGGCTTAATCAGATTTGCTGCATCAACCTGTCCACCGGAAGCAGCACCGGCACCAATGATGGTGTGAATTTCATCAATGAACAGAATCGCATCTTTTTCTTTTTCCAACTGCTTCAGGATATTTTTGAAACGTTTCTCAAAATCCCCACGGTACTTGGTACCGGCAAGTAAAGAACCGATGTCCAGCGAATAAATTACACTATCTTTAATGATTTCAGGAACCTGCCCTTCAACGATTCTCCAGGCAAGTCCCTCAGCAATGGCAGTTTTACCGACACCGGCTTCACCAACAAGCAGCGGGTTATTTTTGCGGCGGCGGCACAAAACCTGAACGGTACGTTCCAGCTCAAAATCCCGGCCAATCAAGGGGTCAATCTGACCATTTTTCGCCAACTGATTCAGATTGCTGGCAAAATTTTCCAGACGCTCTTCAGAAGAAGTTTCTTCCGAGCTGTCTGTACCAAAAGAATCCGGCGCAGACTCATCACCAGAGCCTGATGTTTTTGTAATACCATGAGAAATGTAGTTCACGATATCAAGGCGGCTTATATCATGTTTTTTCAACAGATAAGCTGCCTGAGATTCCTGTTCACTGAAAATAGCAACCAGAACGTTTGCTCCAGTGACTTCATTTCGTCCGGAAGACTGGACATGAAAAACAGCGCGTTGTAGTACACGCTGAAAACTTAATGTTGGCTGAGTTTCCCGTGTTTCGTCACTTTCTGGAATCAGGGGTGTAGTTTTGTCGATAAACACATCCAACTCTGAACGTAAAGCGTCCAGATCTGCTCGACAGGCAATTAACGCTTCTTTAGCCGCTCCATTTTCCAACAATGCAAGCAACAGGTGCTCGACAGTCATATATTCATGTCTTTTATCCCGCGCCCGGGCAAAAGCATTGTTCAGACTAGACTCTAGTTCTTTGTTAAGCATTGGGACCCCCTTAAGGAACAACCTTGTTGTTCTGGCAAGTACTAAGCTCGCTCCATGATACAAAGCAATGGGTGCTCGTGTTCCTTTGAATACAGTGTCACTTGTGCCACCTTCATCTCAGCAACTTCAGCAGTATACGTCCCGCAAATCGCCTTCCCTTCGTAATGAACTTTCAGCATGACTTGAGTCGCCTTATCGATATCCATCGCGAAAAAACGCTCCAGAATCTCGATAACGAAATCCATCGGAGTATAGTCGTCGTTCATCAGAACAACGTTATACATAGATGGGGGCTTTACTGCTGTTTTTTCTTTCTCCAGTAATTCTGAGTCTGGAGCCACCCATTCAAAATTTTTACTCATAACGGTTGTGAATCAGAGAGTTTTCCATTTAGATTAATTATTTAGGCTTCTGGCAATAGAACAAATGTTTCTTAGCCAACTGATATGAAGTTCTTAGCGCCGAAGCGAAAACATCTCATACTTAGAGACTAATGCACCAATTGTATCGCTGCAAATAAAAGATTGCGAATTCGATCCACGATATCGATGCAGACTACTTTTCAACCTCCATTATTAACCATAAACATCCTCTCATTATAGTTATAGAAATGTAAACAATAACGCAATTTGTTGCAAAGATGTCGAGGTTTATACACTTTTTCTATTGACTGTCCCCACTGATTGTTTAAATTGGTCAATTAGTGACTAGTTAATTTGGCAGCAGCGCTAAATTAAAGCTCACAGCAATGAAAGCAAAATTGTAAAAAACAGTTACGTTTTCTTGTCGACAACATCAGTAACAAAATGCATGAGGGATGTAAAGCATGGCTACCGGTAAAGTAAAATGGTTCAATAACGCCAAGGGATTTGGTTTTATCTGCTCTGAAGGAGAAGAAGGCGACATCTTCGCTCACTACTCTACGATCCAGATGGATGGATACCGTACCTTGAAAGCAGGTCAACACGTATCATATGAAATTGAACAGGGACCAAAAGGCTTCCACGCCAGCTGCGTTGTACCAATTGAGGCTCAACAAGCCAAATAAGTTTGTAATAACTGTCGCTGCCAAACATGTCTACACATGATTGTAATAAACCCGCCAAAGGCGGGTTTCATTGTTTATGACGTCAGCCAATATAACGCAGATTAATCAATAATCGCATTCAATGTCTGACTTGGGCGCATCGTCTGAGAAGCCTTAGCGAAATCAAGCAGATAATAACCACCTAAGTCTCCGGCAACACCCTGCACATGATTCAGCTCAGCGACAATTTTCTCTTCTCCGGCAGATAACTGTTGAGCAATAGGGGCAAATTCAGCAGCCAAATCAGCATCATCTGTTTGTGCAGCCAGAGCCTCGGCCCAATACTTCGCCAGATAGTAATGACTTCCCCGGTTATCCAGCTCACCAACCTTACGTGAAGGAGATTTGTTCTCATCAAGGAAAACACCGGTTGCCTTATCCAGTGCATCGGCAAGTACCTGAGCTTTTTTATTGCCCGTTGTTACACTCAAATGCTCCAGAGATGCAGCCAGTGCCAGGAACTCACCCAAAGAGTCCCAGCGAAGGTGATTCTCTTTCTGAACCTGTTGTACGTGTTTCGGTGCAGAACCGCCAGCGCCAGTTTCAAACAAGCCACCACCATTCATCAGCGGTACGATCGACAACATTTTTGCTGAAGTTCCCAGTTCCAGAATCGGGAACAGGTCAGTCAGATAATCCCGCAGCACGTTACCGGTGACGGAGATTGTATCTTTGCCCTCTTTTATCCGAGCCAAAGAGTACTGTGTCGCTTCTACCGGAGACATAATTTGAATCTCAAGTCCGCTTGTATCATGTTCTGGCAGATACTGCTCAACTTTTTTAATCAGCTCGGCATCATGAGCACGCTCGGCATCCAGCCAGAAAATTGCCGGAGTCTGGGATAAACGCGCACGGGTAACAGCCAGCTTCACCCAATCCTGAATCGGAGCATCTTTGACCTGACACATCCGGAAAATATCTCCGGCCTCGACCGATTGTTCCAGCAACACTTTCCCGGCACTGTCAACGACCCGAACAACACCGTCAGCATCCAATACAAAAGTCTTGTCATGCGAGCCGTATTCTTCTGCTTTCTGAGCCATCAGGCCAACGTTAGGAACACTGCCCATTGTCGAAGGATCAAAAGCACCATTTTCTTTACAGAAATCAATCACGGTCTGATAAACACCGGCATAACAACGATCCGGGATCACGGCTTTCGTATCTTTCTGCTGACCATCCGGTCCCCACATTTGTCCGGATGCACGGATCATCGCAGGCATAGAAGCATCGACAATCACATCACTAGGCACATGCAAGTTAGTTATTCCCCGGTCAGAATCCACCATCGCCAGTTCAGGACGATCCTGATAAACAGCCTGAATACTAGCTTCAATCTCAGCTTTCTGATCTGCCGGCAGCGACTGAATCTTCGCATAAACATCACCCAGACCATTATTCACATCAACACCCAGTTGTTCGAATAACTCACCATATTTTGCGAAAACGTCTTTATAAAAGACTTTAACAGCCTGACCGAAAATAACCGGATCAGAGACTTTCATCATGGTCGCTTTCATATGTAATGAGAACAGAACACCCTGAGCCTTGGCCGATTCGATCTCTTGTTCAAAAAAGACATCCAGTGCCTTCTTACTTATCACTGCTGTATCAATAATTTCTTTATCCAGCAGAGCAAAAGGTTTCTTCAGTACAGTTGTCTGACCATCTTTAGCAACAAACTCAATTGTTGCTTCAGTCGCTCCCTGAAGGGTCAGTGATGTTTCAGTACCATAGAAATCCATCGCATCCATAGATGCAACATGTGATTTTGAGTCAGCAGACCATGCTCCCATCGAATGCGGGTTTTTCTTCGCATAGTTTTTCACGGATAAAGGTGCCCGACGGTCTGAGTTTCCTTCCCGTAAGACAGGGTTTACCGCACTGCCTTTGATTTTGTCATAGGTCGCTTTTACCGCAGCTTCTGCGTCATTCGCCGGTTCTTCCGGGTAATCCGGCAGGTTATAACCTTTTTCCTGCAATTCTTTGATTGCTGCTTTCAACTGTGGAACTGAAGCTGAAATGTTCGGTAATTTGATAATGTTTGCTTCAGGTGTCTGAGCAAGGTCACCCAGTTCAGTCAGGGCGTCACCAATGCGCTGCTCTTGAGTCAGGCATTCAGGAAAATTGGCGATGATACGCCCGGCAAGTGAAATATCACGCGTTTCAACGTTAATACCTGACGATGCGGTAAAAGACTGAATAATAGGCAGCAGAGAATAAGTCGCAAGTGCTGGCGCTTCGTCAGTAACGGTATAAATAATTGTAGGTTTGTCTGTAGGCATGAAATTTCCCTATCTGTTCTTAACAACCCCATATGATTGTGGCAGTTAGTTAGTGAATATCTGAGATGAGCTGAACGATTGTTCAAACCATCATCAATTAAACCACTCATTCCGAATCAGGTCGCCATTTAGCGATATCCGATACGGATCCGTGAGTGAATGGTTGCTATACCCAAACGACTTCAGGGCATCGTGTGATAGTCTTTCTGTTCACTTCGTACGATTTGGTGAACATCGTCGTACCGGAAGCTGCCTGGGTATATTGCCGCCTATCGAATGACAGGCTGATTGAGTATAATTAAACGAAACTGAAGAAATAGTCTATCATCCACACTTCATTATCGTATCAGAGCGCGCAAATGATAGCTTAAACTCAACATTGTGAAAACTCAGAAATACAGTTCATTTACAAATTTGCAAGGAAGTTAACATGTCTTTCCCGTCACGCAATCCTTCATCATTGCGTCGTAACCCGAATCAGAACCGGAAAAAAAAATCAAAACCGTCTCAACAGCCGACCAATGGTTCCAGACGTTCCGGCCCCCAAAAACCACCGGTTACGCCTCATACAAGGAAAGTCATTCTGTTCAACAAACCCTACGATACCCTGAGTCAGTTTACAGACGGTGACGGCCGCCAGACGCTGGCTGATTTTATTCCGATTAAAGATATTTATGCTGCCGGCCGTCTGGACCGGGATAGCGAAGGGCTGATGGTATTAACCAACGACGGCAAGTTACAGGCAAAGCTGACTCAGCCCAAGTCGAAATCCCCTAAGACGTACTGGGTTCAGGTTGAAGGAGCACCGGAGGAATCAGATCTCGATCAGCTCAGATATGGTGTCACTCTGAAAGATGGTCCGACACTTCCCGCAGTGGTCGAAATTATATCCGAACCACAAGTATGGCCGCGCACTCCACCGGTCCGGTTTCGGGCTGCAATTCCGACCACCTGGCTGTCAATCACAATTATTGAGGGGAGAAATCGTCAGGTCCGGCGTATGACTGCACATATCGGCTATCCGACCCTGCGCCTGATCCGCTACTCAATGGGTGAGATGACCTTAGGTTCCCTGCAACCGGGAGAGTGGCAAGAAATCAGCCCCTGACGGGGCTGATTTAGTTGCTTATTTTTAATTATTTATGCCGTTCTTTCAGCTTATCGATCACATCATTCATCGACAAACCCTGATCCTGCAACAACACCAGCAGATGATAAATTAAATCCGCAGATTCACAGACTAATTCCGCTTTATCACCCGACGTCGCCGCAAGCGCGACTTCAACGCCTTCTTCACCCACTTTTTGCGAAATACGTTTGGTGCCACGGGCATACAGACTGGCGGTATAAGAGGATTCAGGATCAGCTTGCTTCCGTTCTCCCAAAAGCTGTTCCAATTGATGAAGCCACACCATTTGTGACTCTTCCTGCTGATCGGCATCCCAACAACTGGTTGTGCCGGTATGACAGGTCGGCCCAACAGGATTCACTTTAACCAGCAATGTATCGTTGTCACAATCCAGCGCGATATTTTTCAATTGCAACGCATTGCCGGAAGTTTCTCCTTTGGTCCATAACCGCTGTTTAGTCCGGGAGAAAAATGTAACTTGCTCTGTCTCCAGAGTTTTTTCCAGTGCCGGGGCATTCATATATCCCATCATCAGCACCTGTCCGGATGTAAAATCCTGTACAATAGCAGGAATCAATCCATCCACTTTATCCCAATCGATCCGCCCGGAAAGGGATTCCAGCGTCTCTGTACAACTCATAATCTCACCTCAATCCCTTCAGACTTCAGATACTGTTTCAGTTCACCAATATTAATAATCTGTTTATGGAAAACAGATGCTGCCAACGCACCATCGACATCAGCCTGTACAAATGCCTGAGCAAAGTGCACCATTTCACCGGCACCGCCGGAAGCAATTAACGGCACATGACAAACTTCACGCACCATGTTCAGTTGCTGGATGTCGTATCCCTGGCGAACACCATCCTGATTCATCATGTTCAGCACGATCTCACCGGCACCTCGCTTCTGAACCTCCTGAACCCAGTCTCTGGTTTCCCACTGAGTGGCTTTGGTCCGGCTTTCATCTCCGGTAAACTGATAAACCTGATACTTCCCGGTTTCCTGATCAAAATAGGAATCGATCCCAACCACGATACACTGCACTCCGAACCGATCAGCCAGTTCAGTAATCAGTTGTGGATTTGCCAATGCAGGAGAGTTGATCGAGACCTTATCTGCACCGAATTCAAGAATGCGTGCCGCATCTGCTGCTGATTTAATTCCACCGGCAACACAGAACGGAATATCGATCACTTCAGACACCCGCTGAACCCAGCTTTTATCAACCACACGCCCATCGCTGGAAGCAGTGATATCATAAAAAACCAGCTCATCGGCCCCTTCTTCTGCATAACGCTTAGCCAGAGGGACAATATCACCGATAATTTCATGGTTGCGGAACTGAACTCCCTTAACCACCTGACCATCTCTGACATCAAGACAAGGAATTATACGCTTTGCCAACATGCAAATGCCTCCTCTGCTGTAAATTTTCCATCCAACAGTGCCCGGCCGACAATCACACCAGCCACACCGGAACTTTTTAATGCCTGAATATCATCCAGAGAGCCGATACCACCGGAAGACTGGAATGCAATTTGCGGGTACTGACGACAAAGGTCAACATACAGGTCAACATTCGAACCAGTCAGCGTGCCATCCCGGGAAATATCCGTACACAGCACATGTTTCAGTCCAACAGTCAGATAGTCTGCAATCAGTGCTTCAATCGTCACGCCGGAATCTTCCTGCCAACCGGAAATAGCCACCCGGCGCTGCCCCGTACTGTCGATATTAATATCCAGTGCCAGAACAATTTTTTCCGGCCCGTATTTTTCCATCCATGCTTTCACCAGTTCCGGCTGTTTTACCGCAGTCGAACCGACTACTACCCGCTGGGCACCTGCCTGCAACAGATCCACAACATCCTGCTCGGTCCGGACTCCACCGCCGATCTGAATATTTGCCGGTGTTCCCGCCAATAATCGGGCAATCAAATCCAGCTGACGGGCTGCCGTATCTTTTGCACCGGTAAGATCTACCAGATGCAGCCAGTCTGCACCGGCCTGATGATAAAGGTTGAACTGCTCAACCGGATCAACTTTATACTCGGTCACTTGTCCGTAATCCCCCTGAAACAGGCGGACAACCTGACCATCAATTAAATCTAATGCTGGTATAATCACAACAATATCCCTTGTATCCTTCTCAGAGTTCCAAGAAGTTTTGAATCAATTTCGCACCGGCTTTACTGGAACGTTCCGGGTGGAACTGAACGCCGAAATAGTTACCACTCTGAATTGCCGCACTGAAGGGATGACCATAATCACATTCAGCAATCGTGTAGTCTCCTACCGGCATGGCATAGCTATGGACAAAATAAAAATGGTGTCCGCTTTCAATCCCTTTAAACAATGGATTGCCCGGTATAGCTGTCACGGTGTTCCAGCCCATATGTGGCAAAGGTAGAGTCCCGCTGTCCATCAGCTTGACTTCCCCGTCACACAAGCCGAGACATTCTACAGTATCACTACCGCCCATCACTTTCTCTTCGGACAATTTGCCAAGCAACTGCATTCCCAGACAAATTCCCAGCAACGGTTTTTCGACTTGCCGGACCAAACCGATCAAATCACGTTCCTGTAAGTTCTTCATGGCTTCTTTGGCTGTGCCAACACCGGGAAGAAACAGTTTATCAGCCGCCAGTACAACATCCGGCTGTTTTGAAATTGTTACCGAATATCCTAGTCGTTCCACCGCAAATCTTACAGATGAGACATTGGCACAACCGGTATCAATAATGACAACATTCGCTTTCGTCATTATAAAACTCCTTTACTACTGGGTAATTCATTCCCTTCAACTTTAATTGCCTGACGGAGTGTCCGGCCAAAAACCTTAAACAGGCTTTCAATAATATGGTGATCATTTTCACCGGCTGAAGAGAGGTGAAGTGTGCAAGCCAGAGTATCGGTCAGGGAGCGGAAGAAGTGATAAGTCATTTCTGTTGAAAAATCACCGACCTGTTCTCTGGAGAACTGCGCGTCAAATTTGAAATAAGGCCGTCCGGACAGATCCAAAGCACACTGTGCCAGACACTCATCCATCGGCAGCGAGAACCCAAAACGACCAATACCACGCTTGTCTCCTAACGCTTCTTTAAGAGCCTGTCCCAGAGCCAGCGCTGTATCTTCCACAGTATGATGGTCATCAATATGAAGGTCGCCTTTCACCTGAGCGGTTAATCTGAAACCACCATGTGTAGCAATCTGATCCAGCATGTGGTCAAAAAAGCCCAGTCCGGTTTCGATTTTATTCCCACCGGCTTCATCCAGATTCACGGCAATGACAATATCGGTTTCTTTGGTTCTGCGAATAACCTCCGCCGTTCTGGGAGATGTAGTCAACAGTTTCACAATCTGTTTCCAGCTCATCGTCTCCGGATTGTACTGAATCCCGCGAATTGCCATATTTTCGGCTAACTGCATATCAGTTGCCCGATCACCAATCACCGCAGAAGTCTGAAAATCAACCCGCCCTTCCTGTAAATACTCTTTGACCATCCCGAGTTTTGGTTTACGGCAGGTACAGTTGTCTGCATCAAAATGCGGGCAGATCAGGACATCATCGAACCGAACACCCTGCGAAGTAAAAATGTCCATCATCATTTGATGCGGGGCATCGAAGTCAGCCTGAGGATAGCTGTCAGTCCCTAAACCATCCTGATTAGTCACCATCACCAAACGGTATCCGGCATCCTGAAGTGCCAGAAGACTGGGAATCACATCAGGTTCGAACTTTAGCTTATCCAGACGGTCCACCTGAAAATCAATCGGTGGCTCAATGATCAACGTGCCATCCCGGTCAATAAATAAAATCTTCTGTTGTTTACTCACGGAGTCATCCTTTTCTTATCGGTCAGACCATGGGTTACTGATAATAGTTACGAATAAAAGTTAATGTCTTCTCGCACTCTTCCCGGTTACCGGCACTAATCCGGATACAGTTTTCGATCGGTGAATTGCGCAGAATAATCCCGTGATCCCAGGTTGCTTTAAATAAAGCATCACCATCAGGGAATTCGACCAACAGATAGTTACCCCAGCCGTCGAAGACTTTCACTCCGGAAATTGCAGATAACCCGGCCTGCAGATAAGCACGATTGGTATTAATGTCCAGAACCTGATACTTCATCCGGGCCAGACCACTTTCTGAAAGTGCCTGCTGAGCAATTTCAGCAACCGGCAGTGAAACAGGATAAGGAGCGATGACTTTCAGCAATACCTGAATCAGCTCAGCATTCGCCAGAGTATAACCGCAGCGCAATCCGGCGAGCGCAAATGCCTTAGACATCGTGCGTAGAATTGCCAGATTCTCATACTGCGCCAGCAAATCTACTGTTGATGCTTCAGGACAAAAATCGATATAGGCTTCATCCATCACGACGATTGCCCGGTCTTTAGTCAGCTCAAGCAGTGTAATAATATCTTCCCGACGCACCAGATTACCGGTCGGGTTATTCGGACTACAGACAAAGACAACTTTTACGCCATCCAGGCTGGCTTCGATTGTCGGCAGATCCAGTTGCCAGTCAGACGTTAGTGGGACAACCCTTCGTTCGACACCGATAGTCTCAGCACTGATCGCATACATTCCATAAGTTGGCGGACAATAAAGGATGGCATCTTCACCCGGCTCACAAAAGGCCCGGACCATCAACTCAATGCCTTCGTCGGCCCCACGGGTTGTCAATACCTGTTCTGGCTGAACACCGGCATAAGCTGCATAAGCCGAAAGCATGCCTTCAGGCTGGCAACCGGGATAACGGTTCAGTCCGGATAAATTCAGTTGATATTCATTGTCAAAAGGAGATTCATTGGCATTGAGCCACACATCCCCGCTTCCACCGATCCGTCGGGCAGACATATAAGGCGTTAGTTTCTGAACCTGTTCTCTGGCAAGCTTTTCCATTACGATTCCACCTGATTTAGTTTTTCAACACGAATAGTCACTGCACGTTTGTGCGCATCCAGACCTTCAGCCTCAGCCATAGCAACGACTGTCGGAGCAAGTCCGCGCAATCCTTCTGCTGACAGTTCCTGTACCGTCATGCGTTTACTGAAGTCAGCCAGCCCCAGACTGGAATAGGTTCTGGTATAACCATAGGTTGGCAACACGTGATTGGTTCCAGATGCGTAATCTCCGGCAGACTCTGGCGACCAGCTTCCAAGGAAAATAGAACCAGCATTATCCAACAGTGGTAACAATTCCCGTGGATTCCTGGTCTGAACAATCAAATGTTCTGGTCCGTAAAAGTTAGAAATAGAAATTGCCTGAGTCATTGATTCAGAAATAATCACCAGACTGGAGGCTAACGCTTTCTCAGCAGTCGCAGCACGGGAAAGTACACTCAACTGGGTTTTCACGGCTTCCGTTACCTGATCCGCCAGAACAGGGGACGGAGTCACCAGTACAACCTGAGAATCCGGTCCGTGTTCAGCCTGACTGAGCAGATCGGCAGCGATAAAATCAGGGTCAGCAGTTTCATCGGCAATCACCATCACTTCCGAAGGTCCGGCCGGCATATCAATCGCGGCACCACGGAAATCATTACTAACCTGACGTTTTGCTTCCGTAACATACGCATTGCCGGGGCCAAAAATCTTATCAACTTTTGCCACTGATTCCGTCCCATAAGCCATGGCTGCAATCGCTTGTCCACCACCGACATTATAAACTTCATCAATCTGGCATAACTTCGCAACATACAGGATTTCATCGGCAATCGGCGGAGGCGAACATAGTACAACTTTCCGGCAACCGGCAATCTGAGCCGGAACACCCAGCATTAATACGGTTGAAGGAAGCGGCGCACTTCCACCGGGAATATACAGACCAACAGTATTGATAGGACGCGTGGTTTGCTCACAAACCACACCTGGCATGGTTTCCACTTTAATCGGCTGAGGAATTTGTGCCTTGTGGAATTTCGCAATATTAGTGTAGGCCTGATCCAGTGCCTGCTTCATATTCTCGGAAAGACGAGCTGAAGCCGCTTCAATTTCCTGTTCCGAAACCCGAATCGTCTCCGGACTTGCCTTGTCAAATTTTGCAGTCAGTTCCCGTAGTGCCTGATCGCCGTCCCGACGAACCTGCGCGATCACTTCTGCCACAGCAGCCGTGATGTTCGCGCCTTCCGTAATCGCCGGACGCTCCAGAACTGAGGCCTGCTGCTCTTTACTTAAAGATTGCCATACAACAGTTCTCATTATGATTACTCCATCATTTTTTCAATTGGCAAGACCAGAATCGAACTGGCACCCAGAGCTTTTAATTGCTCCATCGTTTCCCAGAACAGGTTTTCTGAACTGACCAGATGAACCGCAACTTTTGATTTGTCGGCAGAAAGTGGCAACACAGTCGGGTCTTCTGCCCCTGGGAGCAGTGCTTTGATATCGACCAGTTTATCAACCGGTGCATGTAACATGATATATTTTGACTCTTTCGCCTGTTGAACACCGTGCATCCGGGTCAGCAGTCTGTCAATCAATGCAGCTTTATCAGCAGCAAAGTCGCCGGCACGTTGGATCAGTGTCGCTTTAGACTGGAAAATCACCTCAACTTCTCTGAGACCATTCGCTTCTAATGTTGCCCCTGTTGAGACTAAATCTGCAATTGCATCAGCCAGACCAGCCCTTGGTGCAACCTCCACAGAACCTGTCAGCATACAGGTTGTAAACGGAATATCTTCACGATCCATATAAGCTTTTAGCAAATGAGGATAAGTGGTCGCAATTCTCATCCCATTCAGGTCCTGAGGACCGTTGTAAGTCTTATCTTTATCGATCGCAATAGACAAACGACATCCACCAAATTCCAGACGTCTCAGAGAAACAAAATCATTTGGTTCATTCAGGGCCAGACGATCCAGACGAACTTCTTCAAGAACATTCTCACCGACGAATCCCAGATCCACGACGCCATCCATAATCAGTCCCGGAATATCGTCATCACGGACAAGGAGTAAATCAATCGGCATATTCAGTGAGTGAACGACTAAACGCTCCCCCATCACATTAAACTTCACACCGCACTGTTTCAGGAGTGCCATACACTCTTTACTCAGGCGACCTTTCTTTTGAACTGCAATTCTCAGGCGTTGTTGTGCTTGCATAAATAATTCCTTGTCGATGATTCTTGTTCTTTGCTGTAACCGTTCTTTGGTATAAACCGTGGTAATAAAAAGAGTATAAAAAAACCCTCGGAATTACTCCCGAGGGTTCATTGAATTTTTTTCATTTCACCTCCGGGAGAATCCTGTCTCCCGGGTATGCGCTCATCTCCCGAAAGACAAATTAGGGATGATGATGGTGATGAATGTTCATAACAAAACTGTTTTTCATAACGAAACCGCGCATACTTGGAAAAATCTTTAACTTGCCAATCAAGCTTCGTTCACACTATACAAGCTTGAGGGATTTTGCAACCCCCTCTTTTGACTTTTTATGCAGATCAGGCAAATAACTTTCTGACAAGTGACGTTCAGGCAAAATCAGAAAGTGTCTCTCTGGATTGTTGCCGGATCCGAAAAATAAAACAGGCACCGGCAAATACAGCAAAAGTCACAACCAGAGACAGGCTGACTGAATCACTCAGTCCCAGAACGATATAACCCACGAGCGAGATAAAGGCAACCAGTAAAGCATATGGCAACTGAGTTGCAACGTGATCAATATGGTTACACCGGGCACCGGTCGAAGACAAAATAGTTGTATCAGAAATCGGAGAACAGTGATCACCAAACACTGAGCCAGCCAGAACCGCAGCCAACATCGGCATCATCAACGTCAGTTCCGTGGCTCCGGCAATATCTCCGGCAATCGGCAGCATTATACCGAATGTACCCCATGACGTTCCGGTTGCAAAAGCCATACAGCCAGACAGAACAAACAGTATTGCCGGAAGCCACTGCACCGGGACATTCCCCTGAGCCATAGATGACAGATAAACACCGGTTTGCATGTCTTTAATGACCGCGCCAATCGTCCAGGCGAAAAACAGAACTAAAATCGCACCGAACATTGATTTCATTCCGATGAGTAATGTTTTCAGCACAGTACCTGCCGGAATTCTCTGCCTGAAAACAGAAATCAACGAGATCAAAAGACCAACTAAACCACCATCGATTAGAGACATACCAACATCAGTATTTTCAAAAGCTCCCAGAATACTGAATGCTTTATCATCGGCAGCAAGAGATTGCCAGCCGGTAAAAATCATCGCAGCGACCGTTGCGACAACCAAAGCAACAATCGGCACAATCAGATCGTTAACACTACCAGACTCACTTTCCTGAATATTCAGTTCATCTTTCAGTTCTATCGCCTGATCATCCCGGCCGATTCCGGATGCTACACCAAGCTCATGTTGTTTCATTGAACCAATATCCAATTGAAATACAATCATGGCAAAAACCATTAACAGAGCAAAAATGGCATAGAAATTCATTGGAATTAACTGAATGTACGCATTCAACGGGGTATATTCGGTCATACCATGGGAAACCAGAATGCCACCAATAATCGTCATGATATAAGCCCCCCAACTGGAAGCCGGCATGATGATACACATCGGGGCTGCGGTTGAATCCAGTATATAAGCCAGTTTCGCCCGGGAAACCCCAAAACGGTCAGTAACAGGACGGGAAATGGATCCGACGGCCAGACTATTAAAATAGTCGTCGACAAAAATAAAAACACCGAGAAAAGCAGCCAGCAACTGCGCGCCTTTATTACCCTTCACTTTTTTCTGGGCCCACAGAGCAAATGCACGGGTTCCACCAGAGAGAGTTAGCATTGCAGTCATCATTCCCAGCAGGAGAAGGAACCCGATGATGCTCATATTCCAGCTGTTGATGGCACCGTCTTCAACGACAAGCGCATAGACCTTGCCTTGTATATACCCTAATGAAGAGAACAGTGAATAATCGGTAAGGAGGAATGCCCCCAATAGAATACCGATCCCTAAAGAAAGTAGTACTCGTCTGGTTAAGATAGCCATACCCAGAGCAACAGCGGGAGGTAAAAGTGATATCAGAGAAGTGGAAAAATCAACTAATGTCATGATCTTCAATAACCAATGATTAAAATATGGTAAGAGATCTACTGCATTGTAATTACATGAATAATCTGTCTGCGTAATTTAAAGATGAACTAAGTGAAAGGAAAAATTGATTCACCCAGTCCTACAGTAGCGCTCCATAGTTACACAAATAAATAGACTATGGCAGTGTTGCCCCTATTCGAGAACAACCCCAGCAAACGGCCTCGATATTACACGTTTACTTCGGCAAAAAAGCCTTTCAACCCAGGTCACAGGCATCACCCTAGCTTGGTTTACTGATCTTGATTGCACCTCTACACGGACTAGAACAATTCACTACCACTCAGACAGGACGATGGTAGTATATGTTGACGACCGAATTAGAACGGGCCCATTGTACAAATACCAGAACCATTTGCAATAGATTTATCCTGAACATAAATGAATCGGTATATCAATAAGCAGTTAAAATAGCATCAACTCCAGATAATAATTCAGGCTAACAAATCAAGTTCATATATGATGCTCGTCGTAATTAATGGAAATTTAACGGTGATCTTTACATTATTTTACGATTCTGCCAATTTTTTATATATTATTAGTTCGTTAATGTTGTCAGAATAAATATCAGGGTTTATTATTAGACTGTGTTTAAATTAAAGTTGTAGGAATTACAAAATGTCGGAACTAACTAAAACTCTACTGAATATTCGCAGCTTACGTGCTTATGCACGTAATTTAACGCTTGTTCAGTTAGAAGAAGCTTTAGAAAAATTGACATCTGTTGTTGATGAACGCAGAGAGTCAGAAGAGCAAGAACGTGCAGAAAAAGAAGCTCAGGAAGCAAAACTTGCTGCAATCGCTGAACAAATTGCACAAGATGGTATTGATGTAGATGCGTTAATTTCGGCACTGTCTACCGAAGGTAAAACAAAAGGTAAACGTGCTCCGCGTCCTGCAAAATATAAATATATCGACGAAAACGGTTCAGAAAAAACCTGGACAGGTCAAGGTCGTACACCATCTGTAATTCAGAAAGCCCTCGATGAAGGTCGTTCTCTGGATGAATTTGCACTCTAATGCAAAAATAAACAAAAATGAAAAGGCTCCTTTGGGAGCCTTTTTTATTGTTTATTAGTCAAACAATTTAATACTACCCTTTGATCTTAGAGTTATTATTCTAGTTCAGATCTTTCATCGCAATTTTTTGTTATCGTTCCCAATATGCTTCTTCTAAACTATCTTCTCTTTCCGGTAAACCTTTTGATAATCTTGGCGAATGCTGATTTAACACTTCATAGCTTGCACGATTAGAATATTTGCATACCTGCGAGAAAGACGAATAGGTAATAAAATCATATTGATGCTTACTCGAATTTGGCACATTAATCTTATGGTATCTATTTGCAGCCATATCATGTAATAAAGCAGACAGCGCCGCATCACCAGCCCCATTAGTATTTTTAATGACTTCAGGCCCCCCCATATAAGGTGCAATATGTGAATAAACTTTTACCGGGCGGGAGCAACACGACTTCACCATTGGGCGGCTAAACTCGTAGCGATTAAATTCAGGGATACTTCCGGGTAATAAAGGTAAGCTTGTTTCCCTTTTTGCGTTTTCTTCTGTATATCCAGCCATAAATAACCCAACCGGACCAGCGGTACACAACACTAAATCAACCCATTCAAGTGCTTTATTCGCAGCCATTAAAGGTTCGGTTTCTCCGGTTAATGCATGGCCTTCATCTTCATTCATGGCTACAACAGTAATGTGCTGCTTTAAAAATTCCTGCCAAAAAATCGGGTCTTGTTCAATCACATGTTTCGTACCCAAAGTTAATACAACCGGAACATTATATTTCTTCGCATATTCGATCGCCTTCATTGTGGCCTCAGGCATAGGATCACCAGACTGACAACGAATTAAATATGCGGTTAACACTAGAGCAGAAGCCGACTTAAAAATACTCTCCGGAATACTTTCCGGTTGTAACTGATTCATCTGCCCTTCACTGATTGCAAATGTTCTCTCTCCGCTTGAGGTAATCAATGTAAAGCATCGACCAATAGCACCATCTACTCCCTGTAAATAATTAAGATCTACCCGGCTGGATGTATTGCATAAATACCGATATCCATAGCTACCGATTCCGATATTTTTACACATAACTCCCAATAAAGTTGAGCGATCGTCAGCTAATACCGAATAATTATGTAATGTATTACCAATCGTTCCACCCGCATACTCATTAGTAATCAACTGACGATCAACAAGCTCGGAGTAAAGTTGTTCTGCTGATTTGTCATCAATTACCAGAGAGTGCCCCATACTTAACCCATATCGTTGGATTAAATCTTCATCAACCGTAGCTTCAATATCGACAAGTACCTGATCGATACCAATCACGTGTGTATGTGATGTACTTTTTTTCTGTGAACTTTGTAAAATAAGAAGATCCCTATCATCGACAGGGAAATAATGTTTTGACTTACGCTGGCCGGGAAACTTCATTCTTCTGATAAATAGTAAATTAAAGGACAGCGTAAGTTTAGCCTTCAATATGCAGCTCGGCAATGGCCTCAGCAACAGTAATCGATTGCACTTCGAACATTCATCAATTGTCTTCAGCTACATATGAAAATATGTTATCTGCGCATTGCAAATAACACTTAATTTCAGTTAAAAATTTAACATTAACTGTATAAATTTATTAACTTCGTTCCAAATTTTTGACGTATTTGTCGCCATATATAATCTTGACAAATAGGTATTCAGTGTCTACCGAACACAAAATCACCATCCAGTTATTACTCAACTATTTTTATAATCATTACATATATATTTTGCTGATAATCTTTACGCTTCTATTCACTTTTTTTCATTTCATTTATTACTTCAGAAAACATCCTTTAAAATACTAAGGATAAATTTTCTTACAAAAAAATAGTCTCATATTGCATATTGATATAGTCGTCTGTTTTATTAATTTAAAATATCAATTTCTATTCAATAACTCTCATGAGTTCAATCATTGGCTTATGACTAATGTTTTCGGTTAAAAGGACATCTTAAAGACATTCAGATATATATCTGAATACTACCTGAGTACATACTGTTGTGAAGGTCTGTAACCGTCACATTCTTTCTGATAGAATCAGCCCCCTCAGCAAAACAAGTGGTATTGAGAAATGTCAGTAAACCGGGAAGCAAACACACAGAAGAAAGTTATCGTAGGAATGTCCGGTGGTGTAGATTCATCTGTTTCCGCCTATCTTCTTCAACAACAGGGCTATCAGGTTGAAGGCCTGTTTATGAAAAACTGGGAAGAAGACGATAACGAGGAATACTGTACAGCTGCCGAAGATCTCGCTGATGCTCAAGCCGTCTGTGACAAGTTAGGTATCTACCTTCATACCATCAACTTTGCCGCCGAATACTGGGACAATGTATTTGAATATTTTCTTGCGGAATATAAAGCAGGAAGAACACCAAATCCTGATATCCTGTGCAACAAGGAAATCAAGTTTAAGGCCTTTCTTGACTTTGCCGAAGAGGTTCTGGACGCCGATTACATTGCAATGGGACATTATGTTCGCCGAACATTTCCGTCAGGTGACGAAAAGCCTCAAATGCTACGAGGGCTGGACAATAATAAAGACCAGAGCTATTTCCTGTACACACTGAGTCATGAGCAGCTTGCAAAAAGCCTGTTCCCCGTGGGTGA
This sequence comes from Vibrio mangrovi, assembly GCF_024346955.1. Classification (NCBI taxonomy): domain Bacteria; kingdom Pseudomonadati; phylum Pseudomonadota; class Gammaproteobacteria; order Vibrionales; family Vibrionaceae; genus Vibrio; species Vibrio mangrovi. The sequence goes on along the minus strand of NZ_AP024883.1, from coordinate 1,463,754 downwards.
ACTGGAAAAACCACAGGTTCGTCAGATTGCTGAAGAACAGGGACTCATTACAGCGAAAAAGAAAGACTCTACCGGGATCTGTTTTATCGGAGAAAGAAAATTTACCGATTTCCTGTCTCGTTATTTACCGGCCCAGCCCGGTAAAATAGAGACACCGGAAGGCAAAGTCATCGGGGAACATCAGGGGCTGATGTACCACACTCTGGGTCAACGTAAGGGGCTGCATATCGGTGGCCTGAAAGACGGAAACGAACAACCCTGGTATGTCGCTGAAAAGGATTTACAACGTAACGTCCTGATTGCCGTACAGGGCTCTGATCATCCTCTGCTAAAGTCTGAGGGCCTGATTGCCTCACAACTGCACTGGGTCGATCGTTTATTACCTGAAAACCCGCTGAAATGCACCGTAAAAACGCGCTATCGCCAAACCGATATCCCATGTACTATCATCCCTGCCGATAATGGTAAACTGAAAGTCATCTTCGATGATCCACAAATCGCAGTGACTCCCGGACAGTCCGCCGTATTCTATCTCGGAGAAGTCTGTCTCGGCGGCGGGATTATTGAAGCAAGAATTCCATACACCGCATTATAAGATTCAGGAGTTTTACGTGGCGAACACAAACTATGACCGCACCATCGCCTTTGCAGGAATTTGTCAGGCAGCTTTTCTGGTACAACAGGTCGCGAAAAACGGTTACTGTGACTCTAACGCCTTTGAAACTTCAATCAAAGCGATTCTGAACATCAATCCATCCAGTACAGTTGATGTATTCGGCAACGAAGAAAACCTGCAAGTCGGGCTAAAGTGTCTGACAGACGGGCTGGACAGCACTCCGTCAGGAAATGAACTGACCCGCTATATTATTAGCCTGATGGCACTGGAACGAAAACTGAATACACGCCGGGATGCGATGTCGCAACTTGGTGACCGCCTTGAAATGCTGGAGCGTCAGTCTGCTCATTTTAACATTCTGGATGAACAGATGATCAGCAACATTGCCAGTGTCTATCTGGATGTTATCAGTCCGATTGGCCCTCGTATTCAGGTCACCGGCACTCCATCCGTATTACAACAAACCTCAAATCAGCATAAAGTCCGCGCCCTGCTCCTCTCCGGGATCCGGAGCGCAGTTTTATGGCGTCAGGTCGGGGGAAAACGCCGCCATCTTATTTTTGGTCGGAAGAAAATGGTCGAACAGGCTAGAATTCTTTTAGCCCGAATTTAAAATTCCCCGGACAAGGCGAATCGAATTCACTCTCAAAACTAACTCAATATTCAGGAGAAAAACATGGAACTGTCAGCACTGACTGCTGTTTCACCGGTAGATGGCCGTTACGGAAGTAAAACGATTGCGTTACGCAGTATCTTTAGTGAATATGGCCTCCTAAAGTATCGGACCATCGTCGAAATCCGTTGGTTACAGAAGCTATCCAACACCCCCGGCATTCAAGAAGTCCCTGCATTCAGTCAAGAAGCAAATAATATTCTGAATGAGATTGCAGCCAACTTCAGTGAAGCGGATGCTGAGAGAATCAAGGAAATCGAGCGGACCACGAACCATGACGTGAAAGCAGTCGAGTACTTCCTGAAAGAGAAAGTTGCTGCACATCCTGAATTGAATGCCGTGAGTGAGTTTATCCACTTCGCGTGTACATCTGAGGATATCAATAACACATCTCATGCACTGATGCTGAAAGAAGCCAGAGAGACTGTCATCCTGCCTGAGATACGCAAAATCATTGATGCTATTCGTGCTCTGGCAGAGGAATACCGGGATATTCCATTGCTTTCCCGCACCCATGGCCAGCCTGCATCACCAAGTACGATGGGAAAAGAAATGGCCAATGTTGCCTATCGTATGGAACGTCAGTATCAGCAAATTGCTCATGTTGAAATTCTGGCTAAGATCAACGGTGCTGTCGGAAACTACAACGCGCATCTATCCGCCTACCCTGAACTGGACTGGCATCAGTTCAGCGAGTCATTTATCACCGAATCTCTTGGTGTAACATGGAACCCTTATACAACTCAGATCGAACCGCACGATTATATTGCAGAGCTGTTCGATGCAGTTGCCCGTTTCAACACCATTCTGATTGATTTTGATCGTGACGTCTGGGGATACATCGCTCTGGGCCACTTCAAACAGAGAACTATTGCCGGGGAAATCGGTTCTTCTACAATGCCGCACAAAGTCAATCCGATTGACTTTGAAAACTCGGAAGGAAACCTGGGACTGGCAAACGCAGTTTTCAGCCATCTGGCCCAGAAACTACCGATCTCCCGCTGGCAACGTGACTTAACCGATTCGACAGTTCTGCGTAATTTAGGGGTTGGTGTAGGCTATGCTGTGATCGCCTACGGTTCCACACTGAAAGGCATCAGTAAACTCGAAGTCAACCGTGAAGCACTACTGGCTGAGTTGGATCAAAACTGGGAAGTTCTGGCAGAACCGATCCAAACTGTGATGCGCCGCTATGGTATCGAAAAGCCATATGAAAAGCTGAAAGAATTAACTCGTGGCAAACGGGTTGACGGAGATGCAATGCGTCAGTTTATCGACGGACTGGAAATTCCGGAAGCGGAAAAAGCACGTCTGAAACAGATGACACCAGCAAGTTATATTGGTCAGGCGATTGAACTGACTGACAAACTGTAATCAGCATCAGATACTCATTAAAAAGGCTTCCTTCCGGAAGCCTTTTTTTCTTAATCACTTATCAATCCTATATGGATTGAACCCAGAATCTAAAGCCTACATCTGGCGTAATGCCGCAATTCTTTTCTCCAGTGGCGGGTGACTCATCAAAAGTTCAGTCAGTGAACGTTTACCATTGATCCCAAAGGCCATCATTGAACCTTCAAGCTGTGATTCATGACTCATTCTCAAACGTTCCAGTGCCGCAATCATTTTCTGCTTGCCGACCAGCTGTGCTGCTCCGGCATCGGCATGAAATTCCCGGTGACGGCTGTACCACATTGTAATCATGCTGGCCAGAATACCGAATACGAGCTCCAAAACCATAGAAACCATGAAGTAAACCATCGGGTTACTACTCTCACCTTCATCAGAATCACGGGAAGAGACGATACCTGCAATAAAACGGGCCATGAAGATAACAAAAGTATTCACCACACCCTGAAGTAACGTCATGGTTACCATGTCGCCATTCGCAATATGACTAACCTCATGAGCCAGTACTGCTTCCGCCTCATCCCGGGTCATGTTATGCAATAATCCTGTTGACACAGCAACCAGTGAATCATCCCGCTTTGCTCCGGTTGCAAAGGCATTCATATCCGGTGAGTCATAAATCGCAACCGTCGGCATACCGATGCCGACCTGCTTCGCCTGACGCTTCACCGTCTCAAACAGCCAGTGCTCTGTTTCATTCCTCGGGCTTTCAATGACCATTCCCCCGACGGAACGCAACGCAATCCCTTTGGACATCAATAAGGAAATAAACGAACCACCAAAGCCAAAAACAGCAGCCAAAACCAGTAAGCCCGATAAACTTCCCGGTCTGATTCCCGTCACTGCATAAACGATATTCAGGACAACACTGAGAACCAGTATGACGGCAAGGTTAGTTGCCAAAAATAACAAAATGCGTTTCATGACTCACTCTCCCATGAGAAACAGACTCAAACTGACAGACCACCGATTCATTCAGCAAAGATCTGCCATTTCTTTAATTATTTAATTGTTATACTGAATCATTCAGCCAGCTCATTCTGTAATGAATCAAACCGAATAGATTCACATATCCATAAATATGGTCGTTTATTTCAAAAACAAGGTGAAGTTCTAAATTGCAACATTTGGTGACAAGTCAGAGCATACCTACGACTCTGACTTACTGATAACAGTGACAAATACTTTGAAACGGGAGCAAAGACCGTGGCGGGAGATCAACAGCTCTAGTCAAATAAATGCATACATTAGACTTTAGTCTTATTGTGAATTCCCGGAAAGGCATCTACTTTTACCGAGTACGATGTCGTTCCATACATGATAAAAAAGGAAACCGTCATGTCAGAAGCTAACAACTATCAAATGGCTATTGATTTATTACGTTGTCATCTTGGTCTGACCGAGGAAGAAGCAAAACAACAACTCGGCATTGATCAACCAGTCCATGAGCAGAAAAAACAAAATCAATCACGTCCGGTATCTGCTCAGTACTCTTATCAGACAACGCACTAGAATCTTCTCCACGGGTTAAGCCGTCATCCTCTTTGGTGGCGGCTTTTATTTTTTGTCTGACTCTTTTGGCAAAAATAAAAGAGCTTCCTCCGGAACATTTCTCTCCAATCCAAGTCTCAACATGGAGACTGTAGCGGTATATCCGTACTGTATCGCCTAAGTGTTAAATAAATCACTTGAAGCATAAAGGCCTGACCTCATATAATCATTTGAATTCTAGACATTTTGTATATCCACTTGATTCGTTTATTAAATATCCGATAATCCATTTACCAGACCATAGCGACAATAACAATGCTTCGATTAAATGCCGAGGAACGACCACACTGGCGGGATTTAGCTAAAAAGTTCGGCTTTGGATTTCACACGGCTTATGGTGAACCATACTGGGATGAAACCGCCTACTATCAGTTCACCCTCAAACAGATTGAAGATGATCTGGAAAAACCAACCGAAGAAATCCACCAAATGTGTCTGGAAGTGGTCGATACTGTTGTCGGCAACGAATACTGGCTGCAAAAATTTCAAATTCCGGAATCTATGTGGCAAAGCCTGTACGATTCATGGCAGAAACGGGAACCTTCCCTTTATTCCCGGGTTGATTTTGCATACAACGGTACCCAGCCTGCAAAGTTGTACGAAAATAATGCCGATACACCGACCAGCCTTTATGAGACGGCTTTCTGGCAATGGTTATGGCTTGAAGATATGGTTGATTCGGGCAAAATCCGCCGCGATGCCGATCAATGTAATCTGCTTCAGGAACTTCTGATCCGCCGTTTTCAGCAACTGGCAGCTTTCCAACCGGGCCAGACGCTTCACTTATGCTGCTGTAAAGACTCCGTCGAAGATCGGGGCACCGTTCAGTATCTGGAAGACTGTGCCCGGGAAGCCGGATTATCGACAGCATTTGTTTATGTTGAGGATATCGGCCTCAATACACAAGGTCAGTTCACTGATCTGACCGATAAACCAATTCACTGGATATTTAAGCTTTATCCGTGGGAATTTATGTTCCGGGAAGAATATGCTGCCGACATTCATACAGCTTCAGTAAACTGGCTGGAACCGATGTGGAAATCGATTATCAGTAATAAAGCACTGCTACCCTTATTATGGAAAATGTTTCCGGATCACCCGAATCTGCTTCCGGCCTACTTTGCCGATGATAAAGATCTAGGTACATTAAAAGATTATGTGATTAAACCCATTTTTGCCCGGGAAGGAGCTAATATTACCATTGTCCAGAATGGTCGCCAGACGCTAAGAACTGAAGGACCGTATGGAGATGAAGGTGTCATTTATCAGGCTTATCATCCTTTGCCGAAATTCGGACAGCGGTACACATTAGTCGGTAGCTGGCTGGTCAATCAGGAAGCTGCCGGGATTTCTATCCGGGAAGATGTTTCTCGTGTCACGCAGGATATGTCGCGCTATATACCGCATATCATTATTGACTAAAACTTAGAGATGCCTTCCAAACCGAGGCTATCGTCAACAATTATATATATGAATATCAATGAAACGGTTGTCGTTCATCCCTGACACAGTTAAGGTGGCGCTCAACCATAACAAGATGAAATGCATCAACCGCACCAGTCTTTCGGGCTGACAGTAACAGCCCGGCTTTTAGTTGATTGTACTTTCACATAAAAGGAGAAATATATGTGGCAAATTCATGAAATGATGCCCATTCTTCAACAAAACGATGATTGGCAGGTTCAGACTCAGGGAGATACCTTGATCATAACCAATGCTGACGGTCTTCAGGCTTATATTGCTGTTGCCGGAGAGCAGATCCTTGCCGAAGTTGTGCTGTTTTCCGCGGCACAAGTCAAAGATAGTGCCCAGCTCAATGCACTGATTCTGAAAACCCACAAGATGTTTCCGCTTTCTACAATTGCGATTAATGAAATCAATCACACCGATTACTACGTTGCTTTCGGAGCATTGTCATCTCAGTCCAAAGCTGAAAGTATTCTCATCGAGGTTGAGACCCTGTTCCGCAATGTTGAAGCGTTTATCGAGCTGTATCAGGAAGAATTAGTCACGGAGTAATATGATGAGTGTCTGGAAAAAATTATTTACAGCCATTAAAGGCGGTGCAAACGAAGCTGCTGAAGCAATTGCAGATCAACAGGCGCTGCGTATCCTGGATCAAGAGATTCGGGAAGCAAAAGAAGAACTGAAACGTTCAGATCAGGCATTAGTGAGTATCGTTGCCAAACGCAAACTTGCCGAGCAAAAAATCACCTCGCTGGAACAAGGTATCGCGGAATACGAAGCGCATGCCCGAAGTGCAATGGAAAAAGGCTCTCAGGATCTGGCGCTTGAATGTGCACAGAAAGTTGCCGATCTCAGAAACGAATCTTCAGTTGAAAATAACTATCTTGAAGAATTTAAAAAGTCTGAACAGGTAATGCGCACAAACATTACTCAGGCAAAAAGTAAACTACGTCAGTTAGAACAACAGATTGATGTCGTTAAAGCGAATGAAGCAGTCCAGAAAGCCCAGAGTGCCGTTTCAGCGACCAATGTCGGTGCCAATGCAAAAATGCACACCGCCGTCGAATCGCTGGAACGCATTAAAAAACGTCAGGCTGAACGGAGTGCCCAACTGGAAGCTGCGGCAGAAATGGCCGAAGACAACAGCAGCCAGAGTCTGGATCGTAAACTGGCAGAGGCCGGGATTACTGCCGGTGGAACAAGTTCAGCAAGCGATGAACTTGAGCGTATCCTGAAAGGTGGTCAGTCATAAACCATCACATGTCGGCAGTTGTACCTTACAACTGCCGCACACAAACGGCTTCCATACAACAGCAACAACAAAGCAACCGAAACAAAAAATATGCCTATCTTTATTCAATTAAAACGTTGGATATATACTCAGCTCAATCAGATGAACGAGAAGAACATTCTTCTGGCATTTGGGGGTTACCTGCTGATCAGTTGGCTGGGACTGAACGCTATAGGCGAAACAGCGATTACTCAATCTTTTACTGATTTTGTCTACTACCTTGTGGTGACATCTTCAACCGTCGGATATGGTGATTTTTCACCGGCTACCGATGCCGGTAAATGGTTTGTCGGACTGTTTGTCATTCCGGTCGGACTGGGTATTTTTGCTCTGACTGTCGGTCACATCGCCACACTGTTTATCCTGTACTGGAAACGTAGTTTACTTGGCAAACGGAATATCAAAGTGAATGATCATATTTTAGTATTGGGCTGGAATGAACAGCGCACACTTCACCTGCTCAACATGCTGCAACATGAAGAAAACAAACGGCGTCCAATTGTGCTTTGCGTCCGTCCGGAAATCGAAAATCCCCGCCCCGGAGAAATTGAGTTCGTGCGGGTAACCAGTTTTACAGATCAGGCAGGGATGAACCGGGCCGGAATACAACATGCCAGTTGCATTATCATCGATAATCCCGAAGATGATATCACGCTATCCGCAGCCCTGTTCTGCTCAGGTCAGAACCCCAATGCACATATACTGGCCTATTTCAATGATGAAGCACTTAGTGCATTGCTGAAACAGCACTGTCCTAATGTTGAGTGTATTCCTTCGGTTTCCGTCGAGATGCTGGCAAAAGCAGCGGTCGATCCTGGCTCAAGTACACTCCATCATGAGTTACTCAGCTCTCAGAAAGGAATGACTCAATATTCCATCATTTACCCGGCCGGACAACCGGAAACATTGGTTGAACAGTTGTTTCTGCAGTTTAAACAGCAATACGAAGCCATTTTAATTGCTGTCGACCGGGGACAGGGAATTGAGCTCAATCCAGCACTAAATACACCAATAACCGGTGGTAACAAACTCTTCTACATTGCTGAGAAACGCATTCATCAGTTGTAGTAGTCTGTATAACAGTCTGTACAAAATGTAGTGATTCGCACAACAGATGATGATTTGAATCGCAGATCATCATTCCGCACGATAAAGGTGATTCCATGTTTAGCTGGCTGAAGAAAAAAACTGATTCACAAAGTTCCACTCCTGCCGCTCCAGAGGTTCTCGGTCTTCGTCTGGGAGGTGCGTTTGAATTTGAGCCACTCAAACTCAAACTCATCGAACCTGAACTGATTGTCGAGGGCGTCTCCTCAACACAACTCATTCAGGCCGTCGGTGAAGTCAAACTTGATGCTCAGACCCGTCTTCTGCGTTTTTACACTGACGATGATGGCTATGTTCAGGTTCTGCAAGAAGGCGATCAGGACTCGGATGTCCGCGAAGTCAAAATGTTCTATTACTATGATACATCACCAGTCGACACAGAGACTCAGTGGCAGAAATTGCTTGAAAATGGCATTGTAAAAACCGACTGGTCACTGGAAGAACATCACTTCCACAAAGCCTGGGACAATATTGTACCGGTCGCGATGACAGAAAAAACCTGGCATAAAGATGGTTCCGTCACGGAAACTGATCAGTTTGTGATGGTTTATGAGCGGGAAACCGAGTCCGGTTATTTTGAAGGCCTGATGGTTGCCGGAGAGGAAGTCATCACCCAGAACCATGCTGAACATTGTCTGGTGCTGAGCACTTACTTTGAACTGAATCCGACCGATTTCAAAATCATTGGATAATTTCACTACCCTATTAGGAAATATTTATGGAACTCATACGTCATTCACTCCTTGGACTAGGTAATTTCTCACTCTATTTTGTGATATCACTGGTCTTTCTGATTCTGTTTAAACTGATTTATGTCCGTATCACGCCTTATGATGAGTGGAAACTGGTTAAGGACAACCAGAATATCGCTGCCGGAATTGCGTTATCCGGAGCCATGATCGGGTTTTCTCTGGCTCTTGCCGGAGCCGCCAGCAATTCAGTTAATCTGGTCGATTTCTGTGTCTGGAGTGTAGTTGCACTACTTGCTCAAATCATTGCTTTTCTGGTAGTCCGTTTCGGTTTTATGCCAAAACTGGCAGAACGTATCGAAGCCGGAGAAGTACCGGCAGCGACTCTTATGGCCGCGATGTCTATCTCTGTCGGTCTGTTAAATGCGGCCTGTATGACTTACTAGGAGCCGAATGATGAAAAGAAGCAGACAAGTCGTTCTGGCACATATGAAGAAAGACTGGCGTTGTGTCACCTATACGCCAATTACCGTTGTAATTGCAGGTATTGCCCTGTCCGGCTGTGGTGATAGTGGCCAGGATGCTGTAATTTATAAAACTGTCGACGATTGTATCAACGATAATCCAAGCTATACCTCCGAGTGTAAGGCTGCTTACCAGAACGCCGTAGAAGAAGCCTCCCGGACTGCACCACGATATGGTTCTCTGAACGAGTGTATTGCTGAGTTCGGTGTGGACATGTGCCGCCCGGATCCGGGCCACAGTAACTGGTTCATGCCGGCAATGGCCGGATTTATGTTCGCCAGAATGCTGGATGGTCCACGACCATACTATACGCAGCCCATGTTTTATTCCGACTACCCTTTCAGCCCCTATTACCACCAATGGAGCAGTGCGAGTGGTAATCGCTATGGTGACACACGTTATAAAACCAGCAGGGTTAAAGTTCATCGTGACCAGATGAAACCGAAACCAACTGTGACCCGGACAATTTCCCGGGGTGGCTTTGGTTCGACGGCATCGGCGAAATCAAGCTGGGGAAGTTCTTCGAGCCGCAGCTTCGGATCTTCCAGCCGTGGATGGGGTGGTTAATCAAATGACGAGCTAATAAAAATGCCGGGTATTTCCCGGCATTTTTATTGCTATTTTCATCCAAACTAGTCGATATGTGCCTGACTCAGTAATGGCTCAACATCGATAAAGCGACCGAGCTCCTGACGTTTTGCACTGGGAACATAAGGAATTTCCCCCAGCTTCGGTGCATTCAGCGTCCGCTCCAGCGTTTCAATAATATCAGCATAATGTTCTGTGCCCGGATTGATACGATTCGCTACCCATCCAACAATTTCCAGACCATCAGCCCGAATACTTTCTGCAGTCAGCATCGCATGATTCAGGCATCCCAGTTGAATACCGACCACCAGAACAACCGGTAACCGCTCCTGTTTCACCCAGTCGGACAAACATGCACTGTCTGATACCGGAACACGCCAGCCACCAGCACCTTCAATCAAGACGATATCTGTATTGGCTTTATGCAATGCCAGTTTGTCACTCAGTACTGAAAAATCGATCGTTACATCGGCATATTTAGCCGCGATATGTGGTGAAGTCGGCAATTCCAGTGCATATGGATTAATATTTGTATAATCGCTCTGACAGGTTGAAGCTTTAATTAAATGCAATGCATCGGAATTACGAAAACCAGATTCAGTTTTCTCACATCCCGCAGCAATGGGTTTATAACCTATCGTTTTTAAATCCCTGGCAGCAAGTGCCTGTAAAATCGCTTTCGATGCGACCGTTTTACCGACATCCGTATCTGTACCTGCAATAAATAATGCGTCGATCATTGATGAATAACCCCAAAACAAACCTGATAAGTAGCAGGAAGCAGCCCTTCTCGGCTGGCAAACTTTCGGTATGCAGCTTCAACCTGAGTGAGCATCCGGCGGCTCACCACCCGATCAGCCCGCTCATCAATATGTGTTGCACCAATGCCTTTTAAATCTTTCATTAGATGCATGGCTGAGTCATACCAAAGCCCGAACGAGCGTAAGTCTATCCGATACTGTGTACATCCGGCTTGCGCTAACGCAATTTTTACCGCATTCCCGGAGATAAAGCTGTTCACATGCCGGGCTGAATCGACTTCTGCCCAAGCCTGTTTCAGTTCATTCAGGGAACCTGAAACCAGTGTAGAGAAATAACCACCACCGCCCGGCTTCAGGACACGTTTGATTTCCTGAAGAGGGATCCATAGCAATTCACACCATTGCAGGGCCAGACTGGAGAAAACAAAGTCAACACTCTCATCTGCCAGTGGCAGAGCTTCCGCATCGCACTGACAATATTCGACCCCGGAGTTCCCACAACGCTGTCTGGCTTTATCCAACATGTTTTGCGACAAATCTGCACAAATCACCTGTGCTCCCCGACGACGAATCTGTTCAGAAAAAAAACCTGTGCCACAACCCAGATCTAAAACCACCGCACCCCGTAGATCCGATGGTAAATAAGTCAGAAGATGTTGGCCGACATCCCGCTGAAAAGCGGCATGACGGTCATAGCTATGAGCTGCTTTACCAAATGCATCCGCGATGCGGGCTTTTCTCTGGGAAATGAACGGTAATCGCTCCGGCGCAAGATCAATCGTCACTGATCGCCTCCGTCACTTGCTGCAATGTTGTTGCCAATTGACGAACCTGTGCTTCACTATGGCCTGCGGTTAATGTCACCCTTAATCTTGCTGTCCCTTCCGGTACAGTAGGCGGACGAATGGCACTCACCCAGATTCCCCGTTCACGCAGCGCCGCAGCAACCTGTAAGGTTCGCTCAGTATTCCCAATAATCAAAGGCTGGATTGGCGTCTGTGACAAAGAAGCACGGTCATCACAAGAAAGGCAGATATGATATATATCCCGCAGTTGCTGAAGTTTATCCCGACGCCACTGCTGAGTCTGAATCATCTCAATTGCCCGGGACAATGCATACGCCTGTGCCGGAGGAATGGCGGTTGAATAAACATGATGCCGGGCATACTGAGTGAGATAATCTCCGGTTTCCCGATCACACAGTACTGCTGCACCAAAAAGCCCAAAGGCTTTACCGAAAGTCACAACCAGCAGATCCGGATGAATACCGGCAGCAGCACAACTCCCCGCGCCATATTCTCCCCGCACTCCGATCCCATGAGCATCATCAACCATCAGGACTGCCTGTTCCTCAACACATGAACTAATCTGGGCTAAAGGAGCACAGTCACCATCCATGCTGAACACACCTTCAGTCACGACAACATTAGTTTGCTCTGATGTCACAAGTAAGGATAAATGGTCTACATCATTATGACGAAAACGCTTCATCGTTGCCGCTGAGAGAGCTCCGGCTTCCATCAGTGACGCGTGATTCAAACGGTCCTGTAACAACAGGTCGCCCCGTTGCAGTAATGTGAATAACACCGCCTGATTAGCACTGAACCCAGAATTAAACAGAATCGCCCGCTCATATCCCAACCACTCACACAGCATAGCTTCGAGAGTCTGATGGGCCTGATGAAAGCCAGTGACCAATGGCGAAGCGCCACTACCACATCCATAACGATTAAGACCTTCCTGCCAGGCTGAAACCAAAGCCGGATCTGTTGCAAGGCCAAGGTAATCGTTACTGGAAAAATTGAGATATTTCTGCCCTTCATGAACAAAAATTGTTCCGTTTTCCCTCTGTAACGGCACTATCCGCCGTGTCAGCCCCTGCGATTCCCGCTCGGCCAACGCAGTAGCAATACGCTGTTTAAACGCTAGCTTCATAGAATAAGTCATCTTTTCCGGGACGAGCTGCAACTCGCTCGACAACACGATCAAGTAACTCGTTTTCCTGAATTTCGTCCGGCTTTTGTACAACTTGCTGACTATTGATACCCAGTTTACGGAAAAGCTGCATATCACTGTCTTCTGCCGGATTCGGCGTTGTCAGTAATTTGCAGCCGTAGAAAATAGAATTCGCCCCGGCCATAAAGCAAAGTGCCTGCATCTGTTCATTCATTTTCTCACGTCCGGCGGATAAGCGTACGGCAGACTGAGGCATCATAATCCGCGCAACTGCGATTAAACGAATAAAATCAAAAGGCTCCACATCTTCGACTTCTTCGAGTGGTGTTCCTTTAACTTTTACCAGCATATTGATCGGTACACTTTCCGGCTGAGTCGGCAGGTTTGCCAGTTCAACAAGTAATCCGGCCCGATCATGGGAGCTTTCCCCCATACCGATAATTCCGCCGGAGCAGATCTTCATCCCGGCATCCCGGACATGTGCCAGCGTATCCAGACGATCCTGATAAGTTCGGGTCGTGATAATATTGCCGTAGAATTCAGGAGAAGTATCTAAATTGTGGTTATAGTAATCTAACCCCGCATTTGCCAGTTCCTGTGCCTGTTCTGATGTCAACATCCCCAGTGTCATACAGGTCTCCAGCCCCATATCTTTCACGCCGGAGATCATCTCTTTAAGTAGTGGCATATCCCGGGCTTTCGGATTTTTCCATGCCGCCCCCATACAGAAACGTGTAGAACCTGATGCTTTGGCTTTTTGTGCCGCATCCAGTACCCGCTCAACTTCCATCAGACGTTCTTTATCAACATCCGTCCGGTAATGCGCACTTTGCGGGCAATATTTGCAATCTTCCGGACATGCTCCGGTTTTAATCGAAAGGAGTGTACTGACCTGAACATAATTATGGGGCTGGTGTTGACGATGTACTTGCTGGGCTTCAAACAATAAATCCATAAAAGGCTTATCGAGCAAAGACTGCACCTCAGCAACCGTCCAATCATGACGAACTTCCACGTGTATTCCTTATTCTTATGTATGGGGAGACTTTTCTTGGCTAGTCTAAACAGAAGCGCTACACTGTCAACAAAATAAAATTACCAAGGTTTACAGTTGATTATAAAATGAACAAAATAGATTTAAATTTTGACCGTAATCACGTCTGGCATCCTTATACTTCAACCCTTGAACCACTCACCTGTTATCCGGTCAGTCATGCTTCCGGCAATCAGATTCATCTGGAAAGTGGTGAAACTCTTATTGATGGAATGTCCTCCTGGTGGGCGGCGATTCATGGCTACAATCATCCTCAGCTCAATCAGGCAGCAATGAAGCAGTTGGAACAGATGTCTCATGTGATGTTTGGCGGTCTCACGCATCAACCCGCCGTGAATTTATGCAAGAAATTACTGCAACTGGTTCCTTCATCACTCCAGCATGTATTTCTGGCCGACTCCGGTTCCGTCGCCGTCGAAGTTGCTCTGAAGATGGCACTGCAATACTGGCACAGCCGTGGTGAATCCCGTCCCCGGTTTCTGACACTGCGTCATGGCTATCACGGAGATACCTTTGCAGCCATGTCAGTCACCGATCCGGAAAACTCGATGCACCGATTGTATAAGGGATTTCTTCCGGAACATATTTTTGCCGATTCACCGCAGACAGGCTTTCACGATGAATGGAATCCACAGGATATTGAAGATTTTCAACACCAGATTGAGCAACATCACCAAACAATTGCCGCAGTGATTCTTGAACCCATCGTTCAGGGAGCTGGCGGAATGCGGATTTATCATCCCCGTTACTTGCAGGAAGTCAGAAAACTGTGTGATCAGTACAATATATTGCTCATTGCCGATGAAATCGCGACCGGATTCGGCCGGACAGGCAAACTGTTTGCCTGTGAACATGCCGGTATCGAACCGGACATCCTCTGTGTCGGTAAAGCACTAACCGGTGGTTATATGACGCTGTCAGCTACCCTGACCACCCGACACGTAGCAGAGACGGTCTGCGCCGGAGAAGCACATTGCTTCATGCACGGTCCGACGTTCATGGGTAATCCATTGGCCTGCGCCGTTGCAGAAGCCAGCCTGAGCCTGATAGAAAATGGGGAATGGCAGACTCAGGTGCAACAGATTGAAACGTTCTTTGCAAAGAATCTCCCACAGCTTCAGCAGTATGAGATGGTTAAAGAAGTTCGCTGGATCGGTGCGATCGGTGTTGTGGAAACCCACATCCCGGTAAAAATGGAACAGATTCAGGCACACTTTGTCAGTCAGGGCGTCTGGATTCGCCCCTTTGGCAGATTAATTTACATCATGCCACCTTATATCTCCGCGGCTGATGATCTGTCTCAGTTAGTTCAGGCGATTGAAAGTGCATTACAGCAACCGGCGCTGTTCTCACTGGCAGAATGAATGATAGTCAAGTAGTCAGATAGCGGGTCACCGGCAGTTAAACCAAAATAAGAATATGACCTGAATGGATATGGTTCCACAAACCGCTCAAGACATCCCTGTTCGCTTAGACAAGGGCATCCATGCCCTTGTACGTTTGTTCCGCCATAACCATTCAGATAATCAGATACTTTGTCAGGATGGTATAACAATGAGAAAGGGGTGATTTTTCACCCCTTCTTTTAGCGCTGATTCTCTTTTTACAGATGTTCGTCTTTTGCCATCAACGGCTCTGAACGGAAAAAATTTAACAACATGGCGATTAGCCAGCCGCACGTTAATCCACCAGCATTAGCAGCCAGATCCAGCCACTCGCCATAACGATTGACATAAGGCTGAATCAGCTCAATCCCACCACTATAGGCAAGAAAAAATATACCGATCAGCATCCATCCCCGCGGCTGTCTGAACGCAACCGGAAACATCAACGCCGCATAAGCAATCAAGTGATGCATCTTATCTGTTCCGGGAACTTCCGGTAATGTCGCAAGTGGCCACAATGACAACACCGTAATACTGATAAGTATCAGCAGTGTTATCACTGACCAGTATTTTTTCACCATCGGTAAAACCGTAATATTGATCATCAGTTTTCTCAGCAGAACCTGTTTTTCAATTAGTTGAATAATAGCTCCGGTAATTATTCCGGAAATCCGTCAAAGATTTTAGCGGAGAGTCCCTCTTTGTGCCATGAGGTCTGTTCCTGACAAAAAATCCGGGCATCAACTGCTTTTGACGGTTCGCTATCCAGACTACCCGCAGGAACAATCAAATACTTACCGCTGGAATTCACGTAGGGTAAACCGGAACCACAGGTCGAACAGAATACCTGAGTAAAAGAACGTTCCGGATGCTCATAGCGGGTTGTCTGTTCAACACCCTGAGTCCAGGTAATATTTTCCGGCTCAGTAAACAGGTTTGATGCGTGGGCAGAACCGGTCATCCTCCGACACTGCTCACAATGGCAGAAAAAAAAGCGACTAAAACTATCCTTCACTGTAAAGCGCACAGCACCACAACAGCACTGACCGGTAATCGTCGTATGGCTCATCAATCATTTTCCTTATTTGGCTGAATACTTATTCCATGTACATATGAATAATGATCTCTAACACAGTTTCTATACCCGGTAATTCTCACTGAAACTGTATCTTAAGGTCATTTGAATATAATTTCATAAATATCAGGACAAGCACAAATATTTATTTTGGAAGGTCAAACGATTGCGTTATCGTTCACCTTCCCAAATTCTGTTCTAAGGGTTTGATCCGGAATTTTCTGCTGTTATAGTGCCCGCGGAATTATCGGAGAGAGATCACAAAATGAATGCCAACACAGTAGAAATTATCGGTTACGCAGCATCACTGATGGTTGCCCTTTCATTCACAATGAAAGACATCATCAAACTACGCATCGTCAATTGTATCGGCTGTCTGTTGTTTGTTGCATACGGCCTGATCATCGACTCATGGCCAGTCATACTCGCAAACATGTTTATCACGGGCGCAAACATTTATTATCTGCTGAAAGCGAAAACGGAAAACGATAAGGAACTAAGTAAAGCCTGAGCATCCGTCGTCTGTTCAGATCACAAATTACCCTGACTTCTGTACGATCAGATAAGTATGTAACTGCGGATACTGATCATATTCCAGATGCCGGCACACACATCCGTGTGCCATCAGCAAACGCAGAAATCCGTTGATACCCAGCGATGAATAGGAAACCGTCGGCCCCATAAAATCATCTTCATGAGCACCCGGTTCATCGACACCACCGCAGGAGAATATCAGTACACCATTAGGATTGAGGGCAGATGCCAGTTTAGTCAGCACATTCTCCTGCTGTTCTAACGGAATATGCCAGATACTGTCCCAGGCTGTAATCAGGTCATAAGTATCCGGTAATCCCCATTCGCAGATATCCTGATGGTGAAAAACAATTTCCGGATGTTTTTCCCGGGCCAGTCTGATCATTTCTTCCGAGATATCAACACCTTCAGGCTGAAAGCCTTGCTGAAGCAACAGATCAATAAAACGTCCGGTACAGCCACAACCGACATCCAGAGCTTTGCCTCTGGTTTTCACAAAGGCAATGGCTCTCTCATGCGGTACAATACCATTCTTAACATCGAACGCTTCACTCTGCCACAGATGAGTAATCTGATTGTAGGCTTCGCCAATCTGTTGTGGTTTCATCATAATAAGCCACCTATTTAATATTTTCAGCAGCTTAACAAAGAAGCCTCAACCTGCACAAAGTCAGCTCTCACAATCAGTGCTTATAGCCTCGCAGGTAGCGCATATCATTCATCTGATACTGAACATACTCCGGTTCAGCATAACGTGCTCCGGTTTTTGGATGTGCCCGGAAAGGACCAGCGCAGGCCGTAACAAAGACAGTAATAATTGCAATGATGAATAATCTGGACATATTGCACCTCAATTCACACTCCGTGTTATTCAATGTATGCAAGATCCGTCGATTTATCTATTCACCAGACTATAAAAATATATCAGTTGGTCCTGTTATTGACAGGTTGATCATATTTCTATCAAGATATTTTGACCGACCGGACGGTCTGTTCTATAAATGCCATAGTATCTCAGAATATTCCGTCAGGTGGCCCTTATGAATGACAGCATAAGAAAATTCAACCCGGGTAAAACTTTCTGCTCCTGTCTGATATTGCTTAGCAGCATGAGCAGTTTTTATACACTGGCAGCAGAAATTGATCCAACCGCTCTGCTGCATGCGTCGTTTGATAACTGGCGGGGGAAATCATCAGAGACCGTCATCCAGATGACTGTACACCGCCCGGACTGGGAAAGAAGTCTGACAATGAAAACATGGACGGTCGGCAATGAAAAAACACTCGCCCGCTTCACTGCACCGGTAAAAGATGCCGGAAACGCTACACTCAAACTGGACAAGAAAACATTTATCTATAACCCAAAACTTAATCAGATTATCAAGCTACCGGCTTCCATGCTGAGCCAGTCCTGGATGGGTTCTGACTTTTCATACAACGATTTGGCGAAAGCAGATGATATTCTGACCCAATATACGCACAAAACATTGTCGGCAGAAACACAGGGGCAGCACCGGATATACAAAATCGAGGCACAACCGAAACCCGGAGCACCAGTCGTATGGGGAAAACTTGAAGTAAAAATCCGGGAAGACGGTATTCTGATGGGTGAAACTTACTTCGATCAGGACATGCAGCCAGTCCGGGAAATGAGAACCGAGCTTGTTTCTCAGGTAGGTGACAGACCTTATCCTACAGTCACGGTCATGTATCCGAAAGATAAACCGGACCACTGGACACGCATAAAAACGACCGAAGCTCAGTTCAATATGGAGATTCCCGGCTACATATTTACCCGCTCGAATCTACAGAATCCAAGGGAGAGATAGCCATGCTCATTAGTCTGGCGTGGCGGAATCTGTGGCGCAGACCGCTACGAACAACACTCAGCCTGATCAGTATCGCCTTTGCTGCAACCCTACTGGTATTTATGCTTTCTCTGCAACTCGGCATTTACGATACGATGAAAACCAATACCCTGAAAATATTCGATGGACTGGCCCAGATCCAACCGGCAGGGTATGAAGATGATCCGGATATTCGTAAAGTAATTCATCAACCATACACACTGGCAGATCAGGCTTTATCTGTTCCCGGGATTACCGCTGCCAGCCCCAGAGCATCGTCCTATTCAATTCTGGCCCATGGTGATCAGGGCTATGGCGCTGCGATTCTGGGAATTGATCCGGAGCGGGAGAATGCAACAACAACGCTGGCTGCAACAATCCGACAGGGGCGTTTTCTCCAGACCGGTGACGATAATGCGGTCATCATGGGAGAAGCGCTGGCACTGAACCTGAAAGTAGGGATCGGTGACAATGTCACACTCATTGGTTCAGCCAGAGACGGAACGGTTGCTGCCGACAATCTGACGCTCGTTGGCATTTTCCGCAGTGGTATTCCTGAACTGGATCGTCAGTTGGCCGAAATCCCACTGACACGCTTTCAGGAAAGCTTTGCCATGACCGGCATGGCAAACACGATTGTCCTGTCCGGTGACGACCTTCAGGCCGTTGAAAATGCACTGCCTCAGATATTATCGCACACGGATGCAACCGATATTGTGGTCCGGAACTGGCAATCTCTGCAACCCGCGCTCAAACAGGCAATTCAGCTTGATTTATCTACCTCGATGATTCTGTATGCAACACTGGTCATCGTCGTGGTATTTATCATTCTCAATACGTTGCTGATGTCCGTTCATGAGCGTAAACGAGAGTTCGGAATGCTGATCGCCATCGGCATGCAACATCAGTATGTCGCCCGTATGCTATGGCTTGAGCTGATTTTCATGTCACTGATTGGAAATCTTGCCGGGCTCATCATCGGCAGTGTTTTCTCACTCTGGTATGGGCAGCAGGGTCTCATGGTCAGCGGAATGGAAGGCGTATTTGCCCAGTGGGGCTTACCGGATCAATTCTATCCGGCACTCAGTTGGGCCAGTGCCCTGACCGGCCCGGCCGCCATTCTCATTTCTGTCGCCATTGGCGGATGTATTCCGGTATTACGCATGAGCCGGCTTGATGCCGTTAGTGCGATGAAGGAGGGACAATGAAAAACTTACCTGTTCTCTTTTCATTAGCCTGGCGTAACCTATGGCGTAATCCGAACCGGACGCTGGTCACTTTCGTTGTTGTTGCAGTGGCGCTTTATTCAGTGCTGGTACTTGGAGCAGCCATGGATGCCTGGGCGCGTTCCAGCCGGGATGCCAACCTGAATCTGCTGACCGGCAGTGGGCAGATTCATGCCAAGGGTTACCTGAATAATCCAACCGTTTCCTATCGTATGCCTGAACCGGATAAAAGTCTGACACAAGCACTCAATGACCCTGCTATTTCTGGCTGGGCATCCCGTGTCCGTGTTCCGGCCGTGATTCAGAGCGAGTATAAAACGTTGCCGCTGATTCTGGTAGGAATCGTCCCCGAACGGGAACAGCATATCTCAACGATTTCACATCAAATCAGCGCAGGACAGTATCTGACGTCTCCGGATGACCGGGGAATTGTTCTCGGTGCTCATCTGGCCAAAAGACTCAAAACCCGGCTGGGTAAACGGGTCGTCGTTATGGCACAGACCCGGGACGGCCATATGGCCGAGCAGGCCTTTCAGGTCATCGGCTTGTTTGCCGGGAATCAGGAAGTTCAGGATAATTACACCTTTGTCGGCCTGAATACTGCCCGGCACATGCTTGATATCGGAGAAGATATTTCTGAAATCAGTTTTACCATCGCTCATGAGCAACTACTGGACACCACGATTCACCGGCTACGCCAGGCTGCACCATCACTAGACGTGGCTTCCTGGAGAATCCTGTCGCCGATGACTTCTGCAATTGATGTTCTCATGCAGGGCATGGTCTACATCTGGCTGTTGGTTATGTGCGCCTTTATGGCCATTGGTGTCACTAATACTCAGTTGATGGCTGTCTTTGAACGGGTTCGTGAATTTGGCTTGCTGCTGGCACTCGGTATGCGCCCGCGCCAGATTCTGACTCAGGTTCTGCTGGAATCCGCCCTGTTAATCGGATGCGGTGTTCTGGCAGGCATGGGCGCGGCAACAGCAACGATTCTCGCACTCCATGACGGAATCAATCTCAGCTTCCTCGCTCAGGGTGCAGAATATCTTGGTTCCGGTCACGTTCTTTATCCCCAACTCGCCCCGGATCAGTTGTTGACGCTATCCGTTATCGTCTGGATACTCGGGGTTATTGTCGCACTATGGCCCGCCTATCGGGCATCCCATTCAAATCCAGTGGAGGCAATGCATCATGTTTAATCCCCCGAGAACACCCATCGTTTCCTGTCGCTCTGTGACCAAAACCTATCAGGTCGGGAATGTGGAAGTTGCCGCCCTCAATGGTGTTGATTTGGATATCATGAGCGGAGACTTTGCCACCCTTTCCGGTCCTTCCGGTTCAGGAAAGACGACCTTACTCAATATGATCGGTGGGCTGGATTCGCTGACATCAGGTTATGTCACGATCGACAGCCAGCCTTTGAATGATCTCAGCAAAGCCCAGTTGACTGATATCCGTCTGCATAAAATCGGCTTTATTTTTCAGGCATATAATCTGATTCCGGTATTTACCGCAGCGGAAAATGTCGAGTTCATTCTGCAACTATTAGGCATTCCAGCGGCAGAACGTCATGAACGGGTTTATCAGGCACTGAAGGAAGTCGGACTGGAAGGCATGGAAAAGCGTCGTCCGTCTTATTTATCCGGTGGACAGCAACAACGTGTTGCCGTCGCCCGGGCTCTGGTTTCCCGGCCAGCGATTGTCCTGGCTGATGAACCAACGGCAAATCTCGATTCAAAAACGGCAGAATCACTAATAACACTGATGGCCAGATTAAATGAAGAATCGGGAACCACATTCCTGATCAGTACGCACGATGCGCGTCTGGTCGCACACAGCCGACGTCAGATTCAGATGACTGACGGCCAGATTACCGGAGATGAATATCAGGTGGATCATGCACAAGCTGTCGGTTGACCTGAAAACAGCGCTGTTTTTTATTCTGCTGAGTCATACACCGATACTTTCTGCCGAAGAAATACACGGCCGCATTCAGCTCACCGGGCAAGAAAACATGGCGGACGATCAGAGCCTTGATGCCCAACTTGATGAGCAGTACCGTCAGGATTTTCTGGGAGATCTGAGACTTACCTGGGAACCCCGTTTCGACAACTGGGATATTCAGGTTCATTACCAGTTAACTGCTGATCATGGTGACAATGTCAGCTATACACAGAAGCTGTCTCCTTATTTTGAACAGTCGTCACCCGTTAGTCTGACCGATCTGTCACACACGATTCACGATGGTCAGGACAACAATATTACACACCGGCTCGATCGGCTGGCTATCGGCTATTCTACGCCGGATTACGTCGTACGTGTCGGACGTCAAACCCTGACCTGGGGCACAGGTAAAATGTTTCAGGTCATGGACTTAGTCGCACCGTTTGCCCCGGACACAGTGGATACCGAGTACAAGCCCGGTGCAGATATGACTTATATGCAGTGGCTTTATGAAGATGGTTCCGATCTACAGTTCGCCTTAGCTCCCCGCAGAGCAGCATCGAATCATCATTTGCAATGGACGGCCAGTACCGCGGCACTCTACTACCGCCAGACCTTCGGTGAACTCAATACCAGTTGGCTGCTGGCTCACGATTATGAAAGCCAGATGTTCGGTCTGGGACTCAGCGGAGCACTCGGCGGAGCAAGCTGGAATACGGAAGTGGTTTCGACACGAAACGATGACGGTGATATTAAAGTCTCGGCTCTTGCCAATATCGACTATGCCCTGATGTTACTGGAACACAATGCCACGGTATTTAGTGAATATTACCATAATGGCTACGGCACCCATACTGAAGCAACGTATGATACACTGCCCGGCGATTTGCTCAGGCGACTGGACCGCGGACAGGTTTTCAACCTTAACCGCAATTATCTTGCCAGTGGAATGACGTTCGAATGGACGCCATTACTCAATCTTTCTTCCAGTTTGATCGTTAATCTTGATGATCTGAGCGCTTTCGGTACGGCAGAAATAAACTGGTCACTCAGTGATAACTCAACGCTACTGAGTGGCTTCCAGTTTCCCGTCGGTCCGGAGAATACCGAGTACGGAGGTGTACGTTTCAGTCAGGAGACTGACATTTATGTCACTCCGGCGTGGATGGTTTATCTCCAACTGCGTCATTACTTTTAGTTTTTATTTTGATGAGTGCAATCATGACGACAACCAGAAAAAAGCAGGCAGAACAGACCAAACAAAAAATACTGGCAGCCGCTCACCAAATCGTCCGGAACGAAGGTATTCATGCACTTTCATCTCTGAAAGTCATCAATCAGGCAGGTGTCAGTAAAGGGGGTTTCTTCCATCATTTCCCTCAGATCGAAGACCTGTATTTATATATGCTGGACCAATTGGTTCAACGCCTCGACGAAGATCTGGCTCCCGGTAATTTCACGACACTACAGGCATTTATTCACGCCACCAGCGAATACACCATGCAACTGTTGGAAAACGCTCCGGAGAGCGTAACCACGCTTTTTTATTTTCTGAGTCAGAGTCACCACAAACCCGAATACCGGAAACGCCTTCAGTTGATGCTAGACAGCATGTTCGAGCACTGGAGTCATAATATTTCCCACTTTTTCCGGCCGGATCTGACCGCAGAACAACGCAACCACATCACCCGAATTTTAGATATGTACTTCTGTGGTTTCAGTTTTCATTTTCTGTTACTGGGTGATAAAGCCGGTTACCGTAAAATATCAGCCCAGTTTGCTGAGATGCTGGCTGATTTCGTACACAAAGAAGAGTCACATGAAAAGTAAAACCATATCAGTTCACATCTAATATTAATCAGGAATCCTTGTGATGATCGCCCTTTTTTCCTTTCGGATCGGGTTTGTTGTCTGGCTTATGTGGTTCCTGTCCATTAGCATCTTCATCATGACCGTCATCAAGCAATTCACTCGATGTTTTTCTGATAATCTGCGGCACAAGACGCTCACTGAAACCAGCAACAAATGACCAGAACAGCAGTTTAGCCACATCGACACCATTCACAGGATACGCCTGACTTAACCAGGTATAAAAAGACTGAGTGTTACTGATATTGAATGTATCCGGATAAGTCGGGAATAACCCTCCCTGAACAATGTTTCCGGCAAACATCAGCATTAATACCAAAGCAAATATTCCGCCATTGATCGGAATGAGCGTAATGGATATCCACGAATCCGATAAAACTTTTAATTCATCCAGTTCAATTGAAGGCAATCGTTGCTGAATACTTACAAATCCACCCAGTAACCCGGCAACAAAAACCAGAAGTACCAAATAAGAGTGTTCACTACAGTCATTCATCGTTTTACAGGAAGTTGTGCCAACAACGTTATAAAATACCAAGGCAACGACAACCAAAATGACCGACGTAAATATGACTAACCGCTGGGTTATTTTTTGCAGATATTTCTGACGCTCGACCGTAACCATTCCCATGACATTACTCCGGTTGTTTATCGTTATCTTAATACTCAAATGACTTTAATAGCATAGTATATGCTGAAGTTAAGAAATAAAATATTCACCAAACGAATAATCTATCGAATATCATGTGAATACTTAGCATTCAAAGTGTTAGCTTGCTGGAGAATATTTAACACCACATGTCTTATTTCAGAGAAATGACACAATGAAAACCATATCATCGCTGCAAAATGGTACATTAGCCTGAAACACCATATGTTTAATCAGACTTATGAACAGCAGAAATTTAACCTTAGATCTTTTCAAAATTATACTGGCTTTTATGGTTATCGGTATTCACAGTAATTTTCTCAGTGAGCTGACAACAGAAGGATACTATTTAATCTCTGCCGGTATTTTCAGAATTGCCGTCCCAATATTCTTTATCATTAACGGCTATTACTTCACATCAATATCCACATCAGAGAAGTTAACCCAATGGGTAAAAAGAGTGATATTACTCTATCTTGTCTGGACAGTATTCTATGCTTATTTCTGGTTAAAACCTGTCACAATGAATCTCGTCGGAATCATGACAATCGTAGAAACAATTATCGTCGGCTATCATCATCTGTGGTATCTGGTTGGTATGTTCGGTGCGGGGCTCATGACCTATGTTTTCAGAGACCGGACACGTGCAGGTATACAACTGGCCTTACTCTGTTTTGTTCTGGGTGTGATGATTCAATACATTGGCAATTACCATCTGGTGTCTTCTACATTTGCCGACGAACTATTTAACATCGGTTTCACCCATCGGAATTTTCTGTTGCTGGGTTTCCCGTTTTTCTATATTGGTTTCCTGATTCGTAAACACAGACTATTTTCAGAAACTTCAACCGGATTACTGATCGTATTCTCTCTGACCGGTATCGGACTCTTGCTCGGAGAAAGCTGGTATAACCTGAATCAACCTTACCGCACCGGTGTATTTGATAACTATCTTTCTTTAATATGGATTTGCCCGGCCCTGTTTTTACTGGTTGTCCGTTCAGGGCTGACAACAACCAGCAAGAATCTGGCTCATCTTTCGACTGCGGTCTATTTAATTCATCCGTTCTGTTTAAGTCTGCTACTCAAACTACGCCACTGGGAAAATACACCACTTGCTATTGCGTGTGTTTTGCTGTCACTGGGCTTATCTTATGCCCTGATACAGGCACACAAACGCATCGGCTATATTCTGTAATACTGTCACCGGATTCCACACATTTGTGGAATCCGGTCATCTGTTAACAGAATCGTTAAAATCATTCAGTAAATAAACGGCACCAGCTTTTTGGTTTTTGCTGCATATTGGCTAAAGGCATCACCATAACGATCGGCCAGATAGCTATCGAGCGCCGGAATGTGCATCGCCACGAAAGAATATCCCATTGCCAGCGGCAACAATAATGTCCAATAGTTACAGGTCAGTAAACTCCAGCCGGAGAACAGCACAACATCCCCAAAATAATTGATATGCATAGAGTAACTAAACAGACCTTCCGTATAGATTTTCCCTTTGTTGTTCGGGTCTTTTTTCCACCATTTACGCTGGAGCTCGGAGTAAGTATTCAGGAACGAGCCCAGTACCAGCAGCAATGCAGCAAAAGCATCCTGAGAACTAAGCGGAATAATGCTTTCACGGAATGCACCACCTCCGACAACCAGTAATCCGATTTCAAAAAATGCAATAAAACAGATCAGGCCAAACACCTCGCTCCAGTCGACCATACGCTGTAAAAGGTACAAAACGGTAATCGTATGTCGGATCCAATATAAAACAACACAACCAAAAAGAAGCTGTACTCTGATATCTCCTGTCAGTGTCCATTGCTGTCCGATAAGCTGACCAAGCGTCGTAAAACCATCATTAAAGGCCAGCCAGGCGCACAAAACGACTAACAGAAAATGCAAGCCAACAAAAGTAAGACGTTGAGCAACAGCACTGCCATATTCCCGGTTGACACCACCGGATTTTGGCTTTTGTTTTATATGTTCCATTATTTTTCCTTCTATATAAGAAACGACCTATAGTGTTTCACTTTGAGGCGATAATCGGTTTTTCAGCTCACCATTTTGTCGGTAAACCAGATAATTCAGCAATGAGATAACCATCAAACTTACAGAACTAATAGCCAGAAAATGATTCTGTTCGGTAACAATCGTCCAATACAAAAATATCCCGGCGAGAGCTTGTGAAATAATTTCCGCACTCCAGCCGACATTTCTTCCATCAAGTACAATACCGTTATAGTGACTGAGCCAGAGAAATAATAGCGACAGTGCCGTAACGGGTAATACCGGAAAATCACCGAAATAACTCATCAGATAGCAAAACAAAACCAGCGTCACAGAAAAACGCACTATTGCTGTCCATTTTGTTCTTAAGGAAATGTAGGGATCACGTGGTTTAAACTGTGAGCATGGAATTCTGGCAATATCACTGTAAAAATTCTTTTTTTCAACGCCTTTCGGCAGCCATCCAGGCGAAGCAAACACCGAACAGAATATTTCCCAGGGTGACCGGGAAAGCTGAATTTTTTTCCAGATGGTCTTGAGAAAATAACTATTAATGACCAAAGGACTGAAACTTGGATAAGATTCCCGCACACCATAAACCGCAGGCTCCTCCTCCAGCTCACGCTGATAAGTCCCGAATAATTGATCCCAGATGACCAGAATTCCGCCAAAATTCTTATCGATATATTTCCCATTTCTTGCATGATGAACACGATGCAATGAAGGTGTATTGAAAAATTTATCCAGCAGTGGTGTTTTCTTCACATATTGAGTATGAATACAAAATGCCCAGAGCACCTGGATATAACTGGCAACAAGAAATACCTCTAACGATATCCCCAGAAACGCCATCACAATAAAACTCATCCACATCGTCAGTTCGGTAAAATAACTGATTCGGATCGATACACCAAAGTTGAAATTCTCTGCGGTATGATGAACGAGATGATCAGTCCAGAACAATCCGATCATGTGGTGAATCCGGTGATTCCAGTAGTAACAAAAGTCGTAGGCAAAGAAGGCTAAAATATAAGTCAGCGGATTAGACTGATCTAACTCAAATATTCTAAATTCCTTATAAGCATAAGAATAAACCGCGACAACACCAAGTAATATAATAAATGAAAATCCCAAATTACCCAATGCAATTGACGCATTTGTCAATGTGTCATTAAAACGATAATTTTTATGTTTTTTCAGATAACTCAGAATTGATAAAATAAAGAGCGGCCCAAGGTAAAACGGAAGTGTATACATCACTTCTTCTGAAAAATTCAAATTCATATTCGGTACCTCACTTGACGTGATTTACGTGCCTGATTCGTTGTAAATCAATAGATAATGGTCATTTAATTTCATTTCTTTTGTGACTAGTGCGTTAAATGATCTGGATAAATGTTAACCAAATGAACTCGAATATGTAAACACACAATAAGCTTTTTTTTGGGCCAGACTTCACATGCTCACTAATAATAGATCAGTCAAATAATTTGAAATAAAACTGAAACAAAATTGATATTTATTCGTAATATTTCCAGTTCAAACGTCACAAGTTAATTTATTTATTACAAAGATATATCCTTATTTAAAACACATCATCCTATAAAAGTGAATAATCTATTTTGCCAACGAAATGATGACACGTAATAACTTAAACCAGATCACAACTTACTCATTTAGCGCGAGCATTCTTTTAATTATCCATTGTGATTAAAATCGATCATTTATACTCTACGCACCATATGAATCATTATGCATTTCGTGCTCGGTGCTGAATGATCAATGATAAACAGAGTACATGGAGAAAAATTGTGAAATTAAAAACGATTCTTACATTCAGTTTGGTTGGTATTGCTGCAGGAATGATCTCTCCGGCCAAAGCAGATACTGTATGCAGAACCCCCAATATTGTCTGCTCAGGTCAGACAACTCCCGGAGATACAAGTTGGCAGCCATATGCAAACAATACCGGTATCTATGTTGATATCGACACTTCTGCATGTGAACTCAATTCAATGCCAACCTATATGACCTCAATGAATGGTAACAGCAGCCACTGGGGAACCACAGGTGTCACTTCTATCTATTCTGCAACTGAAACCGGTTTTCGGGTTTATGTAAGATTCTCAGGTGGTAATACTATTACTCCGGCCATTGCAAATAACTACCATTGGTCAATCAATTGGTTAGCACTAAGTTCTGCTGATTGCCCAAAGTAATGATTTGATAAAATAGTGGTAATACATCAATCGGATTCTAATCCTTTATCTTCTCCGTATACGATTCGGAAATGATGTTTATCAACTGCTGATTCTATTATTGAAACACAGGCTCATACATCTCAGAAAGTATCCCACGATTTGAGTTGTTAAGAGCCTGTTTTACTGCTAGGCAGCGGCTTCCTGCTTCAGGTGCAAATTAACCTCGCCATTTTCAAGCGTCACCTGCCACACTTTCAGCACCACTTCCTGATGTTCAAGACAGTGACCGGTCTGCAGGTTGTAATGCTCTTTATACAGTGGAGACGCGACACAAAGCTGGCCCTGAATATCACCGACAATTCCCCGGCTCAGTACATAGGTTTTACCAATCGGATCCCAGTTTTGTATGGCAAAAAGTCTGGCTTCACTTTCAGGCACATAAAACAGCGCTATTTGTTCCCCGGCAATAAATACTGCGGTTCCCTGATATGGAATCAAATCATCCAAACGACAAATAACCTGTCTCATTTTCAAGGCTCCTCTCTGACCGGAATCCGCTGCTCCCGGATTCGCTGATACGATAGTGCCATACTGCCTTGTCCATTATTCCCTTGTTGATGACTGCCCTGCCCGTGATGATCAGACTCATAATAAATAAAGGGGCTGAACTTCCGCAGTTTTTCTTCCGATGCCAGTGTGCTTTTCCATTCACACTGATATGTATCCACAACATGCTGCATCTGAGTTTCCAGCTCGCGGCACAATCCCAGGGAATCTTCGATAACCACTTCCCGCAGATAATCGATGCCACCTTCCAGATTATCCATCCATACCGAAGTACGCTGTAGTCTGTCTGCTGTGCGAATATAGAACATGAGTACCCGATCAATCAGTGTGACCAGAGCTTCCCGGGAGAGATCTGCCGCAAACAGATCCGCATGACGTGGTTTCATTCCACCGTTACCACAGACGTAAAGATTCCAGCCATTTTCAGTGGCGATTACGCCGATATCCTTACTCTGCGCTTCAGCACACTCCCGGGTACAATCGGAGACGGCAAATTTGAGTTTATGCGGTGAACGTAGTCCTTTATAACGGTTCTCCAGTTCAATAGCTAAGCCAACCGAATCATCTACACCATAGCGACACCAGGTTGAGCCGACACAGGACTTCACCGTCCGGACCGATTTTCCATAAGCATGGCCGGTTTCAAATCCGGCATCGATCAGCGCTTGCCAGATCGCCGGTAACTGTTCCATCTGTGCGCCAAATAAATCGATGCGCTGCCCGCCAGTAATTTTGGTGTACAGATCATATTTCTGTGCCACCTGCCCCAACACGATCAGTTTCTCCGGTGTAATTTCACCGCCCGGAATCCGGGGCACCACGGAGTACGAACCATCTTTCTGTATATTAGCCATAAAGGCATCATTGGTATCCTGCAAACGACTCAGCGGTGCTTCCATCACATGCTCGTTCCACAGCGAAGCGAAAATTGAGGCTGCGGTTGGTTTACAGATATCGCAACCCAGCCCCTGACCGTGTGCGGAAATTAATGTGTCAAAGTCTTTAATTTCTTCAACCTGACAGAGATGGAACAACTCCTGACGACTATGGGCAAAATGCTCACAAATGTGATTGTTCACCTCCATCCCCATCGCGACCAGTTCATGATCCAGCACCGATTTGACCATGCCGGAACAACCACCACAGCCGGTTCCGGCTTTGGTCTCGGCCTTCAGTTCATCCAGCTGATGTGCTCCGGCATGAATTGCAGCAACCAAATCACCTTTCGTTACACGGTGACAAGAGCAGATCACCGTATCATCGGCAACATCACCACGCAGCATGGAAGCGTCCATGAGCAAATGAGCCGGATGGTCCGGGAGTGTGACCTGATTCAGATAACACTGTAATAAGGCATCGTAATCACTGTTATCACCAACCAGAATCGCCCCCAGCAATTGTGTGCCGGTTTTATCGACCACAATTTTTTTATAGATACCGCTGACAGTATCCTGCAACACCATTTCCTGTGCGCCTTCGGTTTGCATCTGAGCATCACCGATAGAAGCAACATCGACCCCGAGCAATTTCAGTTTGGTACTCATGTCCGCTCCCTGAAACGTCTCTTCTGCTCCGGTCAGTTGTCCTGCGACGGTTCGGGCCATCGCATAGCCGGGAGCCACCAGACCAAAAATTCGTTGCTGCCACAGGGCACACTCACCAATCGCGTAAATCGCTTCATCACTAGTCCGGCACTGATCATTCACCACAATACCGCCCCGCTCTCCGACTTCCAGCCCGGCCTGACGTGCCAGCATATCCTGTGGGCGGATCCCGGCAGAAAAAAGAATCACGTCGACTTCCAGCGGCTCTGCATCTTTAAACACCATCCGGTGCTTTGCTGTTTCTCCATCAATTATCTTCTCCGTTGCTGTCGCGGTATGAATGGTCAACCCCATCCCTTCCAGTTTTTCCTGTAACACATGGCTGGCACCGCCATCAAGCTGTACCGGCATCAGACGGGGAGCGAATTCGACCACATGGGTATCAATACCCAGCAAACGCAAAGCATTAGCAGCTTCCAGCCCCAGTAGTCCACCACCGATCACTGCACCGGTTTTTGCCGTAGCACAAGCCGTACGGATTGCAGCCAAATCATCTAATGTGCGGTAAACGAAAATATTGTCCCGTTCATGACCGGGAACAGGAGGCACAAACGGATAAGAACCGGTCGCCAGCACGAGTTTGTCATAACTGACCACTGTCCCATTGGCAAGAGTAAGCTGTTTCTGCTCGCGACGGATATCACAAACACCGTTCCCCAGCAGCAGTTCAATACCATAACGCTGATACCATGCCTCACTACTGAGTAACAGGTCTTCATCCGATTTCCCCTCAAACAGAGCCGACAAATGTACCCGGTCGTAGGCAATCGATCGCTCCGCACCAATCACGGTTATCTTCTTGGTCAGATGTGCCTGTTTTTCTACCAACTGTGCAACCAGATGATGACCAACCATCCCATTTCCCACAATCACCACATGTTCCATCATGATTTCACTTCCTCTGTTCAACTGTTTTCCGGCATTCAGGCAGTTTGCTTCATCATTGTCTGCTCTGGCCGTGTCTCTGTGCGCGGACTCAGGTGACGTTTTGACTGTTTCTCATACAGAAAACGCAACACAGCCTGACGGTAACGCTGATAAACCGGGTCATCAGCCAGTGCGACCCGATCTCTGGGACGGGACAGTTCAATATCCAGCACTTCACCAATGGTTGCCGCCGGTCCGTTAGTCATCATGACAATCCGGTCAGAAAGCAGCACAGCCTCATCAACATCATGGGTAATCATAATTACCGTATTGTTCAGCTCAGCCTGAATCTGCATGAGCGAATCCTGTAAATGCGCCCGGGTCAAAGCATCCAGCGCACCAAACGGTTCATCCATTAGCAGCACTTTGGGTTGCAGAGCCAGAGCCCGGGCAATTCCGACCCGTTGTTTCATCCCACCGGAAATTTCATCCGGGCGTTTCCCGGCCGCATGATTCATCTGGACCAGTTCCAGGTAGTGATTAGTCTGTGTTTTGATCCACTGCTTCGTCTGCCCTTTCGCGACCTGCTTCACGGCCAATTCAACATTCTGATATACCGTCAGCCACGGCAGCAGCGAATGATTCTGAAACACTACAGCCCGTTCCGGCCCCGGTCCGGCAACTTCCCGGCCGGAAACTATCACTCCGCCATCGGTTGGCAAATGCAGCCCGGCTACCAGATTGAGAACAGTAGATTTTCCACACCCGGAATGACCGATCAGAGAAATGAATTCTCCCTGCCGGATTTGCAGATGAACATTCTTCAACGCCACAAAATCACCTTTTGGGGTCGGGAAACGCATCCCCAGCTGACTGAGCTCCACCATTATTTTGGTCATGACTTTCTCCCCCTTAACGTAGATCCTGTGTTTTGTCCCACGACAGCCATTTCTGCAGATATAACATGCCCCGATCGAGCAACAGACCGATAAAGCCGATAGTCATCACAGCCACCATAATTCTCCCCAGTGATGCCGAACTGCCGTTCTGGAATTCATCCCAGACGAACTTCCCCAGCCCCGGATTCTGGGCCAGCATCTCTGCGGCGATCAAAACCATCCAGGCAATCCCCAGCGACAGGCGCAATCCGGTAAAAATCATCGGAATCGCTGATGGCAGAACGATCGTGGTGACATGTTTTCCCCAGGAAAGCTGTAATACCCGGCTGACATTGAGCAGATCTTTCTCCACACTGGTCACTCCGACTGCTGTATTGATCAGTGTCGGCCACAGACTACACAAAGCAACGGTCAGTAATGAGTTCACAAAAGATTTGGCAAAGAATGGATCCGGAGTGACATAAACGGCACTGACCACCATGGTCACAATCGGCAGCCACGCCAGAGGTGAGACTGGTTTAAGCAATTGAATCACCGGATTAAATGCCTGATAGAGGCCACGATTGAGTCCCAGCAGAATACCCAGCGGTATCGCAATCAGAGAAGCCAGCAGAAACCCCGCCGCCACAGTCACCAGACTGGTACCAATCTGGTCGAAAAAGGTAGGTTTCCCGGTATACGGGCGGATTTTCACTTCAGCATCCGGATTTTTTGCCAGTTTGGCAGCATTTCTTTTTTCCTGACGGGCAATAAAAGCTGTGGCCTTTTCCCGTTCTTCAATATGCTCTACCACCAAGAGGTGAAACTGCTGATAGGTTTGTACCGGCCCAGGCAATGTTCCCAGTGATGTTTCTATATTTTTCGCCACCAGATGCCAGCCAGCCAGAAAAAACAGAATTCCCAGTAACGGCAAAAGAACTATTCGCCCTTTATCGGCAACTTTTTGTTTTGAAGGCAACAATGAAATCACATGACTCGACATAACACACTCCTTGTTTTCCGACTGGCACCAGAAGATGCCAGCCAGACGGATTACTCAGTTTCTGATAACTAAACTTTCTCTTTGCCTTTCAGACCAATAGCAAATTTGTCCAGATATGCATTGGGATGATGACCGTCATAGGTCACGTGATCGATGAAATGGGTCTGTGGCGGACGGAAGCCATCAGTCGTATTGACATCCGGGAAATCAGCAGCTTTCATGACACCATCATCAATTAGTGCCTGTGCCGCCTGACGGTAAATATCTGGCCGGTAAACTTTTTTAGCGATATCCATATACCATTGATCCGTTTTCTGTTCCGGAATCTGTCCCCAGCGACGCATCTGGGTCAGATACCAGATGGCATCACTGTAATACGGATATGTAGCGTTATAACGGAAGAAAACATTGAAATCCGGTACCTGTCGCTTATCACCTTTTTCATATTCAAATGTCCCGGTCATTGAATTAGCAATCACTTCCGCATCCGCCCCGACATACTCACTTTTAGCCAGTATTTTCACCGCTTCGGCCCGATTGGCGTTGTTGTGTTCATCCAGCCAGTGAGCAGCCCGGATTAAAGCTTTCACGACATGGATATGTGTATTGGGATATTTATCGGCCCATGTTTTAGCAACCCCGAAGACTTTCTCCGGATTGTCTTTCCAGATTTCATAATCGGTAACAACCGGAACGCCAATACCTTTAAATACTGCCTGTTGATTCCATGGTTCACCCACGCAGTACCCTTCAATCGTCCCGGCTTCCATCGTAGATGGCATCTGTGGCGGCGGCGTAACACTCAACAGTACATCCGCTTGGACCTGCCCACTGTTATCTCCGTGCTGTGGATCGTAATAACCGGGATTGATTCCACCCGCAGCCAGCCAGTATCTCAGTTCGTAATTATGAGTTGAGACCGGGAAAACCATGCCCATATTGAACGGCTTTCCCTGCTCTCTGTAGCTTTGCACCACCGGTTTAAGTGCATCAGCCTGAATCGGATGCTGTGGTTTTCCATCCGTTTGCATTTTCAGATGAGGCTTCATCGCCGCCCAGGTTTGGTTAGAAACCGTAATTGCGTTGCCATTCAGATCCATGCTGAATGCTGTGATCACATCAGCTTTCGTTCCAATCCCAATTGTTGCCCCCAGAGGCTGACCGGACAACATATGTGCGCCATCCAGTTCACCGTCAATCACCCGGTCCAGCAATACTTTCCAGTTAGCCTGCGCTTCTAAAGTGACATACAATCCTTCATCTTCGAAAAAGCCTTTTTCATAAGCGATGGCCAGAGGTGCCATATCAGTTAACTTAATGAAGCCAAACTTCAGTTCTTCCTTTTCAGGCTCTCCAACGCCAGCCAGAACCGGTGTTGAGATGATCGCAAAACCCAATGCTAACGTCCGCATCCATTGCGCTTTTTGCTGCATAACCAGACTCCCTTCGCTGTATAAAATCAAATCCAATAAAAAATCAAAAAAAACGCCACTACACCGAAGTGCAGCAGCGTCGTCGCTTTGGTTTCTCAATACCTACCGCCGTTGATAAATACTAAGAGAGACAAATTGTTATCTAAATTCTTTCAATTCTACTAATCCAATTCTTATGCCATGTTTATTTTTTTTATTTTTCATATAGTTATAAATAATTTAGCTCTGGCACGTATTTTCTCTGCTGTCCGGATGTGCAGCGTGCACCATTCTCAGAAAAATGATCTACCTCCAAAGAGTGAGTTATTCATGATTTAATTCGAAAGTATGAATAATATTTTTCGCGATCTGATACATCGGCTGGCTGGTTTTCATCGATGAATGGCGCATTGCTTTATAAGCTTCATTTTCATCCATCCGGTGAACTTTCATTAATAAGCCTTTGGCTCTTTCAACCCACTTGCGTTCCTCAATTTTCAATTGCAGCTTATCGATCTCCCCACACATCTGATGCGCTTTATCCTGCACTTTCTGTGCATATTCAATCCAGGGTTTCAAACGCTCTTCTCCATGAAAAGGCAGCATCACAAAATTGTTGATGCTAGGTAAGCGATTGATATCAATACTAGAAAATTGTTTCAGTAGAATCAGGAGCGGAATTCTCCGGGCAAAACAGATCTCAACCATCAGTCGCAGTTCAGCCGTCGGTTGCTGCCACGAAACCACAACAGCACCGTGATTTTCCTGCATGAGCATATGGTCGATCTGAGGCAGTGAACAAGTCACAATCCGGGAAAAGTCCACGGCCAGCCGGTTGCGCACTACATCCTGATCCCTGAGTTGATCACAACAGCAAATAATGGTTTGCGAGGCCTGAGAAATCGTCATACTGGTTTCCTTATGATTGATATTTCCTTACGGGAAATAATCAAAGAGTGTGCCAGATGGATTTCTGTTAGATTTAATTGTTATTTTTCATTAGACAATGACAATCGAAGAGTACGCACACTCACAAATACAGTGTTCAAAAATTACAACCAGTGGAAATATAAAAACGATATAACAAGGAGAAATGATGCCGAATGAACTGTTCTTCCCAACGATTCAAACCTCTCGATTAATATTGAAACCTTTAGTCATCGGTGATGCGGATAAATTACTCGCCATATTTTCAGACGCAGAGGTGATGAAATACTGGAGCACACCACCCTGGGACAGCATTCAGGACGCGATTGATTTCATCAATAACAGCCACCAGTCGATGACACGTCAAAACTCTATTGCACTCGGTATATATATTCAATCCACCGGTGAACTCGTCGGCAAGTGCATGTTATTTAGTTATTTCAAAACATCAAAACGTGCAGAGATTGGCTTTGGTCTGGGCCGGGCTTATTGGGGAAAAGGCTATATTTCCGAGGCTGGTGAAGCACTCATTCAGTACGGGTTCAATTCGCTGGGTCTGCGCCGTGTTGAAGCTGAGATCGATCCGGATAATCAGGCCTCGTCCAGAGCACTTGAAAAACTGGGCTTCTCTCAGGAGGGATTATTGCGGCAACGCTGGGAAATCAATGGCATAGTCTCTGATTCTGCACTTTATGGGAGACTGGTGAGTGATCCTTTACCTCATTATCAGGAGATAGACGCGGTAAAAGTGTAGTTACAGAATCAATGCAGGTATCCATACGACTTAAACGGATACCCACGCCTTGTGCAATAGAAGCAGGCAGAACCAATAAATATCTGGCCGTCTCTAATTCATATCAAACTGTTGATCCAGCCAGTTAAATGCCTCTTCCTGCATGTCCTCGGTGAAGATATGCCCTTTATTCGGCCAGATCTTGGTGTTGAGTTTATCCTCGGCACCATTAGCCCGCCACACACTGTGTAATTTGCTAAATGCATCTTTGACGGAATCAACCGGAAACAATGGATCCAACCCACCGGCAAAAACCAGCATCGGCTTGGGTGCTGCAATGGCTGCAACATCCGGATAATCCAGATAGCGCGCCATAAACGGATGCATCATTGTAAATGCCGACTGCCCTTTCAGCTGATTATTACCGGGCACCATCAACCCTTTCATGGTTCCCATCCAAGAGTCGACAACACTGGCTTTAATATCGTCTGACAATGCCGCCACCTGCCATGAGCGGAAAGCGCCCATAGAGAATCCAACCGATGCAACCCGGGACTTATCAACTTGCGGTCTGCTGGCGAGGAACTTCGCGGCCCGCAAATCATCCAGAGCAATAATACCGGCAAAAGAGGTGCCTAAATTAAATAAATTCGAGGCCAGAGCCTGTTGAGAGCTGTTGCGAAAACCGGAAACGGAACGATCGCCCCAGCCGAGAGCATCAATAGACAGAACTACATATCCGCGTTTTGCCAGTTCGTCTCCGGGAAAGCGATCGGTGAAATAACGGTGAGCCCATTCCACAGATGATGATAACCGGGCATCATCTCCCCAGGTTTCAACAAACTTCTCTTTGCCGATGTCAAAACGCGAACCGTGATCGTGTAAAAACAGCGCGGCAGGGAAAGGCCCTTCGCCTTTAGGTGTTAACATCAGTGCCATCACCCGACTCTCGTTACTGATGTTAAACACAACTTTCTGAGCGATGTAACTTCCCCGGTCAATCTGATCAATCACCATCGGATTAAATGGTGTATCGTCCCGGTAAGGTAAAATGATTTCTTCAGCCTTTGCCTTCGCAAAATTGTGCCACATCTGGGGATTATATCCGTCCTGCCAGGCCAGTTTATACGGCATCCGTGCTGCTTTTAATTTTTCATAAAACAGCGGAAAACTATTATCGGGAGAATCGATCTCCTGAGTGACATAATCCGGCCCGGTTGCAGCGCGGTTGTAGTGAGCAAGCGCTGCTGAGCTGGTCAGACTGAAAAGACCGGTCATGAGCACGGCTGTGATCAACTTATTCATTTGATTATCCTTAAAATCCTGTATACAGAAAAGGAGCGCCAAACGTCATACACTCAACTCATCTGAAAATTGAAACGATGTTTTACTTTACAGGAAGATCGGAGAATCCGTGAGTTATCAGGATCACAATCAGGTCGATTTGTTGTTATTAATCATATAGTCAGTCACTTCAATTAACCGGTCGCTACACATTACTGTTTTCTGAACTGTTATATGAGTACATCCGGATTTCATCCCGGGGAAACCATCCCAACTTTTCATAAAAATGCTGGGCTTTCAGGTTATCCTGATAGACAAACAAATGAGTTTTAGAAATTCCTATCAAAGCCAGTGCATTCACCGATTGAGCCACCAGTTCATAGCCAATCCGGCGCCCACGAAATGTTGGTAAAACCGCAAGATGCTGCAAGTAACCGCGTCGGCCATCCGTTCCTACCAGAACAGCCCCAACGATCTCAGAGCCACTGACTGCAACAAAACTCAGCCCCTGATTACGTTTTAAATAAGCGTCAATACTTTCTCTGGAATCCGCATCCCGGATAGACATCCCTTCAGTGTCACACCACAACTGAATCACAGCATCATAGTCTGCAATATCCATTTCCCGGACTGTAATCACTCAGAACTCCTTATTTATCATACGATAATGACTCAGACAGATTGGGGAAACAGTTTAAAACGAGAATGACAGCTACATCAATATCACGATATGGCAAAAGATTATCATATGGCAGAAATGGCTCCGGAGCATACGGGGATTTTTTACAGCTCCGGAAGAAACTACGTTAAAGCAAACGAATGCTTGACTGGACAGTGCCGGAGAAACCTCCCCGGTCAATCACGACATGCCAGTGCCCGGAATGTGGTACCTGTAGCAGACTGACAGAAGATGTCATATGACCGCCATAAGCCTGATACTTACCTCCATTCTTATAATTCTGGAAATTGGCATCATCGATGAGAATCACATTCGCAGTATTCCCCTGTAGCGTGACTTCCACCTTCTGCCCCTGCTTACAAAGTTTCAGATCATAGTGCGTAAAATTCATCATCTTCTCCACGTATATATAAATTTGCTACGACGTATTTACCATAAACGCTGAGGCTATAAGTTGATCTGACCTCACAAACTCAATGAGAGACATGTTTAGCCTACATATTGAATTATAGAATGGAAAATCACTCGGCTTACCTATCTTCTGAGGTTTTACCTATCTCATAAATAGATATGATCAATTTCAATAAATGATAATTATTATCAATAATGATTACAACAAAGTTAATCAAGGTTGGACATCCCATGAAAAAGACTATCAGTTTTGCAGCAATTCACTTTAGTATCGCGTTTACCGTCGCTTATGTATTGACTGGTGACATTATTCTGGGAAGTCTGATTGCCATGTTAGAACCGATGATCAATACCGTTGCATTCTACTTTCATGAAAAAGTATGGTCCCAATATATACCACTACGGCGCTATGCCTCTGATCCTCGCATCAAAACGGCCAGCTTCGCAGTGATTCACTTCAGTGTCGCATTTAATGTGGCCTACATGTTAACCGGCAGTTGGTTAATTGGTGGCGTGATGGCAATGATAGAACCCAGCATCAATACCTGCGCCTACTATTTCCATGAGAAAATGTGGCAGGGTAAAGCAGAACGTTCACAGTGGCAGTGTGCTCACCATAGTGCTGTAACATTGTCATAGTCATGTACCACATTAGAGGTGATGTCCATCACAAAAGCTGTTAATATAACGCTCATCTATAAAGTTGGCTGAAAGGCCAGCTTTTTTCTTGTTTACCATCCAACCTGGGATTTCCTGTGCTATCAACTGCAAACATCACCATGCAATTTGGCGACAAGCCATTATTTGAAAATATCTCGATCAAATTTGGTCACGGTAATCGCTACGGTCTT
Source organism: Vibrio mangrovi (assembly GCF_024346955.1). NCBI lineage: Bacteria > Pseudomonadati > Pseudomonadota > Gammaproteobacteria > Vibrionales > Vibrionaceae > Vibrio > Vibrio mangrovi. The sequence goes on along the minus strand of NZ_AP024883.1, from coordinate 1,424,104 downwards.
ATCGGCGCGAACGGTTGTGGCAAGTCCACCTTTATGAAAATTCTGAGTGGAGAGCTGGAAGCATCCGTTGGAACGGTAGCCACGGATCCCAATGAGCGGATGGCAAAACTTGGGCAGGATCAGTTTGCTTTTGAAGCCTTTTCCGTGATTGACACTGTCATCATGGGCCATAAAGAGCTGTGGGAAGTCAAAGAAGAACGGGATCGTATTTATGCGTTACCGGAAATGTCAGATGAAGACGGTATGCGAGTCGGTGATCTCGAAACAGAATTTGCCGAAATGGATGGCTATTCTGCCGAAGCCCGTGCCGGTGAATTACTGCTCGGACTGGGAATTCCTGAAGAGCAGCACTTTGGCTTGATGAGTGAAATTGCTCCGGGCCTGAAATTGCGGGTTCTACTGGCTCAGGTTCTGTTTGCAGAACCTGATATCATGCTGCTTGACGAACCGACCAACAACCTGGACATGCATACCATTTCCTGGCTGGAGCAAACATTGCTGGCCCGCAACTGCACCATGATCATTATCTCGCATGACCGTCACTTCCTGAATACTGTCTGCACGCATATGGCTGATCTGGATTATGGTGAACTGCGTCTGTTCCACGGTAACTATGATGAATATATGATTGCAGCAGAGCAAGCACGTGAACGTCTGCATGCCGATAATGCCAAGAAAAAAGCCCAGATTGCTGAACTGCAAACCTTTGTCAGCCGTTTCTCAGCCAATGCATCAAAAGCCAAGCAGGCAACCTCACGTCAGAAACAGCTTGAAAAAATTCAGCTTGAGGAAGTTAAACCTTCAAGCCGTCAGTCTCCGTTTATTCGTTTCGAACAGGAAAAACCCCTGTTCCGCAATGCCCTTGAAGTGAACGGACTCAAACAGGGTTATGACGATAATATTCTGTTTAGCGATGTCAGTCTCATGGTGGAAGTCGGGGAACGCATTGCGATTATCGGTGAGAACGGGATCGGTAAATCAACCCTGCTGAATACACTGGCTGGTGTCATGGCACCAATGGCCGGTGAAATCAAATGGTCGGAAAATAACAACATCGGTTTCTATGCTCAGGATCATGCCCACGAATTCAGTGATGAAATGAATCTGATGGACTGGATGGGGCAATGGAAAAAAGAAGGTGACGACGAGCAGACCGTGCGCAGTATCCTTGGCCGGATGTTATTTTCACAAAATGATATTAAGAAATCGGTGAAAGTAATCTCTGGTGGAGAACAGGGACGGATGTTGTTTGGCAAACTGATTATGCAAAAGCCTAATATTTTGCTGATGGATGAGCCAACCAACCATATGGACATGGAGTCGATTGAAGCATTAAACCTGGCTCTTGAAAACTACAAAGGCACCCTGCTGTTTGTTTCTCACGACCGTCAGTTTGTTTCCTCGATCGCAACACGCATCATTGAAATCACCAAAGATGGTGTACGTGATTTCCACGGAACCTATGATGAATATCTGGCCAAGCAAGGTCTGATTGGTTAAGTGAATAAGGGAGGCTCACCTATCGCTGAGCCTCCCTTATCTTTTGATTAATGTGCTGAAATGTTTTACAGCGGAATCACACGCACACTTGACTGGACTGTACCTGAATAACCACCGCGATCAACAACCACATGCCAGTGCCCGGAATATGGAATCAGTAACATGCTGACTGTATCCGTCATATGCCCGCCATTATATTTATAATCACGACGTTTCTTGTATTTTTGAAAATTGGAATCATCTAACAGAAGTACATTGGCGGTATTATTCTTCAAAGTAACTTCTACTTTCTGTCCCCGCTCACAAAGATTAAGGTCGTAATGAGTAAACTTCATCATCTCTCCAAAAATACATATATATACAACCCAGACTGATACCCAAATCACCATAAACCCCCAATGGGTCACTTCATTTAGGCACAAAGAATGTTAAATCAGTCTCATCATATTGAATTTTTGGTAACAGATCACTAAATAAAAGCTTCTTACTCAGACAAATGAGCAATCATCGGAGCAGTATGCCATCCAATATGCAAACGCTTCCGCAAAGGCTTTTTCCCGATCCTGATAACGGGTAAACAGCATGGTTGCCAGAGTCGATAATACCGCATTGGCCATCAGTGTCATCTCTTCTGCCGGAGTACCCAACGGACAGGTATTCGGAATCGGTAAGTCGGAAAGAAACTGCTCCGGCCAGTAAAATGACTGAACACCCTGTTCACTGCTGAGCCAAACCGTCTGACTCACTTTGGGATTGTATTCCGACTCCCCGGAAACTCCTTTAAAAGAAATCACGGCATGACCGGGATGACCGACTGAGTGCTCAACTTCCGCGTGTAACTGCTGAAAGCCGGGATGAAAACTTCCCCGGATGCCGAATTCAGCGCCACCGGGATTGAGTGCCCGGACCACTGTATTGACCGGAGTACGCAGACCATAACGGGCTTTCCATGCCAGCATTCGGGCAGCCTGTGGAGCAAAAGCCTCAAGCGGCAGATAAACAATAGATTGTGTCTGTAGAGATTCCTGAGCGTCTGCCACACTGTCAGCACGATAAATACCAACAGCCTGCAAATAGTTTTCAGCGTGTTCCCGACCGTTGCCTGCTTCATGAAAACCATGCAGAACAACTTTCTCGCCCTGTCCGGCAAGAATTTTAGCTGCCAGCAAATGCCAGGGTTTTCCGGCAGAAGCCCGTTTCCCCGCGTAACACGGCCAGTCATAAGTTGCTCCCAGATTCGGAACTCTCGACTGAAAAGCCCGGACAAATCCGGCAATTTCCTCCCGGGTCTCATTCTGAACCCGGATCAACATCATCAGCATCGCCATCTGATCATCGTCAATCTGGCCAGCCAGATATTCGTCCATAACCTGATAGGCCTGTTCAAAAGTAAGCGGGCGGCGTCCACGCTCTCCACGCCCGACAGTGCGGATACATTCCAGTATGCTACTCATCTACATCCTCAAAATTTAAACCGGTATCTATGCCGGTATTATAATACCCAAATGATTTCAAGATGCAGTTTCAGCGAGAATCTCCGGGTACATAATATCGCGGGATAACTGCTCCCGAAGTCTGACAACTTCTCCCATAATAATCAATGCCGGGCTTAAACCCGCCAGCTGTTCGGCTTTACTTTTGAGTTGAGAAATTTCAAATTCGTGCACTTCCTGAGCAGGACTACAACCTTTACCGATAATCGCCACCGGCGTTTGTGGTGACAAACCGGCGGATAACAAGCCGTCCTGAATTGCCTGAGCCTGCTCCAGTCCCATATAAAAAACCAGTGTCTGTCCGCCGGCAACTAATCCTGCCCATGCGGGAAGTGCGCCGGTCACCACCTGGCCGGTAATCAGCGTAACACTGCGTGAAACCTGTCGGTGAGTTAATGGAATCAACGCACTGGATGCACAACCGATTGCTGCTGTGATCCCCGGAATAACATCATATGGGATCTGGTTTGCCACCAAATGTAACGCTTCTTCCCCACCCCGGCCAAAAATGAACGGATCACCACCTTTCAGACGGACCACAATTTTTCCCTGCCGGGCATAATCAACCAGCAACTGGCTAATCATTTCCTGGCTCAGACTCGGCTGCCCGCAACGTTTACCGACATAAATCAACTCAGCATCCGGATGAGCCAGTTCCAGAATATCCCGCCCGACAAGCCGGTCGTAGACAAGCACTTCTGCCTGTTGCAGCAGCTTCAGTGCTTTCACGGTCAGTAGATCCGGATCATTGGGTCCGGCACCGACCAGATAAACATGGCCCTGTTGTTCTGTAGAATAACCAGATGAATCTCCTGAAGCGGGTATTGCTGATGGTCGTAACTGATACAACTGCTCATGGACACTAAAGCGATCATCACAGACTTCCCGTGCAATATATGGTTTAACGGCTGAGTTCATCTCGCTTCCCTCTTTCATTCCACGGTTACAACATCAATCGATTGCTGATGAGAGGCAATCAGTTTGTTCACTTCAGGCAGACAGGAACCACAATTAGTACCGCATTTTAAATGGTCTTGCAGGGCTTCCAGAGAAAGCGTTTTCTGATTCTGCAATTGTTGCTGAATCTGTTGTTCCGTGACTCGGAAACAGCTACAGACAGTCCGGCTGACAGAAGAATGGCTCAATGCCAACAGTTTTGCTAAATCCAGTGGCTGATCAATCAACGCCACATAACTGAGATAGTCCTGAATAATCGGTTGTGTTGAAATCAGGGTAATTCCCCGAACCTGTAAAATATTACTCTGCGCAGACTGACTCAGCGCTACTTTCATCCAGCCCTGTTCCTGATCCAATGTCAGCACCCGCTCTCCGCTTTTTACATCCGGTACGGTCTTACACAAACGCTCCGAGGTCGCAAACCGCCAGACAGTTGCCTTTTTCTCACGCTGCATCGACAGATACTCGCACACTGGCATGGAGTGAGCGTGTCCGACCGTCAGACCATAGTGAGTAACTGGTGCAGGCTGAATCATGACTGATCCCGACTTAAATGCCGGCTGTCCGGAAAGCGGATCATAATCGGCCCGGACAACCCGGTTCACCTGAGATGCACCACCATAATCCCCGGCCCAGTGCATTGACATAAAGAGTTGCCGGGGTTGTAATCCTTCATCGATCGCCACCTTGCCCCAGATCCACGCCTCGCCGGACATCGATAACCGGGCCATTGTATGTTCCTGAAGTCCGAGGGCTTTAGCGGATCCTGAATTCATATAGAGAGTTGGCTCAAGTTCTCCGGCAGCCAGCTTAGCTACATGCCCGGTTCGGGTCATCGTGTGCCACTGATCCCGTTGACGTCCCGTGTTGAGCCACCAGCCGGAAGAAGGCTGAATATCCGGAGCCGGAGTGACCACCAGATTAGCCCGGCCGTCCTCAGTAGAAAAGTGTCTGTTCTGATAAGGATGACTCCGGTCCAGCGGCCAACGGGTTGGCTGCCACTGTTCAAGTTCAGCATCGCTCAATGCAGCCAGAGCAGAAAGTTCCAGTTGATAACGGGTTCCCCGGTTAATCTCAGTCAGAGCGGCATATTCGCGGAAGATGTCATTTTCAGACAGAAAGTCAAACCCATTGGAAACATCCATCAGTTCACACAATTGCTGTCCGACCTGACTCACCGCCCACCAGTCCGGTCTAACCTCTCCGGGTGTATTCAGAAACCTCCTCTGACGGGACAAACACCGTTCGGAGTTCGTTACCATTCCCTGTTTTTCTCCCCATCCGGCAGCAGGCAACAGCAGATCAGCATCAGCAGCCGTATCTGTCCCGGAGGTCATGTCCGACACAATGACGAACTCACATTGCTTGAGCGCCTGCCGGATGAAGTCGCTGTCCGGCATCGAGACCAGTGGATTAGTTGCCATAATCCACAATACTTTAATATCTCCGCGCGCCACTGCACGAAACAGTTCAACGGCTTTCAGTCCCGGTTGTGTTGCAATCACGGGCGAGTTCCAGAACTGCTGAACCCGTGCGATCGATTCATCATCAAACCCCCGGTGCACTGCCAGTTGATTTGCCAGACCGCCGACTTCACGTCCTCCCATCGCATTCGGCTGCCCGGTCAGAGAAAAAGGGCCACAACCCGGCCGACAGATTTTTCCACTTAACAGATGGGTGTTGATAATGGCGTTTCCTTTATCTACACCGGACTGAGACTGATTGATTCCCTGACAAAACAGGGTCATCACATGGGTACTTTCAGCAAACCACTGGTAAAACTTGTCTACCACGCTTTGCGGTATATTTAACGCACCAGCAACCTGTTCCGGTTGATAGCGGTGGTGGGACAACTCTGCGCAAAGCGCATCAAGTCCTTGTGTATGCTGCCGGACGAATGAAGCATCCGTGAGCTGCCGGTCGAGCAGATAACGGCATAATCCGTTAAATAATAAGACATCACCATCATTTGCTAATGGAATATGCAGATCGGCCTGCTCTGCTGTCACCGTCTTCCGGGGATCAATAACAATCATTTTTAAGTCGGGGTTACGCTGCTTTGCCTGCTGAATCCGGCGAAAAAGAACCGGATGCGTCCACGCACTGTTTGCACCGACCAACACCAATAAATCAGCATCGTCGATGTCTTCATAATTCACCGGAACCACGTCTTCACCAAAAGCTCTCACATGTGCAGCAACAGCCGAAGACATACATAAGCGGGAATTGGTATCAATATTGGCAGAGCCGACATATCCCTTCATCAGTTTATTGGCAACATAATAGTCTTCGGTCAACAACTGTCCGGAAACATACATTGCGACAGAATCCGGTCCATAATGCTGCACACTGGTGTGGATCCGGGTAGCAATCTCATGGGTTGCCTGCTGCCAGCTGATTTCGCTTTTACCCATTTTCGGATATAACAGCCGGGCCGGAGTAACCAGACTTTCCTGTAAAGCGGAGCCTTTCACACATAATGCACCGCAGTTTGCCGGATGGTTCGGATCACCGATGATTTGCTGTCCCTGAGTCAGGACACCGCACCCGACACCACAATACGGGCAAGTTGACTGGATACCTTCTTTTTGCATGATCATTTCCTTGCTTTATTCCGCATAAAGTTCATCGGGGCTATCGAGCTTTTGTGATGGTTTTCAGCCCTGATAATAAAAAAGCGCCTCACTCCTCCCGGAGTAAGGCGCCCTTGCCTGCGACGTTGTTAGCAATGTTATCTGTGCTATTTCGTTATATTTTGTTTGTTCGTTAAGAAAAGCAAAAGATATACCAACTTTCATATGACGTAAAAACAATAGATTAGCTTTAGTAGCCCGTCATCAGATGCACCAAAAAGAAGCATATCAGCACTTCATACGGGCAATCAACGAGCTGATAAGGCACACGTTAAAATATGAACACACTTGCTTAACAAAATCACCGAGATTCATTGGAAATAATTTATCAGAAATGATACAACCTGCGCTCACTACTTTATTTTAATCATGTGTCGCTCAATGATATCAGAGCTAAATCGCTATCAGGCATTTCGAATCTATCAGGTTATCTTTGTAGCTATCGTGATTCTCACATCGGCTGCATTACTCTTTTCGTACTCGTCACTGAACGAATATACCGTGGATATTCTCAACAAGGATCGGGCGACACTTTATACTACCGATACATCCGGACACCACGTTCAGGCCCGGCGCGACAATCACCGGGTGATACTCACATGCAATGTATCCAAAACCGATCAGCAGGTACTCTGTGGCTTCGGACTACTATTTCCGCTCCAACCGGAGCAAGATCAGGTGATGTCTTTTGAACATATCGACCATCTGAACATCAATGCTATCGCAACCTCGGATGCACCTGAATTTAACCAGCGGGTCCGGCTGGTTGTAAAAGGACTATTCCACCCCGATGCCTGGCCGACTTATCAGAATGCCGACATTAAATTTCACGCCGTCCGTTTTCGGGCAACCGGAGAAAAGAATGTTCCTCTGGAACGCTTTAAAGTCGAAACCTGGTGGGAAGATCTGTATAACATCTCCTATGAGGAAGCCAGTAAGGACTTTTCTAAAATTGTCAGCCTTGAACTCTATGTCAATGATATTCCTATCCTTCATCCCGGTAACTATCAGATCGTCGTCAGTCAGTTGGATGCAAAAGGCTATTATCTCAACAGTAAGGACTTAAACAGACTCCTTGCCTATATCTGGCAGATTACTATTGGTGTTTTCGTTGTTTTCTATTTGTGGGTGAAAAACAATTTACTCAAAAAAGTCAGGCGGCAGGCCCACTATGAAACAGGCTCCGACGTACTGAATTACAATGGTTTTTTACAGGAGCAGGTTAAGTTCTACGGCAAACCCGCAACACTCTATCTCATTAAAATTCTGAACTGGCAGAACCTGACAAAACACTTTGGTCCGGATGTCGCCTACAGGCTGGTGAAAGAAACGAATGAAGATGTTCTCAAATACCTAGACCATTCCCAGTGTATTTATGCCCGTCTGAATAACGAAGAAATGGCGCTTCTGACCAGCAACAGATTTGATGAGATAACGGAACAGCATTTGGCTGCTCACTTTCTTGCCGGAAAGGACATCCACGGGATCGGCCACCTACGGCTGGAAATCAAAATCGGTATTACCGAAGAAGCTCATTCTAATATTGACCCTTCAGGATCCATAAACCGTGCCCGACATGCGATTGAATCAATCCGGGGAAGTCACCAGACGCTGCAGCTATTTAACCGGGAAATTCACGCAGCAGCCGAACAATCAACAGCGATCGAAAGTTATATCCGGGATTCTCTGACCGATCAGCTGTTCTATCTCGTCTTTATGCCGATTTTCGATATCCGGAAAAACCGGATTACAGGTGCTGAAGCATTAATCCGTTCCCGACACACTCACCTGAAAGAGATTTCTCCGGAGATCTATATTCCGATAGCTGAAAAAACTGGATTAATCCGGGAAATTGATTTCTTTGTGATTGAGCAATGTCTGATATTACTGAATCAAACCCGGTTGCCGGATGATTTTGTCCTTTCCATTAATATTTCAGCCAAAGAACTACTGGATTCATCGTTTACCGAACTTTTCCAGTCCCGCCTCACGGCCAGTGGAATTGCAGCCAACCGTATCTGTCTGGAGATTACCGAAACCTTTTTCGTCGATATCAATCAACAATGTGCAGAAACGATCAACAAACTCCGGCAAATGGGCTGCAAGGTCTCTCTGGATGATTTCGGCACCGGTTATACCTCATTCAATCAGCTGGTTAAAATCATGGTGGATGAAATTAAAATCGATCGCAGTTTTGTCAGCAGGATTTACGAAAGTGGGAATCTTACCATCATTGAATCGATGATAACTATTGCACATGCTTATGGTTATCAGGTTGTAGCAGAAGGAGTGGAGCATCAGGAGCAACTTGAAATACTCCACCAGAAAGGATGCCGCTTTTATCAGGGATATCTGATCTCTAAACCGGTGTCCCTTGAAGAGATTTATTATCTCGATCAGAGACTCTGTACTGAAGTCATCAGCTTTGCTCAGGAAGAGGAACAGCGACAACCATATGCCGAAGCGATAGACTGAGTCATAAAAAAACCGGGAATAAACATCCCGGTTTCCTACTTACTACTTACTACTTACTACTTACTGTGAGCACAGAGATTTTCATCCGATGTGAGTCAACCCACCCATGTATTTTTGCAGCGCCTGAGGAATGGCAATCCGTCCGTCAGCTTCCTGATTATTTTCCAGAATCGCTACCATTGTCCGGCCAACCGCCAGACCAGAACCATTCAGGGTATGGACCAGCTCAGGTTTTTTCTCACCTTTACGACGGAAACGGGCCTGCATCCGGCGCGCCTGAAAGTCCCACATATTTGAACAGGATGAAATCTCACGGTAGGTTTCCTGTGCCGGAACCCAGACTTCCAGATCGTAAGTTTTACGAGCACCAAAACCCATATCTCCGGCACACAGAATCACTTTACGGTAAGGTAGTTCGAGTAACTGAAGTACTTTCTCTGCATGCGCGGTCAGTTCTTCCAGTGCATTCATTGAGTCCTCAGGGCGGGTAATCTGTACCAGTTCTACTTTATCAAACTGGTGCATCCGGATTAATCCACGCGTATCACGGCCATAAGAACCAGCTTCAGAACGGAAACATGGCGTATGTGCCGTCATCTTCAGCGGTAAATCAGACTCATCAGTTATGGTATCGCGCACCAAGTTTGTCAGCGGCACCTCAGCCGTCGGAATCAGAGACAGGCGACGAGGTTCTTCATCATTCACTTTTTCTGCCAACGGCTCGGTATGAAACAGATCTTTACCAAACTTAGGCAATTGCCCTGTTCCGTATAGCGTATCGGCATTCACCAGATACGGTACATACATTTCCATGTAACCATGCTGCTCGGTATGCAGATCCAGCATAAACTGAGCTATCGCCCGGTGCAGACGGGCAAACTGACCTTTCATCACGATAAAACGGGCACCGGTAATTTTGGTTGCACTGGCAAAATCCAGTCCGTCACCCATTTCACCTAAATCGACATGATCTTTTACGGCAAAGTCATAGCTTTTCGGCGTACCCCAGCGGGAAACCTCAACATTGCTATCTTCATCCAGACCATCAGGAACAGCATCATCCGGGATATTCGGGACAGACAGTGCAATATCTTCCAGTTGCTTCTGGATCTGTTCCAGTTCCACTTTACGTGCGTCCAGATCACTGCCCAGAGAACCGATCTGCTGTTTTACCGCTTCAGCACCTTCTTTATCGCCTGCTGACATCAGCTGACCAATCTGTTTCGAAATGGAGTTGCGAGTGGATTGTAAATTTTCAACTTCGACCTGAATCGATTTGCGTTTCTCTTCAAGTTGACGAATGGTCTCAACGTCGAGGTTAAATCCGCGACGCGCCAGTTTTACCGCTGTTTCATCCAGCTCTGTGCGAAGTAATTTAGAATCCAGCATTGCTAATCCTATGCTAATTATGTTGTAAATAGCGCCCTGCTCTGCATCATTCTGATAACAACAGAGCAAAACGTCCTGAAATTTGGCATGCCCGGCATATCGACTGATAGCCTAAGCAACTTGGGTATAAGAGATTAACGAAAAGCAGCTATTTTTCATAGCGCTTTCGCGTGCTTTTTGCGTCTAATTCAGCCAGATAATTGAGTTTCTCTTTGATTTTACCTTCTAATCCCCTTTCCGAAGGATGGTAATAGCGGGTTCCGGCCATCTCCGGCGGAAAATACTGCTCTCCGGCAGCATAAGCACCCGGTTCATCGTGGGCATAGCGGTATTCTTCCCCGTAACCCATCTCTTTCATCAATTTGGTCGGCGCATTACGCAAATGAAACGGCACTTCAAACTCAGGTTCATCCCGGGCATCGGTCAGTGCTTGCTTCCAGGCGGTATACACTGCATTACTTTTCGGAGCACAGGCCAGATAGACAACCGCTTGTGCAATCGCTCTTTCACCTTCAGCCGGACCAATACGGGTAAAACAGTCCCATGCAGACAAAGCCACCTGCATTGCTCTCGGGTCGGCATTGCCGATATCTTCAGAAGCAATCGCCAGCAAACGGCGGGCAATATATAGCGGGTCACACCCAGCCGATATCATCCGGGCAGACCAGTAAAGTGCCCCATCGGGGTTCGATCCCCGAATTGATTTATGAACGGCTGAAATCAGATCGTACCAAATGTCACCTTTATTATCGAAACGGGCGACCTTCTCTCCGGCAACCTCTGCCAGCAGAGATAAATTAATGATCTTTTTACCCGCAGAATCTTCTCCGGCCATGTCATACAGCAGTTCCAGATAGTTCAGTGCCATACGGGCATCTCCCTGAACCAGCTCAGCCAGACGATCCAAAACCTGTTCCTGAAAGTCCGCCTCAATCCCGCCAAGCCCCCGGGACTCATCAGTCACTGCCTGTTGCAATGCGCCGGCAATGTCCTGAGCCGTCAGTGAAGTCAGCTTATAGACACGCGCACGGGAAAGCAGTGCGTTATTCAGTTCAAACGAAGGATTCTCGGTTGTCGCTCCGATAAAGGTAACGGTTCCGTCTTCAATATGCGGCAGAAAAGCATCCTGCTGGGATTTATTAAAGCGATGAACCTCATCAACAAATAAAATGGTACGAAAGCCAGCCAGTTTATTTTCCCGGGCTCGTTCAATAGCCGCCCGGATATCTTTCACCCCGGAAGTCACCGCAGAAACCCGTTCAACCCGGGCATTGGCATAGTTTGCAGCCAGCTCTGCCAGTGTGGTTTTGCCGGTTCCCGGAGGACCCCAGAGAATCATCGAATGAAGATGACCGCTTTCCAGCGCTCTGCGTAGCGGCTTACCCGGACCAAGAATATGCTGCTGACCGATATACTGTTCGATCTGTTGCGGCCTCATTCTTGCAGCCAGAGGACGAAAATCTTCATCCCCTGAAAAATCCAAACTATAGTTATCCACAATGACTCTTTATCCGTTAGTTTTACTGGCGCTGATCATCAACTTCCACGCCAGCGGGAATTTTAAAGCTGAACAAACTGTTATCTGGCCGTTTCAGCTTAATTTGCTGAAAAGAGAATAAACTTTTCTGTCCATCCTGTTCAATTACATCAAAGCCTTTCACAACTCCTTTCGCGTCAATACGGATGTGAAATTCGCCTTGCCCGCTATCGGTTTCAACCGGTACCAGCGTAAATTCATCGCCTTGCTGAGAAACGCGATAATGTTCCCAATCCTGTTTCTGATTCCGGGTCAGTAAAACAAAAGGCGTCTGTTCGGTTGCCTGATCCTGGTTATAAATAGACACCTGTTCGACAAAAGGATTGTAATACCAGACCGTTGTACCATCCGATACCAGCAGATTTTCATCCGGAGTCAGGGTTTCCCAGCGGAACAGACTCGGGCGGGCAATATCAACTTTCCCTTCCCCCTGAGAAACCATCTCGCCATCAGGGCTGAGCACCTGCTGCTGGAAATGGGCACTGAATCCTTCGTTTAGCGCAAGTCTTGAACTTAATTCATCTTTCGGATCCGCCAGCACTGAAAAACTACAGACCATACAAACAGATACAAATAGGGTAAAAATCTTTTTCATGTGTTCTCCGCTTCTGAACAAACTTTTACTGATATTGATGGATAGACCCAAATGACGCCGATTAAAAACACTCTGAATTCTGCATTTGAGGTTACTTGGGTATATAGACCATTATTTTCGGCTTTTTGTCATGAATATGTTGAAAAAATACAGAATCACATCTGAAAACACATCAGATAAATTAACCGGAGATCAGGCAACACTGTTTAAATTTTTTACCACTGCCACACGGACAGAGATCATTTCGGCCCACAGTCTTATACGGATTCACCCGATGCGCCTGAGCCCCGCTCTGCTGTTCATCGGCAGCACAGGCAACTTCATGGATCATCATATCCAGATGGCCCGCCATATCCGCCAGATACGGGGGTTCTTCAACACCGGCGTCCTGCATTTGCTGACGAGTCGCTGATTCATCAATCGCCAGCATCAGCGTCGTCAGCAATGCCTGTAGCATCCGTTGCGTACCGTCAGACACAGAGGCTGTCTGCCAATGCTGTTCAGGAAGCGGCCATATCACCATAAATCCTTCAGCAAAATCAGCCAACTCATCCCGGTTCGCCACATCCAGAAAATCACCGACTGCATACTGGTTACCAAGCAATGCTGAATACTGTTGTTGATAATGAGCAGTTAACGCCTGTTCTGTTGCTTCTGTGATTTCTTCAGAAATCAGTGCCGACATCCATAATCTGGCTTCAAGGGGCTGACATGCCATATTGGCCGCAAGGATAGCACCTTCGACAAAAAGAGGAGATTCCTCCGTCGGCAACGCAGTTACATTCAGCAATTGATAAGTCATGGTACTTCTTTTCCGTTTTTCTGTTCTTCGTTTTTCAGCAATCGGGCATTATACCCGGAAGAAAAAACAATAACACACCCGGAGATATTCCGGCGTGACATTTGCGACAGAGCCAATTACAATCGCGCGTCCTGATTAAAGAGCGGAAGTTTATGCGTATAGTTTTGGGTCCGATGGAAGGTGTTCTCGATCACCTGATGCGGGAAATACTGACAGAAATGAATGATTACGACCTGTGTGTGACAGAATTTGTCCGGGTGGTACATCAGCTATTGCCTAAACACGTATATTATCGCCTCTGTCCCGAACTACGCCACGGTTCCAGAACCCGTTCAGGTGTTCCTGTCAATATTCAGCTTCTGGGGCAAGATCCGGACTGGATGGCTGAAAATGCAGCATTTGCCGCTGAACTTGGTGCCCATGGTATTGATCTGAACTTCGGCTGTCCGGCTAAAACCGTCAATAAAAGCAAAGGCGGCGCAGCGCTTTTAGAATTTCCGGAGCTGATTTATCAGGTTGTCAAAGCCTGTCGGGAAGCCGTTCCCGGACAAATCCCTGTCTCGGCGAAGATCCGGCTGGGACTGGAGAATCCACAAGACTGCTTTGAGATCGTTGATGCGATTGAACAGGCTGGCGCGAATGAACTGACGGTCCATGCCCGCACTAAAGCCGGAGGCTACAAAGCCAGTGAAATAAAGTGGGAATACATTCAGCAGATCCGGCAGAAAACAGCCTTGCCATTGATCGCCAATGGCGAAATCTGGAATGCGGTCGATGCACAACGGTGCACCGAGGTCACCGGTGTAGACAGTCTGATGGTTTGCCGTGGCGCCTTGAACACACCGAATCTGGGCAATATCATCAAACATAACCATGCGCCACTCTCCTGGCCTCAGATTGTTGAGCTGCTGCTGGTTTATTCCCGTTGTGAAGTCACTGGAGATAAGAGTAAGTACTATCCGAACCGGGTCAAACAGTGGTTTTCTTATCTGCGACAGGCTTATCCTCAGGCCAATGCCTTATTCCGGGAGATCCGGACGCAGACCACAGTAGAACCGATTGTTGAACAGATTACCCGTCATCAGTCCGAGCTACTGAGAGAATCAGCGTAAGCTAATCATCGGATCATGAAAGGCCCACACGTTCTAGAAAATCAGCTGATTTTTCCCACTTGCTTTCGCAGCATATAATTTCTTGTCTGCTGATTTCAGAATTGCATCGATATCATTAAGCTCGGAACTGGCAATAATCTCAACCCCGCCGGAGATCGTAAACCCCTTCTCCACAACCATATCGGACTCATTGCACAACTCTTCTTTAACCCGGAGCAGTGTTGCCTTAAGATGACTTTCATGTTCTGCAGTCAGATAAAGCACAAATTCTTCTCCACCGTAACGGGCAACGGTATCAGTAGAACGGATATGGCACCGGACCTGGTCACCGACATAGCGGATGACATCATCCCCGACATCGTGACCAAAACTATCATTAATCGCTTTAAAATCATCAATATCAAACATGGCAATCGCCACATAAGACTGATGTTGTTTACTTTCAAGAAAAGCTTCAAATCCACGCCGATTACGCAAACCTGTCAATGGATCCCGGACCGCCAGACCTTCATAATAGGATTTCGCACTGCGGGTATTCATAAACAGGAATAACATGACAGCCAGCACATACATCGCCGCGACAATGAACAGCATATTCTTCTTCATATGAACAAACTGGTACAGTTCGTTTTTCCAGCTCATTCTGTAATAAATTGAATGGTGGAATAAGATTCCGGGCTCACTGAGGTGAAAAGCACGGTAGGCATCCGGTGGCAACTGAGCCACGCGGGTATCGATCATATTCAGCTTCCCGGCAAAACGCCGGTTAGACCCGAGTAGTTTTTTGAGCAGAATATCCAGTGAAATCATACCTTCAAACTGATGATTGGCATAAACAGGCAACATCAGAGACAGAAGTGGTTCACTATACTGGATTTCCCGGAAGACAATCGGTCCCCGGACTTTAATCGGTCGTTCTTCACTCAGATTCTGATAAACTTCCCAATCCGGAGACTTAATCAATTGGAGCACTTCCGGCGTCATCTTGACGGTCAGAGTCTCGGGAGAGGAAATAACATAACCCGACGGGTCGATGTAATGAACGCCAATCAGATAATCATCCAAGTCATGCAGAAATGAGATAACCGGAGCCAACGCAATTCGGAACCCGACATCATGGTATAATGCACTGCTTCTGTCACACAGCGCCTCATCTCCGACAATAATATATTTCGGATTGACCGGTTGTGAATTAACATCATCACCATCCGCCGCTGTAGTATTCAGCTTCGGCCGCATCTGACAAACGCCATTCACAATCTGTCGGGTATGTGTCAGTCTCAGTGACTGACGGACTTTAATATAGTTGTTGAAACTGTAATCCAGAATGGTCAGCATTTTGGATGCCCGAAAGAATTCCCGTCCAATCCTTTCGTATTCATCATCCAATTCCCGATCCAATTGACTGATGTGCCCTTCAAACAGCAGAGCCACTAGTGCCACAGCAAAAATGAGCGGAGCTAAAAGTATCCCCTTTACACCATACTGTTTCTTCATTTCCGGTTATACACTTCATCATTGGGTTCTTCTTTTAAGCGTAATACAAAGAAAAACAACTGAGATTCGAAAGCGCAAATTTATATCAAAATTTGATATAAAAAGATAATAAGAATTGATTTTTATTATATGAAACTAATGTAAATGCTTTGCGGTATGCATAAAAAAGTGCGTCATCTCAACGCACTTTTCTCTGGAGTTAACCCATTACATCTCGGTTAAAGTCAGGACATCATCGATATTCACATCCATGTCATCCGGATAAGTGACATATATTCCCAGCTTATAACGTCCAACCGCTGTCATATAACCTTCTGTGGTGTAACCATTATTCTTACACTGCCAAATATAATACTTATTGCCTGCGTGATAAAAAGTTGATTTTGCATATTTATCATTAATCAGATGAGACTTAGGTATCCAGTAAGAGCCGGCCGGTACTGTTGTTTTATCGAAAATAGCGACTTTAATACCCCGATCATTGGCAAACACCATTACTTTAGTTATGACGTTTCCTTTAGTCGTTGTCGTGTTACTAAATTCCTTAAATTCACTGCTCTCTTCCTGATTCGTTAACACAAATCCATCAGCTAAGACAATTTGAGTATTGTATGGTGCTGCTGAAACCACATTATCCTGCACTGTAATGTAGCGGTTTTGTGAAGAAGTCGAAGCACAACCGACAAGAGCAAAGACAGCCAGAACTAAACACAGAATTTTTCTCATATTAATTAACATTTCTAATGATAAGTTGACGCATCATACATGAAATAAATCGATATATTCAATAAAGCGTGGCAGCTCCTTTGTTATCAAAGCTAAATACTGTGAGAATTCTCAATATAATAAACTCATCTTAATCATCTGATTTCATCTCTGACAACGAAAAAGACGCGCGATAGCTGCGCGTCATTTGAGTTCAGAATTTCGAGAAGAACTCAATCAACTCAGGAGTAAACTATCATCAGCTAACTCTTCGCCTCTGACTTTTGAGAACATCTCCAGCAAATCCGGGACATCCATATTCCGACGTTGCTCGCCGGAAACATCGAGTACAATTTTTCCCTGATGCAACATTACCGTTCTGTCGCCACAGGCCAGAGCATCTTTCATCGAATGAGTCACCATCATCACCGTCAGGTTAAACTCTTTCACTATCTTGTTGGTCAGCTCAATGATGAATGCTGCCATCCGGGGATCAAGTGCTGCCGTATGTTCATCCAGCAGCAACAGTTTACTCTCTGCCAGTGTCGCCATAACCAGACTCACCGCCTGACGCTGCCCACCGGACAGAAGGCCGATACTATCGCCGAGACGATCTTCCAGCCCCAGTCCCAGAATACTGATACGCTCACGGAATAACTGACGCCGTTTGGAAGACAGAGCATGTTTCCAGCTCCGGCGGCTTCCCCGTTTATAGGCTAAAGCCATATTCTCTTCGATCGTCAGCGAACCACAGGTACCAGCCAGTGGATCCTGAAAAACACGCGCACAGAAATTAGCACGCTGATCCACACTACGCCGGGTAACATCAGTATCATCAATCAACACTTTACCGCCGGCCATCGGGGTTTCTCCCGTCACGGCCCCCAACAAAGTTGATTTCCCAGCGCCGTTTGAACCGATTACCGTCAGAAACTGATGTTCAGGAACGGTCAGAGAAACACCTCTCAATGCCCGGTTTTCAAGAATAGTTCCGGGATTAAAAGTAACCTGTATATCTTCCAGCCGAATCATGCGGCACCTCCGGCACGATTAGATTTCATCTTTTTCTTCATTCGCGGCATGATCAGAGCAATGGCAACCAACACGGCCGTAACAAGGTTCAGATCCGAGGCCTGTAACCCAAACATCCCTGAACTGAGTGCAAATGCAACCGCCAGACGATACAGTACCGAACCGAGAATCACTGCCACAACGGCAACCCATATTCTTCTTCCCGGAATCAATGTCTGACCCAGAATCACCGCCGCCAGTCCGACAACGATGGTTCCGACTCCGGAGGTCACATCAGCAAAACTGTTAGTCTGTGCAAACAGAGCCCCGGCAAAACCGACAAAACCATTCGAAAGCGCCAGCCCGAAATAGGTATAAAATGCAGTGCTGGCTCCCTGAGCTGCGACCATGCGTGCGTTGACGCCCGTCGCCCGAAGCCCCAAACCGAAATCACTGTTCAGCAGACGAACAATAAACAATGCGGAAAGTAAAACCAACACACCGACAACCAACGGGCGGACATACATCGGATCGCCCATCGCTTCAAATGGTGTCAGAATCGTATCTTCACCAATCAAAGCCAGATTCGGACGTCCCATAATACGAATATTGATCGAAAAAGCGGCGATCATCGTCAGAATCGACGCCAGCAAATTTAAAATACCGCAACGAACGGTCAGAAAAGCGGTTACCCATCCGGTCACGGCTCCGGCAATAATTGCCAATCCTGTCGCGACCCAGGGGTTGATACCTGCAACAATTGCAGTTGCAGCAACCGCTGCCCCCATAGGAAAACTACCATCCACACTTAAATCCGGAAAATCGAGTACCCGGAATGTCAGATAAACACCCAGAGCAACCAATCCGTAAATCAGCCCTATTTCCAGAGCACCAAAAAAGGCAAAAGCAGACATTACACACTCCCTTTCTGCTTATTTGTTTCGGGCTGGTAACCCAGCCCGTTTATTGTTCTGATTATTTTATACTTGTTGCACGGTCCAGAACGGACTGAGGAATTGTAAAACCCAGTTTATCGGCGACAGTTTTATTCACCACCAGATCTGAGCCTTTCGCAACAGTGACATCGATTGAACCCGGCTCTTTCCCATTCAGGATATCAGCGACATAATCAGCTGTCTGAACACCAATCTGGTAGTAGTCAAAACCAAGGCTGGCAATTGCTCCCCGCTCAACATAAGAGGTTGCGGCACCAAAAACCGGAGTTTTAGCCTGATTAGCAGCCACAATCATTCCTTCAATCGCACTGGCAACCGTATTATCGATTAAGGCGTAAATAATGTCGGATCTGGCGGCAATACTTTGGGTTGCAGACTGAACATCAGCACTTTTCAGTGCGGTTGCTTCAACAAGTTTCAGGCCATTTTCTTTGACACTCTGCTTGAGCAGTTCTATCAGACTGACAGCATTTGCTTCACCCGGGTTATACACAACACCAATGGTTTTAACTTCAGGCATCAGTTCTTTAATCAGCTCAACATGCTGCTTTACCGGAGACAGATCTGACAGACCTGTAACATTTTTCCCCGGTTGCTTCATTGTCTTGACCAGTTTAGCCCCGACAGGATCGGTTACCGCAGTAAAAACGATAGGAATAGAACGGGTTGCGGAAACTAAAGCCTGAGCTGTCGGTGTGGCAATGCCAACCAGAACGTCGGGACGCTCTCCGACAAACTGTCTGGCGATC
Source organism: Vibrio mangrovi (assembly GCF_024346955.1). NCBI lineage: Bacteria > Pseudomonadati > Pseudomonadota > Gammaproteobacteria > Vibrionales > Vibrionaceae > Vibrio > Vibrio mangrovi. Next base: position 1,404,693 of record NZ_AP024883.1, on the reverse strand, counting down.
TGCACTGCTATTGCAGGATTACCTTGTGCTGTCTTATATTCAAATTCTAAATTTTTCCCTTCAACGTATCCTTTCGCTTTCAATCCATCCAGAAGACCCTGACGTGTTGCATCCAAAGCCGGGTGTTCCACAATTTGTGACACCGCGACTTTTGCAGTCTTCGCCATAATACTGGTTGAGGAAATGAGCGCTGCTCCGGCAAGGACTGCTGTAGCTACAAGTTTTCCTGCTTTCATCGTGACTCCTTAAATCTAAGGCATTAAGTGTTTAATGTTGTGTTTAATGTTGTGTTTAATGTTGTGTTTAATGTTGTGTTTAATGTTGTGTTTAATGTATTTAACTTGTTATTACTGCGTTACTGGCCGCAATGGACAACATTATTACCAGCAAGTTACAGTAAAGGGAAGCATGATTTACGCCTTCTTCAGGTCAGAAGAATAAATAGTGATAGATATATACATAAATCACAAACAGGCAGGGTGCAAATATAAAATAAGTATCATAACCTTCACTGTAAAAAGCTATGAAATAGTAGAATGGATATGGCAAAAAATTAAAACCAGCGATCCAACGCTGATTTATCCAACTGGCGAAATGCTTTGTTGAGTACCAGTGCCAGCTCTTTATATCTGGGCTTCGCCTTAATCGGCTCTAACGCAAAACCCGTTTCGATAATCTTCTGGTGTAGTTCACGATACCAGCCTGCCAGAGATGGCGGTAAAAGTGTATTAGCCCGGTTTCCCAACCACCATATTCCCTGTAAAGGAAGACTGATTGCAAACAGAGCAATAACAATCGCCTGAGGCATTGCTCCGCTGTTATGGAAAGTCATCTGAGTCAGCACACTAATCGCCGCAACGGCCGGCATCACTTTCACAGCAAAGCGAGTCGCTTTAATGATCCGCTGTTCGGGGAATATCGGGGCCAATTCTTTACGCATCGGCCAGATATCCATGTACTTTTGTCCATCTCTCAGACTATGGATCAATCCTGCGTTATGGCTCATAGGCATTTCTCACTCACTGGCAGATAAACTATAAGAATAATTGAAAAATTCAACTAATCCCGTAAAATTTTGTCCGAAATTAATATTTGTTCAAATTTTTTTGTTATAATGGCAGAACATCGCTATCCTTTGCGCGCCTTTTTATCATTGTTGCCTTGATTTCTTATTTAAGCAACTTTGAAACTTACTTAGGCGATAATAAAGCGTGTAACCTTTAAGTCAATCACGATAGGTAGACGTAAGTTGATGTTTGTTTGACCAGGATTAGTTTATGACCCTCTTTGTCATATTATTCTTGGAAACCGATTTTTATCTAAACCGATTATACAGGTAGTTACTCATGTCAAAGCTAGTTTTAGTTTTAAACTGCGGTAGTTCTTCTCTTAAGTTCGCGATCGTAGATGCAGAAAATGGTAATGAGCATCTCACAGGTCTTGCTGAATGTCTCCACCTCCCGGAAGCTCGTATCAAATGGAAATTGGATGGTAAGCACGAAGCACAACTAGGAAATGGCGCTGCCCATGAAGAAGCTTTAGCTTTTATCGTTGAAACCATCCTCGCGTCTAAACCTGAACTGGCAGACAATCTGGCAGCTATCGGTCATCGTGTTGTTCATGGTGGCGAACAGTTTACCCAATCAGCTCTGATTGATGATTCCGTTCTGAAGGGAATTGAAGAATCAGCAACGTTTGCACCCCTGCACAACCCAGCACACATCATCGGTATTAAAGCCGCACAGCATGCATTCCCAAGCCTGAAAAATGTTGCTGTTTTTGATACAGCATTCCATCAGACCATGCCGGAAGAAGCATTTCTGTATGCCCTGCCATATAAGCTCTATAAAGAGCATGGTATTCGTCGCTACGGCATGCATGGTACTTCTCACCTGTTTATTGCCCGTGAAGCAGCAGAGCGTCTGGGTAAACCAGCCGATCAACTGAACATCATCAACTGCCATCTGGGTAACGGTGCTTCAGTCTGTGCAATCAAAAACGGTCAGTCTGTCGACACATCAATGGGACTGACACCACTTGAAGGTCTGGTCATGGGAACCCGTTGTGGGGACATCGACCCGGCAATCATTTTCCATTTACATGACGCACTTGGTTACTCTGTTGAGCAAATCAACACGATGCTGACTAAAGAATCAGGACTGCTTGGCCTGACCGAAGTCACTTCTGACTGCCGCTATGTTGAAGACAACTACGGAACAAAAGAAGATGCAACCCGTGCGATGGACGTATTCTGCCATCGTCTGGCTAAATATGTTGCAGGTTATACTGCCAGTCTGGATGGTCGTCTTGATGCGATCGTATTCACCGGTGGTATCGGTGAAAACTCAGCACCAATTCGTGAAATGGTGTTAAACCGTTTAAGTATTTTCGGTATTCATGTTGATAATGAAGCCAACCTGAAAGCCCGTTTCGGTGGTGAAGGTTCAATCACAACCGAAGACAGCCGTATTCCGGCCATGGTCATCTCTACCAACGAAGAGCTGGTCATCGCCGAAGACACTGCGAGACTCGCAGGTCTGTAATGACACACTGGCTAACTCATTGAGTTAGCCAGTTTTGTTCTGGGGCTTAACAATTGATATCGGTTAAGCTTTGTTCCTTTCTGCAATCAAGTTTTCAGTTGTATTGCAATCGATAGCTAAAGGTACTCTACTCATGTCTCGTACTATTATGCTGATCCCTGTCAGTGCCGGTGTTGGTTTAACCAGCGTCAGTCTTGGGGTAATCCGCGCAATGGAGCGCAAAGGTGTTAAGGTCTCTTTTTTCAAACCAATCGCCCAACCTCGTCACGGCGGAGACCAGCCTGATCTGACTTCAGCAATTTTAAGTTCAAGCAGTGATATTAAAATCGCTGAATCTATGCAGATGTCAAAGGTTGAAACGCTGATTGGTAGCGAACAGATGGACGTTCTCCTCGAAACAATCGTGGAGAGATATAATCAGGTGAATAAAGACTCCGAAGTCACTCTGATTGAAGGTCTTGTTCCAACACGTAAGCATCCGTTTGCCAACCAGGTTAACGCAGAAGTTGCCAAAACTCTGGGTGCTGAAATCGTCTTTGTTGCTACACCAGGAACTGACAACCCAACCCAGTTGAAAGAACGGATTGAAGTTGCCTGTTCAAACTTTGGTGGAACCAAAAACAACAATATTTCCGGTGTGATCATCAACAAACTCAATGCACCTGTTGATGAAGATGGCCGGACTCGTCCGGATCTGTCTGAGATCTTCGATGATAGCGATAAGGCGAAACAGACCAATCTTGAAGTCATGCAAATCTTCAACTCCAGCCCAATCAGAGTGCTGGGTTGTATTCCATGGCGGATTGATTTGATTGCCACTCGTGCGATCGATATGGCGAAACACCTGAATGCAGAAATCATTAATGAAGGTGAAATCAAGACTCGCCGGATCAGAAGTATTACTTTCTGTGCCCGTTCACTACCCAATATGATTGAGCATTTCAAACCGGGATCTCTGCTGGTGACTTCTGCTGATCGTCCGGATGTCATGGTTGCTGCGGCATTGGCAGCAATGAATGGTGTCGATATCGGTGCAGTTCTGCTCACCGGTGGTTACGATATGCCAGACACAATCATGAACCTGTGTCGGCCAGCATTTGAATCCGGTCTGCCTATCTTCAAAGCACAGGGAAATACCTGGCAGACTTCGCTGAACCTGCAAAGTTTCAGTCTGGAAGTTCCGGCAGATGATAAAGAGCGGATCGAGTTTGTGAATGAGCATGTTGCCAGCCATATTGACGGCCCATGGATCGATTCTCTGACCGAAGGGACACAAGGTGTTCGTCGTCTGAGTCCACCAGCCTTCCGTTATCAGTTGACTGAATTCGCCCGCCGGGCTCATAAGCGCATCGTTCTTCCTGAAGGTGATGAACCACGGACAGTGAAAGCAGCATCGATCTGTGCGGAACGTGGCATTGCCGAGTGTGTTCTGCTTGGTCATCCTGATGACATCAAACGCGTTGCCAAACAGCAGGGTGTCGAGTTGGGAAGCGGTATCACAATTATCAACCCAAGCGAAGCCCGTGAACAATATGTCGAACGTCTGGTCGAACTGCGTAAAAATAAAGGCATGACCGAAGTTGTTGCCCGGGAACAGCTCCAGGATACTGTGGTTCTGGGTACGATGATGCTGGAAAAAGGCGAAGTTGACGGACTGGTTTCCGGTGCGGTTCACACCACGGCGAATACCATTCGTCCACCACTTCAGTTAATCAAGACTGCGCCAAATGCGTCTCTGGTTTCTTCCATTTTCTTCATGCTGCTTCCTGATCAGGTTCTGGTTTATGGTGACTGTGCTATCAACCCGGATCCAGACTCAGAGCAACTTGCTGAAATTGCGATTCAGTCGGCTGATTCTGCAACTGCATTTGGAATCGAACCACGTGTTGCCATGATCTCATACTCAACCGGAACTTCTGGTCAGGGTGCTGATGTAGATAAAGTCCGTGAAGCAACCCGTATCGCCAAAGAAAAACGTCCTGATTTGATCATCGACGGTCCACTTCAGTACGACGCAGCAATCATGGAGAACGTTGCAGCATCCAAAGCACCGAATTCTCCGGTAGCAGGAAAAGCAACCGTCTTTGTCTTCCCGGATCTGAATACAGGGAATACAACCTATAAAGCAGTACAACGTTCGGCTGATTTGGTTTCTATCGGCCCGATGCTGCAAGGTATGCGCAAACCTGTGAATGATTTGTCCCGTGGTGCATTGGTAGATGACATTGTCTACACCATCGCCCTGACAGCAATCCAGGCAGGACAGGAACAGCAATAATTTTCCTGACCATAGAATAGACAAAAGCCCTTACCTGAACTGGAAGGGCTTTTTTATAACTTTCTATTCGCTATAAACTCACAATGTCTGCAATGGTTCACCGGCTAAATATTCTCTGCCATGTGGCGAAAGCAGGTCTAAATCGGGGCCGATGGGAACAATCTGCGTCGGGTTGATTCCGGTATGGCTAAAATAATAGTGCCGCTTAATATGATAAAAGTCGGTCGTTTCCTGGACTCCCGGAGTCTGATATAACTCTCTCAGATAACCGGACAAATGCTTATAATCCGCAATCCGCTTCTTATTACACTTGAAATGTCCGACATAGACAGCATCGAACCGGATCAGTGTCGTAAACAATCGCCAGTCCGCTTCTGTTAATTGATTTCCGACCAGATAACGGCTTCCGGCCAGATGTGTCTCGATCTTATCCAGTGTCTCAAATAACGACTCATAAGCTTCTTCATAGGCATCCTGACTGGTTGCAAATCCACAACGATAGACACCATTATTCACATTCGGGTAAATACATGAATTCCATTGTTCTATCGCAGCCTGTAAAGATTCAGGGTAGAAATCCAGTGAATTCCCGGTGATATGATCGAATGCATGATTGAACATCCGGATGATTTCAGAAGACTCATTACTGACAATCGTACTGGTCTGCTTATCCCAGAGAACAGGAACAGTCACTCTACCGGTATAATCAGATTTCGCCCGGGTATAAATCTGATGTAAACGCCGATAGCCGAACAAAGGTTCGGGAATACCAAATGTCCATCCTTCAGACATCATATCAGGGCAGACAATGGTCACATCAATATGTTCGCTCAGTCCTTTCAGTTCACGAAAAATCAATGTACGGTGCGCCCACGGACAAGCAAGAGAAACATAGAGATGATAGCGACCGGATTCGGGTTGAAACACTGCATCAGGCCGGTGTTCTATCCAGTGACGAAACCCGGCATCTTCACGGATAAAACGCCCTTGCTGACTTTTTGTATCATACCAAACATCATGCCATATACCTTCAATCAGCTTTCCCATCCGGTTTCCCCTCACTCTCTGTCACCATCTGAATGAATTATAGGGAAAGCCAGCCTCATTCAACATTCATTATCTCTGGCTTTCATATTCAAATTATTCGAATAAAAACCATGCAATACATTTCATTATAAAAATAAATCATTATAAATATGCAATAAATGGTCAAATAACATTATTAATACTAATGGATTATCCATGCATAACGAGGATATAAGATAATATTTTTCATAGAATCAAACCCCAAAATATAATATAAAATTACAAACAAAAAAGTGAAAAATAATAATTTAAATATAATTTAAACCTTACCAAAAACATATAATTCAATTGAAAGACAACTGAAAAAATAGCATTATTATTGTATAGAAACACTTAAAAAAACACCGTTATCACAGATTAAAACAGGCTTAAAACCACCGACAGAAAAACATGTAATTAATTGATATTTATATATAAAAAATAATAACAATCTTATCATGAAATTCGTGATCATCCGGGTAAGATCAGGTAAAATAGAGGCTGAAAAATACACAGGAGATATGACAGTGAATATGATATGGTTAACCGGAGATGCCGTTGTTGATTTAATTCCTGACGGAGAATCTCATTATTTAAAATGTCCGGGAGGAGCACCAGCAAATGTTGCAGTTGCAATATCTCGGCTTGGTGGGAAAAGTGCTTTCTTCGGTCGGGTTGGTTTTGATCCGATGGGTAAATTTATGCGCCAAACTCTTAGTGAAGAATCCGTCAATACCGAACATCTGTATCTTGATAAAGCACAACGAACTTCGACTGTCGTTGTTGATTTAGATGATCACGGGGAACGCAGTTTTACTTTTATGGTAAAACCCAGTGCTGACCAATTCTTAACCACTGCCGATATTCCACAGTTTCACCAGAATGAGTGGTTACACGTTTGTTCAATTGCTCTGGCAAATGAGCCCAGCAGAAGTTCGACAATTGCAGCAATTCAGCAGATCAAACAAGCCGGAGGCTCTTTCAGTTTTGATCCGAACCTGCGGGAAGAAGTCTGGCTGAATCCTGAAGAAATGATCCCAACGGTTATGCAAGTTGTCCGTCTGGCTGATGTTGTCAAATTTTCAGAAGAAGAACTCACTTTACTGACCGGGACAGAAACAATTGAAGAAGGTATTCAGGCTCTGGCCGGGTTTTCGATTCCTTTAGTGGTGATCACACTCGGTGCAGAAGGCACTCTGATCGTCACTCAGGGAGAAAAAATCAAAGTTCCGAGCCGTTCGGTTAATGTCGTTGATACCACAGGTGCCGGTGATGCATTTGTCGGTGGCATGCTCTGCCGTCTATCTGAATTTGAACAGTGGAAAAACCGGGAAACCATTATTGATGCTGTAACCTGGGGAAATTGCTGTGGTGGTCTGGCAACAACCCAGAAAGGCGCAATGACTGCCTTGCCGGCCCGTGATGATTTACTCAGACTCATTGGTTAATGTATTCCTGACTGATAAAACGGGTGAAGCAGACACTTCACCCGATGATAACAAGATATCAATCAATCTCTTATGAACGATAAGGAGCCAATGGTGCCTGAAGTTCATAAACCTGTACATTCACTGCGGTATCTTTAACAGAAAGTCGTGTGGCTGATTCAGGGGTAAAGACCCGGGCAGTCATCACGGCTTCTCCATGGTTGATAAAGATCTCAAGTGAAGAATTATCTGCCAGAATTTGTAAAGAGACATTCCCGGAAGATAATTCAACTTCCCGGACTGTATCGCCTTCTTCAATCTGTGTATTGGAACGATCAAGCAATAAACGGTGTTTGATTGGATCAAGGTAAATTTCAACGTAGTAGTGCTCATCTTCGAACAGACGCAGCCGGCTACCCCATTCCATATCTACAAAAAGCTCAAAAGTTTTAGTTGCCAGATCAGTTGAACCATTATCCAGTTGAATTTCGCGTAACTCACCTCTCAACGAAGCTAATTCCTGTAATGGACGCTGTACTATTCGTCCATCAACGAGTTCAAGTTCACGCAATGCTGTCAACTGATGGATCCATCCGGAACGGCAAGTCGGATGTTTCAGCTCATCAGGTAATCCCATCCAGCCACACATCACCCGACGGCCATCTTGTGTTTCCATACTTTGTGGTGCGTAAAAATCAAAACCATAATCCAGCACCTGAAGTTTTGAAATTGAGAGTTCATCCTGATCGTTGAATGATACCTGAGCAATCCGATTCTGATGCGGCACCGTGTTAAACTCACTTTCAGACTTGATTCCCTGAGGAGCAAACACAAAGCAGTACTGTTGGTTCAAAGCAAAAATATCCGGACACTCCCACATATATCCGAAATCGCCGAGTTCATGCCCGTACAGATTGTCAAATTGCCAATGGTGCAGATCCTCAGAATGGTAAGCCGCTAAACGGCCTTGCATTGCTGTCGTCTGTGTCCCGAGGAACATAATCCACTTACCATTTCTGCGGATAATTTTCGGGTCTCGTGTATGTTCAGTGACACCCGGTGGCAGTTCCCGAATCAGAGGCCCAATCTTATGCAGTTGTCCTCCGTCAGTGGAAATAGCGGCACACTGCATCGTCTGTCGGTGACGTTCTTCGCCCAACCTGACATTACCGGTATAGAAAACCATCAGTTCATTATCCAGACTCACGGCATGGCCTGAATAAACCCCATGACTGTCAAACCAGTCCGATGGTGTCAGAGCAACATCATCCCATTTCCAGTTGACTAAATCGTCACTCAACATATGCACCCAATACTTATCGGTATGTGCACAACCAATCGGTGACCACTGATAAAACAGATGATACTGACCATTGTGGAAGATGAAACCGTTCGGATCGTTGATTAACCCCCGGGGCGGAGCAATATGCCAGGAGGGACGATAATGACAGGAAACCGGCTGTGCCAGGTCAGTCAACTGAGCTCTCTGATGTGCTTCGATTTCTCTTCCCAGACGAAACAAAGCATCTTCAGTCACAGTTTCATCACGTGAACAGGTGAGATGCCATTCATCTAATACTTTTTCCAGAACGACTTCAGAAGGCAGAGCCCTGACCACATCCGTATCTCGGACAGCAAATGAAACATTACCTTCAGGCAACAGGACTCGGTAGATATTACTGGCTCCGCCAGCCAGCTCTATGAGGTCTTCTATGCACATTTATGGATAATCCTATATTTTCGGGAACGTTCTCAAAATATAGATTTATCCGAAAAATGCAAGAGAACGCCACAAATTGGTCATACCAAAGTCATATTATGTGAACATTGGCACAACCTCATAGCCAAGTGATCTCAGGATGAAAAATTCAGAGTTCCATGAGATCATCTGGACACACAATCAACATGTCTCACGTTTAATATTCTGGAATGTCAGAACAACTTTACTCATTTCTTTGCCATGCCCTTCAATTCGGTCTAAAAGCATCTTTGCTGCATTTTCTCCTGCTTTATCAAAGGCATAGTTAAATGTTGAGAGTGCCGGATTACTGATATAAGCCAGTTCATCATTACCGACGCCCAGTACTTTTACCTGTTCCCCGACCAGAATTCCCATTTCCCGCATGGCTTTAATGGCTCCGACGGCAATTCTGTCCGTGGCGCAAAACAGCCCGTCGGTATCCGGATATTTCTGTAAAAATTCACGCGCCAGCCGGTAACCGGATTCGATCGAAAAGTCACCATGAGCATGAAAAATAACCTGCTGCTGGTTCATCTGCAAAGACTTCTCCAGCCCCTGAGAACGCAGTTCATCAACAGCCAGGTCATCACTCTGTACACCGATAAACCCAATCTGTTTACATTCCCGCTCAAGCAAACGCCGTCCAGCTTCAAAACCGACCCGGAAATCATCATGAATGATACTGGGAATATCATATAAAGAGCCATCCTGCCCCACCAGCACCACCGGAACTGATGACTGCTGAATGGCTTGGATCAAAGGCATATCCAGATGGGTCGCATAAAACACAATCCCTTCAACCCGTTTCTGGTTAAAGATCTGAATATACTCAAGTTCTTTACTATGGTTCTGGTGCGTATTTGCCAGCAATACATGTTTGCCGGCAGGTTCAAAAATCGCCGTTAAACCATCAACCCCCTGCGCTGTTGCATGAGATGAAACCCGGGGAACGATGACACCAATTAAGTTAGTTTTCTGAGATTTTAGATCTTTTGCAACCTGGTTCACCACATAACCGCATTGAGATACAGCTTCTAACACTTTGATTTTTGTAGCTTCTTTAACACCATATTCATTATTGATGACTCGTGAGACTGTTGATTTTGAAACACCAGCCAATCTTGCGACATCATGTAAACTCGCCATCCTGTGTACCTCATTCCTTTGGAATTAATTGCAATATACCTGGGTTACTTCAAAAGAGCCGGGGATAAAATGCTGCATTCAAGAATAACAACGTGATTTTAACCTTGTTTTCATCATAATTCGTCGTTCTATTAGCGATCTGACTCACATAATAGCCCACATCGTTTTGACCATTTCTTAATTATTGACAAAAATCCAAATTGCAAACGTTCCCAAAAACATAAAAATCAGTGTTTACGCAAACATGATCCAGTAACAGAATCGGAGTAAGTTATGGACTATCCAGTCATCGCGAAACAGCTGCTAGAGCATCTGGGTGGAAAAGAAAACATTCAGGCATTGGCACACTGTGCAACCCGTTTAAGATTAGCACTCAAAGACGAATCAGTGATTAATGAAGATGCGATTAGTGAACTAGAAGGTGTAAAAGGCCAGTTCAAAGTCGCCGGACAATATCAAATCATTTTCGGTTCAGGAATTGTGAACAAAGTCTACGCCGCAATGTCTGAAGCGACAGGAATGGCAGAGATGTCGACCAATGATGTTGCACAGGCCGGAGCACAAAAGCAGAACATCGTTCAGCGTGCAGTAAAAGGTCTGTCTGACATTTTCGTACCAATCATTCCGGCTATCGTTGCCGGTGGTCTGTTGATGGGGCTGTTTAATGTCCTGACGGCTAAAGGCCTGTTCATTGATGGTCAGTCACTGATTGAAGCGAATCCGGGACTGGCTGACCTTGCCAGCATGATCAATACCTTTGCGAATGCACCTTTCGTTTATCTTCCCGTTTTACTGGCATTCTCAGCAACAAGAAAATTTGGTGGTAACCCATTCTTGGGCGCAGCTCTGGGGATGTTAATGGTTCACCCGGACTTGTTGAATGGCTGGGGATTCGGTAGTGCCTCTGTTCATGGGACAGTTCCAACATGGAACATCTTTGGCTTCGAAATTCAGAAAGTTGGTTATCAGGGATCAGTCCTGCCGGTACTTGTCAGTGCGTTCATTCTGGCTAAAGTTGAAAACGGCCTGCGAAGCATTATTCCTTCAGTATTGGATAACCTGCTAACCCCAATGCTGGCTATTTTCATCACTGGCTTCCTGACTTTTACTCTGGTCGGTCCGTTTACACGGGATCTCGGCTTCCTGCTTGGTGATGGACTGAACTGGTTATATGACTCAGCTGGCTTTATCGGTGGCGCTATCTTCGGTTTCATTTACGCACCATTCGTGATTACCGGAATGCATCACAGCTTTATTGCGATTGAGACTCAGCTTCTGGCCGATGTTGCAGTAACCGGCGGTACATTCATCTTCCCGATTGCAGCAATGTCTAACGTGGCTCAGGGCGCAGCATCTCTTGCTGTCGGTATGATGACCAAAGATCAAAAACTGAAAGGGATTGCTGTACCATCAGGTATCACTGCTCTGTTGGGAATTACAGAACCAGCAATGTTCGGGGTTAACCTGAAAATGCGCTACCCATTTATCGCAGCGATCACTGGTGCAGCAATATCCAGTGCTTTCATCACCCTGTTCCATGTCAAAGCACATGCACTCGGTGCAGCCGGTTTACCAGGGATTATTTCCATCAATCCGGCGAAACTCAGCTATTATGTTATCGGGATGGTAATTTCCTTCGCTGTCGCCTTTGGATTAACCTATGCTCTAGGTGTGAGAGAAAAAGCGAGACAACAAGCCAACGCTTCCGCCTAACCCCCAACTCTCACAACTTATACCCCTGCCCATCTGATGATGGGCTTTTTTATTTCCTCAGCAAACAGACGTACGTATCACAGCGCTGTATCATCAACTGATGTGAAACTAATATACACATCTCTCCCCGTTGCTAATTCCTCGACATGATAAGGCCATTGATAATGCCCGATAATACTGCTGGTTAACTTCAGTCCCAGTCCGAATCCCAGACTCTCATCGGTTTCTCCGATCGCACTACAGTTTCTGATTTTCACCGTATGCCCTAACTGAACAATTTCAATCCGGCCATGGTAAGTATGCTGAAATGCATTTCGGATCAGGTTTCCCAATACGATCCGGACCATTCCCGATGGCAATTGGTAACTTCCGGGTTCAGTTTCTATCAGGATATCAATCTCTTTATCACGAACCAGATAATCCAGTTCACACCGAATCTGATTGACCAGTTTTCCCAGATCTACAGATTCAGTCGACAAATTGTCAAACTCCCCGCGATTCAGCCAGAGCAACGTTTCACATAATTCGGTCATCGTCATACCAGCTCTGAGAATACGATCCAATACTTCCTGCTGTTTTTCTTCCGTCCCTTCTTTCTCGATGAGGCGTTTCATCAATTGACTGTTACTTCTGACGACAGAAATCGGCGTTCTCAGTTCATGGCTGGCATGAGACAAAAACTGTTTTTCCCGGTCCAGCGTCGTCTGTACGGACTGTAAGCTTGAACGAATGATTTCAGCCAGTTTATTTAACTCGTTATAATAAAAATCAGGGGCAGAACGATTCAGGTTACCGGAAGAGAGCTCTTTGGCCCAGTCAATCAAACGTTCAACCGGAATCGCGATCCTGTGCAGTAAAATCACCATGATCAACGCAAATAAAGCAATGGCGATAACGGCATAGATCATGATTCGCAGATAATAATGCAGATCCGATGTGTCTTCCGGAAGCGGCGGGACAATATCGGTAAACACCCAGGAAATATAGAAAGTTCCCTGAGGAGCACCGTCATAGCGCAATGCAAAAGCAGCCACATCCGGAATATCGAACCAGCTATCCCGTTCAATATATTTACCAAACGCCAGATGAGTCTGTAACTTCGGGATATATTCTCTCACCAGTTCCGGTGTATCTTCCCAGTGTTGGGCAATAGAAAATCCCATCAGGTTATCCGGTTGTGTGCCTGATTCAGCGATTTCCCGCCCCATTTGAACCATACTGTAGCGCATTGCCAGATCAGCACCCTGAACAAAGAAGTTTGCAGCCAGCGTAGAAAAAACCACAACCACCAGAGTCCCTACGGAGATCACTGCAAATAAAAAGTATATTTTCAGACTACGACGAATTTGCATGTCAACATTCCGGTTATTTGATAGCAAAACCAAAGCTGGGGATGGTATGAATCAGAGGTTTTAAGCCTTCTTTATTCACTTGTTTACGCAGATTAAAGATATGGACTTTCAGACTGTTGCTATCGGGCTGCTCACTTCCCCAGACCGTCTGAATGATTTTTTCCCGGGAAACGGTCGATGGAGACTCGCGCATCAGCACTTCCAGAATTTTAGTGGCTATCGGAGAAAGCTTGAGAAGTTCTCCTGCCCGGCGAACCTCTCTGCCGGTTAAGTCAAACTCCAGATCTTCAACCACAAGTTTAGAAATCTGACCGCTTTTCCTTTTCGACAGAACTTTAACCCGGGCAATTAATTCTTCCATCTCAAACGGTTTTACCAGATAGTCATCCGCACCTTTCGAAAATCCCCGCAGTTTATCATCCAGCGTGTCTTTCGCCGTTAGCATGAGAACCGGAACCTCGATCCCTTGAGAACGGACCCGTTCACAAACAATCAGCCCCTCAATCTTAGGCAGGTTCAAATCCAGAACAATAACATCATAGGTGTTACTGGTAATGAGGTTGTAACCGATTTGACCATCTGCTGCATAGTCCGCTTCAATATCTTCAAGCGCCATGTAGTCAATAATTGCAGTCGCCAAATCCAAATCATCTTCGACGAGTAATACCTTCAGCATCTGAAACTCTGATAACCTCTTCTGTTATATCCGCTATTCTGCCTGACATCATACCCAAGTAAAGCATTCGGCGTGTCATCAGAACACTTGAGTATATACCCATGCGCAATGTAATAGAATTTTGGTTAAGAATCGGTTAACTGCAGCGGAACTTTCACATCTTCCGGAGAAAATCAGGACACGGTCACATCTGAGTACCGGACACAATGACAATATAAATAGCCAGGGTCTTTAAGCAGCTCCGCTCAGCCGCCGAGATCGTAAGGTTCGGACAAAAGGAATACCCTGACTATCATGAGCAACGTCAGCTTCAACGCCATAGACATCCCAAATCAACTCGGGCGTCAATACCACTTGCGGAGCTCCCTGAGCAACAATCTGTCCCTGTTTCAGAACCAGCAGGTTATCTGCATACTGAGCCGCAAGATTCAAATCGTGCAAAACCATCAGAGTCACCCATTGCTGTTTGACTGTCCGTTCTGCCAGATGATCCAGTAAAACATGCTGGAAATGGAGATCAAGAGCGCTGACAGGCTCATCCAGCATTAAAATTTCCGGATGACGCATTAATGCCTGTGCAAACAGAATCATCTGACATTGACCACCGCTCAGAGTCCGGACATCCCGATTTGCCAAATGCAACAAGCCTATTTGTTTCAGAGCAGACAGCGCTTCTTCCAGCATCCGGTTATCTACCCGGAAACTCAATGCATCCAGCCGACCCAGTAATACAACCTCAATCACCGTCAGACTAACATCCAGACGAATATCCTGTGGCATGTAGCCAAACAGCTGACGCCAGGAGGATATTTTCTGAGGCTGGAGCTGTTTATCACCAAAAGTGATCGCTCCGGACTGTGGGCGGATATCGCCAAACAGGGTTTTGAGCAATGTACTTTTGCCGGTGCCATTCGGACCAATAATGATATTCACCTTCCCCGGCTGAAGGGTGAAACTCATCTGATCGGCCAGAGTTAACCCATCAATATTCAGATTTAAGCTGGTTACATTCAACATCATGAACGCCTTTTGCCGATAATGAGCCAGAAAAAGAACGGAACACCGATGATTGCCGTCACAATACCGATCGGAAACAATGCTCCGGGAACAATGACTTTAGAAAGTACGGATGCGCTGGACAGCAAAAAAGCCCCGATCAGGAAAGATAACGGCAGGAAAAAACGCTGATCTTCCCCAACCAGAATCCGGGCAATATTCGGTGCCACAATCCCGACAAACCCGATGATCCCGACAAAGCTGGTCGCCGTTGCCGTCATCACAGCCACAATGAACAGCGTTTTCAAACGTAAGCGGGCAACATTCACACCTAAACTTTTCGCCCGTTCTTCCCCCAGCCGCAGTGCGGTAAGTTTCCACGAGTCGCCCAACAGTACCAGTAAGCAGCCGATGGTAACTACGGCAGTAATCATCAGGTTCATCCAGGTAGCTTTTGACAGGCTACCGAATAACCAGAACAGAATCTGCTGACTCAGCTCTGGTGAAGAAATGAACTGAACCAGTGACAACAACGATTGAAACAGGAAAAGTAATGCTATCCCGGCCAGAATTAACTGCCCGGAAGTGATATGACGCATCATTGCCAGTGCAAAGAGAAAACAGGCAGAAAGCATGCAGCAGATAAAAGCTCCCAAAGGTACGGCGATATACGCCTCTAATCCCAGAGAACCCATATAGAGCATGAAAGCCGCGCCAAATCCTGCCGCAGCAGCCATGCCTAAAGTGTAGGGACTCGCCATCGGATTATTCAGCAATGTTTGCATTTCCGCACCGCCAATGCCCAGAGAACCACCAACAATGATTGCCATTAATGCAATCGGTAACCTCAGATTGGTGACAATAACCTGTGTCATCGGATCAACCGATACAGAAAAACCCAGCCACTGTAGCAGCGCATTACTGACCCGTGAAACATCCAGCATCGATGGGCCGGTAACGATATCCAGAATAAATGAAACCGTCAGGACAGCAAAAATTCCCCCGATGACCGACCAACGCCTTTTCTCACTGGCTCTCTGTTTCGCGACCGCTTCAAGCATCAGATCTGCTTGCATGTTTTAACTCCGCTGACAATATGGCCTCGATGAGGCCACAACTTCTATCATGATTCGGTAATACGGACAGCAAATGTTCCTTCAGGAACGACCGGCAGATAAGTCCGGTAAAAGTTAAGATAGGCTTTCTCCGGATCCAAATCACTGAACAGCGAAGGATAAAGCGCTTTTGCCAGATACTGAATCATACTGGCGTCAAGAATAGAGCGGGACGCTCCCTGATAAATGCCATAGACACGCTGTTCTTGCACTGCCGGAAGTGCAGACCATCCCGGACGCTGGGTATAACCTTTCAGACGCTCAACAGCGGTATGCCGGTCAACACCCTGTCCCATCAGAATGGCACCATTATTTTTCCCGGATTCCGTCCCGGAAAGGAAAATGACTTCAGGACGTGATGCCAGAACCTGCTCCGGATTAATCGGTCCCCACCATTCAACAAATGGTGCCGCAATATTGTCACCACCGGCAGCCGTAATCATGGCTCCCCACATATTCTTACCGTAGGTAAAGCTGTATTCCTGTGGTCCTTTGTTACCAAATTCAATATAAGCACGGGGTTTCGCCAGATTTGCGGTTTTCAGTCGCTGCTGAATCAGTTCAATCGCCTGACGGTATTCATCGGCAATCTTTCCCGCCCGGGCAACCTGTCCGGTCAGTTCACCGATAATCCGGGTACTTGCCAGATGGCGTTCCAGTGTCTGAGCATTGTAGTCAACCACAACAACCGGAATACCGGCATCTTCAATCCGGGTAATGTCCGAACCCAGTCCTTTATATTGCCAGTCAGCCAGTAACAGTAGATCAGGATGTAGACTTAATACCTTCTCAACCGAGAAAGTCTGTGCTTCAACCTCACCAACATCAGGAATATCAGCTAAAGCCGGATTATTCTGTGTGTAAATATCCCAACTGGCAGGACGCCAGACTTTCCATGTGTCACGGGAAAGCCCAACCACATGATCAAATGCTTTTTCTCCACCGATTGCCATGTAATCTTCAGCATAGAAACCGAGAACGACCCGCTTAGCCGGAACATCCACTTCAATTTTTCTATTCAGGACATCTTCAATTGTTTTTACCTGAGCCTGGGACAACAGTGGAAAAACTGCGACAACAGCATAAATGAACAAACGCTTTAAATTCATAAGGTTTCTCTCAAAATAGTCATATCAACAACGGCTTTTTACAGCAAAGTAATCCCATATCCGTGGTCAGAAATGGTTACCGGGCAATCTTCTTCTAACCGCACGACATCAAATGATGTTCCGCTTTATCAGTAGCATCAAAGAACAGACGGCCGCATTATATACAAATAAATATGAGAGTCATTCTTATTTTCAAATTATTGTTACATCTGTCAGTCTGCGACAGTTGATATAACATTCATCCAGTGTTAAAAATCGCTAACGACTGAATTGCAATCATGGCCGACAGCCTCTAAAGGATTTTCAGATATGACCAGTTCTCTTCAATCTTCGGTTCCGATTGTGTTAACAATTGCGGGCAGTGATAGTAGTGGCGGTGCCGGAATTCAGGCCGATATCAAAACAATTTCAGCCACCGGCAGCTATGCCTGCTCGGTCATCACCGCATCCACGGCACAAAATACGCAAGGTGTGCTGGACGTTTTTCCATTACCGGCCAGACATGTAAGTCAGCAGTTGGATGCTGTATTTGCAGATTTAAATATTGTTGCCGTAAAAATTGGCATGTTGGCTAATGCAGAAATTCTGGAAGTGGTGATGAAGAAACTTCAGGCCGTCCGGCCCCGTCATGTGGTGATTGATCCGGTATTACTGTCAACCAGTGGTAAACCGCTACTGAGCAGTGAGGCATTCGGACCATTGCAGAAAGAGTTGCTCCCGATGGCTGACCTGATCACACCGAACCTTCCTGAAGCAGCGGCACTGCTCGGCTACCCGACAGCAAAGCTGTCGGAGAGTGAACCAAAGTGGCATGTTCCTGAAATAATCGATGATCTGCGTTTACTCGGTTTACCCGCAATTTTACTCAAAGGCGGACACTCCGATGATCCCAACCACAGTCAGGACTGGCTGATTACGGGGTCATCGACACAATTGTTTACGGCTCCCCGGATTCATGCGAAGAATACCCACGGCACAGGTTGTACGCTCTCTTCCGCCATCGCATCTTACCTGGCCCGGGGATATTCACTTTCTTCAGCAATCAGAGAAGCCAAGAGCTACATATCCGGTGCAATTCTCCATGCTGACAAACTGCTTGTGGGTCAGGGAAAAGGGCCGCTGCATCATTTTTACCGCTAGGTTTTTACCACTAACCACTCAACCGATATAAACTGAAATCGGCATATTGGTCTGTTTTTCTATTGATTTCAGACGAGACAACAATGCCGCACTAATCGCATTACCGGCTGTTAACATCAAATTGCCATTTGGCAGATAGAGATCCCGTTTGATAATCATACCCGGTTTGATTTCACTCAGACCAATACACAGTTCGATACCTTCTTCAATTCCTCCGGGCTGTTTAAGCATTGAGAGATAGACATCAACAACCTGTGGATCATATAACTCACCGGCCTGTTGTTTCAGATATCCCTGTGCACTTCTCGTCGTCATCCTTTTCGGGTTATAAGGAGACGCGACATAAAAATCATAGTCTTTGACCACTTTAATCACCCGAGCTCCGATTGGGATTTCCTGAGCCCGCAGATGATCCGGCCGCCCCAGACCATTATAAAATTCATCCTGATGACGAATAATCTCGACCAGTGGTTCAAATCGTTTGATTCGTTCAACAATGGTTGCTCCGACCACAGAGTTTGCGCTGGGTGAAATAGGAACCTGACTTTCTGGATCAACTTTGGTCATTTCGATCTCAGAATCCCGTGCACCAATCAAACCAATCTGGTGCATCAGCCCACATAGATAAATATGTCCGACTTCTGCTTCAGGTAGTTTCAAACGTTGGGCAACAGATTTAGCCTGATTCGCAATTCGCTCGGCGTGGTCAGCCGGAAATCCGGTCCGGTGCTGGATAATTGCTGTGACCATTCCCAGAATATCTCTGAATGTTTTATTCCGGCTTTTCAGTAACATTTCCAGCCGGGCGTTGGAAGCACTCAGTTCTTTGGTTCGTTCCTGAACCTGTAATTCCAGCTGATGATTGAAATCCGACAGCTTCTGATTGGACTCTTCCAATGCATCATTCATCGTTTCAAGCTGTTGATTACGCTCCTCCAGCTCCTGTGACAAACGTTCTCTTTCTTTAGTCAGGCGGAAAAACTCAGCAGACTTAGCAATAATCAGTTTTAAATTTTCATTATCCCAGGGTTTGCTGATATAGGTGTGAATACCTCCGGAATTGACAGCTCTGACCGTCGACTGAATATCACTATATCCGGTCAGTAAGATACGAATAGCATCAGGGGAAATTTCTTTCGCATGAGCCAAAAACTCGGCACCATCCATCTCCGGCATCCGCATATCGGAGATAATAATAGACACCTCATTCTCTTTCAGGTATTCCAATGCTTCCCGGCCATCATTAAAGCTGACAACGTCATAATCAAGGCGAAGAACCCGATTGAGAGCTTTCAGAATGTCGTTTTCATCATCTAATAAAAGTAGTGTCAGTCTGTCAGATTCTGTGGCATTACTTTCCATGATTATCGCCCTCCACTTTCGTTAGCACTGAGAGAACAATGTAGCTCTTGTTCAGATAAGGTCGGACCGACAAAGTACCCCTGAATCACTGAACACCCAATTTGTCGGAGTAAGTCTGCCTGTGCGGCTGTTTCCACCCATTCGGCAACGACACTGATCTGGAAAATACGGGCACTTTTCAAAATAGACTCCAGCACCACTTCTGCGGCTTTATTTTCCCCGATAGCCCGGACAAAACGTCCATCGATTTTCAGAATGTCAAATGGCAACTCAAACAGGTATTCATATCCTGCATAACCCGTACCAAAATCATCCAGAGCACAAGCCACGCCCAACGATTTTAACCGCATTAGTTCCTGATTTGCCTGCCCGAAATTTTCAATCAGATCCTGTTCCGTCACTTCAACCGTCAAGTGGGAAAGCATTGATTCATCCATCTGTTCACACTGGGTTAGCATCGTATAGAAGCGTCCGTCACATATTAGTCTACCCGGAACATTGATGCTGATACGTGTGGCTCCCAACAACTCAGAGTTTGCCCGGAAGCACTGAATCACAGACAAGAGAATTTTCTCTGTAAGTAATTCAATTATATTATACTTTTCAATAATTGGTAAAAAATGCGCCGGAAGCTGATATTCTCCGGAAGGTACCAACCATCTGGCAAGTGCTTCATAACCGACAATTTCATTGGCAATCATATCCTTCTGTGGCTGATAAAACGCCAGGAATTCGTCATGAAGCAACCCATACTGAATACTCAGCAATTGATAGAGGTCCGAATTTTCAGGGTCATTACAGACAACTGACGTAATACGATTGTCTCTGAGTGGAACCTGACTGGCCTGACGAGTTTCGCTGAGGAATTCCGGAGTGATCTCACCGTCTGGAAGCTCCGTCAAACACACCCGGAAGACATCAGCCATCTCATCATGACCGATCATGTGGGTAATATGTTGATTTAAAAACTCAACATGATCATAAATCTCATGATCTAACGGAAGTAATACAATGAACTTATTGCTGTGGCGGTAAACCCCATTGATATAGGAATGAACAAACAGCTGATTGGCAATATTCCGTAGCAGAAAATTCCCGGCTTCATGTCCCAATTGCTGGTTGATCTCACCCAGGTTAACGATATGAATAATTGCCATGACCGGCATACGGACATCCTGGGTAGAGAGTTGAGCAATATACTGATTGAGGTGACGCAGGTTCTTTACGCCGGTGATTACATCTTCTGCCTGACGGTTTTCGGCCTCCTGCAAACCTTGTTCTATTGTTTCCAGCAGATGATCGTAATCCCAGGGTTTTTCAATAAACCGGTAAAGCTGCCCCTCATTCAGTGCCCGGGAAATGCCTTCTAAATCCGCCTGACCAGACAAAATAATCGATATGATATGTGGGTACTGTTGCTTGATCCGAATAATCAGTTCTGCTCCGTCAACATCAGGCATTCGATAATCAGATACGACCAGTTCAATCGGATTATTCGCCAATATGTCCAAGGCTTCTGCCGCAGACTGAGCACAGTGAATGATGCGAAAATGTCCTCTGAGCTCTCTCTTCAGAGCTTTCAGTACCTGTGCCTCATCATCAACCAGCAAAATCTCACGGGCACGCATATTGCCTCCTAAGTCATACTGACTACACAAGGTAACCGAATCGTTACCTGAGTGCCTTTTCCCAACTCAGACTGAACTGAGATGAGACCATGATGGTCCTCAATAATTTCTTTTGCGACAGACAGCCCCAATCCAGCGCCACTTCCAACTTGCTTGGTGGTAAAAAACGGTTCAAAAATATGTTGCAGATGATCTTCGGGAATCCCTTTACCGTTATCTTTAATAGACAGGCGGATGTTCCGCTTTCTCGGTGTAAGCACACTCTGCTCAAACGTCAGTTGAATCTGGATTTTTCCCTCAGTACTGGTAATGGACTGAAAGGCATTCATCACCAGATGGATTAAAGCTTGTTGCAACTTATTGGATTGCCCCATAACACGCATAGGCTGTTCCGGCACCTGATAATCGATTTCGGCCCGCATTTTCAGCTCACCCAGAATCAAACTCAATGCAGAGCTGATAACATCCCGCAAATCAACCAGACCAAGTCTTGAACCGGAGATATGATTATATACATTCAGACTGGAAACGATATTCTGGATCCGGGTCAGTCCTTCCAGAGTTTCGGCAATAATATCCGAACCATCTTCCAGAAGATCCGCCACTGACGCTTTCTGTGTCTCGGATAATGTCGATACAAACCGCTTAAACTCGGTCATATAGGCACTCAATGTACCAAAGTTACTCATGACAAAACCAAGAGGATTATTGACTTCATGAGCAACACCGGCGGCCAGCTTACCTAAAGATGCGAATTTCTCCGTCTGCTCAATGTGTTCACTATTGTCATACATTATCTCGGTTGACGTGATATAAGTCAGCGCAATTTTCACCACTTCAAGGATATAAGCCAGCTTACCCAGACTCTCCTGATACCACAGGTCTGTAGACCGGGAAGTCAGCATCATCATGTATTGACGTGAATGAATACGTACAGAGACAACCAGAGCTTTGTCAGTATCCGGGAAAAAAGGCGCATAATGTTCACACCAAAAACGGGAGTGCCGGAGCTCATCGATAAGGCAAAAATCTTCACTGGTCAATATGGGGAATAAATACTCACGGATAGGACCAGTTAAGATCGGCCGGGAGCGGATAAGCCGCAGTGTACTCTGTTCATGAATTGCAAACAGATAAACTTCTGTGTCTGAAAAGCAGTTGACCATGAAATCCATGAACATATCCAGACTATCATCCTGACTCTCCGGGGCCAGCATAACCCGTAAAACATCCAGTGAAAAATTCCGTTCCGCACTCAACAAAACCTCTTCGGAAAGAAAAATCTGTTTCACCTGAATGTCATTGACTATTGACGGATGTTCCACATTCTCAGTCCTTTACTACTCAACCGGTTGCTTGCTCAACCGCTTCATCTGTTGAAGTTACTTCATCGATAGGAAGAGTAATGATGAACTCACTCCCGACACCGATTTCACTCTGAACTGCAATCGTCCCCTTATGATTGTTGATAATACCATAAGAAACAGACAGCCCCAGTCCCGTACCGGAACCCACGGCTTTCGTCGTAAAGAAAGGATCAAATATCCGGTCCCGAATCGCAGGAGGAATACCAGGACCGGTATCGCGAATCCGAATTTCAACCCGATTGTCATCAATATGATGCAAAGAGATATAAATCTTACCCTCACCTTCAATCGCCTGACTGGCATTCAGCAGAATATTCAGTAACACCTGATTGATCTGCATCGGCTGACAGTAGACATCCGGAATATCTTCGTAATTCTTTTCAACCGTAATATTGTATTTGATCTCGTTATGAATAATTTTCAATGTGGATTCTATGCCGTTAGCAAGACTGGCATATCCCCACTCTGAACCATCGATATGAGAAAAATCTTTCAAATTCTTCACAATCGACATCACCCGGGAGGAGCCTTCCAGTGACTCCTGAATCAGATCTGAAGTATCTTCCAGAATAAAATTGACCTGTTTCTGATGCAAAACTTCCTGACAATGCTCTGCCAGCGCATGATCACCCGCTTCATCGATCATCTTCTTCATCTCTTCAATGACCTGAGCCAGTCGCTGAAAGTAATCATTCAGAGTCTGGATATTTGAGGTAATAAAACCAACCGGATTATTAATCTCATGGGCAATCCCGGCAGATAGCTGACCAATGGATGCCATTTTCTCAGACTGAATCAGTTGTCCCTGAGTCTCTTCCAGTTTCTTAATCAGCGCCTTTTGCTCCTGATGTTCGATTTCCAGTTGTTGTGAAATACTCTTCAGCTGAGCTTGCTGACTTGCCTGAATCGTCACATCATAAACGCAGAGACAGACATGTTCTATTGACCCATCCTCGCTGTGAATCGGAATCACTTCCAGATTCTGGAACATCTGTGTCTCTTCACCTGATACAGGACGGGAGCTTTTAAAGGGTAAAACATGAGGCTTCTGTTCCCACGACG
The DNA here is from genome assembly GCF_024346955.1 of Vibrio mangrovi. Lineage (NCBI taxonomy): Bacteria > Pseudomonadati > Pseudomonadota > Gammaproteobacteria > Vibrionales > Vibrionaceae > Vibrio > Vibrio mangrovi. The sequence continues at coordinate 1,380,973 of NZ_AP024883.1, read as the reverse complement.
AAAAACTTGATGACTCAATCACCAATGCGGTATCTATCTTTCGTTTCAGATAATCGGCAGATTGCGGAAACAACTCCAGAATGTTCTGCCCATGCATGGTCTCACCCGCATAGACCGCCCGCGACTGAAAATATTCATTCGATTTTACGATCACATAGTCATTACGAATGATGCACAGTGCAAAATTGAGCTGGTCTAACAAATCTGACAGTAATAACCTACTTTTTGCCATACTGACTCCTATAGTAATTCATTCAGGCGGGCAAGCATTCTGTCTAATTCCCTATCAGCAAAACAGATAATCGTTTTCGCCGCAAACGAGTCTTTTTCAACCAGAAACGAAATTTCCATGATCAGTGAAAGCTTCCAGTCAGAAACAGGTAAAGTCTGTCTTGAGGGTTCAAATAACACCGGTGGCTGAATTTTCGTTTTGACATCGATTTGTTCGCACAAGCCTCTGAGACTGGCTCCCGATAGAATATTCGAGATATCCAGAATACTTTCTTCAACATCAATCGTATCAAAAGAGTGTCCTTTCGCCCGGTTCAGATCCTCGACAACCTGCTGACAACCTTTACGACTCATCAAAGTAATCAGCTCGCCATCCATTCCCCCAAAAAATGATTGCCGAGTATAATAATAGTCTGTCTCCAGCTCTTTTAAACGGGCTAAATCTTCATCAGTGGCTAAACGGACATTCGGAACAGAAATCGTGACATGAAGATCCAGCAAGGTGGCCAGCTTATTGGCAGCACGTCCCATGGAAATATTCATGAACTCCTGGAGTGCATCTTTATGATCAGCAGAGAAAACTGTACTCATAGCAACCCTACCCCATGCAATACATGTTTCAATTGTGCAGGATCTAACGGTTTCTGAATAAATGATGCCGCACCCAGTTGCTTGACCCGTTCCTGTGCATAAGGCTGAATATCAGCACTGATCACAATGACAACACTTTTGGCATCAATCTCATGTAAGTGCTCCAGAACCTGAAAACCATCCATTTCCGGCATTGTCAGGTCTAAAAACATCACATCTGCCAGTCCCTGAGCATAATTAACAATGGCTTCCTTTCCATTTGTGGCTTCATGAATGTTTACATCCCATTCATCAGGCAACGCTCTCATGACTGACTTACGCGACATTTTCGAATCATCAGCTATCGTTACATTTATCGCCATTGGAATCTCCCACAATCAAAAAACAATCAAAAAAGTTGTTATTGTTATGATGTTTCTAATAATAATGGTGTTAACTCTAACAACACATTGCCAACAGACTCGGGTAACCGTTCAGCTAGTTTTTCTATTTGTGCTTCTGTTTTTAATTTTTCAACGATACAGGCTAATCCGGCAATACTGCCAAAAATTACCGTCTCGTCCTGACTGAGAAAATCAATATGACTCTGACACAGAATGATATCGCCAATATCGATATCGTATCCCCACAGAATCAGCAGATAGGCGGCGACAACATGGTGGTCACAATAGCCTTCCTGTAATCCCAGAAATGTTTTTACATTTTCTAAAGTCGCGCCTTCTTCCAGAACAAGCAATGTACCGATCGAAGTTAACAGACTGGCGACAAACACTTTATCCTGATCACGACGGTTATAGTCCATCTTCTTCGCAATCAGCCTGGCAACAGAACTCACCTGCAAAGCCCGTTCAGCAACCTGCTTATGCTGGCTCGGTGAAACACGATGATGAGAAATCTGAGTCAGTAAAGAAACGGCGATCGTCTCAATCAATGTTGCCCCTAACCGGCTGACTGCTTCAGGCAGTGAATCGGTATGCCTTCTGAATCCGAAGTATGATGAATTGGCAATCTGAAATATCCGGGCAACCAGCGAAGGTTCATGGCTAATAACTTCAGCCATCAAATGCATATCACAATTCGGAGATGCGATGACAGCCTGTAATTCCTGAACCGTATTCGGTAATACCGGTAATCCGGAAAGCGCACATAATTTTTTACGGCATTCCGAATTAAACGGCATTTTATGCAGACGTTCGGCACATAAAAAAAGATGTTCGAAATCTTCCTGAGTGAAAGGCTTCGGCAAGACAAAATGCGCATAGCTATGCGCTTTCTGTGGCAACTCCTGAGTCGTATCTCCGGTTAGTAATACCCGAATCGACTCCGGCAGATAACCTTTGACTTCATCAAGCAGTTCGTCTCCACGCTTCTTTGGCATCAGCAGATCAGAAATAAAAATCGCCGGATGTTCCAGCCCGGAAGCCGCCAGATCTTCCTGCCATCTCATTGGATCATGAAGCAGAAGAAAGCGCCATTCGGGGCGCAGACGACGGACAAGACGCCCAATCGCTTTCAACATAAATTCGTCATCATCAACACATACAACTTCAAGATTTGTCATGACCCGATCCTTAATGCGCTGAATCCAAATAATGGTTAATTTCCAGGGTCAGTTGATGACACCATTGTTCAACCATGCTGAGCCTTGTGGTTTGTTCACAAATATTTTCTGCTTCGTTTAACGAATCGGTTTCAATTTTCTGAAATTCTTCGGCAAGCTCATCTGCACCAATAAAACGTGCTGATGATTTCATTCGATGGGATGTCATTCTGACATGTTGAACATCGCCTTCCGTCCAGTAAGAACGCAACTGGGAAAGAGATTCTTCCAGTGAAGTCAGGTAGCCGCTTAACATTTCTCCGACATTTTCCTCACCAACCATGTCCGCGACTCTTTCCGGCTGAAAATACTGTAAGTCCGTCATTATGACTCCCCAAAGTAGCATGAGCTGAAATCGATAAGTGATATTTACGAACGCTTTTTTCTCAATGCGTTACGTTTAGTGTAGTTGATTCTCAGAAACGCGGCGGTGAAAAAAGTGCGCCTGTTAACAGAAATCTTGATACTCCGGAAAGAGAAATAAATCTTTTGAGGCAAGTAAAAAAAACCGGTCATTCCTGAAAAAGAAACACACCCGGATTGTGATCATTGTGGAGATAATGGTCAGGTTCTCATGATGTATATACAACGATAAAGCATGTTGTAACCAGTAGTAAAAATCCCCGACAGTCACCTGCCGGGGATGAAAATTTTATCTATGTTTCTGACAATAATTATGCAGAAACAGTAGCCAGCGCATCTTTGATTGTCGCATCAATAGGCGTCGTCGGATGACCGATCAACTGGCTCAGATCTTTTGAGACGCTGAATAAATCACCAGCCGCAGCTCCGGTTTCAGAATTGCCCAACACCACAGGGAATGGTGCCGGAACACCAGCACCTTCCAGAGCCTGAACATAATCAGCTTCAGGGAGGTTCTGGTAAGTAATCGACCGTCCGGTTAATTCAGACAGATAACCGGCAAACTCAGCTAAAGTGAAGCCCTGATCGCCTGCCAGTTCATAGACTTTGCCAGCCTGTCCATCTTGTGTCAGCACAGTTGCAGCAGCTTCGGCATAGTCACGGCGCGGAGCAGAGGAAATACGGCCTTCACCGGCACACCCGATCATCACACCATGTTGCAGAATCGGAGCAATTCCCATGGTATAGTTTTCCGAATACCAGCCATTTCTCAGAATCACCGCCGGTACACCAGATTCCCGGATTGCCGCTTCTGTTGCAACATGCTCTTCTGCCAGCATCAGTGAAGAACTCTCGGCATTCAGAATACTTGTATAGGCCAGCAGTTCTACATTGGCAGATTTTGCCGCATCGATGACAGCCTGATGCTGAGCCGCCCGCTGTCCAACCTCACTGGAAGAAATCAGCAGAACTTTACTAACTCCGGAAAAAGCTTCACGTAATGATTCTGGCTTTGAGTAATCAGCGTACCGAACCTGAATGCCCAGTTCCGCCAAATCCTGAGCTTTATCCACCTGACGTACAGCTGCCACGATCTGTGCCGCTGGTACTTTTTTCAATAAGGCTTCAATCACTAAACGGCCAAGCTGACCCGTTGCTCCGGTTATTGCTAACATAACATCTCCTTTCGCTTTCACTATTCACCGCCTTAAAAGCAATTCACTGTCTCTAGGGGCTGTTGACCTTTCGTGGTTAAATGAACGACAAATTGCTGCAAAAAACATCACGAAAGGTCAACAACTCCAAGGATCATCGATACCAACAGATTAATTGCTCATAAAGCCAACTCTACGTATACTAAATCTAAAACTAACTTTTCGTAAGTACGCACAAAAAGGTAAGTATGGAAAAAATAACCCAAATAGAACAGCTCCGTGAGAAATATCAGCGCGGTAATGTCTTTATCGATAAGTGTCCATCCCGGAAAGTGCTGAATCATGTCACCAGCCGCTGGGGAGTATTAGTATTGATCGCGTTAGCTGACGGAGAACGGCACCGTTTTGGGGAATTGAGGAAGAAAATTACCGGGATCAGTGAAAAAATGCTGGCTCAGACCCTCCAGACACTTGAACGCGATGGTTTTCTGACCCGAATCGCCTATCCGGTGGTTCCGCCTCATGTCGAATACCAGTTAACACCACATGGTCACACAGTCACTCAAAAGGTTGCCGTTCTCGCTGAATGGATTGAAGACAACATTTTTGATATCCAGACGATCCAGCATCACTACGATGACTTGCAGACACAGCGTGAATGATTCCATTTCTTCATTGCATAGCAATCATTCCTCAATGACAAAAAGAAAGCGTGCCAATTGCACGCTTTCTTAGTCAGACAGAAGAATACTTTTGCCGTTTACTATTCAACCGTTTTTATTACAGTGGAAACCTGAGTTGATGTTTCCTGATCGGCAGCACGCCAGCCACCACCTAAAGCTTTATACAAATTCACCCGGCTGGTCAGCAGGTTTAAATGCGATGACAGTTCACTTTCTCTGGCACTGAATAGCGAACGCTGTGCATCCAGCAGATCGATGTAACTATCATTGCCTTTTTCATAACGCATTCTCGCCAGCTCGTAGTACTCTTTGTTCGCTGCCAGATTCTTCTGCTGAGCCTTCCACTCTTCCATGTAGAATTCCTGACCCAGTAAAGCATCAGATACTTCTTTAAAAGCCGTTTCAATTGCTTTCTGGTATGCAACAACCGAGCTCTGCTTTTGTATTTTTGCGACATCCAGAGAAGCCTGATTGCTGCCCCAGTCAAAGATAGGCACAGAAACAGAAGGCGCGAACTGCCAGTATCCCGAATCTGAATTAAACAGCCCCGACAACGAATTGCTGGCGGTCCCGGCACTGCCGGTCAAGCGGATACTCGGGAAAAATGCCGCTCGGGCAGCACCGACATTGGCATTGGCCGCCTTAAGTGTATGTTCGGCAGCCAGAATATCCGGACGACTCAGTAACAATTCAGATGGTGTCCCGACTTTCAGCTCAGATAACATCTGCCCTTCTTCTTCGGGTAAACGACCATCGATATACTTCATGATAGGCGCACCAACCAGTTGTCTTAGCGCATTATATTCCTGAGCAACAGCCAGTTTATACTGAGCCAGTGTTGCCTGAGCACTATGTAAAGCCGTTTTGCTCTGGGCAAGAGTTAACGCATCACTATAACCTGCATCATACCGGGTCTGAACCAGTGACAGTGTTTCCTGATATGCGTCCACAGTATCTGCTGTCAGCTTTAGTAATTCCTGGTTGGTCAGCAGGTTTATATAGGACGTTGTCACTTCACTCATCAGGGCAATCACCGTACTACGGCGAATCTCATCCTGAGATAAATAGCGTTCCAGAGCCTGATCACTAAGGTTTTTCACCCGCCCGAACAGATCCAGTTCATAGCTGGTGACACCAACTGTCGCCGTATACTGGGAAGCATATGACTTCCCGGCATCAGTATAAGCGTCAGAGAAACGCGTTCTTGAACCACTGCCAGCCGCATCCAGTCCGGGATAACGTTCTGCATCCTGAATCCGGTAAGCAGCCCGCAGAGAAGCAACGTTCAGCAGTGTGGTTTTTAAATCCTTATTATTTGCCAGAGCCAGTTCAATCAGAGACTGCAATCTTTTATCCGGCATAAAAGTGCGCCACTCAGGCAAAACAGTCTCAGCCACCTGAGTCGTTTCAACCCCTTGCCAACCTTCAGTCGAAGGCGTGTCCGGCTTTTGATAATCCGGAGCCAGACTACACCCACTCAAAACAGCGGCAACCAGAATCGGCAGTAACTTAATTTGCATCCGTTGTTTCCTCCGCAACAGGTGTGGTAGAGACATCTCTTGGTTTGGTTCTGAATAATTTCATCACCAATACAAAGAATACCGGGACAAAGAAAATAGATAATACGGTCGCTGATGCCATACCACCGACAACACCCCAGCCGATTGCATTCCGGCTGGCTGCACCGGCACCGGTACTCAGTGCCAGCGGCAGAACGCCGAGAATGAATGCGAAAGAAGTCATCAGAATAGGACGTAAACGCATCCGGCACGCTTCAACCGTCGCTTTGAATAAATCCATTCCCTGGTCGTACTGTGCTTTGGCAAACTCAACAATCAATATTGCGTTTTTAGCCGACAAACCAATCGTAGTCAGCAGACCAACCTGGAAGTAAACGTCATTCGACAGCCCTTTGAGTGTCGTTGCCAGTACAGCGCCGAAAATTCCCAGCGGAACAATCAGCATAACGGAGAAAGGAACACTCCAGCTTTCATAAAGCGCGGCCAGACAGAGGAAGACAATTAACAGAGAGATGCCATAAAGCAAACTAGCCTGAGAACCGGACTGTCTTTCCTGATATGAGGACCCGCTCCATTCCACACCGATTCCCTGTGGTAGTTGTTGCACCAGTTTTTCAATCTCCAGCATCGCTTCACCCGAGCTCTTTCCGGGTGCAGCTGCTCCCTGAATATTCACCGCAGGCGATGCATTAAAGCGCTCTAAACGGGGAGAACCGAAAGTCCAGTAAGTTTTCGCAAAAGCATCAAACGGAACCATATCACCGGCGGCGTTACGGATATGCCAGAGACTAAAGTCTTCCGGATTCATCCGGAACGGTGCATCCGCCTGAACGTAAACTTTCTTAATCCGCCCATTATCAACAAAGTCATTCACATAAGTTGATCCCCACGCCGTTGATAGTGTCGAGTTAATATCACTGACAGAGACTCCCATTGCCATCGCTTTTTCATAATCGATATCAATACGGAACTGTGCCGTGTCTTCCATACCATTTGGCCGGACAGAAACCAGATTCGGATTCTGTGCTGCCATACCCAATAGTTGGTTACGTGCCTGAATCAGTGTTTCGTGTCCTAAGTTACCCCGGTCAACCAGATAAGCATCAAACCCACTCGATGTACCCAGAGACGGCATCGGAGGCAAGTTAAAGGCAAATATCTGAGCCTCTTTAATCTGGCCGAGTGCTCCCCAGGCCCGTCCGATAATCGCATCGACTGACCGGGATGGATCGGTCCGTTCACTCCAGTCTGTCAGTTTGACAAACCCCATTCCCATATTTTGTCCCCGTCCGGCAAAACTAAACCCGGCAACGGTAAAGACAGACACAACATTATCTTTTTCATTCTGCAGGAAGTGCCCACGGATCTGTTCCATCACATCCAGTGTTCTTTCCTGAGTCGCTCCGGCCGGCAGTTTCACCATGACCATCAGAACGCCCTGATCCTCATCAGGAAGAAACGATGTCGGTAGTTTGTTCCATAACAGCCCTAAACCACCAACAATCAGAGCATAAACAATCACATATCTGAATTTCTGATGAATCCCTTTCTCTACCGTACCCCGATAGCGAATTGTCCCCTGATTGAACAGTCGGTTAAATAATGCAATCGGGCCACGTTTGGCCTGATGACTTCCTTCTGACAGCGGTCTCAGAATCGTCGCACAGAGTGCCGGCGTCAGAATCATTGCAACCAATACAGACAAGACCATTGAAGAAACGATGGTCAGCGAGAACTGACGATAAATTGCACCGGCCGCCCCACCAAAGAAAGCCATTGGCACAAACACCGCACTCAATACCAGTGCAATACCAATCAGGGCTCCGGTAATCTGCCCCATCGATTTACGGGTCGCCTCCAACGGAGACAAACCATCCTCAGCCATCACCCTCTCGACGTTTTCAACCACAACAATCGCGTCATCCACCAGCAAACCAATCGCCAGAACCAGACCAAACATTGTCAGGGTATTGATGGAAAAGCCAAAGGCCGACATGATTCCCATGGTTCCCAACAGAACAACCGGTACAGCAATTGTAGGAATCAGCGTTGCCCGGAAATTTTGCAGGAAGAGGTACATCACCAGAAATACCAGAACGATCGCTTCAATCAGCGTCTGTACCACTTCTTCAATCGAAATTTTAACGAACGGAGTTGTGTCATATGGGTAAACAATTTTCAGAGCACTTGGAAAGAACTCTTTCAGTTCGTCCATTTTAGCCCGGACGGCATCCGCCGTATCCAGCGCATTAGCACCTGTGGACAATCGGATCGCAATCCCGGTGGCAGGCAAACCATTGTACTCGGCCACTGCAGCATAACCTTCACCGCCCATTTCGACACGAGCAACATCCTGCAAGCGGATCTGAGAACCGTTGGTATCCACCTTCAGCAGGATATTTTTAAACTCTTCCACCGTACTCAGACGCCCTTGGGCAGTAATTGTTGCCGTCAGTTGCTGGCCCTTAACTGCCGGTGTTCCGCCCAGTTCACCGACGGAGACCTGAGTATTCTGAGCCCGGATCGCACTGAGAACGTCACTAGAGGTCAGGCTGAACTTATTCAGTTTATGAGGATCCAGCCAGATCCGCATCGCATGTTGTGCGCCGAAAACCTGAGCTTCACCAACCCCCTGAACACGACTAATCGGATCCTTGACTTGCGATACAATGTAGTCAGCAATCTCGGTATTGTTCATGCTGCCGTCTGATGAAATGAAACCGACCACCATCAGAAAGCTACTGGTTGATTTTGCAACCGTAATCCCTTGAGTCACAACCGAATCCGGTAGTGAGGATTCAACCGCGGATAATTTATTCTGGACCTGAACCTGCGCAATATCCGGATCTGTTCCGGTGGCAAAAGTCAGACGAATAGAAAATGTACCAGAGGAATCACTGTTTGAAGACATATACAGCAGATTGTCGATACCATTCATATTCTGTTCGATAACCTGAGTAACACTGTCTTCTACAGTTTTCGCCGATGCACCGGTATACATTCCTGAGATACTTACAGCCGGAGGCGCAATCTGCGGATACTGTTCAATTGGTAATATTTTGACAGACAGAATACCGGCAAGCATGATGACGATCGCAATCACCCATGCAAAAATCGGTCTGTCGATAAAAAAGCGAACCATATATTATTGCCCCTGCGCTGTCTCTGTCATATTTGCCGTCACCAGACTACCTGTCCGAATCTTTTGTAATCCACTGACAACGACCTTTTCCCCGACTTTCAGACCAGAGTCAACCAACCACTGAGAACCAATAATCCGGTTTGTCACAATGATTCGGTCTTCTACCTTATTTTCAGCATTAATTACCATTATGTGGGCTTGCCCCTGCGAATCCCGGGTAACTGCCGTCAGTGGGACTAAAAGCGCCTGCTCACGATATTCAGTCGGGACATCAGCTCTGACATAAAGTCCCGGTAACAGCATCTGATCCGGGTTGGGCAACAATGCCCGCAGGTTTACCGTTCCGGTATTTTCATTTACGGTCACATCCGCAAACTGTAAGGTGGCTTCCTGTTCAATCTTTGTTCCGTCATCCAGACTCAGCTTGATACCACTGAGTTTCTGCTCACTGTTCGCAGCCTGCTTTCTCAGTTTCAACAACTCACTACTGGACTGAGACAGATCGACATATAAAGGATCAAGTTGCTGAATGGTGGCCAGATAATCGGTCTGATTGGCAGTGACCAATGCGCCTTCCGTAACACTCGATTTACCAATTCGTCCGGAAATCGGAGCTTTAATCTGGGTATAGTCCAGATTAATCTGGGCAGATTTTACCGAAGCCTCAGCGGACATCACCGCAGCCAGAGCTTCACGGTAAGTAGCGCGTGAATCTTCATAGTCCTGTTCACTGATTGCACGGCTTTTCACCAGTTCCTGATAACGATCAGCCTGGAGTTTAGCTTTTTCTAATGTAGCTTGTGCCGAGGCAAGGCTGGCTTTCGCACTGTCCAGCGTCGCTTCATAAGTGGCAGGATCAATCTGATACAGCACTTCACCTTTCTTAACGGTGCTGCCTTCAACAAACAACCGTTTGGTTATAATTCCAGCCACCTGAGGTCTGACTTCCGCAACCCGATAGGCACTGGTACGCCCGGGAAGCCTGGTTGTCAGCTCAACCGAATGATACTGGATCGCAACAGCATCCACTGCAACAGCCTGTGGCTGCTGACTGGCTGCAGATTCTGTGGCATCTGGCTGACATCCGGCCAGAGCCAACGCCAACCCAAGTGCAACCAATGACTGGCGATAAAAGGGGACGATTTTCGTCATGCATTACTCTCCTAAAACTATGCTACTGGTTCTGAAGTCATCGAACTCCAGAACTTCATTTATTGTTCCGTGTGCGGTTTCAGCATTGTGCTTACAGTTACATAACGAAAATTTTTTTACAAACAAAGTGGCGTAAAGTGCTGTAAATGTTCGTAAATGTAACTTTGGTGAGGCGTATTGTCAGCCAACACAAATCATACCGTCACAAAATGACAGAGGATTGACCGTATTCTAGGCATTTCAAGGGTTAAAGAGTGGTTAATGAGGAATGATTTTTACTCAATTGAAGTAATTAATATGATTAATCTATCAATTAAGGACTAGCGATCATGAGCAAGCCACTCACTGAATCAGCGACTGGCCATTGCCACCGCTCCGCCTGACAGAATAAAAGCACTACCTGACAAACGGTTAAACAACTTTCCGCCCCCCAGACGAGACAGAAAACGGGCAATACTTTTCCCTGCAACCGCGTAGGCAAACATCAGACTAAAATCCAGCACCAGCCAAGTCGCAGCCAGGATCGATAGCTGCGGAACAACGGCTGATGTCGTATCAATAAACTGGGGAAATAATGCGCCGAAAAACAGCAGGTCTTTCGGATTACCAATTCCAACCATGTAACCAGCCTTCATTCCTTGCCAGACAGAGAAAAACCGAGTCTCCACACACTCATCCGGAACCTCCAGTTGAACAGGCGCTGATCGCCATGCCGAAATTCCCAGATAGATCAGATAAGCAGCTCCGGCTAACTTCAGAACCAGAAACAATGTCGTGGATGCCTGTAGTATCGCCCCGACACCTAGTACGGAAAGTCCCATCAAAGTTAATGCAGCCATACATCCGCCAACAATTGCAGCAAGCGCTTTTTTACTACCGTAGCGGGCACCATGAGTCATACATAACAGAGATGACGGCCCGGGAAGCGCAATCAACGCAGCAACAACCATCAAAAACATGATCCACTGATGAAACGGCATAAGGCTTCCTTAGCATATGCAAACAAGCGAAATAGGTCTGACAGACTAACATATCATTTGATAAATAACATGCTATAAAATGAATATTATCGATAACTGGTGTTCACAGCCTGTTTATTAAGTTCTAACCAACTAATCACGCAGTAGAAAATAAAAAAACCCAATCAAAATGATTGGGTTATCGGAGAGAATCACATCCAGAATCAGGCACACGCTTTTGCGGTCTGAATATAGATATCTCTTAACTTCAGTGCCATCGGTCCCGGCTGACCATTACCTATCGGCTGGTCATCAATGGCAACAACCGGCCAGACAAATGTTGTTGCCGAACTGATAAATGCTTCTTTGGCCTGCATGGCTTCTTCAAGCGTAAACAGGCGTTCCTCGATCTTCAGCCCGGTCTCCTGCGCCAGTTTCATCAACGCAGCCCGGGTAATACCATGCAGAATATCATTACTGAGCGGCCGGGTGACCAATGTTCCTTCCTGAGTAATGATATAAGCGTTACTGGAACCACCTTCAGTGACGTAACCATTTTCCAGCAACCACACATCGTCAGCTCCGGCAGCATGGGCAGCATGTTTTGCCAGACACGCAGGCAACAGACTGGTCGTTTTAATATCCCGGCGTCTCCAGCGAATATCATCAAATGAAATCACTTTAATGCCGCTTTGTACTTTCGGGCTATCGATCAGTTTTTTAGCCTGGGTAAACAGTACTAGTGTCGGCTCAATCGCATCACCGTAAGAAAAATCACGATCACCTTCGTTTCCCCGGGTCAATTGCAGATAAACTCCGCCTTCAACCAGCTTATTTTTTTCAATCAGAGCCAGCTGAATTGAGGTCAGTTCTTCAGCAGTAACCGGCATTTTAATTTCCAGCTCACGGCAGGAACGCTCTAACCGGGCAATATGACCAGCATTATCAATCAGCCGGCCGTCTAGTACCGATGTGACTTCATAAACAGCATCGGCAAACAGAAAACCCCGGTCAAAGACAGACACTTTGGCCTCAGATTCAGGAACATACGCCCCATTGACATAAACAATCCGTTCCATAACTTTTCCTTTTATCCCCATAATTCTGAACCAAAAGGCAACATTTGATTTTTTTCGAATTCAAATCCGTGTTCAATATCCTGACTCAGCAGCAGCGGGCCGTCTAAGTCAACAACTTCAACCCCTTGTGCCACAACAAATGCAGGAGCCATACTCAGCGAAGAAGAGAGCATACAGCCGACCATAATGCGTAAACCCGCATCCTGAGCTTCCTGTTTTAAAGCCAGAGCTTCGGTCAGACCACCGGTTTTGTCGGTCTTAATATTAATCATATCGTAGCGTCCGATAACTTTGCTCAGACTACTCCGGTCATGACATGACTCATCGGCACAAATCGGAATCGGCCGGGCCAGCCCTTCTAACACCGCATCGTCGTCCGCATGGAAAGGCTGTTCAATCATGGCAACCTCCAGCTTTTCCAGTTCAGGAATCAACGCGTTATATGTTTCCACATCCCAGGCTTCATTGGCATCCAGAATAATGGTTGCCTGCGGCGCACCACGGCGGACAGCACGAACACGTTCCAGATCTTCCGGACCTCCCAGTTTCAACTTCAGTAACGGGCGGAAAGCATTTGCGACGGCCGCTTCTTCCATTTTGTGAGGTTTATCCAGAGATAAGGTATAAGCAGTAGTCAACCCGGCAGGTGACATTTGTAACTGTGACCAGATCGTTTGTTTACTAAGCTTACATTCCAGATCCCACATGGCACAATCGACCGCATTACGGGCAGCTCCTGCCGGTAACAATGGCTGCAACTGCTGACGGTTTATCCCACATTTTATCTCAGGGAAAATCCCCTGAATCTGTGCCGCCACATGCTCAATAGATTCACCGTAACGGGCATAGGGCACACATTCACCCCGCCCGATAACCCCGTTTTTTTCAATCTCAACAATAATCGTTTCAGCAGAAGTTTTACTGCCACGAGAAATGGTAAAACTTCCCCGGATCGGCCAGATTTTTCTGTAAAGACGAATATTCATGACAACGCCGCCAGACGATCAACAATACGTCCGACACCCTGACGGAAAGGATCGATAACCGGCAATCCGATCTGTTCTTCAAGCCGGGCCATATAAGACATTGCTGCATCTTCATCCAATGCTGATGTGTTAACTGAAACGCCGACAAACTGCACATCCGGATTCGTTAAACGGGCCGTAGCCAGATTCGTTTCCATACATACATCAATTTCCGGTAACGCATATTCCGGCAAGCCACGCATATGCTGACGCGTTGGCTCATGACAGAGGACCAGAGCATCCGCCTGAGAACCGTGAATCAATCCGGTTGTCACCCCAGCAAAAGAGGCATGGAATAACGAACCCTGACCTTCAATAACATCCCAGTGATCAGGTTTATTCTCAGGAGAAATTGTTTCAATAGCTCCGGAAATGAAATCGGCAACAACACAGTCAGCACTCACACCATTGCCAGAAATCAGAATACCGGTTTGCCCGGTTGCCCGGAAGTCAGCATCTATTCCCCGCGCATGCATTTCTTTTTCAATAGCCAGAGAAGTGTACATTTTCCCTACAGAACAGTCTGTTCCGACCGTCAGTAAACGCTTACCAGCCCGTTTCTTACCATTGGCAACCGGGTAAGCCTGAGTCGGATAGCGGACATCGAACAGAGAACGACCATTTTTTTCCGCACACTCAACCAGCGCCGGAATATCTGTCAGCTTATTATGTAAACCGGAAGCCAGATCCATCCCCGCTTCCAGCGCTTCAACTAAGATATTGATCCACTCGTCAGAAATAATGCCTCCCCGGTTTGCAACACCAATCACCAGCGTCTTCGCTCCGGCTGCAACCGCTTCCTGAATCGTCATATCACTCAAGCCACAATCGGCATTGCAGTTCTCTAAACGAAACTGTCCTACACAATACTCCGGCCGCCATGTTTTTATTCCCTGAGCAACCTTAGCGGCTAATGCATCCGCAGCATCACCTAAAAACAATAAATACGGTTTCTTCAGTTCCATCTCGTTATAACTCCATCCAAATAAGAGTGAATGTAAAAATGTTCATTTTGGGTCAATCATCGGTTACAGAGCAAAATACATGACAACCTGAGGGAATGGAAACTAGAAATGAAGTCATTTTTGAGCAGAATGCATGAATAAAAATTCACAAATGGTGATTTTATCGAATAAAAATTCATAACGGCAAATTTTTACTTATTTATAGAAAACCCCAGATCAATAGAAATTTTTAGTTTCTTATTCCAGACTCGCACACTGATTCAGAAAAAAGCATGGTGCACACTATTTTTTTGAATTTATATAATTTCACGAAATACATCATTTATCAGTGATTCAGACTGATCTGCTTATATAGCTACCACATCACAAAAATGTGATGTTAATCACTAAAAATGTAGTAATGTATGTATATATCTTCAGACCTCAGGAACACAAACGTACAACCATGGTGCAAAATGCACACTATTGGTGCTTTAATCGCGAATTTTCTTTTTCTGAACAACATCTTTTTTACGTAACAAAATCATACCGGCAGTGTATTTGATGAAGAAAATAGTTATTTGAGCAATAAAAATCAACGGGATTTAAAACTAACAAATGAATACAAACCAGTACAAAATAAAATACAGCGTAATCATCTGCATTATTCACAGCATTTCCCAGAATCACAGTATCTGAGGGTGATGTTCACAAGTCAGTATCCGGTCAGAAAACTTCTCCGGCGAGAAAAGCACTGGCCTGTATATTGCTATCTGTATATTGTTAAAGCTAAAGGGAATTGGTCACAACAAGCCACACCCACTTCGATATTCACCTTGTTTAACAATTTACATTCATTGTTATCAGGTGACATGCACCTCCATCACAGGAAGTTGCAGATGACCTATATTATTGCCCAAAATCAGGAACGATTATGATTACTGCTGAAGCGGTTATTGATTTAAATGCATTAAGGAATAATTACACCTCATTGAAAGCTCGCTGCGGTAGTGAAAAACAGCTGATCGCAGTGATAAAAGGCGATGCTTACGGGCATAATGCCGTCAAAGTCGCACGAGCGCTGGCGCAGGCGGATATGTTCGCTGTGTCCCGTATAGAAGAAGCTCTTGAATTACGTGAAGCCGGCATCTCCCAACCGATTCTCCTGTTGGAGGGATGTTTCTGCCCGGAAGACCTTCAGCTCGCAGCGCAGCACAATTTTCACACCACCATTCATTGTATTGAACAACTGAAAGACTTTGAACAGACGGCGCTACCTCAGAAAGTATCGGTCTGGCTCAAACTGGATACAGGAATGCATCGTCTGGGGGTTCAGGCCGGTGAAGTGAACACTTATGTTACCCGGCTGGAACAGAGCCACAAAATTGCAGGTGATGTAGGCTTTATCAGTCATTTCAGTTGTGCCGATGATCCGGATTCACCTTCCACACAGGCACAACTCGAACGTTTTCAATCCCAGACACAGATTTACCAAGGAATGAAAACACTGGCAAACTCAGCCGGGATTCTGTACTGGGACGCATCTTACTTTGACGCGGTCCGGGCCGGAATTGCTCTGTATGGAATTTCTCCCAATATCAACGAAACCGGTCAACAGCACAACCTGATACCGGCAATGACATTGCAGTCAAAACTGATTGCTGTCCGTCAGCATCAGGCAAATCAGCCGGTCGGTTATGGAGAAAACTGGACATCCGATCGGAACACCAGCATTGGCGTAGTTGCCATGGGATATGGAGATGGTTATCCAAGATCGGCTCCCAATGGTACGCCTGTTTATATTAACGGGCGTCTTGTACCTATCTCGGGCCGGATATCTATGGATATGATTACCGTCGATTTAGGACCGGATGCAACGGATCAGGTCGGCGACCGGGTCGAATTCTGGGGCAAAAACCTACCGGTGGAGCAGGTTGCCAAATCAATCGGTACAATCCCATATGAGCTGGTCATTCAGTTAACCCGGCGTGTAGTCAGAACGTATCTTAATGAATAAGAGAAAGTCTGAATAAAAAGGAGCGGTGAGTTCACCCCGCTTGAATGGAGATGTGCTGCTGTGTCAGCATCTGAGCTATTTTCCGGGCAAACTCAAGTGCATGTGAACCATCGCCATGAATACATATGGTGTCGGCACGAATATCAGCCCACTGACCATTCGTTGCCCTCACCTTACCTTCCCGGATCATACCGATAACCTGATTCAACGCTACTTCATCGGAATGGATCAGAGCATCAGGTCTGGAACGGGGAGTCAACGTTCCGTCCGGTTGATAGGTGCGATCAGCAAATACTTCATTGGCGACGTTCAGACCGGCATTCTCTCCGGCGATAGTCAACGCACTACCCGATAAACCATATAGCACCAGCGTCGGATCGGTATCTTTCACTGCCTGTGCAATCGCCTGAGCCAGCTGTTCATCTTTCGCTGCCATGTTATACAAAGCGCCGTGAGGCTTCACATGGTGCAACTTTCCACCACCAGCCCGGACAAAACCATCAAGTGCCCCGATTTGATAAACCACTATGTTATAGGCTTCCCGGGGAGAAATCTCCATCACCCGACGCCCAAAGCCTGTCAGATCAGGCAGGCCAGGATGTGCACCTATCGCCAGATTTTTCTCTAGTGCCAGCCTGACTGTATCCCGCATCACACCGGGATCACCGGCATGAAAGCCACAGGCAATATTCACTGAACTGACAAATTCCATCAGTGCTGCATCATTGCCGAGTGAATAAGTACCGAAGCTCTCTCCCATGTCACAGTTCAGATCGACACTATTCATTTTTTCCCTCTATATTCTGATAACAGTATGCTCTGGTAAGAATACTGAATCCTGTATGTAAGTGAATCAATATCCTGTTTAATGTGAGGCTAATGCGAACGCAATTCGTTGTAAATAATGAGCCTGTTTATCCGCAGCAACAGCAGCTTCCTGTAAGGATACTTCCTGAAAGTAAATCATCTCACCCGGACGCAACTGACCTAACCGCCATAAATCACTGTCAATTACCACAGCCATTCTCGGATAACCGCCACTGGTTTGCCCCTCCGCAGCCAGAATGATCGGCTGTCCATCCGGCGGAATCTGAATCACACCGGGAAACACAGCATGAGACAATAGATTTCCATCGAGAGTTTCTGCTATCGGAGAACCTTCCAGCCGGAATCCCATCCGGTTACTACTCACACTGATTTTCCATGCCGATGAAAAAAACTGTTTCCGGGCATGTACTGAATACATTCCGGCTTCAGGACCGGCACATACCCGAATGACAGCCTCGGCTGTCGGCAGTAAAACACCGACTTTTTCACTGAGATCGACCTGCGCAGGCTGACGATTCTCTTCCAGTAAAAGCCGGTCGCCCTTTCGCAATGGCCGACCGTCAACTCCACCAAAACCTGCCTGTAAGTCTGTCGCAGCAGATCCCATCACCGGAGGGACACTAATTCCACCCCGTACGGCCAGATAAGCACAAAGCCCCTGTTTAGGCGCACTTAAGCGTAATATCTGTCCGGCTTGTGCATGACAGCGCCACCCCGGATAAACCGGTGTCCCGTCCAGTACTGCAAAACAGTCACTTCCGGTCAGAGCGAAACAGACATCTTTTTCAAATAAAAGAGTGGTCGCTCCAAACATCATTTCCAGCCCTGCCGTATTATCCGGATTGCCAACCAACCGATTGGCAATTGTCAACGCCAAGCCATCCAATGCTCCGGCCCGGGAAACTCCGTGATGCCGGTATCCTTCTCTGCCAAGATCCTGAACCGTAACCACCGGCCCAGCCTGAATCACTTCAATCATAATGAATCTCCGTGACAGTAAATCTCACCCGGTCTCCCGGTAACCAAAAAGAAGGTTGATCTCTTTGTGGGTCAAACAACACCACATCCGTGTGACCAATCACCTGCCAGCCTCCCGGAGAAGCATTCGGATAAATACCTGTCTGTGCTCCCCCGATACCAACCGAGCCAGCCGGAATTCTTGTCCGTGGTGAAGCATGTCTTGGGGTTGCTAAAATATTGGGTAAACCACCTAAATAGGCAAAACCGGGCTGAAATCCTAAAAAATAAACCGTGTATTCAGCAGCCGTATATATTCGAATCACTTCATCAATACTCAACCCGGAACTGTCAGCTACATGTGCCAGATCCGGCCCGTAGCTTCCTCCGAATTTCACGGCAATTTCAAGTTGGCGTCCTAGCGTTGAAACAACATCATCATCTGTCCAGTACTGATAAAACAGCCGGCGGATATTTTCATATTCATTGCTTTCATGTTCTGTAACATCCGGCCGGATACGGACAGTCAGATTATTCATTCCGGGTACGATATCTACTATCTCAGTTCTTGCCCGAAGCTGTTCGGCGATCATCCAGATTTTCTGCTGCCGGGCCAGAGTTACCGGTTCCGGAGCCTGAAGCACAAAACAGTGCTCACCCAGCCGGTAAACCTCGGGCATACGCTCGGCTTCTTTCACTCAAGTCACTCCATCATTAAAGGATTCCAGGCTGGAAAACAGATAACGCCCCAATCATCACACAAGTCAACACCCGTTCAGATTGAACAAAATTCAACCACGAAAGGTCAACGCGCCCTAGTATCTGGCTTGCTTTTCCTGAACTATTTTTCTGACCAGATGATTGTGGATGAAAACATTCAGATCTTTAACTGACATCGGTTTTGCGTAATACCATCCCTGACCAATCAATTCCATATCCCGTTTCAGTAAATAACTAATCTGTTCACGGGTTTCAACACCTTCCAACACAACTGTCACATCGTCAAACCCTTCCAGCAGATCTAACATCATATTGACTGTACGGCCGGCAATCGTATTTGTCCCCAAAGCGCTGGTAAACATCCGATCAATCTTGATCTCATCCGTATATATATCACTCAGCCATGAGAGATTCGAATAGCCGGTCCCAAAGTCATCCAGAGAAACTCTGAAATTACGGACCCGGAGTGCGTCACAGACGGAAACCACATCCTGACAGCCAAATGACGAGCGCTCGGTAATTTCAAAAATAATCTGATTAAAATTCACCGAATATTTTTTCACAATCTCAGTCACCCGATTGAAAAAAGGTTCAGTCAGATAATCATCCACGGCCAGATTAATACTCAACGTATATTCCGGATGACTTTGTAAAATTAACGCCATATCTTCAATTGACTGCTCCACGACAAACAATGTCAGTTGTCTGATTTGCTTTGTCTGTTCTGCCAAAGGAATGAATACCTCCGGACTCACAGAACCCAGCAAAGGATCATGCCAACGGCATAAAACTTCAAATCCATGAATCCGCTCATCTTTCAGAACAAATTTAGGCTGATATACCAACGAAAGCTGACGATGAGCAATCGCTTTGCGCAAGCGCTTTTTCAGCAATCGCTCTTGTGAAGCAGCATCTCCCCATATTTTGTAGCTAACTGAGATAAACACAAGGGCGATCAGAAAAACAATCAGCAGCGGGCCGCTCAGAATATGATAGAGGAAAGGATAATTATCTCTGACCAGCACACAAATAGAGGGTTCACGGGTGCACTGCTTTTTAATCAGTAAAGGGTCGAAAAATGTCCCCAGATGGATCTCAGGTAGTGAAGTATCACCCAAGCGTTCAAATACATGGCTCAGATCTGCGGTACGGACTTCCACCGTATAATGAGGAGAAATCTCAAATCCTTCAAATGCCCGTGGTGCCGTCATTGCTATGACATTTCCCCGATAAGTCAGATCCACCGGAAGATGACCCAGTTGATCGGATTGATAACGCTTCACAAAAGAATAGCCATTCGAGGTATGCTGCGCCTCAGGAACCCGGAGTGGCGCTTTTAATTGATTCAGAATCAGACACTTGATCATTCCGCGCTCAGTCCGGCCAATATCTGCAATGAAATGATTGGAATGCAGAATCTCCCGCATCAACTGCTCATCAGCCGGACTGCATGGAGTAGTTTTTGTCCGGGAAAGCAACTGAATCGCCTGCCCGAGTTGTGTAGCAATATGATCTGCATGACTGAGTACAAGATTAGCGACCCCTTTCATCTCCTCCCGATGAAAAGTTGTCATCATCACCTGAGCAAAAATGCCCAGACAAAGTACTGCAAGTAACACAAATTTCGCCGGTAGCACTAAAGCTAAAGTATACGATTTGATTTTTTTCGTCCCATGCAGCCTACCGGATGGAATCTCTGCCATATGAAATCCTACTCTGCGACTTCCACACTCAGGCAAAACAGACCGGGCAACCGACTCCGCTCCACCTGATGCCTATTATTTCCGTATTCAATGACATTTGGGTTCAGGGAATTCAATGAAATAATCCCCGGATAATTCCAAGATACATCTTAAGATTATCGGGCTTATTGTCTAATTCTACACTAAAAGTGTCTGTTATTTTAACGACATCCACAAAATCGTCTGTATGACCTCTCAGTTTTCATGACCAGAAGGAAGCGCCCGAAAAGTTCATCGACAAGAACAATGAGCATACCTGTTAATTTTAGGACGATAAATGAACAGATATCTGGCTTCAATATTTCAGGAAAAATCAGCCAACAGCACATTGACATATGTCAATGAGTTAATTTATAGTCTGTCTCATATTCAGATTGTCAGACTGATTCATATTCAGTTATTGAACACTCACAATGACATATTTCAATAAACAACGGGCAGGGAAAGGAGAACTTATGAATATTAAAAATGTCGCATTTATTGGCCTGGGTGTTATGGGATATCCAATGGCAGGCTATCTTGCTAAAGCCGGATATCAGACTCATGTCTATAACCGGACCGCAGCCAAAGCAGAAGCATGGACACAACAATATCCCGGAAAAGCCTGTGCCACACCAAAACTTGCAGCCAAAAACTGCGAAGCAATTTTTCTCTGTGTGGGTAACGATGATGATGTCCGCAGTGTTATGTATGGTGATGATGGTGTTCTGGCAGGTGCTCAACCTGGCTCAGTTATCGTCGATCACACCACGACTTCCGCCGAACTGGCACTTGAACTGGCTCAGGCATGTCAGGAAAAAGGCATCTCATTTATCGATGCACCGGTTTCCGGAGGTCAGGCTGGTGCCGAAAACGGTGTTCTCACTATCATGTGCGGCGGTGAAACAGAAGTGTTCACTCAGATCCAGCCAGTAATCGCAAACTATGCCAGACAAGCTGAGTTGCTCGGGGAACACGGACAGGGACAACGCTGTAAAATGGTCAATCAAATCTGTATTGCCGGCATACTGCAAGGGCTGAGTGAGGCGCTACAGCTTGCACAGGCTGCCAATCTGGACATAGAACAAGTCGTCAATGTACTAAAGCATGGAGCCGCAGGTTCATGGCAAATGGAAAACCGGGCTGTGACCATGTCACAAAATAAGTTTGATTTCGGTTTTGCCATTGACTGGATGAGAAAAGACTTAGGCTTCTGCCTGAATGAAGCTGCCCGTTACCAGATTGATCTACCTATGACAAAAGAAGTTGATGCTATGTACGCCGAACTTCAGGCACAAGGTATGGGTCGCATGGATACTTCAGTATTGATCAAAGCTTACAATAAAGCATAACCACTTTCTGTTACCTGAAAACTCCTGTTAACTGAAAACTCCGGCCGGAACAACTGAGTTCCGGTCTTGTCCGCATCACAGGAAATTCATTTCAGCAGGAAAGAACCACACTGAATCTATCATCATTTAGTTGATAGCACTATTGATGACACTTACCAAATGTCATCTTAAATTCATATGATAATATCTGTAACCTTAACTTAAGCTATCATCGTCAGAATTCCATCACATGAAAACATCATCACAGACAGCCTTCTTCATTCTTTCCCACCAAGCCTAACTCAACAAAATAAAATAACGTTTTATTTTATCAAACATTATAATCAGACCGACAATTGCAAATGTCATTTTTTTGACCAAAAGGATCACCATTAATAGTGTTTATATAAATCATCTTATCTTAGTTTTTCAAAAAAAATAAAACGAAAAACATCTTCTCTTGCTGAAAAAAATGTTATTACACAGAACAAAATGATTCTCAATGAATCACACTTATCATCTGTCTGACTTCAATGAATATCTCACCTCAATTTTCATAAAAATGAGTAACAAGTCCATATATAGTGATATCTCCAGTTAAGCTCACCATGATAAAGAAAACATATAAAGTCAGATAATTTAGAACTGAATCACATTGATTTTTCTGAATAAACATAACAGTAGAACATAGCTCCCACACGCTGATATACCTTGTTGTGTCTGTTTGCTACGGCCATTGTCATCAATTGACATAAGTACAATTAAGGCAAGAAAAAGTGACTGACGAATAAACTAACTTAGTTCATGAATAAATTTCAATACAACATACGATTAGCTCACAACCCTTGGAAAACACAATGAAATATAACGTATGACATGTTATTGCAAATTTTATGTCAATTTATCATCATGTTGATTTTACATTAAATATATTTCTACACCTATCGATAAAATAATTCGTGATGATAGGCATATAGTTTATTGGATAGCTTTTTTCGATAAAAATAACAGATCAATAATTAACTTCATTTATGACACAAATAAAGTTTGACAGATAGTTGTTCAGTAACTAATGATTAACGAGCTTTATGAGATAATTTTACTTTCGTTTATTTTCCCGGTCGTTACCTATGGTTTCCTATATTTCCCAGGGTTGCAACCGATTACAAACAAAGTAAATAAGCTCGGCTTTTTTATCTCAGCTTATGACTTTCGGGTCAGGTGTTTGGGTGAAAATTAATTTATGGATAGAAATAAATAATATCCAGCAAGAAAAATAAAGATTTAGAAATAATTTAAAGGAGCAACAAATGAGAAAACAGCATGTTTTCAGAAAGATCAGTTGTCAAAAACGCACCTTGAGTATTGGTATCAGTCTGGCTCTGGCTGCATTGTCCGGTTCTGCGTACGCAGGTTGTACATATGAAGTTCAGAATGACTGGGGCGCTGGTTTCGTGGCAAGCGTTACGGTAACAAATGACACTTCCGCAAGCGTTTCCGCATGGAATACCGGTTGGGAATTTACAAAAGGGGCACAAATTACCAATATATGGGGCGCGGTACTATCCGGAAATAACCCTTATACTGCAACCAACGTCGACTACAACGGTAATCTGCAACCAGGTTCCAGTGCTACATTCGGCTTCCAGGCAACTGGCGCATCTGAAACACCAACATTAACCGGTTCACTATGTAATGGTGGCGGCGACACTGGTGGTGGTGACACTGGCGGTGGTGACACTGGCGGCGGCGACACTGGCGGTGGTGACACTGGTGGTGGCGATACTGGCGGCGGTAACACTGATGGTAACCAGGTCGTATTCCGGGTCAATGATGACGGTCGTATCACAAAAGATGATGTAGTTAAACCACTTCGTTGCGGCTCATGGTTCGGTCTGGAAGGTCGTCATGAACTACCAAACGACTCAGCGAACCCGAATGGTGCACCAATGGAGCTCTATGTGGGTAACACATTCTGGGCAAACAACAGTCAGGGTACCGGCCGGACAATCCAACAAACAATGGATGAAATTAAAGCCAAAGGTATCAACCTGATCCGTCTTCCAATCGCGCCGCAGACTTTGGATCCAAATGATCCGCAAGGTCAGCCTCGCGTATTTAAAAACCACCAGTCTGTTCGTGCAACAAATGCCCGTCAGGCTCTGGAAGATTTCATCAAACTGGCTGATCAAAATGGCCTTGATATCCTGTTAGATATCCACTCTTGCTCAAATTATCTGGGCTGGCGTGCCGGTCGTCTGGATGCCACACCTCCATATACCGATGCAACTCGTGACAACTACATCTATAAACGTGAAGATTATTCATGTGGTACAAATGTTGGTGACGGTGTGACTGTTCAGGAATACAACGAACAGAAATGGCTGGATGACCTGCGTCAACTGGCACGTTTTGCGGATGATCTGAAAGTCAATAACATTCTGGGTATCGATATCTTTAACGAACCATGGGATTACACCTGGACAGAATGGAAAACACTGGCTGAACACGCTTATCAGGCAATCAATGAAGAGAACAAAAACGTTCTTATCTGGGTTGAAGGAATTGGTAGTGTCAAATCAGACGGTACACAAAACCCTCATGGTAATGAAGAAACAAATCCAAACTGGGGTGAAAACTTCTTCTCCATGGCAACCAGCCCACTGGATATTCCAAAAGATCGTTTAGTTATTTCACCACATGCTTACGGTCCTTCTGTTTCTGTACAGAAACAATTCCTGGATCCAGCACAACCTGAATGTAATGGCTTATCTGAAGATGCCGCTGCCAAAGCAAAATGTAACATCGTGATTAACCCTACCCTGTTGAAACAAGGATGGGAAGAACACTTCGGTTACCTGAAAGATCAAGGCTATGCAGTTGTTCTGGGTGAATTTGGTGGTCATTATGACTGGCCAAGATCCGGAGCTATCCGTATTCAGGATATGTGGGGCTTCCTGCCAAAATCTGACTACGATCAAAAATGGCAAAATGCGCTTGTTGACTACATGTCAGACAAAAACATCGAAGGTTGCTACTGGAGTATCAACCCTGAATCAGACGATACCGGCGGTTTGTATACTCACGCCTATGATCCACGTACCAACACATCAGGCTGGGGTACATGGACAGGTTTCGCAACTGAAAAATGGGACATGCTACAACGGTTGTGGGACGCAAACGCTGTCACAGCTAAGTAAGTGTTGATATTTGATCTCTCATATAGTGAAAGGTGGTTCTGATGAGAACGCTCTACATTATATTCCTTGCGGGCACGATGCTCGCGGGAACTGCACAAGCAGAAGTCAGGAATGGTGTCTATACCATCCAGTCGAAGGTTAGTGGTAAGTTAGTCGAAGTCGCGAATGCTGATAGCAGTAACGGTGCCAACGTCAGTCAATGGCCGGATAACGGCCATAACACTCAACGTTGGATCATTACTCAGCGTGATGATGGCTACTACTCCATTATTAACCTTAACAGTGCCAAAGCAATGGAAGTATACAGCGCTGGAACGGCTGATGGCGATAATGTTTCACAATGGAAGTATTGGGGTGGTGACACACAAAAGTGGGACATTCGGGATCTCGGTAACAGCTATTATGTGCTGGTAAATAAAAACAGCGGAAAAGCGCTGGATTTATGGGACTGGGATACATCTGATGGAGCAAATATTGATCAGTGGGAGGTCAATAATCTTGATGTTCAGCAATTTCGCTTAAGTTTAGTACAGGCCTCTGGTGGCAAACCGGTGGATACTTCATCTACCAATGGCAGAACCAATCACTGGCCTTTAAGCGGCAATTTGGGCACACACGATCCGACAATCGCCTATGAAGATGGTACCTGGTGGGAATTTCAGACCGGTACCGGTATTTATGGCAAAGTCAGTTACAATGGTTTGGACTGGGAGCCACTTCCCTCCGTATTTCCTCGTGGCTTAAGTTGGTGGTACACCTATGTACCCAACCTGAAAAACGATGATGTGTGGGCTCCGGATGTGAAGCATTATAACGGTCGGGTGTGGCTTTACTATGCAGTTTCGACTTTTGGTTCTCGCGTGTCAGCGATTGGCCTGGCTTCGGCCTCAAGTTTAGCGGCAAGTGACTGGAAAGATCACGGCATGGTGATCAATACAACATCTGCCAATAACTACAATGCCATTGACCCTGACTTAGTGATTGATAAAGACGGAGATCCATGGTTAACCTTTGGTTCATGGAGCTCTGGTATCAAGCTGGTTCGTCTGAATCCAATCACAATGAAACCGATTGGAGAAATTTCAGGACTGGCAAGTCGTTCCGGTGGCATAGAAGCACCAAGTATTGTGTACCGTCGCGGTTACTATTATCTGTTTGTGTCCACAGGTCGCTGTTGTAATGGCGTGGATAGTACTTATCAGATCCGTTACGGCCGGGCCACAGATATTGCCGGTCCGTATCTGGATAAAAATGGTAACGACATGATGAATGGTGGTGGTACTTTACTTGATGGCGGCAACAACAGATGGGTTGGCCCCGGTGGTCAGGATATTGCCAACACTGATGTCATCGTACGCCATGCATATGATGCAACGGATAACGGTAATGCCAAGTTGTTAATTAGTACACTAAACTGGGATAGCAACGGCTGGCCCAAATATTAACCAGAAATATTCACTAGACACAGGTCACTCG
Source organism: Vibrio mangrovi (assembly GCF_024346955.1). NCBI lineage: Bacteria > Pseudomonadati > Pseudomonadota > Gammaproteobacteria > Vibrionales > Vibrionaceae > Vibrio > Vibrio mangrovi. The sequence goes on along the minus strand of NZ_AP024883.1, from coordinate 1,354,280 downwards.
GAAGAGTGGCCTGTTCGTTTTTAACACCCAATAATATCCCCTCACCGCTTCTCCCCTAACCACAAATTCTTATCATCATCTCACACTGATCTGATTGCTGGCTCGTATACTACAGAAACATCATATTAATGGAATAAATCATTGCAAAATGAAAAATAAATTGCACTTTGCAACACCCATATGAATATGGAAGTATTGAATTTAGGTGATTATTCATACAAACCATTTAAAATCAATAAATTAAAAACAAATAAAAAATTGGCACGCATACTGCAATAGTTAAAGTGACCCTTTTAAGCCGAGGGTCACCTAGCCAACTGACGTTGTTAGTGAACCAAATTGTTCATATTGACAGCCAATCACAATTCTTGTGGTTGGCTTTTTTTATTCCCTATCGTTAGGCTGCTCAGGTTAGCTTGTGACGGTTTGGTGTGCAGTAAGTCTTTCAATTTCAGTAGCTTCAGAGCTCGCGCATCAGTAACTTTTGAGTGACGCCAAAAGTTATCAAGCCAAACCCAAAAAGATGGCGAAATTATCACCATCCCGGTATGCTCATCTCATTCACATTCCCTGAACACTTTTCCTAAAAAGAAAGGTAGCGGCACAAGAATAAGGACTTCATATGCCCATTGAATTTCTACTCACTTCATTAATCGTTGTATTACTTCCCGGGACCGGTGTGCTTTATACCGTATCTATCGGCCTGACCCGTGGAGCAAAAGCCAGTCTCTATGCTGCATTAGGTTGTACAGCAGGGATTATTCCGCATCTGGTTGCCAGTGTATTCGGGCTTGCTGCAATTTTGCATGCCAGTGCGGTGTTATTCCAGATACTGAAATATGTCGGTGTACTTTATCTCGCTTATCTGGCCTGGGGAATGTGGAAAGATTCGGGGGCACTTACCCTGACTGATGAAGAGTCTCACCAGACAGGTTACCTCACCATCGCATCCAAAGCGGTGTTGATTAATCTTCTCAATCCGAAGCTTTCGATTTTCTTTCTGGCTTTTCTGCCCCAGTTCGTCCCTGCGGGGCAGACATCTCCGGTTCCGTATATGCTGATACTGAGTCTGGTTTTTATGCTGATGACTTTTATCGTATTCGTCATCTACGGCCTGCTGGCCAATAAAATCCGTCATGCCATTATCCAGTCACCCAAAGTCGTACGCCGGATCCAGAAAAGCTTTGCCGGATTATTCATCCTGATGGGCGTCAAACTGGCAGCAATGGAACGTTAATCATTCAGCCCGGAAGGTGAAGCATCACAAAACGTCACTCCCCTGATTTCAGAAACAGTCTGGTAGAGTGACGGTTCCCGGGCAATCACTTCATGTGCCTGTTCTTTCCCGATATAGATATGATCGTTTGCAAACAGATCAAATCCGTTCACTTCGATATGCCCGGAAATCACATAGATCTGTTCCCAGCCCGGATGCAGATGTCTGGGGAGAAAAGCGCCTTGATCCAACTGGAGCAGGGCCGTATTCGGACCGGGTTCTGACTGATGCAACCATGCATAACGAATCCCCGGATAAGGCGTATCCTGCCATTCTCGTTGTGCAGATAAAGAAACAGAAACTGACGCTTTCATTGATTATTTTCTCATTGCTGGCAACTGTATTTACATACAGTACACAACTAAATCCTTATTTTCCAGATTCTGCCGGGGAAATTTCACCCTTCCTCTCTTCCTTCACCGAACTGGGACAAATTATCTTCAATGACATACCAGTTTGCTTTGTACCGGGTGTAAATATGCGCGTCCGGTGTAACGTCAATATCACCATCCAACGTGGCAATGGCGACTTCCATTTGTGCCTGAGGTACATCTTTCCCCCGGAATCCCAGACTCGAACCGCACTCACTGCAAAAAGTCCGGGTGGTGCCGTTCGGAGCAACATATTCTTTCACCAGTGACTGTCCTGATGTCCACTGTACATGTTCGGCAGTAAACAGTGTCCCGAATGCCGCACCATGAAATTTGCGGCACATTGAGCAGTGACAGTGCGCAGCATTTTTACTCAGTCCCCGGACTTCATAAGTCACCTGGCCACATAAACAACTTCCCTGATAAACTTTCATCCTCTTTCTCCTGTGTTCCTGCTTATTTTCCCGTTCATACTCAAAATACCCAGCCACAACTGTACCAATTCATCAGCATTGATGAAACTCACTGAACAACCGGATAAACCATTCGATTTTCGGATCATTATGGCGGGTTTTATGCCAGTAAAGTGTCAGCTGATAATCGGGCACATCCAATGGCATCGGTGACAAACGCAGAGACAGACTTTCAGCAATAGTTTCAGCATACCGGGACGGCGCTGCCAGTAAATAAGGAGTATGCGGCACAAAATAAGGCGCAGCCAGGACACTGGCAGTACGAATCGCAATCTGACGTCGTTTTCTTTGTCGTGACAACGTAATATCAACAATGCCTCTGGATTCATTCCACGGAGTCACCAGAACATGCGGATACTGAAGAAACTGCTTCAGAGAAAGATTCTCAGCAACCGGATGACTCTGACACCGGACACTAACATAGTGATCACTCAGCCAGACAAGGCGATTCAGACTTTCTGAATCTTCCTGCTGATGGGCAAACCCGCACACCAGATCGATCTCTGCGGATTTCAGTGCTGACTCCGGTAACCGTTCCGCCAACTGAATGAATTCAATATGAATATTACCAAACGACTCACTCAGGTATGTGGTGAATTCCCGCATACACCAGGATGTATAATCCGTCACGGCGATTCGGAACACATGAGCATCATCTGGCGTAAAAGCATGAGATGAAGCCAGCCCCTGCCTCAATAGCGCCAATCCCGGCAGAACCTGTTCGGCCAGCCGCTCGGAATAAGCGGTCGGCAACATACGATTCTCAATCCGGATGAAAAGTTCATCACCAAGCCGCTCTCTCAGACGTTGCAGTGCGTGACTGCACGCCGACTGGCTGATATTCAGTTCTTCGGCGCTCAGCGTCACCGAGCCCGTATGATATAAACTGGCAAACAATTTGAGTAAATTTAAATCAATGTTAGGAAATCTGCGCATGACAACCATTCATATGAAGCCTGAATAAAGTGCATTTTATTCATAATTCATTTGAGCATACACTGTCGCTAACCTGAGTCAACGAAAGAAAGGAAATCATGACCATTCATATCAGACCTGCAACAGTCTCAGATGCAACAACGATTCTGGAATTCATCAATCAGCTGGCGATTTACGAAAAAGAGCCCGACGCCGTAGACAACACCGTTGAAGCGATTGAACGTAAGTTATTCGGTGACGACGTTCATGCCCACGCTCTGATTTGTGAAGATGATGGTGAACCAATTGGGTTTGCGGTCTACTTTCTGAATTACTCAACCTGGCTGGGCAAATACGGGTTATATCTGGAAGACTTGTATATTTCTGAAGGAAAACGGGGAATCGGCGCCGGAAAAGCGTTAATGAAGTATCTCGCTCAACTGGCAGTCAGTAAAGATTGCGGCCGTTTCGAATGGACAGTTCTCGACTGGAATCAGAAATCAATCGACTTTTATAAAAGTATCGGTGCTGAGCCACAGGATGAGTGGGTGATCTACCGAATGACCGGACAGGCACTTATCGATTTTGCCCGGCAGGAATAAGTCAGTCAACGGAAATAGTAACTCAGCGGAAATAGTAACTCAGCGGAAATAGTACGTCAGTGGAAATAGTAAAGGGTCAGCATGCTGACCCTTTTTTATTCAGCGTTCAGAACACAGTTCAGGTAATATGAGCGCCCTGTGTACCAACATATACAGAATAAATCGACTGGCTGGCGGTAATAAAGAGCCGGTCACGATGTTTTCCTCCGAAACAGAGATTCGAACAAATCTCCGGAATCTGAATTACACCGATGCGATCTCCGTTCGGCGCAAAGGTATGCACACCATCATAACCTTCTCCGACCCAGCCGGCAGCCGCCCAGATATTACCGTGGATATCAGCACGAATACCATCCGCATTTCCAGTCTTACCATTGTATGTCATTGAGCAGAAATCACGTCCGCCACTAAGAACTTTACCGGTAACATTCCAGACCCGAATAACAGATTTTGCGGCGCTATAATGAGATGCCCCGGTATCAGAAACGTACAGCTTTTTATAATCCGGAGAGAAACAGAGTCCGTTCGGCTTGTAAACATCATCCGTCACCTTCACCACTTTGCCCGTCTGGGCGTCAATACGGTAAACCGCTTCTTTCTGATAAGGCTGCGGTGAACCAGTGTCCGCAAGTGTCCCTTCATACCACCCGAGTGAACCATATCCCGGATCGGTAAACCAGATACTGTCATCATTCGGATTCACCACAACATCATTCGGAGCATTGAACGATTTACCGTCATAGCTATCAGCCAGTACCGTGACACTGCCGTCGTGCTCATACCGAATCACCTGACGGCTCTGATGCAGACAGGAAATCTGACGTCCCTGAAAATCAAACGTATTGCCGTTACTGTTTCCTGACGGCATACGGAAGTTACGCGAAACATGGTCATCTTCGATGGTATAGCGCAACTGCTCATTGCGTGGAATATCACTCCAGATTAAATAGCGCCCTACTGCATTCCAGGCCGGACCTTCTGCCCAGCGCATTCCGGTATAAATACGTTCAACCGCTGCATTGCCGATTTTGTATTTGAAACGCGGGTCGAGCCCGATGATATTCGGATCCGGATAATGAATTGGTGCCGCGCCGGGACTGAATCGATCCGCTAAAGCAGCTTTGGGAAGCATACTGCCTGCCAGCATACCTGCGGAGCCATATAACGTTTTTCTGAGTAAGTTTCGTCGGGTAACAGTCATTATTATTCTTCCTTTTGTTTACTGAATTACGATTGGATCAGTGCCCGCAAAACGGGCAGGTACAGAGCGCAGCCTGCGGAAGATACAGCTGGAAAAAACGGTGTATCTTCCGCCGGTAGCGATAGACAACAAGAAAAACTTTGCTGTAAAACAGTTTCCTTCTCAAACAATCAACAACTGTCCCGGAGCATACGGCAGGTCAGTCAGCCCTAGAACAGATGTCGTTTCAGGCCCGCTTTTTCCAGAATACGGGCTGAAATTTCCTCCACTGATAATGAACTGGTATTGATATACGGAATCGCTTCCCGGCGGAACAGCGCTTCAACATTCGCCAGTTCATGTTCACACTGTGTTGCACTGGCATAGTCACTGTCAGCAAGACGATTCTGACGGATCGCCGTCAGGCGTTCAGCATTGATAGTCAAACCGAACAGTTTGTGCCGGTGAATCTCAAATTGCGGCAGCAGCTTGAGTGCCTGCATATCATCATTAATGAATGGGTAATTCACGACCCTTAGCCCAAACTGCATCGCCATATAGAGACTGGTCGGTGTTTTCCCGCTCCGGGATACGCCGAGAAGAACAATATCGGCCTGCTCAATACCTTTCAGTGAAATACCGTCATCGTGTGCCAGCGTATATTCGATGGCTGCAATCCGGTCAAAATAAGTATCGGTATTTCTGCCGATACTCCGCGAACGCTGCAACTTTGGCTGCGGCTCGGTTTGTGTATCCGCCTGAACCCGCTGGACGATATTTTCCAGCACATCGTAGCAATGTGCTGGCACCTGAAGCAGTTTCTCGCGAATTTCCGGTACAACGATCGAAAAAAACACCAACGGCTGAATACCATTCTGCTGATAAGACGATTCGATCTGTTTCATCAGATCCGTCAATTTTTCCTCGCTTTCAACAAATGGAAAAGTTTTCTCGTTCGCAACAAAGGGAAACTGACCTAAAACTGCATGCCCCAATGTCTCACAAGTGATCGCCGTTCCATCAGAAACGTAGAACACGTCACGACTTTGACTATTTATGTGCATATTTCCTTTAAACTTTCAAATTATTTTGATTAGGATCATTGCCACACTATAAATAGAACGACCCTCGGTATTCAACTACATGTGCCACAGCTTTGAAAATTTCTGGGGTATTTTTTTAGCTGACAGATGTAAACGATTGCCATACCCAATAATAAAGCAATGTTTCTGGAGAAAGACATGCAAGAGAACACCCTATGGTTCAACAGCCTATCGATGGAAAATGTCGATAAAGTCGGCGGAAAAAACGCCTCTCTCGGTGAAATGGTATCTAACCTTGCCAATGCCGGAGTATCTGTACCTAATGGCTTTGCGACGACCTCATATGCGTTTAACCAGTTCCTCGATTATGAAGGACTGGATGAGCGAATCCATCAGTTGCTTGATGAGCTGAATGTCGACGATGTTGATGCCCTGCGTAAGACAGGTGCCACAATCCGTCAATGGGTTTTAGATGCCCCATTCCCTCAAGATTTGGAACAGGAGATCCGGACTAACTATACCGAGTTGACCGGAAATAACCCTGAAATCTCCGTGGCAGTGCGCTCGTCAGCCACGGCCGAAGATTTACCTGACGCATCTTTTGCCGGACAACAGGAAACATTCCTGAACGTGAAAGGCATTGATGCCGTCTTAGAAGCGACCAAGCATGTCTACGCTTCATTGTTTAACGACCGGGCAATTTCGTACCGTGTCCATCAGGGCTTCGATCATCGCGGCATCGCTTTATCTGCGGGTATTCAGCGTATGGTTCGCTCCGATAAAGCCTCTTCAGGGGTAATGTTTACTCTGGATACCGAGTCGGGATTCGATCAGGTTGTCTTTATCACTTCCGCCTGGGGCTTGGGTGAAATGGTTGTTCAGGGTGCGGTAAACCCGGACGAGTTCTATGTCCATAAACCATTGCTGGAAGCTGGTCAGACAGCCATTGTGAAGAAAACATTCGGCTCCAAGCAAGTCAAAATGATTTACTCTGATCGTCAGGAAATCGGCAAACAGGTTGAAATCATCGACACCACAGAGCAGGAACGGCAACAGTTCTCTCTGAATGACGATGAAATCAGAGAGCTTGCCAAACAAGCGATGATCATCGAGAAGCACTATCAGCGTCCGATGGATATTGAATGGGCCAAAGATGGTATTGACGGAAAACTCTACATTGTTCAGGCGCGTCCGGAAACGGTCTGCTCTCAGAGCGAACAGAATGTAATTGAGCGTTTCCAGTTGAATGATAAAGCTGATGTTCTGATGGAAGGCCGTGCAATTGGTCAGCGTATCGGTTCAGGTAAAGTCCGTCTGGTTGATTCGCTGGATCAGATGTCTCTGGTTCAGGAAGGCGACATTCTGGTTACCGACATGACCGACCCTGACTGGGAGCCGGTGATGAAAAAGGCAGCTGCCATTGTAACCAACCGCGGCGGCCGGACCTGTCACGCAGCAATTATTGCCCGTGAACTGGGTATTCCGGCGATTGTAGGCTGTGGTACGGCAACCAGCGATTTACAGGACGGAGCATTAGTCACTGTATCCTGTGCCGAAGGTGAAACCGGATATGTCTACCGTGGCAAGCTGGATTTTGAAGTCCGTCGCTCTTCAGTTGATGAATTGCCGACACTTCCGACCAAGGTGATGATGAACGTAGGTAACCCGGATCGTGCATTTGACTTCGCTCAGATTCCGAACGAAGGTGTCGGACTGGCCCGTCTTGAATTCATCATCAACAAGATGATCGGTATTCACCCGAAAGCATTGCTCAACTTTGATGCTCAGAGTGATGAGCTGAAAGCCGAAATCAGTGAGCGGATTAAAGGTTATCAGGATCCGATCGACTTCTACGTCAGCAAGCTGACCGAAGGAATTGCAACAATCGCTGCGGCTTTCTGGCCGAAGCGGGTCATTGTCCGGATGTCTGATTTCAAGTCAAATGAATACAGCAATCTGGTTGGTGGCAAAGGTTATGAACCGCACGAAGAGAATCCGATGCTCGGCTTCCGGGGCGCTTCCCGCTATATTTCGCCGGTATTTGAAGACTGTTTCGAACTGGAAACTCAAGCGATTAAACGGGTTCGTCAGGAAATGGGACTGAAAAATGTCGAGATCATGATTCCGTTTGTACGGACACCATCAGAAGCTTCATCCGTAATTGATCTGCTGGCTAAATTCGGTCTGCGACGCGGTGATGAAGGGCTGAAAGTCATTATGATGTGTGAGTTGCCATCAAATGCTATTCTGGCTGATGAGTTCCTGAAGCACTTTGACGGCTTCTCAATCGGCTCCAATGATATGACTCAGCTGACTCTGGGTCTGGATCGGGATTCCGGCGACGTCGCTCACCTGTTTGACGAACGTAATCCTGCCGTGAAAGCAATGCTGAAAATGGCAATTGAGGCAGCAGCCCGGGCTGGTAAGTACGTTGGTATCTGTGGTCAGGGACCATCGGACCACGACGATCTGGCAGAATGGCTGATGGAACAGGGAATCAGCTCTGTCTCACTCAACCCGGATACCGTCATTGATACCTGGCTGAAGCTGGGACAGGTTGCTCAGTCCAACTGACTCAGTCACAGCTGATATTTAACGACATAAGGCACGCCGGGGCGTGCCTTATCTTTTCCGGTTTATCGGATTCTGTCTCTCAGATTACCTCATCAACCGGCTTAGGTAATATCCGTTTCATGGGAACATAACGAATCCCATTCATCTCCTGTTCATCTCCCTGCGCCTCGAAGCCATTGCGGAGATAAAAAGAAAGTGCGTTCAGAGAAGACCATAATTCAATCACTGATTTCGTCGCATTTGCGAGCAGCAAATTCAATAAGCGCTGACCTAATCCACACCCCTGAGCCTCTTTAGCCACAAACAGATGGGTAATATAGTACCCATGGCAAATGATACCGAAGCCAACAATATTACCGCCAATCACCGCTTTATACGCCCTGCGTTCGGGTTGCTCCAATACCTGTTTGAGTTCGGTGCCAACGATCGATAAAAAATAATCGACACCGGCCTGACTGAGATAAGGGAAAATATCTTCCTGCGCAACATCGATCACTAAATCAACTAAAAATTGCAGATCTTCCGGCCCTGCTTCTGATATTTCCATACTGTTGTGCACCATATATAAAACAAATAATTACATATCCGAATATACCGTGAGTAGCCATAAATACAACCTTTCGGCCTGCTCAGCCGCTTGAAAAAATAACATCGCTATACTATTCGTTAGGTTAGATCTGGTTCGGTGTGAATTTTATTAATATAACTTATTCATCACACATACGTGACAGAACAAGCAACACATAACTAATAACAAACAACAGTTGCAGCAGCCTTTACAGGCGACCAGTTGGCTAAGGAGAAACAGAATGAACCTATTTAGTACGATACGGGCCAGATATACATTCAATTTTTCATTACTCAGTTTCGTTTTTCTTGTCGTCGTTATTGCCGCTTACGAGCTGGTAACCTACATCCAGCATAATACCGGACGCTACTCGCAAGGTGCTTCCTTAATCCAGAATGCAGACCGGGATCTCTACCAGTCCGGACTTGCTCTCTCAACATTAATCTTTTCGCAGGACTTTACGCTCAATAATAAAGAAGCACTCAGAGAAGACGTTCTATCCAATGCACAGCAGGCACTGGATCGCATGAACGCTTTCATGCAAATGACGAGAGATGAACCTGAAATTGTCAGTTATCTTGCGCCATTTCAGAATTATTACCAACGGTGGAACAAAGAATATAACGCCGTATTAACGGCCCTCGACAGCCATCAGCCTGATGTTGCCATGAATCTGTTTTTAACCCGTAACTTCGATGCTTTCAGAGAATTAAGATCCTTGTATGACGGTTCAGAAGAACTCATCAGCAAATATGCCGCACAAGAGAAACAGCAGATTGATCACCGGGCCGAACAGTTCAAATCATTTGTCTCGATTCTTTCGGTCATCGTGCTGTTTTCCAGCATTATGCTGGCCTGGCTGGCACCGAGAAATATTTCCAATGCGATTAAGAAAGTTACATCGGATATTCATGAAATCAGTCAGGGCGACGGTGATCTTACCCGGCGCATCAATAGCCAGAAATCAGATGAAACCGGAGCACTAAGTCGGGAGCTTGATGGTTTTGTTGACAAACTCGGCCATATTATCCGCCAGATCAGAGGTGGTTGCGGCAGTATTCAGGATGAAATGGAGCGGATTAGTCAGGCTGCTGCGGAATCCTCTTCTTTAAGTGATAAAGAAGATCTGGCTCTGGATCTGGTTGTAACCGCGATAGAAGAAATGAGCTGTGCCACCAAAGACGTGGCCCGGAATGCTGCGGAAACTGCAACTCAGGTTGAACTGCTTTCCCGGCTGGTCGATGAGGGAGAAGATTCCATTCTCAGTTCAACACAGCGCCTGCATGACTTAACCCATCAGGTCGAACATGCTTCGGCGGTCATTGAACGTCTTTCACACAGTTCTGAAAAAATATCTTCTGTTCTGGATGTGATTCTCGGTATTTCAGAACAGACCAACCTACTGGCACTGAATGCTGCAATTGAAGCAGCCCGGGCCGGAGATCAGGGACGGGGTTTTGCCGTTGTCGCCGATGAAGTCAGAGATTTAGCCAGTAAAACACAATTATCGACCGAAGATATCCGTCAAATGATCAACTCTCTGCAAAATGAAGTCTCTGAAGCGGTTCAGTCGATCAAGGCCAGTGTTGATATTGCAGCCAGCACCGAAACCCTGAATGATCAGACCAAACATCTGCTCGATACGGTTAAATCGTCTTCTGATCAGATTCAGGGACTCACGCTGCAAACCGCAAGTGCGACCGATGAGCAGAGTCTGGTGGCCAACGAAATCAACACCAATTTAACTAACCTTTCCGATATGTCGAAACAGATTAAAGACATGTCAAATATGGTGAATCAGTCCGTGCTGGATGCAGTCACTAATATTGAAGTGCTGGCAACCCAGATTAAGCGCTTCTCAGTCTGACATCTGCATGACTAAATACTGATAAAAATGTACGCATAATTCATGTTTTCTGCGGTAGGCCACACATTCACCTGGCGCAGAAAACAGTATGCTACGGCGCTGTTTGTTTCCCTTCTTACCTGCAATATCCCTTCCCTTTCGTGAACAAAAGTTACAAAAGCACAAGATAGTTACATTAGACAGAGAATCAATCTTTCTTCCCACCAGTGTTGATAGACTACCCATACAAAATAATAAAGCATCCTCTAACCAACCCTACACAAAAGACGCAGGTAAACTATGTTGACCAGTAACTCTATCAATCAAACGGATAAGCGCATGATTCATCTCATCTTTGCGCTTTCTGCAGCAGTGATACTGCTTGCAACGATCCAGAATAAGATGCCGACAGGGATCATTGGCGCGATAGGTGTCATGGCCGTTGTCGGATATATCCTGAATGTCGTCGGTGATAAAACACCGATTCTGAACCAGTTCTTTGGCGGTGGCGCCATCGCAATTATCTTCGGTTCTTCTTACCTTTTTCACAGTGGACTTCTTCCACAAGAAATTGCCGGCTCGATTACCACATTTGTCAAAGGTGGTGGTTTCCTCTCTTTCTTTATTGCCAGTCTGGTCACCGGTTCAATTCTGGGCATGGACAGAAACGTTCTGAAAAAAGCGGCCCTAAAATATATTCCGGTCATTTTCGGCGGTGTTATTTTTGCGTTTCTGTTTGCCGGTCTGGTCGGTTTTATGGTCGGAGATGGCTTTTTTGATTCCATCATGCTGATTGCTTTGCCGATCATGGGCGGCGGCATGGGAGCAGGCGCCGTTCCTCTGGTTGAGATTATGTCCGGAAATACCACCATGTCCGCGGCGGAACTGATGTCAAGAATGGTTCCGGCACTGGCTATCGGTAATGCTATGGCGATCGTCGTCGCCGGTTTACTCAACAAACTCGGCAATATGTATCCGTCTCTGACGGGTAACGGTCAGTTGATTCGTGGTTCCCAACAACCATCTCTTGAAGACAAAGAAGAAAAATCTTCAATCGATACACTCGGTCTCGGTGCTCTGCTTGCCATCACGATGTTTTTTGTCGGCAGCATGCTGGCACAGGTCATCAGCATGCACACATATGCGCTGATGATCCTTTTTGTTGCCTTTATAAAAGTGACTGGCCTGATTCCCCGTGAACTCGAAAAATCAGCCCATGCCTGGTACAAATTTGTCGTTGATAACCTGACTCCGGCACTATTGGTTGGTATCGGCGTCGCTTATACCGATCTCAACCAGATTATTGCTTCCCTCAGCGTCGAATACTTCCTGATGGTCTTTGCTACCGTCGCTGGTGCTGTGGTTGGTGCCGCTCTGGTGGGTCGTCTGATGGGATTTTATGCCATTGAAGCCGCGATTACCGCAGGTCTGTGTATGGCAAATATGGGTGGAACAGGTGATGTTGCCGTTCTGGCTGCATCCAAACGAATGGAGCTCATGCCTTTCGCTCAGATCTCTTCCCGGATCGGCGGTGCATTTATGCTCATTCTGGCAACACTGATACTCTCATTACTTAAATAAGATGTTTAAATAAAACGTTTAGATAAAACTGGAATAACACACTGAGATTAAACAGGATAAATATTAAATAAGCGTCCGGAGCCTGCTCATACTCCGATTCGCGTTTAATCCTCAGAAAATACGGAAAAGCAATACTGTCAGCCCAAGGAAAATAAGCATTCATTTCAGAATAACAAGAATGCATAAGGTATCCGGCCCGCAAGGGCCGGTATACCCACTTGTTTGATGTGGAAAGTACTCCGGTACTTTGAATTGATTATTTTTACACTTGGAGGATAGCTGTGAAAACCTTAACCACAGATATCGCAATCATTGGTGCTGGTGGTGCAGGACTTCGTTCTGCCATTGCCGCAACCGAAGCAAATCCGGATCTGGAAATCGCCCTGATTTCCAAAGTCTACCCGATGCGTTCCCACTCCGTTGCTGCCGAAGGTGGCTCCGCTGCCGTTATCAAAGAAGAAGACAGTTTAGACAATCACTTTAACGACACGGTCGGTGGTGGTGACTGGTTGTGTGAACAGGATGTCGTCGAGTATTTTGTTGCCAACGCAACCCGGGAAATGATCCAGATGGAGCAATGGGGTTGCCCCTGGAGCCGGAAAGAAAACGGTGAAGTCAACGTCCGTCGTTTCGGCGGGATGAAAGTTGAAAGAACTTGGTTTGCCGCAGACAAAACCGGTTTTCACATGCTGCATACCCTCTTTCAAACCTCAATCAAATATCCGCAAATCAAACGCTTTGACGAATACTTCGTGGTTGACCTACTGGTTGACGAAGGCAATGTTCAGGGCTTAATTGCCGTCCACATGTCTGAAGGTGAACTGGTTACTATTAAAGCAAAATCCGTGATTCTCGCCACCGGTGGTGCCGGACGTGTCTATCACTGTAACACCAACGGCGGCATTGTGACCGGTGACGGGATGGCAATGGCGTATCGCCACGGTGTTCCGCTCCGGGATATGGAGTTTGTCCAGTACCACCCGACCGGCCTGCCCGGCACCGGTATTCTGATGACCGAAGGCTGTCGTGGCGAAGGCGGTATTATCGTCAATAAAAACGGCTACCGTTATCTTCAGGACTACGGCATGGGACCGGAAACACCGGTCGGTCAGCCAAAGAACAAATATATGGAACTTGGCCCGCGTGACAAGGTTTCTCAGGCATTCTGGCACGAGCAGCAGAAAGGCAACACCATCAAACATCCGCTGGGTGATGTCGTTCATCTGGATCTGCGTCATCTGGGAGCAGATTACCTCCATGAGCGCCTGCCGTTTATCTGTGAGCTGGCTAAAGCCTATGTCAACGTCGATCCGGTCAAAGAGCCGATCCCAATCCGTCCGACCGTTCACTACACCATGGGTGGTATCGAAACCAATGCGCAGTGTGAAACCCGGATTCAGGGGCTGTTTGCCGTTGGTGAATGCTCCTCTGTTGGTCTGCACGGAGCCAACCGCCTCGGTTCCAACTCGCTGGCTGAATTCGTGGTCTTCGGACGGGTTGCCGGCGAACAGGCCGTGAAACGCGTTGAAGATTTTAAAGGCTGGAACGATGCGGCGATTACCGCACAAATCGAATCCACCGAAGCCCGGATTTCAGCGCTGCTGAATCAGGAAGGTGATGAAAACTGGGCGGACATCCGGACTGAAATGGGTCACGCGATGGAAGCCGGTTGCGGTATCTACCGTCAGGAAGATCTGATGCAACAGGCGATCGATAAACTGGCTGAGCTGAAAGAACGCTATAAGAAAATCAGCATCAAAGATAAAGGCAAAGTATTTAATACCGACCTGCTGTATGCACTGGAAGTTGGTTATGGTCTGGAAGTCGCCGAAGCCATGGTTCACTCAGCCATTCTGCGGAAAGAATCCCGCGGTGCTCACCAGCGCCTTGATGAAGGCTGTACCGAGCGTGACGATGTGAACTACCTCAAGCACTCACTGGCATTCTACCAGAAAGATGCTGCCCCACGGATTGACTACAGTGATGTCACTATCACCAAGTCACAGCCGAAAGCACGTCTTTACGGAGCCGCAGCTGAGCAGGCTGCCGCTGAAGAAGCACAACAGCGCGGAGAGGAGAATTAATCATGGTAGCTCAACGCATCCAAAAAGTTGAAATTCTGCGCTATGACCCAGAAAAAGATACCAAACCTTACTTACAGACATTTGAGGTGCCTTTTAACGAAACCATGTCGATCCTCGACACGATTTCTTATGTGAAAGACTATCTGGACAAAAATCTGTCTTATCGCTGGTCCTGCCGGATGGCGATCTGCGGATCCTGTGGCGTAATGGTCAACGGTGTTCCTAAACTGGCCTGTAAAAGCTTCCTGCGGGATTATCCGGACGGCGTGAAAATCGAACCACTGGCTAACTTCCCGATAGAGAAAGACCTGATTGTGGACATGACCCCGTTCATCGAACGGCTGGAAGCGATCAAGCCTTATATCATCGGCAATGACCGCAAGCCGGAAGACGGTACTAACCTGCAAACCCCGGAGCAAATGGCAAAATACAAACAGTTTGCCGGATGCATCAACTGTGGTTTGTGCTATGCCGCCTGTCCGCAGTTTGGCCTGAATCCGGAGTTTATCGGTCCGGCTGCACTGACACTGGCACACCGCTACAACCTCGACAGCCGGGACAACGGTAAAGCCGAACGGATGAAGCTGATCAACGGTGAAAACGGCGCCTGGGGTTGTACCTTCGTCGGTTACTGCTCTGAAGTCTGTCCGAAAAGTGTCGATCCGGCAGCCGCAGTGAACCAGGGCAAACTGGAATCGTCTATGGACTTTGTCATCGCGATGCTGAAACCTCAGGAGGCCTAAGAAATGAGTAATCGTAAGCCCTATATCAGGGAAGTAAAACGGACCTGGTGGAAAAACAATCCGTTTTACCGCTTCTACATGCTGCGGGAAGGCACGGTGATTCCCCTGATTTTCTTTACGCTCGCACTCACAGCCGGGTTGCTCTGTCTGGTGAAAGGACCGGAAGCATGGCAGTCATGGCTGAATTTCATGGCGAATCCACTGGTTGTTGCCATTAATATCGTGGCCCTGATCGCCAGTCTGTTTCATGCCCATACCTTCTTTGGCATGATGCCGCAGGTGATTCCGGTTCGGATTAAAGGCAAAAAACTGAGCACCGGAATCATCGTTCTGGGGCAATGGTTCATTGTTGCGGTCATTTCACTACTTGCACTCGTGCTGATTTAAGGAGTACCACATGATTAATCTTAATCCCAGACGTTCTGATGAACCCATCTGGTGGGGACTTTTCGGTGCCGGCGGCACCTGGTTCGCAATGCTGACACCGGTCACTATTCTGGTAATAGGTATTCTCGGCCCTTTGGGTATTCTGAATGCAGACACCCTGAGCTATGAAAGCGTCAGCAATTTTGTTTCCCATATTTTCGGCGCTCTGTTTGTCATCGGTACGCTCGCACTGCCAATGTGGCACGCCATGCACCGGGTGCATCACGGTATGCATGACCTGAAATTTCATACCGGCATTGTCGGTAAAATTCTGTGCTATGCCATCGCATTTGCCGTATCGGCTATCGCAGTTATTTTTGTATTCATGGTTGGGTAAATTCCCCTTTGTGACCTGACTTGCTCTTTGTTCAGGTCACTTTTTTTAAGAGGTAATAAGATGTTTTATATACATATGATGTTGCTGCTTGCCATCATTTTCATCGGGATCCGGCATGGCGGTATCGCGTTCGGTCTGCTCGGCGGACTTGGCGTCACCATCCTTGCATTTGTGTTCAAAGTAGCACCGGGACATCCGCCTATCAGCGTGATGCTGATTATTCTCTCAGTCGTTGCTGCTTCAGCAACTCTGGAAGCCACCGGTGGTTTAAAACTATTGGTAAAATATGCCGAAAAACTGATGCGTAAACACCCCGGACAGATCGTCTTTTTGGGACCATTGTGTACCTACTCTCTGACTGTTCTGGTTGGCACCGGCCACTCTGTTTATCCACTGCTTCCGGTCATTTACGATGTCGCCTATAAAAAAGGCATTCGTCCGGAGCGTCCGATGGCAATTGCTTCGGTAGCATCACAGGTTGGTATTACAGCCAGTCCGATTGCTGCCGCTGCTGCTGTGGTCATGGCAACCGCTGTTGATAATCATCTGGATATCGGTCTTATCGACGTTCTGATGGTCACCATTCCTGCAACGCTGACCGGTCTGCTGGTCGCCTGTACCTGGAGTCTGAAACGCGGTAAAGATCTGGATAAAGACCCAGAGTTTAAAGAGCGTTGTAAAGATCCTGAATTCGTTCAGGAGCTGGAAGATAATAGCTCACTGGATCAAGATCACGGCATCGACAAAAATGCGAAAAAAGGACTGCTGATCTTTATGCTGGGTATTGCTGCGGTGGTTTTCGTCGCAATGTTCGGGAAAAATCTGGGGCTGCTGCCTCCGGGTGTCAAAATGTCCGTCGGTATTCAGTTCCTGATGCTCGCCGTTGGCGCAATCATTCTGGTTACCACCAAAGTTCCGCCGAAAAAGATCGTGCACAGTAATGTGTTTATTGCCGGGATGACCGCCGTGATTATCATCTTCGGTATTGCCTGGATGAGTGACACGATCATCAGCTATCACAAAACCTATCTGATCGATATGGTCCGCGATATTGTTCATGCACATCCATGGGCGTTTGCTATCGCGATGTTCTCTGTCTCTATCTTCCTGAAGAGCCAGGCGGCAGTTCTGACGATCATGTTACCACTCGGTTTCTCTCTGGGTATTCCACCTAAAGTTCTGATCGGGGTATTACCAGCCTGCTACGCTTATTTCTTCTTCCCGTTTTATCCGAGCGATCTGGCGGCAATCACCTTTGACCGTACCGGAACCACACGGATTGGGAAATACGTACTGAATCACAGCTTTATCCTGCCGGGATTCATCTGTGTACTCACTTCAACGATTGTCGGTTACTTCCTTTCAACTGCAATCCATTAATTTGATTCTCCCGTATACCATCATGGTGTACGGGAGCCAGCTCTCACTTCCTGCCAGCTTTCTCCTTTCTCTCTTCTCCCTAATCGCAATACACGTGGTACAATCCCTCACTCGGCCATCCGGACTGTACAGAAAGCATACAATTACCGTATATGAAGCTAAAAAGTTACCTGACTCTGACTACGATTGCGACAACCTCCTCTGTTGTGATTGTGCTGACTATTGCAATTCTGTATCTGTTACAGAGCTCTTATCAGTCGGGACTGGAAGCCAGAGGACTGGAACTTGCCCGGGTCATTGCCCATGATCCCAAAGTGATTCAGGCCGTCCGGGCCAGAAATCTTCAGCAATCCACAACTTCCATTGAAGATTACATTGAGGCAATTCGTTCCCGGACCGATGCTTCATACATTGTGGTGGTTGATAAACAGGCCATTCGTCTCAGTCATCCGGACAAACAGCGCATCGGAAAACATTTTATCGGGGAAGATATTTATCCGGTGTTACAGACGGGCAAAGCATATAGCACCGAAGCCAGAGGCTCGCTTGGCAAAGCCATCCGCAATTTTGTCCCGATCTACGACAACGGTGAACTGATCGGTGCAATCTGTATCGGTTATTTATCCGAAAAGATATCCGACATCATCTTCCGTCAACACGTCCATATCGGTCTGCTGATCGGTTTAATCTATCTGTTCGGTATCGGGACAACCGTCGCATTCCTGCTGAAGATGAAAAAGACATTTCTGGATTACGAGCCGGAATTCATCGTCAATAAATTCCGTGAACACGGGATGGTTTTTGACAGTATCCGGGATGCAATCATTGCCGTTGACCACGACATGAAGATTACCATGATTAATAACAGTGCGATGAAGCTTCTCTCGATGGGAGTTCTGAGCCGTTATGACTATCAGAGTCATCCTCTGTCCCATTATTCGATCCCATTAAGCCATCTGGTACTGGAAAATCAGGGCCGTTTTCATCAGGAAGAGTTCAGCATCGGCAAACTCAGATACCGGGCGAATCTTTATCCGATCAAAACCGCAAAAGGCTTAATCGGTCATGTCATTGTGTTCTTTGCCAATCTGACACCCAATGAGCTGGAAAAAGAAATTACCTATCTGAAGAACTACGCTGAACTACTCCGCAGCAAAACTCACGAGTATTCCAATAAATTAAACGTTCTGTCAGGTATGCTGCAAATCGGCAAATATGAAGAGTCGATCGATTTCATTCAGCAGGAAACCGACCGCTATCAGGCCGTTATCAATCATATTGTTCTCAGTGTATCTGACAGTGCCGTCGCCGGGCTGCTGCTGGCTAAATTTAACAAAGCTTCCGAAATGGGCGTAAAGTTTACCATTGATGAAGATACGACACTGGCAGGCTACGCCAAACAGACTTCTGAAAAACTGGTGACGATCCTCGGTAATCTGGTCGACAATGCCCTGCTGGCCGCCTGGCAGAACCGGGAAGCCGTACAGCCAGAAGTCAGTGTCTATCTGAGTGATCGCGGCAGGTATATCATGCTGGAAATTCAGGACAACGGTACCGGCGTTCCCGATGAAATTGCCGAACACATCCTTGAGTTTGGTGTCAGTTCGAAACAGGAAGATGAACAGAACGGGATCGGCCTGTACCTTGTGAAACAGCTGGTCGACTACTTTCACGGTAGTATTGACTGGGAACGAACCGATCAGAACACCACCTTATTTAGTATCTATTTAGAAAAAAAAGAAGAGGCGCATGACGATGAAAACCCGAGTAATGCTGCTTGAAGATGACATTCGTGCCAGCTATACCCTGGAGTCAACGATCAACCAACATCCCCATTTTCAGGTGGTTGCCGTCAGCGAAAGCTGCGCGGATGCGCAGATACAGTTCAATGCATTTCAGCCACAGCTTGTCTTTGTTGATATTACGCTCCCGGACGGGAACGGTCTGGATCTGATCCACCAGTTGCGTGAGCAGTCTGCTGACTGCCATTTCATCATGACTACTGCTGAACGTGAAACTGCCACCGTTGAAAAAGCGGTGCAACTCGGCGTCATCGATTATCTGGTCAAGCCGATCCGGATGTCACGGGTCAATCAGGCTCTGGATGATTACCTTCAGTATAAACAAAAGCTCATCAGTACTTCGACCGTCGATCAGGATGATATTGACCAACTGTTGCGGAAGTCTCCGGTCAAGGCGGTTCGTCAGACCCCCAAAGGGATTGATGCGACCACGCTGGAATCGCTCAAAGCGCTGCTTTACCGTGAACAATTGCATGACTTTTCTGCTGATGATATCAGCCAGCGCATGAATTTCAGCCGGATTACTGCAAGACGCTATCTGGAATATCTTGAATCCGAAGGCGTATTACGTCTGGTCCTGAACTACAACACTGGCGGCAGACCGAGACGCCTGTATCAGATGATTGAATAAATTAGCGTCTGACCGGTTCAACTATTCAGGCTCTCACCTGTCATTTGTTGTGACAAACACATACGCCTGTACAAAAAATGTTCTACGCTTTATATATCCATAAGTTATCAGTCAGTAGGCAAATCATCTGAAAAATGAGCCAAATATAATCACTCCATTGAATATATTTAATCAGCCCGTTATTTCAGTACACGAAAGAAGCACATCTAAGCTATTGTCATAAAAAGAAAAATTGTGTAACATTTCGCCAAATTTACGTTGTATGCCCATCGGGGCTGTTGGACGCTACATTGCTGGGGTCTATGTATGGTCATGAAATATATCGCCTTAGCGAGTGTCGCTACAGGCATTTTTTTACTGATTTACAGTATGAAGCCAGCATATCTGATATGCCGCACTGAAAAAGCTCCGGGCTGGAAAATACTTGTCGCGCTGATCGCCGTCTTTATTCTCGGTTATCTTTTTGTTCTCACAGAACTGCTGATTGAATCCCCCATTCATACTCATCTGTTTACTGTTTCTCTGATTCTCCTCGGTGGCGGGATATTTGTCGCATTGATCGTTCCTCTGGCACTGAATACGATCCGGCAGGCACACCGCTTTGCTAAGGACGAACAGCATAGCTCTCTGCATGATAGCCTGACTTCTCTGGCCAACCGTAAATATCTGCTTCAGTCTCTTAAAACATGGGTTCAGTCGAAGCAAACCTTCAGCTTACTGTTGATCGACCTGAATAATTTTAAGCAAATCAATGATGGTCTGGGTCATTATTTTGGTGATAAATTCCTAATTTCTGTCGCCAAACTCTTACAGGAAAACACCAGAAATCACGGTCAGTTATATCGCATGGGCGGCGACGAATTCGCCATTATCTTCCCGGATGACGACGATACAAAAATCCTGAGTCTGGTTGAATGTATCCATCATGCCCTTCACGCACCGGTGCAGGTGATGACCTACTCGATGAAGACCTCGGCAAGTATTGGCATTACCAAGTTCCCGCATAACGGATACGAGGTTTTTAATCTGCTGAAACAGGCAGATTTAGCCATGTATGAGTCGAAGAAAAAACATAAACGCTATACGTTTTACCATGATCAGTTAGGGTCAAATTCTTACGGGAAACTCAAACTATCCATCAAATTGTCCGAAGCACTGAAAAACGACGAGTTTGAACTCCACTATCAACCGATCATACAGGGACAGACGCAAAAAGTGTCCAGTCTGGAAGTATTACTTCGCTGGCCTCAGGAAGATGGCAGTTTTATCGAGCCGGAAGATTTCATTCCGATCGCAGAAAAAAGTGCACTAATCTCCGTACTCACCCAATGGGTCATTCACCGGGCCGCACAGGATCTGAATGTGTTGAGAGCACACGGCTTTCAGGGCAGTCTGCATATCAACCTTTCCGCCAAAGATTTTCAGGATGACGAGGTCACGGAACAACTGCACAATTTGCTCAATTCCGGGCAGATACAACCTGCGGATTTTGTGTTCGAAATTACCGAAAGTGCAGTATTTGAAGATATCGACAAAGCCAAACGGGTCATCCATGAAATGCATGCCCTGGGTTTTCGCTTCAGTATTGATGACTTCGGCACCGGTTATTCTTCACTGATTATTCTGCGTGAGCTGCCCGTCAAACAGATCAAGATAGATCGCTCATTCATCATCGAATATCACCAGAAAGAAGCCAACCGGACTATTGTTTATGCTCTGATCCGACTGGCACAGGATCTGAATCTGAGTGTTGTTGCCGAAGGTGTGGAGGCAGGCAGCGTAGAACAGGCGTTAATCAAACTTGGCTGCAATTACATCCAGGGTTTTCTCTATTTCCGGCCGGAACCTTTGCACCGCCTGCTATACAATGAACAATTCCGGAATCACCTTAAACCTGAATCACCGCAACATTTTGTAGAGTGATTCAATACTTCACCCGGCTTTAAACAGGCTGACTACCGACTTTTCAGTACACCGGGCTGAGATATATTCCGTAATTTCCTGCTGGGTTTCCTCATTCAGATACAAACCCAGCTTGGTTCTGCGCCATAAGAAATCCTCACCGGTTCTGACAAACTCATATGCAATCATGTAGTCGATTTCCCGTTGATAGACATCTTCGGCGAAACAGCGTCCCATGCCTTCGAGATGATTCACGCCTGCCAGCATTTTACGGGTATAAGAACCAAACTGAGTTGCATAGCGGAATGCCTGCTTCTGGGTCAGCCACGGATAACGGGAACGCAATGACTCACCCAGTTGCTCCCGGGTACAACTAAAATTACCGCCCGGCAGAGGAACATTCGCCGTCCACGGTTTACCCATCTGTGCAAAGTAAGGTTCGAGTTTTTTCATTGCTGCTTCAGCAAGCTTACGATAGGTGGTCAGTTTCCCGCCGAAAACCGACAGCAGCGGTGCCTGCTCCATTTCCTGTTCCAGCTCAATGGTATAGTCTCTGGTCACTGCCTGAGGTGAGTTTGATTCATCATCACACAACGGACGAACACCACTATATGACCAAATCACATCGTCACGGGAGATCTGGCGGACAAAATGCTGATTGACGATATCAATTAAATAATCCGTTTCCGCATCAGAAATCTTCACCTGACGCGGATCACCGCGATATTCCACATCGGTGGTTCCAATGATGGAGAATTCCCCCTGATAAGGAATCACAAAAACAATCCGGCCATCCTGATTCTGTAAAATATAAGCCTGTTCTTCATGATGCAGACGCGGCACCACAATATGGGAACCTTTGACCAGCCGGATATTCCGGGGCGATTCACTCTGCAAACCGTCATCAAAGAACTGCTTCACCCACGGGCCGGCAGCATTAACCAGTGCTTTGGCATAGCGTACGAAACGGGTATCCGATTGCTGATCGTAAACCGTCACACGCCAGATACCATTTTCCCGCACCGCCTGCTCAACCCGGCAGTAATTACAGACTTCTGCCCCATTTTCCCGGGCCGCCAGAATATTCAGAATCACTAAACGCGCATCATCGACCCAGCAATCCGAATACTCAAAACCCGTTTTCATTTCCGGTTTCAGTAATCCGCTCTCAGCCAGATTCACCTTATGGCTGGCCGGTAATGTGGTCCGTTTTCCCAGATGGTCATATAAAAACAGTCCGCAACGAATCATCCAGGCCGGACGCAGATAAGGACGATGAGGTAACCGGAAACGCATCGGACGAGCCACATGCGGCGCTTTTCTCAGTAAAACTTCCCGTTCGGCAAGCGCTTCCCCGACCAAACGAAACTCATAATGCTCCAGATAACGCAACCCACCATGGATCAGTTTAGAGCTGGCCGAAGAAGTTGCAGAAGCAAAATCCTGAGCTTCATAGAGCCCGACGGACAGACCGCGTCCGGCAGCATCAGCAGCAATACCGGCACCATTGATGCCTCCGCCGACAATAACCAGATCCAGCAAACGATTCTCTTGATTGGGTGTCATTACATCCATAGCATAACCTCAGAAAAATGAGCAAACGAACATTTACGAAACACTAAAGAGCGTAACCTAACTTTCGTTTAAATGCATCTTTTATTTTCGATAATGTTCGTTTGGTGTGACGACATAAAAAAACCTTCCCACAGGAAGGTTTCAGTTTATTGACGGAAAGTGACTGATTTGAATCAGGCCGACGGAGAAAACTCCGCCGCCATGTCCTCAGAGTCTTCCGCCACTTCAAAAGAAACCTGATTTGCTTCCAGAATGGACAGGATTTCCTGAGGTGGCTGCTTGTCGGTAAACAGTGTATTGATTTGAGAGATATTGCCTAATTTGACCATGGCGTTCCGGCCAAATTTGGAATGGTCCACCGCCAGAAAAACACTCCGGCTATTTTCAATAATCGCCTGTTTCACCCGGACTTCGTGGTAATCGAAATCCAGCAGTGAACCATCGAAATCAATGCCACTAATCCCCAGAATGCCGAAATCAAGCCGGAACTGCTGAATGAAATCCAGCGTTGCTTCACCGATAATCCCGCCATCACGGTTACGCACTTCCCCACCAGCCAGAATGACATTAAAGTCCGGTTTGGACAGCAGAATACTGGCAACATTGAGGTTATTTGTCACAATGCGCAGCTGCTGATGACTCCGGCTCAGTGCCCGGGCAACAGCTTCAGGTGTGGTTCCGATATCAATAAACAGCGTGGCATGATTGGGAATATGTTTCACCAATGCCTCGGCAATGTGGTCTTTTTCAGAATAGTTATGCGACTTACGGGTGGTATATGAATCGTTCTCAGAACTGATAGGCACCGTCGCACCACCATGGTAACGGCGAATCTTATTTTCGTCGGCCAGTTCATTCAAATCACGGCGAATCGTCTGCGGGCTGACATTAAACCGCTCGACCAGCTCATCGGTACTGACATAACCATGCTTCTTAACAAGTTCAATAATTTTCTGATGTCTCGGGATTTGCTTCACATCCGGCTCCGTGTTTCGTTGGCACTATCACTCACTGATGCAGACGAGCTAAAAGCGCGCTGAAACTGCTCCTTGAGGTTATTTGAGTATATATTCGAAAGTATTCACTCGCGCTATTGTGCGGCAAATTTGAGCATGAGAGAAGTGTCTACAGTAAAAATCCGGATATAAATGTCAAAAAGGTTCAACAGTTGGGTTGGGTTGTGGGGCTTTCCATGGTGCAAAACCTGTCTATACTGTGAAAATGAACTCATAAGGGGGTTGCAAGGTGTAATGACTGGCGGATGAGTTCGGGCTGAAGACGGCTTTTAATTTAGGGGTTGGTGAATTGGTGTGTTAGATAGAAACCGTCTGTCATTGTCGCGTCGCTTATACAGTTTTGTGTAAAAAAACAAATTGATATGAATCGATAATCTGCATTTTCTACCAGAGCTATACAGATAATGTCTGGTTAAAAGGTGCTGTTATGCGATTGGAGTAGAAATGAGCTGGTTTATTGAAAACAAAGAGTGGTTTTTTAGTGGTATTGGTGTTTCTGTTTTGATGCTAGTTTTTGGGCTTTTCAAAAGTAAATCACACAAGAAACAGGTTCAAAAATCTGGTAACAACTCAAAGAATTATCAAGCGGGTGGTGACATTAATATAGGTAATAAAAATGATTAACGATCATATCCAAAAACAACAAGGGGGAGATCACTCCACAAATGTACAAGCTGAGTCTGTGAACATCAATGGCATTTCTTATTCAGATGCAAGAACTATTGCATTAGATGTATATAAAGCTAACTTCCTAGAGTTATCTCAGAGTGCCGCACAATTGGCTCGTGCACGTGCAGAGGAGTTGACCGACAGCTTCTTACGTAAACTAAAAGAAGAGCATGAATCAGCTATCACTGAATTACAGCAACCTTCAATGCAGGCTGCTTTATATGAAGCCCAAAAACAGTACGCGAAAACCGGAGATGCGGATCTTGAAGGGATGCTAGTAGATATCTTGGTTCAACGAGCATCTACCCCAGAAAGAAATACTAAACAAATTGTTTTGGATGAAGCACTAGAAGTTGTCAGTAAATTAACACCTGACCAACTTGATATGTTGTCTATGAACTTTGCTTTGACTCGCCTATCCAGGGGAGACGTTACTTCTCAAAATGCATTAGTCGATTTTTTTACTAATGAATTGCTTAAATTCGGAAACGGGCAAAATCCGCATCAGTCTTGGGTTGAACATCTTGCATATAGTGGTTGTGTAACGTTGTTGGATGCGTCTTGGTACAAAGAAATACCCAATATCATTCTTGGGAAATACCCTGCTATGTTTCAAAAAGGTTTTGATGAGGAGCAATTTGTAGCATCAATAGGCGACAGCAGTGAAAAGTATAAGCCTCTTTTAAAGCATTCTTATCATACAGTTTCATTACTTGAGTTTAATCTCCTCACTGAAGATGCCTTGGGCGAAAAAGCGGCAGAACTTGGTTTTGAAGAACAAGATATTAGTAAGCTGAAATCTTTATTTACATCCAATCTGATGAATAAAAATGAAGTAAAAGATTGGTTAGTAGAGAAAGTGCCTGGTTTAGCCGACCTAATTAACAATTGGGGAAGAAAAGATAGCCGTCTATCTAAAATGCAACTTACAACAGTGGGCATTGCTCTAGCGCAAGCTAACTATACTCGGAAAGTAAATCTCAAGTTTGATCTGGGTATTTGGATTAAGTAATCGTATAACAAGCGTTTAAGACGGATTCACAACGCTTGGCATTTTCAGTTTGAATCGGTTTTAGTGTTTACAGCACAATGGTTTAGGTTAGGTGGTCGCGTTGTTCACCACTTAACGCGGCGTTAGCGGGAAAGAAGGAAAAGGCATACTAGAACGGCCGCAAGACTTTGAGCTAACCTTATCAGGTGGTTGGTATCAACTTTCAATTTCGTCACAGATCTGCAAGTTTTCAGCTCCAGCGACGACAAGAGGAGTTGCTAAACTTTATACAGTTTCGTGCGACGATTCATTGTTGTACGTAGGGATTGCTCAACAGCCTATGTCTGCCCGTCTGGGGTATGGCTTCAAAGCAAACGGTAAAGGCGGGTACCACGGCTATAAGTGGAAGTTTTTAGAAACCACTTTGCAGCTATCCGTTTGGACCGCAAAGCTGAATGGTGTCTATGCTCCACTTAAAGAGATGGAAACGATAGAAGCTGAGGTTGCGTTCTTGTGCCGCCAGATCTCAGGGCAATGGCCAACTCACCAGCATGAAATTCACTTCTCGCCATCTGAGCAACGGCACCGAGATGCAGCTTCTGAAATTTACTATCACGCTGTCGGGCATTTCGCTAACAAAGCAATGCACGCGACATCGCGTGATTGCGGAGTTAGGACTCAAGGTGGGTTATGCCCAGATTAGATACTCGTTTAGAAGCAGAAGGGGCTGAATTTTTAGTGTTAGGGCAGCTTCTTTTACAAAAGATTGCGTCTTATAAAACGTATACAAATATGCCGGGTTATGATTTAGTTGCAACAAATCCAGAATCACATAAGTCGGCAATGGTACAAGTAAAAAGCCGCTGGCGAACTGGTGCTGCTGGTTTTCCAATTAAAAATTTTGATTGTGATTTTGTAGTAGTAGTATTGCTCAATCGCGGTTCAAAGGATGGCAAAAAAGAAGTATTACCGCCTAAATACTATGTATTCCCAGTTAATGTAATCGAGTCAGCACCGCGAAGTAAGAATTGGGGTAAAGTTAACCTCAGAGATATACCAAATTATGAAAGTTACGAAAATCAATGGTATTTAGTCTCAGATTTTCTCGCATAGAAAATTTTCGGTAATACAAACAAATAAATCGTTTTTGTTCATAAACAACTTAAACTGCCCCTTACCAAACCAACACAGTGAAATCACACGCAAAATAATGCGCCGCCAAGTATTAGAAAAGTATGATATTTCACCATACCGCACGCGCTTTTCTGCTCCCCGACTCGCCAATATCCCAGACACCGCTTACTCTGCAACCGCACCGGCAAAATCCGGTGCCGGGATTAGGACCCTGCCAAAGACAGATGCATATCAAAAGGCCAGTATTGTACTGATTTGCCTTTCTGTGTAGCCTTAGCTCATGCAAATTATGGTGAGCTGACAAGGCAGCATATGCTGGCCGTTTCCTTTGGCGGTAGTCCTAACCTTGTTCAGTTCACCACCCATTGATTAGGACCTTTGTGTGGTGGAATTTACAACCCAAAGGAGTTTACGATGTCCGAATCAAATCATCTCGATTTACACCTCACCGCCCGTGGCTATCTGATTGATTTTCTTGTCACCAATACTGATCCCAGTACGGATCAGAACGAACTGCGGGAAATTCTGCTGTTTCTCAATAATCTGATTACTTTCGATGAACTCAATCTGAGGAAAGAAGAAATGGAAGAAGCTCAGATAACATCTGACTGTTGATCTAACCAACCCTATTTGAGCATGGAAAGAAGAAAACCATTCAGGGACGAATGGTTAGGCTTCTCTGATACTGATGAGCTGAATAGCCACCGACTTGATAGACACCTTTTAGTTAGACAAAATGACTAACAGAGAGGTGCTTATGAGCAGCAAAAGATATCCAGAAGAATTTAAAATTGAAGCGGTAAAACAGGTCACGGAAAAAGGTCATAGTGTGGCTGATGTTGCCAACCGCTTAGGGACGACTACCCACAGCCTTTATGCTTGGGTGAAGCGCTACGGTCCCGACTCCTCCCAACACCAAGCTCAATCTGATGAAAGTGCCGAAATTCGCAGGCTTCGAAAAGAACTGCAAAGAGTCACCGAAGAGCGGGATATACTAAAAAAAGCCGCGGTGTACTTCGCAAGCCAGTCCGACTGAGGTACGCCTTCATCAAAGCCAATCAGTCTATTTGGCCTGTTCGACGGATGTGTAAAATCCTTGGGGTTCATCCCAGTGGTTATTATGCCTGGTTAAAACACCCTGACAGCAAACAAGAGAAACGGCGTAAATATCTTCTCGGGCTTATCAAACAGTTTTGGTTGGAATCAGGCGGGGTTTATGGCTATCGAAAGATATACAGTGACCTACGAGATGAAGGTGAATCCTGTGGGATCAATCAAGTGTATCGCTTGATGAAGCGAGAAGGCTTACAGTCACAACGCGGATATCGTAAACCCAGAGCTAAAGCGGGTACTGAGCATGTCATTTCGGCAAACAAATTAGCCAGAGAGTTCAATCCAACGGCTCCAAATCAATCATGGGTAACCGATATTACCTATATAAAAACACATGAAGGTTGGTTGTATCTTGCCGTTGTTGTTGATCTTTTTTCTAGAAGAGTGATTGGCTGGTCGATGAAAAGTCGAATAACTAAAGAGTTGGTTTTGGATGCGCTTTTAATGGCTATATGGCGACGTTCTCCAATCCAAAAGGTACTTGTACATTCCGATCAAGGTAGCCAGTATACAAGTCACGACTGGAACAAGTTCTTAAAGCAACATGGACTAGAAGCCAGTATGAGCCGTCGAGGTAATTGTCACGATAATGCTGTGGCAGAAAGCTTTTTCCAGCTACTGAAAAGAGAAAGAATCAAACGCAAAATCTACTCCACACGGGGAGATGCTCGCATGGATATCTTTGAATACATAGAGATGTTCTACAACGTGAAGCGCAGGCATGGTTCCAATAATCAATTGTCACCTGTAGAGTATGAGAAGCAATATGAGAGAAGACTAACTAGTGTCTACTGACTCGGTGGCTATTCAGTCCTTCCGCTTGTCAATACATACCTTTGGCTGCGTCAGCAGCCAATTTTGCCCGAACAACAACGTTACCGACTTCGCTTTGTCGTTGCCTGTAGTTCACCATAACCCTGTGCACCTCTACACAATTCAAGTCCTATACGTATAGGTGTCATATTTGCTATTGTGGTTAATAATTTAGTGCGAGTAACAGATTGATGAAGAGTGACTTTGCCTTTCGAGTCAGGAAGAGAATCCACATCACTAGTTAGATAAGGAAATTTATGAACTATACCGTAGAAAAATATCTTACTAAAAAAGATTTAAAAGAAGCTAATGATGCAGCAGTAAGAGAAAAACGAAATAGAGCCTTGGCGGATGAATTTGTGGATAATCTCGATGAAGATATAAAGATTCCAGTCTGGAAAATAATGTATCATGCTAAAAACGAAATACGGTTGATGCTAATTATAAATCAAGAAGGGGATTTAGGCTTTCTCGATGTATCGATATTACGATATAAAACACTTCCAAATTTGTATAAATACGATGATGGAAGAATAGAGTTCGAAAATAGGGTTAAAACGGATAGTAAGCGTCCATACCCAAACGGTAGAGAATGGAAAGAATCGATTGAGAAAAAACCTGTTAGGAAGCAGTCAAATTTTAGAGATCGCGTTTTGAAAGCATACAATAGTGAATGCTGTATATGTGACGTGAAAGAGAAATCATTATTACGAGCTGCACACATAGTTGCTGTAGTTGATGGAGGTCCTGACACTATTAATAATGGTTTGTGTCTATGCGTTAATCATGAGATCGCCTTTGATCGCGGATTATTTCGAATCACAGAAACTTTTAATGTCGAAGTTATTAGTAAATTTCAGCTAGGTATAGAAGTAAAAAAAATAAAACTACCTTATGATAAAAATGATTACCCAATATCCAAATATCTAAAAGAAAAGTATGCACGAATTGTCTAAAAATAAATTTCAATGGATACATAGAAATAAATGAGTAATCTTCGAAATAGAGATTTAAGAGCGAGAGATGTTAATAAGCTCGCCACGTATAAGTCTGAGTGGCTTCACTGGGATACGGGATGTGATAATACAAATGAATGGGTTATCGCATCTGTTTCGGACAGGGAACATTGCCAGAAACTGAAGAATTGGCTTCTGAGTAAAAATATAGAGGAAACTGCTGAAGTGGTCGCTGTCACGTTAGTAGATGCTGCACTCTCTCGGTACAAATGGTCTGAGATCCTAGAAAATCCCAACAGGGTGTTTCAAGGTGTATCCTTCAAGCTGTACGAAATTAATTTCAAATGGCATCTAGAATATGCCGAGCAAGAGGTTGCTAGATTCGGGCGCTATGAATATAGAAAACATATTAAATGAATTGAATTTTGCTGATGAAAGCTTACCAATGATCTGTTCGGTTCCTAGCGTGGGATTGAAATCAAGAATTTATATAGTTGGACAAGTTCAAGAAAATATTCCGGGTGTAATTATCGGAGACAGAGAGCCTTATCTAAGAGAAAAGACGCTAGGCGTTTTCAAAGACGAGCTGAAAACATTCGGGCCAAGATTTTTAAAAAGTGACTTTCTTATGGAGTCTACTCATGAGTTTAATGAAGAAGAATACGAAGTTCGTTACTACGAGTTAACTCATATTAAAATTGAGGCTGGAGAAGTTGTGCTCCTCTCTGAAAAAGATGAGCTTTTTGAACTAAGAGAAATTCATCGAAAGCCAGAGTATGAGTAATGCAACTCACAAACCGCTTCAGGCGACAACCGATGTCGCGCGTTTTTAGGTAATAGCGCAACCACCAGTTTAGTCCGACACGCGCTTTGGTTGCTCTGTATAGCAAATCAATACTTGAGATATCTGCCCCACTCTTGCCAGAATCAACACACCCTGCCGGCTGTTACCACTGCCATAGCTAACCAGAATCCCACAAAATCCATAGATATCACAAATGTAACCGCTTTCATATTCAGACATCAGATCCCTATACAAATCACATTTTTTAGCCAAGATGCAAGAAAAACGTCTTAAATTTGAAATTGGTCAACCTTATACTGGACTGATTCAGTTAGAAAAAAGTTGCTCAAATAAGCATCAGAGCGAATATCAATTCATTATAAAAGGAAATTATTAAATGTATAAATATATACGTCATTCTAGTTTGGCTATCTCTATATCGCTGTTATCTCTCAGTCCGGTTTATGCTCACGACTTCTCTAAACTGGATCAGGCTTTACCTTCATCTATCGATGCCTATTCAATCGCTCCCGTGTTTGATTTTGATACCGACGGTTGTCTGCCCAGTGCCGGGATCAGCCGGAGCGGTCAGCAAAATGGCGGTCTGAAACCTTCAGGTGGCTTAACCTCCGGTTGCCGGAACTCCGGCTTTCTGAACCTGTCCAATTCTTATCACCGCTACGCCTGTAAAACCAGTGGCTCCAACCGGTATTGCAGCCACTTCTATGCCTTATATTTTCTCAAAGACCAGATTCTTAATGGTGTCGAAAGCGGCCACCGCCATGACTGGGAAAATGTTGTCATCTGGACAACCAACGGCAGAGTCACCCATGGAAGTTATAGTGCTCACGGCGATCTGACCACTCGTCCGGTCTCCGAACTGGATACCAATGGTAAGCACATCAAATTCGTCTACCACAAAGATGGTCCGCTGACACATGCAATTCGCTTCAGCAAGATGGGAGAAGTGGCCGAAAACCCATATGGCTATTTTGTCACACCGGATATCGTCAGCTGGTACACCATGTACGGAGACAATGTCAGTAACAGCACTCTGAGACAAAGACTTAACGATTATGACTACGGTTCAGCAAATGTTCCGATTAAAGACAGCAACTTCCTGAATAGTCTGAACGAGGGTAAACCAAACGGTTATCCGACTTTCTCTAATGCAGATGTGAGTAATTCCCGTTAATAACGTACTTTAAAAACATTTTTCTTAAAACACGTGCGACTCAGACATGTTTACTGCCTGAGTTGCACTTTGCATATTTAGCCATAATTCTTCACTTTTTCTGCCATACCGCACTTCAATACTGATTCATTCCTGAACATCCATTTATGGATACAAAGCGGCGGCTTTCACCCTGACTTAAAAACAACCCGGAACACTTCACGAAAATATCCTAATACATGGTAAAACAATTGACTTACAACTAATTTAAAAGAGTTACCAGAATAATGAATGATGTCAGATGACTGACAAACACACTGATATAGGTGTAATCACTTGAATACTCGCCATCTTCTCTTGCTGAGCCTGACGCTATTTTTCATTCAGGCCACGATTGCCCAGGCTGCTGTTCCGGCAGAGGAGCTGCCTCTTCAGTTGACAGCCGCACAGCAACTCTGGCTGAATCAGCATGACAGAATTACTATTGGCGCCATGGACGACTGGCCGCCGCTGGACTTTATTAATCTCGAAGGAAAACCGGATGGATTCGGGGTGGCACTGGTTGCATTGCTCAATCAACGTTTAGGCGGAAGGCTCAAACTAACCAGTGGAAAATGGCCGGAACTGTACGAACAGGTGATAGAGAACAAACTGGATGCACTGCTGGACATCACCCCAAAACCATCACGAAAACCTTATTTCAATTTTACTCAGCCCTATCTAAATATCCCGCATGTGATTATCGGACGCAATGAAGCGCCTTACTATGTGCATGAATCGGCTCTCGTCGGTAAAACTATTGCACTGGAGCAGGGCTTCGGTAATGTCACGTACTACAGGGAAAACTACCCTTCAATCCATATCCGTGAGTATGCGAATACATCTGAAGCGCTTGACGCAGTTGCCCGGGGTGAGGCCGATGCCTATATCGGTAACCGGGCCGTCGCCAATTACATCATCAACCGAGAAATTCTGAACAACCTGAAAGTTCACGGTCGCGCCGGTACCGAAGGTTCTATTCTTGCTATCGGTTCACGCAAAGATCAGCCGATTCTTGCCCGCATATTACAACTGGCACTCAGTAGTATTTCTTCTCAGGAATACCATGCGATTCTGACAGATATCATTCAGCAGCAGACGGCTCTCAATACCAATGAAGCACTCAAGCTGACGCTAAGGGAAAAACAATGGCTGGCCGATCATCCGATTATCCGACTGGCTTCCGATCCATACTGGCCGCCGCTGGAATATTTTGATAAGGATGGTTCCTATCAGGGCATCGCCGCTGATTTTATCCGGCTCATCGAGAAAAAAATCGGTATTTCTTTTGTCCGCTCTCCCGAGAAACAGTGGTCGGAATTAGTCAAAGATGTACGTGAACGCCGTCTCGATCTGTTCAGTCTGGCGATGAATACGCCCGAGCGCCAGAATTATTCCCAGTTTACCCAGCCTTATGTGTCCAATACCATCGTCATCATTACTCTCAGTTCGGTTGATTTTGTTCCGGGCATGGAAGGCCTGGCCGGAAAGACGGTTGCTCTGGAAAAAGGTTATGCCACCAATGAGCTGCTCAATACCAATCATCCTGAGATCCAACTGAAAACCTATCCGAATACGGAAGCTGCCCTGCTGGCGGTGGTCAGAGGCGACGCATTTGCTTATGTCGGCAATATAGCGACCAGTAGTTATATTATTCAGGACAAGGCATTGGGTAATCTCAAGGTTTCCGGCGAAACGCCTTATCAGAACGATTTAGCATTCGGAGTTCGCAGTGACTGGCCGGAGCTGGTTCATATTCTCAATAAAGCCCTGAATTCAATTTCGGCCCGGGAAAAAGCAGAAATATTTTCCCGCTGGGTTCGGGTCGAAGTCTCATCATCCATTCCATGGGGATGGATTATCACTATCTCTCTGATTCTGGTCGCATCGATTGTCATGACACTGTACTGGAATTACCTGCTTAAACAGAAAGTCCGTGAACGGACTTTTCTGCTCGAATACCGCTCTTTACATGACTCGCTCACCGGGTTGCCGAACCGGACGGCTCTCATGGAACAACTAAGCCAGAGGGTAATGAAGGCGGATCGTGAAGGTACTTCGTTTGCTGTCCTGTTTATTGATGTCGACGATTTTAAAAAGGTCAATGACACTTTGGGCCATTCTATCGGTGATGAGCTATTACTGGCGATCTCCAAACGGCTAAAAGCATTCCTGAATCCTTCAATGCTGATTAGCCGCTTTGGCGGTGATGAATTCATTGTTCTGAGCGATGACTACAGGGAAAAAATCTCAATCGGAATGATCTGCCAGAGATTATTGCAGACCATGGCAACCAGCTACCAGTTAGACAATATCTGTATGAGCATGACTCTCAGTATCGGGGTTGCCTGCTACCCGACAGACGGAGAATCCGGAGAAGAGCTGTTACGCAATGCCGATACCGCGATGTATGTTTCCAAAAAACAAGGCGGTAATTATTTCCACTTTTTCTCCAGTGATCTGAATGCCCAGATGCACCGCCGCATTCATCTGGAAGAACAGTTCATGACGGCCCTGAAAAATCAGGAATTCGCTCTGGTTTTTCAGCCTATCGTCAATATCCGCAGCGGAGAAATCAAGAAATTTGAAGTACTTTCCCGCTGGCATAATCCTAAACTCGGTCATGTTGCACCCAGTGAATTCATTCCGCTGGCAGAACATAACGGTTTTATCCTCAAACTTGGCGAATATGTGTTATCAGAAGCACTCGCGGCATGTGCAAGGCTGCGCCGCTCTCTGAATCAGGACTATACGGTGACGGTGAATGTCTCTCCGAAACAGATGAACACCGCCAACTTCGTCGATCTTGTGAGCCGGTTACTGCAAGCACACCGACTTCCGCCGCAGGCTCTGATTCTGGAAATGACCGAAGGAGTGCTGATACAAAATCATAAAAAATCGGAAGAGGTAATGAATTCTCTGGTCAGAATGGGAATTCATCTGGCGATGGACGATTTCGGTACCGGATACTCGTCATTGAGCTATGTCAGAAACTTTCCTTTCCATGTTCTGAAAATCGACCGGGAATTCGTTCAGGATCTCTCAACAGACGATAAAGGCGGTGAGCTGGTTGAAGCCGTTCTGGCAATGGCTGGCAGCTTACATATAGATGTCATTGCCGAAGGTGTGGAAACGCAGTCTCAGGAACAACGTCTGCTTGAGCTGGGCTGTATTGAGGCACAAGGTTATTATTATTCGAGACCTCTGCCGGAAAAATCACTGGAACAGTGGCTGAAAACACGCTCACATCTTGAAAAGCTGAATCAGCCACATGAATAAGATCTCAGGAAAACTATTGCCCCTATTACAGGGGCATGGTCGGCATCAATCCCAGAACCAGATTAAGCCACAGCGCGAGCCTGCTTTTCCCGGTGGTATGATCGCTCGCCAATCAACGCATAGGTCAGACAGATAATTGCAGTAATACATGAACCGACCAGAATGATAAATCCGCCATTCCAGCCAAAGTGGTCAACGGTATATCCCAAAATAGCATTCGCAGCGACTGCACCACCCAGATAACCGAAAAGTCCGGTTAATCCGGCTGCCGTTCCGGCGGCTTTCTTCGGAGCCAGTTCCAGAGCATAAAGACCGATTAACATCACTGGCCCATAAATCAGAAAACCAATCGCTATCAGTGCCAGCATATCAACCCCCGGATGACCCGCCGGATTGAACCAGTAAACAAGTACCGCCAGCAGGACCAGCACCATGAAAAGAATCCCTGCCGGAGCCCGGCGTCCCCGGAAGACTTTATCAGAAACCCATCCACACAATAATGTTCCGGGAATGCCCGCCCATTCATACAGGAAGTACGCCCATGATGATTTATCAACGGTAAAATCTTTTGCTTCTTTCAGATACACCGGAGCCCAGTCAAGCACCCCGTAACGAATCAGATAGACAAAAGCGTTGGCAATCGCTATCGACCATAACAACTTATTGGTAAATACATATTTGAAGAAAATATCCTTAGCACTCATTTCCGTTTCATGCGACTGGTCATAATCTTCGGGGTAATCGTCTTTATAAACTTCTATCGGCGGTAAACCACACGATTGCGGAGTATCTCTTAATGTGATCCAGACCAGTACAGCAACCAGTATGGCGAAAAATGCCGGCACATAAAATGCCGTATGCCAGTCGTCCTGAAACATCCACAACCCCAGCAAAAAGATCGGTCCGATAAGACCGCCGCCGACATTATGAGCCACATTCCAGACCGAGACTAATTCTCCCCGCTCTTTGCGGGACCACCAGTGAACCATTGTCCGTCCACAGGCCGGCCATCCCATTCCCTGAAACCAACCGTTTAAAAAGAGCAGAATAAACATCGCCGTAATACTACCGGTTGCCCACGGCATGAACCCAAAACACAGCATAACGAGGGCCGAGAGCAGCAATCCGGCACTGAGGAAATAGCGGGGATTCGAGCGGTCTGAAACACTTCCCATCAGAAATTTAGACAGACCATAAGCAATAGAAACCGCAGCCAGAGCTACGCCTAAGTCTCCCCGGCTAAAACCCTGTTCAATCAAAAATGGCATTGCCAGACTAAAGTTTTTCCTAACCAGATAATACCCGGCATAACCGACAAAAATACCGATGAAAAGTTGCCAGCGTAGTCGTGAATAAACCCCATCAATCCGTTCCCGGGGAAGAGGCTCAATATGAGCCTGCGGTTTGAAAATTCCAAACATAATGACCTCAGCGATGGTTGTCATGATCCATATCCTGATAAAACAAAACTTCTCTCACCAGAATGGGGAAATAAAACATAAATGTTCGTTCGAACACATCGCATTCTCATATGCTCAATATTACATTTTTGTGACACTCACAACATGGTCATTAATTTGCATATAAAAACAAGTCATACATGTAGATGAGCGCACGAAACAAGGCACTGACTGCAATATGTTTTTTAATCAGTGCCTAATATATTTTCATCAACATCTATCTAGCGGTGATGCTGAAATCACCTTAGTCATCGGCAACATGAATTTTTTCGATCAGATAGTCAATGAACAACCGCACCAGAGGATTCGGATAATGCGTCTGTTTGTAAAGCACATAAACACTGCCATCGGTCTGTTCCCTCAGGCTCGGAGTCCAGTCAGTCAGCACCGGTATCAGCTCACCACGCCTGATGTGCCCGGCAACCATCCAGTTTGATAACTGAACGATTCCGCCACCGGTCAGTGCAGCAGCAAGTAAAGGTGTTCCGCCTCTTGACTGCAAATTACCATTAACCAGAACTTTCTTTTGCTGCCGCCTCCGGGAAAAGTGCCAGAACGTTTGTTGTCTGCCCCGGTTCATCACCAAACAGTTATGCTGTGCCAGTTCTGCGGGTTCATCCGGCACGCCATGCCGGGTCAGATACTCCGGAGCTGCACACACGACCGTTTTCATCGGGGTCAGAACTCTGGCTTTTAACCGGGAATCAACCGGCTGACCGACACGAATCGCAATATCGACGTCCGACTGGTATAAATCAACCACCTGATTTTCCAGTTCAACCTCCAGCTCAATTTCCGGATAACGCTGCAAAAACTCCCCCAGTACAGGGCAAACCACAACCCGGCCAAAACTTTCAAATACCGAAACCCGTAATTTTCCTTTTGCCACAGACGTATCACTAAGACCGCTACAGAGCTGATCGTAGTCATCAATTAATTTCTGAGCGCCGGAACAGTACTCTCCGCCCCGCTCCGTCAGACGTAATGCCCGGGTACTCCGCTCAAACAGCGTCACACCTAACTGCTTCTCCAGATTATCGATACTCCGGGCAATAGATGAAGGCGCCATATTTAACACTGCCGCAGCTTTGGAAAAGCTACCGACTTCAACAACTTTTAAGAAAATCCGGATGGAAGACAGCATAGAACCTTTGCATAATAAGCAAAACTATTTAACAGAATACATCTATTCTATATTTTTACGCAAAACATACAATCACCTCGTTGTCTTACACAAAGAGGAACCAAATCATGACACACCTGACTTTTGACCATATTCCCCGCGCACTGCTCGACTGTATGATGCAGACAGAAAAACAGATCCGCACCCGGCAAAAAATACCGGAGCCGCTGCTGGGACTGATTCGTTACTACGCTTCGGTACTCAATCGTTGCGCCTACTGTATGGACATGCACTTTAAAGAAGGAATTGCTGCCGGAGAAACGACACAGCGTTTGTATTCGATCGCGGTCTGGCGGGATACTTCTTATTATACGGCTGAAGAACAGGCTGTGCTGGCATGGACGGAAGCCGTCACCCAACTCAACTGTACCGAGCAGCAAAGACAGGCCTATTTTACCCAACTGCAAACCTTCTTCCCGGTTGAGGATATCACCTGGCTCACACTCGCCATTACACAGATCAATACCTGGAACCGCCTGATGAAATCATTTGGTATTGAAGCCGGGAATTATCAGGCCGGAGCACACTAGAACGTGTTGACCTTTCGTGTCTGAATGTTGTTCAGTCTGAACGGGTTTTGATCACGGCGCGGAACAGTCGCTTAGCTACTCGAAGTAAATGACCCGCAACAAAGAGCAAAACCCGGTTTTTCGTTACAGTTTCACATCTTCCACCAACCCAAATGCGGCACTTTCACATCACATCTATCATTTCAGAGTACAAATCGTTTAAGAGAGTTAGCATTTTTTAAAGTACTTACCGTTTCAAAAATTTTAGCTAAAATAAACACATGTCGATAAAAATAAGTGGCAGTCTGTCATATGACTCATTTCCCGGCCAAACTATGGAATCGTTTCCGGCGACTTCCCCGCTATTTCAGAATATTCACATATCTGTTGCTCAGCTATGCTTGTTACGCATTGATACTGGGCGTAATCACACCGCTGGTTCTTCAGTCTCAGGCACCGAAAAAGCTTAGTGAGCTACTGGGAAGAGAAGTACAGATCGCTCATATCAGTATTAATCCGTTTTTATTGCGTACCCGAATCGAAGATTTCCGGATTCTGACACAGGATCGACAGGAAAATTTTGCCGGTATCGGCCATCTGGAGTTAGAGCTCAGTTTCTGGCGCAGTGTCTTTCATCTGACACCGACAATCGATCACTTATATATCGAACAGCCGCAACTCACTCTTGAACGGCTGGTATCGTCTTCGGATCAGTCCCGCTTCAGTTTCAGCGACATTGTCGATCGCCTCGCTTCCCGGCAGACTGAAACAAATCCGGAACAGAAAACAGAAACGGCAACCACAATTCCCGGTTTCCGCAGCAGAGATATTCACCTGTCACAGGGAAGTTTTCAGTTCCATGACCAGATCACCGGTGCCCGACTCGCCTATCACGGACTCGATTTCAGTCTGCAACAGCTGGATACACAGGCACTCACGCTGAGTCTTCCTCAACCCGCACCCGGCAAATCATCTGAATCAGAATTGAAACCGCAGCACAACAAATATACGGTGCAGATCACCGGGGCCGATCAGGGACAATTGCAGCTCAGCGGTCAGTTTCAGCTTCAGCCTCTGGAAGTCAGTGGCAATCTCTCGCTTCAGTCCATGACGCTGGCACCTTTCTGGCCTTTTGCTGCGAAAATGATCCCGGCCCGCCTCACCGGAGGCGTTATCGACTTTCATTCAGACTATCATCTCAGCAAAGAACAGAATCGTTTCGTTTATAGCACGCAACAAGGTCAGTTTACTTTGCAGCAACTGGTTTTTCAGGACGCTCAGTCCCCGAAAGTGAAACTGTCACGGCTTGCTCTGGACAACATTGGGTTAAACAGCAGTAAACAACAGATTGATATTGCCCAACTGCAACTCTCCGGTTTATGGACCGACGCGCTTCTGAACCGTCAGGGACTCGATTTACAGCGTCTCTTTACTCCAGTCCCGGATAAACCTGAGTCTGCCAGCCCAGAGCCGGCATCAGACACGCCTGAACAACAGCAGGTATCAGAGCCCTGGCTGGTCCGTCTGCATCAGCTACAGATGACCGGAACCGATCTGAATCTGACTGAGCAGCAACAGACTGATGGCGTACACTGGCGGCTTCATCACATGTCACTCTCGACCGGCGAAATTCTCAGTGATCTCAGCCAGCCCATCGATTACCAGCTGGCACTGGATATCACTTCTGACAGCCACCAGCATCCGGAAAAACCCAGAGGCCATTTCACAACGCAGGGAACCATTGATGCTAAAGCGCTTCAGGCAAGTGGTGATATTCATCTGCAACAGTTAGATATCAGTCAGTTTCAGCCTTATCTGCAACCCTATCTGAATTTACAGCTCAGCCATGGTTTGCTATCGACACAGGGCCATTTCAGTGTGGAACCATCAAATCACACAGCGCTTTATCAGGGGAAAGCAGCACTGAATCAACTGATGATCAAAGATACACGGAACCGCCAGCCTCTGTTGAAATGGGAATCGATGGCGATTGATGCGATCAAGTTTGATCAGGCAGCACAACAGTTGACCATCCATGAAATGGTGCTGGATAAGCCCTATGCAAAAATCCTGATTGCCAAAGACAGAAAAACCAATATCGATGATATTGTCGTTTCAACCAAGGCAGCCGAAAAATCTGAAAAAGCCGCGTCTCCGGTCAAACCCAAAGTGACGGAACCTTCGCAGACAACAGAACAACAACCATCCTTTCAGCTTGAGATCGGCGCAATCAGAGTCAGACACGGTTCCGCTTTTTTTGCTGATCAGTCACTGACACCGAATTTTGCTTCCGGAATCGAGTCTCTGGAAGGTGAAATCAGCCATTTATCATCAACTCCCGGAACCAAAGCATTGGTGAATTTAACCGGAAAGATTGATCAATATGCGCCGGTCACCGTCAAAGGTGAAGTCAACCCGCTGTCCAGTCCGCCTTATCTGGATTTAGACGTCGGTTTCCACAGTGTTGAGCTGACTTCCGTGAATCCATATTCAGGGACTTATGCCGGTTATTACATCGATAAAGGACAACTTTCATTAGGACTGCAATATCAGTTAGAGAACAATCAGCTCATCGGTAAAAACCATATTGTGATTGACCAGTTACAACTGGGGAAAGCCAGTCATTCTGACCAGGCACTCAATCTGCCACTGAAACTGGCAATTGCCCTGTTACAGGATCGCAATGGCGTTATTGACCTTGGTCTGGATATCTCCGGTGATCTTGACAATCCCAGCTTCAGTTTTGGCAGTATTATCATGACGGCGCTCACCAATATGATCGCTAAAGCGGTCACAGCACCGTTTGCCTTACTGGCAGGATTAGTCGGCAGCGATGATGAACTTAACATCGTCCGGTTTGATGCCGGTAGCGCTGTATTGAGCGATACGGAAAAAGACCGGTTGAAGAAACTCTCCTCAGCTCTGACAGACCGGCCGAAACTGCGGGTCAGTGCCGAAGGCTTAGTCTCATTTGCTCAGGACAGTCAGGTTCTGAAAGAGATGAAGCTGAAACAAGAACTCCAGAGACTCAGTGGTCTGGAGACGCTTCCGGCGGATCTCAGCGCCAGCCGTTTCCCTGCCAGCGGACCATTAGCTGATACACTGAACAAACTATTTCAGGACCAGCTTCAGATTCGACCGGCAGAAGAACGCCTGAAGGTAGAGCAACGCCTGCAAGATGAGAATC
This sequence comes from Vibrio mangrovi, assembly GCF_024346955.1. Lineage (NCBI taxonomy): Bacteria > Pseudomonadati > Pseudomonadota > Gammaproteobacteria > Vibrionales > Vibrionaceae > Vibrio > Vibrio mangrovi. The sequence goes on along the minus strand of NZ_AP024883.1, from coordinate 1,312,664 downwards.
CGGAAGGAACTCCCGATCCGAAGGTGGTAACCACCCGACTCCATATCGGGATGTACAATCAACTGCTGAATGCACAAACTGTCAGCCATGATGAACTCGGCTATCTGGCCCAGCGTCGAGCTCAGGCAGTCAAAGCATTTCTGGTGAATGAAACCGGTCTGGCACCGGAACGTATCTTCCTGCTGGATAGTAAAACGGAACTCAGCGATAACAACAGTCAGGTTACGCTGACATTGAGTACCGATTAGTCCGGAAAGGCTGCCCGAACTATTTCAGGTAGCCGGTATTATCTCGGTCTGACGTGAAGCTCATCCTGTACAAAATCTCTGAATGCCTGATTGGCGCGGGACAGATGACTACCCCGCCGCCATGCCAGACTCATATCAATCGTAAAAGGCTGAGTAAATGGCCGGGTCACAATATCATCGCCATCCTGAATCACGACTTTCCACATCGGAGAAATCGCATATCCCTGACGAATGACTGCTTTAATTAACGGCAGGAGATTACTGGTAAAAGCGACATTAGGTTTCATCTGCGCCTGACGACTGATCTTTTCGATCAGTGCATGATGGTAATAACCTTTTCGGAACAGAACTAAGTCATGGGCCAGAAAATCACTGTATTCAATCTTTTTTTTCTCCGCCAGCGGATGATCCGTCGCCATACAAACCACCATTTCCTCCCGGACCAGACGAATGCTTTCCAGCTCAGGGAGTAAGTCCTTATCGGCAACCACTCCGATTTCAATCTCACCATCCATCAGAAGTTGCCGGATATTACGCGTCCCATCATCGATGATATGCATTTCCAGAGCGGGATGGCGGTGTCTGAATGCCATCAGCAGAGGCGGGAAAAAATATGACCCCAGCATGCTGGGAACACCAATCAGAACTTCCCCCTGTTCCAGTCCTTCCAAGGCCTGCATGGACAGCCTTGCATCATCGGCCTGTTTTACAATCAGCTGGGCATGGCGGATAAAGTTTTCTCCGGCCCGGGTTAAACTGACACCACGTTCACGCCGGTGGAGCAAAAGAATATTCAGCTCCGACTCCAGTTTCTTAATACTGGCACTAATGGCAGGCTGAGCAAGGCTAAGATGGCGGGCTGCTCCAGAAATAGAGCCGTATTCAACGACGGCAATCAAATGTTGAAGTTGTTTTAATTCCATAGTCCCGGAACGGGTAACCTCTCAATGGTCTAATTTCACCTATTATACGTACAATCCGGGGATCGAACCGGTAAGTTCATCAATGATCCGGCTCTTTCCCGTTTGTCTGAAAACCCTCACACCGAGACTTCTTTTTCAACAGCGGCTTTCGGTTCTTCTTCCGTGATATCCACATCCGGTAACAGTAACGTACACAAAATCGCAGTTAATCCTCCGGTCGTGATCGATGATGAAAATATTTTCTGAACCAATGGTGGCATGCCCTGAAGTAAGTCCGGTACCAGCGCTACACCGAGACCAAGGCCAAAAGAAATCGCGACTGTCAGAACTTTCTTGCGATTAAACTCTTCACTGGCAAGGATCCGAATACCTGCTACTGCAATCGTTCCGAACATCAATGTTGTCGTCGCGCCGAGTACCGGCTTGGGAATGCTTTGCAACACCGCTCCTACCGCGGGAAACAATCCCAGTAAAATAAATATCCCGGCGACAAAGAAACCGACATAGCGACTGGCGACACCCGTCAGTTGAATCACCCCGTTATTCTGACTGAACGTTGTATTCGGAAACGTATTCAGGCACCCGGCCAGTAAAGAATTCAACCCATCACCAAGAACACCACCCTGAATCCGTTTTTCATAGACCGGCCCGGAACAGGGCTGACCTGAAACCCGGGAACTGGCCGTTAAATCACCGACCGTTTCAATCGCGGTAATCACAAAGATGAACATCAACGGCAGAAACGCTTCCCAGCTAAAACTCAGTCCATATTTAAAAAACTGCGGAATAGCGACCAGTTCGACCTTGTCCAGCCCCGGAACAGAAACTTTTCCCAGAATGGCAGCAACCAGACAACCAACCACAAGACCGATAAAAATGGCTGACAAACGCAACATCGGATAACGGGATAACTGCAATATCAATACGGTTAAAATCACCAGAGCAGCAATCCCGAGATTACGGAGACTCCCAAAATCTTCGGCCCCGAATCCACCGGCAATATCGGTAATACCCACTTTAATCAGGCTCAGACCGATCAGACAAACGACGATCCCGGTGACTGTCGGTGTGATAATTTTGCGTAATTTACCTAAAAAGCGGCTCAGAGCCATCTCAATAAATGAGCCGACCATGCAGACACCAAACACCGTTGCCAGAACTTCCCGTGTATCGCCGCCCTGACCTTTAACCGCCAGTCCGGCAGCAATCACACCACCGACAAACGAGAAACTGGTTCCCTGAATACTCAGAAGCCCGGAACCAACCGGCCCGATCCCCTTCACCTGAATCAGAGTCGCTACACCAGAGACAAATAAGGCCATACTAATCAGATAGGGAATTTCTTCTCCCAATCCCAGCACGCCACCAATCACGAGTGTTGGTGTAATAATACCGATGAAACTTGCCAGCACATGCTGAAACGCAGCAAGCAATGCTGCACCAGTTGTGGGCCGGTCTTCCAGTTGATAGATCAAATCCTTTGTTGAAGACATGACATATTCCTTTATTGTTGAGCATTGATGGAACAGTTGGAACACTGAATACAACTCCTGTGCCAAAGCATAAAAACATATTTATATCAATGCATTACAACAGAACAGACAAAATCGAGATATCATTTATTGACTAACTGGTTAGTTTTTTGCGCTATGTTTGGGCAGCATTATTGGATCCGGCACCAAGGCGGGGCATATGACGATTAAGATAAAATAACTGCCTCACGCAGCCATTTGTTGCATAAAAACAAACTAAAAGTCTCACCAATTGGCTTTATTTCATAAAAAATAACACTTATTGTAGATATTCATCGTCAACCTCGTCTTAAGATAGAAGGGCATTCACTTACTAAGGATTGATTCATGAAACTCAGTACACTTTTACTTCTGTTAGGAAGTTCTCTCACATCGATGGCAAGCTCAGCTCTTGAACTGACCAGTAACGATATACATGAAGGCGAACGGATGAGCGCCACTTTCGAATTTCAGGGCTCCGGCTGTCAGGGCAAGAATCTGTCACCACAACTCACCTGGAAAGATATACCTGCCGGTACTAAAAGTTTCGCTCTGACCACCTATGATCCGGACGCTCCGACAGGCAGTGGCTGGTGGCACTGGGTGGTGGTTAACATTCCGGCACAGGTTACGACACTGAATCGAGGTGCTGATGTGACTAAAACCGGAGCAATGGAGTTGGTTAACGACTACGGCATTCGCCATTTTGGTGGTGCCTGTCCTCCGAAAAAACACGGGATGCACCGTTATCAGTTTACCGTTTGGGCGCTACCGGTAGAGAAACTTGATATTGCACCAGATGCTTCTGCAGCTGTCGCTGGTTTTATGCTCAATGCCATGGCTCTGGATAAAGCAAAACTCACTGCAACTTACGTCAGATAAGGATTGCACGTATGGCATCAACAGCCTTTACCGTTCACCATTACAGAGGATGTTATGCCCAGCATCTACGGAATGTTTCGATTCTGACCCCCAGTCTCATCTGGGTTCGTTCCGGAAAGAAATGCTGCCATTATCAGGGGAAGCAAATCGATATTCAGGGCAAGCGTTTGTTACTGACCCGGGCGCATGAAAAACTCACTTTCGTGAATATTCCCGAGTCCCATTCGTTTTCCTCAATACAGTTCTGCTTCCTGCTCCCACCGGAGCAGACAATGCTGGCGTTCAGCCATTCACATGCAGATCATACGCTTCCCTATCTGGATCTGACTCCGCCCTTGCAGGAAACACTTTCTGTACTTTCAACACTGTCTGCAAAAGATTTCAGTCAGGAAAGTCAGAAATACTGGTTATATGCGCTCTATCAACAGCTGGCGGAAATCGGGAAATTGCATATCCTGTTTCCTGATACACCGTGCTCACTTGCCCAACAGGTAAGTGAGTATTTGCAACAGCAGCCGGATAAACCTCATCAGATCGAGCAGATCTGCCCGCATTTAGGTATGAGTAAATCAACGCTGATCCGACGTCTGAAAGCAGAAAACACCGCCTTTCGGGAGATTTTGCTTAATGTCCGGTTAAACCATGCTGTCGGATTGATGCAAGAAGGTGCCACAAACCAGCTGGATATTGCACTGGCCTGCGGCTATCAGTCACAGGAAAGGTTCAGTCAGCAGTTTTCAAAAACATTCGGACTCTCTCCCAGACAATATCTGAATACGCTGGAAAAGTAGCATGTCAGGAAAACATCCCTGAAAAATGAAGCGGGCCGAAGCCCGCTTGCTCAATAAATCACACCAAACCAAGATTACTCCCGTTCAAATGCTCCCAGATCCGGAGCCTGTCCGGCATAATAAAGCCCTTCATTCGAACCGGCATCGATCAGTTGAGAACCCGGATTCAGCCGGAACAATGGCGTAAACGGTAACGTGCCGTCAGCGTGACGGGTAACTGTAGCAAATGAGGTATCCAGACTGAGATAATCAGACGTAGAAACCGATGGTCCGTTATCCCATGAGTTATAACGGGCATTCGCATTCGCAATATCCACACTTCCGTCAAGAGAGACATTATTCCGGAAGTAATGACGCTGCCCGGATTGCAGGCTTGTGCCAAAACCGTAGTTGATACCATTGTGATAAGAGAAATTATTGATCAGTGTAATACCTCCGGTATTACTATTCTGATCAAACCCTTTGTTCACATTACCAAAGGCAACCGAGTGAGTGATACGGTTATTCTCTAAGGCCTTCTTACCTCCCAGTTTAAAGCCGTTACCGTTGCCGCTGAAATTGCTGTCATTCCAGTAGTCAATCCCATTCTGAAATGCCCAGCTATATTCGATCGTTACTGTCTCCGGACTATCGTAGGTATCAAATCCGTCATCAGAGTTATCCCAGGCCCGACAGCCAAAGAAATAGTTTCCCGGCCCCTGCTCCTGTTTAGAAGCAAACCCATCGGCCATTCCGCCATTTTTCTTCGGATCATAGTTACGGTATGAGTCCGAATTGATCACTGAGGTATACGAACCACCTTTATTGATCTCCAGACCACTGTTGCGGTTGTGGTGGAAGGCACTGTTTTCAAAGGTATTGTGACTACCGGTGACATAAACGCCCTGATAACCGGCGCGGGTCACTTCGATTCCTTTCAGATACCAATAGTCTCCGGTCATGTAGAAACCGTAGCTGTTCTGTACCCACTGCCCTTGTGGGAAGGAAAAATCAAATACAGCCCGTCCACAATCGGCAGCCACAACATAAATCGGTGCACCGTTACTGCCGGAACGACTAAGTCTGATGGTATTTTTATTACCGGCACGATAAGCAACGGAATAAGTTCCGGGTTGCAGCAGAACCATTTCTCCGCCACGCACTTTTTCCAGTGCGGTGGCATAGTCCAGCGGTGAAGAGAAGCTACTGCCACTGTTATTCGGTGAGCCATTCGGGGTAACGTAGTAGATACGGCTGGCATTCAGCCCACTGGTTGTGCCTTCACAACGGGTAGCCAGAGCACTGTTCACCAGCGGATGTGGTGTCACACCAGAACAAGCGGCCGCTTTTACACGGTTACCGGATACCGTCAGTGAATCGATATTAGCCAGCCCCGAACTGCTGTCCGACTGTAAATGAATCGTCACAACTCCGGCAGGAAGATAGACCTGTAATGAGTCGGTCCGCCACCGGTTCCATCCTCCGGTTGAATTTTGAGGAAGTGCATACCGGGAACCATTAATCTCAACATGTGCCGCCCGGCTGTCTGCTGAGCCGTTTGCATAACGGAAGTCAAACGAATATGTTCCCGCAGAGCCGACTTCTACCTGCCAGACAACTTGTGTATCCGATTGATTAACAACATTAACATAACCCTTCCCGGTATAACCTGAGTTACTGGTTTCCTGCGGGTCGCCGTCAGCACTACAGAAACCAGGCTGATCTTCCTGAATCGTCAGCGTCTGAGCCGATATCTGAGTACTGCAGAACAGAAGAAAAAGTGTGGGTAATACAGATGTGATGCGATTAAAGCTATTCATGATTGATAAACCTCATCAGGCATTGTTTGCGCCATGCAAACCAAATTCATGTGGCTAACTTAACTGATGAGTGTTCATATCCAATTCATACTGGTGCCGTGTTGTCAGTCACAGAGCAGAGAACCAAAAGCACTCACCACGGAAAATAGCTAACAGAGACAAAGCAAAGGGGCTCCTTTATCGGCCGCCCCTTTGACACTTCATTTTCCCAGCCGGGACAAATTAATTTTTGTAAACTTCGAACTCGGCAATGGCTGGTGTGCCATTCGCTGACTTGATTACAAAATTTACTTTATCCAGATTGGTATCCGGGAATGTGATAACGTTAGGAACTGAATTGCCTGATGCCAGTGTTGCACCATTGTCATTATTGACCAGAGACCATGATGTAACCGTTCCCTGAGTACCGGAAAGTTCAACAATTCTGACCGCATTAATTGTTCTGTTCAGACGTTTCACACTGATTGTTCCGGTTCTGCCCTGTGGCGACCAGTAAGTGCTGGTATCTCCATCGGTGACGTTGCCATAGCTGGTACCACTACCTTTAGAGCTACCATCAGCCGCCGCATTCAGAGCCAGATTAGTACCGCTGGTTGAGCCGCCGTCATTGCCGCCTGAACCACCATCGTTACCGCCACCAGTACTGCCACCGCCAGAATTGCCATCACCCGGAGTTACGCTACAGCTACCATCGGATACAGCAAGACCTTTATTCGCACCGGCTGTCGCCATCACAATCGATGGAACACAGCTCGCTTTATCCGGATGATAATCGTAAGGAATACTGATCGATGTGGTTGAAACCGGATTCGGACCTGCCGGATGCAGTTTGCTGCCATCACTTGACCAGGTCACATTATCCCAGATGTTACCGCTCACATCCCAATATCCCATGTCATTGGTATAGAAAGTACCCAATGGATCTTTGGAATCTTTGACATAGTTATTCTCTGCCTTAATTTTTCCACCGATTCTTGGATTCATACCGGAAGAGATAAGGCCATTGTAATAGTTGTTATAGGAGTGTGCCGTCGCATGACGTAACAGTGGTGTACGTGAATTGATATTTTCGTAGTAGTTATGGTGGAAAGTCACAGGACCGTTATTACTATCGCTATCACTGGAACCAACCAAGCCACCACGGCCGGAGTTTTTCAGTATGCTGTAAGACAAAGTGACATACTTAGTGTTGTTTTTCATATCAATCAGAGCATCATATCCGTCACTCTCACCACCACTGGCTTCTAGCGTAACGTGATCAACCCAGACGTTTGATACATCTTTCTCCAGACCGATTGCATCCCCGCCATTTGATGTCGGAGAACCTGATTTTTTTACATTTCTGACATGAACATTACGAATGATAATGTTGGATGAAGAACGGATATGAATACCCAACTCATCAAATAGTGCACCATTTCCGACACCAATCAGTGTCACGTTACTGATGTCTTTCAGTTCAATTTTATCTGCTGCTGTATTACAGCTATCCCCGGAAACTTTGGATGTATTTCCGTGATTGATTGTTCCTTCTACCTGAATAATGATTGGTGTGTCACTTGAAGCCCGGTTACACAAAGCTTCATGAATTTGAGTACCTGTCGTAGCATAAACAACATTTCCCCCTTCGCCTCCGGTTGTTCCGCCATTACTAGTGTGGAAACCGTTTGCAAATGAAGGTGAAGAAATTAGTGCTAGAGATGATATCAGTGAAGCCAGTACGGTGTACTTAAATTTTCTGTCGATCATCATGCTCTTCCTTATCTATATATCTATATATTTAAAAATATCTGCCGTCTTTTTTGTCTGTCTTTAATGGCAGCAACAAACTATGTTGTAAATCAATGAATAAATTCCCAGTCGCTTGTACCTTAAAAACCCCTCCGCTGACTAAAGAATTATTTATATATAACAAAACAATATTCTCTTTAAAATGAAACGTTGTTTCTTTTTTGATCTGGGTTAAAATTTAAACATTATTTTTTTGGAAGCTCTTTTTGTTGAGGGACTTCACGTTATATGAAATTTTCTCTGGTAGACTTACAGCAGAATGAATCTGAAATCAAATAACTAAAAGCACAATTAAATAAACACTCTTGATAGGGTTATTAGTTTTGGAATAACGTTTCATTTTCACAAAAAACAATAAGATATATTTAAATACATACAGAAATATCAATTTAAATATATAAATTTAAATAATAACTACCACGATAAAATATATACAGGCTTATTCACACACAAGAAACAACAGCGTCAATTAGGCATAATTATGAAAAAAATCAAATATATATCTATCATCACGTGGGTATTGGCTACCTGTGCTGCAAGCTTTAGCGCACAGGCAGCCTTTCGGTTATCAACCTCCAATGATTTTTATACTGTCGATACCAATGCTGGCGTCGTATTCAGTATACGAAGGACCGATAACGGGGTCAGTACTCAATCAGCCGGAGATCTTGCTTCGCTCAAAATTAATGGTGTTGAGTATCAGAACCAAAAGAGAGGCTCACAAATTAATTCGGGATTTGACTGGTTATATAAAAATACCTCGAGTGTGCAAGTCTCTGCTCAAAACTATCAGAACCAATATATAAAAATTACGGTTCAGGCTGGCGATCTCACCCATTATTATATGGCCAGAAATGGTTATCCATATATCTACATGGCTACTTATTTTGCATCTGAACCAAATATTCATGGTCATGTGCGTTATATTTTAAGACTACAACGTAGTCGACTCCCTAATGGACCAGAGCCTTCCAATATTTCTCAAACCGTATCTACGGTTGAAGCCAGTGATATTTTTGCGCTATCCAATGGAGAAACACGTTCCAAACATTATTCAAACATGCGTCTGAAAGACTGGAGTTCCATTGGTGCTACCGGATCAAATGTTGGTGTCTGGTTAGTCCGGGGAAGTCAGGAAGGTGGTTCCGGCGGTCCTTTCTATCGTAGCTTGCTCAATCAGGCAACAACAACCGATCAGGAAATCACCTATATCGTCAACTATGGTGAAGCTCAGACAGAAGCATTCCGCACCGGCATACTGAACCATTACACAATGGTCATCAATAGCGGCCAGGAACCACCAGCCGATGGCGATATTAATCTTTCCTGGTTCTCACAAATGGGCCTGAGAGGCTATGTTGCCGAGTCAAACCGAGGCAAGGTTGCCGGTGTCGGTATCACCGGACGTGATTCGAACTATGAATACACTGTCGGTTTTGCTAACAACCGGGCTCAGTACTGGGCGACAGCCAATCCAGCCAGTGGCTATTTCAGCCGGGACAATATGTTGCCAGGTACTTACACCATGACAACATACAAAAACGAGCTGGCAGTGAACACCCAAACGGTGACTGTCAATGCCGGACAAACAACGGTCTTGCATTCATATGAAATTACCGGAGACCCAAGTAGTGACAATGCTATCTGGCGTATCGGCGACTGGGACGGAACTCCACGGGAATTCCTCAACGGCGATAAACTGACTACAATGCATCCTTCAGATGTCCGTATGGCAGACTGGAATCCGTCGAACTTTATCGTCGGCAGCACTCAAGCCAGCGCATTCCCGGCTTATATGTGGAAAGATATTAACAATGACCATGTTATCTACTTCCGCCTCAGCAATGAACAGCGCGCAAAAGCACACCGGGTCCGGATTGGTATTACTGTCGCTTATTCTGGCGGACGTCCTAAAATTTCGGTCAATAACTGGACATCATCAAATCCGTCCCCTTCTTCTCAGCCAAAAACACGGACTTTAACGGTCGGGACTTATCGGGGAAACAACACGACTTATACATTTGATGTTCCTGCCAGTGCCTGGGCCAGCGGTAACGACTGGAACCGACTGACTGTTACAGCAATTAGTGGATCGGGTATGAGTGGCTTCCTGTCTGCTGGTTACAGTATCGATAGTATCGACTTACTCAACTAAAGAAGAGCTTTCGCTTCCTTGCGGAGCTAAACTGTTATCATCAGCATCCTGTCGAATCATCGTCGGGATGCTGATGTCTATTCTGATGCATCATCACCCATCCAAATTATCACCTTTTGCTTAACCTACTTCTGCCTGATTACAGATGCCGTCCATATCTTTTTATATGGATATAACCGGTTTAAACATCCAACGTTGCCCAATCATTTAATTTCCGGGAAGCAAGCCAAACTACTATATGATTATAGTGTTAAGAAACAAGCTGTTAAATGTGACTCATGTTAATATTGTATGTGTTAATAATTTTATTTTTATATATGGACTTAATAGAAATATGCCCTTTCTATATGACAACTTCCTATATGAAACTTGTTTATTCTTAGACTTACTTCTCTGTTTCCTATCTTTCCTCTCTTACTCTCCATCAAAATTGGAACCGCTTACATAAAAAGTTCAACAGAAATAATGTGCATATAATAAAACTGGAGTTTTCTTCTATGAATATATTTAGTTCAACGTCACATGCTAGTATTGTAACCGGTTTCAATTTTCATAAGTTAACAGAGACAAATAAAAACGGTGTTTCCTCCGAAAAAAGACAGATTCAAGAACAGACTGCCCATGACCGACCTTTAGAACCCAATGCGAACAAGCTTGATCAGGCCATGCAAAAATATCGTGAAAAGCAGCTCGCCTACAATTTAGACCATCAATCCGAAATACAACAGGCCGATCAGGCTGCTCCGACAGATCCACATGACACAACAGCATTAAAAGAAAAATATCGGGATACCGTACAATCTCATCTTTCAACCTATCAGGAGATAAGCGATATTTTACGGGCACTGGAACAACAGGGTGAGCACTTCTCCTCCGGATTACAGCAAGAGATATCTGAATTTCGTGACTCACTGGCAAAAATAGAAGAGCAGCGCCCTTATCTGCTGGAAGGTCAGGATCCGGAAAGCGGCAAAACTGAATTCAGTGATATAAAGACTCTGGCCAAGTATGCTCACGATGATTATATTTGCGAACAGAAGGTGAATAATCTGCTGGAAGCCAAAGCGGATAAAATCCTGCCACTGGTTAATGACATGAATCACCTGTCTCTGCTATCAAAAATCACAAAAGACCACATCGCAAATACCAGCAAAACGGTAGAACATGACTCGCTGCATCTGGTGCAATCCATGGCAACAACCCGAGCGGCATTACGGATGGAAACCAAAGACGCATTAGCTGAATCACAGGTTCAGGCAGATATCATTAATCTCCTCGGTACAGCAATCGAAAGCTTTGACCAGCCTAAGATCGATCACAAGAAACATGGTTTCCGCCACTGGCTGAAGAAAGAAGCCAACCATCTTGGTATGCATTTTAAAACTCCGGAGCAATACGGAGAGAAAATGGCCAACCATATCAAATCCGAAACAGGCCTTCTTTTAGATGCAGAAATGGATAAGAAAAGCCTGCTGCTACATATCACTCAAAAGAATGGAGCGGTTGGTGCACAGCCATCAGAAGGTTTTCTACTCAATTTGCAAGATACCTATGATTCAATCGACAATAAATATGAAAAACTTGCGTTTAGTGAAGCTATAGATGCCAGTGAACATATTCAGTGGACAACAAATATTGACGGGAAGAAGACTTTATCTTACACACCCTCCGCGCTGAAGAAACTTGAAGAAGCACACGCAACACCAGGCGTTTCTGCGCAGGATAAACTGCAAATGGGGCTTTCCAATGCAGTTGACGATATGAAGCTCATCCCACTCAAAAAATCGCTGATTACATCGTTCCAGCCTCAGGTGGATCAACTTCAGCAAAAAGCCAGTCATCCATTTCATCTTGAAAACCATATTGCACAGGGGAAAGCAGAGATTACCAGTAATCTGATGAACGATCTGATGTTAAGTACGGATGCCCAAAGTATGCAGGAAAAAATTGTTCTGGCAGCACAAATACACAATGAATTATGTCAGAACTCCCTGACCGCAAAAAATGGCGGAACCACAGCAATTTTACTCGATGATATGTATAAAGCGGTTTCCCGCTATCGTAGTATTTCTGATTAGGTATTCAGCAAAGGTGATGATGAAATAAATGCCGGAATATGAACTATTCCGGCTTGTATTGTATTATCTTTCTCAAACGGCAGATGAATCATTAATCTCGTTTGAACAGTGGTAGATACCGTCTAGTCTTCGTAAGGAACAAAGACATCTCTCAGACTGACATTACTCACCGGATCATAATCCTGGCCATTGAACGGACGGTAGAAAATAACAGAGAAACCAGCGAGGAACGGCGCATCCTCAACTTCATAAAGCACATAACCATTTGAATGACGATTAACCGGAATACCTAAACCATTCTTCGCGATTTTCCACTCTCTGGCCGGTAATGCTCCCATCTCCTCGACATCACGTCCTGATTTGGACAGAATCCGTTTCATATCGCCATCACTATATGAGTATTGATCTTCATGCTCGGACCAATGATGATGCTCTGCTTTTTCTTTGAGAAGTGCCCGCATTTTTGGCTTAATAGACGCAAGTCTGTCTTGTCTTTCTTTTGAAGCCTCAATACCGGCAGACTGATATGCTTGTTTAATTTCAGCAATATCCCTAATGTCATTGTCAGCATTCTTTCCATAAAGCCGGGAAAGCCATCTGACATTCAGATAATCATCTGATTTCAGTGTATTATACTCTTTTTCATAATAAGCCAGTTGCTCATCGAACAATTTATCACACACAACCTGATAACCTTCCTTACGATATTTGGCCGCATTGTGGACTAAATCCAGAAACTCACCCACTGAGATTTTTTTCGGGGGAATATTCACACTGGCTTTCGGATGCAACTGAATCAGATTCGGTAACTTTTCTCTCACTTGTGCTTCAATAGAAACAAACTGCGCATAAGACTCTTCAAACTTAGGAAACTTACCCAAATAGTAATTGGTATTAGTGTCCTTATCTCTGCCGACCATTAACAGCTCAATAACACCTTCCCACTGAGTTACCATTTTTGAATATGCACGTTGCTCCTGAGTCAGCGTTTCATTGAGCTGATGTTGTGCTTCCCGGTTATCTTTCAGTTGTTGGATCGCGGCAGCATATTCCTCAATTTTTTGTCCGACCAGAATTGCATCTTTATCATTTTCCTTAAATTCATCGGAAACTTTACCGTAATATTTACTTGCCTGCTTAATCGTTCTTTCTGCAGATTTAATATTATCTTCTTCAATATATCTCTGCATACTATTGATCTTTTTGAGCGCTAAAGCGGTCTGCCGTTGATCAACCTTGAGCTGTTTTTCCTCTGGTGTTAGTTTCTTCGCCTCTGCAACAGGTGTTGCCATCAGGATGGTGACAAAGGATGTCGTTACAACCATTGAGCCAAACAGCAGAGCAGTCAGCACAACTTTAGAAATAGATCGGCTTTTCATATATCGCCTCTTACACGATTAGTAAAAAATGATTGATCGTCAGGATCTGGCACCAAACAGGGATAAATATCCGAAGAGACTTAAAGCCTGTATTTTGATGCCATTTAGATATATAGATACTTAGATATATAGAGGAGATTATAATTAGAAATACTAATATGAAATGAATGACGTATGATTTTTTCTGTCAATATCACAACACACATCCAGCCGCATATATTGCAAATGAATCACTATGATATTTATCAAAAAATGGCTATATAAATGAATTTAAAAATACGATAGTTCAACCCAGTTATGACTTAAAAAATGAAACGGTTCTATTGGCATAATCCTCAGCAATACTTAATTCACATGACATTCTGACCGGCCAGACTCACACACTTTATGAGAACACACCATCCTTTATGAGAACACACAGTAAGAGTAAACAACTTAACGTATGCTCTCTGGTATAATGAACCAATCGTTGCTGTCCGATTTTAGGATTTACTATATACCGGTCTCCGTAACCGTTTCTCCCGCAATTGATCTAAAACAGAGGCCAGAGTGTCCGTTGACCAATTATGATCCCGTAATAATCTCAAGTGTTGATACACATCCTTCAAATTATTTAAGGCCATCATAATTTTATTTTCTAATTCAGTGTGAGTCGTTCCTCCGGAGTTCTGCCGGGAATGTGACCTGTTGTGATTTGAGCATTTAGCAGACATAACTAGTCCTTCATATTCTGAGATTTCAACATAATGAAGATCTGGAAAACAACACACCGATAACCGGATGACACAACTGAATCCACGCAGTAGCCAGTTATAAAATTTCCGGAGAAATGATGATCTTCATCCATCTAATCTAATGAGTTGCATATTTATGGCACCAGTTCCATATCATTCTGTTTTTATATTACCGGTAGATTGCTGATGATGTGGTCAAACCAAATGAGACTCCGGAATTGCAGCAATAATTTTGTGAAATTCTTATGAAAAAAGTTATCAAATATTCACTGGCTAAACTGTAAATTCACTCTGTTTTGAAATTTCAGGACTATTATCTTTTTCTTATTGTTAATATTTAAACCCATAAAAATTGAAGGAAATCACAAAAATAAATATTCATGATACATTTCGCACTAACAAATATAGGACAAAAATATAAACCCAAATTTAACATTCAATGTACTATAAACAACCGACCGGACGTTACAAAATTAAAATTTCCCAGATATATATCTAATTCATCATCTTATATTATTTTTTGGCTTTCTCATCAGAAACTCACAAAATCAAACCAAACCCACACAAAAATAACATTTAACTATATGTTTTTTAAAAAAATAATATCCGATAGGCAACAAACAACTCTGTCACTTGACACATATAATTATCTTTTGCAATCTAATATCCCGAATTAGTGACGCAAGTCAATAATTGCAGATGCAACATTGTTACTAAAAATACAGGGAACCCAGAAAGGACTTCTCGATTTTAAATAAAAAAGGTAATGGATTATTATGAAAAAAACGCTTATAGCGCTAGCAGTGCTTTCAGCAGCCAATGTGGTTAATGCTGCTGAAATTCTCAAAACAGATGCCGCATCCGTAGATTTTTACGGCCAGCTCCGTGAAGAATTAAAACAGGTGGACTGGGGAAATAAAAGTGATGATGCAAACACCACTTTATCTTCAGGTTCATCCCGGGCTGGGGTTAATTCTATTTACACAATCACTGATGATATTGATGTACTGGCAACCGTTGAATTCGGTATCGGTCAAAGCAATAGTGGCACAAGCCGTAAACACTATCTTGGTTTTGCTTCGAAGGAATGGGGCACAATTACCGTCGGTAAACAGAGTATTCTGAGCGATGATGTCTGGGGCGTAGAGAACGACTGGATTGGCTTAGGTTATAGTGTGCTTCCCGAAGCTCAGGCCGAAGGCTATGAAATGAACTGGCTGCAGGATGCGATGATCAAGTATACGCTTGAAGGTTCAGCAGGCTGGTTAAAAGTGGCTTATTCATATGACAACGGTAATGATGATCCGACAACCGCTGAATTATATGCAGGAACAACCTTCGGTAATGTAGAGTTGTACGGTGGTGTTGGCTATCAGGAAAATAAAACGACCACGACAAAGACCAAAGATGTGAGTATCACAAGTGGCAGTAACACGTATACGGTTGAATCTAAAACAACAACCGTGAACAGTCAGGAACTGACACACGAAATGCTGACCGTGAACTATAAAGGTGATGGCTGGAATTTAGGTACCACATATTGGCATCTCGAATTAGAAGACAATGCAGCCAACACAAAGCTCACTTCAGATTCTGTTGCACTCGCAGGTTCTTATAGTTTAACCGAGAAACTATCTGTCTACGGCGGTTACGAATATATTAAAGATTTCCAACAGGAAAATAACGACTTTGACGGCGTATACTCTGGTTTGTTTTATCAATATGCAAGCTGGACGAAGTTATACGCTGAAACTGGTGTAAACGATTCAGATAAAATAGGTAGCGATAGCTACTGGGGCATCGGTGTCCGTGTTTACTGGTAATCGGTAAAATATCATGGTAACGGCTCGTCTGCCTTCGGGCTGTTACCATATCGATAACCATCATCTTCTTTATAAAACTTTCTGTTGATTATCCCTACTCTGATATAAGTTGTTCCTCTCACTCATAACAATCTCTATTCAAGGAATAAAGATGAAAACATCATTGTCACTACTCTTAACTCTCTCAATTGGAGTCATTTCATATACAGCTGTTGCTGAGACTGTATTACAGATTCCGGATAGTGTTGATATTCTCGCGATCAATGCGAAACAACCTGAAATGGCAAGTGGCTTATTCCCTTCAGATAAAGAAACCTTAAAGAATGGTGTGAACCAAATCGTATTTAAATACTCACCTGCTTTTGAAATTGGTGAAGATATCAGACACGCCTACAGTCCGGTCATTATTGCAAAATTTGCAGCATCAGATACCAATCTTCATTTTAAACTACCGTCCTACCGCAGCCTGACTCAGGCCAGAGAAGAAATCGGACATATGAAATGGACGTTAGTTGATGACAACGGCAATAATGTCGTACTGGCAGAAGATACTCTGCATAAAAATGGTATTCAGGTTGGCCGCGACTACGCACAAGAAGCACAAAATTACAATGCCGGTTCAGGTATTGCCGCCATTCATTCAGACGTAGCACCAGAAGCCCAGAATATCACAACACTTCAGCAACCTGTAAAACAACACCATTCTGTACCAGTAGCGACACCATCAGCGAAACAGGCACATGCAGATACTCCGAATGTGACGCAGTTGAAACGCTGGTATCAAAAAGCTACAGAACAAGAACGAAAAGTGTTCCGTAAGTGGATTATCGATCAAGAGTAACGGTCCTGTATTTTAGTTACTCAAATATAAAAGGAGAGCATGAATTCCGCTCTCCTTTTTATAATATACAACTAAGTTTGATGTGCGTTATATTGACTGAATCAACCTAATTTATGCCGCTGATATTTGCATAGCCAACTCTTTACCTTCTCCGCGGTGTGCATCCAGTTCAGCCACTAAAGTTGCCGGAACATTCAGACTGTGGCTATCCGGATGTTGTGCCAGAAACTGAGCTTTCTGTGTTTCATCCGACAGAATATCCCAGGAACGATTAATATCCCGGGCAAAATGGAGTAATGTCGCGTACTGAGGACTTTTTGTTGCTTGCTCCGGTGTTTCACAATGTGCTATTGCATCGATAACCAGATCCGGGAATTTCCAGTTAGCCGCAAGTTCACCACCCAATGCTGGCGCCGTTGTATCGAGAATCTCCCTTTGCGCATCAAATGGATCCATTCCTTCCTGAACCCGATCCTGAATCTGTAACGCCTGCTCCGGAACCAGTGAATGGATCATTAACTCCCCAACATTATGTAACACGCCAATCGTGAAAGCCTCATTTTTATCCACACCGGCAAGAGGAGCTAACTGGCTGGCAATCACGGATACTTCGAATGTATTGATCCAGTATTGCTCCATATCCAGTGTTTTCACACTACTGAAAGCACTGGAAAGGACAGAAGCAACAACCAGTGTCTTCACGGCTCCAATGCCAACCCGAATCAATGCATCATTCACCGATGAAATAGTTTTGCTGCCACCGAAATGAGCCGAATTTGCCATTCTTAGCAGACGTGCACTCAGAACCTGATCCATAGAGATTTTCTTGGCCAATGCTATAAAATCAATATCTTCCTGATTGACCATCTCAAGAAGCTCTTGTAAAAGGGCCTGAATACGTGGCAGTTCATTCAAGCGATTTATCATTTCTGTCCGGCTCATTTATTATTCTCCTAGTCAAAACTCTACAATTGAAGCTTAGGCTATAGAGTGAAAAATGAACAAAATACTCACCGTATCTCTGTAAGAAAACAGATATGAACACTTAACCTGCTCTCATCAAATAAAAAATACTTGACCCTGTACCCAGATACAGGGTTTAAACTCATAGTATGACATCATATCGAAGAGAGAATGTCGTATGACTACACTCAAAAGAGGGCAACTGGCGAAAGAAGTGGGCATTTCTCCGGAAGCAATCCGTTACTACGAACGACAGGGACTATTGCAAGCTGGCAGAGACAGCAACGGATACCGGCGTTTCGATGTCTCATGTATTGACCGGCTTAAATTCATTCAACGAGCTCAGAGTGTGGGTTTAAGTTTGAAAGAAATCGGAGAACTGCTGGAACTGGAAATTGCCCGGGGCGAACACACCTGTGAAGAAGTCAAAGCGATCACTCAGGCAAAACAGCAGGAGATTCAGCAGAAGATCCGAGAACTGCAACATATGTACGACGCACTGACTATTCTCAATAACCGTTGTTGTGGTGGTTCTCACTCTGCGGAACATTGCACCATTCTGACTGCTCTGGCCGATACCGAATCTACTGAGGAAGTTTCTCATGAACACAATAAAACTCATTAGTCAGGCATTTATTGACTTATGGCTGGATGCAGCATTCTGGTTATTACTGGGGCTGGTTATCGCAGGGCTGCTGCATACTTTCATTAAAAGTGATCGATTGGGAGATCACTTAAAAGGCCACGGGTTCTGGCCGGTCATCAAAGCTGCAATTCTGGGGATTCCTCTTCCTCTGTGTTCATGTGGTGTCATTCCCGCAGCTGTCGGACTACGCAGAGCCGGGGCATCCAAAGGTGCAACAACCGCTTTCTTAATCTCAACACCGGAAACCGGTGTTGACTCAATCGCTATCTCTTATGCACTACTCGGCCCATTTATGACGGTTGTCAGGCCAATCGCTGCTATTTGCTCATCAATTGCGGCCGCAGTTTTAGTCTTATCAGGAGAAAAAACAACATCTCATACGCAGGAAACAAATATACAGCAAACTTCCTGTGAATCTTCCGGTAGTAGCTGCTGTTGCCACAAGCAGTCTCATCCGCAGAATCAGCCAGATTCAATATCTCACAGAATATGGCAAGGCCAGGTTTATGCGTTTACTGAATTGTTAGGCGATTTATCACTCTGGCTGTTAGTTGGTTTACTCATATCAGCCTGCGTTGTTGCGCTCGTCCCTTATGATGCACTGGCAGAAATCAGCCGTGGTGCCTGGGCAATGATTGTCATGGCTCTGATCGGGGTTCCAATGTATATCTGTGCTTCAGCCTCGACACCTCTGGCCGCAGGTTTGTTAATGGCCGGAGTTTCCCCCGGAGCTGTGCTGGTCTTTCTTCTGGCTGGCCCCGCCACGAATGTAGCAACATTGGGGATTGTCCGTAAAGAAATGGGCTGGCACGCTCTGAGCAGTTACCTGATTGGGGTAATTGGCGTTGCTATTGGTTTTGGTTATCTGACCAATACACTGGTCGAACTCTGGCAGATCGATATTCAGAGCGAACTGGGAAGCAGCAATAGTCTCATGCCACTCTGGCTTACCGCTCTATCTGCGTTTGTACTGGCATTAGCTGTAGGAAAAGATCTCCTGACACGGGTTTACCACTCACGCTTCAAAAAAGCTTCAATCCATAGCCATAGCCATAGCCACTAAGAGGTGTTGGTCTCAAACGTATTCTGGCTCCACACCGGAACAGAATACGTTTTTGTTCTCTGTTGCTCGATACTTCCTGTTTTATACCTGAAGTGAATGACCGACGATCGTCTGTACAGTCATTCCACTCGATACAACCGCAGCTCCCATCGCAATGACTAAATCCGGATCCCAGGCAATTCTGCCAAAGCGCCCCACCTGACGAATGACCATCTGATAAACTTCCCGTAGCCGGGTCGCACCGCCAACAAAAATCAACTCATCAATATCTTTTGATTCAAGATGCGCATCAAATAATACCTGCTTCACGGAAAGAGCTAACCGTCTGAGTAGACCCTGCCATATCTGCTCAAGCTCAGCTTCTGTAACAACAATTTCCTGATTCCAGGGCGCGGGTAAAATAATCTTTGTTTCCGTAGAAAAATGCTGTTTCGCCTGTTCACAAACCTGAAATATCTTCGATAAATCCGCCAGAGGCACCGTCTCAGAGTTTAATGTCAGCTGATTCATGACAAATACGCTCAGAGCCGCCGTAAAATCATCTCCACCAAGCCGGTGATCCCCGGTGGCTGCCAGAACTTCAAGCGTTCCTCTCTGTAATCCAACTACGGTGACATCGAATGTCCCGCCACCCAGATCAAAAACCAGAAACCGATGTTCATGGGTCAGATGAAGACTATAGGCCAGGCAAGCTGCAACCGGTTCATTAATCAGACGAACAACATAGAGATCAGCCAGCACTGCAGCACGGTGTATTTCTTCCCGCTGCTGGTCATTAAAATAAGAAGGAACAGCAATGACAACATTACGAATGGATTGCTCTAAGTAAACTTCAGCATCAGCTTTCAGCGATTTCAGAACCAGCGCACACAGCTCTACCGGTGTATACTGCTGCTCTCCCAGCAGATAACATTTCTCTGTTCCCAGAAAGCGTTTAAATGCAGAAACTGTCTGATGGGGATTTGTAATCAACCGGGAATATGCAGCATCACCAACTAATAACTGCTCATTATCATCCATACTCACAACTGAAGGTGTCAGATATTTACCCTGTGAATTCGGGATGATTTCTGCCTGCCCGTTTCTCCAGACAGCAATCGCGCTGTTAGTTGTCCCTAAATCAATTCCTATCGCCAATTCATGATTCACCATATACATCATCCTTGAATATCGGCACTCATATTAAATTACACGATATACCACTATTTTCTCAGGGTGAGTGCACAAATGTGCTGAATATATGGCGTATTTTCACCGGATTTAAATTTCCGGTTATCTAATAATGATGGCATTCATAGGATGTGTCTTAACAAAAGGAGTTTGCACATTGGCTTTTACCCGTTTTCAACTCACCCTGACGATCGTGGTCGGAATATGTGTCACCTTTCTGGCATCTACCATTAAAAGCAGCTATCAAATCTATTTTATTCCACTGACGGAACATCTCTCCGTCAGCCAGGGGGAATTGTCTGTCTCCGGCGCCCTGTTTGGTCTGTCTGTCGGAGTGATGTCTCCGCTCGTCGGATGGATTTGCGATCGATATGGTGCTCTTCCAACGATCTTCAGTGGTGCAGTAGTGACTGTTGTGGTTTTTCTGCTTCTGACATTCACAGACAGTTACCTATTATTCCTGCCTTTCTACGGAGTGCTGGCAGCCTATGCGCTGACAGCCATGACTTATGTTCCACTGGGAATGTTTATTGATCAGGTATTTCATCAGCGACAAAAAGGAATGGCCTTCGCCGCGATCTCAAATGGGACAGCAATTGGCTTCATCCTGCTCTCTCCTATTCTGGTCTGGCTGAGCGGATTCATCTCATGGTCAACCATCTGCCTGATCATTGGTCTGATATTTCTGGTCGGCGTCGTACCGATGATTCTCCTGCTCAATCGCAAACTTCCCAAGCCATCTGTAAATGCCGGACAATCCAGAAACCAGGTGACGCTACGGCAAGTGATGAACCAGATGAAAACACCCGTATTCATCTGTCTGGCTATTTCTTTTGCCGGATGTGGTGCCTCAATGGGATTCATTGATGTTCACCTTGTCCCCTTAATACAGCAACAATTCACATCCATCACTGCATATCAGGAAGTGGCAGCTTCAACTCTAAGCCTGTTGGGTATTGCAGAATTATGTGGGGCAGTCATTATTGGCTGGTTATTGAGAAACGTCTCACCGACCACACTTTTAACCATCCTTTATCTGATTCGGGGCAGTTCACTGCTACTCATCTATGATACACACTCAAGCATTGCTTACCTTTCTTTTGCAGTTCTGTTCGGACTCACTTATATGGGAACGGTCATCATTACTTCTCTGATGTGTCTGAACTGCTTCGGCAAACAGATGAAAGGGCGTCTGTTTGGTTTTTTGTTCACCGCTCATCAGCTTAGTGTCTTCCTGACTGTGTCAGCCGGCGGTATTTTATATGACGTTTTCGCCCACTATCACTATGTTGTTTTACTGTTGGTTCTATTCTGTGGTTTATCAGCTTTTGCCGCAGGTCTGTTATCCCGTACAGCATCACCCACAGCAAGGATAGGAGAAGAATGGGAAGAAGCCTGACTGGGTAGTGAAGCAAAACGTTTTTTCCACAGTGAACGAAATGAAGTGGGATTCGGGAAACCGGATAAGTATGCAGCCTGCTCTACACCCATGCCATTTTCGATCAATCCCTTGGCTTCATACAGACGGATATCGGCAATATAGTCCCGCAACGTGGTATTGGTCTGCTCCTTGAACGTCCGTTGCAGATGTCGCTGTGATATCCGAAAGTACCGGCATAACTCGCTGACCGTCAGCGGCTGGCGGTGATTTTCCATAATATAATCCTGAACAGCATGAATCAGCGGGCTGATATGGTTACGATGTTTCAGGTGCATGGAAATCTGAGGATCATGAGCCATTCTGCGACGATGGACAACAAGTTCTCTTGCCACATCCACGGCGGTTTTTACTGAAGAAAGTATACCGATAAGATACAGCGTCGTATCAACCCCGGCTGTGACACCGGCACTGGTAATCATGTTCCCGCTGTGAACAAAAATCCGATCAACCAAAACCTGAGTTTCCGGAAACTGAGTCGCCAGAACCCCGGCCAGATCATGATGAGTCGTCACTTCCTTTCCCCGGCTCAACCCTGCTTTGGCAAGCAGAAAAGTACCGGTACACACACCAATAATATAAGTATCGGGGCGTATAGCTTTTTTCAGCCAGTCGATACTTTGCCGGGAAATCTCATCGGTATAAATGTCATCCGTGTATTTTGAACCACAGACAAAAATAATGGCATGCTCCGGCAGTTGGTCCGGAGGTGAGGCAATATGCGCCAGTGACAGTCCCTGATGACTCTCTATCTGACCGGAAAAACCAATAAAGTGAGTGTCAAACTGATGTGTCAGACGATTGGCTTCATCAATTGCCTGAACGGGTCCGGCCAAATCCAGTAAATGAATTTGTGGATTAATCAGAAAATAGACTTGATACAGGCTTGCCATACTCACTCCATCAATAAGAAGTCTTGCCCTGGAAGAGTACAGGGCAAGATTCTCCTCAGACGATTGGACGCTGTCCCCGACTGATCAGTTTCAGCAAAACGCGGTCTGCCGCTTCCCCGGCAATTCCCGGTAGTTTCTCTGTCAGTTTTTTCTTTTGCACGTAATGGACAGAAAGAACCTTCTTCTGCTGGCAGGCATCCATAACTAAATCATCTGATGTCCGGATGTCATCAATCAATCCTAAGTCTTTCGCCTGAGTTCCAAACCAGTGTTCTCCGGTAGCGACTTTATCAACATCAAGAGATGAACGGTGCTCCCGGATGAAGTGCTTAAACAGCACGTGAGTCTCTTCCAGTTCCTGTTTAAATTTATCGCGGGCTTTATCCGTATTCTCACCGAACATCGTCAATGTACGCTTAAATTCACCGGCGGTCAGTTGCTCAAATTCAATATCATGCTTTTTCAGCAGCTTATTAAAGTTTGGTAATTGGGCAATCACACCAATTGAACCGACAATAGCAAAAGGAGCAGCAACCAGTTTGTCTGCGATACAGGCCATCATATAACCACCACTGGCAGCAACTTTATCAACTGCAATCGTCAGCGGTAAACCGGCAGATTTCAGACGATCAAGCTGTGAAGCTGCCAAGCCATAACCATGAACCATACCCCCACCGGATTCGAGCCGCAGCAACACTTCGTCCCCGGATTTGGCAACGGCCAGAATTGCAGAAACTTCTTCCCGGAGAGAGGTCACCTCTTTCGCATCAATACTGCCATGAAAATCAAGTACAAACAGGTGCGGCTCCCGCTGAGACTCCAGATCTCCTTCTTTTGCTGCCTTTTTGATCTCTTTTTCGGCAGACTTATGTTTGGCTTTCTCTTTTTTCTTCTCAGCTTTATCCCGCGCTTTCATATAAGCATCATCATGCATATACTCTTCTAGTTGATGCGTGGTCTGTTTATACTTTTCCGTTAGATCGGTAATTTCCAGTTCGCCTTTAGCTCCATGGCCTTTACCACTGACTGATTTCACAATAACCAGTAAAGCGACAATGGCGATAACCAGCGTCGCAATCTTGGCCAGAAACAGACCATAATCCAATAAAAATTCCAATGTTCTCATCCTCTTCTATACGAATTGGTGTATTGTAACTGTCTTAAACAACAAAGCATAACAAAAGGAGGCTAGATGAATTATTCTGTTTCATCAAACACACTAAAAGACCGTGTTATTCTGGTTACCGGAGCCGGAGACGGAATTGGAAAACAGGCTGCAATCAGTTATGCCCAATATGGAGCCACTGTGATCCTATTGGGACGAACGGTAAGAAAACTTGAGCAGACTTACGATGAGATCGTATCTCTTGATGCACCTAAACCTGCCATTATTCCTTTAGATTTGCATGGAGCAACTCAGCAGGATTATCGTGACATGGCACAAACGATCCGGGACCAGTTCGGTCATCTGGATGGTGTTCTTCATAATGCCAGTCTGCTGGGAACACTTTGCCCGTTTGAGCAAATCGAACTCTCGACTTACGATGATGTCATGCAAGTCAATGTACGTTCACAACTGATGATGACTCAGGCGTTATTACCATTACTACATCAGTCCGACGATGCCCGGATTGTCTTCACGAGCTCAACAGTCGGTCATCAGGGCCGGGCGTACTGGGGAACATATGCAATCTCAAAATTTGCAACGGAAGGAATGATGCAGATACTGGCAGACGAGCTCAGTGAAACCAATATTCGGGTCAATGCGATTAATCCAGGCGGTACCCGGACAGGAATGCGTGCTCAGGCATTTCCGGCTGAAGATCCGGAAACATTGAAAACACCATTTGATATTATGCCGTTATATATTTATCTCATGGCTCCTGAAGGTCAGGCAGTTCACGGCGAGTGTATTGCCGCGCAAACCAAAGATTAGTGCGAACTGAGGGTATGTTGACCTTTCATGATGATTTAATGCTTTCTTATAAGTCTATCGACTTAGGATAGTCAACATACGCTGGATATGACTCCGGGTCATAAACTGACCCGGAATTCAGACAGGAAAACAGATCAGCCACATTCAGGATAAAACTTCCCGCAACCGATCCTGAGCAACTTCAACTAACATATCCGGCTGAAATTTCGAAATAAAACGATCACAACCGACTTTTTTTACCATGGCTTCATTAAAACTGCCGCTCAGTGAAGTATTTAACGTAATGTGCAGATCTTTCATCCGCTCATCATTACGAATTTCATAGGTCAGTTTATAACCGTCCATTTCCGGCATTTCTGCATCAGTGATCATAAACAGAATTTCTTTGTTCACATCCTT
Source organism: Vibrio mangrovi (assembly GCF_024346955.1). Classification (NCBI taxonomy): domain Bacteria; kingdom Pseudomonadati; phylum Pseudomonadota; class Gammaproteobacteria; order Vibrionales; family Vibrionaceae; genus Vibrio; species Vibrio mangrovi. The sequence continues at coordinate 1,287,201 of NZ_AP024883.1, read as the reverse complement.
ACCGGCATCGCACCAGCTCCGGAGTAACTGATATGCCTCAAGCCCGTCTCTGCACTCAATAATCTCCAGTCCCAGTTGAGATAATGTACCTTTAATCTGATTCCGGGCGGTTGCCGAGTCATCGACAATCAGAACTTTTCGTCCGACCATTTCCGGCATCAGATTCTGATCCAGAACTTCTGCCGAAATTGAAACATCGTAATGAATGATCTCTGCCAGAACCTTTTCCACATCGATAATCTCAACAATGTGCGTCTGATCCTGCTCTTTGATCTGCGTGATTGCCGTCAGATAGTTCGCCCTTCCGGCGGTTCGCGGCGGAGGCTGAATCTCTGTCCATGCAGTATTGATGATATTCCGGACCTGTCCGACCAGAAAACCCTGAATAGTCCGGTTATATTCGGTAATGATCAGGTTTTGCTCTTCCGACTCGGTTTTCGGCGGAGGAAAGCCGATTGCTCTTCTCAGGTCAATGACGGGAACGGGCTCTCCTCGCAGAGAAGCCACACCGGTAATATTAGGATGTGCACCGGGCATTTTCGTCAAAACCGGAACTTTAATCACTTCTTTGACTTTAAACACATTAATCGCAAAAATCTGTCGACTATTCAAACTGAAAAGGAGCAGTTCAAGACGATTCTCTCCGACGAGATTCGTACGTTGGTCAACCGTATTTAAAACACCTGACATACGAGCTTCCACCAATTAAAAACTGTTAATAGTATATACCCAAACGCCATCGGGTGTTATGCATCACCAGCCACCAGCATCTCGTATTCATTGACACAATGAGGCTTCCGGTATCAGCATTCCCGATTCAGTCTGATGCTTGCTTATAGCCAAATGACGGATATACATAACATATCGGAAATAGTAAAAAATACTTTACTAACTAACTGTGAGACATATTAAGCGATAAAGCTAGGAGAATAAATCAGAAAATAGACAATGACAGGGAATCAGCCAGTGATCTTACCTCTTACCTGTCAACAATGGTCATCAGCAACGAGCCGTCATATAACGCTTGTTTAATCAATGCAGCTCCCGGCATTGTCGATTGTTTGTAGAAACGGGATTCGACAATTTTCACCTGATCCCGATAGGCAGGATTACTTTGCGTCTCGATATACTTCAGCATTGGCGGGTATAAAATTGCTTTTGCCTGATTGATGACACCGCCGATCAGAACTTTTTCCGGATTAAACATATTAATGACAATGGCGATGGCTTGTCCAAGATGTCTTCCCAGCCGATCCATAATGTCACACGACAATGGATCGCCCTGAGCTGCGGCCATACAGATATCTTCAATGGATATCTCCGTCAGTCGGCTCAGAGATGATTCTTCTCCGTTTGCAATCCTCGCGATAGCCTGCTCCCGGAGAGCCTTCGAACTCGTTACGGTTTCCAGGCATCCACGATTACCGCAATGACACGGTAAACCCTGCGGATCAATCTGAATATGCCCCAAATCACCGATGTTCCCATGCCTTCCCTGCAACACACGTCCATTCACTATCACTCCGGCATTCAAACCGTTATGAATTGAAATCAGTACTGAATTCTCGTCTTCCTGAGAATGACCGAACAACTTTTCAGCCAGTGCCCAGGCACGGGTATCATTGGCGATAAAAACCGGCAGGCCGGTCACCTGATAAATTTCAGCTCCCAGTTCAAGGTTATGCACATTGTAATGGGGCATCTGCAATACCACACCATTATCTGCATCCACCAGACCGGGAAGTGTCACAGCAATACTGGTTACCCGTTCGAGCTGTTGAGTATAAGTCAGAAAAAACTCTTCGATTTCGTGAAATAAACGAGCCAGTAAATCATCCTGATCAACTTCGTGAATGTCGATTTTGGTATCAATCAGGACATCACCGCTTAATTCATGCAATGCAATGGTCAGATATCCCCGCCCCAGCCGGATAGAGAGAAACTGCCAGCCTTCATTCCGGGTTTGTAAACCGACAGCAGGCCGGCCACGACTAATCGCTTCCTGAACGGTGGTTTCATGGATCAAATGGGCATCAATCAGTTCACGTGTAATCTTGGTGATACTTGCCGGAGCAAGTTCACTCTCTTTAGACAGATCAATACGTGAAATAGGACCTTTTTGATCAATCAGCTTATAAACGCGACCAGCATTAATCTGCTTGATATGATCAATATGGCCTGGCTGAGCCGTATACATGATGTGCTCCAGAAATCAACAACCTGCTAATTTTTTTACTTTGCAAAGTAATTGTGAAGCGATTTGATATCCGAGCGTGACAGGCATCACGTACGTTGCATCAAGTTTGTGTTGAGAGTCAAATGTTCACCTCTCCGGAACTCCCTGAGCCACCAATATTTTCTTTGCAAAAATGTTAAATTCTGATGCTTTCATCCGGCGCTTCAGCTGTTCTCAGATATACTTAACAGTGCTCGTTCTACGATTTTCAATCAGGAGCACATCATGCCGAAAAAAATACAACGAAGAACAAAAATTGTAACCACCCTCGGACCCGCAACCGACCGGGACAATAATCTTGAAGCACTGATCCGCGCCGGAGCCAATGTCGTCCGGCTGAATTTTTCTCACGGAACAGCAGAAGATCACCGGCTGCGAGCCAGAAAAGTCCGTGAGATCGCAGCAAAGCTTGGACAGAGTGTTGCGATCTTAGGAGATTTACAGGGACCGAAGATTCGTATTTCCACCTTTGCCAATGACAGAATCACCCTCAATGTCGGTGACCGCTTTACACTGGATGCCGATCTCCCACCCGGGGCCGGTAATCAGGAATCCGTTGGTATTGATTACAAGAACCTGCCGGATGACGTTCAACGGGACGATATTCTGCTCCTTGATGATGGTCGGGTTCAGCTTCAGGTCATCATGGTTGAAGGGAGAAAAATCCATACCTTTGTGACCGTTGGCGGACCATTATCTAATAATAAAGGAATTAACCGTCAGGGAGGCGGGCTTTCTGCTCAGGCACTAACCGAAAAAGATAAACAGGACATCCTTCTGGCTGCTGAACTTGAAGTAGAATATCTGGCAATTTCATTTCCCAGAAACGGGGAAGATATGCAATACGCCCGGCGTTTAGCCCGGGATGCCGGACTAGAGGCAAAGTTGGTTGCCAAAGTCGAACGGGCGGAAACTGTATCCAATCAGGCGAATATTGACGATATTATTATGGCGTCCGACGTCATTATGGTTGCCCGGGGAGATCTCGGCGTTGAAATCGGTGATCCGGCATTAGTCGGTGTACAGAAAAAACTGATATATCGGGCAAAAGCGTTAAACCGTGTTGTGATTACTGCCACTCAAATGATGGAGTCGATGATAGAACATCCGATGCCAACCCGGGCTGAAGTCATGGACGTCGCCAATGCAGTTATTGACGGAACCGATGCAGTGATGCTGTCCGGGGAAACAGCAGCCGGGAAATACCCTGTTGAAACTGTGAAAGCAATGGCTGAGGTTTGTATCGGTGCAGAAAACGTCATGGAAGTAAAAACTCAGGGCTACCGACTGGACAGCACCTTCGTCACGGCAGAAGAAACAGTTGCAATGTCCGCAATTTACGCAGCCAACCATATGGAAGGTATTAAAGCAATCGTCACAATGACCGAGTCCGGCAGAACTGCACTGATGACTTCTCGCCTGAACTCAGAGTTGCCTATCTTTGCTCTCTCTGAAAATGAAAGCACATTAAACCGGTGTGCCCTGTATCGTGGCGTAATTCCTTTATACTTCGACAGCCATAAAGATTCCGCCTACGATATTGCACTGGAAGCCCTTGCCGTTCTGAAAGAGAAAAAGCAGCTGGAATTCGGTGACATTGTTATTATTACTCAGGGCGATGTGATGGGTGTAGAAGGCAGTACCAATTGTATGAGAATCCTGCCAGTATTTTAATTGCAGCGCATCGAAATTATTCAAGTAATCCTGACTTCGATGTTTCCAGAGGCTGACCACACTGAATCCGGGCAGCCTCCCAACTGCGAATAAAATTATATCCGGCTTCGAGCCCCTGTTCATAGTCCAGTAGCAGATCGCTTTTTCTGCTTAGCAACGTATTGGAGCGTAGTGGCTGTTCCGGGGCGATCTGTATAACAAAAACATCATCCGGTGGGCGTTTTAAAAACTCCAGAGTCAGAGCATAGGTCTGATAATGTACCATCAACATATCAGCCAGACGCGTATCAACCGAACCACCTATCAAGTGGCTCATCCGATACAGATGCTCTGCACCAAATAACCAGCGCCCGCCATTCAACCGTTCTTCCCGTGGAGCAAGCAACATTTTCTGACGCAGATATCCACTCCAGTCTTGCCGCCACTGAGTCACCTTTTGCTGCCACTGGGTTTGCAGATAATTCAGTGACTGACGTAACCATGCTTCATTTGGTGCAGACGTCAGAGGAGCAGACTGTAATTCTATTTCATCCCCTTCGATACTTTCCGTACGGATGACTGCAATGAAACGAGCTCCCTGTCGCCAGGCTTCCTGTACCGGAATAGAAGCCGAAATACCGCCATCAACATAAGCATGTCCAGCAACATCTATCGGCTGAGGGCACAATGTCGGAATAGCACATGTTGCCAGCAGGACATCTCTCCAGTTTGGCTGAATAATCGGTAAATAATGATCAATCAATTTATCTGAACTGGTGACAGCTGCATATGCCTGCCTTTCACCCAAAACCTGACGGCCCATATCCAAATCCAGCCGATAAGGATATTCTACAATCCGATCAAGCGCCCACGATAAATCAACGTACTGTTTTTTCCGGATATAGGAAAAGAGATTAAAAAATGAAGAGTCTGTTGTCAGATCGGTGATGAATGCTTTCCCAAGCCCTTGCTGACGGCAGAGGAATGAACACAGGTTCAAAGCACCCGCAGAAGTCCCATAGTAAACGTCAAACGGGTCAAAGTTAGATAAATTAAAAGCATCCAGAACACCGGCAGTAAAAATCCCCCGTTGGCCTCCTCCCTGAGCAACCAAGGCATTTTTCCCACCGATAAACCGAGATAAACGGTCACAATTTCCTATGACCTGTTTTTCAGAAATTACACCAACATTTCTTTCCATAGGCCGCTGTAATTCAGTTAGCGATAGCGATCAATCCGGAAGCAATTAATACTGCAAAAATAATTCCTGTGATTATCACTGCATATTTCAGATCAACATCCATACACACCTCCAGTGTTTCGAGTCTCTGTTCGAAGACTCATATTCAGACGAGAAGAAGTAAGTAAAATGCTTGTTACCGCCTTAAGCTCTTACATCTATCTTACATGAAGACAATGAGTGTCAATTTTTTAATCACACTTATGAAAAGGATATCACAAATATTCACAGAAGCATGGCCGGAAACCATGATTAGTTTCAGTAAAACATGTACGCTTTTCTGACAGCAGAATCACCGACAACAGAAAAAGATAAACATCGCGACAAATCCACCTAAAAGGCGAGTAATACACTAGTTCTAGAATAGAATTCAGGTAAAGACCACTCCAATTAAGATAGCCCGAATTACTACATAACTCACAAATATCAGATAAAAACACCATAAATCAGACAAATAAATAATCATATACACCATGAATAAAAACACAAAAAACACATATAACTACAACACAACATATCCACCAAATTTACAATCTATTGCCTTTCTATTCATAAATCTGTAATCTCGATGACTATGCGTAGGTAAACATCTCATCTACCGCAGACACACATCACAACACACAGAATAATATTCTGAGATATCGGTTAGAAATAAAAATATAATTCTAAATATTAGTGATTATAAGTAACAAAAATAATGCTGAGGGGTGATGATTCACCCCTTCTATGTTTTAACCAACTATAATCAACTATTAACGGTAAGATGAAACTTCATCGCTCAGAAAGCATTACCAAAGGAGTATCAAATGAAGCGAGAACAATGGGGATCTCGTGCCGGTTTTATCCTGGCAGCGGTCGGATCCGCTATCGGTCTGGGAAATATCTGGCGTTTTCCGTATATGGCCTATGAAAATGGAGGTGGCGCATTTTTTATCCCATACCTTTTCGCCATGCTCACAGCCGGTATCCCATTCATGATTCTGGAATTCAGCATGGGTCAGAAACACCGTGGTTCGGCTCCAAAAACAATTGCCCTGATCCATTCCAAATTTGAATGGCTTGGATGGTTCCAGGTCGGTGTTGCTGCCACCATTGGTGTTTACTATGTTGCGGTCATCGGCTGGGCAATATCCTATTTTGGCCTTTCCTTTACCCAAGGTTGGGGAACAGAAACCAATACCTTCTTCTTCAGCAACTACCTGGGACTTGGTGAAAATACGCCAACAAACTTAGGTGGTATCCGCTGGAATATTGCATTGACCGTTGCTCTCGCCTGGGTCATTACCTACATCGCGATTGTGAATGGGGTAAAATCCGGTATCGAACGTGCTTCGAAAGTCATGATGCCAATTCTGTTTATCATGGTTCTGGTACTGATTGTCCGTATGAGTGTTCTTCCAGGAGCTCTGGACGGTGTCAACTACATGTTTAAACCGGACTTCAGCAAGATATGGGATGTCAAAGTCTGGGCAGCAGCTTATGGTCAAATCTTCTTTACCCTGAGTATTGGCTTTGCCATCATGCTGGCTTATTCCAGCTACCTGCCAGAAAAATCGGACATTACCAACAACGCATTTATGACTGTATTAATTAACTGCGGATTTTCCATCCTTGCAGGGATTATGATCTTTTCAGTCTTAGGCTATATGGCACAGGAACAGGGAAAACCCCTGACAGAAGTCGTATCTTCAGGTGTTGGACTTGCATTTGTCACCCTTCCGGCAGCTATTAACCTATTACCTGCACCGTATATTTTAGGGCCGCTTCTGTTCTTCGCTCTGGTCGTTGCCGGTCTGAGCTCGCATATCTCGATTATGGAAGCTGTAACTTCTGCCGTAATCGACAAAACAAAGTGGCGCCGTAATAAAGCAGCCAGTATCGTGATTGGTGTCAGTTTTATTATCTCGATGGCTTTCGTCACTGATGGTGGCATCCTGCTACTTGATCTGGTCGATCACTTTGCTAACAACATCGGTATTATGGTTGGCTGTTTCGTTGAAATCGTCATGATGACCTGGTTGTTCAAGATTTCCGATATCCGTCATTACACCAACGACAAATCTGATTTCTCAATTGGTGTCTGGTTTGATATCTGCCTGCGGTTTATCACTCCGGTTATACTCGCCATTATTCTTGCGACCAAACTTCATACCCTATTTACCGAAGGGTATGGCGGTTACGATCTGACAATCGGATGGGTTCTGATTGCCGCATTGTTTGTCGTAGGGATCTCAATCAATCTGAAAAACCGTTCCCCGGAGGTATAATATGGATATCAGTTCAATCGTAATGATGGTCATTGGTCTGGGAATTACCTGGGGCGGAGCGATCATCTGTATGAAGAAAGCAATGGATAAGTAATTCAGGCCTATTGCTTCGTTGATAAAAAGAGCCGGCAAACAAATCTGCCGGCTCTTTTTATTATCTGCTGTGAAATTCGTCAGAATTTATAAGTGACACCAGCCGCGGCACCAAGCTGAAGTTCAACATCATCATGTAAATTGAGCTCCGGATGAACCTGACCATAAACATGAATACGGCTTTTATACACCCAGTCAACCCCCAGAGGCAGCCTGAGGCCGAAGTCATCGCCATCATCCCACTCTGCCCATCCACCAGCACCAACATACCAGTCAACAGGGATATTCTGTTGTTCAAACTGACCTTTTTTAAACAAATAGTCAGCACTCATACCATCGTTCCCGGCTGATAAACGATACTGATCATTAAGTTCCAATATTGCACTTAATCCCTGATCTACGCCAATACCCACTGCAACCTGAGGAGATGTTACCGATGATTCTGCATAAGCTATGGATGACAATGTTAAAGCTCCAATAGCAACGATCACTGTTTTCATCGTAAGACTCTCTTATCTGAATGAAGAAATAAGGATTACTTTAATGAGTTAACAGTCATTAATGTCATGAGTGGGTTAATGCAGAATAAAGAAATTCACAAAATTTTCCGTGTCTCTGGGTCGGAGCCGATAGTAGCTATGTTTCCCCGATGAAAATATCCTGCTGCTTTCAGTGCATTGTTTCTTATTACCATTAAAAAAGGGAGCCGAAGCTCCCTTTTCATAAAGTTGAATGAATCAAGTCAATTAGTTATGACCGCGCATCCACTCATCCATTTCTGTTCTCAGTACATCAGAACGTGTACCAAAGATAGCCTGAACACCACCCTGAACAACGACAACACCAGCAGCGCCAAGTGCTTTCAGTTTTTCTTGATCCACTGCATCTGTATCATCAACAGAAACACGCAGACGAGTGATACACGCATCAAGGTTAGTGATATTCGCTTTGCCACCGAATGCAGCAACAAGTGCAGAAGCCATTTCTGATTCACCAGCAACAACATCATCCAATGTTTCATCTTCACGACCTGGTGTTTTGATATCCAGAGCACGAATCACTACAGTGAAGACAACATAGTAAATTACCGCGTAGACAAGACCCAGACCGACTAACAGTAGCATTTTCTGTGCATGTGAAGATTGCACAACAAAATCGATGAAACCATTAGAGAATGTATGGCCGTGAACAACACCCAGAGAGTTGGTCAGAACATAAGCCAGACCAGCCAGAAGAGCGTGGATTCCATACAGTAGTGGAGAAATAAACAGGAATGAGAACTCAATTGGTTCAGTAATACCTGTCAGGAATGAAGTCAACGCAGCTGACGCCATGATACCCATGATTTTCGCACGGTTCTCTGGTTTAGCACAGTGAGCGATTGCAAAAGCAGCAGCAGGCAGGCCAAACATTTTAAACAGATAACCACCGGCAAGCTGACCGAAACCGTTACCTGCAGCACGAGAAGCATCATCTGCAGTCAGGAAGCAAGTCATAATACCGTGAGCAATTTCACCGGCAGAGTTTGTACATGTACCTGCTTCATAGAAGAATGGCACGTTCCAGATGTGGTGCAAACCAAAAGGAATAAGAGAACGTTCAACTACACCGTAGATACCAAATGCCAGTACAGGGTTCTGTTGAGCTGCCCAGTCAGAGAATGCAGCGATTGCAGAACCGATTGGTGGCCAGATAAACGAAAGCACAACACCAAGGATGATAGAGAGGAAACCAGTAATAATTGGCACCGCACGCTTACCGGCAAAGAAGCCCAGATAATCGGGTAACTGAATCTTATAGAAACGGTTAAATGCCCATGCAGCGACACCACCAGCCAGGATACCACCGAGCACCCCTGTCTCGATCGACTCGACCCCCATGACCGTTGCCATCACTTTCAGTGTTGCAACCATGATGCCGTAGCCAACAATCGCAGAAAGTCCGGAAACCCCATCGTTATTTGTAAAACCTAATGAAACACCAACGGCAAACAGCAATGCCATCTGTCCGAATACCGAACCACCGGCCTGTTCCATCAGATGAGAGACAACTTCTGGTAGCCAGCTAAAGTTAGCGGCACCAACGCCAAGTAAGATACCTGCAACAGGTAAAACTGATACGGGTAGCATCAGCGATTTACCTACTTTTTGCAGTTCAGCAAAAAGGCTCTTAGACATATTTTATGCTCCTGAGTAAGTTATTATCTAATATTATCGAGAACTTTTATGGCCACCCCCGTCGCCATTTCCCCAAGTTCTCGTGGAATGTTAACCACATAGGCATTATATTTTCCGGCTCTAAATATATATTGATGCCTCTCAAACTTTCCAGAAAGTTAGCAACTTTAGTTTCAAAGTAATATACAGATCACAGTCACGACAATCACTCTGAAATGGATTACAAAGCACGTAACTCATTCATAAATATAGAATAACATGTGGAATAATCTAATTTTTCAGCGAAAATAAATGCCTCGCAAGTGTTAATTATTTTAACAAATTAACTTTTATCTGATTTCTGTCGACTAAATCAACTAAGTAATGTGCTCAAAATCTATTTTTTCTAGCTTCAAATTAATTTACTGCACAAAAATGGTGCGTCGATTACTTTTTGACAATAAACTTAATTTCTACAAGAAAAAAAGATCCAAGAAATTCTTTGTGGTCTGATGTGCAACTTCACTCACAGGAATATCTTTCAACTGAGCAATACAGTTTGCAACTTCAGTAACAAAAGCGGGCTGATTCTCTTGTCCCCGATGAGGAACAGGTGCGAGATAAGGCGAGTCCGTTTCGATCAGCAGACGATCTAAAGGTAGTTCTTTCACCACGGATTTCAACTCCGTAGCTTGCCGGAAAGTCACAATTCCGGAAATTGAAATATAAAAACCAAGCTCCATCGCAGCCCGGGCAAAAGCCATATCCTCAGTGAAACAGTGAATCACCCCACGGCACTGTTCTGCTTTCCCTTGGCGCAGTAATGCCAGAGTATCTTCTCTTGCATTGCGAGTATGGATAATCAGTGGCTTATTGACCGCAACCGCAACCTCGATCTGCTGCATGAACCTTAATTTCTGTAACTCCGCAGTTTCCGGGCGATAGTGATAATCAAGACCGGTTTCCCCGATGGCAATAACCCGGCCATGGTTGGCATATTCATAGAAAGTATCTAAAGCAAAGTCACTTTCGACATCTAACGGATGAACGCCACAAGATGCGTGGACACAATCAAATGGTTCGATCATCTCCAGCATCCTAGGAAAGGACGCCAGAGTCACACCCACTGACAATATTTGCTCAACCTGAGCATGACGGGCCTTATTTAAGACATCCTGAATATCCTGATGCAACTCATCATAATTGAGCTTATCTAAATGGCAGTGGGAGTCGACAAACATGGGGCTCCTTGAAATTTTAGTAACCAGTCAAAAACTAACAGTTCTGCATTCAAACCCCGGTGCATTTCCAGCCGGTTCAGCAGTACAATTAATTCACGGTATTGTTGATAAAGCATACTATAAGAAAGACATTGCGCAACTTCTTCACTTCCCGGAAGAACAATTTCATCTTTCGTCTGAAATTGAGCTTTCTGAGCATCGGTCAGCAAATACCACAACCAGGTCAGGCGCTCTGATGGCGCTTCCTGAATCAGGTTAGCTAGGTCATGTATATGTGACAATGGTTCCCGTAGAAAATGACAGAATAGCTGTTCCAGGCGAAGATAGGCTTCATTTCCCTGTGACTGAATAAAATCCAGTACCCGAACCGGGGCATAATCATTTAATTTAATAATATATGGTGCAATCTCCTGCCCGGTCTCCACCGCCAGCCATTCTGCGACAATACGATGATCCGGTTCAGGGACATGTAATTGACGGCATCGGCTTAAAATTGTTGGCAGAACCCGGTCAACACAATCGGTAACAAGCATAAAACAACATCGGGCCGGTGGCTCTTCCAATGTTTTCAGTAATGCATTGGCCGCAGATTCATTCATTACATGTGCCGGCTGAATCACGATAACCCGGTATCCGCCAAACTGTGAGGATTCCTGTGCAAGCTGATTAATCTGCCGCACCTGATCGACAGTAATAGCTTTTCCTTCTTTTTCCGGTTTAACCCAATGAAAATCAGGATGGCTTTGAGAATCCATTAATTGGCAATGATGACAGTAACCACATAACTCTGAACCATGGACACACAAAAGAGAGCGGGCTGTCGCTTCAATAAAATCAGATTCTCCCATACCTTCTTTAACCACCAATAGTGTGGCAGGAGAAACTAAATCATGTGCCAGTGTTTGACACCATTGTTGCCATATCTGTTTAAACCAAGGGTATACTGACATGCGTAAATCCCTACTGAGCCGATAACCAGGCCATTAATACATCCTGTATATCCTGCTGCACATAAGCTAGTGGCTGTTCAGCAGAAATGATCTGAATTCGTTCATCAGCATTCGCCAACCGCAAATACTGTTCCCGCGTCCTTTCAAAAAAACTCAAATCCATCTTTTCGATCCGGTCGAGTTCTCCCCGGCCTCTCGCTCGTTCCAGCCCAACCTCAGGATCAATATCAAGGTAAAGGGTAAAATCAGGCTCAAAATCTCCCAGTGCTGACATTTTCAGTTGCTGAATCATCCGGAGATCAATTTGACGCCCGCCCCCCTGATATGCCTGAGAAGATAAATCATGGCGATCACCAATTACCCACTGACCAGCATTGAGAGCAGGTTTGATGACCCCTTCCACAAGCTGTACCCGGGCTGCATAAATCAGTAATAACTCGGTCATATCATAGATGACTTCCCCATCATGTTCTTCTTTAACCAGACTGCGCAATTTTTCCGCCAATGGTGTTCCGCCCGGTTCACGGGTTTTCACCATAGAATGAACGCCAAAATCTTTCAGAGTATCAACTACTGTCTGGATTGCCGTACTTTTTCCGGCCCCTTCTAACCCTTCAACAACAATAAATTTTGCTTTCATTTTTTAGTTCTTAACTGTTTCAGATAACGTCTTACCGCAGCATTGTGCTCTGACAGAGATTTAGAAAAAACATGACCGCCATTGCCACTTGCGACAAAGTAAAGATAATTCCCGGATTCAGGGTTCAATGCTGCATGAATTGATGCGGTTCCCACAATGGAAATCGGCGTCGGCGGCAATCCCCGAATAACATAAGTATTATAAGGTGTCGGTGTCAGCAAATCCTTCTTCCGGATATTGCCATCATAATGCTCTCCCATCCCGTAAATGACCGTGGGATCAGTTTGCAACCTCATTCTCTTATTGAGCCGGTTGATAAAAACAGAAGCAATACGAGTTCTCTCACTCTGAATTGCCGTCTCTTTCTCAATAATAGAAGCGAGGATTAAAGCCTCATAAGGTGAACTCAACGGTAAGCTGTTCTGGCGATTTTCCCAGGCATCCTGTAAAACCGCCGTAAGCTTCTGATGTGCCCGCTTCAAAATATCCAGATCACTGGTCCCTGCAGTATAATGATAAGTCTCAGCGAGAAACAATCCCTCAAGTTTTGACCGGGAAATCGATAATTGACTGGCTATCTCAGCTTCCGTCATCGACTGGATTTCATGTTTAAGATGCGATTCTGTCGCCAACTTTTGCAATACATCCTGAAAACGGCTTCCTTCAATCAGAGTAATGGCAAACTGATACTCATCTCCGGCAACAAACCGCTGAAGTACACTTTGTAAAACCTCATTCGGTTGTAGCAAATATGTACCCACTTTAATTTTAGCCAGCTCAGGATGAAACCGATGAACTAAATGCACGGCAACAGAACTATTTAACCAGTTTTTCTTTTCAAAAGACTTCAGAACCGAACGTAAAGACTCTCCCTGATGAATCGTCACAAACTGTTGCGCCGGTAACTGAAAGGATTGTGTCAGGTAAGCATCAACTTTCTGATAAAGCGCAACAGCACTCCCAACCATCACCAGGAAAATAAGACAACATCCCAATAATATTTTTTTTAACACTCGTTCACTCTCTTTTGGAAATCCCGCACCATTTTTCCCGGTAAAAAGTTCGCAGACTGAATCTGGATAACGGGCGCCACACCCAGAATAGAATTGGTGATAAATACTTCATCAGCCAGTAGTACATCATCCAACGGAAAGTGATTGATACACACTGGAATCCTCTCTCGGGCAGCAATATCCAGAACAACACGTCTCATCACTCCGGCAACTCCGGCAAGTGCCAGATCCGGGGTATAAAGAGTATTATCCCGAAACCAAAATAAATTTGCCATGGTTGTTTCAACGACATTGTCGTTTAAGTCCCGAACGATAGCGTCCGGATAACCACAATTTTCTGCTTCAGCCTTGGCTAAAATCTGCTCCAGACGATTGTTGTGTTTGTGTCCGGCCAGTAAAGGATTATGCCCCAACCGCTGCTGACAGACTCCTAACTGAATTCCATCTGAATTGAAAACATCATAATGTTCGGGATAAGTAAACGACTGGATTGTTACTCTGGGAGCGTGAGAACGACCGGGACTGTATCCTCTTCCTCCGCTTCCCCGGCTGATATGAACTTTTATACCAGCTTTAGCATCAGAGCAAACAGTCTGATCAATCCATTGCCTGACCTCATTCCAGTCAGGAAATGGGATCAACAATGTCTGCAAACAGCGTTCCATTCTTTCCCGATGGTACGGCCAGTGCTGCATCTGTCCATCAATCGTCAGAATCGTCGAAAAACAACCATCACCATACTGAAAAGATCGATCATCAGCAGGTATGGATGATGCTGGCTGCCCATCAATCAAAAACATATTTTGCTACCCTACAAAAAAAGAAACGGCTTAATGCTATGCATCAAGCCGTATCAATACAAGTGGATAAAGTGATGACTTACACTTTTTTAAAGATTAAAGTGCCATTCGTTCCACCGAAACCGAAAGAGTTGCAGACTGCATACTCGATATCAACTTTACGCGCAGTATGCGGAACCAAGTCAATATCTAAATCATCTTCCGGATCATCCAGATTAATTGTCGGTGGTACAATTTGGTCAACGAGGGACATTACCGTAATGATTGCCTCAACCGAACCAGCAGCACCCAAAAGGTGACCTGTCATTGATTTTGTAGATGATACAAGCACTTGTTTTGCACCTTCCTCACCTAGAGCACGCTTCACACCTTTCAGCTCAGCAACATCACCAGCTGGTGTTGAAGTACCATGGGCATTAATATAACCGACCTGAGTTCCCGTAATTCCGGCATCTCGCATCGCAGCTTCCATGGCCAGAGCTCCGCCTGAACCATCCGCACTTGGTGAAGTCATATGATAAGCATCACCAGACATACCAAAGCCAACCAGCTCTGCATAAATTTTTGCACCGCGAGCTTTCGCATGTTCGTATTCTTCAAGAACCATGATACCGGCACCGTCCCCGAGGACAAACCCATCACGGCCTTTATCCCATGGACGAGACGCTTTTTCTGGCTCATCATTACGGGTAGATAAAGCTTTTGCCGCACCAAAACCGGCAATACCCAGTGGGGTTGAAGCTTTTTCTGCACCACCGGCAACCATTGCATCGGCATCGCCATACGCAATCATACGTGCGGCATGTCCGATATTGTGCAAACCAGTTGTACAGGCGGTAGAAATAGCAATATTCGGGCCGCGTAATCCGCGCATAATCGATAGGTTTCCAGCAACCATATTCACGATAGTTGAAGGAACGAAAAATGGGCTGACTTTACGTGGACCTTTATCAATAAGAGCTTGATGACCAGCCTCAATCAGATCTAAACCACCAATACCAGAACCGACCGCAACACCAACACGAGCTGCATTTTCTTCGTTTATTACAAGACCTGAGTCGTCTAATGCCTGGATACCCGCAGCTATACCATACTGGATAAATAAATCCATTTTTCGGGCATCTTTTTTGGACATATAGTCTTCGCAGTTAAAGTTTTTCACCAACCCTGCAAAACGAGTTGAAAAGCCTTCAGTATCGAAGTGTTCAATATTAACAATACCACTTTGACCTGCAAGCAAGGCTTTCCAAGAAGATTCTACTGTGTTGCCTACTGGTGATAACATCCCCATACCAGTAACAACGACACGACGCTTGGACACAATCATATTCTCCGGAATTGAAAAGTTCTATGGAAGAGATAAGACGAGTTAATTAAAACTCAGGCGGCCAGATAGCCGCCTGGAGAGATAGATTACTGAGCGCTATTAACGTAATCGATCGCAGCTTGAACAGTCGTGATCTTCTCAGCTTCTTCGTCAGGAATCTCAGTGTCGAATTCCTCTTCAAGAGCCATAACAAGCTCAACAGTATCTAGGGAATCTGCACCTAGATCTTCAACGAAAGAAGCTTCATTTTTAACTTCTGCTTCGTCTACACCTAGCTGTTCAACAATGATTTTCTTTACGCGTTCTTCGATGTTGCTCATTTTTCTTTTCCTTTACAGATTTCGCTTAATGCGATGTCCCGTAGTTTATTAGAACTAGGGAAAGTTGCAAGAGGGTCATCGCTGGTCAAACCACACTTTTTTACGATTTTAACCGAAGTTCAGACCATTTTTGATATAAATCATGCATAAATACTAAACACTCATGACGATAATGCTCATAAACATCGATAATAGCATTTTATCCACTTTTACAAGCATTTTCACCACTGGTTTAGATCATATACATGCCGCCATTGACATGTAACGTTTCCCCACTGATATACGCTGCCTCATCCGAAGCTAAAAACGCAACAGCCGCCGCAATTTCACGAGGAGAACCTAGTCTTCCTGCAGGAACCTGAGCGAGTGTAGCAGCTCTTTGCTCATCATTCATGGCATTTGTCATATCAGTTTCGATAAAACCAGGTGCAACAGTATTGACCGTAATACCGCGAGAAGCAACTTCTCTGGCCATAGATTTACTAAAACCAATTACACCGGCTTTCGCGGCAGAATAGTTCGTTTGCCCCGCATTTCCCATGGTTCCAACAACTGAACCAACATTCACAATACGGCCACAGCGCTTTTTCATCATACCGCGCAAAACAGCCTTTGAAAGACGATAGATAGAAGTCAGGTTGGTTTCCATAATTTCTAACCATTCTTCATCTTTCATACGCATCAGTAAGTTATCACGTGTAATTCCGGCATTGTTCACAAGAACATCAATCACACCAAATTCATCGGTAATGGCTTTCAGTACTGATTCGATAGAATCAGTATCTGTGACATTCAGCTTAAACCCCTTACCGTTCTCGCCCAGATACTCACTGATTGCAGCTGCGCCATTTTCACTGGTTGCAGTCCCAATAACAGTCGCGCCACGTTCGACCAGAAGTTCAGCAATAGAACGACCAATTCCCCGGCTGGCACCTGTAACCAGTGCAATTTTACCGTCTAGATTCATGAAATTACTCATGTTTCTTTTCCCTATAATGACTGAACTGCATCAAACGAAGCAGTATCGTTAACTGCCCCGGCAGTCAGTGTTTTAACAATGCGTTTTGTCAGACCGGTCAACACTTTGCCCGGACCAGCTTCAAACAGTTGTTCAACACCTTGTTCGTGCATCTTCTGTACAGTTTCAGTCCAGCGGACCGGATTATACAACTGACGAACAAGCGCATCTTTAATTTTCTCCGGATCCGTTTCAGCAATCACATCAACATTGTTGATGACTGGAACTTCCGGTGAATTGAATTCAATTGCTTTTAGTGTCTCTGCAAGTTTATCCGCAGCAGGTTTCATCAAAGCACAATGAGAAGGTACAGAAACAGGAAGTGGCAATGCACGTTTCGCCCCTGCTTCTTTACATAGCTCTCCAGCACGTTCAACAGCTTCTTTCTGACCGGCAATCACTACCTGTCCGGGAGAGTTGAAGTTTACCGGTGATACAACCTGTCCCTGAGCGGCTGATTCACATGCATTGGCAATCACATCATCCTCAAGACCGATGATAGCGTACATTGCACCACTACCAGCAGGAACAGCTTCCTGCATCAGTTGTCCACGTAATTCAACCAGCTTGATCGCCTGTTTAAAATCAATCACACCAGCACAAACCAGTGCAGAATATTCCCCCAGACTATGTCCGGCCAACACGGACGGCTGCTCCAACCCAAGAAATTGCCATACACGCCAGATTGCAACAGAAGAAGCAAGTAACGCTGGCTGAGTCCGGAAAGTTTGGTTCAGGTCATCGGCTGGTCCATTCTGAACCAGTGACCACAAATCATATCCCAATGCGTCTGATGCTTCTGCAAAAGTCTGCTGAACCACTTCATACTGCTCACCCAATTCAGCGAGCATTCCAACGGTTTGCGACCCCTGACCGGGAAATACGATAGCAAATTTGCTCATTTTTTATTCCTTTCGCCGAGCAACCATCATCCCGGAGCATCATCACTCCGTGATATTGGTTGTCTCATCTCAGTATTAAAATACGACTAACGCGGAGCCCCACGTGAAACCACCGCCAAAAGCTTCCAGCAGTAATGTCTGACCACGCTGAATGCGTCCGTCACGAACAGCCTCGTCCAAAGCAGTCGGTACTGACGCCGCTGATGTATTACCATGACGATCCAAGGTTACGACAACCTGATCCATGGACATAGACAGCTTTTTCGCAGTCGCGGTGATAATTCTCAGATTGGCCTGATGAGGTACCAGCCAGTCCAGTTCGGTTTTATCCATCTGATTAACCGCCAACGTATCTTTAACTAACTGAGCCAGTTGCGTCACGGCTACTTTAAAGACTTCATTACCGGCCATATAAAGCCATTTATCTGAATCTCCACCGTTTTGTGGTGTTTCCAGAGACAGCAATGGTCCATATTCTCCGTCAGAATAAATATGAGTAGATAGTATTCCGGGCATTTCACTCCGCCCAAGGACAACTGCTCCGGCGCCATCACCAAACAGGATAATTGTTGAACGATCTGTCGGTTCACATGTTTTCGACAGCACATCAGAACCAATCACCAGGATGTTCTTACACATTCCCGATTTGATGTATTGATCAGCAATGGAAAGAGCATACATAAACCCTGAACATGCTGCTGCAACATCAAAAGCAGGACATCCCTTAATTTCAAGCCGGGCCTGGACCTGACATGCAGATGAAGGAAACGAATGACTGCCACTGGTTGTCGCAACGATAATCATATCAATGTCATCTTTAGAAACAGCTGACATTTCCAGCGCATTCACAGCTGCCAGATAAGCCATATCGGCTACCGTTTCATCTTCGGCAGCAATACGCCTTTCTTTGATACCCGTGCGCGTAACAATCCATTCATCACTAGTATCTACCATTTTCTCTAAATCTGCGTTTGTCCGCACCTGAGATGGCAGGTAGCTGCCTGTACCTAATATTTTGCTATACATGAAGACTAATAATGCCTCTCGAGTAAAACTGCCTCTAATCGATCGCTAATACGACTGGGTACTTGCTCTTTGATTTCGTGTACCGCTTCTCCGACCGCATTGGCAAAAGCGGATATATCAGCACTACCATGGCTTTTCACCACAATGCCACGCAATCCTAACAAACTTGCTCCGTTATAGTGGTCGGGGTTCAGGGTTTTTAAGCCAATAAATAGGTCTGAAAATAATTTTCTTGCGATCCAACCCTTTATTGATGCGCCAAACATTTGGTTTTTTAGCTTATCAATAAATAGCTGGGCAGTCCCTTCACAGCTTTTCAGACAGACGTTCCCGACAAAACCGTCACAAACGACAACATCAGCAAGATCATTGAATATCTGATTCCCTTCGACATTCCCGACAAAACGAATCGACTGTGTTTGTCTCAACATATCGGCACATCGTCTGACAAAATCATTGCCTTTGATTTCTTCTTCTCCGACATTTAAAACAGCAACTCGAGCCTGATGTCCCAAATGCACTTCAGCCAAAGCACTTCCCATCACCGCAAATTGAAATAGAGAGTCGGCATCACAGGAAACATTCGCTCCCAAATCCAGCATCCAGATACATTTTCTGGAGACTGTCGGTAAAGCAGAGATCAATGCCGGCCTGTCGATCCCCGGAAGCAGCTTCAGACGGAAGCGGGAAAGGGCCATTAGAGCTCCGGTATTTCCGGCGCTGACACACGCATCAGCAACACCATCTGCTACCAAGTCAATCGCCATTCCCATCGAACTATGCATAAAACGGCGCAGTGCAAGAGAAGGTTTTTCTGAATTAGAGATGACTTGATCACTATGAACAATGCTCATACGAGAACTGTCAGAGTAACCTAACTGGGACAATTGAAAGGTGATTGCGTTCCGATCACCAACCAAAATCACTTTTAGCGCTGGGAAACGCGACAGTGCCTGCACGGCGGCAGGCACTGTGACGCGGGGACCGAAATCCCCGCCCATTGCATCAAGTGCAACGGTATAATTTTGCAAAGGTCAACCTTACTTGTTGATTACCTTTTTGCCACGATAGTAACCGTCTGCGGTTACATTGTGACGTAGGTGAGTTTCACCTGAAGTTGCATCTACAGACAGAGCAGCTGTAGTCAGCGCATCATGTGAACGACGCATGCCACGCTTAGAACGTGTCTTACGGTTTTGTTGTACGGCCATGGACCCTACTCCTATGTTAATGAATGCTTAGCGATAAAAACTAGCGCTTCAAGCTCTTTAATACGTCAAATGGATTCGGTTTATCTTCCGGAACTTCTTCAGGAATTTCGCCAAACACCATATTGTCTGAATCAACACGACACTCTGATTCATCATGCATTGCTACCTGGGGTAAACCAATGATGAACTCGTCTTCAATCAACTGAACCAGGTCGACTTCACCGTATTCGTTCCGATCTACCAAATCGTACGATTCCGGTGCATCTTCACTTTTCTTCCCGAGATTCGGGGTGTAAGTGAAAGCCACATCACAACGATGCGGGAAGACCTCATTACAACGTTGACACTGCAAATCAACTTCGATGCTAGCTTTACCAGAGATAACAACGAGTCGCTGTTCATCAAACCCAAATGACAATGAGACATCAGCGTCACATTTTACGCCTTCGACTGACTCCTCTAAGCGCTTAAAAAGACTAACCTGAATGATACCATCATAGTCCAGTCTCTTCTGAGCAGCTTTTATCGGATCAACCGTTCGCGGGATTTTTACCTTTTGCATAGGGCGCGAATATTATCTTCCAAATCAAATTTAGTCAAAGAAAAAGGGAAAAAAGTTATCTTTTTTTCGCCATTCCGATCCACTTACGGTGATCTCCGCACCATTATCATATATTCTCGTCACAACACCAGAGAATTCATGAAATATCCAGATGAGTCATTACCAGCTTGTTTTAGCATCAACATCAGATTACCGACGCCAACTGTTAGAAAAAATAGCCATACCTTTTATTACTGCATCTCCTCAGTGTGATGAAACACCATATCCGGGTGAATCGCCGCAAGATCTCGTTCAGCGGTTAGCACAACTGAAAGCACAAAGCTGCCCGCAGGAAAAACCCAGCCTGATCATCGGCTCAGATCAGGTGTGTGTTATTCAGGGGCAAATCATCGGAAAACCGCATAATAAAGAGCAGGCAGTCAGACAGCTGATGTCTCAGGCGGGCAAGAACATTACTTTCTATACCGGTCTGGCGGTATACAACAACGTAACAAAAACCTGTCAATGTACTGTTGACCAATTTCACGTCCATTTTCGCCTGCTGAGCCAAAAACAGATCGAGCATTATGTCGATAGAGAACAACCGCTCGACTGTGCCGGCAGTTTTAAAAGTGAAGGACTTGGGATCGCTTTATTTGAACGCCTGGAAGGTGACGATCCCAATGCACTGATAGGACTCCCGCTTATCAGATTGATTGATATGCTGGAGGCTGAAGGTATGGCTGTCCTCTGAATTCAGGAGCTGGTAAGATCTGAACGCAATTTTGCCAGTACCATTTCAAGTTTCTGTTCCATCGGCGCCAATATTTCCATCGATTCCCCACTCGCCGGATGAATAAACCGAATCTGAGCCGCATGCAAAAAAAGTCGGTTCAGACCTAATTTCCCCGTATATGCATCGAAACGGGGATCGCCATACCGATCATCCCAGGCAATCGGATGTCCTGCATACTGAGTATGGACCCGGATCTGATGAGTACGTCCAGTCACAGGACTCGCCTGAATCAATGTTGCCTGAGAAAATGATTCGATAATTTTAAACCGGGTCTCCGAAGCTTTTCCCTGAGGATTTACCCGAACAATGCTGTTCACTTCATTTTTCAGCAGTGGAGCATTAATTTTCCGGCATTTTGTATCCCATGTTCCCATAACCAGAGCATTGTAATACTTCTGAACTGTTTTCTCCCGAAACTGAGCTTGCAGATGCCGGAGCGCCGAGCGTTTTTTAGCAACTAACAAAATCCCGGAGGTGTCTCTGTCAATCCGGTGAACCAACTCAAGGAAGCGCGCCTGGGGTCGAAGAGCACGTAACGCTTCTATCGCACCAAACTTTAACCCACTTCCTCCATGCACTGCCGTCCCGGAAGGTTTATTCAACACTAGCAAGTGATCATCTTCAAACAAGATACACTGCTCCAGTTCAGATACTTTCTCCAGTTTCGTGCTCAAAGGCTCTGCTACAGTATCACTCTGTGGCAGTGTCACTGGCGGAATTCGGATAATATCTCCGGGCTGTAATTTATATTCGGGCTTTATCCGCTTTTTGTTAACGCGAACTTCACCTTTACGCAGAATGCGATAAACAACACTTTTAGGAATATCCTTCAGTTTATTACGCAGAAAATTATCGATTCGCTGTCCGGCCATATCTTCATCAATGCTGACAAGCTGAACTTGTGTTCTAATTTCACTCATTTGTTTATCGAGGTTATGTATGAAGCTGTGTGTAAAAACGTGCTTATCAAGTGCTTCGGTAAAAACGGCACTTTAATTATGCAGAAAGATTCATTTAAAGCCGACATCGGTTTAAAAACGCGCATCATACTATCTTGATGCGTTATATCCTAGCTATAAATATTTTAGGATTCCCGCTGTTATCCCCCAGACTCACCACCAAAGTATGCAAAAACAGCGGATTAGTAAATAATCATGACTTATGAGCCCTGCTTTTTTAGACTTATTTTTTATAAAGCAGATTGCTGAAATACGTAGCCACTGCTATAGTTCATAGCTGCAATAGGCAAACTGGCGATAATTTAACTCATGACGCCATGTTTCGAGCAATTTTGGGTAGAAACTTATGGTTCTTTGTATGCTGCAGGTGGCGTAAGACAGACATGACCATAATTTCTTATTGTTCTACTCATCGTCATTCATGTTGAGTACTTACCGCACACGCGGCTCATCACTAATATATAATCAGGTGGTGAGAACTGAAGTGCCTTTTTGAGCGTCCCTTCCAGCCGAGAGGCTGCAACAAAAAGCCATGGGATCAGGCACCGTGAAGACGAAATACAAACAGTAAGAGCAACAAATAATCAAAACAAAAGAAATACAACGAGATTTTTAAATGAAAAGAATGTTAATTAACGCAACTCAAAAAGAAGAGTTGCGTGTCGCGCTGGTCGACGGCCAGCGACTTTTTGATCTGGATATAGAAAGCCCCGGATACGAGTCTAAAAAAGCGAATATTTACAAAGGCAAAATCACAAGAGTTGAACCAAGTCTGGAAGCTGCCTTTGTTGATTATGGAGCAGAAAGACACGGATTCCTGCCATTAAAGGAAGTTGCGAAAGAATATTTCCCGGCCGGATATACTTATCAGGGACGACCCAGTATTAAGGAAGTCCTGAGCGAAGGCCAGGAAGTTATCGTCCAAATCGAAAAAGAAGAACGAGGTAGTAAAGGTGCAGCCCTGACAACTTTCGTCTCTCTGGCGGGCAGTTATCTGGTTCTGATGCCAAATAACCCCCGTGCCGGTGGGATTTCCCGTCGTATTGAAGGGAATGAACGGACTGAGCTGAAAGAAGCCCTCAGTACACTTGAACTTCCTCAGGGAATGGGACTCATTGTCCGGACCGCTGGTGTTGGCAAAAGTGCTGAAGAATTAGAGTGGGATCTCAACGTTCTGCTTAATCACTGGAATGCCATTAAACAGGCCTCCGATTCTAATCCGGCACCGTTTCTGATTCATCAGGAAAGTAATGTCATTGCACGGGCTATCCGTGACTATCTGCGTCGTGATATCGGCGAAATCCTAATCGACAGTAATACAATTTACGAACGTGCACTTGAACATATTCGTCTTGTCCGCCCTGATTTTATCAATCGGGTGAAGAAGTACGAAGGTGAAGTCCCGCTGTTTAGCCATTACCAGATAGAAAGCCAGATCGAATCCGCATTCCAGCGTGAAGTCCGTTTACCTTCCGGTGGCTCGATTGTAATTGATCCCACTGAAGCACTGACTTCCATCGACATTAACTCTGCCCGGGCAACCAAAGGCGGAGATATTGAAGAAACAGCTCTCAATACCAATCTGGAAGCGGCAGAAGAGATCGCCAGACAGTTACGTTTACGGGATTTAGGTGGCTTAGTGGTTATCGATTTTATCGATATGACTCCGGTTCGCCATCAACGTGAAGTTGAAAACAAACTTCGTGAAGCGGTTCGTGTTGACCGTGCCCGGGTGCAGATTGGCAGAATATCCAGATTTGGACTGCTTGAAATGTCACGGCAACGTCTGAGCCCGTCTCTGGCCGAAGCAAGCCATCACATCTGTCCTCGTTGTTCAGGTACCGGTGTCGTCCGCGATAATGAATCACTGGCACTCTCCGTACTGCGTTTAGTTGAAGAAGAAGCCCTGAAAGATAACACCTCTCAGGTTCTGGCAGTTGTCCCTGTTCCGATCGCATCCTATCTACTGAACGAAAAACGTCGCTCGATCAATCACATCGAACGTATTCAGGATGTAAAAATTACGATTGTGCCAAATTCTGATATGGAAACACCTCATTTTGAGGTTATTCGCGTCAGAGAAGGTGAAGAGCAGGAAATCCTTTCTTACCTTGTACCGAAACGTCTGGAAAGCTTCCGCGAAGTTGACGGTAAAGAAATTGTAGAGACCGAGACGAAACAAAGACGGATCGAAGAGCCGGTGTTAAAAGGCTTTGCTGCACCAGCGACATCTGCACCGCAACCACAGCAAAAAGCGACTCAGGAGCAACCGAAGAGTGAACCACAAGAGTCTAAGCCAGGGTTATTCAGCCGCTTCGTAAAAGGACTGGCAAACCTCTTCTCTGATTCGGCTTCAGATAGTGATTCCTCTGCAAAAACCGTCACTCGCACAGAAACATCAGAGCAGGAACAACAGCGCTCTGACAGTAACAGAAAGCCACGTCGTTCCCGTGACCGGAACAACGAACAGCGGAAACGGTCCCGTCAGCAGTCTCAGGAGACTAAAACAAAATCCGATAAAACGGATGTGGCTGATACGAAGCAACAATCTTCTGATGAGAAGAAACCGAAGAACCGTAGACCTAAACAGGAAAAGCGCGGTTCTCAGGATAAAACCTCCGCGGCAAAACTCGCTGAAGAAGAACAGAAAATCACTCAGGATGCCACACAGGTTGAAAAAGCATCCGAAGTGAAAAAAGAAGAAGCACAAGAGAAGGCAGTCGTTGCCAAAGAGCGCCGCCAGCGTCGCAAACTCACAAAACAGATTCGGGTTCAGTCCCAGTCGACTGTGGATGGGACAAGTAATAATCCCGAGATTGCAACAGAAGCCAGCGATACTGTGACTGAGTCATTACAAGCTCAGGTACCAACAGCAGAAGCGCAACAGACCGGTACTGTCACTGAAGCAGATAACGATGTTGCTAATGCAGAAGAACCGAAGCAGCGCCGTAGTCGCCGTTCTCCTCGTCATTTGCGGGCAAACGGACAACGTCGTCGCAGAGGGCGGGATCGCAGACCTAATCCATTCCGCTTGCGGAAAGGTGGTGTCGCGTCTCCTGAAATGGCAATGGGTAAAGTTATGCCAAGTTACGGTTTGGTGAAAAAAGCCCAGCCTCAGGCAACGCAGAACGAAACGCCAGCGAACCAAGAGGCACAAGTGCCATTGAGCGGTGTGGCATTCCCGGAAATGGCAATGGGCAAGGTCATCGTTCGTACAGCAGCAACTATAGCAACATCGCCCGTCAGTGAAGAAGTCGCTCAACCCGTCGTTGAAAGTAAACCAGTAGCAGAAACTGTAACTGCAACTCCTGAAGTTATTGATAATAAAACTGTGGAGAATATTAATGCGGAACAACAGCCCTCTGTAGTTGAGCCAGTTACTGAGACTGAAACAACAACTGCCGGGATTGAATCTCAGGAAGTCATTCAGAAGACACCTCTGAACGACATAACTCCAGCTCAGGAGAGTCAGGCAGAGGAGCAATCTCCAACGACAACTGACACAGTCACTGTTGTCAAAGGGCATTCTTCGTCCCCTATGGCGAAGGCGCCCGGAAGTGGTGAACTGATGCAAGTAATCTTAGAAGCTGCACCGCTACGGGAAGAACGCTATCAGCCAAGAGGAGCCGGTAGTCAGGCTGCAACAAATCATGCAAGTTCAGCGATGGCGAAACCGCCTCAGGTACTTTGATACTATTATTGAGTAAACTTTGATGTAAAAAGAGCTGCCATTACGCAGCTCTTTTTTTGTAACGTAACAAAAGCAGTCAGGTCAGCTTGTCACCGGGCGAGTTGACCTTAATCACACTTTTCTGTAGCATTCGCCAACTTGTACCCAAGTCACTTCACACGACAGAACTTCTTTCTTTTAGTCATGAGAAAACTTGGAAATACGTTAATCCGAAGTACTTAGTTCATATTGCTTGTTTATTGATATTTGAATCAAACAAGAGAGCTATATCGGTTTTTGTTCAGTCATTAACAGAAAACAGTAACACTCATGCTTGAATTTCCAAATCAATCAACATATTCGATTAAAAATGATGTCCTTTCGGGACTGACCGTCGCTTTAGCCCTGGTTCCGGAAGCCGTTGCTTTTGCATTTGTAGCTGGTGTCGATCCAATGGTTGGCCTTTATGCCGCATTCATTGTCGGTCTTATTACCGCTATTTTTGGCGGACGCCCCGGGATGATCTCCGGTGCGACCGGCGCAATGGCTGTCGTCATGGTTAGCCTGGTCTCCGGGCACGGTATCTCTTATCTTTTTGCCGCTATTCTGCTGGCGGGAATCCTCCAAATCGGAGCTGGTTTATTCAAACTCGGAAAATTCATCCGTATTGTCCCTCATCCAGTCATGATCGGTTTCGTTAACGGATTAGCCATCGTGATATTTCTTGCTCAGTTGGGCCAATTTAAAGTTCCATCTCTGGATGGCGTTTTAACCTGGTTACCTTACGATCAAATGTTACTGATGTTAGGACTTGTTGCTTTAACCATGGCAATTATCTATTTTCTGCCAAAGATAACCACAGCCGTACCTTCTTCTCTGGCTGCAATCATTGTGATGACTTTACTGGTTCAGGGACTCGATTTAGATACCCGAACTGTTGTTGACTTCCTTCGTACAATGTCAGGTGATGAAACTGCAACTCTTGCAGGTACACTTCCTTCATTTTCAATTCCGGATGTACCCTTTACACTTGAAACACTGAAAATCATCCTACCCTACTCCATCATTCTTGCAGCTGTTGGGCTAATTGAATCACTGTTAACACTAACAGTGCTGGATGAGATGACTAACTCACGGGGTCAGTCAAATCGTGAATGTATGGGTCAGGGTCTGGCAAACGTCACCTGTTCATTCTTTGGTGCGATGGGTGGATGTGCAATGATCGGTCAGTCGATGATTAACGTCAACTCAGGAGGACGAGGACGCCTGTCTGGTATTGTTGCAGCAGTAATGTTGCTGTGCTTTATCCTGTTTACTTCATCGCTGATCGAAATGATTCCGTTAGCCGCACTTGTCGGTGTAATGTTCATGGTTGTCATTGGTACGTTTGAGTGGGCAACCTTCAAGCTGGCCAGAAAAGTTCCGAAGAAGGATTTCTTTGTCATTATTCTTGTCACAATCGTAACCGTATTCACTGATCTGGCAATCGCTGTTGCTGTAGGTGTGATCACCTCGGCACTGATGTTTGCATGGGATCATGCAAAACACATTTATGCGACCAGCCGTGAAAACGAAGACGGTTCGAAAGAGTATCAAATCCATGGTCCAATCTTCTTTGGCTCCGTGGCAAACTTTCTGGAGCTGTTTGATGCACACCAGGATCCTGAACATGTCATCGTTGATTTCGCTCAATCCCGGGTTACCGATCACTCAGCAATTGATGCAATTGAGACACTTGCAGAACGTTATGCAATGGTTGGAAAAACCCTCCACTTGCGCCACCTGAGTCAGGATTGCCGCAAACTACTCCATAAAGCGGGTAGCCTGATAGAAATTAATGTCAAAGAGGACCCGACTTATAAAGTCGCTACCGATGTACTGGCCGGTTAGAAAACCGCTGCTATAAAAAGGTAGATGCCGTCGGTTCTATACAGAAATATAGAACGACGGCATTTTTATTTGGTGCGAAACCATCACAGGCCTTTTAGTGAAAAAACAGAGCCTGAATCCATTCTGACAGAGCACCTCACCGTATTCTTTTTACGCATTGTATCCGGATAATACAGACACCTTGTCTAACGTACCTGTCTCTGGCTAATAATATGGCTAAATACAGGCTGACAATCATCCGGAACTCTTCTTTTAATACAGAAGTTAATCTGCTTTGCAGTGTTTGCAGACAGCATGATCGCTCTCTGTCTATTTATAATTTCACCAATATAGAATGCATCATTCAGACATAAAAAAAACCCCAACCAATGGTTGGGGCTTCTTCACTTCACAGACAATAATTCACATGCGATTATGCTTC
Source organism: Vibrio mangrovi (assembly GCF_024346955.1). Lineage (NCBI taxonomy): Bacteria > Pseudomonadati > Pseudomonadota > Gammaproteobacteria > Vibrionales > Vibrionaceae > Vibrio > Vibrio mangrovi. Next base: position 1,258,831 of record NZ_AP024883.1, on the reverse strand, counting down.
AGATTTTGCCTTTTTAGATGCCCGCTTCTTTGGAGAAGCTGCTTCCTGATCCGCTCTCTTCTTAATAACAGTTGTCCCTTCAACTGTCTCACCTTCAACATAAGCATTGCCATAGTAAGATGACAACAGAACTTCTTTCAGTTCACTGATTAAAGGATAACGAGGGTTTGCTCCGGTACACTGGTCATCAAACGCCTGAACTGAAAGCTCATCAACTTTTGCACGGAAGTCAGCTTCATTGACACCAGCCGCCTGAATTGACAGTGGGATATCAAGATCATGTTTCAGCTCTTCTAACCAACCCAGCAGACGCTCAATTTTCTGTGCTGTACGGTCACCTGGTTGAGATAAGCCCAGATGGTCAGCAATCTCAGCATAACGACGACGAGCCTGAGGACGGTCATATTGAGAGAAAGCAGTTTGTTTGGTTGGGTTATCATTCGCGTTATAACGAACAACGTTAGCAATCAACAAAGCGTTAGCTAAACCGTGTGGCAAGTGGAACTCAGCACCGATTTTGTGAGCCATTGAGTGACACACACCCAAGAAAGCATTCGCAAATGCAATCCCGGCAATGGTTGCAGCATTGTGCACTTTTTCGCGGGCAATCGGGTCACCAGAACCATTTGCATAACTTGATGGCAGATATTCTTTCAACATCTTCAGAGCCTGTAGAGCCTGACCATCAGAGTATTCATTGGCAAGAACGGATACATAAGCTTCCAGTGCGTGAGTTACTGCATCGTAACCACCAAACGCGGTCAGAGACTTAGGCATGTTCATCACGAGATTGGCATCAACGATTGCCATGTTTGGTGTCAATTCGTAATCTGCAAGCGGGTATTTTGCGCCGGTTTTGTCATCGGTAACAACAGCAAATGGCGTCACTTCAGAACCGGTACCAGAAGTTGTAGTGATACATACAAGATCTGCTTTCTGACCCATTTTCGGGAATTTATAGATACGTTTACGAATATCCATGAAGCGCATCGCTAATTCTTCGAAGTGCGTTTCAGGATGCTCATACATTACCCACATGATTTTCGCAGCATCCATTGGTGAACCACCACCCAGAGCCAGAATTACGTCTGGTTGGTAGCTAGCCATCTGAGCCGCACCTTTTTCTACCACTGACAGTGTTGGATCAGCTTCAACGTCAAAGAATGTCTGAACTTCCATTCCTTGTGCTTTCAGCAGGCTGACAACATCGTCGGCATAACCATTGTTGAACAGGAAGCGGTCAGTAACCAGGAATGCACGTTTTTTACCTTCAAGATCGCCTAGTGCAATAGGAAGGCTACCACGACGGAAGTAGATAGACTTAGGTAATTTATGCCACAACATGTTTTCAGCTCGCTTAGCAACAATTTTTTTGTTGATCAAGTGTTTAGGACCGACGTTCTCTGAGATGGAGTTTCCGCCCCAAGAACCGCAACCCAGTGTCAGAGAAGGTGCAACGTTAAAGTTGTACAGGTCACCGATACCACCATGAGTTGTCGGGATATTCACCAGAATACGAGCTGTTTTTAATCTATCACCAAAATAACGGATACGATCTTTGTTCACATCCTGATTAGTATACAGACCAGAGGTATGCCCGATACCACCGATTTCTACCATTTTAACTGCCTGGTCTACCGCGTTTTCAAAAGAAGTAGCGCGGAACATACCCAGAGTCGGAGATAATTTTTCGTGAGCAAACTCGTCGTCGTAAGAAACCTGCCCGATACCTTCACCCACAAGGATTTTAGTATCAGCCGGAACAGTGACACCCGCCATTTCTGCAATTGCTGTCGCAGGCTGGCCAACGATTTTAGCATTCAGAGCACCATCGATAAGCAGTACTTTACGCACTTTATCTGCGTCAGCTTTACTTAATACATGAGCTTTGTGAGTTGCAAAACGCTCTTTTACTTCATCATAAACTTCGTCCATAACGATGACAGCCTGCTCAGAAGCACACACCACACCATTATCAAAAGTTTTCGACATCAGCACTGATGCTACCGCACGCTTGATGTCTGCAGTTTCATCGATTACGACAGGAACGTTACCAGCACCAACACCAATCGCAGGCTTGCCTGAAGAATATGCAGCTTTAACCATGCCCGGGCCACCGGTTGCAAGAATCAGTGCAATACCTTCATGCTTCATCAGTGCGTTAGACAATTCAACAGAAGGCTGATCAATCCAGCCGATGATATCTTTTGGTGCACCGGCTGCAACTGCTGCTTCAAGCACCAGTTTTGCTGCATCATTTGTTGAATTTTTAGCACGTGGGTGAGGAGAGAAAATAATTCCGTTACGGGTTTTCAGAGAAATCAGAGACTTAAAGATAGCTGTTGAAGTTGGGTTTGTTGTTGGAACAATACCGCAGATAATGCCGACAGGCTCAGCGATAGTCATTGTTCCCATGTTCTCGTCTTCTTCAAGAACACCACAGGTTTGCTCATCTTTGTATTTGTTATAGATATACTCAGATGCGAAGTGGTTTTTGATAACCTTATCTTCAACAATCCCCATTCCAGACTCTTCCACAGCTTGCTGAGCCAGAGGAATACGCGCCTGGTTTGCTGCCAGTGATGCTGCACGGAAGATTTTGTCGACTTGCTCCTGAGAGTAAGTTGCAAACTCCGCTTGTGCAGCTTTTACACGAGCAACAAGAGCATTAAGTTCCGCCATATTTGTTACAGGCATAGTGAATCTCCTAAAATTAAAAAAATGTTAAAAACTCTTTATTAAGATTGTAGTCCGAGATAAATAGTCAAAATCAGGGATTTTTATCAGCAACAAGCTTAGTAAATTGCTTTCATCTCTGAGTATAATCTTTCAGTATTTGAAAACATTGACCCAGATCAGTTCTAAAAACTAATTCGCTCACTTGTCGAAATTCCACCCAAAAAAACCATAACTATATGATTAATAGTATAAAAAATAAAAAGGTACCGGTTCCATAAAGAAAACCCACTCATTCAAAAAATAGAAAAACTACATTTTCATGTAATAAATTTTCATGAGAGGAATGTATGATGAGACCTAATCCGTTGTTTTCGTGCCACTAATAATTATATAGGTAATGTCTGAGAACACCATTTCTAAGAGATATTTTTTTACAATATCCCTACATATGGGGAACATACAGGCAGACCACGCGAATGCTATCCCCGGTTTTATCAGGTTAAAATGTTTCATTCCTGTATTCTCCCGCAACTCTATGGCAAAAATGCGTAAAATAGGTGACATATGATTCATATCACGGGAGAATACTGCGCCAATCGGATACCGACCCGGCAATCTCATTCTGGGCAGGATTTTCAATGAGTAACGAATAGAGTGCTGGCGGAGCCGCAACTGGCATATATAACATCAACCACCCATAGCACCGATTACGTAAAAGAATCGATAGGAAAACCATGACCGAATCGTCACTAAGAACCAGTCTTTATGTCATTATCTTCGGTACACATACCCGGGCGGGGAAACTCTTTGACCTCTGCCTGATTGCAACAATTCTCAGCTCATTACTGGTTTTTATTCTGGAATCAATCCCCGAGGTCAATGCTCAGTGGCATGAGCAGCTCCGTTATTTTGAGTACGGATTCACCTTCCTGTTTACCGTGGAATATATCATCCGTCTCTACTGTTCGCCCCGACCGGCAGCCTATGCAAAAAGTTTTTACGGCATCATCGATTTACTTGCAATTTTGCCCACTTATCTTGCCCTGATATTCCCATCCGTTTCATTTATGGCAGTAGTCCGTCTCATTCGGGTCATGAGAATTTTCAGGATACTGAAGCTGGTGCGCTATCTGCAGGATTCTAATATTCTGATGCGTTCTCTGTTGATGGCCCGCAGAAAGATTTTTATCTTTTTCAGTACGGTTTCTATACTGATCACTATTTTTGGTGTGCTGATTTATATCATTGAAGGACCGGAACACGGATTTTCCAGCATTCCGAAAAGTATCTACTGGGCGATAGTAACGATCACAACGGTAGGTTATGGCGATCTCGTGCCACAAACACCTCTTGGTCAGTCCCTTGCTTCGCTCACGATGCTGCTGGGTTATTCGATACTCGCCGTACCAACCGGTATCCTGACTGCAGAACTAAGTAAAGAGATGAATATCCACCGCCAGTTGGTCAAGTGTCCCAACTGTTCTCAAACCGGTCATGATAGTGATGCGCTATTTTGTAAGCACTGCGGCAGCCAGTTGGCAGATCCGGATAAACGTGTCGTGCCGGTGAACCCACCAGCTTCCTGATCCGTGTGCCCCGATCAAAAAAGAGTGCACGTTGTGCACTCTTTATGATTTGAAACCGATGATATATCCTGGCTGAACGTTACTTTTCGCTGAGGATAATCCGCAGAGTACGGCGCAATGGTTCAGCCGCACCCCACAACAGTTGGTCACCCACTGTAAATGCATTGAGAAAATCATCTCCCATCGACATCTTACGCAGACGTCCAACAGGAACAGATAATGTGCCGGTTACTTTGGTTGGTGTCAGTTCCTGAGCAGTAATATCCCGCTCATTCGGAACCACTTTGACCCAGTCATTATGAGAAGCGATGATGTCTTCAATTTCATCCATCGGCACATTCTGCTTCAGTTTAATGGTCAGAGCCTGAGAGTGGCAACGCATCGCTCCGATACGTACACAAGTACCATCAATTGCAATTGGAGAGCTTTGCAGACCCAGAATTTTGTTCGCTTCCGCTCCAGCCTTCCACTCTTCTTTACTCTGCCCGTTATCACGCTTCACATCAATCCATGGGATTAGAGAACCGGCAAGTGGAGCACCAAAGTTTTCACTTGGGAAAGAGCTAGAACGCATTGTTTCCACAACCTTGCGATCAATATCAAGAATCGAACTGGCCGGATTCGCCAGTTCAGAGCTGACACAATCATTAATCACACCCATCTGAGAAATCAGTTCGCGCATATTCTGAGCCCCGGCACCGGAAGCTGCCTGATAAGTCATGGCACTCATCCACTCAACCAGACCTTTCTCAAACAATCCACCTAAGCCCATCAGCATAAGGCTTACGGTACAGTTTCCGCCAACGTAGGTCTTTGTTCCCGCATGAATCGCCTGTTGAATCTGCGTCAGGTTGACAGGATCCAGAGTAATAATCGATTCATCAGCCATCCGTAGTGTTGAAGCGGCATCAATCCAGTAACCATTCCAGCCCGCATTTCTAAGTTGCGGGTACACTTTTTCAGTATATCCACCACCCTGACATGTGATGACAGCATCCAGTTGTTTCAAGCTTTCAACATCATAAGCATCTTGCAGTAACCCGGCATCTTTCCCGTAATCGGGTGCGGCAATACCAACCTGCGAAGTACTATAAAATACAGGCTCGATCTCATTGAAGTCGCCTTCTTCGACCATACGCTGCATCAGTACAGAACCGACCATACCACGCCACCCGACTAAACCTACTCTCATTGCACAAACTCTCCGTGTGTTTCTGGTTAAAATATCACACCACATCTATAAGCGGTTCAGAACAAAATCTCAAGATCAATTTGGACTTTCCCATCAATTTTTCTTATTTATTACTGAAATCTGCATATTTAATCGGGTAACAGGTAGAAATCATCATTTCATTGCAAAAAAGTGGCGCTCCTGAGAGCGCCATACAGAACTACTGATTTCCACAATCAGAACTTGTAAGTCACATCAAAATAGTGACCGATACCGGTAGAACGGAAACCGTCTGAATTTTCAATACCGTAGATATCTTTATATAGTTTCATCCCATAGCCGACCGCATAACGGTCTGAATGCCAGTAGATACCGTTAAACATCGCACCACCAGTTCCAGAACCTGAATGTTCGCCCTGCATGCCGAATTGCCAGTCGATATAGCCCTGATAAGAGATAAATGAACCATTTTCAAAGGAATAGAAAGGCTTAAACCAGTTCGTGGCCAGATGATAACCATTCCAGTCTTTTTCATTTCCTAAATAAGTCGCATACAGGTTCAGACCAATTTTGCCGAACCAGGGAACTTCCACATCGGAGCCCAGACCGATTTTCTGATTGTTTGTATCACCAGTTGCCCCACTCCACTCGATCAGCGATGCAACATACAACTCTTTAACCGGGCCAAAAGAAAGATCTTTTCCGGTCAATGCATCCAGAGACATTCGTGGCGCGAACTTCATGAACATCTTGCTTTTTGCATCAGCTTTATCACTTCCCGGATCGCTGCTCAGGTTAAATACATCAACATAACCATACAGATCAAACAGACCAGAACGACCACCGAACTCCATTTCCATATAGTCGTGATTCGACTTACCCGGTAGTTCATTGACAGCACCCATCAGATTAAACTGCAACCATTTATAGTCGTTCTTATGAATACCGTCCGAATAATCTGCAGCCAGTGCAGGCGTTGAAATTGCCGCCAGTAAGCTAAGCGTCAGAAGTGATTTACGCATATTGAGCTCTCTATTCTCAGTGTTGATGACCATTTATCAGCGCAATCCATGCGCTAATAACATTTATATTAGGAGCCCTAATAATATCGATATATATCCCAATTAGAAGTGTAATGAATGACAGAAACAAAATTAATTCGTGATGAGAATCATATTTCAATTTGAAATATTGAACTTTTATTACAAATAAGAATTGGATTTAATATGCGTATTACAAACTTCAGTACAAAGCCGTTGAACATCGGTCTGCATATACAGTAAGCAATAAATAAGAGGAAAGAATAGAAAGGAAAAGAAGAAGCTCCCTTACCATGAAGGGAGCCTGAATATAATTAACGGTTTCTTGTCAGTTGATCACGCAGGTTAGGTGGAGTTCCTTTAATGGTCAGGGTATCCGATTCAGGATCATAAAATACCCGTTCACCCAACAATAAACTATCGAAGCTCAGATTCAGCCCACCACCGGAGCCAACAAATTTAGTGAGTTTACGGACAGTTAAGCGATCCGCAGGAAAACTCTCTTCCAGTTCGTAGCCGTGACTTTGCGTGTAATCCCATAAAGTCGTGCCATCGGTGTTATCCGGTAACTCTTTGGATAGCTCCTTCAACTGGACTTCATCCCCCGACTTCATCTGATCATTGCAGTAATCATAAACCTGTTTTTTGTAAGTAATTGTTTCATCTTTCTCAAACTGAGCATCACTACAAAAGTCTTCGACAGCCTGCATCAACACCAGATTCTGCTGCTTTGAATCCAACCCGACATCCGCCTGAAGAAAATCCAGAAAGAAGTCTGCAACTTTACGGCCAACTCTGCCTTTGATGTAAGTCAGATAACGGTTGGACTCCGGATCCGTCCGGTAGAGCGACAAATCGATGCGGGCAGCAATATCCATCTGGCGGATATCCAGATAATCAGTCGCACTGATATCTAAGCCTTCTGTAACTTTCAGACTCTGGTTCATCGGCAGGAGGCCGATAAACAGATATTGTGTAGCCAGTGACTGATATTCAGCCATGACCAGAATACCTTCTTCGGCAAAAGGATATTTAATGAGCTCTTCTTTCAGCCTTCTGGCACTGGATTGTGAGAACTCATAGAAATTTAATGTCTCACTTTTTAATTCATGCAACCAGTTCTGAAACTCACTGTCAGACTGGAAAGAACCAAAGCCTTTTGAAGGCTTTGCGTTAAAAACCCGGTGCAGTTCAGCGACCAGACTTTCCGTCGAAGCATTGTTTTCCAGGGACTGGGAGCGGTAGTTAACCACCAGCTCATCCGATTCATTTTTACGCAGCTGGTGTAGTATTACATTGGAGAGATCAAGACTCATAGCGAATTTATCATCGTTCTGGTTTCAGTTGACAGGTATAGTAGGTTATCATAAGCCGTTTTTACTATCATCGTTAGAGTCTATATGCCCATTACATCAAAATATAGTGATCAAAAAATTGAAACGATCCTGACCGAAATTGCTGCTGTTTTTGATAAACACGATGCATCTCCGGAACTGGTTCTGATGATCGCCGGAAATATTGCAACCAATGTGCTGAATCAAAACATTGCTGAGAGTCAGAGAAAAGCAATCGCCGAGAAGTTTGCTCAGGCACTGATGTCGTCAATCGACAGCACAATTCACTAACAGAGAACGGATAAAACGAACAGACATGGTAGAGAGTGAAAACACCTACGGAGAACGGGTATCCCGTTTAGTTGGCTGGGGGCACTGGTTTGCGTTTTTTAACATCATCGCAGCCATGCTTATCGGTACACGTTACATTGCCCAGTCTCCCTGGCCCGAAACACTGTTAGGGCAATTCTATCTGGCAGTTTCATGGGTCGGACATTTTGGGTTTCTGGTTTTTGCCATTTACCTGCTGATCCTGTTTCCACTCACCTTCCTTGTCCCCTCACGCAAACTATTCCGCTTTTTTGCCGTCTGCTTTGCGACCGGGGGACTAACCATCCTGCTGATTGATACTCAGTTGTATTTCAAGCTGAACCTCCACTTAACTCCAGTCGTATGGGAAGTTCTTTTCAGTGACAACACCAAAGCGACTTCAGATGATTTACAACATCTCTTTGTGCTATTACCTCTGATATTTGCACTGGAAATCGGCTTATCCGAGTGGGTCTGGAGAAAACAACGGCGTCTGTCACACAAGCATATTGGTCGGCCACTGGCGACTATTTTCTTTATCAGTTTTATTACCAGTCATCTGATCTATGTGTGGTCGGATGCTTCTCTGTATACGCCGGTTACCAGCCAGAAGTCGAATTTCCCGCTTTCCTACCCGATGACGGCAAAATCATTTATGGAAAGACATGGACTATTCGACCGGGAAGAATATCTCAAGCGACTGCATGAGAAACAGACCCATCGCTCAGTACTGGTGAATTACCCATTGGAGCCAATCAAATTTGACCGGCGCATCAATCCACTCAATATTCTGGTCGTGAGTGTCAACAACCTGCGTGCAGATATGCTCAGCACAAAATATATGCCGCTGGCGACAACCTTTGCCAAAGACAGTCTGAACTTCCGTAACCACTACAGTTCCAGTAACGATATGTTCGGTATTTTCGGTCTGTTTTATGGCCTTCCCAGCAGCTATGCATCAAGCATTAAGGTGCAGGGCACACTGCCGGTTCTGTTCGACACTCTTAAAGCTCAAAAGTACAATTTCGGACTTTTCAGTGGCAACAATTTTCAGGATACCTTGTATGCTGAAACCGTGTTCAGAGGTTTACCTTTAAATCATACTGAGTTTATAAAAGGTGCTAGCCACGATGAACAAGTCATTGATAACTGGTCGAAATGGGTAACCAATCAATCTGGTGATCGCTGGTTCAGCTATTTAGAATTGACGACTGTTCAGGGATTTGATGCTCCGGACAACTCATTCGGACAATCGACAGAAGACAAACTCAAACACAACTATGAACAATCTGTTCAGATTGCTGATCGGGAACTTGGTCAACTGGTTAAAAAGCTTTATCAGATGGATATGATTGATTCGACGATTGTCGTTATCACTTCCAATCATGGTACAGAGTTTAATGAAACCAACTCAAATAGCTGGGGCTCGAATACCAATTACAGTCAGTATCAGTTAAAAGTCCCTATGGTTATCCACTGGCCCGGAAAAGTCGCAGCAGAATATACTCAACGAACCAGCCACCTCGACTTTTCAGTCACGCTTTTGCAGGATTTATTGGGTGTGTCTTCAAACCCGAATGATTACAGTAGCGGCCAGAACTTGTTTGATGAAGGGAAAAGACGTTGGATTTTGGCAGGAGATGCCCGTGAATTGGCGCTAGTGACCAATAATCAAACAACTGTTATTGATAAGTTTGGTAATTTCAAAGTCTATGATGAGCATTATCGTCGTCTGCCAGAAACAAATCCGACACTACCGGTCCTCATGCAGGGTCTGACAGAGCTGAAACGCTTCTATAGCAAAGACAATTAAATCAGCCTATTGCTTGACTCATACAGGCAAAAGAGTTAGATTACGCCCCATCGGACTGTAGCGCAGCTTGGTAGCGCACCGTCATGGGGTGTCGGGGGTCGGAGGTTCAAATCCTCTCAGTCCGACCATACACCTAAGGGAAGTTTTCTTATCGGAAACTTCCCTTTTTTCATTCTGATAACATGAAAAAATAACTGATAGACCTGAAAATACCCATAGGGTAGTCATAACTACATCATTCTGATATTTTTTCTCTTTACAAAACAATCATTGGCCGCTATGATTTCTAGCAATTCGGAGAGATGGCTGAGTGGTTGAAAGCACCGGTCTTGAAAACCGGCGTACGTTTGTAGCGTACCTAGGGTTCAAATCCCTATCTCTCCGCCACTTCCAAAAAAGGCTGTTGATAAACCAACGGCCTTTTTCTTTTTTACTCACAGGTTTGGTACAAGCGATAAACTGTGAATAATCCGTATCTAAATGCAACTCATAGCATTAACTTCATAACTTGAACGCCCTTACTATTCACCATTGAGATACAACATTTCTATGTCATAATAAAGTCAATAATTTTAATAATATGGGCCAAATATGAACAATATAATTCGCTTCCTTTCCGGAAGTTATGAAAAACACCCCTACGTCTGTATGCGTCAGCGAAAAATACTGCTTATCTCAGGAATTATCTCACTCGTCTCATTATTTACGAGTTTTAATACACAAGCCTTTGTCAGTAAAAATGATATCGAACCATCGCATTCCTTCGATTCAGAAAAAATAAGTCAGGCCAACAACAATATATCACTGAGCTCTTCATTAACTTCGGCCGGGCAAGACATAACACTTCCGTACAACACATCCGAATATACATCTCTTCATACTAATCTGCGGTTCAAAGAGAAACAAAACGCTTTTACCAACCTGAATGCTAGTGATGTCGCTGTGTTCACGATTGGAGAAGCTGTATTTGCATTTATGGCATATGGGGCAGCAGTTGGCTACGATGATGAAGTTGGCGGCACTCAGTTGTTAGTAAGCGCTTTTTCATTTGACTCCTACTCTGGTCAAAGATACCCAATACAACAGTATGGTTTTGCTGCTTTAGGTGCCTACAACCTGATAAATGATGTGAAAAAAGAACGTGATGCAGACGGAGATCGCAAGATCGATGAAGAAGTTTTTATGATTAATTTTGTCGGCATGAACTTAATCATGCTGGGAGAATATGCCAACAGTATGTTCTTTGATGATAACTCAAACCAACATTTCTACGTTTATCCTGATAATCACGGCAACTGGTTCTTTAATTATCGTTACAACTTCTAGAATAAAATCAGAGCTGTAGAGAAAAAGCTTTACCCCACTCATACAGCTCTGAACTTATCAAACAAACGGAGACAGTAATCTCCTGCATCGACAACAGAACGCTTATTTACAAACGATAAAACGCTGGCTGTCGTCCATAAATGCTTTCTCTTGCGCTTCCTGTTCGATGCTTCCGAATGGCATCTGAGCTCTGAGAATCCAAGAAGCAGGTATATTCCATTCACTGGCAACAGCTTCGTCGATCACTGGATTATAATGCTGCAGTGTCGCTCCCACTTTTTCTGTAGCTAACGCTGTCCAGACTGAAAGCTGAGCCATCCCACCGCTTTGTTCAGACCAAATCCGGAAGTTGTCAGCATACAATGGAAACTCTTTTTCAAGCTTAGTGACAACATCACTGTCTTCAAAAAACAGCACCGTACCGAAACCTGAACGGAAACAGTTGTCGATCTTTGCGGTCGTTGCCTCCATTGCTTCAGCCGAAACAATTTTACTTAACTCAGCTTTCACCGTATCCCAAAGTTTATGGTGATTCTCTCCGAATAAAATAAGTGCACGTGAACTTTGCGAGTTGAAAGAAGAAGGAGAATATTTAATTGCATCCTGAATCAATGCTGTCAGCTCATCCTGGCTGTGAGATACATCTTTACCAATACTATAAATTGATCTTCTTTCCTTAAGATTTTTGATGACGGGGTTTTCCATAAATCCTCCAAAAACAGAAACTTAATTTGATGTGATTTTCTCCGACAACGGCAGCAAGAGCACCACAGAGATTCAAAGAATACACAAACAGTATGTCAGTAAGATACTGGTCTTAAACCAGACACCAAACCATACTCATGTGCTTTATATAGGCAGTTCCATAAAACCATAACTGGCGGTAAGAAAAGAAGCAAGCGGATATTCGGCGACAAAACACAGTTATTTTTTCAAAGAAAAATGAAGTGAATTAATTAATGTAAACCAATCAAATTAATATATATCCGAATAATTTCAGGCAACATAATCCAGATAAATTCCGGGGAAATAACCCTGCAAATAACAGGTTTATATTTCGTCTCTGTGTTTGATCCAGTCGACAAATGTTCTGACTTCCGGAGAAAGATCGCGCTGTAATGAAGTCACCATATAATATCCCCTGTCCGAGGTCAGCGTGAACTCTTTGCGGGCCACAAGTACACCACTGGCAATAAAATCATCCAGCAGCGGAGCCCAGCCCAGAGCAACACCCTGTCCTCCAATCGCAGCCTGTACAACCAACGTATAATTGTCAAATTCCATCAGTGAATCTGGTCTTGACCATCCGCCATGATGAGCCTGAAACAGCCCTTCCCAAGTCATCCATTTCTGCCCCATATCTGCATTGAGTTTTAATAACGGAGCACTCGTTAGCGCTGAAATTGAAGATAAAGAAATATCTTTGCTGAACAATTTGGGACTATAGACCGGATAGACTTCTTCCGATAACAGTTTTTCTGAATGATAACCCTGATAATTTCCGTCACCGAACAGGATCGCAATATCAGACTCGGAATCAACCAAATCAATATGATGCTGAGATGTTTCAATCCGGATATCGATCTCCGGATATTGCTGACGGAACTTCGCCAGCACCGGCATCAGCCAGTACGATGCGAAAGCAAAATCGGTGGCGAAAATAATCCGTTTGGCCGCTTTCTTCCGTTTAATTTTGCGTAATACGTCACGAATTTCATTTAAGCTACTCTGGGTCGTTTCCAGCAACATCTGCCCTTCATCGGTCAGTTCAACTCCCCGGTAAATTCGCCGGAAAAGCATCACTCCCAGCTCATTTTCTAATGCCTTCATTTGCTGGCTGACCGCAGACTGTGTGGTGTTCAGTGTTCTTGCGGCGGCGGTGAAACTCAATAAACGAGCCGAAGCCTCGAAGACCACCAGCGTCTGTAAGTTAGGGATGTCGCTTTTATATACCATTAGTTCAACTTATGGATGCCATAAATAATCAGTGAGTTTACAGAATCGTCATTTACGTGCAAGGTAATTCTATTCCACACAAACAACGATAAAAACGGTGACAGGATTGATTCAGTAACTTCAAACCGTTAAGGAGCATCAATGGCAATTCAGCAACCGAATATACTTTTCATCATGGCCGATCAGATGACAGTCAATGCATTGGCGGTGTATGGTAATCATAAGGCAGCTAAAACCCCGAATCTGGACAAGATTGCCGAAGATGGCGTCGTATTTGACTCGGCTTACTGTAACAGTCCGCTTTGTGCACCATCCCGGTATGTATTAATGACCGGTCAGTTACCTAGTATTATCGGTGCTTATGATAATGCAGCGGATTTTCCGGCGGATATCCCAACGTTTGCCCACTATCTGCGAAATCAGAACTATCAGACGGCACTATCAGGAAAGATGCATTTTTGTGGACCTGACCAGTTACACGGTTTTGAAAAACGGCTCACCACAGATATCTATCCCGCTGATTATGGCTGGTTCCCGAACTGGGATGATCCGGCAACCCGCCCGACCTGGTACCACAACATGTCTTCTGTCACTCAGGCCGGGCCTTGTATTCGCAGCAATCAGCTCGACTTTGACGATGAGGTCGTTTTCCACGCCAGACGCTACCTCTACGATTATGTTCGTGGTCAGCAATCCCGTCCATTCTGCTTAACGGTTTCGATGACACATCCGCATGATCCTTATGCTATTCCACAATCCTACTGGGACAGATATCAGGACGAAGATATCGGACTGCCTCAAATCAGAATCAGTAAAGAAGAGCAGGACCCTCATTCGCTACGTCTGCAGGATGTCTATGCCTACTATGATCAGGAGATTACCGACCAGCAAATCCGCAATGCCCGCCGGGCGTACTACGGTGCGATCAGCTATGTCGATGACCAGATCGGCGCTCTGCTCAAAACACTGGATGAGACCGGACTCCGGGAAAATACCATCATCGTCTTCTCCGGCGACCACGGAGACATGCTGGGAGAACGCAACCTATGGTACAAGATGTCTTACTTTGAAGGGTCAGTCCGGGTACCGATGATTATTAACTATCCGGGTCAATTCTCTCCCAAACGGGTAAAACAGTCGGTTTCAACCATGGATTTACTTCCCACTTTTGCTGAACTCGCAGCGGGCGGGCAACCCCAGGCATACGCAATGCCGATTCAGGGACGCAGTCTGTTACCTCATCTGGAAGGTAAACCCGAAGCTCACGATGAAGTGATTGGTGAATATTTCGGCGAGGGAGCTCTGGCACCGATGTACATGATCAGACGTGGGCCATACAAATATATTCACTGCCCGCTCGATCCCGATCAACTTTTTGACTTACAAAATGACCCGCAGGAGCTGATCAATCTGGCTGATGATGCCAATCATGCTGAAATTCTGGCACAATTTCGACAGGAAACAGCACAACGCTGGGATTCCGAAAAGTTAACTCAGGATGTGCTTACGAGTCAGCGCCGCCGCCGTCTGATTGTTGCGGCACTGAATCAGGGAGAAAGAGTGGTCTGGGATCACCAGCCAATCTTTAACAGCGGTGAAATGTATATGCGCAATCATATTGATCTGGACGATTTAGAAGCGCGTGCCCGTTTCCCAAAAGTCTGATGCAGCCCTCCGGGTCGCTTCAGCACATCACAATACACGGATAGTTCCAACTTCAGGGAGTGAACAATGAGTACACAAAAATTAAAGAACTGGTGTAAAACGACCGCGGGAATTGCGCTGGTTTTATCCGGATTCTCAAGCTACGCAGCAGAACCACAACAGTGTAAAAAGGTGACGTTAAGTGATCCGGGCTGGAGCGATATCGGAGCGACAAACGGCGTCGTAACAACCCTGCTGGAAGGATTAGGTTACCAGACTGAAGTTTATCTGTTAGGCGTACCAGTCGGGTTCAAGAGTCTGAAAAGTGGTGAGGTTGATGTATTCATGGGCAACTGGATGCCGGCCCAGAAAAATTACGCTGAGAAATATCAACAGGATATCGATATTATCCGGACCAACCTCAGTGGCGTAAAATTCACACTTGCAGTACCAAACTATGTGTACGATGCCGGAGTGCACGACTTCAAAGACCTCAATCGGTTTGCCGATCAATTCCGTTCACGTATCTACGGAATTTCTGCCGGTTCTCCGGCCAATGACAATATCAAAAAAATGATTGAAACCAATGATTTTGGTCTGAAAGACTGGCGAATTGTCGAGTCCGGAGAACAGGCAATGCTCTCTGAAGTCAATCGTGCTTTTCGTCGCAATCAGTTCATCGTTTTTCTCGGCTGGGAACCGCATCCGATGAATGTCAACTTTGACATTCGTTACCTCAGCGGCGGCGACAAATATTTCGGTCCCGATTACGGCAGTGCAACCATCCGGACAGTGACCCGTACGGGCTACTCACAAGAATGTAGCAATGTCGGCAAACTTCTCAGTAACTTAAGTTTCACCGTCGGTATGGAAAATGAACTGATCAACCAGACCAACAAAGACGGAATTAAACCTAAACAGGCAGCCCGTGACTGGATTCGTCAGCATCCTGAAACCCTGAATCAGTGGCTCAAAGGTGTCACAACCTTCAGTGGCAAAGATGCGTTACCAGCCATGAAACAAGCACTGAAAATATAAGAGAGAATCCCGTGACAACCTCTTACTGGTTCCCCTGGATCGCGCGTGTCTCCCCACAAACGTTCCGGGCGGATGTCATCGCCGCAGTTACCGGTGCCTCTCTGGCGATTCCTCAGGGAGTCGCTTTTGCAACCATCGCCGGTCTGCCGCCTGAATACGGCTTCTACTGTGCGATTGTCGCGCCGATTATTGCGATATTAATCGGTTCGTCATGGCACATGGTATGCGGCCCGACAACGGCTATATCGGCATTGTTGTTCGGCGCACTACACCATGATTTTTCTGCGGGAAGCGAAGCATATATTCAGGCGGTGATTACCCTGACATTTCTGGCTGGGGTGATACAGACCGCTCTGGGACTCAGCCGGTTCGGCATTATCACCCATTTTGTCTCCCATGCGGTGATGTCCGGTTTCATTACCGGAGCCGCTCTGCTGATTATCTTCAGTCAGATCGATCACGCACTTCAGATTGAGCTCCCCAGAGCCGAAAGTCTGATCGATTACTTCTATACATTCCCGGACCGGCTTTCCCATGCCAGTCTGTATGCAGCGCTCATCAGCATTTTTACCATCACGGTCGCGGTTATCTGTAAGCTGTTCAGTCCGGCATTACCACACTATTTAATTGCCCTGATCTCAGGCTCCGTTCTGGGATATATATTCGGCCAGAATGGTGCCGAGATCCTGACCATCGGCCCACTGCCCGGGATGGTTCCGCCTCTCAGCATGCCGACGCTTCATCCTGAACTTATCGAGCAGATTATGCCCAGTGCAATCGCCATCGCACTCGTCGGTTTACTGGAAGCTGCATCAATCGCCAAAGCCATCAGCCTGAAGACCGATCAGAAAATCGATGTAAACCGGGAATTTATCGGTCAGGGAATGTCCAATTTTATCGGCAGTTTCTTCTCGTCCTATATGAGTTCAGGATCGTTTACCCGCAGTGGCATTAATGTTGAAACCGGAGCGAAAACACCACTTGCCGTGGTGCTGATGTCTCTGTTTCTCCTGATACTGCTGCCACTCATGGCACCATTATTTGCTCACTTACCCATTGCCGCAATTGCCAGCGTCATTATTCTCGTCGGCTGGAAACTGATCGCCTTTGAAGAAATAAGGCGCTACTTACATTCGAGCAGAAAAGAGATAGTCATTTTAATCGCGACCCTGCTCGGCACCTTGCTAGTTAGTATGGAATTCGGCCTCTACGTCGGCGTCGGACTCTCGATCTGTCTGTTTCTGAAACGGACGATGGAGCCGGTTGTCAAAACAATCGCACCACTGCAAAGTTCTCAGGGAACATTTTTCCACAATGCCCATCGCTTTGACCTGAACACCTGCCCACAGATTCATTTCATCAGTATTGACGGACCACTGTTCTTCGGCTCGGTTGAACATATTGACCAGAAACTGACGGCTATTATGGCCAGAGAAGGTACCAAACCATTCTGGATTTTCAACGGCAATGGCATTTCGGATCTGGACATTCACGGCGCACATTATCTCAAGGACATCATCAGCCGCCACCTTCATAGCGGCGGTCATATTGCTTTTGTGATGCGCTCACAGTGGAAACTGAAACAATGTCGTGAATACCATTTAATGGAGACGGTCGGAGAAGAGAATCTGTATCCGGCAAAACAGATGGCGATTCAGCAGATCGTACCTCAACTGAATCAGTCCATCTGTCAGCAATGTAAACACAAAATCTTTTTTGAATGTCCGGGAAAAGAACCGGGATCAACAATATCCCAGTCCATTTCCGTCGGTAACGGACATGAAGAATCCGTATTGCCGTGATCCCGGATTATTGCTGCCGGTAACTACTATTTCTGGTAACACTATTTCTGGTAAGCATACAAACCAATCACAGTACCAACAAAACCCCCGGCTTTTGTCGTGCTGAGAAAACGGGTATCAAAATCAGCCAGGAGTATTTTGCTTTGCCCGTTCACACGGTAGTCAAACGTCATCTTTCCTCCGTTGATGTGAACCGTTAAGTCAACAGTTTCCGCTGGCAGAGGAACCGACCGGATCAACCGGTCTTCTGCAGACTGTTCCCGGCTGAATACTGCTAAGATATTTTTACCGTGCCGTTTTTCAATTCCATAAAACAGAAAAGACTGATCACTCTGAAGCGCGACAAGCCCTGCCTGATCACCGTTATGTTGCGGCGAAAACGCCAGTGTCGTACTCACCGTAGCCTGATTGTGCTGCTGCCGTACACCGACAAAGGCCGGAACTTCTTTCTGATTGCCAATCCGCCCTCCGGACCGGAACATCAATGCTCCCTGTTCAAGCCGGTACAAAGGTGCTTTGGTATTGCGTAATGAAATCCAGCGTAAGCTCAGTTGGTCTTCATTAAACTCATCACTATATTTCAGAGAGCCCTGAATAGCCTGACCGGATGGGTGTATTTCAGGTCGTGAGACAACAAGAGGCACTGGTTTTCCGGGCTCTAAAATTACCGGCCAGCCATCTTTCCAGGTCACCGGCAGTAGAAAGGTTTCCCGGCCGGTGCTGAAATCTCCCGTCTGATCATAAGGACGAACCGCCAGAAATACTGACCACCAGTCACCGGATTGTGTTTGCACGAGATCCGCATGACCGGCATTGGCAACCGGATTCTTTCTGTCTTTTTTAAGTGTCCGCTGGGTCAGAATAGGATTGTGTGCGTAAGGCAGATAAGGTCCTTTAATACTATTTGCCCGGAAGATCACCTGAGAATGGTTACTTTCAGTGCCTCCTTCAGCAGCCGTCAGATAATACTGCCCGTCTTTTTTAAAAATATGCGGCCCTTCAATCCAGAACGGTTGTTGTTTCAGATCCACGCCACCATTGATAACCTGCGTTCTCTCGCCCACCATTTTCATCGACTGAGGGTCAAACTGTTGTAGCCAGATAGCTTTATGTCCGTCATATAGCGACCCGCCCTGAGGATCATCGTTATGAACGATGTATGCTTTTCCGTCATCATCCCAGAATATCGATGGGTCAATCCCGCCAAATCCCAGAGAAACCGGCTCAGACCACGGACCCTGAGGCTCTTTGGCCGTCATCACAAAGTTATCTAAAAAATGCTCACTGCACTCAACACAAGTACTGGTGAGATAAAACAGCCCGTCATGATAAGAAATATCCGGTGCAAAGATTCCCCGGGATGTTCCGACATTAGCAAAATTGAACTGTTCGTAACGGTCGAACGCATTGCCAATCTGCTGCCAGGACACTAAATCCTTTGAATGGAAGATCGGCAAACCGGGGAAATAACCAAAGCTGGAATTTACAAGATAGTAGTCATCGCCCACCCGGGTCACTGACGGATCCGGATAAAATCCCGGCATCACCGGGTTCACATACTGATGGGCATTTGCCTGAATATCTGACTCACCATGATAACTAAACCGTTCAAACTTCGCCTCACTGGCGAGCGCAGTATCCATTCCCACCAGAGCAATCAGAGCACTGAACAACATGAACAACTTTTTCTGCTTCATTCTCTTGTCCTTCATCAATTAAACGTGTTCACAAAAAGATTCCCCCCGATCGGAACACGACCTCTGTGATTCAACCCTTTTTCGTGAAAAACTTCTGTGACTGACTTGAAAATAAAGGAAATATTCAGAGGAGATAAAAGAAATACATCCCAACCTTATATCCGGACGGATACGAGATTGGGATGCAGGCAGTGTTTAAATTTTTGTGTCGAAATCTATAAAGCTAAGTTAAGACTTACAAAGCACGGCGATACAGTGCAGCAACATCTTCGTGAGTCATTGGATGAGGATTGCCTCCGGCACATGGGTCCGCTAGCGCATCTTCGATCCAGCTCTGTGTATCGGCTTCAGTTACACCCAGCTCGCCAAAACCGGCAGGAATGCCAACCCGGCGATTCAACGCATTTAATGCATCAATCGCGGCAAAACTCGCTTCTTCAATACTCATACCTGAAGTATCAACACCCAGAGCTTCAGCTACTTTGGCAAATTTTTCCGTTCTGTAAGGACGGTTAAACTCAGAAACAATCGGTAACAGAATCGCATTACACACACCGTGTGGTAAATCTTTATGTGCACCAGCCGGGTGAGCCATCGCATGCACCATTCCCAGACCAGCACTGTTAAACGATAAACCAGCGACAAACTGACCATAAGCCATCATTTCACGCGCTTTGATGTCAGAACCGTCATCAACAGCTTTTGGCAGGTTTTCAGCAATCATGCGGATCGACTCCAGCGAAACATAATCCGTCAATTGATGTGCTCCGACTGAAACATACGATTCCAGCGCATGCGTCAACGCATCAATCCCGGTTGCCGCAGTCACGGATTTCGGAATACCCAGCATGACGCTCGGATCATTCACAGAAATATCCGGGATGATTTTGTCTGAAATAATGACATGTTTCACATGTGTAGCCGTATCGGTAATCACCGCATTACTGGTTACTTCTGCGGCTGTACCGGCAGTTGTGTTGATTGCATAAAGAGGTGCACCAATCACTTTTACCTTTTCAACACCGTTATAAGCGGCAATCGGGCCATCATTGGCAGACAGAATTCTGATAGCTTTGGCCGTATCGATCGAGCTGCCGCCACCGAAACCGATAATATAACTAGCGCCGGAGCTGACATACTGATCGTAAGCATTATTGACCGTGTTGGTGTCCGGATTCGGACGAACGTCTTTGAACAGTGTCAGGTTCAGATCACTCTCGATTAACTGAGCTGCAAGGCCCAGCTCAACCAGAGCCGGATCGCAGATCAGCAATCCGCTGTCATTACCGTGTTCTTCCTTCAGACGATCAATCAACGCGCCAATAGCACCCTCACCCGATAAGTTGATTTTGGGAAAAGCGAGTTTGAATACACCCATAATTTAGTTACCTCTATAAATTAAATTCTTGTTTCAGAATATCCATATTTTCTTTAGAGACACCCTCGGGCTCGTAACCGGCAGACGTACACATGAGGTACAGTTTGGCACCTTTGTTGGCTACATCAATGTAGTCGAACGCCTGTAACGCATCGGCTCCGGAGGCTGTCGCACCATGTTTTTCCCAGATAGCAACATCATTCACCAGCAAAGATGCGGTTGTACCGTCTGCCAGTTCTTCTGAAGAAGGCAGGCAGTACGGAATTACACCAATACCACGTGGAACGAAGGCACGGACTTCCGGCAACATCTTCCAGCATGTGTAGGTAAACAATTCACTGCTTTTTGCAACATCCGGGTGGTGGGAAAGAGCGATTAATTCCAGCGGGTGGGTATGAACGACAGAGCGGTGATCCGATCCGGCTTTTTCTTTTGCAACCAGGATTTTCACATGGCTGATAAATTCGGAGGTCGGTGCGAAATCTTCGCTTGCTTTACCACCCCAGAGGATCTGGTAGCCGTTCGCCTTGCCATTAATACGAAGAATACAGCCCGCATATTCCGGATCTCTCAATTCACGGATACGTTGTCCTGTACCTTTCACATAATAGATATGGCCCGCACATTCTTCAGGCAGTTGTAGCGGAAGTTTCTTTTCCGGTGCTGAAACTTCACCGACCTCACCGAAAATATCGGTCAAGTCGACAGAAATGTTGCCGCCATTACGCTCGGCCCATTCTCTTTGCCACAAATACTGGGAAACTTCCCTGACTTTTTCTATTTCTTCTTTTACTGCATCATTTAACTGAATCATATCAATAAACCTTTTCTAATCTCTTCACTCAGAAAGCGCTTAACACAAAGCTCTTTACTTAAACAGTGGCTACACTCAGGAGCTTAACTCACCGAATCAGCAAGCCAGCCATACGGCTGCCTCACTGATCCGTCTGTGAAACGGGGATGATTAACGAACTTCCAGAATGGTCGCTTCGTAATCTTTCACATCTTTAATCCAGTCAAAGCCCACAGCCACATCATTTTGCTGGCAGTAGTAATCCCATACAGCACTCCAAGGCAGTGAATGGGCTTCTTCCATCAGGCCAAGACGAGTGGTGTAGTCAAAAGAAGCTTCTGCGGCTTTCAATTGAGCCGTTGGTTCCAGCAACGCTTTCAGCAATGCTTTCTGTGCATTACGAGTACCAATTACCCATGCTGCAATCCGGTTGATTGACGCATCGAAGAAATCCAGACCAATCGCCACGCGATCCAGCAATTCGTTACGGACAATCTCACGCATGATTGCCTGAGTTTCATCATCGAATGCAACAACGTGGTCTGAGTCCCAGCGAATCGGACGGGTAACGTGCAATTGCAGGTTTTTCACAAACAGAGAACAGGCACTGATCTTATCGCTGATCACTTCTGTCGGATGGAAATGCCCGGCATCAAGACACAGTGCCGTTCCACGAGTCGATGCATAAGCAAGATAGAATTCGTTGCTACCCACGGTATAGGCTTCAGCCCCGATACCAAATAACTTACTTTCTACTGCGTCAACGTGATACGCAGTATCGATTTTCTCAGCCAGACCTTTGTCCAGAGAATCAGCCAGACGCTGACGAGGCCCTAAACGGTCAACCGGCTGATCTTTCATTCCATCAGGAATCCAGATGTTCATGAAAGAAGGAGAACCCAACTCACGGCCAAAGTATTCAGACACTTTACGACTGGCTTTCAGGTGGTTGATCCAGAATTCACGGATTTCTTCATCCGGGTGAGACAGTGTCAGACCGTCATCTGATTTTGGATGAGAGAAAAATGTCGGGTTAAAGTCCAGTCCGAGATCTTGTGCTTTCGCCCACTCAACCCAACGGGCAAAGTGTTCAGGTTTGATCTGATCGCGTTCAACACTTTCATCAGTATCCAGATAAATAGCGTGCAGGTTGACGCGCTTCTTCCCTGGGATCAGAGACAGTGCTTTTTCCATATCGGCACGCAGTTCAGTTGGTGTTCTTGCTGCACCGGGATAGTTTCCTGTTGTCTGAATACCGCCGGTCAAAGCCACATCCGGAGACTCAAAACCTTTAACATCATCGCCTTGCCAGCAATGGATAGAAATAGGAACGCTCTTTAATGTTTCCAGTGCCTTTTCCGTGTCGACACCATACTTTTCAAAGACTTGTTTCGCCTGTTGATATGCTGAAATTACCTGTTCTTTACTCATTTTTAATTACCTATCTTGTCATCTGTTGATAACGGGATTTGATCTGTTCTAATCCGTCAATGTGGTTTGGTGTGTAGTCATGGACGTCGGAAGACGCATCGATAATTTGTCTGGCTTCACCCAGAGAAGTAATGATGTCGGATGCAATCAACTGATTGACGACATTACCCAGCGCAGAAGCTTCTGTCGGTTCGGTTGAAACCTTAATTTCGCAAACATCTGCACATAATTGATTTAAGAAGCGGTCCTGAATGCCGCCACCGACAATCCGCAGTTCCCGGATATTTTTCCCCGAGACTTCGGCGATCTGTTCAAGCGCATCAGCATACGCAAGCGTCAGGCTGTCGTAGATACAACGCACAACCTCAGACAGGCTTTCCGGAGCAGGAAGATCCCGTTTCTTAAACCATTGTTTAATTGCCTGCGTCATCGAAGACGGATTTAAGAAATCATTGTCATTCGGATTAACGATATATTTGAATGGTTCGGCCTGACGGGCCAGCATCGCAATGTCCGGGAACGTCAAGGAAGGGTTCTCGGCCTTGATACGCTGAATCAGCCACAGCCCCATAATATTTTTCAGCACCCGGTAGCGGCCATCAACACCGCCTTCATTGGTCAGGTTGTAGTGGTAAGCCAGTTCACCGGTATAAGGTTCCATGCTTTCAATACCAATCAACGACCAGGTTCCGGAACTCAGATAAGCCATTTCATCATGGGCAATCGGTGTGGCAGCAACCGCTGAAGCCGTGTCGTGGCTGGCAACAGAACAGACCGGAATGTGAATGTCACCCAACTGATACTGACCGATAATCCGGTTCGGCATTTGTGGAGGCAGAAGCCAGTCCATTTTTGCGCCACAAGCCTCAACCAACTGTGGATTCCAGTTTTTTTCCCGGCAGTTCAGCAACTGGCTGGTCGATGCATTGGTGTATTCACAATGCTTCACGCCACATAATTTGTAATTGAGATAGTCCGGCACAAACAGCAGGGTATCAATTTCGTTGTACCATTCGGGCTGTTGATCCCGAATTGCTTTGAGCTGATAAATCGTATTAAACGGCAGGAACTGAATACCGGTAATATTGTAAATATCTTCCCGGCTCATCTGGTTGTCCTGCAACAAGGTCTCGAGCACACCTTCAGTCCGGGCATCACGGTAACTGACAAATTCACCCAGATGCTTGCCATACTGATCCAGCAGAACGAAATCCACACCCCAGGTATCAATGCCCAGAGAACAGACTTCCACACCAGTCGCAACAACTTTGTTAATCCCAACTTTAATCTCTTCCAGAATAGCGTAGAGATCCCAGCAGGATTCGTTACCGTGCATCACCTGCTGATTCGGGAAGCGATGAAATTCTTCAAGGCGAATCTTGCCACTTTCCAGATAACCGACCATAACGCGTCCGCTGGACGCACCAAGATCTATTGCAATTACAGCTTTCATATTGTGCTTAACACCCCTTATTCTTTGGAAGTATTAAACCTTTTTCCTCTGGAAAATAACTTCAAATATCTGCGGCGAAAAAACGAATTGACGCGTTTTTTTCAAGAAAATCCTGCCACAACTCAAATTTTTTATATTGCAGTAAAACCATCGCCGCTGCTGAGATATGCACCTTGATTTGTATCCGGATATAACGGCCGGATGCCACCATATATACAACCTTGTGTCTTCTGACTGGAATAGCTTAAAAAGCTCACACACCACCAATAAACAAAGCCCTGCATAATGCAGGGCTCCGGTCATAGAAATACATCTGTTGAATATTTTTATATCAGCGTACGGCTATTTTCTTTGCAATAACCCGTCGTTACAACCACTGTTCTTTACGGTAAATAAAAGACCGATTCGAGTTCCAGCGACTGTGGTGAGTTATCCGGATGGGTTGCCATAATGTCTTGCATATATGCCCACCATTTCTGGCAGGCCTCCGTCTGGGCAACCTGCTGCCAACGTTCTTCATCCTGAATTTCAACGTAACCAAATAACTGGTTCGTCTGCTCATGATAAAAGATCGAGTAATTCTGCCCGCCGTGCGTTTTCAGCACATCGACCAGCTCTGGCCATATTTCATCATGCCGTTTCTGATATTCGGCCTTACAACCTTCATTCAACTGCATGACAAAACCTTTGCGAATTATGTGGCTCAATGGATGCCTCCTCTTATTTATCCCGCTGAGTGATCCACAATGTCGCGGAAACAAAGTAAATCAGGGTCGGATAGATGGCGAAATCTTTGAATGTCTGGAATGCCAATGCATATTCAGCACCACCAAACCATACCTTTGAAGCTGCAATCAGAATTGCTGCCAGTGAAGCCAGCGCAACGGCTCCGGAAATTTTTTCTGTCAGACTGGCCTTATCAGCTTTCTCTTCGACAACACTCTCTTCCAGCTTGGCTTCCTGCGCATGACGGGCAGCTTCCTGACTCAGTTCTTCCTCATAGGCCTGAATTTCCGCTGTATATTGTTTGCCCGCTCCCATCATTCTGGCGAAGGTGATGTAGAGCGCGATCGACAGCAGATAAGTCGGCACAAATAAGAAGAACAGGTGCAGAATGCCCAGCTGTTCACAGCTAATCGCAAAAACCACCCCACAGATCCAGGTATACAATGCTGCCATGTTCAGGTTGTTGCCCTGATATTTCGACCACAGCGGTGTCAGGCCGATTTTCTTAAAGATCCAGTGCTCGGAAACAACAATCGCGCCGACCGGTGCCAGCAACAGCCCCATATAACCAACAAAATCCAGCAAACGGGTAAATACAAACGGGAAGCAGGCAATAATCGCTGTGACAATTCCGATAATAGTAGTGATATAAGCGCGGGATTTATTCGGGAAGATACTCTGAATGGCCAGACCGGCCCGGTAAATAGTTGGATTTGATGTCGTCCATCCGGCAATAATCACCGCAATAATACCGGTAGCACCCAATGCCGCGTAAGCAATTCCGCCAGCATCCAGATTTGACATACTGGTATTCATCACCAGCATTGCTCCGGCTCCCATGATCCCGGCGCAAATCCAGGCCAGATAGTGACCGAAGAACATCCCGAAAGCAGAGAAGTAACCATATTTAGGACTTTTGGCGAAACGCAATATCGCCATATCACCCAGAGAACCATGCATCGCCAGATTACAAACCCAGGCAAAAGCAGCAATCTGCCAGAAGGTCATTGACGGTGAACCATCCGGAGTCTGACCAGTCCAGATATATTTATCCGCAAGTTCGGTAAACTGGCTGATTCCGGCAAATGCTTCACCATTGCCCAGATTACTCAGTACCGGCAAGCAGACCATACCGCCGGTAATAAAAATCACCAGCAACCATGGCGAGCAAACTGTCGCAAACTGCGCACACTTCTTGAATCCCAGCACAGCAATCGCAACTACAATCGCACCAACAGCCAGCGCAACCGCCACAAAGGCACTGCTGTCCGGATACCAGTGAGTCTGGGCAGGAATATCAAATAAAATACGCACTGCCGAGGCAGAAACGGTAATCATCGAGCCGCCCAGCGCACAGAACAGCACCGCATTAACGACGTTATACACTTTGTTAAAGCCGGGGCCGGCAATTCTTCTCAGATATTCATAAACGGTCAAACGTGACTGCGTCGCAATCGGAGCCGTAATCAGTGCCCAGGTCATCACTGCCATGAAATTCCCCAGCAGCAATCCGAACAGAATGTCCTGTGTGGTTGCACCCCAGGCGACAAAAGCAGCGCCGATAACAAATTCCGTTCCCGCAACGTGTTCACCAGAGTAAGTGCCAAGGAAATGCCGCGGCCCGAGCCATCGGTGTCTGGGCACCCGCTCCTGTTCATATTCGTTCAGTTGAACCTTTGTTTCTTCGGTTGTAGAGGTAATCGTAGTAGACATGATGTCTCCTTGTTATTGGTATACCCAAATGACCTTAGGATGTAGTTTCAACGAGGCAATCTGAACTCTGCACCTTGAGGTTACTTGGGTATAATTATTTGTTTTTATTCACGAAGTCGACTGTTCCCGCGCGCTTCGATTTTATTCAATCAGTACATGTACAGCACGAATCACTGCACTCAAGATCTATGCTTTTCAAGCATAAAAACATAATGCACAATAAACCTTGGAAAATTAGCACGCGTTTTGTACAACAGCGTCACTTTATGAAGGTGGGCTGCATCGTCTTCACACTTTTTCGATTGGGTGATTCGGTGTAGAATCTGTGGGCTACAGCAGAGAAAAAACGAGGTATTGCGTTTATCATGTGGGATGCTGAACCGGAGAGACATCATGATTTATCTCAACTCCAATGAATTTTTTATCGACTCCCAAAGCCCGGTGGCAACGGAGCTGCGCTCTCCACAGGAACCTTTCCCGGAGCATGCACATTCATTTGAAGAAATCATCATTGTTTCCAGTGGTAACGGTATTCATGTCATGAATGACATTCCGATGAACCTCAGCAAAAATTACGTCTGTTTTGTGAAAAGAGAAGACCGGCATTTGTTTGAGAACGTCGACAAGCTCTATCTGAGTAATGTTCTCTTCGATAAAAGCAGGCTGTCACTCAGCTCAACCCTGAGCAAATACATGCCGTCACCTGCTGATGAAAATCACGGCTGGTTTATCAACGAAAATGCGGCAGAGCGGATTCACCAGTTGGTTGAGCGACTGCATATAGAATCCCATACCGACTCCGAAGAATCCCGCATCCTCACCCAATCCCTGTTTCAGCAGTTGATTATTGAACTATGGCGCGGAAAAATTCAGCCGGTCGATATGCTCAACAGTGACGATAAGGTTATTTCAGCGCTGGCGCATATCAACAACAATTATGCAGAATTGATGGAGCTGGAATCCGTCGCTGAGATGGCGCAACTCTCTCCCAGACAGTTAACCAAGAGCATTAAGCACCTGACCGGAATGAACTATAACCAGTACATTCATTATATTCGTGCCAGCAAAGCACTTTCCCAGCTCCTGTACACTGATCGCCCGATTACCGATATTGCGTTTCAGGTCGGTTATCAGGACAGCAACTACTTCTCGACCAAGTTCAAGCAAGTGTTCAACATGACGCCCAGAGACGCCCGACTCAGAAAAGAAAACCAGACGCTGTTTCTGTCAAAATGACACTGTCTGAGTAAACACCTCAGCTCTCAATCGTGCTGAATCTGATCCCGTCCAGACGCTTTTGCCTGATAAAGTAACCGATCAGCCCGCCGGACAATCGATTCCGGATCATCACCATCCCGCAGCGATGTCACACCAATACTCAGGCTCAGCTTCAGGCCATCATAATGATCTATCGGTTCAGCCACCCTGACATTATCCATCAGACGTTCCAGTGCAATAAAAACGCCTGACATATCCGTATCCGGAAAAAGAGCAATAAACTCTTCCCCACCCCAACGACCATAAAAATCACCTTTTCTGCCCAATCTTGAGACCAGTTGACCAAAACATCTCAGAACTTCATCTCCGGCCTGATGCCCGAAGCGATCATTAATCGTTTTGAAATGGTCGAAATCAAGTACAGCCACCACCATACTTCGCTGATATTTCGTGGCATACACCAACTGATCCTGTAATGCCTTTTCAATACAGTTCCGGTTGGCAAGACCAGTCAGCTTATCCGTATTTGCCAACTCTTCCATCTGGTAGTGAGCCCTTTCCAGCGCCTGTAAATCATGTTCACGAGCCACTTCATGTCCGACCCATTCAGCCAGCAGGCGGATAATTTCAATGTCCTGCCGGATAAATGCCCGCGTCGGGCAGACACTGGAGAAGTTCAGTGTGCCGTAGCGCTCACCGTCAACAAAAACCGGTGCGCCAAGGTAGGCTTCCAGACCAAAATTTTCAAAACAGGGATGCGTCGCAATCGCACTCTCTGATACATGGGAAAAACCCTGCACATCATCAGCCTGATAAACATGACTACAGTAAGTAATCCCCAGATCAAACTTCATTCCCTCTTCCAGCGCATCATCGGGATGAACAGCCTGCTGAATCACATACTGATCTCCTGAAATCTGGCTGAAGATACCGATCGGCAGACCGAAATGCACCGTACCCAATTCTAAAATGGCCTGAATGCGTTCTTTAAAAGTTAATTGTCTGGATGATGTAATCGAGTGAAGCCGGTTCAGTGTTTCTTCAGCAGCAATCCGGGCTGACTCATCCTGAATCATCGCCACAAAGAACAGCGTGTCACCCTGTGAGCTTTTAATCGGCCCGCCCGAAGTCTGTCCCTGAAATACATCTCCTGCGGCACTGACATAACTGACCACATAAGGTTCCTCAGTACAGTTAGCATCCGCGTGAAAACGCTGTTTGCCCAGCGCGATAAAATCGGCTTTATCTGCATAGAGCACTTCCGTACTCTGAAGATATATTTCTTCGGCTGAATAGCGGAAAAGGCTGCGGGCCGCAGCATTCATACAGACAATCTTACGTTCGATAGTCGCCACCACGGTGGCGGTTTCGATATGTTCAAAAATCTGGGCGAGTGTCCGGGCATCAAGGCCCGGCAGTTCTTCGGCGATCATTTCCATATATCATCCTTATCGGAGTGTGGTGACCTCTCAACAAGTATTACCGATATGCAATAAATTTCCACGAACTGTATTTGTATCCCGGACAGCCTCAGGATGCTCCCGCCAGACGAGCTCATCCTGAAACTATTAGCGTGTATTTAATCGATTAAAAAAGATTAAAGTGAAACAGCACTGGCCCGTCGCATCTGCTTTGCACGCCACCAGCGTAATGTATCGACCCCAATGAAAAACAGCAGGCTGATTCCCATCACCGGCATTCCGAGCCCCAGCAGAACTGCAACGACAACTGTCACACCACGATAAAATGATGGCATCGCCAGCCAGGTTTGCAGCAGTGTCCGAACCGGCGCTCCGGCTGGCGGACGGCGTTTCCACCACATCCGGTAACCCCAGACGACCATCATACATAACGTCAGACCAAACGCTCCCAGCAATAACTGATTCGGCAGACCGAACAACACGCCCATATGGGCGTCGATTCCCCAGCGGATCAGCTTCGCAATCAGTGGGAAATCGGCAAAATCAGCCCGGCTGGTGACCACCATCCGCCGCGCGTCGACTGCCACACTATCGACCTGAGTCGGCCATGACCGATCGATTTCACGAACCAGCCATGCTTTGTCAGCAGATTTCGACGGGACAATTTCCAGCTTCGCCGCATCGATTCCTGCATTCCGGGCTGTCAGTAAAACCTCATCAAACTGCGTATCAGACAATCGATTTGGAGAAAGTGTCTGTAACGGTTCCGGCTGATGCGCCGCATGTGCGTGGCTGTGATCTTCACCACCGGAATCAGCAGATAAACCGACACCCGGCAAATCTCTTGAGACCGACGGCGTCACCCAGCCAATCGCCCGGCGCCACTCGGCAATATTGCTCCCAGCCCATTTTGACCAGGTTAGTCCGGTTGCTGAGATAAAAAAGATTCCCAGCACAATCACCAGCCCGGCCTGCACGTGACGGCGGCGCTGTCTGATAAAATCATTACGCTGATTAGCCCGTTGATAACGACGTCGCGACGTCCACCATAAAACCAGACCACCTGCGGCTGCAATCCACAGCCATGAAGCTGCCAGTTCACTGTAATAGCGCCCCCAGCTTCCCAGTAACAGATTCTGATGCAGATAATCGAGTTTAATTCGCAGCGGTAAAATCCCACTGGTGCCATAGCTGGCAAGTTTGCCGCGTACATCCAAAGTTACAGGGTCGACAAACACGGTCTGAGATTCATAGCCATACAAATCGGGATCAATAAACATCACCCGCGTGGTGTATCCTTGCCCGACGGAAGGACGCACGGCTTTCAGCTGTAAGTCCTGTGGCAGACTTTCCCGCGCTGCCCGGATCTGTTCCGCCAGCGGGTGAAATGTTCCCCGGCTCGGTGTTGTCAGTTCCTGCTGGTACAACTGCTGTTCCACTTTCGGTGTCAGCACATATAAAGTACCAGTGAGCGCGGCAATAAAAATAAACGGACCGACAAACAATCCCACATAGAAATGCAGCCGGGTAATAAAAGCCAGCAAACCTGTCGCAGCATCATTTGAAGGCTGAGGTCTTGCAGACTGATTTTTTGTAAACGGAGAGCTTGAAGACTGAGTTTTCATTATAATTCTCTGTACCGGAATTCAGGTTTCATCGACCTTAACCGGCAATTTTAGTAATCGTGTTCCGTAACCATTTCAACATGGTCATACGCTATCACCCGACATATTGCTATCCGGGTAATTATATTTATGAATGGATAATCAAATATTCACACCAGCGTTACAGGCGGGGCTCGGGGAAGCTGAGTTCTGTAATCGCCGGACTGAAACAGAAGTGGCTGAATTGTAGTCGTTACCCATGCCAGAACAACGCGATAACCCGTCAGTTTCAGGGATTCGAATTCGATAGCACTAATATGCAGCAATAGTGAACAGTAACCGCACCATTCATGGTGTAACGACAGTGTCTGATGGTTTGGCTTAGCTGGTGATGCCGAATGGTGATGAGACATCTGGCTATGATGCCCTGCACCACTCATCATCGACTGAGACACTAGCGGCGCGACGTAAATCATCAGCATCGCAAACAGCCCAAGCCATGCCATTGACGGCATCCACTTAGGCTTTAGTCCGGAACGACAGATAAAATCACCACAACTGCTTCTGAACAAAATAACGAATACAAATGAGAATGAATGATGGTCCGGCATCTTACCATCACTTAGCCACAGAAACACATACTCATCCTGACAGCATGCATTAAAAGTGACTGCCTTCTCATTAGGGAATGAACAGGAATTTATTGACATTCGGAATTTCATATATATGATTTTCGACATATATGAAATTTCAGATGTGTTAGCTATGAACCCATTACAGTTTTATAAATGTCTCGCTGAAGAGACTCGCCTCAAGTCCCTGCTCTTAATTGCCCAGCGGGAAGAACTCTGCGTATGTAACTTAATCGGTGCCCTGAACCTGAGTCAGCCGAAAATCTCACGCCATCTGGCCGAATTGCGTAAATGTAATATCGTGGCCGATGAGCGACGGGGAAAATGGGTCTACTACCGCCTTCATCCTACATTACCGCAATGGGCACGGGATGTTTTACATCAGACTCTGCAACATCAATCCGCTTATATTGCCAAAGAATCCCGGCATCTGGACACACTCTCCTGTGAAAGTGATGGCTGTTCGGGTTCATAACTAAGGAACTTTCATGAAAATTCTTTATATCTGCACACATAACCGCTGTCGCAGTATTTTGTCGGAAGCAATCACCAACCATCTCGGCGGTGACAAGCTGATTGCCCGCAGCGCAGGCAGCCAGCCGGTCGGCGAAGTTCACCCACTTTCAGTCCGATACTTACAGGAAGCCGGGATTGCCACCGACGGACTGCAAAGTCAGTCCTGGGATGAATTTGAATCCTTCGAACCGGATCTGGTCATCACCGTCTGTGATTCTGCTGCCGGAGAAACCTGTCCGGTCTACTTCGGCAAGAGCCTGCAAATTCACTGGGGACTGGCTGATCCTTCCAAATTACAGGGCAGCGAAACTGAAGTTGCACAGGCATTCCGGCAAACTATTGCGGAAATCCAGAGCCGGGTAGAAAAACTGCTCACGCTGGATGTCGATATCTCAGATAAAGCTGCCTTTGCAGCAGAACTGGCTCAACTCGGAGCCCGGAGAAAATAATATGGGACTGTTTGAACGTTATCTGTCGGTCTGGGTCGCTCTGGCGATCATTCTCGGTATTGTTATGGGTAATTTTTTACCGGATCTGTTTTCACTGGTCGCTGCATTTGAATACGCCCATGTGAATCTGGTGATTGCAGCGCTGATCTGGCTGATGATCTATCCGATGATGATTCAGATTGATTTTTCATCGCTGAAAGATGTCGGTAAAAAACCGAAAGGCTTACTGCTGACAGTTGTCATCAACTGGCTGATCAAACCATTTACAATGGCGCTGCTTGGCTGGCTGTTTTTCAAACTCATCTTTGCTGACTGGGTCGATCCGCAATCGGCTTCCGAATATATTGCCGGGATGATTCTGCTGGGTGTTGCGCCGTGTACGGCGATGGTATTCGTCTGGAGTCAGCTGACCAAAGGTGATGCCAATTACACACTGGTTCAGGTGTCGGTCAACGATATTATTATGATCTTCGCCTTTGCGCCGATTGCTGCGTTTCTGCTGGGCGTGTCAGACATTGCAGTGCCATGGGAAACCCTGCTGCTTTCCGTCGTTCTGTATGTCGTAATACCTTTGGTTGCCGGTGTGCTGACCCGCCAGCATCTGGACAGAAAAGATGATCATTCCCATCTCAATCAGTTTATCAACCGGCTCAAACCCTGGTCGATCATGGGGCTGCTGGCAACCGTCGTGCTACTGTTCGGTTTTCAGGCTCAGGTGATTCTGGAAAAACCTCAGATCATTGTTCTGATTGCGATTCCGTTGCTGCTGCAAACCTACGGTATTTTTGCGATTGCTTACTATCTGGCGAAGCGGCTGAGACTGCCGCACAACGTTGCTGCACCAGCCTGTATGATCGGCACATCAAACTTTTTTGAACTGGCTGTCGCCGTGGCGATTTCTCTGTTTGGTCTGCACTCCGGTGCTGCGCTGGCAACCGTTGTGGGTGTTTTGGTGGAAGTGCCGGTGATGCTGTCACTGGTCGCTTTTGCCAATCGGACCCGGCATTGGTTTGAATAACTATGAAACAACAACCATAATCATCAGAGGACACACCCCAATTTAGAGTATATAGTCTAATATAGATTTAAGGTTTGTCCGCAACACGCTGCCATGTCATTGGGGGGAACGTTCAAAGAACGACAATCGACCAGCAGCGGTTGCGGACAATATTTTAATGCATATGAATTAAAACTACCTGCTTAATATCTCTTATCAAGTCCGGCGTCAAGTGCAGGACTCATTCTGTCAGATGCGAAAAATCACTTTTCCCATAATGTAGGTGTCCCGAAATACTCATCCAGTTCCTGACTGAACCAGCGTCCGTTTAAAACATTTTGCAGCAAGTGTACTTTAATATCCTCAGATATTGTATGGTCATTTTCGATCATTGTAATAACATTTTCTACAGTGAAGGTTGGCTCACTCCGATATGCAATCGCACTATTGTGATTTGCATCCATGATATAAATCGACTGACCCAGCTCTTCGCGTTTCAGATTCCAAGGATTCCATCTCACAGGGCTGGTAAAGCTGGCATGACCGGTACGGATAAAGGCTCCCAGATGACGTTTAAACAGAGTACCCAACGCTTTGGCTCCAGGAGTATCAAAAGCTTCTCCGAAAGATGGCTGGCGCAGTTTATCGTCAAGTAACGGCAGAAAGACACCATGGAACGAACCCAGATTGTCCAGTTGTGAGCCAACGACAGTCGGGTCAGAACCATAACGGAATTCACCCGCATAAATCGGAGCCCGGAAATGCGGAGCCATTTTCTGAGCCGACTCGGCAACATTAAATGAACGATAGAGCATACCGCCATAACGGAACACAAACCGGTATGCATTAACCATTTCCGGATCGGTTGACCAGTCGCCCTGCTGTTGGAAATAAGGATCACCTAACGCAAAGAAAGAGAACTCATCGTGTCCGGTCAGCATCATGGTTGGTACTTCGTTATAACGCTGCGTGTCGAATCCCTGTCTCGGCAGAACCGTTCCGTCCAGATACAGATGTGGGAAAACACTCATCCGAATACCGGCTCGCGGCATCAGACGGGCAATCCGTTCCGCCGACAGGTTTTGCAGATAATCTTTCACCGCCTGATCTGGCTGTGCCAGCCACGCTTCTGCGGCTTGCTGAGTCGACTCAATTCCGTCTTCAACTACCAGTCTGGCGAACTCGCGCCGGAATACTTTCTGGCTGTCTTCCACCGGCGATGTCGTCATGCCACCACTGAATGCAATGGCATGTTCAAACTTACCGGCGAACAGCGGAGAAATCAGCATCGCCATTACATCCCGGCCTCCGGCTGAAAATCCGGAAACAGTAATGTTATTGGCCTGTCCGCCAAAGTGGCTGATATTATTCCGGACCCACTCCAGCGCCCGGGCCTGATCAAGCAGAGTAAAGTTGCCGGAAGCCTGAACGGCATCACTGGTTTTCAGCGCCGCCATCGGGTTGAATCCCAACGCACCCAGACGATAGTTCATTGTCACCACAACAGCATTAATATCAACGGCCAGTTGTTGCGGATTAAACTCATCGGCCCGGCCAGACTGGTTATTGCCGCCATGGATATAAATCAGCACCGGCAATGGTCTGCGGGAGTCAGGCCGGTAGATATTCAGATTCAGGCAATCTTCATCTCCGATGACTTCACCGGCTGAAACCTGCGGACAAATATTTCCCTGCTGGTCAGCCTGAAAGCGGACATGACTCGCTTTCGGCGCCAGAGGCACCTGCCAGCGCAGTTCACCGACCGGCGCCTGTGCATAAGGAATTCCCAGCCAGTAATTTGTCCCACTGCTGCTGTCGGTGACGCCGGTGAACCGGCCCTGTTTTAAATTCACCTGTTCAGGGTAAGCCGAGGCAGAAGAACATCCCATTACGAATGATGCAGAGAGTAAGAACGTCGATAATTTACCGATATAGTTATTCATATAATTCATTCCCATCCATTGGTGGTTGTAGGTACATTTCAGACTGTTATGTTGTTGTTATAGCTATAAAAAACAAAAAAACCGGCCAGCCTCGGTAAGGAAGCTGTGCCGGTTTTGCCTTCAGAGACAAGCCCTGAAGTAACAATCCATGATACTCAACGACAATAATATAAATAAGGTACGGCGTCTGTTTATCGGCTCATAATTTTACACAAAGGTTTTTGAAATCAATTGACAGGAGGGGAAGTATTATTTTTTTGAATTAAATTGATGGCTTTTCTGTTCTCTTTTGAACGATTGTTCAAGCTAATTTATGAGGTTTGGTGCGCTCAAAGCAAGTCAATTTCAATGACATTTTCACCTGTGCCCCAGATACTTTTGCCCGGCAGCAAAAGTATCCCAAAATGCCTTGGATTTGACTTCAGCACACGCTATCAGGGTCGCTTTTATTCGCTCCTGCTCATGCCTTTTTGTTAGGGAACAGCTAAAAATTCCGTCCTTGGAATTTTCCCTGAGGCCTGTGGATTTAGTGACTTTCTTTGATTGAAAAAAACAAAAAGATCACCGTACTAAGGAAGAAATCCACGGATGGATTTCTAGGTTTTTCTGAGCAAGGGACGGCTCATAAAAACCGGTTCTGGACCACAAGTGACCAACCCAAACAAAAAGAGATTTTCTGGTTACTCTTTCATCCCTGAAAGAGTAACTAGCGCACGTGACACTCATGTAATAGAAACCACAAAACCAATCGTGCGTCATACCTCAGAACCAAAGACAAAAATTCAAATGGACTAAATAAAAACTACCCCTATTCTCACCACTACATCCCAAAAAGAGATCTAACTCGAAAACCCCCATACTTTTTCCATACCTCGGCACCATTGTACCAACCACGCGGAAGCCTTAATCTAACCCTGCACCGGAAAAATCCGGGACGGGTTTGGTCCCCCGTTTTCAATACTTGGATATGTAATTGCGGTTCTCACCGAGCTGCTTTTATGCGACTATCAGTGCGCCTGAATTATGGTGGGCTGAATCGGGCAGCCTCGGCTGGCCGTCATCCAAGTAGCGGTAGGACCAAACCCGATACAGTCCACCACCCAAAGATTGGTCCCTTTCGTGGTGAAACAACATAACCTTTTACTTGGAGACTACTATGTTCGAAACCATCCACTATGATCCGCAACTGTCACAAAAAGCCCGTGAATATTTACGTCAACTGGAAGAAATATTTCTGGCTGAACAGCAGGAGAACCGACAGGAAATGTGCGAAGTATTACTCTATCTGAATAACCTAATCACCACGCACTATTGCCGATACCATGAAGTCGTTGATGCGGAAGATTTTGCTTGAGTGAGATTTATTTGATGGGCGAGCCGCTTGCGGCTCGTTTTGTTGATATGGGATTATAGAGAATACAGTCTTCATCAATTCATCTACATGCCTCAAAGTTAAAATGTATATCTCAATATTTTAATCTGCATCTTGGACAATTATCACTCAAAATCTATCGAGATACTCGCTCTAGCACCTGCTTGGGAATTTTGTTCTCTTTGCCATTTTCCTGCATTAGCTTGATATAAGTACGATATGCATCTTTTGCTTTATCTACGTTTTTCATCTCCCAGAGAGCATCACCAATGTTTATATATGCAACAATTCTTGAAGGGTATTTTTCTATGATTTTATTTAACAAAAATACAGATTCTTCATATTGATTTTTTCTCTCTAAGTAATACGCAATATTGTTATAGTGAGTAACATTATATTTAGAAAGCGGATGTACACTCAATGTATCTTTAAGTGTTTTTACATCAATATTTTTACTATTATCTTTTATTTTTTTTAATATATCAGTTGGACTAAGAAGATTATAACTCTTTATTTTTCTGTATAAATAATTAGCTTCCCCATCTCTGTATTTTATCTTTTTCAAAAGGCCAGCTATGGTTTCATAATGTTCTAAGTTATTTTTATCTAATGGATAACACTGTACATAAGGTCTTATTGAATATTTAAAATCAACCTCAAAATAATCATCATTACTCATGTCTTTGGGTGGCAATAAACGTGATTTATTTACATCAACTTTTACTATGTGTCCAGCTCCATCTATTATATTATCTTTATCATCCCATTTGCCATAACACATGTCACCATCAAAATAGTCAATTATACATCCATCTTCCACTCTAACTAGATCACAATAATATTTTGATTTTTTCTCAGGCTCACCATTCTCATTCCATAATGTTCCTATTTCTGCTCTTTGTATCAAAGCAAATATCTTATTAGGGGAGTAATTAACCCCCCCATCAGAACTATCTATATCCTGATAGTAAAAATTATCTTTACCTAACTCTGGATATAGATAAAATCTATTATCAGATGAACTATAAATAATATTCTCTTGATTTTTTGAATCTAAATCAAAGTGTAACTCACCACAAAAAGCAACACTTGGGAACAATATCATTAGTAATAGTTTCTTCACAAGTCAGTCTGGTTCCCCACTTAATACAATAAGATAATATTGGATAACATATATAGTACGATTAAAGGAAAAATCATAAATAACTCAATTCATTGTAGCTATATTTTTTAATAGCCTCATTCTTGTATATAGAGAGAAATATTGGATCTCCTTTCTTATCATATTCAATATAATATTTATCCATACTGATTGTTTTTTCATTCTTTCCTGACTTTATTAATATATAGAAATTTTCCATTAATATGTCATCTATAGAAGAAGCACTTACAACTACATCTATATCACCAAATTCAACTATTCTTTGTTGAATAGGAGCTTTTAAAACAGTACTTGAATCACCCTCATCTAATTTCATAGATCCAAGTATATCTATAATATTTTCTATATTTTCACTAGATATTTTCTTATCCAAACCACAAACAGATTTCCCCATTAATAAATGGCTATAGTATGAATAATATGAAAAATAGGCACAATCAAACTTTGAATAATCAGAATTAAAAGTAAAAACAATATCATCCTTGCTGATACTCTCAGATGTTCTTTCTAATACTGGGCTCCCTAAAAAACTGGATATGAATATCATATCATTCTGATAGTCATTTAGTATATTCTCATATATCTTAGAAGAATGACCATTATTAACAACCAGGTCATTCCCTCTTGACTCAAGAGAATAATCTCCCCCAAAGGAAAGAGTTGGTATTATCAATAGAAAACTTGCCTTTAGCATATTATTCTTCCATTAAAATTCTAATGTTTTTCTCAAAATTTAATAGCATAAGATTTAAAAAACATTTACTTCCATTCCCTATATACTTCCACAAAATTATAGCATACCTCATTGAACAGAAGATAAAGGAATCCAAGCTCGAATTTCTTTCTTTCCTCTATAAATAACATATAGCCAATCTTTATCCTCTTTCAAAACTTCTACCTTATCACCCTTAATTAAATACATTTTTGTTTTCGAATCTTCATTTTTATTTTTAAATAGATATTGTTTATCTACTTTTATTTCACTACTCAATTTTATAACAATATCTTGACTAGTTAAATTAACTCCATTTGAACCGATAACACCACTCAACTCATAACAATATGAATCATTGTGTGGAATTAAGGTAAATATATATAGTTCATTTCCTTTGAATTTTTCTTGAGTGTCACAAAGATTCTTATTTTTAAGAAAATATTCTGTAGATGCACTTAGAAGTGCATTCTTTTTATTAAAATTTTTATCTGAAACTTTAGATGCATCGAATATTTCATATGATATATAAGTCTTACTTAAATCCTCAACAAAAAATTTATTCTCTTGCATTGTACAGTCACAATTATATTCTAATATATCGAAGTCACCTATTCTATACTCACTCTTTATAAATCCGTCTTCAAAGGTTAATTCATTAGAAAAGCTCAGAGATGAAAAAACAGTTATAAACACACTTATTATAAATCGCATACGAATTTCTCTTCAATTAGGCTGAATTTACTATGGCCCTAGCAGCTGTATGATTATTAATTATACTTTTTATTCAATGTCCATGACTCCCCTTCTCTTATTAAGTAGATTTCATATCTATCTTTTCACGAAAGAACCAATGAGTGAGCCACAGAAGCGGCTCGTTTTGTTGAGATAAGAGGAACTATAAATTAGTTATAACGCCATTTTCTAAAACAGAATAAGTACCTAATCTTCCAAATAATACATTCTAGTAATCATATTTCAAATGAAAGTATCTATCATATCTATAAATCGATCATAATAACTTAGTCGCTCTCTATAAGCATGAATCATACATATATTATGTTGATCCTGACTAACAGGAGATGTGCTCTCTATAAAATAGATATAGTTAGAACAATCACTCTTTACTTGTTTTTCCCAATCATCTTTTGATTTGATAACTTGCATCTTTAGATCATGAAAATCTTCATATTTAGATAACTTATCTTCTATAGATGTAAATTTATCATTAGCGATTTTTTTGACCTTATTTTTCTCATTTGTTAAACATATATGATATGACGCGTTTGTTTTATCTTTGCATATCAATTCATCTGCATATGTAGAAAAACCAACATATAGAAAAAATACCAATAGATATCTCATAATGGCGCTCTATCTAATATTACTGGACTCATTCTACACACTTAATTAGAGTTAAATCTTTTCTTTCCACTGGAAGTGAAAAAAATGGCAATCCTATTCTTTTACTTCGAGCATCTTTCAAACCAATCCAACTAAAAGACATTTTATTATCAGTTAACATCTTAAATGTAGCTATTGGATACTCTTTGGATACCTTATCCCACTCAATATCCATTCCTCCACGACCGATATCAGATGATTTGTAATACATTTCAAATACATTCTTAGAATAAATAGCTCTTGCCATTATATATATTTGATTATCTGCAATATTAATGATTACCTCATCATCATTCGAAAAATCAACATATCCAGAGTAATCACTTTCACCAGAACAATCATACATCCAATATCCATTAATTTTATTTATCTCTTTAGGACTTTCATATCCCATCAAGTCAGAGGCAAAAGAAAAGACGAATAAAAAAGATAAAATTGAAAAAATTATGCTATTTCTCATTTTTAATATACCATATGGTTATTTAAAATACTCTAAAAATCCTTGGGGCAAATGTAAATCACTTACTCCTGACTTTTCTTCCAGTAAGTAATTATTATATAACTTCATTACTTCTTTTTCTTCTTTTTTAGGTTGGCCATAAACACCAGGTGGTAAACTAGCCCACACAAATGCTGACACTTTGACTGCCTTATCTATTTCACCACGTATTATGAGGTCTAAAGCTGATTGTCTTTTCCCATCTACATAAAACTTTTCATTATACTTCTTTATAACTTCCTTATTATTTACTTTGATTTTTATCTCTCCTGAAAAACCTTTAACCTTGTATTTCAGTAGCGCAATACAAAAATAATCTTGAGACAGTGGGGAGAAATCAAGAATAAGATTAGAATATTTTTTCTCTCTCAATTTTTTCATCATAGGATCATCCCATGTATATCCCATTACTTGGTATGCTCCCGCAGCCGTTGAATTAAAAGCTTTAGTCTTAATCAATATTTTCGGGTGTGTCGACCAATCTTTTTTATAATCTTTAATGAAAGATTCCCCACCAAATAGCGTCTCATATCCTTTCTCACCAATAGTCCCTTCTCCAACACGGATCATTCTTAAAAATGCTCTAACTCTTGCTTCTTCTGGGGAAATACCA
Organism: Vibrio mangrovi; assembly: GCF_024346955.1. NCBI lineage: Bacteria > Pseudomonadati > Pseudomonadota > Gammaproteobacteria > Vibrionales > Vibrionaceae > Vibrio > Vibrio mangrovi. The sequence goes on along the minus strand of NZ_AP024883.1, from coordinate 1,217,400 downwards.
TTTCTAAAAATAGGCCACCAATGCCATGCACATCGGTCAAAATTAATCTTCTTCTCTTCTTGCATCCATATCAGACTATCTATCCGTTGCTTTTCATGATTAATGATATCAGGCATTTGTGGGTGCCTATATTTTTCCAACAAATCATCCAAAAATGGCTTCTCTGAAGAATTCAGATACCACTCACTTTCATGATAGGCGACAATCGTTCTAAAGCTGTCCCACGGTAGCAAAGCGTCCTTTGTCTGTTCTGTCGTTTGTACATCATCACTTTTGGTAACAAGGCGAGTTACTTCCTGAAACAGAAATGGTGGATCTGGTTTATCAATAAAACCATCCGAATCTTCATCTTTTATCCATCTAAGTTTTTCTATTGAATCTTTATCCATCAATCGTTCAAAAAAACCGACTGGTGGTCTTTCTTTAGATAATACTTCAAAATGAATTTGATATTCTGGATCGAAAGAATTTTCTTTTTGAGTATTCAGTTTATCGTAACGACCAAGATATCCTATCGGATCTCCAGCTTTAACTATATATGGGGAACTAGAACTTAAACTATGAAGTGTATCCAGCTCCAGTGTTTTCCTTGCTAGTGGTTGAATATATGTACTTTCAATACATAACCAGCCAGTTTCTAATGAACGGCCTTTTGCGATCTCAACATCGTTATCAATAAATTTACATAGAGCAAATAAACGTTTCTTTCCATTTAGGAAAAACCAATCATGATTCTGAGTCTTCTGATAAAAGATACGGGTTCCTGATTTTATACTTGCTATCTTGTCGCCAATATTTTTAGTTTTAGGATCTGGGTCAGAACGTACGATCATATTTGTAGTAACTTTCGCAATGACACCATGAACCATCCAATCAGGAGAAGCTTCACATGTAAAAGATGGAAAAATATCTTGGCTGTCCCGACATGCTAACCAAACATGTGCCCCATTTTTGATTATATTTGTATCTGTGCCTTTATTCTCAACTATTTTAAATTCATGGAAATCATACCCATCTTTTACATCAACTGAATCATCAACAGCCTCAATAATTGTGCCAGTAAACAGCGTTTCAGAGTCTCCATCTAATCCTGCTTCTTTACGGACTCTGCGATCAGACTTAGTCATTTTATATTGCCCGGAAATATTATCATCTTCTTCCGTTTTAATTTTTGTCGCAAAAGTCTTTAATAGATTTCTGGCATGTTTAATTTCTGAGACTGCTAACCAAACTTTTACTCCATTATCAATCAAATCAGTAGCAGTTCCTTTATTATCAATAATTTTAATAATTCGGAACTCATAACCATCTTTGCTAATTCCGGCTTCATCCAGAACTTCGATTATTGTACCTGTGTGTAACGTTTCGGCTGAACCTTCCAGTCCAGCCTGCTTTCGAACATTTCTGTCAGATCTAGTCATTTTATACTGACCGGGAAGCTTCTCTATTTTTGTAGCGAAGGATGGCATCAGGTTTTTTGTTTCTCTGACTGCAAGCCATATATTCAATCCCGTATCTGCAATCCCTTTACCATCAGATGGATTGCCTACTACTTTGAACTGACGAAATTCATAATTATCTTTAATTTGAGATTCACAATCCGTCTCTTCAAGGACAACTCCTTTTTCCAACTTAACTGAATCTCCACTCAGTCCTGCATGGGCCCGGGCATTACGAGGCTCACTTATTACATAACGACGGCATAAACTAATGGCAGCATGGGGTTCACAGTGAGGAGCCAAATGTTTATACAACGAATAAAAAGTGAAAGATTTATCTGTCTTCCCTTCCTTGTAAGACATTTCATGCTCAATCAGACAGAAATCATTACTATATTTCGAAATATGACAATTAAACTCTGTTGTTTGATAATCAGAACCAATTCGACAAGCTACTACTTTTCCATCAGCAATTGCCCTAATAGGCCTTTGATTTTTAACCCATTTTGCATTTTTTTTCGTAAAATGAATACCACCATGCCAGCTTTTATTAGCTGGGTTATAACCAAATTGTCCATTTTCTTCTTTTTGAACTTGAGTTTCTAATGATTGTTGATCCGGAAACTCTTTACCATCTTCTTTTGTTATCGGAAATACAAACTTCATCCAAAGAAACCCCATTAACCAGAAAAACTATAAGAGATGAAATTCTCATCATCATCTTCTTTTTTATCTTCATCTGAAAGCGACTCAGGACTAGAACTAGAACTAGAACTAACTTTGTCTGATACAACTTTCGATACAGCAGTTCCAGCAGTCCCCGTCGCTGAAGAGGAAAAGGAAGATGCCGCACTCCCCTCAATCTCCATATCCGGCATGTCAGTTTTTACTTCTGCATCGTCGGTGGACAGAGACGCTTCTCCCGGTGTGAATTCTGCTTCATTGGTGGCTGCCGCTTTATCTAAAACCTTAGGTAATACGGCAGCCTGAGCACTGACGCCACTGCCACTCCCGGCACTACCGCCGGAGTTCAGGTTCACCCCGGCGCCGCTGAGGGAAACGCCTGACGGGTCGACTTTGACAAAACTGCCGCCGGCTTTGAGGGTGATTTCACTACCGGCTTCGATGACGACATTATCTCCGGCCTTGATGTGGATTTCTGTTCCGGCTTCATTGACCCAGACTTTTCCCGCTTTGACATGCAGTTCGCCTTCGATGACCAGTGACTGGCTCTGGGCGATTTTGGTTCTCGCTTCACCGCTGACGGTGTGGTGATCGTTGACCTTGATATGACTGTAACGGTCATTGTCGATGGTCGTGCTCTGGTTGTGCTTGATATGCGTGGTTGCGTCGTTTTCAATCAGCGTATCGGTATCTTTCTGCGCATGCAGATAGATTTTCTCGCTGCCCGACTGGTCTTCAAAACTCAGTTCGTTGTAACCGTCGCCCTGATGGGTTTCTGTGCGGAGGACTGTTTTGGTTTTGTTATCCGGCAGCGGATACGGCGCGACATTACTCGCGTGGTAAGTCCGGCCGGTGATAATCGGCTGATCCGGGTCGCCGTTGAGGAAGTGAACAATCACTTCGTGACCAATACGCGGGATTGTCATCATGCCGTACTGAGCACCGGCCCAGCCCTGTGACACACGGATCCAGCAGGAACTCTGATCGTCGGAGTTGCCGTAACGATCCCACGGGAACTGTACTTTCACCCGGCCATGCTCGTCACAGTAGATTTCTTCCCCTTCGGGGCCAACCACAACTGCCATAGTCGGGCCGGTCATTTTCGGCTTGGTGCGCGGGCTGATTTGCCATACCTGCTCACCGGGAACGGCAGCAAACTGGTTCGCGTAGGTTGTCGCGCCGCTGCCGCCGGATTCTTCCAACGCCTGTGGCTGACTGCCCTGATGCGCAATCTGCACCAACAGATAGTTGCGGTTCATTTCACTATCCGGGTGCTCCATTAAATCAAAACGCTGACCGGCCTGAAGCCGCGCTTCGTTACTTTTACCCTCAAAGGTGTGGGCTTTTCTGCGCAGCGCTTCAAGGCGGACCTGAGTAAAGGCTTTGCCGCTGGCATCGTCTTTAAAGCGTCCCGGATGGTCGAAGTGTTCGTAGTCGCCCCGCTGATAATCCATGTCCTGGGCGGTGGTCGACTGAGAAATATGGTACGAAGGTTTTTTAAAGCTGTAGTCACTGAGCTGCACGTCACTGACTTCGGTCCGCTTACGCTCGGTCAGGGTCGAAACATACGGATTTTCAGACACACCGCCGGACAAGGCATTATAAGGCACCGGCATGGCAAGACGCCCGAAGCCTTCCGGGTTATCGGTAATCACCAGCACATGCCGGTCATCGGCATGACCGAAGCGGTACATTAACCCTTCTTCGGCAGCCAGACGGTGGAAGAACTCTAAATCAGTCTCGCGGTACTGCACGCAGTATTCCCGCTTGGCACATTCGCGTTTGACCGAGAAAGCAAAATCGCTGATGTTCATTTCCTTGAACAGGATCGAGAGAATTTCCGGCACATCCAGTTGCTGGAAGATGCGGCTGTTATGGCGCAGAGAGAGTCTTTCGAGCGAAGGCACCAGTGTCAGTGAGTAAAAGGTATGGTGATGACCGGTATCGCCCCGGCTGAAGTTGCGGATCACGCCGTGGACTTTCTGCACCACTTCCCTATCCCGGATCACTTCAAGCAGTGCGGTGGTATCCACCATCTGCTCATAGGTTAAATCACTGTTGCGGCTGGCGATATCAATTGTATAACGATAGCCGTAAACCGGCTGACCCTGATGATCCACCGAGTCTGAAACCGACTCCATGCCCTGATAGTCACGCACCACCAGCGTCTCATCATCGACCCCATCGATGGTGAGCCTGAACCCTAACGTTGCCATGTAAACACCCTTCGTGTTGTTCTTCGTTATTGTCGACGTCGTGATTGACGTTTTTATTCAAATTCACGCTACCGCAGGCAAATCATTCATCTGAAATAGAATTTTACCTGCAAGCTGAAGCATTATATGCAACTTGCAGGTCAGGTTTCACTCTTTATCAAGTGAATTTTATTTTTGAAACGCGATTTTCTGAACGGGTATAACAGTTTTGTTATTAGTAGGTGGGGGATTTTGTTGTTACTGGATTTTTACTTGAAACTCCCAGCTTCCGGCTCCGAGATATGACGCACAATAATTTTCTCCAATTTCAGAAACATCGGTGTCATGTGCGCCAGTTCATCTTTCAAAGATGAAAGACGAACCAGAAAATCTTTTGGGGTCGGCTTGGTCACTTATGGTCCAGAACCGGCTTTTAAGCGCATCCCTGCACTGAAAAGCCTAACCATTCTCCCGGAATGGTTTTCTTCGTTTAGTGGATTCGTTGAACTTGGATGAAATACTGTAAAAGCTAAATTGGACGATAAACTCAGGGGAAAATTCCAGGGACGGAATTTTTAGCTGTTCCCTAACAAAAAGGCATGAGCAGGAGCGAATAAAAACGACCCTGATAGCAAGCACAGAAGCCCAAACAGATGTTTTTGGTTACTTCTGACATCTATCAAAAGTAACTGGTGCGCTATCACTGAACTAACTGAAATTGAAAGATTAATTGCGCGTCATATCTCAGAGTTAGAAGGAGAAAAAATAGCTGCAGTTTGGCGCAGCAAAATATGACATCTCTGCGCGTGTCCTACACGCATCAAAAGATTAATTGCGCATCATATCTCATATCCAAAGGCTAGAAAAATAAAAGCCTTCGGGCACCGAAATCAAAAATCCCCCTGATTATGAAATGTCTTCCGCCACTCATTCGGCGTTACCTGAAAACGTTTCTTGAAATGAGTCCGCAGTGAAGTGCCGTGGCTGAAACCAACCTGCCCGGCTATTTGCTCGATGCCTAGATCGGTGGACTCCAGCAGTTCCTGACTGCGTTGCAGCCGCTCGGCCAGCAGCCACTCGCCAACCGAAATCCCCGTGGCTTTATGAAACTGGCGGGTAAACGTTCGCCGGGTCATCATTACCCGCTCGGCCAGCACATCGAGTGTATGTGTCTGATCCAGATGGCTGCGCAGATAATCCAGCAGTTGATTGATCCGGGCATCCTGAGTTGAAACCGGCACCGGCCGGTCGATGAATTGTGCCTGTCCGCCTTCGCGGTAAGGCGGAATCACCATCCGCCGGGCGACTTTATTGGCAATCGCACTGCCGTAATACTGGCGTACCAGATAAAGACAGCAGTCCAGCCCGGCTCCGGTGCCTGCTGAAGTAATCACCTGCTGTTCATCAACATACAGTGCGTTGGTGTCTAACCGGACATCCGGAAAGCGGCGGATAAAGTCCTGCTCGTACTCCCAGTGCGTTGACGCTTTGCGATGTTGCAACAGTCCGGCATAAGCCAGTACGTAAGTGCCCAGACACAGCCCGACAATTTTTGCGCCGCGTCGGTATGCCTGCCGCAGCGCATCCAGTAAGGCTTCATCCGGTCGCTCATCACACTTGCGCCAGAACGGTACGATCACCAGATCCGCATCATGCAGACCTTCCAGACCAAACCCGGTTTCAACCGATAATCCCATCTCAGAGCGGAGCACGCCGGGTTCTCCGGCACAGATACGCAGTTGAAACAGCGCAGGCCGTTCCGGCAGAATCGGACCGAAAATGGTACACGGCACCGAAAAGTGAAACGGACTGAACCGGTTGAAAGCCAGTACGGCAACAACCGGCGGGCGCACACTTTTCTCTAAAGCGCTGTGCTCTGATGAACTAATTGTTGCAGACCTGATTGATGAAGACAAAAGCACAGTACTCCCGTATGTGATCATTCCTGTATATGAGCATCATAAACAAATACTGGGTTCAGCACATCAGGGTTTCCCCATCCTGCGGGATCAGAACCTGCCCGGAGATTGATTTTTCAGCGACAAATGCGGCCAGTTCCCGGCGCGATAACGCCGCATGATTGACCGCTTCCAGATGAACGGCAATCAGCGTTGCGTCCGGTGCAGCCTGATGAACCTGCCAGAGGTCATCTTTCCCCATAATAATCGATCCCAGAGCGGGGATCTGCGCATCTCCGGCATTCAGGATCACAGTTTCCGGGCAAAAACGGGATAAAGTCTGCCTGACCATATCATTCCAGACCGTATCTCCGGCCAGATAGACGTTTTTCTCTGCCGGGTGCTGAAAAATGATGCCACAGACTTCACCCAAGCGTTCCCGCAATGCAGCAATGGTTGTGTCACTACCGTGCTGGCCCGGTGTTTTCACCAGTGTAATCCCGTTAAATTCTGTGTGCTCATCCAACACCCGGATGTCGCGAAAACCGGCCTGTTCTAACAGCTCTGCATCCTGCTGATGCTGAACAAACATCGTTTTTTCTTTCGGAATCACCTGTGCAGCAACCGGATCCCAGTGGTCTAAATGAGTATGTGTCACGATCACCGCATCGACGTCGGTAATTTCATCAAGTGACATCGGTAATTCAACCAGCGGGTTAGACAGATGGTCGTTCAGGGTGCCCGGGAATCCCGGATAGCTGCCTTTGGGAGCCAGCATCGGATCGACCAGAAAACGGGTTCCGGCGTACGTGATCCGGACAGTTGCATTACGAATTTGAGTCAGTTGCATAACAGATCCTCACATCAGTTAAAATCAGAAATCAGCATGAGTGTTCATGCCATTTCGTCTGGGTTGAATGAGATTATCTGTGGAATCATTGCCATGCAGAAGTGGCCGGAGGGACAACAAACGATAGAATCGGGACAAAAACACATGCGCTGCCGATCAGTATCAACAGCGCATCTCTTTCATTCGTATCAGCAGAAAATTACTGGCAGTCGCTTCTTGAGCTGTATCCACCCATTGAGACAGACAGATTACTTTGCGTCTGTTTGCCTAAAGTGACTTTCGCACCCATTGAAGCAGAGCCATTGACTGTATCGGCATGACACAGATTAGCCTTCGCACCCATCGCAACGGTTATATTAGCTTTCTGTGCATAGAAATCGTTCACATCGCTGTTAAACTCAGCACCCATGCTGACATCCAGATCCAGAGTATTAACGTTTCCTTTCAGTGCATAAGAAGCACCCATAGAACCTTTCACTGCCAGTTTTTCATCAGTCAGCGCACAGTCGCCGGCAGCAACCGAGACACCAAACTGCGCTTCAACCGATTTTAATGGCTGATCGGTATAAATCTTCACGGTCAGTTTATCCGGCCAGATACCTTCATCACGATAACCGTCATTCACCAGCGAAAGTTCATTGCCGGTGACACTCAGTTGCAGTTTGTCCAGCAGATACTGCTTACCGGAAGCAACGACCTGCGGCGTGCTGCTGCAAACCACTTCGGCATTAACACCTTTTGACAGCACAAGCTGATTGAATGAATCAACCGGAAAAGTCTGCTCTGCGGCATACAGCGGTGATGACATCACCACACCGGCAAGTGCCAGACATTTCATGGATGGAAACTTCATAATAACTCCTTATAAGTTGAGGCTAACATGCCTATTGATAACACACCTGTTACATATGTCCATGAATACATTCTCATTATGACGGCACATGTGCCTGTTGCTCACTGTGCCGCGATGCCAGAGAAACCGGCAGAACCGATGAATGCGCCGCGACCTGAAAAGCGACGACACCCCGCGGATGAAGATTGGTATCAAATTTCGGACGCAGATTTAACATCTGCATTTGCGGATCAAGGGTAAAGCGGCATTCTGAGCACAGCTTCAGCAGGGTAAATGCCAGCTGATTGAGGGAAAGTGTCATGCCGACACAATTTCGTTTCCCCTGTCCGAACGGCAGATAAGTAGTCGGATCAAGCCGTTTGAGTTGCAGGAAGCGGTCAATATTGAAATCAGCAGGATTTTCCCAGTATTCCTCATTGCGGTGAATCAGCCAGGGCGAGAACATCACATTGGTCCCTTTTTCGAGCCGGTAACCGTCAATCTCAACGTCTTCGCTGGTGGTCCGTTCGATAATCGGCGAAACCGGGGTCAGCCGGAGTGACTCTTTCACCACCGCCATCGTGACCGGGCAGCGCTGAATCGACCACGCTACATCTTCCAGTTTCTCGGCTTCCTCACGGATACGTTCGATCACTTCCGGATTGCGGGCCAGATGAATCAGGCACCAGCAGAGGTTAGTCGCCGGATTATCGATACTGCCGAACAGATTCCCCATCAGCATATTGACCAGCGAAGCCATATTCTGTGGCTGATGCTCCACATCGAGTGTCTGCGCCAGCGCGGCAATCATGGTGTCGGGTTCTGCCGTGACCAGCGCCCGTTCGGTCAGCTCACGGATTTTAGCCTGATAAGCCAGCAACTCCGGGTCATTGCGCAGTGCTTCCTGATTATCCGCTGTCGCCATCTGAATCATCCGGAAGAAAATCTCGTGATTTAAGGTGACAAAACGCATCCCTTCTTCAACCGAAACTGCACTGCCGATAAACGGGTCCAGTACATTGCGGGCAGCCCATTCAACGCAGACCGGCCAGATGTCATCAATACCACCGGCCCCGGAGCCCGCAGTCAGAAAACGTTCGGTAATCCAGTCGGCAGCTTCGGCCATGGCCGCATGAGTACGTTCCAGTTTCGGACTAACCAGCGGTGCTGTCATTTTCCGGCCGTTTTTCCACTCTTCACCATCTTTGGCAAACGTCAGCGAGTCACCCAGAATGATCCGCCCGACTGCCGACGATGAAGGCAATTTGTGTACTTCTTTGACAAAGCTGTCGTAATGATCGAGCCAGTACTGCACATGCCCGGCCTTGCCCAGAATGACCAGTTCGCTTTCCCCTTCACAAATGAGCCGGAATGCGCCCTGATGCTGTTTGAATCCATCCTCAATCACTTTGAGAATGCCAAAACTGTGGAGTCTTTTCAGCGTGACGTGTTCCGTCGGTAGCTGCTGTGGTGATATGGTCATACTCTTTCTCCCTGATCCGAAAAATGAACATGGCAGGCGCCGACATAAGCACCGGATCCAATCGAAAGCAGCGCAATATCTTCCGCTTCAGTCTCTTCACCGGGCAATGCCTGACTATCGAAATAACGCTGAAGCAGTAAAAAAGGATCGGTGGCACAGCAATGGCCGATTTCGGGTAACAGATCCAGATTCAGACAAGCGCCGGTTTCCGGAAAACTTCTGGCAAAATTCATCCAGCTCAGTTTGTTGATGTTATGCGGCAGAATCACCTGCCGGGAATGCGTATCAAACGCCACTGCCTGTAGTGCGTCCATCACCATATGATGATGCGCGGCAAAGAAGTCGCGGTTTTGCTGCTCATGACCAAACAGTCCGCCATGAAATTCCGGATGATGCTGTAAATGGAGCCGTTCAATCTGACATCCGCCGGGAAGATTATCGACAACCAGTGCCACAAAGGCATCGCCCATCATGGTACAACCGGGGATATAGCGCTGACCGAGCGGGAATTGCGAGAATGAATCGCCGATCAGCAGCATCACTCGTTTTGCCACGCCACAGTCAAGCAACGATTTAGCCAGCGACAGTCCCCAGAATCCACTGCCACAATTGTGTTGGTTTACTTCGTAGCACCGCTCAACCTGACTCAGTACCGGATGACTCCGGCACAGTTCACGGGGAAAGTCGATGCCATCGGCATGCTGAACCGGAAAAGCATGCACATAAACCAGCGTATCAATCGCAGGTTCGTCAACTGGCTGTGGTTCAACTGAGAATGCCATGTCCGACAGCAGCCGGAGAAACGCCTGACGGATACTCATATCCGCCGGGAGTGCCGCCACACTGTCCATCCCGAACAACTGCCGGAAAACTCTGGCATCTATGGCCCGCCCTCCGGCAGCCTGAACGACCTCTCCGGCATCAATCCGCAAATCCGGAATAAAAGAAGACATCGCAGCTATGCGCATACGTCTTCCTCCTGATGAGCAAAGCCAACCCCGGTCAGAATACCTTCGTCATAACGGACCAGCAGATAGTCCTGTTCCGGCTGGCCGTACTGTTCAAGCGCCGCAAACGGAGCGGCACACAAGAGTTTTTCATCAATCGCAATATATTGTTCACCGGCGCTCCCCGGTGTTTCACCGTGTTCCTGCACCTGTCCGGAAGACAATTCCAGTCCGGAAGAAAACTGAGCCAGCAGTGCCGGAGAAGCAATAATCCGCGCTTCCGGAGAGAGACCAAAATGAGTGATCATTTCCTGAACTGACTGGCCGAGATCCCGTTCGGTCACATGGGTGTGCTTGCGGTATCCGGCATAAGACCAGCCGCTTCCGGAACGGTTAATCTTGACGATACAGGCACTGTTTTCCGGAGCCAGTGCATCCATCAGCGCAGAACGGTACAGCAAATGTTTCTGATCGGCGATCAGCAACAGCGCCGAGCTGTCTCTTTCCTGAACGTAGCGATGGACGCAGTCCAGTGCCATAAACGGAGCGGATAAACCACGGTCACTGATCGCCAGTCCGAAACTCTGTTCACCCAGTTCCAGTGAATGAATCACGTAATTGACCACCGAGGTACCCAAATGCAGGTCCGGTGTCCAGTGCGCCAGAATCACCGTGTCGACATCACTTAAATCCGTGCTCTGACGCAGACGGGGCAGCAACTGTTCGAACATACTGGCAAAAGCCGCTTTATCTTCGGCCCGGATACAGGTTTCTACCCGGCTCATATTGCTGTCATAAGCCAGACCGTTTGATTTGAAAAAAGCCGCGATAAAATCTTCCCAGTGATCCTGTTGTTCCAGCCACTCCGGATTGAATGTTTCCAGATTACCGAACGTATCCCAGATGATCTGCTGTTGATTGATAACAGTTTTCATCACGCAGCCCCTAAACTTGCCGTGTAGGAACGAAAAGCGTTCAGGCGGTGGATATTGGTTGTGCCTTCCATATATTCGAAGGCGAAAGCATCCCGGTAGCGTTTCTGCAACGCGGCATCGGTCAGCCACTGTTCAGGCAGGTGATGCGGCAGCAAAAGCGCAACCTGCTCGGCAAACCGGGTCGCCTGACATTTCAGCTGACTGGTCAGATGCACTTTGGCATCGCCATGCTGATAACCTTCCCCAACCTGAAGTAGTTTCTGGTACAGGGCATGATACTGACGCCACTCATGCGCCAGCCCAGTCACATTTGCCTGTTCCAGCGCTGTCAGCAATCCTCTTGCCGTTCCCAGCGCCATCGCCGCCACCAGCGGACGGTGCTTTTCAAACACCGTACCGATCGCCGTAATCCCCTGACGCAGACCGCTCTCATGCAGGCCAAGAATATGTTCTCCACTAACCGGCAGGTTACGCATTTCGATTCGCGACAGACCCGCTCCGGCAAGGCCATAGGCATCCAGCGGTGTGACAGTAAATGTTTCCTGATGCGCAGCCGGTTCAACCATGACCAGACGCTGGCTGTTGCCCATTCGGGCAAAGACCAGACCGACACTGGCAAGCTGTGCTCCGCCAATGAACATCTTCTCGCCATTGAGCAGAAAATAATCGTCTTCCGGGGTAAGCGTGGCAGAGATTCCCTGTGCATCCGAACCAAAATCAGGCTCCGTCACAGCGAAAAATGTCCAGACCGGCTGCTGCAAATACCGGGAGAAAAAGAATTCCTGCTGAGCTTCATTTCCCTGAGCCATCACCGCCCGGCATGACAATGATGTTCCCGGCATTGCCATCATGCCGCTGGCGTCAAATCTCGAAATATATTCAACCAATGCCAGATAATGGATAAAATTTTCCGGGTCAAATGCCATTTCATTCAGACGTTCCCGGTAAGGATTATATTGATCAGGTAATCCGATATGAGAAATTGCCAGCAAAACGTCATCATTCAGTAATTGACGCGCTGCATCAGGATCGGTTTCAATCAATAAACCTGCTTGCGCAAACTTACTTAAATGTTTATCCAGCCCGGATAATTTAAGTTCCTGTTCAATACACATGGTCGTGCTCCATTGGCCAATATTTGCCTGACTTAATAAGTTGTAATAATTCTTTATGGATAATTCGATCATATCGAATCAGCTATAAATAAATTGATTAGAATTGCAATTCAGCAGATGGATTAAATATTTTCACCACATTCCACAATGGCAGATGATGCCGTCGCTCCAAGCCCAACCGTCATCAGCATCACTTTATCTCCCGGTTCCAGACGCCCGGATTCAAATAATGTTTTCAGATTAATAAATGGATCAGCACCAAAGCAGTGACCATACTGACTGACATTTTCAAGGAATAATAAGTCCGGTGGTAAATTCATATTTTTGGCAATTTGTTTCCAGGAAGAAATATTCACATTATGTGGCACCAGATATTTAATATCGCACCATGAAAGGCCACTGTGTTGCAAGGTGTAATCCATATGATTCTGGGTAAAGGTGAAATATTTATCCTGAAATGAATTCTGCTCCGCATCTTCCGGATAGCCGCTATTGAGACTGAAAGAACCATCCCGGCTGGTAACATTATCTGTAATCCGGAACTGATTACCGTTACGGCTCAGCAATACGGCACAGGCCACTTCACCCATAATGGTTGTATCCGGAATCAGCTGAACCCAGCGGTGAAATGCCTTTTCGGCAATCAGCACAATCGCGTATTCATCGTCGTCCAGCTGCGCCGAGACATAATCCAGCACCGACAGACCGGTTGCGCAGTGGCTCATGGTATAACTGGCATACTCGGTCTGCGGCCCGAAAATCTCAGTCACCTGTCTGGCAACCTGGTTATCCCCGAAAGGAAACACCGTCGGAATCGTATGACAGTGAACCACATGTTTCACCTGCCCGCTCAGCTCCGGATGACGCTCACAGAGACGTTCCAGTGCCGGGCGAATCATCCCGGCAATCGTCTCTTCGTCCTGATGCGGGAATGATCTGAGTCCGTAAAAACGGTCAAACATCCGGGTTTCAACACCGGAGAGTCCCAATGATTCCGCCGCTTCATGCAGCGTCTGTTGTCCGGCGGCAAAATTGATTTCTATGTCTTTAATATTGCATATCATTTGATTTACCTGCATGACCCGTATCTGAATAACGAAGAAGAAAGTTGCTGACGGTCAGATGAAGTTCGGGGCAGTTCAGCATCCCGAGATGCCCGGTGTCACGGCTGAAAAAAAGCTGTTCTGCCTGCACCACCGCATGAATCGACATAGATTCTGCCGGTTCAAAACGCTGGTCGTTCAGCCCATGACAAATCAGCAGGTCAACATCCTGCGCGTAAATCGCTTCCGTCAGGCACGCTTCCGGTAAACCGGTCAGCATCTGATAACGGATGGCCAGCTGACGGGAATCTCCTGCACCTTTTTCCTGTGGCACTTTTTCCAGTGACTTATATCCCTGAGAAACCTTTCCCAGCGACAGAAGATAAGCCCGGAACAGTGATTCAAGGCTCCGGGGCGCAGCCAGCAGCACCAGAGTGCTGAATGTATAAGCCTGCTGTTTTTCAAGGAACATCGCCGCCAGCAATCCACCGACAGAGTGCCCGATAAGATGTGTCACCGGTCCGAAGGTTTCGATAATCAGGTTGAGCACTTCAAGCTGCTGTGCATAACCGCTTTGAGTACATTCGCTGTGCCCGTGGCCCGGCAGATCCGGGATCAGAACACAGAAACCACTGGCATTGAGTTGCTGCGCCAGTTCCGAAAACATCGCGCCGTATCCGCCCCAGCCATGAATCATTAAAACCACCGGTGCGGTTACATTTCCCTGCCGATAAAGCGGAACCTGCCCGAAAGCAGTCTCCAGCGTCAGCTGTTCAGCCTGTGCCATCCACATCTCCGCCTCTTTGCGCATCGGCAGGCAACGCGGCTGTTCAAAATCATCAAACAAGTCACACCACAGATGGGAATAGAGGTTTCTGCTGTGGGATTCACCGACGCTATACACTGAGATTCTCCCCAGTCACCTCTGCCCTGCCACGCCGCAGGAAAGTGCCTCTTTCCGGCATTTCCTTCGCGGGAAGCACCGACGGCTGAGGCTGACATATAAACGCGACCACCTGCTGCCAGATGGAAAAGTCCGGGCGGGCAATATCACCCAATGCAACCGGAACAAAGCGCTGTCCTGCGTGTTGCTCTGCCGTCCGGCTGAAGCGGGCACAGAGGATCATCGGTGACTCCGCGTCACTTCCCGCGACACTAAACTCCCGGAAGCCATCAAAAACCACCAGACAATCGTCACTCTCTGCCAGCATTGCCCCGGCCAGTTGCAGATGAGCTGGTGTCAGTTCCTCACCACAGTGTTTCATGCCTAAAGCGCGGGAAATCGTATGATTTTCTGCCAGCCGTTTTTGCAGTTGCGGGGTTTTGCTGTCCAGTTGTGCATAACGGTGAATCATTAGTAATGCCGCCTGACGTGCTTCTGTCTGGGGCTGACAGAACGCCGCAACCTGCCGGTAAAGGGCATCGGATGCACAGCGGATCAACTGCTGTCTGTCCACCTCCGGATGAACGGCCAGCCACGGAGTCAGACCATTCTGCTCTTCATCAGTCAGCCGGACCGCCGGAGATGCCGGACGGAATACAGCTAAATCGTTCAGCCATAAAGCAGCTGTACTGTCATTCTGCCCGCTCATCAGGCAACCTCCCTGAATAACATCGCCCCATTGAGCAGATGTACATTGCGGGTGCCTTCTGCATATTCGAAACATTTAATATCCCGGTGCAGCTTCGCCAGTGTCTGATCCTGCACTAACACGCCGCCATAACAGCGATGCAGTGCTTCTTCAACCACAGACTCAGCAACTTCTGCCGCTTTGGCTTTCGCCAGCCCGATCTGCTTCGTGACGGTTTCTCCCCGGTCATAACGGGCTGAAATCGTCAGCAGATTCTGTAATGCTCCGGCAAGCCGGAAGTGTGCCGATTTCAGCCATGTCTGATGGTATGCAGCATCCATCCGATCGTGCTGAACCACATAATCCAGCATCGCTCTGGCACTGCCCAACGCCAGACCGCCAACACAGGGACGCAGACTGTCAAATGTCGCAATCGCCGCGCCGGAAAAGCGCTGAGTCGGTTTCAGATGAGCACCTAACAGTGCATCATCACCAACAAACATATCTTCAAAGACCAGATGAGAGACATTACATCCCGGCACACCGTGTACCGGCAGCCGCTCCCGGCGAAAACCCTCAACTTTTGCGGGCTCGAACAGAAAGACATCGGTGCCGAGTGAATTCTGATTGGTCCGGGCAAAAACAACCCCGATATCCGCGTGAATACCATTGCCGATGAAATATTTTTCACCGTTGATCAGATAGCCACCATCCACTTTTGTGGCCTGCGTTTTGATATTTCCGGCATCGGAACCGACGGTCGGTTCACTCATGGCAAAACAGCTCCAGCTCAGTTGATCGCGGAACAGACCAAAGAAACATTCCTGTTGCTCCGGATTCCCCAATCCCTGCAATACGAATCCGGCCATGCCCGGTGTCGGGCAGGCAAAAATCAGGTTTGGTTCTACATATCCCAGCGCTTCATAAAACAGACAGCGCTGCACTACCGTCAGTTCATGCAGAACCTGTCCGTTGGCTAATTCGATCGGCGTCGGGTTATAAGCCTCCGGCAATCCGAGCCGGTTCATCTGATGAGCCAGCGAATAGTGAGCCGTAGCCCGGTAATTTTCAGGATTTTCATCGATCAGCCGGCCAAGCGCCCGTCCTTCTTCCAGTGTCGCTGTCACATAGTCCCGGATGGCCTGCCCTTCGGCGGATAATCTGTGGTTGAATGTCATTTTTCTTTCCTCTGCCTTGTGCTGTGGCTCACTAACTGACTTGCTGCTCATGCCATTGATGTTGTAGTTTCACCCGGTCGATCTTGCCGTGCAGGCTCATCGGTAAAGCAGTCACAAAATGGACCGATGAAGGCACCATGTAACGGGGAAGGTGCTGGTGCATAAACTGCTCGAATGTCTGACGATAACTATCAGTATCCTGTTCAAGCTGGACATACATCACCAGTTGGGTCAGTTTGTCCTGAACATAAATCGGAATCACAGCCGACTGACGGACCTGATCGCAACGGGCTGCAACGTTTTCAATTTCAACCAGTTCGATACGATTGCCATTCCATTTGATCTGCCCGTCTTTGCGTCCTTTCAGAAACAGATTACCGGATTCATCCACATAGCCGAAATCTCCCGAACGGTAAAAACGTTCGCCATCCCGGCTGCCGAATGCGACATTCTGCGGATGAGAAACCGGCAGATATCCATGCGCAACCTGTCCGCCGTAAATCACCACTTCCCCGATTTCACCGACCGGCAGTTCCTGTCCGTCGTCATCTTCGATACGGATACGATTCACACCCAATGGCTGTCCCAGCGACAACCGCTGCGAATAGCGCATATCATCGGCAGTCACCGGACAGGCATGCGTCACGCAGGTGGTTTCCGTCGGACCATAGGCATGCAGCACCTGCGCCTGAGGAAAGCGCGCCTCGATTTTGGCAATCAACTGATGCGGGACAAACTCTCCGCCGACAAAGAACACCCGCATTCCCGGCAGGGACTGCGCATTGAATTTCGGGTCCAGACACATCATTTCCAGAAAACTCGGCGTGGAGAACCAGCTCGACACTTCAACATCCGCTTCCTGGGTCATCAGGCGGATATTCTGACGGGGCAAAGCGTTATATTCATGCGGTAACATTACGACAGCTTTGCCAACCGCAAGCGAAGGAAAGCAGTCAAGAATGCCCATATCAAACGCCAGACAGGCGTGATTGACGTGAGCACCGCCGGAATGGTTGAGGGTCAGACTCTCTCTGTACCACTGATAGAAGTGACCGAAGCCGTCATAACCAATCATCACACCTTTCGGAACACCAGTACTTCCCGATGTCGAGAGCACATAAAAAATTGGATTTTCTCCGCGCTGCCATTGCTGAAAACGAAAGGCGACCGAAGGCTGGTGGGCCGCAATGAAGTGGGCTTCACCACTCAGCGTCTGGTCCAGATAAGATTCAGCGCCAAGGATCAGCAGATCAGCCTCATGCATCGCGGCGACCTGTAACAGCCGGGACGTCGGATTCGCCGCATCCACCACCGTGAAAGAAATGCCACACAGAGTGCAGGCCAGCATACTGGCAAACGTATCCAGTTCTTTATGCCCGTAGATCAGTACCCGGTTCGGCTGGCGCTGCTGAATTTCATCGGCAATCGCCTGCGTTCTTGCGCCCAGCGTCCGGAAATCAACCCGACCCTGACGGTTCACCAGCGCAACCTGCTCCGGTTGTGCATGGATTCTGTCAATGATTGCCTGCATCATATTTGAAAACATAACAATTCCCTTTTTGGAGTGCTTTATCGCTGACCGCCCGGCGATCCAGCTTACTGTTCAGGTTTAATACATCTTCTTCAATGGCATACCAGAATCTGGGTACCATGTAGGATGGAAAACTGTCGGCCATTGCTGCTGCAAGTTGCTGAAAATCGAGCTCCCGCTCCGGCAGTACAAAAGCCCGCATCCCCTGTAAATCTTCTTTCCGGAACCAGGGTTCGACGAAGACTTCTTTAACTTCTTCCAACTGGCGCAGGTAGGCTTCGACTTCGTTCAGATCGATTCGGTAGCCCTGAATTTTGAGTTCCCGGTCGCCCCGTCCCCAGAAATAGAGCATATCGCCGTCGAGAGAACCGATATCTCCTGTCCGGTATTCCCGGACTTTATCAACCGGGTCAACGGAAAAGCGAGCCTGCTGCTCAGCCGGTGCGCAGAGATAACCCGGACCGACACAATCGCCCCGGATAATAATTTCTCCACGGCCATGTTCCAAAATTCGGTCAATCCGCACTTCACTGCCGGGACGAACCCGCCCCAGTGGTAATGGCTGCCTGCTATGGAGATGTACCGGCAGAATGTCTGTCGCCGTAACCGCCACCGTACACTCCGTCGGACCATAAGTATTGGTCACACGACAGCCGGGAAAGCGTTCCCATAACTGAGCGACCATCTCTTTGGACAAGACTTCTCCGCAAAAAATAAAGTGAGAAAGATGAGGGAGCTGACTGGCGCAGAACTGGCGGTCTTTCAGGTAATAACGGGTAATCGTCGGCGTTGAAACCCAGGTTGTCACACCGTAATCCCGGTGTCTGGCTATGTATTTACGGGTGTTGATAAACTCCTGATGATCCAGTGCCGAGATCGGTTTGAGGTTGATCCAGGCCAGCCAGAGTTCATACAGCGAGACATCAAAACAGTAACGGATATTGCCGCTGACACTGCCGTCAACCGGGAAAGCACGTTCCAGCCACATGACCAGATCCGCCACATTGGCATAGCTGACAGCAATCCCTTTCGGCTGACCGGTCGTGCCGGATGAAAACATAATATACATCGCGTCCGTCGCCTGACTGACATTCCGGACCCGGAGCAAATCAGTAAACTGTGACTCACTTTCTTCAGCAGAAAAGGCCGATTCTGCATCAACAACCTGACAGGAAATACCGAGTGTATCCAGTCGGCTTTCATCAGCATCGAAATCATGAGCATCGAGAATCAGCGTCGCCTGCGCACTGACAATGATCTGACGTAACCGTTCCGTGCTGTTCTCCGGTTCGATCGGAACGAATGTTCTCCCGGCCAGAATACACGCCCAGTAAGCGATCAGATACCGGCAGTTCTTATGTCCGTAAATCAGCACTGCACCGCGTCCCTCGGCATTCAGTTGCCCGGCAAGCGAAACGGCGGCATCAAAAAGCTGACGGTAACTCAGGTCACCACCGACATGGTGGTAAGCCATTCCCTCACAACGACGGAATGCAGAAAAAACAGCAAGCAGGCGATCGTTATGCGGATTCATCAGGCCACCTTATCGACACACAGCCTTTCGATATAACGGGCAATGCTGCCGACCGATTCGAAATCTTTGATATCCAGCGAAGCCGGATCGATATGCAGCCCTTCGACAGCTTCTTCAAGATACATAATCAGTTCAATGTATAATCCGCTGTCAAAGCCCAGATCCCGTTCAATCTGAGTTGCCTCATGGAGTTCCGATAAATCGTCAATCTCCATGACCAGGCCGATTGCATTTATCACATGATTCACGTAACTATCCATTTTATTTTCCTTATATAAATAATTTTTATGCAAACAGTTCTTCTGACGTTTCAACCGGCTGGCTCAGTTTGCCGAGCAATGGCCTGTCAATTTTTCCGTTGCCGTTTTTCGGCAGTGAATCCCGGATAAATATCCGGTGTGGCACCATGTAAGATTCCAGATGCTGGTGACACCACGCTTTAATCTGCTCCCGGCTGAGTTCGGTCTGCTGTTCGACCCAGGCAACGATCTCATCGCCATAAACCGCATGGGGCACACCGATCACCGCCACCTGCGCGACACCGGCCAGTGCAGCAATCACGGTTTCCACTTCTTTCGGTGCCACCTTTTCGCCACAGCTTTTCAGAATCTCGTCCTTCCGCCCGACAAAATAGAGATAACCTTCATCATCCAGACGACAGATATCTCCGGTATACAGCACCATCTCACCGGGATAACGGCCCGGTTTCAGTTTCTCCGCGGTTTTCTCCGGATTACGCCAGTAACCGGGCATCACGGTATCGCCGCGGATCACCAGTTCTCCGGTCGCATTGCTGCGGTGTTCCCGGCCTTCATCATCCACCAGCCACATCTCAGTATTGGGAATAGCCTTGCCGACACTCTCTTTGCGCTGTGACAGCATCTCCGGTTCCAGATAGGTGCAGCGGTGACATTCCGTCAGGCCATACATTGAATAAAGCCGTGCGGCAGAAAATATGTTCTGAACCTTATCGATCGCATCCGGATGTAATGCCGCCGCAGTGTTGGTGACCGTCCGGACACACGAGAGATCGAAGCGTTTTGCCAGCGGTTCGATCAGGCTGAGCATGGTCGGCACAATCGGGAAAACCGTCGCCTGCTGTTTCACCAGACGATGCATCACAAACAGCGGCTGACTGAAAGAGGCTTCAATAATCAGGGTTGCACCATGCAGTGCCGACATCGTGACCTGATGTAAGCCATAATCAAAGCTCAGTGGCAGCGCACAGAAAATACGATCCGATGATTCCAGCCGCAGATAAGTCGAAACAGACTTAGAAGCCGCCACCATGTTTTTCTGAGTGAGCATGACGCCTTTCGGCGTACCGGTTGAACCGGATGTATAAATAATTGCCGCTAAATCCTGAGAAATCGGGGCAACCAGATTAATCTGAGAATATTCACCGGCCAGCGCCTGCTCCAGCAGAGTAACGCCATCACTGAACAGGCCATTGACCAGCAGCTCCGGCTGGCTTTTCATCAGTCCGCGGGCTTTACCGAATTCATCCATCAGAGCTTCATCAACCACCACCAGTGCCGATTCGCTGTCATCGATCAGCCAGGCCAGTTTTTCATACTTGGTATCCGGGTTGACCGGGATGAAAACACCGCCCAGATACTGAATCGCCCAGAAGCACTGAATGAAGGAGAGCGAGTTTGCCATATACAGCATCACCCGATCACCGCGCCCGACACCCTGTCGGGACATATAGCGGGCCAGTTGCAGGGCGTGATGCCGTAACTGACTGTAAGTCATCTGCTGGTCGGCATCGATCAGCGCAATTTTTTCCGGTGTGTGATACGCGCTGAAATCAAGATATTCGCTTAAAATCTGTCTGTTAATGTCCATGAACTGAATTCCTATGCTGTCAGCACCATTGCGCTGAACGTCCCTGCCACACCAGCCGCAACAGCCAGCATGGGACCTGGTGAAACTTGCTGATTGTCCTCTTTCCAGAAGTCATGCAAATTAATAAAGGCATCGCCGCAAAAACAGTGACCGACCCGATACAGGTTCTTACGGTAAATCTGGCTGCGTTCGATGCCCAGACGATCCGCCAGCCGGTCAAAGGTCGGCGGACTCATGTGATAAGGTAAAAGGGAGTGAATCTCCCCGGCAGAAATTCCGGCCTGCACCAGCGCTTTATCGATCGCATCCATCATGGTCGGGATAAAAGAGCGGTCATAACGGTTTTCATCTTCCCGGCTGGTATCCACGGTCCGGTGACTGATGCCGCCAATCATCGACCAGCTCAGTCCCTGAATCTTCAGGCCGGTGGTGTCAGGATGAGATGAGACCAGCACCGCCGTACATCCTTCCCCGAACAAACCATTCTGATCGACATACTGAATAGTTTCATGAAAGCATTTATCGCCGGTCAGCAAAATCGCATAAGTCGGCTGCTGTGATTCTCCGTCCGGGCTGACGCGGCAGACTTTATCCAGCAGAGCCAGTCCCATAAATGAAGAAGCACATGAACCCTGCGTCAGAGACATCACTTCCACACGGGCGGATAACTGCTGCCGGACAATCGATTCCAGCAGGCGGATATCAAAAGGATACGTGGTATGCAGCGAATGGGCATACGCGACATGCGTAATTGCATCCAGCTTATCCGGATGTTGTGCCAACAAGCGTTCCAGACAGGACGTCAAAGTTTCAGCCAGTGACTGATGAGGAAAAATACAGGCTGACTCCAGTCTGTGAAATCGGCTGAAGATTTTCTGATTTCTATCTCCCCACTGATAAAGCTGGTGCAGTTTATCCAGCGACGTCAGTGACGGATTGATATGCGTTGCGACATCAATGATTTTCATAATGTGTGATCCGAAATTGCAGTCAGGGCATACCCTTTTCCCTGATGTTGGCTCAACAGAACAAAATGTTGTGTAAAAACAGATAATTGTGTGGAATCTTTACCGGCAGCGATGGCCTGCTGCATTTCCCAGAACGGTGCCGTACAGAGCAAATCCGGCCGGGTGCAACGAATGTGTAACTGTGGGCTCAGCCGTGCCGCAATCTCCGGTTCACAGATCACCGTCGTCGATTCAGGCGTGAGTCCGAATTGTTCAGACAACTGCTGTAACAGAGTGCTTTCTGCCTCTGCTCCGGTGCAGTCATAAGTCCGGGTCTGAATCTGTAACCCTGAACCGTGACGTTCGACAATCATGCCGGAAGCCGCATTGGCTACCGAGTGCTGATCAACCGCTGGCGAATGAGACATGAGACTGTTCTGATCCATCACCAGCAGCAGCGCTTTGCCCTGCTGCGCAGGCAGATAACGATCAATACAATCGAGAGCCATAAAAGGTGATACCAGTCCCGCATCACTGAGGGCAAACGCAAAGGTATCTTCCAGCGCCAGACGGTGCAGAACATAATTGGTAACTGCCTGTCCCAGCTCGGCATCCGGTGTCCAGTGCGCCAGAATCACCATATCAAGATCGCTCAGATCGGTCTTACTGCCAAGCTGTGTTACCAGCACCTCAGCCATGGTTGTAAACGAGACCTGATTTTCACCCGCCAGCCACTCCCGGACACGGCTGTCCTCCGGTACAAATGGCTTCCCGTTCGCCTGACAGAATGCCTGCAAATAGTGATTCACCCGCGCTTCGCTGACAATCGTCGGCGGCTGTGGCGTCGCTGTTCCGGCAAACGGCATACAAGTGAGTGTTGCAGGATGAAGTGATAGCGTCATGGGTTTGGCTTCCGGCAGTGTCATCACACGGCAATATGCTGTGGCTGCTGTTGTGCCAGCATATGTTCAACACCATCGGCATGACGGATCACCGTAACCTGATCACCATCTACTAGTACTTCTGTGGGATAACCGAAACTCAGGAAGTACACCGGAGAAGCCGTTGGCCCGTAAGCACCTGAATGAAAGATGCCAATCAGGTCACCTTCATCCAGTCGGGGCAGTTGCACATCATCGCCGATCAGATCAGTCGGGGTGCAGAGCGGTCCGGTTAACATGTAAGGCTGTACATCATCTGCATCACGTACGGTACCTAGCCGGGCAATCGGAAAGTTTTTGCGAATCACCGAACCAAGTCCCGCAGCAGCACCATGACAGTTTGAGCCACCGTCACACACAGCAAACATTTTGCCTTTCGATTCTTTCAGATAACGCACCCGGGTAACGAACATACCGGAACGTCCGGCAATAAAGCGTCCCAGCTCCATAATTAATTTCGTTTGCGGGAAGCTATAGCGGAATTCACGAATCACCGGTTCCATCCTGGCGGCAACAACGTCCAGATCGAGTTCAGTCTCTTTCGGATAATAAGGCACACCCAGTCCGCCGCCGATATCAACGAAGTTCAGAGTGATGCCGTAATCGCGCTGAATTTTTTCCGCCAGACAGAGAATATTGCGCGTATTAACCACCACTGCTTCCGCATCCAGAATCCGGGTGCCCAGATAAATATGAATCCCTTCCAGCGCGACATGTGGATACTGATCCAGATGGTTCAGGGTTTCCAGCACGGTATGTTCATCAATCCCAAACTGACGCGGTTTACCGCTCATCACCAGACGCGCTTTTTCAGAGGTAAAGTTAGGATTGATCCGGAAAGCAAACGGCTGAACGACGCCGGCGTATTCTGCCAGCTGATTCAGCAGGGCCAGTTCGGATAATGATTCAACCACAACGGCTTTAATTCCCAGCGCAACACAGCGGCTTAATTCATGTGCCGACTTGCCCGGTCCAACAAAAATAATCTCTGCCGGAGAAGCACCCGCTGCCAGTGCGGTTTCCAGTTCTGCCAGCGAACAGACTTCACAGCCAATTCCCTGCTGATGAATGATACCGACTAAAGAAAGATTCGGATTCGCTTTCAGAGAATAAAAGTAATTCAGCGCATCTGGTAAGGTATTTTTTAATGTTGTCAGGTGATTTTTTAACTGATTTGCACTGTAAACATAAAAAGGTGTTTTTACCGTTGCAGCAATTTTTTCTATTTCAACCTGATCTACATGAGATGAATTAATATATTCATTCTGAAATTTAAAACTATGCATAATTTAAACTCCCGACTAAATAATCCGTCAGTGTATTCATATTTTTAAAATGGGAAAGGAAATTGCCATCCATACATGAAAATAAGTCGAACTCTTGTGCTGCCTCGTCTTCTATTCTTTCGCACAACCCGGCAATCAGAGAAACCAGACAAGCCGAATCTAATAATCCGGAATCACTATATATATCGCTACCACTGGTAATCTGCTTTATTTTACCGTCATCTAATCCGAGACTTTTTAATTCAGATAACAATATCTGTTCTACATTATCTTTACTGAGAGACATAAAACTCTATTCCCTGAGGATCCGTTGAATGATGCTAATGTTACCTTTCTCAATTTCATTTTTTTGACTGAAATTGTACTTATCAATAAAAATATTTTTACAATTTTAAGACATTTTTAATACCAGCAATTTCAGTCAAAAAAATGCTAATCGAATCGCTAATAATTATTCTGTAGATAGAAAAGCAATATCATCACCAGATGAAACAGCTTATTTAACAATCTCTGCTGATATCTTTTTTAATATATTTAACCGCACGATATTTTGTAATTTAGTACAGATATCGGCCGACTCAGTGATCATGGAAAATGCAATGACTTATATCGTAGATATTCAATGTAGCAAGTCAGACAGTACTTCTTTTATCCCATTGGATGAACTGGGACTGAGTCACGATATTTCCGAAAAGGAAGCCAAAGTTTATCAGCGCATCTATCAACTGGAACAGATTGCCATGAACCGGCTGCCCCATGAAGCGATGCTGAAAGAAACCCTGTCGGCGCTGGTCAGTCAGCATCCGGCCCTGCGTCAGCAGACCGGCTATCTGTTTTATACCAAAACCCAGACACACAATACCTGCTTTGACGATCACTGGTTACAAAAGCTGACAGAGGCATGCGGTCTCCGCCACTGGAAATCGGTCACACTTAGTCTGAACCATTGTGCGTCCGGTCTCAGTGCTGTTCACCTGATCAACCGGATGTATCAGAACGGAGAAACAGCCCCGGCGATTGTCCTGAGCGGTGAAAAAAGTTTTGCCCCGGATCTGAATAAGATGACTGTCGGCGTACTGGGAGAAATGTCCGCCGCCTGCCTGCTGTCCCCGCAGGATGGACAGTGGGAAATATCGGCTTCCAGAGTGAAACATCTCAGCCGGTTCTATAAAAACCCGGAAAACATGAGCGCTGCCGAAAAACGCGCCATGATGGGTGATTTTTATACCGGCATGCTCGATTTTCTCCGGACAGAAACGCTTTCCGAACCGGAGATCATTCTGCCCTACAACCTGAATCTGCCGTTACTGAACCGGGTATCGAAAGAGTTGGGCTGGGCGGAAAAACTGTATACCACCAATATCCGTCAGACCGGACATACCTACTGTTCTGACGTTTTCTATAACCTGCTCACGGCAGAGACACAGCACAATTTCAAACGGGCATTACTGTTTGCCGCCGGAATGGGCGTGACCTATTCCTCGCTCGGTATTGTCCGTCATTAACTCAACCCATACCAATAAAGGAACTCACTCAATGAATATCATGGATAAAATCAACGAAGCACTGTCACAGGTTCTGGACGGAGAAACAGTCACCATCGATCTGGAGACCAATTTCGATGAGGACTTAGATCTGGATTCCGTTCTGTTTGTTCAGTTTCTGCTGACGCTGGAAGAAAGTATTGACGGTCTGCTGTTCGATCCGGATCTGATCAGCCAGTCTTCATTCAACAACGTCGGTTCTTTAATCGAGTTTATCGAATCCCAGGTTACAGTTGCGGAAGCCTGATATGAACATCACAGCAGAAATACTCGATCAAGCTTATGCCGGTGGCCGGAAAACCGACCTCCGGGAACTGCTACCACAACTGGGTTTCTGGATGACAGGCAAACATGCCTGTCTGGTCAGCCAGAGCCTGACGATGTTTCCTGCGGGAACGTCACCCGAGCTGGTTAATGTTCAGGGAGAAACCATTGCGCCATCTCACTGTACACACCTGCCTCAGGACCGGGTTCTCCGGCATCTGGAACTGGAAACCGCCACGGTTGACGATCAGAGTCAGAGTACAGAAGCGACATCTTTAGTGGTTTGTGCACTGCGTCTGGGGCTGGTCGCCCGGATTCTGGATCTGTCGTTCGAGCACCTCAAAAACCGGAAAAGTTTTGGTCAGAAAACGACCCGTCATCAATTGATTAAAGCCAGTTTTTCAGACATTTACGGCGATGTGTCGCTGCTGAAACAACAGCTGCACTATCGTCTGGACAGTGGTGATCTGAGCACCCCGGATGAAGAACACCTGCAGATTACCCAATTATCCAACCATGCTGAGAAGCTGATGGGCGGACATGGCTTCCTGCTGGGAAACAGTCATACCATCAGCCACTTTTCCATGCTGCTTTACTCACTATTCGGTACAAGCAGTCCACGGGAACAGCAGCAGGCACATAGCGCCGTCTGAGGACAGACGGCCATTGTTCATGACAGCAAAAGGATAATTATGAGCATTTCCAAGCAATCTACACTCACTTTACCGGCCAGCGGAATGGGTGATGTCAAACAGGTACTGGGCATCGCCTGGCCGATGATCCTGATCGCAATTGTGGTGTCGCTATCGCAGAATGGTCAGATATGGATCCTCGGCCAGAATGAACAGAGTCAGGCGTTGTATCAGCTATCGATGCTGCAACCCTTTCATTTTCTTTTCATTGCACTGCTGGAATGCCTGACGATCACCAATCAGGTCTTCAGTGCCCGTTCAACCCGTGACTGGCCCAGCAGAAAAGTCATGAACAGCACCCTGTTGCTCGCCGTTGCAGGAACTGTTTTCCTGTGTCTGCTGGCAGGTGTCAGCTACCTGTTCGAAGCACCGCTTCAATCGGTCATGGGCGGTAACACACAGAATCTCTTCAGCCAGACACTACCGCTGTATCTGTTATCCCTCATTCCGCTGCTGATCTTTGAGTTGGGCAATGCCGGACTACGGGGACAGGGAAAAACCCTCAGCAGTATGCTGCTCATCTCCGGCTTTATCACCATTAATCTGGCGGTTTGCTACGTCGGCTTTGTTCAGCATCAGCTCGGATTTCAGGCGGTCATTTATGCCAATCTGATCTCCGCATCGGCGATGCTGCCGTTTTCACTGTTTATGTTATTCAGAACTGTCAATCACGGTTCTGACCCGCAGCCGAAGGCTTTTCTACCCAGACTATTCGCGCTGATGACCGATGCCGGGATTCCGATTTTTCTGTCAATGCTGATTGCATTCGCCAGCTCTGCCGTAATCTTTCCGCTGATCAGTCAGATGAATACCGACTATGCGCCCGGCTTCCTGATCGTCGTCAAACTGCGTTCTCTGTTTATTATTCCGGCGGTTGCACTGGGTTCCGCGATTGCAATTTTTGTCAATCAGCAACTTTCTGCCGCCACAAAAGATTCACTCACCCGCATGTTGAGCCGGGGAATGCTCGCGATCAGCCTGCTGTATATCACCCTGACTGCGATGGTTTACCTGAATCAGCACCGTCTGGTCGATCTGTTAGCCAATACCGCCGCCGTTCAGCAAGCCGGTTACCTGTTACTGTCACTGCTGCTGCCAACATTCTTCCTGACTTCCATGCTGGCCGCAACCCAGACCATGCTTGAACAGCTTGGCCGGGGCAAAAGAGTACTGCTCATGACTTTGGTGGTTGAGTCCGCAATGGTCGGCGGTATTCTGGTCCTGATGAAGTCGCAGGGGAATATTACCGAACTGGCACACCTGATCGTCATTTTCAACGTGGTTTATTTTACGATTTTCCTGCGTGAATACTGGTTGCTGACAAAAAATCTGCGAGGGGAAGATGCTCTATAATCTTGCCTATCCTTTCATGCAGCTTTCTGCACTGGCACATCAGCGCTATCACTGGTGTCTGGTGATGATGAAACGCCGTCCGAAGTTATTACTCAAAACTTCGGTCCGGCCGGAAACACATTACAATGGCTTATGTGGCAAACTTCGGCGGGCAGATACGATTTTACTCTCCCGCCTCTCTCCCGGATGGGCCGCCCGTTACGCGATCCGTATGTTTGAAAAACCGACGCGAATGCCCTGCATGGCAAACGATCTGGAATTTGAACAGCAGAGCCAGCAACATCAACTGACGTTCAACAAATGCCGGATTAACGTGTTCTGTCATGAACCACCGGCTTCTGTTCCGGTACAGGGAACAATTCTGCTGGTACACGGTTGGGAAGGAAGGAGTGTGATGTTCCGGCCGCTGACAGAAAAACTGCTTGCCAACGGTTACCGGGTTATCGCTCCGGATTTGATCGCCCACGGCAGCTCGGAAGGCGAACGCTGTTCGTTCTACGATCTGGCGCAGCTGTTATTGCAGATCAATCAGCAGTTCGGCGCTTTTCATGCCGCGATCGGTCACTCGTTTGGCGGCACAGCACTAGCCATGGCAATTGATGCAGGGCTTTCAACCCACCGGCTGATCAAGATCGGCAGCCCCGACGGGTTAGGCAATCTGCTGGATTCCTATATCGATTACTACCGGATCCCGGCGGTCCTCAAAGACAGACTCAAACAGATCTATCACCGCCGCTACGGCATGCACCCGGATATGATCGATACACCGTTATGGAAAACCCTGTCGCTGCCGACCCTGCTCTGCCATGACCGCAACGACACTATCATCGACATTACCCAGGCACAGAAGATGAGCGCCGCCTTCCCCAACTGCGAACTGTTCCTCACCGACGGCTGGGGACACCGCGGCGTGCTGAAAGATCGCAATATTCATCAGAAGATTATTGAGTTTATGCAAAGTGAGGCAACATAAAGTGCCTGATATATATGAATATTTATGAATGAGACTGACTCGCTCCTGCGAGTCAGTCTATTACTCCGACTGCCCATAAATGCGCTCCAGTGCTTCAACCCGACGCCACTGCACCGGATCAAAATACTGCTCCCGGAGTGCGGTAATCTGTTGTTCTTTCTCTTGTTCACCCAACTGTTCGTCGGCCAGAATTTCACTTCGCTGTTGCAGATAGTCGTCTAACTGAGCCTTAAATGAAGCGCGTTGGCTGTCCAGTTCAGCCAAGCGTTGTGCACCGCTTTCTCCGACCAGTTCGGCCCGCCTCAGGTAGCGGTTCTGTTCACTCTGCGAATCGGCTGCGATAAGTGCTGTAACCATGGTCGCATTACGTTCACTTTTTTGCAGATAATCCGGTAGTTCAGCGTTGATCTGCACCATTTGGCTGCGCTGCTCGGCCTCATCCAGCGCGTGCTCCTGAATATCCAGTTTGTCTATGGCCAACTGACGCCAGCGGTTTTCATCACCAAACAACTGTGCTTGCTGTTCAGGAGTAAAATACTCACTTTGCAGCGCAAGCAATGCATCGTTGAGCGCCATCAGCCTTTCCCTGATATTCTGGCTGGTGTCTGGGAGTGTTAGTTGCGCCAGCGCCTTTTTATAGCGGACATACTGCGCAAACAACGTGTCATCAACCCGCAGTTGATCATTCTCATTCGCGTAGGTACCAATTTCATTCTGAAGATGGTTCAAATCGGTCTCGCCCAGCCCGCTCAGCGCGTATTCCAGCAGATCCCGACCCGACGATTCATCAATTTCAGTATCTTGCTGAGATGGCGCTTGTAACTTCACCGGCTGTATTTCCGCCGGCTGTCGCCATAAAAAGACCGCACCGGCGCCCCCCAAGGCGATCATCAATGTCAATACCACCCATGCGGACTTTTTCATCGGTGACTCCTTACAGACCCTGAAGTTTAAGGCGATTGGCATGCTGACGGTAGAGTGTCACCGGATCGACTTCGAACAAATGGTGCACACCGAGTAAGCCGTTAATTTCATCCAGGTGGTTCATCTGATAGTCATCACGAATCACTTTGCCAAGGTGTGCACTACAGGTACTGACCAGTCCGTCATTCGGGCCATCGAAGGCCAGACCGAGAATCGTCATGGCAGCATCACTCGGGTCCAACAGGTTGGTAAAAGTGGACGAACCGGTCCAGGAGTAGTAATACACGCCATTGTCCGCCAACAACTCACCCTCACCACATTCTGATGTGGGCACGCCTTCCGGATAATGTTGATTGAACGCCAGTGAGCCTGCTGTCGTCAGTGAAGCCAGTGCGGCCAGCGGGTCCTGTTCAAGATCACGACCATCGGACAACAGATCGATCAACGCCACCAGAGCCTCCGTGACTTTGACGGCAATCGCCTCGCCCGCTGAACCCTCTGTCATGACGCCCCGGACCAGATCCGCAACCTTCGATCCCTGGTTGACACCGCCGATACTGGTCACCGACGCAACCAGATCCGGACGCACAGACGCAACATAACGTGCCGTCGGACCACCATGACTGTGCCCGATCAGATTCACTTTTTCTGCACCGGTCGCCGCCAGCAACGTTTCAACCTGAGACAGTAACTGCTCACCACGCAGCTCGTTGCTATTGGTCGCCGATAGTTGTGCAACATATACCGAAGCACCGTCTTTAGTCAGTGAATGAGGGATCCCGTAGAAGTAATCCATACCCGCCAGCGTGTCGAACCCAAACAGTCCATGCACCAGCACAATAGGATAACGTGTCTGGGTATAGCCGGTATTATCCGAAACAGGTGCATTTGTGGAAGACTGTACAACAGGACTGAATAAGCAGAGCACAACTAAGTAGAGTTTCATGTTCATGTATTATTCCTTGTTCTGGTTAGACCTCGGAGGAGTAATCTAAAAAGTAGAAGAAACATTGATGAAATGAAAATCAGAGGATGAATCTATTCAGTGAAGTGTGACAATGAATCGCTGGCAGTGGACACCATCGGTCACAGATGCCACCAGATTAGGCAGCAGATATGGGTTTCCATGATCAGCAAAGCCCCTGAAAACAAGGGCCTGATGCCCTTGTTCTGGTTGCTTATCACTGAGGAATGGACATCGGGATCACCGCATCTTATCCAGCAGAACACCTCTTGAGAAAGAAGAGCGGTGGTTACCGTAGATGATTTCAAAGGGTTTGCTCTCTTTTTCTTTGGTGGTGATCGAATGCTTATATTTTAACGGCGTGATCTGGTGTGCCTTGCTGAAGCTACGGGAAAAGTGAGCGAGAGAAGAGTAGCCGCAGGCGTTGCTGATATCCGTTAATGACCAGTCCGGTGCAATTTCAATGTATTCCTTCGCCAGCGCAATCCGGATGTCCCAGATCCAACGCATTGGCGAAGTTTTATATACTTCATTAAATAACCGGCAGATCTCATACTTGGATGCATCCACCTCTTCAGAAATATCATCCAGTGATATTTCCATTGAGATATTTTCGATGACATAGTCGAGCGTTTTTACCAACAAATCCAGTTTCCTTCTTGACTTCGATAACCCTAAAGAAGGTTGAATCTGATAAAGTTCATTGATCAGATTATCTCTGAAGTGTTCCATGTTTTCGTAACAGTAGTAATTAATTTTGTGGTTCATTTCCCAGCCTCACTTAATTATTAATCTATTTTATTTCACTCTCTGAAACGATCCTGTATCTGACTTTATCTCTTCTACGGAAAATGGTAATTTTTCATTGTTCACATGAAATATTTTCACCTTTCCTTCTTTCGGTACACAAAGAGACAAATCGAACAACTGTTGATACTCATACATATAAAACAACCATCCGCTTTCCGGTTGTTTATTTTCTCCCAAATACATGTTCACCAGACTTTCGTTCAGATCGAACCAAAAGCTGTTTAATGGTTGTGCCAACCCTTTGCCAATTGCTTTGATATACGACTCTTTCAGTGTCCACAGCTGCCGGGCCTGTCGACAGGCATCTCCGGAAGGTAACAATTCAAGCTGCGCCATTTCCTGACGGTGAAAGAATCTCTGTGCAATCTTTAATATCTGACTGTCTTTCTTTTTAAACTCAATATCCACACCGATGTCACCACTTTTTGACAGCAGTAATACACCTACACCATTGGAGTGCGAAATATTAAACCAGAGCGGATATGTACCAGCGATAGCTGGTTTACCATACTCTTTTCTGTAAATTATTATTTCTCCACCATCTTTATGGTAATAAGGTAATATCGAGCGAATGAACTGTGCACTTAGTTTTTTATCTTCCTCCTTATTTAAATTAATTTGACATTCATCATATTGATAGTTTTCGTTTTTAATAAGAAATAATAAATACTCATTATCTTCCAACTCAGGCAAATATGTTTCCATTGCATCTACCTTCATCAATAACTTTATTTAATACATACGAATATTTAAAGCGTACGAACCCCGGCAGCATTTCTGCCACCTATAAATTTTTACCACCTATAAAATCATGGGTTCATAAATAACGGGTTATATCGGTAATATCAGTCGGGCGACACAGCCCTGCATATCTTCCCGGTTATCAATCGAAAAATATCCGCTATGGTTTTCAGCAATCTGCCGACATAAAGTTAATCCAATTCCGCTGCCGTGAGATTTGGTACTATAAAACGGGACAAACAGATTGCTCTTATTGGTAATACCGGTTCCCTGATCCAGTATTTCCAGAATCAGATTATGCTTTTGTACTTCACATGACACCGTAATCGTACCTTTCGGATCGGTCATGGCTTCGTCGGCATTTTTAAATACATTAATCAGTAACTGCTGTATCTGGACCGGATCGATATTGACTTTCAGTGTCTCCTGACAACAAGCAATATTGATTTTACGATGCTCAAACAGCGGCAGTAATTCTCTGAGCAGCGTCTTAATATTTTGCTGTCGTTTCGTCGGTGCCGGCAGTTGGGTCAGCTTGCGATAGCTCTCAATAAAAGATTTGAGGTTCTTCGCCCGCTCTTCAATAATTTTCAACCCGCCATCGACTTCCGTAATCGACTCGTCTTTTTCCTGCGGCAGCAGTTCTCTCAGAATCTGACTCAATGATGCAATCGGCGTCAGAGTGTTATTGATTTCATGGCTCAATACCCGTAGCAGATTTTTCCACGCCCGGTGTTCCTGTCCGCGCAGCAACTCACTGACATCCGTGACAAACAGCAGAGTTTGTCTGCGGCTATTTTCGTAATAACTGTCCTGATTGATCTGAAACTTGCCG
Organism: Vibrio mangrovi; assembly: GCF_024346955.1. Classification (NCBI taxonomy): domain Bacteria; kingdom Pseudomonadati; phylum Pseudomonadota; class Gammaproteobacteria; order Vibrionales; family Vibrionaceae; genus Vibrio; species Vibrio mangrovi. The sequence continues at coordinate 1,184,043 of NZ_AP024883.1, read as the reverse complement.
CTTTTCTGCGGGAAATGCCACTCCATTACATCCCCGGAGGCACACTGGAGTAAGTCATGAATCGCCAGTGAGTCAATCGGTTGGCCCTGCATTGATTTCGGCTCCTGGTCGAACAGCAGACCGGCACCTTTATTGACGAATGCAATCTCTCCCTGCTCATTGAAGGCGAATATCGCGACATCAATGTTGTTGATGATTTTCTTTACCAGATATTGCTGCTGGCGGATTTCCAGACGCTGCTGGTTCATCGATTCAGACAGACGGTTAATCATGCCAATCAGACCATCCATAGAATCGTTTCGTCCGGTGCGCTTCCCACGCATACTGAACTCATTATTGGTCAGCGATTCCACCAGATTCATTACGGTTGCCAGATGAAAATTTAAACTGTGATCTACCGTCACCAGACAATACATAATCAGTAATGCACTCAGAAATGCCGTCAGCGCAATCAGATAGCCGGAGTAACCATGCACTGCCATCATAATCAGCAGCAGACAAGTCGGCGTTACCGAAGCAACCAGCATCAGCCGGCGCTGCACGATTTGGATTGAAGCTTCTAACATGGCTGCACCCTCATTTCGCCTTCCCTAAGCGCCGGTAGAAAGCACTCCGGCTGAGTCCCAGAGATTCGGCAGCCTGACCTGCATTGCCATCGAAATAATCCAGACGCTGTTTTAAGACGTCCTGTTCAATCTCTTCCAGTGTAATTGAATGCGCTACATTACCGGAATAGGTTGCGCGGCTCTCCGCCACAGTATTGTTATTCACTGACGTCATACTGCCATTCACTGAAGCGATATGATTCTGTGACGGCAAAGGCGCATTCTGAAACACTTCATCTGCCTGATAATCGGGTAACACACGTTGGAGCAGTTGCTTGTCTAAGGTTTTCCCCTGACTCAGCAGTACCAGACGTTCAACCACATGACTCAGTTCACGGACATTCCCCGGCCAGTCATAAGATTGCAGAATGGCAATCGCTTCAGCCGTTAATTCACCGATTGGCTTTCGGTATTTCTCGGTGTAAATCTGCACGAACCGGTCGATCAGCGGAATAATATCTTCCACCCGTTCCCGCAGCGACGGCACCCGGAATTCAAACGTATTCAGGCGGTAAAAAAGATCCTGACGGAATACCCTTTCACCAATCATCTCATTCAGGTCAGCATTGGTGGCAGAAACCACCCGGACATCAACCCGCTGTGTTTTCGCCCCGCCGACTTTCTCAAACTGCTTCTCTTCCAGCACCCGTAGCAGTTTCGACTGCTGACCGACAGGCATATTTCCGATTTCATCCAGAAACAGCGTGCCGCCGTCAGCCAGTTCAAACCGGCCGATACGCTGCTGCTTCGCATCGGTAAATGCGCCTTTCACATGACCGAACATTTCACTTTCAAACAGCGTATCCGGAATACAACTCATATCCACGGAGATAAATTCCCGTTCAGCTCTGGAAGAATGCTGGTGGATATAACTTGCCAGCAGACTTTTCCCGGTCCCGTTTTCTCCGGTCAGCAGAATATTGGCATCGCTCTCAGCAATCAGCGTCAGTGACTCCATCAGGGTTTTCATCGCCGGAGAAAACGCCACAATGTTGTCAAAAGCACATAAGTTGAGTTGTTCCTGCAACAACTGATTCTGCTGCTGCAAGCGGGACTGTTTCTTTAAGCCTTCACTCAGACGGATCTGGGTGTTGAGAATATGCACCAACCGTTCGTTATCCCAGGGCTTCTCAATAAAATCCACCGCCCCGTTTTTCATCGCTTCAACGGCAATATCGACCGAGCCCCATCCGGTCATCACCACGACTGGCAGATCACTGTCGATGGATTTGATCTGTTGGATCAGGTCCAGACCTTCCTGTCCTGATGTCGTATCCAGCTGATAATTCAGATCGATAAGCGCAATATCTGCATCGGCCTGTTTCACCAGTTCCAGAGCAAGCTCAGGTGAATTGACCGTCACCACATCAAAATGACGGACTTTGAGAATTAACCTCAGTGTGTTCAGGATATTCTCATCGTCGTCTGCGACTAAAACCCGATATTGTTGATTACGCATAAAACTCTTATTTGTTGTTTTTCATTGTTGTTTTATTGATAGCAGCCTCGGCTGCATCCCGGCCATACTGACGTTGTTATCATGTTCAGGAATATAAAGACAGAGACAGGAGTGTGTCCACCGACACACTCAGTCTATCTGTTGCCAAATGTAACCGGCGTCACGGTTACTGCTCCCGCAGGGCATCCATTGGTCTTAATCTGACGGCCTGCAATGCCGGAAGCAAAGTTGCAAGCGATACCACAGCACTAATGCCGGCAGCAGTCAGCGCAAACAGAGCCCAGACACTCCACGGACTGTGTCCCAGAATCCGGGTAATCAACGGACCGGCAAACATCACGATCGGTCCGCTAATCAGCAGGCCAATCAGCAGCTGTAACCATCCCTGCTTCATCAGCATATGGATGATGCGGCTTTCCGTTGCACCCAGTGCGCGACGAATACCCAGTTCCTGATAGCGCTGGCTGATTGCTTTTGCCATGACACCATAAATTCCACTTCCTGCCAGTAAGACTGCAATCATACCAAATACATTGAACAATATAGCAATATATGTCAGACCGGCAGTATTCCGGGCAATCACCTGAGCCAGTGGCTTCACCTGATAAACCGATAATCCGGTATCGATATCTGCTACAGCCTGCTCGATTGGAAGAGTCAGATTTTCTCTCTGGGCAGAGTTTGCAACCACGGAAAGATTACGCACTGGCGCCTGCATCAGTGAACGGTACACCGTCGGCATCCGCTTGCTGTAACCGAACGGACGTCCCTGAATCACATGCGAAACGACACCAACCACGGTATACCAGTCATTCTCTCCGGCTTTGCGGATCCGCTTCCCGATAATATTGCGTTCTTCCGGCCAGTATCGCTGGGCAAATGAACGGGTAACCACCACCACTTTCTGTGAGTTCTGGTCATCAGACAGACTCAGCATCCGGCCTTCTTCCAGCGTGACACCCAACAGATCCAGCGTTCCCGGCATCACAGTCACATTGTTTGCCCGCGGCAGCAGATTCTGCTGGGAACGAAGCTGCTGGTGACCTTCCAGTTCGACTTTTCCGGCAACCATGAACGCACCGGGAACCGAACTAATGATTCCTGCATTGGAAACAGCCGGAGAAGATTCCAGACCACTTTGCAGCCGGTTATAGAACGTCAGCAGACTTTCCGGCGTATTATAATACTGATCCGGCAGACTGATTTTACCGGTATAAATGCCTTGTGGCTGAACACCATAATCAATCTTTGTCGCTTCATAGACCACCATAGACAGCAGCGCACCAAGCGACAGTACCGCACAGGACAGCGCGACTTCGAAGATCACTAGTATCCGGCTGACCCGCCCGCTGCTGCGGCTCTGTGCGCCACGGGTACCGTCCCTCAGCACTTCATTAATATTACACTGAGTCATTTTCCATGCCGGTAGCAATCCGGTTGCCAGACTGACGAGAACCACCAGTAAGACCGTTTTCAGCAATACATCGGCATCCAGTCCCAGAACCCACCAGAACGCAGGTTTTCCGGGAACAATCGAGCTAATCAGGCCGTTCGTCAGCGACAATCCCCAGCCGACAAACAACACACCCAGAATGCCACCCAGCGTACATATCAGGGTGCTTTCCCACATCATCTGGATCACCAGTCTGAAAGTGGGTGCACCGTGGGCAATCCGGATGGCACTCTCTTTGGAACGCTCGGTTGCCCGGGCCAGCAGAAGGTTACCGACATTACAACAGGCAAGCAGCAGCACAAATCCCACGCCCAGAAGCATCACCAGGAAAATCGGTTTCGAATCTTCTCCGATGAAGCTATCCATGAAGGTAATGGTGAAAGCAGAGTGCCCGGCATTAATTTCCGGATACTGTAATGCCCGGGACGCCATAATATCCTGCAATTCGACGTCGGCATCTGCCAGACTAAAACCCGGTTTAAGCTTGGCAAAAATGGAGACTTTCGGGGCATTCTCTACCGTAAATTTAGCTTCGTTGAGCTGGCTCGGCAGCCAGATCTGATTATTCATCGGAAATTCATATTTCGGTGGCATCACTCCGATGACTTCCGTTCCGATACCGTTAATCTGAACCCGCTGACCGATAATATCCTGACGTCCGCCAAAATAGTTCTGCCACAGTTCATAGCCGAGAACAGCAACCGGATTCGCGCCTTCAATCGTATCGGCATCGGTAAATAATCGTCCCATGGCCGGCTGAGTATGCGTGAATGCGAATAAATCAGACCGACTGCGAATCGCGATATAGTGAGAAGCTTTACCGTCGATGCTGACATTCGCCACATCACCGTAGTAATAACCAACCTCTTCCAAGCGCTGACTCTTATCCCGGATGTCTTTAAAGTCTGCATAACTAATCGGTGAATCACCGAAGCGAATCCCATTGATACTGGGGCTGACCATCACCATACGTTCACCGCCAGGGAATGGCAGCGGCTTAAATGCCAGCGTATTGATGAGGGAATACATATAAATGCACAAACCGAGTCCACAAGCCATGATCAGCATGGTGAAGACCGTAAATCCCGGACGTTTGAGCATCAGCCTGACGGCATATTTCAGATCAAATAACCAACTCATATGCATTGATTCCTCAGGCAACCAGCCCCTGACTGTCAAGATGACGGTCATCAATGACCATCCCGTCAAATATATCAATCTGCCGCAGAGCATGCGCCGCAGAACGAGGATCGTGCGTGACGATACAGATAGTCACACCGTCGGAATGTAACTGGTCAAACAGATTCATGACGGCTTCGGCATTTTTAGAATCCAGGTTACCGGTCGGTTCATCCGCCAGCAGCAATGAAGGCTGACCGACGATTGCCCTTGCAATTGCAACCCGCTGCTGTTGTCCGCCGGAAAGCTGAGACGGGAAATGCTTACTGCGGTGCTGCATGTCTACTTTTTCCAGCGCCGCCAGCGCAGCAGCCTGCATTTCTTTTGCAGCAATACCTTTACGATATGTCAGTGGCAGCATGACATTCTCTTCAACCGTCAGATCGCTGATGAGATTGAAAGACTGAAAGACAAAACCGATTTCCTGATTACGGATCTCTGCCATCCGGCGGGGATTTAGTGAACCGACCTCAAAACCGTTAATGACATATTTTCCGCCGCTGGGGCTATCCAGCAGACCTAAAATCGATAATAAAGTTGACTTCCCACAGCCAGAAGGCCCGGAGATAGAGACATACTCACCTTTCTCGATGGCAAAACTGATATCGTTTAATGCATGAGTTTCAATCTCTTCCGTATGGAAGACTTTGTTAACCCCGCTCAACTCGACAATGAATGACATATTTCTTCCTTTTTATTATGAATCGGTAATGTTACTGAATGCTGATCTGGTCCTGGTGTTCCCAGGCACTGGGATTCGATGTCACAATCCGATCCCCGTCCCGCAAACCACTTTTTATTTCAATCTTATCCGCAGAACCCTGCCCGAAAATAACCCGGGTCTTGTCGGCTTGCCGGCCATCGGCGGCTAATCGGTAAACCGTACCGGGAGAATTACTCTGAGCAAATGCCGGACGATTGACATACAACACATGCTGTAATTTCGAGACCAGAATCGTTCCTTCGATACTCAAATCCGGTCTGGCTTCCGGTGGTAACGGGCTATTGAGCGAAACATCAACCTGAACCGTACCATTATTTACCGCCGGATCAATCCGAATCACTGAACCGTGAATCTGATTGTTATGCGTATCAATAATAACATCCTGACCAATCTCAACCGTGCGAACCTGACGCTCCGGAATTTTTAACTCGGCCAGTAGCTGATCCTGCCGGGCCAGTTTGGCGACATTGAGACCTAACGGTACCCGTTGACCGGCTTCAATATTAACTGCCTGAATCACACCAGACTGATTCGAGACCACCTTCAGCGACTGAATCATCATCTCTGAACGGGAAAGGCTCTTTTTCAGCTTATTCACCATCGCGGTATTTGCCTGAAACTCGGCTTCCTGTGTCACTTTCAGTTTTTCCAGACGTTCTTTTTCGATCTGCAACTGCTCTCTGTACTGTTCCAGATCCAGTTTGGAACGGTTGTAGTCGATCAGAGAAACAGAACCATTGTTGCGTTTTAACAACGTACTCTCGGCATCGTACTGAAGCTTTGCTTTCTCATAAGAATGTTTTACTTTCAGAATCCGGGCCTGAGCATCCAGCAGATTATTGTCGTGGCGAATAGATAACGCTTTGTTCTCTGCCAGTGCAGCCTCCAGTTCCCAACGGATTTCATCCGTTTTCTGCACCAGCTCCGGATTGATCAATTCCGCAATCAAATCACCTTCTTTGACTACCGCCCCCGGTTTAACCAGAACAGATTCGACTCTGCCATCGACATTAGTCGAAATCCAGCGGATGTGTTTCGGGGCCAATACCCCGTTACCACGGACTTCAACATTCATATCACCCTGATTTACCTGAGAAATGATAATACTATCCCGACGGACTTCATAACTTCCGGGACTGACGGTCGTCGCATATGCGCCCAACGTCACAACAGCTACAGCAATCAATGCGAACCACAACTTTCGTTTCGGAATTGATTTCGTCCGAGTTTTTTGAATATCCATATGTGAATAACCAGTTTCATTCATAAGTTGATACTCAATAAGCACAAACAATGCCAACATTGTATTTATTTGTTTTTTAAGGATTTTCCATTCATTCGGAGGTAAGAATCCCAATTTTGAACGCAAAAGAGTTCCCAGAGACAGGTTGCCTATCCCATATCTGGGACAGCAATAACAATTGAGTGAAAGAATAATTGCAGATAGAAGCGATAAAAAATTATGTCAGTGACATTGACCAAGTGAATTTCTTAAGCTGTTCTTAAGTTTATATCCACATAATCAGTCCGGTCAGAAGTACAATTAAACCTCTATGCAATAGGAGCATACAATATGTCAAAAGCAACGTTCATCCGTCTGGCGGTTCTGTTATCTACTACTACAGCTTCTTCTCTGGTCTTTGCTGATCCAGTCTGTACGCAACAGCCTGAATCATCCTGGATGCCTTTTGAAACAGCCAGAGCCAAAGTTGTCGAAATGGGATATCAGATTAAAAAATTTAAGAAAACCCACACAGGCTGTTATGAGCTTTACGGCTATGACTCCAATAAAAACAGAGTTGAGATTTACTATAATCCGGTTGATATGAGTGTCGTAAAAGAGGAAAAAGATGACTAAAAAAGATTTTATCTGGGACATTGTCGTCCGGGTCACTCACTGGACAACCGCAGCGCTGTTTCTGTCGAACTACTTTCTGACCGAAGAAGGTGGTCAGTTGCACCAGTGGTTCGGCTACATCGTCATTGCAGTGGTCTGTATTCGTCTGTTGTGGGGGCTGATTGCCCGTTCTCCGGCGCGTCTGTCTGCGTTCAAACCTTCTGTTCCTCAGGCGCTGGAACACCTGAAAGAAGTACTGGTGACCAAGAAAGACGAGCATGTTGGTCACAATCCGGCCGGGGCAATCATGATCTGGCTGATGTGGTTTCTCATTCTGAGTACAGCCGGGAGCGGATGGTTATCCGAAACTGACTGGTTCTGGGGAGAAGACTGGATGGTTGAGCTTCATGAGTTCTTTGCTAACGCAACCATGGCAGCCGTAACCATTCACATCAGTGCCATTATTCTGATGAGTAAACTCACTAAATTTGCTTATGTCAGAACAATGCTGTGGCGCCCCCGCGGCTAACAACCGTTCTGAATAACTTCAAGCCTCTGACTTTCAGAGGCTTTCTTCTTTTCCTTCCACTCTCTCCTCTCGTATATTGCAACAAGTTGACCATTCTCTGACTTCAAGTGATGATTGCTTCGGGGTATGATGCAGCACAGGTATGTAACAACACGTCTTCAGTTCACCTTCAATCAAGGAGTCGCTGTGTCCACAGTATTTCATTTTCGCGCTTGTCTGTTCGACTTAGACGGAACACTCATCGATTCACTGGCCGCCGTTAACCGGGCCTGGACTGCATTTGCCACTCGGCAGGATCTCGATCCGGAACACATCTTACATCATATTCACGGGCGTCCTGCCAGCGAATCGGTTGCAGAGTTTATGGCCGGGAAACCTCAGTCTGAGATAGAGCAGGAAATTGCCTGGCTGAAAGAAGCCGAGTCCAGCGATACTGACGGCATCATCCCGATTGAAGGGGCAATCGAATTTCTGCACCAGTTGAATGAATACCGTGTTCCGTGGGCAATTGTGACCTCCGGGAATGACTCCGTGGCCTATGCCAGAATCAAAGCCGCTAATCTGCCTCAGCCTGAAATTGTTATTACGGCCGATCAGATTACCCGCGGGAAACCGGATCCCGAACCTTATCTGCTCGGCGCAAACGCGCTTGGTTTTAAAGCGCAGGAGTGTCTGGTGTTTGAAGATGCTCTGGCGGGTGTTCGCTCCGGTCTGGCGGCAGGCAGTCAGGTCATCGGTGTTTTAACACAGGCAAAGGATTCGCAGGCACTGATGGGTGTCAGCACCATGACAAATTATACCCGGCTGACTCTGGAACAGGATGCGGAGGAATTTCAACTGCATATTCCGTCATAACTACTTCTTCCGTCATAACTACTTCTGAAATCCAGACCGGTGGAAGATTCATGGCGAGACCGACTGGCTTGCCATGAATTTTTGAGCATAACGATTAATCTAAAGATTTCTTAAACCGCATGGAGGCAACCAGCAAGCCAAGCAGGGTAAATCCGGCCATCCATAAGGTATCGCGCCACAGGTCGAGCAGATCGGCTCCCCGTAAAATAATCCCCCGAATCATCCGCATAAAGTGAGTCGCCGGTAAAACTTCAGAAATCCATTGTGCGATGACTGGCATTCCTTCATAAGGAAAAATGAACCCGGACAGCAAAATCGAAGGCAGTAAGATGAAAACTGTCATCTGCATCGCCTGCAACTGAGTCGTCGCAATTGTAGAAATCATCAGTCCCAGAGTCAGACTCGCCGAAATAAACAGCAACGTGCCCCACAAAATCTGACTGAGATCTCCGTTAATCGGCACATCGAAAATTAAATGGCCCAGCCCCAGAATAATGCACACCTGAATCAGACCGACAAAGATATAAGGTACGATTTTAGCCACCATCAGTTCGATGGAATGAATCGGGGTGGTAATCAACAGTTCCAGATTGCCGCGCTCCCGCTCCCGGACAATCGCAGCACTGGTAAACAGAATCATGGTCATGGTCAGGATCACACCCAGTAATCCCGGCACGATATTCACTGCCGAGCGCCGGCTCGGGTTGTAATACAGCGCGACATGAAATGTCTGCTCCGCTGACTGCTTCAAAAGGCCATTTCTCTGCAATCCCAAGCCACTCAGCGACATATTCTGCAATCCCATCACCGCAGAACTAATCATCGTATCGGATCCATCCACAATCCACTGGCCCAGCACCCGTCCCTGCGTCAGACGTTGATCTAAATCTTTCGGCAAAATCATTGCTGCCCGGACAACGCCCCGGTGAATCGCCAGCTCAGCTTCTTTAGCCGTTGCATAATGTTGTTTAATATCCACAACCTGAGTCACCCGGACGGCTTCAGTCAACATCCTGCCCGTGGTACTTTCACTGAGATCAACGACAGCAACCGGAACATGACGGACATTGGTATTAATCGCAAAACCAAACAGTAACAACTGAATCAGCGGGATCATCACCACCATCCCGAAAGTAATCCTGTCACGGGAGAGCTGACGCAGCTCTTTAATCATCACTGCTTTCATCCGGTATAGCGAATTCATTGCCGTCCCTCCCCGGTAACTGTGACAAAAACATCTTCCAGACTGGGACGGACCACTGCAATTTCTGCATTTGCCAGCTCAGGAATCTGGCTTCTCAGCCACATAGCAGGCTCAACAATATCCTGATAGATCAGAACCCGTAAACGAATTCCCAGCTGTGCTGCCGAACGGACCTGAGGAAAAGTCAGCAGATGTTCTTTTAACGTCCGGAGGTTATTAGCCCGGACTTCAACAACATTCACACCCATATCGTTCATTAGTTGCTCCGGCTCTCCGTCGGCACGAATCCGGCCGGAATCCATAATCGCCAGCCGGTGACAGCGTTCGGCCTCATCCATATAGTGGGATGTCACCAGAATGGTCGTTCCCTGATCAGAGAGATCAAAGAGTTGTTCCCAGAACTCCCGGCGGTTTTCCGGGTCGACGGCAGATGTCGGCTCGTCCAGAAACAGGAGTTCGGGGTTATGCATTGTTGCCGCCGCCAGCGACAGGCGCTGTTTCTGCCCGCCACTCATGCCTCCGACCCGTTGCTTACGACGCTGATCCAATCCATATGTCTGGAGCTGCTGGGTGAGACGCTGTCTGAGTCGCTGACGATCCATACCGAAGATCTGTCCGATAAACTGCAAGTTCTCTTCAACCGATAAATCATCATAGAGTGAGAATTTCTGAGTCATGTAACCGATTTTCAGCCGCAGTTGTTCAGATTCGCGGGGAATATCCAACCCCAGCACATTCACTTGTCCTGATGTGGGATGCAACAGGCCGGTTAACACCCTGATTGTCGTGGATTTACCACAACCATTCGGCCCTAAAAAACCATAAATATATCCCTTCGGTATTTGCAGCCGGATATCTTCAATCGCAGTAAAATCCCCAAAGCGCTTCACTACGTTTTCTGCCTCAATCGCATAGGTTGTCACTGCTTAATCCCCTCCAGTTCAACCTGTGCCGGGATTCCCGAAGGTAGTGATTCTGCCGAGTGGTCCAGATCGATTTCGGCCATGTACATCAGGCGGGAGCGTTCTTCTTCCGTCAACGCATAATAAGGCGTGAACGACGGTTCATCGGAAACCCGCCGGACTGTGCCCTGAAAGATCTGTTCAACCCCGTCGACATGAACACGGACAACCAGCCCCGGAACAAAACGAACCCGGTATCTGGCCGGGACATAAACCCGGGCATAAGGCACCTGACCGGCTTCAATCACCGCCACTGCCTGATTGGCAGTCACCCGTTCTCCCAGTTTGTAAGGTAAACTGTCCAGTACACCATCCCGGGTTGCCACAACCGTCAGCTCATCCAGCCGGTGTTGTTGTAGCATCACGCTGGCATCAGCGGCGTCCAGTGCGGCTTTTGCCTGTTCAATATCTTCTATCCGTGAACCGGCAGTCAGCTTCCCGAATGCTTCTCTGGCAGCATTCAACTCAGCCTTCACGGCATCCCGGGTTGCCAGTGCCGTATCTTTCTCTGACTGACTTAGCAGTTTTTTCGCGACCAGTTCACTGGTTCGCCGGTAGTTTTTTTCTGCTTCAATGAAACGGGCTTCGGAACGGGCTACATCGGCCTGCGCGGCCGCAATATCTTCCGGTCTTTCCCCATTGGTGAGTTTCTGCAAATAAGCTGTGGCTTTGGCCTGCTCGGCAACTGCCTGAGCAAGAAGCACTTCCTGTTCTTTCCGGTCAAGCTGTACCAGAATCTGCCCCTGACTGACTGTACTCCCTTCTTTTACTGGTAAAGCCCGGACAATCTCACTGGCTGTCGCCGTTAATGTCACCCGGTCACGCTCCAGCGTTCCCAACGCGACTTTGTTCTCATCAGTCTGACATGCTGTCAGTAATACCATCAGGATGACATGGTAAATCAGTCGGGACATAGAAGGTCTCCCGTTGTATGGAAAGCCTTCCCTGAATAATTCAGGGGATGAATATACGTTGAAATGGAGTCACAGTTTCAACGGTTATCTTCCTTTGGCTTACGGTCTGAAGACATGCAATCCAGCATCTAAAGATAACCTAAGTCTATATTTTATCCTGATATTAGATCTTATTCAGATGAGAACTTCACAGAGTCAGCCAATTGTGCCAACGATGTTGGCTTACCGATATAGAACCCCTGAGCCAGATGACAACCCATCTGACGCAGAAGCTCCAGCTGTTCTTTGGTTTCAACACCTTCAGCCAGTACAGACAAACGCAGATTTCTTGCCAGTGTAATCAGCGTCGATACCAGATTCCGGTCCAACTCTGAGGTCATCAGCGCATGGGTAAAAAGCTGATCGATTTTCAGGCAGGTGATTGGCAGATCTTTCAGCCGTCCCAAAGAAGAGTAACCAATCCCGAAATCATCAATGGCTACACTCACTCCGAGTTGTCTCAGATCAGTCAGTTTCTGGCGAATATCATCAAATGCTTCACTGACTAAGGCAGATTCCGTCACTTCCAGCACCAGTTGATGGGGAGAGAACCCATAAATAGATAAACCTCCCTGAATCTGGTAAACAAAATCGCTATGCCTGAACTGACGCGGCGTGATATTCACCCCCAGCACCTGATCAGAACGCAGAAAAAATTTCGCATCTTCAAGCGCCTGATGTAGAGCCCATAGACCGAGTTCTTCGATATGACCGGTTTCTTCTGCTACCTGAATAAACTGAGCTGTCGGAACCAGCTCGCCTTTCCGTTCCCAGCGAATAAGTGCTTCGTATCCGATGATCTGATCATTCTCCAGTGACAGCTGCGGTTGATACTCCATGTAAAAGTCTTTGTTCTGGATCGCTTTTTTCAGATCGGATTCAAGTTGGTACCGGGCGTATAACGTCTCAGCCATTCCCTGTGTGTAGAGCTGAATATGCCCTTCTCCGCTAATTTTGGAACTATACATTGCGATATCAGAAGCTTTGAGCAAATCAGCAGCATCACGCCCATCATATGGATAAATAGCCACACCGGCACTAAAACGTAAAAACAGGTCATTTTCATCCAGACGATAAGCCTCTTCCTGAGTCAGTTTGATACGTTCCAGAACCGGGGCAAGCTCATCTTCATCAGCTAATTCGATCAGAACCAGATATTCATCTCCCCCTAATCGTCCGACAACATCACTTTTACGGATTGAGTTACGGAGTCGCTGCCCTACGGACTGCAACAGCAAATCGCCTTTTGCATGCCCGTAGGTATCATTAACCATTTTAAAATTATCCAGATCGATAAATATGACCGCCACCTGCCGATCCAGACGTTCAGCCCGATGAATCATTTGCGTCAGGCATTCCAGAGAATAAGTCCGGTTTGGCAACTGACTGACCTGATCGAAAAAAGCCTTATCCGATGCTTCGTGGAGTAAACTACGCAAATCCTGCATCCGGCGGTATGCATAAAAAAGTCCGCCAAGCCCAAACCACAAAGCCGTCAGCGTAATCTCATCCATTTCCCAATGTTCATGCTCCCGGCTAAAGTGATAGAGCTGTTCAAATAGATCAACACTGGCAAGCAAAGAGAATAAAGTCAGTATCAGGACAGTGAAACAGACATAGAAAAAATCCCGTTTTGCACGTTCCCGGACTTCTTTTTCCAGACTGGTCTGAATTAATTTATGTTTCATCTTTATCTAATAAGCATATTCTGGGCAAAAATTATCCCCGGATAATCTTAATACATCCTCGATGAATGTACTCATCCGGGCATAACAAGAAAGACATACCGTTATTATCACACTATTTTTGTATGCAGTATCATTCGAATCAATCCTATCCTATACAAAGCGTAGACCAGATTTTCCACCTCATTGATAAGGTTATTTAGTAAAGAAAACGCTATGTTATTTAAATCCCAACCGATATTAGATAAAAATATCATAATGATGGCTATGAACAGCATAAACCCCCAACAAAACCTGCGTCATAAAATATTGGTGAAATGGATTGCATAACTCTATTCCATCTAACTTTCACAACAAAAATAGAATAAATAACCATAATAATATTAAAAATCAGATCAATTTGTTAATTCAACGTATAGCAAATGGTAAATTCATCCAAAAGTTGCTAGGGTAACGGGATATTTATAAAGTGGGCTTAATAAATACGCCAAGTTATCCTGAGATACCAAAACTCAGCGTGTCTTCAGGTCATTTGGGTATCGATCATACCAACACAGCAAACTTCTTTATAAATACGATCACGGATGTCATCACACAAAATCTGGAGTTTTACATGAATAAAAATAATATTTCCCGGGCAATTTTGCTGGGACTCGGCCTAACTCTGGCCGGTACTACACTTCCATCCAACGCAGCACAGGTTCCGGAAGGAACCAAATTAGCCCCGGTACAAGAGTTGGTTCGGGGAAATGGCTCAGAAATCGAAACACTCGATCCGCAAAAAGTAAATGGCGTTCCCGGAGCCAACGTAGACAGAGACTTATTTGAAGGTCTGGTCAATGAAGACGGATACGGCGAAATTATTCCCGGTGTTGCCGAGAAATGGGAAACCAAAGACAACAAAACATTTATCTTCCACCTGCGTAAAACAGCAAAATGGTCAAATGGCGAACCGGTAACTGCGGTGGATTTTGTCTATGGCTGGCAGCGCCTTGTTGATCCTGCAACGGCCTCTCCTTATGCTGAATATTTAGAATTAGGCAATGTCACCAATGCTGCGGACATCGTCGCCGGTAAAAAAGATAAGTCAACACTGGGTGTCAAAGCTATCGATGCACAGACACTGGAAGTTCATCTCGATAAACCAACCCCTTATTTTGTTAAAATGCTGGTTCACCAATCAACGTTCCCGGCTCCTCGTGCCGTTATAGAAAAATGGGGCAGCAAGTGGACCAGACCTGAACACTTTGTCGGTAACGGTGCATATGTTCCGGAAAACTGGGTCGTCAATGAGCGCCTGGTTCTGAAGCGGAATCCGCTTTACTGGAATGATGTCCAGACTATTATCAATAAAGTCACCTATCTACCAATTGAAAGCCAGAATGCGGAAATGAACCGTTTCCTCGCCGGTGAAATGGATTTCACCTATGAGATGCCGGTGGAGCACTTTAAACAACTCCAGAAAGAATATCCGGAGTCAGTTTCCGTGACCGGATATCTGTGTAACTACTATTACGATTTCAATATGGAGAAAAAACCATTTAATGATGTCCGCGTCCGGAAAGCACTGTCTTATGCAATCGATCGGGATATCATTACCAAGGCAGTTATGGGGCAGGGTCAGAAACCAGCTTATGCCTTCACTCCGGATATTACTGCCGGTTTTAATCCGCCAATGCCGGAATATGGCAAATGGACCCAGAAAGAGCGCAACGAAAAAGCAAAAGAGCTGCTAGCCGAAGCCGGTTACGACAAAAATAATCCATTGACTCTTACGCTGATTTACAACACTTCGGATAACCATAAGAAAGTTGCCACAGCCATTCAGTCTATGTGGAAACGTGCACTGGGCGTGAATGCCAATCTGGAAAATCAGGAGTGGAAAACATTTCTGGATAACCGTCGCCAGGGGAACTTCGAAGTTGCTCGCGATGCCTGGTGTGGTGACTATAACGAAGCCTCGACTTTCCTTTCTCAGATGCTTTCAAACAACAGCGGAAACTATGCCCGCTATCACAGCAAGGCATACGACAACGCAATGGAAAAAGCAATGCTGAGCACCTCCGAAGATGAACGTGTTAATTACTACTCGCAAGCGGAACAGCTGATTGCTCAGGATATGCCGGTAGCACCGACATATCAGTATGTTAAGGCACACTTACTCGCTCCTCATGTCGGTGGTTATCCGACTCATAATGCAGGAGATATGACTTATACCCGGGATATGTATATCAAAGCAGAATAATTAATCCTGAGTCATCACAAACAGGGCTGTATGGTATGTTTTTGCTATACAGCCTTTCATTTCATGGTTGCAATTAATACACAAGAGTGAGTTTATGCTTAAATTCATTGCGAAGCGGATGCTGGAAGCAATACCAACGCTGTTGGTGCTGATCACAGTCTCCTTTTTTCTGATGCGCTTTGCGCCCGGAAACCCATTTTCATCAGAGCGGGCCGTCCCACCACAGGTACTTGCTAACATCAATGCAGAATATGGTCTGGATAAGCCCATTAGTGTTCAGTATCTGACTTATCTGAACAATATCCTGCATGGTGATTTCGGACCATCATTCAAATATAAAGATTTCAGTGTGAACGAACTGGTAGGAAATGCGCTGCCGGTTTCAGCAAAAATCGGATCAACCGCTTTTATCTTTACTGTTATTCTCGGAGTTGCGATCGGTACAATCGCGGCACTGAAGCAAAACTCCTGGATCGACTACTCATTAATGGCGACAACGATGCTGGGAATCGTCATTCCTTCCTTCGTTTTTGCTCCGGTTCTGATATACATTTTTGCAATTAATCTGGAATGGCTGCCCGCTGGTGGCTGGAACGACGGGTCTTTCAAATATATGGCACTCCCTGTGCTCGGTATGTCTTTGCTCTACATCGCAACTTTCGCCCGGATAACCCGGGGTTCAATGATTGAAACCCTCAACAGTAATTTTATCCGCACCGCCAAAGCTAAAGGCCTTAGTTACCGTTACATTATTATCCGACATGCATTAAAGCCAGCCCTGTTACCGGTGGTTTCCTATATGGGTCCGGCGTTCGTCGGCATTATTACCGGTTCAGTGGTCATTGAGACAATCTTCGGTTTACCCGGCATCGGAAAGTTATTTGTCAACGCTGCTTTTAACCGAGATTACTCATTGGTTCTGGGAATCACCATTCTGATTGGATTCCTGTTTATTCTGTTCAACATGATCGTCGATATTCTCCTCGCTTATATCGATCCGAAAATCCGCTATTAAAGGGAGAAAGACACATGATTGGAAAAAAAGATAATGCCCAGGTACTGGAGCGATTCAGCGAACAGCTGGAAATTGAAGGCCGCAGCTTGTGGCAGGATGCCAGAATGCGTTTTCTGCGCAACAAAGCGGCCATGGTCAGTCTGGTTATTCTGGTTCTGATTACGCTGGCAGTCATCCTCCTGCCCTATCTCGCAACATACAGCTTTGAAGATACCGACTGGTATGCGATGAATGCAGCACCTTCAGCCGAACACGTTTTCGGCACCGATGCACTGGGTCGGGATCTGTATGTCAGGACACTGATCGGTGGTCAGATATCGCTGGCCGTTGGTGTTTTGGGTGCACTGGTTGCAGTCGTCATCGGGACACTCTATGGTGCCACTTCCGGCTTTATCGGCGGCAGAGTCGACCGGATTATGATGCGTTTTCTGGAAATTCTGTACGCAATCCCGTTTATGTTCTTCGTGATTGTTCTGGTGACTTTCTTTGGCCGGAATATCATGCTGATCTTCGTCGCTATCGGAGCCATTTCATGGCTGGATATGGCACGGATTGTCCGTGGACAAACCCTCAGCCTGCGCAGTAAAGAATTTATCGAAGCGGCTCATGTCTGTGGCGTCAGTCAGTGGAATATCATCACCCGCCATATTGTACCGAACGTACTGGGTATTGTGGTGGTCTATTCTACACTGCTAATCCCAACCATGATTCTGACAGAATCGTTTCTGTCCTTCCTCGGTCTTGGTGTTCAGGAACCCAGAACCAGTTGGGGAGCTTTGCTTCAGGAAGGTGCGAACACCATGGATCTGGCTATCTGGCAACTGGCATTTCCTGCCGCATTTATGATTGTCACTCTGTTTTGTTTTAACTATGTCGGCGACGGGCTGCGTGATGCACTCGATCCGAAAGACAGATAATCCGGGAGCACTGTATGAACTTACTTGATGTTAAAGATCTGCGGGTTGAATTCTCGACACCGGATGGCACTGTCACCGCCGTCAACGATCTGAATTTTTCATTACAACAGGGAGAAACTCTGGGCATCGTCGGCGAATCCGGTTCAGGGAAATCCCAGACTGTATTTGCCATGATGGGATTACTGGCAAAGAACGGACAGGTTTCCGGTAGCGCATTATTTGAAGGGAAAGAAATTCTGAACCTCCCGGAAAAGGCACTGAATAAAATCCGCGCCGAACAGATTGCGATGATATTTCAGGATCCGATGACCTCGCTTAATCCTTACATGAAAGTCAGCACGCAGCTGATGGAAGTACTGATGAAGCATAAAGGTATGGGGAAAGCAGCCGCATTCGAAGAGTCGGTGCGTATGCTGGAAGCAGTCAAAATCCCGGAAGCCCGTAAACGTATCACCATGTATCCTCATGAATTCTCCGGCGGTATGCGTCAGCGGGTAATGATTGCAATGGCCCTGCTCTGTCGGCCGAAACTGCTGATCGCAGATGAACCGACCACCGCGCTGGACGTAACGGTTCAGGCTCAGATTATGGATCTGCTCAATGAGCTGAAATCAGAATTCAATACAGCCATTATCATGATTACTCACGATCTCGGTGTTGTTGCCGGTTCCTGTGAAAAAGTTCTGGTGATGTATGCCGGAAGAACAATGGAATACGGCAGCGTCAATGATATTTTCTACAATCCGAGTCATCCATATGCCGAAGGTCTGCTTCAGGCAATCCCTCGTCTGGATACCGAAGGAGAAATCCTTCCGACGATTCCGGGCAATCCACCCAACCTGTTACGTCTGCCACCCGGCTGTCCTTATCAGGAACGATGCCACCGGGTTACCGATCGCTGTAAACGTGACACACCGGCCCTGACAACTTTTGGCAACCAACGTCAGCGGGCCTGTTTTTCTGACTGGGAGGCTTGGGAAAAATGAACCAGAAACCTTTACTACTTGATATCAAGGATCTGAAGGTCCACTTCCAGATGGCTTCAAAATCAGCCTGGCCCTGGTCGACACCTACTGCTCTGAAAGCGGTTGACGGGGTGAATGTCCGTCTTTATGAAGGTGAGACACTAGGTGTGGTTGGTGAATCCGGCTGCGGAAAATCAACTTTTGCCCGGGCGATTATCGGTCTGGTCGATGCAACAGAAGGTGAAGTCGTCTGGCTCGGTCAGGATCTGACCCGGATGAAAGCCGTGCAACGGCGGGAAACCCGCAAAGAGATTCAGATGATCTTTCAGGATCCGCTGGCATCACTCAACCCCCGGATGACGATTGGCGATATTATTGCCGAACCGCTTAAAACGTTTTATCCGCAACTGACATCTCTGGAAGTCAGAGACCGGGTTAAAGAGATGATGATGCGGGTCGGGCTATTGCCCAATGTGATCAACCGTTATCCGCATGAGTTCTCAGGCGGCCAGTGCCAGCGGATCGGTATTGCCCGCGCATTGATTCTCCGACCGAAAATGATCATCTGTGATGAACCGGTTTCTGCGCTGGATGTCTCGATTCAGGCTCAGGTGGTCAACTTGCTCAAAGAGCTGCAAAAAGAACTAGGGTTAAGTCTGGTGTTTATTGCCCATGATTTGTCCGTGGTGAAGCATATTTCTGACCGGGTTATGGTGATGTATCTGGGTAATGTGGTCGAAATCGGTGAATCTGATGCCCTGTTTGCTTCACCAAAGCATCCGTATACAACAGCTCTGATGTCGGCGGTGCCGATTCCCGATCCTAACCTGGAACGACAGAAAAAGATTCAGATGCTGGAAGGCGATCTGCCGTCGCCAATCAATCCGCCGTCAGGCTGTGTGTTCCGGACCCGTTGCCCGAAAGCACAGCCACAGTGTGCCCAGAATAAACCGGTACTGAGCGGAGACGAACAACACGCTGTAGCTTGTCCGATCGTACTGTAAACTGATCGGACATTGACCGATGTTAAAACGAGCCAGACTATAATGTCTGGCTCGTTCATTTCACCCTTCTGACACTCACTGAAACCCTTAAACCAAGTCTGCCGGTCTCTGTTTTCCAGTTTAAGGCATGACCGTCACAATGGCCCGGCGATAGGCATACATTTCAGGTGTACCATTGTCATGAACTTCCAGAATGACATGGAATGGTGTTGGCCTACTTACCTCAGGTGCAATAAAGCTGGTCGATTCCTGAGAATCATTGGCCAGTTTGATTTCCGGGGCAAAATGGATTTGCAAAGCCTGAGCTGTCGGCTCTCCGTACTGCCACCAGCGATAGCTGATTTGATTGTTATCCGGATCCGAACTCCCTTTGGCTGATAGCACCACTTTCTCACCGGATTTCACCTGCCATTGCAACGGCTGTATGCCCGGTTCGCCATTCAGCTTCACAACCGGATTATGATTCGCGTTGGCATAGTTATCTGTAAGCGTCCACTGAATCCGTCCGGCAAAATCGTTCTGAAACTGATGTCTGAAACGCCAGATGGTTGCTGGTGCTGTCTTATGCATTTTTCCATCGGTTCCCAGTACATTGTCCGATGTGCCGGTACGCAACCCTGATTCATCATCCGGTGCAACCGGCGCATAACGCCCACCCCAGCTACCGTATTCAGGATGTTCAGGTACATTCAGGCCATTTTTCAGCAAATAGATAAACGAGGGGCTGTCACCTTCCATAATATACATAATCGGTGGATATTTTTCTCCCAGCGGCCCCAGCCGAATATGCTTTTTCACCCAGTCATTGTTCACCTGCGCCATATCTGCACCTTCAAGATTTGGCGCAGAGATACCAACCCAGGTTGCTAACCAGTAATCGTTGTAACTGTGAATACTACTAATCCAGGTCATCGTCGGAAAGTTGCGCCGAATCCATGCGCCGGTATTATCCTGATCCGAAATGGAATAAACTCGTATCTTGCTTATAAAATCAGCAACTTCTGTAGATGTCCGTGTCGCTTTCACATCCCACAACGCCTGTGCCAGGTCAACGCCACCGCCCCAGAGAGTAATCCAGACCGGACGGTCGTCACTTTTGTCTACGGTCGCAATAATACTGCGTGAGGCCTGCGTCGACAGACCATGGCCGACACCTTTCATTCCGTAGGCAACCCGGCCGCTGAGAATCTTCGCTTTCAGAGATTCCGGTGTCGGAAATCCCTCCGCATGGCGGATCAGATTCGGATACACTTTTGCATAAGCATCAATCCTCTCCTTCAGCAACTCTGGCTGTACCTGATCCCGTTGCCAGGTTGATGTTGTTGCCACAATATTTTCTATCTCAAACTCATTACTGTAAGTCAGAAATCTGACAAATGATTCTGAATCATCCGGTTCGTTACCGATGTCCGTTAATACAATGACACGGGTTTTATCCGCCATACCATCAGTATGAGGCACGTTATTCTCTGCCAGACTGATACCACTAAAAACCAGTGCTGACATCAATAGAGGTAATACTTTCAATTTCGTAGGGATCATGGCGATAACTCCATCAAACTTCTGCTAACCTGTATCCAAGTGCCATTCCTGAAAAAACCTTCATTATGAAACTGAATAGGCATTTTACTCAGATAATAAAAAACCCGAAGGCGATGATGTCTCAGTATCATCGCCTTCGGGTTTTGCTATTGCTATGACAATCCCGAAAGATTTCATTTTGTAATCAAGAGCAGCTTACCTGCATTGAATAAAATGTATTGTGAGCATAAGCTTAATTTCTTACATTTCTGTCAGTATTTAAAAAAACAGGATTTATATGAGCTGGCAATTCAGCAATTTTGTTCAAGTTTTCCTGAATTGACCTTTCTATCATGGAACGAAAGTAAAGTGACAGCAAGTCGGGTATCCTCATGAATACAGGGAATCATTTCAGATTTGAAAGCAGTACAGACCTTCAGGGCGTAAAAGTGCTGACGGCAAATATGCATGATTTCAGTTATGACAAGCATGCCCACGAAGAATACTCTCTGGGAGTAACTGTACAGGGCAGGCAGGATTTTTTCTGTTGTCGCCGTTTTCATAAAAGTCCTCCCGGCGGTGTGATGCTCTTCAATCCTGATGATGTTCACGACGGACATTCGGGTGGAACAACCGATTTATCTTATGTGATGACTTACATTCACCCCCGGGCGTTGCACGCACCTTTCCTCGCACTGGGCGTGAAACCAGATCATACATTGCGTATTGAAGGCGTTCTGTTTGATGATCTGGTTATGAAACAACAAATTCTGATGCTAACCCGAATGATCAACAGCGGTTATCACTCGAAGATCGAACAGGAACTGTCGCTGTTCCGCTTGGCTCATACACTGGTGAAAAAATCGGGAGCTCTGCATGAAGCCACGCCCCAACGGCGTCAGGACACACTACTGACCCGGGCCAAAGAGTTTATCAACAGCCAGTATCAGAACAATTTATCTATCGATGATATTGCTGCAGTCGCCAGTATGTCGAAATACCATTTCATCCGGCTGTTCCGGGCACAGTTTGGCATAACACCGCATCAGTATGTAGTGAACTGCCGGATCAACGGAGCCCAGAAAGCACTTGAATCCGGTCTTCCGGCCACCGCCGTTGCCCAGATGTTCTGTTTTGCTGATGTCAGCCACATGAACCGGCGCTTTAAAAAGCTTTATGGTATGACACCAAAGCAATACCAGAACCAGCTAACGCTGACTGCTGACACCCAGAGATAGAAAACAACACACCTTTCACTCATCACCTTGATGCCCGTTTGCCCGGGTAAGGAAAATTATGCTTGATATATGGACCTATGCTCTGGGAATTATGTATTCCCCCGGCCCCGTCAACCTACTCAGCCTGAATGGCGGTATTCAGGGACACACCCGTCACCATCTCGGATTCTTTCTCGGAGTGGCTTGCGCGATGCTGATCCTATTCATCAGCTTAAGCTATCTGGGTGGCTATATGATCAATGATGCTATCCTGCCGTACGTTGCACTGCCCGGATGCAGCTACATTTTATATCTGGCCTGGAAGCTGCTTCGCTCACCGGTCACATTAAAACAGGATTCACCGTCCGTACTCTCATTTAAAAACGGGCTACTGATCCAGTTGCTGAATCCGAAAGGTATGATCGCCACACTCCCAATCGCCACCATTCAGTTTCCGGCACAGGGCATTACCGGCGGGCAAATCCTGTACTGGTCTGTTGCACTGGCTCTGTTTGCAGGATGTGCACCGGGAAGTTATTCCGTCATTGGCGCAGTCGTCGGAAAACATCTGCTCAATGCAGTCTGGCTACAACGTATCCAGCAGATACTGGCACTGCTGCTGATTTATGCAGCCCTGAGTATCGGCTATGAGCATATTTATAAAATCTGGTAAAGACTGAGAGTCATGCCGACGATTATTGGAAACCAACTCATAGAACAAAAACACCAGACCGGAGCACAAGTGCTCCGGTCATGGTACTGCTTCGCGGCTTCCATCCTCTGGATTCAGAGGACGATACCAGTGTTACCGGCTACAGCTGGCAACCGGCGTGTTGGCTACAACTGTCGCATAGTGTTCGCTGTAGTCTTCGCCCAGAGCCTGTGTCCCTTCTTCCCCGGCATGTTTACCGATAATATAGGTATTGGATTTGGCAATACCAGCGTCTGCATAGGCTTCGATATCAGTCGTTGCATTACCGTAAGCCCGCACAATATTAACCCCGCTGTCAATCAGTTGACGAATATAGTCACCTTTATAAACAGCAACGTCTGAAGGCTGGAATATTTCTCCGTTCGGATTGGTATGCAGATGAGCCATCGGAATCTGTTTTAATGCCAGCCATTCACGGGAATCTTTTGCCAGCCAGTAAGGACGACCGGTAACATAAATAATCCGGTAGTTTTTATTCTTATAGGCATTCACAACATCTGTCGCATAGTTGTAAGCTTTTGCCGTACTAATTCCCAGATAGTCACCAACCTCTTCAAAATCCGTTAACGTCAGTGTCCCGTCAATATCGAAGAGAATCGCATCACTTCCCGGTTCAATCACGCTCAGGTAACCGGTCGCCGTTGAAAGGTCACCGGCAACAACCATATAGACGGTATATTCACCTGCAGCCCGTTTTCCGGCATCCACATACACTTTTCCGTCAGAGTCGGTGGTATAAGTACCCAGAAATTCCCATGAATTCATCCCTGTGCCATAGAGATAAGCGTATACCGTTTCATCTTCAAGATCTTTGTGCAGCGCAATATCATAATCGAACTTTCCAACGACGGTTGCCTGATTTCCCTCAGTCACCAAAGCGTCATGAACCATATGATAAGGCGTATAAAGTGATGAAATCAGACGACTGCCAAAATGGTCAAAACTCTCCTTCTCCGGTGTCGGCAACGTTGGTGTCTGCTCAAGAGCAGTGTAATCCGGACAAGTGGCAGCTAAAGATAGATGCCAGCTGCCAATCATCATGACAGCAGCAATTGTAAATATAAGACGACGTAGCATGTGCCCTCCCAGGACAGTTGATTGATCGGTAATTGTCTCACTCATATGGTATGAATCCATACAAAACCTAAGATAACAGCACTCAGCGACAGAAGTGAGGTACCTTGAACATCTGTAGGCTTTATTGAAGTTCCTATCCCAAATCAGGGCTAAATAATTTAATAATCATATGAATAGGAAAAGAAGAATAGTTATGAAATATGGCTTTTTTATAACAAAGTCAAAAAATATGAGAAAATTAACGGGAAAAAAGACAAAAACGGGCTCTTCAGAGCCCGGTAAACATCAGTGACAGAGTATCAGAGTTGTACGATTAACTTCCCTTGATTGTCACCGCTAAACAATAATTTGATCGCATCAGGAGCATTTTCAATTCCCGAAATCATGTGAGTCCGGTATTTCAGTTCCCCTTTCACGAGCATTTCCCCTAATGCCTGACCATATTCGGCAAAACGATCAAAGTGATCCGGCATTGTGAAACCCTGTATAGAAAGACGACGTTTAATGATATTGATCCAACTTGGCCCCGGATCCGGCTGTTCCTTATTATATTCGGCAATCAGACCACATACGGCAATTCGCCCATGCGCATTCATCCGGGCAAAAATCGGCCCCTGAGCAACACCTCCGGTGTTTTCAAAAAACAGGTCGATTCCATCTGGTGTCGCTATCGCCAGTTGCTTAGCAAAATCCTGCTCGCGGTAGTTCAGGGCAGCATCGAACCCCAACTCTTCAGTAATCCACCGGGCCTTCTCTTCATTACCGACAACACCAACAACCCGAACTCCCTGATTCTTTGCCATCTGACCGACCAGAGAACCAACTGAGCCGGCAGCGGCCGTAATCACCAGTGTTTGTCCGGATTCCGGATGTAAGACTTCAAATAAGCCATGATAAGCGGTTACTCCCGGCAGTGAGATAACAGCCAGAACAGCTTCTGTCGGGAGTCCCTGCGGTACTTTATTCATTCCGGCACCGTTTGAAATCAGGTATTCCTGCATTCCGGTCAGCCCCATAACTCTGGTTCCTTCGGGATAGTCCGGATGTCTGGAAGCCACCACTTCACCGACTCCGCTGGCACGCATGACATCTCCCAGTTTAACCGGCGGAATGTAACTATTTTCATCCGCACTCATCCAGCCACGCATTGCCGGATCCAGAGACAAGTGTGTCACCTTAATCAGAAATTCACCCTCTTGAGGTTCTGGTATGTTTGCTGTCGCTAAAGTGAATACATCGGCAGTGATTTCCTGCTGGGGTCTGGCAACTAAGTGAACAGCCCGATATGTCTGCATGTTTTCCTCTCTCATCAATTATTCTGCTGGCGCCATGATGACGCACTGATTTTCTATTCCATAGATCTCAGATATATAAGATTCTGCATCTTCAAGAGACATACATCAAAAATCTTAATCTATCAGGGTAATCTCCGGAATGTTTACTGACTCTCAATGAATATATACCCAAATGACCTGAAGATGCAGTCACAGAGAGCGTACATTCGGGTATTTTTTAAAGAATTGAGAAGATACGGGAAAACAAAGAAAGGATGATCATAAATGAGAGAAATATAACTGCCATCTGACGCCATCAATGATTTTTATCAGATGACAGTATTCTATTTTTATCGGTTCTGAACTGATTAAGATTCCATACATTGTTCGAACGGTTCAAGCTGAATCGATATAGTTTTTCCGTTCAGTGACGCATACTCTGTTCCCATAGGTGCATCTCCGATCGAAAGAGATAACTCAATAGAATCATCGTGTTCTGATGTTACTGCGGGAATTCCTTCCCCAAACTGCTCTGCCAGATCATCATCAAGAAATGCGAAAGTGATCAGGTAGTGTTTCCCCTCGCGAATATCATTCGGAACATGACCAAGAAAACATTCAACAGTTGAACCATGAATATCAAATGTCACTTCTTCCCGGGCTTCTGGATTAATATGAATGACTTCGGCTTTATATTTTTTCATGACGTCTCCGTTATTATATTTTTGACAAATAGCATTTAGCATTGCAAAAACAATAAAAGGGTTTTTCTAAGAAATAGGGCAATAGACTCCAATAAAAGGCAATATGTCATTGCTGGAATCACCTCGAGAGTTGCCTCTGGTTTATTCGTTCTTATTCATATAGATATGTGAACAAATCAATCAACAGGTTCCATAGACTGAACAACTATCGTCCATGTTGTGACAATTTGCCCCCATAAGCATAGTTCATTTACAGAAAGAGACAATCATTCTTCAGTCATATACAACAATAAATTATTCCGTTAATAGCTTGTTATCTGTGACGATAACAAGAGAAATTCATATGATACAGTACAAATTATAGGCGATATGTCACATGCTCCTGCTGGCACAATAAGTGCTCCCGAAAGCATACACTAAGACCAACCTGCCATAACAAATCCATCAATAACAACGAAACCTAATCATGTTACAGACTTAAACTGCTCCAGCATAAAGCTAATCAGTAACCGCACCCGGTGTGGCAGATTATCCCGATCCCGGTAAAGCATATGCAAAGTTCGGGGGTGGCTGCTCCATTCAGGTAATATCCGGACCACTTCCCCTCGCTCAATCAATGTGCTGGCATAATAATCGGGGATCAGACCGATGCCGATTCCTGTCCTGACCGCCCCAATAGTCACGGTAAATTCATCCACATTCAAACGGAGATTCTGACCAGGCTGATACTGGATGTTTTCTCCGGTGATATGATTCTCCAATTCCCACAATCTCAGTGGATGACAAAGGATGATCGGATAGTTTTCCAGCAGTGCCGGATGACTGATGGTATGCCATTCCTGTCTGTCAGGTCCGGCACAGACCACAAAGCGAATATTCCAGAGCGGGCGGGCAATCCAGTCATCGACTGCCGGAACTCCCATTCTGAAAGCAACATCGATCGCCTGCTCATCAATATCGGTAATACTGTTTGATAATTTGAGATCAAGCTGAATATTCGGATACTGCTGTAAAAAAAGGTTCAGTTTATCTCCCAGTATCTGCGAACCGATATTAATTGGTGCAGCAATCCTGATGATTCCCTTCGCTTCATGTTTATCCGCATGTAGATCTTCAGCAATATCGTTCAGCTCGGCAAACAGTGCTTCAGTACGTTCGTAGTAACGTCTCCCGGTATTTGTGAGCAACACTTTATGGGCATCCCGGTGAAATAACCTCAGTGACAGATCCTGCTCCAGTTTTTGAATCCTGCGACTCAGTGTAGAAAGTGGCATATCGAGTGCCTGCGCTGCCTGTTTGAAACTCCCCAAACGGGCAACGACACAAAAACAACGCATATCATCCAGAGAATAATTAGATTTCATATGTGAGATATACCATCCTGAATTTGCTTATTTATCCCAATAGTAAAATCTATACACTGAATTTACATGATTCACAATACCTGGATATCATTATGAGATCTTCAACAACTACTGCTATTTTTCTGCTCGTTCTGTGTACTTTTTTCTGGGGAAGCAGCTTTCCAATCGGCAAGCATGCATTAGAGGAACTCAGCGCACTCTCTCTGGTTTTATGGCGTTTTACCATTGCGGCATTGTGTTTGCTGGTTTATCTCAGAATTCGCCGGATAAACTGGCCGAATCTAACCGGAAAACAGTACCTGATTGTCTCTGCCGTCAGTGTCATTGGTGTCGGCGGACTGAATCTCGGACTGTTTACCGGCCTTCAGTATACAGAAGCAACCAATGGTGCTCTGATCATGGCTCTGAGCCCGGTGATCACCTCCTTAATTACCTCATTCGCCCAGAAAACCATACCGGGATATCGCCAGCTACTCAGTTTGATCGTCAGTCTTGGCGGCGTATTACTGGTGATTACTCAGGGGAATATCGACTACTTACTCAGTTTTCGTCTGAATCATGGCGATATTCTGATCTTTTGCGGCATGCTGGCATGGAGCCTGTATACGTTCTGGACTCAGCAAATCAGCCGCTGGATGCCGCTCATCCCTTACACAATTGCAGGCATGCTTTCTGGTATGGTAGTGATTGGCTTCGTTTGTATGATAACTGAGGGAATTCATCCATTGGACGCACTCATGACCAGTTCGTCACTGGTAATACTTGATGTGATTTACATCGGAATCTTTGGCACTGTGGCCGGATATCTGCTGTGGATCAATGGCGTCCGACATTTAGGCCCGGCAAGAGCTGCACTATTCTTTAACTGTGTTCCTGTATTTTCGGCTCTGACTTCTTTTGCTATGGGGCAAAGCATCTCCCCGGTTCAGCTCGCCGGAATGAGCATCGTGATTCTGGGGCTTCTCCTGCCGAGGCTTCTTACAAAACATCCACATTCCCGAACAGCAAGAGTATAAATACCCCCGGTCAGGGGAATGATGTCAGAGAACCGGGCAATCATCGACTTCCTGACCGAAATTCATTAATTTATGATGAAAAATCATCCACATAAATAATACCAGTCAAAGTAATTCGATGGTCAGAAATTGCGCAGACAAAAAACTTGAGAGCAAGAACGAGCAGATAATCACTGCGATTGGTATAACCGTTCAAGGAACCGAACTATGGCAATACCTAACCTTCAGCAATTGATCGCCCAATACCCACTGACAGAAAACCTGATCGCTCTGGAAGAAGTTTGTTGGTTTAATCCAAGCTCCACAACTCTGACAAACGGGTTGCCGTATGTTGGTCTCAATGAGCAGGATATTCAGGATGCCAGTAAACGGTTGACACGATTTGCACCGTATATCCGCCGAGCTTTTCCGGAAACCGCATCTTCAGGTGGTATTATCGAGTCGGAAGTTGTCGATATTCCCCACATGTTACAGACTCTAGCCTTACAGGCAGGAACCCATATTCCCGGCCGTCTGATGCTCAAAAAAGACAGTCATTTACCCATCTCCGGTTCAATCAAAGCCCGAGGCGGTATTTATGAAGTGCTGGTCCTGGCCGAAAAACTGGCCATTGAAGCGGGATTACTCTCTGAGTCGGATGACTACAGCAAGTTACTGAGCCAAAGTTTCCGGGACTTTTTCGGCCAGTACCGGATTGCAGTCAGCTCAACGGGGAATCTGGGACTATCGATTGGAATGATGGGCGCCAGACTGGGATTTTCCGTCTCAGTCCATATGTCTGCCGACGCCCGTCAGTGGAAAAAGGACAAGCTTCGGGCTCATGGCGTCAATGTGATTGAACATGAACAAGACTATGGTATGGCAGTGATTCAGGGGCGCAAAGCCGCAGCTCAGGATCCACGCTGTTTCTTCATCGATGATGAAAATTCCACGACTCTTTTTCTGGGTTACGCCGTCGCAGGTCTGCGTCTGAAACAGCAATTTGATCAATTGGGCATCGTTGTCGATGAAACTCATCCGTTATTTGTCTATCTGCCCTGCGGCGTCGGTGGTGGCCCCGGTGGCGTGGCCTTCGGCCTGAAAATAGCTTTTGGTGACCATGTCCATTGTCTGTTTGCCGAACCAACTCATTCTCCCTGTATGCTGTTAGGCGTGTATACCGGATTACATGACGCAATTTCTGTGCAGGATCTCGGTATCGATAACCTCACCGCAGCCGATGGTCTTGCTGTTGGTCGGGCTTCAGGTTTCGTTGGTAAAGCGATGGAAAGGTTGATTGATGGTTTCTATACCGTCACTGACGAACATCTGTATCATGATCTGGGGACACTGAGTCAGCAGGAAAATATACAGCTGGAACCTTCAGCACTGGCGGGTATGTCCGGACCACTCCGAGTGATGGAAGATAAGGCGTACCGCTCTCGTCTTCAGCTCAGTGATTTGGTCATGCAAAATGCCATCCATTTAGTCTGGGCCACTGGTGGCGGTATGGTTCCTGAATCTGAAATGGCTGCATATCTGCAAAAATCTACCCAATAGTTTTTTATCACCGGGCCGATGACTTTCTTGCCGAACGTTTCGCTGGCGCTCTTCTGGTCCGGGAGCGTTTGGCTGGTTGTGGTAATGAACGCAAAGAATCCGGTAACGGAGAGGTTTTTACCCGTTGCATCAGATCATCGATCTGCCGGGTCAGTGTTTCCATAAATGGCTGATAAGCCTGATTCTTTTCAGCCATATCCTGCAACTGATGCTCCCAGTGGGCCGTCATATCGGGGTATGTCGATTCAGCCGGCAATGCATGAATCAATCCCCGCCCGGCAGGAGTACTGCGAATCTGCTTCCCTTCCCGCTGCAACAACTGACGCTTGATCAGCGTGTCGATAATTCCGGCCCGGGTAGCTTCCGTACCGAGACCATCGGTTTCCCGCAAAATCTTTTTCAGTGATTTATCTTCAACAAACCGGGCAATACCGGTCATCGCCTGTAGTAATGTCGCTTCGGTAAACGGACGGGGCGGCTCGGTTTTATGATCACCAATTTCTCCCTCACGACATGTCAGTACGGTACCTTTATCCAGTGGCGGAACATTTTCAATCCCATCACTTTCATCATCACGATATCCGGTCACGATTTTCCATCCCGGAGCGACCATCTGCCGGCCTTTGGCAATAAATGTTCCTCCGGCAATATCAAACACCAACTGTGATTCTGCATAACACGCCGGAGGATAAAACTGGATCAGATACTGTCTGGCAATCAGTTGATAAATTTTCTGCTCATCCCCGGATAATATACCTGCCGGCTTCGATTTCGGTGTTGGAATAATGGCATGGTGAGCATCGACCTTACGGTCATTCCATGCTTTGGATTTCAGGGATAAATCTGCCTCGTCCACCGCCGGTTTCAGTTCAGGAACAATACCCGAAATTGCAGCAGTGACCACTGCGGCTTCCTGCCAGTGTTCTGTCGGCAGATAACGGCAGTCAGAACGAGGGTAAGTAATCAGTTTATGCTTTTCATAAAGTCCCTGACACAGATTCAGCACCTGTTGGGCACTCATCCCATACCGTTTCGCAGCATCAATCTGTAAAGCAGACAGAGAATAAGGCAATGGGGCAGCCTGACGGGTCTGCTTTTGCTCCGAGTCCGTGACAGTCGCAGGTTGTCCCTGAATACGTCCGGCCACATTTTCAACCAGAGGGCGATGTAATACCCGGCCTTCATCATCCTGCCACGGGCGGCAGGCTTCACTCGGCTTCCAGCGGGCCCGGATATCAATAGTGTGATTTCCCGTATCATAAGGAATCAACGCATGGAGTGTGAAATAATCCCGGGGAACAAAGTTCTCAATCGTCTCATCTCTGCGAACGACCAATCCCAGCACAGGAGTCTGAACTCTCCCGACCGACAATACGCCCTGATAACCGGATTGCTGTCCCAATAATGTATAAGCTCTGGACATATTCATGCCATACAGCCAATCCGCCCGGGAACGAGCCAGCGCTGAAACAGATAACGGAATAAAGTCCCGGTTTTGCCGGATCTGTTGCAATGCCCGCTTTACCGCAGACGGGTTCAGATCACTAATTAAAAGACGCTCCGTTGCCGCCCGGCGCTGCTGGCTTACCCGGCAATGCTCTATAACTTCATCAACCAGAAGCTGCCCTTCGCGATCCGGGTCTCCTGCATGGACGATTTGTAAAGAAGATTTGAGTAGTTTCTTAATGACCGACAGCTGTCGTGAAGATGACTTCCGGGGGCGAAGCTGCCATTGCTGCGGTACGATCGGTAAGTCTTCCAGCCGCCACTTTTTATAGCGCTCATCATAAGCTTCCGGCTCTACCTGTTCTAAAAGGTGTCCGATACACCAGGTCACGATATCCCCGTTACCACAACGAATACACCCGTCCTCCTTTTGGTGAGGACGGGGCAGAACATCGGCGATAGCACGACCAAGACTGGGTTTTTCAGCAATAAACAGACGAGGCATAAAACAAAAAATAAAGGCCACAGAAATTGTGGCCTTAACATAGCAGGATCAACTGTAAATTTATACAGTTTACTCTTCTTTTTCTGCACGGGCTGCCGCTTCTTTAATCAGAGGTTGCAGTTCCCCTTTCTGAAACATTTCAAGAATAATGTCACAGCCACCGACCAGCTCTCCTTCAACCCATAGCTGTGGGAAAGTCGGCCACTGTGCATAAATCGGCAACTCTGCACGAATATCCGGATTCTGGAGAATATCGACATAAGCAAATTTTTCTCCACAAGCCATCAATGCCTGTGCTGCCTGAGATGAGAAACCACAACTAGGTAGCTTAGGCGAACCTTTCATATAAAGCAGAATCGGATTTTCAGTAATCTGCTTTTTGATTTTATCGATTGTTTCCATGATGTCCTCGTCAGAGAGTTTAAAAATATCGGCTATTCTAAATCATTAGCAGAGAATAAAAAGCCTATTATTATTATGGTTTCTGTTACCCGGGAGACAACTCCGTCCTGCTGTACAGAAAAATTAGTGCTTTTAATAAAGTAAAAACTTGCTAAAATAGACCCAAGTCAGTCGTAATGACGAACATCAAAAGCAATATAACTGGAAGCAAACCGAAAGAGAGACTCTCTTTCAACACAATGGAGAACTGAGCAATGTCATTTGAACTTCCCGCTCTTCCTTATGCAAAAGATGCACTGGAACCTCATATTTCAGCAGAAACACTGGATTATCATCACGGCAAACACCACAACACATACGTGGTAAAACTCAATGGCCTGATCCCAGGAACTGAATTCGAAAACAAATCTCTTGAAGAAATCATCAAAACTTCATCTGGCGGCATCTTCAACAACGCAGCCCAGATTTGGAACCACACATTCTACTGGCACTGCCTGTCACCAAACGGTGGCGGTGAACCAACAGGTGCAGTCGCTGATGCAATCAATCAGGCGTTCGGTTCTTTCGCAGACTTCAAAGCGAAATTTACAGATTCTGCAATCAACAACTTCGGTTCTTCATGGACCTGGCTGGTAAAAAAAGCAGATGGTTCTCTGGATATCGTCAATACATCCAATGCTGCAACACCACTGACTGAAGCAGGTGTAACACCATTGCTGACTGTTGATTTGTGGGAACACGCATATTACATCGATTACCGTAACCTGCGTCCTGACTATATGAATGGTTTCTGGGCTTTGGTTAACTGGAACTTCGTTGCTGAAAATCTGGCGAAATAATTCGGTTACTCCGAAACTGTCAGAGTTCAAAGAAATCCCCAGTCTGACACTGGGGATTTTTCTTATGCCGTGTCAGTCGAACGACCTATTTTTCCAAGGTGTGTCTCCCGAAATCCACGACTGTACTTTAGTCCGTACCCTAATGCCCGATCAAAACCGATATGAGCAAACCAGACAAACGAAACGGAAAGCGCCAGATTTATTTCACCGACGAGTCCGATTCCCATCAGTGATGCAGCCCCGATAGTTGAGTGGGTGATATTATAGGCAACAGCTCCGGTTCGTGCATTGACCAGATACCCCAGCAATGCTAAATCCGGAATCCAGAACAGCCATGCAAACATTGCCCAGTCCGGACTAAACTTGTGAAATGCCATGAGTGATAGCAGTAGAATTCCTAGTCCTTCCAGTCGCAAAACGGCTCTCAAATTCCCTGAGACATATGCCATAGAATTTCCTTATTCATCCCGTATATTTTGCTGTAACAATGAAGTTCTCCGGTATTGAACCGACAAATGAACACAAATCTTTATCAAAATATAATTATAATTAAATATATCAATTATGTTTTTGCGCTCAAAGTGTTAGTTCAGCGAAAATCACATTAAAGTCAGCTCCTCTGCTGCCGATACGAAAGCATCAGATGGAGAATATGATGCTACAGCAAACCACCGAAATCCTGCACACGCAGGATAAAGCAAACCTGATCAACGAACTGCAATGCGGGCAGAGCGTCAATCAGGCTATTTCACAAAATCGCCGGGCCGATTTTGCGTTGCTGGTTGCCATGCTCTCCGGTGACACACGGGAAACAACCGCCACAGAAGTTATTGATACGGTTAAGCATACGGACAGTGAGCTACGCAAGCATTTTGACATCGCATCCCCACAACCTTTACGTTCCGATCAGGAAAGCTACGCGTACGGCGCTCAGGTTGCTTTACAATTCCACCAGGGAGGAATGCGTTCGGCAAAACTCCAACACTACCTGCGTCCTGATGCTCTGTCTTATTTCCCGGAACATACCTATGAACTGGAAGAATCGGTTTATCACAATCTCTCCGGACATCAACGCCGCCATCTGGAAGAGAAAGAATCCACTCAATCTTTAACTTATGAGCTTTATAATCAGTTAGTTACCAACCGGAGACTGTCCCAGATTCAGGCTCAGGTCTAACCATTTTTCTGCAAGCACCCCGCCGTGTATAAAGTGGTAGTGTGAATTACCCCCCAAAACAGATCATCATTCCGCTGTTTAAAATGTATTCTTTGACTCTTTTCACATCCTTCCCTGCTGGGTTCAACCATTCTAACCAGACATGAAGAAAAATAAGTCAGAACAGGAAAACGCCAGCCATGCATATTAAAGATTCAATTGTGTTGATCACTTCAGCAGCAACGATGCTGGGGAGTGCATTAGCTGAGCGATTCGCTCAACTGGGAGCGAAGGTCGTTCTGACCGATACACATCAGCAGGATTTGCTGGCAACCTATGCCAGAGTCCGGGAACTTTCAGCCAGTACCAGCTACTTCTTCCTTCAGGATTACTCACCAGATTCAATTGAGGCATTACTGGATTTCGTCGTACAGAAATATCAGGAAGGCCCGGATGTACTGGTCAACAACTGGCCCAATACCCCACTGCCTTCAGTCACCGATGATCATCCTCTGGAACAATTTACTCATAATCTGACAATTATGGCTTCCACGATATTTTCATTCGGTCAGATGAGTGCCGAGCAAATGCGGCGTGATAAAAAGGAAGGTGTCATCGTCAATATCATTTCAAACACAGATAAAGACACTGTCAAAGGATTTGAGAACTCAGCATCGATGGTCACCGGATTTACCCAGAGCTGGGCAAAAGAACTGACGCCATTCAATATTCGGGTAGGTGCGGTGCTCCCGACGTTAGAAGCAACTGACGAAGAAGCACTGCCGATGCCGGTGCTGTTAGATGAACTTATCAGAAATACAGAATATATCGTAGAAAACGAATACTTCAGCGGAAGAACAATGTCGGCCTGAAACGGCCGACAGGCTGCAAAACTCAACAACGGCTAACCAGCCCACTCTCATTTCTGAGGCTCTGACATCACTCGTTCAGGTATTCGTCAAACAGCGCTTCCTGATCAGGATCGTAGGCATCTTTTTCTTCAATTTCAGCCTTGAAATCCTGATGCTGTAAGTAGATATCCCGGGCCAGTGCATAAGGATCAGGAGAATTTTCCAGCATCGATTCCTGACTGGCCAGAGAAGCACGGGTTTCCATTCCCTCAAAAATAAATTTCGATACGCTTCCCCAGATATTCAGGTAAGAGAGAGGTGCATAAGCTTCATCGACAAGGTTAGTCGCGGCTCTGGGTGTATATGGACCAGCAGCCGGAACCATCAGATATGGACCATTACCGACGCCATAGTGCCCCAGCGCATCGCCAAAACCTTTATGACCTTCTTTCGTGATGCCAGCTTCAGATGCAATATCAATTAATCCGAACAGACCAAAAGTACTGTTCATCCAGAAACGGTTAAAGTGATCCAAAGCTTTATGGCCATTCCCCATGATCAGGTTATTCACCATACTGGCTGGTTCATCCAGATTAGAAAAGAAGTTTGCAATTGCCCGGCGAATAGGACTCGGAACATGATCGACATAAGCCAGAGAAACCGGTTTTATTACATAAGGATCAAGATAATCGTAATTCAGAGACCAGAAACTACGGTTTACCCCTTCAAACGGGTCATTTACCGATGAGTTTGTACTGGAAAGGTCCTGCTCATCAGCATTCTCTCCCGGTGTGCTGCTACATCCAACCAATACCAGCATAAGAAAGCCAAAACACAGCCGCTTGATACGGTAATTCATTTTCTATTTTTCCGTTTTATTATTTATCCGGGACAACGATCCCAATCTTCAATTCAGCAGACTGGTTTAAGCCCCCAAATCTGCCTCTCAAAATCCGCTGAGTATATTAATATTGTTTATCAATAACAACTTCAATCGTCTTGTCCCGGTTCAGCATCTGAGTTTGTCCGTAAAAGTCACCCGTTTGTGTCGTCACATTACCATCCAAATCAATACGGACCTTGACGATAAAGGAGGTCAGTTCCTCCAGCTTCTTCCCGGAGATTAACACATTTTGACTGTCTAATCTCACATGCATCGGAAAAGAGCGCAATGGAAAACGGGCTGCGGCAAAAGGCATGGTCCGTCCTTCCTGAGTATGAACCGAAACTATAACCACACCTTGCCGGGGCAGGTTTCTGAGTTCAGGTGATAAGGAGATCCCGACGGATATCGCCCCGGCCGATACTTCCTGAGCTGACTTCATTTTATCCTGAGCACTGGCAATACTTTTGGCCAACATCAGATAACGGTGATCTTCCGGCCCCAGAAGCGATTGCATGATCTGCCACAAATGAATCGCTTTGGCAAAATCCTGCTGCTCGTAAGCATGAAATGCCAACAATGAATAGATCCGAATATCGGAGCTTCCCTGATCAACCAAAGACTGCAATAGAGATGCGCCCTGCGATTGCTGTTGTTCATCTCCGGCCATCATCATTGCCTGAGCATAACCAACCATGATCTCCTGATCATCCGGAGCTAACAGCCTTGCTTTCACCATTGCCCCTATCGCTGTCGTTGCATCCTCACTTGCCAGCGCAATTTTTCCTAAAAACAGCCAGCCAGTCGCATCATTCGGAGTCTGGCTCAACCGGGTCCGGAGAGCCAGTGAGAGATCCTGAATCTCCTGAGACGTCAGAGGATTTCCTCCCGGCTGCATGAGCTTTTTCGACAATTCCGGAAGTTGCCGGGCAACCTGCTGCCAGTGTCCTAACTGACGATAATTTCCTAAAGTAAGATAGAGTCCGTAACTGGCAAATACCACCAGCAGAATAAGACCGGCAACGACACCCCGCTTTACTGGCTGACTTCTCTGCAATACAGTACCATCGGTTGGAACATCATCCAGAAGCGACTGCTTAAGCTCTGTCATTAACGGTTGTTCGTCGGCAACCAGACCTGTTTCCGTCTCCTGCCTGATTTCGGCAACCCGATCCAGATAAAAAGCTTTATTCAGTTTATCCCGCTTTTTCGCCCCTTCATCAGATGTTCGGCGGAACAGGGGCAGAACAGCAAAGCATAATGCGATGATGACCAGGACAGATGTCCAAATCCAGAACAGTATCATTGCTTGTCTTCCTCCTGCTCATCATCTGTCAGTAACGCCTGCAAACGGGACTCCTGTTCTTCTCCCCATCCATCTTCAGTCTGAACAGAACCTCGGTGTAATCGACGCGTACGCCTGAACATAAATACGAGTCCGGTCAGAATAATCATCAACGGTGCTAACCACAGTATTGCAGTAGACCAGGTAAAGGGTGGGTTATAAGTGACAAAATTACCATACCGGGCAGTCATGTAATCGATGATCTCCTGCTGGCTTTTCCCGGCCATCGTCATGTCATAAACTTTCTGTCTTAAATCCTGAGCCAGTGCTGCATTAGAATCCGCAATAGAATTGTTCTGACACTTCGGACAACGAAGTGTATGAGTCAGCGCCTGAAACTGCTTCTCTTGCTGTTCATTGTGAAAATCGTAGACATCAATTGCAGCTACCGCCGATGTTCCTGTCGTCAGTAAAGATAGTCCCAACATCAGGAATAATACAAGCATAGGCATTTTCACGGCTGTTCTTCTCCTGTGAAAAGCTGCTGATAGCGCGGTAATAGCACCTGTTGCCAGTTTCCAGCATTCACATCACCGACATGCCGATAACGGATCACCCCCTGAGCATCGATCAGGAAAGTTTCCGGTGCTCCATAAACTCCCAGATCCAGCCCCAACATACCATCTCCATCAAACAGACTCACCAGATACGGATTTCCTAAATCCTGTAACCACTGAATGGCTTTCTCCCGCTGATCTTTGTAATTCAGGCCGATGATTTTGACCCCTTGCTTTGATAACTGATTCAGAAATTGATGTTCGGCATAGCAAGTCGGGCACCAGGTTGCCCATACATTCAGCAGCAACGGCTCACCTTTAAAAATTGACTGATCATACAATTTGCCCGGTTCTGCCAGATCTTCCAGTCTGAATGAGGGAACAGGATGACCGATCAAAACCGATTCCAGTTTTGTCGGATCATCGCCTTCAGCGTTTCTGACCAGTTGAATCACCAGAATCGTCGCCAGTAACATAAATGCAATCAAAGGTAGAAAAATAACTCGTTTAGACATTTATGCCTCCCCTGAATGTGTAACAACCTGACGGAAGCGATATCGCTTATCACTGATCGCAATTAACCCACCAAAAACCATCAGTAATCCTCCCAGCCAGATCCAGCGAATGAATGGCTTATAATAAACCCGGACAGCCCAGGCTCCGGAGTCCAGTTGTTCACCCAGAGCAACATACAGATCCCGGCTGAGTCCCCAGTCGATAGCTGCTTCAGTCATCATCGAACGGGCTGTCGGGTAGAAGCGTTTTTCTGCATGCAGAGTACCAACATGCTGCCCTTGTGAAGTCACAATGAAATCGGCAACATAAGCCTGATAATTCGGGCCGTGATGAGACTGAACCTGATCGAAATGAAAATCATAAGTACCGACACGGTAATGCTCTCCCGGAGCCAGACGAACATCTTTTTCAATACTGAAATTCTGGGTCATGGTAATGCCCAGAATCGTCACCGCTAAACCGATATGGGCCAGAAACATGGACCAGTGGCTCTTAGGCAATCTGCGCAGACCGGTCCAAAAAGTATGCCTGTAGGTCGCCCGTTGAAATGATTCCACCAGATGCAATAACACAATCCATAAGACAATTACCCAACCAAGTATCGGTAACAGTGAGAGCTCTCCGGCAAACAGCCAGACAGAAACAAAGCCTCCGGCAAGGGCAGCAATGCCACAAATCACGATAGGACGATAAAAAGAAGAAAGCTGATCACGTTTCCACCGGATAAGCGGCCCGACTCCCATAAAGAAAGCAAATGGCAACATTAGCCAGGTAAATACCGTATTGAAAAACGGCGCACCAATTGAAACAGATCCCAACCCTAGTTGTTTATGAACCAAAGGTAACAGAGTACCGAGCAACACGACGGACAATGCAGCCATCAGAAAAATATTATTACTCAGCAGTGCACTCTCCCGGGAAATCAGAGAAAAACGTCCCCGAACCCGGATAGAAGCCCCCCGAAGCGCAAACAGCAGCAGGGAACCGCCAATGACAATAATCAGGAACCCGAGGATAAACAACCCTCTGGCCGGGTCCGATGCAAATGCATGTACCGAAACCAGAACCCCGGAACGGACCAGAAATGTTCCCAGCAGACTCAAAGAAAATGCCGAGATCGCCAGCAGAACCGTCCACGCTTTAAATGTTCCCCGTTTTTCAGTCACAATCAGAGAATGCAGGAGTGCCGTTCCAGCCAGCCAGGGCATAAATGATGCGTTTTCTACCGGATCCCAGAACCACCAGCCTCCCCAGCCCAGCTCGTAGTAAGCCCACCATGATCCCAGAATGATTCCCAGAGTCAGAAACAGCCAGGCTGCAATCGTCCAGGGACGCGACCATCTTGCCCAGGCTGTATCCAGTCTGCCGGCCATCAGAGAGGCAATAGCGAAAGCAAAAGCGACCGAAAAACCAACATATCCCATATACAGCATCGGAGGATGCACAATCAGTCCGGGATCCTGTAATAACGGATTCAAATCCCGGCCATCCACCGGAAAATAAGGCAGCGTTCGCAAAAACGGATTCGATGTCAGCAGAATAAACAGAATGAAACCAATACTGATCATCCCCATAACCGCCAGCACCCGGGCAATTGAAGCCATCGGCATTCCCCGGCTCAGCAGTGCCACAGCAACAGACCATCCCGACTGAATCAGAACCCACAGCAGCAGTGATCCTTCGTGCGCCCCCCAAACTGCGGTCAGACGATAATACCAGGGAAGCTGACTGTTTGAATTGGCAGCAACATAGGTCAGCGTAAAGTCGTTACTGTAAAATGCCCAGAGTAACGATGAAAAAGCACAGACCAGAAAAAAAAACAGCCCGAAGGTGAGTGGTCTTGCCATGCTCATCAACCTGTTTTGCTGATATGTTGCTCCAACCAGAGGAACCACTCCCAGCAAAACAGATAAAACCAATGCCAGAATAAGCGAGAAGTGCCCGAGCTCTGCTATCATTGCATCGTCTCCTCAAGCCGCCGGTCCAGCGCAGCTGCATGATTTTTATCCATGGCTTCAGAAACCTCCGGCGGCATGTAATTTTCATCATGCTTTGCCAGAACTTCAAATGCTTCAACTGTTCTGGGACCAGTCAGTGTTCCCTGCGCAACAATTCCCTGCCCCTCCCGGAACAAGTCCGGCAGAATCCCATCGTAGTTAACCGTGATACTCTCACCAAAATCTTTGAGCTGAAAACTGACTTTCAGCGAATCCGGTGCTCTCCGGACAGAACCTTTGACCACCATGCCACCGACACGGAGCCTCTGACCTGAATGCGGTTTTGAACCATCTTCTTTACCAGCAATAATCTCACTTGGTGTGTAAAACAGATCCATATTCTGATTCAGTGCATACAATATCAGCCCGGTGGTCACTCCCAGCCCGAAGACGATAGATACGACAACCAGTAAGCGTTTTTTCCTTCTCGGTGTCATAGGGTATTCTCCATGGCTTTGGCAGCATCGATCCGAGCCTGACGGGCAATTCTGTCACTAACTTCCCGGAGAATATGCTTTCTTCTGCGCAGACTTCCCCAGAGCAGAACCATCATCATTCCGAAAGTAATCCCAAAAGCACTCCAGACATATCCTGCATATCCACCCATTGAAAGCAGAGCCTGAAAAGAATCAAAATACATCAGTTATCTCCTCTTTCCCGGCCACCCCCAGCCTGAAGTGACCTTACCAAATGACTGACCCATGGACGGTTGCGTTCCCGGTACAGAATTTCATTTCTGAACCTCAGACAGGTTAATGCGGCAAAAAACATGGCAAATCCCAAAATATTCAATAACAGAGGCCAGAGCATATCTGTTGCAATGGATGGCTTGGCAAACTTCGTGATCGTGGCTCCCTGATGCAGGGTATTCCACCATTCCACAGAAAAATGGATAATCGGTAAATTAATCACCCCAACGATAGCTAAGATACTGGCCGCTTTTCCTCCCTGACGTTCATCATCAAACGCCCGGAAAAGAGCAATAACTCCGATATACAAAAACAGCAGAATCAGCTCGGATGTCAACCGGGCATCCCACACCCACCATGCGCCCCACATCGGCTTTCCCCAGAGAGAACCGGTGATCAGAGCTACCGAAGTAAATACGGCACCAATGGGTGCCATCGCACAAGCTGCGATTTCGGCTAGACGGATCTGCCATACCACTCCAATCAGAGCGGCAACAGCCATCGAAAAATAAACGCCCATTGACCAAATTGCTGCCGGTACATGAATATAGATAATCCGGAAGCTGTCCCCTTGCTGATAGTCAGACGGGGCAAATGCCAGCCCCCAAACCGAACCAGATATCAGTAGCAACGCAGCAATAACAGAAAAGTAAGGTGCTAGTTTCCCGCTAAGTTGATAGGCCATTTCTGGCTTCGCATATGGATGTAACCATTTCCACATGTTTGTTTCTCTCTTCTCTCGTGATATTCGTCTTCTGGAACATATTCAAAAGGAATGTGTTGCTCCCTTTTCAGTAATCACCGCTACGACTGCGTACTCACCCTCAATGCTGAACAAATCGCATAAGGGGATAATGTAAAGGTTCCTGTAAATATGGCAGCTAATATGGCAAGTTGCCCATGATATGACAGATCTAACGCTGCGGCTTCCGCAGCTGAAGTGGCAAAAATCAATACTGGAATATAGAGTGGTAGTATCAGCAAACTGAGGATGACACTTCCTTTCCTCAGCCCGACAGTCAGGGCCACACCAATGGCTCCGATAAAACTCAGAGTCGGAGTCCCCAGCAGCAGACATAGCACAACTGACAGCCAGGTTTCCGGAGTCATCGACAATAATACGGCTAACAGTGGGCTAATCAGAATCAGCGGTAAACCAGTCAGTAGCCAGTGTGCCAGAGCTTTGGCATAAACCACCACAACCAGAGATCTCGGTGTGATAAGCATCTGCTCCAGAGAGCCGTCACTAAAATCATCTTTAAACAAACGTTCCAGCGCCAGAAGTGACGATAATAAGGCTGCAACCCATATTACACCGGGCCCGACACGCTCCAGTAATGAAGGCTCTGGCCCGAGTCCCAACGGAAACAAAGTCACTGCCAGAATAAAAAACCAGATAGGGTTGAGAACTTCGGATTGACGGCGAAAAGCGACCAGTAACTCGCGATGTATAACGAGCAAAAGCGTCGATTTCATACCACCTCTCCCAAATGGATTTTTTTTAAAGCGGGATGTTCTTCAAGTAATGTTTGATGTGTTGTCAGAATGATCATTCCACCACGCTGGATATGTTCCAGAAACAGATTTTCCAAAATGTGAACGCCCTGCTTATCAATCGCCGTCAAAGGTTCATCTAATACCCATAGCAGGTGATCACTCAACCACAAACGGGCTAAAGCTACCCGTCGCTGCTGTCCCGCGGATAACTGTGAAACCGGTAAATCTTCTTTGCCCGCCAGTCCTACCCGCCCCAAAGCATAGTACATAGCTTCCTGCTGTACCTCACGCTGGTGTAGTAACTGGTAAAAAACAAGGTTTTCATAAGCAGAAAGTTCACGTTTAATGCCGGTCTGATGACCCAGATAAAGCAAATGCTGATAGAAATGCTCCCGGTTCCGGCAAACAGAAATACCATCCCAGAGGATCTGCCCCTGTTCGACATCTCCCAGACCAGCAATCATGCGTAGCAGTGTCGTCTTACCTGCGCCATTACGTCCGGCGATCTGGATCAGATTTCCCGGACGAACCGTGAATGACAAGGCTTCAAATAAGATTCGCTCATCACGGACAGCACTCACATTCTTGACTTCCAGCATATTTTTTAATTTCTTATATTTTGAAGGGTTATCCTATCATATCTGTCAGGAGCTGAGATCACCTCCATAGCGCAGATAAAACGAAATACACCTTTAGTGGTATACCCGGATTTCCTCCGGATGCAG
Source organism: Vibrio mangrovi (assembly GCF_024346955.1). Classification (NCBI taxonomy): domain Bacteria; kingdom Pseudomonadati; phylum Pseudomonadota; class Gammaproteobacteria; order Vibrionales; family Vibrionaceae; genus Vibrio; species Vibrio mangrovi. Next base: position 1,140,680 of record NZ_AP024883.1, on the reverse strand, counting down.
TATCAACGAAAGAAACAAATCACAGGGTTAAAAGAATTAAAAAAGGAAGTCCGCAGACTTCCTATTTTTCTCAATCACACTCTTCTTTTTGTCGGAGGTGATTTTTTCTGTAACGGCTTACCTTCCGGACGCGATGCTAAAGGCGGAACTTTTTCCTCTCCGGAAAGCTTTTTCTGAAGTGAAAGCATCAATTCCGCTTCTGCTTTGGGCAATTCACATTCCTCAATTAATTCATTGATATCAGCCCCAAGCTGAACCATTTTTGAAGCACGAGTATAAAGCCGGGCATCGTTATCTTGCTGCTCTAACTCCTTAATTCGCTCATCCAGATGCAAAATCACTTCTTCCTGCTCGGAAATTTTCTGCCCCAGACCAACAACAACCGATCGAAGCTCAAGGACTTGTTTATTGGCTTTCTGAAGTGCCTTGTCTAAAGTTCTTGATTCCTGCCGACGAATATCTGACTGATTCACAATCATCCGTCTTAAACGATAAATCGCCAGAATCAGTAAGAGAACGACAAAAACAGCTCCCCCGGACAAGACGGGAAAGCTTAATAAAACATCACTACTCATTATAAGTGAGCCACTTCATCCCACTCGTCATCATTCAAAAGTTTATTCAGATCAACCAGAATTAACAGTTTACCTTCCCGGTTGCTGACACCCTGAATAAATTTCGAGCTTTCGTCCGTTCCAACACTTGGTGTTGTATCAATTTCAGAAGTTCGCAAATAAACCACTTCTGCAACACTATCAACCAAGATACCGATCACCTGACGTTCCGACTCAATCACGATAATCCGGGTATTGTCAGTCACTTCACCATCGATCAGACCAAAACGAGAACGGGTATCAATGACAGTGACCACATTACCGCGCAGGTTGATAATGCCCAGAACATAATCAGGAGCTCCGGGAACCGGGGCGATCTCAGTATAGCGAAGGACTTCCCGAACCTGCATCACATTAATGCCGTAAGTTTCTTCCTCTAACTGGAACGTCACCCACTGAAGCACTTCATCATTAGACTTATCTTTTTTCACTTCTACTTCATTCGTATGAGACATACCTTATCCTCTCTAAGTCGAATCCGACACTAATGTTTTCGGTAAATCTATTCATTATCGAGCGCTTTGACATCTAATCCCGCGTTTAACATTGCAGTCAATGCTTCAACATGAATCAGAGCGCACATTTTTTCTTTTACCATTCCGGCAAGCCAGGGACGTTTCCCTGCCTGTTCACGCCAACGAACCTTTTCTGGGTTCAGCAATTCGGTTCCTTTCAGTTGATCACATGCTAATCCCCATGAGCTATCACCCAGCATAACAATATACTGATATGATTCCTTATAGCTGTCATCCATCAACTTTTCTGACATAACCCACCGGGCTGTATCAACAACATCCAACTGATGATCCCGGTTAGTCTGTAACCCCAGATACCACTGAGGTCTGCCAATCAGATGACTCACTTTCTCCAGACGATGAATGCCACCTAATTCGTCTAAAGGAACTGCAAATGTAACCTCATTGACTTCAAAATACAGTACCTGAAAATCTTCAGCCCGCTCAGTACTGTGCCAGGATACTACATCCCCAACACCACCAGCCTGAGTTTGAGGCTCTGGTTGGATTTCCTGCTGTTCATCAACATCTTCCCGAACAGCCTCCGCAGACTGAGTCACAACTTCAGGCTCAACAACCAGCGGTTCACTTTCTACTTCCGCCAGAACTATCTCGTCTTCGGCAACTGCAACCTCTGTTGTAACTTCTATCACGTCTTCCGACTGAAGTTCAATATCCCAGTCCTGAATCTCATCTCCTACGACCTCTGTCTCCTGATGAGAAACAATTTTCTGAGTATTCCGATCCAGCAACTCAGCAAGATCTTCAATTTCATCAACCGGATTTGAAGACTCCAGTTGGTTTAATAAGCGCTGCACATCCTCAAGGTTCGGAAACAGAGATTCATCCTGATTAACTTCTGATTCTTCAACGACACGCTGTGTCTGTAATTGTGGTACAACTTGAGATTCTTGCGAAACTTGTGAGTTTTTTTCTTGAACCAGCTCTAACTCCCCTGCATCTTCATTTAACAGGGCAGCAAAATAATCGTCTAAAGCCTGCTCACTGGATAACGCTGCATCACGACTCATTAATCGCTAACCTCTCTAAGTAGATAAGCAATTGTTTGTATGCAAAAACGCCCCGGCTACCTTCTGCAAAATGAGACGCAGGTAAACGTTTCAGACTGGCATCTCTAAATTTCGTATCAATAGGGACAGCAGACGTCCAGACCTGATCCGGATAATCCTTCTTCAACTGAGTTAAAGTCTGTAAAGAAGCTCTGGTTCTTTTATCATACATAGTCGGAACAATGGTAACTTTGAACTCCCGACTGCGTGACTTCTGCATGATACTGAGTGTCCGAATCATCCGCTCCAGCCCTTTCATGGCCAGAAACTCAGTCTGCACCGGTATTAGAATCCGGTCACTGGCAGCAAGAGCATTCACCATCATTACGCCTAGAATCGGAGGACAGTCAATAAGCACATAATCATATTGATGACGTAATTCCAGTAATGCTTTTTTCAGGATCAGTCCCATCCCGCTCCGGTTTCCCATCACACGATCCAGCGTTGCCAGAGACATATGTGCAGGGATCAGATCCATTCCTTCAATATCAGTCTGAATCACCAGAGGGCGAACGGACTCTTCTTTCAGTGATGACAATTGAAACAGATCAAACAGACTCGACTCAACATGATCAGAATCATAGCCGAGATAAGTCGTCAGCGAAGCATGCGGATCCGTATCCACCAAAAGAACCCGATGACCTTTCTTGCATAACAAACCCGCCAACGTAATCGTCGTTGTCGTTTTTCCTACTCCACCTTTCTGATTGGCAATACTCCAAACAATCATCGGTTTTCCTTATGCAAGACCTACTTCAACCAAAATACGCTCGGCTATACGCTCCAAAGGCAAACTCTCAGAAGAAATTCCAGCTTTAGCCACAGCCTGAGGCATGCCATAAACAACACAGCTTTCTTCATCCTGAGCCCAGATTGTTGCACCAGCCTGTTTCAACATCCGGGCACCTTCCCGACCATCGGCTCCCATTCCGGTTAACACAATCGAAAGCACTTTATCTGCGTAAATCTTTGACGCTGAGCCAAATGTTACGTCCACACAGGGCTTATAATTCATTCGCTCACCGCCGTCCAGGATACGGATTTTGGCCGCGCCAGCTCTCCCTTCTACCATCATCTGTTTACCGCCCGGAGCAAGATAAGCAACCCCTGGACGCAAAACATCTCCATCTTCTGCTTCTTTCACTGAAATCTTGCATAATGAATCCAGCCGACTGGCAAAAGCTGAGGTAAATGTTGCAGGCATATGTTGAATTAACAGAATCGGATGTGGGTAGTTTGCCGGTAACTTCACCAGTATTTTCTGAAGCGCAACAGGTCCGCCGGTTGATGTACCGATTGCTGTAAGCTGATATTTTTTTCCGCTGGATTTAAAACGAAGTGGTGGTGAACTGACTCCACCGCTCAAAGGGCGGCTTGTCGATTGTATCGGCCTGCCTACAGAGGTTCTGGATGAAGGTGAAGTCGCAGTTGGTGTACTTTGACGAGACGTAGAAAGAGGAGTAACTCGCCGAAGATAAGCTTTTTTCCGGGAAATCTCCAAGACTCGCTGTTGCAACAGAGTCACAGCTTCATCACGGTTCCGGGCAATATCCTCAAACTTTTTCGGTAAGAAATCCATGGCACCGGCATCCAGAGCATCCAGAGTCGCCCTCGCTCCATCATGAGTCAGGGACGAGAACATCAATATTGGTGTCGGATTATCCGCCATAATCTCTTTGACAGCAGAAATGCCATCTAAGACAGGCATTTCTACATCCATTGTGATGACATCCGGCTTTAAGCGCTTCGCTTTCTCTACAGCCTCACGACCATTGATCGCGACGTCAATCACTTCTAAACGCGATTCCGAGTTAATGATTTCACTAACACGACGTCTGAAAAAACTGGAGTCATCAACCACTAAAACTCTTATCGCCATATTTTTCCTTATCTCAACCAGTCAACTAGATTCGGGATGCTGCCGCATAGTTTTTCAATAAATCAGGCACATCCAGTATCAACGCGATGTGTCCATCACTGGTAATTGTAGCTCCGGCCATTCCCGGAGTCCCCTGTAACAAATTATCCAGCGGTTTAATCACCACTTCTTCTTGTCCAATCAGGGTATCAACCACAAAACCAACGCGCTGGTTCCCCAGTTGCACGATAACAACATGCCCATGCCCTTTCCGGTGTTCAATTATGCCCTGACGAGGTGCCAGCCAGTTTTGCAGATAGAACAAGGGGATCGACTTCTCACGAACAATAATTGTCAGTTGCCCGTCGACCACGTTAGTCCGGCTCAGATCAAGATGGAAAATTTCACTAACACTGGCAAGTGGTAAAGCAAATGGGCTGCCTGCGACACCAACCATTAATGTAGGGAGGATTGCTAAGGTTAGTGGGACTTTAATGGCAATTTTTGTTCCTTTCCCGATCTCAGAATCAATATCGATCGAACCATTGAGAGTATTAATGGCCGTTTTAACCACGTCCATACCAACCCCACGGCCGGATATATCAGAAATCTGCTCTTTACTGGAGAAACCCGGCATAAAAATCAGATTAAAGCATTCTTTATTTGTCAGACGAGAAGCCGCATCTTCATCCATAAGCCCTTTTTTGACAGCAATACCACGCAACTTATCCGGATTCATCCCTGCACCATCATCAATGATGCAAAGTTCGATATGATCACCTTCCTGAGATGCGGATAAAAGCACTTTCCCGGTTCGGGATTTACCAGCTTTTACCCGGTCTTCTGGCATTTCAATACCATGGTCAACCGAGTTTCTGACCAAGTGAATCAATGGATCAGCCAGAGCCTCAACCAGATTTTTATCCAAATCGGTCTCTTCACCACGCATTTCCAGGACAATATCTTTCTTCAGGCTTCTTGCCAAATCCCGGACCACACGAGGGAAACGGCCAAAAACTTTCTTGATCGGCTGCATCCGGGTTTTCATGACAGCGCCTTGCAGATCAGCGGTCACAACATCCAGATTAGAAACAGCCTTCGACATTTCTTCGTCGTTGCTGTTCAAACCAAGACTAAGTAAACGGTTCCGGACAAGCACCAGCTCTCCGACCATATTCATAATTGTATCTAACGTCGAAGTATCCACACGAACCGTTGCTTCTGCCTGCGGTTTCTTCGCAGCGGCAACTTCTTTAGACTCTCTGGTTGCAACCTGAGTTTTAGCTGCCGGTTTTTCACTGACCGGAGGTGTCGCTGCCGGTTTCGGCTCAGCCTGGACGGCTGCTTTGGGTGCTGCACTTGCCTTCGCTACAGGTTCTGGATTCGCCGATGCAGGCTTGACAGCCATTTCCAGCTCTTCAACTGAAGGCCCTTTACCAGCACCATGCAATTCGTCTAATAGTTTCTCAAACTCATCATCAGTCATGAGATCACTATCACCGGCTGCTGCAGATGATTTGGCTGTTGAACTTTCTGTTGGTGCTTTTGGTGCCGGAGCCTTAGGAGTTGCTGATGGAGGAGTTTCCGGTGCTTTAGATTCAAGCGAAGGACCTTTTCCTACACCATGAAGTTCATCAAGTAACTTTTCGAATTCATCGTCAGTGATATCACCACTGTCATTGGCTGTACTCTGTGGTGATGCAGCCTGAGCTGGCTTTTCTGCCGGTGTTTTTGAACCGGAATCAGCCGTTGGCGCTTTGCCCTTGCCATGAAGTTCATCCAACAACTGCTCGAATTCATCCTGCGTAATTTCATCAATTGAACTCGAACCTTTGGCATCGGACGCAGCTGTATTGCCCTGTGGTGTATTTTCTACAGGGGTTTCAACGATTGGTTCTTCGACAACAGGTGGCTCTTCATGTAATGAATCGGCTGATGGGGAGATTTCATCTTCGTCGTTTTCATCAGCTGAAGCTGGCTGAGACAGGCGGTGTAATTCTTCCAGTAATACAGGGTCAGCGGGCTCCAGAGGTTCTCGGTCTTGTACGGCCTGAAACTGCTCGTTTACTGTATCTAATGCCCGAAGCATTGTGTCCATCAAACCCGCAGTCACTTTTCTTTGACCATTACGCAATATGTCAAAGACATTTTCCGCACCGTGACAGGTTGAAACCAGTTCAGTTAAAGAAAGAAAACCAGCACCACCTTTTACCGTATGAAATCCCCGGAAGATTGCATTTAAAAGATCGTTATCTTCAGGATTATTTTCAAGCTCGACCAATTGTTCGGACAACAGCTCTAATATTTCACCTGCTTCAACTAAAAAGTCCTGTAAAATATCTTCATCTAATTCGTAGCTCATACGGCACCTCTAAAAACCAAGACTCGATAACAAATCGTCAACTTCGTCTTGAGATGAAACTGCATCACTTCTTTCATGAGGATTCAAAATCGGCCCCTCAGGTTCAGTAGACTGATGTTTTATATTATCTGCTTGTTGTTCTGACTGGCTCGTTCCAAACACGGTAAGAATATCAACGAGCCGTTGCTCAACTTCACTCACCAATGTAATAACACGCCGAATGATCTGCCCCGTCAAATCCTGGAAATCCTGAGCCATGAGGATATCCATCAACTCACCGCGTAATTCTGAACTATCTCCTTCAATCTGACTGAGTAGATCGTCAATTCTATGACACAACGCTTTAAATTCTTCTAATGCTATCCGACCTTTCATGAGCTCGTTCCACTGAGGACGAACATCTAACAAACTCTGATGCAACTTATCTGCGATCGGCATACACCGATCGACTGCATCCATTGTCTTATTGGCTGCAACCTCAGTTTTGGAAATAACATATTGAAGACGGTCTTTTGCATCAGGGATTTCAGCCGTCGCAATTTCACTCATCCGCTCATCAACGGAGAATCCCTTTATAGATTCATGTAGCTCTCGGGTTAACTCGCCGATCTGCCGAAACATGGGATCAGCGGACTTAGCTTTGTATATATCCACCAATAATGCATTGGCTTCTTCTTGCTTCCCGCTTTCCAGTAACCGGACGAGCTGTTGTGCTTGTTCTAATTCAATCATCCTGAAAGAGCCTTTATATGCGAATAAATTTCTCTCTTACCAGATCATACACGCTGACCAAAGTTCAAGACTTATAAACGCTCAAAGATTTTATCCAACTTTTCCTTAAGCGTAGCCGCTGTAAATGGTTTCACAATATAACCATTCACCCCTGCCTGAGCAGCTTCAATTATCTGCTCACGCTTCGCTTCAGCTGTAATCATCAATACAGGAAGATGTTTCAGCTCCTCATCAGCACGAATATTTCGAAGTAAGTCAATCCCTTGCATTCCCGGCATATTCCAGTCGGTCACGACAAAGTCAAAATCACCTTTCTTAAGCATAGGCAAAGCCGTCAAACCATCATCAGCTTCTTGAGTATTATTAAAACCCAAGTCGCGGAGCAGGTTTTTCACTATTCGGCGCATTGTTGAAAAATCGTCAACAATAAGGATTTTCATGTTTTTATTCAAAATTGCCTCCACTGAGTATGAGATCAGTGATATTAGTCATTCTGTGTCCAAGAACGCAGCTTTGTTCTTAAACGCTGCATCGTTTGGCTTAATATTTGGCTTACGCGAGACTCACTTACACCAAGCACCTCACCAATTTCCTTTAAGTTTAGCTCTTCATCATAATAGAGCGAAAGTACCAAAGCTTCACGTTCAGGAAGCGATTTTATTGATTCAACCAATGCTTTACGAAATGATTCGTCAGCAACACCTTTAAAAGGAGAATTCTCGTCATCGGAATCAAAAGGGGAAATCACATCTTCGGAAACACCCAGATCTTCAATCCCCACGATGCGAGAACAGTTTATATCGGTAATGACGCTATGATATTGATCTAACGACATTCCCAGATACTTCGCAACCTCTGTATCGGTCGGATCACGATTTAATTCACCTTCAAGTATCGAAATTGCCTGGCTGATCTCACGATTATACTTATGAACAGACCGTGGAACCCAGTCTCCACGACGAATATCATCCAGCATTGCCCCCCGAATACGGATACCCGCATAGGTTTCAAAACTGGCACCTTTACTATTATCATAGTTTTTCTGGGCTTCGAGTAGTCCGATCATTCCAGCCTGGATTAAATCTTCGACCTGAACACTCGGCGGTAAACGTCCGATCAAGTGGTGAGCTATACGCTTAACCAATACAGAATACTTTTCTAAAAAAGCCTGTTGATTATTGATATTTCCATATTGATCGTAAGTCAGCGCCTTATTCACCAAATGGTTCCCCTACTATTTCTGTTCGGTTTAGCAACCGCTCGACAAAAAATTCCAAGTGTCCGCTGGGCGTTTTCGGTATTGGCCATGTTAATGCTTTATTCGCCAAAGAGCTAATCGCAAGTGATGCCGGCGAACGCGGAAATGCATCAACAACGATTTTCTGTTTTTTAACCGCCTGCCGTACATTATCGTCTAAAGGAATGCATGCGACGAGTTCTATGCCTACATTCAAGAACCGCTCTGTGACTAAGGTCAACTTCGCAAACAACTCACGCCCTTCCCGATAGCTACGCACCATGTTCGCAACAATCTTAAAACGCTGAACCTGATGCTCTCTACTGAGTAATTTAATTAAAGCATAAGCATCGGTAATTGACGTCGGTTCATCACAAACAACGACAACAACATCCTGAGCAGCCCGTGCGAAGCTTACAACCATATCAGAAATACCCGCAGCCGTGTCAACCAACAACACATCCATTTCTTCTTCCAGACTGCCAAATGCCCGAATCAATCCGATATGCTGAGCATGGGATAACTCGACCATCGACTTGGTTCCGGAAGTTGCAGGGATGATTCTAATCCCATATGGTCCTTCGACGATAGCATCTTTTAATTCACACTCACCAGCCAGGACATGCCCCAGATTCTTTTTAGGGCGAATACCTAACATGACATCTACATTTGCCAATCCCAGGTCGGCATCAAGCACCATTACTTTCTTGCCCTGACGAGCCATACTCATCGCCATTCCCAAAGTAACGTTGGTTTTTCCAACACCACCTTTTCCTCCCGTCACTGTAATCACTTTTGTCAGTGTCGGTTGGCTTAAACGGCGCAGGCCGCTTGCTTGGTCAAAAATCATTTTATTCGTCATATCTGTTCGCCGCCTAGATTCTCTCTGAGTCACTGCTCCAGTAGTGAGGCTCATTGTCAGCCGACTTCTCTAGCAATTCGTTCGCTTTCGCTACCATATATTTTGGCTGAGCAATCACAATATCTTCAGGAACACGCTGTCCATTCGCGATGTAAGCGACGGGTAACGCATTCTCCACAACCACACTGACAAACTCTCCCAGACTCAGAGACTCATCTAACTTCGTCATGATGCATCCGGATAAGGGAATTCGTCTGAAATGATCAATGGTTTCCTGAAGCACCTTTCTTTGTGCTGTTGCTGGTAAAACCAAATAACTTTTGATCGCACTACCGCGATCCTGCATTAAGGTGTCAAGTTGCTCAGACAGACGCACATCACGCTGTCCCATGCCTGCTGTATCCACAAGAATCAGTCGTCGATTTCGTAATTGCTGAATTACATCGGCTAACTCGTTGGAATCTTTAGCGACTTTTACCGGGCACCCCATTATTCTACCGTATATTGCCAACTGCTCATGGGCTCCGATACGATAAGTATCCGTTGTTACCAGTGCTACATTGTCCGATCCATACTCCATTGCTGCCCTTGCAGCTAACTTTGCAACCGTGGTGGTTTTTCCTACACCAGTCGGCCCTAACAGGGCAACAACGCCCCCTTTCTTTAAAATATCCTGGTTAACAACCGGAATTTGATCCGACACCAGTCCGAGTAAAGCTCGCCAGGCTTTCGGTGGCGGCGTGTCTTCCGGTATATAACAAGCCAGTTGATCCGCCAGTTCCAGAGAAAGTCCCATTCGGGATAATCGCTTGATTAACATCGCCCGAAGCGGTTCCCGACGCTCGACCTCCTGCCACATCAGGCCAGAAACCTGATGCTCCAGAAGACGACGAATTGAGTTGATGTCTTCTTTCATCAGCTCAATATCCTGAGAACTTTGCGCTTCTTCCCGTTTTTGACGACGTTCATAGCGAGAAGGGTCAAGTTGTGGCTTATGATTCTCTTCCCGTTCATCCCACCGACTCACAGGTGCATGACTACTACCGGCTTGTGATGACTTTGCCTGACGTTGCAACAGAGAGGTCAGTGTATCTTCACGTTCAGACTCTGCTTCTTCGTGAGCTGGAGAGTACTGTTTCAACAGGTTGGCAAAGCGGTTGGTCATCGACCCACGCTGACTGGATGTCTTTTGCTGTGGTGTCCGGGATTTTTGGGGAGCAGGTGCAGCACGTTGGCCTAAATGAACCCGATCTTCTGCCAACTCACGTCGTCCGGCAGAAGGTGATACACCTTCATGTTCACGATGACGGGGTTGAGAACTGTAACCGTGAACCTGTGTTTTGGGTGCGACATTATCGCTATCGACTGCAGCAACGATTTCAACACCACCTGCAACTTTTTTATTCGACATAATTACCGCATCAACTCCAAGTTCCTCTTTTACCTGGAGCAATGCAGTTTTCATGTCTTTAGCAAAAAATCGTTTTATCTTCAAAGCAGCAACCCACCATCATGTTTATCTGCTAGTTACCGACAGCCTGTACAATTCGAATCTGTTTTTCATCAGGAATCTCCTGATAAGAAAGCACGCGCAAGTTGGGTATCGTATTTTTCACAAATTTAGCCAGGGTCGAGCGCAGTACACCAGAAGTCAGTAAAACGGCTGGCTCACCTTTCAGCTCCTGCTCCTGAGTCGCCTGACTCAACGAAGACTGAAGCCGCTCAGCCAGACCGGGTTCAATACCTGCGGATTCTCCACCTGACGCTTGCATGGTCTGATGCAATAATTGTTCCAGCTCAGGAATCAGAGTAATCACAGGCAATTCTGGTTCTATACCATTGATTTCCTGAACAATTAAACGTCGTAAAGCAATCCGGGCAGCGGCTGTCAGGATGTCGGGTTCTTGACTCTTTCCTGAATATTCAGCAAGAGTCTGGACGATAGTCCGTATATCCCGAATCGGGATTGCTTCGTTCAACAGATTTTGCAGGACTTTCACAACCGTTCCCAATGGCAGTTGATCCGGAACAAAATTTTCAACCAGTTTCGGCGCACTGCGAGACAGCATATCCAGTAAATTCTGAACTTCTTCATGACCGATTAACTGAGCGGCATTATTCGTTAACAGTTGACTCAGATGAGTCGCCAGTACTGTTGATGAATCAACGACGGTATAGCCCAGAGCCTGAGCATGCTCCCGCTGTTCCTCGCGAATCCAGACAGCTTCCAGACCAAAGGCCGGATCGAATGTATGTTCGCCATCAATAGCTCCGTAAACCTGCCCAGGGTTAATGGCCAGCTCCTGATCGGGACGAATTTCCGCTTCGCCGACAGCAACCCCCATCAACGTGATTCGATAACTATTTGGTGAAAGTTCCAGATTATCCCGGATATGAACCGGCGGGATAAGAAATCCAAAATCCTGCGACAGTTTTTTCCTGACCCCTTTGACCCGTTCCAGCAGTTCACCTCCCTGATCCCGGTCAACCAGAGGAATCAACCGATACCCCACTTCCAGACCAATCACATCTACGGGTTGAACATCATCCCAGGATAGTTCTCTTCGCTTCGGAGCCTCGGTATCCAGCTCTGCCGGTAATTGTTTTTCTTCTGCTGCTTTCTGCTGCTTCTTATGCAAAAGATAGGATCCGCCTCCGGCAAGAGACGCCAGAAGAAGAAACGCAAAATGTGGCATACCGGGAACAATCCCCATGACTCCCAGAATCGCCGCAGTTATCATCAGGGCTTTCGGGTTGTCGAACATCTGGAAGATAACCTGCTGCCCCATGTCTTCATCGGTATTTTGACGCGTCACCATGATCGCGGCACCGATTGACAAGAGCAATGACGGAATCTGAGCGACCAGACCATCACCTATGGTCAGTAACGTATAAATCTGAATTGCATCGCCAAATCCCAGATCATACTGGATCATCCCGATAGACAGACCACCGAGAATGTTAATAAACAGGATCAGAATCCCGGCAATCGCATCTCCTTTCACGAACTTGGAAGCACCATCCATTGAGCCGTAAAAGTCAGCTTCTTTCGTCACTTCGAAGCGACGAAGACGTGCCTGCTCCTGATCAATTAATCCAGCGTTCAAATCCGCATCGATCGCCATTTGTTTCCCTGGCAATGCATCCAGTGTAAAGCGGGCACTTACCTCTGAAATCCGGCCGGCACCTTTGGTGACAACCATAAAGTTAATGATCATCAGAATCAGGAAAACCACCAGACCGACAGCATAGTTTCCGCCAATCACAACACTACCGAATGCTTCGATCACACTACCAGCAGCTCCCGGACCTTCATGACCATACAGCAGAACCACCCGGGTCGATGCAACGTTCAGAGCTAACCGAAGCAGTGTAGAAATAAGCAATACCGTAGGAAAAGCAGCAAAATCAAGTGGCCGACGTGTATATATCGTCACCAGCAGAACAACCATCGCCAACGCAATATTGAACGTAAAAAACAGGTCGAGCATAAACGCCGGAATAGGCAGCACCACCATTCCCAACGTTGCAAGCACCATAATAGGAGCACCGACCGCAGGGACAGTTCTCCGGGGAATCAGCGGTAATTTGTCAGCAAATGGCAGGGTAAACTTCATAGATGACCGTTCATAATTCTCTGTTTAGAAATGAAGACCCGGAACCTCAGGCCTCCATCGGGAACGTATGGATTTCTCGCATCATGCAATAATTGAACCATAAACATGTCAAATTTATGGCTCGCTAAATCGCATCACAAACAGCGGGATGTCATATCGCACAGTCTCTGGCGATATGCAAATTGATATGAGAAATAAGTGAAGGAAAATGAACCCAATGACAGGATGCACAAACCTTTTCTCCGAACAGACTCCCCTCTCAGGAAAGTTCATCCGATATACAAGGTTTGATACTCAGATAATCTCAAGACACACTTACTCAGCGAACAGCCCAGTTCTCAACCGGGTCCTATTTGGGAGAAAGACGCCACAGTAGTTCGCCCCGCTGTGTCTCCGGCATATAATCAAGACAGATCAATCCTGATGTCGGAAACATCGGTGGCGTCATCTCTCTGACAAACTCACTGGTCAAATAACCGACAAGCGGTAAGTGGGAAACCAGAAAAAATGAATTCACTTTCTCAATGTCGGCCAAAACCATCAGGTAATCAAATACCCGGTCGGCTTTACCGTACGGTGTAATATCATCACAAGTTTCTATACTGCGGGTATCGATATAGTCTGCTATTTCCCGCCATGTTTCCTGAGCCCGAAGATAAGGGCTGACCAAGACTTTATCTACGCTGATTTTCTGAATGTCATTCGCCTGTTTCAGGACGGAAACCGATTCATTTTTTCCGAGTTCGGTTAGAGGCCGATCCGCATCACCTGTCGCGCAATATCCCGCTTCTCCGTGACGCATAATAAAAATTTTCATATGATGGCTACCTTAAATACACCATTAAACTCACAGATGAGTTCATACTCACTCTATATAGCCAAGCCCTGATTGTCGTCGTTAGAGAAACCTCAAGTGTATATTGGCTGCTTCAATCCAATTGAGCAAATTAAAATAACATTTTACTCATAAAATTGTTATCTAAGGTTGGCGACTCCTGTTTTCAACGTCATACTAATGATCGATTCCCTAGCCACGTCTGGAGGCATATCTCGTGCACATCAGTCCAAATGATACAAATAGTTACCGATATATCACCTTGCCTAATCAACTTCGGGTGCTATTGATTTGTGACCAAAATGCACAAAAAAGTGCGGCAGCTCTGGCAATCAATGTCGGTCATTTTGATGATCCGGCAGATCGCGAAGGCTTAGCTCACTTCCTAGAGCATATGCTATTTTTGGGAACGGAAAAATACCCAAATTCCGGCGAGTTTCAAAATTTCATTAATCAGCACGGGGGATCGCATAACGCGTGGACCGGAACTGAACATAGTTGTTTCTTTTTTGACATTACGGCTTCGGCATATGAAAAGGCTCTTGATCGCTTCGCCCAGTTTTTTACTGCTCCCTTGTTCAACGAGGAATCTCTGGACAAAGAACGTCAGGCAATTGAGTCAGAATATAAGTTAAAGCTCAATGATGATGTACGGCGTCTCTATCAGGTCCATAAAGAAACCATTCATCCACAGCACCCTTTTGCCAAATTTTCAGTCGGCAATCTACAAACGCTTTCAGATCGCAACCAAGCCAGCATTCGTGAAGAAATTGTCCGTTTTCACCGTGAGCATTACTCAGCCGATTTGATGACTCTGGCAGTGATTGCTCCCGAGTCACTGGATATTCAGGAACAATGGATTGTTGAACGATTCTCTGCTGTGGTTAACCAACAGCGTTATGGCAAGAAGATTCGGGAACCATTCGTTACCCGGGAAAATACCGGGCTTTTGATTGAAGCCGAACCACTCAAAGATATTCGGAAACTGTTTCTGGCATTCCCACTCCCCGGTATGGATGTTTACTATCAGCAAAAACCACTCTCCTATTTTGCCCATTTACTGGGTTATGAAGGGAAAAACAGTCTGACTCTGGCTCTGAAAGACAAAGGATGGATAACCAGCCTTTCGGCCGGAGGCGGAGCCAGTGGCAGTAACTACCGGGAATTTACTATTAGCATGTTACTCACCGAAGCAGGTCTTGAGCATGTTGACGAAGTTATTCTGGCAATTTTCAGCTATATCCGGCAGATCCGGGAGCATGGGCTACAACCCTGGCGCTATGATGAGAAAAAAGCTGTCCTTGAAGCTGCTTTTCGTTATCAGGAAACTGCCCGGCCACTGGACACCGTTAGCCACCTGGTAATGAACATGCAGCATTACCGGGAAGAAGATACTATCTACGGCGATTACATGATGCAAAGCTACGATGAAGCTCTGCTCAGAGAAATTCTTGACCAATTTGTCCCGGAAAACCTCAGGGCGACGCTTTTGGCTCAGGGACGGGACTACAACCAAACGGCCAACTGGTATTATACCCCTTATTCGGTGACTTCCTTTACGGAGTCACAATTAGCATTTTTCGGGCAGGCTCAGTCAGAGCTGAGTATGGATTTACCTGAACCGAATCCTTTCATCTGTCATGAACTTCAGCCAAAGCCTATCGATTCAACTAATGATAAACCGCAGATCATACAGGAGAGCGATGGATTCCGTCTGTGGCATATGCAGGATCAGGAATTTCTGGTTCCGAAAGGGGTTATATACGTTGCTATCGATAGCCCTTATGCGGTTCAAAACCCCCGTAATATTGTC
Organism: Vibrio mangrovi; assembly: GCF_024346955.1. Lineage (NCBI taxonomy): Bacteria > Pseudomonadati > Pseudomonadota > Gammaproteobacteria > Vibrionales > Vibrionaceae > Vibrio > Vibrio mangrovi. The sequence continues at coordinate 1,125,165 of NZ_AP024883.1, read as the reverse complement.
ATGACACGTCTGTGTGTTGAGATCTTTCTCGATTCTCTGGCAAAAGAAACATATCCGGCAGAGATCGCCGGGATGGGATACAACATGTACACCCATCAGGGTGGCGTCACTCTGTCAATTTCTGGCTTCAGCCAGAAACAACCCGAGCTGCTGAAATTAATTCTGGATCGTTTCGAACAAAGGGAATTTAGTGAGCACCGTTTCCTGTCCGTCAAAACACAGCTGGAGAGAAGCTGGCGGAATGCAGCCAAAGATCGTCCGATTTCACAGTTGTTTAATGCGATGACCGGGCTATTACAGCCGAATAATCCGCCTTATGACAGCTTACTTGAGGCACTTCAAACCATTCAGGTCCAAGAACTGGCTCCTTTCGTCGATCAGATGTTATCTCAACTGCATGTTGAAATGTTCATCTATGGCGATTGGAGAAAATCAGACGCGTTGCAGATAGGTCAGGAACTCATCCAGGCCTTGCATGTACAGGACCAACGTTATGAAGAATCTCTCCGGCCTCTGGTGATGCTCGGTAAGCAAGGAACTTTCCGCCGGGAAGTCTATTGTGATCAGGATGATTCAGCGGTTGTCCTGTATTACCAATGCACCGACATTTCTCCCCGAAGTGTTGCGCTTTACTCACTAGCGAATCATTTAATGTCTGCAACCTTCTTTCATGAAATCAGAACCAAGCAACAGCTGGGCTATATGGTTGGCACCGGAAATCTTCCTCTGAACCGTCATCCGGGAATCGTCATGTATGTGCAGTCACCTCACGCAGCCCCAGTAGATTTGATGGCCTCAATTGATGAATACCTCAATGCCTTTTATATGGTCTTGCTTGAACTGAACGAATATCAGTGGCATAGCAGCAAACGGGGATTATTAAACCAAATCGCTACACCGGATCCAACGCTCAGAAGCCGCGCTCAGCGTTTTTGGGTTGCTATCGGAAATAAAGATCATCAGTTTGATCAACGGGAGCAGGTTCTACAGGAACTCAAACAGCTGTCCCGCTCGGATATGATCCGCTTCGTTGTAAACGAGCTGAAACCCAGAACCGCCAACCGGCTGATTATGCACACTCAGGGAAATGCACATTATGATGCAGGTCAACTGACTCTGGGCAGAGAAGTCGGATCAATTGAAGCTTTCCAGCTAATGCCAAAAGCGTATGAGCTGGGTTAATTGTCCGTACCTGCTTTTTTCTCAGAAGCAATGACCTGAGCCAGTGAATATGGATGCAATTTGAAACAGATATTTTCCCGGCGAAAAGCAATCGTCGGGTTTGCCAGACGCTCACCTTCTCCTTGCGGAGAGGAACATTTTACCTGAATCCCTTGTTGTTCCAGCATTGGCCACATCTCCTCCAGAGACGGAAAACGTTGCCAGATATCCTGTAAGAAATTTTCGACCGTAGTTGCCTCGGAAGGAACCACAAACTCGACATGTTCCCATCCCTGCCGGGAATAGATTTTCCCTTTCGCCGGATAAGGCAATTCCACATGTCTGGTCGTCCATGATCCGAGAGTCATCGGCTCTTCCAGTTCAATCACGATAATTGGCCGGCCATGAATCTCAGCAGATGATATTTCCTTGCCTTCAGATAACCAAAGCTGGTGTGCGGCCTCTGCGTATTGCCGGTCATTAATACGCATCGCAATATGATCCAGATGGAACGGGGACAAATCCATCTGTAAAAAATCACATAATTCGCTGATTTTATGGATAAAAACAGAAACATCTTCATACATCTGTACTGGCATAAGCCGGTTGGTTGTTAAAAACGACTGCATTTGAGTACCATCTTCCGCATTGAAACAAGCGGCATCCTAGCAGGATTCCAGAGGAAAGTAGAAAATTTCAGAAGCTTTTCTCTATAAGAGTGATAATAAAGTTGCTATTATGTGCGCCAATTTTTGAACAAGATCGAGATGTGCATCACCATTTTATGATGCACAAGCAGACAATTCCTGGAATTGAAGGATAAGTACGTGAATATCCAAGCACTGATAAACGATAAAGTATCTCAAGCACTTGAAGCAGCCGGTGCGCCTGCCGGTAGCCCAGCAGCCGTCCGCCAGTCAGCCAAACCACAGTTTGGCGATTATCAGGCCAATGGCATCATGGGTGTTGCCAAAAAACTCGGCACGAATCCACGCGAGTTTGCTCAAAAAGTACTGGATGTACTTGATCTGGACGGAATTGCCAGCAAGACAGAAATCGCAGGTCCGGGATTCATCAATATTTTCCTCGACGAAGCATTCCTGGCACAACAGGCAGAAAAAGCACTCGCCGATTCCCGGCTTGGTGTCGCTCAGGAAGCGCCTCAGACAATTGTCGCTGACTATTCCGCACCCAATGTTGCTAAGGAAATGCACGTCGGCCATCTGCGTTCAACGATCATCGGTGATGCAGTGGTCCGCACCCTTGAGTTTCTGGGACATAAAGTCATCCGGGCAAACCATATCGGTGACTGGGGAACTCAGTTTGGTATGTTGATCGCCAACCTGGAACGTATTCAGCAAAGTGAAAATGCCGAGTCGATGGAACTCGCAGATCTGGAAGCTTTCTATCGCGAATCCAAAAAACGCTATGACGAAGATGAAGCGTTTGCAGAGAAAGCCAGAAACTATGTGGTAAAACTGCAAAGTGGTGATGCATTCTGCACACAAATGTGGAAAAAACTGGTCGATATCACCATGACTCAGAACCAGTTCAACTATGACCGTCTGAATGTTTCCTTAACCCGTGATAATGTCATGGGAGAAAGCATGTATAACGCTATGCTGCCGGAAATCGTTGCCGATCTGAAAGCCAGAGGCTTAGCTCAGGAAGATGATGGCGCCCAGGTGGTATTTCTTGATGAGTTCAAAAATAAAGATGGTGAACCCATGGGGGTAATTATTCAGAAGCGTGATGGTGGTTACCTCTATACAACTACTGATATTGCCTGTGCCAAATACCGCTACGAACAATTGGGGGCCGATCGAGTTCTGTATTTTATTGACTCGCGTCAGCATCAACATTTGCAGCAAGCCTGGACTATCGTGCGGAAAGCCGGTTATATCCCGGAAGAAGTATCACTGGAGCACCACGCTTTTGGCATGATGTTAGGGAAAGATGGACGTCCGTTCAAAACCCGGGCCGGTGGAACAGTCCGTCTGGCCGATCTGCTGGATGAAGCAGAAGAACGGGCAACCCGGCTTATCGAAAGTAAGAATCCGGAACTGGCGCAGGAAGAAAAAACATCAATCGCCAAAACTGTAGCAATGGCTGCGGTAAAATATGCAGACCTGTCAAAACACCGGACAACCGACTATGTGTTCGACTGGGACAATATGCTGGCTTTTGAAGGAAATACCGCGCCTTACATGCAGTATGCCTACACCCGGGTTGCATCTATTTTTTCCAAAGCAGGAATGACCATGGATCATCTCAACGGAGAGATTCAGATTACCGACAGTAAAGAAAAAGCGATTATCACCAAACTGTTACAGTTTGAAGAAACAGTACAGTCAGTTGCCCGTGAAGGCCAACCACACCTGATGTGTGCTTATCTGTTTGAACTGGCAGGACAGTTCTCCAGCTTCTATGAAGCCTGCCCGATTCTGTCAGCAGAAAGTGAAACAACCCGTGACAGTCGTCTGAAACTTGCGGCACTGACAGCGAAAACTATTCAGCAAGGACTGAATCTTCTGGGTATTCAGACACTTGAGCGAATGTAGAATTCCCCTGTGACAAAACAAAGAACCCGGCAGTATGCCGGGTTCTTTGTTATACGGTATTCTTCAGTCGGGTTTTAATCCGGACGCACTGCATACTTGCCCGATCCCAGAAGCAGAATCGTGATTGACGCAAATAAATAAGTACCGATATCCTCAACTTCCCAGGCTCCAAACTGATTCAGCGAGAAAAAGTCATCCCGGTGTACCAGTCCGATCACGACAAGCGAAGTCCCTATCATTGCTGTCGCAGCAAAACGGGTGAACAGGCCTAGAATAATCATGATCGGCGCGACAACTTCCCCCAGGTAAGCAGCATAAGCAAGAAAAGCCGGTAAACCTAAATCAATAAACAATCCCTGAATAAACCCGGTTCCTGCAAATATTTTATGAATACCATGTAACAAAAACATCAGGCTAAAACTCACCCTGAGAACCAACTTCGCGGCATCCGGATGATTCAACCCTGCTTCAATTTTACTGATCAACTCACTCATCAATCACTCCTAATCAATCGGTTTCACATCGAGTATATCGATAACAATTGGAAAAACATAGATGTAGTTTTTATCATCTTCATCAAAAAATTCGAACAAGAATGCTGTCCTAAATCAAAGAATTGGAACATTCTTCCCAACTCATCCATCTGCTGATGATAAGTTTGTTTCCTGAATGATCTGTACTAGTGCCTGTGATGTCGGGCTCAGATGATCATAATCGGTATAAGTGAGATAGAGCGGAATCTTTCTCATCAACCCGGTTGCCAACGGAAGCAATTTCAACTCATTCTGCTCAAGCAAAGTCTGAATCATATGCTTGGGAAGCCAGCCAAAACACAACTGACTGCGTACCGCTTCTATTGCACTCTCAATCGTATTTACAGTCCAGCGCTGACTTGGCTTCTCAATCATTTCCGGTGAGTATTCGTATCGGTTATCCATATAAACCTGGGTATGATGATGTAGATCGGTCATGGTTAATGCAGAATTCTTCATGTGGTGCAGCGGATGATTCGGATGAGCAACACCCACAAGCTCAACATCCAGTAATTTTTGCCCCATCAGCTCACCATAAAAAGGTAACCCAATCGCCAAATCCCCCACTGAAAAGTTGAATGACGGCGTAAAACGTATCACTTCTTCCAGCTCAACCTGAGTGTGAGGAAAGTTTTGCTGAAATATCTTCAGGGCAGAAAACAACAGCGGTTTCGGATAAATACAGTCAACCGTAAGCCGGATCCGGGCCGCAGCACCGGCTGTCAGAAATTTCGCCCTGCTCTCTATATTGGTAAATTCTCTGAGCAAAGGCCGGACATCTTCCAACAGTGCCACACCAATCGGGGTCAATGCGACCTTCTTCCCTTCGACAACCAATAAACTGGCGCCTAACTGCTCCTGCAAGTTTTTAATGGCATAACTCACGGATGACTGGCTGCGGTTTAATTGTCTGGCCGCCGCAGTAAAACCGCCGATATCAACTACGGTTTGCAGCACAAACCATTGTTCAAGTGTGGAACGATGCATATGAATCCATCTGATTTTTAGATTGTTTTACCGCAAAAATAGCGTTTATCAATTTAAAAATCAAATGATATATTCTCTGCATCATCTTTCTATACGAATACGAAGTAAGGAAAACAATATGAATAATCCAGAACAACAGAGAGCAGAATTAAACAGACTGATCGGAAAACACTTGGTTTATACATACGACAACGGCTGGCAATATGAAATCTATGTAAAATCAGAAAACGTCTTTGATTATCGTATTCATAGCGGTATTGTTGGCGGTCGCTGGGTTACCGATCAGGAAGCACACATCCATTCTGTTGGTAATAATGTTTACAAGATTTCCTGGGATGAACCAACCGGAACAACGGTAAGTCTGACAATTAATCTGGACAGAGAAGAAGTTCACGGCGTTATCTTCTTCCCTCGTTGGGTCTTCAATGATCCGAAAAAAACCGTTTGCTATCAGAACGAGCACCTTGATTTAATGCGTCAGTACCGCGATGCAGGTCCAACTTATCCAAAAGAAGTCATTGATGAGTTTGCCAAAGTGACCTTCATTGAAGACTGTGGTGCCAACAGAAATGATATTATCGCTTGTGCACCATCAGAACTCCCTGAGTCTTTCCCTGTAATGGCTTAAGCATATTAATCATGACGACTGATAGAAAATAAAGTGATTCTTTATCCAGTGACTATTTATATTAGCATTCTTCTATATAAGAAAGTTCCATAATAGATAACCTAAATTCTATTATCAGCTAATATAGTCTCTTCAAAATTCACTCATTTTCTATCATATCTTTCGGGAACCAAACCTGAAGCTAAAGTATATTCAATACCAATATATGTTGTGAGTAAGCTATTACTCACAACCTCTTCCAACACTAATTCATATTCACTTCAAATATAAACAATCTCTAATGTTGCTAATATTTGCTCCCGTTAACAAAACCGTAATTTTCTGTTTAAATTATACGTGGATAAACAGCATTGTTTTGATACTCTCCCAACACCGTTATTGAGATAAAAAATAATTCTTACTCGATAAACATTCCTGAACGCACCAAAAACGATCAATATACAGAAAACAAAGATAATCACCTGCGTATTCATATCAGTGACAGGGAGAATATATATGCTAAGTCAGTTAACAACCTCAGCCAGACTATGGCTCTTTGCCATCCTAAGTATTCTGGGTATTGCCCTGATCGGCCTGAGTGGAACTTTAAGCCTTCATAAAATGGGCAGTGATACATATAAGAGCATCTATACTATCGAATCAGAAAGTAATGGACTCATGGCTGTCGAACAGGCAAAAATCAGTTTATTACTACAAGTAAAAGCCTTTAAAGACGCTCTAATTCGGGGTAATACAAAAGAGACTCTGGCAACTTATTCCGGCGAATTCAGACAGCATCGTCAGGAAGTCGTCCAGTTTCTGGATAAAACCCGCCAACAGATGCAAAAGAAACAATTATCAACCCAGCAGATACAAACACTGATCCAACGGCATCGAACCCTCAGTGATCAATATATGCAGGCACTCGATAAATATCAGATTGATGATCCGAATGCAGGGAAAAAAATTGATGCCATGGTTAAAGGTATTGATCGGCCCGCTTTAACAGCAATGAATGAACTGGTACATGAGTTAGAAACACATTTCAGCCATCATATAGAACAACAACTGGCGAACATGGATACAAACACACAACAGGCGACATTTTATTCTCTGTTGATTAGCTGCTCCGGTGTGCTGATTATTATTGCCCTCTCTGTCTGGATTAATCGAAATATTATGCGTCAGCTCGGAGGAGATCCGGCTTATGCCACTAAAATAGCGAAGACGATTGCTGCCGGAAACCTGACAACAAAGATACAACTCAGATCCGGCGATAATGATAGTCTGCTGGCGCAGATGTATGACATGCAATCTTCCCTGTCTAAAATCATTACACAGATTCATCAGGCAGGCGACATGCTCGCCAGCGAATCACAACAGTTGGCGGCAGCATCTCATCAGGCAGCCATCAGTATGAACCAACAGAATGATGCTTCGGCAACGATCGCTTCTGCAATAGAAGAACTGACCTATGGCATTAATCAGGTTACCGAAAATGCAACTCAGGCCATGGGCTTATCTGATGAAGCCAGAACATCGGCTGTCCATGGTGCAGGGAGCATGAAAGAAACGATCCGCGACATAGACATCATTGCCGGTTCTCTGCAAAGTACGACTCAGTCGATTCAGCGGCTTGGTGAACAATCCAATCAAATCCATCATGTGATTGCGGTAATTCGCGAGATTGCAGATCAAACCAACTTACTGGCGCTGAATGCTGCAATTGAAGCTGCCAGAGCCGGTGAAAGCGGACGGGGATTTGCCGTTGTCGCAGATGAAGTCAGAACGCTGGCAGAAAAAACCGGTAGCTCAACGGTTGAAATTGCAGAAACCATAACTTCTATCCAGAAAGACACACACCAGGTGATCAATGAAATGGAAGGATGTATGTCGCAGATGCAGCCGGTGATCAACGCCGTTGATTCCACAGATCAAATGATGAAGGATATCGAATCCGGAACACAAAGAGTCCTGAACGCACTGGATGAGATTACTCAAATTTTAAACGAGCAGACAAAATCAAGTGATGAAGTTTCCCAGAGTGTTGAAGAAACTGTCCAAATTAACCGGGCGAATAGTCAGGCAATTACGGAAGTATCCGATGCTGCACATAGTCTGCGGGATATTGCTCAGAATCTATTGGGTAGTGTACAGCGCTTCTCGGTTTAACAGAGAATGACACTCCGGACTCTACCGGAGATGTGATATTCTCATTTCTGTTTTATTGATTTCAGGCATCAGGATTATGGATTTCGAACTTCATCCTCAGTTACAACAAGATACAACCCTGTTAGGTAACTTCCCGCTTTCTCTGGTATTACTGCATCGGGATCAGGCTGTTCCGTGGATTATTCTGGTCCCAAAACGTTCCGGGATCACAGAGTTCCACCATTTACCGATGGTGGACCAACAACAGTTTCTGATTGAATCTCAATGGGTCTGTCAGGTATTAGAATCTCAGTATCAACCAGACAAAATCAATCTGGGCGCTCTGGGGAACATGGTCCCTCAGCTTCACTACCATCATATCGCCAGATTTACCCATGACGAAGCGTGGCCCGGCCCTGTCTGGGGAAATACTTCCGGAGTCCACCGCAACGATGCGGAACAACAACGTATAGCACAGTCGCTGATAACTGCACTATCTGAAGCAGAGATCTTTACACCAGCTTAATTCACAGAATTGCGGTCAGCGAAAGTGTCTGAGGATGATTGACCGCATAACGAATCCGACGCACCTCGCCACCGGGACGCGTATCGACGAAGCGGGAAATTATGCCTTTTTTCACCCATACTCCCAACATTGCGTCGACACCATCTTCACTCATACGGAAGCGGCGTGCCAGTTCCACACCGCTGGTCGTTCCATGCTGTTCCAGATAACTTTTCAGTTCATTCAGAATCATATGACTTGAGTCTCAAGTTTTTTCAGGGAATCTCCCCAATGTTTCAACCAAAGATACAATCCACATCCACTGAGTAATATTGCGGAGATCCACAGAATACTTTGCAACGGATGCACTGTGATATTAACGGCCTGATAAAACAGGGTTGCCGAACAATAAGCTAAACCGAAAGTCCAGACGACAATAAAACGCGCATACTGAGAACCAAATTCTCTGACATAGGCTCCCATGGCTGCCACACAAGGTGTATAGAGTAAAATGAAAATCAGGTAAGCAAATGCTGCCGAATGACTTTTAAAGTAATATTGCAGATTACTGTATATTGATGAATCCACTTCCTGATCTTGTGCAACACTCTGAGTATCAGATAAATCACCAACTTCAATGCCCAGAGGATCAGAGAAACTCAGTGACATCAGGTTATCAGGGATCGTTTGCAGAGCTTCCTGCAAACTGGCAAGCAAATCAAAATCATTCCCTTCATCTGACTGCGAGGAATAGAGATTATTCAGCGTACCGACAACGGCTTCTTTGGCAAACAGTCCGGTGACAATACCAACGGTAGCCGGCCAGTTGTCCTGCTGTATTCCAATTGGCGCAAAGAAAGGTGTTACCCGTTGCGATACTTTTGATAATACAGATGTATCGCTGTTTTCATGACCAAAACTGCCATCAGTGCCGACAGAATTCAAAAAGCTCAGAACTGTAACCACGACCACGATCGTTTTTCCTGCCCCCAGAACAAAACGTTTCAGCTTCTGCCATGTTTTAATCAGAATATTTTGCAGTGTAGGAAGCTCATAATCCGGTATTTCCATCACCAGACTTTCACTACTTCCCGGGTAAATCGTATGGCGTAATACCATTCCGGTAAATACCGCGGCAGCAATTCCCAGCAAGTAAAGAGAAAAGACTACATTCTGTCCACTATGCGGAAAAAATGCCGCAGCCAGCAAAGCATAGACAGGTAATCGGGCACCACAGGACATGAAAGGAGCCATAGCAGCAGATAACCGTCTTTCTCTTTCCTGATCTAAAGTCCGGGTTGCCATAATCGAAGGAACATTACAGCCAAATCCCAGAATCAGAGGTACAAAAGCCTTACCCGGTAATCCGATCTTCTGCATGACTTTATCCAGCACGAATGCCGCCCGGGACATATAACCGGAACTCTCCAGCACTGCAAGGAACAGATAAAGACAGGCAATCACCGGAATAAAGGTTGCAACGGTCTGAATCCCGCCACCGAATCCATCAACCAACAGCGTAACCAGCCACACAGGAAGATATTGATCCAGCAAAGCATGTCCGCCATCAACAAGCAAAGCTCCGACAGAAATATCAAAAAAGTCGATAAAAGCGCTCCCGATATTTATCGAGAACATAAACATCAGGTACATCACCAGAAAGAAAAAAGGAATCCCAATCCACTTATTCAGTACGACCTGATCAACACGTTTGGTGAAGCTGTGGCCCAGCACACCCTGCTCACGGCGAATATTCTGACACTGTTGATGGAGCCAAGTGTATTTAACATTAGCAACATGTAAATCGATATCCAGAGGACAATCACGCTGTAGCGTATCCAACTGTACCCGGACCGGTTCAGGCAACGGATTAGTAATCAAACGATCCCCACCCAAGGCCCGAATAGCCAAGGCTCGGGATGAAACCTCTTGCGATGAGCTTTCTGGTGAGGCAAAAAACGGAAGTGCTGCATCGATGACGGCTTCAAACTGCTGACCGTAATCCAAACGCAATTCATTCAGAGCAATTCCCTGTAATAAAGTTTTATGTAAATTCTCTTTAAGCTGTGAAACCTGCGCTTTATTGTTGGCAGAAATAGGATAAACCGGACATCCCAGCAGTTGCTCCAGCCGTTTAACGTGAATCGAACGGCGCTCTCTTTTGAGCACATCCATTTTATTCAGTACAACAATCATTGGCCGGCCCAGCTCACGAAGCTGCAACGTCATATACAGACTCCGCTCCAGGCAAGTTACATCCACAACATTCAGAATCAAATCTGCCGGATGTGACAGTATTGCTTTTGATGCAATCGACTCATCAATACTATGACTGTCATTACCACTGTCCAGCGCATAAATGCCCGGCAAATCGGTCAGGCAAAACTCGTTTCCGGAATGCATATATTTTCCGGTCTTTTTCTCAACAGTAACACCAGCCCAGTTCCCAACCTGCTGACGAGCGCCGGTCAGCCCGTTAAACAAGGTCGTTTTGCCGCTGTTAGGATTCCCTACAGTTAAAATATTATATTTCACCCGACAATCTCCACTTCAATGGCTGCCGCAATCTTTTCTCTGATTGCCAAAGAAACACCCCGGACTTCGATCTGAAGCGGATCGCCCATTGGCGCTTTCCTGATCAACAGAACCGGAGTATCGGGTAAAATACCCATGATCATTAATCGTTTCCGGACTTCAGCAGAGAGTTGATGAAACCCTCGAATGGAGGCCCGTTGACCGGGATTTAACTGGGACAGTTTCATACTTAATACCTACGGTATGATTTATGAGAAGCATTCTCGTTATCAATTCTAAGTATACGCATAAATATGATCAGGCTTATTGAGAAGGATCAAAAATAGTTAATTTCCGAATTCTGCTCTTTGATGTTATCCAGCAGTATTGAAGACTTCCCGATGCATTCAACAGTCTCACAAATGAGACAGCACTCTGCAAATGAAAATGTTAACCTTGCGTGGCTTATCGTAGAACGCATCTCTGACCAGAGCGGTGTTCTATAGTGAGATAACCTATCTACTTATTTTTCGTCGAAATTTATTTTCGGCAAACACTTCAAACAATTCCGAAGTATTCATGACGGCGGCTTTCGCCCGTGGTATAGCTGATGCTATACCACGTCATTTCTTTGATTATTTCTGGCTCTTAAAACAGCTAATGTAACTTTGACTCAATGAACTTAAAAAGTGGAAATAACTCCCTTTAGCCAATGGAATATCAGTAGCCAGCGGGTCAAGCACACCGATTCTGGCTGATGTTCCGCGAGTAACACTGGTAATGACTGACGGTAAGAACTGCGGCTCAGAAAAGATGCACACTCCAGGCTGTTTTTGCAGTGTGGTTCGGATATCAATCAAAGTCTTTGCCCCCGGCTTCCGATCCGGACTGACGGTAAAATGTCCGATATTATTCAAATGGTAGTGAGACTCAAAATACTCATACGCATCATGAAAAACGTAATACGGTGACTGCTGATATGCCGCCAGCTGAGTCTGAATCTGGTTATCCGTTTCAGTTAACTGCGCCAGAAAGCGGGTCAGGTTTGTCTGATACTGCGTGGTGTGGTTCGGATCAAGTTGGATCAGGCGGGCAGAGATCGCCTTTGCAACTTCGCGAACCTGCTCAATCCCCAGCCAGAAATGTGGATCGGTATTGCCATGATGATGACCATCATCCTCATGTGATGCAGAAAAGTGTCTGAAATGGGCGTCTTTTATCTGGCTGATTGTCAGTCGCCCGGATTGCTGTGACAGCACTTTTGCCAGAAAAGGTTCCAGCCCTTCACCAAACCAAATCACCAGATCGGCCTGTCTGATTCGCTTTACATCCGAAGGACGAAGTGCATAATCATGCGGTGAAGTATTAGCTGCAAGCAACACATCAGGCTCATCCACACCTGCCATTAATTCATAACTGATCATCTGGATCGGTTTGACGCTTGTTAACACATTGAGTGCCCACACGGGGACTGACATACAAAAAAGCAGTGTGAATGTCGCGAGACGAAAGAACTTCATGAATTTTATTCCCAAGTTGTAGCTTCAACATACCCGAAATGTTACATTATAACATTACTATTTTGCAAACGAGTTATTTCATGTCGACGCTGATCGAACTACAAGATGTTTGTGTTGCATTCAACCAGAGAAATGTTTTAGACCATATCAGTCTTACAGTTGATCAAGGTAAGATAACAACACTTATCGGCCCAAACGGGGCCGGGAAATCCACACTGGTCAAAGTCCTGCTGGGACTACAGTCGATTGATGCAGGGAAAGTCATCAGAGCCCCGCGACTGAAAATCGGTTATGTACCCCAAAAGCTGCGCCTGAATGACACATTACCTCTGACCGTACAACGTTTCCTAAAACTTGCCGGACGCTACAGCCGACAAGAACTGCAAAATGCACTGACTGTTGTCGGTGCCGAACATCTGGCTCATGGCGATATGCATAATCTGTCCGGCGGGGAAACCCAGCGTGTTCTGCTGGCCCGAGCACTGCTGCAACGTCCGGACATTCTGGTGCTTGACGAACCGACACAGGGTGTCGACATTCAGGGGCAAATCGACTTATATGAATTGATCCAAACTCTCAGACAACGTTTCGGATGTGCGGTTTTTATGGTTTCTCATGACCTTCATCTGGTGATGGCACAAACAGATCATGTTGTCTGCCTTCAACATCATATCTGTTGCCATGGTGCCCCGGCGGATATTACCCAACATCCCAACTATATTGCTTTATTCGGGCAACGGCGTCATGACGAATCTCTGGCCTTTTATCATCATCAACATCAGCATCATCATGATTTAGCCGGACAGCCGGTTTCCGGTGATGCAACACAGTGTAACCATCATACTCACGGACATCATCACCATGGTTGACATTATACTTCCTGCGATTCTGGCAGGTGTCGGTATCGCACTGATTGCCGGTCCACTCGGCTCCTTCGTCGTATGGCGGAAAATGGCCTACTTCGGAGATACGCTGGCACACGCCTCTCTGATGGGACTCGCTTTCGGCTTCTTACTTGATATCAACCTGAACCTTGCCCTTTCAGTGTGTTGTCTGGCTATTGCAGCTATTTTGGTGGTACTACAAAGACAGAAATTCATTGCGACAGATACCCTGTTAGGGATTCTCGCACACAGTTCTCTGTCAGTCGGTCTGATTGCAGTCAGCTTTCTGGATGATGTCCGTATCGATCTGATGAGCTACCTGTTTGGTGACTTACTTGCGGTTACTCCCAGTGATTTGTATTTTATCTGGGGTGGCGTATTGGTCATTGCTATCCTGCTTTACTTCATCTGGCAACCATTACTCTCTTCCAGTGTGAATGAAGAACTGGCTTCCGTTGAAGGAACGAATGTCGACTTAATGCAACTGCTATTAATGCTGATGGTTGGTCTGGTCATTGCTGTCGGGATGAAATTCGTCGGCGCTCTGATTATTACATCTCTGCTGATTATTCCCGCAGCCGGAGCCAGAAGATTGTCAACCACTCCGGAACAAATGGCTGCTTTAGCTTCCGGTATCGGTATCATCGCTGTTCTGAGCGGGCTTTATTTTTCCTGGGAATTTGATACACCAGCCGGACCGTCAGTAGTTATTTCGGCAAGCTGTCTATTCATACTTAGCCATCTTGTCAAAACCAAAGCATAAAAAATCCCCCTCAACAGAGGGGGGATTCATTTAACTCAACCGGTAATCACTTACCAGCCAGTGACATCCCGTAAAGCCTGACCAATGTTGGCAAGACTTTTCACGGTTTTCACTCCGGCAGCTTCAAGTGCAGCAAATTTCTCGTCTGCTGTACCTTTACCACCAGAAATAATTGCACCAGCATGTCCCATACGTTTACCCGGAGGTGCCGTCACACCAGCAATATAGGAAACCACAGGCTTAGTTACATTTTCTTTAATGAATGCAGCAGCTTCTTCTTCAGCCGTTCCACCGATTTCACCGATCATGACAATCGCTTCTGTTTCTGGATCTTCTTCAAACAACTTCAGAATATCGATAAAGTTCGATCCCGGAATCGGGTCGCCACCAATACCAACACAAGTTGACTGACCAAACCCTTCATCGGTCGTTTGTTTTACGGCTTCATAAGTCAAAGTACCCGAACGGGAAACAATACCGACTTTCCCTTTCTTATGGATATGTCCAGGCATGATACCGATCTTACACTCATCAGGAGTGATAACTCCCGGACAGTTTGGCCCAATCATACGCACGCCAGCTTCATCCAGACGAACTTTAACATCCAGCAGGTCAAGCGTCGGAATCCCTTCAGTAATGGTTACAATCAGTTCGATACCAGCATCGATCGCTTCCAGAATCGCATCTTTACAGAAAGGAGCCGGAACATAGATAACAGACGCTGTCGCGCCAGTGGCTTCAACAGCTTCACGAACGGTATTGAAGACAGGTAAACCCAGATGAGTCTGACCGCCTTTACCCGGAGAAACACCACCGACCATTTGTGTGCCGTATGCAATCGCCTGTTCTGAGTGGAAAGTACCTTGTCCGCCAGTGAATCCCTGACAGATTACTTTTGTCTCTTTATTAATCAATACAGACATTATTTACCCTCCGCAGCAGCTACAACTTTCTCAGCAGCTTCAGTCAACGAAGTTGCAGCAATAATGTTCAATCCACTCTCATCCAGCTTCTTCGTACCCAGTTCAGCGTTGTTCCCTTCCAGACGAACCACGACAGGAACGGAAACACCAACTTCTTCAACCGCACCGATAATACCGTCGGCAATCAGGTCACAACGGACAATACCACCAAAAATATTAACCAGAACAGCCTGTACATTGCTGTCGGAAAGAATGATCTTGAATGCTTCGGTTACTCGCTCTTTGGTCGCACCGCCACCAACATCCAGGAAGTTAGCCGGACTGCCACCGTGCAGGTTGACAATATCCATGGTTCCCATTGCAAGACCAGCACCATTAACCATACAGCCAATATTGCCATCCAGTGCAACGTAGTTCAGTTCCCATTGTGCGGCATGAGCTTCACGCTCATCTTCCTGTGAAGGATCGTGCATCTCTCTCAGTTTTGGCTGACGGTACAATGCGTTTGAGTCGATATTGATTTTCCCGTCAAGACAAAGCAGATCGCCATCTCCGGTAATAATCAGCGGGTTAATTTCAAGCAACGCCAGATCATACTGACTGAACATTTCACCAAGACCCATGAAGATTTTGACGAACTGTTTAATCTGATCACCTTTCAGGCCCAGTTTAAATGCCAGTTCACGTCCCTGATAAGGTTGTGGACCAACGAGAGGATCGATGGCTGCCTTGTGAATCAGTTCCGGAGTCTCTTCAGCAACTTTCTCAATTTCAACACCACCTTCGGTTGACGCCATAAAGACAACACGACGGCTGGAGCGGTCAACTACAGCACCGAGGTAAAGTTCGTTCGCAATATCAGATGCAGCTTCAACCAGAATTTTTGCAACAGGCTGACCATTTGCATCTGTCTGGTAAGTCACCAGGTTCTTACCTAGCCACTTCTGGGCAAAATCACGAATACCATCTTTTGTATCGTGTAGTTCAACGCCACCGGCTTTTCCCCGGCCACCAGCGTGAACCTGGCATTTTACGACCCATTTCGTTCCACCAATCTTACCTGTGGCTTCTGCAGCTTCCTGTGGCGTGCTGCATGCGTAACCATCAGGAACCGGCAGACCAAATTCTGCAAAGAGCTGTTTGGCTTGATATTCATGCAAATTCATTGTGCTATTCCGTTGTATATTATTTTTTCATTCGATTTCGCTTAGACGAAACGAAACATTTTGCAGGGTACTCAGTACTCGCTGAAACATGACAGCATGTTTATTTCCATACATGCTGACAACACAAGACCAGGTGTTGAGCAACCCAGCCTGCATGGCGGGTATCCGGAAGAAGATACCCGCCATATCATTCATTACACATCCAACAGCAGACGTGTCGGATCTTCCAGCAGTTCTTTAATTGTGACCAGGAAGCCTACGGATTCACGGCCATCAATCAGACGATGGTCATAAGAAAGTGCCAGATACATCATTGGCAGAATTTCTACTTTGCCATCAATCGCCATCGGACGATCCTGGATTTTGTGCATGCCAAGAATCGCAGCCTGAGGCGGGTTAATGATTGGTGTTGACATCAGAGAACCAAAGACACCACCGTTGGTCACAGTAAAGTTACCACCGGTCAGTTCTTCAACGGTTAACTTACCGTCACGGCCTTTTTCTGCCAGACCTTTAATTCCTTTTTCAATCTCTGCCACACTCAACATATCGCAGTCTTTCAGGACTGGTGTCACCAGACCACGCGGTGTTGATACAGCAATACTGATATCGAAGAAATTATGGTAAACAATATCGCTACCATCAATTGAAGCGTTCACTTCAGGGTAACGTTTCAGCGCTTCTGTAACCGCCTTGATATAGAACGACATGAATCCCAGACGGATACCATGCTTCTTCTCAAACAGATCTTTGTACTGTTTACGCAGATCCATAATCGGCTTCATGTTCACTTCATTGAAAGTCGTCAGCATTGCAGTGCTGTTTTTGGCTTCCAGCAATCTCTCTGCAACCCGCTTACGCAAACGAGTCATCGGAACACGTTTCTGACTACGCTCAGTGGTCGGCATAGCAATTGGTTCTGATTTACTTTCTGCTGATGCTTTGGGAGCAGATGCCAAATAAGCTTCAACATCTTCACGGGTGATTCTGCCACCGACACCGGAACCTTTCACCTGAGATGCTTCAAGGCCATGCTCGGCCATCAGACGGCGAACCGCCGGGCTCAAAGCATCATTACTCTCTTCATTCAGGGCTGCTTTATGGCGCTTATCCGGAGACGGCTCAGTAGAAGCAGTGGTATCCGAAGTCGGTTCTCCAGCTACAGCTCCTGGTTTTAAGCGCGCCAGCAACTGTTTTGAAAGGACTGTCGCACCTTCTTGTTCCAGAACTTCTTCAAGAACACCAGACTCTGGGGCCGGGACTTCTAATACAACTTTGTCTGTTTCGATTTCGACTAAGACTTCATCACGCTCAACTGCATCTCCCGGATTTTTATGCCAGGTTGCTACGGTTGCATCTGCTACCGATTCAGGTAAATCCGGAACCAGAATTTCAACTGTCATACTTATTTTTCCTTTTACTTCTAGTTCTTAATCTAGTTTCAGCGCATCATCGACGAGCGCTCTCTGCTGTTTCAAATGAACCGACATATAACCGACAGCCGGAGAAGCTGATGCAGGACGTCCTGCATACTTCAGTTCAGCGCCAGCAGGAATTGCGGCTCGGAAATTATGCTGACTACTGTACCAGGCTCCCTGATTCTGCGGTTCTTCCTGGCACCAGACATAGTCTACAGCATTGGTATAAGGCGCGATCGCCGCCCGGACATCTTCCAGTGGGAACGGATACAACTGTTCGATACGCACAATGGCAACATCGCCTTGCTCATTATTACGACGTTGTTCAAGCAAATCGTAATAGACTTTACCTGAGCAGAATACAACCCGTTTTACCTGACTTGCATCCAGTTCATCAACTTCCGGAATTGCCGGCTGGAAAGTACCGCTTGCCAGATCATCCAGAGAAGAGACACACAATGGATGCCGCAGCAGAGACTTAGGTGACATCACAATCAGAGGACGTCGCATCGGACGAATAACCTGACGTCTCAGCATGTGATAAACCTGAGCCGGTGTTGAAGGAACAATGACCTGCATATTCTGCTCAGCGCAAAGTTGCAGATAACGTTCCAGACGTGCGGAAGAGTGTTCCGGCCCCTGACCTTCATAGCCGTGTGGCAGCAGCATGGTAATCCCACACAACCGGGCCCATTTCTGTTCTCCGGAAGAGATAAACTGATCGATAACGACCTGAGCACCATTGGCAAAATCACCAAATTGCGCTTCCCAGATCGTTAAACCACCGGGTTCCGCAGTCGCATAGCCATATTCAAAGGCCAGCACCGCTTCTTCGGATAACACGGAATCAATGACCTGAAATGGTCCCTGATTACTATGCAGGTTCTTCAGTGGAATATAAGTACTTGCATCATTCTGGTTGTGAAGCACCGAGTGACGATGGAAGAAAGTTCCACGTCCGGAATCCTGACCTGAGATACGGATTCGGTGACCGTCATCAACTAACGTCGCGTATGCCAGAATTTCTGCCATCCCCCAGTCCAGAGACTTCTCACCATTGATCATCGCCAGACGATCGTTATAGATTTTCTCAACCCGACTCTGCAACTTATGACTTTCCGGATACAGACAGACGCGTTTGCCGATGTCTTTGAGTCTCTCTAAATCAAACTCATTTTTCCAGACTTCATCCCACTCATGAGATAAATAAGGTGACCAGTCGACAGAATGCATCGCCATCGGACGCCACTCTTTCACAACAACTTCACCATGATCCAAGGCATCACGATATTCGTTGACGGCCTGAGTCACGGCTTCAGCATCAATGTCATTACGCTCAACCAGCATGTCACCATACAGTTTCCGCGGCGTCGGATGCTTCTTAATCTTCTGGTACATCAGCGGCTGTGTCGCATTCGGCTCATCGGCTTCATTGTGACCATGACGACGATAGCAAACCAGATCAATGACAACGTCCTGCTTAAATGTATTCCGGTAATCCAGCGCAATATGAGTAACAAACGCGACAGCCTCCGGATCATCCGCATTGACGTGGAAAATCGGAGCCTGAACCATTTTAGCAATATCGGTACAGTACATCGTCGAACGGGTGTCCCGCGGATTGGATGTTGTAAACCCAACCTGATTGTTGATGACGATACGCACTGTTCCGCCAACCTGATAACCACGCGCCTGCGACATATTGAATGTTTCCGCAACCACGCCCTGTCCGGCAACGGCAGAGTCACCATGAACGGTTATCGGTAAAACTTTTGAACCGTCTTTGTCACCCAGTCTGTCCTGACGGGCCCGAACCGATCCCATCACCACAGGGTTAACGATTTCCAGATGCGACGGGTTGAATGCCAGCGCCAAATGGATATTTCCTCCCGGCGTCGCAAAGTCAGCCGAGAAACCCTGATGGTATTTCACATCCCCGGTTCCCCAGGTTTCATCATGTTTTCCGGCAAACTCATCAAACAGATCCTGAGGACGTTTCCCCAAAACATTCACCAGCATGTTGAGACGTCCACGGTGGGCCATTCCAACAACAACTTCCCGCATTCCCTGAGCTCCGGCCCGGCGAATCAATTCTTTCGTCATAGGAATCAGTGCATCACCGCCTTCCAGAGAAAAGCGCTTCGCACCGGGGAATTTTGCTCCGAGATAACGTTCCAGACCTTCAGCAGCGGTTAACTCATCGAGGAAAGTCATCTTCTCTTCTTTGGTAAAGGATGGCTGACCGACAACCGATTCAAGACGTTGCTGAATCCAACGTTTTTGCTCGGTATTTGTCATGTGCATGTATTCTGCACCGATGGCACCACAGTAGATCTTATTCAAAGACGTATAGATGTCTTTCAGTTGCATGGTCTCCTGACCAATAGCAAAAGAACCGACATTAAACGTCTCTTCCATGTCATCAGGATTGAGATTATGAAATGAGGGGTCGAGCTCAGCCACTGTGGGCCGTTGCCACAGACCGAGCGGATCTAACTGAGCCGCTTCATGACCGCGGAAGCGGTACGCATTGATTAATTGTAATACTCTTACTTGTTTTGCATCGACATCGGGGTCACTAACTTGGACATTGTAATGCTTTGTCTCTTGAGCGAGTCGACGGAAGTAGTCACGGACACGTGAATGTGGTTGTTCAGCCACATTACTATCATCAGGGTTAGATAACCCGTCAAAAACACGTTTCCACTCCTCACTTACCAGGTCGGGATCACTTAAATAGAGTTCGTAGATATCTTCTACGTACGTTGCATTGGCGCCAGCCAAGTGTGAAGACTCGAGCCATGCCTTCATCACGCCGTTGTGCATATTTTCCCTTTACCAGTAGTTTTCACGTTTTGCTTCGGTCTACGCCGAGCTCTAAAAATGCAGGTCCGAAGACCTGCAAAATATTATTTAAACGGAACGTTTAATCAACATTGACTTAATATGACCGATTGCTTTCGTTGGGTTCAGTCCCTTAGGACAAACACTGACACAGTTCATGATGCCATGGCAACGAAAAACACTGAACGCATCATCAAGATTAGACAAACGTTCATCTGTTGCTGTATCCCGGCTGTCAATCAGCCAGCGGTAAGCAGCTAACAGTCCGGCAGGACCGATAAATTTATCCGGGTTCCACCAGAACGAAGGACAAGAAGTCGTACAACATGCACACATAATACATTCATACAATCCATCCAGATGTTCACGATCTTCAGGAGATTGCAAATTTTCTCTGGAAGGCGGTAAATCCCCGTCTGAAATCAGGTAAGGTTTTACTTTTGCGTAATTATCGTAAAACTGTGTCATATCTACGATCAAATCCCGAATTACCGGAAGCCCCGGTAACGGACGAATGACAATTTTATCGCCGGACAAATCCGATAAGGGCGTAACACATGCCAAGCCATTTTTACCATTCATGTTCAAGCCATCAGAACCACACACCCCTTCACGGCATGAACGACGGAATGCAATTGACGGGTCCTGCTCTTTCAGCAGAATCAATGCATCCAGTACCATCATATCCGAACCTTCAGGAACGTCCAGTGTATAGTCCTTCATATATGGCTTTTTATCCACATCAGGATTATAGCGATACAAAGAGAAGTTAAGTTTCATGACGTTGTCCTCCCCTTAGTATGTACGAATCTTCGGTGGAAACGCTTCGCGATGAACTGGCGCCATATTCACATCACGCTTGCTCATCTGTTCCGTTTCCGGATTATAAATTGAGTGGCACAGCCAGTTTTCATCATCCCGGTCAGGATAATCAAAGCGGGCATGAGCACCACGGCTCTCTGTACGGTAGTTTGCCGCAACAGCTGTTGAAAAAGCAGTCTCCATCAGGTTGTCCAGTTCCAGACATTCAACCCGCTGGGTATTGAACTCTGTCGACTTGTCAGCCAGATGTGCATCTTTCAGCCGCTCACGAATCACTTTGAGCTCTTTCAGACCTTCAGCCATGGCTTCACCTTCACGGAAAACCGAGAAGTTATTCTGCATACATGCTTGCAGGTCTTTACGGATTTGTACCGGATCTTCGCCACTCTTACTGTTTTCCCAACGCATATAACGAGACAGTGAAGCTTCAATATCTGACTCACTTGCATCACGCGATTCTGTTTGTGCTGCCAGCGTTTCACCCAAGTGCAGTCCGGTCGCCCGGCCAAAGACCACCAAATCCAGCAGAGAGTTTCCACCCAGACGGTTTGCCCCATGCACAGAGACCGACGCAATTTCACCACAGGCAAACAAGCCCTGAATATCGATATCCTTACCGGAAGCATCCTGTTTCACGGCCTGACCGGAAACCTGAGTCGGAACGCCACCCATCATATAGTGGCAGGTTGGGATTACAGGAATCGGTTCTTTTACCGGGTCAACGTGAGCAAATGTCCGTGAAAGTTCACAAATACCTGGCAGACGAGATTCAAGAACTTCTTTACCCAAATGATCCAGTTTCAGTTTGATATGTGTTCCCCAAGGACCATCACATCCACGACCTTCACGGATTTCAATCATCATCGAACGGGCAACAACATCACGCCCGGCCAAATCTTTAGCATTCGGTGCATAACGCTCCATGAAGCGTTCACCATCTTTATTCAGCAAATAACCACCTTCACCCCGGCAGCCTTCGGTTACCAGAACTCCGGCACCGGCAATACCGGTGGGGTGGAATTGCCACATTTCCATATCCTGCATCTGTACGCCGGCACGTAGAGCCATACCAACACCATCACCAGTATTAATATGGGCATTCGTTGTCGAAGCATAGATCCGTCCGGCACCACCAGTTGCCAGAACGGTTGCTTTGGCTTTGAAGTAACAGACTTCACCGGTTTCCATACATAAAGCAGTACATCCCATCACGGCACCATCCTGGTTCTTCACCAGATCTAAGGCATACCATTCTGAGAAAATTGTAGTTTTATGTTTGATGTTCTGCTGATACAAAGTATGCAGCAAAGCATGACCGGTCCGGTCTGCTGCTGCTGCAGTTCTCGCAGCCTGTTCACCACCGAATTCTTTGGACTGTCCGCCAAAAGGACGCTGGTAGATAGATCCATTTTCAAAACGGGAAAACGGCAAACCCATCTTTTCTAGCTCGATGACAGACTCTGGGCCATTTTTACACATATATTCGATAGCATTCTGGTCACCGATATAATCAGAACCTTTCACAGTATCGTACATATGCCATTGCCAATTATCTTTATGCGAATTTCCTAATGCGACAGTAATTCCGCCTTGTGCAGACACTGTATGAGAACGTGTAGGAAACACTTTAGATAGCAAAGCACAAGAGAGGCCTTGCTCAGAAATTTGCAGTGCAGCTCGCATGCCTGCACCACCGGCGCCGATCACGACGGCATCAAATTCTCGAACTGGAATAGTCACTTAAGCACCCCACAATACAAACAGACCAGAGAAAAAATACCCCAACAGCACAGCAATGACAGCAAGCTGTAACAGGCCACGTAGCGGTGCGGATTTCACATAATCCGTCAGCACCTGCCATAAACCGATCCAACCGTGAATCAGTACGCAAACCAGGGCAATCATTGTGAAGACTTTTGTAAATGTACCACTCCAGAAATCGAGCCATAGCCCGTAGGTGAGATCACCGGAGAAAGCAAAAAAACAAACAAGGTAGACGGTATACAGGGCCATAAGAATTGCAGTTGCACGAACCAGTAAGAAATCGTGAACGCCATTACGCCCTACAGATGAAACATGCTTTACCATACCATTACCCCCGCCAGCAGAGATAAGACGACCGTGATGGCAAACGAGATTTTCGCCGTTTGCTTACCGGACTCTAACTCTTCAAAATAACCGAGATCCATAATCAGATGGCGTACTCCGCCGACAATATGGTAAGACAGTGCAGTCAATATCCCCCATAGGACAAACTTCACGAAGAAGCCTCCTACAAGTTCCGATGCATATTGAAAACCTTCCGGAGAAGATATCGAGACAGACAACAGCCACAGTAAAATTCCGATAGCGACAAAAGTGATTACACCTGAAACACGATGAAGAATAGATGCAATCGCAGTGATCGGAAAGTGGATGGTCTGCAAGTCAAGATTTACGGGTCTTAAATTTCTTTCTTTCACAGGCTTGCTCACTCAGCTCCCCATTGAGCATTATTGTTATAAATGAAGAGTCAGCCCTAACTGATAAGTTTTAACAATATTTATACAACTCTAAGCGGAAAACGGATAAAACTTGATAAAAAGTTGTTAAAATTTAGTTAAGAAATGTAACAAAAATTTCTCACTGGTCACATCTTATACAGTCCAGACTGACTGGATTCCCAGCCAATATAAGGCTCGCAACATTCTAATACAATTGACGTAACAATTTTTGCTACATAGAACATATTTTTAACTTAATTCGTGCAAAAAACGCAATTGAGTGCACACATCGCAGGAGAAAAATTGACTTTAATAGATTCCAGAGTTAAAAATTCCTTCGCAAACATCCTGGACGGATTAAATAATAAACAAAGGAGATTGTTATGGCAGATAAGAAAGCGACCCTTCATGTTGAAGGAAAAGCGCCAATCGAACTGCCAATTATCAACGGTTCTATGGGACCTGAGGTAATTGATGTTCGACAACTGGGAGCAAATGGCTATTTCACTTACGACCCCGGTTTTCTTGCCACTGCATCTTGTGAATCTCAAATCACCTATATCGACGGTAACAAAGGAGTTCTGCTCCATCGCGGTTACCCTATCGATCAATTAGCGAATAACGCAGACTATCTGGAAGTCTGTTATATTCTTCTTTATGGTGAAGCCCCAAACAGGAAGCAATACTCAGAATTTAAAACTACAATTTCGCGCCATACGATGGTTCACGAGCAGATCGCCAGCTTTTTTCACGGTTTCCGCCGAGATGCTCACCCTATGGCAATTATGGTTGGTGTTGTTGGTGCACTTGCTGCGTTCTATCATGATTCTCTGGATATCAACAACGACAGCCACCGGGAGATCGCTGCATATCGCCTTCTCTCTAAAATGCCGACATTGGCATCAATGTGTTATAAATACTCTGTCGGTCAACCATTCATTTATCCCCGTAACGATTTAGGTTATGCGGAAAACTTCCTTCATATGATGTTCGCAACACCATGTGAAGAGTATGAAGTAAACCCGATAGTCGCACGGGCAATGGATAAAATTTTCACCCTGCATGCTGATCACGAACAGAATGCTTCGACATCAACTGTTCGTCTGGCTGGTTCTTCTGGTGCAAACCCGTTTGCATGTATTGCTGCAGGTATCGCATCACTATGGGGACCAGCTCATGGCGGTGCAAACGAAGCATGTCTGCGAATGCTTGAAGAAATCGGTAGTGTCGATCGAATTCCGGAATTCGTAGCTCGGGCAAAAGACAAAGACGATCCATTCCGTCTGATGGGCTTTGGTCACCGGGTTTATAAAAACTACGATCCACGTGCAACTGTTATGCGTGAATCCTGCCATGAAGTATTGAAAGAACTGAATATCGACGATCCGCTACTGGATGTCGCGATGGAACTGGAAAGAATTGCCTTGTCTGATGACTATTTTGTCGATAAGAAACTTTACCCAAATGTCGACTTCTATTCAGGTATCATTCTGAAAGCGATTGGTATTCCAATCTCAATGTTCACGGTTATTTTCGCGATGTCACGGACAATCGGCTGGATTGCTCACTGGAATGAAATGCACAGTGATCCTGAAAGTCGTATCGGTCGTCCTCGTCAGCTTTATACCGGACATAAACTTCGTGATTTTTCCCCACTACACGAACGTGAATAATAAAATCCAGATGTTTGCATAAATCAAAGGGCGGGTTGAGTGATCAACCCGCCCTTTTGAGCCTTAGAACGTTTTTTTTAAACCGGATTGTCAATATCGACAAACTCAACCTCAAGATCCTGAGTCTGAGCCAGCCATTCCCCTAAAGCTTTCACACCATAACGTTCAGTCGCATGATGACCAGCTGAAAAATAGTGAATCCCTTGTTCTCTGGCACTGTAAGTTGTTCTTTCAGAAATTTCACCAGAAATAAAAGCATCCAGCCCTTTCGCCGCAGCCAGATCAATAAAATCCTGCCCGCCACCGGTACACCAGCCAACCGTGGATATCAGTTGTTCTTCACCTGAAGGAATATGAAGCGGTGCACGTTGCAATACAGCTGCAATTCTCTGACTCAAATCAGTACTACTGACCGGCTCTCTGAAAGAACCATACATTGCCACCGACTGCTCATGCCCTTCCAGCCCTCCGGTCACGTCAATACCTAATAGCCGGGCCAGACAGGCGTTATTTCCAAGTTCAGGGTGAATATCCAGCGGTAAGTGGTAAGCATACAGGTTGATGTCATGCTGAATTAAAGTCCGGATCCGCTTCCCTTTCATTCCCCGGATCGGCTCAGGTTCCCGTTTCCAGAAATAGCCGTGATGGACTAAAATCGCATCGGCTTGCAGCGCAATTGCTTTTTCAATCAGAGCCTGAGAGGCAGTAACACCAGTCACAACTTTTCTGATTTCTGACTTGCCTTCAATTTGCAATCCGTTAGGGCTGTAATCCTGAATTAAATCGGGACGCAGTTTCTCGTGGAGTAATGCTTCGAGCTCGAAGTTATTCATGGTTCTTCCCGCTTTTGATATGACATCCGGGCAGGCTACAATGACACCTGACAGACTTCAAGAGGCATTCATCATGGATTTAACTTCAATTGCCCAATGGGTTAGTAATTCCCCCGGATTATTTCTGGCAGATCCGCCGATTGAATCCCATGCACCTTTCAGCGTAACCTCTGATGTCTCATTGTCAGAAAATCCGAACCAACGACTGGGGCTGCTCTATCAATCGATCTGTTCAGCCCTGTTTACATCTAGCCCAATGTATACCTTAACCGCAGAAGAAGTGCAGATTACCGACAACGGAAAAACTCTGGGTGCCATCGATTTTATTGCCAAAAATCAGCAGACATCACAACAGGAACACTGGGAAGTTGCAGTAAAATTCTATCTTCTCCATCACGGCTACTGGTTCGGCCCAAATGCGAAAGACCGTCTGGATATAAAGCTCAGACATATGCTCACTCATCAGTTGCCATTGTCTGCTCACCCCACCGTGTTACAACAATATCCGCAATGGCAGGTAACATCCCACCACCTGTTGATGCAGGGCCGGCTGTACATCAATCCTTATGCTGACGAGCCCATTCCCCGGGATTGTCTGGGCCATCTCCTGAATCAAACGCAGATTCAGGGGCGCTGGTGCTATCATTCTCAGTTCCATCAGATCAATGAACCGCTATATTCGCTTGAAAGGCATCAGTGGATGACTGGGCGAACAGAAACAAACCTTCGTTACGAGTCTGGCTCTGGACGGGCCGTTCATTGTCAGTCTGAAAACGGCGTGTTCTGGTTTATCGTTCCGGATAACTGGCCGGAATAAACCTCTCATATTTTCTCAGGATCCCATACAGCGATGAAAACCGGCTTATACTTTGTTCATTGGATTTCATAACGAATGAAACAAACGGACACAAACAACAAAAGGAGAACAATATGTTTGATCATCTGAGTACCTACGCAACCGACTACGAAGCAACCAAAGCGTTTTATGCCGGAGCCTTTGCTCCTCTCGGTTACAGTATGCAAATGGAATTTGTCGCAGAGTGGAACGAAGCATTTCCACAACAACGTATGTGTGCATTCGGTCCGGAAGGTAAGCCAGCTTTCTGGATCATCGAAACCAAAGAACAATTCACACCACGCCATATCGCCTTCTCAGCGTCTTCACGCAAGCTTGTCGATCAGTTTTATGCCGGAGCAATGGAGAATGGCGGTCAGGATAATGGCAAGCCGGGACTGAGACCGATGTACCATGAACACTACTATGGTGCTTTTACTCTGGATCCGGACGGAAACAATGTAGAAGCAGTCTGCCATGATCCTGAATAATCAGTTCATTTTATAGAACAGAGATAACCATACTGACCAAAACCTGGTCAGTATGGTTTAACCGTTCTGATAACTGTTTTTTAATAACTAGAATTCTGAATAACAGAAATTCTTAATAACAAGATAATGAATAGTTACCTACCCGGAAATCTTCACCATTAGCAGAAGATGTTATTTCAAACCCAAACTGAATCTGGTGCAGATTTGCATCGCCAAACCAGCCTCTTGAACGAATCCATTTTGAAATTGCAGCAATATCAACGGTGCCTGAACGAGTGTTACTGGTACGCACAAAAGAGAAAACTTCATTAACATTGTTACTGCCACGATAAACATTCCATGTATGTCCGCCAAGACGAACATTGGTGTATGCTGCAACCGGGCGTCCATAGGCATCATAGTTATAAGAAATCGGCGCAACGTCACCACGATAATTCATCCATAACATCACTTCGTAACTGTGGTTGTCATACCAGAGATCATAGTCGGCAGAGTAAGCACCGGACGATGGAACATCAATCTGGAAGGTACTGCGGCAGGTATTCAGCCGGCTGACCCGGATATTTTGCTCAAAAGATACATTCGGATAAGATTTGATTCCTCCGGTATTCGGATGCTGTGCCCAGACGCCCCAGTTGTTATAAGAGTTCACCCACATGCATTGAGTTCCGGCTCCCTGTCCCCAGATATTGTTATATAGCGTGTAGCCGTTATTGTTATAAGTTCCCCACCGGTCGCAACTCGACCAGTTTGCACTGTATGCGTTTGAAACAAACAGTGCTGCTAACAATATTCCTAGCCATTTGATACGTTTCATTTAGTTATCCTCTATTGGTGTATATACAACAGACTTTATTTTTTTACCTATATAACTGAGCATAATTTGCTCATCACCGATGAGAATATAATGCAGTGCAGCAAATATGAACAAAGACTCATAAATAAATTGCATTTTTCTGAGGAAGGTTTGATTTCGGGAAAAACAAAGGGAGTGCCGAAGCACTCCCTTGTATCTTATTGATATAAATACAGATTAAAACTAGACACCTGCATCGGCAAAAACTTGATTAACGATATCCTGAGCTTCCGATTCGATCTGTTTGAGGTGTTCTTCACCTTTAAAACTCTCACAGTAAATCTTATAAATATCTTCAGTTCCGGATGGACGTGCTGCAAACCAGCCAAATTCCGTCGTCACTTTTAGTCCACCGATAGCTGCACCATTTCCCGGTGCATGGGTCAGCCTTGCCGTAATCGGATCTCCGGCCAGAGTCTGAGCAGAAACCATTTCCGGAGACAGTTTTTTCAGTACATCTTTCTGCGGACCAGTTGCAACTGCCTGAAGACGGCTGTATTTTGATTCACCATGCTTTGCGGCCAGCTCTTCATAATACTGCTGGGGATTTTTCCCGGTCACTGCCGTGATCTCAGCAGCCAGCAAGCAAAGAATTATGCCATCTTTATCTGTCGCCCATGGCGTTCCATCGAATCTCAGGAAAGATGCACCTGCACTTTCTTCTCCACCAAAGCCAAACTGTCCGGAAAGCAGCCCATCAACGAACCACTTAAAGCCAACCGGAACTTCACACAGCTCCCGGCCAAGATCGGCAACAACCCGATCGATCAACGCACTGGAAACCAGTGTCTTGCCGACCGCAACATCTGCTTTCCACTCACGATGGCGATATAAATAATCAATACAGACAGCAAGAAAGTGATTCGGATTCATCAACCCTTTCGGTGTCACAATGCCATGACGGTCATAATCAGGGTCATTGCCGAATGCAAGGTCATACTCATCTTTCAGGGCCAGTAATCCCGCCATAGCATACGGAGATGAGCAATCCATCCGGATCACACCATCCTTATCCAGAGACATAAACTGAAAAGTCGGATCAACCGCCTCATTAACCAGATGCAGATTCAGTCCGTAGGTCACCGCAATTTTCCGCCAGTACTCGATACCGCTTCCGCCTAGTGGATCCACACCAATTTTCAGGCTTGCCTTCTGAATTGCGGGAATATCAATCACATTGATCAGATCATCAACATACGGTGTCACTAAATCCCGTTCAACATAGAGCTCAGATGCCATCGCTTCCTGTAACGGCATCTGTTTAACAGCTGCCATCTCTGTAGCAATGATCTCATTGGCCCGATCTTCAATCGCCTGAGTTACAGCACCTTCAGCCGGACCACCATGAGGTGGGTTATATTTTATCCCGCCATCCTGTGGCGGATTATGAGACGGAGTAATAACTATTCCGTCCGCTTTTTGTTCATGTTCACGGTTATAAGTCAGAATTGCGTGGGAAACCCCCGGTGTCGGCGTATAACCATTATCAGCCTGAGCAATCACCTGAACGCCATTGGCTATCAGAACCTCAACAACACTTGAAAATGCGGACTCGGACAGGGCATGCGTGTCCTTCCCGACAAAAACAGGACCATTTATACCTGACTGGTGCCTGACTTCCGCAATTGCCTGAGTAATTGCCAGAATATGATTTTCATTGAATGAAGACTTACCGGAAGTTCCCCGGTGACCTGAAGTTCCAAACTCTACTTTATGCGCCTTTTCGGCAGCATTGGGTTTAAGACGGTAATAATCAGATACAAGAACCGGGATATTTTGCAAATCTTCGTGTTGTGCTTGTTGTCCTGCTCTAGGGTGAATAGCCATATGACATCCTTGGTTTCAAAATAACAGTTATCTAAAATCACAGTATTTCAAAGAACGGTGTCTCAGATATAAGAAAAAAAGCCCCATCGGATGTGATGAGGCTGTAAAATTTCATTTAAATCGAAAGCGTTACTTTATCGATAAGATCTGAAGGGAAGTTCATCCGAACCATCACCTGTTCGATCATCTGCTGTTTACGGCTGGTATTATTGTTGGTAATCACCCAGAAAGGTGTATTTGGGATCGCTTTCGGTTTAGTCGTGTTGCCGCTTTCCAGTAAGGTCTGTTCATTATCGGCAAAATAGACCCGCTTCCGGCCTTTGACCTGCATAGCTTCGGAGAAGCTGACCGAATCGATACTATACAGGGTAGAAAGCACCAGCATAAAACGGTCTATGACTTTTTTCTGAGCTGCAAATTCATCGGAAATCAGCAACTCACGAATCATCTGAACACCTGATAATTGTGGTTCTCTTCCAGCATCTTTGCTAACGACAATGCCCTGATGAACAGGCTGCACCGGTTCATCAGACAGTTCTGCTGACTGAACCTCGTGAGAAACAGGCTGGGACGGACTCTCCTGACCATCGACATTCAACAACCGGCGTAAGATATCCGATGCACTTTCACCGATATGGCATGTCTGACTTGCAATGTAACGGTATAATTCCTCGTCAACCTCAATTGTTTTCATTCGCTTTTCACAATCTCTATGTTTAAACTCTTTGGGATTATAGCGAGATCTTTTACGATACACCACGATAAACCCAATACAAACAGAGAAAATGTCTGCACAACTTCACTATAAAATTGAAGGGGATGGACCACCGCTTGTCCTGCTACACGGATTGTTCGGCAACCTGGATAACCTTGGCTTGCTGGCCCGTGATTTGAAAAATGATTATCAGGTCATCCGCCCCGATTTAAGAAACCATGGGCTCTCTTTTCAATCGCCAGAGCACAATTATGAACTGATGGCTGAAGATGTTGCCAGACTGCTTCGGTCTCTTCATCTGCCACCAGTCACGTTAATCGGTCATTCCATGGGAGGAAAAGTTGCCATGAAACTGGCAGCAACAGAGCCGGCACTAGTCCGTGAATTGGTTGTGATGGATATTGCACCACTGAAATACCGTGAACGTCACCACGATAACGTTTTTGCCGGATTATTTTCTGTTTTGGAGCAACACCCATCAAACAGAGAAACTGCAATGCAGTTACTCGCCCAGCATATTGAAATGGAATCTGTCAGACAATTTTTAGGCAAATCTTTATATAAAGATGGTGACAGAATGACATGGCGTTTTCAGGTTGAAGCTCTGTACAACAATTACGAACATATTCTTGACTGGCAACCCATTCAGGCGGTACAAATGCCTACGCTATTTTTGAAAGGAGCCAACTCTGACTATATCAGCCCGGAAGCTCAGGCTCCGATTCTGGAACAATTTCCGCAGGCAAAAGCCCATATTGTTGCAAACACCGGACATTGGCTCCATGCGGAAAAGCCTCAGGATGTATTGAGAATCATCCGTAAATTTTTACTGAGTGTCGGGTAGTGTTTATCAGCCGTCGGCTGTTGTGTGCATTAACTTTAACAAATAACAATGGTATAGTTCGCGCAATCATCATAGGGATGGAGCAGCAGCGCCTGCATGTCTGAGCAGCCAGAACAATGCTGGCTCAGGAAACTTCCGTCATACAAAGACGAACCTACTGATGAGCCCGATCCAGATAACGTGACACCGTGTTGAATCGTGATAGGGATAATGCGGAGATAAATGTTCAGGATTCCATCCCATAAGTAGACGACAAATATATATAGGGTAATGATTTTATGGCAAGTGTAGGTATCTTCTTTGGAAGTGATACAGGTAATACTGAAGCCGTTGCAAAAATGATCCAAAAGCAACTCGGTACAAAACTGGTTCATGTTCAGGATATTGCAAAAAGCAGTAAAGAGGACATCGACAATTTTGACCTGCTGCTATTTGGTATCCCAACCTGGTACTATGGTGAAGCGCAATGTGACTGGGATGACTTTTTCCCGGAACTGGAAGGCATCGACTTTTCCACCAAACTGGTTGCACTTTTCGGCTGTGGCGATCAGGAAGACTACGCTGAGTACTTCTGTGATGCGATGGGTACTATCCGGGATATCGTCGAAAGTAAAGGGGCAACCGTCATTGGTTACTGGCCAACCGAAGGCTATGAATTTGAAGCCTCAAAAGCACTTGTTGATGAGAATCATTTCGTTGGTTTATGTATCGATGAAGACCGTCAGCCGGAGCTGACCGAAGATCGGGTGAACCGTTGGGTGAATCAGATTTACGATGAAATGTGTCTTTCAGAGCTAGAAGACTGATTTTAATAGATAAAAAGATCTGATCACTCAATAGGCACCTGACCTTCAGGAGAGCTTTGACAGTTCAGGTCTTTTTATTTGTTGATGGATCTTATAAAGTACAGTTATCACTCGCATTTATATATGGAAAGAATTGCAGATACCGCTGTCTACCTATAAAGGAGTAATACCCTTTAAAAGTTAGTGGTTTATTGTTTGCGATGACTAACCTATAATAATTCAAATAATGAAACTCTGTTACTGATGCAGATCATCAACAGGAAAATATATGTCTGATAACAACCAAGCGCTTAAGGATGCGGGCCTGAAGGTCACTCTTCCCCGGTTAAAAATTCTCGAAGTTTTGCAGCAGCCAGAGTGCCAGCACATTAGTGCCGAAGAACTGTATAAAAAATTGATTGATCTCGGTGAAGAGATCGGTCTGGCTACCGTTTATCGTGTCCTTAACCAGTTTGACGATGCCGGTATCGTTACCCGCCATCATTTTGAAGGTGGTAAATCTGTATTTGAACTCTCAACCCAGCATCACCACGATCACCTTGTCTGCCTTGATTGCGGCGAAGTGATTGAATTCTCTGATGAAGTGATTGAAGAACGTCAAAAAGAAATTGCGGCTCAATATAATGTGCAGCTCACCAACCATAGCCTTTATCTTTATGGCAAATGTGGTGAAGGAAACTGTAAACAAGATCCAAGTGTTCATAAGCGCAAGATTTAAAAAGAAAAACCACCGACAAGTCGGTGGTTTTTTTATCCGTTCATGAACTTGAATTACAGATAATCCCGAACCAGAACTTCTGCAATCTGCACCGCATTAGTTGCTGCGCCTTTACGGACATTATCAGCAACAACCCAGAGATTAATTCCCTGATGATGGCTAATATCGTTGCGGATCCTGCCAACAAAAACTTTATCCTGACCACCCGCATCTCTGACCTGAGTCGGAAAATCTTCGCCACTGAAGACTTCAATATTCTCAGCCTGCCGGAGCAATTCCGTCACCTGATCCGCATCAATCGGAGCACGAGTCTCAACATGCAGTGCTTCAGCATGACCATAAAATACCGGAACCCGGACACAGGTCGGATTCACCTGAATCGAATCATCATTGAAGATTTTCTGTGTTTCCCAAACCATCTTCATCTCTTCACGGGTATAACCGTTATCCATGAATGCATCGATCTGAGGAATACAATTGAATGCGATTTGCTGGCTGAACTGACTTGGTTCCGCCGGAACACCATTCAGCAGTCTGGCTGTTTGTCCCGCTAACTCATCCACACCGGGCTTTCCGGCTCCGGAAACAGACTGGTACGTCGAAACATTAATCCGGTCAATACCAACCGCATCGTGAATAGGCTTTAACGCAACCAACATCTGTATGGTTGAACAATTCGGATTGGCAATAATATTCCGGTTACGGAATTCTGCGATTGCTTCCGGATTAACTTCCGGGACAACCAACGGAACATCATAGTCATAACGGAACTGTGATGTATTATCAATCACAACGACACCAGCATCTGCTGCAATTGGTGCCCATTGCTCTGACAGAGAACCTCCGGCAGAAAAGAGTGCGATGTGAGCCTGAGACCAGTCAAAATCTTCAACATTCTGGACACGCACCGACTTACCGTTAAAACGGTAAGTCTTCCCTTCACTGCGCTCACTGGCCAGCAAAAATAGCTCATCAACAGGAAACTGGCGCTCCTGAAGAACTTCAATCATTGTCTCACCGACAGCTCCGGTGGCACCTAAAATAACGACATTAAATTTTTGGCTCATGATGTCACCTCAATCTGAAAACCTAACTCTGACAGCGGATTTAAATTACAATCCTGATGGCCGGTTACTTTAATCGCCCCGTATTCACGGCGATCCCAGTAATATTTACGCATAGCATCGAATGCTCCCGGTTTGGTGATTTCTCTTCTGAACAGCGCATCATCACGACGAACGTCATAAACCAGATGAATCAGGTTGACCAACGTCGCTTCATCCCATGCCTGAGATAAACAGACTTCTGAGACCGGCGCAACAGGCAGGAGTTTATTCGGGCTTGCCCAGAGATCATAGCCGAGAAAAGTACAATAACTATTAAAAATCATGGTTGTCCCACGCGCTTTGCCTTCCAGCCCGTAGCCTGCAATATGTGGAGTAGCAAAGGCTAACAGAGGCAACAATGTCATATCAACTTCCGGCTCAAACTCAAACACATCCAGTACTGCCGTAAAACCATCCTGCTGTTGCAGACGATTTTTCAGTGCTGCATTGTCAACAATTGGTCCCCGTGCTGCGTTGATCAATATCTGATCAGCCCGAAGGTTGTTCAGCCTCTGTTCATCAATCAGATGGTAAGTTGGCCATGCGCCATCTTTTACCAAAGGTGTATGCAACGTAATCACATCTGCCGTTTCCAGCAGTGTTTCCAGTTCAGTAAACTGGCGCGAATCACCTTCAGCTTCTTTAGGCGGATCATTGAGTAGTACTTTTAGCCCGATACCACGCAGACAATTAGCAAGATAACTACCAACCTGACCGGCGCCGACAATACCTACAGTTTTGTCAAAAACAGAAAAACCCTGCTGTTGTGCAAGAACCATCAGGACACTGAATACATATTCAGCAACACCAACTTTGTTGCACCCCGGCGCTGCGGTAAAGAAAATTCCCCGTTCCTGCAAAAGCTTCTGATCCACATGATCCATACCCGCAGTAGCAGTACCGACAAATTTCAGCTTATCGGCCTTTTGCAGTAATGCATCATTGACCTTCGTAACGGAGCGAATCATCAAAGCATCCACATCCACTAAATCATCAGCAGTTAAATCACGTCCGGATTTTAGAATCACTTCACCTAATTGGCTGAATAGCTGTTCAGCATAAGGCATATTCTCATCAATGAGGATTTTCATACCTGAAATCATCTTTTTCAAAATAAAGAGAGATTGTACAGAAAGTCGGGACGGGGTTCTATATACCCAGAACCATATAACAAGAATACCCGATGTCATGTAACATCGGGTATTTGGAATGATTACTTATACAAACCGCACAACTTCACATCATTAGTTTGAACTCACAGCATAACAAACTGCCGTAAAAACAGATGAAAAACAATGTGCTGCTATCAGGATTACCCCTGATATTTTTGCATCAGTAGTGTTGCATTTGTACCACCGAAACCAAAGCTGTTAGACATCACTGTTGTCAGTTCCTGTTCTCTGGTCTCTGTTACGATATCCAGTCCTTGTGCAGCTTCGTCCAGATTCTCGATGTTAACACTTGGGGCAACAAAGTTATGATGCAACATCAGTAGTGAATAGATCGCCTCATGTACCCCGGCAGCACCCAAAGCATGACCTGTCATCGCTTTGGTTGCTGAAATCGCAGGGCTATGACCTCCGAATACTTCCTGAATCGCATTCAGTTCTTTCACATCTCCGACAGGTGTTGATGTACCATGAGTGTTGATGTAATCGACCTGATCAACATTCTGCATCGCCATTTTCATACACCGCACCGCACCTTCGCCGGAAGGAGCAACCATATCATAGCCGTCAGAAGTCGCACCATAGCCGACAATCTCACCGTAGATGGTCGCACCACGAGCCAGAGCATGCTCCAGTTCTTCAACAACAACCATACCGCCGCCGCCGGAAATGATGAATCCATCACGGTCCGCATCATATGTGCGGGAAGCCAGATCCGGAGAATCATTATATTTAGTCGATAGTGCTCCCATCGCATCAAACATCATGGTCATCGTCCAATCCAGTTCTTCACCGCCGCCGGCAAAAACAATATCTTGCTTACCAAGCTGGATCAGCTCTGCTGCATGACCAATACAGTGTGCTGATGTTGAACATGCCGAGCTCATACTGTAATTAACACCCCGAATCTTAAATGGCGTAGCCAGACACGCAGAAACAGTAGATGACATGGTCCGTGTCACCATATAAGGTCCAACACGTTTGACACCTTTTTCACGCAGAGTATCGATTGCAAGAGATTGGTTCAGAGCCGATGCGCCACCAGAACCGGCAACAATTCCGGTACGGTCATTTGAAACCATTTCCGGAGTTAATCCGGCATCGGCAATGGCCTGTTCCATCGACAGATAGGCATAAGCAGCAGCATCACCCATAAACCGCATTTGTTTGCGATCGATATGCTCTGCCGGATTGATCTTTAGATTACCCCATACCTGAGAGCGCAGACCTTTCTCTTTGAATTGCTCAGACGCTGTAATACCTGACTTTCCAGCTTTCAGAGATGCCAGAACTTCTTCGACATTGTTACCGATACTGGAAACAATACCCATACCGGTTATTACAACTCGTTTCATATAAGATCCCTATTCATTGAAATTTCGCATACGATGATAGCTGACAAAGCCTATGGAAGTGGTCAGCTTTCCAAGAAATTCGTACAATTCCCCCACATTCATATATTAAGACAAAACCACTATGACTAAAATTATCAATGCCAAACTGGACTGGAACGAATCCGGTACACCCGTGTCCGGGGAGTTTGACGACGTCTATTTTTCGAATGTGAATGGACTTGAGGAGACAAGATACGTTTTTCTCCAAAAAAATCAATTACCTGAACGCTGGAATCACTTTAACCAGCCAAGATTTGTGATTGGAGAAACAGGATTCGGTACCGGACTCAATTTTCTTGCCGCCTGGCAGGCATTTGATCTCTTCCGCCAGCAGCATCCGGAAGCACCACTCCAGTCACTCCATTTTATCAGCTTTGAAAAATATCCTGTCAGTAAAGAAGATTTAATCAAAGCTCACCAGGCCTGGCCCGAACTGGCAGATTATGCCGGAGAACTTCAGCGACATTACCCGCTGGCGGTCCCGGAATGTCACCGGATAACCTTAGCTGACGGCGCGGTCACACTCGATTTGTGGTTTGGTGATATTCATGATTGCATGCCTTTGGTTCCCGTTTCCCGGGATGGCCTTATCGACGCCTGGTTTCTCGACGGTTTTGCTCCCAGTAAAAATCCCGATATGTGGAATCAGCAACTGTTTGATCAGATGGCTAAACTGGCCAGAGCGGATGCAACCTGCACCACGTTTACAGCAGCTGGATTTGTACGCCGGGGGTTAATCGAAGCCGGTTTTTCCATGCAGAAAGTGAAAGGATTCGGTACGAAACGGGAAATGCTGGCCGGAGCCATGGAAACACCGACCGGGTTCACTAATATGCTGCCGTGGTATGCCTGTCACGCTGTGCCTGATTTGTCAGATGTCGCCATCATCGGTGGCGGTATTGCCAGTGCTACACTGGCAAAAGCATTAAGCAGACGGGGAATCCGGGTAACTCTGTACTGTCAGGATGAAAAAGCGGCTCAGGGAGCTTCCGGCAACCGCCAGGGAGCAATTTATCCGCTGCTGAATGCACAGCATGACCCTTTATCCCGTTTCTTTGCTGCCAGTTTTTTATATGCCCGACAATTTGTTGAGCAGATGGCGAATGACGGACTTCGTTTTGATCACCAGTGGTGTGGCGTAACTCAACTCATGTGGAATGAACAGGCACAGAAAAAATTAAAGCCCATCGCTACAAATCACTTTCCGGCAACACTCGTTACAGGTCTTGATGCACAACAAACTTCAGAAACAATTGGCCTGCCGGTCACATCAGAAAGCCTTTACTATCCACTCGGAGGCTGGCTCTGTCCGGCTCAGTTAACCGAACAAATCCTCTCAACACTACAGTCATCCGGACAGTTACAGCCCCATTTCCGGACCCCGATTGACTCACTCAACTGGGATGAACAGAAGCAAGTCTGGCAATTGCACAGTTCGGAGCAGATATTCAGACATCAGTGCGTCGTGATTGCCAATGGACATCAATATGATCAGCTCCTTCCCAGCCAGACGCTGCCACTGGCAAAAGTGAAAGGTCAGGTCAGCCATATCCCAACCACCGACACGCTGGAACAACTCAAAACCGTGCTCTGTTATGATGGTTATATGACACCGGTCAATCCGGGTAACCAGCACCACTGTATCGGAGCCAGCTACGACCGGCAGCATATTGATACCCGCTTTGATCCAACCGCTCAGATTCAGAACCGGGAAAAACTGCAAACCTGTATTCCTGATCAAAACTGGCCGGAAGATGTGGACGTCTCTCAGAATCAGTCAAGACAGGGAATTCGCTGTGTCAGTCGTGATCACCTGCCTTTCGCCGGTAATCTGGGAGACTTGCAAACAATCAAAACCCAGTATCAGTCACTGGCC
The DNA here is from genome assembly GCF_024346955.1 of Vibrio mangrovi. Classification (NCBI taxonomy): domain Bacteria; kingdom Pseudomonadati; phylum Pseudomonadota; class Gammaproteobacteria; order Vibrionales; family Vibrionaceae; genus Vibrio; species Vibrio mangrovi. The sequence goes on along the minus strand of NZ_AP024883.1, from coordinate 1,086,180 downwards.
TCACAAACAGCACAGTCGGCACAAACAATTCACCACTTCCCACATCTCTACGGTCTGTTAGGGCTCGGCTCACGAGGACTCAGTTCCGCACCGTTACTGGCAGAGCTACTTGCCTCAATGATGTGTGGCGATCCGCTCCCATTACCGGTTGACTTACTGGAACGACTGCATCCCTGCCGGATGTGGGTCAGGAAACTGCGGAAAGGCAAATCAGTCTCAGAAACATAACCCGTCCTCTCAATAGACAAAACCACCCGGAACGTACATTCCGGGTGGTTTATTCCGAGCTTTCGCAGAGATAAAATTACGCCAGTAGTGTGGCTACAGCTTCCTGAATTTCAGTCGCAATCGTCGCGTTGGTTACCTTACCGGTTTCCATATCGAAGTTATCATAAAAGCTGGGAACGGAAATCGATGCTTTTACATTACCGCCAAAGAAACCGGCCGAAGCTGTTGCCGCCGCCAATACCGACTGAGCACCACCTGCACCGGGAGACGTTGCCAGATAAACGGCAGGTTTACTCTTAAAGATATCCCGATCAATCCGGCTCACCCAGTCAAACAGATTTTTATAAGCCGCCGGATAGTGGCCATTGTGTTCAGCGTAAGAAATGACATATGCATCAGCCTGTGCCAGATCATCCAGAAAAGCTTTTGCACCTTCTGCATGGCCGATATCTTTTTCCAGATCTTCGCTAAAAATCGGCACTGTATAATCATTTATATCTAATATCTGAACTTCGACATTATCTGCCAGATTCGCCGCATAAGTTGCCAATGCTTTATTGATTGAAGTTGAACTTGTACTCGCACCAAACGCAATAATTTTCACAGTCATTACCTCGACATCTCTATATGATGAAATCAGCATAAGTCTTCATCAGTGTGACAACAACCACAAAATTTATATAGATACATTCAAATAATTAGAACTACTCTTAGGGCGAGGTTTAAACCGTCTGGGACTGGAGTTTTTCCCAGAGTTGTTGAACAATCAGCCGATCCGAGGGCGTCAGTTCGGAGCGTGCATTTTCCAGACTGGCATCAATACGGGCTTTCAGTTCAGCTAAATCGGCAATCCCTTCATCTTCACATGCTGCCGCAGCAAGAGAAATGTGCCCCCGTAGATAACCACCAGCAAACAATTCATCGTCAGAGGCCTGCTCAATGCCATCATCGATCAGTGCCAGCATTTTTTCTTCAAATTCAATAATCATTTTACACTCTTCATTGCCACCCTAGGGCGCGTTAATCCGAATAGATACTTTGTCAATGGTATTACTTCACAACAAATAACGCCGGAGACAGCGGCTCAGTCTGATAAAAAATCCGCAGTTCCTCTGCGAGAAGCCCAACCCGTTCGGGCAGTCCCTCTCTGAGGATCTGCATCACCTCACGATGAACTTTCTCCATGAATTGCAACCGATCCGGCTCAAAATCCCCATTCAGATTGTCACAACTGACAGAAAAAGGAAAACCGGCGCTGACCGAGAGAATCCACTCATATGCCTGAGGACGAACTTCAACCAGCTCAAAAGCAGCCTGAACTTCACGGGTCCGCCCGTCAGGTTCATACCAGTAACCAAAATCTTCCAGCAAACGACGTTCAGGGCCGGCAACACACCAGTGAGCAATCTCATGCAGGGCCGAGGCATAAAAACCGTGGGCAAAAATAATCCGGTGGTAAGAAACCGGGCCACCAGCCGGCAGATAAATGGGTTCATCATCGCCGGAGACCAGACGGGTATTATAACGTCCGGAAAAGGTACAGTTAAAAATGTTGATTAAGTCCTGATACTGATGATCCATGGTTCACTTGATACGCTTTTACAACGGAGTGCATTCTCCTGTTTTTCCCGGCGGAGGTAAAGTCTCTCCATAAAAAATGCCCTCCGGTGAGGGCATTTCAGATTCGTTCACTGAACGACATACCGAGGCGACTTCAGAAATTAAATCTTCGGCGTTTCCGTCGTCACATTCTGATTCTGGCCACGGTGACGTAGCAAATGATCCATCAATACAATCGCCAGCATCGCTTCCGCGATCGGAACAGCACGAATACCGACACACGGATCATGACGCCCTTTAGTAATCAGTTGCGTCTTTTCTCCTGCTTTGGTGATGGTATCTCCGGGAACTGTAATACTTGAGGTTGGTTTCAACGCAATATTGGCGACAATATCCTGCCCGGTTGAAATACCGCCCAGCACACCACCGGCATGATTACTGCCAAAACCATCAGGAGACAACGTATCCCGATGCTGACTTCCCTTTTGCTGTACGACAGCAAAACCATCTCCGATTTCAACGCCTTTTACCGCGTTGATACTCATCAATGCATGGGCAATATCGGCATCCAAACGGTCAAAAACAGGCTCTCCCAACCCGACAGGAACCTGAGTAGCAACCACCTGAATCTTCGCTCCGATAGAATCGCCTTGTTTTTTCAGATCACGGATCAGTGCATCAAACTGTTCGACTTTGTCGACATCAGGACAGAAAAAAGCATTATTTTCGATTTCAGCCCAATCGACTTTCTCTATTGAGATATCTCCCATTTGCGCAAGATAAGCACGAATTTCAATCCCGAATTCCTGACGGAGGTATTTTTTGGCCACAGCTCCGGCAGCTACCCGCATTGCAGTTTCACGGGCAGAAGAACGGCCACCGCCGCGATAATCCCGAATTCCGTACTTCTGATGATAAGTATAATCAGCGTGTCCCGGACGGAATTTATCTTTGATATCTGAATAATCTTTAGAACGTTGATCCGTATTCTCGATCAATAGTCCAATTGAGGTTCCGGTTGTTTTTCCCTCAAACACCCCAGACAAAATTTTGACTTCGTCCGGCTCACGTCTTTGCGTGGTGTAACGCGAAGTTCCCGGGCGACGTCTGTCAAGATCACCCTGTAAATCGGCTTCGGTCAGCTCAAGTCCCGGAGGGCATCCGTCAACGATACATCCCAGAGCAAGACCGTGACTTTCTCCAAATGTCGTTACACGAAAATGTTGCCCGATACTATTTCCTGCCATGCACTTTCCTGTCTATAAATTTTTCTGTTATCAATTTATCAGCTAATACCAACCCAGATAAAGATATGCTCTGAATGGTATAACTATTTTCTGGTTAACCATCTACTTGATGGCGAGCCCCAAACCAGACCAAACCATTTTTAGATCAGACGGCAGTATGAGGCTGAGATACCGTGTTAGCGTTGAGTGGCCTCATAGTCGCTTGATTCTGATTTGATGTAAAGCCCAATCGGTGGCACTGACTCCTCCCAGACGCTTTCTCCGGTGTTAATCCAGATAATCGGCAAACTGATCCGCACATTCAAGCAATTGTTGCCGGGTCAGCATAAAGACCCCATGCCCGCCATTGGCAAACTCCAGCCAGGTAAACGGAATTTCCGGATACTGCTCCATCATATGTACCATTGAATTACCAACTTCACAGATTAGAATTCCCTGCTCAGTCAGATAGTCCGGTGCATTGGCAAGAATTCTGCGTACCAGTTCCAGACCATCAACACCGGCTGCCAGACCTAACTCAGGTTCATGCTCAAATTCTCGTGGCAATGAGTCCATATCTTCCTGATCCACGTAAGGAGGATTAGAAACGATTAGCTCATACTTTTCTTTCGGTAAATCCCGGAAGAGGTCTGAACGCATCGGAAAAACCTGCTGTTCCAGCCCGTGGTCCTGAATATTGATTTCAGCAACAGCCAAAGCATCGGCGGAAATATCAACCGCATCAACTTCTGCATCCGGAAATACATGCGCACATGCGATTGCAATACAGCCACTGCCGGTACAGAGATCCATGATTCTGGTCGGGCTTTCACTCAACCAGGGCTGAAACTGATTCTCAATCAGCTCCCCGATTGGAGAACGAGGTACCAATACCCGCTCATCGACAAAAAACTCCAGTCCACAGAACCAGGCTTTATTGGTCAGATAGGCGACAGGTTTACGTTCTTTAATGCGCTGAATCACCCGTTCGACAATATCTGTTCTCTCACTCATTGTCAGACGAGAACTCAATACATGTGAAGGCACATCAATCGGCAGATATAGTGTGGGTAAAATCAACTGAACCGCTTCATCCCAGGCATTATCGGTTCCATGACCGTAAAATAATCCAGCCGCATTGAAGCGACTGACTGTCCAGCGAACCATATCCTGAAGCGTATGAAGCTCAGATACCGCTTCATCGACAAAAATCTTATCCAAAATTGCCTCCAAAAAGCGCTACAATACTGCTTATCCGAATTAAACGAACATATGAACAGCGCATGAGTGACCACGACCCATATCAGGATGATGACTCAACCTTATTCAAAGATGCAGTACAGGGCGTAAAAAAGTTGCGTCAGGATACCATAGTCCGGCAACCAAACAGAAATACCAAACAAAATTTAGCACGCCGAAACATTCATGACGCAAATGATAACGAATTTTATTTTTCCGATGAGTTTGTCCCTCACCTCGAGCAGGAAGGGCCAACACGCTACGCCCGCAGTGATGTTTCCAAATATGAAGTCAAACGTCTGCGCCGGGGCGTGTATGTTCCGGACGTATTTCTGGACATGCATGGAATGACTCAGAAAGAGGCGAAAAGAGAACTTGGAGCCATGATTGCGTACTGCATCAAAGAAGGCATCCACTGTGCCTGTGTTCAGCATGGTATCGGTAAACATATTCTGAAACAGAAAGTGCCTTTGTGGCTGGCTCAGCATCCTGATGTGATGGCATTCCATCAGGCACCACTGGAATTTGGCGGAGATGGAGCGCTGCTGATTCTGCTTTCCATCCCGGAGAAATAAAAGATTCAGGGTAACACAGTGCAAAAAACACCAGGAAACGTTCAACAGCCCTAATAGTTCATATCGGTTGGAATGGTCATCGCCTCTTCGTTCAGCTTTGGCCGTTTACCACCACGCCGCCGGTACTGGCGTAACTGGAAAACATAAGCCAGTACCTGAGCAACGGCGATGAACAAGCCATCCGGAATTTCCTGCTCCAGCTCAGTGGTATGATAAAGGGCTCGGGCCAATGGTGGTGCGGGAACAATCTCAATATCATGCTCTCTGGCAACTTCCCGGATTTTGAGTGCAAGATGATCAATCCCTTTTGCCACAACTACTGGTGCTTTGTCGGTATTTTGCTTGTACCGCAGTGCTACAGAAAAATGTTCCGGGTTGGTCACAATCACATCGGCCTGAGGAACATCAGCCATCATCCGTCTCTGTGCTGCTTCCCTTTGCAGCATCCTGATCCGGCCTTTAACTTCAGGTTTACCTTCCGTATCTTTGTATTCGTCTTTCACTTCCTGCTTGGTCATTTTCAACTGGTTGGCGTGTTGCCAAATCTGGAAGGGAATATCTATCGCCACAACGATCAGCAAAGAACAGCTAATCAACAGGACAAAATTGAGCAGAATCTGAAGTGCGTGATATATATTTTGTGGAAAAACATCCAGACTTAGCTGGAATAAATCCAGTTTCTGACTGTCGATTAAAGAGAATGCTACCCCGGCAACCAGAGACACTTTCAGAATAGATTTCAGCAGTTCAACCCAGCTTTGCAGGCCAAACATCCGCTTCAGTCCACTTAATGGGTTCAGCTTTGACATTTTGGGGCGGGCAGCTTCAGCAGAAAAGGAAATACCACCTACGCCGGTTGCTCCAATCAAAGCAGCAACAAACAGCGTCACCAGAATCAGAACCAGTGGCAGAATCAGAGAAACCAGCGTACCGGACAAGATATCAAACAATTTGGTCAGGTCGAACACTTCTTCCCGGCTCAGGGTAAACAATCTTCCCATCGACAGATACAGCGCTTTTGCTAAGGATTCACCAAACCACATCAACGCAATAGCACCGACCACCAGCACCGACACCGAGGCCAGTTCCTTTGAGCGGGCAACCTGACCTTTCTCTTTCGCCTGCTCCCGCCTTCGGGGTGTGGCTTCTTCGGTGCGTTCTTGTCCGTCTGACTCTGCCAAGGTCGTTCCTCCTTAAGGTGCCTGACAATCCAGTCGAATAAATCGACAGATTTGGGCTTCTCCCTGCTCCCAGAAGATCTCATAATGACTATAAAGACCCGTGACAATATACCAACAAAGCAGTAATCCAACCATGAGCGCAAAAGCAAAACCGAGGGAAAAGATATTCAACTGAGGTGCAGCCCGGGTCATGACCCCGAATGAGAGATTCACGGTCAACAAAGCAATGATTCCAGAAAGTGACATGGTCAGGGCAACTTTGAACATGATACCAAACCATAAGGCCAGCTCACGAAAATCTACCGATGTTAATCCACCCTGACCAATAGGTAATGTCTTGAAGCTAAAACCAATCAGTTGAATCAGTTTCAAATGACCATCACTGCCTAAAAAGAACATGGTAGCCAGAAACATAAAGAACTGACCAAGCAACGGCGTATTCTGACCATTAGCCGGATCCACCATTGATGCAAAACCCAGACTCGACTGCATCCCGATGATCTGCCCCAGCATGACAAATGTCTGGACCATAAACTGAGTAATGGTGCCCATAGCCACACCGATCACAATCTGCTCGAAGGTGATCATAAAGCCCTGAAGGGAAACCAGCTCAATATTTTGGGGAACCGCAGGAATGGCCGGCATCAGTGCCAACGTAATCGCAAGGGCAAGATAAAGACGAATTCGGGCCGTCACAAAACGAGCCCCGGTCACCGTCATCACCATCAGCATTGCCGATATCCGGGTAAGCGGCCAGAAGTATGTTGCTATCCAGTCTAAAATCAGGCTTGCCGGATATTCCATAGCTTTCTCCTCAATGGAGGATCTGAGGCAGACGGTCAATCATAGAATAGAAGAACTCCATTAAGATCCGAGTCATCCAGTGAGCAAACATCATTAACGCCAGTAAGGTCACGATTAAACGGGGCAAGAAGCTGAGTGTCTGCTCGTTGATCGATGTTGCCGCCTGAAAAACGGCAACGACTAAACCGATGAGCAAGCTGGGAACAATGATCGCCGACACCATCAGTAATACAATCCATAAAGCATCACGAAAGATTTCAACAAAAGCTTCTGGTGTCATCATTTTCCCCTAAAGTGCAAAACTGCCTGCCAGCGTTGACAGAATCAGATTCCATCCGTCAACCAGAACAAACAGCATCAACTTAAACGGTAAAGAAACAATCATCGGAGATAACATCATCATCCCCATCGCCATCAGTACCGAGGCAACAACTAAGTCAATGATCAAAAAAGGTAAAAACAGCATAAAGCCGATCTGAAATGCAGTTTTCAGCTCAGAAGTGATAAAAGCCGGAATCAGAACCGTCATTTCAACATCCTGAGGATCCGTCGCCTGAGAACCGGACAGATTCACAAAAGTCTCTAAATCTTTAACCCGGGTCTGTTTCAGCATAAAAGCCCGCATCGGTTGCTGAGCCTGATCAAATGCCTGCCTCGCATTAATCTGCTCGTTCAGATATGGCTGAATTGCTTTTTCATTAATCTGATGGAATACGGGAGACATAATGAAGAAGGTCAGAAACAGAGCAATCCCGACGATGACTTGATTTGATGGTGTCTGTTGCAATCCCATCGCCTGACGCAGAATCGACATCACTACCACAATCCGGGTAAAAGATGTCATCAGAATAACTAATGCCGGCAAGAAGCCGAGCATCGTCATTAACGCCAGAATTTGCAGATTAATCGAATAATCCTGACTTCCGTCAGGGTTGGTCGTCATGGTAATAGCCGGAATGCCCGCCTGATTCGAACGTGCAACCGTTGAAGTGTTTGAAAAACCCTGCGCAGTGATACTCTGTGTGACCTGACTATTAGCTGGCTGAACTTCTCCCGGAGCCGGGGCTGCCCATAGAATATCAGAGAATAATCCTAAACACAGAACCAGCCCGACAAGGGCTAGTTTATTCAAATGAGTCGTCAGTAATTCAATATTATGTTTTGTCATTCTTTTTTCAGAAACCGATTCAGTTGACCTGCAAAAGGATGTTCCAATGTCTGGGAGGATGATGTTAGCGGCTGCTCTAGCTTAGAAATCAACCGAATCGAATGTGCGGTCGCTCCAACCAGAAACTGTTCTTCACCCACCTGAACAACCAACAGTTTTTCTTTTGTCCCGATGGGAAGCTGACGAATCACCATCAGATCTTTCTGACTGCCGCCTAACGCAGGCAAACGCATTTTTTTAAGTAAGAACGCCAGAATCAGAATAAAGGCAACCACAAAAATCAGAGCACCGAAAGTCGTCAGAATACTCATTTGTGCTCCAGTTTCAGCCCAGACAGGAAAAGAGCAAAACAACAGAATGATTAATCGTTTCATCAACTACCTTATTCTAATTATCTTAGTTTCTTAATCCGTTCAGTCTGACTAATCACATCCGTTAACCGGATACCAAACTTATCGTTAACCACAACGACTTCACCATGAGCAATCAGCGTACCGTTGACCAGAACATCCAAAGATTCTCCGGCAATCCGATCAAGTTCAACAACAGAACCCTGGTTCAACTGAAGCAAATTACGGATACTGATCTGTGAACGACCGACTTCCATCGAAATCGTCACCGGAATATCCATAATCGTATCCAGCTTACGACGCTCATCATCCGAAATAGGCTGTGAAGTATCTTGCAGTTCTTCAAGCGGTGCCGCCAATATTTCATCAACATCGACATCCGACGGCGCATTCGGATCTTCGCCCAGGGCTGCTGCCCACTCATCTGCCAGCTTTTGATCATCAATATCAGACATCTTCGCTACCTACTTTCTCGTTTTTTCTACTTCATCTTCTTTCTCAAGATCAGAAATAATATCCTCACTTAAAAAAGCCAGATCCGTTTTCACCACATCAGGGCGTTTAATTTTCTCGGAAATCTGTACTGCCAGACTATCTTCCGAGCGTCCCATTTTCACCCGGAAGGTTGGCAGTTCTTCAACAAACATAATCGCATGTTCGGGCATATCTATCGGAATCACATCACCTGCCTGTAATTCCATTAAATCTCTTAATGCCAGTGTTTTTTCCAGCAAATTCACCCGGAAGTTAACCGGTACATCCATGATTTCTTCCCGGAGAGCCGAACTCCAGCGCACGTCTGTTTCCATTTTATCCGACTGAACACCGGCATCCAGAAGCTCACGAATCGGTTCAAGCATCGAGTATGGCATGACCATATGGAAATCACCACCGCCCCCGTCGACCTCAATATGGAACGAACTGACAACAATCACTTCTGTCGGGCTAACAATATTTGCCATGCTCGGGTTTACTTCAGAATCAAGGTATTCAAACTCAACCCCCATGACCGGTGACCAGGCTTCTTTATAATCTCCGAAGACAATTTTCAGCAGTAGCTGGATGACCCGCCGTTCTGTCGGCGTAAACTCACGACCTTCAATTCTGGCATGAAAACGTCCATCCCCACCGAAGAAATTCTCCACCAGAATAAAAACCAGTCGGGCTTCCATTGTGATAAGTGCAGTTCCTTTCAATGGCCGGAAACGAACCATATTCAGACTGGTTGGTACATACAATGTGTTCTGGTATTCCCCGAACTTCATCATTTGTACGCCGTTAATCGACACTTCTGCTGTTTTTCTCAGCATATTAAACAAACTGATACGCAGGTGACGGGCAAAACGCTCATTGATCAGTTCGAGCGTCGGCATCCGCCCCCGGACAATCCGGTCCTGAGACGAAAAGTCAAAATTTACCGCATCGGTCGAAGCGACTTCTAACTCTTCTTCTTCGTCATCGACACTATCAACGCCGTGCAACAGCGCATCAATCTCGTCCTGGCTTAATAGATCAGTCACACATCACCTATTGCATTACAAAATCAGTAAACAGAACTCTCTCAATAACCGGCTCGCCAACCGCTTTGGTCAGAGCCGTTTTAATGTCTTCGGTCGCTCTGTCACGTAATTCAATCCGACCATTCGGGGTTCGCAACTGCTCTACAGTTGCAGAAGCAAATGTTGAGAGAAGAGAACTTTCGATCAATGGAGAATGATAGCGCGCCATATTTTCATTCTGACTGCCCCGGACCATCAACTGTACTTTGATCTGAACCATCCGGTCACGCTTATCACCGGTTACATTGAATACAAACGGTTGAGGAAGACTGACATAAGCAACTGGCTCAGTCTGGGTATCAACATTCACTGTGCTCTGTTCGGCCGCCGCACTTTCCGACTCGTCATTCGATCCCATCAGAAAAAATGCTGCACCACCACCGACAACCAACAATACCACCAGCGCAATAATGATAATCAAAAGTTTCTTTTTACCACCCGATGCATTCTCTGCTACGTCGTTTTCATCTGCCATAATTATCTCTGAATGTGCAAAACACTAAATTTCAAATTTACGCGTAATAGCTGATACCATCACGCTTCATACCAACATTCAAATCAAGTTTAACACCTGTATCGGGATTATCCTCATGAAAAACCGAATCCTGACTTAACGATGCATGCTGGCCCGATTGTTCTCCACGTCCGGACGCTGCATAGCCTTGCTGCTGGTTACCGCTTCCCTGATGTTGCACCGATGTATCTCCCAACTGAACGCCTTGTTGCGATAACATATCTCTTAACCGGGGCATTGAATGTTCAAGCGCCTCTCTTGCCTGCGGAGTTGCCACGGTAAAATGAACGGTAGCAGCATCACCTGTCATATTCATTCGGATATGCATCCGCCCCAGTTCCGGCGGGTCGAGGCGAATATCGATGTTCTTCAGGTTTTTGGACATCATCATCTGGACCCGCTCAGATAGCTGATCGGCAGCCATTGCATCTTTTGCCAGATAAACAGATGAAGGATTCTGTGTGGCATCTGCCCGTAGGTTATTCTGCGTTGCGGAACCCTGCTGTCCACTGAGAGATGAGAGTTGTTGGGCAAAGTGACTGCCTTTCGAACTATCATCTGTCAGTTCACCCATGTGAATTCTTGAATCGCCTTTCTGCGGCAACCCGGCAGCCCGGTTACGAATCCATTGCTCAGTACCGGCAGCGCCTGCGGACAACGCCGCCTGTAATGCCGCCTGAGAAACAGCAGGATCGCCGGGAAGAACGGTACCACCATTCACGGAGATAGCCGAAGCATCACCATTTTGTGGCTGAGTTAACTGATTAACCGGAATATTAAGCGCTTGAGACTGTGGTTGGGGTATGGCATGAGTATGATGCCTGATATCCGATCTCAACGGTAAATCCTGAGCCAGAGACTGAAGCGATTTTTGTGCTAAAACCGCTTTATCTGAGTTTCCTTCTGCTCCGGCAGGAATAGCACCATCGAGCTGAGCCGCAGATAAATCAGCAGCATGTATATGTTCCAATCCGCTCATCTGCGCCACAGACTGGGCATCGGACAAACCTTGCTGGCCTGCAACCGGTATATTTTTGTCTGACAATTTATGCCCCCCGGAGAGAGCCTGTTCCGGGGATAATACCTGTTCCTGAGACAATGCTTCGATTGCATCCACATCTTTCTGCACGACTTTCCCGTATTCCTCAGACTCTTTAAGCTGATTTGTTGCTCCGGATGAAGCAAGTGATGCAGATACTACTATCGGTTCACCAGATTCATTCACCAGCCGGGAAATTTCAGCAGTGAGTTTATCTTCTCCGGGCTGGGAAGGGGATTCGGCAGAAGCTGTCTGTAATGACTGCGGATCAGAATAGACACGTTCAGGTTGAGCAATATGCTGCAAATCCACCGGAAGACCTTGGTCTGCCTCCGTTTTCTGCTGAGCATTTTTTCCTGACGGTACGGAATATTCGGTTATATCAGAAGCTGGCAACTTTTTGCCGTTTGGTGAAACAAGCTGCTTTTCAGAACCTTTTAACCGGGTCAGAACTGCCTCGCCTTCTCCCATAGCCCGCAATGCTGCTTCTTTCCCTGCAGATGAGTCATCTTGTCCCTGAGATTGTCGCAATACCGGAGATTCGGACGACTCTTGCGCAACGGTCCGGGGAAGTAAATCGGCTTTCTGGGCAACACCACCGTCCACCAATTTCTCATCGCTTACTTGTTCACCAGATACTTTACCAGTCGCTTTAGATACTTTGCCGTCTTCACCTATAACTTGAGCTTCATCATCCTGAGATAATAAGGCATCAGCCGAAATATCATCGCCATCAGCCAGATGAGACGAACCCTGAAGCGCCTTAGCATCTCCATCCTGTGTCACTTTTTTTCCGGAAGATGCCTCTTCCCCCTTAAATAAGGCAGCAAGTTTAGCAAAAAAACCGCCGGATTCTTCCGATGATTCAGAAACATCACCGACAACGGCATCGTCACTCACTGGCTCATCATTTCCTGCTTTAAGGTGCGACTGAGCTTTTTGTGTACCTGAAGAGGGAGTGAGGTTGATATTCATATCCAGTACTCTCGCAAACCAAACCTAAATTACGGTATTTGCTATCACAGACAAACGACCTTTATGATGAACTAGCAAGAAGTACGCCATATCCATCAAAAATATCTGTCCACTTCACGATAGGATCAGTCTAATGCTGCTGTTAAAAGGCTCAGAACAGCGCTTTGCGGGCATACTGAATTGTTGTAAATTCATCCAGTTGCTTCTGCTCTCTTTTCATTTCGGCGTTCTGTCTCTCTGTGCGTTTTTTCTCAATCAGCCATTCGTAGGAACGGCGTGTTTTACGCATCTCAAGCCAGTGCTCCCGGCAGTTTTCTACCTGATCGATAAAGTGCTGTTCAGCACTTCTTTGCTTGGCCAGAGTTTCATCAAGCTGGGTTAAAAAACGATTCAGATGTCCATACTGGCTGGCTGTCAAACCGGCTTTTCCCCGGTCAATCATCTGATGACAGTAGTCCAGACGATATTGCTCAATCTGTTTGACCTGATAGTAATAACCTTCAAGTTCCTGGCGCGCACTATTTAAAGCAAGAACCGCTTTTTCTTCATTCTCTTTGGACTGTTCCAGCAAAAATTCCAGCGCATTTTCCATGTTATTAAGACTCTATCTGCAGAACATTTTTCAACATACTGACGCACATATCATAAGGCACCGTATCTTTCATTCCCTGTTGCAGGAACATATCAATCTTCGGTTTCAGGGTGAAAGCCTGATCAATCGCCGGATCAGATCCCGGCTTGTATGCGCCGATAGAAACAAGATCCTGATTTTTGCGACAGACAGACAGGACTTGCCGGACCGCTTTCGACATCAACTGATGTTCATCAGTCGTGATCTGAGGCATAACCCGGCTGACTGATTTTTCAACATCAATAGCTGGATAGTGCCCGGCATCAGCCAGCTCCCGGGATAAAACAATGTGACCGTCCAGAATTGCCCGGGATGCATCAGCAATCGGATCCTGAAGGTCATCGCCTTCGGTCAGAACCGTAAAGAATGCCGTAATCGAACCTTGCCCTTCACTACCATTACCGGCCCGTTCAACCAATGCCGGTAATTTGGCAAAAACTGAAGGCGGATATCCTTTTGTCGCAGGAGGTTCACCGACAGAAAGCGCGATTTCCCGCTGTGCCTGAGCAAACCGGGTCAGAGAATCCATCAGTAACAAAACATCCAACCCTTGATCACGAAAGTATTCAGCAATTGTCAGTGCTGTCTGACATCCTTTCAATCGCATCAGAGGAGAAGCATCAGCAGGTGCAGCCACAACAACTGCACGCTGACGTCCATCGACACCAAGAATTTCGTCGATAAATTCTTTAACTTCCCGTCCACGTTCACCAATGAGTCCGACCACCACAACCTGAGCTGTCGTTCCCCGGGTCATCATTCCCAGAGTCACGGATTTACCGACACCAGAACCAGCAAAAAGCCCGATACGCTGACCTTTGCCAACCGTCAGTAATCCATTGACTGATTTCAGTCCGACATCCAGAGGTTCAGAAATAGGTTTACGGGAAAGCGGGTTGATTGAGACAGACTGAAACGATGCTTTATGTTCAGTATAAATCGGCCCCTCGCCATCAAGAGGAACCCCGACACCATCAATCACTCTTCCCAGAAGTTCCATACCGACAGGAACGCCGGTATCTTCATGCATCGGTGTAACTTTTGCGCCGGGTAAAATTCCGGAAACCTGTTCACTCGGCATCAGAAACAGATGGTCTCCGGAGAAACCGACGACTTCAGCTTCTATCTCACCACTCATTGTTTCTACTTTACACAAGCTGCCGATAGGCGCTTTACATCCGGTTGCTTCCAGAGTCAGGCCGACAACCCGAACCAGACGTCCCGAAGCAATCGGACGAGATGACAATCCCTGAACTTTATACTGTGCAAGACGGTCCTCTAACGCTAACACGCATCACCACCATGTCGGTTTGCTTCACAGAAGTTTTTCAGTGTTGTCCGGATCCGGTCTTCAATCCGGTAACTGACATTCGATTCTCCGGCCTCAATCTGAACATCTCCCCGATTGAGAGACGGCTCACTGATTAGAGTCCAGTGACGAAAATCCAGATTTTCTTCTCCGTAAGACTGACGAACAATCTCCACATCTTCCGGGTTCAGTTTCAGCGTAATCTCATGTCCGGTAACCGGAAGAGACTCAACCGAAGATTTTACTGTATCCAGAATCACCTGAGGATTCATCTGAACCTCAATACGGACAACCTCCCGGACCAGAGAAAGAACCATATCGACCAATTGACGTTCAACCTGTGCATTCATCAGAGCCAAAGGTTGGGCAAACTGGTTCGCCAGATTCACAAAACTGGCTACATGTTCGTCAATAATCTGCTGACCGGCAGCCAATCCATCATTTTGTCCGGCTTCCAGACCTTCCTGATGACCAGCCTGATAACCCTCTTCTTTCCCTTTATCGTAACCTTGTCTGAAACCCGCTTCCTGTCCCTGATGCAAACCTTCCTGATAAGCGCCCTGACGAATCAGCTCGATTTCTTCTTCCGTCAGTTCAAGCGGTTCCTCCTCAACTGAAGGTTCCATATCCGGCATCCATCCCGGATCATATTTCAGCGCTGTTTCTTTCGCACGACCGTGCTGCTCAGCGGTGTAATCCGGCAGTCCCCATACTTCGGCACTTTCAATATCAGCATCAGCTCCAGGACGTAAAAATCCGCGTTTTCTATCAGACATCGTGACTCCTTATACCAGCCAATCAGAGGAACTCATCTGCACCACCCGACAACATAATCTCACCGTTGTCAGCCATTCTCCGGGCAATCGCCAGAATTTCTTTTTGTGCAGCTTCCACATCCGATACTTTAATCGGTGGCATGGCTTCAAGGTCATCTTTAAGCATTTCAGAAGCACGTTTGGACATGTTTTTGAAGATTTTTTCTTTCAGGGTGTCATCAGCACCTTTGAGTGCTTTTTGCAGAACATCCTGCGGTACATCCCGCAATAGTTTCTGAATCCCCTGATCATCAACCTCAGCCAGGTTCTCGAAGACAAACATCAGATCCTGAATCTGAGTTGCCAGATCTTCATCCTGATCACGCATTTGCTCCATCAGGATGCCCTCAACATTATTGTCGAGATAGTTCATGATATCGGCAGCCGCTTTCAGACCACCAATTTTCGCTGCCTGTGCTCCCGCCTGTCCGGCAAACTGTTTCTCCATAATTTCATTCAGTTCAGCCAGAGCCGACGGCTGTACTTCTTCCAGATTCGCGATCCGCATCATCAGATCTAACCGATCCCGTTCGGCAAACTGCGCCAGAATTTCGGCAGACTGGTCAGGTTCGAGATAAGATAAAACAATGGTTTGGATTTGAGGGTGCTCGTTTACAATAATGCTGGCAACCTGACGTGGATCCATCCATTTCAGTGAGTCCAGACCTTTTGAGCCGGTTCCCAACAGAATTTGATCAACCAGGTTGTTGGCTTTATCTTCACCCAGCGCAGCAATCAATGCATTACGCATGAAGTCTTCGCTGCCCATACCAATATTGGTATATTTCTGAATATCTTCCAGAAACGCCCGGTGAACTGCACTCACCTTATCCTGACTCAGCTCACTGGAACGGGCCATGGCACTACCGACCCGCTGAACCTGCTTTGGCTCCAGATGACGAATGATACCGGCAGCATCTTCCTCATTCAGACTCAGTAACAGGATTGCAGCTTTCTCGTCTCCACTGATTGATGTGATATCAACTTCCTGTGGTACAAGAGCACCGCCGTTTTCTTTCTCATCAGCCATCGTTTAACATCCAATTTTTCACAACCTGAGCAGCCAGTTCCGGCTCATTAGCGACCAGAGCCCGCACTGCTTTCAGTACATCTTCATCTTTATGCAGGTTCGGCAGGTCGATAGTCGAACCGAACTCAAACAAATCCCCGGCTTCAATGTCTTCACCAATCAGGCTGGTTTCGCCATCAGCACCAATCGGCAGTCCATCCGGACCATAAAGCTGGTCTTCATCTTCACTTGCTGGATTGATAAGTTTTTTCATCGCAGGACGAACCAGAACAAGAATCACGACAATGATAACCAACGCACTTGCAAGCCAGCGAATCCAGTCACTAAAGTTCGGATTTTCCCAAATCGGCACATCAGCCAGTTGTGCCACTTCAGGCTCAGCAAACTGCATACTTAAGACGTTCAGTAAATCGCCTCGTTGTTCATTATAGCCAATCGCCCCGACCAGCACCTGACGCACAGCATTCAACTGGCTGTCAGATAATGGCTCATAGGTAATTTCTCCCGTATCCGGATTCACCCGCTCACGATCTTTGATTGCAACAGAAACGGTTTGACGATGAATAACACCTGTTTGTTTACGCTCATGACTCACAGTCGTATTCAGCTCATAGTTACGGGTCGCTTCTTTATGTACGGAACCCTGCCCTAATGTCGAGCCATCTTTCATTTGTGCAACATCTTCCGGAATTGAAGAGTCCGCCGGCGGCTGATTACTCAGTGCTCCGGGAACACCGGCAACGACATTGCCATTGTTGTAGTCTTCTAATGTATATTCACTTCGGGTGGATGATTTGTTCGGATCGAACTGGCGGCTCGTTTGCTCTACCGCACTAAAGTCCATTTGTACATCAACCTGAGCCGTATATTGCCCCAGTCCCAGAATAGGAATGAGAACAGAATCAATCTTATCCCGCAGAGCCTGTTCCTGTTTACGCTCCAGTTCCTGCTCTTTGCGACGTGCAGTTGACACTGGGTCTGCAGAACCTGAATTCAGCAAACGACCGTGTTGATCCGTCACAGTAATCCGGGTGGTTTTCATTCCCGGAACTGCACTGGCAACCATATCAACGATCGAATCAATTTCTTCCTGTTTCAGATTAGCGCCGGTTCTCAGAGTCAGAAAGACAGATGCTGATGCTTCCTGATTCTGGCGGACAAAAACACTTGATTTAGGCATGGCGAGTAACACGCGTGCTTTTCTCACCTGATTCATCGCTTCAATCGCTTTGGCTAACTGGCGTTCCCGGCTCAGTTTTAATCTCTCGATTTCAAGACGTTGCGATACACCAAACCCCATATCCTGAAGCAGAATATCGTCACCAGCCTGTTTATCCTGATTCAGACCAGCCCGGGCTAAATCCAACTTCAGACCACTGTATTCGGTGACAGGAACCAGAATCGTATTACCATCCAGTTTGTACTCTTTCTTGCCCTGATCGAGATAATCCAGAATTGGAATCAATTCCTCGGTGTCATAGGCACCCAGTGGACGCATTTCCGGTTCTTTCACCCAGAAAAACAGCATCATAATCAAAGCGACACAAATCGAGATGGAAAGGACGAGAACGACCTGACGAATCAGATCCAGATCTCCGACTGCAAAATCAAAGCGAGATGCGCTCTTCTCATCTAAATCCGGATCCTGATGTTCGACCGGCAAATCAGTATCTGCTGAAAGTGCACCACCATCTGCCAGGGTCAGGTCTGTCGATTGGTTATCTTCGGCCACGTTGCTTACCTACACTACTTACAAGTTATACCGGCATGTTCATCAGTTCTTTATAAGCATCAACCAGCTTATTCCGAACCTGGATTGTCGCATCAAATGCAACGCTTGCCTTATTCCGTGCAATCATCACATCAGACAGGGAAACACCTTCATCTCCCCGGTCAAAGCGGGTTTGCAGATTGCTTGAATTCTGTTGTAACCCGTTAACGTTATTGATCGCTTTACTAAGAAGGTCCCCGAAATCAGCACTCACCGACTGCCCGGTTGGTGTCGACGGTTTACCGGAAGCTTCCTGTATCATCGACTGCATTTCGCTTTGTAATCCATCTAATCTCATAAGTACCTCTGATAGCCAATTCTTTGACTCGTATAATCGTTGTCTATCTCTTATCCAGCAATTAGTGTGCCACTTGATATAAATACCCTAACCCGGGATTTCAATCCCCGCATCGCGCATCTTCGCCAGCTTATAACGTAATGTTCTCGGACTGATTCCCAACCGCTCGGCCATCTCTTTCCGGCGGCCTTTACACGCAATCAAAGTTTCGAGAATAATTGAGTATTCCTGATCCCGCAGTTCTCCGCCAAGATCAGAAATACTTGACTGATTTCTGACAGCTTCGCTCTGAGCCACTGTTTTGACAGTCGGTACTTCAGGCGTCGGGATCGATACAGGAGCAGATAAAGGCCGATCATTTTCAACCAGTTTCTGAAGGCTTCCGGCATCTTTCCAGTCGACACCTTCCAGTAGAATATGCTCTTCGGCAATATTCCCGTTTTCACTCAGAATGAGCGCTCTCTGAATCACATTATCCAGTTCCCGAACATTACCGGGCCACGGATAAGACAGCAGTTTTTCGACAGCAGAAGGCATCATGCGAGGAACGGCAATCCCCAGCTTTTTACAATTTCGTTCAACCAGATGCTGCGCCAAAGGCTCAATATCACCCTGCCGATCCCGCAGAGCTGGCCAGGAAATCGGAAACACGTTCAGACGATAATATAAATCTTCCCGGAAATTTCCTTCCTGAACGTAAGTCTTTAAATCCCGGTTACTGGTCGCCAGCACCCTGACATCCAGTTGAATACTTTTACGACTGCCCAGACGTTCGACTTCTCTTTCCTGTAAAACCCGCAGTAACTTCGCCTGCAGATTCAAATCCATCTCGCTGATTTCATCGAGCAGAATAGTTCCGCCCTGAGCCTGCTCAAATTTACCGGGACAAGCCTGAATCGCTCCGGTAAAAGCGCCTTTTTCATAACCGAACAGCGTTGCTTCCAGCATATTATCCGGAATCGCTGCACAGTTGATGGCAACAAAAGGCCCGTCCTTGCGTTGGGAAGCATTATGGATGTAGCGGGACATCACTTCTTTCCCAGAGCCACTCGGTCCCAGAATCATGACGTTCGCATCTGTTTTGGCGACTTTATCTGCCAAAGCCAGCAATTTCACACTCTTTTCATCAGCAACAACAGCATCACCATTGTCATCAGATTTGACCGGCGCATAGCGACTGACCATATTCAACAGGACTTCAGGCGCAAATGGCTTTGCCATATAGTCGATGGCACCTTCTTTCATTGCAGCAACGGCATCTTCAATATTGGCATAAGCAGTCATAAGCAGAACCGGAAGGTTTGGCCAATGCTGTTTGATATTACGCAACAATGCCAGTCCGCCCATACCGGCCATCTGCACATCAGAAACAACAATATCTACAGACTCTGTTTTCAGTTTAACCAAAGCCTCTTCGGCACAATCAGCTTCGACCCACTCATAACCGGCCAGAGCTAAGGTATCCACTAATGCTTCACGTAAACCTTCATCATCTTCAACAATCAGTACTTTGCTCTGAGCCATGATTACTCTCCTGTCTCTGAATTCTCATGAGAAACCGTCCGTTCCAGAGGAATGCACATCGTGAAACACGCACCATCTCCTTCTTCAGAAATCAATTCAAGATGCCCGTCGTGTGCACGACAAACCATCTGGACAACCGCGAGCCCCAGACCCGTTCCCTGAGAACGTGTCGTAAAAAAAGGCTCCATAATTTTATTTTGCATTGATTCGGGAATTCCCGGCCCGTTATCCTGCACCGAAATTTTCAGCACCCCCTGAACCGGACGGAAAAAGACATCGATCTGAGCGCCTTTCCCCGTGTTCTGAATCGCATTCATCACCAAATTGCTCAATGCAGAAGCAATCGCATTCGGATTTCCTAAAAGAGAAATTTCCGGTTGCTCGACCTCCTGCCCATAGTCGATCTGATGGCTTTGTATTGCTGTTTCCACCATCGGATAAAATTCCCGGACCAGTTCATCAAGTGTAAAAGGTTTAACGACTTTATTATCGCCTCCTTTGGCAAACAACAACATATCGTTCACCTGCTTATCCAAATCATGCAGCCGATCCATCAACTTGGTTTGAAAACGTTCGCGTGTTGCATTAGGTAGATGAGGTGCAGCAAGGTTTGATGCATACAACATGGCACTGGATAGCGGCGTACGAACCTGGTGAGCCAGTGAAGCGACCATCCGTCCCAGCGAAGAGAGCCGCTGTAAGTCACTCACCCGAGCCTGAAGCAGACGAGTCTCAGTTAAATCGGTAATTAATATCAACTGACCGGTTGATGAAGCAGAAATAGCTAAGCGGACTTTCCGCCCATTGCGCAGAGAAATTTCGTGTCCGTCATCTTCTTTTGGCGCAAAGGCAGCCTGAATCACAGCATACCACCGCTCACCGACCAACGGGACTTCCAGTAACCGGACCGCTTCAGGATTTGCCTCCCGAACAATTCCCTGAGTATCCAGCAAAATAACGCCGGCAGGCATGACATCAAGTACCTGTTTATATCGCTCAACCTGATCCTCGATAGAATCAAGATGAGAAAGTTGTGTCTGAGCCTGAGATTCTTGCATATTGGTTTTCTGTTCTGTCAAAACAACAATAGCCTGAAAGCAAGAAGCGTTCCAGGCCATTTTATGTAAAAAATTCAATAAATTAAGTACAAACAAAAAACAAATGACAATATATTGACTATTTTCTGACGCTAGCGATTCATATTGTACTTCTTCATTTTCTCAACCAATGTCGTTCTGCGCATTCCCAACATATCGGCGGCACGGGCAACAACACCATCCTGAGCATCCAACGCCTGATTGATCAAATTGACTTCAAGCTCAGCCAGTAACTCTTTCAGATTAACTCCTTCCGGTGGGAGTGACTGAGGTGCATTAACATGATTCATTAGTTCCTGTTCAACATCGCTCAGTTGAAAATCCTCTGAAAAAATATCAGCTAAAACATCACGTTCCTGCTCTTCAATACTACTGAAACGACTCACTTCCGGCTGGAATTCAGGAATATCGCTGTAGCGATATTTGGTTGGCAAATGATTAACATCAACCAGACTGTTAGGATAAAGAATGATCATCCGTTCAACCAGATTCGCCAGTTCCCGGACATTGCCCGGCCAGTCGTGTTCCATCAGGGAATGAACCGCTCTTGGCGTAAAGCATATCGGCGAAGCGCCTTCCGACTCCATTCGCGTCAGCAATTCCTGTATCAACAACGGAATATCGTCTTTACGTTCTTTCAGAGCCGGCATTTCAATCGGAAACACATTCAAACGGTAATAAAGGTCTTCCCTGAACGATTCTTTATCGATCATCGACTCCAGATTACGGTGTGTTGCGGCAATGACCCGGACATTGACTTTAATTGTCGTATTGCCTCCTACTCGCTCAAAACAACGCTCTTGCAATACACGTAACAACTTCACCTGCATCGCCATCGGCATATCACCGATTTCATCCAGAAATAAAGTTCCGCCTTCCGCCAGTTCAAACCTGCCTTTCCGGGCCGTCAATGCGCCGGTAAAAGCACCTTTTTCATGCCCGAAAAGCTCACTTTCCAGCAAGTCAGCCGGGATGGCGCCACAGTTAATCGGAACAAAAGGCCCGTTACGTCGCGGTGAATGGTAGTGTACATTGCGGGCGACCACTTCTTTCCCTGTGCCGGATTCACCCAGAATCAGTACATTCGCATCCGTGCCGGAAACCTGTTCAATCAAATGACGGACTTCCTGAACACCTGAACTTTGCCCGACCAGACTTCGAAATAGCGTATTTTTACGTCCGGAAGCAAAAACAGAAATGCCCTTCCGGCCTAAGAAATCTTTACAGTGCCGCAACGCTTCGGTCAGTTGAGGGTAATTGAGCGGGAAATCAAGTTCTCCAACATAATTGGAGAAAGATTCCAGAGAATAAGGCTGTTGATCCATCATCAGCAGTGGAATATGACTAACATCCTTTAACCGCCCCTGAAGCGTATCGGTAAGATGTCCATCATTGAATGAGCCTAAAATAAAACCGGCCCATATTGCAGACCAATCAATCTGCTCAAACTGAGACGACTCGATCACCTCACAGGGTTCACCCACAAAATCCAAAATAATACTGATTTGCCGGCGAATCGCAGGATCATCCTCAATCACGAGCAGTTTCGCTAAACCTTGCATAGGTAAGTATATTTGCCTTCATCCATTAGGTTATTGTTACTGTTGAATTCCTATTTTTATGATTTGAGGAGCAGTTCATTCACCAGCTCTCTAGATAAACAATAGACAAAAATTCAAACCACCAGCAACAAAAAAGCCACTAATCTATAGTGATAGTGGCTTCTATTCTATTGAATTCAAAAAATATGGCAATACGAAGCAGCACTCAATCGTCGATTGAGTGAGATGCTTCCAATAAACTTACATTCCTACTTCAGATGAAGTGAGATGATGATATTCTGCGGGAATCTGATCCCACGCGGATTTAATTTCCCGAATGATATCAATCACATCATCAAGCAATTGAGGTTCATTGAGATGGTTGGCCTGAGTTATCTGGGTAATAACAAACTCATAAAGCTGGTCCAGATTTCTGGCAATATCGCCACCATCATCCATAGATAAGCAGCTACGCAAACTAATAACAATATCCAAGGCTTTGCCTAAACGTTCACCTTTGACAGGGATATTACCTTGTATCATTGCCGCTTTAGCTTGTATCAGGCGCTCGATCGCTCCAGCCATCAGCATCTGTACGACTTTATGCGGTGAGGCCGCACTGAGCTGGCTGTCCACTGATACTTTTTTGTAAGCCTGTAAAGAACCACGCATAGTCTTCCTCTTTCATAAAAACTTCTTGTACTGCTGAACAGATTTATTTCCATACCGGTACTTTTGTAATGATTTCCCGATACCTGATGTTTTCAGTTGCATCTCTTCAACAAGTCGTTGGGTACGCTTAATTGCATGCTGCCACGACTCAGAACGCAAGAACTGTTGATTTTCTGACGCTTCCTGAATCAATACCTGCAATATCTGATCCCTTTTATCGACTAACTGATGAATTACTTCAGTGTTTATTTCTTCAGCCTGAAGTAATTCATCAATTTCGTGATCAAGATCACTTAGCCGATTCAAGTTATCATCCATTTGACGGACCTAATGCGTTCATCATACCTGAAAGCTGGCTCTGCATCTTGCTTGTTGCATCCTGCATTGCCAGAAATTTATCGTGAGTACGCTGTTCTAACGTATCCATACGGCGATTCAGTGACTCCTGATCACCATCCAGACGACGATTCTGCTCAACCATACTGTTCTCCCGGGTACGGAGAGAACCGGTTACACCCGTCATGTTCTGAATCGCATCTTCAACCCTTTTCGCGAAACCGTCCCGTCCGCCAAAAAAATCACCGAGCTTATCAAAGTTGTTATTCAGTTGCCGGGTCAGCATATCTTCATTTATTTCCAACGTTCCCTGCCGGGTCGTTGTAATACCAAATTCTGTCAGACTTTTCAGATTTTCCGGAGCCTGACGGATCTGGGAAGAGAAAACTCGTTTCAAACGGGAATCCGCATTGCGGACCACACTATCACCGGCTAGCGGACCTGCTTCTCCGGTTTGCGGATCGACATTTGATAATTCTTTGGACAGTTGATAAAACTGATTGTATGAATCGACAAATTGATGAATATCATCTCTGACCGTATCCCGGTCATACTCAATATCGATTTCTGCCGGAGGCTGATTGGATTTGGTTTTCCCTTTTACGGTCAGGTCAACACCATCAATCGCATTTTCAATAACATTATTGTTGCTTGAAAGGGTCGCGACACCATCCAGCATCACTTTCGCATCCTGAGCAGCCTGAACTTCAGACATACCCTGATAAGCGTCAAAAGCATCCTGAGCAGCTTGCAGCTCAGACTGTACTTTTTCAATATTCTCAATATAAGCCCGCTCTTCAGGAGAAAGTTTCGCACGTTCCTGTGCTTTCGCTTCTTCTGGTGTCATTGCACCGGAACGCACTGCGGATTCAATTTCAGCTTCTTCCTGAGATAACTTATCCCGAAGTTTTGCCTGAGCTTCTTTAGGAGTGACATATGAATCGTATAATGTTCCCGAAGCTGTATTTGACCACCCCGGAACATCTCCCGATTTATCAATAGCACTCTGATCCAGTTCTGCTTCCGGCTCCTGATAAGAATCTAGCAGTGTTCCGGATGCAGTTTCACTCCAACCGGGAATGCGCTCTTCCGGCCGAACGTAATCCTGTGCTTTTTTGGCGGCATCCGCAACTGCACTAACCGCTGTATCCGGTAATTCGCCAGCAGTTGAACCGTCGGATTGTGCCTTTTCAGCAGCCTGACGGATTTCGTCGGCAACAGACTGATCAACCGCCCGGGCTGCAGTTTCTAATTTCTCTGCAACTTTTCCGGCGATTTTCTGTTGTTCAGGAGTGAGGGGTGTAATGAGTTGCTGAGCCTGAGAACGTGCCTTTTCTAAGTCTTTCACACGTTGTTCAAGCGTTTTATATTCTAGCTGTTTTAAAGTACTTCCCTTCGGTGCGTCCGAATGAATCTGTATCTTATTTTCCTCGCCGGACTGGTTTGCAGCGACAATAAGACGAGGACCATTGATATCATTGATGACAGAAGCCCGGACTCCCGGATTTCCCTTAGCAGAGTTAATACCATTGACCACATCTTTCAGGCGGGAATCCGATTGAACATCAACCGAAAAACTACGATTCCCTAACGAAATATGCAGCTTACCCGGCCCAAATTTCGTATCTTCCGCAAAAACGTTAGATGCGACCTTGTGGCTTTGAGCAAGCTGCAACACATCGATAGCGTATCTTCCTGCAATAGCATCCGTCGTCGCTGTTGCTGATACGACACTTTCATTGGTCGTATCAACTTTTCGTAATGCAAACGCCTCTTTCTGACGAAAGTTCGTCATCAGCGTTTTCATCGTATCCAGCGACTCCCTGAGTCGGCCGTAGGCACTAATACTGGCATTATTCTGCGTCCGCTGACTATCGATCCGTTGCTGCTTGGGAACACGCTCCGAATCGACAATCTTGCTGACCATGGCATTTATATCCATGCCAGAATTCATCCCTACCGGGCCCAGACTCATCCAATCACCTCAAAAATAACGTTACACTTTGGTCATCAGAAGACCGGACCGATGTTCCTGGTCTCTGGCCAAGCGTCGCAAGACAACAAGTATCTCTTCTTCCGGAATCTGACGGATAACATCACCGGTATCGGCTTCGTAAATCGTCACCACATCCCGTCCGGACTCTTCATCAACCCGAAACGATAAACCTTTATTTAGTGAAGAAACAAATTCATGCATCTGCTCCATCACTTTGGCTCGCTGTTCTTCGTTAATGCGCTTCCGCTCTTTTGACAGTTTTTCTACTGCCTGAGCGGAATCGGCTTGCCGCTCTTTCACATCTTCGGCAAGTTTGTCCATACGTTCTGCTTCTTTATTCACAGAAACACTTCTTGCACTATCACTATCATTCTCTGAAGCAATTTTAGTGCCATTTTGTGAGCCGTAAGGCTGGATGTTCGATGTGTAGGATGAAACTTCCATAACAATCTCCCTTCCACCTCATTGGGTTCAAATCGTTAGACTACTTTGACCCCAAGCTCAAAATAGTCCATCGATTACCCCAATAGACTAAGAGCTGCAGATGGAGCCTGCTTCGCCTGAGCCAGTACCGAAGTACTTGCCTGCTGCAGAATTTGAGACTTGGTCATCTGCGTTGTTTCTTTTGCATAGTCAGTATCTTTAATCCGACTCCGTGATGCATTCACGTTTTCGTTGATGTTTTCAAGGTTACTGATTGCATGTCCGAAACGGTTCTGGAATGCCCCTAAAGATGCACGCTGACTATCGACAGACTTCAGTGCACCATCAATAACAGAAACAGCCAGTTGGGAACCACCGACAGTTGAGACATCAACACTCTGAACAGTTATATCCTGCCCTGCACCAAAACCAATTTCAGATCCCAGTCCACCACCAACAGAGACATCTCCGGTCACTCTCTGTGAAGAAGCAAATAACTGCAATTTGCCGCCTTCAGCAACAGAAGCCTGAATATCTCCATTTTGTCCGTTAATGTAGGTAGCGACTTCTTCCAGATCGTCGCCAGCCTTCGCATTAATAGTCAATTCCTGTGCTTCTCCTTGTTTATTAGTATAACTCAAGGTGAGATCAGTTGCGCCAGAAGAGACTCTCCAATCTGACGTTTTACCTTCTTCAGCAACATATGCCCGACCACCCATATCGGCTGTATCAGAACGCATATTACCCATAGTTAAAGAAACAGCTTCACCGGAATCGGCACCGATCTGGAAAGATTTACTACCAAAGCTACCATTCAGAAGCTTGTTACCACCAAAAGATGTGGTTTCTGCGATCCGGTTCAGTTCATCATTCAAAGCCGAAACTTCTTCCTGAATAGCTTTACGCTCCGAACTCGAGTTAGAACCATTGGAAGATTGCAGTGACAAGTCTCTCATCCGCTGCAAAATCGATGTGGTCTCATTCATTGCCCCTTCAGCAGTTTGGGCAATTGAAATCCCATCGTTGGCATTTCTGACCGCCATATCCAACCCACGACTTTGTGAGGTTAAGCGGTTCGAAATCTGCATACCGGCAGCATCGTCCTTCGCACTATTAATACGATAGCCGGAAGACAGCCGCTCCATCGATTTTTGAGCACCGTCCGCAGCATTATTCAAATAACGCTGCGCGGTCATCCCCGATATATTGGTATTTACACTAATTGGCATATTGATCTCCTTTAACGGACAGTTGATGCGCTTCCGTGTCTCTCACCTCACTTCCGCACATCTCATTTCTCTCGATCCTGTTAACGGCGAGGCATCTATATCCTTTAGGAAATTTTTAATTTTTTTTTATTTAATGTGCTTATCGTGTAAAAAATGTGATCTGCTTAAAATTTACCCGTCCCTGATTCACTGATCCTGAATACAAAAAAATCCAGCCGAAGCTGGATTTTTAACTGAGATTGATTTTTCTGCTGAAACCTTATCCAAGCAAGCTTAATGCTGAGTTTGGCGCCTGCTTGGCCTGTGCCAGAATAGAGCTTGATGCCTGTGACAGAATCTGAGACTTGGTCAATGCAGTGGTTTCTTTCGCAAAGTCGGTATCTTTGATCCGGCTCTTCGATGCATTCACATTTTCATTGATGTTATCCAGGTTACTGATTGCATGCTCGAAACGATTCTGGAATGCACCCAGTTCAGCACGGTGACTATCTACATATTTCAGTGCAGAGTCGATGATTGCGACAGATTGTTGTGCTCCGCCGATACTGGTGACATCAATGGTATCAACCGTTACATTATCACCTTCACCAAGACCCAGCTCACCGGCTAATGCACCACCAAATGAGACTTCACCATTAACTTTATTGTTACCGGCAAAGATTTGCAGTTTACCATCCTGATCAACAGAGGCATTTACCACATCTGTCTGACCGTTGATGTATGTTGCAAGTTCTTCGATATCATCACCAGCTTTGGCTGAGATAGCGATAGTCTGTTCTTGTCCATCTTTATCAACCAGATTGATCTGGAGGTCATTTTGTCCGGCTTGAACAGACCAGTCTTTATTCTGACCATTTTCGGCGACGTAACTGGTACCACCCATTTGTTGATTGTCACTACGCATATCTCTCAGGTTCAGCATCACGGCTTCACCACTGTCAGCACCAATCTGGAATGATTTAGTCTGGAAAGTACCATTTAATAGTTTGTTACCACCAAAAGATGTTGTTTCTGCAATCCGGTTCAGTTCATCATTCAATGCTGTAACTTCTTCCTGGATTGCAACCCGTTCTGATTTAGAGTTTGAACCATTCGCTGATTGCAGTGACAAATCACGCATACGTTGCAGAATGTTGGTAGTTTCGTTCATCGCCCCTTCAGCAGTTTGAGCAATAGAGATACCATCGTTTGCGTTACGTACGGCGACCCCTAACCCACGACTCTGAGCACTTAAGCGGTTAGAAATTTGCAAACCCGCTGCATCATCTTTAGCACTATTAATTTTAAAGCCAGATGATAAACGTTCCATTGATGTATTTTGGGCTTTAGTTGCCGCGTTCAGGTAACGTTGTGCGGTCATTGCTGATACGTTTGTGTTTACATTTACTGCCATGATGACTTCTCCAATTGATTTTCCGATGTTTCCGGTTTCCGACGTCTCGGAAAACCAAGTAGCTCTCTCAAAGTTACTTTTATTAACGACGTCAATGGAAAAACCTTAAGTATTTTTTTAGATTTTTTTTGATAAAAAAGAAAATGGAGCAAGGAATGAGCAAAGGATCAAATTCACTGCATTTTTTGCTAAAGGCTTCCTTGATTCGGACGATAACGAACGTTTCTCTATTTTCAGTCATTCAGCATAAGCAGTACCTGCATATTTACTTTGATGTCGGATTACACGGTTTTCCGCTTCCGGCTACCTATCATTATTTCGTATTGTATTCCCATAGCTTCAGGATACCGTTTCCGTGAAAATGACGGAATCGGGATAAAGCAACACAGGTCCATACATTCAATGTAAGACCATAAGCGCTGTCAGAGCGACACAGAATTGCATCTGTTTCACTTCAGGCACAACAAGTTGCCTCAGGGCATATTGCTAAACTCAATACACCTTCACTATCTCAAAACTTCACTATCTTAATAAATATAAAGCCATATTGGGTTGCCTCTTAGCCTGAGCCAGAATCGACATACTGACCCGCTGTAAAATAAGCTGCTTCATATTCTGGGTCGCTTCCCGTGCATAATCCGTGTCCCGGATGCGGCTTCTGGAAGCAGACAGATTTTCATGGATGTTATCTAAATTCTGAATTGCATGGCCGAAACGATTCTGAAACGCACCGAGTTCAGCCCGGTTCTTATCAACAAACGATAAAGCAGTATCCAGTACAGAGACTGCTCTCTGAGCACCTCCGGCCTGAGAAATGTTGAGATTCGCGACCGATTCATAGCCCATGACTTCCATCTGCAATTCACTGGCGAGAGAACCGCTGAAATCAATCGTCCCGGACGTTTCTTTACCCGCCATAAAAATCTGGAGCTGTCCCCGTTCATTGACCGAGGCTGAAACCAAATCAGTCTGACCGTTAATATAGGTAGCTAACTGCTCGATATCGTCGCCTCGTTTTGCTTCAATATCGATTTGTCGCTCTTCACCACTGGCATCAACGAAACGCATTGTGAGTTGATTCTGCTCCGGCTGAACCTGCCAGCCGGGCGGAGGCACTCTGACAGATAAATAGCTAAACCCTCCCATGTCCAGCGTATCCGTTCGCATATTACTTAAGGAAAGTTGTACCGCTTCACCGGAACTGGCTCCAATCTGAAAAGAAGAGGTGCCAAAAGTTCCATTCAGTAACTTTCTGCCACCAAACGAAGTTGTCTCTGCAATTCGGTTTAGCTCATC
Organism: Vibrio mangrovi; assembly: GCF_024346955.1. Classification (NCBI taxonomy): domain Bacteria; kingdom Pseudomonadati; phylum Pseudomonadota; class Gammaproteobacteria; order Vibrionales; family Vibrionaceae; genus Vibrio; species Vibrio mangrovi. The sequence continues at coordinate 1,056,401 of NZ_AP024883.1, read as the reverse complement.
ATTCAGAGCGACATATTCTTCCTGTAACGCCTGCCGATCGGCTTTGGAGTTAGAGCCATTAGCCGATTGCAGTGCCAGATCCCGCATACGCTGTAGTAATGAAGTACTCTCCTGCATCGCGCCTTCCGCGGTCTGCATAATAGAAATACCATCATTCGCATTCCTGACTGCAACATCTAATCCCCGCATTTGTGTGCTCAGGCGATTCGAAATCTGCAATCCAGCCGCATCATCTTTTGCATGATTGATACGATAACCGGAAGACAAACGCTCCATCGCCTGTGACCAGGCATTATTAGCCTGATTCACGTAGTGCTGGGCCAGCAATGCCGAAATATTGGTATTGACTGTAATTGCCATAAATTCACCTAAATCACTCAGGATTTCCCCCCTATCGGTGTTTTCAGTGATATCTTTAGCTAAAAAAACCGGACGCTCTGGTCCGGTCACAATTTATACAATAATTACTACACTTATTTCATAATAAGTGACTGTAACATTCCGGCCGAAGGAGCGAAGAAATAAGCCCCGGAGACGGCCCGGGTGAAGCGTAACATCTGATCGGTTTTGCCATCGCTCTCACCATACATACTATTCAGCATCGCCTGAAAGTTATGCAGAGTGTGGCAATAAGCAATAAACAGTAAACCATGATCACCACTGACCGTTCCATAAGGGAGACTATGTCTGAGAATCTTCAGCCCCTGACCATTCTCTTTCAGATCGACTCGTCCAACATGAGATGCAGCCGGAACATCATCTAACTCGACAGAATCTTCTTTGGTTCTGCCAAAAACTTTTTCCTGGGCAGAAATATTCAGTCTTTCCCATGCCGGTAAGTTATGGACAAACCGCTGCATCATCACATAACTGCCCCCGGCAAATTCTCCATCACTAATTAATGCGACCGCCTGGCGTTTCTCATCTTTCGGATTTTCAGTGCCATCGATGAATCCCGTCATATCCCGAGCATCCAGAAAACGGTAGCCATAGGTTTCATCAACGACATCAACCCATTCGGCAACATGACTCATAAACTTGCGTAGCAGATAAAACAGCAGATCATGACGCTGACTGTGGACATGAATCAAAAAGTCAGCTTCTGTAGCAGGAGCGATCGTGTCGCCACTTCCTAAAGGAGTGAAATCCACCAGCTCCGGCGGTAAAGTCACATCAAGTCGTTCCCAGAAGCGACGGCTGAATGCGATGGACAAAGAAACATCAGCACCAGGCTGAGATTCATTCAGAGCTTCTGCCAGTTTAGGTAAAAGCTGTAACTGATGCAGTACCGATGCTGCTTCCTGATTGACTTTAAAAATGGCATAGAGTGCGAATGGGCCAGCCTCTGGCAAAATTGCAGTTTGAGGATGAGACATAAAAGATCCCTGATTATGTAGTTGTCATTACTCACATAGTATACCCAAATAACATTAAGTTGCAGTTTCAGTTACTTGGGTACGTGTATATCAAATTGACGAACAAAAATTGAGTCTGTCGGTAACTTTCGTTAACTTATACCCAAGTAACTTCAAGATGCACTCCCGAAGGGCGAGTTCACTGAAACTGTATCTTGAAGTCACTTGGGTATATACCTATCGATAATACAGGCTGAACGAAGCATGAAAAAAGTATCACCTCCTTCAGAACAAACCAAGACCGAAGCAATGAATATCGCGAAAGCAACACAAAAACCCGGGCAAACGAAAGAACAGACTAAAATTATTGCTCAGGGGATTGAGAAAGGAATCACCCTTTATAAAAAGCAGCAGAAAGAAAAGCAGCGCCAAACTGACAAAGAGAAAAAGAAGCGGGAAAAAGAGAAAAGACAACAAACTCAGACAGAGCAGGAAAGCACACACCCGAACACATTAGCCTCCCCAGAGAAGACAACAAACAGCTTAAAACCAGCCGTTCCGTGGATACTTGCCGCTATTGGATGGGGATTGTTTGCTATACAGTGGGTACTGACACAAACACACTCCTGAGCAAAATGTATCTGAACAGAGAAAGCAAAAGCCAGAACAACCTGGCTTTCTGACTTCCACACGACTGAACCTCATTTCCCCAGACTTGAGGCTATATCATCCTGACGCTCAACGATCCACTGACTATCAAACGGCCCCCAATCGGACAACCGATAATATCCATCATTATGTCGTCTCCCGTCCTGAATAAACATTAACTGAATACCTATACCCGGTAATGCTTTCAACACATCCTGTATCGTGCGACGCGGCCACCCGGTATGTTCAATCAATCTGGGGACATTTGGCCTGTCTAAATTTTCAACCAAGTAGGCTAAATAGAGCCTTCTTGCAAAAACAGGACTCAATTCCATTGACACCTCCTATTCATGTGCCAACCCATTATTTCGGTTTTCACACAAAGAGTGTTGCGTTCGATCAATAACTTCATTTTTATCTGTCACCAGATGCGCAAAAATCCCTGATACCCAATCACGCTGATGATGACAGGGATTTTGTCACCGCATCAACTTCCTGCTACGATGCTGCTCTCAGCCTTCTCTGATTTGAGGAATCATATGACAATAACGCTTTATGGCATCCCCAACTGCGATACGATAAAAAAAGCACGCCGGTGGCTGGATGCTGAAAATATTGAATACCGTTTTCACGATTACCGAAAAGACGGCATCGATCCCGAACTGGTGCAGGAGTTTTGTCAGGCTTTAGGTTGGGAAAATGTGTTGAATAAACGTGGAACCACCTATAGACAGTTGACACAGGAACAGAAAGAAAACCTGAACAGTACAACGGCAGTCAGCCTGCTAATTGAATACCCGGCGATGATCAAACGCCCGATTCTAATGGTTGATAAAACTTTCCACCTCGGTTTTTCTCCGGAACAATACACCACGATTTTTTCATAGAAAGGAACAAATGGATGAGCGATAGTCCAGTACTCACCCTTGCAAAAGATTTAATTCGCCGTCGTTCAGTCACCCCTGAAGACGCCGGATGTCAGGACTTAATGATAGAGCGACTCAAAGCACTTGGCTTTGAGGTTGAGATCATGGTGTTCGAAGATACCACAAACTTCTGGGCGCGAAGAGGCCATCAGGCGCCACTGTTTGCCTTCGCCGGACATACTGATGTCGTCCCGGCAGGAAAAGAAGAGTTATGGCATACTCCACCATTTGAACCCACGGTCATTGATGATTATTTGCATGGCCGGGGCGCGGCTGACATGAAAGGCTCACTCGCCTGCATGATTGTTGCTGTTGAACGTTTTCTTGAACAGCATCCGGATCATCAGGGCTCTATCGCATTTTTGATTACGTCCGATGAAGAAGGACCATTTATCAACGGAACAACCCGGGTCGTTGAAACCCTGATGGCACGCAATGAACCGATCGATATGTGTATTGTCGGTGAGCCATCCAGCACCCATTCAATCGGTGATGTCGTCAAAAATGGCCGCCGGGGTTCACTGACCGGTGAACTGGTCGTCAAAGGAACTCAGGGACATGTTGCTTATCCTCATTTAGCCAACAATCCGGTTCATCAGGCCCTTCCCGCTCTGACCGAACTTGCTGCTGTCACGTGGGATGAAGGAAATGAATTCTTCCCGCCAACCAGTTTCCAGATCCCGAATATTCATGCTGGAACCGGCGCATCAAATGTCATTCCGGGTGAATTCCATGTTCAGTTCAACTTCCGCTACAGCACCGAACTGACAGCAGAAGAGATCCAACGCCGGGTTCATTCTACATTTGATGCCCACGGACTGGACTACGATCTAAAATGGACATTAAACGGCAAACCGTTCCTGACCGAAGCCGGAAGCCTTGTGGATGCAGTAACAAAATCCGTCAGCCAGATAAACCATAAGGAACCGGAACTGCTGACAACAGGAGGAACTTCCGATGGCCGTTTCATTGCACAGATGGGAGCTCAGGTCGTTGAACTTGGTCCGGTAAACGCAACAATTCACAAAGTGAATGAATGCGTTAGTATTCCTGATCTTGAGAAACTGACGGACATGTATCAACAAGTGTTAAGAAATCTGCTGGCATCATAATATGACTCCTGAGCAATTGACCGGAAAAAGTGAACTACATCTGCGGGAATATCTTGTCGATACAAAAACGTTTCTGATGCATCAAGATATTGCCAAAGATTTTTTTGCACTAAAGCAAGCAGCCAATCAGGCTGGATTTCACTTACAGATTGCCAGCGGATTCCGGGATTTCCGGAAGCAGCTCTCGATCTGGAATCGTAAATTCTCAGGAGAACTGCCAATACTTGATTCACAGAGTCATCCTATCGACACTCAGAACATGCCAGAGCCAGAAAAAGTTCTGGCTATCCTGCGCTGGTCAGCACTTCCGGGAGCCAGCCGACATCATTGGGGGACTGACTTTGATGTTTACGATCGGGCAGCTCTGCCTCCGGGAGAAAGTCTGTGTCTGGAACCTTGGGAATATCAGTCAGGTCATCAGGCCAGATTTTCCATGTGGCTACATGAAAACCTCTCCCAGTTCGGTTTTTTCCTTCCTTATCAGCGAGATCAAGGCGGTGTTTCAGCAGAACCATGGCATATCAGCCACTACCATGTTGCAACACAATGTTTAAGTCTGATGTCACCTGAAGTCATACTCCAGACATTAGCCGATGAACCGATAAACGGAAAAAACAGTATTCAAAAACTGATCAATACTATCTACACTCAATTTGTCATCAATATCTATCAGGACAAGGCATAAATATGGAATTTCTGACGTCTCCCTGGTTTATCATCATTATTGTAATCAGCATCCTTGTCGGAAACATTGCGGCTTTCAAATATCTGACCCCAAAAAATCTTGATTCATTTAAAGGGAAAAAAGAAAACGATTTGGACCGCTTAATTGAATTAGATAAAAAACATCAGCAAGAAATAAAAAAAAGGGATGAATAATCATCCCTTTTGTAACCTCAGATTGTGAATAAATCACTGAAACAGAGCCGATAGTGCCGCAGCAAATTCTTTTAGCTTCTCTTCAGCAACCGGCTTGTCATCCCCGTCAGTAATATTGATAGAAGTCCGGTTTCCCAAATCCCCTAATAATAACGTATACGTACGATTGTCCAGAGAGATAGGTTTAACCCCGAGAGATTGCCAAACCTCATCATCCGGCTGACTGAATTTTGCTTTTATTGTCCCTTGAGAACGATTCCGCCCATCAATATGGAAACCGACCTGACTCAGAGAGTCTGACAAACGTTGCCACATATTGTCGTATGATGTTCTGGCAATCACAACCGGCAGACCACTACGATCCGTCCCCATAGCAACCGCAATCTGTTGCGCCATCTGGCGGGATTTTCTGGCTGCATCTTCCTGAGCCTGACGATCATAGCTTGTGGTAATGGCGTTAGCCATCATCACGGTATAACGATCCTGATTGTAAAGAGCTTCGTCTTCAGTACCGCTATGCTGCATGTCTACCAGAGACACCTGTACACCATATTGGTTTTTCTGCTGTAAGCGGGTATAGCGATATCGGGTTTTCACCGGAGACACTTCATCTTCTTCAGCCCATGTAACCCAAGAAGTCTCGACCATTGATGCCGAACTTTGCGAACGGGCGACCTGATGCTGTTCCAGAAACTGAGCAATAACATGCCAGATTTGATCGGCAAGTTGCGGTTTTACCGTCCAGAAAATAATACGATTCTTTCCACTGTCAATCCGTACACCGGGAATCAGAGTCAACACAGACTGAGGAGGACGAATATCAACCTGCTCACCTAAAGCTCCCTGATAATTTCCGGCTGGAATATCATAATCATGGTACAACTGTAATTCTGCATCCTGAGGCATTTTCCAGGCTGTAGATAATTTCGAATCCAGATACTCAAAATCTCCTTCCGCCGTTCGCCGCTTCAGTGCACCATCAGAACATGCAGATATCATTAATACAGCCAGTGAACTAAAAACCAGCTGATGCAAAAATTTCATTCATACTCCTACACGAAAAACCGAGGCGAAGCCCCGGTACAACAATCAATCATGCGACCGAAACAATATTTCCGGTAATCAACAGCAACAGCCTACAATAATCCTGCGGCAATCATTGCCTGCTCTACTGTCGGTTGCTTCGATTCAGACAATACTGTCATCGGCAAACGCAGTTGACCTTCATCTATCAGTCCCATTTTATGAGCTGCCCACTTAACAGGAATTGGGCTGGATTCAACAAAAAGACCTTTATGCAGAGCCATCAGCTTTTCATTGATCGCTTCCGCGGCATCAAACTGACCATCCAGAGCAAGATGAACCATCTGCGCCATTGCAGCTGCCGCAATGTTATTGGTAACGGAAATTACACCCTGACCACCCAGTTTAATAAACTCCAGTCCGGTTGCATCATCACCGCTCAATAAGACAAAATCTTCTCCGCAAAGTTCACGGTGTTTCGCAACCCGGCTTAAATCACCAGTCGCATCCTTGATGCCGACAATATTTTTTACTTCAGATAAACGTGCAACAGTTTCAGGTTGCATGTCGACAGCAGTCCGGCCCGGTACGTTATACAGGATCAGTGGAATATCCGTCTCTTCTGCAATTGCCTTATAGTGGAGATATAAGCCTTCCTGAGTCGGTTTGTTATAATATGGCGTTACACTCAAAAAACCGGAAATCCCTGTATTACACAATAGGCGGCTGAACGTCAGAGACTCATGGGTCGCGTTTGCTCCGGTCCCGGCAATCACGGGAATACGGCCCTGTGCATACTCGACTGTTTTCGATACAACTTTGACATGCTCTTCAATACTGAGTGTTGCAGATTCTCCGGTCGTACCGACGGAAACAATCGCATCGGTTCCAGCATCCACATGAAAATCTACCAATCTTTTGAGACTTCCGTAGTCTACTTCTCCATCGCTATTAAAAGGGGTGATTAATGCGACTATACTTCCAGAAAACATGTCTTTCTCCATAAGTTGAATCTTAGTGCATGGTACTGTAATGATACTGAAAAACACAAGTGAATAAGTTCTCTTATTTGAGTAAAACAGATGAATATATCCAAGTCTCTGCTTTACTTCCCATCTGACTTGAGTCTCTTTTAGTCTCAAGGTATAAAAACCCGGGTAATCGAAATAAAAAAACGTATAGCCGACGAAAGGAAATATCATGAATCCATTACAAGCAGGTACACCTTCTCCTCATTTTTCACTTCCTGATCAAGATGGTCATTCAGTGAGTCTGAGTGATTTCCGGGGAAAGAAAGTGCTGCTTTACTTTTATCCGAAAGCAATGACTCCGGGTTGTACAGTTCAGGCTCAGGGACTCCGGGATGTTAAAACTGAACTTGACGCCAAAAACGTCGTCATTTTAGGGGTTAGTATCGATCCGGTAAAACGTCTGGGTAAATTCATCGAACGGGACAACCTGAATTTCACATTGCTCTCAGATGAAGACCATCAGGTCGCAGAAGCGTTTGGTGTCTGGGGAGAGAAAAAGTTCATGGGGAAAGTATACGATGGTCTGCATCGAATCAGCTTTCTGATTAATGAAGAAGGGGTGATTGAACACGTCTTCAATAAGTTTAAAACCAAGGATCACCATCAGGTTGTTCTGGATTACTTCGCCTGACCCATCGGATGAAATGCCAGCCTGAAGCGGCTGGCATTATTCTAATCACATAACGCGATCCGAAGATTAAACAATAAATTGATTCAGAATCTTTTCCTGCTGATGAACTTTATCTACCTGTGATTGCGTTGCATGACTGGCACCTTTCGCCGACTCTGCAACTTCGCCACTGATATCTTTAATTTTCACCATGTTATTGTTTATTTCTTCCGCAACCAGACTCTGCTCTTCAGCGGCGGAAGCGATTTGAATATTCATATCACTAATCTGCTGAATCGCATCACGGATTCGCTGCAGAGCTTCATTTGCAACATGAGATTTTTCAACAGCCTCTGCGGCCTTCCCTTTACTTTCGCCCATAGCAGCAGAAACTGAAGAAGCTCCGGACTGTAATTGCTCAATCATCGAACGAATTTCTGTTGTAGACTCCTGAGTCCTTTGTGCCAACGTCCGGACTTCATCGGCAACCACAGCAAAACCACGTCCGGATTCTCCGGCTCTGGCTGCTTCAATCGCAGCATTCAGCGCCAGCAGGTTGGTCTGATCGGCAATATCATTTATGACTTTCAGAATTGTTTCGATATTTGCCGTCGCTGACTCTAATTGTTCAACTTCTTCCACGGCCTGATCAATTCTTGCCGAAAGTTCATTGATTGCGTGAGTCGTATAACTGACAACTTCAGACCCTTCATTAGACGCATCATCAGCTTCTTTTGCTGCAGTTGCTGCATTCTGAGCATTGTGAGCAACTTCTGAAGCCGTAGCCGCCATTTCATTCATTGCTGTCGCTAGCTGATCCACTTCCAGCATTTGTGATTGCATCCCTCCGGCTGACTGCCCTGAATGCTCAGCAATCACATGTATCCCTTGCAGAATATCACCGCTAATCTCTTTAGACTGGCGAATCCGCTGCTGCAATGTTTCCGTAAACTGATTAAAACCAACAGCCAGTGTCGCAAATTCCTGATCTAAATCGGTATCCAGACGCTTGGTCAGATCGCCCTGCCCGGAAGCAATATCATGGATAGCCGTATTCAGTATGCCAAGTGGGCGTATCAACCGCTTAATCAGAAGTGATAACAGAATCAAACTAATCACCACACCGACAATCGTATAGAGAATCGAGCTGTTTCTTAATGTAGAAAGTGTACTAAAAGCAATAGATTCATCAATCACAGCGCCGATATACCAATGTTCACTGGGAACTGAAGTAAAATTGACCAGATAATCTTTACCATCAATCTCAACCCGCTGGATGCCAGTTTTCAACTGAACACCCGGCAGGTATTCCGTAAATTTCTTGCCATTATAATCCCGGTTCGGGTGCGCGATGGTGTCACCTTTTTCCGTAACAATAAACAGGTGTCCGGCATGGAAAAGATCAATGGAATTTACAACATCAGATAAACCGGAAAGATCGAGGTCATAGTACATACCACCGACCCACTGCCCCTTGTCATATACAGGTGTCGCAATAGAAATAATGATTTTTTTGGTGGTGAAATCAACGTATGGCTCAGTAACGATAAGTTTACCTTGTCCTTTAACGTCGATATACCATGGTCGTTTTCTCGGGTCATATGCAGAGGTAGGAACCCAGTTATCATCGTTTTCGACAACTGTACCATCTTTATACCCCAACCCTACGGCAACAAAACTTGATTTGAGTTTTGGGGTTTCCAGAATATTACTGACATAATCCCTGCGTGTCGGATCTAATTGAATCACTTCCGTCATAGACTGAGCCAGTGACTCTTTCGCCTGCATGTCGGTAGTAATACTATTTTTTACGCCAGAAACTAACTCTTGCAAACTACTGTAAACTAAAGACTCAAAACTGCTTTTCACCGTTCTTAACTGATGCAGAGACAATAATAAAATCGTCCCGATCAAGAGTAACGACGATGCCGCTACTATCTTTTGGCTAAATCTCATGACATTCCTCTCTGATACCACATTAAATATCACTACTATCAATTATTGCCTAGCCAAACAAAAACGAATCTAAAAATTCAGAAAAATGTTTATTTTCGTGATTTATTTTTTCTAATTATGAATCACATTTCACATATATGATAGCAAAATTATTCTACTGGATGAGAGATCTCATCTTCACTCCCAGGTAAGGCATTCCACACGGCCTTAACCAGAGTCGCCAGAGGAATCGCAAAGAATACTCCCCAGAATCCCCACAACCCGCCAAATACTAAGACGGCAACAATAATTGCGACAGGGTGCAGGTTTACAGCTTCAGAAAACAGAATCGGAACCAGAATGTTGCCATCAAGCGCCTGAATAATGCCGTAAGCGATCAGTAACCAATAGAATGGCGGTGTAAATCCCCACTGAAAAACACCAACAATCGCAATAGGAACCGTCACAGCAGCAGCTCCGATATAAGGGATTAGCACAGAAAAACCAACCGCAACCGCAAGTAATACGGAATAACGTAAGTCCAGAATAGCGAAAGTAATATAACTCACACCACCGACAATCAGTATTTCCAGAACCTTACCGTGAATATAGTTTGAAATCTGCTCATTCATTTCAATCCAGACTTTCGTAACTAATTTCCGGTTCTTCGGCATAATCCCACTGGCAGTACTGAGCATTTCCCGCTTATCTTTCAATAAAAAGAAAATCAGCAGAGGAACCAGGATCAGGTAAACGGCCAATGTTGCAATGCTGACCAGTGAAGCCAGTGAGCCTTTAACCACACTCTCTCCGAAGCTCAGTGCCTGATTCTTGATGTTATCCATCATCGGTTCGACAATCGCGAGATCAGCCAATTCAGGATACTTCTCTGGCAGTGTGTTAATCAGATGCTGCAACTGACTGTACATTCCGGGAATATCATTGATCAGATTCCCGACCTGATTCCAAATCGTTGGGATCAATCCGAACACAGCAACCAGCATCAAACTGACGAATACGGCAATGACTAAAATCACACTCACGGTCCTCGGCATGCCAAACCGGACCATTTTGGTTACGGGCCATTCCAACAGATAAGCCAGAACAATCGCAACCAGCAATGGCGCAATCAGATGACCCATGAAATAGATAATCAGGAACCCGAAAAACAGCATGGCAAACAGACTGACAGCGTGAGGGTCAGAAAAACGCCGTTTGTACCACCGATTGAACATATCGAACATTTAATGACGTCCTTTTATCATTTTAAGTTGAAAATAATCATCCAGTTGCTCACATTCGCACTGACATGCATGGGCCTGAAGATATTTTAAGATATCTTTCATGGATATCGGATCAGAAATGAGAATGGTGCCTGAGTCTCCGGGAAGCAGGTTCCTGGCATACTGTTTAACCATCAGTAAAGAGATCGGACAGCGCTTATCGCGTAAATCAAGAAAATAGGGTTCCATTCTTTCACTTGATGCTTAATATAGGACTACTATGCATGTCGCCATTCCTGCCGACATTTTCCTTGAATGGCGCAGATTACAAACACTCTGAATCCCGCACCTTGAGGTTACTTGGGTATATTGTATAGTGTTTTACAATGCATGCCACCGTTAATCATAAAGCGAAACAGGAAAATATATAGCGTGGAATCAACCTGTCATCAGCACAGACAACTCCCGGGGAAACCAATAGCAGAAGTGATGGTCTATATCCAAATGACCTCAAGATGCAATTTCAGCGAAAATCACAGCCTTGTCTCTGAGTCCTGCATCTTGAATTGACTTGAGTATATAATCAGGGCAACAAAGGAAAAAACAGTTTTATATGATGAGATTAAGAATCCGGGCTTTACTCTGTTCATGCCTGTCAGCATCTCTACTGCTGCCGACACTGGTGTCAGCTGATACAAATGATCTGCCAGATATCGGCACCGTTGCCGGAGCAACCCTGAGTATTGATCAGGAAGAGCAATATGGAGACGCTTACATGCGAATTCTCCGTAGCAGACAGCCGGTGATTAATGATCCGGTATTAAATGAATATATCAATACACTGGGACACCGGCTGGTTTCGCATGCCAGTGATGTGAAAACACCATTTACTTTTTTCCTGATCCAAAATCGTGAAATTAACGCATTTGCTTTCTTTGGCGGTCATGTTGCTCTTCATTCCGGGCTGTTCCTCCATACCCGGACAGAAAGTGAACTGGCTTCCGTAATGGCCCATGAAATTGCCCACGTCACTCAGCGCCATCTGGCAAGAAGTATGGAAGCTGAAGCCAAACGTTCTCCGGCAACCATCGCAGCACTGGCAGGTTCACTGCTACTGGCAATCGCTGCCCCGGAAGCAGGTATTGCAGCGATAACGGCTACGAGTGCAGGATCAGTTCAGAGCCAGATTAACTACACTCGGGCCAATGAGAAAGAAGCCGATCGCTTTGGAATTGAAACACTGGCAAAGTCCGGGTTTGACCCATACGCAATGCCACGTTTTTTTGGTAAATTATCAGAAGAATACCAATATACCAGTCATCCACCAGCAATGCTCCTGACCCACCCACTGCCGGATAGCCGGATTACAGACAGCCGGGAAAGGGCGCAACACTATAATCATGTAAAACTTCCCTATTCAACTGACTACCAGTTAGCCCGTGCCAGAGTCGTCGTCCGCTATGCAGGCATTGATGAAAAAGCCGCACTGGACTGGCTACAGCGTCAGCGGAAGAAGAACGACCCGATAATTTTAGCAGCCAGTGATTACGGCACGGCTCTCGTTTATCTGGACAATAAACAGTACGATAAAGCCGCCCCGATTCTGGCCAGCCTTCTCAAAGACGATCCACAAAACCATTTCTACCTTGATGCAGCCTCCGATCTGTATATTGCTCAGGGAAAAGCAAAACAATCAGTACAGTTACTTGCACAAGCACTGAAACAGTCACCTCATAATTCCGTACTGACGATCAACTATGCCAATGCCCTGATGAAGGCAAAACAATATCAGGATGCAATTCAGGTATTACAACGCTACTCCCATGATCACCCGGAGGATGCAAATGGCTGGTCTTTACTATCGGAAGCCAATAGTCATACAGGAAATCAACAGGAAGAATTCGCTGCACGAGCCGAACTCTTCGCCTTGAAAGCCGACTGGGATCAGGCCATCCAGTACTATACGCGAGCCGGCCAACTGGCAAAACTGGGCAGTCTGGAGCAAGCCCGCTACGACGCAAGAATCGATCAACTTATTACTCAGAGGGAACAATTCCTCGCCTTACAAAGATAACCAGCTCAAGGAGTCATTATGTCAGTCGTCATCTACCACAATCCCAAATGTTCAAAAAGCCGGGAAACTCTGGCCTTGTTAGAAAGTAAAGGTATTCAGCCTCAAATCATCAAATATCTGGAAACGGATCTGACTCCCGAACTGCTGAAAACGCTCTATTCTCAACTGGAGCTGAGTTCTGTCAGAGAAATGATGAGAACGAAGGAGTCAATCTACAGAGAGTTGTCCTTAGATCAGGAATCTCTGAGTGATGATGAGTTATTTCAGGCGATGATTGAGCATCCGAAACTGATTGAACGCCCTATCGTGGTTGCTAACGGCAAAGCCCGTCACGGCCGGCCTCCCGAGCAGGTTCTCGATATTCTATGAGTACCCGGATTCTGGTCCTTTATTACAGTCGCCACGGGTCAACACAGGCACTTGCCAGACAGATAGCCCGGGGGATTAACTCAGTTTCTGACTGTGAAGCGCTACTCAGGACAGTCCCGGATATCCCGCCGTCGACAGAGCAACATAGCGATCCTTATCTGACACTGGATGAATTAAAGGATTGTGATGGTCTGGCGATGGGAAGTCCGGTCTGGTTCGGCAATATGGCGGCTCCGCTCAAACATTTCTGGGATACCACAACACCACTGTGGGTCAGTGGTGCTTTGATTGATAGACCGGCCTGTGTCTTTGCTTCATCATCGTCTTTACATGGTGGTCAGGAATCCACACTGCAAAGTATGCAATTACCGCTACTCCATCATGGAATGCTCATCGTCGGCATTCCCTATAGTGAACCGGCCTTACATACAACCCAGACCGGAGGCACACCATACGGAGCCAGCCATTTGTCCGGAACTCCGGGGCAGATGAGTCAGGAAGAAAAGACACTGGCACAGCAACTTGGTTGCAGACTCGCGACATTATCAGCACGGCTAAAAAATTATCAGTGCGACTAAAAACGATCAGCACGAGTAAAACTCTCGTCTTCATACATAAAATAAGGGCCGGTTCGGCCCTTATTTTTTACTGATTACTCTGAGACTAATTATCCTGAGGCTGATTACTCTGAGATGGATTATCTGTTGAAAGATTCTCCTCCGTGTGAGTTTCCATTTCCTCACTGTTCTGGTCATCCCGGAGAGAATTCTCACGCCACTGATAAATCAACTGTGATACACCGGTATACACTGTCGGTTGTGGTGCAGCCGACGAATTCGTCTCACTCTCTGACTTTTTTTCAACAATATCCGGCCGGGAAGATGTCTCGCTATTGCCGGATAATCCATCCACATTTTCAGTTTGCTCACCTGCAGGAGCGCTTTCATGCGGTTGCTCAAAAAGTCCGGTCTCTGAATTGACCGGAGACGGCTGCCTTTCAATCAGACTGACGGAAGTGAGTTCCTGCTCAAATTCTTCCTGAGTGGTGAGCAGATGAACCCGGAATGTCACTTCATCCCCCTGAACATTGACAACATCCACCGCAGCCACAGAACTCAACTGATTCAAAGCCTGTTCCAGTGTGAAAAAATGGACGGCACGACTCAAATGAGTCACTTTCAACAACATAGAATGAGAAGACTCACCGGAAACGATAACCCGGTTTTTTCTGGCATAATACTGCGTCAGTTGATCAACCAACTGCTCCTGAGCATGTTCACCGTTAAAATTCCCACTCACGGGTGAGATAGAAACATCCAGCAGATTTTCTGGTGATTGATCATAGAGCTTCCAGTTCAGCTCCCCCGACTGAGCTCGGACAATCAGAATGGCATCAGGGTGATAACGTCGACTCGCATCACGGATAGGCTGAAGAAATCCACCCCAGACATCCGAAGCTTCAATCCCGGTAATATCATCAAAATCACCGACCGGCACAATCAGAGGTAAACCACGCTCTTCCGCGAGCTGTTTCAGTTGCTGGATATCTGAATTCGCGACATTCTCCCAGGCAATATTCCGCTGGAAGTTCTGATCTTCCACATACCATACCAGAATCGTAGCGCGCTTTTCAGGCCAGAATGGCAGCTGAGCCTGAGTCAGTAACGTTCTAATCTGTTTGCTGCCAAATTGCATTTTTACCACATTCTGCTCATCTTTCTGATCATAACTAATCTGAGATAAGTACAGGCGGTTTTGAGAAAGCGCTTTTTTGACAACCGGGTTATCCACTGAATTTCTGTCTCCGGTTGCCCGGATAATCACATTTTCCATTCCCTGAACACGCGCCTGAGCTTCATTCTGCTCCGGCGCAAGTACGACTTCCGAACGATAAATATTCACCTGGGTTGCCGCATAACCGGAAAAATTCAGGCATAACAAAATCAGACAAGCGAAATTACGCATAGTAATCCAAATACATCAACAATCGTGCTCCGATCATAAGCAACTATTGGGTTCCCGGCAAGAAAACCCTGACACAATGACAAATTTTCCTGATGAATATTTCCACAAAAATCGCATAGTTGGTGTATGGCAAACGTTTAAATAAGTGATAGAATCCTCAAAATTTGTCTTAATCAGGGAAAAAAACATGAAAAATGCCATATTAGGCGTTCAAATGCTCTTTGTTGCATTTGGTGCTCTGGTACTGGTTCCGTTGCTGACGGGACTGGATCCAAACGTCGCCCTCTTTGGAGCCGGTGTCGGGACCCTTCTCTTTCAACTTATCACCCGCCGCTCTGTTCCTATCTTTCTCGCCTCCTCTTTCGCTTTTATCGCTCCCATTCTATACGGTGTCCAAGCCTGGGGAATCCCGGCAACAATGGGCGGACTCATGGCAGCCGGAGCGGTTTACCTGGTATTAGGCGGGCTTATCAAAGTCAATGGTGCAGACTTCATCCACAAACTTCTTCCCCCAGTGGTGGTTGGTCCAATTATTATGGTTATCGGTCTTGGGCTGGCACCAGTTGCTGTGAATATGGCTTTGGGAAAAACCAGTGATGGCTCGGTTCAGTTGATTGACGGACAAGCAGCACTCTGGATTTCCTGTATTTCTCTGCTTACCACCATCCTGATCAGTGTCTTTGCCCGAGGCATGTTCAAGCTTCTGCCAATTTTTGGTGGAATCATTGCCGGTTATACACTCAGCCTGATTTTTGGTGTTGTCAGTTTTGATGCGGTAGCAAATGCAGCATGGTTTTCACTGCCGAATTTCACCATGCCTGAGTTTAACCTCAATGCAATCTTATTTATGATTCCGGTCGCAATTGCTCCGGCAGTTGAGCATGTCGGTGATATTCTCTCGATCTCAAATGTCACCGGGAAAGATTATCTGAAAAAACCCGGTCTTCACCGTACGATTGCCGGTGACGGGATTGCAACAATTGCAGCAGCAATGGTCGGTGCACCACCAAATACAACCTATAGTGAAGTCACCGGTGCAGTCATGCTCACCAAAGCATTCAATCCAGTGATTATGACCTGGGCTGCCGTAACAGCCATTGTCTTAGCTCTGGTCGGCAAACTGGGTGCACTACTGCAAACCATCCCGGTTCCGGTAATGGGCGGCATTATGATTCTGTTGTTCGGCTCAATTGCTTCTGTCGGTCTGAATACTCTGATCAAAAATCATGTTGATCTGCATAAATCCAGAAATCTGGTAATTGTTGCCGTTACACTTGTTTTCGGGATTGGTGGAATGGCCTTCGGTGTCGGAGAGTTCAGCTTGCAGGGCGTCAGTCTCTGCGGGATCGTTGCGATCTTACTGAACCTGATTCTGCCTGATGATTTAGGTGAAAACCATGTTGTCGATAACGCGCAGATAGAAGACTAACATCATCAGTCAATAACAAGTTATTGAATAAAATACCCCGGTAAATACCGGGGTATTTTATTCGTTATCCAGACATAAAGGCAGAAACTTCGCCCGGGTCAGATTTGCCAAATCCTGTGGCGCCAGTTCGATCTCTAATCCCCTTTTCCCGGCACTGACACAGATCATCTCCTGAGACTGGGCACTGGTATGAATGAAAGTCGGCAGTGCTTTTTTCTGCCCGAGCGGACTAATCCCACCAACAACGTACCCGGTTGTTTTCTGAGCAATTTCAGGATTTGCCATTTCCGCTTTTTTCACACCAGCCGCTTTCGCCGCCAGTTTTAAATTCAGCTTTTGATCGACAGGAATAATTGCCACTGCAAGTGCTTTGGGTTCCCCGTTCAGACTGAACAACAAAGTCTTAAACACTTTTTTCGGATCCTGTCCGAGAACCTCTGCAGCCTCGAGTCCAAAGCTGGTATGATTCGGGTCATGCTCATACTGATGGATCGTATGGGCAACCTTCTTTTTCTTTGCCAGACGAATCGCCGGTGTCATAAGTCAGTCCTTATTATCAACAAAAACAATAGCCCGCTTTCAGATAAATAAAAGGCGGCAATTTGCCGCCTCAAGTTAAAATCACCCGACAGTGAGAGTCAAATGCTTTTTCATTTATAGATAATCTCACCTTTAGGCTGATACAAAGAAGTATCAACTGGACTGTGCGCCTGCAAATACTCTTTTAAAACATCAGCATCAACAAACCCGGTATTCACAAAACCGGTATGATCCGTCAGTTTGGGATAACCATCGCCACCGGCAGCATTATAACTCGGAATTGTAAAACGATAGGTTTGCTCCATCCGAATCGGCTCACCACCAATCTTCACATCAGCAACACCGGATGCACTGACCGTCATGGAGATCCCTGCGAACTGGGCATAAGCTCCAGAGTCAACAGGCTTAGTTGCCACCTGATTCAGATACTGAATAACCTCAGCTCCGGACATATCTACATAAGTAAGGATATTGGCAAAGGGTTGCACTTTCAGCACATCTTTATAGGTTACATCCCCGGATTCAATTGAGTCCCGTACACCACCGGAATTCATGACCGCGAAATCAGCTTTAGCTTTTTCCTTATGGGCCGTCGCAATTAAGCGCCCCAGATTGGTCTGCTGAAAACGTACAACATTTCTGTCTCCTTCCAGTCGCCCCTGAACCGTTGCAATTTTCTGTCCCAGCTGAGCCTGCCCTTTTTCTTCATAAGGTGCTAAAAACTTTAGCAATGCCGCATTCTCAGGGATCTTTTCACTCACCAGTACCCGCTGTTTCTTACCATTGATTTCCACTTTTTTCTTCAGATTGATCGGAATCAGTTCATAGCTGGTCATTTTCAACTGACCGTTACGGAATTCGTAATCAGCCCGGCCAACGTATTTACCCCATTCATGCGCCTGAACAATATAGGTCCCGTTTTGCTTATCCGGCTGACAGTCATCTCCCGGCTGAAAATGTGTGTCCGCAACATTCGGAGCTTCCATACAAACCGGTTCCTGAGAGTGTCCTCCCACAATCATGTCCAGCGATCCCGGCTCCAGATAACGGGCCAGAGCCACATCACCCGGTGCATTGATACCATGCTGACCATTCACATAATGTCCCATATGAGTCACAGCAAAAATCAAATCAGGCTGTTCAGACTTCTTCAGTTCAGCGATTAGTTTTTTAGCTTCAGCTTTCGGATCTCTGAACTCAACATGACCAATATATTCCGGATTGCCGATCTTCGCCGTATCTTCTGTTGTCAGGCCAATGACAGCAATGCGAATGCCCTGTTCATCAAAAATTTTATAAGGACGGAATAACCGCTTACCGGTCGTTTTGTCGTAAATGTTGGCAGAAAGCATTGGGAAATTAGCCCACTGACGCTGTTTGAACAGCACTTCCAGTGGGTTATCGAACTCATGGTTCCCGACGGCCATTGCATCGTAACCAATAATATTCATCCCTTTGAAATCAGGTTCAGCATCCTGCAAATCAGATTCAGGAACCCCCGTATTAATATCACCGCCGGAAAACAGCAGAACGCTACCACCTTCAGCTGCAACTTCCTGACGAATCTCGTCGATCAGTGTTTTTCTGGCAGACATGCCGTATTCATCATATTTGTTCTTCCAGAACCGGCCATGATGATCATTGGTGTGAAGTACAGTCAGATGGTAAGTTTCATCCTGATGCCATTGCTGCTGGGGCGTGGTCGCACATCCCCATAAAGAAACGAGTAGTGCCGCTGATAAAAATGTTTTCGAATGGAGCCAATTATTTGAAATAAGTGATAATCGCATAATATACCTGTCAATCCTGTTCCCTGACGTTATTGTCCGTCTGTATTCCTGTTCACCCAGAGTGCACCATGACGTGAAACAGGAATATAAGTTAACTATATATATCAACCGATTAAGAATACTACAGAATTATGAATCTGAGGTCACAAATTTCTGATGGTGTGATCACACGATGGGTGAACGCTGGCGAATCTCGAGAAACAAGCTGACATCAACGTCTTAAAGTATTCAGGTGTAAAAAAACCATCACGTCATGCGATGGTTTTTATGGCTGAATTTCATCTCTGAGACAACTTAGCGAATATCGATCTCAGCAAAACTTTTTATCAGATCATCCAGCGCTTTCATCTGAGCCAGGAATGGTTCCAGTTTATCCAGAGGCAATGCAGAAGGACCATCACATTTTGCCTGAGCCGGATTAGGGTGAGCTTCAATAAACAATCCGGCAATCCCTGTCGCCAGCCCGGCTTTAGCTAGTTCTACCGTTTGCTCACGCCGTCCGCCGGAAGCTGCACCGGTTGGATCCCGCATTTGCAGTGAATGAGTCACATCAAAAATAACCGGACTGCCCTGAGAGACTTTTTTCATCACACCAAAGCCCAGCATATCGACAACAAGGTTGTCATAACCATGGCAGGAACCCCGTTCACAGAGAATGATCTGATCATTCCCACACTCGGCAAATTTTTCAACAATGTTGCCGACCTGTCCCGGACTCATAAACTGAGGCTTCTTCACATTAATAACCGCACCGGTCTTTGCCATCGCTTCAACCAAATCGGTCTGACGGGCAAGAAACGCCGGTAACTGAATCACGTCAACAACATCAGCGACCGGTTGAGCCTGAGCTTCTGTATGAATATCCGTAATAATTTTCACACCGAAAGTCTGTTTCAGTTCCTGAAAAATTTTCATTCCTTCATCAAGACCTGGCCCACGGTATGAGTGAACAGAGCTGCGGTTTGCCTTATCAAATGAAGCTTTGAATACATAAGGAATCCCTAACTTTTCTGTGACGTTGACATAATGCTCACAAACCTGCATCGCAAGGTCACGGGATTCCAGTACATTCATACCGGCAAACAAAGTAAATGGTCGGTCATTGGCAACGTCGATATCGCCAACTTTTACAACTTTCTGTTCCATCGAATTCTCTCTGTAAACCTAAAGATTAGTGGATAACAACTGCCGTACTACGCAGCAGAGTCACCTGATTTTTCAATAATTCAGCTGCGGGATCATCCGGACAATGCTCAATAAAATACTGGTAATCCGAAAGTGCAATCTGATGACATTCCAGCTGCTGATATATAAACCCCCGGTCGCGAATCTCATACGGATCATCGGGAACAAAGGTCAATGCCAGATTGGTACATTTCAGTGCCAGAGTATAATGTTCTTCCCGCATCAAAGCACTTTTCAGCAAAGCGAGCCAACGACCGATAATCGTTGGATGATCACTAACCTGCAGGTGTTTCGGCTTTAATTTGGCTAATGGTCCTTTGTTGCCGATTAACCATGCCTGTAAAGTATGCCTGGAAACATACTCACCGGAAAATGGGTTCAGATAGACAGCGTCTTCGTTATGCCAGGCAATCTGGATCAAAAATTGAGTCGGAAACATGACCGGTTTCAGAGGAAATCCCAGTTGATTACTGAAATACAGCAGTAAAGCCCCCAGACTGACGGGAATCCCTTTACGGTGTTCGAGAACCTGATCAATAAAAGCATTGCGCGATTCAAAATAAGCATCCTGATCACCGGAAAATCCCCATTCCTGATAGAACAAATGCAGAAAAGCAGCCAACCGTGCTTTTTTATCAGATTCATGACTCAGATATTCTTCCGCTTCACGAGCCATAGCAGCCAGTTTCTGTTCAGCCCATGCGACCCGGGTTTCCGGATTAATCGCCTGATTCAGGGCAAGCGCACCTTCCACCAGTTCCATCGCATCAAAATCTTCATCAAATAGCTCAATCATAGCAATACCCGGTTCAATATTAATGCATCAGTATCGGTAACTTTGTCACAGCAATTTTTCCGGCCATCGCAATCCAGCCCAGAGCACCCAGAAATGCAATACTCCGCAGCAGCTTACTTTTCCCTAATTTCAGGGCAAAAAAGCCTAATAGAATATAAGCCAGAACACAGATGAGTTTTTCTGTCAGCCAGGGAGCTGCCGGAGTAAAAGGAACAAACCCCGTGACTATAATCAGTGCTCCGCCGGATAACAGAAGCAATGTATCATTGAGATGCGGAACGACTTTCAGAAAACGGTTCTGAAGCCATTTGGAATCCATCATCATCAGTCCGTACCGGATACAGAATAAAGAAACACTGACAACGATAGTGAATAGGTGGAAATATTTTAATCCCAGATACATAAACGTCCTCTTATGAGTATTCTTTTATGGCAGCGTTCTTTTATGGCAGCATTTTTATAACAGAAAGCAGCCGGCAGTCACCCGCTCATTTCCTGTATCATCCCGCTCAGTATAAATATCCTGATAACCAAGCGACTGAAATAGTGCCCTGACAGACTCAGCCTGTTCATAGCCATGTTCAAACAGAAGCCACCCTTTTGGTTGCAGGTACTGTCTTGCCGCTGTTGCAATTGTTCTGATATCGGCCAATCCCTGTTCTTCTGCAACTAAAGCAGAAAGAGGCTCAAAACGAACATCCCCACGCAGCAAGTGCGGATCATCAGCATCAATATAGGGTGGGTTTGAGACAATTAAAGCAAATTTCATACCTTCATCAATTGCATCGAACCAACTCCCCTGACAAAAAGTCACATTCGGAATTCCCAATCGGGCCGCATTGGCTCTGGCCAGTTCACAGGCTTCATGCTGAATATCAACACCGGTTACATCAATATCGGGTAACTCAGAAGCTAAAGCCAGTGCAATCGCACCGGTTCCGGTCCCTAAATCAAGGATGGGACCAGAGATTTGCCGGGCTTTTTCCAGAGCCTGCATCACCAGACATTCGGTATCCGGACGGGGAATTAATGTAGCTGACGATACCTTGAGTGGCAAAGACCAGAACTCCCGTTCCCCAAGAATATACGCTATCGGTTCTCCACTCAGACGTCGGGTAAGCAACCCAGCGAAAGAATTCATCTGAGTATCAGTGAGCGTTCTTTCCGGCCATGTCAGTAAATATGACCGGGGTTTGTCGAGGACGTGGCAAAGTAATACCGCAGCATCGATCGCTGGCGAAGGACTGCCGCTTTCAGACAAAACGGCAGTACTGTAACGAACTAACTCATCGATTCGGTTCGGGAGAGATGTCATAAATTAATTTTGCTCAGCCAGTGCAGCCAGTTGATCAGCCTGGTGTTCCTGAATGATTGGGCTAATCAATCCATCTAAATCACCTTCCATGACTTCGGAAAGACGGTATAACGTTAGGTTAATCCGGTGATCAGACACCCGTCCCTGCGGATAATTATAGGTACGGATACGGTCACTCCGGTCTCCGCTTCCTAAAAGATTCCGCCGGACATCTGAAACTTCTGCCGCCCGCTTGGCTTCTTCAGCCTGGGCTAACCGGGCAGCCAGTACAGACATTGCTTTTGCTTTGTTCTTATGTTGTGAACGCTCATCCTGACATTCAACCACCACACCCGTAGGAAGGTGCGTAATCCGGATGGCAGAATCCGTTGTGTTCACGTGCTGGCCGCCTGCACCCGATGAACGGAACGTATCAATTTTCAGATCACTGGCTTTGATTTCCGGTAATTCAGCTTCTGGAATTTCCGGCATAATCGCGACAGTACAGGCTGACGTATGAACTCTTCCCTGCGATTCCGTTGCCGGAACACGTTGTACCCGGTGACCGCCGGATTCAAATTTCAATGTACCGTAAACACCATCACCACTTACTTTGGCGATCATCTCTTTGTAACCGCCATGTTCTGCCTCATTAAAAGACATAACTTCAATACGCCATCCCTTTCTTTCTGCAAAACGGCTGTACATCCGGAAAAGATCACCGGCAAAAATACCAGCTTCATCACCACCGGCGCCGGCACGAATTTCAAGAAAGCAGTTACGCTCATCATTCGGATCTTTGGGTAACAGTAATATCTGTAATGAGTCGGTCAACTGCTCAATCGAATCCTGAGCAGCCTGAATTTCTTCCTGAGCCATTTCCCGCATTTCTGCATCATCTTCTTTGGCCATCTCTTCAGCGGCAATCAAATCTTCCTGCGCCTGCTGGTATGCCTGAAAACATTGAGTCACTTCTTCGAGCTGAGAAAACTCTTTTGATAAAGCACGAAACTTGTTCTGATCTCCGATAACCGCCGGATCGCCAAGCAGATGCTGAACTTCCTCATAGCGCTCAACGAGCGTTTCAAGCTTTTGTAAAATTGACGCTTTCATAGTTTCTTCTTTGTACTGGAATATTATAGAAATTAAAGGTTATCAAGCCCCAGACTCTGTCTGATTATAGCTAATTTCGCAGGTTCTCCCTGCTCGGCAGCCTGCTGTAGTGCACGAGTCGGTGCATGAATTAATTTGTTGGTTAACTTGTGACTGAGTTCCTGAAGGACTTTTTCCGGATCACCCCCTGATGCCAGAGCCTGAAGACTTTTATTCACCAGGTCTTCCCGAAGATCATTCGCGCTCTTGCGATAATCCCGAATACTATCGACCGCTTGCAATGAACGCATCCAGCTCATAAAAGCAGCGCTTTCTTCACTGACAATGGCTTCAGCCTGAATCGCTTCGACCTTTCTCTGTTCAATATTGCTGTCAACAATCGACTGCAAATCATCGACACTATACAGATAAGCATCACCAATCTCGCTGACTTCTGCTTCTATATCTCTCGGAACAGCGATATCGACCAAAAGCATCGGCTGGTAACGACGTGCTTTAATTGCCTTTTCAACCATTCCTTTGCCGATAATCGGTAAAGGGCTGGCCGTAGAACTAATTACGATATCAGCTTTGGCAAGATGGTCCGGAATATCCTGCAGGCGAATAACCTGAGCATCAAACTGATCTGCCAGTCCCATCGCCCTTTCCCGGGTACGGTTGGCAACGATCATCTTCTGACATCCGTTGGAAGAGAGGTGTTTGGCAACTAATTCGATGGTTTCTCCGGCGCCGACCAACAATACAGTGGCGTCGGCAAGAGATTCGAAAATATGTTTTGCCAGTGTGCACGCAGCATAAGCAACCGAAACCGCATTGCCGCCAATATCAGTTTCGGTCCTGACTCTTTTTGCGACCGAGAATGCTTTCTGAAACAATTTCTCAATTGCGGCATCAACCGATGCCAGATCTTTCGATTCCGAATATGCCTGCTTTACCTGCCCCAGAATCTGAGGTTCTCCCAATACCAGAGAGTCCAGACCACAACAGACCCGCATCAGATGCCGGATGGCTGCCTGCTCTTCGTGTATATAAACACTGGGTTTTAGTTCCTGAGGATTCACCTGATGAAATTCAGATAACCAATCTATCAAACGCCCCTTACTGGTCGGCTTTATCTCACAGTACACTTCGGTCCGGTTACAGGTAGAAAGAATGACACTCCCTTTAACGTCAGCCTGCTCCCGGAGCTGACTGAGCGCTTCGGAAAGCTTATCCGGCCCGAACGCAACTTTCTCACGCAGTTCCAAAGGTGCTGTTTGATGATTAATTCCAATGGCAAGTAAGGACATCGACTGGAGGTACTCTGATTCACTATCTTTTAAGGAGTAAGGCGAGAATTTTACTGTATGCCCCTAGTGATGAAAAGACTTTAACTGATTTGTTTTTATAACTTCGTGATATCAATGCTATAGTGTTTCTGTTTTAGACTACTCAATCCTTTGACTAACAAAAGCTGTATTTATGACTAACCGAATCATTCAGGTGCTCCTGACGTTATCCATTCTGGCAGGCTGTAGCAGCATTCAGACACCGGTTCCACCTGTAGAATGGCAGGCACATCAGGCACGCCTCCAACAGATTCATACTTATCAGATAACTGGCAAACTCGGTTACATCTCGCCTAAAGAACGCCGTTCACTCAATTTTCAATGGAAAAAGTCCGATAGTTACAGTCAATTGCGTTTAACTACATTTCTGGGACAAACCGTACTGAAGATGGATATTCACCCTCAGCAGGCAGATGCCGAAACCTATGAAGGGAAACACTACTCGGCTCCGACACCGGAATTATTACTGCATCAACTGACCGGACTGGATATTCCGCTGAGTTCACTCAGTCAGTGGATTCTGGGACGTCCTGCACTCGCAGATGATTTTTCACTTAAGCCGGATAACACGCTGGATAATCTGGAAAAAAAACTGGCAAATCAGCAATGGCAGGTACAATACAAAGCATACACAGCTATAACCTTCGGGGATAATCAACTGCCTCTTCCCGACCGTCTCCTGCTGCAACAGGGACACACAAAAATCAACATTCATATTTCACAATGGAAAGTCATGCAATGAGTACATCTGGCGCTCCTAATTCCGAACAGACCGTCTGGCCTTCACCAGCAAAACTGAATCTGTTTCTTTACATTACAGGTCGCCGGGATGATGGTTATCATGAACTGCAAACACTTTTTCAGTTTCTGGATTATGGCGATGAACTGACCATTCGCGTCAATACCAGCGGAGAAGTCACAGTATCCCCGGAAATTGAAGGTGTTCCATTACAGGAAAATCTCATCTGGAAAGCAGCAACGCAACTCCAGAAGCACACCCACACATTACTTGGGGCGGAGATTCATTTACACAAAGTTCTGCCGATGGGCGGCGGTATCGGCGGTGGTTCATCAAATGCAGCAACAGCATTGGTTGCATTAAATCATCTCTGGCAATGTGGTCTGTCCGAAAACCAGTTGGCAGACATCGGCTTGCAACTCGGTGCTGATGTCCCCGTTTTTGTTCAGGGTCATGCAGCTTATGCCGAAGGGGTCGGAGAAAAACTGACACCGGTCACACCACCGGAGAAATGGTATCTGGTTATCAGACCAGATGTCAGTATTTCGACTGCCGCCATTTTTTCGCATCCCAAATTAACCAGAAACACTCCCAAGCGAGAGCTGACAACGCTTTTACAACATCCGTACGAAAACGATTGCGAAAAAATTGTCCGAAAGCTTTACCCAGAGGTTGATAAGCAACTTTCATGGCTGCTACAATACGCGCCGTCGAGATTGACCGGGACCGGTTCATGTATTTTTGCTGAATTTTCGAGTGAAGAAGAAGCACAGCATGTTCTTTCCCGTTTGCCAGACGAAGTTTCTGCTTTTGTAGCAAAAGGGCGCAATATTTCGCCACTAAAAGAAACTTTTGCTGGCTATACCCACGGTTGTGAAAACGACTGACTGCAATCACAGCAAATGGCTCACATACCATTTGCCAGAATAGCAAGGGTATGTTCAATCGACCACACCCAACCTATTTAAATACTGGACGCAACCCTGAGGTTTCCACCGTGCCTGATATGAAGCTATTTGCCGGTAACGCTACCCCTGAACTAGCTCAACGTATTGCTGATCGCTTGTATATTTCCCTTGGAGATGCCACTGTTTCCCGTTTTTCAGACGGTGAAGTTGCTGTGCAAATCAACGAAAATGTGCGAGGAAGCGACGTATTTCTCATTCAATCAACCTGTGCACCAACCAACGACAACCTGATGGAACTCGTGGTCATGATTGATGCGATGCGCCGTGCTTCAGCAGGCCGTATTACCGCTGTTATCCCTTATTTTGGATATGCTCGCCAAGATCGTCGTGTCCGTTCTGCCCGTGTACCGATCACTGCGAAAGTCGTCGCCGATTTTCTCTCTAACGTTGGTGTTGACCGCGTATTGACGATCGATCTGCACGCCGAACAGATTCAAGGTTTCTTTGATGTACCTGTAGACAACATTTTCGGAACTCCTGTCCTGCTGGAAGATATGAAAGCACGGAGTCTGGAAGATCCGGTTGTCGTGTCACCTGACTTAGGTGGCGTCGTTCGCGCCCGGGCAACAGCAAAAGCACTCGGCGACATTGACATCGCAATTGTCGATAAACGCCGTCCCCGTGCAAACGTTTCTGAAGTAATGAACCTCATTGGTGATGTTGAAGGTCGCGACTGTGTTATCGTCGATGACATGATCGATACCGGCGGTACACTATGCAAAGCTGCTGAAGCTTTAAAAGAACGTGGTGCCAAACGTGTGTTTGCCTATGCAACTCACGCAGTATTCTCCGGTAATGCTCCGAAAAATATTAAAAATTCGGTGCTGGATCAGGTGATTATTACTGACTCAATCACGCTTTCCAAAGAAATGCAGGCAACGGGTCGGGTCACACAGTTGACACTATCGACTATGCTCGCCGAAGCAATTCGCCGAATCAGCAATGAAGAATCGATCTCTGCGATGTTCAACTAATTCGTACCTTTTTATCGATGAAAGCATCTCATTTGAGATGCTTTTTTATTTCCAGCACATACTGAGCGACATGAAACATCCCAGATGCGCCTCTGGCAGAAATTGCCGGGTAACAATGCAATAACACCGGAAGTTTGGGGATAAAAATTTCTGTGCTATCATACCGCGCTTTTAGTTTTAGACATCAGAGAGAGCCTGACCGTGAGTCAATCCATAAAACTACTTGTTGGGCTAGCCAACCCAGGTCCGGAGTACGCCAGAACAAGGCACAATGCCGGAGCATGGGTCGTCGAAGAGTTAGCCCGTGTTCATCGTGTGGTGTTAAAAAACGAACCCAAATTTTTTGGCCTGACCGGAAGAGTAACACTGAATGGTCAGGATTTACGTTTACTGATTCCGACAACGTATATGAACTTATCCGGGAAAGCAGTTTCAGCTCTGGCAAAGTTTTATCAGATTCAGCCGGAAGAGATTATGGTTGCTCATGATGAGCTTGATTTACCTCCCGGTGTTGCCAAATTTAAGCAGGGCGGCAGTCATGGTGGTCATAACGGTTTAAAAGATACCATCAGTAAACTGGGAAACAATAAAGAATTCTATCGGCTCCGGATCGGTATCGGTCATCCGGGCCACAAAGATAAAGTTACAGGTTATGTGTTAGGTAAGGCTCCTGAAAAAGAACAGGAATGCCTCAATGCCGCCGTAGACGAGTCTGTCCGCTGTCTGGACATATTGCTCAAAGATGGTCTCACGAAAGCACAAAATCGTTTACACACGTTCAAAGCTGAATAAGGTTACAGTCATGGGGTTTAAATGTGGCATTGTTGGTTTACCAAACGTCGGAAAATCAACACTTTTTAACGCTTTAACCAAAGCAGGAATTGAAGCGGCAAACTTTCCGTTTTGTACTATCGAACCAAATACAGGGATTGTTCCTGTTCCGGATTTGCGTCTTGACGCACTGGCTAAAATTGTCAATCCCGAACGGATATTGCCGACAACAATGGAATTTGTCGATATTGCCGGTCTGGTTGCCGGAGCATCCAAAGGTGAAGGGCTGGGAAATAAGTTTCTGGCTAATATCCGGGAAACCGACGCTATCGGTCATGTTGTCCGCTGCTTCGAAAATGAAAACATTGTTCATGTAGCAGGAAAAGTATCTCCAATAGAAGATATCGAAGTCATCAATCTGGAATTAGCCTTGGCTGACTTAGATACTTGTGAACGTGCTATCCAGCGCCAGGCAAAACGCGCTAAAGGTGGAGATAAAGCCGCAAAATTTGAAGTTGCCGTACTGGAAAAGCTTCTTCCGGTGTTAACCGAAGGTGGCATGGCTCGTAGCGTAGAACTGGCAAAAGAGGAACTGGCGGCCATTGGTTACCTCAACTTCCTGACACTGAAACCAACCATGTATATTGCTAATGTCAATGAAGATGGTTTTGAAGATAATCCTTATCTGGATGCCGTCCGGGAATTTGCCGCTAAAGAAAATAATGTTGTCGTTGCCGTCTGTGCCGCTATCGAATCCGAGCTAGCAGAGCTAGACGACGAAGAACGTGATGAGTTTCTTGCTGATCTGGGTATCGAAGAGCCGGGGTTAAACCGTGTAATTCGCTCAGGATATGAATTGCTTGAGCTACACACTTACTTTACAGCCGGTGTAAAAGAAGTCAGAGCCTGGACGACACCAGTAGGTTCAACGGCACCGCAGGCTGCCGGGAAAATCCACACAGATTTCGAACGAGGCTTTATCCGGGCAGAAGTCGTCGGTTATGACGATTTCATCCAATATAACGGAGAAAGTGGCGCGAAAGAAGCTGGGAAATGGCGTCTGGAAGGGAAAGACTATATCGTCAAAGATGGAGATGTTATCCATTTCCGGTTCAATGTCTGATTTCCCTTTAAATGTGATCTGAAATAAAGGCCCTCAATGAGGGTCTTTATTGTTTCTATAGCTATTTTTTTGTCATTCCATCACTTCATATTAGGTAGACAGCACACATCCTCAGTCAGTTGATTTTCGAGTTATTTTGTCTATAAACACCGCGGTTTGACTAAAAAAAACACGAACAGCTGTTTTTCAGCGATTTATTAAAAAAAACTATTGACGCTCTCAACCCATATCCGCATAATGCGCTCCGTTCTCGGGAATATGGCTTCCCTATTCTGAGGTATTGTGGCTACGTAGCTCAGCTGGTTAGAGCACATCACTCATAATGATGGGGTCACAGGTTCAAATCCCGTCGTAGCCACCATTTCCTAAGCGCTTTCTCTGGTGGAAAGTTTTTAGGAAATATATGCGGAAGTGGCGAAATTGGTAGACGCACCAGATTTAGGTTCTGGCGCCGCAAGGTGTGAGAGTTCAAGTCTCTCCTTCCGCACCATAATTTGTGTTACTTCAAAATGAAGTAACAACAACAGGTCTATCGCCAAGTGGTAAGGCAACGGGTTTTGATCCCGTCATCCCCTGGTTCGAATCCAGGTAGACCTGCCATATTTAAATTTGTCTCGATCTGTAAAAAAGAGATTGAAACAAAGAGCGGGATTTATTATATTGTCTCGCTCCAAAATGAGGCTACGTAGCTCAGCTGGTTAGAGCACATCACTCATAATGATGGGGTCACAGGTTCAAATCCCGTCGTAGCCACCATATTTTATTCTTTTGCTACTCACATGCGGTGGTGGCGGAATTGGTAGACGCGCTAGCTTCAGGTGCTAGTGTCCGTTAGGACGTGAGGGTTCAAGTCCCTCCCTCCGCACCAGCAAAAGAAATTACAGGTCTATCGCCAAGTGGTAAGGCAACGGGTTTTGATCCCGTCATTCCCTGGTTCGAATCCAGGTAGACCTGCCATTATTTATTGACTCCAATGGCTTGGGGTTAGAGCTGAAAGCTCAAGACAGACTGACGCGGAAGTGGCGAAATTGGTAGACGCACCAGATTTAGGTTCTGGCGCCGCAAGGTGTGAGAGTTCAAGTCTCTCCTTCCGCACCATAATTATGTTATTTCAGAATGAAGTAACGACTGCAGGTCTATCGCCAAGTGGTAAGGCAACGGGTTTTGATCCCGTCATCCCCTGGTTCGAATCCAGGTAGACCTGCCATTATTTATTCATTAACCTCAATTGAATTGAGGTTAGAGCAGAAAGCTCAAGACAAACAGATGCGGAAGTGGCGAAATTGGTAGACGCACCAGATTTAGGTTCTGGCGCCGCAAGGTGTGAGAGTTCAAGTCTCTCCTTCCGCACCACGAATTAGTTATCAGACTGATAACTGAATTATGGCTACGTAGCTCAGCTGGTTAGAGCACATCACTCATAATGATGGGGTCACAGGTTCAAATCCCGTCGTAGCCACCATGTTTTATTCTTTTGCTACTTATATGCGGTGGTGGCGGAATTGGTAGACGCGCTAGCTTCAGGTGCTAGTGTCCGTTAGGACGTGAGGGTTCAAGTCCCTCCCTCCGCACCAGCAAAAGAAATTACAGGTCTATCGCCAAGTGGTAAGGCAACGGGTTTTGATCCCGTCATCCCCTGGTTCGAATCCAGGTAGACCTGCCATTATTCATTAATTGACTGGAGTTAGAGCAATAAAGCTCAAGACAGACTAGCGCGGAAGTGGCGAAATTGGTAGACGCACCAGATTTAGGTTCTGGCGCCGCAAGGTGTGAGAGTTCAAGTCTCTCCTTCCGCACCATATAGAATAACCCAGACATTGTCTGGGTTTTATTTTTCCTGAAAGTTTAAGCTATCTTTTGTCAAAAACTTCTTCTTTATAGATAAGCATAAAAAATCCAGCCGAAGCTGGATTTTTTCGTTCAGTTCAGAAGTACTTATCCAAGTAATCCTAATGCTGCACTTGGCGCCTGTTTGGCCTGAGCCAAAACGGAGCTTGATGCCTGAGAAAGGATTTGAGACTTAGTCAATGCTGTTGTTTCTTTAGCAAAGTCAGTGTCTTTGATCCGGCTTCTTGATGCATTCACGTTTTCATTGATGTTATCTAAGTTACTGATAGCATGTCCGAAACGGTTCTGGAATGCACCGAGTTCAGCACGGTGACTATCAACGTATTTCAGCGCCGCATCGACAACTGCAACAGACTGTTGAGCTCCACCGACCGAAGTAACATCAATATTACTTACTGTTGTCGCTTGTCCACCCGACAGACCGAGCTCTCCAGCCAGACTTCCACCGAAGCTAACTTCGCCATCCACCTTGTTATTATCAGTGAACAACTGCAGTTTGCCTTCGTCATCGACGGAAGCCTTCACCATGTCAGTCTGACCATTAATATATGTTGCAAGCTCTTCGATATCATCGCCAGCTTTTGCACTAATATTAATAGTCTGTTCTCCGGTGAGTCTGTCATTCAGAGTAATTGACAGATCATTGGAGCCGCTCTGGACCTGCCAGTCTTTGCTCTGACCATTCTCTGCAATATATGACGTGCCTCCCATCATACTATTGTCGCTACGCATATCTTTCAGATGCAGCATCACGGCTTCACCGCTGTCAGAACCAATCTGGAAAGATTTTGTATCGAAAGTACCGTTCAGAAGTTTGTTACCGCCGAATGATGTCGTTTCCGCAACACGGTTTAATTCATCATTCAATGCTGTAATTTCTTCCTGAATCGCAACACGATCAGATTTTGAGTTGGAACCATTCGCTGATTGAAGAGACAAGTCTCTCATCCGTTGCAAAATGCTGGTGGTTTCATTCATCGCCCCTTCAGCTGTTTGAGCAATCGAAATACCATCATTTGCGTTACGAACAGCAACACCCAATCCCCGGCTTTGAACACTCAAACGATTTGAGATTTGAAGGCCTGCCGAATCGTCTTTAGCACTGTTGATCCGATATCCTGAGGATAACCGTTCCATTGATGAGTTCATCGACTTCGTTGCGCTATTGAGATAGCGTTGAGCCGTCATCGCAGAAACGTTTGTGTTTACATTAACCGCCATAGTGGTTTCTCCTATTGATTTTCCGACGTCGCGGAAATTCTTGACCGTTTTCCGACGTCTCGGAAAAACATAGTTCTCTCAAAGTTCGATCTTTTAGCGACTCAAAAATGATTTCCTTTAGGAAAAAGATGGAATTTTCGTAGTGCGAATAACCAGACGATAGATAAACGAGAGAGGAAACACAAAAACGATATGCAACTAAGATAATTATTTAAGTTTTTGACTTTTGTGCCGAGTGGCTTGAATCCATATTATATATGAGCTCACAGACACTTTATCCAGAGAATAAGCAAGTGGAAGATAGTACAGAAAAGAGAAAAGCCCCTTATCTTTGAGAGAACCGGGGCTATTGGTGGTAGCCAACCATGTGGAGATCAAGAGAAATGAACACATCCTGGCTGACCGGGCGTATGATGCGGAATGAATATAAAGCAGGTGTTAAACTTGAGAGAGCTTTATATCATCCACAGATCACACTTTACCAAAGAGGCTTTACCGTATACCCACGTCTGGGACGGACGATAAAGTCCCTGTTACTACTGCAATAGTGACAATGCAGAGTTTGGTAACTGTTTTGCCTGAGCAAGTATTGAAGTACCTGCCTGTTGCAATATCTGAGCTTTTGTCATTTGCGTTGTTTCTTTCGCAAAATCGGTATCTTTAATCCGGCTCTTCGACGCTTCAACGTTCTCCTGAATATTTGCCAGGTTATTGATACTGTGACTTAAACGGTTCTGCTTCGCCCCTAAATCTGCACGCTGAGAATCTACATATTTCAACGCCGCATCAAGGACACCAACAGAGTTCTGAGAGTTACCGATATCCAGAATATCCGTTGTTTGTACGGTAGTATTCTGTCCCGGACCACCATCAAGACCAAGTTCTGTTGCCAGCCCACCAGAGATGGAAAGGTTACCCTGAAGATCTGACTCCTGCATGAAGAGCTGCAAACGACCTTCATCATCCACTGAGGCAGTAACATCCTGAACCTGACCATTGATATAAGTTGCCAGCTCTTCAATGTCATCTCCGGGTTTTGCCATAACATCTACAGAGACTTGCTCACCATTTTTCTTGGTAAACTCCAGTTTCAGGTCACGTGCATTCGCTGGAACTCCCCAGTCCATGTCTTTGCCTAGTTCAGAGACAAAAGTCTGGCCGCCCATGCGGTGATCATCTGCCCGAATACTGGTTAATCCGACAATAATTGCCTCACCGGAACTGGCCCCAATCTGGAAAGCAGACTCACCAAATGTACCGTTCAGCAACTTACGACCACCAAATGAGGTTGTTTCTGCTATCCGGTTCAATTCATCCTGAAGGGCTGTATACTCTTCATTCAGAGCCTTCCGTTCAGATGAAGAGTTCGTACCGTTTGCTGACTGAAGTGCCAGATCCCGCATACGTTGCAATATGCTGGTTGACTCATTCATTGCCCCTTCAGCAGTCTGAGCAATCGAAATACCGTCGTTGGCGTTTCGCATAGCGACATCCAATCCCCGGGACTGAGCTGTCAAACGATTCGAAATCTGAAGACCTGCTGCATCATCTTTTGCGCTGTTAATCCGGTTCCCCGAAGACAAACGCTCCATTGAGGTATTCAGCTCGCCCGTTGCCTTATTCAGGTAACGCTGAGCGGTCAGCGCTGACACATTGGTATTGACTGTAATGGTCATAGTTTGCTCTCCTATTGAGTCCGCAAGCTTTCTGCGAAGCGGTCAGCTTTAACTCTCATTTGGAAGCACTGACCGTAAATAACTTGCCACATCTGCAACATTGCCGGTTCCGAACCGATAACTTGCGCTCTGATAGATTTAATTCAATTACTGTGCCAACTTTGAAAATAAATTTTTTAATCTTTTATATCAGTAAGTTAAATGAAGAAAAACATTCCATTTATTTGATTTGTTCTCTCCGAGATAACTCTTTTTTCCACTTTGCCGCTTTTTTGCCGCTTAATTGCCTCACTGCAATTGTTTATCCGGCACCACTTTAATAGAGACAAAGCTTCGCTTTCTTCAAAACTTTCCATAAAGAACATCACTCAACTAAACTCCTTTCGCTACTTATGGCATGGCACATAAGGCGGATGAAAGTTAGATATAGTTGAACAAAGTTAAGTCCTTCGTTTTGCTGAAAGCCTGCTGGGATGCCTGGAGTGCCCGAGTATTTTCATTAAACTCGATCACGGCATCCGCATAATCAAGATCCTCAAAATTACTTTTAGATTTCGCCAAAGTAATTTTGAAATCTTCATGTTCCTGTTCCTGAATATCCAACGTATTCAACCGGGCACCAATATCCGTTCTGACTTTTGTCAGATGGATAAAAGCGGCATGAAATTCTCTGGTTACCTGATGAAGTTTGGCCGTAGCCGAGCCATCAGCAACAGAGTCACGCGAATATTCCATTGCTTTTTTAAAGCTATCAAAAATATCGAACGTTTTTCTGGGAGAAAGCTCTATTACATCTCCCGGAGAAATCTGTCCCTTAACTTCAATATTCAGCCCTTCGTAATTGATTCCGGTTTTCGGATCAAATTCTCCGACCTGAACAGCACTGCCATCCTGTTCCAACTGATAACCATATTGTCCGTTTCCCATATCCACAAAAGTGACGGAATATTTAGACTGGTCCTGAGGATCAGAATTGGTGGCTTTTTCCAGTAAAAGTTCAGACCCTTCCTGCAACTGATAATCCGGTTCGTAGTCGCCGAATGGATTATCGATTTGCATAAAAACTTTACTACCCGGATTGTTGAAAGGCATTTCGAGACTATTGGAGATTTTCATCTTGCGTTGATAGTCATCTCCCGCATAAGTCACATTCCCTTCTTTATCACGGAAAAACGGCTGCTTATCCGGCTTAGTGCCGGCAAAGATGAAATTGCCTAATTCATCCTGAACATTTGCCAGATTCAAAAAGTTATCAGCCAGCTCTTCAAGCTCACGCTCTTTCGCCTGACGATCCTCAGATGATAACGAACCATTAATCATCTCCATTACGGTACGTTTTGCCTCATCAGCGTAATCTTCCGCATTAGAAATAATCACTTCCTGATGACCAAGGCGGTTACGAACCAGAACGATAGAATCCAGATACTGACGCAATTGCTCTTCCTGCTGGCCAACATTCTGGATGTAGTGGGTTGCCAGAGGATTATCACTGGGAGACATCAGCTTTTTGCCTGAAGCCAACTGTGCCTGATTATGGTAAACCCTGGCTTCCTGACGACGGATATCGTTTTGAACGGCCTGATAGTTATGGAAGCTTGAGATACGACCAACCATAAGTTCTTCCTCCCTATCTCAACTGCAGAATGGTGTTGAAGGTATCGTTGGCTGTCTGCATGATTCGCGAAGATGCCATATATGCCTGTTGAAATTTCATCATATTGGCAGCTTCCTCATCGAGGTTGACACCAGAGACTGAAGCAATCCGCTCTTGTGCTGCTTCTTTCTCCAGACGGGCCACATCAGTCAGCCGGGATGCTGTCGACATTCTCAGACCAACATTGGTATTCAGGTTGTGGTAAACATCCAGAATCGTCGACTCATTATTATCCAACTGCTTATCGGTCTGGATATTCTGCATTTTCCTCAGGTTCCCGTTATCCCCTTCAGAGGGAACCAGGTTCGCTGTAAATTTATCTTTTGGTAATGCACCAGCTGATAACTCAAAAGTTGTGCCCATCACTGTAAACGGACCGGAAGGCGGATATGTTTCATTTTCCGCAACAATATTGCCTTCTTTATCTTTGACAGTGAAAGTATCACCCAACTCTGAAACATCAATTTCGAATTCTCTTAATTCTCCGGCCCGTAGAATTTTAAAAGTTGCCGTACCCTGAGCAAAAGTTGTTGAAGCCTCAAAGCTCTGAGCGGCAATTTTTGCCGGATCATTCATTTCCATCTTTATCGTTGCCGCACCGGAACGGGTTGGCCGGATCAGAACCCGCTCACCAGATCTCGGTTCATTACGAATCTCAATTCTCATACCATCGAGACGAATTTCTCCGCCACTGGGAGAAAGAACCCTCTGCTCACCGTTAGGCAGGATGGCAATATAATCACTTCCATCATAAAGCAGTGAGTACTCACCGCCTTTCAATTGGGTAACATCTTCAATATAAGCTGCCATATCAGCTTCAGAGTCCCCACTGGTAATCACCCGTTCTTTGGCAATCCGATCATCGTTAACATCGGTAAACATTAACTCGCCGATGTCTCCGTTCAGATCAAGCCCCTGAGACTGTAACTTATTCACATCATAAGAAAATGTTGTTGCAAGACGGCCTATTTCATCGAGAACATTGGGAATTTCATTATCACGCATATTAAATAATGCACCGATTTTTCCTCCCATATCTTTCGAAGTAATCGCTTTTATACCCTTGCCTTCAACCATCGCTAAACGCCATTGGTGTGTATCCGGATAACCATCAATCATCTTCAACTGACTGGCTTCGGTACCAGAAACCAAGGTATGTCCATTACCGATATGGATATTGAATCCTTCCGCATTTTTACGGGGAGTTACCGTCACTTTGGTATATTCAGAGAGTTCTTTAACCAGCTTTTCATGCTGATCCATCAAATCGTTATGCGGCCCGGGTGTACGCATCATCAGACGCTGCAAGTCCCTGATTTCCAAAGCAAGCTGGTTAATTCTTTTAATACCGAGATCCAAACCTTTATTCACCGTTTCATATTGCCGGCGAATCGTTTCATGGAAGTCGTTCAGGTTCTGAGTCATCAACTGTGACTTTTCCAAGACAACTTTACGTGCCCCCATATCATTCGGGCTATCAGCCAGAGTTTTCAGCGCATCAAACCATTCATTCATATTTTCGGGGATTTTCTTAGAGGCAACGGAAGAAAGCATCTTGGATAACATATCCAGATTCTGCTCAGTATCGCTTTTGTAGGAATAATCGGTTGTGGCAATATTTAGCTCTTTCACGGCAAACTGGTCCCATGAGCGGCGAACATTTTCCACATGTACGCCCATACCATACGTCTGACCGCCGTACATACGCGGGGCATTGACACCCTGGATTACAGACTGACGGCTGTAACCCTCTGTATTTACGTTAGATATATTGTGACCAGTTGTGTTCAGTTGTCTTTGAGATGTTAAGACACTCTGAGTCCCAATATTCAACAAGTCAGACGCCATACCGCCCCCACAAAGATAAAAATCATCAGTAAAAACTGAACCTTCTACCCATATCAAGCAATATGTGTGCCATTAAACTAATTAAAGAAAATACAATGAGTTACAAAGAAGCCGGAAGGAATTTTCCGCCCGGCAAAGAAAGGAAGAAGAGATTAATCCATCTGCTGAATCTGAGAACGTACCCGCAGTACTTTTTCCGCATATTCAGGGTCAGTTGCATAACCAGCCTGATGAATTCC
Source organism: Vibrio mangrovi (assembly GCF_024346955.1). Taxonomy (NCBI): domain Bacteria; kingdom Pseudomonadati; phylum Pseudomonadota; class Gammaproteobacteria; order Vibrionales; family Vibrionaceae; genus Vibrio; species Vibrio mangrovi. The sequence goes on along the minus strand of NZ_AP024883.1, from coordinate 1,018,715 downwards.
CTGAATGAAGGAAGTTGCATCTCCCTGATGACTCAGCGCAGCCATATAACGAGGATTACCGGACAGGAAATTTACATAATCATTGAAACTATCCTGATACGAATCATAAGCCCGGAATGAAGCTTTCTCTACAACGGGAGTATGGCCATAATACTCCAGTGTCTGAGTCGCCATTTTATCACCCTGCCAGCTGCGATCAGCTTTAATATTAAACAGGTTATGGCTACTTCCCCGGGAGTTGGCAACAACTTTAGTTCCCCACCCGGTTTCCAGTGCCGCCTGTGCCAACAATACAGAGGCATCGACGCCAAGAACCCGGGCTGCTTTTTCTGCATAAGGTCTTAAAGAATGAATAAAGGATTCCGGCGAATCGAACCGGCGTGGTTCCGGGACCGATGCTGAATCAGCAGTACCTTTGATCTTTTCCGCATCTGAATTCTGTTGTTGATGCTCACGAATACGAGCTAAAGCCTGCTGAAGCTGATCCGGCTCTGATGTTTCTTTTGGCTTATCTCCGGCAATATTTGTCGAAAGCTGAGCGACAATCATGTCTGCCAGTCCTAACCGACCAGAAGTGCTGAGATGGCTAGCCATCTGCTCATCTAACATCTGACGGTAAAAATCTTCCGTCTTACTATGGAACAGGTCGGATTCAAATCCAGAATTTGCTTTTCTCATTGACTTGAAAAGCATCGAAGTAAACACGGCTTCAAACTGCTTTGCCGCAGCTGTCAGTGCTGATTTTTCACTCTCTGTATCTCCACTGACCGCTTTCTGGCGAAGTTTGTCCAGTTGTGTAATATCCTGTACAAAACCGATATCTTTTGCGTCATTTATCATCGGGCTACTCCTTAAATGATAATCAACTGGCCTTCAATCGCACCGGCCTGCTTCAATGCCTGCAAAATGGCCATGAGATCCGACGGCGCAGCACCAACCTCATTTACAGCCCGAACCAAATCATCCAGAGTCACCCCCGGCTGGAAGTTAAACATTTTGCCTTTCTTTTCCGTCACAGAGATATCTGAATTCGGTACCACAGCAGTCTGTCCGTTCGATAATGCGCCTGGCTGGCTTACATTCAAATTCTCTTTAATAGCAACGGTCATGCCACCATGTGTTACTGCTGCCGGTTTCAAACGAACGTACTGACCGACAACAATCGTTCCGGTGCGTGAATTGACGATAATCTTAGCAGCACCAACCGCAGTATTAAATTCAAGGTTTTCAATTGCAGAGAGAAAAGCCACTCTCTGTCCGGCATCTCTGGGTGCCCTAACCTGAACCGATGTTGCATCAATAGCTGTCGCCATTTGGGGACCAAGAAACTGATTGACGGTATCGGCCATACGCTGTGCTGTCGTAAAGTCTGAATCAAGCAGATTAAATGTAATATAATCTCCCCGGGCAAACGGGTTCGGCACTTCACGTTCAACCGTTGCCCCATTGGAAATCATCCCGACCGTTGGATTATTCCCGACAATTTTTGAACCATCGGCACCACTGGCACTGAAACCACTGACGACAAGGTTGCCCTGAGCGACAGCATAAACCTGCCCGTCCAGCCCTTTCAGGAAAGTTTGCATCAATGTTCCGCCACGTAAACTTTTTGCCGAACCGATGGAAGAAATCGTCACATCAATCGTCTGTCCCTGTTTAGAGAATGCCGGCAGCTCAGCCGTTACAATGACAGCGGCAATATTTTTCGTCTGAGGTTTGGTTCCCTGCGGCAACTGAATGCCGAAATTTTGCAGCATGGCATTGAAACTCTGGTCAGAAAAAGGAGTCGATTCCCCGGTTCCCGGTAAACCGGTCACCAGACCATAACCGACGAGCTGGTTACTTCGTACACCGGCAACTTCTGCGACGTCTTTAATTCTCGCAGCCTGCCCCTGTAACGAAACAAACAGTGTCGCTAACCAGAAAAGAGTCAACTTTTTCATTTAATCTACCTTGCGTTTCTCTACCATGAACATCATTTTTAGCCAAAAAACCGACGTTCAAACTTCAGTTAAAGAGCAACATTAAAAAATCGTGCCAAGAATCCCGGTTCTTGCATATCCTGATTTGTACCAGTCCCTGAATATTGAATCCGGGCATTCGAAATACGATTCGATGAAATCGTATTATCAAACTCAATATCATCGGGACGAATCGTTCCGCTCAACCGAATATATTCATCACCGGTATTCAGTGTCAGCCATTTTTCTCCCCGGATAACCAGATTTCCGTTTGCCAGGACATCAATAACTTCAACGCTAATCGAACCAGAAATACTATTACTCTGATTGGCAGCAGAACTACCGGAGAATTTATTATCATTTTTCAGGTTGTACGAGAAATTGTAATCACCAATTTTCATATCCTGACCACCGACTGCCAGCGGATCCATAGAGGCATCATTCTGTTTCGACAAATCAGCATCGGCACTTTTTGCCGCTTTGGTACTTTCATTCAGTGTGACCGTAATAATATCACCGACTTGTCTGGGCTTTGAATCATCATACAAACTGTTGGCTGAACTCAGGTTAAACAGTGAGCCTGTCTCGGCTGCATAATGTTTCGGACGATGACTGGGGTGAATCGGAGCCCAGGCCGGATCACCGGCAACCGGATCAGTCCGATGACTCAATCCATCCAGTAATCCCTGATTGTTCCCATCCGCTGATTTATCCCCTTCAACGGCATCAACCAAAGTGGTTTCATTACCGCTCTGATCTTCCTGAGTTTCCTGTGGCATCAGCGAGCAGCCAGATAAGAAACAGATTAGACCCAGAGTAAATAAACGTTTCATCGAATGCCTCTCTCATTTAATCCCGATTAGAGCTGTTGGTTCACGTAGCTCATCATCTTATCTACTGCTGAAATGACTTTTGAATTCATCTCATATACGCGCTGCGCTTCAATCAGATTGACCAGTTCTTCTGTGACATTCACATTAGAACTTTCCAGCATCGACTGACGAACATTTCCCAAGCCATCCAATCCGGGAACTCCTTCCTGTGGGTCACCGCTGGCACCGGTTGGCAAATATAGGTTCTGTCCGACAGGTTCTAAACCACCCGGGTTAATGAAATCAACGGTGGTAATCTGGCCGACAACCTGATTATTCTGCTGCCCACGAATGCGGACGGAAACCTGCCCGTCATTCCCAACCGTCACTGATACCGCATCCTGAGGGATCACAATTTCAGGTTGTAAAGGATAACCTGAGCCTGAAGTAACAATGGTTCCTTCAGCATTCAACGTAAACTGTCCGTTCCGTGTATAGCCGATATTGCCGTCCGGCATCATGATCTGGAAGAAACCATCTCCTTCGATCATCATATCCATACTGTTATTGGTTGTTTGTACATTACCATTGGTATGAACTTTCTGAGTCGCGACGACTTTCGAGCCGGCACCAAGCATCAACCCACTCGGCAGCTCAGTGTTCTGTGAAGACTGACCTCCGGGTTGATTAATATTCTGATAAAAAAGATCTTCAAACACAGCACGACTTTTCTTAAATCCTACTGTGGAAGCGTTGGCAAGGTTGTTCGAAATCGTCGCAATATTGGTCTGCTGCGCGTCTAAACCTGTTTTACTTACCCATAGAGCCGGATGCATAACCTTCTCCTCTCACTCATTAACCGGTGCGCAGCAGAGAGTCTGAAGCTTTGTCCATCTCTTCTGCTGTACTCATCATTTTGACTTGCATTTCAAACTGACGCTGCAGATCAATGAGGTTCGTCATCTCTCCGACAGCATTGACATTGCTTCCTTCTAAAGCACCAGGCAGCAATGTCACACTTGCATCAGTATTAAATGTTGTATTGGGATCTTTTGCCCGGAACAGGCCATTGGAGTCTTTGTACAATGCGCGATTGTCCGGACGTACCAACTTGATCCGACCAACAGCTTCCATAGCATCGGCAGGAGCTCCCTGAGGAATAACGGATACGGTGCCATCTTTTCCAATTTCGATTTTACTCAAAGGAATCGGCAGTGTAATAGGAGCATCATTGTCACCGAGAACCAGACGACCACTGCCACTGGTAAGCAAACCATTTGGATCAATCTGGAAATTGCCGTTCCGGGTTAATCCTTCCGTACCCGTTTCATCCAGCACTGAAATCCATCCATCTCCCTGAATCGTGACATCAAGATCTCTTCCAGTCGTCATCACGCTCCCTTGGGCAAAATTATGCCCGGGACGCTCTGTCATACTGAAAACCCGAGTCGGCAAACCATCGCCATAGCTCTGCATAGCACGAGCCTGAGCTAAATCAGCCCGAAAGCCAGTTGTACTGACATTGGCCAGGTTGTTTGCTCTGAGCTGCATCTCTTGCATATTCTGCTTTGCACCACTCATTGCCAGAAACAATGCACGATCCATAATTGACTCCTATCACCGTCATTCAGATGATATAAAGCAATTGGTGTGCCAAATATTATTTTATTTAAAAATCAATTAATTAAAGAATAAAAAGAAGAAGAGAAACACTTTTTGCCGCAAAATTGCCGGGCAAAGAAAGGAAAGTCAGACCAACATTGCCGTCGGCCTGACTTAAAGAAGTAGATTAGCGGATTTGAAGAATCGTCTGTTGGGTTTGATTGTGCACTTCCAATGCACGGGAGTTTGCCTGGAAGTTACGCTGTGCAGAAATCAAATCCACAAGTTCCTGAGTCATATCAATATTAGATTGCTCTAATGTACCACTATTAATCGTACCAAATGACCCTTTGTTCGATTCACCCCAGATTTTATCGCCTGACGCATTGGTCGAATCCCACTGAGTACCACCTTTTTTATCCAATCCCTGTTCATTCGGAACCCGGACTAAAGCAACACGCCCCAGCGTGATATTCTCACCATTTGAATATGTACCAAGAATACTTCCTTCTTCATTCACATCCACTTTGGTCAAAAATCCAGTAGTCGCCCCGTCTTCATCAAACTTCGTGAGTTCGAATGGTGCGGCAAACTGGGTCGAAGAGTCCAATCCGAAAGAAAGTGTCTGGTTGATATCGGCACCATTAAGGTTAAGTGGATTCGCTCCGGCACCTAAAGGTTCAGAAACAACATCCTGCCCATTATTGATACTAGACAATGTGCCATCATTATTAAACTTCAGAGTATGACCGACATGTCCTGTTGGTGTTGCTGCATCACCACCGACAATATTAATCGGTTTTTCTCCCGTTGAATCAGTCATCGTATAATATACCTGCCAGGTATTCGCCTGTGTCTGATCCTTCAGGTAATAGGTTGTCATTTTGTACGCCTGTCCCATCGAGTCATAAATTGTCGATGATGTGGAGCGGTTATATGTTTCCGGATCTTCATAATCGAACAAAGCAGGATCTTTCAGGTCACCACCGGCCGGTAAGTTCACTCCGACATCAATATTGGACGTCTGCTTCGGCTTACCAAACTCAGCCGGAATATTGATTGGTGATGCTTCATAAGACAGAACATCTCCGGTCTCCGGATTCACGTTATACCCTAACATGTATTCATCATTCGAAGTGACTAAGTAATTGTCATGGTTAATATGAAAAGCACCGTTACGTGTCAACTCATTCTGCTGAGGTGTCAGGCGATCTTTTGCCACGGCAAAGAAACCGGTTCCTGAAATCCGCAAATCCATCGGGTTATTGGTGTAAATACTCGACCCTTCATGAAATTGTTGGGCGACCTTGTTTACCTGTACACCTTTCCCCGGGGTGGTTTTTGCGTTGGTAAACAACGAATTTGAATAAACATCACCAAACTCCGCACGCGATTCTTTAAAACCATAAGTATTCGCGTTGGCAATATTGTTACTGGTGGTGTTGAGGTCAAGTTGAGCGGCAGATAAGCCACTTAATGATACATATGACATCCTGAATTCTCCTATCTAGCTAGCATTACGCTTTGCCTACTTCCAGTACCTCAGCAAGTCGAACTGGCGAATCAAAGCCAGCCAGATTGAGTAGTACGTTACCATCACCTTTGCCAAGAAGAACGCTGTTGACGTTTGCATAAGTTGAAACATCAAATTCTTTGCTCTTTCCGTCTATGAGACCTGAAGCCTTCACTTTATATTTGCCACCCGGTAAAGGGTTGCCGTTTTGATCTTTGCCGTCCCATTCAATACGGTTATCGCCGCCAGGTTTTGCCCCGACATCAAATGTCCGAACCAGTTGCCCTGCAGTATCTTCGATCCGTACCAGCAAGTTATCGACTGCTTCCGGCAGTTTCACCATTGCAGCCATGCTACCAGCATCTTTCTTCACCCCGCTGGCTCCGGGAACAAGTACGTCCCTCCCAACCAGTGAAGATGCCTGCAATGCCTGATTCGAGGTCATCGATGAATTGAGGCTCTCAAACTGAGAGTTCATCTTCCCGATACCATCAACGGTTGCAAATGATGCCATCTGAGCGATCATTTGGTCATTACTGACCGGCTTAAACGGATCCTGCTGTGCAAGTTGTTTGGTGAGCAGAGATAAGAAATCTTCCTGCTTCAGATCCTGCTTACCAGTGACCTCATCAGGTTTCTTCTGCTCTTGAAGTTTTTTCAGTTGGTCGATATAGGACAAGCTGCCATTTTGACCAACATTATCTACTCCGGCCATATGTTATCTCCTATACCTCACTGACCCATCTGCAATGTTCTCAGCAGCATCTGCTTACTCGCTTCAGCCAGTTGAACATTGGTTTCGTATGCTCGTGAAGCTGAAATCATATTTGCCATTTCTTCCATCACATTCACATTCGGCTTATAAATATAACCATCAGCATTCGCCAAAGGATGGTCAGGATTGTATTCAGCAACCAGTGGTTTATTACTTTCCAAAACCCCTAAGACTTTTACCGGCACGGTATAGTCATCTTTTGATTTCGCATGATTTAACTCAGCGGCAAATACCGGATGACGAGCCTTATAGGTATCTTTTGCAGAACTACTTACACTATCAGCATTCGCCAGATTACTTGAGGTTGTATTTAGACGAACAGACTCAGCACTCATTGCAGAACCTGTGACATTGAATACATTAAATAAACTCATCTAACTTACTCCCCTTTAATTGCTTTGGTCATTCCTTTGAACTTTCCACCCAGAAAGTCCAGGGAAGCCTGATGGCGAAGTTGATTCTGCATAAACAGATTTCGTTCTAAATCGACATCAACTGTATTGCCGTCTCCGGTATCAGGTTGTGTCGGAATGCGGTAAAGCTCTTCCCCTATAACCGACATGGAGGCAGGAATATGCCGTCCATTAGTACGGGCAAGACTAATACTTGCCCCGGAGCTTGCCGCCTGTAATGCTCGATCAAAATCTAAAGCTTTAGCCTTATATCCCGGCGTATTCGCTTGCGCGATGTTACTGGAAATCATCTCTGCATTACGCTCACGCACACCAACTGTATACTGATGGATGCCTAATGCTTTATCAAATGAGATTGCCATATACGCCTCTTCATGGATATATTCATCATCTATGTCGTAACTCTAGCAACTTATATACCAACTTTGATCATTGCCGCTATTTTCCTGAAATGATGATTCACGCCTTTACTTTTCTTTAATATAGGCAAATTCCAGACCAAAGACGTGGTGAATAAAAAGAAAAACCCGGCAATGCCGGGCTTGAGAAGTGAAGATATTTTATTTCAGCTTATATATGATGCCGGGGTTACAGCGAACCATCTCAAAACGATCAGTCAGACCAGTCAGAGACTCCGAGGCTCCCAATAACAGATAACCATTCGGGTTCAGACAGTTTGCCATCTGATTTAAAACCTTAGATTTCATATCGGCAGAAAAATAGATCAACACGTTCCGGCAAAAGATAATGTCAAACTTGCCGAGCAGTGCATAGCTTTCCATCAGATTCTGAGGTTTAAAGTTCACCAGACGCTTAACATTGTCTTTTATTTTCATTCTGCCGTCTCCGGCATCTTCAAAAAAGTTACGCCGACGTTCAACCGATAAACCGCGTCCCAGGGCCAGACTGTCATAACTGCCAATCCGGCAAATATCTAACATGGTTGATGAAATATCCGTCGCTGTAATCGAACAGTTGGTCAGTAGTCCGGGCTTCTTCTGCTGCGTTTCCAGAATCGTCATCGCAATCGAATAAGGTTCCTGACCAGACGAACTGGCCGCAGACCAGATTTTAATAGGTCGCCGATTAGCTGCCAATTCCGGCAGCAGCCTTTCAGAGAGAACTATAAAAGGATAATTATCACGAAACCACAACGTTTCATTCGTTGTCATCGCATCAACAGCAGCAATTCTTAAATCCCGGCTGAGACCTCTCACAACTTCCTTCAGTAACGATGATAAAGAATCCATCTTATATTTTGTTACTAAAGGGCTGAGACGGCTTCGAACCAAGTATTGCTTACTGTCTCCAAGTACAATTCCACATTGAGACTCTAAAAAGCGGCAAAAATCTTTATATTCTTGATCGCTGATCGTTATCGCAGTCATTCACTTCTCTTTAGCTCGGTGTCTACCAATGCAGCTTTTACCGCATTACCCAGTTCATCAGGATTAAACTTCGCGATGAATGTATTCGCGCCTACTCTTTCTACCATAGCTTGGTTAAATACACCACTTAATGATGAATGAAGAATTACGTAAAGATTTTTCAGTTTCGGGTTACGCCGAATTTCAGCAGTGAGTGTATAACCATCCATTTCCGGCATTTCAATATCCGAAATAACCAGTGAAATATGATCAAAGATGTCATCAGTCTCTGAAAGCTCGACCAGCTTTTCATAAGCTTCTTTGCCATCTTTAACCGCAATAACTTCAAATCCAATCGACTCAACGGCACGTTGTACCTGTTTACGGGCAACCGTTGAATCATCAGCAATCAGGATACGGCGAACAAGTTCTCTCTCGGTGTTCTCTTCGACCTGAGCAATATCTTCTGCGATTGAAGAATCCATGGTTTCATCTACAGGAGCAATCTCAGCTAAGATTTTTTCCACATCAATGATTTCAACCAGTTCATTCTCAATATTAGTGACTGCAGTCAGATAGTTTGCTTTCCCGGCACCTTCCGGAGGCGGCAAAATTTCTTCCCAACGCATATTCACGATACGTTCGACAGAAGCAACCAGAAAAGCCTGAATAGTTCGGTTGAATTCGGCAATCACGACGAAACTTTTTTCAACATCTGTTGTTGCACGTCCACCAATCGCCAGACTCAAATCAATGACAGAAACGGTTTGTCCACGAATATGCGCAACGCCCTTGACCAGACGATGTAGATTGGGCATGGCAGTCAACTTTGGACACTGCAATACCTCTTTTACTTTAAATACGTTAATCCCGTAACGCTGGCGACCATTCAGCCGAAATGTCAGCAACTCTAAGCGGTTTTGCCCAACGAGTTGTGTACGCTGATTCACAGAATCAAGAATACCCGTCATAAGCCCATCTCCATCTCTAAAACTTTTCTGTAAAAAAGTGATAGTCTACAACAAGCGATGAATAAATTAAGGGAACCAGAATCATGTCCTGGAAACTGTGTTTATCCCCTCTGCCTTTTACTAAGTGTAGAGCTTTCTTCAAACTTTTTTATAGCATTATCGTCATTTTATCTGTTTTCTTTAATATTTCGGTTCAGGCAGCAACTCAAAAACAACTCGATCATATCAGAGAAACTGCAGAAGAATATGCCACCACTACCATAGAGCATCCTGCAGGAGGGAAAATTGTTGCCACGGCGGCACCTCTTGATAATCGGATACAAGCATCGGATTGTCCAACCGGATTGAAGGCTTTTTCTTCATCAAGAAATGGTTCTGCAAGCCATATCACTGTTCTGGTTGAATGTCCGACAGATAATTGGCGGATTTATGTGCCCGTCCGTCTGAATATTTCCGTTCCTGCCGTACTCGCTGCCCATCCGTTAAACCGGGGACAAATCATTACTCAACAAGATGTTACTTTAGGTATGGTAGATCTGCTTCGCTTCCGACAGCAAGGATTTTCGACAATTGATCAAGTGATCGGAGCAAAAGTTAAAAGAAATATTCCACTGAACGATATTATTAGTGATCGGGATATTTGCATTGTATGCCGTAGTGAGACGGTAACCATAAAAGCAGTAAAAAATGGTTTGTCGATTACAACACAAGGGACAGCGCTCTCTGACGGAAGTCTCGGGGAACAAATCCGGGTGAAGAATGACAAGTCAAACCGAATCATCGATGCTCAGGTTTCAGGAATCGGTGAAGTCACCGTCCGTTTTTAACGTTTCCGGCAGGTAGCGAATAAAAAAACATCATTTTTGGCAAAGAAAATGCTAAAGTATGGAGTAGGTCTGTCGATATTGACGGTACAGAAGTTTAACTTTTATAAAAAGGCTCAATTATGGCAAGCATTGATAATGTGCGTTCTGGCCAGTCTCTGGCGAATACGAGTCGTAGTTCGACCCGGGCAGAACACAAGGCATCAAGTTCAGAGAAAACAAATCATACCTCATCTTCCGATAAAAAAGATGCAGTGTCTCTGAGCTCACAAAGTAAGGCAATGGGAGAAATGCAAAGTAAACTCGCATCTAGTCCGGCTTTTGACAGTGCCAAAGTACAGGCAATTAAAGAAGCCATTGCAAATGGTTCTTATCGTGTTGATGCAGAAAAACTTGCAGATAACATGATCAAATTCGAAAAAGAGCTGGGTGGACTGCAATAAGTCATCGATCATACAGTCGATAGCAGCAGACACACTTATGCCAGGAAATCAGGTAATTTAAATCATGGCAGCATTACAGGATCTACTCGAGTTTCAGTTAAAGAGTGCTCAGTCGCTTTCCGAACTGTTAGTTCAGGAAAAACTGGCAATTACTCAACGTAATTCATCTCAGATTGAAGCTGTTGCCAAGCAAAAAATAACTCTGATTAACCAACTCAACGAAGCTGATCAACGTATAGCAAACCACCCTCATGTATCGAGCCTGCAAGAGGATGAAGCATTAAAAAGTCTCGTTGAGCAAATCAAATCCGTCATTATTGACTGCCAGCAGGCAAACCAAATTAATGGTGAAGCACTCAGTCGTGCCCAGGTTAGTTTTCATAAACTGAAAAACCTGATGCAACAAAGTCAGGGAAAAATTGGTATGACTTATACCGCTGAAGGGCAAACACGCTCTATTTCAACATTAGGTACCGATATTAAAGCCTGATGTGTCTTCTTTTCCTTTCCCTATATTTATAATTCCTACAGATATAATCTGACAATATTCCAATATAAAAAGCGGCAAATCTTGCCGCTTTTTATGATCTGGAGAGAAAAGGCTTGCCGCAAAGGCGGCAATCGAAACAGTTTCACTGACTCAAAACAATGTCTGCTGCCGTTTTTCCGGAACCTGCTGAACTTCACCGTAATCTCTGAGCTTTTCCATTTTTTCCACGTTCAGACGCAGTTCCGTAACATAGCTATCACCGACTTTATAGCTTCTGACGACTTCAGCACCACGAATCACGCCATCGACTGCTCCGGATGTTGCTTCTGTTCCCAGTCGTTGGTCCATCAGCTCAGCTCGTCCGCTAACCCGCATCCCATAAACCTGCTCAGCCAGTTCCCGGTAAGCATCGATCTTTGATGCACGCATCGCCCGAACCTGCTTTTCTTCCTCATTCCGACCTTTTTGCTCACTGATCGAAGCATAGCCTACCGCAGTCAGCCACTCTTCCTTATTCATGGTCTGCAATGGCTGACAGCCAACCATAAATAAGATCACGGCACTCATTAACCAAACTTTCATCAGAAACTCCTAAGGACGCAGAATAACAGTGTAAGGCTGGCTCATCGTCGGATCTGAACGGATCAAAACACCATCTTCTGTCCGGACAGCATTCAGTGTATCCAGATCCCGGCCAATTCTGTCAGCTGGTAAGAACCCCTGAGCCGTTGCAACAACAATTCTGGACTGCATTCCAACCACCCGGGCATTCACCAAAACACCGCCTTCCTGACGAAGCATCGTTCCGGTCAAAACGTATTGAATTTCCTGCTGCTGGGCAAGATCTTTCCAGTCCCGGCTAAAGGCAAAATCCCCTTGTTGCGTCACCTGAATTGATCCTGTTGTTTTAAAATCAACAACCTGAAAACCTCGTTGCTGTAACTGGTGAATAAATCCTTCAGTCACAGAATTTCCCAGCCAATTAGTGGTATCCATATTTTGCAGGTCAACAAATGAAGTAACGGCAATTGGTGTTCGTGCTGTCACACTTGTATTCGATTTAATTAAATCTTCAGTCATACTCTCAACAAAAAAGTCTAAGGTATGGCGAGGGCTTTCCAGTAACATAAACTGAGACCCTTTATAGGGTTCTTTACCATTATATATCGGGGCGTAGGCACACGCTGTCAAAAATAACGCAGGCACTAACGGTAGCCATTTTTTCATTTTCCGCTCTCCAGATAACTCGGTCATTCAGGTGTCCAGTTTTTGACGCAAAAGTGGAACACTCTTTGCTTTTCTCTTGTTATTCATCATAAAGAAAAGCTTTGCCGATAACTGCTCTATCACTGTTATCAAAATAACAAGCAAATTTTATACCTGATTGGTAGGTAAATATGAAAAATGTAGGAACCATCCTTTTATCACTTTCCTTGCTGATATTCGGTACCACACCGGCAGTAGCCTCATGGTATGAAGTTACCGGCAGTGCAGCAGTCGTTTCATCCGAGTCTCAGGCCAAACTATATGCTCTTGAAGATGCCATTTATAAAGCAATCAGTTTTTCCGGAGCAGACATCGGTAGTATCAGCAACCTCTACCCGCTATTGGATGCACAGCGTACTGAATTTCAGTTTACCAATCACGAAGTCCGCTACATTCTGATAGAAGAGCAAGAAGTCAAAAATGACGTTGCTTATGTCAAAGTCCGAATCGATATTTATCCATCGGCATCAGGTTGCCAGGTAGAACAATATAAAAAGACCGTCTTAGTCAGTGATATGTCCCTGGCATCACCACAACAAGCGGTGATGGGACAGATTTACCAGCTTGGTGATGATTTTGCCCAAGTATTAAATAAACAGCTGGATAAGGAATCACACAGTTTCATCTCGGTAGGAACCACCGATTATGATATTGATAAAAATTACCCGGCCCGGCTAAAAATGATCGCAGAGGATAACAATGCACAATACATTATTACGGGAAATATCACGGACCTCACCGCCACAATTTCTGTCGATTCATCCAATAATGAAGTAATCAATCGTCAGTTTGCTATGGATCTTAATGTATTCGACGGAGAAACCGGTAACGAAGTTATGGACCGCAACTACCGTGAAATTGCCCGGTGGCCATTCCCGAAAACAAGCCAGGTTGATACCCAAAGTGCCCGCTTCTGGGCTTCAACTTACGGAGAAATGCTACTTCGCCTTAGTCGCAATATCATGTTAGACCTCGAATCAGAGCTTTCCTGTAAAATTACATTGCCAGAAGTTATATCTAAATCAGATCATAAAGTTATGATGAATTTAGGAAGAATCCATGGCGTACAGAAAGGAGATAAACTCCAGTTGTGGCATACAGGCTCATTCATTGATCAAAGAGGATTGCCACGAAATAAAGTGACACAAAGTGACATAACCCTGACGGTTGATCGTGTTTATGAAACAGAAGCCGAGTTATTGGTTGATCAGATCGAACTGGCAGACAGTATCCAAATTGGCGATGTAATGCACAAACAGATAAAAAATTGAAGTCAGGGCTTAACTTATCTTAATAAATCAGTACTATGTACAACCTCAGACCGCACAATCGATTTTTTCTTGTGCGGTCACTGTCAAATGACTGCTCCGTCCCCTTAGTTCAGTTGGATAGAACAAGGACCTCCTAAGTCTTAGACGTGAGTTCAAATCTCGCAGGGGACGCCACTTCTCATCATTGCATCGATCAACATGATTTCATGCTCCTACGGAATATTTTTCATAATTGCCTGAACAACATGACTTTTCCCCCGATGCATCACGCCTTCATAGATCTCTCTTTCTTTTTCTTCAATGTACCAGGGAGACAAACTCGGAAGCTCCTCTTCCAAAACCTGTCGGGATAACATCATATCGGCGACTGAGGGCCCGCCGGTTTTATATTTCAACTGTTGGGGTGTATATCCCTCAATAAGATAAATACCATGGGACTTCAGGCTTACCGGCAATGCCTGATGTAACTTTTGCCGTATCACCGGCGGAAGATGGCAAAAGACCGCCACAATTCCCTGCCACTGTGACTCCCCTAAGTCAAATTCAGCCAAATCAGCCTGGATGAAATTCACAGAGACTTCATTTTCTTCTGCAAACCTGCGAGCTTTTTCGATCGCAACCGCAGATAAATCGACAGCAGTTACCTCATAGCCACATTTAGCCAGATAAACAGAATTACGCCCTTCTCCATCAGCCAGACACAAAACCGGCCCTGACGAAAGATAGTTATGTTCCACACTTTCACGAAGAAAATCATTCGGCTCTGTACCGTAGATATATGTATCTACCTGATATCGGTCATCCCACACAATCTTTCCTCAATATAAATTAGCTAATCCTAATATATAAAAACCATTGTGATGATTCAAGAAATAAGAGACGTCAAAATAAAAGGAATCTCAGCAAATTATCGGTGTGTAGGGATAAATGGTAAGAAAGACAAATAATACAAAGGCAGCAATAAAGCTGCCTTTCTTATAGACAAAATGGGGATTCTTAAAATTTATAGCCGCCGGAGATCATGACAATGACCGGATCAATATGGACTTCTGTCGACTGCTGAACGCCACCAGCTTTATAGGTTGCTGTCGAATCAATATCGGCATACCAAACTGAAGCATTCACAAACCAGTCTTCATTGATTTTATAATCAACACCAGCATTCACTGCTAATCCCCAGGAATCATCCAGACTCAGATCGCTTAGACCTGCATTGGCTCCGGTACTATTGATTTTTTCATCAAAAAACGTTGTATAGTTGATCCCGCCACCGGCATAAGGACGGATTTTTGAATCTGACTGACCGAAATAGTATTCGAACATAAATGTCGGTGGAAGGTGTTTCGTTTCACCAATATCACCTAAATTTCCATATGGTGTTGAAATATCGTGAGAAAATGGGGTCGCTGCCAAGACCTCAAAGCTTACATTATCTGTAATCATGTAACCCAGAGTTAAGCCGATCTGGGTATTGCTGTTAACCTCTAATTCTTCCTGACTGCCTAAGATTTTATCACTGCTATCATTTGGGATAACGGATGCAATCCCCGCACGAACAATGAAATCTCCTTTTTGATGTGCCAGAACACTGGTGGAAAAAAGAGCAGTCAGGACGGCAAGTCCGCAAAGTGTTTTTTTCATTATATATTTTCCTTTTCACAGGGCTAAAAGTACCTTCTCTGCTGCGCACGGTAGCACATAAAAACCACACTATTTTGATGGAAATCAATTTGTAAAATTTACATACAAAAACAACACAATTATAAAATAAACATCACATTTACAATGAAATAAAACAAAAATTCAAACATAAAAACCAAAAGTTAGTCACACAATGTTTTTCAAACGCAACTTGACCCAGGTCAAATTTCATGCATTTTCTTATTCGATTTTCGGGACGAGTTCTACACTTATGATGAGATCGAGGATGACAAACAGGAGGATTATGATGAGCTTGATTCCACGTGACTCATGGTCTGATTTCTATCATTTGTTTGATCATGCTTTTCCGTCTATTCGGCCAAGTTTCAATATCGAATCTTTTTCTCCACGAGTTGATGTTCTGGATAAAGAGACTGCGTTTGAAATCATTGCCGATTTACCCGGAGTCGAAAAAGACGATATTTCGGTGAGCTGTCACCATGGCACCCTGACTATCGAAGCATCGACCATAAAAAGTGAAGAAAAAACCGATGAGGATAAAGTCATTCACAGAGAACGCTATCAAGGTAAAATGGTACGCAGCTTTACTTTAGGCGACAATATCAATGCTAAAGAAATTTATGCTGAATACCAGGATGGTGTACTCGTTGTTGTCGTTCCGAAAATAGATGTGAAACCGGACGAAGCTCAGCACATTCAAATCAACTGATGTTCCGGGCCAACAACAAATAAAAGCGGCACAAAATGCCGCTTTTTCTATTCTGTTTTTCTATAACCAGAGAATATTTTCAATAACAGCTCCATACTTACAGAGTATGTTAACTGGTGGACGTCAAATGAAGAGACATAATATGCTGAGGTCCCGCAGCGCCACCAAGATACAACGCTCTTGTATCTTTGAACCCTCCGGCTTCATAACAGTGAAAAGCGATTTTATTGCGGCAATTCACAGTCAGATAAACCTGATGATGCATTGGATACTGACGTTGCAGATAAGGTTTCAGTAAACTGACAGCTAATTTTCCATATCCTTTCCCCTGCTGTCGACTGTCGATAAAAAATGCCCTGATTCCAATATCATCCGGCTGACAAAAATCCACATTCAGGGAATAACGGGTGTCAACCAGAAAAAAACCGATAACTTGCTGTTCCGAAATCACCACATGGGGATGAACCCAATCACTAATATTGACCAGAATTTCTTCCATAGTTCCGACAAATGCCCGCTGCTGAGCATTCACAGACAAGAGTTCTATCTCTGACTGATGTTTCGGATACATAGGTTCGATTTGGAGCATCAGAATATCCTCTTTTTACTGATACCATGCCTAAGTGAGCCCTATTGTTTACTTATGAATCAATTTGATCAAGTGCTGAAAGAAAACACTCTTCTCATCGATATCGACCAACCCCTCTGAGTCAACATCCCCAACCCACTGAAAACGATTCCCACTTTCCGAATGCTGGTTCAACAAACGTCGGTAAACATTAGCCGGAGGTTTCTCTTGAGAAAAGTACGCCACATGCTCGGTACTCTCCACATCGGACATACGTAAATCATCACCATTCCCTCTACTATAGCGACTCCGGTAACCAATCGTTTCTCCAGCCCGAATTAAAAATGGGGAATCCGGACCAAAGCACTGAAATCGATCCATCTCTATCGTTTCTCTGGATAGTGGCTGAACATACTGAGGTTCAATACACACCCAACCTTCGTCAGCAAGTTCTCCGGTTAAGGTATAAACATCACGATCAGGGAAACGACAATGTGCCATCAGCCTCCTTTTCCCCATGATTTCAAACCAACCATATTGTTCCGTTTTTCGGTAACACACTCTTGTACCTGAAGGTAACGTCATAATAGGTTGCCCAACTTTTTTACCTTCCGGTTCAGAAAATCCGGCAAGCCCTAGCGGTTCGGTTACCCGCCCCACAACACTATCGACCATCCAGTCAGGAGAAGTCTGTACTACTGAAGAGGAAAACGAGGTTTCCTCACTATTATTCCTACGGGTTGCCAGCCAAACCAACAATAAGTTTTCCGGCGGAATATGATATTTTCCCTGTGGGTGTTCTATCACCTGAAATGCCTGATATTCCACTCCATCATGCCACTCTCGGGGAATGTCGGCCTCTTCTATCAATGCTCCTTTCTTTAAAACCATCGATTGCCATGTTTGTTCAGTCACAGCATAAGCCCGACAGGTCACTATCACCCGATACCGTCTACCGGCATGAACCGTGACGTGACTCTCGCAATGTGGAGCTAAATGCATATATAAGGAATAAAAAGTAAATTTTTGTCCGGATCCATCACTACTCATAGGTAACTCATGCTGAATCAGGCAAAAATCCCGGCTATAGCTGATGGGTTGCTCCCGAATAACCGAAGTCTGATAAGACGATCCCAAATGACACGCAATAACCTTCCCATCAGCGGTCGCCCGAATCGGCATTTCCATCTGCCTCCAAGATCGGTTTTTATGATTCAGATAACTCCTTTCATCTTGGGTATCCATCCGAAAAAACAAGGCTTCCAGTTGCTGTTCAAATGTCTTCTGCTCTTCCTGAAATGCAGGTTGAATATTCGGGCAAACATATTTCATAAAGCTCTCCAACGATACTCCATCCGAGTCCGTTTTTCTGTCCACAACCGAACAGAAATCATCAAACAGCAGATTCCCATAAAGATATCGTAATCAGCAGCATTTCCCCGAAACAAAGACAGAACATTGTGATAAGACAAACGCAGGTACTGAATTTGAGATGTACAAGTCACGTTCAAAAAGTGACCTGGATCACTCAATTGTTCATATTTAAAACAATCAGGACATTCCCTGTTTCTTGCCCTAAATACTAATGTTGTCATACTAGCCACCTTTTTATATTTATCGTTATTCTCAGAAAATATATGTCCCTACAGTGAAATTCCGAGAGTGTTTGCATCAAACACTTAACATTCTATGCAACTGATAGCTTTAGATTTCTCTTTTTACGTCATTTTCCAATTTCGATACAGACTTACTTGAATTATGTAAATTTTTTTCGAGCCACATCATATTCATAGACTCTTATAACAACTTAAGGCATATATTCAGGCAGTCTGTGGTTTGGGAGAAATACAGAAGAGAATTGATTCAATCAGCCAGGAAAGAGAAATACTATCCTGGCTATTGGAGATGATTATTTTTCAGTAGATGGCTGAAGCCGGCTCTTCGATAAGAGACGATGTTTCTGGTAACCTTTCACAAACTGGGGAAGCAAAGACATCACAATCATTCCAGCCATCAAACTATATTGGACTGGTGTGTATGATTCACCAACCAGAATCAATCCACAGAGAATTCCGGCAACCGGGTTTGCGACACCGGCAAAAGTGAATTCGACGACAGAAATATGCTGTAAAGACCAGACATAAACTGTATAGGCAACTGACGTATTCAGAATACAGATCCAGAAAATCCCCAGCAGGTTCATACCACTCAAGTGTTCCCATGCATACACATAACTGCCTGGTTCATAACTGATATGTACAAGCACAACCAATAATAGTGCCACCCCACCGATAATTAACTGCCAGGTTAACACGCACCACCATGCTAACTGACGACTCAGCATCTGAGTTAAAGAACTGCCGCATATGATACACAAGATACCAATCAGCATCGCAGATAATCCCAATACGCTCAGATTCAGACTACCCGGATCAAAGAGCAGTGCAGCGAACCCAAGCAGCACAATTCCGGCAAAGATCTGAATTATAGAAGGACGTTGTTTCGCAATCCCCCATTGAATCAGCATGGCAAATACAGGAACCGACATCATTCCGACACTGGAAATCGCAGAAGGTAAAGTAAGCGCCATGACAAAAATACAGCAGAAGAATATAGCAATGTTAACCAAACCTGTTGTTGTCAGTAGTTTCCAGGTCCCTTTCTCAGGAAAAGTTGGTTTGATAGCCAGAAGGATAAGTCCCGCAGGTAAAGCACGTAATACACCAAGCAACAATGGTGGCCAACCAGGTAATGTTGCCTGTGTGACCGCGTAGGTCGTTCCCCACAGGAATGCAGCAAACATAGCAAATATTATATTCATATAAAGTATCTTTACGTTGAGATTTATTAAAGCATAAAAAATTTCATTGTTTTTGTAAAGAATCTTTATGTTAAGATATTCTGACTATCAATTGACAATACATCTATCTGTAAATGGATATTATCGACCAAATCATTAGTCAATGGGCGGCAGAAAAGCCTGATCTGAACACACTTCCGATGAGTATCTTTGGTCGGCTACTACGTCTGACCAAACATTTAGAACAGGAAATATCCAGTATCCACAAACAATATGATTTAAAGCTGGGAGAGTTTGATGTGTTGGCAACCTTACTTCGCTCCGGAGCGCCTTACCAACTGACACCATCAGCATTGATAGATACAGCGATGCTCACTTCAGGCGCGATGACGAACCGACTCGATAAACTGGAACAAAAAAATTTAGTGACCAGAATCCATAGCCATACAGATCGTCGTAGTATCTCGGTCCAGTTAACGGATCAAGGCTATCAGCTCATCAGTCAGGCACTGACAGACCACGTCCGGGCACAGGAAGAATTAATCAGCGCACTCACACCAGCAGAACAACAAGAACTCACTGCCCTGCTCAAATCTTGGCTATCATCATTCACACCATGAACAATACTGAAATACTTAATATTGTTCCGGTTGTTACCTTTCTTGCAGTAAAAATTGGATGGATTTCTCGAATATAGTCACAATTGTTGTGTGTTATCTCAAACTAGATCAAAATACCGGAGATGTTGGGTAGAGTTGCTTGATTCAGAGTCCTTATCTGATATCAGGGATACTGACAGGCATTCATGCTTTCCGGTATTGATTGAGATTACCTGTATCCTCTGTTTCTTTACTCATTACCCAAGTGAAAGGAACCACTTCACCTTGCTGGTGATTTGATCTACTATTACTAATAAAAATATTGATAACAAACGGATGAAGAAGAGTAATCTTGAAACAAACACTGGCCATCGCTTTATTTCTAAGGCGAAAACTGCTTACAAAATTCATATTCACACGCCAGATGATAAAGTTTTACACCGCTCTGTTGGTTTCATCCGTATTGGTGAAAAAAAGGGGCTGAAGAAAGCGATCTTACTTCGCAATGAACTTGGGCGTCAGATGTGGGGTAAGCACTGGCGAATGCTGCTTAAAGATCCTTATCTCATGACCAGGCTACCTCATAGCCTTGAACCTAAGATCATCTATAAACCAAGACCTACGAAAGAGAACCCGGATTACCGGGATGCCTGCTATATTGCCGCCTGGCGTACTTACGACGAACATGGAAAATGTCATTTCAAGAGTGTTGTCTGTTCAATCAACAAACATGGGAAACTAGCAGCATATACAAAGACGAAAAAAGCCCTTCTGGAAGCTCACAAAGACTATCTCGATATTCTTATTTTTATGGGAAGACTGAATAGTATTGACCTGAAATGATGATCATTCGAACCCCACCACTATAAATGCCTCCATCTTTATTTTTTCTTACATATTTATTTTTTCTTACATAGAAAAGTGCCGTCGCATGAGTACTTTGAAGTACACCTGACAACAGCACTAATCACGACCTCATAAACTTACAAGAGTCCGTCTATTCCTCTGTCACCTGATAAGTAAACGTCGGAATTTCAATCTCTACCCGGCGGTTTTTCTCACGCCCCTCTTTAGTATCATTGGAAGCGACAGGCTCAGACTCTCCCATACCACGAACGGTAATCCGGGATGGATCAACACCTTGTGAAGCTAAGGCATTTGCAACAGCCTGAGCTCTCTTTTCTGAAAGAGACTGATTATATTCTGCCGAACCGGTTGAATCGGTATGGCCGGTCACTGTTACAGTCGCCTGAGGATACCGGGAGACTATATCAACCACTTCCTGAAGATCAGCAAGTCCCTGAGCACTTAATGCGGCACTGTTTAACCCAAAGCTACTGGCACTATTCAGGCTCTTTTTCACTGTTTTCATCACTTGAGATTTAACCGGAGTCAATGGTGCTGGCTCAGGTTTTTCCTCAGCAACAGCTGCAACCGGACGAGGTTGACTCTCCACGACAGGGGCTGGTTCCGAATGCCCGAAACGATAAGTCACTCCCAGTGTCGCCATATTACCTTCAGCACGAACAATATTATTATTAATATCGGTCAGCGTCTGATATTCCAGACGTACCGCCAGATTCTGGGTGGCACTCAGTTCAAGCCCTGCCGCGGCAAGATATGACCAGTCTTCTTCAGAACCATAATCAACATAGGCACCACCTAGTTTGGCATACAGATCAAGGTTCTGATATATGGGAAGATTAAACTTAGGAGCCAGGGTAATTGCATTCACATGATCATCATTCAACCCTGCTCCGGAAAATGTCCCTAAATAATCGTATCCGGCTTCCAGTGCAATATTTTCCCAGGCCTGATACCCAAGAAAAGCACCAACTGCCGATGAATCATCATCACATGTATCCGCTGGTCGGCATGCATCATCCAACCACGATTTGCCTACTTTGCCCCCGAGATATACCTCGGCATGAACCATTGCTGATACCATCAATGATGTAGCTGACAACATCATTATCATTTTTTTCATCTTCTTATTTCCCTTTGATTGTGGATGCTCAAATTTGTCTCAGCATCTAGCGCGTGTCATCGCTGTACTCTATTGCATCACTGCAAAAAATCAGAAAACGGTGCGTTAAATCATTGTCACTTTTCAGTTCTGTCCGGAAAAACAACGGCATTTTCATTCGGTAAAGCAACCTAGATGCATATTAAAATGAAAGCATAGTTCAAAAAACAGACAGAATAAAAAAGCCGCAACACTAAGTTGCGGCCTATAGAAATAAAAATATAATAATTCAGTTAGTTAGAATCAGACTCGCGCTTTTCAATGAATGCAAGCGCCATCTGAATACGCGAAATAACACGTTCTTTACCAACTAATTTCATTGTTGCATCAACAGATGGTGATTGACCACCACCGGTCACGGCAACACGTAGTGGCATACCGACTTTTCCCATACCAACACCCAGAGTCTCACACACAGAAGTGATAACCTGATGAAGATTTTCTGTCGTCCAGTCATCCAGCGCTGTAATTTTTTCCAGAGCAAGAACCAAAGGTTCTTTTGCAACCGGACGCAAATGTTTTTTCGCAGCAGCGTCATCAAAAGCATCAAAATCTTCATAGAAATAACGAGCCTGCTGAGCCAGCTCAACCAGAGTCTGGCAGCGGTCAGCCAGAAGCTGGATCACTTCAGTAACCGCAGGTCCGTTCTCTTTATTAATTCCCTGATGATCCAAATGCCATTGAAGATGTCCGGCAACATATTCAGGATCTGAAGTCCTAATATAGTGATTATTCAGCCACAACAGCTTCTCAGTATTGAATGCAGATGCTGATTTGCTGATTGCATCCAGACTGAAATACTCAATCATTTCATCACGGGAAAAGATTTCCTGATCTCCGTGAGACCAGCCAAGGCGAACCAGATAGTTATTCAGAGCTTCCGGGAGATAACCTTCATCACGGTATTGCATCACAGAAACAGCACCATGGCGTTTCGATAGCTTCGCTCCATCATCACCTAAAATCATCGCACAATGGGCGAAGGTCGGAACCGTAGCACCCAACGCTTGGTAAATATTAATCTGACGTGCCGTATTATTGATATGGTCTTCACCGCGAACCACATGAGTAATTCCCATATCCCAGTCATCAACAACCACACAGAAGTTATATGTCGGAGAACCGTCAGTACGGCGAATAATCAAATCATCCAGTTGATCATTCCGGATTTCAATCCGCCCGCGAATCTGATCGTCAAATACCACACTGCCTTGTTTCGGATTCCGGAAACGAACGACGAAAGCATCTCCGTCTTTTGCTGCATCATTCACTGCTTTGATTTTAGGATGATTCGCATCATAACGAGGATTCTCTTTGTTGGCTTCCTGCTCAGCACGAACTTCATCCAATAACTCTTTCGATGCGTAACACTTATAAGCTTTATCCGCAGCAAGAAGCTGTTCGACAACTTCATCATAACGATCAAAGCGTTTCGTCTGATAATAAGGACCTTCATCCCAATCCAGACCTAACCAGCTCATTCCTTCCAGAATTGCATCAACCGCTTCCTGAGTTGAACGCTCTAAATCGGTATCTTCAATTCTTAAAACAAATTCCCCACCCTGATTTTTTGCATAGAGCCAGGAATACAGTGCCGTACGGGCACCACCAACATGAAGAAACCCTGTAGGGCTTGGAGCAAAACGAGTTTTAACCGTCATGAGATTTACCTTTATTCCGATCGAGCTTTATCGACTTCAGACTAGATTTATCAGCCAAAATTTGGGCGGTATTCTAGCACCTGAGCATCAATAACGACAATCACCCTTTACCCTGATTTTTCGGTAATATCAGCAGATATACCGAAATAGCCCTCAGGCACAGAAAAAAGAATTCACGACTCACTTGACCTTCCCCTTGCGTAAAGGTTTATCTTTAAGATAAATCGGATTCGAGGAGAGGTTGATATGAACCATTTAACACTGCCATTATCAGGCCTGCATTGCATGGGGTGCGCCCGGAAAGTAGAGCGCAGCCTGAAAGAACACTTCGATGTGCAGATCCACAATCTCTCGCCTTCCCTGATTGAAGTTGATACCAATGCTTCAATCGATGAAATCGTTGAAAATATCGAATCACTCGGATATCAGGCAGGAAAAAGGCAGACTTACCATTTACAGGGGCTGCATTGCGGGAAATGTGTCCAGAAGCTTTCAACCCTGCTGAGTGAGAATGAGCAAATCACCGATTTAAATGTCACAAAAGAGACATTGTCACTAATCACAACCCTCTCACCTCAGGATATCGCCGAAAAAGTTTCTTCTCTGGGTTATCAGGCAACCCTTTTGTCTCCTGATTTACCGACAGAAATCCACCAGACATACCGTTTACAGGGACTACATTGCGGTAAATGTGTCCAGAAACTAACAGATCTGCTGAATGAGAATGAACAAATACATGATCTGGAAGTGACCAAAGAGTCGCTCTCACTGACGACAACATTACCAGAACAGACAATTGTCGACAGTGTTGCTTCTCTTGGCTATGAAGCCTTCCGGGAAGAGGATTCTTCAGGCAAAAGTAATGACAGACCAACCACTGGTTCAGAAATACCAGAAATAACCGGCTCAACAAAAGAACCAGAGCCGGAACATGCCGAAGTCACAACGCATTTACTGATAAAAGGCATGACCTGTGCCAGTTGCGTCTCTTCTGTAGAAAAAGCACTACTGTCAGTCCCCGGGATTCTGACGGCTCAGGTCAATCTTGCAGAGCAAAGTGCAGCAGCTTTTTCAGACCAGCAACCCGATACGCAACAACTTGTTGCCGCAATACGTGCTGCCGGATATGACGCAGAAACAGTCGATGACCCGGCACTGCAACAAGAAAAACAGCAGGCACACTTACAGGCGACTCTGAAATACCATCAGCGTAATGCTTTTATGGGACTATTACTCGGTATCCCGCTCATGGGATGGGGAGTGTTTGGCGGAAGTATGCTGATTCAGACACCTCAGGAGCAACTAAGCTGGGGAATTGTCGGTCTGTTATGTCTGGGGCTACTCAGCACCGCCGGACGAGGATTCTACCAAAGTGCATGGCAGGCTCTTGTGCACAAAAGAGCGACAATGGATACACTTGTTGCACTGGGAACAGGTGTAGCATGGCTTTACTCGATCATGGTTGTCATTGCCCCACAGTGGTTCCCGACTCAGGCTCGCCATGTCTATTTTGAAGCCAGTGCAATGATTATCGGTCTGATATCTCTGGGACACTCTATCGAGTCAAAAGCCAAAGCTAAAACAACCCAGTCATTGCAGGCATTAATTCACCTGCAACCTCAACAGGCAACACTCATCACGGCAAGTGGTGATCAGGAGATCTCCGTTGCACAGATTCAGAAAGGTATGCATCTGAGAATCAAACCGGGCGATAAACTTCCTGTCGACGGTATTGTCATTGAAGGAGAATCCTATCTCGATGAATCCATGCTGACCGGAGAACCGATTCCTGCTCTGAAAAGTTCCGGACATACTGTGTCTGCCGGAACTATCAATCAGGACGGCGGCCTGATCATTCAGGCAACTGGAGTCGGTAGTGAAACCATGCTTTCCCGGATTATTCAGATGGTTCGCCGGGCTCAGAGCAGTAAGCCACCGATTGCCAAACTTGCTGATCAGATATCTTCTGTCTTTGTTCCGGTTGTCGTTGTCATCGCAATCATTGCCGCACTGATTTGGTTTTGGGTTGGCCCGGAACCAAGAATCAGCTACATGCTTGTCGTTGCCACAACCGTCCTGATCATTGCCTGTCCCTGTGCTTTAGGGCTGGCAACTCCGCTATCAGTGACTGTCGGTGTGGGAAAAGCAGCAGAAATGGGCATCTTGATCCGGGATGCCGAGGTACTACAAACAGCCAGTCACATTGATACCGTTGTATTTGACAAAACCGGAACGCTTACCGAAGGGAAACCTCAGGTTCAGTATATGGAAAGCTTCCGTCAGGATCAGAACGAACTGTTATCGATCGCCTACGCACTGGAACAGCAATCCGAGCATCCTCTGGCAAAAGCGGTCTGTGAATATGCCCGTTCAAAACAAATTGCACCGGCTCCGATTTCTGCTTTCGAAAACTTGCGGGGACGTGGCGTCACGGCAATTTACCAGAACCATACCGTCCAGATCGGTTCTCTGAGCTATCTGACCTCACTAGGTTTGTCATTTGAACAGGTACAAGCAGCCCTTGACCACGTACTTTCTCAGGCATGGACGCCTATTCTGATCGCAGTCGATCAGGAAATCCAGGGCATCATTGCCGTAGCCGATCCGATCAAAGCAGACACGGCTCAGACCGTTCAGGCTCTCAATCATCTGGGAATCAAGACCGTGATGTTGACCGGAGACCACATCACCGTAGCACGGAAAATTGCCGAACAATTAGGAATTCAGGATGTTATCGCTCAGGTTCTCCCGGATCAGAAAGCTGAACATGTCATTAAACTCCAGCAGGCCGGACACAAAGTTGCCATGGTCGGTGACGGCATTAATGATGCCCCGGCTTTAGCACAAGCTGATCTGGGAATCGCCATGGCAAGTGGTAGCGATGTCGCGATAGAAAGTGCTCAGATGACTTTTCTGAGTAGTTCTCCACTGGCAATTCTCAATGCGATTTCACTTTCAAAAGCAACGGTCAGGAATATCAGACAGAACCTGCTCGGAGCCTTTATTTACAACACTCTCGGTATTCCTGTTGCTGCCGGTGTGCTGTATCCATGGTTTGGCTTCTTACTCAGCCCGGTCATTGCCGGTGCGGCAATGGCTTTATCTTCAATAACTGTCGTCACAAATGCGAACCGGCTACGGTTGTTCCGGCCACGCTACCAGAACAAACAATCCACTCAGGGGAAATCAGAATGATCCAGAAACTATTACTTGCTTCACTCTTCTCTGCAGCTACATTTTCAGCCATGGCAACAGAAGTCATCAATCATAAAAGCCCTTACTGCGGTTGCTGTAGCCAATGGGCCAAACATATGGAAGGTGCCGGTTTCACGGTCAAAGAGGTCTACCATGAAAATATGGAAACCGTTAAGGCAAAATTTAATATTCCGGCTCAGCTGACTTCATGCCATACCGCAGAAATCAACGGATATCTGTTCGAAGGTCATGTTCCGGCAGAAGACATTCAGGCATTTTTAGCCAATCCTCCTGCTGATGCCAGAGGTCTCAGTGTTCCAGGCATGCCAGTTGGCTCTCCCGGGATGAATTATGGTGACAAACGGGACGCCTATTCGGTATTTGTCCTCGGAAAGCAAGGGAAAAACTACGAATACCGTCATTACAACGCTTTGTAACTTAAAAAATTACAATATCGGATACCTGTAATCTACAGGTATCCGTACCATGAAAAAGTTGCTAACCAAGTATGACTCAATCTATGCTAGCGTTCAGATTGATGCCAGAAGACAGGAATTCAACTCATGCAACTTTCCCGCCTGCTCTCAGCCGGTGCTCTTTTTCTCAGCTTCTACACAACTGCGGATCCATTATACTGGCTTGCCAGCAAAAACCAGTTGCAACTGATGTTATTAGGCTCAGTTCATGTAGGACACCCTGATATGTATCCTTTACCTACGCCGGTTATGGACTTTCTGCACGAAAGTGACGGATTAATTGTTGAAGCTGATATTCGTCAGGCAAACACACTGCAATATCCACCCGTCAAATGGACTTCACAGCAGGTTCTTTCTCCGCCACAACTTCAGAAGTTAGATAGCATTGCCAGCCAATTGAAACTGAACGCTCAACGCCTGAGACAATCTCCACCATGGCAGACTGCGATTAGCTTACAGATGCAAGTGATGAATCAGGCAGGCTATCAGCCTGAACTTGGTATTGATCAATATATGATCCATCAGGCAGAGACGGAATCTATCCCAGTGATCGGACTAGAGTCACTCCAGTCTCAAATCGATATTCTGGCCGGACTGGATCAGGATGGTAAAGAGTTACTCACTTCAACTCTGGAGGAATGGGGAGAAACCACACAAGAAACCGACTGTCTGGTGACAAGCTGGCATCAGGGTGATCTGGAGCAGTTGAAATCTCTGATTGATCATCATGAAATGTCTCAGGAAATGTCCCGTCAGTTAGAAATCAAAAGAAACCACCACTGGCTGGAACAGTTAACTTCACCACCAATATTCTCTCCGCAACCGGCAAAATATCTGGTTGTTGTCGGAACATTGCATTTGATCGGACAGGAGAATTTAATCCAGCTCCTCAAAGAGCAGGGATTTACGGTCACACGGCAAAATACAATTCAGAATAGCGAATGCCGTATCAGTCAAGATAATCGGGAACATGGTCAAGGGACAAGTTAACTAGGGATGCGCGGCCAAACTGCACTATTCACATAACTCTGGATCGCATAAAACAGAAAGCCCCGGCATATTGCCGAGGCTTCGAAAGTGGTCGGTGAAGAGGGATTCGAACCCCCGACCCTCTGGTCCCAAACCAGATGCGCTACCAAACTGCGCTATTCACCGAATTCTGGGTTGTTGATGGCGACGCTCTGGCGTCTCAACGGATGGGTATAATACGGATTATTGTCCCAGACGCAACTCCTTTTCGCTAATTTTTTAAAAAAAAGAATCAAGTGCTCAAAAGGCATCCACATCAGGCTATAAATGTGACAATGAACACATGATTTTCAACGAATACGCAACTTCATCAATACACTTGATCCAGATCATCACTTCATCCATTGAGTCACTTTATGTTTAACACGTCTTCGCAACTTTGAAGAAACAGAGACCTGAGGCTGAACTTTTGGCTACCTCTT
The DNA here is from genome assembly GCF_024346955.1 of Vibrio mangrovi. Classification (NCBI taxonomy): domain Bacteria; kingdom Pseudomonadati; phylum Pseudomonadota; class Gammaproteobacteria; order Vibrionales; family Vibrionaceae; genus Vibrio; species Vibrio mangrovi. The sequence continues at coordinate 989,860 of NZ_AP024883.1, read as the reverse complement.
GGCAAACAGAGACAGATGTAATGTATGTCACCGTGTAAACTCAGGTTTAGTGCAAGTGTGCAGTTTCTTATCGACAAAGTCATGAATGACAAATCTCCTCACTAGATCGCTTAGCTCCTGTTAATAAACAGTTATAAGCTATGCACCGGAGCGGACTCTTTTCCACTCCGGTTTTTTATTTTTATCGGCAGCACAATTTCCTCCGTTTCATTCAAACTCGTCCACCAGTCGGATTCCACAATAACGCAACGACCACACTACCTGATTCTGCGCATCTTTCGACCATCTATGTTGCTGGAGTCTTGCATCTGCAAGTAACTTAGGTATATAAATCTCTAACGCAGTCTCTGTACCCAGTGATTCTTGCTGAAACTGCACCATGAGGTCATTTGGGTATATGACTCGATACGATTCAAAACTGATTCGGAGGAATATGAATGTCTCAGGAAGATTTCGAGTTATTTCAGCAAATGATGGGAGATGTCAAACCTCTGAAGCACGATACTGCAGAACTCAAAAAAGATTTGCAGATTACCGATGCACATCTTGCCCGGCAGGAAGCTGCCATGAAACTAGAGCAGAATGATTCAAATTATCTGTCTCTGGAACATGCGCCGCAAATCAAATCCGATGATCTGGTCGAATTTAAACGAAATGGTGTTCAGGATGGGGTTTACAGGAAGCTCCGGCTGGGGAAATATCCCATTCAGGCCCGTCTGGATCTGCACCGGAAAACGTTGGAACAGGCCCGAGATGAGATTGTGACGTTTCTGCGCCAGTGTATGAGAATGGATATTCGCACCGTGCTGATTGTCCATGGTAAAGGGGAACGTTCAAATCCTCCGGCCCTGATGAAAAGCTACGTTTCCCACTGGCTTCCCCAGATAGAAGAAGTTCAGTGTGTGCATAGTGCTCAACGATTCCATGGCGGTACCGGAGCGCTTTATGTTCTCTTGCGTAAAAGCCAGGAGCAAAAGCAGGAAAACCGCGAACGGCATCAGAAAAAGCGTCCGCACTAGAGATAAAATAAGTGATTACATCTGCTGTATACGCATAAAAAAACAGCCAGCCCCTTTATAGAGACTGACTGTTTTTTTACTTGCTCACCGGCTTTATTTCGTACCGAAGATTTTGTCCCCGGCATCACCCAGACCCGGAACAATATAACCATGCTCATTGAGATGATCATCAATCGCAGCCGTATACAACTCGACATCCGGATGAGCTTTCTCAAGTGCCTCAATACCTTCTGGCGCAGCAACCAGAACCAACACTTTAAATTGTGTACATCCCTGAGCCTTTAACAGATCAATCGTTGCAATCATAGAACCACCGGTTGCCAGCATCGGATCAACGACCAAAGCAATACGTTCCTCAATATTTGAAGCAATTTTATTAAAGTAAGGAACTGGTTCCAGCGTTTCTTCATCCCGATAGATACCGACGACACTGATTCGGGCACTTGGAATATGCTCAAGCACACCGTCCATCATTCCCAGACCAGCCCGGAGAATCGGTACTACAGTCACTTTCTTACCTTTCAGTTGATCGACTTCAACTGATCCGTCCCATCCTTCAATGGTCACTTTTTCTGTTTCAAAGTCTGCGGTTGCTTCATAAGTGAGCAGGCTACCAACTTCAGTAGCTAGCTCACGAAAACGCTTTGTGCTGATATCCTTTTCTCTCATCAAACCCAACTTATGTTTGACAAGGGGGTGCTTAATTTCAACAACTTTCATCTGCATCTCCGACAATTCAATCAAATTAAACTTTCTGATTATACACATTTTCTGTCGTTAATTTTATCCTTAACTGTAGAGAATGTTCATGATTTCGCGCATTTCGAGGTCATTGTTACCCAGAAATTTCAGCGTATCAGGCCAGATAAAAAAAACGACGCAAACGTTTTCCTTTTACGTCTTTCCCCTGTAGAATAGCGCCGTTTTCATATCCAACCAAAGAACGAGGATGACCCCGTGAGTGGCAAGAACACATCTCTGAGCTATAAAGATGCAGGTGTTGATATTGATGCAGGCAACGCGCTTGTAGACCGAATTAAAGGTGCGGTAAAAAAAACACGTCGCCCGGAAGTAATGGGTGGTATTGGCGGTTTTGGCGCCCTGTGTGAATTACCAACCAAATATAAGCACCCAGTGCTGGTATCAGGTACTGACGGTGTCGGCACAAAATTGCGTCTGGCACTGGATATGAAGAAACATGACACCATTGGTATTGATCTGGTCGCTATGTGTGTCAACGATTTGATTGTTCAGGGCGCTGAGCCACTATTTTTCCTTGACTACTATGCTACAGGAAAACTTGATGTCGATACGGCAGCAGATGTGGTATCAGGTATTGCTGATGGCTGTCTTCTGGCAGGGTGTTCACTGATTGGTGGCGAAACAGCTGAAATGCCCGGGATGTACGAAGGTGAAGATTACGATGTCGCCGGATTCTGTGTCGGTGTTGTTGAAAAAGAAGCAATAATCGACGGCACTAAAGTTCAGTCAGGTAACAGCCTGATTGCTGTTGGCTCAAGCGGTCCACATTCAAACGGTTATTCACTGATCCGTAAAATTCTGGAAGTGTCAGGCGCTGACAAAGCAGAGATGCTGGAAGGAAAAACCGTTGGTGAACACCTGCTTGAACCAACCAAAATCTATATTAAGTCCGGGCTGAAATTACTGGCCGAGCATGACATTCATGCAATCTCTCACATTACCGGCGGTGGATTCTGGGAAAACATTCCCCGGGTTCTGCCACAGGGAACAAAAGCAGTGATTGATGGTAATAGCTGGGAATGGCCGGCGATTTTCAAATGGCTTCAGAAAAAGGGTAATGTCGATACCTACGAAATGTATCGGACTTTCAACTGTGGTGTCGGTTTGATTATCGCATTGCCGGAAGATCAGGCTCAGTCAGCGGTTGAACTTCTCAAATCAGAAGGGGAAAATGCCTGGATCATCGGACATATCGCAGAAGCCCAATCTGACGAACCGCAAGTAGAGATTAAGTAATTCATGAAAAGTATTGTCGTTTTAGTTTCGGGAAATGGTACCAACTTGCAGGCGATCATCGATGCCTGTGAGTCAAAAATGCCAAATGGCAGAGTAACCGCTGTTTTTTCAAACAAAGCAGATGCTTATGCTCTGGAAAGAGCGAAGAAAGCCAATGCAGCGGCAATCTTTGTTGACCCGAAAGCCTTTGATACCCGGGATGCGTTTGACCGTTCTCTAATGGAACAGATTGACGAATATACCCCGGATCTGATTATTCTGGCAGGTTACATGCGTATTCTGAGCAGCGAATTCGTTCGTCATTATATGGGTAGAATGATCAATATTCACCCATCGCTGCTGCCGAAGTATCCGGGATTGAATACTTATCAGAGAGCCATTCTCGCTGGCGATGAAGAACATGGCACCAGTGTTCATTTCGTGACGGAACAACTCGATGGTGGTCCGGTCATTCTGCAAGCCCGGGTGCCTATTGATGATGATGACACGATTGAGTCACTGACAAAAAAAGTTCAGGAACAGGAACACCGGATTTATCCGTTGGTCGCACAATGGTTTGTTGAAGATCGTGTCGAGATGCGTGAAGGTAAAGCCTACCTCAACGGTGAAGCTCTGGGTATTCACGGACACACCGGTAAATCTGCTCGTTAGTTTTCTACTTTGAACAGGTAGCTTCTATAACGCTACCTGTTTTCATTCACTTTCTGCATCTACTTTTGCTCATTAATATCAATCACATTCATTCTATATATCTTGGTAAATCTGCTCCCACAGGCCACTTTCTTATATACACTGTTGAAATGGGAATATTCCTGCCGACATTCTCCTTGAATAGCACCGATTGAAGACACTACGAATCCCACATATTGAGGTTACTTGGGTATACCAATAAAAATTATTCAATGATCAGATAATTACTGCAATTGATATTATTTTCTATAAACGAGAAAGTTCATCATACTCCTTCTGTATGATTACATCATATCTATTAAATCATTCACTTAATTTTTAGAATGACTATTAAATTCTCATGAAAGCGCAACTACTTGTATATAAGCCTTATAAAGAGTATGGTTAATTAGTTTTTATTGGCTTAGAGTGGCAAATATGTTAAATATCAATACTTTGTTATTAGATTTTCGTATTACTTCTTATTGTAACCTCGGCTGTGATTTATGTTTCAGAAACCCGGGAATTGAAGATCAATCAACAGAAAATGCATTAAAAATATTAGACAAAATGTACCAGGTTGGATTTCGCAGAGTTGGTTTTACGGGAGGAGAACCTACAACCAGAAAAGACTTTCTAACTTTGATTGAACATGCCAAACAACTCGGTTTTATGACTTATTTATCTACTGTAGGTCACCGTTTTGTCATGGATTATGAAAGATTAAACGGTATTCTGGATTGGGTAGGCATTCCAATTGATGGAATAGAAAAAGAAACGAATAGTGATATCAGAAGTGAAAAAATGGGAAATCAGCACCGGGTGGTAAAAGATATACTGACTTGGTTGACTCATTCAGATAATAAAATCAACATTAAACTAACGACGGTTGTCTCTCAAACCAATGTCCACCAAATATCCGATATTGTTCGTTGGATAAATAGCTTTTCTTATAAAGTCCAGTCATGGCGATTTTATCAGTTCTGCCCACTTGGCGTTGGTAAGGAGAAAAGAGATAAGCTGGAAATTGATACGGACTTATTTATCAAGACAATGGAGCAGACAAAAGCTGAATTTCCAGATCTTCCTCTCAGTTGGGCAACCTTCGAAGAACGAGATAAAGCAAATGTGGTCATGGAACCTAATTTTGATGTCATTATTCCTGATGGAGAAAACTATACCTATTTGTGCAATATGGAGAAAGACACACCGGAAACCATCATCCATAATATATTTGGTCAACCGGAAATCATGAACAAATGTGAAAATAATCGATTCTGGCTAGATGAGATGGAGTTTGTATCATGAGTAAAAATCACCTCTATATCCCCCCCTGGAGTGTTGAAGAATTTCCAGATATTCCAGAGAGAACCCCAATATATATTACATTATCCGGAAACTCAGGCGTAGGAAAAAGTACCCTCCTCAGGTCAATCTCAACACATATTTATGAGCAAGATAATCAGACGATTGCAATCGATGAAAAGTCCCTCCATCATCCATTACTACAAAACCTATTTGATAAGACAGAAACATACGGATATCCATTACAGATTAACTTCATGATACAGCGAGTCTTACTGGTCAAATCTTGGATAGATAAAGGCTTTAATGTTATTATGGAGCGCTCTCATTTAGAAGATTATATATTTGCTAATTTTATGTACAAGCAAGGATATATAAGCAGAGAAAAGCATAAAGTATACCTTTCTTTATGGAATGAGCTTATGGATATTGCTCCCATACCAGATATCATTGTTTATATGAATTTCACACCAGATTTTTCATTAAAAAACTTATTCAATGATGAATCAAAAGGAATTCGCCCTCGGGAATTTCCTGATGAAAAAACAAAAGAACAATGGATTAATGGGTGGGGAGAGGAATACAAATCATTTATTGACAATTTGCCCCCTAAATTGACTGACCGGGTTGTTGAATTTAATCAACATATGACAGTTGAAGATATCACCAATCAGGTTATCAATAGCATTAAGAATAAACAGGAGCGTTTATGCGACAGCGAACCATTGTTTGCCCGTTGATTACGAACAACGGTGATTACTTACTCTGTAAAATGGCTGATGATCGAGGGGTATTCCCCGGACAATGGGCCTTACCCGGTGGCGGAATGGAAGCCGGAGAAACAATGGAGGAAGCATTGAAGCGAGAGATCAGGGAAGAGTTAGGTGAAACTCTGGAACTGACCCATATTTCCCCCTGGAAATTCAGAGATGACACCCGAATCAAAACGTATCCTGATGGCACACAGGAAGAAATCTATATGATTTACTTAATCTTCGATTGTGAAAGTTCAAACCGTCATATTGCAATCAATGATGAATTTCAGGAATTTAAATGGGTCAACCCTCATGAACTCAAAGAACTGGATCTGAATGAAGCAACAAGGATTACATTTACACAGAAAGGCTTCCTGTAATATCCCAGTAATAAGAGGGCTTGCCCGATAGCAAGCCTCTCTCATCTTTAATCAGATATCCCTTCACTCTAAGGGTTCTGTCGGTGCCTGAGAACCAGGTTTTGCTTCCGCGAACGGAACATCTTCCAACAGAGACTGGTTCGTATCAATCAATTCTCCGTGGTGAAAGATATTATACTCCCCCGGTTTCATCCGGTGCCATTGTTCATTGACAGTTAAAGGCTGAGTTGCGATCACGGTGACAACATCATTCGGTGTCGTCTCTTCCTGAAAATTCACCTCAACTTCATCATCAATCAATGTTGCTTTCCCGAAAGGAGCCCGTCGTGTAATCGAGTACAGGTGATTGGTACAGTAGGTCATGACATATTCACCATCGGTCAGAAGCATATTAAATACTCCCATTTGCCGAAGCTGATCACACTGGGCCGCAATAAAACGACAAACTTCACTCACATCTTCAGGCGGCGTCGCATACTGATCATCCAGTCGTTTCAATAACCAGCAGAATGCCAGTTCACTGTCTGTCCCACCCACTGGGCGGTGATTAGCCGTGTCAAGATTCTGATAACCTGTCAGTTGCCCGTTATGGGCAAAAGTCCAGAAACGTCCCCACAACTCCCGGGTAAAGGGATGGGTATTTTCCAGACAAACACCACCACGGTTGGCCTGACGAATATGACTAATCACCGCACGGCTTTTAATCGGATACTCCCGAACCAGCTCAGCAATCGTAGACTGGTAACCCGGTTTCGGATCTTTGAATGTGCGAAACCCCTTCCCTTCATAGAACGTTATTCCCCAGCCGTCACGGTGCGGACCCGTTTTACCACTACGCTGAATCAATCCGGTAAAACTAAAACAGATATCGGTCGGAACATTCGCGCTCATGCCGAGCAATTCACACATAGCCTGATTTCTCCCTATCTTTGACCGAGTTAAGCCATTTCTTTCTCGATCAACATGATGAGGATATGAATGATTTTAATATGAATTTCCTGAATGCGATCTGCATATCCGAAGTGAGGAACACGGATTTCGACATCAGCAGCTCCAGCCATTTTTCCACCGTCTTTACCGGTTAATGCGATGGTTTTCATGCCTTTAGCCTGAGCTGCTTCTATTGCTTTCAGAATATTACCGGAATTGCCGGATGTTGAAAGTCCGAACAAAACGTCGCCCTTGGCGCCAACGGCCTCTACATAACGGGAGAACACAAATTCATAGCCAAAATCATTACTGACACACGACAGATGGCTGGGATCAGAAATTGCAATTCCCGGATAGCCAGGCCGGTTATCCCGGTAGCGTCCGGTCAGTTCTTCAGCAAAATGCATCGCATCACAGTGTGAACCACCGTTACCACAAGAAAGCACTTTGCCACCCTGTTTAAAAGAATCAGCAATCAATTTGGCGGCAGCTTCAATCTGAGCAATATTCTGCTCATCGCTTAAAAATTTATTGAGTACATCGGCCGCTTCGTTCAGCTCGTTCTTAATTAAATCGTGGTACATGAGTCAATTCTCTTTGATGTGTACTGAGATGGCACTCTTACAATAAGAGTGAAGTTTATTTCCGGTTACTCAAGATACATATCTTGAAGTGTTCCGGGGATAAACATGAGTTTACCCCAACATTTCATTCTGTCGAGCCTTGGTCGGTAAGAATGCTGCTTCTTCCCTGAAATCCAGATGATCATCTCACCAAATTATGCAGAAGATGATAACAACCCGATCTCCTTAACACTTTTGCAACATTTCAACTGGTAAGACCTCTTGAGTAGATCTACGATTAAGACATCGATATATCTCGGATAAAGGAAAAAGGAATATGAGTATCTTGCTCTCGATTGCCGTCTTAATCGCAGTATGGGGAATCTGCGCATACCACCGTCTGTCGATGCTTTTGGGAACTGGTGTTCTCACGGCATCACTTGTAGTTTTAACTCTGCTTGGTCATGTCAGTTTCACATTCTGGACTATCTACGTTTTAGTGGTCGCCTGTGTCACAGTCCCAGCAATTCGGCAAAATCTGCTGACATACCGGCTTTTCAGTGTATTCAAAAGCCTGCTTCCAACCATGTCTAAAACAGAGAAAGAAGCTTTGGATGCAGGAACAGTCTGGTGGGAAGCCGAACTGTTCCGGGGAAAACCAGACTGGCAACAGCTCCATCGTTATCAGACACCTAACCTCACTGAAGAAGAACGGGCATTTTTAGACGGTCCGGTCAATCAGGTTTGTGAAATGGTCAATGACTATCAGGTTTCCCATGAACTGGCCGATCTGCCTCCTGAAATCTGGGAATATCTGAAAGATAATAAATTCTTTGCCATGATCATCAAGAAACAATACGGTGGATTAGAATTTTCAGCCTATGCTCAGTCTCTGGTTTTGCAAAAGCTTGCCGGTATTTCAGGCATTCTGGCAATTACTGTCGGCGTACCAAATTCATTAGGTCCCGGCGAGTTATTACAGCATTACGGTACCGACGATCAGAAAGATTATTATCTGCCCCGTCTTGCCGCTGGTCAGGAAATCCCCTGCTTTGCACTAACTAGTCCGGAGGCCGGTTCAGACGCGGGCTCCATTCCCGATTTTGGTATCGTCTGTAAAGGTATATGGGAAGGGAAAGAAGTCGTTGGGATGCGTCTGACCTGGAACAAACGCTATATCACACTGGCACCAGTTGCCACAGTGCTGGGGCTGGCATTTAAGCTCAAAGATCCAGATCACTTATTAGGTGAAGAAGAAAACATCGGTATTACCTGTGCGTTAATTCCAACAGATATTCAGGGAGTCGACATCGGTCGACGCCATTTCCCACTCAATATTCCATTCCAGAATGGTCCGACTCAGGGAAAAGATGTCTTTGTCCCGCTTGATTTTATTATCGGTGGTCCTGATATGGCAGGAAACGGATGGCGCATGCTGGTTGAATGTCTGTCGGTTGGCCGGGGTATTACTCTGCCTTCCAACTCAACTGGTGTGACAAAAACTACGGCTGTCACCACCGGAGCCTATGCAAGAATCCGCCGTCAGTTCAAACAGCCTATCGGAAAAATGGAAGGAATCGAAGAACCCTTGGCTCGTCTGGGAGGAAATGCTTATCTGATGGATGCAGCCTGTCAGCTCACTGTAACCGGCATTACCCAGGGCGAAAAACCATCAGTCATTTCAGCGATTGTCAAATATCACTGTACTCACCGGGCCCAACAGTGCCTGAAAGATGCAATGGATATAACCGGAGGGAAAGGGATCTGTCTCGGTCCATCCAATTTCCTGGCCAGAAACTATCAGGGCGCACCAATAGCCATTACGGTAGAAGGTGCCAACATACTTACCCGTTCAATGATTATCTTTGGACAAGGAGCGATTCGTTGTCACCCATATGTTCTCAAAGAGATGGAACTTGCACATTCCACTGACGACAAGGCGATGGAGCAATTCGATGATACGCTCATCAACCATATTGCCTATACCGTCAGTAATGCAGCCCGTAGTTTCTGGCTCGGTCTGACCAACGGCCGTGGGTCCGCAGCACCATATCATGATGAAACCAAGCGTTACTATCAAAGACTCAACCGTTACAGTGCCAACCTCGCACTATTGGCAGACCTGACAATGCTGACACTGGGCGGTAGTCTGAAACGTAAAGAACGTGTATCAGCCCGTCTGGGTGATCTGCTTAGTCAACTGTATTTGTCATCAGCCACATTGAAACGCTATGACGATGACGGGCGCAGTCCTGAAGATCTGGCACTGGTTCGCTGGGCACTGGAAGACAGCCTCAAACAGATGGAAGTGGCACTTGCTGAATTGTTGGAAAACTATCCGTCACCAATTCTGGGTGCTGTACTCAAACGGATGCTCATGCCCTTTGGACGAGTCTGCCGTGGCCCGGGCGATAAACTGGATCATCAGGTTGCCATGCTGTTGCAATCCACAACAGCTCCGAGAAACCGTCTGGGTCGCTATCAGTACTGGTATGCCAGTGAACACAACCCTGCAGGCAGAGTTCATCAGGCACTGGATACAATTTTGCAGGCTGAGCCCATATTTGACAAAATCTGCCAGTTGAAAAATAAGCATTATCCATTTACTAATCTGGATCAGCTTGCACAAGAAGCTCTGGCAGAGCAGCTCATCTCTACAGATGAGTCTAATTTGCTGGTCAAAGCGGAACAGGAACGGCTCTACGTCATCAATGTTGATGACTTTGCACCAGAAGAGTTAGCGGCAGCACATCCTGAATCTCCGGCACCATCAGCACCCAAACGCAAAAGTAAGAAAACCCCCAGCCCGATACAGGAATCGTAGAAAAATAGCATCACTCCAGTAAAAAAATGGGCCAATGGCCCATTTTTTATTTCTTCGGCATATCAAGCTGCATCGGCATTTCGGCTCTTTTAGCTTTAATCTTCCGGACCACCAGCCAGATGATCAATCCCAGAATCACGATACCGACATTACCGGCTGCAATGTAGATGATCTTCCATTTCCTTGCCGATTCCCGCTGTTGCAATATTTCTTCCTGCTGCTCCCGCTTGAGTTTTTCAGCCAATGCTTTTTCCTGCATCATCCGGGTCTGTTCAATGTTGAACTCTTCAACCACACTATAAGTGTGTTCAGGAATCGTAAAGCTCAGCGGCCGCTGAGAGCTCACTTCAGTCGCATAAATCCGGCCATTCCACTTAAAGTTACCCACTTCACCATGATTGGGAATGCTCAGTTTCACCGTCAGTGATTCTGTTCCCGCCTGACCTTCCGCAGTATAGTGATTGTCATACCGATCCCAGTGATCAATATGTGCGATCACAGAACCCGGTTCGATGGTCCCTTCCAGACCGGTGAAAACAACGTGATGAGGCTGGTCATCAACCCGGGATTGAATAAAAGATGTTGTTACAGGTTCAGGATAGACCAGCACATCCTGCTCCTGCGCACGCAGAAAAACCCCATTTCCCGACGTAATTCGGGCACGATACCGTCCGGGCTCGGAGAAAATGTTCAGTTTGACCGTAAATACACCATCTCCGGGGTTTTCATCCAGTCCCCGCCCGTCATCAGAAAATTCCCCGATAACATCTGGTGTCGGGCGGGCTTCTTTTACCAGCTGGTCTTCATTCTCTATATATTTAGTAAAAGTCACTTTCAGTTTGACCCGATCCAGAAAATCGCGAATGGTCAGCGGCTTTCCATCAGAAGTCAGTCTGGCAGTAAATTTTATGTTTTCCCCGTGATACAAGCGCAATGGGAGTTTATCTGTGGTCAGTTCCAGATTAGAAATCAGTCTGATGTTGTTCTTCGGCGTGACTTTCCCTACAGCCTGCCAGGGACCGGGCATCGGATGGTCAATTGACACAATATCCATCGAAGGCTCCTGATACCAACGCACATTATCAGGATGCCGCCATGAATAGTATTTAGTCCCGTCAGGCCGGACTAAAACAACAGGCCGGGAAGGTTTTGCCCGGTAAATAACAAAGGTGATCTGGCTGATTGTCGGATCAACCCGAAAACGATTATCCAGTAAGGACACCGGAGAACTTGTTGCAGCATAACTTCCCAGTGTGACCCACAGCCCGATAAAGATCGTTAACACCCGCAACATATATATTTACTCTCCTACTGACGCCAAAGGCAGCTTCCGCTCTTTTCAACTAAATCTAAACGATCCTGATGTGCTTGTATTTCATCGGCAGTTGCCCGCAAAACCTTTAGTGATTTTCGACCGGAGACAACCCGGCGAATTGCTTCACCGCCATCTCCGCTACTTTGCCCGGCAGAAAACTGTAATGAAGTCTGCCCCCCGGTCATTAACAGATAAACATCAGCCAAGATCTCCGCATCGAGCAAAGCCCCATGCAGTGTCCGGTGTGAATTATCGATACCATAGCGTTCACATAATATGTCCAGATTATTCCGCTTACCGGGGAAAATCCGCTTTGCCATTGCCAGTGTATCTGTCACTTTACAGTACTGCTCTGTTGTTCCGATACCTGCATTCAGTTTGGCAAACTCATAATCCATGAAACCGACGTCGAACGGCGCGTTGTGAGCCACCAGTTCTGCTCCGCGGATAAATTCCAGAAAAGATGCATGAACGTCTTTATATTCCGGCTTATCAACCAGAAATTCATCCGTAATACCGTGAACTTCGATTGCTTCAGGCTGAATAGCCCGGTCTGGTTTCAGATAAACATGGAAATGTCTGCCGGTCAGCTTGCGGTTGATAATTTCAACCGCACCGATTTCGACAATCCGGTGGCCTTCATAATGCGGACCGCCGTCCATATTCATACCCGTGGTTTCGGTATCGAGTACCACAATACGATGCGTTTCAGAATTGTTGCTAGTATTCATTGGGATAACTGTGTCAGACTATGTTGATTCAATCACTGTGGCTTATAGTATCAAATCATGGCGAAACAGGTGGAAATTTTCACAGATGGTTCCTGTCTTGGCAATCCGGGACCAGGCGGATATGGCATTGTTCTGCGTTACAAGCAGATTGAGAAGACCTTATCTCAGGGTTTTCGGCTGACAACAAATAACCGGATGGAAATGATGGCAGCCGTCATGGCACTGAAAAGTCTCAAGGAGCCTTGCCATGTCATTCTGACAACAGATAGTCAGTATGTCCGGCAGGGAATAACCCAGTGGATTCATAACTGGAAAAAGAAAGGCTGGAAGACAGCGGATAAAAAACCGGTTAAAAATGCAGATCTATGGCAGGCACTGGATGAAGAAACCCGGCGCCATACTATTGAGTGGCACTGGGTCAAGGGTCACGCGGGTCATCGGGAGAATGAAATTTGCGATGAGCTGGCCCGGACGGCAGCTGAATCACCAACGGCAGATGATGAGGGCTACCAGCCATAATCTGTTGTTCAGGAAGTGTCCGGTAATTAATTCTCACCGGGCTGAGCGGACGTTTTAAGCGCCAGTGTGGCTTGATCGGTTTCAGAGGGTAAGTCCTTTTCCTCGCAACAATAAAGTACAGGCTGCCAAAGGTGCGCCAGCAGTCACTGATATTATTTTCCAGCCAGGTCCAGAGAGGACGATAGCTCTGGACCGGAAACAGCGCATAGCGATCGCATTCAATCACCTGATAGTTTAAAACCCCCAGCCAGTCACTGATTCGGCTGGGAGTAAACATTCGCCCGCTCCAGGGAAGATACTTCTTTCGCCAGGGCAGAATACTTGCACATCCGGTCAGACTTATCGGATTAAACCCCGTCACAATCAGATAACCATCATCAACCATCACCCGGTCGACTTCCCTGAGCATTCGGTGCGGATCGTTACAATAGTCAAGTTGATGCGCCAGAATCACAACATCAATACTTTTTTCCAGAAAGGGTAAATCGTAGCCATCAGCAATGACAGTATGCAATGGATTTTCTATATCCAAATGGACTTGATGTTGAATATTTGAAAGACTACTGGCAAGCTCACAACTTAAACCGCCCAATTTCAGCATATGATAACCAAATAACTTCGGCCACCACTCATCCAACCGGGTTTGTATCGACTCACTAACCCATTGACCATTCTTTAACTGGTCCCAAGAGTGCGGCTTATCGAGTTTTTTTTCACTGCGTGCCGGTTCCATGACTGCCCCGCTACATAAGCAAAATAGAAAGAAGGTGAATGGAGATAACCCATGTTAAACATCAAAAGCATACCTGCATTTCGTGATAATTACATCTGGCTCATCCAAAATCGGGATCAGCACTGTGTGATTGTCGATCCCGGCGAGGCTGGCGTCGTCATCGATTATCTGGAATCCAATCATCTGACTCTGGATGCAATCCTGATTACTCATCATCATGCCGATCATACCGGTGGGATCAGCGAGCTTGTCCGGCACTTTCCGCACATCAATGTCGTTGGTCCGGCTAGTGAAGCGATTCCGGGTATTACTCATTCGGTTGCCGGTGGGGATCAGATTGAAATATTCGGTCATACGTTTCGCATCCTTGACTTAAAAGGCCATACATTGGGACATATCGGTTATCTGGGCGAATCACTGGTTTTCTGCGGTGATACGCTATTCTCCGCCGGATGCGGCCGTCTGTTTGAGGGAACAGCAGAAGAGATGTGGCATTCGCTACAGAAATTAAGCGCCCTGCCGGATGACACCAAGGTCTACTGTGCTCATGAATATACAGCCAGTAATCTTGCTTTCGCGTTGGCTGTCGAACCGGAAAACCCAGAGCTTCAGGCATACCGTGATGAAGTCAACCGACTGCGGGCACACCACCAGCCAACTGTACCCACAACGATTGGCTTAGAGAAAAAAGTGAATCCATTTTTGCGTCCGGATCAGGCCGAAATTATTAAATCTGTCTCAGATCGGACCTCAGACCTTGACCCGCTTTCCGTTTTTACGGTATTACGTGAGTGGAAAAATGAATTTTAACGTTTCCGCTCTTGTCATCGCTATCCTGAGACAAGTATCATCACGGGCCGTCGGAAAAAGGGCTGTTATTAATCTATGAGAATATATGTCTGTTGGGTGTTCCTGTTGCTGTTCACCGGATGTCAAACCACCCAACCGCTTGGTCAGGCAACGGCTTCTGAACCAGAACGCTCACAACGTCCGGAACACACAGAAAAAGTTGCCGCAACACTGTCAACTTCTATTCAAACAGCGGCAGCAAAACAAAAAGAACAAGTGAAGACACCCACGCCACAGGAACAAACCGATCTGTGGCAACGAATCAGTATGCAGTTTCGCCTGACGGTTCCGAATGAGAAATCAGTGAACCGTTATCGGTCCTGGTATCTCAGACATCCCGGTCATCTGGAGATTGTCGCACAAAGAGCGACGCCGTTTCTCTATCTGATTACTGAGAAAATTGAACAACGCCACTTACCTCTGGAACTGGCATTATTACCGGTCGTGGAAAGTTCTTTCGATGCTTTTGCCTACTCCTATGGCAGAGCTGCCGGTTTATGGCAGTTTGTACCTTCAACCGGAAAACTGTATGGATTGAAGCAGAATTTCTGGTATGACGGGCGTAGAGATGTTGATGCGGCAACAGATGCTGCACTGGATTATCTCACCTACCTGAATAAGAAATTTGACGGTAACTGGTATCACGCCATTGCCGCATATAATAGTGGCAGCGGACGTGTGTCATCTGCCATCAGAAAAAATAAGAGAAAAGGGCTTCCGACAGACTTTTTCTCTTTGGATCTCCCGAAGGAAACCAGCAGCTATGTACCAAAGCTTCTGGCTCTGGCTGATGTGATAGCCCATCAGCAACAATACGGCATTGAACTACCTCCGATTGACAATCAACCAGTACTGGCACGTGTCAATCCTCAAAAACAATTGGATCTGGCTCTGGCAGCGAAATATGCCAACATCAGTGTCAGAGAACTTCAGAGTTATAACCCGGCTTTCAACCAATGGGCAACATCACCTAATGGTCCTTATCAACTATTAATTCCTGTCAACAAAGTCGAGATATTTGAACAGTCTGTCGAAGATGATGATGGACAAGGCGTCAAACTGGTTCGTTATCAGGTCAAATCCGGAGATGTACTTGGCAAAATTGCCAAGAAATACAACACGACCATGAAAGTGATCCAAACCGTAAATAATCTGGATGGAATGCTGATCCGTGCCGGGCAGTATTTAATGATCCCGACATCAGTCAAAGATGAAAAAGCCTATACACTGAGTATGCGTAACCGACTGGCGAAAATTCAGTCCAGAGTCCGTGGACAATACAAAATGACCCATCAGGTCAGCTCAGGGGAAAGCTTGTGGAGTATTGCACAGGATTACCATGTGTCTCATACATCTCTGGCTAAATGGAATGGTATGAGCCCCAGAGATCCCCTCAGAGTCGGCCGGAAACTGGTTGTCTGGAAAGATGCCAGTGATGGTGCAATTATCCGGACTTTACTTTATAAGGTCCGAAGCGGTGATACGCTGAGTGGAATCGCCAGTAAGTTCAGACTCAAAACGTCCGATATCGTTAAATGGAACAGTCTGCTGAAGGGAGAATATCTCCAGCCGGGGCAGCAGTTGAAATTATATGTCGATGTCACGAAAGTCAGCGTCTGACCTTTGAACCCAGTGATCTTGCTGAAACTACCTCTTGAAGATCACTAGGTAAATGTCAACTTGCGATAAACTCCTATTCGGGTAAAGCAAAAGAGACCTGTATAGGATTGTGATCAGAAGCTGTTGTTTGTTCCACTCTGGCCTGAGTCAAAATCAGGCCACGATAATAAACATGATCCAGCGGATGAGAAAGAAACTGCTTACGCAAATCTTTGGGGTAAATGACTTCCTGCATCGATAAAGACGCCATCAACTGATGAATCAACTGGATTCTTGATTCATTCCAGCTGTTGAAATCACCGGCAAACAATATCGGCCCCTGATGAGATGACAGAGCAGAAGCAAGCTGTTGTAGCTGCTTTTGAAATGCTTCAATGCCAAGTGAAAAATTGATCGCATGTATATTCACGACAGCAAGTGTCTGATGCTGACTCAGCATGTAATAAGCAACCAGAGCTGATTTAGGTAAACGAATCCAGGGTTCTTCTGCCGTGTAAGCACAGGCCGATACAGGCTTTCGCCCGGATATGTTCATCACACCAGCCGATTTTTCAAAGACTGAAAAAGCATGAACCTGTAATGCGGACAACTTCTGCTGTATCAGCCACTGGTGCAACTCCGGGCCAAAACTTGATTCCTGAAGTAAAATCAGTTGCTTGTGTTGACTATATTGAGTCAGTGCCGATTTCCAGTCGGGGCGATTTTCTTTGTAGATATTCCAGACCAGAACATTCAACTGTCCCTGAACATCGATCGGGGCAATCTGTTTTTCATTGTGGTAACAGTGCCCCCTGAGAGCAGAACTTGATGGCTCAGACGACAGAAATGCCATTAATTGAGGAGAGTCTGGCACATCAAAAGCGACGGTGACACCCAATCCGGAAAGTAGCAATAGTATGAAGAGTGTTATCCCCAGTTTTCTTTTCATGGTCAATTTTCCGGGAAATGGAGGATTATGGGAGGACTGATATAAAATTACCGGTATATAAAAAAGGAGCCGGTTGGCCCCTTCCATTAAATCGCATCTTCGTCTTCTTCACCGGTACGAATTCGAATGACTCGCTCAACTTCTGTGATAAAGATTTTACCGTCACCGATTTTACCTGTTTGTGCCGTTTCAATAATCGCATCAACACACTGATCGACAACATCACTGGAAACGACAATTTCCAGTTTCACTTTAGGCAAAAAATCCACCATATACTCAGCACCGCGATATAGCTCAGTATGACCTTTCTGGCGACCAAATCCTTTGACTTCTGAAACTGTCATCCCGGTGATCCCGACATCAGCAAGAGCTTCACGGACATCATCGAGCTTAAATGGTTTAATAATGGCTTCTATCTTTTTCATGTTCATCCTTTACACTTTATTGGTTGCTGGCATTATCGGTTACCAGACAAAAACATTCAACAGCCCCAAATGGTAAGCAATCATCACGCCAATATGAAACAACTAGAGCAATTTCTATTTCATATTGGCATAATAGGCTGCCAGATCCTTAATATCCTGCTCACTCAGCGCATTGGCCTGAGCACTCATCATCGCGGCACTTCCTCCGGTTCTTCTTTGTGCCTGATAAGCTTTCATCGCATTGATGAAATACTGCTCATTCTTCCCTCTCAAGCTAGGAAAACCCGGAACCTGCGCAATACCATCAATACCATGACAACCGGCACAGATCATCGATTTCTTTTTTCCGGCGACAATGTCACCTTCACCGGCAAATACCGATAATGACAACAGACTGGTGACCAACCCCAGTAAAAATCGTTTTTTCATCATCACCTCATTTACGATGCTCTTGCCCGGATTCTGACATGAACTCAGCCATTGTGTCCCAAATCAGATCACAATCTGAACCAGAAAAGTGCTTATCAACAAACAAATTAGCGACCGCTACAACATGTTTTCCACTCATCAGAATAGGAATTCGCCGCCGCTGCCAACTAGGAATCCGGTATTCCTGAAACAGTTTCTTCAACTTATGTCGCCCTTTCCTTCCTAACGGGGATGCCATCAGCCCTTCAGGGTTGAAAGTAATCCGGAGAGGCTCAGCCAGACATTGTCTATTCAGACCGGCATCTGAAGATGTTTCCGTTAATGTTAGTGTGCCCAGACCATCAGGAAGTTCAACACTTTGATTTAATTTTATCTGGCATTGCCAGTCACTGATATCAGGATAAACAGGGATACAGAACAGAAACCCGTCAAAACGACGGATTTCATGCTCTCCGAAACGCAATTTTGGATTCGCATCCGCTCTGGCCTGCAAAACCTGATGATCAATATTAGATAGTTGTATCCGGCTTGGCATCGGATGCCCAAGCTGATGAAGCCACATTCTCAATATCTGTGCCCGGGCAGATTCCCTACAAGTAAGCAGGTGATGCACAGATAAACTGTGGTTAGTTTGTAAAGCTGCCAGATAAAGGTCCTGAAGTAACTCATTCAGCAAGGCTTCCTGACTGGCACATAATTCTGCACTGCGTTGTACTGCCTGCGGAAAATCAGGCCATCGGGATACGAGCAATGGGACAACATCATGACGGATAAAATTCCGGTCAAAGCGGGTATCCTGATTACTCTCATCTTCAACCCACGTTAACTGAAACGATGTCGCATACACTTCAATGTCTGCTCTGGAAACTGTCAGTAA
This sequence comes from Vibrio mangrovi, assembly GCF_024346955.1. Taxonomy (NCBI): domain Bacteria; kingdom Pseudomonadati; phylum Pseudomonadota; class Gammaproteobacteria; order Vibrionales; family Vibrionaceae; genus Vibrio; species Vibrio mangrovi. Next base: position 970,991 of record NZ_AP024883.1, on the reverse strand, counting down.
CGGACGTAATAACCGGCCCCGGCCAAATGGCATTGACTCTGCCATACAGGATAATCCTTTCGGCCCGCTTCCCCGCTTTAATGCCAGCAGAAAAGTTTCCAGTTGATCATCACGGTGCTGTCCGGTTAAAAGCCGGTCACCTTCTCCGATATAGCGCTGTAATGCCTGATATCTGACCCGGCGGGCAGCCGCTTCCAGACTTTCACCCGTTTTATCGACAACAACATATTCCACCTGAAAAGGCAGGGCTTCTTCAATACACCATTGCCGGCAGCGATCGACCCATTGATCAGCAGACGGACTCAATCCATGGTGAACATGAACGACCACCGCCGGACATCCGTTTTCCCGGACATAGCGGGCAAACAGATGGAGCAACACACGGGAATCAATACCGCCGCTCAATGCTAAAACACACCGGGAATCCGATTGCACATTAGCAGCCATAAACCGGGAGAAATTGTTATAAAGCGTCGACATAGCGTTTTAAGACATCATATTGCAGAAAATCACACGAGGCTTGCAGTTTACCTTGGGGACTTCATTGTGAAAACCTGCATTATTATGAAAAATGAAAGGTTACCAAAAATGAAAGGGAGATCTCTGCAGATCTCCCCATGATATCAACCAGTAGAGTCAATATTATTTAGCAATAACCGTAACTCATCAAACGCTGGAAACGACGATCCAACAAAACATCCTGATCAAATTTATGTAGTTCCTGAAGCTGACGTTGTAGCGTCGCTTTCATTCTCTGTGCCATTTGCTGATGATGACTATGAGCTCCACCCAGAGGTTCTTCAATGACTTCATCAATCAGACCCAGCTCTTTCAACCGTGGAGCCGTTAACCCCATCGCTTCGGCAGCCTGAGGTGCTTTATCGGAATCACGCCACAGAATCGACGCACACCCTTCAGGAGAAATAACAGCGTAAGTTGAATACTGCAACATATTCACATAATCACCGACACCGATAGCCAGAGCACCACCGGAACCACCTTCTCCAATCACATTACAGATCACCGGAACCTTCAGACCTGACATCACTTTCAGATTCGTTGCAATCGCTTCAGATTGTCCGCGTTCTTCAGCACCGACCCCAGGATATGCGCCGGCAGTATCGATAAAAGTGATGATCGGCATATTAAAGCGCTCAGCCATTCTCATCAGACGTAACGCCTTACGGTAACCTTCCGGTTTTGGCATCCCAAAATTACGCTTCACTTTCTCCCGGGTTTCACGACCTTTCTGATGACCGATAATCATCACAGGCTGACCGTCAAGGCGTGCCATACCGCCAACAATCGCTTTGTCGTCAGCATAAGCGCGATCGCCAGCCAGTTCATCAAAATCAGTAAAAACATGTTTGATATAATCCAGCGTATAAGGGCGCAAAGGGTGACGGGCAAGCTGGGCAACCTGCCATGCCCCTAAATCGCTAAAGATTTTTTTCTTCAGTTCCAGACTTTTCTTTTCTAACTGTTCAATCTCTTTATCCAGATCAACCGAGGTGTTATCACCATGACGGGATACATCTCGCAACGCTTCGATTTTCGCTTCAAGTTCTGCAATTGGTTTTTCAAATTCTAGAAAATTCAGGCTCATTTACCGATCCTTTTTGACTCAGCTTTCTCTATTTTCAGCTGAATTTAGTTAAATTCGAGTTCAACCTGGCCGGGGCCAAGCAATTCTTTCAATTCATCCAGTAGTGTATCGTTCGGCGTCACTCGCCATTCTGTCCCCAGGGTCAACTTCGCTCTGGCATCAACCCGTTGGTAATATATGTGAATCGGTACACTACCGGCTCTGTGAGGTTCCAGAATCCGACTGAAACGCTCAAAAAACGGTTCATCAATTTGTGCTTGAGTCATCGATAAAGATAAACTCTTTGCATACTTTTCCCGTGCTGAATCTAAATCCATCACTTCGCGAACAGTCATTTTAAGGCCACCACTGAAGTCATCAAAGCTGACCTGTCCGTTTAGGACCAAAATTTTATCTTTTTCAAGCAATTCTGCATACTGTTCCAGCGCATCGGAGAACAACATCGCTTCCAGTCTGCCGGATCGGTCGTCCAGAGTCAGGATACCAATCCGGGTTCCTCTCTTCGTTGTCATGACCCGCGCAGCAATCACCAATCCTGCGACTTTTAGTGACTGATCGCGTCTTGTTGGCGTCACATCTTTTAATCGACAGTCCGTATAGTGATTGAGTTCCTTGATGTACGCATTCACCGGATGCCCGGTTAAATAAAGACCCAGCGTATCTCTCTCACCTTCCAGCCAGACTTTTTCCGGCCATGGTGGTGCTTGTGTATATCTCTGTTCCACCGCTTCAGGTGCATCGGTCAACACACCAAACATGTCGGTCTGACCAAATGACTCAGCCTGACGGTGTTGGCTCGCCGCCTTAACAGCATCATCGAGAGAAGCCATCATTGCTGCACGATGTGGCCCCAGACGATCAAGCGCTCCGGCATAAATCAGTTTTTCAATCACACGTTTATTAACGCGTTTTAAATCAATCCGGGCACAAAAATCAAATAGATCCTTGAAATGACCTCCGGAGTTCCTGGCTTCCAGAATCGCGTCAATCGGCCCCTCACCAACACCTTTGATCGCACCGATACCATAAACGATGGCACCCTGATCATCGACGTTAAACCGATAAAGTCCCGAATTGATATCCGGAGGTAACACTTTCAGGTTCATCCGGATACATTCATCAACCAGACCAACAACTTTTTCCGTATTATCCATATCCGCGGTCATTACAGCCGCCATAAATTCCGCCGGATAATGCGTTTTCAGCCAAAGCGTCTGATATGATACTAGCGCATAAGCTGCCGAATGCGACTTGTTAAATCCATAACCGGCGAATTTCTCCACCAAGTCAAAGATTTTCATCGCAAGTTCGCCATCAACGCCGTTATTTATCGCCCCTTCTTCGAATACAGCCCGCTGCTTGGCCATTTCCTCCGGTTTTTTCTTACCCATCGCCCGACGCAACATGTCGGCACCGCCCAGCGTATATCCGGCAAGCACCTGAGCAATCTGCATGACCTGTTCCTGATAGAGGATGATGCCGTATGTCGGATCCAGAATCTCTTTGAGCGACTCATGTTGCCATTTTTCATCAGGATAAGAGATAGGCTCTCGTCCGTGTTTCCGGTCAATAAAGTTGTCAACCATGCCGGACTGTAGCGGGCCGGGGCGGAACAGAGCTACCAGAGCGATAATATCTTCGAAACAGTCGGGTTGAAGCCGCTTAATCAGCTCCTTCATACCACGGGATTCCAGCTGGAACACCGCTGTTGTTTCAGAGTTTTGCAGATTTTTGAATGATGGAGGATCAGCAAGAGGAATCGCTTCGATACGAACCGGAGGCTCACCAAGTTTCTCCAGTCTCGGATTAATCAGGCCAAGCGCCCAGTCAATAATGGTAAGCGTTCTTAACCCCAGAAAGTCAAACTTCACCAGCCCGGCAGTTTCAACATCGTTCTTATCAAACTGGGTAACCGGATAATTTCCTTCCGGATCGCAGTAAATCGGGGCAAAATCAGTGATCGTTGTCGGGGAAATAACCACACCACCGGCATGTTTACCGGCATTTCGGGTGCATCCTTCCAGAATCCGGCATTTATCGATCAGTTCTTTCACTTCCTCGTCGGAATCATAAAGATCCTGCAAAGCCGGTTCTGCTTTAAATGCTTTCTCCAGCGTCATTCCCGGATCAGGAGGGACGAGTTTAGAAATTCGATCAACAAACCCAAACGGATGTCCTAAAACCCGCCCCACATCGCGAATAACCGCTTTGGCAGCCATCGTACCAAAGGTGATAATCTGAGAAACCGCATCCCTGCCATACATTTCAGCAACGTGGTCAATGACCCGGTCCCGCTTATCCATACAAAAATCGACGTCAAAATCGGGCATCGATATCCGCTCCGGGTTCAGGAAACGTTCGAACAGCAGATCATATTCCAACGGATCCAGATCCGTAATTTTCAGCGCATAAGCGACCAGCGACCCGGCACCGGAACCCCTGCCGGGACCAACAGGAATATCATTATCCTTCGACCACTGAATGAACTCCATTACGATCAGGAAGTAACCGGGGAATCCCATCTGGTTGATCACGTCCAGTTCAATCTGCAAGCGCTCGTCGTATTCAGGACGCTTTTGCTGTCTGACTTCCGGATCAGGAAACAGGAATTCCAGACGTTCTTCCAGACCTTCCTGGGACTTTTTCACTAAAAAGTCATCGATATTCATCCCTTCAGTCGGGAAATTTGGTAGAAAATACTCTCCCAGCCGAACAGTTACATTACAGCGTTTGGCTATTTCTACCGTATTCTCCAGCGCTTCAGGAATATCCTGAAAGAGCTCGCACATCTCACCTTCACTACGAAGATATTGCTGCTCACTGTAGTGTTTCGGTCTGCGCGGATCGTCCATTGTATAGCCATCATGAATTGCAACCCGTATTTCGTGCGCTTCAAATAAATCCCGGCTCAGGAGTACAACATCGTTTGTTGCCACCACAGGCAAACCACTTTTTTCCGCCAACTCAACGGCAAAGTGCAAATAGGTTTCTTCGTCCAGTCGCCCTGTGCGGGTCAGCTCAAGATAAAAACGATCAGGAAAGTTTGTCTGATAAAAATGCACGCATTGCTCAACCAGTTTCTGGTTCCCTTTCAGCAAGGCTTGTCCGATATCACCGTTTTTTCCGCCAGACAGGACGATCAGGCCTGCTGCATGTTCTTCCAGCCATTCCCTGTCAATCACAGGCCGGTGCTGAATATGTCCCCGGAGATAAGCCCGAGAAATGAGTAAAGTCAGATTGTTATAACCAACATTATCGGCAGCCAGTAAAGTAAGGCGGGTCAGTTCATCACCAAACTCTTCCGAGCGCATAGCGAAATCAGCACCGATAATCGGCTTCACCCCGCAATTATGAGCCGTACTGTAAAACTTCACCAATCCGCACAAGTTGGTAAAGTCGGTTAACGCCATCGCCGGCATTCCCATCTCGGCAACCTTCTTCACCAAAGGAGGTACTTTCGAGAGGCCATCAACCATAGAAAAGTCACTATGAATTCTGAGATGGATAAATTTAGGGTCAGACATAAGAATGAATATCCTGTTCAGGAACGACAAAGAAACGTGTCGTTACTGTATGTAAAAACTGTATGACAAAGTATTGTACGTGATTATATATCTAAGTCCAAAACACGCCGGACAGGTTTAAAACTTCTGCGATGAGCGTCGATCACTCCGTAATTTACAATGGCTTCCAAGTGAGCTTTGGTCGGATAGCCTTTATGCTGGGCAAATCCATAATCCGGATACTGCTGATCCAAAAGTTCCATTTCCTGATCACGGGTGACCTTCGCCAGAATTGAAGCTGCACTAATTTCAGCAACTCTCAGATCACCTTTGACAACTGCCGCCGCCGGCACCGCCAATGGTGGAAGCCGATTTCCGTCAACCAGTACAAACTCAGCAGCAACCGATAATCCATCAACTGCCCGCTGCATCGCAACCATCGTCGCCTGTAAGATATTCATCTGATCAATTTCTTCAGGAGAGCAACGACCGATAGACCAGGCAATTGCTTTCTCCTGAATTTCAGGGAAGAGTGCCAGTCGTTTTTTTTCCGATAATTTTTTTGAATCGGTTAAACCGGAAATTGGCCGGGTTGGATCTAAAATCACAGCCGCGGTAACAACATCTCCAACCAGTGGTCCCCGTCCGACCTCATCAACACCTGCAAACAACTGGTATCCTGATGGATATTCAAAAGGAGGAAAATCTGTTTTATATGTTGCCATTCATTATTGCTCTATAAGGTTCAGCACAGCATTTGCCGCTTGTTTATCTGCATCTTTACGGATTAAACGGTGAATTTCCGTAAATTTACTTTGCATCTGACTGTTATCACCATCCAGTAATGTACACACTTCGCGGTACAGATTCTCAGAGGTACATTCGTCCAGCAGTAACTCTTTCACAATTTCGTCATCTGCAAGGATATTTGGTAATGAAACATACTTTGTTTTTACCAATCGCTTCGCTAAAAAATTGGTCACGGCATTAAACCGATAACCGACTACCATTGGCCGGTTAACCAGCATACACTCTAATGCTACCGTTCCGGAAGCTAACATAACAGCATCAGAAGCCGTTATGACTTCTCTGGCAGTGCCGTTAATCAGGGTGAAGTCCAGCTCAGGAGCAATCTCCTGCCATGCGGCTTCAAACTGTGCATGCCTTTTTTCATTCACCAGCGCAACGACAAAACCCAAATCGGGATATTTTTGCTGGAGCTTCTGACAGGTTTCAATAAAAGGACGACACAACATTTTCAGTTCGCCGCCACGACTACCGGGAAGTACCGCTAACCAGCGCCGTTCCGTATCCAGCTTCAGTTTCGTACGTGCCTCATTCTTATCGGAGGTCAAAGGAATTGAATCCGCCAACGTATGACCAATAAACTCACATGGCACATTGAATCTGTCATAAAATGCTTTTTCGAAAGGGAGAAATGCCAACACAAGGTTTGTCGCCCGGGCAATTTTAAAAATACGTTTCTGCCGCCATGCCCAGACAGATGGACTCACATAATGGACAGTTGTGATACCTAAGTCCTTCAAATTACGTTCCAGACGTAAATTGAAATCCGGAGCATCAATACCGATAAAAACATCGGGGGTATTCTCTTTAAAATAGCGGACTAAGGTAGATTTAACCTGAATCAGACGGGGTAATCTGCCTAATACTTCAGCCAATCCCATTACAGCCAGCTCTTCCATATCAAATAAAGATTCACACCCTAATGCCTTCATTTTCGGGCCGCCAATCCCCACAAAACGAGCATCGGAATACTTCTCCCGAATCGCCTTAATGAGTCCTTCTCCCAGAGTATCACCGGATAACTCCCCGACAACAATTCCGATATTCAGAGGTTTATTCTTGTCCAATACCATCGATTTTGGATACCTAATACGTTTTACTGGTGAATAAATAAAAAAAGATCGCTAAATTTCAGAGCGATCTTTTCTCATTATTCAAGATGAATCAACGAATAATTCCGCGTTCTGACTGAGTCAGAAAATCCAGGAAAACCTGAACTGCCGGACTTGACTCAGCTTCTTTCGCAATTTCAGTTTTCGCTTCATCCAGCTTCAGACCACTACGGTACAGTGTTTTATACGCCCGTCGAATCGCATGAATTTCAGATTTTTCAAATCCACGGCGCTTCAGGCCTTCAATATTAATACCAAACGGTGAACAGTGGTTTCCCTGAGCCGTGACATAAGGAGGAATATCCTGGACAACAATGGAACCACCGCCCAGCATTGCATGTTCTCCGATATGGCAGAACTGATGAATCGCACACATTCCACCAACAATAGCATAGTTTCCGACTTTTACATGTCCGGCTAACGTTGCATTGTTAGCAAAAATACACCGGTCTCCGACAATACAATCGTGCGCAACATGCGCGTTGATCATAAACAGGTTATCATTTCCGACTTGGGTAATCCCTTGATCCTGTACCGTTCCCCGGTGCATGGTCACACTCTCACGAATCGTATTCCGATCCCCGATAACCAGCTGTGTATCTTCCCCTTTGTATTTCAAATCCTGGCAAGCTTCACCAATAGAAGCAAACTGGAAAATACGATTTTCCTGACCAATCTTAGTCGGTCCTTTGACGACAACATGAGACAGAAGTTCTGTCCCATCACCAATTTCCACTTTTGCTTCTACATAACAAAATGGACCAATTTTTACATTAGCACCGATCAGAGCACCATCTTCAACGACTGCAGTCGGGTGTATCTGAGCTGTTTCATGAATCATACTAAAATTCTCTGCGAGCACATTTCAGTTCAGCCGAACAAACGACTTCACCATCAACTTTTGCCACTCCAGTGAAAAGTGCAATTCCCCGACGATCTTTCAGGAACTCAACTTCAACGATCAACTGATCCCCCGGAGAGACTGGTTTGCGAAACTTCGCATTATCAATACTAGCAAAATAATAAAGCTCATTCTCTTTAGGAGCTCCAAAAGTTTTAAATGCAAGCAGGCCAGTCGCCTGAGCCATAGCTTCCAGAATCATCACTCCCGGGAATACCGGCAGCTGAGGAAAATGTCCAGTGAACTGAGGTTCATTGACCGATACATTCTTCAGGCCAATCAAGTATTTCCCTTCATCGTAATCTGTCACCCGATCAATCATTAAAAATGGGTAACGATGCGGAAGGAGTTTCTGAATCTCAGTGATATTCATCGTCTTCTTTTCAGTAGTCAAAGTCATATTCCTATACAATCAATAAAAACTAATCTGGGCATTATCAACAAAAAAGGCTCACACGATGCGAGCCTTTTCTATACCCTTCCCCGTAAAATCAAATCCGGTCAAGGATACACAGCAGAATGATCAAGATTCCACTTGCTGCTCCAGCAATTGCTCGACGGCTTTCAAACGTTTATGCATATCTTCAATCCGAAGAACCCGGGCCGCTGTTTTACGCCACTCTTTATTCGGCTGAAGAGGTATTCCCGAAGAGTAAACACCTTTTTCAGGAAGGCTCCGCATAACCATTGCCATACCGGTAATAGTCACGCCATCTGCAATTTCAATGTGACCATTAATGACCGAAGCACCACCGACCACACAATATTTTCCTATCGTGGTACTTCCTGCGATAATCGTACCACCAGCCATTGCTGTACCATATCCGATGTGCACGTTATGAGCGATTTGCATCTGGTTATCAAGGATAACATTATCTTCAATTACCGTGTCGTCGAGTGTACCACGATCAATTGTTGTTGATGCGCCAATTTCAACCCGGTTACCTATCCGGACAGTTCCCAACTGAGGAATTTTAATCCATTCCCCTTTCTCGTTAGCATAACCGAACCCGTCAGAACCGATGACCGTACCCGACTGAACCAGGCAATCAGTGCCGATCACAACCCGATGATAAATACTAACATTAGCCCATAAACGCGTATTGCTGCCAATATTAGCTTTTTTACCAATAAAGCAGCCCGCACCGATGATCACGTTATCTCCCAGCACAGCACCGGACTCAATGACCGAATTAGCGCCGATCGATACATTGGAGCCAAGAACCGCATCCTCAGCAATCACGGCAGATGCCGCAATTCCAGAAGCCGGTGCTGGTGTTGTATCAAGAGCCTGAGCAACTTTTGCGAAAGCGACATACGGGTCATCAACAACCAATACATTTTTCGGACACAGTGACTGATGAGAAGACTTCACCATGATCACAGATGCCTGACAATCTCCTAAATGCTTCGCATACTTCGGGTTTGATAAGAAAGTGATATCACCCTCTTTCGCTTTATTCATCGGCGCGACAGAACTTACGGCAACGGTTGGATCCCCGATAATTTCACCATTAGTGATATCTGCCAGCTCTGCTAATGTCAGTTTTACCATCATATAATTATTTCAACGCTTTAATAACCTTGTCCGAGAGATCATACTCTGGTTTGCCATATTGCATAACCTGAGTATCGATAACCATGTCATAGCCTTCTTTCTGAGCAATTTTTTCTACTGCATCGTGGATAACTTTCAGCAATTTACCTTTTTCTTCCGTTTCTCTTTTAGAAGATGCCTGCTCCAAAGCCTGTGACTTAATCTTATACTTACTGTCAAGCTGCCCGATTTCGATACGTAGCTTTTCCACCTCATCAGCACTCATCAATGAACTGTCTCTTTTCAGCTTTTCAACTTTATTTTTTGCTTCAGTTCTGATGCTTTGCAGCTCAGCAGCTTTATCCTGAAACTCCTGCTTCATTTTTTGCAGGACAACTTCTCGCTGAGGAAGTTGCTGGAACACTTTCGCAGTATTGATATAGCCAATTTTCTGTGCAGCTTCAGCAGCCAGACTAAAACATGACATGCTCAAAACAGCTAAACCAACACTGATTGCTTTAATATGATTCCTCACAATTAATATCCTCATTTTAGAAAGTTTTACCTATAGTGAAGGAGAAGAACTCTTCATCATCCCCTTCGTATTTCTTAATCGGTTTTGCTATAGCAAAGACGAGCGGCCCCATCGGAGACATCCACTGCAATGCAGCGCCATATGATGAGCGGTATTTTGTCGGATCGGAATAATCATAATAATACGCATCGCCATAATCTGCACCGCGATCACGATAATCAAATTCTGTGTCCCAGACACTGGCCATATCATAGAAGATGCTCGTCCGAACCTGATTTTGTGCTTCTTCAGATGCGAATGGTGTCGGAACAATCAACTCAGCGCTAGCCAGCATCATTGCGTTCCCCCCGGCCGAATCATTTGTCGCAATCAATGTACCGTTATTACTGTCTGCATAACTTTTGAATACAGCCTTCGGTCCTGCTGAATTCGAGCCGAAACCACGCAACGTAGAAAAACCACCCGCATAAAAGTTTTCATAGAATGGGTAAAGATTATCGTTCCCGCCATCTTGCCCATAACCATTTCCATACCCCAGTCTTCCTCGGAGCAACAAGGTGAAATCATGTTTCTTAGTCAGAGGAACATACTGTCTGACGTTATATTGCATCTTAAAATACTGGGTATCAGAACCCGGGACAGTAATCTTGTAAGAAGCCCGCTGATAATTCCCTGCTGTCGGGAAATATCCTTTGTTCAGATTATTTCGGGTCCAGGTCAGATTAAGATCAAAATCATCTGTGACAAAACTCACGGTTGAAGAAGTATTTGAATCAATCCCCTGAGACATTAAAAATTGTTCAATCTGAAGGTAAGGCGAAAGGTTTCCGATTTGATTATGTGTGTACCCGACACCAAACGCAAAACGGTTCAGTTCATCGTAAGGGAATCCCCATGTCAGACTCGTCCCATAACTTTCATTGGTATAGTCGACAATACCAGCCTCTGATGCTTCAAATTCATTATAGAAAATCTTGCCTCCTAAGCTAACGCCATCCAGATTCCAGTAAGGATCGTTATAGCTCAGAGTCACATTTTTCTGATAATCATTGATTGTCGTCGTAATGCCGACACTATTTCCGGTTCCCAGAAAGTTTTCCTGTTGTAAGCCAACCTGAAAACTCATGCCTGATTCCGTACCATAGCCGATGCCGAAATTGACACTACCGGAATTTGCTTCTTTAACGTTATAAACGAGATCGACCTGATCATCACTTCCCGGTACACGTACAGTCTGAACATCAACAGTTTCAAAGAAGCCCAGCCGGTTCAGGCGGGTTTTCCCTGCATCAATCGATTTAGAATTCAGCCAGCTTCCTTCCATCTGACGCATTTCACGACGAAGGACTTCATCTTTCGTGACTGTATTTCCGACAAAACGAATATCACGCACATAAATGCGCTTTCCGGGAGAAACATGAACAACCAGAGAAACTTCCTGTTTGTCGTCATCAAACTCAGGAATTGTTCTGACTGTAGGATAAGCATAACCGGATTCACCAAGAATTTTCTTGATATTGCTTTCCAGAGCAGTCACAGAAGAACCGTTATAAATATCTCCTTTCTCGAAAGGAATCAGATGATTAAAATCATCTTCTTTACCAATCAACTCACCTCTGAAAGTGACATCTTTGACTGTATATGGCCTGCCTTCATTCAGATTCAAGGTAATATAAACACCTTTTTTATCCGGAGAAATTGAGACTTGAGTTGATTCAACCTGGAACTTCAGATAACCGCGATCCAGATAAAATGACTTCAGTTTTTCCAGATCACCGGCAAGAACTTGCTTTTGATACTTATCTGAAGATAAGAAATTCCACCACGCGACATCAACATTGAGATCAAAGCGGGAGAGAAGCGTCTCATCACTGAAGACATGGTTACCGATGAAATTGATCTGCTGAATTTTTGCAGAAACACCTTCGGTAAAGACAAATTTAAGATCAGCCCGATTTCGCGGTAGTGGTGTAACAACCGCCTTTACTGTCGCATTATATTTACCGACACTGTAGTAGAAATCTTCCAATCCTTTTTCAATATTACTCAAGGCAGTACGATCAAGTGCCTCACCAACCCGGACTCCTGATGCATTCAGGTTCTCAGTCAGTTGTTCATCTTTAATCGCTTTATTGCCTGAGAAAGAAACACTTGAAATGGTCGGCCGTTCTTTAACTGTCACAACCAGCGTGCCATTATCCCGAGATACCTGAATATCCTCAAAATTGCCGGATGAGTATAGCGCCTTGATCAAATCGGCAATATCCTGAGAACCAATCGTATCTCCGACCCGAACTGGCATCTTCAATAATGCAGCACCAAGAGTAACACGCTGTAATCCATCAACCTGAATGTCCTGAACAACAAATCGCTCGGCACCGTAAACAGACATACTGCTGACAAGCACTGTTGTCAGGATAAGCTTTTTTATCGCCATCGTTATTCTAATTATTCCTTTGTACAACTTATGCCTAAATGCAGATTCATCACAGGCGCGTAAAATCATTAAACATGGCAATCGCCATGAGTGAAAAAATAATTGCACCGCCAATACGGTATCCTATCTCTTGAACTCTCTCCGGGACAGGATGTCTCGTAACAGCCTCAATAGCAAAAAACATCAGATGTCCTCCATCCAGCATCGGAAGCGGCACTAAATTGATAATTCCCAAGTTAATGCTGATCAATGCCAGAAACCCAAGAAAATAGACTAAGCCATATTCAGCGGTCGTGCCTGCTCCCTTCGCTATCGAAATCGGCCCACTTAAATTATTCAGTCCGACATCACCAATCAACAGTTTTTTCAACATGCTAATCGTCAAACCGACAACCTGCCCTGTTTTTTCAACAGCCTTCGGGATCGATTCAAAAACACCAAACTGTAAATTATAACGATAATTTGCAGGCCACTCATCTACAGAAGGAGAAATACCTGCAAATCCAACCGTACGTCCGTCAGACAGAGTTCTGGTTCCTGGAATAAGAGCAACATCAACATGCTGTCCATTTCTTAAGACAGACAAATTGAGCGTCTTATCCGGGCTATTTTGCACCGACTGAACAACCTGTGGCCAGGAAGAAACTTCTTTACCGTTAATTGCAATGATCTCGTCGCCAGAGGTTAATCCAGCCTCAGCACCCGCTCCTCCTTCAACGACCTGATCTAAAATCGTCGATACTTTTGGAGAATATGGCCGAAATCCAAGAGCCTTCATTGGAGACTCTTTTTCTGGGTCAAAGTTCCATGAAGAGAGATCAAGATGCAAAATTTCCTGATGACCGACAGAGTCTGCCTCATGAACAGTCAAAGTCATCTGAGCATCACCAATATGAGAAATCAACTCCATATTGACTGACTCCCAGTCTGCAGTATTAACACCAGAGACAGCCTGGATTTCCATCCCGGAATGCAATCCTGCATCCGCAGCAATTGAAACCGGAGCAACGTCTCCGACAACAGGTTTCACTGCTGGAATTCCAAGACAAAACACCGCCCAATAAGCAAAGATTGCAAACAAAAAATTAAATACAGGTCCGGCTGCAACAATTGCAGTCCGTTTCCATAAAGGTTTCTGATCAAAAGCCAGAGAACGCAAATGTTCGGGAACATCAGCAATTCGACTATCCAGCATTTTCACATAACCGCCCAGAGGAATGATTGACAAACTGTATTCAGTTCCATCTTTCGCCATTCTGCGCCAAATCGAACGCCCGAATCCGATAGAAAATTTTTCAACTTTAACGCCACAACGGCGGGCAACCCAAAAATGACCGAACTCATGGACGGCAACAAGTATGCCTAATGCAAGGATAAAGGAAACTAAATTCCACAGGATACTATTCATAACGAATACTCTTTGACTAATAGCTGTGCCGATTGCCGAGCTATCTTATCGAGCTTCAGCAAGCATTCCAAATCCATTACAGAAGATGAATGCTCAGTTGTACACATTTTTGACAAAACTCGCTCATTAATGGCGGCAATATCTGTAAAACGAATCCTGCGATTTAAAAATGCTTCAACGGCAATTTCATTAGCGGCATTCAGCGAAGTTGTGGCATGTTGTCCTTCATAACACGCATCAATCGCTAACTGCAGGCACGGGTAACGCTCAGTATCTGCCTGCATAAATGTCAATTCACTTAAGCTGGAGAAATCCAGTGGTGCAACCCCTGAAGAAACCCGCTGTTCCGGGTAACCCATGGTGTAAGCAATCGGAGTTGCCATATCAGGTTCACCCATCTGAGCAATAACACTGCCATCACGGTACTGAACCATTGAATGAATCACTGACTGAGGATGGATCAAGACTTTAAGCTGTTCCCGGGAGGTGTTAAATAACCATTTCGCTTCAATATACTCAAGCCCTTTATTCATCATTGTGGCTGAATCAACCGAAATTTTCGGTCCCATTGACCAGTTGGGATGAGCAATAGCCTGCTCAGGCGTGACATCGGAAAGCGTATGAACCGGAGTATAGCGAAATGGCCCGCCGGAGCCAGTTAACAAAATATGAGAGATGCCATTTTCAGACAGATGGCATCGTCCCAATGTTTTCTGGATGGTAAGAGGAAGACACTGAAAGATTGCATTATGCTCGCTATCAACCGGCAGTAACTGAGCACCATATTGTTCTACCGCATCAATAAACAACTGACCAGACATGACCAGCGCTTCTTTATTTGCCAACAGTACTCGTTTCCCGGCTTTAATCGCTGACATCGTCGGTAATAAACCAGCAGCACCAACAATTGCAGACATCACCGTATCAACATCGTCAAGTGCAGCCATATCACACATCGCCTGCACTCCGGACAAAACTTCAGTCTTGACAGAACTCGGTTGCAGCTTCTGCTTCAACTGGCTGGCTGCCTGCTCAGAAGCCATCACAGCATACTGTGGTTGCCAGTGGCAACAAAGCTGATACATTTTCTCGACGTGGCTGCCAGCCACCAAAGCAACAACTGAAAACAGTTCAGGATTTTCTTCCACGACCCGGAGTGTACTGGCTCCTATGGATCCTGTGGCTCCTAAAATTGTTAATCTACGCATAGAAAAAACCGTATCACTCTTTTGGAACATCACTGCAAGACACCGACTTCACAGGTCAGTTACACCTGGAAGTACAGAAATGCAAACACAGGGAATGCAGCAGTTAAGCTATCCAGACGATCTAAAATACCGCCATGCCCGGGAATAATATGACTACTATCTTTGATCCCGGCAACACGCTTGAACATACTTTCCACCAGATCACCCAATACAGAAAAAATAACTGTCAGCAGTATCGTCACTAACATCATTCCGGTACTGGAAAAGTGGAGTTCAAACCACTCAACTAACCCAAAAGCAACGATACATGCAGCGACAACCCCGCCGATTAAACCTTCAATAGTTTTATTCGGACTCACTTCCGGGGCCATCTTATGTTTTCCCCACAAACGTCCGGAGAAATAAGCGCCACTGTCTGCAACCCAAACAATCAGGCAGACAAACATAACCAGCTTCGCACCATGAAAAGGGTCTACGGATAGATCTTCCGTCCGGAGTAATAAGATACTCCAGAAAAATGGAATTAATGTCAGCAACCCAAAAAGGTGTTTAAGCCCTTTTGAATATTCCCAGCGAGAACGGGATTTAGGGTAAGAAACAGCCAGATAACTCGCTACAATCCACCACAGAAAACCACCCCACAGAAGAAGCTGGAAAGAAAATGGGAGTGAATGATCCATGGTAAAGTCTTCAGGCAATATCCACAGACTCACACCACCAATCACAATTGCTGGCAGGAGAGAAACAAAACGAGAATCGAAACTAATAAACTGTGTCCATTCCCAGAAACCAAATAGCGTAATCAACGCCAAGGTTGCTATAAAAATACTCAGAGGTAATTTAAAAATTCCCAGCACCACTAAGGGAGCCAAAACTAAGGCAGTAATAATTCTCAGCTTCAAATCCTGAACCTTTATCTCTTATCCATAATTGCTTTAATTTGTTCACCGGTACAACCAAAGCGTCGTTCACGATTGACAAACCAGGTAATCGCTTCAATTAAGCTTTCTTCATTAAAATCAGGCCAATACGTTGGCGTAAAATACAATTCTGCGTATGCAAGCTGCCACAACATGAAATTACTGATCCGGCATTCACCACTGGTCCTGATCAATAAATCGACATCGGGTAAATCTGACATCATCAAGCCCTGGGCCAACATATCTTCTGTAATGTCAGAAGGCGTCAATTCCCCGGTGGCAACTCGTTCTGCAACTTTTCTGGCAGCCTGGGTAATATCCCACTGCCCACCATAGTTAGCCGCAATATTAACCACCATACCGGTATTCTGCGCGGTTAAAGACTCAGTCTGAGCAATCTTATCTTGTAAACGAGAGTTAAAACGAGAGATATCCCCGATGACCCGTAATCGGAGATTGTTTTTGTGCAGTTTTTTGGCTTCTGTTGACAACGCAGTAATAAACAACTCCATCAATACACCAACTTCATCTTCAGGACGCCGCCAGTTTTCACTACTGAAAGCAAATAAAGTCACCGCCTGAATACCCAATTGAGCTGCTGTTGTAATTGTTTTTCTTACCGCTTTGACACCATTTCTATGTCCAAAAACTCTCGGTTTTCCCCTGGCTTTTGCCCATCGTCCATTACCATCCATAATAATAGCAATATGTTGGGGGAATGCATCAGACGAGAGTTGTGATTTTTGCATAAGGAACGAATTGATTTTCAGTAAAATGTTTAGAACAAAAAGGCGCTGTACTGTTCTTGCTCAGCGCCTCTATGACATACAAAGATATCAACTAAACTTCCATTAACTCTTTTTCTTTTGCAGCCAGAACTTCATCGATATTCTTTACGGCAACATCAGTCAGTTTTTGGACGTCTTCCTGAGCTTTACGTTCTTCATCTTCTGAAATTTCTTTATCTTTCAACAAAGCTTTCAGTTCATTATTTGCATCACGACGAATATTTCGTACAGCAACCCGGCCACCTTCTGCTTCACCGCGAACAATCTTAACCAGATCACGGCGACGTTCTTCCGTAAGCGCTGGCAGTGGTACACGAATAACAGTACCGGCAGACATTGGATTTAAGCCCAGATCAGACATCATAATGGCTTTTTCTACTTTGGGTGCCAATTCTTTGTCAAAAACAGTAATCGCAAGTGTTCTTGAATCTTCGGCAACAACATTAGCAACCTGATTCAACGGTGTCGGTGCGCCGTAATATTCAACGGAGATACCGGAAAGTAAACTGGGATGAGCCCGGCCTGTGCGAACTTTAGATAGGTTATTTTTGAGCGCTTCTACACTCTTATCCATTCTTTCCTGAGCGTCTTTTTTGATTTCATTAATCACATTATCACCTTAATTCTTACTCAACCTATAGATTACAACGAAGCCTTGTTGTTAATAAGTGTACCTTCAGCTTCTCCCATCACAATACGGCGCAGGGCTCCAGGTTTATTCATATTAAAGACTCGGATTGGCATTTGATGATCTCTGGCAAGCGTAAAGGCGGCCAAATCCATCACTCGTAATTCCTTTTCAAGAACATCGTCATAAGTCAGCTTATCATACAGTTCTGCTTCTGGGTTTGCTACCGGATCAGCACTATAAACACCGTCAACTTTTGTGGCTTTCAGCACAACATCAGCCTCAATTTCGATGCCACGTAAGCACGCAGCAGAATCTGTTGTGAAGAAAGGATTCCCAGTTCCCGCAGAGAAAATGACAACGCGGCCCTGCCGAAGCTGACTGATGGCATTGGCCCAGTTATAGTCATCACACACACCATTCAGCGGAATTGCAGACATAACCCGTGCATTCACATAAGCCCGGTGCAGAGCGTCACGCATCGCCAGACCATTCATCACTGTTGCCAGCATCCCCATGTGATCACCGACAACACGATTCATACCGGCTTTCGCCAGTCCGGCACCACGGAATAAATTTCCGCCACCAATTACGACGCCAACCTGAACGCCCAGCTCAACCAGTTCTTTTACCTCCTGAGCCATACGATCAAGCACAGTAGGATCGATGCCAAAGCCTTCATCACCTTGTAGGGCTTCACCACTTAATTTTAACAAAATACGTTGATATGCAGGTTTCGGATTCGTTGTCATGGTGTTTACCTTCTCAAGAAAGTTGTCAATCAATTAACTGTCATGAATAGATGCTTGAAGATTATTATAAACATATATTCATCACAATTAATGATGGTTCTAATCGCGAAAAGACCGCAGCAATTGCCACGGTCCTTTTCATTGCTTAGCGAATCAGAAATTAACCTTTTTGCGCCAGTGCAACTTCTTCAGCAAAGCTCAGGCCTTCCTGTTTTTCAATACCTTCACCGACTTCAAGACGGACAAATGCAGAAACAGAAGCACCTTTTTCTTTCAGGATTTCGCCAACAGATTTCTTAGGTTCCATCACGAAAGGCTGACCAGTCAGAGAGATTTCACCGGTGAATTTCTTCATACGGCCAATAACCATTTTCTCTGCAATTTCAGCTGGCTTGCCTTCATTCATTGCAATTTCAACTTGAACTTCTTTTTCTTTTTCAACAACATCAGCTGGTACATCTTCTGGGTTGACGTACTCAGGGCGAGATGCAGCAACGTGCATCGCGATGTGTTTCAGAGTTTCAGCATCGCCTTCACCGGCAACAACAACACCGATTTTCTCACCATGGCGGTAAGAAGCCATTGCTGCACCTTCGATATACTGAACGCGACGAATTGTGACGTTTTCACCGATTTTAGCAACCAGTGCCACACGAGTTTCTTCAAATTGAGCCTGAAGTACATCAACAGTTGTTTTAGAAGCCAGCGCTGCTTCAGCAACTTCGTTGGCAAATGCAGTAAAGTTTTCGTCTTTAGCAACAAAGTCAGTTTGGCAGTTGACTTCAAGAAGAGCAGCAAGACCGTTGCCTTCTCTGATAATAATCGCGCCTTCAGCTGCCAGATTACCTGCTTTTTTAGCAGCTTTAGCAGCACCACTTTTACGCATGTTCTCGATTGCAAGTTCAATATCGCCGTCTGTTTCAACCAGCGCTTTCTTACATTCCATCATACCTGCGCCAGTACGCTCGCGCAGTTCTTTTACTAGAGCAGCAGTAACAGCCATTCTCTATTCCTCGATTGATTCTGGATATGGTAAAAATCGGGGGCCAGTTTCCGGCCCCCAATGTTAACTATAACTTAGCTAATGTGTCACTTCCGTTGCACATCAGACTAAGTGTGACTCAGAGCCGCAATTATTCAGCTTCTACGAAACCGTCTTTTTCAGCAACAATAGCAGCAACGTCTTTGTTACGGCCTTCACTGACAGATGCAGCAGCAGCATTCAGATAAAGTTGAACTGCACGGATTGCATCATCGTTACCTGGAATAATATAGTCAACACCATCTGGGTTAGAGTTCGTATCAACAACTGCGAATACAGGGATACCCAGGTTGTTCGCTTCTTTAACTGCGATATGCTCGTGATCAGCATCGATGATGAACAGAGCGTCTGGTAAACCACCCATATCTTTGATACCACCAAGAGATTTCTCCAGCTTCTCCATTTCGCGAGTACGCATCAGAGCTTCTTTCTTGGTCAGCTTGTCGAAAGTACCGTCTGTTGATTGAGCTTCAAGGTCTTTCAGACGCTTGATTGACTGACGAACGGTTTTCCAGTTTGTTAGCATTCCGCCCAACCAGCGGTTGTTAACATAGTATTGGTTGCTTGCTAATGCAGCTTCTTTTACAGATTCAGATGCAGCGCGCTTTGTACCAACGAAAAGAACTTTACCTTTTTTCTCACCGATTTTTGCCAGCTCAGCCAGCGCATCGTTGAACATAGGAACAGTTTTTTCCAGGTTAATGATATGAACACGGTTACGAGCACCGAAAATGAATGGCTTCATTTTTGGGTTCCAGTAACGAGTCTGGTGACCAAAGTGAACACCAGCTTTTAGCATATCGCGCATTGATACAGTTGCCATATTTTCATCCTCTATGGGGTTAGGCCTCCACATCCCCCATGTTTCCGACCCCTGCACTATTTCAGCAGAAGCACCCCGGAACACGTGTCGGAATGTGTGTGATTTAAAGAAGTAAATGGAAAGAATGAAGACATATCCTCATTTCTATCAAAAGAAAAGAAACTCGTCGTCATTCCGGCGCGCTTTATATCATATTTTACCGTTCACTGGCTAGAAAAAAATACAATCTTCCCACAGGGAATCACCTCTCAGCTGAATTTGTCATGTTACGTCGATGTTGCCAGCTTGCGCTCCTGTCTCCGATTGTTAAAATAAGCCCATCGCACGATTGAGTGCATATTAAATGAAATAGAGATGACCGATGTCTGTAAAAATAAAAACCGCAGAAGAAATTGAAAAGATGCGAGTTGCCGGCCAACTTGCGGCAGATGTACTTGAAATGATAGAACCCCATGTAAAACCGGGTGTAACGACAGAAGAACTGGATCAAATCTGCCATCGGTACATCACTGAATCTCAACAGGCTATTCCTGCGCCACTGAATTATCATGGTTTCACCAAATCGATTTGTACATCCATTAATCATGTCGTCTGCCACGGTGTTCCAGCCACCGAAGACGGCGTGTTCGGACAAATCCAACGTCCGGCAATTCTGAAAGATGGTGATATTATCAATATTGATATCACCGTGATTAAAAATGGCTATCACGGGGATACATCCAGAATGTTTTTAGTGGGAGATGTCTCTCCGGCAGATAAGCGGCTGTGCCTGGTTGCCCAGGAAAGTCTCTACCTGGCGATGAAAGTGGTCAAGCCCGGCATTCGTCTGGGTGAAATCGGCACGGCCATCGAGAAATATATCAAAACCAACAATAAGAATAATCCGCGGATGAAGTTCTCTATCGTGAAAGATTATTGTGGCCATGGAATCGGTGCAGGATTCCATGAAGAGCCTCAGGTTGTTCACTATAAGAATAGCGACAGAACCGTGCTACAGCCCGGAATGACATTTACGATAGAACCCATGATCAACGCAGGGAAATTCGGCTGTCGTCTGGATGAAGAAGACGGATGGACAGTTTATACTGCAGATGGAAAAAATTCCGCTCAATGGGAACATACACTACTGGTAACAGACACCGGCTGTGAAGTCCTCACCTTACGCAAAGATGAGACAATCCCCCGTCATTTGAACAATCTTTAATTTAAGCTAAAAACCAGCAGTGCATTGATATCCAGAACTGCACTGCTGGTTCTTCTTGTTTCAGGCTGTAACGGCTTTAGATTTATCGGTATAACTCCCTTCCTTTTCCCGGTTTTAACACTCAGGGAAGCGCAAAAGGTATGCTTCTGTATTTATCTTTGATAGATTCATGTTCACAATTAAGATGTATGTTGCATGGACGCTACTGATATGCATGTTCAATCACCACTCACACTGCAAGATGAACAACTCACACTTCCGTTACTGAAAAATCAGTTGGAAGCATTTGCCGAAAGCCAGAAACAGGCATTTCTGGATGCGCATCCAGTCCCGGATCTGGTCTACGGCCGGGCTGAATATATGGATCAACTGCTCCAGAGATTGTGGCAGTTTTATGATTTCCATCTGATCGATCATCTCTGTCTGATTGCCGTTGGCGGCTATGGAAGAAAAGAGCTTCATCCATTATCCGATATTGATATTTTAATTCTTTCCAAGCAGAAACTTCCGGCAGAAGTTCAGGC
Source organism: Vibrio mangrovi (assembly GCF_024346955.1). Classification (NCBI taxonomy): domain Bacteria; kingdom Pseudomonadati; phylum Pseudomonadota; class Gammaproteobacteria; order Vibrionales; family Vibrionaceae; genus Vibrio; species Vibrio mangrovi. Next base: position 949,256 of record NZ_AP024883.1, on the reverse strand, counting down.
AAAAATCAGTGAATTCATTACCCTGCTTTGGGATTTAAAACTGGAAGTTGGTCATGCGGTCAGAACAATTGAAGAATGCGGACATATCGGACGTGAAGACTTAACTGTTGCAACTAATTTGCAGGAAGCCCGATTGCTCTCAGGTTGTGACGATATATTCCATCAGCTCAAAGTGATGATTCTATCCGAATCATTCTGGCCGACAGAAACATTCTATCGTGCCAAAGTACAGGAGCAGAAAGCACGTCATGCCCGTTATCACGACACAACTTATAATCTGGAACCGGATATAAAATCGACTCCGGGTGGACTGAGAGATATCCATACTCTGAGCTGGATTGCCAGACGACATTTCGGAGCCACTTCATTATTTGAAATGAGCCGTCACGGTTTTCTCACAGATGCTGAATACCGGGAACTGGCTGAGTGTCAGGACTTTTTGTGGCGTGTGCGTTTTGCATTGCATCTGGAACTCAAACGTTACGATAACCGGCTGACTTTTGCCCATCAGGCTCAGGTTGCCCATCATCTTGGTTTCCAAGGGGAAGGAAACCTTGCCGTTGAAATGATGATGAAAGAGTTTTACCGGACACTCAGACGGGTCGCCGAGCTGAATAAAATGTTACTCAAACTCTTTGATCAGGCAATTTTAGATCAGGGAGATGAACCCGATCCTGAAGTAATCAATGCAGCCTTTCAGAAGCGGGGCAATCTTATCGAACTCCGGATTGAAGGACTCTTCCAGCAGAAACCGGAGTCGATACTGGATATGTTTATCCATATTGCTAACGATTCCCAGATTGAAGGCGTTGCACCTGCAACCATGAGACAACTGAGAACTGCCCGCCGCAGACTGAGCCATTTCTTACATATGCTGCCGGAAGCCCGGGAAAAATTCATGGAGCTGGTACGTCATCCTAATGCGCTAACCAAAGCTTTCAGTCTGATGCACCGGCATGGCGTTTTAGCAGCCTATCTTCCTCAATGGAGTCATATCGTCGGACAAATGCAATTTGACCTGTTCCATGTTTATACAGTCGATGAGCATAGTATTCGTCTCCTGAAACATATCCGGACTTTTAGTGACCCGAAAAATCATGAAAAACACCCCATTTGCTGTGAAGTTTATCCTCGGCTACAAAAGAAAGAGCTACTGATTCTTGCTGCTATATTCCACGATATCGGTAAAGGGCGTGGCGGTGATCATTCAGAAATCGGAGCGGTTGAAGCTTATGACTTCTGTATTGAACACGGGTTATCTAAACCAGAGGCCAGGCTGGTTTCATGGCTGGTACAAAATCACCTGCTGATGTCAGTAACAGCGCAGCGACGTGATATCTATGATCCGGATGTTATCACTGAGTTTGCCAAAACAGTCCGGGATGAAGAATACCTCGAATTTCTCGTCTGCCTGACTGTCGCAGACATATGCGCCACAAATCCGGAACTATGGAACAGCTGGAAACGAACCCTGCTGGCCGAACTATTTTACTCAACACAACGGGTATTACGCCGTGGACTGGAAAACCCGGTTGATGTCAGAGAGCGCATCCGGCATAACCAACAACTCTCTTCCGCATTATTAAGAAAAGAAGGTTTCACCAGCCGGGAAATCGAATCGTTGTGGCAGCGTTTTAAAGCAGACTACTTCCTGCGTCATACTCACAAACAGATAGCCTGGCACAGTACACATATTCTCAGACATGAATCCCCGGACGAACCGCTGATTCTGATTAGTAAGAAAGCCACACGCGGCGGGACTGAGATTTTTGTCTATACCAAGGATCAGCATGCGCTGTTTGCAACCGTTGTGGCCGAACTGGATCGCAAAGGATTAAATGTTCATGATGCTCAAATTATGACCAGCAAAGACGGATATGTTCTCGATACATTTATGGTTCTTGACCAAAATGGAGAAATCATTGATGCCGAACGACATCAGATTTTGACATCTCATCTCCACCGCGCTATTGAGAACGGCACTCCTGCACTCCATAAAACACGCAGAACACCAAGCAACCTGAAACACTTTAAAGTGAAAACTCAGGTCGATTTTCTGCCGACCAAAAGCAAAAAACGAACCCTGCTGGAATTTGTCGCTCTGGACATGCCCGGTCTGCTGGCAACTGTCGGTGCGACCTTTGCAGAGCTGGGATTTGACATCCGCGGAGCAAAGATTACAACCATTGGAGAAAGAGCCGAAGATTTGTTCATCATTGCCAGTACGCAGCACGGAAAACTGACCATGGAAGAACAAGAGCACTTAAGACAGGTGTTGATTGAAAATGTAGATGCTTTGATGCCGAATTAGGCCAGACATCCCACAGCCAGACAGAGAGCCTCTCTGAGATAAACAGAGAGAGCGATCTACACCACAACTTCAATGCAAAATAGGAGCGTGTGCTACCTCTACCGGAAAGAGGCTGATACATTGAATATATCACTTGTCATCAGAGAGGTAGCCTATGTTCCCCCATCTCACGAGCTTGGGAATACATGATCCAACCCAGATAGAACGCTACACGCTCCGTCAGGAAGCGCTGAAAGATGTGCTGAAAATTTATTTTCACAAACAAAGGGGAGAACTATTCGCCAAAAGCGTTAAGTTTAAATATCCGAGACAAGTCAAAAATGTTCTCGTCGATAGTGGTAGTCATCAGTATAAAGAAGTCACGGAAATCAACCGGAATCTTACGTTGGTGATTGATGAACTGAACCGGATTACCACTCCGGAACAGCTCTCCGAAAGTGATCTGAAAGAAAAAATACTCAATGATTTACGTCATCTTGAAAAAGTCGTCACCAGTAAAATCCACGAAATAGAAACAGATCTCATGAAACTGAAGTGATCTGACAGCCAAACAACAGGTTCCTGAACGGGAACCTGTAAGTTTTGACCTTTAACCAAACCATGCCATACCGAAACCAATCACAGTCAGGACAATACCGGCCATTATACCGGCAAGAACATCGTCGATCATAATCCCAAAACCACCTTCGACATGGCGATCCAACCAGCTAATCGGCCACGGTTTCACCATATCAAAGAAACGGAACAACACAAATCCCGATGCAATCCATGACCAGTCACCCACTCCCTGAACCATATAGGGAATAATCAGCATCGTGATCCAAAATCCGACAAACTCATCCCATACAATAGAACCGTGATCATGGACTTGCATATCGTCTGAAGTCTTCTGACATATTTTGATGCCGACCAATGCAGCAATGACGATCACAGCAACGTAGATCCCAAATGGTAATTGTGCCAACAGCAAATAAAACGGAATAGCAGCCAGTGTTCCCATAGTTCCGGGAATAACCGGAGACAATCCACTCCCGAAACCAGTCGCAAGCAGATGCCAGGGATTACACAGATTCAGCCGTTCAGTTGGTTTCATGACTTATTTCTCCCGCCGAAAATGATCATAACCGGTCAGGTTCCACGCAAGTGGTTTCCCTTTATCATGTAGTTCCCACTGCCCCTGAGGCCGAATTTGTCCGATGCAAGTCAGTGGTGTATCACAATGAGAAAGAGCACTCTCCAGTGAACCTTTATTTCCCTCTGAAACCGTAAAACAGAGCTCATACTCTTCACCACTCGTCAAAGCATACTGCTGCGCTTTGACAATATCATCGCCCAAATACTGCAATAGCTCTTTCGATACAGGTAAACAACTCACATCAATACTGGCACCGACCCCGGAACATTCCAGAATATGTTGAACATCGGCGGCCAAACCATCGGATATATCAATGGCGGAAGAAGCCAGTTTTAACAAAGCCTGCCCGGCAAGAACCCGGGGAGAAGACAAATAATGACGCTTTTCCAGTTCGGCACCTGAAGGATGAACCATCTGCTCCCCGGACAGAATCAGCTCTAATCCAGCTTTACTGTCTCCCAGCGTTCCGGTCACATAGATCCAATCTCCGACTTTTGCTCCCTGACGCGTCAGAACCTGATCTTCCGGAACAAAGCCATGAACAGTCAATGTAATACTCAGCGGCCCACGGGTTGTATCTCCGCCAATCAGTTGGATATTGTAATAACTCGCCAACTCAAAAAAAGCATCACAGAACTGACTCAGCCATTCTGTATCTGTCTCTGGCAAAGTCAGAGCCAGAGAACACCAGGCCGGAGTTGCCCCCATTGATGCCAAATCACTCAAATTGGATGCCAGTGCTTTATGTGCGACCCAGGCTGGATTCGCGTCAGGAAGAAAATGAGTTCCGGAAACCATAGTATCGGTACTGATGGCAAGCCTGACCTGCTCTGGCACTTTTACTATGGCGCAATCATCACCAATACCAAGCTGAACATCTTTACGCTGTGCTTGCCGTTGCTTAAAAAAACGGTCAATTAAACTAAATTCACCAGTCATAAAATTTTCCTGAATATGGAGACACAATCGATGATGCCAGAATATACTGCTCATAAAAAAGGTCAGCTCTCGCTGACCTGTTTATTTTAATCGTTTTTTACTTCTTGCGTACATGAGGTGCAGCTTTATCCAGCACACCATTGACGAACTTATGACTATCTTCTGCAGCAAAAGATTTCGCCAGTTCAATCGCTTCATTGATGACAACCTTGTAAGGCACATCATCGCGACGTGTCATCTCGTACATCGCTAAACGAAGTAAAGCAAGCTCCATCATATCCAGATCCTGCATCGGACGAGAAGCATAAGGGCGAATTTTGCTATCCAGCTCAGTATGATGTAATACGACGCCTGCTAGCAAATCACGAAAATACTCAACGTCAGTTTCAGGTGCCCGAAGCGCTGGCTCCGTTGAATGATGCTCTTCATCATCATACTTATCACCAGAGAGAAACTGAGCCTCAATTGTTGAGACATTCTCACGAGTAATTTGCCAAGAATAAATAGCTTGCAAAGCAAACTGACGTGCATTACGACGTGCGGCTGGTTTCACGCGTGCCCCCATTAGGAATCAATTGCAGAAAGAACATTAATCATTTCAAGTGCGCTTAGTGCTGCCTCTGCACCTTTGTTACCAGCCTTGGTTCCTGCGCGTTCGATAGCTTGGTCGATGGTATCAACAGTCAATACACCGAAAGCTACCGGAAGGCTGTATTCCAGAGAAACCTGAGCTAAGCCTTTATTACATTCGTTACAAACGTAGTCAAAGTGTGGTGTTCCACCACGGATCACTGTCCCCAGAGATACGATTGCATCAAATTTACCGGTTTTTGCGACTCGCTGAGCGACCAGAGGCAACTCTACTGCACCTGGGCAACGAACAACTGTGATATTCTCATCACTTACCTGACCATGACGTTTCAGCGTGTCAATCGCACCGGAAAGTAAACTTTCATTAATAAAACTATTAAACCGTGAAATGACAATCGCAATTTTCGCGTGAGGTGCAGGGAAACCTCCCTCAATCACTTTCATAAACTTTCCTTAAAAACTCTGTTCATCAGCGAGAATCGCCGGATTCTAGCATAGTTCCATAATCAATATCTAATGGTATTTCCGGAGAAAGCCGCGAAACACATTCACGGCTTTCAATCAATAGTGAACGATCTGATCACTCACTGACATATTCAATTACATTCAGACCAAATCCACCCAACGCATGATATTTTTTATTGGCAGAAGAAAGCAACTTCATATCGGTCACACCCAAATCAGCAAGGATCTGAGAGCCAACACCGACACGACGGGATGTTCCTTGCTTTTTCGCCATCGCTGGCACTTCGCCTTTATCCTGCAACTCAAACATTTTAACCCGGTGAATAATCAGTTCCGGAGATTCTTCATTCCCCAGTAAGACCAACACACCACCTTCAGCATCAATACGTTTCATTGCATCTTCAATACTCCAGCTCCGATCCGTATTCCGGTCACTGTGGAGTACATCCGTGAATGTATTAATCAGATGTACACGGACCAAAGGCACATTCTGCCCGTTTTTTTCTTTGACCAGTGCATAGTGAATCTGATTATCGATAACATCCCGGTAGGTGATCAGATCGAACTCACCGTAAGCCGTCGGTAGTTTACAGCTTGCAACACGCTCAATGGTTGTTTCTGTATTGTTCCGGTATTCAATCAAATCGGCAATTGTGCCTAACTTAATCTGGTGCTTCTCTGCAAAAACTTCCAAATCCGGACGTCTTGCCATACTGCCGTCCTCTTTCAGGATTTCAACAATCACTGAAGCAGGTTCCAGCCCGGCTAATCTGGCCAGATCACATCCGGCTTCGGTGTGGCCGGCACGGGTCAGCACACCACCATCCTGGGCAGCCAGAGGAAAAATATGTCCCGGCTGAACCAAATCTGATGCTTTAGCATCCGCTGCAACAGCTGCCTGAACAGTCCGGGCCCGATCTCCAGCGGAAATTCCGGTCGTCACACCTTCAGCAGCTTCAATAGACACGGTAAAGTTAGTCGTAAACTGTGCGTTATTATCCTGAACCATTGGAGCCAGTCCCAGACGCTGACAACGTTCTTTCGTCATTGTCAGACAAATCAGTCCCCGCCCGTGTGTTGCCATAAAATTGATCGCTTCAGGTGTGACATGCTCTGCGGCAATAATCACATCGCCTTCATTCTCACGGTCTTCATCATCCATCAGGATAACCATTTTACCCTGACGAATATCTTCGATAATTTCCTGGGGGGTGCTAATCGCCATTGTTTCTATCCTCGGTACTGATTCAGTACATTTATTTGTATAATTCTTCAATGCCACCTGACATCCACAATTTCTGTGATTCAGGCAAAACCATTTTGTTGCAGAAATTCGAAAGTGATGGAGGAGCCGGGCTCATTCTGATCAGCTTTACCGGCACTCAGTAATCGCTCCAGATAGCGAGCCATCACATCGACTTCCAGATTGACTTTCCGTCCGACCTGAAATGAATGAATCGTTGTTTCTGACGAAGTATGGGGAATGATTGTCAGTTTAAAGGTATTCTTACGCAAGGCATTCACTGTCAGACTAATACCGTCAACCGTAATCGACCCTTTTTCAGCCACGTATCGGGCAAGCTCTTCCGGTAAGGCGATCCAGAATTCGATTGCCCGCCCGACCTGAGCACGTTCGACAATCTCCCCGATGCCGTCGACATGACCGGAAACAATATGTCCGCCAAACCGGGTCGTCGGCAGCATTGCCTTTTCCAGATTAACCTGATCACCAACACGAGCCTGAGCAAAACTCGACTTATTCAGGGTTTCTAAAGACAAATCGGCGGTATAAGTTTTCTCGGTCATGTGAACCACGGTCAGACACACACCATTGGTCGCAATACTGTCCCCAAGCCTGACATCTGTCATATCCAAAGAACCGACATCGACCTGAATAGACACATCTTCCCCTTTAGGAGTAATTGCCATCAGTGTTCCGGTCGACTCAACAATACCTGTAAACATAAAGTTACTCTTATATTCTTAAACAAAGGAGTGATACTGCGGTATTGCAGTGATACGAATATCGGGGCCAACCCGGACAATATCTGAGATTTCAAGTTGAAAAACGTCTTTCATTACCTCAAAACCAAAACTGCCAAACAATCCCCGTCCGTCACTTCCCATTAACTTAGGTGCTAAGTATAAAATAATTTCATCCACTAACTGTTGCGATAACAGTGTTTGGGAGAGTGTTGCTCCCGCTTCAACCCAGAGATGGTTGATTTGATGTTCATCGGCCAGAGTTCTGAACAGGTGGCGGAGGTCGAGTTTACCTGTTGATTCAGTCGCAATACAAATATCCGCATCTTCCTGCCCGACAGTCATCACTGTCCCACCGGCATCATAAAGCTTCAGCCCGGAATATAACTGATGATGCTGATCCAGAATGATGCGCATGGGTTGCCGGATCTCAGCCAGCGGATAAACATGCCGGACAGATTCAGGTAACTCACTATCCCGGACCGTCAGAGAGGCATTATCAGCGATAACCGTGCGGCTTGTTGACAAAATTGCACCAGCACCAGCCCGGAACTTCTGCACATCACACCGAGCCTCCGGAGAGGTTATCCATTGACTGACGCCATTGGCTAATGCGGTCTGCCCATCCAGACTAGCGGCCATCTTTAACTGAACCCAGGGCAGGCCTGTTTTCATTCGTTTGATAAAAGCCGGGTTCAGCGCATTAGCATCATCTTCCAGTAATCCACTCAGGACTTCGATTCCGGCATCCTGCAACATAGCCATCCCCCGGCCGGCAACCTGCGGATTCGGATCCTGCATCGCACAAATAACTTTTCGGACACCGGCCTGAATCAGTCCTTCTGCACAAGGTGGCGTTCTGCCATAGTGAGAACAGGGTTCAAGCGTGACATAAGCAGTCGCACCTTTGGCTTGTTCTCCAGCCATCCGTAATGCATGGACTTCAGCATGAGGCCCTCCGGCCTGAATATGATAACCTTCACCAACAATCTGGCCGTCTCTGACCAAAACACATCCGACATTCGGATTCGGTGTTGTGGTATAAATCCCCTGCTTTGCCAGTGCAATCGCCCTTGACATCATCTGATAGTCAAATGCGCTAAATATGCTCATGGATCAAACCTTTTTAGTCTTCCAGTTTGGCGATTTCTTCACCAAACTCTCGGATATCTTCAAAGCTCCGGTAAACTGATGCAAAACGAATATAAGCAACTTTATCCAGCTCTTTGAGCTGTTCCATCACCAGGTTACCAATCAATTCGCTGGGCACTTCCCGTTCTCCGGTCGCCCGCAGACGTGACTTAATCGTACTGATTGACAAATCAATCGCATCAGCACTCACAGGCCGCTTTTCCAGCGCTCTCAGCATACCGTTAACCATTTTATCTTCATCAAATGGTTCACGGTTTCCATTTGATTTAATCACTCTGGGCATCACCAGCTCAGCTGTTTCAAATGTCGTAAATCGCTCATGGCAAGCCAGACATTGACGGCGGCGGCGCACTTGGTGGCCATCGGCAACCAGCCGGGAATCGATCACTTTCGTATCATTTTCCGAACAAAAAGGACAATGCATATCACCTCCATTCTAGTGAGAGTGAGTGTAACGGAATTGCAGACAGGAGTGAAAGAAAAAGGGGCAGAAATGCCCCCTTATCACACAATCGCTTATATATACCCTGAAAATATCAACATCTGGACAGGTAGTCTGCTTTACCAACCCACTTATAACTGGTCAGTTCTTCCAGACCCATCGGTCCCCGAGCGTGCAATTTCTGAGTCGATACAGCAACCTCAGCACCTAAACCGAATTGAGCACCATCGGTAAAACGTGTTGAGGCGTTCACATAAACAGCGGCCGAATCAACAGCATTGATAAAAAGCTCCGCGTGATCCAATCGGTTGGTCAGGATTGCATCTGAATGGCTGGCATGATGTTCCCGCATATGCTCAATGGCTTCATGAATATCTTTCACAACTTTAACACCAAGCGTATAACTGAGCCATTCCGTATCAAAATCACCTTCCTGAGCCTCTTTCAAAGATGTTGCTCCGCTCAGACCAGTCTGTGCAGATGCATCTGCAACAAAAGTGACTTTATCACCCAGATGTTGAACCAGACGTGGTAAAAATTCAGTTGCGACACCTTCATGAACCAACAGTGTATCCAGAGCATTACAGGCCGACGGACGTTGTACCTTTGCATTTTCAATCACGTCCAGAGAACGTGTCAGATCCGCACTCTCATCGACAAACATGTGACTGATACCAAACCCACCGATAATGACAGGAATCGTACTGTTTTCCTTACACATTTTATGTAAACCTGCGCCACCCCGGGGAATAATCATATCGACATACTGGTCCAGAGTCAGTAACTGGCTAACCAAAGCACGATCCGGATTCTCAATATACTGTACCGATGCAGCAGGTAGTCCGGCTTTCTTCAGTGACAACTGAATCACTTTCACCAGCTCCATATTGGAATAAAACGTCTCTTTGCCACCACGCAAAATACTGGCATTACCGGTTTTCAAACATAGCGCGGCAATATCGATCGTCACATTAGGCCGGGCCTCATAAATGACGCCAACCACCCCCAGCGGCACACGACGACGGGAAAGTGACATGCCATTCTCCAGAACACGACTATCAATTTCACTACCAACCGGGTCCTGTAAACCAATCACATTACGTACATCTCCGGCAATACTGGCCAAACGCTCAGAATTCAGCAACAACCGATCCAGCAAAGCTTCACTCAATCCAGCCTGACGCCCCAGTTCAATATCCCGCGCATTTGCCGCCAGAATCGCTTCACTGTTCGCTTCCAGTTCATCGGCAATCATTGCCAAAGCCTGATTTTTTTGTGCTGTTGTTGCAGTTGATAAATGAAAAGCAGCTTCTTTCGCTGCTTTTCCCATCAATGTTAAGTCCACGCTATACTTCCTTCTTATTCCTGAATGATGACCATATCATCTCTATGAATGACTTCGGAGCCATAGTCATGTCCCAGAATATCATGAATATCTTTACTATGTTTACCCTGGATCAGTTCTAAGTCCCGGCTGGAATATGAAGAGATTCCCCGGGCAACAATCTGTCCCGACTGATTCAGGATTCTTGCCACATCACCACGGGCAAAAGCACCACGAATACCGGTAATCCCTTTCGCCAGCAGACTGCTCCCTCTGGATACAACAGCCTTCACCGCCCCATCGTCAACGATGATATCACCTGATGCCGCCGGCCCTGCCAGAATCCAGCGTTTCCGGCTTTCCAGTGCTTCTTCCAATGGTAAAAAACGGGTTCCCTGCGGATGTTCGCTGAGAGAATCAGAAATGACATTCGGAGCCCGCCCGGAGGCGATAATCACTTCCATACCGGCACGACGGGCAATATCCGCAGCCTGCAACTTCGTTGCCATTCCTCCGGTTCCCAGCGTAGTACCACTTCCCCCGGCAATTTTTCTCAGCGTATCATCAATTTTTTTAACTTCCCGGATTAATTCGGCATTCGGATCTTTCCGGGGATCCGCGGTAAATAATCCTTTCTGATCCGTCAGGAGAAGCAACTTATCTGCACCACAAAGGATTCCAACCAAAGCAGACAGGTTGTCATTATCACCAACCTTAATTTCTACGGTTGCCACGGCATCATTCTCATTAACGATAGGAATAATATCGTTTTCAATCAGGGCATTCACTGTATCCCGGGCATTCAAAAAACGCTCCCGATCTTCCAGATCAGCCCGGGTCAGTAACATCTGGCCAATCTTGAGATCATAAATCGAAAACAGAGATTCCCAAGTCTGGATCAGTTGACTCTGCCCCACAGCAGCCAGAAGCTGCTTACTTGCAATCGTATTCGGTAGTGCCGGGTAGCCCAGATGCTCCCTTCCGGCAGCGATGGCTCCGGAAGAAACCAGGACAACGGCATGTCCCTGGCGTCTGAGTTCAGCACATTGCCGGACCAACTCAACCATCTGAGCCCGTTCAAGAGCCAATGTTCCGCCGGTCAGGACGCTGGTTCCCAACTTTATAATGACTGTTTTTGATTGTTGTTCTGTTTCAGGTTGCTCTGTCGTCATCATCAATACGATCTAAGTAGAAAATGAGAGACTATTTTTAGCAATCAAAAGACAAATTCACAAGCAGAAAAGGTGCAATCTGCACCTTTTTTGTCGGAATCAGAAAATGGACAGGAATTACTTGTCGACCAAAAGCGGATCACAAGTCGTCAATTCACACTGAAATTGTTCTTTCAGTAGTGTTTCAAGCTTTGAATGAAAAGCTTTCTGAGTTCGGTGTACTTCTTCCAGAGCTTGTGGCTGCGGATTTTCAGACACCCAGTTTCCGGCCAAATCAAATCGACCGATGGCATATTTCGCCTCAAATAACTGCTCACCCGGGTGCGACAGCTCCATCCACCACCCCCAAAATTCTCGGACTTCCGGAGATTTTTTGTCATTGACACAAACAGCCAGGCAATCAAACAGGTAAGTTCCACTCTGATATTTATCTTCTCTCAGATACGGACCTAATAATTTAAATGCAGCATTTAGCCGATGATATGTAGGTTCCTTACTCAATTCTGGCATCTCAGCACTCCCTTTTTTACAGAATTGCATTTCAAACAAAATATTCAACAAAGCACATATTTTGTAACTAAAATCATACTAAATGTCACTTAATCAGTTCATCTTCAAGCCAATTGATCGCTAAATCGAGGGCTTGCTCATATCCATGGAATAATGTCTTTGACTTAATCTCTTTTGATCTTCCTCTGGAACTAAAAAGCGCAACCAGTTGATTATCCGAATAAGGAGAGATCGGATCGCCTTCCAATCCCAGAGCCAGAATCGGTGTTTTTGTTTTTCTGTTGGCAAGAAATCCCTGAACTTTGAGTGACCATGCCCGTAACTGCATCGCTAAACTATCGATATCAACCACGTTTTTTCCTAACCGGGAAGCCAGAACATCAAGATACATTTTCGGCATCCGCTTTAATTTTTCAGGAGATGACAGAATGTCATGTACCGGCGCTCCCAGCGAGATGCAGGCTTTCACTTTGCTGGATTCAACAAATGAAAGGCGAATCATTGCGTTACCTCCGAAGCGGAAACCGATAAGTCCGACCCGGTGATGATCAACCCACGGCAAACCGGAAAGCTGATTCAGAACAGCCTGATGAAGTGCTGAAGTATCTTCGGTCAACGGCCACTGAGAATTGAATCCAATCGAAGGCATATCAACCGTCAGCATCGCAATATCCCTTTGTGCCAAATAGTCCCGGAACAAACGCCACATATCAGTTTGCAGACTATCCAACCCCGCAGTCACCATCACAACGGGTTGCGGATGTTCCGTATGAGAGAGATGCAGGTGTGCAACTATTTTCTTGTTTTGATACGGAAATTCCAGTTGCTTCACAACATAATGCGAAAGTTTCGCCGCTTCCGTATAAGCTGAATTGGCCATTGCCTGCGCTTGAATCGCAAGATTATCATTCTTTAAATGTGGGTATCCGGCAATACTAAAACACAAAGAAGCCGTAAACATTTTATCTGCCGCATCTTCTCCCTGAAGCTGACCGGATTCCTGCTGATAGCGCATTCCCAGCTTATTCCATTCGTAAGCCCAGTTGCCCCTCCGGTACCCCATCACTGTATCCAGCCATTCATCAACCGTTCTCGAATGGGCTGAAGAAGCGATTCGGGCCAGAATCTCTTCCTGATCGACCGGATCGATTCCCTGCCATGCCCACTGCATTCTTCTTAACGTCCGATACCAGGCACCTTCAATTTTCTGGGATACAAACGCCTGACTACTTGGCATATACCGGGTCAGAGCAGAAGTTTCTTTCGCCTGCTTATGATTGGCAAACAATCGTTCAGAAAGATTTTGGCTATTGTTTCTTGTTTTAGGCATAACTTGGGACCATTTCGGGCAACACTGTATATTAATCAAAAAAAAATGGTCCATAAAAGGACCACTTTCTCAATTTACATCAATTTACATCAATTCATACGAAAAGATTCATTTCAGCTTACGATTAACTGGCTCAACATAAGATAGTACAGTATCCCATGGTTGTTCAATCCATGTATCCTGAGGCACATCAACGACGTACTCGTCGACTAAGTCTTTGCCTGCCGGTTTGGCACATACTGTTACCAGTTTGGCTTTCGGATACAATTCACGAATTTTACGTGCCGTATCTCCACTGTCGACCAAATCATCGATGATGAGATAACCTTCACCATCATGCTCCGGTGCTTTAAGAACACTCATATCGCGCTGGTGGTCATGGTCATAGCTGGAAATACAGATGGTATCCACATAGCGGATACCCAATTCACGAGCAAGAATCGCTGCCGGAACGAGTCCGCCCCGACTCACACCAATCAATCCCTTCCATTGCTCTGCGGGCATCTGGCGCTCAGCAAGCTGGCGGCAATACATCTGCATGTTATCCCATGTAATCAGGAATTTTTTGCTCATTGTTTTCTATCCAAATTTTTATCTAAAATCTAAAGTCGTTATCCTGCGATATATTTTACAACAAAAATCGCAGCCATCACCCATACGCTCAGTGATACATTACGAGCCCGACCACTCAGCAGTTTAATCACAGCATACGAGATAAAACCTAAAGAGATACCTTCTGCAATTGAAGATGTGAGAGGCATCATCAAACAAGTCACTACGACAGGTGCTGCTTCCGTCAAATCCCGCCAGTCGATACTGACCAATCCGGACAACATCAGAATAGAAACGTAGAGAAGCGCACCAGCGGTTGCATACGCAGGAATCATTCCGGCCAGAGGAGCAAAAAACAGAGCGAACAGGAACAGAACACCGACAACGACAGCCGTCAGACCGGTACGTCCACCAGTAGCAACACCGGCCGCACTCTCGATATAAGAAGTTGTATTTGATGTACCAAACAACGCACCAACTGCTGTTGCCGAGGAATCAGCCAGCAGTGCGCGGTTCAAACGAGGAATCTTGCCATCTTCACCGATAAGATCAGCCTTCTGGGCAACGCCAACTAATGTACCGGCTGTATCAAACAGATCGACAAACAGAAAGGCAAAAACCACTGAGATCATGCCGACATCCAGTAATGCAGAAAAATCCAGTTGTAAAAATGTCGGGGCAATACTTGGTGGCATAGAGACCAGATTACCGGCCCATTTAACATCACCCAAAATCAGACCAATGGCACTAATCACCAGAATTGCGATCATCACACCACCTCTGACGTTACGGTAAACTAAGGCGATGGTCAGAAAGAAACCTAAAGCGCCCAGCACACACTGAAGTGACGTCATATTTCCAAGTGAAACAAGCGTGGCCGGATTATCAACAATGATGCCGGCATTCTTTAGCGCGATGAAAGCAAGGAACAACCCGATACCAGCTGAGATTCCAGTCCTTAAGGACATAGGAATCGAGTTAATAATCCACTCCCGTATTTTAAACAGGCTCAGCAGAATAAACAACACGCCGGAAGCAAATACCGCAGCCAAAGCAACCTGCCAGGTGTAACCCAGACCAAGAACAACAGTATATGTGAAGAAAGCGTTCAGCCCCATTCCCGGAGCAAGAGCAATCGGATAGTTTGCAATGAAGCCCATGATAAAACATCCGACGGCAGCAGCCAGACATGTTGCAACAAAAACTGCCCCACGATCCATTCCCGTATCGGATAAAATCGCCGGATTGACAAAGATAATATAAGCCATGGTCAGAAAAGTCGTAATTCCCGCAATGACTTCTGTTCGCATGGTTGTACCATGTTCACTCAGTTTAAATAGCTTCTCGAGCATGATGGATCCTGTATAGATTTCAAGTAAACGGTTGCGTAAACGATTGGGGGGCGATTATAGAGACTAAACCCGGCAAATTCTAGCTCAATTCACATAAAAACTGACCTGATAGTCAACTTTATGAAACCCTGTAAATATTCGGTCTTACACCGCAGGAGCAACCGGAGACCACCTTCTATCCTTTCTCATCAAAAAGGATAACAGACCGAAAAATAAAAAAACGCCACTTCATATGAAGTGGCGATGGA
Organism: Vibrio mangrovi; assembly: GCF_024346955.1. Classification (NCBI taxonomy): domain Bacteria; kingdom Pseudomonadati; phylum Pseudomonadota; class Gammaproteobacteria; order Vibrionales; family Vibrionaceae; genus Vibrio; species Vibrio mangrovi. Next base: position 933,750 of record NZ_AP024883.1, on the reverse strand, counting down.
AAGGGGTCAAAATCTTCCAATAATAAATTAGGGGTGAACAAAAAATGTCCGAGCTGCAAGTTCCTATTTCGATCTAACTCAACAACAAGGCCATTAGATCAGCATGGCCTGACAGAACTTCCCTCATGTCCCCCATCAATCCACTCAGGGGAAATACCAAATTCGGGCAGCTCCATAAATCGATCAAATCAGAAGCGTTGCAAACGGCTCAAAATATACCATAAAGAAAATTTATTACAATATACATGTGACAAAAATCAAATAAAATCCATTACAAAGCATTTTTAATTGAGTTTTAGGTAATTAAATTACAAAAATAACTTTATCAATTGAAACTTTATTCCATAAATGTCTACATTTAATTTCAACTTGTTTAATATGTTATTTGTGAAAATACCTACGGACATGCTACCCCCATGATGACGAGGGTGATATTCTTCTTCTATCTACTGGTGCACATCGTCTTGCGCATCAATCAAGCTTAACTTATTTATCACTTCGGGGAACAGGAGTCTTCAGTGTCTGAATTCCAATCTGAAATTAGCAATCTTTCACCACATCTCGTTTGGAGCTTTTTCGATAAAATATGTTCTATCCCACACCCTTCATATCATGAAGAGGCGCTAGCCCGGTACATTATCGATTGGGCTCAGTCTCAACAACTTGATGTCCGGCGGGATCCAACTGGAAATATCTTCATCAAAAAACCGGCAACGCCGGGAATGGAGAGCAGAAAGGGCGTTGTACTACAGGCTCATCTTGATATGGTCCCACAGAAAAATGAAGAGACGGAGCACGACTTTGCGAATGATCCAATTCGTCCTTACATTGACGGAGAGTGGGTCACAGCTCAGGGAACAACCCTTGGTGCAGACAATGGCATCGGCATGGCAACCTGTCTTGCTGTTCTGGCGTCTGACAATATCCAGCATGGTCCATTAGAAGTTCTGCTGACCATTAATGAAGAAGCCGGAATGACCGGAGCATTTGGCCTGGAAGCCGGTTACCTTGAGGGAGAAATCCTGCTCAATACGGATTCTGAGCAGGAAGGAGAAGTCTATGTCGGATGCGCAGGGGGAATCAACGGTCTGCTGGCTTTTGACATCCAACGGAGTGAAGTACCGGAAAACCATGTTGTCCGGAAACTACAACTGAAAGGCCTGAAAGGCGGGCATTCAGGCTGTGACATCCATCTGGGCAGAGGAAATGCAAACAAGCTGCTAGCCCGGTTCCTGGCACAAAATGCTGAATCACTCGCACTTCATCTGATTGATTTTCAGGGAGGAACACTCCGAAACGCAATCCCCCGGGAAGGTTCGGTCACTTTATCTCTTCCGAAAGAGAATACCTCTCAACTTTCTGAAGCCTTTCAACACTTCACGGATACGATTTGCCGGGAACTCGAGCAAACCGAGGGCAACATTGTAACTGAACTCCATGACATCACGCTGGATCATGAAAAACATCAAATCTTTGATCAATCGACACAGCAGCGTTTTATCGCAACTCTCAATGCTTGTCCCAATGGCGTGATCCGCATGAGTGATGATTTCCCCGGGGTTGTTGAAACATCACTGAATTTGGGCGTTGTAGAAACAGAAGACTCGAGAGTCTCGATCCTGAGCCTGATTCGTTCTCTGATTGATTCTGGCCGTCAGCAGGTTGAAAGCAGCCTGACCTCTATCGCAGAACTGGCAAATGCCAAAGTCGATTTCTATGATGCTTATCCGGGCTGGAAGCCAGACACTAATTCGGTCATTATGGCGATATTCAGAGAGCAGTATGAAAAGATCTACGGATATAAACCAAACATTATGGTCATTCACGCCGGACTCGAATGCGGATTATTCAAGCAACCCTATCCGGATATGGATATGGTATCGTTCGGACCGACAATCAAATTCCCTCATTCTCCGGACGAAAAAGTACAAATCAGTACAGTGCAACAGTTCTGGGAACAGATGATCGTTATGCTGAAACATATTCCTGAGAAAAACTAACCTCTAGCTCTAGTAGCGGAAGTACAACACTTCCGCTACTGTCTTAAAACTCAGAATACTGCATCGAATCACATCTCCTTGCCCCTCTGAAAATTCAGATCATGTACTTAATAAGCCATTCCCCCCATAATCATCATTATTATTTATCGTGACGGACAATTTTTTTGTTCGCTCAATCCCGAAACTACTGGTAGTGTTCCTCCAGGCAAAGCCAATTCTGGTTAAAACTTGAGCAATCTTCTGTATGTCACGATATCTTCGGACTATGATTTCCGAGGGGAAATCCTATTGCAGAAGCCGACTGCCCAGAGCCTCCCCTATCGATTCACCTTCATTAATCGAAGAACACAAAGATGAAAGAAAAAATAATTGTTGGCTGGAGAGAAACTCTCAGTCTTCCGGCTTTGGGTATTAAATCCATCAATGCCAAAATCGATACTGGTGCAAAAACATCCTGTCTGCACGCATTTAAGATAAAAGCCTTCACTAAAGATGGCTTACAGTGGGTTCGCTTCTGGCTTCATCCCCGGCAGAAAGATGATTCTGAGGTCATTATTTGCGAAGCACCTGTCATTGACAGACGCATAGTCAGAAACTCTGGTGGTTATGAAGAAAAACGCTATGTTATCCGTACAGATCTTCAGTTAGGGACAGAGCAGTGGTCAATCGACATTACGTTGACGAATCGTGAAAATATGGCATTCCGAATGCTATTGGGCAGAACAGCAATGCGTCCCAGAATTATTGTCGATCCTGATGCTTCATTTTTACTTTCTGCCGGCGGTGACAACATATGAAAATAGGGATTCTTTCCAGAAACAGTTCTCTCTATTCAACTCAGCGGCTCATTGAAGCATGCCAGATCCGGGGACATGAGTACAAAGTGATCGATGCCTTGCGTTGTTACATGAACATTAACTCCGAAAAGCCGGAGATTCACTTTAAAGGAGAAGAACTATCAGGATTTGATGCCATCATTCCAAGAATTGGAGCATCGGTGACTTTCTATGGCACTGCCGTCTTGCGTCAATTTGAAATGATGGGGGTTTATCCGGTAAACGAATCTGTTGCTATCAGCCGTTCCAGAGACAAACTCCGCTCCATGCAGTTACTGTCCAGAAAAGGAATCGGCATGCCAATTACCGGCTTTGCCAGTAAACCGGATGATATAAAAGACTTGCTGAAAATGGTTGGCGGAGCACCGGTAGTTATTAAGCTTCTTGAAGGAACTCAGGGGATTGGGGTTGTTCTGGCAGAAAACCGTAAAGCAGCAGAAAGTGTTATTGAAGCCTTCATGGGACTCAAAGCCAATATCATGGTTCAGGAATATATCCAGGAAGCCGGTGGTGCGGATATCCGTTGTTTTGTTATCGGTGATAAAGTCATAGCATCGATGAAGCGTCAGGGAGCTGAAGGGGAATTCCGTTCTAATTTACATCGGGGTGGAACCGCGGCTCTGGTTAAGATTTCACCACTGGAGAGAAAAACAGCCATTGATGCTGCAAAGGTCATGGGTTTGAATGTTGCCGGTGTTGATTTACTCCGTTCCTCCAGAGGACCGTTGGTGATGGAAGTAAATTCATCTCCCGGCCTGGAAGGGATTGAAAAAGCAACCGGGAAAGACATTGCAGGAATGATCATTGAATTTGTTGAGAAAAATGCACATTCCAGAAAAACTAAAACTAGAGGAAGAGGTTAAATGATTCCCCTCAAAAGCCATAATCTGGCTCTTGAGGGATTTTATACAGAGTCGTCTTTACTCAGATGAGAGCACTGCTCTCATCAACGAAACCCATCAGGAAAACAGAGAAAACCACAGCACAGCAACCACAAAGATCGGGCATATGTATTTAACATATGTCGGCCATATACGTCCGAACCAGTGCTGAGGAAGCTCGGGAAAGCCGAGCTGAAGCTCTGCAACTTTCGAATGATGACGCCAGACCCAGCCGCCTAATATACAGAACATTAATGCAGCAAAAGGCTGAAGATACTGTGTCGCCAGCATGACAACCAGACCAAACAGTTCAGAGAAATGATAAAGAACAATGACGCTGAATACGGCAATCACAGCTCCTAATCCCCAGGTCGTCGAATTTCTGCCAGTATTCCAGCGTTCGCTGACCAGTGTCACAGGACATTCAAGCATTGAAATAGACGAGGTCAATGCAGCAATCGTCAATAACAGGAAGAAAACCGCCGCAAATATCTGCCCAAGCACTCCAAGACTCTCAAACATCATCGGTAATACCCGAAAAACCAACGTATCCGAATTCAGTAAACTGCCATCTGCAGCATATATTTCAACGCCCTGCTTCATCGCTACAAACATAGCTGGCATCACGACAAGACCGGCAATAAATGCAACCCCCGTATCAACCAGAGTCACACTCAGAGCCATTTTCGGCAGGTTTTCCTTCTTACTCAGATAGGAACCATAAACCAGCATGGAACATCCACCGATCGTCAATGAGAAGAACCCTTGCCCCATAGCCGCAAGAATCAGGTCTTTATTCCATATTTTAGAAAAATCAGGAATCAAATACTGTTTCAGCCCTTCAACTGCACCGTCCTGCATCAGAATATAGACAAATAACACAGCAAACAGAACAAACAACGCTGGCATCAGCCGGGTTGACCATTTTTCAATCCCTTGTTTCACTCCGCCCTGAACAATTAAGATTGTTAAAACATAAAAAATAACAGTCCCAAGAAGATTGCGTTCAACCGAAAAACCCTCCAGCCACTGTGATATTTCGCTCCAGCCCAACAAATTGCTCAATGCAGCCAGAAAGAAACAGATAATCCAGCCACCGACAATACTGTAAAAAGCCAGTACCGCACAGGGAACACTCAAACCCAGCCATCCGACTCCGGAAGCGATTTTCTGAGTTCCCGGCTGAGATGAAAGTGAACGCATACTGTCTACCGGATTAGCCTGACCATGCCGTCCGATCGCCATTTCAACGACCAGCATAGGAAATGCCACAAATGCGATCAAAATCAGGTAAACCAACAGAAATGCACCACCGCCATTACTAGCAGCCTGGGTAGGAAATCCCCAGATATTTCCTAAACCAACAGCTGCCCCTGAGGCAGAAAGGATAAATCCAAGACGAGAAGCGAAAAAATCACGCGACGAAGATTGTGTCATACAACTCACACGAATACCAATGAACTAGTTGATGAGTACAATAATCAAAAATGCAACGTTTCACAATCAAATTGCGTGATATCACCTAGTCAGAACTCAAATTAGTACATATTCAACTGTAAATAAATATGAACACATCATTAATCACTATTTTTTGTAAACGGCTGAACGACGAAGCGGGCACGACCTAGAGCTTTCGCCTGATAAAGTACACTATCTGCCTCATGGAAGAACTGTAGATAGTCTTCAGCATCAGGATGTTCAATCACTATTCCGCCAACACTGATCGTCAGGATTGGCTGCGTTGGGGAGCAGGCATGAGGAATATTCAATGATTCAATTAACCGAACCAACTGCTCTGCATACCGACTTCCATCCAACTCATGATCACTTGCCAGTACAATACAAAACTCTTCCCCACCAAATCTTGCAACACTCATTTCTTCATCAAAAGGGAATTGAGAAAAAGCCCGGGATATTTTTTGCAAAACAAAGTCCCCTTCCATATGCCCGTAATGATCGTTGTATTGCTTGAAATGATCGATATCGGCCAAAAAAAGTAACATGTGCGGATAATGACACTCCTCGATGAAACGAAGAATATCTTTCTCTAAACGTCGTCGATTGGCGATACGGGTTAATGGATCATGTTCTGACTGCCACTGTAACTCCTGACGACTTTTCTCCAGTTGGTCAACAATGCTATTGATTGTCTGGGAAAACGCTCTCATCTCCTTGGAAAGGAAAGTATTGGCCTTCGGCATTTTTCCACCAGAGATCTTAAATTTTTCCAGAACCTGATTTGCTGATCGAATCGGGCTTACCAGATAGTTCACCACATATAAATTAATCATGAACATCAGTACTGAAAAACCGACTAAGGCAGAGACTTCTTCCCAGTCAAGAAAACTGGGCAACTGTACATCATGATGAATACGGATCAGCACATACATATCATCGCGATAACCATGTTTCTCAATATAAGAAATGTTATCTTCTAATGTGGGATATGTCAGAGGTTCCAAAGAAGACTCAACCAGCACGGATAAGATCAACCCGGTTGCTTTTTCTATTTCCTGAATAAATGACTGACGTATCTCTTGCAAAAAGATCATATAACCAGAATGACACTGATACCCTTGACTGTTGCAGACCCGGGAAGATGCAACCAGATAGGGGCTGCCGTTAATCACCAGAAAACGAAGTATCGGCTGAACTGTTTCCTCCTGCATTTCAGAAGTTTCCTGCAAAATCTTCCGGAGATGGAAATCTAAATCATCAAAGCCGATAGTACTCTGTGTCCGGTAGTCATACCGAAGCCCCCAAACCAGTTTAAAATCAGGGTCATACATAAAAAAACCGTTGAGACCAACCGAGATTAAGGCATGCAAATTCATGCTGTCAGTTTTAAATGTATCATCCGGAGAGCGAATGAATGCTGCCATATCATTCCAGGCTGCATAATCTGCCAGTGCCGAAGTCATTTCTGCTCCCTTCATTTCCAGAAGAGTTTCGACACGCTCAGTCTCCATACGCTGTAGATAACGGGCTTCTCTGGCTTGCTTCTCATGTGTCCAGGCATACTTAAATGCAAAATAAAAAATAAGAAAAAGAATAACCACACATAAGGACATGCTAGATACCAGCCAACGCAACCCCAGATTCTTTAATCTCATTGGATAATTCCAGTATATAGCTGAATAATTGCCGGGCTGCCGCCCCTTGGTTGTACAGCTCTGCTAATGATAAGTTTATATGGTAAACACCTGATAGTTTCTTAATTCAGGAATTTTTTCCTGTAAGTCCTGCTCTGCTTTTATCAATTGATCGAATGAATCACATAATTCCTGTTGCTGAATATGCTTCGTCCTGGTCAGATGAACCTCATTCTGAATATTAAAATGGCATTGTCCGGCGTAGCCACCGGAAGAGAACAGTAGTCCGGCGAACAGACATGTTATGGTCAGATACTTTTGCTTAACACTAAGTGACATTATTGTGAAATCTCAGGTATATCATTTTTCAATAATAACCTAATTATACATTGCAACATAAATGTGATCATGCAGGAAGAAGGCAACAAATGATGCCAACACCTTAATTCTTATCAGAAGAAACTCAGTTGCTGATAAGCTTCTCTGGGCTTTAACATGACGTGAAGCCCTAACAGCCTGATCTCTCTGTTTCCCTGCCGTTGTAAGATCTTTTGTAACAGAATTTTAAAATCGTCTAAATCAAGCTGATCCTGAATATGTTCAATAGTCGTCAACTGAAAGTCTGCGAATTTCATTTTCACACCCTGCTTGATAATTTCTCTGCTTTCTTCCAGTTTATCCAGCCTCTGCTGCAACTCAGGGTAAAGATGCCTTTCAATCAGCGTCCAGCATTCCTCAAAAGTTCTGATATTCTGGCTCAGTGTTCTTTCCACACCTACAGATTTCCTTTCCCGTTTAGAAACCACTTCACGTTCATCAATACCATGACACTTTTTCCACAGAGAAGCGCCCAAACGACCAAAATCATGCAGCAACTGCCGATAGTTTGCCAGCCTGACATCCTGCCCCAAAAACAAACCAGCCTGATGCAGTCGCTCTAATGCAACTTTACCTACACCCGGAATTCTTTCCAGAGGCAAGTTATCGATCACCTCCTGCATCTGCTCAGGGGTCACAACATACTGTCCATTAGGTTTATTCATATCGGAGGCCACTTTAGCCAGAAATTTAACCGGAGCAACTCCGGCAGAGGCAGTCAGTTGTAATTCATTCCAGATATCCGCACGAATCGATTGAGCCATCAAGGTTGCAGAACCATGGCAGGATGAAGAATTCGTCACATCCAGATAAGCTTCATCCAATGACAGTGGCTCAATCATTTCAGTATAGCGGGACATAATCTCCCGAATCCGTACTGAGGTTGCCCGGTAAACTTCCATTCTTCCCGGTACAACTCTCAGGTGTGGACATAGTTTGAGTGCCTGAGCTGTCGGCATTGCTGAGCGAACCCCAAATTTACGGGCTTCGTAGTTACATGTACTAATCACCCCACGCTGTTTCTGACTTCCCCCTACAGCTAATGGAATACCCCGAAATTCAGGAAAATCACGCATCTCAACAGCAGCAAAAAAACAATCCATATCAATATGGATAATTTTTCTGATCGTTTCTGACGACACCGTATTTACTCCCTCATCCATGAAATCAGAACAGTATCATTTGTTCCCCGCTCCGGGGAGGTAATTGAAAACGACTGCAATCCAATATATTCAGATCGCGGACATCTAATCTGGCTTTACGTCTTGCCAGATGAAAACGTTGCCGGATGAGATCAGCATAAACCCCTTCCCCCGTCATCCGCTTTCCAAATTGTCCATTATATAACTGCCCGCCTCGCATACTTCGAATATGGTTAAGTACCCGTTCAGCCCGCTGTGGAAAATGTAACTGTAACCAATCTTCAAATAAAGGTGCAACTTCATGGGGCAAGCGCAACATCACGTATCCGACTCGCTCGGCTCCGGCATCAACACTTGCCTGGATCAGTACTTCTAACTCATGGTCATTGATAAAAGGAATCATCGGAGCAATCATCACCGTGACCGGAATGTTCTTTTCCCTCAGAGCTCGAATCGTTTTCAGGCGAACCGCACCAGAAACAGCTCTGGGTTCAAGCCTGCGAGATAAATCATTATCCAGAGTCGTCAGGCTAATTGCCGTATGAACGAGATGTTCTGATGCCATCAATTGTAATAATTCAAGATCTCTAAGAATCAGAGAGCTTTTGGTAATCAGAGAAACAGGCTGTTTATATTCATATGCAATTTTCAGTAACCTCTGAGTGATTTTCAGTTCTTTTTCGATCGGTTGATAGGCGTCCGTATTCATCCCTATTGCAATAGGCTGACACTGATAATCAGGATGTCTGAGTTCCGCTTCGAAAACCTCAGGCGCATTAATCTTCGCAGTCAGACGAGTTTCAAAATCAAGACCAGGAGATAAGTCCAGATAGGCATGTGTCGGACGGGCAAAACAATAAATACAACCATGTTCACAGCCACGATATGGATTTACGGAAAGACGAAATGGAATATCAGGTGACTGATTCGATGAAATCACTGTTTTTGCATATTCGTAACGAACTTCAGTATCCGGAATCGCCTCAGCTTTGGAGCAATCATCAGCTTCAACAATCCGGACATCAAAACGTCCCGGAATTGTCGACATAGTTCCCCGCCCCAGAAATCGCTTTCCTGCAACAAATCTCGACATAACAACACAACAATACTGTATATATATACAGTTAATCATAACAACTTTTTCAAAAATCGCGATCTAATTTTATCGATAATCTATTTCATAGATTAATGTATTAGTTATCTGAAAGTGGGATACGGGAAATAAAACAAAGGTGAGAGGAAAAGCAATCGACTGATAAAAAAGAAAACAGAAGAAGAAAAGCGGCTCTCAAAACAGAGCGGTCAGTATCTGATGAGAGCAGCAAGTAATGAATCAATGAGTGAACCAAAATTCGATTTTAGGCAATGCGATCCTTATTCCACTCAGCTAAACGTTCAGCTCTAGCTGCTTCTTTAGCTTCCCGTTTCTTACGGGCATCACAAGGTTCAGGGCAATTACAGACTTTTTCAATACCGACTGAGCCTAAACCACCACAACTACCGCTGACCATTTTCTTTTGAAAGATGTATCCAACTGCCATTGCAGCAATCACAATCACAAACATTGCAAAAGTAATCAGGAAAGTACTCATATTTATACCTCATGTCAGCCACCGTCAGACAACATACTGACGTGTATACTTGTTGACATCACAAGCTTCGGGTCCGGATAAAACAATGGCTGACTTTTTACAGCCAGCCATATTATACCGAGAGTGAAGCGAAAGCTTAACCGCCGAAATCATCCAGAAGGATATTTTCTTCTTCCACACCCAGATCTTTCAACATATTGATTACTGCTGCGTTCATGACCGGTGGCCCACACATATAGTATTCACAGTCTTCGGGTGCATCATGATCCTTCAGATAGTTCTCAAACAGAACATTGTGAATGAAACCGGTATAGCCGTCCCAGTTATCTTCCGGTAATGGATCTGAAAGTGCACAGAACCAATTGAAGTTGTCGTTCTCTGCTTGCAGTTCATCGAAATCTTCCACATAGAACATTTCCCGCTTCGAACGTGCACCATACCAGAAACTCATCTTACGTTTAGATTTCAGACGCTTCAGTTGGTCAAAGATGTGAGAACGCATTGGAGCCATACCGGCACCACCACCGATAAAGACCATTTCCGCATCAGTATCTTTGGCAAAGAACTCACCAAACGGTCCAGAAATCGTCACCTTGTCTCCCTCTTTCAGAGACCAGATATAAGATGACATCTGACCCGGTGGTACATTCGGATTATTTGGCGGTGGCGTTGCAATCCGAACATTCAGCATGATAATGCCAAATTCTTCAGGATAGTTTGCCATCGAATATGCCCGAATGATGTCTTCATCAACTTTCGATTCGTAGCGGAACAGATTAAATTTATCCCAATCTGAACGATACTCATCAGGTACATCAAAATCTGAGTACTTGATATGGTGTGCCGGAGCTTCAATCTGGATATATCCTCCCGCACGAAACGGAACAGATTCTCCGTCAGGGATTTGTAACTTCAGCTCCTTGATAAAAGTAGCTTTGTTATCGTTCGAGATAACGGAACATTCCCATTTTTTCACTCCGAAGATTTCTTCCGGCAGTTCGATTTCCATATCTGTTTTCACAGAAACCTGACACGCCAGACGCTCACCTTCACGAGCTTCACCTTTAGAGATATGGCTCAATTCTGTTGGAAGAATATCACCACCACCCGCTTTAACTTTTACCCGGCACTGACCACAAGAGCCACCACCACCACAAGCGGATGATACGAAAATACCAGAGCCCGCCAGTGCACCCAACAGTTTACCGCCGGGGCTGGAAACGATCGCTTTATCTGGATCGTTATTAATTAGAATCGTAATGTCACCTGTTGGTACAAGCTTAGATTTGGCAAACAGAATCACCAAAACCAAAACAAGTACAATCAGAGTAAACATCACTACACCAAGAATAATGTCCATTGACTATTCCTTATTGCTGCGGTTTACCCGACTTACAGTTGAACACCAGAGAATGACATAAAGCCTAACGCCATCAGACCGACCGTGATAAAGGTAATACCAAGACCACGCAGACCTGGAGGTACGTCAGAATATTTCATTTTCTCACGGATACCTGCAAGCGCAACGATCGCAAGCATCCACCCGGCACCAGAGCCAAAGCCATAAACAACAGACTCGGCAAAGTTGTAATCGCGCTGAACCATAAATGATACACCACCAAAAATCGCACAGTTCACCGTAATGAGCGGTAAGAAAATACCCAGTGCGTTGTATAAAGGTGGGAAGAAACGGTCAAGAACCATTTCCAGAATCTGAACTAACGCAGCGATAACACCGATAAAAGTGATAAAGCTCAGGAAGGTCAGATCGATTCCATCAACCAGCGCGTTTTCTTTCAGGACCAGGTTGTAAACCAGATTGTTTACCGGTACGGAAATCGTCAAAACGACGGTAACGGCAATCCCCAGACCAAAAGCTGTTTTTACTTTCTTTGAAACAGCCAGAAAAGTACACATTCCCAGGAAGAAAGCCAGAGCCATGTTTTCCAGGAAAATGGATCTTACAAGTAAACTAATATAATGTTCCATTGTTCCTTACTCCTTCGCTTCCACTTGTTCTGGTTTGAACACACGAATGATCCAAATCAGGAAGCCGATCAGGAAGAATGCAGACGGAGCAAGTAGCATCAGACCGTTTGGCTGATACCAACCACCATTATTGACCAGTGGCAGAACTTCCATCCCAAAAATCTTACCCGAACCAAACAGTTCACGAACGAAACCAATACTGATCAGGACAAAACCATATCCCAGACCATTTGCAATCCCATCGATAAACGAAGGAATTGGCGCTTCTTTCATTGCGAATGCTTCGGCTCGTCCCATAACGATACAGTTAGTGATGATCAAACCAACGAAAACAGAAAGCTGTTTTGAAATATCGTAAAGATATGCTTTCAGAATCTGGTCAACCACAATAACCAGTGAAGCGATAATTGCCATCTGGACAATAATCCGCACACTGTTAGGGATATGATTACGAATCAATGAAACGAAAAAGTTAGAAAGTGCAGTTACAAACGTTACTGCCAACGTCATAACAAATGCCGTTTCGAGCTTAGTTGTTACCGCCAGAGCGGAACAGACACCAAGAACCTGCAACGCAATCGGGTTGTTATCCAACACCGGAGCCAGCAGACTCTTCTTCAGATCTTTCACAGTAGACATTAGTTCAGACCTCCGTCACGGACTTTTGCCAGGAATGGACCAAAGCCCATATCTCCCAGCCAGAAGTCAAACTGGTGCTGGACACCCGTACTGGTTAGAGTTGCGCCAGAAAGTGCGTCAACGCCATGTACAGATCCCACAGGTGCACCACCTTTGACAATCTTAATCGCAGGCTTATGATTTTCATCATAGAGTTTCTTACCAACAAACTGAGCACGCCAGTTCGGGTTTTCCACTTCACCGCCAAGTCCGGGAGTTTCTCCCTGCTCATAGTAAATGATGCCGTCAACCGTATCACCATCTGTCTCTACAGCGACAAAAGCATACATCATTGACCATAGACCATTACCATGGATTGGCAGAATCAAGCGCTGGATTTTGTTATCCTGCTTCACAAGATAAACCAGACCATAATTCGCTCTGGAACCGATTTTCGCAGGGTCTTCTTCCGCAGTCAGTTTCACGGACTCTGACTTATTTTTTGCCGCAGCACGCTGATCATACTGAACAGCAGTCAGATCTTCCGGTGTCTTCTCAACAAACTCACCTGTCTCAAAATTAACCAGTTTCGGTTCAATATACTGAGCATACAGTTCTGTTACGCTACCGGATGACATATCAACACCGGAAACTTCCAGAATCTTTGACTGTTTATCCAAAACTGCATTTGCTTGTTGCTTACTACGCAGCCCGACAGCTGCCGTTGAAACGATGATTGAGCACACTAAGCTCAATGCGATAACAACAAACAGCGTTTTCTTAATGCTATCGTTATTGCTTGCCATAGCGCGCTAATCTCCGTTTGACATTCTTCTCAACAACAATGTGGTCGAATAATGGTGCAAAAAGATTCGCAAACAAAATCGCCAGCATCATACCTTCCGGATAAGCCGGGTTGACAACACGAATCAAAACACACATTACCCCAATCAGAATCCCATAAGCCCATTTACCTTTATCGGTAAACGATGCAGAAACTGGATCGGTCGCCATAAAGAACATACCAAAAGCAAATCCACCTAGAACTAAGTGCCAATGCCAAGGCATGTTAAACATCGCGTTGGTATCTGAACCAATCACATTGAACAGGGTTGAAAGCGCGATCATACCAATCATCACACCGCCAATGATCCGCCATGAGGCAATCCCCATGTACACGATAAAAGCAGCACCGATAGCAAGCGCTAATGTAGAAACTTCACCAATCGCACCAGGAATATTCCCGACGAATGCATCCATCCAGGAGATAGCCTCACCAGTGACATTATTTACTAATGCACTGTGCCCACCCTGAGCCCACTGACTCAGTGCAGTTGCACCAGAGAAACCGTCAGCAGCAGTCCAGACAACATCACCGGAAATTTGTGCCGGATAGGCAAAGAACAGAAATGCACGTCCAGCCAAAGCAGGGTTGAGGAAGTTACGGCCTGTACCACCGAAGACTTCTTTACCCACGACAACACCAAAGGAAATACCTAAAGCGGCCTGCCACAAAGGCAGTGTCGGCGGTACGATAAGTGCGAACAGAATTGATGTAACGAAGAAACCTTCATTCACTTCATGTTTACGCACAATACAGAACAAGACTTCCCACAATCCACCGACAATAAATACAGTCAGGTAAATCGGAAGAAAATATGTTGCACCGAGCAACATCTTGCTGCCCCATCCGGCAGCATCTGCCATCAGGGTTCCACCCAATAAATCGGTAAACCAGTAATGCCAGTTGCCGTCAATGACTCCTGCCAGTTGCTCACCTTGATAAAGGTGATTTAATGCAGTAATAGCCTGACCGCCGGCATTATACATTCCCCAGAACATTGCAGGAAAAACAGCCAGCCACACCATGATCATAATACGCTTCAGATCCACGCTATCACGAACATGTGAGCTTTTTCTGGTCACTGTACCAGGTGTATAGAGAATTGTCGCAGCTGCTTCATACAGCGCATACAATTTCTCGAACTTGGCACCCGGCTCAAAATGATGCTCGATGTCTTCAAGAAACTTTTTAAGACCCATGGAAATTACCCTTCCTTCTCAATCTTGTCGAGGCATTCACGAAGTAACAGACCGTACTCGTACTTACCAGGACACACAAAGGTACACAGTGAGAGATCTTCTTCATCGAGCTCCAGAGCACCAAGACGCTGAGCACTGTCAGAGTCACCGGCACAGAGATCGCGAAGCAGCAGTGTCGGCTCCATATCAAGCGGCATTATTTTTTCATAATTACCGATCGGAACCATGGCTCGCTCACTACCATTTGTGGTGGTTGTCATATTGAAAAGCTGGCCCTGGAAAAGGTGTCCAAGGAACGAACGTGTCACTGAGAATTTATGTTTGCCAGGCATAGCCCAACCCAAAAATTCCTTATCACGGCCTTCTCTGAGAACCGAAACCTGAAGGTGGTAACGTCCAAGATAAGCATGAGGGCCATTCGCTTTCACTCCGGAAAGGACAGAACCAGAAATCACACGGACTTCTCCGGGCATAATTTCATTGTTGGTCAGTTCATCCAGGCTGGCACCAATCATGGTACGAACCAGACGAGGTTGATTGACAACCGGACCAGCCAGAGAAACAACACGATCAACGTACAACTCACCCGTCAGGAATAACTGACCGATGGCAATAACGTCCTGATAGTTGATGCTCCAGGCGACATGGTTGATATCAACAGGATAGAGGAAATGCATGTGTGTTCCGGGCAATCCGGCTGGATGCGGCCCTTCGAATACATGTTCTTCCACATTGGATTGAGAGGATCGAGGTAAGCTCTTTCCTTGTTTACAAACGTAGACTTTACCTTCTGTCAAAACAGATAAAACGTCTAAACCTGCAACGAAAGCATCTGGTTGTTCATTAATAATCAGTTGCGGATCAGCAGCCAAAGGATTTGTATCTGTTGCAGTTACAAAAATAGCCTTAGTTGCAGAATCGATAGCAGGAACCTTGCTGAAGGGACGAGTACGGAACGCAGTCCACATGCCGGAATCAACCAACTGTGTTTTAACTTGCTCGCGCTCCAGGCTCGCAAGTTGACTAGCGTCAAACTTATCGAATGTCTCCTGTGCATCACCGGCAACTTCAATCACGACGGACTGAAGAACCCGTTTTGCACCACGGTTCACTTCGATAACTTTACCGCAGACCGGTGAAGTAAATTTCACTCCTGGGTTCTTCTTATCTTCAAAAAGGACCTGAGCTTTCTTTACTTCATCACCTACGCGGACATGCATTGTAGGACGCATGCCGACGTACTCTTCGCCAAGCAAGGCGACTTTGCTGATGGTTTTACCATCACTTATCACCTGGGAAGGAGCTCCAGCAATAGGAAGATCCAATCCCTTCTTTATTGTAATCATACGCACTTGCACTTTTATCGGGAAAAAGATTCTTTAAAATTCTGTAAATAATTAGCTTTGTTTAGTCATCGATACCGGATGTAAACTCCGGGCACAAACTAAATTAGCCTTAGACACGACATTGGTGTCCGGCCTTGATTTTTTTATTAGTAACAAGGTCGTAACACCCTATTAAACAACACGTCTCTCACATGAAGTGAGGCATATTTACCAGACACGGGAGTGTACCATCTTTTAGGCATTTGATGCCATGACCAAACCTGCTTTTCTTTCTTCATAATGATGCAATTTAATGCAATAAATCATCATAAATTTGATGAATAGCACACTTCATTTTAAGCGGTTTCAAAGACACAAATGTTCAATGATTCACCAGCTCAATCGAATAGATAAACAGATTCAGAGTACAAACAACCGTAACCGGACACATTCATATTTTATTGTTGCGAATAGATTCGATTCACCATTGACTAATTATTCTCATGACTACCGCCATGGCACATCGGGCTTTCAGGAGCCTGAAAATCCTGTTGCCACTGTTCTGGAGTATAGGTATGAATCGATAATGCGTGAACCTGACCGGCCAGTTCATCAGCTAAAACCTGATTTACCGCACGGTGACGTTCGATTAAGCGCCGACCATCAAAGGAAGGGCTGACAATCACAACCTTGAAATGACTTTCTGATCCAGCTGGTACATTATGCATGTAGCTTTCATTAAGCACTTGCAGATGTTCTGGCTGAAATGCCTGATGTAACTTGGCTTCAATAGTTTCTTGTATCATGTACTTTCTCTCTCCGAGGTGACCGGAAAAATCGTGTTGAGCACATAGAAGAAAACGTTCCGGTAGACCTGTGGCGCCATATACTACTACTCTCTGACGTTTCGCAAAAGGTTTCAGTTTCCTGTTTGTGCTGCATTTGCGACAATAATCGATAATTTAACTGACCAGAACCATTTTAAAAACGATGAAGACAGAACTGTCATTAAACGAACAAACCCTGACACTCCTTCGCTATCCGGAACAATCTTATGAAAATCTACAAGCGTGGGATGCCGGAGACGAATATCTGATCCGTCATGTTGAAGAGATGGCATTATCTCCCGGAAGGCATCTGTTGATTCTCAATGATCACTTTGGTGCCCTTTCATGTTGGTTTGCCCGAGAACATCAAGTCACCATGATGAGCGATTCATTTCTGGCACATCAGGGAACCCGAAGAAATCTTGAGCGAAATGCTAACCCACCAATCACCTGTCTGACGACGATGGCTGATATTCCTGTCAATACGGAGCTGGTATTGTTCCAGCTCCCCAAGAGTAACCGCCACCTTATCTGGCAACTGAGTCAGCTCCGCGCAAGTCTGCCGGAGACATGCCAAGTGATTGCCGTGAACAAAGCCAAAGAAATTCACACTTCAACCCTGCAACTATTTGAAAAATACCTGGGGACAACCAAAACATCGCTTGCCTGGAAAAAACATCGCCTGATTTTCTCCAGACCAGACACCCCAGCGCCCAACCCGACAGATCCGGAGCAAATATGGAATGTCGATATAGAAAATGAATCGATCCGTTTAGTCAACCTGCCCAATGTATTTTCCGGAGAAAGCCTTGATTTAGGCGCCCGCTTTTTTCTTTCTCATATTCCGGAGAACCCTGGTTACCGACATATCATTGATTTAGGGTGTGGGAATGGCGTACTCACAGTAAAAGCCGGACAATTAAATCCACAAGCCGCCCTCGCCTGCATTGATGAAAGTTTTATGGCGGTCGAGTCTGCCCGACGAAATCTGCAATATCACTTCGGTAAACGGGAAAATATGCAATGTATCGCTAATAATTGTCTGGATGGTTTTGCATCAGCATCGGCTGATCTGGTTTTATGTAATCCACCATTTCACCAGCAAAATGCTATCACCGATCATATTGCCTGGCAGATGTTCTGTGATGCAAAGCATGTTCTGGAAAAGAGAGGTGAATTATTAGTGATCGGTAACCGTCACCTCGGCTACGATGGAAAGCTCACAAGAATATTTGGAAAATCTAACGTAAAAACTGTCGCGGCCAACAGAAAATTTGTTATCTTACAGGCAACTAAACAGTAACTTGCTAAAGCTTCTGATTTTTTCGGTCAGATGAATGAAACCCGAAGAACGCACGATGAAAAACCGATGCCTTATCTCTTCCGTTTCAACATTAGCTATCTGTGTGGTTCCCAATGGACCGCACAACTTTGGTTTTCTACACGTACTTGGTTTTCTACACGTACTTGGTTTTCCACACAGACTTGGTTTTCCACACATATCTGTTAATGTGATTACTCGATTTTGAACAAGGAACCGCTCATGAAAAAACTGGTTATTGCAGCGACTGTCGCATTGCTTGCCGCCTGTTCAGGCCCGCAGCAGCAACAAATCAACTTTGCCCCTCAGCCGGCCCTCAGCCAGAGTGATATTGTTAAAGGGAAATCTTTTACTCTGATGAGTAAAGATATCAGAACCTCTCAATATGTTGCGTTAGTTGATAGCGGACGTGCACATATCGAACCGGTTCATGCCCGTCAGAATGTTCGTATTGCAATTGAAAATGCTTTATCACAGCAGTTCTCCTCACAAGGTTTCACAACCAGCGTCAACAGTGAAAATTCAGTGACAGTTGAGATTCAGGAAGCACTGGTTTCAGTCAAACATTCCATCATGGAAAGCGAAATGAATGCGAGTGTTGTACTTGAAATCACTGCCGAAACGCCAACCGGAAAGCTGGTAAAAACTTACCATGGCACAGCGAAGAAAACATCGGCATTCAGTGCATCGAATGAAGACATCGAGATGGTCTTTAACGATGTCGTCAATCTGGTTCTGAAAAAGGTTGCTCAGGATGACGAACTGAAAAACTACATGCAGGAGCACTTTTAATGCGTAAGCATCGCTTCTCAGCCTTACTGGCCTGCTCAGTTTTTTCTCTGTTCAGTATCGGCGTTTTTGCAACACCAAGCGTGGAATTTGAAACCACGCTTGGTTCCTTTACTGTCGAACTCAATTCAGAAAAAGCGCCAGTCACTGTCGAAAACTTTCTGCGCTATGTAGAAGACGGCAGTTATGTCGGAAGTATTTTCCACCGGGTCATTCCCGGTTTCATGGTTCAGGGTGGTGGTTTCAGTACGCAAATGGAGCGTCTGAGTACTTATCCGCCGATAGCCAATGAAGCCAGTAATGGTCTGTTAAATCAGACCGGCACGATTGCAATGGCCAGAACTCAGGATCCGAATTCTGCAACCCGGCAATTTTTCATTAACCTGGTTGATAATGATTTTCTCAATTACGGAGAGCGACCTCCGGGCTATGCTGTTTTTGGTCAGGTCACCTCTGGTTTTGAAGTTATTCAGGATATTGGCAAACAGAAAACCGGTAGTCAGAAATATATGAAGGACGTCCCGGTCAAACCCATCATTATCACGCGTGTTTCTGTTGTCTCTGAAAAAGACGCTGCAACGATGCCATCGGAACAATAGAGGTTTTTTCGTTGCAAAAAACATCCAATACATGGAAAGCCACTATTCAGAGCTATCTGGATAAACGTCTGGCATGGGTTTTAATGCTCGGATGCTCTAGTGGCTTTCCCTGGGTATTGATTGGTTCCAACATGTCCGGCTGGCTGAAGGACGCCGGATTCACCAACACGGATATCGGTTATTTCAGTAGTATTTTCGTCGTTTACTCGGTGAACTTTCTCTGGTCACCACTCGTTGACCGTATCCATCTTCCCTTGCTGGGCCGACGTCTGGGACAGCGCCGCAGCTGGATTATCGTGTGCCAGAGCATTATTCTTTTGTGCACTTTGCTAATTGCCTCATTTTCTAATCCTTCTACCCATTTTATGATGACTTATCTGGTTGCACTGGTGATTGCCTTTTTCTCGGCAACTCAGGATATTGCCATTGATGCCTTCCGGATCGATAGTTTCAGTAAAGCGGAAGAATCTAAACTTCCTCAGGCTTCGGCGATGGCTGTTATCGGTTGGTGGACGGGCTATTCCCTGCCGGGATATCTAGCATTTACCAATGCGGATCAGTATGGCTGGAATGCTGTTTACTTTGGTATGGCCGCTGTCATGGTGATACTGATGGCGTTTACGCTGATGACCCGAGAGCCGGTCACTCACCGGGATCGTTTACAGCAACAGGCAGAAGCTCGCCATCACAAATATATCGAGTCTCCGATCCTGCTGTGGATTTCAGTAACTGTTGTGGAACCATTTATCGATTTCTTTAAACGGAATGGAACCCGGGTTGCACTGACCATTCTGTTATTCGTATTTCTGTTCAAAATCGGGGAAGCCTTCCTCGGGAAGATGTCAATTTCATTCTACCGAGAGGTAGGTTTCAGCAATGAGCAGATTGGCTACTACTCGAAAATGCTCGGTTGGTGGGCCACTATGTTCTTTACCCTGCTTGGCAGCATGGTTACCGTCCGCTTCGGTATTGTCAAAGGGCTGATGATCGGCGGTGTTGCCATGTCAGCCAGCAATCTGATGTTTTCATGGATTGCTCAGGCCGGCCCCAATGAACACCTCTTTCTCGCGACCGTGATCGTCGATAACTTTACCACCGCTTTCTCCACGGTGGCCTTTGTCTCATTCCTGACACTGATGACCGGACAAGCCTTTTCTGCAACCCAATACGCACTATTGGCTTCTTTGGGAAATGCCGGACGCACGGTACTTTCTTCATTCAGTGGTGCTTTGGTCGATTATCTTGATAACTGGTCGCTGTTTTTTGTGCTGACGGCCGTCATGGTCATCCCTAGCCTGATTATGCTCTATTCACTCCGGCATTATTTCACTCGTCTGTTGGAAAAAGCCAAAACATCCAGAAATCAGGATTGCATTTAAATCACGCTTGATTAGACTGCCGCTAAACGATCAAGACAAATAGATGAGCCATAGCAAAGCATGAACATTCTGGTGATCGGTCCGGGAGCTATCGGCTCTCTCTGGGCCGTAAAATTACAGCAGGACGGACATAGAGTCTCCGTCATTGCCAGACAAACAAAATCGCCATATCAAGTACAGTTTGGTGAGCAACCCTGCTCTTTCCGTAATCACCAGATAGAAGACATCAGGAACGCCGATCTGATTTTGATAACCGTCAAGGCCTGGCAGATTTCCTCTGCTCTTTCACCACTGATACATCTGATTCATCCGGATACAATGCTGGTACTCATGCATAACGGCATGGGAAGCCTTACTTCAATTGGTACGTTATTGCAGACTCATCCTGTCATACTGGCAACCACAACTCACGGTGCATTCAAACCATCTCCATCCCGGCTCATCCATACCGGCCAAGGGGAAACGTTCATTGGTGCAGCCAATGAGAAAGGCTGCCAGTGCCAGTTCCTGACCGACGTTTTACATCATGCTCTGCCAGAGGTGTACTGGCATCATCAGATTGAACACGCGCTATGGCGAAAACTAGCCGTTAATTGTGTCATTAATCCGTTAACAGCCCTTCATCAATGTGCGAATGGAGATCTGGCAACACCAGAATTCCAAGGCATTATTTCTGCGCTTATCACCGAAATTACCGCAGTGATGATCGCTGAAAATATTCCGGTCAGCCTGGAGGAATTAACCGATCATATTCACCAGGTCATTACAGCAACGGCCAAAAATCACTCATCAATGCATCAGGATGTTTTCCATCAGAGAAAAACTGAAATAGACTTTATTACCGGACATCTGATCAGAACTGCCGGACGACACGGGATTCCGGTTCCTGAAAATGAAGCTTTATATCAACAAATCAAAGCCCTGGAAAAACAGTGGGAGTCATGAATATGAGTCATAAAGTCTTAGTTCCTGTTGCAACCGGCAGTGAAGAAATGGAAGCCATTACCATTATCGATGTGATGGTACGGGCCGGCTATGATGTTGTGATCGCCAGTGCAGATCCGACAGAACAACTGGTGCTGAAAGCCTCCCGTGGCGTAATTCTGACAGCAGAGACACGCCTGAGCGAGGTTATCAGGGAACCGTTTGACGCAATTATTCTTCCCGGCGGTCTTGGCGGAGCAGAAAACTTCAGAGATAACCCACAACTCATCGAGCTGCTCAGACAGCAGAAACAGGCAAGGAGACTGGTCGCAGCCATTTGTGCAGCTCCGGCAGTCGTATTACAGCATCATCAGCTTTTTCCGGATGCCCTGCTCACCTGCCATCCGGGATTTCATCATCAGATTCCGGAATCCCAGAAAAGTACTCTACGGGTTGTTTATGATGAACCGGCCAACCTGCTCACCAGTCAGGGGCCAGGAACTGCACTGGAATTTTCTCTGGAAATTGTTCGTCTGCTCTCCGGAGCACAGCACATGTGGCAGGTTGCCGAACCAATGGTGCCTTCCTCAGAAATCACACCTTATCAACCGAAACACGAGTCGTAACAGAAATGGCACTTGATATTTCGTCAATACAGCAACAGTTTCCTGCATTAAACCATGCGTCCTATGTCTATCTGGATAGCGCAGCGACCACGCAAAAACCACAATGCGTGATTGATCGTCTGTCTCACTATTACCAGAATCAGAACGCAAATGTTCACCGGGGCAGCCATCACCTGACAGCAGGGGCGACACAGGCATTCGAAGAAGCCCGATTACTGGTTTCCCATTTTATCGGTGCTGCCTCAGAACAGGAAATTATCTGGACGCGAGGTGCCACGGAAGCCTTAAATCTGATCGCCCAGAGCTGGGGAAGAACAAACCTGAATCCGGGAGATGAAATTCTGGTCAGTGAAAGCGAACATCACGCCAATATCGTGCCATGGCAATTGGTTGCGGAACAGACCGGCGCCCGAGTGGTAAAAATCCCGATGAGCCCGCGGGGAGAGTTCGGCTGGGATGAATATACTCAACTGCTCAATGCCAGAACCAGACTGGTCGCTGTCGCACAGATGACGAATGTTACCGGCACCCGGAATCCGCTTGAATCCATTATTCCACTGGCCCATAAGTATGGCGCGCTGGTCGTGGTTGATGGTGCACAGGGGATCGTCCATGAGCCGGTTAATATGATTGATATGGATGCAGACTTTTATGTGTTCTCCGGACATAAACTATACGCGCCGACAGGAATCGGTGTGCTGTACGGCAAGAAAAGCCTGCTGAATGCAATGCCACCGTGGCACGGTGGCGGGAAAATGGTAGAAAAAGTCTCTTTTGAGAAGACTACATTCGCCGGATTGCCCGGAAAGTTCGAAGCAGGAACACCAAATATTGCCGGGGCAATTACGCTGGCTGAAGCTATTCGCTGGTATCAGTCTTTTGATTTTACTCAGATAGAACAACACCTGCACCAGTTACAGCACATGACCTATCAAGCCTTAAGCCAGCATGAAGAGATTCGGGTGATCGGATACCAGCCGAATGCCAGTATCCTGAGTTTTGTCGTTGAAGGTGTTCATCATCAGGATGTTGCTACACTTCTGGATCAACAGGGAATCATCGTCAGAGCCGGTCATCACTGCGCACATCCTTGTATGGATGCTTTTGGCATTCAGGGAACCATTCGTCTTTCTTTCGGCATTTACAACACAACCGAAGATGTCAGAAAATTCATCTCAGCACTGGAAAAAGCGCTGAGTTTTTTCTAGGAAGACTTCCTAATTAACGCTGGCTCAACGTCTGAATCTGTCTGACAATCGCCCGAAGTCCGTTCCCCCGGGACGGACTCAGATGACTCATCAGGCCCAGCCGGGAAAAGTAGTCTTCAATCGGGAAAGCGGCAATCTCTTCACTCGTTTTTCCCTGATAAGCAGCCATCACAATCGCAATCAGTCCCCGGACAATCCTCGCATCAGAGTCAGCACAAAAAAACCACTTATCCTGTTCTGATTCAGCCACCAGCCAGACCTGACTCTCACATCCTGAAATCTGAACCTGTCCGGACTTCAGACTCTCCGGCATCGCCGGCAGTTGTTTTCCCCACTGAATAACCTGACGGTATTTATCTTCCCAGCTATGAAAATTTTCCATAACCTGCTGAATTTCATCGGCAGTAATCTGGCTGCCAAAAGGTGAAGGCGGTAAATCTGACATCACTGTACCCTTTATTTATATTTCCGGATCAGTTTTTCCACAATTTTAGCCGCAGCCACAAAACCAAAGCTGGCAGTGACCATAGTGGCAGCCCCGAAGCCCGTTGCACAATCCATCCGTTTCGGCCCCTCTGCGGTCGATTTTGCCGCACAGACCGAACCATCCGCTTGCGGATATTTCAGTTGCTCCGTCGAAAACACACATTCAATGCCAAACTTACGAGCCGGATTTTTCGGGAAATTGTGCTCCCGGCGCAGACGATCTTTCAGTTTCTTCGCTAACGGATCCTGAATCGTCTTGGTCAGATCCGCGACCTGTATCTGGGTCGGATCTGTCTGACCGCCGGCACCACCGGTCGTGATCACTTTTATTTTATTACGACGGCAATAAGCCAGTAAGGACGCTTTTGCTTTCAGACTGTCAATTGCATCCAGCACATAATCAAATTCAGGCTTCAGATACAAATGCTGATTCTCCGGAGAAATAAAATCATCGATAAGATTGACCCGGCACTCAGGATTGATCAACCGGATTCGTTCAGCCATGACTTCAATTTTGCTCTGACCAACCGTACCGTGCATTGCATGAATCTGACGATTGACATTGGTGACACAAACATCATCCATATCGATCAGAGTCAGCTCGCCGATTCCCGTTCTCACCAGGGCTTCAGCTCCCCATGAACCCACACCACCGAGACCAATCACACAGACATGAGCAGCACGGAGTATCTCGACTTCATCATAACCATAAAGACGACGGGTTCCGCCAAAACGCTGGTTGTAATCTTCAGAAGCCGGAGTATCTAATTCACGCATCACATTATCCAAAGTAGAAGCTATCTTGAAAAAACTATTTTGAAAAACTCTCTTGAAAAAGAAAGAGTGCGTTTTATACGCACTCTTGCTCAAAAAGTCTAGAACACCACGGGAAAACTATTCTAACTTTTCCGGAGGTAAAGCCCAGGGAGCCTGAGTCGAAGAGTTTTCCAGCCCCAGTTTCCACACCCGGCCGAAATGCCGGTAATGTCCCGCCTCAATACCAGCCCGTTCTCCCATGCCGTGATAAAGATCGAGGTGATTATCTTTGACGGCCCCGCCGGTATCCAGAACAATCAGAAGTCGTAATTCATGTGTGCCACTCCAGCTTCCATCGGCATTCAGCAACGGAACTTCGGCCAGAATCGGTGTTCCCATCGGGAAAAGTCGCCGGTCACCGGCAACGGAAGCCATCGGCAACAGTTGAATCCCTGCCGAACCGGTCACCGGAGCCGCTGCCCTCGGTTCAAAAAATACATAGGAAGGATTCTGTTCCAGTAAAGCTTTCACTTCCTCTTCCTGATGTGTCATCACCCAGTGCTTGATCGCTTTCAGAGACATTTTCTTGCGCGGAATCTCGCCCTGCTCAATCAACACTTTACCGATGCTGACGTAGGCTTTGTTATTTTTACCGGCGTAAGCAAAATACTCCAGAGAATCGTCATCACCGAAATGAACGAAACCACTGCCCTGAACTTCCATAATAAACGGATCGATCAGGTTTGCCGCGTAACCCAGTTCCAGTCCAAGTCCATGAAGTGCACCAGCATAAATCTGCGCCCGGGTCGGGCACGTTTCATCACATGTCGGAGCCGGCTGCCCGTATAACGGGTAACGGAAAACGGCATCCGGAGTATGGCGTAGTTCAATAACCGGAGAAAAATAACCGGTAAATAACACATTTCCCCGCTGGTCACCGCCTCTGAGTTGAGCAGCCTGAATCCCGTACTGTTGCAGTTCAGCCGGATCACCACTCTGTTGTACCCATTCCTGCAAATGCTGGTAGAGCGGCTGATAAAGTGCAGCCAGTGATGGTGAATTTTCGACAACCAGTTCACTCTGACGGCTAAATTCAGTGAAATCCCGGGGAACATCAGACTGAATCTGTTCAGTCCGGTTCAGGGCATTCGACAGCGTTCCGTCGAGATATTGCTGAGCACGATCAGTTGGGTGAACACACCCGTTGAGCACCACAGAAGCCAGCATCAATCCCAATATTTTTTTCACGTTTCGTTTTCCATCATTTACGGTTGGCAAAGCATGACAAATTGGTCCATCATCTGCAATCGGCAGAACCGATATTTTGACTGAATTTATCAACTTCTGACCGCCAGAAAACGAAGTATGAAAAAGCCATAAAAAACACTTGCTCAAAAATGAATAAAAAGTCATTATTTCAACATAAATAAACATGGACATTGATTACTGTGAAGATCAGAAGTACTGCGCTTGTTAAAGGCTTTCGTCAGTCTACCCCATATGTGAACGCTCACCGTGGTAAAACAATGGTTATCATGCTCGGCGGAGAAGCGGTAGCCGATAAAAATTTCACCAATATCATCAGTGATATTGCATTGCTCCACAGCCTGGGAGTGAAACTGGTCGTTGTCCATGGTGCCCGTCCCCAGATTAACCAGATTTTACAGGAACAGGCATGTACAACGCCTTACCATAAAGGCATTCGGATCACACACGAGAAAGCCTTACCGCTGGTCATGCAGGCCGCCGGGCAACTTCAGCTCTCGATTACCGGAAAACTATCTCTGAGTCTGAATAATACTCCGATGGCCGGAAATCAGCTGAATATCGTCAGCGGTAACTTTGTCATTGCCCAACCTTTAGGGATTGACGATGGCATTGACTACTGTCACAGCGGCCGCGTACGCCGAATCAATATCGACGGCATCAACCGGGCCTTGGAGCAAGGTTCAATCGTCCTGCTCGGGCCGATTGCCAGCTCAGTCACCGGAGAATGCTTTAACCTGCTTTCTGAGGAGGTTGCCACTCAGGTAGCCATTCGCCTTAAGGCTGACAAACTGATCGGGTTCTGTTCCGAACAGGGCATCATTGATGAAAACGGTAATGCAATTGCCGAACTCTTTCCGGCTGATGTGGAAAAACTGCTCCACCGGATGGAAACCGAAACCGGAGAACAACAGGACAGCAGTACCGGCAGAATCCGTTTCCTCAGAGCGGCGATTTCCGCCTGTCGTGCCGGTGTTCCCCGCAGCCACTTAGTCAGCTACAAAGAAGATGGGGCGCTGATTCAGGAACTGTTCTCCTTTGATGGTATCGGAACTCAGGTTGTCATGGCCAGTTCAGAACAAATTCGTCAGGCGACCATCGATGATATCGGCGGAATTTTTGACTTAATTCAGCCATTGGAAGAGGCTGGTATTCTGGTCCGTCGCTCCAGAGAACAACTTGAACAGGAAATTCACCGCTTCACCATCATTGATCGCGATGGTCTGATTATCGGATGTGCCGCACTCTATCCTTATATTGAAGAGAGTATGGCGGAAATGGCCTGTGTCGCAATCCACAATGAATACCGGGACAGCAATCGCGGACTCCTGTTACTCAATCATATGAAGCATCAGGCGAAAAATATGGGAATCAACCAGATGTTTGTGCTGACAACACACAGTCTGCACTGGTTCAGAGAACAGGGATTTGTAGAAATGGATGTCGAATCACTACCGGCAACCAAACAAAATTTGTATAACTATCAACGTCGTTCCAAGATCCTGAGTCTTGAACTATAAGACTGTGGTCCGGGTCAGTGACTCTGCTTCCGACGAGGCAGAGTCACTAAGCTGGATTCCGCCTTTCGCTATCCAGTTAAACCACTTCCTCGCACGCTATCCATACCGGATAAAAAACAAACAGCTTTACTCCACACGCAGATTGTGTAAAATCCCCGCACTCAAATACTGGTTATAAATTTTGCAACACGGATCAAGGTATTTATCTCTGAATTGAGATAGACGCAAGGATGCTTTTAGTCACTAATATAGTTATTAAGAGCACGAAAAATATGAAAACTGTAATTTGTAATTCACTCCAGAGTTTCTGGGATATGGGAGATCACCAGTTTTTAGAAGGTCACAATGTCCACTGTGTTTTCCCGGTGAATGAACAAGTGAAGACGTTTATTCTGGAATGTCAGTCACGTTATAAAATTCGTAGTATCACCTTCACTCAGGCATCTCTGAGCCAATAATCACTGACCTATCAGAAAACACCAATTCCGGTAACCTCCGGAATTGGTCAAAAAATTAAACTTCCATTTTTTGCCTTAAACCACTCACCCGTTGTGTTTTCACCCGGACAGCCGCCTGCAGAATTTTCTGAGATGTAAACAGCGCCAGTCGTTTTCTGGCCCGGGTAATGCCGGTATAAACCAACTCACGAGTCAGAATCGGCGTGTGATCCGGAGGCAAAAGCAGTAACGTGAAATCAAACTCACTTCCCTGCGATTTGTGAATGGTCATCGCATAAGCGGTTTCATGCTCGGGAATCCGACTGGGCAGAAAGCCCCGGACTTTACCGTCAAACTGCTCAAAATAAACCTTCAGCCGCTCATCCTGTGGATCCCGCATACAGATCCCGATATCTCCATTATATAAGCCAAGATGGTGATCATTACGGCTAATCATGACTGGCCGCCCTTCGTACCATTGTTCATCATCTTTACGAATTAACTGATGACGGCTTAAAGCACGTTCAATTCTCTGGTTCACACCCGTAACACCAAAATCACCCTCTCTGACCGCACACAGCAACCGGCAACGATGAAATAAGTGCAGGACATATTCCGCTTTTTTCTCAGGGCTCATCTCATCAGGTTCTGAGGTATAACGGGCAATGGCGTCCAGATAACCGGCATACTCACTGACCAGTGTCTGTAGCATCTGGTGATAACTATCACTGTCAAGCGCATGGATCTGTACATCATGATGAGTCTGCTGGCATACCTGAAGTAGTTGGGAGATATCACCAGAATTCACTGCTTTTGCCAGTTGACCAATACCGGATCGGCTGTGAAAGCGATAACTTTTCTGAAGCAGACATAAACTGTCAGCCAGTGACGGAACCTCAGCATGAGACGGCAGTACATCAAAGCGGTATCCGGTCAACCGTTCCAGTTGTATTATCTGAGCCCGGCTATACCCTGCCGACTGAAAAGAACAGATATCACCTAAAACCGCACCGGCCTCAACAGATGCAAGCTGATCTTTGTCTCCCAGTAGAACCAAACGGGCATGTTCGGGTAAAGCCGTCAGCAGTTTATACATCATCGGTAAATCGATCATTGAAGCCTCATCGACAACCAATAAATCAACATGCAGCGGATTTCCCTGATGGTGGCGGAACTCTGCACTATTCGGAATCGCCCCCAGTAAACGGTGTAACGTACTTGCCTGAGTCGGTATCTGTGCTTTCATCTCTGGCGAAACAGACAGTCGCTCAACAGCCTGACCAATAGACTCTGTCAGACGGGCTGCGGCTTTTCCGGTTGGCGCAACCAGCTTGATTACCGGTTGCTGTGCAGTTGCAGAACTTTGCTTCATCAGGGCTGCCAGTAGTTTCGCCACTGTGGTTGTTTTTCCGGTTCCCGGACCACCGGAGATCACCGCAAAACGTCGGCTCAATGCAATTGCAGCAGCCACTTTCTGCCAGTTCAGACAGACCGATTCAGGTACAAGAACATCCAGAGCAGATAAATCAGAGTCAGCCGATACCTGATGTAACAATTCATCAATTGCAGGCCAGTCCAGCTCAGATTCCCGGACAATATCAAGATGCTCACAAACCAGACGCTGTTTTTCCCCCAGCGAAGAAACCTGTTGCAATGCCTGAAATAATGCATCATATGGCCGGGGAAACAGCTGATTCAGTGTTTGAAACAAGTGCTCTGTTTGCTCCGTATCAATCGGCACCGGAGATGAAAGCGCCTGTAACCGAAAAGCCAACTGACTTTCATAGTGCCAGTAACGTTGCAGATAAAGACGTTCTCCGTCAAAGATGAGCGGCAGGTAACTTCCCGGTTCTCCGATCAATGGACAATGCCGGATAACCGTTAACCAATCGAGATTTTCTATGCTGCTTCTGACCGGATGAATATCAGCGACAGCATGTCCGAACAGCAGAAGCGAATGCTGAACATGACCGTCCTGACCAACCAATGGAACACAGATATGTCCACGGCCAAGCTCATAGCTGACCAGAGCTGCTAACCAGGCTACAGCATCCTGATCCTGTGGGCATTGCCGGGAAATAAAACGGGCAAACTGCTGATCCAGCGGACGAATTACCCGTTTTTCAGATAAAGAGCTAAGGGATTGAGCCAGCACAGTCATAGATCTAACTCCATCTGTCCCTCATGGGTTGATCGCATCGCGTCTTCCTCTCCGGTAAAAAATCGGTCCAGAGCCGTGATCAGTTCAAAGTCAGGGCGATGGGAAAAAATACCCGACGGCGTCTGTCCATCCACACCACGGAGAAAAATATAATACACGCCACCGAAGTGCTGCTCATAGGAATAATCTGTAATCCGGCTGGCAAGAAAACGGTGCAGTGCCAGCGAATAAATCTGATACTGGAAGTCATAACGGTGCTCGACCATCGCGGCTTTCAGACGGGCTGGTGTATAATCTTCACACTGATGTCCCAGATGATTCGATTTCCAGTCCAGCACATAATACTGGCCCTGATATTCAAACACGAGATCGATAAAACCTTTCAGCATCCCTTTGACCTGCGCAAAGTTCAGATCTCCGGCCTGAGCGGATAAGGAATCATACCGCTTCAGAATACGGTTCAACATCGGTGCACGCAGTTTATCAACCGGCAACAGAAACTCCATTTCCACTAAACGCTGGCGCTCAGGGATCTGACCAAGCCGCAATTTTTTCCCATCCAGCGGTGTCTGCAAAACATGGTTCAGCATCTGTTGCAAGACCGGCAGCCAGGAGTCAGAGACAGCGGCAGTTTCCATCAACACTTGTATAATCTGGGTATTGGCGTCGCTTTCCGGAGATTCAGTGAATTCAATCTGTTCAAACAGACTATGTAAAAATGTACCGGCTGTTGCCCCTTTCGGAAAAGTGAAAATCGTCTGCTCTTCCGGGTCAAAAGCATATTCATCCGCTTCACCAGCCGAGTCCAGATCAAATCCCGGAACTTCCCGTGTCGCATCCAGAAACTCATGATGGCCCGACTGCTTCACCAGGTTGGAGTAGCTGGTCATCCTCCACAATCGTTCGATCGGATGAATTTTCTGTCTGGCTGATAATTCAGGCGATGGCACATCAGAAAGTGACAGCGGCGAATCAGGAATCGGTGGCGGCGCCTCCATTACCGTTTGTCCATGTTCATCCAGCAGAGATTCTATCCCCTGACGCAGCAAAGCCGCATCTCCTGGTTCACCCTGCTGTAATAAATATCCCATCGCACATAAATGAGCACCAGTCGATCCTTTCACCGAACGGCCCTTCAACGGAGCAATTCCAACATAACACCCGAAAACGGAACGGGTCAGAGCCACATACAGCAGGCGCAGATCTTCGGCCAGACGCTCTTTTTCTGCCATAGAAAGCGCTTCTTCCCGACGAGCCATGTCCAGAACAATACGATCATGCGTCTCATCGTAATAACGGGCTTCTTTTGTCTCACGGAAACTCATCACAAAAGGGAGGAAAACCAGATCATATTCCAGCCCTTTCGACTTATGAATCGTCACAATCTGGACCAGATTTTTCTCCGATTCCAGACGCTGGATCGATGCCTCCGGGCTGCTACCCAGATTCACATCCATGATCGACTGGGTCAGCCAGCGCAATAGCCCGTGATCACTGTCGATCTCAGCACCGGCCTGCTGCAACAGTTCCCCCAGATGCAGATAATCCGTCAGAAGCCGTTCTCCGCCTTTACTCATCAGCCAGCGTTCGGCAAGGTGCCGCTGATAGAGAACGGCCCGCAACATAGGGAGAATACCCCGTTCAAACCAGATTTTCCGGTATTCCCTGAATTCCTGAACCACACTTTCCCATAAGGATTCATTGATATTGAGAGCATCAAGATAGTGAATATCCAGACCGAACAATGGAGAAGCCAGCGCTGCCCGCAAAGGACGCTCCTGATCGGGCATCAGAACGGCCTGTAATAACCGTTGGATATCGACAGCAATGTCACTGCCGAACACACTATCCCGGTTAGAAAGATAGACACTGGCGATTCCCTGACGGGCCAGCGCTTCTTTCACCAGACGTCCTTCATTACCCGTTCTGACCAATACTGCAATATGTCCGGCCTGAATTACTCTTTCTTCATCTCCGGAGCAAAGTATTCCTTCTCCCTGATCGGCAGCCTGTAAGATTGTCTGAATCCGGGCTGCCGTTGCATCAGCCATCATCTGGTAATAATCAGCTTTTGTCATGATGGCATCCGGTTCATCATCGTCCGGCCACCAGTAAGTCATGGCCGGTTGATCTTTCTGATACAACTGCCAGCGCCGCTCTTTGGCATGAGGTGGTGATGACACCGGGAAAAAGGGAATATCCTGATCGTAAAGAAAAGGGCTCTCAGAGGATGAAAACAGCCGGTTAACCGCTTCGATCATCGATTGGCCGGAACGCCAGTTCGTCGCCAGAGTGAAATGAGAACGAACCTGATGCCGGGCCTTGATATAGGTAAATATATCTGCCCCCCGGAAAGCATAAATCGCCTGTTTTGGATCGCCGATCATCAGCAGACCACACTCAGGGTGTTGTGCATAAATGTTGCTGAAAATATGGTATTGCAGCGGATCAGTATCCTGAAATTCATCGATCATTGCCACCGGGTACAATGTCCGGATCCGCAGAGCCAACTGACCGGTTGTATCCACATCTAATGCTGATGAAAGGTGAGAAAGTAAGTCATCGAACGACAGCCAGTGCTGTTCCTGTTTTGACTTCACCAACAGACTGCGACATGTCTCGATCGCATGTGCTTTCAAAGGTGCCTCAATAGAAACCGGCATAGCCAGAAACTCATCTATTTCCTGAAACAACGGATGTTCCGGTGGCGTTCCTTGCGGCGTTTTCTCATACAAAGCTTGCTGAGAGAAACGGAGCAGTTGTTCTGGTATTTCGTAACTTTCTGTCGCCGTTTCAGCCCACAAAGAGACCTGTTCTATCCATTGCGGCAAAGATTTTTTGGTGTAACTGCGCTTATTCACATCCGAACCGGTAATACATCCGGCAATGTCAGGCTTAAATTTTAACCACTGTGTTTTCAACTGCACAATACGTTGCAGGTTATCCTGATGAAGCTGTTCAAGGCTGGCGTCCATCGCTCTGACGGAAAGATAGGGTGCATGGCCACTCAGATAAGTCGCAATCTGCGCCAGCAAATCTGCCGGCGTCGGCCATAAACGCCGGACTTCGGCCGCTAACTCAACCGGTAACGGATAGAACTGACGACGCCAGTAGTCAGCAACAACCTGCGCTTTCAGACGACTTTCATCGGTGATGAATTCATGATGAAAACGGCTGCCCGACTCAAAAGCATTCTGCACCAGCATTCGCTGACAAAAACCGTGAATGGTATAAATTGCCGCAGTGTCCATCTCTCTTTCAGCCTGCAGCAAAACATCGGCCGCCGCTGCATGATCCGGGATTTCATCCAGAAACAACTGTAGAAGCGAATCATCACTATGACTGCGGGCAAATGCCAGCCGGGCTTCATGAATCCGTTCCCGGATCCGTCCTTTCAGCTCAGCAGTCGCCGCTTCGGTAAATGTCACCACAAGAATCTGATCAACCCGCAACGCACTGCTGTGGCGGCTCTGTTCATCACCATGTCCCAGCAACAAACGTAAATACAGGCCGGCAATGGTAAATGTTTTCCCGGTTCCGGCAGATGCTTCAATCAAACGCGCCCCATGCAGAGGGAAAGACATCGGTTCCAACGGAATCATGGCATCAGAGGTTGTGTGACTCATACCCGTCCTTTCAAAGAATTACAGTTCATCGCAAATGCAGCCGATTCCAAATATCAGACTTCTACGCCGTGAGCTAAGATACTCAGAATTCTGCATATTTGAGATTACCTGAACATAGAATGTGATCTAAACAATAGAATTGAAAGAAATCCATTCATGTCCCTTATACCAGACAAGAGAGTGAGATCTGACTCACGGTTAACTAACTCTTTCATCATTAATATCCGCACCATATTCGGGCAAGATACTTATCAGCACAAATGTTTATCCAAGTAAAATGCCCAATGACCGAATAATGGTCCCTCTGACCTGTGGCCGTACAGAAAACACCCTACACAAAATAACGATTTCCTGGCGGCCACCCACTTTCCTGAGCAATTTCATTACATCTCTGCAGCCAGGTTATACATCAGTATATTCTTTGATCCAGAGTCTGGGAGCTTGCAGTATCAGTGCTGTATGAAGGCGAACATCCTGACTCAGTTTGTCTGACCACAGAGGCCAGATTCTGCCGATATAAGCATTCTGCCCTTCTCCGCCAACCGCACTGAAATCGCTGCCGACAAAAGCTTCTCTCATTTTCTTATCCGCTTTATCCTGATCTTCATGCCATTCTCCCTGACGATTGAAGCCCGCTTCAATACCTGCCAGTGCAGTTCGTGGGAAATAAGCTAAAGGATAATTCATTCCCTGAATGTATAAGCGTACTAACTCATCCAGACAGGACTGAGCCTGCGCTTGCTCTATCGGCGGATAAAACAGATGGCGGACTCCGGCTTTCTGCTCATAACCAATCACATGAGTCGGGCACGATTCACCAGCTACAGCCATCACCAGATGGTCCAGCCAGGCAGACAGATAATCCTGCGCCCGGATTCTGCCAACCCGGTAACGAACCAGACCCGCAGCAAAACAGTTTGTCACCCATCCGAGCAACTGAATCGGCTGTCCGGCACCCAAAACTTCAGTCCGGATATTAATCTCCCGATCAGGCTGTGGCTGGCAGCAAAGCCCGGCAATCACATCAACCAGCGCAATGGCCTGTTCATAATTCTGCCGGAACTCCAGTTCACCGAAAGCGCCGACTGGCAACAATCCCTGCGCCCGCTTCGCTCTGACAAAGTGCTCAATCTGCTGTTCTTCTGCGTTCTGATCCAGAGCAGGACTATTCTGTCCACGCACTTCGAGCAGGGTTTCAACCAGTTCATCCAGCAATTGATAACGCTCCAGTCCACTCAGTGAAAAAGGTTCTTCATCATGGACAGAGACCAACTCATTTTCAAACCAGACCCGCAAGCGCCGGTTGAAAAAATACTGAACAGGCAAACGCCAGAAACGCTGTAATTCGACAAAATCCAGTTCCAGAGGAAATGTCACATCATCGAGAAAATCCGGTAGCCGGGAAGATTCTGTTATCTGAGGCTGGGGCTCAGGAGCTGCACCGGAAGCAACTGGTAACCACTCCCGGGCATAACTGCCGTGCCCGGAAGAGAATGCATCAGGACTGTACGGCACCATCGGATGGGAAAAGGTAAGTTGCCGGATCAGACGATCACCGGAGTCATCACAGGCCAGCTCCGCATCCCCATCCAGACAATAATTCTGATGACAATATTCCACCAGCTCACTTACCAGAACGGAAGGTAAACTGATGCTATTATCCTGAACCGAGCGCCCGACATAACTGATATAAAGCCGTTCTCTGGCAGATAACAGAGCTTCCAGAAACAGATAACGGTCATCATCTCTGCGTGACCGATCGCCGGGACGGGATTGTTCCGTCATTAAATCAAATCCTTCCGCCGGGACACTGCGGGGATAAACCCCATCATTCATCCCCAGCAGACAGACAATCCGGAAGGGAATCGAACGCATCGGCATCAGGGTACAGAAGTTAACCTGCCCGGCCAGAAAACGCTGGCTGACCCGGGCATTCGACAGCTGTCCGGAAAGATAATGATATAAAATATCCGGAGCGATCGGCGCGTCATAACGGGCATCCTGTAACTGCTCCTGTAAGTGGGTCAGCGTATCGCGAATCTGTTGAAAACTGACTTCTTCTTCCACCGAAACCGCGAAAAAATCATCTAACAGGTCATTCAGTAATACCCGCCATTCAGCTACCGGTAAGGTCTGATTCAGTTTCTCACGATAATCACGAATTCTGCTGATAAAGGCCGCCAGCTTTCCGGCCAGCTCTGCATCCAGCCCCTGAATTTCGTTATAAGGTGCAACACTGCGGTTATCCAGTTCCAGCAGCATCGCCGTATCAGACATGGCATAGCCTGCCAGCATCCGTTCGATACCAAACTCCCAGGTATTTTGCCGGGTCTTCGGCAAACCAAACTCCCCGGCCGTCTGCTCATTCAGCCCCCAGCGAATACCGGACGCTTCAACCCAACTTTTTGCCTGTAAAAAATCAGCATCGTTCATTTCAAAACGGGCCAGCATCGTCGGCGTTTCCAGCAGTTCTAACAGTTCCGAAGCCAGACAACGGGAACGGGGCAATTGCAGCAGGCGCATGAATGCCTGTAAAACCGGGGTTTCCTGATCAGCGGTTCGATCCGAGATCGAAAAAGGAATATAGCGCTCTGTGGATGCATTGCCGAATACTGCTTCAATTGCCGGACTATAGGTATTGATGTCCGCAACCATAACGATCACATCCCGGGGTTTGAGATCCGGGATATCATCAAATAATGCCAGCAGTTCATCATGCAGAACTTCCACTTCTCTCAATGGGCTATGACACTGATGAATTGACAGGGAGTTATCATCCGGACGAACCGCCTGCTTATGCGTACTGGACGTCAGGATCTGATCATTCTGATGTTCTTCCAGATGTAAGATATCAGCCTGAATCTGATGCAACAGCGTATCTCTCGGCGTGTCGATGAAAAACTCATGTTCTTCGCTTTCGGTCTGTGACAGCAGATAAAGGTTATCCCGCCCCAGTTTTCCCATCGAGGCGAGCAAACTGTTTCCGACCGCCTGACGCAGATGTAATTCATCGGTAAGATTTTCTTCGATACTTCCTTTAAGTGGAGAGCGCTCAGCACCGGTTACTAATTGTTCTCCCTGTAAGACGATCTGCTTACGTTTCAGACTCGCCATCCGGGCAAGATATTTCCGATCCCGGATTTCGCCCCAGTAATGCTGGCACGGGTTGGTCAGCATCAGGTGTACATCCGTCTGTTCACCTAAAGCCTTCAGAGCATCAATATAACGGGGAGGTAATGCCGTAATACCAAAAATAAACAGTCGTTTGGGAAGTACACCTTCTTGAATCCGGGAATGCTGTAACTTTTCAATAAACTGCTGATACAAATTTCCCCGGTGATAATGGGACTGCCCCAGAGACTGGGTTTCGTCAAACAGGCGCTTCCACAGAACCGCTTGCCACGGATGTCGTCCGGCTAATGCTTCAACCGTTTCCCCATCTTCCCAGCATTCTATCCAGTCAGGACGGTAAACCAGATAACCATCGAAGATATCTGCAATTTTTTCAGCCAGCTGGAATCGCTTCAGCTGTGAATCCTCATCGGCCAGATACTGTTTCAACGGCATAAAATCTGCCAGTTCCAGCATCTCCGGCAATAACCGCATCAGTTTCCAGGTCATCGCTTCTTTATTGAAAGCGCTCCGTTTGGGAACATCAGGCAGAACCCGGGCAAACATTTCCCAGATAAAAGTCGCCGGAAGGGGAAAGTCAATATTGGCCGTAATTCCCAGTTCCTGCGCCAGTGCCATTTTCAGCCACTGAGACATCCCCGGACTCTGAACCAGAATCTGCTCGGCTTCGAAAGGATGAGCCAGCGGTTCACTTTTGATCAAATGAATCAGAAGGATCTTGAGTGTATCAAGTTGATTTGAGTGATAAACAGTAAACAAGCGTTATCCGGACTGAAAAACCATCATTGCCTACTAGATTAGCATATTGCCCGTTGCCTTTCCCACGCCACCGACTTGAATAAAAACATAAAATATCGAAAGATGTACTCTCCCGTACGCAGATGACTGAATACAACATGCTCACTCACATCACTCTCAGACAACTCCACATTTTCACCATGGTCACTCGCAACAGTACGCTTACGGAGGCATCGGAAGAATTGTGCCTGTCAAAAGCAGCCGTCAGCATGGCACTCTCCGAACTGGAGAAACAACTGGGCCATGCTTTGTTTGACCGGGTAAATCATCGTCTGGTACTCAATCAGGAAGGACGGAAACTCCTGCCATTAGCCGATGAACTGCTAAACCGGGCCAATAACATCGATCAGTTGTTTGATCATGAAAACCGACTCCACGGCCAGTTACGCATCGGAGCCAGTGATACCATCGGCAACCAGGTTGCACCTTACCTCCTCAGCCAGTTCCGCCAACGCTATCAACACAGCACACAGACACTGTTTATTTCTAATTCAGCTCAGATCTGTCAGAAGCTGGTAGATTACGAACTGGACATTGCCCTGATAGAAGGAAAAACATTGCATCCGGCTCTGGTATCCAAACAGTTCAGTCAGGACGAAATGTGTATTATCTGTTCTCCCGGACATCCGCTGACAAAAAAATCCAAAGTTCAGTTATCTGAGTTTGAAAACAGTAACTGGCTGCTACGCGAAGCCGGTTCGGGTTCCAGAGAGTTTTTTCTCAGAACGGTAGCACCGCGTCTGGAACGATGGCATGAATCTTTCGAGCTCAATACCACTGAATCACTGATTAACAGTGTGTCAGCCGGATTAGGGTTTGGCTGTCTTTCCCAACTGGCAGCAAAAGCTGCTTTACAGGATGGCAGAGTAGTTCAGTTGCCTGTACCCTTAGATATGCGACGCCGGTTCTGGTTACTGGTCCATAAAGAAAAATATCAGAATCCGCTGTTGAAATGCTTTATTCAGTTTTGCTTTGAATGGCCGTCTCAGTGATGGACTTACCCATCCTTTTACTGTATAAAACAACAGTACTTTATTTAAATCATTCACCCAAAAGACAGAGGAATTACCATGGCTGTAATCGTCAAGTACGTGGTCGAGCGGAATGGAGAAGAAAAAATGACTTTTACCTCTAAAGCCGAGGCAGATGCTTATGACAAAATGCTCGATATGGCAGATGAACTATTTACCTTACTGGGAAAAAGTGAGCTGCTGGAAGATGAAGAGAAGCAGGAAGAACTGGCTATGTATCTGGCACAGAACAAAGAAGAAGTGTTGTACGCTTTAGGCGCGAAACGCAGACCGACACCCGCCAAACCGAAAGCAGAGAAAAAACCATCGGCCAAAGAAACCACTGTAGAATCTGATGATCAGGCCGCATAACAAAGCCCTTCTTTATGGGATGATATATCGCTAAAAAGACAACACATATCGGTTGGCAGACTTTCTGCCACTGAGAACTTTCATCCTGTTTAGCGGCTCTTTATGATGAATCACATCTGATTTCGATGCCGTATTTTAGCCCGGCAACAGAAACGCAATTTACCGATGGAGATAAATAATGGCTTATTTTGCACTGGCCCTAGGCACTGCAACCAAAAACCGTGACGGAAAGATTATTGAAGCGTATTTCCCGACACCAATCCTTAACCCAAACGATGACCTGGTTGCACAATTGGCAGCGACTATCGGCTATCAGGGCGGTAATGAAACGCTTGAAGTAACCGCAGCACAGGCCGGTGAACTGGTTCAGGCTTTTCAGGCCGGAAGTGAAACAGCCAGTGCAGACTTCGCAGCAAAAGCCGCGTCATCTGCTCAGCCACTGGTTTGCGTCATTCTGGCAAATGATGACAAGCCACAGACAGTTGCTGAAGGTTTTCTGAAACTTCAGTTGATCTCCCATCGTCTGGTGCAACCACACGGCACAGTTCTGGATGGCATCTTTGGCCTGCTTCACAATATTGCCTGGACCAACGAAGGTCCAATCGATTTACCAGAACTGGCAGAACGTCAGATGGAAGCTCGTCTGGCTGGGCGCACGCTCAGCGTTGACTGCGTTGACAAATTTCCGAAGATGGTTGATTACGTTGTACCCGCAGGTGTGCGTATTGCCGATACTTCCCGTGTTCGTCTCGGAGCTCATGTCGGCGAAGGAACAACCGTAATGCATGAAGGATTCATTAACTTCAATGCCGGAACAACCGGCGTCAGCATGGTTGAAGGCCGGATTTCAGCTGGTGTCGTGGTCGGAAACGGTTCAGATATCGGCGGTGGTGCTTCCATCATGGGAACCTTATCTGGTGGCGGAAAAGTCATTGTCTCTATTGGTGAGAATTCATTGCTGGGCGCGAACGCTGGTCTGGGCTTCCCGCTGGGCGATCGCTGTACTGTCGAGTCCGGTCTGTACATCACTGCCGGAACCAAAGTCCGGATGCTGGATAAAGACGGAAATGAAGTTGAAATCGTGAAAGGCCGGGATCTGGCTGGCGTATCCGATCTTCTGTTCAGACGGAACTCGCTGACCGGTCAGGTTGAATGTCTGGCAAACAAATCAGCAGTTGAACTGAATGATGAACTGCACAGCAACAACTAATCTCTTCTGAATTCTACCTCGCAGGGCTGGCATGGAATAACGCCAGCCTTTTCTATAGAAATCAGATAGTCAGCAATCATTAGAGAGAAGATAACATCCCTCTGTTTTCTCAATCCCACTGATTTTCCATAACATCTGTTTTCAGTATCCGGTCATTCACTGATATCATAGCGCCCCAGAAAATACACACTCAATACGAGATCATGCATACTCAATAGCATGACACAAAAAAATCAATACCAATCAAAGTAATTAAATGAGCAGATAATTACTAAGATTGGTATAACAATTGAATTTACCTGATTGTCACAGAGGCAAATATGCAAGACTTTATCCAGAAGTTACCCAAGGTAGAGTTACATCTACATATTGAAGGCACACTTGAACCAGAACTGATGTTTGAACTGGCGAAACGAAATCAGGTCAATATCCCATTCAATACACCGGAAGAAGTCCGGGCTGCCTATCAGTTCACGAATCTGCAATCCTTCCTTGATATCTATTATCAGGGCGCCGATGTTCTGATCCACGAACAGGATTTCTTTGATTTGACCTGGGCGTATCTGCTCCGTTGTCAGGCCGATCATGTGATTCACACCGAGATATTTTTTGATCCACAAACTCATACAGCACGTGGGATTGCATTCGAAACGATCATCAATGGAATATCCGGGGCACTGACCAAAGCAAAACAGGAACTGGGTATTTCCAGCCATCTGATCATGTGTTTCCTGCGCCATTTGAGTGAAGCCGATGCGATCGAAACTCTGCAACAGGCATTGCCTTACAAGGATAAAATTATTGGCGTCGGTCTCGATTCTTCAGAGAAAGGCCATCCGCCGGAAAAATTTACCCGGGTCTTTCAAATGGCCCGCGATGCAGGCTTTATCCCGGTAGCTCATGCAGGTGAAGAAGGCCCGGCAAGCAATATTGATGACGCTCTGAACCTGCTCGGAGTACAGCGGGTTGATCATGGCGTTCGCTGCGTCGAAGATGAAAAACTGGTGCAGCAACTCGCCGAAACACGAATGCCGCTTACGGTCTGTCCGCTGTCGAATATCAAACTCTGTGTGTTTGACAATATGCAGCAGCACAACATTGTCGAGCTCTTGAGAAAAGGACTCTGCGTCACTATCAATTCAGATGATCCGGCCTATTTTGGTGGTTACATGACGGACAACTTCATGGCCGTTGCCAATGCACATCCAATGAGTCACTCTGAGCTGGCACAATTTACGCTTAATGCAATTGAGGCCAGCTTTATATCTGCGGAAGAAAAATCCCGGATGACATCTGAAGTAACGGCGTATCTCAGTAACTTCAGGGCGGCATAAACCGCCCTTTATCCCGGAGGATTTGTGACAATTTATATTTTTGGTTATGGCAGCCTGATGAATTCATCTTCAAGGCAGCTCACCGGACAAACAGGAAATGCCTGCCCTGCGGTTGTTGAAGGGTTAATCCGTTCCTGGGGAACCGTGGATGACAGCTATCAGGCATCTCCACTCGTTGCCCAGCGAGGAGACGGCCTTGTCA
The DNA here is from genome assembly GCF_024346955.1 of Vibrio mangrovi. Classification (NCBI taxonomy): domain Bacteria; kingdom Pseudomonadati; phylum Pseudomonadota; class Gammaproteobacteria; order Vibrionales; family Vibrionaceae; genus Vibrio; species Vibrio mangrovi. The sequence goes on along the minus strand of NZ_AP024883.1, from coordinate 891,871 downwards.
ATGGTGTTCTGCTTAATGTCTCTGCTGATGAACTCTCTCAGTTTGATCAACGTGAGCGTGGATATCATCGGATTCAACTGGAATCAACAGCAATTCAGACTGAACTGTCTTTCTCGGCAAACGATGAAATCTGGGTCTATGTGAAAGATGCTCCGATGCCTCCCACTCATAAGAGTCCGATTCTGCAAACCTATGTTGATACGGTTCTGACCGGATGTCTTGAAATCTCGGAAGCATTTGCCCATCTCTTTGTTCAGCATACAATCGGATGGGAACACCCCAGAGAGAATGACCGCCATCAACCAAGATATGTTAACTATGCCGGAATCCTCCCGGAACACCGGGATAAAGTCGATCAGATACTCGGGCAAGTATTCACCTGACCCTCGCAGGCCTCTTTCTCTGAGGCCTGTTTCATTTAGATTTGACACCTCTATAACTAAAGTTTTGTATCCCGTGACATGTTTATGCCTGCATGTTCATGCTAGAATTCAGACGTTTGCAGGAACATGGCCACATTTACAAGATCTGAAGACAAATGGGCCATCTCAACGAATCGTGAGTGATGTCATGACTTCACCGCTCCATTTTTAGCTGAATGATGTAGAGGAATTCAATGGCAACCATAAAAGATGTTGCACGTGAAGCCGGAGTATCCGTCGCAACAGTTTCACGCGTGGTTAATCAGTCTCCTAAAGCCAGTCAGTCATCCATTGCAGCGGTCAAAGCCGCAATGCAAAAATTAGGTTATCGCCCGAATGCAGCGGCACGAGCACTGGTCAGTCAAAGTACTAACATCATCGGCGTCTTGGTTAATGACGTATCCGACCCATTCTTTGGGACGCTGGTCAAAGCCGTTGATAAAGTTGCCCACAAAAATGGTAAACAGGTTCTTATCGGTCACGGATATCATCATGCCGAACACGAACGAAAAGCGATGGAGCTCCTGATAAACAGCCGATGTGATGCACTGGTCATTCATGCCAAAGCACTTTCGGATGAAGAACTCATCGGCTATGCCCGCGAAGTAAAATCAATGGTTCTGATTAATCGCTATATACCGGAAATAGCAGACCGCTGCATCTCTCTGGACAATTTTAAAGGTGCTTATATGGCGACAGAATATCTGATCAAAAACGGTCACAGAAATATCGCCTGTATCAGTTCCTCACATCTGATTGAAGATACCGAACAACGAATTGCCGGATATAAAGCGGCACTCAATGATCACGGTATCGTTCTGCCAGCCAGTTATATTGAGCAGGCAGAACCGAATACTGATGGTGGAGAAATCGCAACGACAAACCTGCTGCTGAAATCACTGGATATTACAGCTCTCGTCGCCTATAACGATAACATGGCAGCAGGGGCAATTTCTGTACTGGAAGAAAATGGACTGATGTCACCGGATCAGGTCTCGATTGTTGGCTTTGACGATGCTTTTATCTCTAGGTATGTCAGACCCAAACTAACCACTGTTCTTTATCCGATTCAGCTCATGGGTGAAAAGGCGGCTCAGCTGGCTCTGAGTCTGGCAAAAGGAGAACAGCCAGAATCAGAACCTCTACGTTTTTCTCCCACTCTGGTTCGGCGTGACTCGGTACAAAAGCTGACAACGTCCTAAGCTGAAAAAACGAGACTTGCGGAAGGAAAAATTAAATTTTTTCTTCCGATTACTGCTATTTTTATGAGTTGATCTTCTAAACTTAAATAAAGAAGTAGGTACAAAATAGCAGTAAGGGTACACACATGAATAACCTCCGCCACAACGATGTTCAACAGACTTCACATCAAAGAAGCCTGAGTGAACAGTTTGTTGAAATCCATGAGCGTATTCGTGAACAATTTCCCCAAATCGCCCGAATTTCATTTGCTCTTTATGAGCCATTATCGGATAACCTGAAAACCTATGCTGATAGCACACCACATGGTGAAGTCCTGCTTCACTATGAATATCCACTTGGTAAACTTCCAAGACTGAAAGACTGCGCCGAACAACAGTGTGACCGTTATATTAATGATCTCTCTTCTTCACTCGAAACCCATAACCCTCACAGTCAATGGCTGAGAGAGCAGCGTTTTGGCGCATCACTCGCCTCACCTGTGTATTACGATGATGAATTTATTGGTTTTATTTTTATCAATACAGAGGAAGGATATGTCTTCAACGAACAACTTTGCCAGCAACTTTCTAAACATATAGAAACAATACGGCGGGCGATTTCAACTGAATATGAAACCATCCATAAAATTCTTGATATGACCAGTTTCATTCTCAGACAAAGCCCTAAACATCTGGCTCAGACCCGGGATCATCAGGAAAGAATGTATCACTTCACCAAAGTCATTGCCCGGGGAGTGGCTCAGACATATCAGCTTGATGACGAACAGATCGACCACATCACTCTATTCTCCCGTCTGCATGATATCGGTAAGCTGTCACTGCCACATCACTTACTGCTAAAACCCGATGGATTAGCAGTGATGGAAAGAAAACAGGTCGTTGGACATATCGAGAAAGGCATCGAGATTATGGAATCGGTCTTAACACAAACCAAATGTCTGCATAATGCCTGTATCCAAACACTGAAAGAGATCATTGCCTACCATCATGAGCTGATGGACGGCAGCGGTTACCCCTTCGGTCTGAAAGATAATGATATTCCCGTTCCGGCACGGATTATCACTGTAGCCAATATTTTCGACGCTCTGACCAGCCATCGCCCTTACAAACAGGCTCGATCTGTTCCTCTCGCTCTGCTTGAACTGGAAAAAATGGTTGCAGAAAGGAAACTGGATAAACATTGTGTCAATGCCCTGAGAAACCATCAGGAATTCTTAAAAGAAGTCATAGAGAAATATCCGGAACCTGATCCCAGTGATATTCCCCAATAAAAGCGGATACAGCATTCCGTTCATTCTCCGTTACCTGATGCAGGGGGAAAAAAAGGTTCGATTCATCCCGCAGAGACATGTTACACATCACAAAAATAATTTATATAACAAACAGATTTATTAAAATTATCTTAAAGTAAAGCTAACTCAATCAAAACTTTGAAATTCATTAAAGCAGTAGCTCTGTGGCTGGCTATAAATAAAGATAAGACATATACCAATAATGAAAGCCCTGTGTCCGATGATTCTCTCCGGATATAAGAGCAGCCAAATGACAAAGTCTGATATGGATATATCTTATGCTCAACCAACAAAGTCAAACTCATACTGATGGCTGTACACTGAAGCCGCCTTATGAATATTTACTCAAGTGGGCAGAGTCACGTCCCAATGCCGTCTATCTGAAACAGATCAGGCACCGACGTTTTGAAACATACACATTTGCTCAGGTTGCAGATCACGCCCTGAGGCTGGTCAGTGCTTTGAATGATCTCGGACTGAAGCCCGAAGATCGCATTGCCATTGTTTCGAAAAATTGTGCCGAATGGTTTATCTGTGATCTGGCGATCATGTTGGGAGGATTTGTCAGTGTTCCTGTTTTTCCGACAGCCAATGCCGATACGATTGACTACTGCATCACGCATAGCGAGTGTAAAGCGGCATTTATCGGTAAGCTGGATGATGCAACATCCGTACTGGAAATACTGGCGCAGAAATCTCAGTTGATCAGTATTTCACTTCCCTATGATAGTGCGCCTCACTGCCAGTATCAGTATAACCAACTCATCCATGATCATCAGCCGACAGACCAAAAACCCGAGCATAATGATGAATCACTGATGTCGATAGTCTACACATCCGGAACATCCGGCACCCCAAAAGGAGCCATGCTCAGTTATGGTGGCTTTAGCTGGTCAGTCAATCAACTAAGTCATTTTATCGGTATCAATAGCCATGACCGGCTATTCTCATACCTGCCGCTTTCTCATATTACTGAACGGGTCTACATTTTTGGTTCATCCATTGTATCCGGTGCACAAACGGCCTTTCCTGAGTCATTGGATACTTTCATCGAAGACGTCAGAATGCACCGTCCGACTCTTTTCATTTCAGTCCCCCGGCTGTGGACACTGTTCCAGCAGCGCATTCTGGATACACTTCCCCAGAAACGACTCGATCTACTGTTGAAGATCCCGCTGGTTCGCAATATCGTCCGTAATAAAGTTGCCCATGCATTGGGACTGAATAAAGCCAGAGTTCTCGGTTGCGGCTCCGCTCCGGTCTCTCCTGACTTATTAGACTGGTATGATCATCTGGGTCTGAAGATTACCGAGGCCTGGGGAATGACTGAATCCTTCGCTTATTCCACCCTGAATTACCCCTATAAGAAATCGAAAATAGGCACCGTCGGTCAGGCAGGTCCGGGAATCACACTCAAAATCGCTGATGAAGGAGAAGTATGGGTTCACGGTAAAGGAGTATTTAGTGGTTACTATAAGAATGAACAGGCAACCCGCGAAGTTCTGACCGAAGACGGCTGGCTTAAAACAGGAGATATCGGCAGGCTTGATCCTGAAGGTTATCTGACCTTACTTGGCAGAAAAAACGACACGTTCAAAACAGCAAAAGGCAAATTTGTTTCTCCGGTACCAATCGAGAAAAAACTCTATCACGCCAGCCGGGTAGAAATGCTTTGCCTGATCGGTTTAGGACTTCCCGGCCCGATTCTCTTAGTGGTTCCACATAATATCCCACACTTCGATAAAGCCCGCTATGAACGTTCGGCCAGACGAATCGTTGAAGAAGTGAATCAGGAACTACAGTCCCATGAACAGATTAAGGGCGTGTTGATGGTGAAAGAGGTATGGAATATTGAAAACGGAATCCTGACACCGACTCTTAAAATCAAAAGGCATTTGCTTGAGAAAAAGTACCATCAGTTGGGGTTGCACTGGCCAAAAGATAAGTTTGTTGTCTGGGAGGAGTTAATCACCGAAAATCATCCGTATGGTTAACAAGCGGATGATTTTCGGAAATGCGGTATAAAAACCTCAGTACGGCAATAATTCAGTCCCAGAAGTATTTTTGGGATTCCTTATGTGCCTCTTCAGGTGTCACACCGATATCTTCCAACAGGTGCTCCGGCAGCTCAGACAGTTGCCGACGTGTTTTGGCATTCTGCCGCCATTGCTTTATCAAAGAGTAGATATTCTTAACCCAAAAACGATAAGTATCAATCACAGGCGGCTGAAGTTTGTTGACAATCTCGTTCATAGTTTATCCTTGATATGTGGTCTTTCCGTGGTTAATAATTGTCGAAAATCAGCTAGGGTACAAACGATAAAATCTGACAATCAGTTAAGGAAAACTTAAGTGAAAAGCCGCCTACCTCCTTTACAATCCGTCTATTATTTTTACATGGCAGCCAAAGCAGGAAGCTTCAAAATTGCATCCGAGCAACTCTTTGTCAGCGCAGCTGCAATCAGTCAGCAGATACGCCAGTTGGAAGAGTGGTTAAAGTGCGAGTTATTTATCCGTCAACACCGGAAAGTTCACCTCACCGCTGAAGGCCAAATATTATATAAGTACGCCCAGAAAGGATTTTCAGAACTCTATGCCGGTATACAGCAGTTAACTCAGGATCCAACTCCCAATCAACTCTCGATTTCTACCCACCCGGCTTTTGCCCAGCATTGGCTTGTACCTAAGCTTCAGGAATTCAGAGAAAAGCATCCTGACATTATGTTACTTATCGATCCGAAAGATGCACTGGTGACGTTTCAGGATGACTCGGTTGATCTCTGTATCCGCTATGGTCAGGGGAGTTATGAAAATCTCACCAGTATCAAGCTGATGGATGAAGTGCTCTATCCGGTTTGTCATCCGCTTTATCAAAAGCAACACAGAATTGAGTCAGTCAATGACTTACACCGGGTTGATTTAATTGAAGACATGATTCCTGATATGAGCTGGGAACTGTGGCTGAAATCATTAAACGCCCCAACCGGCCGCCCGACACTCCAGTATGAAGGCTCACTGTTTGTCCTTGAAGGTGCATTAGCTGTACAGGGCGTGGCTTTGATGAAACACTCGCTGGCTCATCGCTATATTCAGGAGAATAAACTGATTCGGATTGGCAGTCAGGCAATCCGTTCCCGCTATAGCTACTACATCTGTGCGCCTGAGAGTTATCTGCAAAGAAAAAAAGTCAAAGTGTTTATTGCCTGGATACAAGAACAGATCGCTTTATTCACACTCTCCGGTTTAGACGAGCTTGATATTATCGAGCGGGTATAAAAAAAGCTCCGTCATACAACGGAGCTTCATCTCAAGGTTCAGAAAACGAAACGAATTACTTCGCAGCTTTCTTCGCTTTCTCTTCAGCAATTACCTGTTCTGCAACGTTTGCAGGACATGCTGAGTAGTGAGCAAATTCCATAGAGAACTGACCACGACCAGAAGTAATTGTACGCAGATGGCCAATGTAACCGAACATTTCTGACAGAGGAACGTCTGCTTTAATGCGAACACCAGTTGCACCAGCTTCCTGATCCTTGATCATGCCGCGACGACGGTTCAGGTCACCGATAACATCACCAACGTTATCTTCTGGAGAGAAGACGTCAACTTTCATGATTGGTTCAAGAAGTTGAGGGCCAGCTTTTGGCATTGACTGACGGAATGCACCTTTTGCAGCAATTTCAAATGCGATGGCAGATGAGTCAACTGCGTGGTAAGAACCGTCAAACAGTTCTACTTCAACGTCAAGCGTTGGGAATCCAGCCAGAACACCTTCAGCCATCATACCCGCAAAACCTTTTTCAATTGCAGGCCAGAATTCTTTAGGTACGTTACCGCCGACAACTGTAGAAGAGAACTTGAAGCCAGAGTTTGGCTCACCTGGTTTGATACGGTAATCGATCTTACCGAACTGACCAGAACCACCAGACTGTTTCTTGTGCGTATAGCTGTCTTCAACAGGCTGAGTGATTGTTTCACGGTAAGCTACCTGAGGTTTACCAACTTCAAGTTCAACACCGTAAGTCCGCTTCAGGATATCAACTTTGATATCCAGGTGAAGTTCACCCATACCTTTCAGGATTGTTTCACCTGAATCTTCATCAGTTTCAACCTGGAATGATGGATCTTCTGCAACCATTTTACCGATTGCAATACCCATTTTCTCAGTTGAACCTTTATCTTTAGGCTTAACTGCGATTTCGATAACCGGAGTCGGGAAGATCATTGGCTCAAGCGTACAAGGGTTCTTCGGATCACAAAGCGTGTGACCAGTCTGTACATTCTTCATCCCTACAACGGCGATGATATCACCAGCCTGTGCTGATGTGATTTCATTCCGCTCGTTTGCATGCATCTCAACCATACGGCCGATACGCTCAGTTTTACCTGTTGCAGAGTTCAGAATAGTATCACCCTTATTCATCACACCAGAGTAGATACGGATAAAGGTCAGAGCACCGAAACGGTCGTCCATGATCTTAAATGCAAGCGCACGTAGCGGCTCACTTGGATCAACCTTCGCGACTTCACCAGTTGGTTCGCCAGTTGCTTCGTCAGTCAGATCCTGAGGAATAACTTCTGTTGGTGCTGGCAGATAGTCAACAACACCATCCAACATTGGCTGCATACCTTTGTTCTTGAATGCAGAACCACAGAAAGTTGGGAAGAATACCAGATCACGAGTCCCTTTACGGATACAACGTTTCAGGTCTTCAATCGAAGGTTCTTCACCTTCCATGTAAGCCATCATCAGGTCATCGTCTTGCTCAACCGCAGTTTCAATCAACATTTCACGGTATTCAGCAGCTTTTTCTGCATACTCAGCAGGAATTTCTTCAACGGTGTAGTTTTCTGGCTGACCAGACTCATCCCAGATCAGTGCTTTTTGATTCAGCAGGTCGATAACACCTTTGAAATCATCTTCGATACCGATAGGCAGTGTCATAACCAGTGGGTTTGCAGCCAGGACGTTTTTCACCTGCTCAACAACACGGTAGAAGTCTGCACCCATACGGTCCAGTTTGTTCACGAAGATCAAACGGGCAACACCGGAATCGTTCGCATAGCGCCAGTTTGTTTCTGACTGAGGCTCAACACCACCTGAACCACAGAATACACCAACACCACCATCAAGAACTTTCAGAGAACGATATACTTCAACAGTGAAGTCAACGTGTCCCGGAGTATCGATGATGTTCAGGCGGTGGTCGTTCCAGAAACAGGTTGTTGCTGCTGACTGGATAGTGATACCACGTTCAGCTTCCTGCTCCATGAAGTCAGTTGTTGCAGCGCCATCGTGAACTTCACCAGTACGGTGGATTTTACCAGTTAGCTTTAAGATACGCTCTGTAGAGGTAGTTTTACCCGCGTCTACGTGAGCAAAAATACCAATGTTTCTGTATTTAGATAAATCAGTCATTGTCTTACTCTGTTAATAAGGTATAAATTGCGCGCAGAGTATATCATAATCTGTCAAGACTGATAGCCCCGCTCGCAGTTTGGTGAAAAATATTTTCCTGCCCGGTTTCCGGGAGAAATTTCAAGCATAATTCCCGGTCATTCGCCCGGGCGAACAATACATATTCTCTTACAGCTCATCAAATGCCTGAATTGCATCGGCCAGTTTTTTCACGGCGTGAATCTGCATACCTTCAATGCCTCCTTTCGGCATATTGGCGCTTGGAATAATCGCTTTCCTGAAACCATGCTTAAACGCTTCGTTCAACCGTTCCTGCCCACTCGGTACCGGACGGATTTCCCCGGCCAGACCCACTTCACCGAATACCACAACATCTTTCGGTAAAACCCGATCCCGGAAACTCGACAATAAAGCCATCACCAATGCCAGATCAGCACTGGTCTCCGTAACTTTCACGCCACCAACCACATTCACAAATACGTCCTGATCAGCCATCATCAGTCCTCCGTGTTTGTGTAAAACAGCCAGTAGTAAAGAAAGACGATTCTGTTCCAGCCCGACAGCAACCCGACGCGGATTAGCCAGTTGTGAATAATCGACCAGCGCCTGAATTTCTACCAGCAGTGGCCGGGTGCCTTCCCAGACAACCATCACCGAACTGCCGGAAGTCTCTTCTTCGCCTCTGGATAAGAATATAGCAGACGGATTGCTGACCTCTCTCATCCCTTGCCCCGTCATGGCAAAAACTCCCAGCTCATTCACGGCACCAAAACGGTTTTTGTTACTTCTCAGAGTTCTGAAACGACTGTCGGAACCACCATCCAGTAATACGGAACAGTCAATAATATGTTCAAGCACTTTCGGTCCGGCTAATGTGCCGTCTTTGGTTACATGGCCAACAATAAACACTGCGACATTATTCTGTTTTGCATATCGGGTCAGAGCCGTTGCAGACTCCCGAACCTGAGCAACACTTCCCGGGGAAGACTGAACATCAGCAACATGCATCACCTGAATGGAGTCAATCACCATAATCTTCGGCTGCTCCTGCTCAGCAATCTGACATATTCTATCCACACTGGTTTCAGACAACATCTTCAACTGTTCTTTCGGCAACCCCAGCCGGGATGCGCGCATCGCAACCTGCTGAAGCGACTCTTCTCCGGTCACATACAATGTTGGCATACCATTGGCGAGATAACACATCACCTGTAATAATAGTGTCGATTTGCCGGCACCGGGATTACCGCCGATCAGGATGGCAGCTCCGGGAACAACACCGCCGCCCAGCACCCGGTCAAATTCTCTGAATCCGCTGGTAAAACGAGGAACTTCCTGAAGATCAATTTCAGCCAGTGTCTGTACTTTAGCCTCAGAGATTGCTCCGGCATAACCGCTCAACCTCTCATTTCTGGAAACCTGAGGTGAAGCAGCCAAACGAACTTCCGTAATGGTGTTCCAGGCGCCACATGCGTTACATTGCCCTTGCCAGCGAGGGAAATCAGCCCCACAATCGTTACAAACATATGCTCTTTTTGTCTTCGCCATATCCCCTCGACTCGACTATTGAATGTGATTCAGTATACAGTTTAAATTTGGCCTATTCCGAAATATAACAAACAACTCACTAAAAGATTGATGAAAAAAGCCGATAATTATTTCAGAGCGTGGACATCATAAATAATTATGCAAAAAACAGAAATTAGATCTATCGCGGAAAAATTAATTCCAGCTTATAACTCAGATGATTTTGAGAAAATTCTGTCACAGATGACAGAAGGTCAGCCGCCATCCGCAAAATTACTCGTCAAAATGGAATTGAACCGGGTGATGAGCCCCTGTACAAAAACTGTCGACCTAAGAGGCCGGGTTCAGGGCGAATGCCGGGAATATATACTCGATGGTCTGCATCACTGGCTGGATGATGTGGCATTTAATGACTATTACAAGCATGTCAAAAAATTTGGTGGCTATACCGAAGGTGTATGGGAAGCGCTTTATAACACCCGTAACAACTTCCGGGTAATGAAAGAAAGAAACATTACCAAACAGCCCAATATTACGGATTCAGGCAGCCCTTTTGAAGTCGAAACGATCAATTTAGGTTATGACCTGAAACGTCGTGAAAACCGTTTGAAGATTACATCTCAGGTTGAAATCACCCTGTCAGGTGGCCAGCCGGTTGCATCGATTACTCTCGATATTTCACCTTCCGGTGCAAAAGTTAAAGTTCCTGCCGCTTTCGACTATAAATTAGGAGAAACCATTCATATCCGTTTTACTGAACTGGAACAGAAACATACACATCTTGAAGATCTTCAGCAACCGATCAAATACCGAATCCTTGGTGTTGATGAATCCCTCGACAATGATTCAGTGAAATTCCTCCGCCTGAGAAAACTGACCGAGACTCAGGTTATCGATCAGGTCATTCAGGAACACTTGTTCAATGAAACCCAGAAAATACGTCACGATAATCAGGATAAAATCATGCGGGCCAGAACCCGCGCCTACGAGCATACATTTCTGAAACATGCCTGCCAGCTACCGGTTTTCTTTCAGGGGAATGAACTGAAAGTCGTTCTTTTGACCGAAAGTAATCATGACATCTGGCACTACTGGCATGATGAAAGAAATCAACAGTCACTCGGCAACCTGTTTAATCCGCATCGAATGGAAATACTTGCCAAACCGGGAGTAAGCGAAAGCAGCAATACCCTTTATACCTTTAAACACGATTATCAGGACAAAAGCCTGTTCTTTTCCATGATGAAGTCCGAAGGAACACCGGAACAACGAAAATTATTCTGGCACATCGGCGCGAAAAAGGCTTCATGGCGGGCTTTTCGGATTTCAATGTTTGAGCTCTCCGATCAGGAGCGTGAAAGTCTTGCTACAGAGTCACCAGAGCTGACAAAGCATCTTTCTTCTCTGACCCACTGCGGTATTCTGCAAGAAATCAGCAATCCGGAAACAGCACACGATTACCTTCTGGTCGATAAACCGAAGATGCCCAGCAGTGAGTTAAATATCTTCCGCCATCCCAGAAAAGTAAGCGGTTACCCTATTTCTATTTTCTTTGATGCCCGGACACAGAGGAAAGAACCTCGTTACCGGCTGAATTCTCCGATAAAAATCCAGCTGGCTCAGCAAGATGTGCCTATTAGTGGAAAAACGCTGGATCTATCCAGACGGGGCGTCAGTATTACGCTCGACACGCCGGTTGTTCTGAAAGTCGGAGATCTGGTCAATATCGACTATCTTGAACTGAAGCTCTATAACAAGAAGCTGCCTCTGGATCACGTGCCTTATCAGGTTGCCCGAATCACGCCAAATGGCCAGGTGGTTCAACTGGCCATTCAGGAGGACAGTCATACCGTCAAAATCATTCGTTTCTTCAGCAGATTAATAGAGAGCAACCGGGATAAGCTGATCGAAAGTAATGAAGTGCTGCCAACTCTGGAACTTCTGGAAGGATTACATCATATTCTGCTGGATAAAGTCGTCTGCGCACCTATTTTTGTCGAACGCCAGGGCGCCTACCTGAAAACCAGTGCGATCGGTGTCAAAACGCCGCTGGAACCCTATCTGATCTTGCTGGCAAAATTAGGACATGAAGAAGGCTATATGTCTCTTGATCCTTTTTTCAAAGGTCACAGTAACACACTGATTGCTCAACCGATGAAACATGTGGATGGTGCCGGGCCTCAATATTTTGATATCTATCTTTCCGTCAGAAAATTCGGCAACCGGATACAGTCAATCGAAACTCGCTTACTGTCCGACTTCACAACAGTCAAAGAAAGGATTTCATTTATTCAGGATTCGCTGGTCATGGGAGATATTTATGTACTCAGGTATTGTGCTATTCCTGTTTTTCATCCGCTTGCTACCCTGCTGCGTTCGGATCTGGACGAATTGTCACTCATCAGTCTGCACCATGCCAAAAGCATCGAAAAGTCTATTGCATCGATTGTGGGGTACGGTGAATTCTTCGATATTACCGAAGAAGTTCTGATCCGACTGGAAATCAATAGTCCCTAGCTCACAACCGAAGAAAACAGCAAGATACGGAATCCGGCCATATCTTGCTAATTATTCAGGACTCCAGCATCAGACTTGCAGACAAAATGCAGAGGATTCCACCCAGTTGCGCATAGCGAATTGCTGACCGGGCCTGAGCCACAACTTTAGGTTTCGCGTGAAAAGCAATTCCCAGCCCCGCGGCATCCATCATGATCAAGTCGTTGGCACCATCACCGACAGCCACGGTATTTGCTCTTGCAATACCGTATTCTGTTGCCAGTTTGTGCAGAATATCTGCTTTTATCTGTGCTGAAACAACCTCTCCCAGCACCTTTCCGGTCAACCGACCATCGATGATCTCCAACGTATTAGACTGGGTATAATCCAGCGCTAATGCCTCTTTCAGATAATCGGAAAAATAGGTAAATCCACCGGATGCAACTGCAGTCCGCCATCCCCGCTCTTTCAGCGCATTGATCAGTTCCTGCAATTCAGGCATGAAAGGAAGGTTCACCCGGACCTGTTCCAGAATAGATTCATCAGCTCCGGTTAACTTTGAGACACGCTGACGAAGACTTTGCTCGAAATCGAGCTCTCCCTGCATCGCCCGTTCAGTCACTTCTGAAACTTCCTGACCAACACCTGCGAGCTTGGCAATTTCATCAATGCATTCGATCTGAATAGCAGTCGAATCCATATCCATCAACAATAATCCGGGTTGGCTCAAATCAGGCAGATCATCAATTCTGGCATAATCAACTTTCAACTGCTGAAGGGCTTTCTCATGAGATTCAGTTAAATGTCCTCCCATCAATGCGACATCATAGTCACCAACACGCCAAATCCGGCTCACCGGATTAAACATGCCGGTTAACTCATCGAGACGGGTAAAAAAATCAGACGAAAGTGATACGCCATATAAGAGCCAGTCCGTCTGAATATTTTGCTGTATGCGTTTGTGCAAATGCTCAGCCACTGCAGTATTTTTTGTAATTAACAATGTCTTTTGCGAGTTCATGAAATTCACCTGTAATGAAAGTAACCCGACGTTACCCTATTGCAATTTAAAAACGCAAGTATCAATATGGCTCCAGATACAATTTCTTGTGGTTAAAATACGATGGGTGGTTCTCTGTTCTCGCTACGCGTGGTTTTGCGCATCATTGCAGTACTTAGTGTTGCACTGATGTTTTTCTTTACCGCGGAAAACAGTGTCATGATCAGTAAAGGTAATGAACGGATTCAGGCGAACCAGTTGGAAACACTGACGAAGTTGCTGATTTCTCAGGCTTCGTTAACTGCAAGTGACTTTCTGGTTGAGCAGGATGAAGAAAAACTGAAATCTCTGACCAATCAGCTGGCCCGGGATCGGCTGGTGTTTGATGCCACAATTTATGATGCGGAAGGCGTGCAGATTGCCGCCAGTGATTCGGCACTCAGTGTCAGAGATGTTCTGGGGCTGGATACACCGCTGAAAACAGCAAGTATTGGCAGACAGCAACTGGTTGAGCCGGTATTACATGACAACAATGTTATCGGCTTCATTCGGATAACTTTCGAAACAGGAAAAGTTACCGCCATATCCGATCACCATTATCGGAAAAGTGATCGTTATATGTATCTGATGATTCTGGCAAGTTTTACCAGTGGCATTCTGCTGACACTGTTGTTACGCCGTAAAAGACGTTCCCGCAAAGGGGAAAACCTGCTACTGAAAAATACAGGGTGAATTCCATCACCCTGTAAAATCAATGAAAAGTCACCCTACTGCGCATCACCGATCAAAACCGATTCCAGCGCAATCTCAATCATTTCGTTAAATGTGGTCTGACGCTCCTGGGATGTCGTCTGCTCACCGGTCTTGATATGATCCGATACCGTACAAATCGTCAACGCCTTCGCACCATATTCGGCGGCAACACCATAAATACCAGCAGCTTCCATCTCCACACCGACGATACCGTATTTATCCATCACATCAAACATTTCCGGATCCGGCGTATAAAACAGTTCCGCAGAGAAAAGATTACCAACTTTCACATCAATCCCACGAGCTTTAGCTGCTTCTTCAGCCGCTTTCACCATCTGATAATCAGCAATTGCAGCAAAGTCATGGTTTTTGAAACGGATACGATTAACTTTTGAATCCGTGCAAGCCCCCATACCGATGACAACATCACGGATATGAACATTCTGACTGACCGCACCACAGCTTCCGACCCGAATCACTTTTTTGACACCGAAATCTTTAATCAACTCTGTTACATAGATAGAACAGGATGGAATCCCCATGCCATGCCCCATCACCGAGATTTTCCGTCCTTTATACGTTCCGGTATAACCGAACATATTTCTGACATCACAGACCTGAACAACATCGTCTAAAAATGTTTCGGCAATATATTTTGCTCTGAGCGGATCTCCCGGCATCAATACGACATCGGCAAAATCTCCCATTTCAGCATTAATGTGTGGCGTAGCCATCTTCTTTCTCCTTTATAACAACCAGACAGCTCTGATTAATATGATTCTGAACTCTGAGAAACTTCCGTCCCTTCTAATGTAGCCAGCAGATGATTCAGCAGACTGGATGCACCAAAGCGATAATGTCTGCGATCAACCCACTGGTCACCCAGAATTTCATCGGCAATCGACAGATAATGTGCGGCTTCCTGTGCAGTTTTCACCCCTCCGGCTGGTTTAAAACCCACTTTGTCCGCAACATGCAGATCCCGGATCACTTCCAGCATCATTCTGGCATATTCAGGAGTCGCATTTTCTGCAACTTTTCCGGTCGACGTCTTAATAAAATCAGCCCCGGCACGAATCGCAATTTCAGAAGCTTTCTTTATCAGAGTTTCAGTTTTCAATTCACCGGTTTCAATAATCACTTTAAGTAAGATATCTCCACAGGCAACCTTACACTGTTTCACCAGCTCAAAGCCAACCTGCTCATTCCCATCGATTAAAGCCCGGTAAGGGAAAACTACATCTACCTCGTCTGCACCATAGGCAACTGCCGCTCGGGTTTCTGCCAGCGCAATGTCAATATCATCCCGCCCATGAGGAAAATTAGTCACAGTCGCAATCCTGATGTCAGGTGTTCCCTGCTCCCGGAGTGCTTTTCTTGCAATAGGAATAAAGCGAGGATAAATACAAATGGCAGCCGTTGTCCCGAAAGGCGTGTTTGCATTCCGGCACAGTGAAATCACTTTCTCTTCCGTGTCATCGTCATTCAGGGTCGTTAAATCCATCAGGGTTAACGCCCGAACAGCGGCAGACTGTAATTCATTCATATATCACTCCGTTTTTTAATCAGCCATTTCAGGCAGGAATCTGATAATTTTATCCCACCATCAAGTCAGGGATACAGGAGAATAGAGACTCTGCCGATCACGCAATCGGTTTGGATCTCATTCTTTTCCCATTCATTTGTTCAGCTATGAATAAAAATGCCCCAAGGTATTCACCCTGAGGCATATTCATATGCTGTAATTAACCTGTCGTATTAAAAAGACAGGAAGAAACCAGCTATCGTGGCAGCCATCAGATTCGATAACGTACCGGCAATTACCGCTTTAATCCCCATCCGGGCAATATCATGACGACGATTCGGAGCAATACCGCCCAAACCACCCAACAGAATTGCGATTGAAGAAAGGTTAGCAAATCCACATAGAGCAAAAGAGATAATTGCAGTTGTCTTCTCCGACATCACCTGACCCGTTGCCGCTACGACCTGGGCCTGATCACCGATGTAAGGTACAAGGTTAGAATAAGCCACAAACTCATTCAACACGATCTTCTGACCGATAAATGAACCGGCTGTTGTTGCTTCAGCCCAGGGAACACCAATCACAAAAGCCAATGGTGAGAACACCCAGCCAAGGATAAGATCCAGCGAAAGCTCCGGCATCCCAAACCAGCCGCCAATACCACCGAGCATTCCGTTCACTAATGCAATCAAGCCGATGAATGCCAGTAACATAGCACCAATATTCAGAGCCAGTTGCATCCCGGTTGATGCACCACCTGCCGCAGCATCGATCAGGTTAGACGGCTTATCATCACCCGCATCAAAATCGGTCATTTCATGGCTATCCGGCGTATCAGTTTCCGGCTTCATAATTTTCGCAAACAGTAATCCACCAGGAGCGGCCATAAATGACGCGGCGACCAGAAACTCTAAACGAACTCCCATTGCCGCATATCCGGCCAGCACACTTCCTGCAATAGATGCCAGACCACCACACATGATGGCAAACAACTCAGACTGCGTCATTTTAGGGACATAAGGCCGGACAACCAGCGGGGCTTCAGTCTGACCGACAAAAATATTGGCAGCAGCAGACATCGATTCGGCACGGGATGTTCCCAAAGCTTTTTGCAAAGCACCACCGATAATTTTAATCGCTACCGGCATCACACCGATGTAGTACAGGACAGCGATCAGAGAACAGAAGAAAACAACAGCAGGAAGTACCTGAAAGGCAAAGATAAAGCCAAGGCCATCAACAGAGAAATTGACTAAGTTGCCGAACAGGAATCCTATGCCATCCTTTCCATAGTTAATTACGTTCTGAACTCCAGCGGACAAACCGGCCAGAATATCCCGGCCCCATGGAACATAGAGAACAAAACCACCTAATAAAAATTGGACAGCAAAAGCACCGCCAACCGTTCTGAAATTGATTGCTTTACGGTTATCTGAAAGCAGGAAGGCGATTCCGAGCAGAACAACCATCCCTACTAAGCTCATAAACAAACCCATAGTTTATGAATCCTTATTTGTGAATTATTCGTTTGAGTGGAGGAAGAGTCTTCGGGGCGGATTATACGGAGCAACCTATCAAAAGCAATTACATGTCACGCATTTATCCGCAAAAGAAATTTCATTCACCACAATTATTGATACCAATCACAAAAACAACCAGACTGATACCCCAAATTAACAAAGATAAAACATCAAACATACAAAACTCATACGGCAATATTTGAGTCATACTACAATTTGCAGATGCTTATTCGTTGCACCAAAAAAATAGAATCAGGAAGCAAAAGCGACCGTACCAGATAAACCATATAAGACTTTTGTGGCATATCAAGAATTACATTATATAAGAATATCAGAAACTTGAAGTGAGACATTTACTGCATGGTTATTGCACCAACATGAAACAAAACCTATTGCATTACATAAATAATCAGAGCAGATCACAAAAAATAGCAACATTTGTCATAAAAAATGTTACATTTAACAAAAATTAAACATTAATAATCCTGCATCACATTAAAAGTTAAAAAAAATGTGATCTATGTGAGATAGTCGATTTTTTTTTCTCAGCAAACCGATAGACTGACTAACTGTCTATCTATAAATAAATGCCTTCAATGAATACATTTACTTTGAAGGCAGGTAAACAGTGGCATTTCAATATAGGGATTTAAGTGTGAAAAAGTCCATTCTTAAACTGTCTGCACTAACATTAGCAATGTGTTCATTCAATGTTCTGGCAGAAGCCAAACCAGCAGTCATTTACGATACTGCCGGAAAATTCGATAAATCATTTAATGAAGCTGTCTATCAAAATGGCGTCAAAGCCATGGAAGCAGAAGGACTAAAGGTTCGTGAATTTGAACCTCAGAATGAAGCACAGCGCGAACAAGGATTACGTCGCCTTGCCAGTCGGGGATTCAGCCCAATTGTTGCCGTGGGTTTCAATATGGCTTCAGCAGTAGAAAAAGTCGCAACCGAGTTTCCCCAAATTCATTTCACCATCTTAGATATGGTTGTCGATAAGCCCAATGTCCAGTCAATCGTCTTTAAAGAACAGGAAGGTTCATTTCTTGTCGGTGCATTAGCAGCCAAAGCATCAAAGACTGGCGTGGTTGGTTTTGTCGGAGGCATGGATATTCCACTGATCCGCAAGTTTGAATGTGGTTACGAGCAAGGTGCCAAGTACGCCAATCCTAAGATTACAGTTCTGCAAAATATGACCGGCTCTACACCAGCTGCTTTTGCTGATCCGGCCAAAGGTTCAGAACTGGCAAAATCACAGTTTTCACAGGGTGCTGATGTTATCTATGCGGCAGCTGGCGGAACAGGTCTTGGTGTCTATCAGGCAGCAAAAGATGCAGGAAAGTTTGCCATTGGGGTAGATTCGAACCAAAACCACCTTCAGCCAGGAACCATGCTGACATCGATGGTGAAACTGGTCGGAAAAGCAGCGAAAGAAAGCTGGCAGGAAGAAATGGCCGGAGACTGGAAACCAGGCATCAAATCCCTAGGCCTGAAAGAAAATTCTGTCGACTGGGCTTTGGATCAGTACAACCAGTCTCTGATCACCGAAGAAATGAAGTCATATATGGACACACTGAAAGCCGACATCATTTCAGGAAAAATCAAAGTTCATGACTATATGTCAGACAACACATGTAAGTACTAGGACTCAGGATTACTGCTTCATATCAATCACGCCGCTGCAAAATCAGCGGCGTACTAGGGCGTGTTGACCTTTCATGATTGAATTTTGTTCAATCTGAACGGGTATTGATCGCGGCGCGGGGCATGCTACTTAGCCATTCTAAGTAAATGACCCGCAACAAAGAGCAAGACTCGTTCAGATGAACCCTTTGGGCAGCATTTGTCGCCCATTTATCCAGCGTTAGGTCATAGTTCATGTAGATCGCTACACTTCACATGACCTGCCTTGGCTAAATGCACGACAAATTGCTGCAAAAACCATCATGAAAGGTCAACACGCCCTGTTATTCTAATCAATAATAATTCTAATCAGACAATGTATCGTGATATGAGCAGCCACAATTCAGATGTTATTGTTATTTAAGTTGCAGGAATATTTTACGTGACTCGATCTCAAACTTATGCCATCGAACTCCAAAAGATCGATAAACGATTCGGAGCGGTGCATGCCAACCGAGCCATTGATTTGCAAGTCCCCGCAGGAACCATTCACGGAATCATTGGTGAAAACGGCGCGGGAAAATCAACATTGATGAGCATTATCTACGGTTTCTATCACCCTGATGCCGGTCACATGCAGGTTAACCATCAGGAATACGTCCCCACCAACTCACAAGATGCAATTCGGGCGGGAATCGGAATGGTTCACCAACATTTTATGCTGGTGGATACATTTACCGTACTGGAAAACATCATTCTCGGAGCGGAACAAGGCTGGAAACTTGAAGAAAGCCTGTCGTCAGCCAGAGAAAAACTACACCGGATCGAACAGGATTACGGACTGGAAGTTCCTCTTGATGCGATCGTGGGAGAGCTTCCGGTCGGTCTCCAGCAACGGGTCGAGATCCTCAAAGCTCTCTACCGGGATGCCAGGATTCTGATTCTTGATGAGCCGACCGGTGTTTTAACGCCTCAGGAAGCCGATCACTTATTCGCGATTCTGGATAAACTGCGTAGTCAGGGAACAACCGTTATCATCATTACCCACAAACTCCGGGAAGTTCTGGCAATTACAGATAATGTTTCCGTTATGCGTCAGGGACAGATGGTTGCCCATGTCGCAACAGCGGCAACTAATAAAGAAGAGCTTGCCGAGCTTATGGTCGGACGAAAAGTCAGATTAAAAGTTGATAAAGAAGCAGCTCAACCGAAAAAAGAGCTGATCCGCGTAGAAAAACTCAGTTATATCGACAGCTCCGGTGTGAAGCGAGTAAAAGATATCAGTTTTTCTGTTCGTGAAGGGGAATTGGTCGGAATCGCCGGGGTTTCAGGCAATGGTCAGTCAGAAATTCTGGGACTTCTTTCCGGTATGCTAACCCCAACCGAAGGTCAGATATCCTTAAACGGTCATACCATCGACGCAGATAATCCAGCTGATCCTCAACAAATTCGGGCTATGGGTGTCGGCCATATTCCCGAAGATCGCCATAAACAGGGCTTGATCAATAAATTTGAGGCACAGGAAGCCTATATCCTTGGTTATCATCACCTGCCTAAATACAACAAAGGGTTACTCCAGAATAAACAGGCGATTGCTCAAATCTGTCAGGAAAGCATGAAGAAGTGGGATGTTCGCCCGAATGATATCAACCTGAAAACGGCCAACTTTTCCGGCGGAAACCAGCAAAAACTGGTGATTGCCCGGGAAATGGAAGAAAACCCGGATGTGTTGCTGATCGGTCAGCCGACTCGCGGGGTTGATATTGGAGCAATCGAATATATTCACCAGCAGATCATTGCCTGCCGGGATGCAGGAAAAGCGGTTCTTCTGGTCTCGGTTGAACTTGATGAAATTCTGACTCTGGCTGACAGAATCATTGTGGTCTTCGATGGCGCTATCGTTGGAGAAATCAGTGCAGATCAGGCCGATGAAAAAACACTGGGGCTGATGATGGCCAATATCGTTCCTGATCATATCGGCAACCCTGCAAATCAAGGAGACAATGCATGAGTCAGGTCAAAGTTCCTGCCTGGGTGACGATTGGACTTCTCCCGGCGATCAATGTCATGGTCGCATTTTTAGTCTCAGCCCTGTTATTTATTTATATTGAAATCAATCCACTTGATGCGATTAAAGTCATGTGGACCGGAGCATTCGGCTATGCCGAAGGTATCGGCTATACACTTTATTACACCACGGGCTTTGTCTTCACCGGATTAGCCGTCGCCGTCGCCTATCATGCCGGACTATTTAATATCGGTGTCGAAGGTCAGGCTTATATCGGTGGTTTAGGTGTCGGACTGATCTGCCTGACTCTGGGAGAATATGCACCCTGGTATATTGTATTTCCGTGTGCCGTCCTGGCCGGAGGACTATTTGGTGCCGCCTGGGCATTTATTCCTGCCTATCTGCAGGCCAAAAGAGGTTCACATATTGTTATTACAACAATCATGTTCAACTTTATCGCAGCCTCTCTGATGGCTTATTTGCTGGTGGATATTCTCAAACCGGAGAATACCATGGCAACAGAAAGCCGGGTCTTCGCAGCCGGAAGCTGGTTACCGAAGATGCATGACATTCTGGCTGTATTCGGTATTCAGATGGCTTCCAGTCCCTTAAATCTCAGTTTCATTTTTGCATTATTGTGCTGTGTGCTGGTCTGGCTGTTTATCTGGCACACCCGCTGGGGATATGAAATTCGTGCTATCGGATCTAATGCTTCGGCAGCAGCTTATGCTGGTATCAGCTATGTCAAAGTGATTGTCATCACTATGCTGATTTCAGGCATGCTGGCCGGATTTTTTGGCATTAATGTTCTACAGGGTGAACTTCACCAGATTAAGCTCAATTTTGTCGAAGGCTTTGGCTTTACCGGAATCGCAGTTGCCCTGATGGGACGTAACCATCCGGTTGGTGTGCTGCTTGCCAGTCTACTGTTCGGTTTCCTGTATCAGGGTGGAGCGGAACTGAGCTTTGAATACGGCGTAGACCGCAATATTGTCGTTGTTTTGCAAGGGCTGGTGATTCTGTTCTCCGGAGCATTAGAACACATGTTCAGACCCACACTTGAACGAACTTATCTGCGTCTGTTCAGCACACAAAAACAGGGAGCGTAATGATGTTTGAAACGATAATCCTGATGCTTGATGCCACCATTCGTGTGGCGACGCCCCTGATTCTGGCTTCACTGGCAGGGATGTTCAGTGAACGCTCAGGGGTGGTGAATATTGCTCTGGAAGGAAAACTGCTGTCCTCAGCGTTTGCCGGAGCTGCCGTTGCTCATGTAACCGGTTCGGCCTGGCTGGGGCTTCTTGCCGGTGTGGCGATATCCGTTCTGCTTGCCCTGCTACATGGTTTTGCTTCTATCACACATAAAGGCGATCAGGTCGTCAGTGGTATGGCAATCAACATCTTAGCAACCGGCCTGACAATCACCCTCGGACGTTACTGGTTCCACCAAGGCGGCCAGACACCAGCTCTGAGCGGTGCTGCCCGTTTTGCACCAATCCATCTGCCGGGTGCCGATGCACTTGCCAACACCCCGGTCATCGGATTGCTTTACTCAGAGCTGCTCAGTGGTCATTCCATCATTGAATATATGGCGTTCGTGATTGTTCCACTGTCGTGGTATGTTCTGTTCAAAACTAAATTCGGCTTACGTTTGAGAGCAGTCGGAGAAGCACCGGCTGCGGTTGATACAGCAGGAATCTCGGTCGTTGGGATGCGTTATGGTGCAATGGTTCTGTGTGGCATCCTCGTCGGTCTGGGCGGTGTTTACCTTTCTGTCGGACAAACGGCCCAGTTTATTCCGAATATGAGTGCCGGTAAGGGCTATATGGCGCTGGCTGCGTTAATCTTCGGCAAATGGCGTCCAATGACGGCAATGAGCGCTTGTCTGCTGTTCGGTTTCCTCGATGCACTGGCAATTCGCCTTCAGGGTGTCAGCATCGGAGATTTCCCAATCCCGGTTCAGGCCATCGAAGCCCTGCCTTACCTGCTGACAGTCTTCCTGCTTGCCGGATTTATCGGCAAAGCGATTGCACCAAAAGCCATTGGCGTTCCTTATACCAAAGAACGCGAATAGCGTTTTATTTCTGACCAGGCTCTTCCGGCTTGCCGGAAGAGCTTTTTCAGGAACAATGAAGGCCAAAGATCTGATGGCTGTTAAACCATAACGTTTCAGCAATATCTGTGATACTACATGCTCTCAACTGAGCCAGTTCCTGCAGAACCAGCGGCAAATACTTCGGATGGTTATCCTGCCCCTGCAACCCATACAGCGGCATATCCGGCGCATCAGTTTCCAGCACTAAAGCATCGAGAGGTAACCGGGCCACAGTCCGGCGTGTTTTTGCTGCCCGAGGGTAAGTAATCACGCCACCGACCCCGATTTTAAATCCCAGTTGAATAAATGCCTGAGCCTGTTGCTCACTTCCTGAGAAAGCATGAAGAACTCCACCCTGAGTAAATTTATGCTGTTTGAGAAGTTGTAACAGACGTGCCTGAGTCTTTCTGCTGTGCAGAATAACCGGTAACCCGGCATCTCTGGCTACACTCAACTGCGCTATGAATATTTCTTCCTGAGAAGA
The DNA here is from genome assembly GCF_024346955.1 of Vibrio mangrovi. NCBI lineage: Bacteria > Pseudomonadati > Pseudomonadota > Gammaproteobacteria > Vibrionales > Vibrionaceae > Vibrio > Vibrio mangrovi. The sequence continues at coordinate 868,496 of NZ_AP024883.1, read as the reverse complement.
GAGCGGCACATCGACAATCGCATCCAGTCCGCATTCACCAATCGCCACACAATTTTCGTCGTGCTCAGCCAGATAAGCTTCCAGACAGGAAATCCGCTCCCGGAGATTCATAGCGCCGCCGTCAGTCATTGAACCGGTGCCAGTCATAAAACCAGTATCAGTCGTTAAAAAATAAGGGTGAAAACCGAGTGCATAAAATAGCTGCTGAGGTGCCATGGTGGTCAGTTTTTTCACCGCATCCCAGTTATTCATACCAACAGAAGGAATCAGGAGCCGGGTTACACCGGCATCATAAGTCTGCTGCCAGGACAACGCAGTATCAGACTGAAACGGCTGAAAATCAAAATGGCAGTGAGTATCGAACAAGCGCGGCTTAACTATCTTTTCCATGCTTTTGCTTTGCATCTGTCATCTCACTCCGGTAAGGCACACAACTCCTTTTTTGCTCCGGCGTTAATCCCATACGCCGGCACCAGTTATCGTAACGGACCAGACAACGTTTCAACCAGCGTAACATACCCCCCCTTCCTCCGAAGAAATTTACTGTTCTTCCCGTTTGAAAACCAATTCAGTCGGTGTCGATTCTCCGGCCTCATAATAATAACCGGCGACATCGAAAGCCAACAGACCTTCAACAGAATCAATCCGGTTCTCAATGATATAGCGAGCCATCATTCCTCTGGCTTTTTTGGCGTAGAAACTAATCACCTTATACTGCCCGTTTTTACAATCTTTAAATACCGGAGTAATCACCTGAGCATCAAGCATTTTGACCTGAACAGCTTTGAAATATTCATTCGATGCCAGATTCACCAGAATATTATCTCCCTGAGCCTCAATCGCCTGATTCAGAGTCTCAGTAATCACATTGCCCCAGAACTGATATAAGTTGCTCCCTCTTGGATTTGCCAGCTTCGTGCCCATTTCCAGCCGGTAAGGCTGCATCAGATCCAGAGGTTTCAACACACCATAAAGTCCGGATAACATCCGCAGGTGCTGCTGTGCGTAGTCCAAATCATCATCAGATAAGCTTTCAGCATCAAGCCCTGTATAGACATCACCTTTAAACGCAAGAATGGCCTGACGGGCATTCTCAAAAGAGAATGTATTACTCCACTGAGCAAAGCGGGCTACATTCAGACCTGCAATCTTATCGCTCACTTTCATCAGAGATGCGATATCGGCAGGCGTCAACTGACGGCAAACGTTGATTAAATCTTCTGAATGTTCCAGCAATTCAGGCATCGTATGTTTGTCGGTAACTAAAGGGGATTCATAGTCCAGTGTTTTGGCGGGTGAAACGACAATTAACATGCGCTGTTCCTTTCTTGGCTGATTTTTTCGGATTTATTATCATTCTCTGACACAACAGTAACTCATAAAATACACCAACTCCTGCGTCCTGAGGTTATACCAATGCCATTAATTTTGGTCTGCGGATAATCAGTTTATTTGTAGCATTGACATGACATACGCATAGCCTACAAAAAAAGCCATGCATTGTCTGCATGGCTCTCTCAATATATGTTATCGGCAAAACCAATAATTAGTCTTTAGATTGTTCCCAGATACCTTCTTCCAGTTGGGACTGAAGTTCGGGATAATCATTCACATCAAATGTCGGTATTTTCCCGGCTTTCAGCTGACGGTTATAATCTTTGGCCAGTTTAATCACAATTCCCGACAGCAACAGAATCGCAATCAGGTTCACAATCGCCATTAATCCCATAGAGACGTCAGCCATTGCCCAGACTGTCGGCAGTGTTGCTAAAGAGCCGAACATAACCATCCCTAAGAACACAATGCGGAAGATAGCCAATCCTTTTTTGTTATTATGCTCAAGGAAAACCAGATTGGTCTCTGCATACGAATAGTTGGCAATAATCGATGTGAAAGCAAAAAAGAAGATTGCAAAGGCAACAAAAATACTGCCCCACCCACCGACCTGAGAATCCAGTGCACGCTGCGTTAATTCAATTCCGGTAATTTCACCATGAGGAACATATTCACCGGACATCAGAATAATGGCTACAGTGGCAGAACAGATCACAATCGTATCGATAAAGACACCCAACATCTGCACATACCCCTGAGATGCAGGGTGTGGCGGATATGGTGTGGCTGTTGCTGCTGCATTCGGCGCAGATCCCATACCGGCTTCATTTGAGAACAATCCCCGTTTGACGCCATTGATCATTCCCTGAGCAACCATATAACCCAGACCTCCAGCGGCGGCTTCCTGAAAACCAAAAGCACTTTTGAAAATCAGGCTGAATACTGCCGGAAGCTTTTCAATGTTCGTCAGCAGAATGAAAATCGCAATTGCCAGATAAGCAATGGCCATCAGTGGAACGATCAATTCGGCTGTCCGGGCAATTTTCCGAATACCACCAAAAATAACGAACGCGGATAAAATCACGATTCCGGAACCAATATACTCCGGCTCATAACCAAAAGCGGTATTCAGCGCATTGGTAATCGAGTTGGCTTGCACGGCATTGAAAACCAAGCCGAATGCAATCATCAGGAAAATCGAGAACAACACGCCCATCCAGCGCATTCCCAGACCTTTTTCCATGTAATAGGCCGGTCCGCCACGATAATTACCATCCCGGTCTTTGGTTTTATACAGCTGAGCCAGCGAGCTTTCCGCAAAGGAAGTCGCCATACCGACCATAGCTGTCATCCACATCCAGAAAATTGCTCCCGGTCCACCGGCAGTCAGTGCGACAGCCACGCCAGCCATATTTCCTGTTCCGACTCTGGCCGCGAGACTGGTACACAATGCCTGAAAAGACGAAATACCTGCATTATCGGCCTTACGGCTATTTTTCAGCACACTGAACATATGGCGGAAATGACGAATCTGGATAAACTCAAGCCGGACGGTAAAATAAATCCCGACTCCCACCAATAAATAAACAAGGATTGACCCCCAAAGCAGGTCATTCAATAAGTTGATTAAGTCTGTCACGAGAACCTCTTCAAGAGTTCAGAGCAAAGCCTTGCTCTATCACTATCACCTGATACTTCCCTGCTTTATAGTTGTTGGTAACAATCCCTGTTCCTGGCATATATATCCGAATAAATAGCAAACACATTCACTCAGCGCGGGAGATAATGCTATCGAACGAACAAAAAATCAATACACAACACTATGCCCAAATCCTATTTTTATAATCAATTTCACAACAATCCATTACAAGAAAGAACAAAAAAACAACAAAAATTTAAAATAATGCTTTACAAATTTCCGAAAAGAAGCGAATTTTAGAGCCATGATAAAAGTAGGGAATTGCGTTATTCAAGCGATCTAGCCAATATTGACAATTACCTGTAATAAGCAATCCGACTCGCTTGAATCAAAACCGCCAAAACTGGCTTGGTCATCTCTCCCTCAACAAAACTTGTTAACAATATCAGAAAAATTTAATCCATTTCCCAGCGTTCGATAGAACAAAAAATATACAATTTAATTTTACTCAGACAAAAATAGGGATATTCGTTCAGAAATAAGTCATCAAATCGAAACAAATGAGAAACATATCATAGATACACTGACTTCAGTTGTGATATTTAAGACTCAATATAGAGCAGACAAAGTAAAAGAGGCTAATTATGGATGATTTGCACTTTGAAGATTTACTTGAAAAAGAGATCAGTAAAATCCGGGTAACCCGCTCTAAACCAGCAAAGCGAATGTGGAGAGAAATAGAAGCAATACGCGATAAACGGCGTCTGCAGAAAGAACTGATGGACATGGATATCAGCCTGGAATTAGACGATATCGATATCTGAGACACTAAAAAGGTTCCCTAGGGAACCTTTTTCATATCAGTGTTCTTCCAGTTGCTCGTCTCTGACGAGTTGGGCAAGCTGTTTGTATCGATCGGCAATGGTTTCACCAAAAACGGGATCATCTTCGTTTTGTGTCCATTGCCCCTCAACATGCTGCCAGTCTTCAACCGTAAAGGTCTGTTTGATCAGCGGCAGAATATCCCTCTCTTCAAGATCCAAATGACGTTTTTGTTCAATAATGAAATCAGATAACTGATTGATAAAGACATCCTGCGGGACAATAACATCCTGTAGAATCATGTCGATGACTCCCAGGAATTCATGTGTCTTTTCAGATAGATGCCGGTGGTCAGCTTCCAGATCAGCGATATACTCCCTTTCACCGTACTTCTGCATATAGTACTGGTAAATTAAATCCTCTTTCGGATGGTGTGCAGATTCTGAATGAGTACTCAAATAGTCAACAATCTCTTTAATCAGGGAATAATTGACTGTTTCTTCATTCTGAAGTCTTTGCAGCTTCCGCTTAAGAATTGCCAGCAAACGGGTCATATAACCATGTTCCCGTCGAATCCGTTCTATCATCATGTCGCCTCTCCGGTTCATAATGTGGTAAACAAATTGTATATAACTTATCGGGGAACTGTTTTGATTCTGGTCGTAAAAACCGCAATTTATCTTCGCTTCAACCTTAATCCAGAACGGGCTGCCAGTTGATGGGTGTCTTTCCATTCTCACAAAGATACTGATTTGTCTTAGAAAAATGACCACAGCCAAGAAATCCGCGATGTGCCGACAGTGGTGAAGGATGAGGAGCGGTCAGAACACAATGTCTGGCACGATCAATGAAACGTCCCTTTTTCTGTGCATGAGAACCCCACAACAAGAAAACAACGTTCTGTGCATGATCATTAATCGCTGCAATGACCTGATCGGTAAAAGTTTCCCATCCGGTTCCAGCATGTGAATGAGCTTTACCCTGCTCAACGGTCAGAACTGTATTGAGAAGAAAAACCCCCTGCTCAGCCCAGCTCTTCAGGTAACCATGCTCAGGTATTGAAAAGCCAGGAATATCCTGAGCCAGTTCTTTATACATATTGACCAGCGATGGTGGCGTTCTCACTCCAGGTAATACAGAAAAGCAGAGGCCATGAGCCTGATTCGGGCCATGATAAGGATCCTGTCCCAGAATAACGACCTTAATATCACTGAACTCAGTATAGCGAAAAGCATTAAATACATCTTTCGCCGGTGGATAAACAACCTTTCCTTTGTGACGCTCACTCTCAACGTAGGCCATCGTTTCCTGAAAATATGGTTGCTGCTTTTCCGCTCCGATTACATCGTGCCAGCTCAGTGAATTTGTCATGCGCCATCCTAAAATAGTGTACAGAATGGCACTATTCTACTCACAAAAAGAATCAAGTTGCACTGGCAAAATGTAATTCCTGCTTATCTGCCACGAGGCGGAACCCCGCGATGATGCCCCTGACCGGTAACATGACGATTCGGCGTTGGCAAAGGAGATGCGGGACGGGATATTGAATTTGTAGTGAATGACATAAAAACCTCCAGACACAAATGGAAAATAAAATTCACCTCATATCCCATGAAAAAAATATGCCAATTTATCCATTCACTTTGTTTCGGCTACACCCGAAGCGTAATCACGCAAGCTCTGAATCTCATCCGGCCATAAATCTGGCTGAATTGTTTCCAAGATCAACGGGATACCATTAAAGCGAGTATCTTGGGCTATATACTCGAAACAAGACCATCCGATCTTACCCTGCCCCAGAGAATGATGACGATCAACCAGTCCGCCTAACTCTATTTTTGAATCATTAAGATGCATTGCCCTGAGGTAGTGCATTCCAACACGTTGATCAAACTCATGAAATGTCTGCTGACAAGCCTCTTCCGTTCTCAAATCATACCCGGCGGCAAATAAATGGCAGGTATCGAGGCAAACGCCGACCCGTTCCTGATCATCAACCAGTTCGATGATCCGGGCCAGATGTTCAAACCGCCACCCCAGATTACTTCCCTGCCCCGCAGTGTTTTCAATCACGGCAATCACATCCGGTACCTGTTGATGTGCCAGATTAATTGAATCTGCAATTTTAGCCAGACACTCTTCTTCACTGATCTGATTCAGATGACTCCCGGGATGGAAGTTCAGCAGACGAAGTCCAAGCATCCGGCAACGTTCCATCTCGTCAACAAAAGCATTTCTGGACTTCTCCAGCTTCTCAGCTTCCGGTGCCCCCAGATTAATTAAATAAGAGTCATGCGGCAGAATATGCTGAGGCTCAAATCCATATCTCCGGCAATTTTCCTGAAAGGCACGGATGGAACTTTGTAACAACGGTTTCGCCTGCCATTGCCGTTGATTTTTAGTAAAAAGTGCAAAAGCATTAGCACCGATTTCATATGCGCGTAACGGCGCATTCTCAACACCTCCGGCAGCAGAAACATGTGCTCCGATGAATTTCTGGTCTTTCATTCTTTTTTCTATCCCCTCAATGTCCTATTCACCAGTTTCTTTCACAATGGAAAAATGTAGTAAAATTACGACAAAATAATTATTAAAAACTTTTTTAATATTTAAAAAAATTTTAATTTCATATTTTTTAATGACTTATTGACAAAAATCAAAGAATTTGCAGTCACAAACACAAATTTAGTTGTTATTTTTTGACTTAAATCAATACAATAAAAGTGGTTAATTGCTATATAGTAATCAGCTCAACTTATTTTGAAAGTTAACACCAATCAGCGCCACAAATGTGGATGAGGAGAAAGCAATGCTTCAGGGTATCCAAATTACAAAAGCAGCGAATGATGAACTGGTCAACTCTATCTGGCTTCTTGATCAGGAAAAAAACGAAGCACGTTGTATGGCGGCAACTGCTGGTTATCAATATGACCAAATCATTCCTGCCAGCGATCTCGGTGAATATGAATCCCGTGAACTCGCCATCGAAAAAGCGCCACGAATTGAAGGTGGTCAGCATCTGAATGTCAATGTACTCCGTCGTGAAACACTTGAAGATGCTGTTGAACATCCGGAAAAATACCCGCAACTGACGATTCGTGTGTCAGGCTACGCAGTTCGTTTCAATTCACTGACTCCAGAGCAACAGCGCGATGTAATCGCCCGGACTTTCACCGAAACACTGTAATCGCGGAGATCGAGCCTGCTCAAGAGTCATGTCTTACTGTACATACATGACATAAAAAACGGCACCATATCTGGGTGCCGTTTTCTTTTCTGTTTTCTATAAGACTTATTTCTGGACCCGGCGCAAAATCTCTTTCAGGGCATCAAAATCATCATCAAGCTCTTCAGAAAGCAATGCCATTTCAGCATGTTTTGCCAACGGCCCTGGCAAAGGAATATCCGTTTCCAGAATGTCATCGACAACTTCTTTAAATTTAGCCGGATGCGCAGTACAGAGGAATAGTCCGGTTTCTCCCGGTTGCAATTGCTCATCTAATGTCCGGTAAGCAATGGCACCATGTGGTTCACACAGATAACCCAAAGCATGAAGATCACGTACTGATTCGGCACTCTGCTCATCAGTAACAGCACCTTTCCCTATAGTTTCCAGTCCCCAGCCCTGAATACGGCACAGTTCTTCGATCCGAGGCCAGTTGTTTGGCTGACTGACATCCATCGCATTCGATGTGGTAGCAATTGTTGCTTTCGGTTCCCATTTACCTGTTTCCAGATAACGTGGCACCGTGTCATTCACATTGGTTGCCGCAATAAAACGCTTAATTGGCAGCCCCAGAGCTTTTGCCAACATACCGGCAGTCAGGTTACCAAAGTTACCACTCGGTACAGACACAACCAGATTTTCACGTTCCTCTTTCGTCATCTGCGCAGCAGCTTCAAAGTAGTAACAGATCTGAGCCATCAGTCGGCTAATGTTTATTGAATTGGCAGAATTCAAGCCAACTTCATCACGAAGTTGCTGATCATCAAATGCTTTCTTCACCAATGCCTGACAAGCATCAAAATCACTGTGAATTGCAACGGTATGAATATTTTTGCCTAGAGTACAGAACAGTTTTTCCTGTAACGGACTGATTTTCCCTTTCGGATACAGGATCACAACCTGAATATTGTCCATTCCATAAAAAGCATGGGCAACCGCAGCTCCGGTATCTCCTGAAGTCGCAGTCAGAATGGTAATTTTTCCGCCATTAGATACGGCAGCCAGAGACTGAGCCATAAAACGGCCACCGAAATCTTTAAATGCCAGCGTCGGACCGTGGAACAGCTCCAGAGCATAGACCTGATCTTTCACTTTCTGAATCGGTGCTGCAAACTGAAATGCATTGCCAACCAAAGATTTTACAGTTTCTGGTGACAATTCATCACCAATCAAAGCCGATAGAATTTTTGCACTGCGGGATACGAAATCCTCAGCCAGCAACCCATCAATATCTTCAAAGCGAGGCAGTTCTGATGGAAAAAATAATCCCTGATTCCGGCCAAGCCCCTGACGGACCGCCTGACCAAAAGAAACCTGTTCATCGTTCTCTTTAATATTATAAAGCTTCATAGCTTACTTCCTGTCTGTTTGGAGCCTTGCTTATCCAGGCGACAAATATGGACGAATCCATTTTCATTCTGTACATAATTTTGTATCAGCCACTGGGCTACACGTTCTGCAACTTCTTTCTCCCGGCAAACGCTGAACAGCGTCGGACCACTGCCGGAAATTCCAGTTGCTAAAGCGCCAGCCGAAGCCGCATATTGACGAGCAGCAGCAAAACCGGGCAATAGTTTCTCACGGTATGGTTCTGCAATCACGTCTTTAATCATTTTTGCTGCCAACTCCGGCTGATTTGAATGACATGCATGAATGAATCCAGCCAGATAGCGGCCATGAGCAATAATATCCTGACGCCGGTATTGTGCTGGCAGAATCGCTCTAGCCTCAGCAGTAGATACTTTAATCCCCGGATAAGCCATGACCCAGAACCAATCATCGAAGCAGGGAACTTCCTGACTGATAATTCCCAGCTCTTCGACCATCAGTTGCACTCCGCCGAGATAACACGGTGCAACATTGTCATAATGGACACCACCAGAGATCTGGCCTTCCATTTCTCCCATCAGTGCGAGTAGTTCTGTTTCATTCAGTGGATTACCGTGGAATTGGTTCAGCGCATCCAGCGCCGCAACAATGGAACATGCACTCGAACCTAAACCTGACCCGATTGGCATATTCTTCTCAAGGGTCATTTCAACAGGTTTTAAATCAACCGCTTTCTTTTTCAGTTCCCGGCCAAAAACAACCCAACAGTCATAAACGATATTCTCTTGAGGATTACTTGGCAGTTTATCCACAAAACGACCGGTTGCTTGTAATGAAAAAGGCGTTTCTCCTGCTTTTACTTCAACCCGGTCTCCCAGCAATGTTCCGTCTACCGGAGAAACCGCTGCACCTAAAACATCAAATCCGACGCTGACATTCCCGATTGAAGCCGGTGCATAAACAACCACACTTTCTTGTTGTGTGCTCATAAAATTAAACCCCTAATTTCCAGCCTAGTGTGCGCATTACATCCGCAAAAACACCTGCGGCCGTCACTTCTGTTCCTGCACCATATCCTCTCAGAACCAGAGGGATCGGTTGATAATAACGACTGTAGAATGCCAGTGCATTCTCGCCATCTTTTATTTTAAACATCGGATCGTCTTCATCCACCTGAGCAATACGAACACGGCAACGGCCATCCGCAATTTCTCCGACATAACGTAACACTTTGCCTTCAGCAGCAGCTTTTGCACAAAGCTCAGTAAAATATCCATCCGCCTGAGGAAGACGTGCCATAAATTCCTCAACACTTCCAGAAGCATCAAAACCCGGTGGAAGCGCCTGATCAACTTCAATATCGTTCAGCTCAAGTTTCATTCCGGATTCACGGGCCAGAATCAATAACTTACGTGCAACATCCATTCCTGACAGGTCATCCCGGGGATCCGGCTCAGTAAAGCCTTTATCTTTAGCAATTCCGGTTGCCTGACTTAAAGTCAGTCCTTCATCCAGTTTACCGAAAATAAATGACAGAGAACCAGACAGAATGCCGTTGAAACGTTCCAGTTCATCACCGGCAGCAATCAGGTTTTGTAGATTCTCAATAACCGGCAGACCAGCACCCACGGTTGTCTCATACATCAGTTTACGTCTGGAGTTTCTTGAAACCTCACGGAGTTGCTGATAGTAAGCCATACTGGCAGTATTGGCCCGTTTGTTCGGGGTTACAACGTGGAAACCTGCACTGAGGAAATCAACGTATTGATTGGCAATCACTTCACTCGAAGTACAGTCAACCAATACCGGGTTAATGATATGATTCCGTTGTACCAGAGCAATCAGACGAGCCAGGCTGAATGACTCGGATGCGCCTTCTTGCAAACGCTGACGCCAGTCATCCAGAGGAAGACCTTCCGCATCTAACAGCATCCCTTTGCTATTCGACAGTCCACAAACCCGGATAATAATCCCTTTCGAGGCCAGCTTTTCCTGCTGACGGTTGATTTGATCAACCAGCTCGCCACCAACACCACCAACACCGACAACAAACACATCCAGATAATGTTTTGAATTGAATAAGTTTTCATGACATGCTTTGATCGCTTCAGAAATCTTATCTTCAGGAATAACCGCAGAAATGGCCCGCTCAGACGATCCCTGAGCAATCGCAACAATATTGATGTGAACTTCAGCCAGAGACGAGAAAAACTGAGATGCAATCCCCCGGGCTGTTCTCATACCGTCACCGACCAGTGTTACGATCGCCAGATCATCCATAAAATCAACCGGTTCCAGCAGGCCATCTTTTAATTCCAGCTCAAACGCTTCAGACAACGCCCGCTTCGCTTTCTCTTTATCCTGAGATTCGATACAGAAACTGATTGAGTATTCAGATGAAGACTGAGTAATCAATACAATGGAAACACCGGCAGCGGACATAGTACCAAATACCCGGCTAGCCATACCGACCATCCCTTTCATACCAGGGCCAGAGACATTGACCATAGTTAAGTCATTAAGCGTCGTGATTCCCTTGATCGGTAACTTATCTTCTCCGGTATCCTGACCGATAAGAGTTCCCGCCCCCTGAGGGTTAAAACTGTTTTTAATCAGACATGGAATATGGAAACGTGCGATCGGTGCGATTGTTTTCGGGTGCAATACTGAAGCTCCGAAGTAAGACAACTCCATCGCCTCCTGATAACTCAGTGATTTCAACAGACGGGCATCATTGACCAAGCGGGGATCACAGTTATAAACCCCATCAACATCCGTCCAGATCTCACAGCATTCAGCTCGCAGACATGCAGCCAGAACAGCAGCGGAATAATCCGAGCCGTTACGTCCCAGACAAACCAATTCACCTTTTGAGTTCCCCGCAGTAAAGCCAGGCATGATGTGAACATGATTCTGAGGAAGCGGGGACTGTTTAAAGTTTTCGGTTGACGCATCCACATCGACCATCGCTTCCAGATAACTACCGTTGGCTTGCAGATATTTCACCGGGTCAATCAAACTGACATCGTGTCCTTTGGCTTCCAGAACAGCTTTCATCAGTTGGATAGAGATACGTTCACCTTTACTGATGATTCGTGCATTGACATGATCCGGACAGGTTCCCAACAGCCCTATGCCATGAACATAATTGCGCAGCTGAGACATCGACTGACGAACAGCATCAGCAAACACATCACCATTAATATTCGGCACTTCGGCCTGAATATCCTGATATAAGGTGTGAAAAGACGATTCAAGCTCGGCAATCTGTAATCCGGCCTCACCTCTTTGCTGTGCAGATTCGATCACCGCAACTAATTTGTTGGTCGTTTTCCCTGGAGCTGAAAGCACCACAGAGACATCTTCTTGCCGGGCATTGTTTGCGATAATTTGTGCAGCTCGTAAAAACCGGTCGGCATCGGCCAAAGACGACCCACCAAATTTTAATACACGCATCCCTTCCTCCAGTATGATTAAATGGTATAAAAAAAGGCCTGTATCTTTCGGGATACAGGCCTTTTTTTGAAGTTCTTTCGCTCAGCAGCCTGCCCCAACATTGGTAATGTCGGTAATAATAATGGTGGTAATCATTACTACTGGCTGGCTGAATGTCATTTTAACTTCGACTCAATACGATAACGTTGCTCTACGTTTACCTTATTTTTAGGGGACGAGTCAATGAAAAGTTATCTTTTTTTACTTTATCGGCAAAAAATACGCTAAAAATAGATTCTTCACGACTTTCCCCTGATGAAACCTGACTGGACAGAATTGAGATCAGTTGACTTCCAATGGCTGTTCCGCAAGCAGAATTCCGTTCCAGTCGGCATAAATGTAGTCTCCGGGCTGAACCATCTGATTCATCATTGAAAGAGTTACATTAACCCGCCCGGCATCTCTTTTCTCTGTCTTATACGGGCAGACACCTAAGGCTTTCACACCAAGGTCCAGCTCAGACAGAGCAACTACATCCCGTACGGCACCGTAAACAATAATGCCTTCCCATCCGTTTTTAACCGCTTCATATGCAATCTGGTCACCCAATAAGGCTTTCTGGCATGACCCATGCCCGTCGACAACCAGCACTTTTCCTTTGCCGTCTTGCTGAAGCAGATCTCTTACTTTTGAGTTGTCGTGGTAACAGCGAACTGTGACAATCTCTCCCCAAAATGCACTTCTCTGCCCGAAGTTCTGTAAAGGCAGATCAAGCAGAGTCACCTGTGACTCATACTTATCGCAAAGATCTGGTGTTATATCTCTCATCATTCCTCCATGATATATTATCTTAAAATTTGTTGGTGCACGGCTCACCGTCCACATATCACAACTGGTATATCCACCAGCCGGACCGTCATGCGGAAATCAGTCAGCCGGACACATAAATTCTTTCGGACAACGCTCCCAGTTCATCGCATCGGGAGTCTATACAGGAATGCAGGAAAACAGTCTCGTCCCGGACATAAAAAATCGCATTCTGTTCAAACTGTCGGGCTAGATTCAAAGCTAATTCCAGACAAATTGCAACCGCAAAGCTCTCTTCTACCCATTCAAAAGCCTTATCTCCGGCTAAAACCATCGCCCAATAATTGTCGCTGAAGCACTGACACAACTGCTCATTATTTGATCGATTATCCTGATAAGACAACAATCGGCTTTTCGGGTTCCATGCCGTAATAATCGCATACTCTGGCACATTAAAATCCTGATAAAAAAGAAAATGTGTGGATGCATAAGCTTGCCATAGCACATCATCAATTACATGTTTTTGCCCCATACCAACCTCATGGAAATCCCCATGTTTCAGAAAAACTCGTCTCTTGACATAAATCAACAAACTGTTTGGTATTAACAATCTACCGTTGTTAGCATGCTGTTAACAATATAAAATCCGTCGCAACAAACAACAAAATCAAACAAGGTTACGGAGCACCTTGCAGCACACATCCACGGATGGCGGGACAATGAGCATGTTGTATTCTTTATGAATACTTTGATTTTTTATCAACATATCATTAATGGTGTGTTATATATTACCAATAATAAGTTCTATATTTAGTACAAATTTTTCACAAATTAGGTACCGCCGATGCAAACCCCGCAGATTCTTATCGTTGAAGACGAGCAAGTCACTCGTAACACTCTTAAGAGTATATTCGAAGCAGAGGGATACGCTGTATACGAAGCCAGTAATGGTGAAGAAATGAACCATATTCTGTCGGATAAATCAGTCAATCTGGTGATAATGGATATCAACCTACCCGGCAAAAATGGTCTGCTCCTCGCCCGTGAGCTAAGAGAACAAGCTGATGTTGCGCTGATGTTCCTGACCGGTCGTGATAATGAAGTCGATAAAATTCTTGGCCTGGAAATCGGAGCCGACGACTACATTACCAAACCGTTTAACCCCAGAGAACTCACAATCCGTGCCCGCAACCTTCTCAGCCGCTCGATGAACTCAAATGCAGTCCATGAAGAAAAACGCTCTGTTGAACGGTATGTCTTCAATGGCTGGGAACTGGATATCAATAGCCGTTCACTAATCAATCCAGATGGTGACAGCTATAAACTTCCCCGCTCCGAATTCCGGGCTCTGCTTCATTTCTGTGAGAATCCGGGCAAAATCCAGACTCGTGCAGATCTGCTGAAGAAAATGACCGGGCGTGAACTGAAACCTCATGATCGTACTGTCGATGTTACGATTCGCCGGATCCGGAAACACTTTGAATCAACACCGGGTACTCCGGAGATTATCGCAACCATTCATGGTGAAGGATATCGATTCTGCGGTGATATTGAAGAGTAATTTACTTTTCTCAGAATAAGTTACATATAGAACAAGCCTACTGCTCGCAGAAGGCTTGTTTTTTTATCTGTTATCTTTCATTCAGCCATTGTCGCAACAATTGAATATCCTGCCGGTATTCAGTTTTAATCTCTTCAACCCAGTCAGTGATATTCTCCCACCAGGCCGGCGCCTCCGGAGACTGGGCTTTCTGTGCAACAGACTGGATTCTGGCCAGTCCGATAGAACCGGCAGCACCTTTAATCTTATGCGCCTCAGAAACGATGCCATTCTGATCTTTTGCCACCATGTTTGAATCCAGAATATCCAGATAGTCTGGCATCATTTCTTCAAACATATCAATACTGTCCAGCACCGGCTGTGTCCCGACAATATCCACATAAGAACTCAACATATCCAGATCCAGAATACGACCATACTGGTCTTTTTTCTTATCTTCTTCTTCGTCATGCGAATGCTGCATTTCAGGAACACTGTCAGAACCAAAATAACGGCTGATAACCTCCTGAATGGCAACAACCGAAAGAGGTTTACTGATCGCATCATCCATGCCTTGTTCCAGATATTCCCGCTTATCTTTCAATACATTCGCAGTCAAAGCCACCAGCGGCGGCAATTGATATTCCTGACCGTATTGCTCCCGGTAAAACTGCGCTACATCAAAGCCGGTCATGTCCGGTAACTGGATATCCAATAACACAAGGTCATACTCTTCCGGGACAAAGGCTTGTTTCGCTTCTTCACCGCTCATTGCCACGGTTATAGAATGGCCCAGGCTTTCCAGCAACGATTTCGCAACAGTGACATTGAGCTCAATGTCCTCCACCATAAAAATGTTTAGTTTTTTCTGTGATAACGGTTTTAGCGGTTTCAACTGCGTATCATCAGCCAGAGGCACGCTGAGTGAGACGGTAAAAGTACTACCAAAACCTTCTTCACTACTTACGGAGATATCACCATCCATCAGATTGATCAGTTGTCGTGATACCGCCAGCCCAATCCCGGTTCCCACCGCATGAAGATTATCTTTGCCGGATTTCACCTGATAATACATAGCAAAGATTTTATCCAGATCCGCTTCAGGAATCCCAATTCCCGTATCTTCAATATCCATGACAATATGGACGGAGTCATTCTCGATCTCCGTACTCACAGTCATAACAATGCCGCCTTCCCGGGTAAACTTCATCGCATTACTCAGCAGATTCCAGAGCACCTGACGTAACCTTGTGCCATCAACCAAGACGGCACATGGCAGGTCTGTCAGTCTTTCCAGATCAAAGCGCAGGCCTTTCTGCTCTGCCATCAATGCTGCCAGACTTTCAATTTCGGAAACAAACTCCCCAAAATTCAACGGCTGAGGGAAAAGCTCCAGCTTACGCTGGTCAAACTTATCCATATCAATAATATCGTTGAAAATATTCCCCAGAGTTACAGCACTCACATGGATTGTTTGCAGATACTTCCGCTGCTCCTGAGTCATGGTTGTATCCAGCAGCATACGGCTCAGACCCACGATTCCGTTCAAAGGCGTTCTTAATTCATGACTGATCGTCGCAATAAACGTGGTTTTATCCCGGCTGGCTTTTTCCAGTGACTCTTCATGGCGTTTACGCTCGGTAATATCCCGGCCAAACCCGACCAGTCCCAAATGACGGCCTTCTTTGCTGTAAAACGGGACTTTCCTGATTTCAAAATAGTTCTTTCTGCCATCCGGATACTCCAGCCACTGTTCATAAGTAATTGAGCAGTTTTGTGAAAACACCTGCTCATCGGTTTCAACAATAGGCTGGGCAATTTCCTCACTGTAAACATCCCACGGTGTCAGACCAACCAATTCTCTCTCTTTCTTTCCGGTTAGTTCTTCCATCGCCCGGTTACAGCCGGAGAAAATGCCGTCAGCATTACGGTAATAAATCAAATCGGGAGATGCATCGATAAAAGACCGGAGTAAGGCCGTCCGTTCCGCCAGTTCTAACTGGGTTTTCTCCCGTTGGTAAACCTCGTTTTCCAGATCAGCCATCGCTTCTTCTCTGGCTTCTTCCGCTTTAATACGCTCCTCAATTTCCTGATTCAGCTTGGCAATATTCTGTTGTAACTGATAGTTCAGCTCCTGATCTCTGGAGCGCATATCTTTTAATTTCGCAACCAGTTTGGATAACCGTTGTCTGGATTCTTCAAGCTGATCCACCACCACCGAAAGAAAATAAACCGCCCAGGGTGTAATGATCAGACCGAAGAATACTGACCGGATAATATCGATATTATCGACATAGCCATGCAGTGCCAGCGTAATACCGACCTGAACAACAACAGCCAAGGCAACCAGCGCCAGAGCTAAAAGAATGGAAAAACGAAGAATCCCCAGCTTGACCAACAGGTCGACATAATACTGAGCCAGATTTTTCATGGGTTTCATTAAAACGCTCCAGACAACGATATCGCGCTAAATTCGGCAGGAATACCTCGTTCGGACTCAGGGCGTCCGACACCGACAGGGTTCAACAAATCAATCATTTCCTCCCCAGTGATTCATAATACACACAGGTACGATTACGTCCCTGAATTTTGGCCTGATGCAACGCCTGTCCCGCGTAGGCAACAAACTGATCCGGCAGTTCATTTGCTTTCGGCACCAGAGAGACAATCCCCATACTCACCGTCACATAGCTGGAAACATCCGAAACCGGATGCGGCAGCTGAACCTGTTTAAACTCGGAATGAATCTTTTCAGCAACCCAACAGGCACCATCAATGTGCGTATTGGGTAAAATAAAGGCAAATGTATCACCGTCATACCGGGCAATACAATCAGAAGAGCGACTCATCACTCGTTGCAGGGCGAGAGCAACACTACATAAGGTTTCGTTTCCCTTATCATCACCATAATACTGGTTATAACTGTCAAAACAGTCCACATCACATAAAATAACTGCCAATGGCTGTTTCTCCCGGATGTGAATATGCCATAGGGTCTCCAGCGTTTCGTCAAAACGGTTCCGGCTGACAATACCGGTAAGCTGGTCGAAAGAACTAATCCGGTGGGCATTAAGTGTCTGCTCCGTCTCTTCTCCCGAATACCAGGCAGAAATATTCCGTACTATCAGTAATGCCAACACCTGATTGGAAGCCGGTGAACGGTAGACCGACTTTGCTATATCAAACCACTGACGTTGCTCTTTTTCGAGATGATCGATATAACGGATCGGCTGCCGCGCATCAGTATCCTTTTCCGTCAGTTCAAACAACTGCCGGAAAAATGGTTCCTGAGCCACCCAGGTCAGTCGCTGGCCGATCACATCGGAAACATCATCCTGCCCGACCAGATGAGCAAATGACAGATTACAGGAGCGGCAGCAGCCATCCTCCTGAATAATGGCAATCGCATCCGGAGCTGAATCCCAGAGCTGTTGCATCAGTTCAGACTCCCGAATCGTACCGCTTTCTCCGGTTGCTTCTGCAAGTTCATGGTGAATTAACATCTGAATCATCCAGGCCGTCTGTCCCTGAAATACTGTTTCCTTAGCCAGAAACTCAAGCTGTACAGAACTATCTTCACCCACCGGCCAGTCAATAAACTGCCGGGTATGATCCTGATAACTTTTATCAATCAGTTCAGAGAAATGCTTGCGAAGAGAGGAACTCACCCAGGGAGAGAACTGCAAAAGACGTCCCCGCATCTGCAACTGTAACGCATGCTGTGCCAATTCATTGGCAAAAAGAATCTGATGACTTTTTCTGGACATCATCAGCAGTGCACATGGTGCATGGGTGAAAATAGAATGCAAATGGCGTAACTTCCAGCGATATGACATCCATAAGACGATACCAATGAGTACGGCACTCATTCCGCCCAGTCCAAGTGCAATTTCCAACTGAGTATAATCGTCCCATGTCAGCTGCGGCATTTCATCCAACCTTCTGTTAACAATCCTCTTATAAGAATAACAAGTTATTTCGTAAATACTCTATACGATTGAGTAAGATATATAGCTGCGTCACTGAAAAAACAGAAAATTCTCTCCCTGCTTGATTTGTGAAAGCCTTACACTACATGCAATCAGCATGCGGAAAGGTAAATTCCCGGGATGTCAATGATCCCTGAGCACCGTCCCGGTTCAGAGTCCGCTCAATCTCAGTCATCGCCAGCCAGCGGTTTTCACACCATAGAGGAGCCAGTAATGTCGGACGGCGGGCCGATGCCGATACCCGGTGAAAAATCACTTCCGCTGGTGTCCGGCGAATCATCTCACTGGCTGTTGCTACATAATGAGACAGTTCCGGGGCTTCCAGCCTGCCGGCACGCCAGGCTTTAGCCATCACACTTCCTTCAACAATATGCAGTCCGTGTAATTTAATCCCATCCGTACCTGTATCGAGAACCTGATTCAGAGTCTCCATGTTATCCGCCTGTGATTCACCGGGCAGTCCGACAATCAGATGAGTACAGACTTTCAATCCTAATGCCCGGGCTTGTCTGGTAATCTGATCATAACAGCCAAAATCATGTCCCCGGTTAATCCGTTTCAGGGTTCGCAGATGAGCAGTCTGTAACCCCAGTTCCAGCCAGACTTCATAGCCCCGGGCACGATAAGCGGATAACAATTCAAGAACCCCCTCAGCAACGCAGTCCGGGCGGGTTCCGACGCACAAACCAACCACATCCGCACAACGAAGCGCTTCTTCATACATATTCTTCAACAGCTCAACTTCAGCATAAGTACTGGTATAAGCCTGAAAATAAGCCAGATATTTTCTGGCACGCGTAACCTCTCCCGCCCGTGCGGTCAACTGTTCGCGAATACTCTGATGCTGCGTCTGTTCATCGGCAAATGAAGCAACATTACAGAAAGTACATCCACCCCGCCCAATCGTACCGTCACGGTTCGGGCAACTGAATCCACCATGCAGCGTTAGTTTATGTACCCGTTCACCGTAACGGCGCTTCAGATCCTGCCCCAGCGTATTGACCAGTTCATGCAATTGTTTCAATCCTAACCTCTGGATATACCTGAAATAACTTTAAGATTTAGCTTCAGCGAAAATAGGCTGCTATGCGAAAAGCCAGACGAATCGCCTGACGAAATAAAATTACAACATACTGATAATTTCGCTCATTCTAAGAGAATCAGGCACTTCTCACCCTATTCCACGTCAATAAATAAACATCCTTTAAATGTAAAATAAAAGTTAATATTTATGGCAATAGCAATCGATTAACATGAATAAAAATTCCATCGGATTTCTATTGGATTTTGTTCAGCAAAAATGTAGGATAGTTACAGTTTTGTTCGTATTTTGTCATATTGGAGACAACGAATCGGATAAAACCTCGGTGATAGGCAAACCTGCCAGAATAAAGCACTAGCTGCATATAAAGATTGACCTGCATATCACCAAGGATTGTTTTTCTCACCCTATTTCCGGTGGGAGACGGAACGGATTCAGGCCGGTAGCATAAACCGGCTTTGAGACAATAAAGATATAAAAAGGACCAGACACACGAGTGAACAGGGGAATATTTCTCCTGCGGGTGTGCGTCTTTATTGAACAGGAAGGATGTATCAATGTTAAATTCACCAGGGCTTTATACGCCCGAGCTGGAGCATGACGCCTGCGGTATCGGCTTTGTTGCCCATCTGAAAAACCGGAAATCCCATCAGGTTGTCACTCAGGCACTGGACATGCTTGCCCGGATGGAGCACCGTGGCGGTCAGGGATGTGACCCGTGTAGTGGTGACGGCGCAGGGATTCTCTTACAAAAGCCGCATGAGTTTTTACTCGAAGAAACCGTCAAACTTGGCATTCGTCTGCCTTCATTCGACCAGTATGGTGTCGGCGTCGTATTGTTCCCGAAAGATGAATATAAACGGGAACAGTGTCGCGATATTCTGGAAAGAAATGCCAAACGACTGGATCTGGAAATTCTCGGATACCGGGTACTACCGACAGATAACCATATGCTTGGCGCAGATCCACTCAGCACCGAACCTCAGTTTGAACATGTGTTCATCAGTGGCGGGCCGGGCACGACGCCAGAAGCACTGGAACGCAAACTTTATGTTCTGCGTAATTATACAGTCCGGGTCTGTCTGGAAAGTATTTCCAACATTGGAGATGATTTTTACATCAACTCGATGTCGTACAAGACACTGATCTATAAAGGTCAGTTAACGACTGAACAGGTTCCGCAGTACTTCCTCGATTTACAGAACCCGACCATGGTCACGGCGCTGGCACTGGTCCATTCCCGCTTCTCAACCAATACATTCCCTAAATGGCGTCTGGCCCAGCCTTTCCGTTATATTGCCCATAATGGTGAAATCAATACTGTTCGCGGTAACCTCAACTGGATGAAAGCCAGAGAAGCAATTCTTGAATCAGAGCTGTTTACCAAAGCAGAAATTGATATGCTGCTGCCAGTCTGTCAGGAAGGTAGCTCGGATTCGTCTAACTTCGATATGGTTTTAGAACTACTGGTTCTCTCCGGCCGTAGCCTGCCACACGCATTAATGATGATGATTCCGGAAGCATGGCAGGAAAATACGCAAATGGATGCCAAACGCCGTGCATTCTACCAGTATCATGCCAACGTGATGGAACCATGGGATGGCCCGGCTTCTGTCTGTTTCAGTGACGGTGTGATGGTCGGAGCAACACTGGACCGTAATGGTCTGCGTCCTTCCCGCTATACGGTAACAAAAGATGATTTCCTCATTATGGCATCCGAATCCGGTGTTGTTGATATCGAACCGGAAAATATCCAGTACCGTGGCCGTCTACAACCCGGCAAGATCTTTGTCGCGGATCTGGAAGAAGGCCGGATCATTTCCGATGAAGAAATCAAAGAAAGTATCGCGAATTCCCAGCCATATGAGCAATGGGTTCAGGATAATCTGCTCAGCCTGAAATCTCTTCCTGAGGCTGAAACCGGACACAGCCAGCCGAAGCCGGAACGTCTGCTGCACCGCCAGCAAGCTTTTGGCGTCAGTAACGAAGAAGTCAATCAAATCATTCAGCCTCTGGCACAAACCGGATACGAGCCACTGGGCTCTATGGGTGCCGACTGGCCGCTGGCGATTTTATCCCATCAGTCTCAGCATTTATCTAACTATTTCAAACAGTTGTTTGCTCAGGTAACCAACCCGCCAATCGATCCGATCCGTGAACGGATGGTCATGTCACTCAACACCTATCTGGGCAAAGATCAGAACCTGCTGAGTGAATCACCGGCCCACTGCCGGAAAGTCGAGCTTGAATCTCCGGTTATTTCCAATGCCGAACTGGAAAAACTCCGGGCGATCGATAATGAGTACCTTCAGGCCAAAACGCTGGATATCGTTTTTCAGGCCAGTGGTGAACCGGGTAAACTGGAACGGGCACTAAAACGTATCTGTCAGTATGCTGAAGATGCTGTAATCGACGGCTATTCAATCATTCTGCTGACAGACCGGGCAGTCAACTCAAACCATGCAGCTATTCCGGGAATGCTGGCTGTCGGAGCTGTCCATCATCACCTGATCCGTAAAGGATTACGGGCTAAATGTGGTATCGTCATCGAAACCGGAGATGCCCGGGAAACCCACCACTTCGCGACACTGCTCGGCTATGGCGCAAATGCTGTTAACCCATATCTGGTCACTGAAACCATTGTTGACTTGCAACAGAAGAACAAACTGGATCCGAAAGCAAACGTAAATACGCTGTTCAATAACTACCGTAAAGGGGTCAATGGCGGCCTGTTGAAGATCTTCTCGAAAATGGGGATTTCAACCCTTCAGTCTTATCACGGAGCTCAGATCTTCGAAGCTCTGGGCATCAGTAAGGCAGTTGTCGATAAATACTTCACAGGAACAGTGACCCGGATTCAGGGACTGACTCTGGATGATATCGCCAAAGAAGTATTGATTCGTCACCGTCTCGGCTATCCATTGCGCGAAGTTCCGCTTCAGGTACTTGATGTCGGCGGTGTCTATCAGTGGAAACAACGGGGTGAACAGCATCTGTTTAACCCGGAAACCATTCACCTGTTGCAACACTCGACCCGTAATAAAGATTACGCGCAGTTCAAAGCTTACACTGAAGCAGTTGACCGTCAGGGTGACAAAGCAGTTACACTCCGCAGCCAGCTTGAAATGGTGAAAAACCCGGCTGGAGCAATTGCGCTGGATGATGTCGAACCGATCGAAAGCATCGTCAAACGTTTTGCAACCGGTGCAATGTCGTTTGGTTCAATCTCCTATGAAGCGCATTCGACTTTAGCGGTTGCCATGAACCGACTCGGCGCAAGATCCAACTCCGGTGAAGGTGGTGAAGATCCAATCCGCTTTGAGAAAAAAGAGAATGGTGACTGGGAACGCTCCGCCATCAAACAGGTCGCTTCCGGTCGTTTCGGCGTTACGTCTTATTACCTGACTAATGCTGATGAATTACAGATCAAAATGGCACAGGGTGCGAAGCCCGGTGAAGGTGGTCAGCTCCCAGGCGACAAAGTCGACGACTGGATTGGAGCAACCCGTCACTCAACTCCCGGAGTTGGTCTGATTTCACCACCGCCACACCATGACATCTATTCAATTGAAGATTTGGCTCAGCTGATTTTCGATCTGAAAAATGCCAACCGTGCCGGCCGTGTCAACGTCAAACTGGTTTCTGAAGCCGGTGTTGGTACGATCGCTTCCGGGGTTGCTAAAGCAAAAGCAGATGTCGTGCTGATTGCCGGTTATGACGGCGGAACCGGCGCATCGCCGATTTCATCGATTCGCCATACAGGTCTGCCCTGGGAGCTCGGACTGGCTGAAACGCATCAGACGCTGCTCAAAAATGGTCTGCGTAACCGGATTGTCGTTCAGGCAGACGGTCAGATGAAAACACCTCGGGATCTGGCAATCGCAACACTACTTGGTGCTGAAGAATGGGGTGTTGCGACAGCGGCTCTGGTTGTCGAAGGCTGTATTATGATGCGTAAATGTCATAAGAATACTTGCCCTGTCGGTATCGCTACCCAGAATAAAACACTACGCGAACGCTTTGACGGCCGGGTGGAAGATGTTGTGACTTTCTTCCGCTACATGGCGCAGGGATTGCGTGAAATTATGGCTGAACTCGGATTCAGAACTATTGATGAAATGGTTGGCCAGGCAAACAAACTGAAAGTCAGAAGCAATATCGAGCACTGGAAATACCGTCATCTCGATCTAAGTCCGATTCTTCACATGGAATCTCCCAGAAATGAAGATGGAATTTTCTGTCAGACAACCCAGAACCACGCTCTGGAAAGCATTCTGGACCGCCGTTTAATTGAAGTGGCTCAACCGGCACTGGAACAGGGCAAAGCCGTTCAGGCTGAATTCCCGATTCAGAACACCGACCGTAGCACTGGAACGATGCTATCGAATGAAATTTCGAAAGTATATAAAGACCATGGACTTCCTCAGCCAATGCATGTGAAGTTTACCGGTTCTGCCGGGCAGTCTTTCGGCGCTTTCCTGAGCAAAGGTGTTCAGTTTGACGTCGAAGGGGATGCAAACGACTACTGGGGTAAAGGGTTATCCGGCGGTACGCTGGTGCTCTATCCGAACCACAAAGCTTCACTGATTCCGGAAGAAAATATTGTGGTTGGTAACGTCTGTTTCTACGGTGCGACATCAGGTGAATCTTATATTCGCGGTAAAGCCGGTGAGCGTTTCTGTGTCAGAAACTCCGGAGCCAGAGTCGTAGTTGAAGGTATCGGAGATCACGGCTGTGAATATATGACCGGTGGCGTTGCTATCATTTTAGGCTCAACCGGACGCAATTTCGCAGCAGGAATGAGCGGTGGTGTCGCCTACGTCTGGGATCAGGACGGTGATTTTCATAACAAACTCAATCCTGAACTGGTTGATCTAGATCCACTCGACAGCGATGACATTACATTACTGAAAACGATGCTTAGCAATCATATTCGTTTCACCGGTAGTGAAGTCGCACAGACATTTATGAACAATTTTGATCTGAATCTGCAATCACTGATCAAAGTCATGCCGAGAGATTATAAAGCCGTCTTGCAGAAACAGCAGGCAGCACAACAGGTTCAGACAACGGAAGTGGAGGCCGTGTAATGGGAAAACCAACTGGATTTTTAGAACATGGCCGGGAACTGCCCGGAAAAGTGGCACCGGAAGTCAGAATTCAGCATAACCGCGAGTTTGTGCTCAATGAAGAATTTGGTGACAAAATCAATACTCAGGCATCCCGTTGTATGGACTGTGGTGTTCCGTTCTGCCACAACGGCTGTCCGATCGGCAACATCATTCCTGAATTTAATGATGCGGTTTACCGTAACAGCTGGGAAGAAGCCTGGCAGATACTCAGTTCAACCAATAACTTTCCGGAGTTTACCGGCCGGGTGTGCCCGGCTCCCTGTGAAAGTGCCTGTGTGTTGGGGATCAATCAGGATCCGATTACCATTTGTAACATTGAGAAAACCATTGTTGAAACGGCCTACCGCGAGGGATATGCCCAACCGAAAACACCTCGTAGCCGCACTGGGAAAACCATCGCGATTATCGGTTCAGGCCCATCAGGACTGTCCGCAGCAGAGCAGCTCAACAGTGCCGGTCATACCGTTACTGTTTATGAACGGGATGAAAAAGTCGGCGGACTACTGCGATTCGGTATTCCGGACTTCAAACTAGGGATGGATGTGATTGATCGCAAAATTGAACTGATGCGTCAGGCCGGGATCAAATTTGTTGTGGATGCTCACGTCGGCGTCAATATCAATGCCCAGCAACTCCGTCAGGAATATGATGTGGTTCTCCTGACAGGTGGTTCAACGGTACCACGGGATCTGCCGATTCCCGGTCGTGAGCTGAGTGGCGTTTACTTTGCAATGCAGTTCCTTGCTCAGAACAATCGTCGGGCCAACAATATGGATCTGAAAGGTGAAGAGATCCATGCCAAAGGCAAGCATGTCGTTGTTATCGGTGGTGGTGATACAGGTTCTGACTGCGTCGGTACTTCGAATCGCCATGGTGCAGCCAGTATCACTCAGGTTGAAATCATGCCGATGCCACCGGAAAAGCGTCCGGCGAATATGCCATGGCCGCAATACCCGATGATTCTTCGGACCTCAACCTCCCATGAAGAAGGTTGTGAGCGTCACTGGAATATTCTGACCAAAGAATTTATCGGCAATGCACACGGTGAAGTCACCGGTCTGAAAATTGCCGATATTGTCTGGCAGCCGGCAGCTCCCGGCGAACGTCCTGCTTTTGAGGAAGTTGCCGGTAGTGAGCGGGTTATCCCATGTGATATGGCATTTCTGGCAATGGGCTTCCTGCATCCGGAACCCACAGGTGTTCTGGCTCAGCTGGATATTCAGCTCGACGATCGTGGTAATGTCGCAACAACGGATTACCAGACCAGTCAGGCAGGAATTTTCGCAGCCGGAGATATGCGCACAGGGCAATCTCTGGTCGTCAGATGTATCAATGAAGGGCGTGAATGTGCCCGCTCCATCGATGCCTATCTGATGGGCGGGAGTAATCTTGAAGCCAAAGCAGATTCATTGATGCGCTCAGCCTGAATGAATTAAAACGAATGACCTCTCTGTACTTGATACAGAGAGGTCATCATCAACCTCCTGCTATTCACTTCTGCGTTCACAAAGCATAATTTCCTCTTGAATCTTAGACATATCATCTCCCCCCGGAATCGTTACTTATTCATCTGAGCAATTTATTCCCGTAATTTTCTATGAATCACTTGATCTTTGGTTCCATAAAGGATAGCGTTTAAAGTCCACATTAAATTGGGTGCCTAAATGAGTGTATTTTTAAACCAATTTAATGCATAAAGATTCAAAAAATAACAA
Organism: Vibrio mangrovi; assembly: GCF_024346955.1. Classification (NCBI taxonomy): domain Bacteria; kingdom Pseudomonadati; phylum Pseudomonadota; class Gammaproteobacteria; order Vibrionales; family Vibrionaceae; genus Vibrio; species Vibrio mangrovi. The sequence goes on along the minus strand of NZ_AP024883.1, from coordinate 842,485 downwards.
CAACACAGAATAGTTAGTCATTAACTGTCGAAGACAGAACGCAAAGGGAGACTTGCAATGGCTCTATATGATCCAAGTCTTGAGAGAGATAACTGTGGATTCGGCCTGATCGCGCATATGGAAGGTCAGGCGAGCCACAAACTGGTTCGCACGGCAATTTCAGCACTGGACCGAATGACACACCGTGGCGGGATTGCTGCCGACGGTAAAACCGGTGATGGTTGTGGACTGCTGCTGCAAAAGCCGGATTCCTATCTCAGACTCATTGCGCAAGAACAAAACTGGAAGCTGAGCAAACAATATGCTGTGGGAATGGTTTTTCTGAGCCAGGATCCGGTCAAAGCCCAGTCAGCTCGTGACATTATCAATCAGGAACTCGCACAGGAAACGCTTTCGGTCAGCGGATGGCGTCATGTTCCAACCAATCCGGATGTCCTCGGGCCAATCGCCGCCCGCTCACTACCTGAGATTCAACAGGTATTTATCTCAGCACCTGCCGGATGGCGGGAGCAGGACATCGAGCGACGCCTGTATATTGCCCGTCGCCGCATCGAGAAAAGAATTACTGATGACGCTGATTTCTATATCTGCTCACTATCGACTCAGGTCATCGTTTATAAAGGTTTGTGTATGCCGGCGGACTTACCCCGGTTCTATCTGGATCTGGCTGATTTGCGGATGGAGTCGGCAATTTGTCTGTTCCACCAACGTTTCTCAACCAATACTCAGCCACGCTGGCCGCTGGCACAGCCTTTCCGTTATCTGGCACATAATGGTGAGATCAATACGATAGAAGGAAACCGTCAGTGGGCCAGAGCCCGGGCTTATAAGTTCGCCTCTCCGCTATTGCCGGATCTTCAGTCTGCTGCTCCGTTTGTCAACGAAACCGGTTCAGATTCCTCCAGTCTGGATAACATGCTGGATCTGTTTCTGGCTGGCGGAATGGACTTGTTCCGGGCCATGCGGATGCTGGTGCCACCAGCATGGCAAAATCACCCGGATATGGATCCGGAACTGCGTGCATTCTACGATTTCAACTCCAAGCATATGGAACCATGGGACGGACCGGCAGGAATCGTGCTATCTGACGGGCGTCATGCCGCCTGTAATCTGGACCGGAACGGACTTCGGCCTGCCCGCTATGTGATCACCAAAGATAAGCTCATCACTCTGGCATCAGAAGTTGGTATCTGGGATTACGCTCCGGATGAAGTTGCCACTAAAGGACGGGTTGGTCCGGGAGAACTGCTGGTCATCGACACGCAGACCGGCAAACTGTGGCAATCAGCAGAAATCGATAACGAACTGAAAAGTCGTCACCCGTATCAAGAATGGATGGAAAACAACGTTTATCGTCTTACCCCATTTGCTGAACTCGGCGATGACAAAATTGGTCAGCGTGATTTTGATAATGAACAACTGAAAATCTATCAGAAACAGTTTGCTATGACCAACGAAGAGACCGATCAGGTACTTCGGGTTCTTGGAGATATGGGACAGGAAGCTGTCGGCTCAATGGGAGACGATACGCCAATGGCGGTTCTTTCTTCTAAAGAACGCCTGATCAGTGACTACTTCCGCCAGAAATTCGCGCAGGTCACCAACCCACCCATTGACCCGTTGCGTGAAAAACATGTGATGTCACTGGCAACCAGTATCGGTCAGGAGATGAACGTCTTCTGCGAAACCGATGGCCACGCCCACAGGGTAACCTTTGATTCTCCCGTTCTGCTCTATTCCGACATGCAACAGCTGTTAGGGCTGGATAATCAGCACTACAAAAACACCATCTTAGACATCAACTACGATCCACAGGAAAAAGATCTGCAACAAGCCATTATCGACTTGTGCGATGTTGCTGAACAGGCCGTCCGTGAAGGCACAGTGCTGATCGTATTATCTGACCGGGCAATCACCAAAGACAAATTACCCATTCCGGCAGCCATGGTGGTCGGTGCGGTTCAGACACGTCTGGTAAATACTCAGTTACGTTGCGATGCCAATATCGTTGTGGAAACTGCAACAGCCCGGGATCCACACCAGTTTGCCGTGTTACTAGGCTTCGGTGCGACAGCCGTTTACCCTTATCTGGCCTACGAAGCACTCAGCAAAATGCTGGATGATGGCGTTCTGGAAAAAGGCTACCGGGAAGTAATGCAGAATTATCGGTATGGTATCGATAAAGGCCTGTATAAAATCATGTCGAAGATGGGTATCTCAACGGTTGCTTCTTATCGTTGTTCTCAGCTTTTTGAAGCCGTTGGTCTACATCAGGATTTGGTTGATCTCTGCTTTAAAGGCGTAGCAACCCGCATTCAGGGTGCCAGCTTTGAGGACTTCCAGCAGGATCTGTTTAACCTGTCACGTAAAGCATGGGCGAAAAGGAAATCGGTCGATCATGGCGGATTACTGAAATTTGTCCATGGCGGTGAATATCACGCCTATAACCCGGGCGTGGTCAATCATCTGCAAACCGCGGTTCGCACTGGTGATACACAGGACTACCAACAGTTTGCAGCTCAGGTGAATCAGCGTCCGGTAGCCATGTTACGCGATCTGATGAAACTGAAAAAACCGGAAACGCCACTGGCACTGGAAAAAATCGAACCAGCCACAGAACTGTTTAAACGGTTTGATTCAGCAGCAATGTCAATCGGTGCCCTGAGCCCGGAAGCTCATGAAGCGCTGGCAACTGCGATGAACCGGCTGGGCGGATATTCAAACTCCGGTGAAGGTGGTGAAGATCCACGCCGTTTCGGTACTGAACGCAACTCCCGCATCAAGCAGGTCGCATCTGGTCGTTTCGGTGTCACGCCACACTATCTGACTAATGCAGATGTATTGCAGATTAAAGTCGCTCAGGGTGCAAAACCGGGTGAAGGCGGTCAGCTCCCCGGCCATAAAGTTACAGCTGAGATTGCCCGTCTGCGTCATTCGGTACAGGGAGTTACACTGATTTCTCCCCCACCACATCACGATATTTACTCGATTGAGGATCTGGCTCAGCTGATTTTCGATCTGAAGCAGGTCAACCCGGATGCACTGGTATCGGTCAAGCTGGTTTCTGAACCGGGTGTCGGTACGATCGCAACTGGTGTTGCTAAAGCGTATGCCGACCTGATTACGATTTCCGGCTATGACGGTGGTACTGCAGCAAGCCCGCTGACCTCGGTCAAGTATGCCGGAAGCCCGTGGGAACTTGGCCTGGCAGAAACCCAGCAGGCTCTGGTTTCCAACGGACTGCGCCATAAAATTCGTCTTCAGGTCGATGGTGGTCTGAAAACAGGTCTGGATGTGATTAAAGGTGCAATTCTGGGAGCTGAAAGCTTCGGATTCGGTACCGCACCGATGATCGCTATGGGATGTAAATTTCTGCGTATCTGTCACCTGAACAACTGTGCGACAGGTGTGGCAACTCAGGATGAGACACTGCGTCGCGACTACTTCAAAGGCTTGCCGGAAATGGTCATCAACTACTTTACAGGGCTGGCAAATGAGGTTCGTGGCTATCTGGCTGAGTTAGGTGTCGAAAAACTCACCGACCTGATCGGCCGTACCGATCTGTTGGAAGTAGTTGAGGGCTTAACGGCTAAACAAACTAAACTGGATCTGTCCGGCATTCTTGAAGCACCAGTTTCGCCGGAAGCACATCCACTATTCTGTACTGAGCCAAACCGGCCATTCGATCAGGCGGTGCTCAACCAGAAAATCGTCACCGACGCTCTGAGTGCAGTAGAAAATCAACAGTCACTAAATCTGTACTACGATATCATTAACACAGATCGCTCAGTCGGTGCCCGTTTATCCGGGGAGATCGCCAAACGTTACGGCAATCAGGGACTGGCAGCGACGCCAATCCGTCTTTATTTCGAAGGCACAGCCGGGCAATCTTTCGGAGTCTGGAATGCCGGCGGTCTGGAGCTTCACCTGACTGGTGATGCTAATGACTATGTCGGTAAAGGTATGGCTGGCGGTAAGATTGTCATCAAACCACATCTGGGAACCGCCTTCAGATGTAACGAAGCAACGATTATCGGGAATACATGTCTGTACGGGGCAACCGGTGGTAAGTTGTTCGCAGCCGGAAAAGCAGGCGAACGTTTCGGCGTGCGTAACTCCGGCACAATCGCGGTCATTGAAGGTGCAGGAGACAACGCCTGTGAATATATGACCGGCGGTGTGGTGGCAATTCTTGGTGCAACCGGCGTTAACTTCGGCGCAGGGATGACTGGTGGTTTTGCCTATGTACTCGATGAAAATGATGACTTCCAGGGCCGGGTGAATAATGAATCCGTTGAAGCTATTTCGCTTCAGGACCTCTATATTCATCAGGAACATTTGCGTGGTTTAATTGCTGAACATCTGGAGCAAACCGGCTCTGTTCATGCCGAGTCTATTTTAGCGAATTTCGATGAATGGATTCCTAAATTCTATCTCGTAAAACCACAAGCGGCTGATCTGCAAACACTGCTGGGGCATCAAAGCCGCAGTGCAGCAGAACTTCGCGTTCAAGCACAATAGTTGGAAGGAGCCAGATTATAATGAGCCAGAACGTTTATCAGTTCATTGATGTCAATCGTGTCGATCCGGCCAAAAAGCCGCTCAATATACGTAAGATAGAATTTGTCGAAATCTACGAGCCATTTACCAAACAACAGGCAACAGCTCAGGCGGACCGTTGTCTGGACTGCGGTAATCCTTACTGTGAATGGAAATGCCCAGTTCACAACTATATCCCTCAATGGCTGAAGCTGGCCAATGAAGGACGGATTCTGGAAGCTGTAGAACTGTCACATCAGACTAACAGTCTGCCGGAAGTATGCGGACGGGTTTGTCCTCAGGATCGTCTCTGTGAAGGCTCCTGTACGCTGAATAACGATTTCGGTGCTGTCACCATTGGTAACATTGAAAAATATATTACCGATAAAGCATTTGAGATGGGTTGGAAGCCCGACCTTTCTCAAGTTGAGTGGACAGATAAGAAAGTTGCCGTTATCGGTGCCGGACCGGCAGGTCTTGCCGCAGCCGATATTCTGGTCCGAAATGGCGTCAAAGCCGTGGTCTTTGACCGTTATCCGGAAATCGGTGGATTGCTGACCTTCGGAATTCCATCGTTCAAGCTGGAAAAAGAAGTCATGCAGAACCGGCGCCGTATTTTTACTGAAATGGGTGTCGAATTCCGGCTCAATACCGAAGTCGGTAAAGATGTTGAACTTCAGTCACTGATCGATGAATACGATGCAGTATTCTTGGGGGTCGGAACCTATAAAAACATGCGCGCCGGCCTGGAAAACGAAGACGCAAATGGTGTATACGATGCATTGCCGTTTTTGGTATCCAATACTTATCGGGTCATGGGACTTGAAGAGAAGCAGCCGTTTGTTGATATGGCCGGAAAAAACGTCGTTGTTCTTGGTGGCGGTGACACCGCGATGGACTGCGTCCGTACGTCGATCCGCCAGCAAGCATCTCGAGTCATCTGTGCTTATCGCCGGGATGAAGAAAATATGCCGGGATCACGTCGTGAGGTGAAAAATGCCAAAGAGGAAGGCGTTGAGTTCATGTTCAATCTGCAACCTCTGGGCATCGAAATCAATGCCAGTGGTCAGGTTACCGGTGTAAAAGTTGTCAAAACAGCTCTGGGTGAACCAGATGCAGCCGGACGTCGTCGTCCTGAGCCGGTTTCCGGTAGTGAGCATGTCCTCGCAGCCGATGCGGTGATTATGGCATTTGGCTTCCAGCCACATGCGATGCCGTGGCTTGAGCCATTCGGAGTTGAACTGGATCAGTGGGGACGTCTCAAAGCACCGGAAAATGGTCAGTATCCGTATCAAACCACCAATGAAAAAATCTTCGCCGGTGGGGATGCTGTCAGAGGTTCGGATCTGGTTGTCACTGCAATTGATGAAGGCCGGAAAGCCGCCGGAGGCATTCTCGATTATCTGGATGTTTAAGCTTACAAGAGCAGACTAATATAATCCCGGTAACGGAGCTCCGTACCGGGATTTTTGCTTTTATTCCCATGAGGATAACTGGTTGAATCACAAAATTTCATGCTAAACTCAGCGCTGACTTGAACAAAGAAAAGAGATCGAACATGAAAATTGGCATCATTGGCGCAATGGAGCAGGAAGTCGCGATTCTGAAATCGTCAATCCAGCAACTTCAGGAAGAAAAGAAAGGTAGCTGTACCTATTACTCAGGTCAAATCAACGGTGTTGATGTGGTCCTTCTACAGTCCGGCATCGGCAAAGTCGCCGCTGCAATCGGAACCTCACTTCTGCTGGAGATGTACAATCCAGATATCGTCATAAATACTGGCTCGGCCGGTGGATTCGATTCATCTCTGACCATGGGAGACGTCGTCATTTCTACCGAAGTCAGACACCATGATGCCGATGTCACTGCATTTGGTTATGAAATCGGCCAAATGGCAGGACAACCAGCCGCTTTCCCAGCAGATGAGAAACTGATGGAACTGGCAGAAAGCGCCTTAGCTCAACTGGGTGATAAACACGCGGTTCGCGGCCTGATCTGTACCGGTGATACCTTTGTCTGCAAACCGGAACGACAAGCGTTTATTCGCGAGAATTTCCCCGGAGTGGTTGCGGTTGAGATGGAAGCCTCAGCGATTGCCCAGACCTGCTATCAGTTCAAGACACCATTTGTGGTCGTCCGGGCAATTTCCGATGTTGCTGATAAAGAATCACCGATGTCTTTTGATGAATTCCTGCCACTGGCAGCCGCCAGTTCTTCTGAAATGGTGCTGAAGATGATCGAAATCATTCATCAGGCATAACATATCGTAGTAAATGCTCATGACACACCTGAATGAATTACTGCAAACCCAAAGTGCACTCCTCATTATGTGGGGAGCGCTGTTGATTCATTTCATTCTGCCTCTGCCGGCAAATGCTCATCCGGCCATCCTGTGGCATAAGTTTGCAGAGATTCTGGCAGAGAAGGTTAATACTCAGGGCAGCTATGCACAACGGACACTTTCCGGTACGTTAGCAACGTTTCTCATGCTAATCCCGGCTCTCATGATTTTAGTGGCGCTGGAGCCTCTGGTCTGGCAGTCGGAACTTTATCAACTGGTCTTATTGATTCTGGCACTTGACTGGCGCGGTCTGTCGAAACTGACTAAACCTTTGCTCCATGCACTGGCAACACAGGAAAAGCAGAATGCCCGCCAGTTACTGGCAGAACGACTGAACCGCCAGACAGACACACTTTCTGTCGTCGGTCTCGGTAAAGCCAGTGCCGAAGTTCTGATCATCGGTCAGGCACGTCAGGTCATCACCGTCCTGTTCTGGTATGGATTACTGGGCGGAATCGGGGCCTTTATGTACCGTTTGATTGTTGAACTCAGCAGAGTCTGGTCGCCTTCCATTCCCGCCAATCACCCTTTTGGCCTAGCCGCCGCCCGTCTTAACCTTTGGTGTGAATGGATTCCGGGACGAATTTTTGCGCTGTTACTGATGTCCGGAAAAGGCATGTCCACAGTCTGGGCTCAAACCCGGCGACAGAGCCTGTCCTGGCCGTCCAGAACAGCTGGCTGGCTCTTGTGTGCCACCGGACATAAACTGAACCTTTCACTGGGAGGGCCGGCAATCTATGCAGGTAAGAAAAGTATCCGGGCCAAAGTTGGCGGTAGAATTGTGCCTTCTGCTCTGCATTTGTCACAAATCCAGAAATTACTCAATCAGCGGACTTATCTCTGGATCGGCGGACAAAGCCTGCTGATGCTTATTGCTGCACAAGGTCTTTGAATGTTTATCCACCGGATTCATTTATTACTGCTCCTGATGATTCTCCCGTGTCTGACAATAGCAGCACCACCGGTCCAAAGAATCATTGCACTATCTCCTCATGTAACTGAGCTTGCCTATGCCGCGGGGCTGGGCAGTAAAATGATTGCAGTCAGTGATCATAGTGACTATCCACCTCAGGCCCAAAGTCTGCCGAAAGTCGCGAATTATAAAGGCATTAAGATTGAAAAAGTCCTGATTCTGAAACCAGATCTGGTCATTACCTGGCCGGACGGCAATCCTCCGCGGGAATTACAAAAACTTCAGCAAATGGGAGTGCAGACATATCCATCTCAAATTCATCAGTTGAGTGATATTGCTGATAATATCGAAGCACTGAGTCAATACGCTGATAACCCGGAGATTGGTCTTGAAAATGCCCGACAGTTCCGGCAGCAACTCGCCGCCCTGAGACAACGGTATCAACACACCCGCAAAGTTCGTTTTTTCTACCAGTTGAGTGAAAAACCTATTATCACCATTGCCCGGAATAGCTGGCCCAGTGAAGTTTTTGAGTTTTGCGGTGGGGAAAATGTATTTAAGGAGAGCGCAGCTCCATATCCACAAGTCAGCAGGGAACAGGTTTTACTGGCTCAGCCCGAAGTCATTTTCAACTCTCATCATGCAATTAAAAACATGGACATGTGGTCGGATTGGTCACGCATCCCGGCGGTTCGCCAGCACCACGTCTGGACGCTGCATTCAGACTGGCTTAACCGGCCGACACCAAGAACTATTCGAGCCATAAAAGAGATCTGCCAATATCTGGATACTGCCAGACAAAATAATTGACCTGATTGTGCTCCAACCTCAGTTTATAAAGCTATCAGTTAGGGCTATTTTCCCGTACAATGCGCTCTGTTTTGCTCATGTCCCCAATAATAATGTGGAACCACTCAACGTATGTTTCTCTATCTGATTGATTTATTCGGTACAATCATATTTGCTGTTTCCGGAGTGCTGCTGGCCGGTCGTTTAAAGATGGATCCATTCGGGGTCGTTGTACTCGCCAGTGTCACGGCTGTCGGTGGTGGAACAATGCGCGACATCGCTTTGGGAGCAACGCCCGTATTCTGGATCACAGACACAACGTATTTATGGGTAATTCTGGCGACCAGTTTCCTGACCATGCTCATCGTCCGGCGCCCGAAACGCCTCCCTTGGTGGGTCTTGCCAGTATGTGATGCTATCGGACTTTCAGTATTTGTCGGAATTGGTGTCGATAAATCGCTGCTCTATCAGGAATCATCATTGATCGCGATTATTATGGGAGTTCTGACCGGCTGTGGCGGTGGTATTATCCGGGATATTCTAGCCCGGGAAATTCCCATGATTCTGCGTAGTGAAGTGTATGCCACAGCCTGTATCGTCGGTGGTATTTTTCACACAACAGCTCTACAAATGGGTTACGATCACAAGACAGCATTCCTGTCCGGCTTCGCATCCACACTGATCATTCGTCTCGGAGCAATACGCTGGCACTTATCCCTCCCGGTTTTTGCGATTAACCGGTGATTCACGGCTATTCCTCTATCGCAATCAGAGGCAGCTTTCGCTAAAGTAAGCGAATGCTCTCCCTGACTGACCATAAAAACGATGTTGCTTGAAGGTATTGAAACACTCCTGATTCTCAGCAAAGAAAAAACCATGAGCCGAACCGGTAGTCTGCTTTATATCAGTCAGTCTGCGGTTAGTAAGCGAATCGCGAATCTGGAAAAGCGGCTGGGTAAAAAACTGGTGGTTCCCGATGGCCGTCATATCAGACTCACCGCCGATGCCCAGGCATTAATTGATCGGGTTGGTCCCAGTTTTCATGAGTTGAGCGGATTAATATTCGAACAGCAAACACTGGAAGATAACACATTAATCCGGTTTGACTGCTCAGAAACACTGGTTGCAGGTCTTCTGAGTGAAGTGATGGGCAAATATTTCAGCCATGACAAACGTATTACTATCACAACCAACCATACACCCAGAATCGTTGAGCATGTTCGTTCCGGTAAAGCCACACTTGGACTTTGTGCCGGCTATTTACCCGGAAATCACGGGCTGACGACATTCCACCTTTACGATGAGCCGGTCTTTATTGTCAGTCAGCAGCCCTTAGCACAGCTTCCGCAGCAAATCATCACCAATGATTTGTCCAACAGTGCCAATACCTATCAGGCATCCATTCTGGAGCATCTGGGGATTACTCCCATCATGGAAATGGACTCATACACAGCCGCAGCCCAGCTTGCGTTACAGGGAGTCGCACCGGCACTGGTCCCACTATCGATCATACAAACGCTGTCAGTTTCTCCCCATAACTATTTCAGCTTCGATGCTCTTCAGCCACTGTTCCGGCCAATTCATCTCTGTTTAAGGGCAATGACTTACCGCTCTCCCCGCATCAAATCACTGATAGCAGCCATTGTTGATGCTGTTCCCACAACAGTTTCAGAGCCATTGATAAAGACATCAGAATAACCAGAGGACGAATCCATTTTTGTCCTTTATTGAGCACTATTCTGGCACCAGCTCTCGCTCCCAGGAACTGTCCGACGGCCATCACCAGTCCAAGCTTCCATATGGGTAACCCTGCAATCAGAAAAAAGGTCAGCGCTGCAATATTGGAAGTAAAGTTAAGGATTTTAGCCCGGGCGGTGGCTTCAATAATCGACAATCGTCCTAAGACAATAAAGCAGACAGCGAAGATCGCCCCCGTACCCGGTCCGAAAAAGCCATCGTAGAATCCAACTGTTGTCCCAACCAGCAAAGCAAATACACCATCAGAAAGTACAGCCTTCTTATTGGTTTCAGACTTGGCTGGTGGTGAAAATAGGAAATACAGGGAAATAGCAACCAACAGAGCAGGAATCAGACTAGTCAGTAAATCGGCATCCAGAATCTGGACTAACTCAGCCCCAATCGCTGCGCCAGTGAAGGTACAGACAATAGCAAACCACATCTGCCGAAGAGAAATCAGACCATTACGGATAAAATAAAGTGTTGATGAAAAACTGCCGAATGAACTCTGAAGTTTATTGGTAGCAATAGCCTGTGCCGGAGAAATCCCGGTAGCCATCAAAACCGGAAGTGTAATTAAACCACCGCCACCAGCAATGGCATCAATGCAACCGGCAAGTGCAGCAGCAAAAAAAAGCAGCGCCAATATCTCGATTGAAACTTCCATATCATTCCCTAATAGATTAGATAATAATGAAAATTATCACGGAAAAATAAAGAGATATAGCGAAAACACGGATATTGTCCTATTCCATATATTCATAGATAAAAATATATACTAACAAAAAAAGCCCGGCTAAAATGCCGGGCTTTTTACTGAATTCAACAATACGAATTACTTATGATGCATTTCTGACCTGCTCATGCATTTCCTGAACAGAAATCACTGATGCTTTCGGATCTGCGGTATGTCCCATTGCTGTTGCAAATGCTGCATTCAGTGTGGTTGCATAGTTCACTTTCTCGGCCAACGCACCCCGGCGTAAGACTTTTGAATCCTCAATCGCCTGACGTCCTGAAGCTGTGTTGATGATATAGGTGTACTCATTATTCTTGATCCGGTCAAGAATGTGAGGACGGCCTTCATGGACTTTGTTGACCAAGCGAGGGTTAATACCCGCTTCGCCCAGAACAACAGCCGTACCATGCGTTGCATCTAACTGATAACCTAACTGAATCAGTTTTTCAGCCAAAGCAACTGCACGCTGTTTATCGCCTTCCCGGACAGAAATCAGTGCACGACCGCCCTCAGGATAAACACAGCCACAAGCCAGTTCTGCTTTAGCAAATGCTTCAGCAAAAGTGCTACCTACACCCATCACTTCACCGGTCGAGCGCATTTCCGGTCCAAGCAATGGATCAACACCCGGGAATTTGTTGAACGGCAATACCACTTCTTTCACGGAGTAGTAAGGCGGTACGATTTCCTGAGTAAAGCCCTGCTCTGCCAGACTCTGCCCAGCCATAACCCGGGCTGCAATTTTAGCCAGCGGCGCACCAGTCGCTTTAGAAACAAACGGAACTGTCCGGGCCGCACGAGGGTTCACCTCAATCAGGTAAACTTCATTGTTTTTCACAGCAAACTGAGTGTTCATCAAACCACGGACACCCAGTTCAAAAGCCAGCTTTTCAACCTGCTCGCGCATGACATTCTGAATATCCTGACTCAGCGTGTATGCCGGCAACGAACATGCAGAGTCACCTGAGTGAACCCCAGCCTGTTCGATATGTTCCATAATCCCACCGATCACGACACGTTCACCATCACAGATAGCGTCAATATCAACCTCAACAGCATCATCGAGGAAGTGATCCAGCAACACCGGAGATTCATTAGATACACTGACAGCTTCATTGAAATAGCGGCGGAGATCGGCTTCATCATAAACAATTTCCATCGCCCGACCACCCAATACATAGGATGGACGCACAACCAGCGGATAACCGATATCTCTGGCCTTATCAACGGCTTGCTCAATCGCTGTTACCGTTGCATTCTCTGGCTGTTTCAGACCCAAACGGTCAACTGCCTGCTGGAAACGCTCCCGATCTTCAGCACGGTCGATAGCATCCGGACTAGTACCGATAATCGGTACTCCAGCAGCTTCCAGAGCGCGAGCCAGTTTCAGCGGAGTCTGACCACCATACTGTACAATCACACCGGTCGGCTTCTCAACCCGGGCAATCGCCAGTACATCTTCCAGTGTTACCGGTTCAAAGTAGAGACGATCCGAAGTATCGTAATCGGTTGAGACAGTCTCAGGGTTACAGTTAACCATAATGGTTTCATAACCATCTTCACGTAGTGCAAGTGATGCATGTACACAACAGTAGTCGAACTCAATCCCCTGACCAATCCGGTTCGGACCGCCGCCCAGAACCATGATTTTCTTCTTATCCGTCGGATAGGCTTCACACTCTTCATCATATGAGGAATACATGTAAGCCGTTGAAGAAGCAAACTCAGCTGCGCAGGTATCGACACGTTTATAGACAGGATGAATATCAAACTGATCACGCAAACGGCGAATCTCATTCTCAGAAACACCAACCAGTTTTGACAAACGCGCATCGGCAAACCCTTTACGCTTCATCCGACGTAAAACGTCTTGAGTCAAACCGGCAAAACCAGCAGCTTTGATTTCATTTTCAAGTTTAACCAACTCTTCAATCTGTACCAGGAACCACCGGTCGATGGACGTCAGATTAAAGATCGCATCCACAGACATACCGGCACGGAAAGCATCCGCGATATACCAGATACGTTCAGCACCGGCTTCTTTCAACTCATGGCGAATCTTAGTCAGTGCATCCGGAGAATCCAGATCAACAATTTCATCGAAACCTGCCGCACCAACTTCAAGACCACGAAGTGCTTTTTGCAATGATTCCTGCTGGTTGCGGCCTATAGCCATCACTTCACCAACAGACTTCATCTGAGTTGTCAGCTTCGCATTGGCGCCCGCAAATTTTTCGAAGTTAAAGCGTGGAATTTTCGTCACAACGTAGTCAATGGTCGGCTCAAACGATGCTGGTGTTGCACCACCGGTAATATCATTCATCAACTCGTCAAGAGTAAAGCCGACAGCCAGCTTCGCAGCAATTTTAGCAATAGGAAAACCAGTCGCTTTTGATGCCAGTGCCGAAGAACGGGAAACCCGGGGATTCATTTCAATGATCACCATCCGGCCATCTTCCGGATTGATCCCGAACTGAACATTCGAGCCTCCGGTTTCGACACCAATTTCACGCAACACAGCTAAAGATGCGTTTCTCATCAGCTGGTATTCTTTGTCCGTCAGCGTCTGAGCCGGAGCAACAGTAATTGAGTCGCCGGTATGAATCCCCATCGGATCAAAGTTTTCAATTGAACAGACGATGATACAGTTGTCGTTTTTATCCCGGACAACTTCCATCTCATATTCTTTCCAGCCAATCAGTGATTCATCGATCAGCAGCTCATTGGTCGGAGACAGATCCAATCCACGGCGACAGATTTCTTCAAATTCTTCTTTGTTATAGGCAATGCCACCACCGGTTCCACCCATCGTAAATGATGGACGAATAATACATGGGAAGCCGACTTTCTCGAGGACTTCGTAGGATTCTTCCATGCTTTTCGCAGTATCAGCCCGCGGGCACTCCAGACCAATCGATTTCATCGCAGCATCAAAACGGGAACGATCTTCCGCTTTATCGATGGCATCGGCTGTCGCACCAATCATTTCAACACCGAATTCAGCCAGAACTCCCTGACGATCCAGTTCAAGTGCACAGTTCAGCGCAGTCTGGCCACCCATTGTAGGCAAAACCGCATCCGGACGTTCTTTTTCAATAATTTTGCGTACAACTTCCCACTGAATCGGCTCGATATAAGTTGCATCAGCCATTTCAGGATCAGTCATAATTGTTGCCGGGTTCGAGTTCACCAGAATAACCCGATAACCTTCTTCTCGCAGAGCCTTACATGCTTGTGCTCCGGAGTAATCAAACTCACAGGCCTGGCCAATTACTATCGGACCAGCACCTAAGATAAGAATACTTTGTATGTCAGTACGTTTTGGCATCGTTTACTTGCTCCGAATTAAGCACGGTGTTGTTGAATAAGTTCAATAAAGTGATCAAATAGAGGCGCAGCATCATGTGGCCCCGGGCTCGCTTCCGGATGCCCCTGGAAACTAAACGCAGGTTTATCCGTGCGATGAATTCCCTGAAGTGATCCGTCAAACAACGACTTATGTGTTGCTTTCAGATTGGCAGGCAAACTCTCTTCATCCGCAGCAAAACCATGGTTTTGCGAGGTAATCATCACAACATCCCGTTCGATATCTTTTACCGGATGGTTCGCGCCATGGTGACCAAATTTCATCTTGATAGTTTTAGCGCCGGATGCAAGAGCGAGAATCTGGTGTCCTAAACAGATACCAAAGACAGGTAGTCCTTTTTCCAAAAAGGCCTGTGTTGCTTCAATCGCGTAAGTACAAGGTTCCGGGTCTCCGGGTCCGTTGGACAGGAAAATACCATCAGGATTCATGGCTAAAACAGTTTCAGCCGGAGTTTCAGCCGGAACAACTGTCAGGCGGCATCCCCGATCAACCAACATACGCAGAATATTTCTTTTCGCGCCAAAATCATACGCGACAACATGATAAGGTAGCTCACTTTCATTTTTAGCCTGAGGGAGTCCATTTTCCAAAGACCAGGATCCTTGTGTCCACTCATAAGCTTCTTTAGTCGTCACAACCTTAGCTAAATCCATACCTTTCAGGCCGGGAAACTCTTTTGCTTTTGCTAAAGCAAGTGCTTCATCCAGATTTTCACCCGCCATAATGCAGCCACTCTGAGCACCTTTCTCACGTAAAATCCGTGTGAGCTTTCGGGTATCGATATCTGCAATACCGACAATATTCTTGGTATTCAGATACTCAGATAAGCTTTGCTCGCTCCGGAAATTGGATGCAATCAACGGAAGATCGCGAATGATCAGTCCCTGAGCATGCACTGCGGAGGATTCTTCATCTTCAGTATTTGTACCGGTATTACCGATGTGGGGATAAGTAAGCGTAACGATTTGTTGAGAGTAGGAAGGATCAGTGAGGATTTCTTGATACCCCGTCATCGAGGTATTAAAAACGACTTCACCAACGGAAACGCCATCTGCGCCAATGGACAGTCCGTGGAACACTGTCCCATCTTCTAGGACTAACAGTGCTGACTTGCTCAAGACAACCTCCAGAATAAAAATGCAAAAAAATTAGATTAAACTGCAAATTTGCCTTCCTTAACAGCCATGAAACAGAGTCATAGCGTATTTCGGACAAATTAGACGCATTTTATAGACAGGTGTGATTTCTGTCAATGTTTAAAATTTATCAAATATACTTTTTTGCCGCGTTATATAAAAAAACAGAATGAACAGAGTAAAAACACACATTAAATATGCATTATCAAACGTCATAAGAGAAATATATGTGAAAAATGGAGAAAAGTAGAAAGAAACCCATCAAAAAAAATGAACAGACTAACGCAATCGATAACGGACGCACAAAAATATAACTTTTCTTGCCTTTAGCATAAATAAAACAGCATATCTTTTATTATCCGAAATAAAAATGACTCATGCTTACAAGTTCGTGAAGTAAAAATAAAGTTTTTCATCCCCCCAAAAATGAGATACGCCAGACGTATCTGGCGCATAATTATGTATTTAAAGCTGATCCAGAGAAAGCACATCGGTCATAGTATAAAAACCCGCAGGCTTTTCTGATAACCATATCGCAGCTTTCACCGCGCCATTGGCGAAAGTCATACGATCTGAGGCCTTGTGTGAAATCTCAACCCGTTCACCGATATCAGCAAACATCGCAGTATGTTCTCCAACAATATCACCAGCCCGAATAGTTGCGAAACCAATCTCTTCCCGGCTTCTTTCTCCGGTAATTCCCTCTCTGGCATATACGGCAACATCTTTCAGTTCATTACCCATTGCTTTAGCAATAGCTTCTCCCATACCTAAAGCAGTACCGGACGGCGCATCAACTTTATAGCGATGGTGTGCTTCTACAATTTCGATGTCACAATAACTTCCCATCACTTTGGCTGCTTTTTCCAGTAGCTTGAACATCAGATTGACGCCAACGCTATAATTAGGAGCCATCACAACCGGAATCTCTTGTGCAGCCTGATCGATCTGTTCTTTCTCACTTTCAGAAAAACCGGTTGTACCGATAACAATTTTTTTGCCGTGTTTCTTACACAGTGCCAAATTTGCCAACGTACTGGCTGGAGACGTAAAGTCGATAATGACATCAAAATTATCAACGGCATTTTCCAGGTTATCGACTAGAGTGACACCAAAATGACCTTCACCGCATAACTCTCCGACGTCGACACCAACCAGTGACGATTCAGGACGCTCAGAACCTGCACCAACTGATGCTGCTTCATGATGATGTGTAGCTTTGACAAGGTTGCGGCCCATCCGGCCGGCAGCACCTGCTATCGCAATTTTAACCATTGCTTACTTCTCCATTCTGCTCAGATACGAATCGAATATTCCACTCGTATTTCATATGTATAGACTCATTCATCTAAACTACCAACATTATATGAATGTGGCTAGGGCGTGTTGACCTTTCATGATCAAATTTCGTTTTATCAATACATGCTTTCCCGGATTAGCGGGAAAATTCACGCATCACTTGCTCAACTATCGGTTCATTGGCTTCGGGAAAATGATAATTGGTCAAATCGGCAACATGAACCCATTGTCCTTGCTGACCTTCTTTTCCGTAGGGTTCTCCAGTGAAATCCGAAATACATATAAAATCAAAGACCAGAGACTTATCCGGATAATCATGCGTCAGATGCCGATAAGGCTGCTGAGCGACAATCTGAATACCGATCTCTTCATCCAGCTCACGTGAGATTGCCTGTTCAGTAGATTCACCAGCTTCAACTTTCCCTCCGGGAAATTCCCAGAATCCACCTTTGTGCAAATGATCAGGCCGCTTTGTAATATAAACCTGTGATTTTTCCTGATTAAAGATGATCGCAGCAACAATATGTGTTCTTTTCATACCTTCCTCTTACAAATGCGAACCTAACGAGTCTAACGATAATTCAACGGTAAAAAAAGAGCCGCTATTATCAGCGGCTCTCAATCAACATTGAATTGTTATGCAATACGCCCATGGCACTGCTTATACTTTTTACCACTACCACATGGGCAAGGCTCATTGCGACCAACTTTCCGTTCTTCACGAACCAGCGGTTGATGTCCTTCCTGCAACTCATCGCCATCTAAAGACTCACTTGCAGCATGCTGTGCCTGAGCATAACGTGCAGCTTCTTCGGCCTGAGCCTGACGACGTGCTTCCATTTCATCAACTTCTTCTGGTTGCTGAACCCGCACTCTGGACAGAATTGTAATCACGTCAGACTTCAGTGATTCTAACAACTCCTCAAATAGTTCAAACGATTCCCGCTTGTACTCCTGTTTTGGGTTCTTCTGAGCATAACCACGCAGGTGAATCCCCTGACGTAAGTGATCCATTGCAGCCAAATGCTCTTTCCATAACGTGTCCAGCGTTTGCAGCATGACGGATTTTTCAAAATTACGCAGAACTTCCGCACCAACCAGCGCTTCTTTGTCCCGGTAAATTTTCGCGGCTTCTTCAATGATACGTTCACGAAGTACTTCTTCGTAAAGTTTATCATCTTCATCCAACCAACTCTGAATCGGCAAATCCAGATCAAAATCATGCTTCAGGCGATCCTGTAATCCCTGAATGTTCCACATATCTTCCAGTGACTGAGGTGGAATATACTCATCAATCACAGCAGTAAAGACATCGAAACGGTTCTGATCGATCATCTCCTGAATATCCGGAGCTTCCATCAATTCGTCACGCAGTTCATAGACAACCTTACGCTGATCGTTGGCAACATCATCATACTCAAGCAATTGCTTACGAATATCGAAGTTACGACCTTCAACCTTACGCTGCGCTTTTTCAATCGAGCGAGAAAGCAACTTACTTTCAATCGCTTCTCCTTCGTCCATGCCACTCTGAATCAGACCTGCCATGCGATCGGAAGTAAAGATACGCAGAAGCGCATCTTCCATTGAAAGATAAAAACGAGATGACCCCGGATCGCCCTGACGCCCGGAACGTCCACGCAGCTGGTTATCAATCCGGCGAGACTCATGTCGCTCGGTACCAATGATATGTAAACCGCCGGCCTCAAGCACCTGCTCATGGATTTTCTGCCATTCAGCTTTGATGTTCTCAACTTGTTCCTGAGTCGGATTATCCAGCGCATCAACTTTTGACTGCCAGCTTCCGCCCAGCACGATATCCGTACCACGACCTGCCATATTGGTCGCAATTGTGACAGCTCCCGGCTTACCGGCTTCGGCCACGATTTCAGCTTCCTTCTCGTGAAACTTCGCGTTCAGTACGTTGTGTTTCACTTTGGCCTTTTTCAGAGCCTGAGACAATAACTCAGATTTCTCGATTGAAATAGTCCCTACCAGAATCGGCTGGCCTTGCTGCACACGATCTTTGATATCTTCAATGATTGCGGCAAATTTCTCAGCCTCAGTCCGGTAAACCACATCCGCCATATCATCACGAATCATTGGTTTGTTAGTCGGAATGACCACTGTTTCTAAACCATAAATGCTCTGAAATTCGAACGCTTCAGTATCTGCTGTTCCGGTCATTCCCGAGAGTTTTTCATAAAGACGGAAATAGTTCTGGAAGGTAATCGATGCTAGTGTCTGGTTTTCATTCTGAATTTTCACCCCTTCCTTCGCTTCAACCGCCTGATGCAGGCCATCGGACCAACGGCGTCCCGGCATTGTCCGGCCGGTATGTTCATCAACGATAATGACTTCACCTTCGTTTGAAACAATGTAATCAACATCCTTCTCAAACAAAACATGAGCACGGAGTGCGGCATTGACGTGATGTAACAAACTGATATTTGCCGGAGAATACAAAGTATCCCCTTCATTCATCAGCCCGTTTTTAACTAGCAGTTCTTCGACATATTCCTGCCCGGTTTCAGTCAGATAAACCTGCTTCGCTTTCTCATCAACGGTGTAATGCCCGGTTCCCCGGTACTCTTCCGAATCTTCTTTATCTTGTTTTTCCAGCGAAGGAATCAGGGTATTGATACGGGTATAAAGCTCAGAACTGTCTTCTGCCGGCCCAGAAATAATCAGCGGTGTTCTGGCCTCATCAATCAGGATTGAGTCAACTTCATCGACAATCGCAAAAAAGCGAGCTCTCTGTACTCGGTCTTCTTTACGAAACGCCATATTGTCACGTAAGTAATCGAAACCAAACTCATTGTTTGTTCCGTAAAGGATATCAGCCAGATAAGCCTGCTGTTTCTCTTGTGGCATCATGCCGGGAACATTCACACCAACTGTCATTCCTAAGAATTCAAACAGCGGTCGGTTTGTTTCCGCATCCCGTTTTGCCAGATAATCGTTCACTGTTACAACATGAACACCATATCCTGGTAAGGCATTCAGATAAGCAGATAATGTTGCTGTCAGTGTTTTACCTTCCCCGGTACGCATCTCAGCGATTTGTCCGCCGTTCAGAACCATCCCACCAATGAGCTGAACATCGAAATGGCGCATACCAAACACACGTTTAGATGCTTCACGCACTGTCGCAAATGCTTCAGGAAGGAGCTGTTCAAGAGTTTCACCCTGCGCAAGACGCTCACGAAACTCGATCGTTTTCGCTTTTAAATCTTCATCTGAGAATGCTTCATACGTCGGTTCATAGTTATTGATTTCTTTGACAATTTTTCTCAGGCGACGCAATGTTCTATCATTGCGGCTACCAATAACCTTAGTCAGTAGCTTAGTTATCATTTTAATACGAATCTCTCTATGCTTAGATCACTTGAGATCTATTCTTGTGCCATCAGTCTCTACCAGTCATCAACTAAGTGTACTGAGATAAATCATGTCTATCCGATATTGAGGCTTATCGATGGTTTTTCAAGGCAATCCTTTGTTAAGAAGGGTATAGTGTAAGGAATTTTTAGATCGATCACCAATATCACCAACGATTTGTTTGATTGTAATAGTGAAATGTCTGAAAAACGGGGGAAGGTGCCCAAGAATACGCACCCGATTCTGATTTAATATACAATAAAATAATAGTAACGCGTTATTATTACCGGAACTTATGATGAGAGACCACCGTCCAACAGCGGCAAATGAGTTAATCAGCCATTCAAAGCTGAAAGAGATTCAGAAACACGCAGAGTCGATCAATCAGCTCAGCAAGATCATTCTGCCACTCTTACCGATGGGTACTCAGTCTTATGTTCGGGTGGCAAATCTTCGCCGCGGGCATTTGGTCTTAGAAGTTGCCAGTGCAGCAATCAAAATGAAAGTTGACTATGAGCGCTTACAGATCCTGAATCATTTACGTAGTCAGGGGTTTGCCCACCTAATCAGCATCGACGTCGTGATCAATCCGTCAATTTACCGGACGCCATCATCTCCTGCTGACAAACAAACGACTCCTAACCCACGCATTATCTCTTCTCAAACGGCAGATATTCTCAAATGCATCGCTGATCATGCTTCACCAAAGGTCAGAAAAAGACTGGAAAATATTGCTCATCTTGCGAAGAACAAAAAACAGAGCTAAACAAGCGCCAATTTTTTGTTGATTCACAGCATGGCTTCACCTTTAAAAAAGAGAGTATCTCAAATCGTTGTATGACTTCACTCCGTCAACATTTACTGAGCTTATACAAATAGTCATCCGGGCAGCATATAAATATGAGGCATAAAAAAACCAGGCGGAATGCCTGGTTTTCTAAAACTATAATTCACAGTCATTACTGATTAAGCAAGCACCGAGTTGGGGTCAGCAAAAGCGACTGGCGAACCAACTTCTTCACCAAAGGTAGCCCACTCCCATGCTTCCTGATCGGCCAGCAACGCACGTAACAATTGATTGTTCAAACCGTGTCCTGACTTGTATGCCCGGAATTCACCGACAATAGAATGACCACACATATATAAGTCACCAATTGCGTCCAAGACTTTATGGGTAACAAACTCGTTAGCGAAACGTAGCCCATCTTCATTCAGAATACGGTAATCATCGAGTACAATTGCACAATCAAAACTACCACCCAGACAGAGATTCTGTGACTGCAAATATTCGATATCACGCATAAAGCCAAACGTTCTGGCCCGGGAAATATCCCTCACGAAAGACTGAGATGAGAAGTCAAACAGTAAACGCTGCTCATCAGACTCAATCGCTGGATGATTGAAATCAATTTCAAAATCCATGCGGAAGCCGTGATAAGGAACTAATTCAGCCCACTTGTCACCATCTTCAAAGCGAATTGGCTTTTTCACCCGAATAAATCGCTTCGGTGCATTTTGAACTTCAATACCAGCTTGTTGCAAAAGAAATACAAACGGGCTGGCGCTTCCATCCATAATAGGAATTTCTGGTGCATCGACTTCAACGACTGCATTATCAATTCCCATGCCGGCCAGAGCAGCATTCAAATGCTCAACCGTAGAGATACGAATGCCTTCATCATTAACTAACGCAGTACACAACATGGTGTCACGAACGTTTTCCGGATCTGCTGGAAAATCAACAGGTGGCGTAACGTCTGTACGGCGGTAAATAATACCTGTGTTTGCAGCGGCAGGGCGAAGAGTTAAAGTGACTTTTCGACCAGAGTGAAGTCCCACCCCAGTTGTTTTCACTATCTCTTTCAGCGTACGTTGTCTGATCATCTGTTTGCCTCAATGTCAGTGCTACAAATCACGGTCAATAAACCTATCGACCGCAAATACTATCACAATTGTGAACAGTGTCAAATTATGACAAATCAATCAGCCTGACGACGTAAAAAAGCCGGAATATCAAGGTAACCACTTTCTTTCTCTTTCGGAGCAGTATTTTGACCTGCTGTTCCCTGAGAACCTGCCGATGAAGGCTGAGATTTTGACTCAATATTTCCTTGCAAGTTCGGTGCCGCTTTTTCTTCGACCTTCGCTGCCGGTTGAGGGATACTTGTCTGTTGTGGCGAAACAGTGGATTGTGAATTTGCCTTACCACCTGCAACCAGCGTGATATCAGGCTTTTTCTCATTTCCAATTCCTGTTGCTACAACAGTAACACGAATCTCATCTGCCATATCCGGATCAAGCGATGTACCTATAACAACTGTAGCATTATCCGAAGCAAATGCTTTCACCGTATTACCGACCGTCTCAAACTCATCCAAACGCATATCGAGGCCAGCTGTAATATTAACAAGCACACCGCGGGCACCGGCAAGATCGATATCTTCCAGAAGCGGGCTGGAAATAGCCATTTCTGCGGCTTCTTCTGCCCGATCTTCACCTTTTGCAACACCACTACCCATCATTGCGTGTCCCATTTCAGACATGACTGTTCTCACATCCGCAAAGTCCACATTAATCATGCCGGGTCTGGTAATCAATTCGGCGATACCCTGAACTGCATTCTTCAATACATCGTTCGCACTGGCAAAGGCTTCAAGCAACGTAATACCACGTCCCAATACCTTCAGCAGCTTCTCATTCGGAATCGTAATCAAAGAGTCAACATGTTTTGATAACTCTTCAATCCCCTGTTCTGCAAAAGCAAGGCGTTTCTTTCCTTCAAAGCTGAAAGGTTTAGTCACAACAGCAACCGTTAAGACACCCAGTTCTTTTGCAACTTCAGCAATAACCGGTGCCGCTCCGGTGCCTGTTCCACCGCCCATACCAGCCGCGATAAACACCATATCGGCACCCATTAGGGATTCTTTAATTTTTTCTTTATCTTCAAGAGCAGCATCACGTCCTACTTGAGGATTTGCACCAGCACCTAACCCCTTGGTGATATCACCACCAATTTGAATCACAGCACTTACGCTTGTCTTACGAAGTGCCTGTGCATCTGTGTTAACACTGATGAATTCCACGCCTTCGATGGATTCACGCACCATGTGTTCTACGGCGTTACCACCGCCACCACCAACTCCAACGACTTTAATTACAGCATCGTCAGACATTTCCATCATCGGTTCAAACATGTGTTATCTCCGTTTTTCCTGCACTCAGGTTAAAACTCTTTCTGTATCCAATTACGCAAACGACCAAATAGTCCAGACATAGATTGGCGCTTGGGCTCGCTGTATTCCGTCTCGTCACTAATTTGACTATCTCTTGCATAATGAAGTAAACCAACCGCCGTAGAATGATACGGCTCTTTCACATAATCCGTAAGTCCACTCACTTCAAGCGGCTTTCCGACACGGACCTGATTGCGGAAAACTCGTTCCGCGCATTCGACTAATCCTTCAATCTGAGCAGCTCCACCAGTCAGGACAACACCTGCAGCTAAATGATGTTTAATTCCTTCAGCTCTCAGTTTTTCCTGTGCGGAATCGATCGTCTGATGAACCAGCCCCATTAATTCAGTGTAGCGAGGCTCTATCACTTCCGACAAGGTTTGACGCTGCAAACTTCGGGAAGGACGACCTCCGACACTAGGTACATTGACTGTGTCATCTTTACTGACTAACTCACTCAATGCGCATCCATACTTTACTTTTATCTCTTCAGCATCGCTGACCGGAGTTCCGAATGCAAATGCAATATCACTAGTCACAGCATTGCCCGCATACGAAAAAACTTCCGTATGACGTAAGGCTCCGCCAGTCCATATTGCAATATCCATAGTCCCGGCACCGATATCGACAACGCAAACTCCAAGTTCGCGTTCATCTTCAGTAATTACCGCATTGCTGGCTGCCAGTCCCGAGTACACTAACTGCTCAACTTTCAGTCCACAACGCTCCACAGCTTTAATAATATTCCTTGCCATATCATTATGGCAGGAGATGATATGCACACTCACTTCCATGCGCACACCTGATAAGCCTAGTGGATTTTTAATCCCTTCTTGGTAATCAATCGTAAATTCTTGAGGAATAACATGCAGAATTCGTTGTTCATCACCAATTTTAATCGATTTGGCCGTATGAATTGCCCGATCCATATCTTCCTGAGAAACTTCTTCCTCAGAAATTGTCCCCATCCCTTTTTCAATCCGACTCGCAATATGCTTGCCAGAAATGGATAAAAAGACATTGCTAATCCGACATTCAGCCATCAGTTCAGCCTGATCAATTGCCCGCTGAACAGACTTTACAACCGACTCCAAATCGTTGACACCGCCTTTATCCATTCCTCTGGATGGGCTGGTTCCGGCACCGATGATATTAATCTGACCATCGGGCAGCACTTCTCCAACCAGAGCTGAGACTGTCGCCGTGCCAACATCAAGACCTACAATTATGTTGTCATCGGTCATTTTCGTCATCCGTTGTATTCTCTTGTTCTAACTGTTCCGGAAACCACCCAATTGCCGCTCCCGTATCATACCTGAGGTCAATATAGCTTATTTTTTCAGCTTTCTGACCAAAATAACGATAAAGCGAAATAAATCTTGTAATTCGCTCCCTGATGGACTCTTTTCCCAACTCAAGGCGAATACCGTTATCTAATATTATTTGCCAGGCTCTTCGCTCGTTCAGTAACAAAGAAGAAATGTTTAACCCCAGCTTTTGAAATTCAGGATTATATTTCCGCCACATACCGAGGACTTCGGCACCGGTATCTTCCGGGCCATAAAGCTTTACATGCTCCCCCCGGACAAGCCCCAAATCCCCGTGAAATACAACACCATGTTCGTCTAAAAGAGCCTGACCATTCCATATAGCCAATATCTGATGCTCCGTCAGAAACACTTTAATTGTATCAGGCCATTGCTTACGGATCGATGCATGCTCAACCCAGGGAATTGCCTGAACACTACGCTGTAACTGATCCACATCCTGAGACATAAATGTTCCGACATGGTCCAGACTGGCAAACGCCTGCTGAACATCATGTGCTGTGACATATTCCAAATGTCCCTGCAAAACAATTCTGGATAGTGGTAAACGTTCTTCATCCCACATCCAGCTTAAAGCAGAATAAAGCAATAAACTGATAAAAAAGACCACCGATAACAGAAAAACACCACCCCAGGCATGTTCTCTGAACCACGGTGACACCGATAGCTGATGGTCTCTCATTAATATTTGCTTCATTCAAGTCCACCACCAACCATCAATTGACTTTGTCCATTCTGCTTGCAAATTACAATTGTGGCAAAAACATTCACTTTAACTTTCGGATTATACTGAGCTCACTAAAAGTATCAAACAAAGAAAAACAGAAATTTAGGTCTGATGCCAACTTCCTTACGATTGAAACAGATAAATTTCAATTCTTTATCCCACTTGTTGCATCTTTTGAATATTCAGTTGCAATGATGCTAATTGTCTCGCCACTTTGCCAATATCACCAGCCCCCTGAGTCAACACCAGGTCACCATCTTGTAATACATTTGCGAGTACTGCCGGTAAAGTCTGACTATCCGGTACAAATATCGGGTCAATCTTACCGCGGCTGCGAATTGTCCGGCATAGTGAACGTCCATCCGCTCCGGCAATGGGTTTTTCGCCAGCCGGATAAACATCGAGCATAATCAAAACATCAACCTGTTCCAGTACATTGGCAAAATCATCATACAAATCCCGGGTACGGCTATAGCGGTGAGGCTGAAAAATCATGACCAGCCGTTTTTCTTTCCAGCCACTTCTGGCCGCCTGAATAGTCACATCTACTTCGGTCGGATGATGACCATAATCATCAACAAGCATGACCTGCCCACGTCCGGATTCAAAGACCCCCAAGTGATCAAACCGACGCCCGGTTCCCTGAGTATTCTCCATTGCTTTCAGGATCGCTTCATCTGCAATTTCATCTTCTGTTGCAACAGCAATCGCTGCCGCGGCATTCATTGCATTATGCCGACCGGGAATATTCAGAGTAATATGCAAATCAGAATGTCCTTTCCGCACAACAGTAAATTTCCCCTGCTGACCAATCTGCTGGTAATTCTCTATGCGAACATCAGCATCCTGAGAAAAACCATATGTAACAACATGACGGCTCACTTTAGGGATAAGCTCTCTGACCACTGGATCATCGATACAGAGAATTGCCTGACCATAAAAAGGAAGATTATGCAGAAACTCCACAAATGTTCGTTTCAGTGTTTCAAAGTCCCCTTGATAGGTGTCCATGTGATCGGCTTCGATATTGGTGACAATACTAACCATCGGCTGCAAATGCAGAAAGGATGCATCACTTTCATCAGCTTCAGCAATTAAGATCCGGCTGGAACCAAGTCTTGCGTTGGTTCCCGCACTTTTAACCAGTCCACCATTGACGAATGTCGGATCTAATCCTGCTTCAGAATAGATTTGTGTCACCAAAGCCGTTGTAGTAGTTTTTCCATGTGTACCAGCTACAGCAATCCCATGCCGGAAACGCATCAGTTCAGCCAGCATTTCTGCCCGGCGGACAATAGGAATCCGCTTCTCTCTGGCTTCAGCCAGTTCCGGATTATTGGTATCAATCGCAGTCGAGACAACAACAACACTCGCTTTAGCAACATTTGTTGCCTGATGACCGATGTAAATCACCGCACCTTTTGCTTTCAGGCTGTCAGTGATCGCATTTGACGCAATATCAGATCCGGTAATCTGATATCCCTCATTGAGTAAAACCTCGGCAATCCCACTCATACCTGCGCCACCAATCCCGACAAAGTGAATACACTTCACCCGACGCATTTCAGGAACGATTGTTCTAAGCTGGGATAAGTCCGGTGTATATGTCATGGTCATGAAATTTTCCATTATTCGGTTAAAGAAATGATCGCATCGGCAACGATCTTATCTGCATGAGGCTGCGCCAGATGTCTGGCTTTCTGAGCCATATCTAATAGAGTGGTCCGATCAAGATGCTTAATCTCATCAGCCATTTTCTGAGCCGTAAGTTGTGGTTGTTCTATCATTCTGGCAGCTCCCTGAGCCACCAGATGATCGGCATTAAGCGCCTGTTGACGATCTTTATGCATAAATGGAACGAAAATAGCACCGACACCAACGGCTGATATTTCAGAAACGGTCAGTGCACCTGAACGACAGATCAGTAAATCAGCCCACTCATAAGCTTCTGCGACATCATCAATGAACTCGGTAACACGCACATTCTCAATTCCCTGCTGGCGATATAACTCATCAACCGCTGATTGATTTCCTTTGCCTGCCTGATGGCGAACCTCAAATGCGCCGTCATCCAGCAATGACATGACTTCCGGCATAGTTTGATTCAGAATCCGGGCTCCCTGACTACCTCCCATTACCAGTATACGAATGGGACCGCTTCGCTCCTGCATCCTTACGGCAGGATCAGCTAACTGAACCACGTCACTGCGTACCGGATTACCAACGACATCTGCATGAGGGAAAGCACCGGGAAAAGCCTGAAATACCCGCCGGGCAATCCGGGAAAGCCAGCGATTCGTCAAACCAGCAACTGCATTTTGTTCATGTAATACGACAGGAATACCTGACAGCCATGCAGCAACACCACCGGGACCACTCACATAACCACCCATACCTAAAACTACATCAGGCTGCCAACGCTTGATATGAGCCCGCGCCTGCAAGATTGCATTCAATATCTGGAAAGGGGCTTTCAACAAACGAGAAAACCCTTGTCCCCGCAGTCCCTTCACCTGAATAAAATCGATATCAATCTGGTGCTTAGGAACCAGTTCAGCTTCCATCCTGTCGGCAGTTCCCAGCCAGCGGATTTCCCACCCCTGAGCCTGTAATACTTTTGCAACGGCAAGCCCAGGGAAAACATGCCCCCCTGTTCCACCAGCCATTACCATTAAACGTTTATTCTTTGTCATTTGAGTTTTTTACAATTTCTCTTTCTGTATCTGCGACACGGCATTCAAAATCGATTCTCAATAAAATCGATACAGCCACCGACATCATAATCAAACTGGATCCTCCATAGCTAATGAGCGGTAGAGTCAATCCTTTAGTCGGAACAATCCCGGCAGCGGCACCAACATTAACCAAAGTCTGAAAAGCAAACCAAATCCCGATACCGAAAGCCAGATAACCACCAAACTGTTGATCGTGTTCAAAAGCCTTTTTGCCGATAAAGACGGCTTTCATCACCAGCCACATGAGTAAGAGTAAGACCAGAACAACACCAATAAATCCGAGTTCTTCAGCCAATACTGCAAATACGAAATCCGTATGGGCTTCGGGCAGGTACTCCAGTTTCTGGATAGAATTGCCCAGACCTTGCCCAAACCATCCTCCCCGCCCAAAAGCCATCAGCGATTGTGTTAACTGATAACCACTACCGAAAGGATCTTCCCATGGGTCAAGAAATGAAGTCACACGCCGGATACGATACGGTTCTGCAATAATCAGCCCGATCACTGAAGCAACCCCGGCAATCATCAATGCAATAAACTGTGATAACTTCGCTCCGGCAATAAATAACATGCCGAACAGTGTGACCAGCATAACCACCACAGTTCCAAGATCAGGCTGGAGCAATAATAGAATCGCCAAACATGAAAACACCATGATTGGTTTCATAAATCCGCCAAAGAAAGTTTGCCGGACTTCATCATGTTTCCTGACCAGATAACCCGCCATGAAAATAAACAGAGTGAGTTTCGCTACCTCTGCCGGCTGGAGATTGAAAAGCCCTAAGGGAATCCAGCGCGACGCACCATTCACCGACTTGCCGGCAAGCAATACTATTACTAGCAGAATAAAGGAAATACCCAGTAAGACTGAACTGTACTGAAACCAGCGATACAATGGAATCTGCAACACGACGGCAGAGACTATCAGAGCCAGCAGTAAAAAAGTTGCCTGCCGGAACATAAAATGGAACGGTTGATCAGTCAGCCGGGAGCTGACCGGAAACGATGCAGAAGTCACCATCACCAAACCAATCAACATCAGTCCCAGAGAAATCCAGACCAGTTGACGATCAAACAGCACCGTTGGGCTGGGTGTTTTCAGCCATCGTATGATTCCGGAGGTTGCTTTTGATAATAGTGACACAATAATCCTACATTACGCGTAATGGTGCGCTAAATCGGCAAAAGCATCCCCTCTTGCCATAAAATTCTTGAATTGATCAAAACTGGCACATGCCGGCGAAAGCATCACAATATCCCCACAAGTCAGCTGAGGCGCAATATCTGCGATGACATCAGCCATGGTGTCGTACAGTTTTGCCGATGGATGTAATTCTATAAACTGTTCACCATCACGTCCAAAACAGCAAAGCCGAACATTTAATGCATTTAAAACCGGAGCCAGTGGTGAAAAATCAGCACCTTTACCAACTCCGCCAACCAACAGGTACAATGTTCCCTTCAAGACCAGACCGGACAATGCGGCTAGTGTACTGGCAACATTCGTTGCCTTAGAGTCATTGACCCATTGAATGCCGTGATTATCTTCAACAACCTGGCAACGATGTGTCAGTCCAGTGTAAGACTTCAGTACATCAAGCCCGTCACGATAACTGATGCCAGCCTGATGTAACAGAGCAAATACGGTCAGGACATTGGCCAGATTGTGCCGCCCAACCAATTTTAGCTGTTCACAGCCAATTACGGGCTGCCCCATGGCCATCAGGCATTCCTGGCCATTAACCCCTTGAAGTGCAAAGTCGGCATTCTGTGAGATTGAAAATGTTACAACCGGCCCAGAGAATTCATCAGGAAATGTACATGGATCATCCTGATTGACGATAGCAGCTTCAGCATGGCTAAAAATACGCAGTTTTGCCTGACGGTATGCTTCAATATCTGAATAGCGATCCATATGATCTTCTGACAGATTAAGAAACGCTGCGGCTTTAAGTTTCAGGTGCTGCGTAGTCTCTAACTGAAAACTGGAAAGCTCCAGCACATAAAGATCAACGGATTCATGAATCAGATCCAGAGCCGGAATACCGATATTACCACCAACAGCAACATTCAAACCGGAGGCAGCAGCCATCTTTCCGGTCAAATCAGTGACAGTGCTTTTGCCATTAGAACCGGTAATAGCAATCACAGGCTTCTTGATATGCCAGGCAAATAGTTCGATATCACCAACGACAGGCGTCCCAGACTGAACCACTTGCTGAATTTCTGGTGTTGACAATGCAATTCCGGGATTGATGACAACCAAATCGGCTTCCGCCAGCCATTCACGGCACCAACCACCCAGATGGCAGACAATATCTGTCGTCAATTCACTTAGACCGGGCGGGTTCTCCCGTGTATCAATCACTCTGACGGAAACATGTGGATGATATATACCAAGATATTTCACCACCGAAAGACCGGTTATACCTAACCCGGCGACAACTACATTTTTGACATCCTGCCAGTCATTCATGCTCATACCACTTCATTACAAATCTATTTCTGACTCAATAATATAGATATAACCGCAAACTAAAACTCACCATAAACTGATATGATTCAGGATAGTGACAACATCCCGTAACCGATATATTAGCGAACTTTCAGTGTAGCTAACCCAATCAGAACCAGAACTATTGAAATAATCCAGAACCGGACAATTACCCGGGGTTCAGGCCAGCCTTTCAGTTCATAGTGATGATGTATCGGAGCCATCCGGAAGATACGCTGTCCCCGCAATTTATAAGAACCGACCTGCAAAATTACCGAAAGGGTTTCCATCACAAACACACCGCCCATGATGACCAGAACGAATTCCTGACGAACCAGAACAGCAATTGTCCCGAGAGCTCCGCCCAAAGCCAGTGAACCGACATCACCCATAAATACCTGAGCAGGATAAGTATTGAACCACAGGAAACCGAGCCCTGCTCCGACAATCGCAGTACAGACAACGGAAAGCTCCGAGGCATATGCGATATAAGGAATATGCAGATAATTGGCAAAATTCACATTTCCTGTCGCCCAGGCAATCACACCAAAACCGGCAGAAACGAGAACTGTAGGCATGATTGCCAGGCCATCCAGACCATCCGTCAGGTTTACCGCATTACTGGTCCCGACAATCACAAAATAAGTCAGAACAATATAAAACATGCCCAGTTGCGGCATCACATCCTTAAAGAAAGGCACCACTAATTCTGTTGCAGCTGTATCTTTTCCATGAATGTACAATGCAAATGCGACACATAATGCAATCAGAGACTGCCAGAAATATTTCCAGCGAGCGATAAGTCCATCGGTATTCTTACGGACAACTTTGCGGTAATCATCAACAAATCCGACTGTCCCATAGCCAAGCAGAACAACCATTACCGCCCAGACATAAGGATTGGAGAGATCCGTCCACAATAAAACAGTGATGAAAATAGACGCAAGAATCATGACGCCACCCATGGTCGGTGTGCCACTCTTGCTGAAATGTGATTCAGGGCCATCATTACGGACAACCTGACCTATCTGCAGTAACTGGAGTCGTTTGATCAGACGAGGTCCCATCCAGAGAGAAAGTGCCAATGCAGTCAAAATGCTGACAATCGCCCTAAATGACAGGTATTCAAACAGACGAAAGAAAGAAAAGTATGGCTGTAGTAATTCTGCAAGCCAAATAATCATGCGTATTTCTCCTTGAGAGCAGCGACTATCTTACCCATCCCGGCACTATTGGCTCCTTTGACAAGCAAGACATGCTCCTGATTTTGATTATTATCGAGTTGCTGCCCGATATACTCCATCATTTGTTGGTGTGAAGAGAAGTGCACTCCCTGGCACAGCTCACTGATAATTCTGGCATCATCGCCATACGTCAGCACATAATCGAACTCAAACGGGGCAGCATGTTCACCGACTTGACGGTGAAGTGCAAGACTTTCATCGCCTAACTCAGCCATATTGCCCAAAACCAGCCACCGCATAGCAGAAAATGTCGCCAGAACATCAACTGCGGCCTTCATCGCCGGAACACTGGCATTATAGCTGTCATCGATCAAACGTATCCGGGGAGTCAACATCGAAACATCAACCCGGCCTTTCACATTTCTGGCTTTTTCCAGTCCGTATTTTACTTCATCTAATGTTGCTCCGACGGACATTGCTAATGCAGCTGCGGCCAGAGCATTGGTAATATTGTGCTCACCAATAATTTTCAGCTGAATTTCCCGGCAACCGGTTGGAGAAACCAGCGTAAATTCAGGGCGTGCAGACTCATCCAGTGAGACGGATTGAGCATAAAAATCAGCAGAGGAATGATGTCGTGAAAATGTAATAACTTGCTTATCAGCTAACACCGATTCCCACAAGTTTTCTCCCTGACTATCCAGATTAATCACAGCTGTCGCCCCAGAGGACAGACCTTCAAAAATCTCTCCCTTCGCGACTTTTACACCATTCAGCGATCCAAACCCCTCTAAATGAGAAGCCGCGACATTATTGACCAGAGCAACATCCGGTTTGACTAATCGGGTCGTATAAGCAATTTCCCCGATATGGTTAGCGCCCAGTTCAATGATTGCAAAATCATCCTCAGGACAAGAACGAAGTAATGTCAGTGGAACGCCAATATCATTATTGAAATTCCCTTGTGTATACAGAACCCGGCCTTTTTGTGACAAGATTTCAGCGGTCATTTCTTTCACAGTCGTCTTACCGCAACTACCGGTTATCGCGACAGTCTTCGCCTGACATTGGTGGTGAACCCATGCACCTAAATGCCCTAATGCGACACGGGTGTCCTGCACAACTATCTGTGGCACATCAACCTCTAACAAACGCTGGACCAATAGTGCCCGCGCGCCCAGTTCGACGGCCTTACCGGCAAAATCATGTGCATCAAAACGTTCACCGGCTAAAGCAACAAACAGAGCGCCGTTTTCTATGTTGCGGGTATCTGTTGAAACAGAATCAATGGTAAGATCTGCACCAAACAGCTCGGCTTCCAGTACATTTGCCAATTGCGATAATGAAACCTGAATCATTCGGCTAACCCCAATAGTGTCATCGCTGACTCCCGATCAGAATAATGGCAAACTCCGTCAGCGGTTACCTGATAGTCTTCATGCCCTTTACCGGCTAACAGAATAATATCGTTTTCATCGGCATGAGAGAGCGCAAATTCAGCAGCTTTTCGCCGCTGATGTTCAACATGAGCCTCTCCCGGAGAGGCTAATCCCTGCAGCATATCCTGAATAATATCCTGAGGTGTTTCACTACGAGGATTATCATCAGTTAATACAATATGATCAGCCAGCCTTTCTGCTATTTCTGCCATCATCGGACGCTTTCCCCGATCACGATCGCCGCCACAGCCAAAGATGGCCCAGAGTTTCCCCTGACAATGGACTCTCAAGGCCGAAAGAGCCTTTTCCAAAGCATCTGGCGTATGCGCATAATCAACGACGATTTTCGCCAGTCCGGGGGACTGAAACAACTCCATCCGCCCAAGAACCGGACACAACTGTGCCGCAGTGGTCACTAGATCATCTTTATCAAATCCAAGTACCAGCATCGCAGTAAAAGCCAATAGTACATTACTGGCATTGAATGCTCCGATTAAAGGAACAGAAAAGTGGCCGCTTCCCCATGAACTGTCAAAAGAAAGGTGAATACCATCTTCAGTATACTGGATATCCGTGGCCCAAACGCCCGTACGAGTCTGGGGACAGGCAAGCAGGGAAACGCCGATTGCTTCATCAAACTCATCACACCATAATTGGCCGACAACATCATCTGCATTGAGAACGACCCGTTGACACTGATGCGTACGGAACAGGAGTTTTTTCGCCTCCGCGTAAGCATCCATGTCGCCGTGATAATCCAGATGGTCACGACTCAGATTAGAAAAAACACCCACATCAAAATGCAAGGCTTTGACTCGATCCTGAACAAGTCCATGGGATGACACTTCCATCGCCGTGTAAGTGGCACCTTGTGTGACCAGAGACGATAAAGTTTCCTGGATGTCAATTGCGCTTCCGGTCGTATTACCGGCAGGCTGTAACTGTTCGAGAAAACCGTTTCCGGTTGTTCCCATCACCGCACTTTTCTTCCCCAGCAAAGTCAGCCACTGAGTAATCAACTGAGATATTGTCGTTTTCCCATTCGTTCCGGTAACGCCGATAAGGTGATGGTGCTGACTCGGATGGTGATATAACCGACCAGCTAATTCAGAAAGGTGGTGATTGAGATCATTCAGATATACGATGGGTACAGAAGCCCGAAACTCAGTTGTACCGTGAGTATTATCCGGATCAGACTGCGCCAGAATAAGATTAGCTCCCGTAGCAATGGCAGCGTCGATAAAACGCCGGCCATCAGCTTGATGACCTATCACCGCAACAAAAGTATCTCCGGGTTGAATCCGGCGACTATCGAGCACCAGACGCTGAACCTGAATATCAGCATACTCCGCCGACTTTAATTCAAGCCAGGGAGAAATCAATTCAGCAACAGTCACCCTTTCACTCATACTTCATCCTCACTTATTCTGGAGCCGATTATCATCAGGTGCAATATTCATAATCTGTAACGCCCCTTTCATGATTTCTGCAAAGACAGGGCCAGCAACAGAACCACCGGAATATTCATCGCCCTGAGGCTCATTCACAACTACCACTAATGCCAGACGGGGATCACTGACAGGCGCAATTCCGGCAGTAATCGTGACATATTCATCACTATAACCACCTTTGGTTGCCTTACGCGACGTCCCGGTTTTTGCGGCAACCCGATATCCGGGAATAGCCGCTCTGGTTGCTGTTCCTCCCGGCTGGGTTACCGTTTCCATATAGCCGAGAACTAACTTCGCATATTTCGGATCAATGACCTGTTTCGACACATCCTGCTGGTTATTCTCAATAATATGAATCGGTTGGTAGAGTCCGTAATTCCCCAGAGTTGCATAAGCATGAACCAGTTGGATCGGCGTTACAGAAATCCCGTATCCGAATGCCAGAGTCGCAATTTCAAACTTGGACCAGCGAGTCCGGTTAGGGAAAATCCCCATCGATTCTCCAACCAGATTTAAACCGGAGAGTTCCCCCAGCCCCACAGAATTATATGAACCCAGCAGTGCCTGAATCGGCATCTGTAAAGCAAGTTTCGCAACACCGATATTACTGGATTTCTGAATGATTTTTTGCAAACTAGCTTTTCCGATTCGGGAAACATCACGAACCCGGCTACCACCAATCCGGAAAACACCATCCTCGGTATCAATGATCGTATCTTTATTCGCAACACCATTTTCCAAAGCGGCAGCAACAGTAAATGGTTTAATGGTTGAACCGGGCTCCATTGCGTCGGTCAAGACCCTGTTTCTCATCCTGAACGTCTGTAAATCAGTCCGGTTATTGGGATTATATGACGGCGCATTGACCATCGCTAACACGGCACCGGTTTTTACATCCAGAATAATAGCAGAAGCAGAAGTAGCCCGATGGTCGGCCTTTGCCTGTTTGACCGCCCGGTAGGCGATAGCCTGAATCCTCTGGTCAATGGTCAACTGCAAAGACTTCCCTTCCTGCTTTGCTTCTAACGCAATATTTTCGACCACCCGGCCATATCGATCTTTACGGATAACCTGCTTACCGGCTTCACCACTAAGCCAGTTATCATAACTACGCTCAACCCCTTCCAAACCGTGACCATCAATTCCGGTAACACCAATCAAGTGAGCACTAACTTCTCCAGAAGGATAGTAACGCCGGGATTCAGATTTCAAACCGACGCCTTTTAACTTTAACTCGCGAATATACTTCGCCATGGGAGGATTTACCTGACGCTGCAAGTAAATAAAACGCCGCGTCTTATTCTCTGATATTTTATCAATCAGGGCCTGACGCTCGATACCCAATACATCTGCCAGTGCATACCACCGATTGCGATCATCCAATTCATGGTATTTAAAAATCGTTGCCGGATCAGCCCATACCGCATCAACCGGAACACTGACCGCCAGAGGCTCACCATTCCGATCGGAAATAATTCCCCGGGCAGAAGGAATTGTCTTAGCACGAATTGAACGCAAATCCCCCTGATAAACCAGATTATCAGACTCAATTACCTGAATATAAGCAGTGCGTCCAACCAAAATACCAAAAGCAATAAAAATAAATAATAAAATGATATAGAAGCGCCAACGGATGAAGACGCTATTTTGCGGCGGGTGATTCTTTTGAGAAGGTTCTATGTTTTTCATTTCAGAGAAACTACCACTTCCTTATCGGCATCGGGACGAATCATATTCAGCTCTTTCTGTGCCAGATCCTGTACCCGGCTATGGTCTGAAAGTGCAGTTTCTTCCAGTAACAGATTACGCCACTCATTATCCAGATGCTCCCGCTCAATCATCTCACGCTCCCTCTCGGTTATCGCCTGCCGCGCCTGATGCGTGGTAAATACGATCCCCATGGCCGTGACAAACATGGCAAAAAGTAACAGCAGCGGTAAACGTCCCACTGTGAAAAGATCCGTCAGAATGACTCTGACCAGATTCGGCCTGACTGAACTGCTTGTTCCCTGAGTCATGCCAGTTTTTCCGCAATCCGGAGCACAGAGCTTCTCGAACGCGAATTCTGTGCAACTTCCTGTTCCGAAGGTTTGATTGCCTTACCGATCGTCTTAAGGCTGGCACTGCCCAGAGCCTGAATCTGGGCATCAGTCAAAGGAAGCCCCTGAGGTATTTCCGGACCTTTACTCTCTTTACGCATGAAACGTTTCACCATGCGATCTTCCAGAGAGTGAAAGCTGATCACAGATAAGCGTCCCTGAGGTGCAAGGATAGACAATGCACCTTTTAAAGCCAGATCTATTTCTTCCAGTTCACTATTGATATAAATCCGGAATGCCTGAAAAGAGCGGGTTGCAGGATGTTTCTTCTCTTTATAATTCTTGGGGACAACATCAGAAATCAATTGAGCCAGTTGTCTGGTACGTAACAACGGTTCATTTTCTGCATTGTCACGGTAACTGATGATCGCTTTCGCGATACGACGGGCATAACGATCTTCCCCAAATTCCCGAATCACCCAAGAGATATCATCCAAATCAGCTTCACTCAGCCACTGAGATACCGGAATCCCCGCTGTCGGATCCATACGCATATCAAGTGGGCCGTCTTTTAAAAAACTGAATCCGCGATCAGCATCATCTAACTGAGGAGAAGAAACGCCCAGATCAAACAGAACGCCATCGACTTTACCACTCAGCCCATATTCTTCAGCATACCCAGCAATTCCGGAAAAAGGACCATGAATGATGGTAAAACGGGGATCATCAATCTGTCGGGCAGCTTCAATCGCCTGAGGATCACGATCAATGCTATAAAGTCTTCCCTGTGGTCCCAGTTTAGACAGAATCGTGCGAGTATGTCCGCCTCTGCCAAAAGTTCCGTCAATATAGGTACCGTTCGGTCTAATGTCCAATCCCCGGATTGATTCATCCAACAGGACGGAAATATGCTGAAATGCTGTTTGCGTCATTCGTTCTCTCGTAAAACCTACTCACGAATCCATCCCATATGCAACAGCCATAAGGGTTCGAATACGTTCAACCTGTTCAGGACACTATGGTAGTAGAATGCCTGAGACACTGCTACCTTATTCCCGGATACCAGACGTGACATTGCGCCAAGTTTAAACGATCCGGGACTAATAACGTCAATATAAAGCAAAAAACCCATCATGACTGAATATCATGATGGGTCAAGAATAGCCGGAGTCAACCTATAAGCCGGGTTCTGTTCCGTTTTGCAACGGTAGTAGCCATTCCTCTAGGCCAGCAATCACTCACTGGCTCAAGCAACCTACCCGCTCCCAGACGCGAGCAACGCCATACGGGAGCCTATTTGGTCTTGCTCCGGGTGGAGTTTACCTTGCTACGGACTGTTACCAGCCGCACGGTGCGCTCTTACCGCACCCTTTCACCCTTACCTGGCCACTAGGGCCATCGGCGGTCTTCTCTCTGCTGCACTTGTCGTGGGCTCACGCCCCCCAGGCGTTACCTGGCACCCTGCTCTATGGAGCCCGGACTTTCCTCCCCTCTATCAGTCTCCCCGGCCGAAACCAAGGGACATCAATAAAGCGGCGACTACCCGGTCAACTCCGAGCGCGAATTGTATAGAGAAAGGGGAACGCTGTCTACCGATGAAAAAACGACTGTCTGTTTTTCCATCCAAACCCCATTATTTCATCCGAATCAGTCCAGATGCTCTAGACC
Organism: Vibrio mangrovi; assembly: GCF_024346955.1. Taxonomy (NCBI): domain Bacteria; kingdom Pseudomonadati; phylum Pseudomonadota; class Gammaproteobacteria; order Vibrionales; family Vibrionaceae; genus Vibrio; species Vibrio mangrovi. The sequence goes on along the minus strand of NZ_AP024883.1, from coordinate 803,946 downwards.
CCATTTATATAGCGCATTTTTTTTCAGATGATAAATTTCAGCGACCAGTCCCGCAGCTTTCTTCAGTGGCAGCTCCTGAGTCAGTAACCTGAGAGTCCGCACCGCATCCTCAGGAAGCTCATCCTGTTCCAGACGACGGTAACCATGAATCAATAACACCATTTCTCCCTTACGCCGGTTTTCATCGGCCATCACCCAGGGAATGAGTTCCCCCAATGGTAATCCCTGAATGGTTTCAAAGGTTTTGGTCAGTTCCCGCGCCAGAACTACTTCCCGCTCAGGACCGAGAACTTCCTGTAAATCATGCAACGAATCCACAATACGATGCGGTGACTCGTAAAAAATACAAGTTCGTTCATCCTGTGCTATCGCGGTAATCCTGTCTTTACGGGCTTTCGTCTTAGGTGGCAAGAAACCTTCAAAACTGAATCGATCCGATGGCAAACCTGAAGCACTGAGTGCAGTAATAACAGCACAGGCTCCGGGAAGTGGCACAACTTTAACGCCCGCCTGACGACAAAGCCTGACAAGATGATATCCTGGATCGCTGATTAACGGAGTCCCGGCATCTGAAACCAAAGCAATCGTCTGACCGGACAACAGTTTTTCAACCAATACTGAAGCCTTCTCCTGCTCATTATGATCATGTAAAGAAAAGGTTTTGGTTTGAATATTCAGATGAGATAAAAGCTTCCCGGTGTGGCGTGTATCCTCTGCTGCGATCATGTCTGCCTGAGAAAGAACATCGATGGCTCTTTGCGTTATATCGCCTAAATTACCAATTGGAGTAGGAACAATGTATAGTGTTGGCGCTTGCTCCTGCAAAGTTTTATTATCAGTCATTTGTTTATCATCACTTCAAAGATTATTATAGAGACAATTTTACCGGAATAATTAACAGCTCATGGCTCAGAAAAAGCATAACAGACTCAATGTAGCACGCCTAATTGCTCAGATTACATTAACGACACTTCTTGCGGCATGTGCTTCCAACCCAACTGTTTCTAATCGTGTGGATATTACCCAAAGCCCGACACAAAGTGCTCAGGACTATCTGATGAGAGCAGACAGCAGTGAGGGTTCGATACAAAACGACTGGCTGATTATGGCACTAAAAGCTGCCGTTAAAGAAAATCAGGCTGCCCAGGCTAATCTGCTGTTATTCCGGTTGACCAAGCAAGATCTGACAGAAACGCAACAGGCAGAGTGGCAGCTTTCCCGGGCCAGACTCCTTCTGAACCGCAATCAGGATGAAGCAGCACTCAAACAGTTTGCTTTCAAACCCTGGTGGAAACTTCCCGATGCTCAATGGCTGGCATTCTATCAGACTAAAGCTGATATTTTTATGGGATTGGAACAATGGTTTGATGCAACCCGAGCTTTAGTCGAAGTTTACGATTTAAGTGCTCAGAATGTACAGCCCAGAGTTGCCCGTCAAATCTGGCAAACTCTGTCTCATTACTCAGCCACTGAGGTTACCGAATTAGAAGTTGCCTCAGATGAAGATGAATTAGCCGGCTGGCTTCAGCTCGCAATTTACATGAAAACGCTGGATAGTGATCTGGCACAACTCAAGAATACTCTGGAAAAATGGCTCGCAGAAAACAGTAAACATCCTGCTGCACTTCACATACCGGGGGCAGTTAAGGCTGTCCTGGCAATGAAAATTACAACGCCCAAGAGAACAGCCCTGCTTCTGCCACTGAGTGGTAAGTTTTCCCAACAGGCTCAACTGATCCGGGACGGCTTTATGTTCGCGATGATGAATGATCGTGACAGAGGTACGGATATGACACTGAATGTCATTGATACACATGAACAACCATTACCGGAAACCGTAGATCAACTGATGCAAAAGCATATCGACTTTGTTGTTGGCCCACTCATCAAAGAAGATATTACTCAATTAAAACAAATCGAAAAGCAGAAAAACCATCAAATTCCAATGCTGGCCCTGAATATTCCGGAAGAAATAGACTCAGCCCCAGGGACCTGTTACTTTGCTCTTTCTCCTGAACAGGAAGCCAGCCAGGCGGCTAAGCACCTGTTCAGACTCGGCTATCAGTATCCTCTGATACTTGCACCTCAGGGAAGCTATGGTGAAAGAGTAGCAGATGCATTCCGGCAGGAGTGGCTGAAGTATAGTAAGCACCCGCTTACTGTCAGCCTGTTCGGAGAAAAACGTCAGTTGCAAAAAGACATCAATGCTGTTTTTGGACTGCAAAGTAGTCAGAAAAATATTGCTCAGATGGAATCATTGCTTGATATGAAGCTGGAAAGTCAGCCCCGGAGCCGGCGAGATATTGATGCAGTATACATTGTTGCCAACAGTGCTGAGCTCACACTGCTTAAGCCCTTTATTGAAGTGGCCATTAATCCGGACACGACCCAGCCGAAGCTGTTCTCAAGTTCCCGGAGCAATAGCAATAACCAGTATGAAGATCTCAGTGGTGTGACATTCAGTGATATACCGCTGCTTATCCAGCCTCAGGCGACAGTGAAAGAGCAAATGGAAACGCTGTGGCCAAAAGATTCAAATGCAGAAAAACGTTTGAAAGCTATGGGAATGGATGCCTATACCTTAATGTCATCACTTTCCCAGATGAAAGCTGTTGAAGGTTATCAGGTTCAAGGGCAGACCGGAACACTCAGTATTGACTCACAATGTATCGTTCAGCAAGAGTTGAGCTGGGGAGAATATGGATCACTCTAGCCATCGGGCTATCGGGTATCATTATGAACAGGCTGCTGCTGACTTTTTGCTTGGGCGTGGATTACAATTGATTACCCAAAATTTTTCATGTCGCGCAGGTGAAATTGATCTCATTATGCGCGATCGGCAAACAACTGTGTTTGTTGAAGTAAAGTACAGAAAGAATCGCCATTATGGTCATGCTGCCGAAGCAGTAACACCGACAAAAACAAAAAAATTGATTCAAACTGCTCAGTTCTGGCTGCTAAAACAAGGTTTATCACCTTATGACACAGATTTTCGTTTCGACGTTATCGCCATTCATCAGGATGGCCATGACATCGATTGGTTCCAAAATGCAATAACGCAGGGATAATCCATGCTCGACAGCATTAAAGCTAGTTTTACTGAAAGTATACAAATTCAGATTGCCGCCGCAGAAGCATTACCGGATGCGATTACACATGCAGCTCAGGCTATGGTTGCCAGTCTGTTGAACGGTAACAAAATCCTTTGTTGCGGCAATGGAGGTTCATCGGCAAATGCTCAGCAGTTTGCTTCTTGTCTGCTCAACCGTTTCGAAACCGAGCGCCCCAGTCTTCCGGCACTGGCGTTGACAGCAGACAACACAACCATGACAGCCGTCGCCAACGATTACCACTATCAGGAGATTTTTTCTAAGCAAGTCAGAGCATTTGGACAGGCCAATGATATCCTGCTTGCCATCTCAACCAGCGGTAACAGTAAAAATATTATTAAAGCAATGGAAGCAGCAGTAACCCGGGACATGACGATTATTGCTCTGACAGGAAAAGATGGCGGAGAGATGGCTGGCCTGTTAGGAGAAAATGACGTAGAAATCCGGATTCCTTCCCTCCGGACAGCCCGAATTCACGAAGTTCATATGGTCACATTACACTGTCTATGTGATCTGATCGACCAGGTTTTATTTCCAGCCCATGAAGAGTAAATCATGAAAAACTTAACCATTCTGATTACGTTATCTCTTGCTGTTATGTTGTCTGGATGTGTTGGGTTGTTTATTGCCGGCGCAGCGACAACAGCCAATATTGTGACAGATCCCCGGACAACCCAGGAAATTTGGGATGACAACTACATTGAATCTGAAATAACCGGCTTAATCAGAAAGCCACCTTATCGCGGAAAGACCCGGATTGTATCCAATTCTTTCCGCGGTACGGTTATCCTGATGGGACAGTCACAGGATCCCGAACTTTTGAAGTCATTAGAACAGGATGTCAGTCAAATTAAAGGCGTCAGAGAAGTTCATGATCAGGTCAGGATTCGCCAGCCATTAAGTACTGCTGACATCAGCCAGGACAGTTGGCTTACAACCAAAGTCAAATCGTCCCTGCTGACAGACAGTCAGCTAAATGGTGTAAAAATTAAAGTGATCACTGAAGATAAAGAAGTTTTCTTATTTGGCTATGTTACACCTGAACATGGAAACCGGGCCGCGGAAGTGGCGCGAAATATCTCTGGAGTTAAACGGGTTATCAAAGCATTCCAATATGGAACAATTATCAAGAAACCATGATCATTTATATTTTTCTGGTCATATAAAACAAAAAGCAGCCTAGGCTGCTTTTTGTTTTAGTCGATTTATAACCGAATTGAAATCAAACTATTTTACAACTCTCAGACTGGGTTTTCCTCTGGGCCGGGGTGGCTCATCATCAGGAGAAACCGAATCTTCGTCATCAATTTCAGGAACGTCTTCTGTGCTCAAAAGCGCTTCTGGTTCCTGGGCCTGTTCAAGCTGTCGAATATATGAATCCTCCGGCTCAAACATTGTTCCCGCACCATTTTCACGCGCATAGATTGCCTGAACAGCATAAACAGGAACAATCACAGAGTGAGGGCTTCCTCCAAAGCGGGCATTGAACATAATGGCATCATTACCCAACTCAAGATTACCGACAGCTCTTGGTGCGATATTCAGAATAATTTGCCCATCCTGAATAAACTCGACAGGAACCCGAACACCGGGAAGCGTCGCATCAACAACCAAATGAGGTGTTAAATCGTTCTCTAACAACCAGTCATAAAAAGCCCGCAGCATATACGGGCGACGAGGAGTCATTTTATCCATGAGTCGTACATCCTACCCGAATTAACGAGATAAACGCATCTCACGCTCGGTTTCAGTCAAAGAAGCAAGGAATGAATCCCGTTCAAAGACACGGTTCATATAAACTTTCAGCTCTTTTGAACCAGGGCCAACCAGATCAATTCCCAATACAGGTAAACGCCACAACAACGGAGCAAGATAACAATCCACCAGACTGAATTCTTCACTCATAAAATACTCAAATTCAGCAAAGACAGGCGCCAGTGTCAGCAAATCGTTCTGTAACTTACTTCTTGCCGCGTCTGCTTCACCTGCAGAACCATTCATAATTTTGTCTGCCAGCGAATACCAGTTCCGCTCAATACGATAAACCATCAGGCGGCTATTACCGCGTGCTACAGGGTAAACCGGCATCAATGGCGGATGTGGAAAACGCTCATCCAGATATTCCATAATGATTTTTGAGTCATAAAGTGCAAGTTCGCGATCCACAAGCGTCGGTACCGACTTGTATGGATTTAACTCTGTCAGTTCCGCAGGTAAGTTTGATTCATCGACTAACTCTACCTCAACACTCACACCTTTCTCAGCCAGAACAATTCTTACCTGATGACTATACATATCTGAAGCACTTGAAAATAAAGTCATCACAGAACGTTTATTGGCAGCAACAGCCATGGAACCCTCCAGCACACATAATAATAAAAACAATGGAGGCAAGCCTCCATTGATGATTCAAAACTCTGACAAACAGCAAGCTATGGTAGCATAATTAGTGCACATCACGCCAATACTCTTTCTTCAACGCCCAAACAATCATTGTCAACAAAAGCAAGAAGCCTATCACCCACCATCCTAGTGAACGCCGCTCCAGTTTCGAAGGTTCACTCACATAATCCAGAAAATGAACCAGATCCTGAATCGCCCGATCATATTCTTTCGGGGACAGTTTCCCGCTCCCACCACTGGACGTTCCTGTCACAATGATCTTTTCCTCTCCGTTAGAAAAAAGCTGCTCATAAACAGGCGAAGGCATTCCTTGAAGCGGTTCAAGAACATGAGGCATGCTGGTCTGTGGATAAATGAAATTATTCACCCCAAAAGGGCGGGAGGGATCCACATAGAAAGCCCGCAGATAATTATAAACCCAGCTATCTCCCCGCAAACGGGTGACCAGTGTCAAATCCGGAGGTGAAACGCCGAACCATTTCCGGCCTGCCTTTTCAGAAATCGTACCGTCGATGACATCACTATTCTTAAAATCCGGTCCAAAATATTTGATCATCTGAGGTTCGGTCAGTTTCAGATCCTGTTTAATACGACCATATCGCTGATACTGAAGTCCATGGCATCCCAGACAGTAATCTGAGTACAACTTCACGCCACGCCGTAATGAGTCAGGATCTGAAGAATTCATACTGATCGGTTCAAAATAGAGCTGATTTTCCGAGGCCAGACTAAAAAAACTGACTATCAACAATAAACCTGCTGCTCCCTTTTTCATCCTGTAACACCTTCAGGTAACGGCTTGGTTCTCTCACGTTTACTGTAAAAAAACAGCAGAACAAAAAACATAAAATATCCAAGTGTAAATACCCTCACCAGACCGGTATGAAAAGAGAAATCCGCACTCATCGCCCCCATAGCACCCAATCCGATAAAACACACGGCAAACTGAGCAATATTAAACATATGAATTTTACTGCGATAACGAATTGACCGAACCTTACATCGATCAATCCAGGGCAGCAGAAAAAGCAGACAAACCGACATACCAAGCATGACAACACCAAGCAATTTATTCGGTATTGCCTGTAGCATTGCGTAAAAAGGCGTAAAGTACCAGACAGGAGCAATTGATTCAGGCGTTGTCATTGGGTCAGCTGCCTCAAAGTTTGCCGACTCCAAGAAGTATCCGCCACCATCGGGACTAAAAAACAGGATATAGCAGAAGAAGAGTAAGAAAATACTTATTCCGAATAAATCCTTCACACATCCATAGGGGTAAAAAGGGACTGAATTAATCAAGTCATATTTTCGGGTATAATCGTCATGGAAATCAAACTGTGGCTTATATCCTTTCCCCATTGTTCCTTTCGGCAATTTCGTCTCGGTTCCATCCGGATTATTCGAACCAACTGTATGTAATGCAGTCACATGGAGAACAATCAAAAACAGTAGCATCAAGGGTAAGGCAATCACATGTAAGGCAAAAAAACGGCCCAATGTCACACCGGAAACGATATAGTCACCCCGGATCCATGTCATCAGTTCATCCCCTACAACAGGAATAGCACCAAATAAAGATGTAATAACCTGAGCTCCCCAATAAGACATCTGCCCCCAGGGAAGTAGATATCCCATAAAAGCTTCAGCCATCACTACAGATAAAGTAAGCATCCCTAAAATCCATACCAGCTCTCTGGGTTGCTGGTAAGAGCCATAAATAATCCCCCGATACATATGGAGATAAATGACGATAAACAGAGCGGACGCTCCCGTTGTATGCATATAGCGTAAGAGCCAGCCATAGTCCACATCCCGCATCATCATCTCCACAGAAGCGAATGCGCTGTCTTGCGTAGGAACATAGCTCATCGTCAGCCAGATACCGGTCACAGCCTGATTCACCAACACAAGCAAAGCTAACGAACCAAACAGGTACCAAAAATTGATATTTCCAGGAACCGGATACTGAGAAAAATGCTTTCTCCAGAAATTAATCACAGGCAGACGGGTTTCGAACCACTCTTTCACTGCCATCACGCTTCTCCATTTTCATCAATACCAATGAGAATTTTATGTTCATTGAGATACATATGTCTGGGAATAACAAGATTGTACGGAGCTGGCCCACCGATTAAAACACGACCGGCCATATCATATACAGCACGATGGCAAGGACAAAGAAATCCGGTATTTCTATCTGACTTCTGTGTACCCAAAGCATCCTGCCGATAGTTCGGAGAGCATCCAAGATGCGTACAAACACCAACTGCAATAAAATATTCTGGTTTCAGAGAACGATAAACATTTCGTACATAGTCAGGCTGCTGTGCCTGAATCGAATCAGGGTCTTTGAGACGAGTGTGATGGCTGGACAGTTCAGCGACTACAGAAGGAGAACGCCGGATAATCCAGACAGGTTTGCCACGCCATGCAACCCGCATCATCTGCCCTTCTTCCAATTTACTGATATCAACTTCAACCGGCTGTCCAACCGCCTTTACTTTTTCAGAAGGATTCAAAGACCGGATGAAAGGCACAGTAACAGCAGCAACTCCAACACCGCCAACAACAGCAGTGGTTGCAGTTAGGAAACGTCTGCGATCATTGTTAAACGATGAATTACTCATCGAAATGTTCTCCTGAAAAACCATAACAGTTATCATTTTTTCATGCTTTTTTCTGGTGGGCAACCAGGTTTCAGGAAAGAAAACGAACGATGCTAAATGAGCTCTCCGGTAAATTGCAGGTATAAAAAAACCCGGCAATATGCCGGGTTTTTGCAACCACATGTAAAACGCGATTAACGTTTTGAGAACTGTGGACGACGACGAGCTTTACGTAGACCAACTTTCTTACGTTCAACGCGACGAGCGTCACGAGTCACGTAACCAGCTGCGCGTAGAGCAGGACGTAGAGACTCATCGTATTCCATAAGAGCGCGAGTGATACCGTGACGGATAGCACCTGCCTGACCAGAAATACCACCACCTTTAACAGTGATGTACAGATCAAGTTTGTCAGTCATTTCAACCAGCTCAAGAGGTTGTTGAACAACCATACGAGCTGTTGGACGACCAAAGTACTCATCAAGGCTACGCTTGTTGATTACGATGTTACCGCTGCCTGGTTTGATAAAAACACGTGCAGCTGAGCTTTTGCGACGGCCAGTGCCGTAGTATTGATTCTCTGCCATTTTCGAAATCCCCAATTAGATGTCTAGTACTTTTGGTTGTTGAGCAGCATGGTTGTGCTCAGCGCCAGCGTAAACTTTCAGTTTACGGTACATAGCACGGCCTAGAGGACCACGTGGAAGCATACCTTTAACCGCTAGCTCGATAATCATTTCTGGTTTGTGGTCAATCAGCTTATCAAAAGTGATAGACTTGATTCCACCAGGGAACTCAGAGTGACGGTAATAAGTCTTAGCTGCTGTTTTGTTACCTGTTACAGTAACTTTCTCTGCATTGACAACGATGATGTAATCACCAGTATCAACGTGAGGTGTATATTCAGCTTTATGTTTGCCACGTAAGCGAGATGCAATTTCACTTGCCAGACGACCAAGAGTTTTACCCTCTGCGTCCACAACATACCAGTCGCGTTTTACAGTTTCTGGTTTAGCAACGAAAGTTTTCATGCTAATAATAACCCGTTATTTAAAATTTACACTTCAAGGAGCAAATGCTCCCACTGTCTAAGAGCCCAGTCATCACCCCTTCGAGTGGTTGGCACTCTCGGTCTGAATAAAAAAAACAGACCTACAGTAACGGTGGGTCGCAGGATTATAGAGAAGAGCGTAGAAAAAATCATCTTTTTTCTGACAAAAATTTCACTTTTCCTCCCAAGATTCCTTCAATCTTCTGGAAGAACTATGACAAATGCTCTTTCAGCAGATAATCGTGACTTTGCATCTCAATCAGACGGGAACGACAACGCTGAAACTCAAATGTTAATTGCCCGCTTTGATACAGTTCATCCAGCGCCACTTCAGCAGAAATGATCAATTTGACATGGCGTTCATAGAACTCATCAACCAAAGCAATAAAACGTCGGGCAGCATCATCTAATAACACATTCATCTGCTTCACATCGGCCAGCAATACGGTATGGTATAAACGAGATATCTCAATATAGTCATTCTGACTTCTCATGGTCTGGCACAACTGCTCAAATGTTGCAAACAACACCCCATGCCCGGCTTTCAGCACCGGTATTTCCCGATGATTCACTTCAATCACCGAAACAACGTCCAACTCATGACTAATCAGTTGGCGATAATAATCTTCCAGATTATTCCGCGATTGTTCATCATTGGGGAAATGGTAGATTTCTGCCTGCTCCAGAGTTCTCAGCCGATAGTCAATCCCACTATCTACATTCATCACCTGGCAGTGAGATTTGATCAACTCGATGGCAGGCAGAAAACGGGCTCTTTGTAACCCATTCCGGTACAGGTTATCTGGTGGAATATTCGATGTGGCAACTAAAATAATCCCCCTGGCAAACAAAGCCTGGAAAAGCGTTCCAAGAATCATTGCATCGGTAATATCCGAAACAAAGAACTCATCGAAACAAATAATTTCTGTCTCAGATCTGAACTTATCAGCAACAAGCTCCAGTGGATCATTCACGTCATGGAGTAATTTTAATTCTTCATGAACCCGGTACATGAAACGGTGAAAGTGTACTCTCATCTTTTTCTGTGTCGGCAAAGCTTCATAGAAAGTATCCATGAGGTAGGTTTTACCCCGGCCAACACCACCCCAGAAATATAATCCTTGCGGCGGCTGGATGCTCCGGGATTTTTTCCCGAAAAAACGCGACATTATCGACTCTTTTTCCACGGGTCTTTCCAGATAAGCGAGAAGGCGGTGATAAAGGTTATCTAAAGCATCGACAGCAAGTGACTGAGCTTCGTCTTTCTGAAAGTTGCTATCTTTCAAATCCTGATCGTAACGTTGCCTGGGTGTCATAAATATCTAGTAAAATAAGAAGAGAGGAAAGTGTGTAGTACAACACACGCTTTTTGCTTTATCAGCTAAAGAAGTCATAGTACCATGTCCTTTGAGCATGTGTAACCTTTTGGTAAAAAACATGTTAAATAACAACGATAAGGAGCTGTTATGCCTTGGATCTATACAATTGTAGGTTTATTGATTGGATGTGTCGTCGGTGTCGTTATAGCTCGCCTGACAACCCCCCAGTATAAAAACCAGAAGTCCTTACAAAAAGACCTGGACAGTGCAAAGTTTGCTCTGGAACAGCAGCGACAGGAGCTCATGGATCATTTTGCTCAAACAGCCGAAATGCTGGATATCATTGGTAAAGATTATACCAAGCTCTATCAACATTTAGCCAAAACATCTTCAGAGCTCGTCCCTAATCTTCCCGAGCAGGATAATCCATTTATCAAAACAATCGTCAAACATAAAGAACCAGACACTGAATCGCAAAATGCCCAAAACCAGAATTTCCCACCCAAAGACTACGCATTAGGAGCTTCAGGAATGCTGAGAGATGAAGAAAAGCCTATCATTCACTCAAAGGATATCGTCAACGCACAGGTGAGTTAAAATTTTTGTGAACTTTGCTAAGGTTTTTGAGTCTTAAAAAAACACCGACGCTGTTGAAACTTTTATATCAAGATATCAGATAGTTACCAACAGGCGATTTTCAAAGAGGAGTTTTAAGATGAAAAAACCTTTGCTTGCATTAACAGCCCTATCACTATGCATTAGTTCGATCATCACCCCGCTGCCAGCAGCGGCAGCTTTACCGATTGCCGTAAACGGAGAACAACTACCAAGTCTGGCTCCCATGCTGGATAGTGTCACCCCTGCGGTTGTATCGATCGCAGTAGAGGGAACTCAAGTCTCCCACCAGCGTCTTCCGGAGCAATTCCGTTTTTTCTTTGGCCCTGACTTTCCAACCGAGCAACTTCAGGAACGTCCTTTTAAAGCATTAGGATCCGGTGTCATCATTAATGCAGACAAAGGATATGTTGTAACCAATTATCATGTCATTAATGGTGCTGACAAAATCCGTGTCAAACTCTACGATGGCCGTGAATATAAAGCCGAACTGGTCGGTGGCGACAAGATGTCGGACATCGCACTGGTTAAACTGGAAAAAGCGAAAAACCTTACTCAAATCAAATTGTCAGATTCAGACAAAATCCGCGTCGGAGATTTTGCCGTTGCCATTGGTAACCCATTCGGTCTGGGACAAACAGTCACTTCCGGGATTATTTCAGCTTTGGGGCGGAGTGGTCTGAATATTGAAAACTTTGAGAATTTCATCCAGACCGATGCCGCGATTAACAGTGGTAACTCGGGGGGAGCGTTAGTTAACCTGAAAGGTGAACTTATCGGTATCAATACGGCAATACTGGGCCCAAGTGGTGGTAATGTCGGCATTGGTTTCGCTATCCCAGCCAACATGATGAAAAACCTCACCGACCAAATTCTCGAATACGGTGAAGTAAAACGCGGCATGCTTGGCGTTCAGGGTGGCGAGGTCACATCAGAACTGGCGCAGGCAATGGGTTATGAATCCAGTAAAGGAGCCTTCATTAGCCAGGTTGTTCCTGATAGTGCCGCGGATAAAGCAGGATTAAAAGCAGGCGATATTATTATTTCCGTTAATGGTAAAGAAATTGATTCTTTCTCTGAACTCAGAGCAAAAGTTGCCACTCTGGGAGCTGGTAAAAAAGTGGAACTGGGCATACTCAGAGACGGGAAAAGTATGACATATAACGTGACACTGGGTGAACAGAATGAAACAAAAACCCAGGCCAAAGCCCTGCACGAAGGGTTATCAGGTGCTGAATTATCCAATACAACTTCGGGTGATTCAATTCAGGGAGTCAAAGTCACTAATGTTGAAAAAGGCTCACCAGCTGAAGGATACCAACTCAAGAAAGGTGATATCATCATTGGTCTGAATCGTCAGCGTATAAAAAATATTGCCGAATTGAGAAAGATCCTTGATAAATCGCCAAGTATTCTCGCATTGAATATCCAACGTGGTGATCGAACAATCTATCTCGTTATTCGTTAATTATCTAATTATTGGGCCTTTCTGAAGAAGGGCCCATTTTCTATTGATTCAGACAGTGCTATTCTTTCAACCCTATATACATGTTTTTTATGGTTCAGTGTGTGGATTGAGAGCATATGATAGCTTACTTACTTCGTTCTGTCGGAATCGGATTAGTGACCGCACTGGTTATTATTGTTTCCGTTCCTTCTCTGAGAAGCCATATTTTTCCGCCAAAGATAACGCCTGAGCCAACGAATATCGGTTCATTGCAAATCACATTCAATCAGGCCGTCCGTCGGGCAGCTCCGGCTGTCGTCAATATCTATAGCCGAAAATACGCTGCAAATGATCGCTCTAAACTTTCAACGCAAGGACTGGGATCCGGCGTTATTGTTAGTGAGAAAGGCTATATCATTACCAACTACCATGTCATTGCTCAGGCTGATCAGGTTATTGTCGCTCTTCAGGATGGTCGGGTAGCTGCTGCACAGCTTGTAGGTAAAGACAGAAGAACAGATATTGCCGTCCTGAGAATTGAAGATACCAACCTTCCCGTCATACCTCAGAACCAGAAGTACTCTCCTCAGGTAGGTGATGTTGTTCTTGCAATCGGAAACCCGTATAACCTTGGCCAGACAACAACCTTCGGTATCATTTCGGCAACAGGCCGTTCTTCTATCAGTGCTGATGGTCGTCAGGCGTTTATTCAGACTGATGCAGCGATTAACGAAGGTAACTCCGGAGGTGCATTAGTCAATACTCAGGGAGAACTTGTCGGAATAAACACGGCTTCATTTCAACAGGCAACCGACCTGGAAACCTATGGTATTTCTTTTGCGATTCCCTATAAACTAGCCAATAAAATAATGGAAAAAATTATCGCTGACGGCCGGGTAATTCGGGGATACATAGGTATAGACGGTCAGGATATCAGTTCCGTAGCTTCCCGGCTTCTTGGAAATGAGCATATTGGCGGTATCATTGTTCTAGGCGTCGATCCCAATGGTCCCGCAGCTTCCGCAGGTTTTAAACCGCAAGATATCATTATCAAAATTGATGGACAAAAAATTAATGGGCGTCAGAGTGTGATGGATCTGGTTACCGATCTCCGACCAGGAACAATCATTCATGTCGATGTTATCCGTAAAGGAAAGCAGATAACCATTCCGGTAACCGTTGCCGAAGATACCAGAGAATAGTATTCATTCCCGGAGGGTAATTAGCCAACCCACTCATAAGCATAAAAAAAGCGGAGCCATATGGCTCCGCTTTTTTGAGAACGCATGTCTGAAGACAGCATTATTTCTTAGCAAGTTTCTCTTTAATACGAGCAGACTTACCAGAACGTTCGCGTAGGTAGTACAACTTGGCACGACGTACTGCACCACGACGCTTAACTTCGATACTGTCAACAATTGGAGAATGTGTTTGGAACGTACGCTCAACACCTTCGCCGTTCGAAATTTTACGAACGGTAAATGCTGAGTGAAGACCACGGTTACGTACAGCAATTACAACGCCTTCAAACGCCTGTAGACGCTCACGATCACCTTCTTTAACCTTAACTTGCACGACAACAGTGTCACCTGGTGCAAACTTAGGCAGGTCTTGTTTCATTTGCTCTTGCTCAAGAGCTTTGATGATATTACTCATTATTAATTTTCCTAGAATAAACTGATACTCAATTAATTGAAGTTACTTAGATTGATATTCTTGAATAAATTCAACCAGTAACTGTTCCTGTTCGTCAGTCAGAGCTAGGTTTTCCAGGAGCTCTGGTCTTCTTAGCCAAGTCCGGCCCAGCGACTGTTTCAGTCGCCAATGGCGAATGTCCTGATGATTTCCCGATTTCAATACAGCTGGAACTTCTTTTCCATCCAATATTTCCGGGCGCGTATAATGTGGACAGTCCAGCAATCCATTGGCAAAAGAGTCTTCTTCTGCCGATGCGAAATCCCCAAGAACACCGGGGACAAACCTAGAGGCCGCATCAATCATTGTCATTGCCGGCAATTCGCCACCTGTCATCACAAAGTCTCCGACAGACCACTCTTCGTCAACTTCAGATTCAATAATACGCTCATCTACCCCTTCGTACCGACCACAAATTAGAATCAGATTCTCATTCGCCACCAGTTCTTCAACTCCACCTTGGTCCAGTTTTCGGCCCTGTGGAGAAAGGTATATGACTTTCGCCTTACCGGGAGCTGCCGCTTTCGCCGCATGAATGGCATCACGCAAAGGCTGAACCATCATGAGCATTCCGGGGCCACCCCCATAGGGTTTATCGTCTACAGTACGATGTTTATCATGAGTGAAATCTCTTGGATTCCATACTTCAACTGATAATAACCCTTTTTTTACCGCTTGACCTGTGACTCCATAATCGGTCACAGAACGAAACATTTCAGGAAAAAGGCTAATTACGCCAACCCACATCACTCTCTCGCTCTGTTCCCCGGAATCAGAATCCAGGATCCCAGTCAACTTCGATCCGTTGAGCTTCGCGATCAATATTCTTAATCACTTGCTCTTCAAGAAACGGAATTAAACGTTCCTTTTGTCCAAAAGCATCTTTCAGATTCGCTTTCACAACCAGAACATCATTCGAGCCGGTTTCCATGAGGTCAACAACCTCACCCAGATGGTAACCACCTGTTGTGATCACCTGCATACCGAATAATTCTCGCCAGTAGAACTCGTCCTCTGACAGTTCAGGTAATGATGCAGAGTCAACTGAAATTTCAAAATTGGTTAAAAGGTGGGAGTCTTCACGAACATCCAGCCCTTCCAGCTTCACCACCATCCCTTTGTTATGGCGCTTCCAGCTTTCAATTTTGTACTCAATCCACTCTCCCTTACGGTTAATATACCAAGGGCTATAATCAAAAATGCTTTCCGGATTGTCTGTGAAGGAAAAAACCTTAAGCCAACCGCGAATGCCGTAAGTAGAACCGAATTTACCGACAACAATTTTATTTTCACGCTCGCTCATCGTGTCTTTGCCTTCCATCGACATTTACTAGTCATCTACAGATAGATTAAGCCGCTTTCTGAGCGTCTTTCACTAGCTTAGCTACACGATCAGACAGAGATGCACCTTGTCCAACCCAGTGGTTTACACGATCAAGATCCAGACGTAGACCTTCTTCCTGACCTGATGCAGTAGGATTAAAGAAACCTACTTTCTCGATGAAACGACCAGTAGCTGAATTGCGACTATCCGCAACTACAATTTGATAAAATGGACGCTTTTTAGCGCCGTGACGTGCCAAACGAATGGTTACCATATCGTCCTCTTTGCTTGCTTATATAATAAAATTAACCCCAAAAACTGTTTTCTGAAAACAGATTGGGGTCTCGTGCCAATTTAAAGCTCCGGAATTTTACTCTTATTCCGAGCTATTGCAAGGCCTTTAGCCATTTTTTAACCATCAGTATGAAACAAGGGATATTCATCGGCCAAATGGGTTAAAACCTCCGCCCATGCCGCCTCCCATCATTCCTTGCATATTTCTCATCATGCCCTTCATGCCACCCTTCTGCATTTTTTTCATCATTTTCTGCATTTGGGTAAACTGTTTCAGCAGTCGATTGACATCCTGAACCTGTGTACCGGAACCGGCAGCGATTCTTTTCTTACGGGAACCTTTGATTACATCCGGGTGCTGACGTTCTTTCATGGTCATAGAGCTGATAATTGCTTCCATCTGTTTGAACATCTTGTCATCAACTTTGTCTTTGATGCCATCTTTCATGTTCGCCATACCAGGAAGCTTATCAAGCATTCCCATCATGCCACCCATATTTTGCATCTGTCCCAGTTGTTCACGGAAATCTTCCAGATCAAAGCCTTTTTTCTCTTTAAATTTCTGAGCCAGTTTCTGCGCTTTCTCCTGATCGACATTACGCTGTAAGTCTTCGATCAGAGAAAGGACATCGCCCATCCCCAGAATACGTGAAGCAACACGATCTGGATGAAAAGGCTCCAGTGCATCAGTTTTTTCACCGACCCCTAAGAATTTAATCGGCTTACCCGTCACATAACGGACAGATAAGGCAGCACCACCACGGGCATCACCATCGACTTTTGTCAGAATCACCCCGGTTAAAGGCAGCGCATCACCAAAAGCCTTAGCGGTATTTGCAGCATCCTGCCCCGTCATGGCATCAACCACAAACAATGTTTCAACCGGATTCACCGCACGATGAAGATCCTGAATTTCAGACATCATCTCTTCATCAATGGCTAAACGCCCTGCCGTATCGACAATTAAAACGTCGTAGAACTTTTTCTTGGCCTGATCAATCGCAGCTAAAGCGATATCAATGGGTTTCTGATCTGCCGATGAAGGAAAGAAATCAATGCCGATATCACTTGCCAACGTCTCCAGCTGTTTAATCGCCGCAGGGCGATAGACGTCAGCGGAAACAACTAAAACTTTCTTTTTATCCCGTTCTTTAAGCAGTTTTGACAGCTTACCGACACTGGTCGTTTTACCTGCCCCCTGCAAACCAGCCATCAAAACGACTGCCGGTGGCTGAGCAGCCAAATTCAGAGCTTCATTAGAAGCGCCCATAACGGCTTCAAGTTCAGTCTGAACGATCTTAATAAATTCCTGTCCCGGAGTCAGAGACTTGGAGACTTCAACCCCAACAGCTCCTTCTTTTACCCGATTCACGAATTCCCGAACAACAGGAAGTGCCACGTCCGCCTCAAGCAAGGCCATCCGCACTTCTCTGAGTGTCTCTTTGATGTTTTCTTCGGTCAAACGACCTTTACCACTGATATTTTTCAGTGTCTTGGACAAACGATCAGTTAAATTCTCAAACATGCTGTATCTCTTCGCGGTGGTGCGACTTTCTATAAATTCTGTAAATTAAGACCGAGTATACCTTAGCCAAAGCAGATAGTCATATCTGTTCAGAAATCAGATCCATCACTCTAACCCCTATATTTTGGTGGCCTCGGTGTAATACAACCTATCTGTAAACAATTTGTTTCATTTCCCCCAAAATTACGCAGCCAACCGTGGCTCATTGACGTTTAGACATGTATAATTCATCGTCTTAACAATCATTTTGATGAGAAATATGGATAAGTTTATCGCAATAGTTGCTTCGCTTTTTTACTTTCTCGCTATTGCAACCATTATTCCGGGACTGGTTAATCAGACAGGTATCAAAGCAAAGGCGGTCCTGTTCTGTGCTGCAACAGCACTTCTGCTGCATGCATGGTTACTCAGTGATCTGATATTTCACCCCAACGGACAAAATCTGAGTATTCTGAACGTTGCTTCTCTCATCAGCTTTATTATTGGTCTGGTTATGAGCGGCTCTATGCTGAAAACCCGGTTGTGGTTTATACTTCCGGTAGTTTATAGCTTCGCTGCAATTAATCTGTCGGCGGCATCCTACCTTCCGGGAAGTTTCATTACCCATATGGAAGACAACCTCCCGTTACTGACCCATATTTTTCTTGCGCTGTTTTCCTATTCAACACTGACAATCGGTGCACTTTATGCACTGCAATTAGCCTGGCTGGATCATAAACTCAAAAAGAAAAAATCACTGGCAATCAATCCGAATCTCCCACCTTTACTTCAGATTGAAAGGCAGCTGTTCCGGATTATTCTTATCGGCAATCTGCTTTTAACCGGCACACTAATTACCGGTTTTATTTTCATTGAAGAAATCTTTGCTCAGGGAAAAGCCCATAAAGGTATTTTATCAGTCATCGCCTGGGTCGTGTATACCGTACTTTTATGGGGACACTATCATAAAGGATGGCGGGGAAGAAAAGTGACCTGGTTCGCGATTGCCGGAGCTTTTCTCTTGACCCTGGCCTACTTCGGCAGTCGGTTTGTTCGGGAATTTATCTTACATTAACTTGTTGAAATACATTATGGATTGACACAAAAACAAAGTTCAGCCATAAATGAATCAACTGCAATAAAGGAAATTATTTATTTTGGACGACATATCAACTGGTGTCTTATTTACGCTACTTGCGTGTCTTATCATCATTTCAGGATATTTCTCCGGTTCAGAAACAGGCATGATGGCATTGAACCGCTACCGCCTGAAGCACCTGGCAAAAACAGGCCACAAAGGTGCCAAACGTGTCGAAAAACTATTAAACCGCCCTGACCGCCTGATCGGTCTGATTCTTATTGGTAACAATCTGGTCAATATTCTGGCCTCAGCAATTGCAACGATCCTGGGAATGCGTCTGGGTGGAAACCTCGGTGTTGCTGTGGCAACCGGCGTCCTGACACTAGTTATTCTTGTTTTCGCAGAAGTTACGCCGAAAACACTTGCTGCACTTTATCCGGAAAAAGTGTCCTATCTGAGTAGTTTTCTCCTCAGCATCCTGATGAAGCTGATGTCTCCTCTGGTGGTTTTCGTCAATCTGATCACGAACGGATTTATAAAACTTCTGGGAGTATCAGCCCATCGGAATGGTGAAGATCACCTGAGCACGGAAGAACTCAGAACCGTGGTGAATGAGGCGGGAGGGCTAATACCCAAACGACATCAGGATATGCTGTTGTCCATCCTCGATTTGGAGCATGTCACTGTCAACGACATTATGGTGCCCCGGAATGAAATCACAGGCATCAATATCAATGACGATTGGAAATCAATTGTCCGTCAGTTGACTCACTCACCTCATGGCCGGGTCGTACTCTACCGGGACAATATCGATGAAGTTGTGGGTATTTTAAAACTAAGAGACCCTTTTCGTCTGATGCTCGAGAAAAATGAGTTCAATAAAGAGATGTTACTTCGTGCGGCTGATGAAGTTTACTTCATTCCGGAATCCACGCCGTTGAACGTACAGTTGTTGAAATTCCAGAGAAATAAAGAGCGAATAGGACTAATCGTCGATGAATACGGGGATATCAATGGACTGGTAACTCTGGAAGATATTCTCGAAGAGATCGTCGGGGAGTTTACGACGTCGATTTCCCCAAGCCTTGCCGATGAAATCACACCACAAAGCGATGGTAGTTTTCTGATTGAAGGAAGTGCAAACATTCGGGATATCAACAAAAGCCTGAAGTGGAAATTGCCGACCAACGGGCCAAGAACACTGAATGGGTTGATTCTGGAGCACCTGGAAGATATTCCTCAAACGAAACTCAGTATCAAAGTTGCCCAGCACGCAATGGAAATAATCGATATTGAAGAAAACAGAATCAAGCTGGTCAAAGTCTTTCCGAATAAGACGAAAAAGTCATAAAGAGTAAATAAGACCGCTTCTTTCACAACGACAAAACAAAAAAGCTTGGCCAAGGCCAAGCTTTTTTTCAGAGCAACCGGTCTTCACTGAAATCAGTCAACCTTCAACTCCTGAAGCATAGATTCAGGTAATGCCAGATCATCATTCTGATTCACGGTAATACCACTACCAATGACCGACTGGGCAATCTCTTTCGCTTCGGCCAGAGAATGCATCGCTGCCGTGCCGCACTGATAAATATTCAGTTCCGGTATTTTATTCTGGTCTTCGACTTTTAACACATCTTGCATCGCTGCCAGCCAGGCATCAGCGACCCGCTGCTCAGAAGGAACACCAATCAGGCTCATATAAAAACCTGTACGACATCCCATTGGGGAAATATCAATAATTTCAACACCATCACCGTTTAAATGCGCTCTCATAAAGCCAGCAAACAGGTGTTCTAAGGTGTGAATCCCTTTCTCAGAAAGGATAGCTTTGTTGGGAACGGTGAAACGTAGATCGAACACCGTAATCGTATCACCTTTCGGTGTATTCATAGTCTTTGCAACACGAACGGCCGGAGCACTCATACGTGTATGATCGACCGTAAAACTATCTAATAGTGGCATAATGACGATTCTCCATTTTTACTGATTCCTACGAATCAGAATCAATTCTATCTATTTGGTAGCGCAGCCTCAGCCCTGATGATTCCAGCAAAACAACATATGAAGATCATTGGGGAGTTACAACGACAACAGTATATCTACATTCACAGACATCATTCACATGCAGCCCGGACTGGCTGCTCTTCCCGGACATTCAAGTAAGAAAAATACTGTTGCAAAAATTCATCAAAACTACAGTGATCATCCTGCTCAATCTGGCATTGCTCTTCAACTGACCGGGTAACTTCTTCTTCCATCAACTGCTGAGAGTAATACTGATAATCATGATTCAGATGGTACTGACGATAGTGCTCTCCCAATTCACGACCAGTTTTACCTAATCCTCCGGACTGTTTGATCTGTTCCAGAAGCTGCCCGGACAATGTTTTTTCCGGTTGCTCAATATGGGTAGATAACCGCTCACAAACATCCTGATAAGCTTTATCTCCCGAGGCTTCATCCATCAATTCAGCGACTAATCTTAATTCACTGAAAACACGTTTGGCCCATGCCTGTAAGGTTAATACCTCACCATGACAACCTATTTGCAGTTCTAGCCCTGGCTTTCTTCCTTCCAGAATTACCTTTTGCCAGTTTTCTCTCCAACAGCTCAGTTCACAGTCATCCATTGGCTCAGAATCTGATAAAGCCGCCCAGGTCAGGAAGAGATCCAGAAAACGAACCTGTTCTTCAGTGATTCCTATCGGGCTAAATGGATTTACATCCAGTGAGCGAACCTCAATGTATTCAATGCCCCGGTTGGCTAATGCATCGGAAGGTTTTTCTCCGCTTTGTGTCACGCGCTTTGGTCGAATCGGAGCATACAACTCATTCTCAATCTGGAGTACGTTACTATTGAGCTGGCGGTATTCATCATTTACTTTGACACCGATTCTGGCAAATTCGCCTGATGGCGTGTGAATTGCCTGCCGAAGCCCTTCAAGATACTGCTCTAAGCTATTAAATCCAATTCTGAGAACACTCTGAGCACTATTTGTGTAACCTAAATCGCTCAAACGTAGTGATGTGGCATAAGGTAGATACAACGTTCCCCCGGTTTTCTCAAAAGGAAGCGATGTTTCCCGTCCCTGCAAAAATGAGGAACACAGTGCAGGAGATGACCCGAATAAATAAGGAAGCAACCAGCCGAACCGGTAATAATTTCTAATGACACCCAGATAAGCAGCTGACTTAGATGAACAGCGTTCATCCTCAGATTGAGGGCCATATAAAGCGTCCCAGAATGTTTCAGGAAATGAGAAATTAAAATGAACCCCTGAAATGATCTGCATCAGACTACCATAACGATGCTTCAGTCCTTGCCGGTAAAGGGTCTTCATCTTGCCGATATTCGACGTACCATACTGAGCCAGTTGGATATTCTCTTCATCACCAACGTAGCAGGGCATCGACATCGGCCATAAACCTTCTTCACCCATCGTCACCTGAGCAAAACGATGAATATCGGATAATTGCTTAAACAATGTTGGAATATCCCGGCTTACCGGCGTAATAAACTCAAGTAACTGTTCAGCAAAATCTGTCGTAATATACTGGTTTGTTAACGCAGAACCCAACGCTTTTGGGTGTGGTGTCTGCACTAACTGACCATCCTTGGTATATCGTAACGTCTCTCGCTCAATACCCCGGTTAAAGGCGTTAACGATATCTGGTTGTTGAGCAACCAACTTTAGTCGTGTGGCAAAATCAGTCAAAATAGTATTCGCTTCTTGTAGGTTTGTCGTACGAAGTCCGAAAAGTCAGGCCCGATACGCAGACAGTATATACTGCCTTTATGTGTACTCTAATGGATGATTTCAAGCTCTTCCATGGGTAATTTTAACTTTTCTAACTTCGGCTTCAGCGTCTTCATGTCTCCAACAACAATAATCTGATAATCCTTCGGATTGAACCATTTTTTTGCCAGTTGATTCAATACATCCCGCCCTACCGTGGCAACAATCCTGTTTCTCTGCTGAAGATAATCATGCTCCAGACTGTATGTCATAATACCACTCAGTAGCTGGGATTTCTGCGAAGGTGTCTCGTAGACTAATGCATCTTGCTGCCCGACGGCAAGACGCATGAACCTCATCTCTTCAGAGGTCATTCCCTGCTGACTAAAACGTGTCATTTCGTTTTGCATTTCCTGAATGGCGCCAACAGTTGCACCTTTTCTCACTGATGCACTGAATACAATAACCCCGATCTCCCGGTTACCGGCCAGAGTACTGCTCGTTCCGTAAGTATATCCTTTATCTTCTCTCAGGTTCTGATTCATTCGACTGTTAAAGTTACCCGCCAGATTGAAATTAGCCAGTTGAGAAAGAAAAAATTCTCCCGTTGCGTCAAATGGTAATCCCTGACGAACATAACGGACAATACTTTGTAATGCACCGGGTTTGTCAATTAGGTATATTCTCTGCCCTTGCGGTTCAGGGACAATCTGCGGTGCCAGTAAAGGCGCATCATCACCTTTCCAGCCAGACAAAAGACCAATCGACTTAATCGCTTCCTGCTTGGAAATGTCTCCGACAACTGCAATCTGAGTCCCATGAGGCGTATAATGTTGACGATAAAATGTCTTCACATCGTCCAGAGTGATCCCAGCCAATGACTTTTCCGTTCCATCACTAACCCGGGCAAATAATGAATTACCAAACAATACCTGTCGGGTTGCCTGTGAAGCTAACCAGTCCAGTTTTTGATGTTGGTAGACTGTTCCCTGAATCATCTGATTTTGGATACGCTTAAAATCTGGTATGGCAAACTTTGGCTGAAATAACATTTCATCCAGAATTGCCAGAGTCTTTCTCAGATTTTTGCTCAGACTGGACACTGTAATACTGGCTGAATAGGTTTCGGTATCAAAAGAAATGACCGATCCCAATTTATCAAGCTCCGACTGGATTTCTTCAGCCGAGTGAAGTTGGCTCCCTTCAGACAACAGACTGATGGTTAACTCTGCCAGTCCTTCTTTTCCCTGAGGAACAAAACGCTTTCCTGCAGGTAAATTAATATTCACCAGTACTGTCGGTGTCTCCGAAGTAACCGTCCCCATCAACTCAATACCATTTTCATAATAAGCACTATAGAGTTTCGGAATTCGGGGAGTCACTGGCCCCGAGACTGATGGAATAACAGTACGGTCAAAAGAATCAGTGACTTCCCGGTATTGAAGCTCCTTATCATCAATATGATGTAGTGGTGCGCTCACATGTTCCGGTGCGACGAAATTCGCCGGGCGTACAGCCAGATGATCTTCTCCCCGAGGAACAACACTCAGCGTCACTTTGTGGTGACTGATGATATATTTCTGCAGCACCCTTTGGATTGATGCAGAAGATACTCCTTCAAGCTCCCCCAGTTCCTGCTGCAATCGATCTGGCTCTCCGTAAAAAGTCTGATTACTGGCAAGCTGAGCGACTTTTCCCCTGACACTTTCCAGAGCAAACACAGCATCGGCTTTTGCCATGCCTTTAATTTCATCCAGGCGGGACTGTTCAATACCATTCCGCTCAAGTCTTCCGATCACCTGTAGTAATTCCTGAGACAATTGCTGCAATTCATTCTTCTTTTTGGATGAAGTCATTGCATATACATAGAATGTACAGGCCAGTTCCCCACAGTTTTGAAAAGCCCCGGCACTCAACGCTTTTTGCGGTTTCACGAGTGACTGATAGAGTAAGCTGTTACTTCCGTTACCGAGGATCTGAGCCAGAACATCAAAGGTCATTTTACTTTCCGCCCCCATATATTGAGTCGGCCAGCCAATCACAACCATAGGCTGCTGTATTCGGTCTTCCATCGTCACATACCGATCAGCCGATAAAGTAACCGGACGTTTTTTCGGCTCCCCGACATCATGTCCTTTAGGAATCGGCCCAAAATATTTCTTTACCCAATCCAGTGTCTGCCTGACATCAATATCACCGCCAATGGTTAACACCGCATTATTCGGCCCGTACCAGCGCAGAAAAAATGCCTTCAAGTCGTTTACATCAACATTATCCAGATCTTTCACATACCCTATCGACTGCCATGAATAGGGATGCTGCTGAGGAAACATTGCTTCTCCCATTTTTTCCCACATCAATCCATAAGGACGGTTATCGTAGTTCTGTGCCCGCTCATTCTTGACCGTATCACGCTGAATCTCAAACTTCCGTTGCGATACAGCATCAAGCAAAAAGCCCATCCGATCCGATTCAAGCCAGAGAACTTTTTCCAGTTGATTCGAAGGTACTGTATCGTAGTAATTCGTCCGATCCCGGTTCGTTGTTCCATTCAGCGAACCTCCCGCTTCAGTAATCAGCTTAAAGTGCTGTTGATCCCCGACATGCTTCGATCCCTGAAACATCATGTGTTCAAAAAAATGAGCAAATCCGGTTTTACCCGGCATTTCTCTTGCTGAACCAACATGATAAGTGACATCAACGTGCACCAGAGGATCAGAGTGATCCGGAGACAGTATCACCGTAAGGCCGTTACTCAATTTATATTTAGAATACGGAATGACAACCTGGCCGGGCTGAGGCAACTGCCTTTCCAGCAAAGTTATTCCCTGAGGCAGAGAATCGGAATTACGAACTGAAGAACAACCGGACAGAACAACCAGACAGAGAAGGCAAAGCAATAGCTTTCTCATCTTATCTCCTTAGAAAATACCAAAAAACAACGCAGCCAGCATCGCGTATCGAATCGCTTTGCCAATCAGAATCAGAAACATTGACGGGAAAAAATGCATCCGAAGCCAGCCTGCAGCAATACACATTGCGTCACCAATGACAGGTAACCAACTGAATAACAGAGCCCAGTATCCATACTTTCTTAACCAGGCTAAAGACTTCTGACCTCGTTTACTTTCCTGAGTTCGGTTAGGTAACCACATTCCTATCCAATAATTCACCATGCCACCGAGCGTATTGCCCAGAGTAGCTACTGCGATGATGGTAGAAGTCGGATACTGATGAAGGTTGAGGGTAGCAATCAGGGCGGCTTCAGAACCGCCCGGTAGAATTGTCGCGCTCAGGAAACCACCAATAAATAATGCCCAAAGCGCCGATTCCTGTAGAGACAGACCAAAACCGGAAAAAAATGTCTCCAAAAACTCTAACATTGCATATCAAGTAAAATCTTGCCCCGGGTATGACCGGTAGCAACCTGGCGGTGAGCTTCCTGAACTTCATTCATCGGGTAAACATGCTGAATTTCTGTTTTCAGTAATCCAACTCCCACCATATAAAGCATGGTGTCCAGCTGTTCAGGATCCGGATCAACCAGCATCCCCATGGCATGAAAACCCAATAATTTCGCCTTTTCACAAATCATCTCTGCCGTAATGGTTGGCACAGTGACAACCGTTGCCTGATCTCTCAGACATTTCAATGCATCAAGTGCAGTCTGACCGCCAACTAAATCGATCAGAACATCAACATCTTCCAGCCGTTCTGATACCGGAGCAAAATTATAATTAATAGCATGAGCGCCTAATGTTGCCAGATAATCGAGATTTTCTTCACTACAGGTTGTATAGACCTCAGCTTTAGCTGCAACGGCAATCTGAACAGCCAAATGACCGACACCACCAGCTCCGGCAAGAATTAAAACCCGATCACCTTCTTTCACCTGCGCTTTATTCAGTGCCTGAACCGCAGTTTGCCCTGCCAACGGCAGAACAGCAGCAGCTTCCAGTGTTACAGACGGAGGAACATAACTCAGTTCACTTTCAGGTACACTAATATACTGGCTATAACCTCCGCCTTTCAACGGAAACCCAATAAAACCAGCGACCTGGTCTGCAACCTGAAACCGTACAGCTTCTTCACCACACCGTACAACCGTCCCGGAAATATCATAACCGGGAACCCAGGGCAGTTTATCTTTATTCTGATCTGCGGCCCATCCAAGCCCGGATCTGGTTTTTACATCAATCGGATTGATACCGGCGAAAGCAACTTTTACCAAGACTTCTCCTGCTCCGGGTTCAGGGATCGAATTTGATTGAATAGCCAAAACATCTTCGTCACCAAACCGGGTTATCGCAATTTGCTTGTTATCCATATCCAAAGTTCCTTTACTTGCCCATACTGATGTAAAAATAAAAGGAATACCCGAAGGTATTCCTTTGAATATATATCATTTTACGCTTTACCGTGAACCTCTGACGATAAATTTGCAGAAATATTAACCGACTAGCGCTAAAAGAATCCCGGCAGCAACCGCAGAGCCGAGAACTCCGGCAACATTAGGTCCCATTGCGTGCATCAGCAAGAAGTTGTGGGGATTTGACTGCAAACCGACCTTATTTACAACCCGGGCAGCCATAGGCACAGCAGATACACCAGCAGCACCGATCAATGGGTTAATCTCCTCTTTAGACAGCTTATTTAATAACTTAGCCATCAAAACACCGCCTGCAGTTCCAATACTGAATGCAATCGCTCCCAAAGCGAGAATTCCCAAAGTTTCAAGGTTCAGAAACTTATCGGACTGTAATTTGGAACCAACGCCTAACCCAAGGAATATTGTCACAATATTGATCAACTCATTCTGGGCTGTTTTCGATAAACGTTCGACAACCCCTACTTCCCGCATCAGATTCCCCAGACAGAACATACCGACCAACGGCGTCGCTGATGGTAAAAAGAGAACCGTCATCAACAACACCAGCATTGGGAAGAAAATTTTCTCTAATCTTCCGACATGGCGTAATTGCGCCATTTTTATCTGGCGCTCCGCAGGTGTGGTCAACGCTTTCATAATCGGAGGCTGGATGATCGGCACCAAAGCCATATAGCTATATGCTGCAACAGCAATCGCTCCCAGCAAATCGGGAGACAAACGACTTGCCAGGAATATCGCTGTCGGCCCATCAGCGCCACCAATGATAGCGATCGATGAAGCATCCGCCATGGAAAACTCCATTCCCGGGATCAAGTTAAGCAGGATAGCACCAATCAGGGTTGCAAAAATTCCCAGTTGAGCAGCAGCGCCTAACCATAGTGTCTTCGGGTTGGCAATCAATGCTCCGAAATCTGTCAGGGCACCAACCCCCATAAAGATCAACAGAGGAAAAACACCTGATTCTATACCGACATGATAGATGTAGTAGAGTAATCCTCCCGGTTCCGTAAAACCGGCATTGGGAATATTCGATAGAATAGCCCCAAAACCGATAGGAAGCAGCAATAAGGGTTCAAACCCTTTAGCAACGGCCAGGAATAACAACAAACAGCCGACAAGAATCATGCAGATCTGGCCAAACTCGAAGTTTGCAATTCCGGTTTCAGCCCATAAGGTTAGTAATCCTTCCATGATTCACCCTTATGCCAGACTGAACAGAGGTGAACCGACATTAACCGTATCACCTTCTTTCACCAAAACGTCCTGAACAATACCACTTTTAGCAGCACGAACTTCAGTTTCCATTTTCATTGCTTCGAGCACAATCAGTACATCTCCGGCACTCACCTGATCTCCGGGTAAAGCGTTCACTTTAAAAATCGTACCAGCCAGAGGAGCAGGAACCATCTCCGCATCATTCCCGGTTACCGGGGTTGCTTGTTGTGGTGCAGGAGCGGATGCAGGTGTGACTGAAGCCAGTTGCCCTTGAGGGCCGACTTCAACTTCATACACCCTTCCATCCACTTTCACACTATAAGTTTCAATGCCACCAGCCACAGGTGCTGCTGGTGCTGGTTTCACCTTGGCATTTTCAGCAGAAGGTACCGGTTCAAAGGCTTCCGGGTTGTTTCTGTTTTTCAGGAACTTCAAGCCAACCTGAGGGAATAATGCATAAGTTAAAACGTCATCGACAACGGACTCAGCCAGAGAAATTCCTTCGGTCTTGGCTTTTTCTGTCAATTCATTGGTCAGGTGTGCCATTTCAGGCTCCAGCAAATCAGCCGGACGACAAGTAATCGGTTCACTTCCTTCCAGAACCCGGGCCTGAAGTTCAGCATTCACAGGTGCAGGAGCTGCCCCATACTCACCTTTCAAAACGCCTGCGGTTTCTTTGGTGATACTTTTATAGCGTTCTCCCATCAAAACATTAATGACCGCCTGAGTACCAACAATCTGAGAAGTTGGTGTCACTAACGGGATATATCCCAGATCCTGACGAACTTTCGGAATTTCCGCCAAAACTTCATCAATTCGATCTGCCGCCCCCTGATCTTTCAGCTGTCCTTCCATATTGGTCAGCATTCCACCAGGAACCTGAGCAATTAGAATTCGGGAATCAACACCTTTCAACTGTCCTTCCCATTTAGCATATTTCTTACGAACATCTCTGAAATAGGAAGCAATCGGTTCCAGTTGTTCAAGAGAAAGCCCGGTATCCCGCTCGGTTCCATCCAGCATAGCTACAACAGTTTCTGTCGGCGTATGACCATAAGTCTGACTCATTGATGAAATCGCGGTATCTAAAATATCGATTCCGGCTTCTACGGCTTTCACAGCAGTCGCCACCGACAATCCTGTGGTCGCATGGCAGTGAAGTGCCAGCGGCACATCGCAGGCTTCTTTGATCCTACGGATTAAAGTATCAGCCTCATAAGGCTTCAGTAAGCCGGACATATCTTTAATACACAAAGAATGACAGCCAAGATCTTCCAGTCTTTTGGCCAGATCGACCCACATCTCAATGTTATGAACCGGGCTTGTCGTATAAGAAAGTGTCCCTTGAGCATGAGCTCCGACATCGATGGTCGATTTGACGGCCTTCTCGAAGTTACGCACATCATTCATGGCATCAAAAATCCGGAAGACATCCATACCGTTCCGGTGAGCCCGTTCAACAAACTTTTCGACAACGTCATCGGCATAATGACGGTATCCCAATAGATTCTGACCACGCAAAAGCATTTGCATCGGTGTATTCGGCATCGCTTGTTTCAGTGTCCGTAAACGCTCCCATGGATCTTCTCCCAAAAAGCGAATACAAGAATCGAAAGTCGCGCCACCCCAGGTTTCCAAAGACCAATAACCAACCTGATCAAGCGCAGATGCGATTGGTAACATATCTTCAACTCGCATCCGTGTCGCAAACAAAGACTGATGTGCATCACGAAGAACCACATCAGTAAGTGCCAATGGATTAGACATACAACACTCCTATTTATAATAACTATTTATGTTTTGCTGATGAGCGATATTGGTGTACAGCTGCTGAAATAGCAGCAACAACCTGAGGGCTAACATCCGTTGAATTGATTGGTGTCTGTGCAGACTTGCTTCCGGCTGGGGATAACGGTGGTGTCTCTTTAGGAACAAGCCGGGACATCAGACTGACCAGAAAAACCATCATGGTCAGAAACGCGAAGACAACCAGCATTCCTGTCATCATTAAGGTAGTAGCTTCCGACAGTAAGCTTCCTATATGACTCATTATATTTCCTTCTAATATGTTTTCTCGGGTAGACGATGGTTTGTTTAAATATCCCTATAAACAAACCCGGAACAGACTTTCTCTTTCAAACCTTTGTTTCAGGATGCACGCTCTCACAATATAAAATTGTCGAGATACCATACACCGCTGGTGAAAAGTAAGCCAAATCCACCACCATTCACCAACTTTTCCCAGAAAAAGTCAAACATAAAAGCATACAATCCAAGACGATGTTGATATTTCGAGACATAGCTCCGCTTAGCCTAACTCTATTTTGCAAGTCAGGCTAAAAAAGCATCACATCAGAAAATTCAACATGACCGAGTATCGAATAAAATTTATTCAAATGCTGAGAGGAAGATAGAAAAACAGAAACAATTCAGGAAACAGATAAATGAATAACTTATCAATATATAAGGAAAAAGAGATGATAGGAATAAGCAGAAATGGCGCGCTCGGAAGGATTCGAACCTTCGACCGCCTGGTTCGTAGCCAGGTACTCTATCCAGCTGAGCTACGAGCGCGCTGATAATCTGTATATCGTGTGAAATGAAGTATGGCGCGCTCGGAAGGATTCGAACCTTCGACCGCCTGGTTCGTAGCCAGGTACTCTATCCAGCTGAGCTACGAGCGCACTGTAAAATCAATTCACTGATATTGTAGTCAAAATTAAAGTGGCGCGCTCGGAAGGATTCGAACCTTCGACCGCCTGGTTCGTAGCCAGGTACTCTATCCAGCTGAGCTACGAGCGCGCAATAACTTCAATCAATTGACCCTGTGTTGAAATGAACCATAGCCTGATAAGGACAATGGCGGTGAGGGAGGGATTCGAACCCTCGATACGGCTACAAACCGTATACTCCCTTAGCAGGGGAGCGCCTTCAGCCTCTCGGCCACCTCACCACAACACATAAACAAAGTGGCGCGCTCGGAAGGATTCGAACCTTCGACCGCCTGGTTCGTAGCCAGGTACTCTATCCAGCTGAGCTACGAGCGCGCAATACTTTATTTGTCAAACAAGACATGGCGGTGAGGGAGGGATTCGAACCCTCGATACGGCTACAAACCGTATACTCCCTTAGCAGGGGAGCGCCTTCAGCCTCTCGGCCACCTCACCGTCTTGCGGAGGCACATATTACGATTTACCAAAAATATGTCAAACATTTTCTTGGAAAAATCAGGAAAAAATGCGTCAAACGTTGCCTATTTAATCAAAGTGAAATGAATTGATTCTTTTATCACCATTCAATATATCCTGCCGGCATCAGAGAACAAGCAGATACATTTTTCAAATAGGCAATCATTGGTATGAGGAACAGGAAGATAGAGAAAACCATCACGTTCCGGACAAGACAAAAAAGCTGGCAGAATAATCATCGCCAGCCTTTCAATAATGGATTAATAACTCGGAGTACCCGAACTACCATTACCACCTTTTTCTGCCTGAATACGCATGTAGATCTCTTCACGGTGGACAGATACTTCTTTGGGAGCATTGACACCAATTCTCACTTGGTTGCCTTTCACACCGAGTACAGTTACTGTGACTTCATCACCTATCATGAGCGTTTCGCCTACGCGGCGAGTCAAAATTAGCATTCTTTGGCTCCTTGAGTCATCTCTGTTTTGCCTTAACTACATTATTATCTATTAAAAACTATATTGAGGTAAACTTTCTCATACAAAATCAGCCCATAAAACGTTGTTTGGGCCCATGATCAACAAATGATCCAGAAATAACATAAGCCTCATGGATAACATTTGCTGCTTTATCTATTTGTTCGGGTGCAATCACCAGACTATGAGATAAGTTATCAGAATAACCGCTGTCTATCAGAATATTGGCAGAACAAAGCAATTGATATGTTGATTCAACCAAATCGTTCGCTCTCTTGCCGACAATCGTCAGTAAGCTAACGGGCTTACTATTACGGATTTTGTCTCCAAACACCAGTGTCAACTTCGCACTAGCATCCTGTTTAATCAGCAAAGCTGTAAATTCTGTATCCCCGATCACATTCCATACATCGATTCCTAACAGATGACACTGTTTCAGGACGGTATCAAAATGATGAGGTTCAAAGCTCAGCTTCATCATATTTTTCTGAATAGCGATACCACATACATCATGTTGTGTGGTATCACCGCGGATAAGCGTTCCCTCATTCTGTTCAAATGTTGATAAAACCCTCAACGGAACCTGATACTGCCAGGCATACTGCACACAAGGCAAGTGAAGCACCTTAGCTCCTTTTCTTGCCATCTCTTCCATCGAAGGAAAATCGACGACCTCCAGCTTCCGGGCATTCCCGACAATTCTTGGATCACAACTGTAGATCCCGTCAACATCGGTAAATATCTGGCATTCATCCGCTGCCAGCATTCCGGCTAGTGTCACTGCGGTCGTATCAGAACCACCACGCCCTAAGGTTGTGATATCGCCATTTTCATTGACTCCCTGAAAACCAGCCACAATAACGATCATATCTTCATCCAGCAGTTGTTGTATCTTGGCTGTATCTGCTTTCTGGATCGTCGCATCGTTATGCTGGTTTGTCGTAACAATACCAAGCTGGGTGCCTGTGAATGAACGCGCTGAATACCCCATTTTATTCAGCGTCATTGCCAGAAGAGCCATTGATACCTGCTCTCCTGCCGATAAAATCACATCCAGCTCCCGAGCGTTTGGAACTTTATCAACCTGATGGGCTAAATCTAATAACCGATTGGTTTCACCAGACATGGCAGATACAACCACCACAACCTGATTACCATCATTTTTAGCATCGATCACATGTTGTGCAACCAAATGGATTCTCTCTACGGAACCCATAGATGTCCCACCAAACTTTTGAACTATAAGGGGATTTTTCACCAGTCGTCACCTTCCCAAGACAAAGTCTCATTGAGAATGCAGCCCAACCACTCCGGTTGTAGCCTCATTCAGTACAAAGCAACGTTGCAACAAACAACATTGCTATAAAAACATTAATATAAAAACAAAACCAAGTAGTTTATCAGCTTAGTTTAGACGCCAATTAAACCACTTGGTCAGGAATAAAGAATTATTTTGAATCAATGTAAAGTTACATGTTGATCACATCACAACTTGGATTCAATCCAAGATTCAACAGATGCCAGCGCCTGAGGTAATGCATTCACATCACTCCCTCCAGCCTGAGCCATATCAGGACGACCGCCACCTTTACCGCCAACCTGCTGAGCAACCATATTGACTAACTCACCAGCTTTCACCTGAGCAGTCAGATCTTTTGTCACACCGGCAATCAATCCGACTTTGTCGTCATTAACATTTCCAAGCATGATAATTCCGCTTCCCAGCTGATTTTTCAGCTCATCAACCATACCCCGAAGCGATTTATTATCCGCTCCCTGTAGCTGAGCAACCAGAACTTTAACACCGGAAATCTCTTTCGCCTGCTGAAGCAGATTTGAACTAGCCTGAGATGCCAGTTTATCTTTCATCTGCTGGATTTCTTTTTCCAGTTGTCTGGTTTTCTGAGCCGCTTCAGAAAGCTTCGCTTCATAAGATGCTTGCTGTTCATCAATTGCATCTAACGCAGCTTCACCAGTTACAGCTTCAATCCGACGGACGCCAGCAGCAATACCACTCTCGGACACAATTTTGAACACACCGATGTCACCGGTACTGCTTGCGTGGACACCACCACACAATTCTGTAGAGAAATCACCCATCGACAATACCCGGACTTTGGTGTCATATTTTTCCCCAAACAAAGCCATTGCTCCTTTTGCTTTGGCCTCATCAAGTCCCATGATATTGGTTTCAATTGTATGGTTTCTACGGATATGCTGGTTCACCATGCGTTCAACTTCTTTCAACTCTTCCATGGTTACCGCTTCCATATGAGAGAAATCAAAACGTAAGTTTTCGGCTCTGACCAATGATCCTTTCTGGGTAACATGATCCCCAAGAATCCGGCGCAACGCTTCATGCAGCAAGTGAGTTGCCGAGTGGTTCAGCGATGTCGCAGCTCTTCTTTTAGCATCAACCAATGCCGCTGCTGTATCTCCTTGATTCAAAACCCCTTCAGTCAGAGATCCATAATGGATGATTGCACTCCCAAGTTTCTGGGTATCCGCAACCTGGAATGCACCGGAATCTGTCCGGATCACACCAGTATCGCCGCACTGACCACCAGATTCGGCATAAAACGGCGTATCATCCAGAACAAGAGCAGCCTGATCACCAGAAGACAGGGTTTCAACAGGCTCACCGTGAAGGTATATTGCCACGATTTTTCCCTGGCCTTCGGTACCCTCATAACCACAAAAATGGCTTGATGCATCAACTTTGATGGTTGCGTTGTAATCCGTGCCAAACTGACCTGCATCGCGAGCCCGCTGACGCTGCGCTTCCATCGCCATTTCAAAACCGACTTCATCAATGCTTAGCCCGTGTTCACGCACAACGTCATTAGTCAGATCCGCAGGGAAACCGTAGGTATCGTAAAGCTTGAATACCGTTTCACCATCAAGAACTTTTCCATCCAGATTTTCCAGAGCTTCATTCAGAATGGACATGCCACGTTCAAGCGTCCGACCAAAGTTTTCTTCTTCAATACGAAGCACTTTTTCAACTACAGCCTGCTGTTTCTTCAATTCAACACCGGCACTTCCCATAATTTCAGCCAACGGGCCAACCAGTTTATGGAAGAATGCACCCTGAGCACCCAGTTTGTTGCCATGCCGGACAGCGCGACGAATAATACGACGCAGTACATAACCACGACCTTCATTAGAAGGCACCACACCATCAACAATTAAGAAAGCACAAGAGCGAATATGGTCAGCAACCACACGCAGAGACTGATTTGATAAGTCTTCGTAACCAATCACCTGTGCAGCATCTTTGATCAGAGTCTGGAATACATCGATCTCATAGTTTGAATGAACATTCTGCATAATTGCAGATATCCGCTCAATCCCCATACCAGTGTCAACCGAAGGCTTAGGTAATGGCTCCATAGTTCCGTCAGCATGGCGATTATACTGCATGAAAACGTTGTTCCAGATTTCAATAAACCGGTCACCGTCTTCTTCAGGAGATCCCGGAGGACCGCCCCAGATACTGTCACCGTGATCATAGAAGATTTCAGAACATGGGCCACATGGTCCGGTATCACCCATTTGCCAGAAGTTATCAGACTCATAAGGCTTACCGCCCTTTTTATCGCCAATACGGATAATACGATCAGCAGACAGGCCAATCTGGTTATGCCAGATATCAAAAGCTTCATCATCAGTCTGATAGACCGTAACCAGCAGACGATCCTGAGGCAGCTTCAGTACTTCGGTCAGAAATTCCCACGCATAATGGATTGCGTCTTTCTTAAAATAATCACCGAAACTAAAGTTACCCAACATTTCAAAAAATGTATGGTGCCGGGCGGTAAAACCGACATTTTCCAGATCGTTATGTTTTCCACCAGCCCGAACACAGCGCTGAGCTGTAACAGCACGGGTATAATCGCGCTTTTCCAAGCCAAGAAAACAGTCCTTAAACTGGTTCATACCCGCATTCGTGAATAGCAGTGTTGGATCGTTGGCAGGGACCAAAGATGAACTGTCTACGATTTGGTGTCCTTTTGTCTCAAAGAACGAGAGGAACGCCCGGCGAACCTCGTCAGTGCTCATGTACATGCGCTATTCCTGAAATATTCAAAGATTCAACTAAAATTTTGCGCCCTATTGTAAAGCATGGATAACTGTTCGCCTAGTTTTGTTTTCGAAGCGTAAAAGAGAAGTAAATAAAGCGGATAGCATCAAGGTGAGATTCGTGAAAAACGTTTCAGACAGAAATTAATTTCATCGTCCACTCAGTTGAAAATATAAGCAGAATCACTGGTCACGAGAATCCAGTGCATATTGAATCTGTTCAAAGTTAAACCCCCGGTACTGTAAAAAACGTACCTGTTTCGCGTAGACTTTCGGATCCTTCGTCGTAATCTGCTCACCGAACTTTCTTTCTGCCGTGGACCTTGCCAATTCAAACCAGTCAACATCTGTCAGAGCCAGTTGTTCAGCAACAACCGTTTCATCAATCTGCTTTTGCTTCAATGTTTGCTGAATTCTCAATTCACCATGACCTTTAGCGATATGATGCCGAATCATTCCCTGCACATAGCGGGTATCATCCAGATAGCCATGTTGTTCACAAGACTGAATTGCATGACTCACTTCATCCTCAGCAAACCCTTTTGTGAGGAGCTTACGGAACAACTCTGCCCGGCCATGATCCCGGCGACTCAGCAATTGAACAGCAGTTTCCAGACATGATCTGGAACGCTCTCGGTACATACAAAACCTCCTTACAAAAAAGCCCCGCATAGATGCAGGGCCGGATTGAATTCACGGTAAATACTGAATTAAATCTCTTCTTCTTGCTGGAATGTCTGTTCAATGCCGTCATTGCCTTCTTCAGGAATTGCATTGTTACTCAGCAACATTTCCCGAATTTTGCTGTCGATAACCTTCGCTACTTCAGGATTTTCACGCAAGTATTTGCAAGCGTTGGCTTTACCCTGACCAATCTTGTCACCGTTGTAGCTGTACCAGGCACCAGCCTTCTCAACCAGTTTATGTTTCACACCTAAATCAACCAGTTCACCTTCACGGTTAAATCCCTGACCATACATGATCTGTGTGTTTGCCTCTTTAAATGGTGCCGCAATCTTGTTCTTCACAACTTTAATCCGGGTTTCATTACCGACGACTTCGTCACCTTCTTTAATCGAACCGGTACGACGAATGTCAAGACGAACTGAAGCATAGAACTTCAGCGCGTTACCACCCGTAGTTGTTTCCGGGTTACCGAACATCACACCTATTTTCATCCGGATCTGGTTGATAAATATACACATACAGTTCGACTGCTTCAGATTTCCGGTTAACTTACGCATTGCCTGAGACAGCATCCGCGCCTGTAATCCCATGTGACTGTCGCCCATCTCACCTTCAATCTCTGCTTTTGGTGTCAGAGCAGCAACCGAGTCAACAACCATTACATCAATTGCGCCGGAACGAGCCAATGCATCACAGATCTCCAGAGCTTGTTCACCAGTGTCAGGCTGAGATACGAGCAAAGCATCAATATCAACCCCCAGTTTCTTCGCATAAACAGGATCCAAAGCGTGCTCTGCATCGATAAACGCACAAGTTTTTCCTTCACGTTGTGCTGCTGCGATCACTTCTAGTGTGAGAGTTGTCTTACCTGAAGACTCAGGTCCGTAGATCTCAACGATCCGGCCCATCGGCAGCCCACCGGCACCTAAAGCAATATCCAGAGAAAGTGAGCCGGTAGGAATAGTTTCAACATCCATGGCACGGTTATCACCAAGACGCATGATTGACCCTTTACCAAACTGCTTCTCAATTTGTCCCAGTGCGGCGGCCAGTGCTTTTTGCTTGTTCTCGTCCATTACTTTCTCCAGACAGTCACTTTTTAGATATTAAGTCTATGGGATTTACCCGAAATGTGTGAAGTGATTATACTGTAAATTCATACAGTGTCCAGACCTGCTGATAAATTTTCCTGACCGGATTAGGGAACTGAACAAAATTTAAACTAAACCCACCAGCACTAACTAATCTGGTTATATAATCACTGAATTAAACACTATTCTGCGAGTCGTTCTTCCAGATAATCATGTAGTGTCTTCAACGCATGGTAAACAGCCTGTGACCGAATTTGCGTCCGATCTCCGGAAAAGTGCACGGTTTCGATCTTCTCCCAACCAGACTGAGCCTTCCAGGCAAAACAGACCGTCCCCACAGGTTTTTCTGCGCTTCCACCTCCGGGTCCGGCAATCCCGCTCACAGAGATCGCAATAGACGCCCGCGAGTGTTGCACCGCACCTTCAGCCATTTCACGGGCTGTTGCTTCACTGACAGCTCCCCACTTCGTGAGTGTTTCCGGCTGAACACCGAGCATTTCCATCTTTGCCTCATTGCTATAGGTCACAAACGCCCGGTCAAACCAGGCAGAACTTCCCGCAATAGCCGTAATCGCTGTCGCGATGCCTCCCCCGGTACACGATTCAGCAGTAGCCAAGACATCGTGACATGCAGAAAGCAGCACTCCGACACGCTGACTCAAAGACTCATGTAATTCCATGTCTATTCCTTTTAGTTTTGTGGTAAAGCAGTCATCGGAACAAAAGAGCAACAATTCCGAATCATCCATCCTAAATAGTCACCGGAACAAAGAAAAGTGGACGCGCAAAAAATCATCCATAAAAAATGGCAGCGAATCGCTGCCATTTTCAAAAACCAATATCATCCATCGGTTATGCCGGATATTGATGATATCCGAGATGTTCAGAAATATTTTTACCCGCTTGCTGAAGCAACCCGACATAATAAGACATCCGTTTTTCATCAAAACGGATCGTCGGGAATGAAATCGATAACCCGGCAATAATATTACCGAAACGATCATAAATCGGAGCAGCAAGACAACGCAGCCCGGATTCCTGTTCTTCATTATCTTCGGCGAAATGCCGCTCTCTGACATAAGTCAGTTCAGACAATAGCTGATCAACATTTTCCAGAGTCTTGTCGGTATGTTTCACAAATTCAACAGATTCCAGTACCTGACGAACAAAAGATTCATCCCGTTCTGAAAGTAAAACCTTCCCGATCGCTGTACTGTAAAGGGGATTACGCCGCCCGATTCGAGACTGCATTCTCAGGTTATAGCCCGAATCAATCTTATGAATATAGATAATTGCGTTTTCATCCAAAGCTCCGAGATGCACCGCTTCATTGGTTTTCTCAGAAATACAATGCATTTCTTTATCAGCCAGAGAAACAAGATCAACATATTCTAATGATTTGGCACCTAATTCAAACAACTTCAGCGTCAGAGAATATTTATCGGCTTCCCCTTCCTGAGAAATATATCCCAGTGACTTCATGGTTTGCAGAAAACGATAGGTCGTCGCTTTAGACATCATCAAACGTTGAGACAACTCAGACACTCCGATTTCTTTCTGCTCACCTAATGCCTGAAGAATACTAAATACTTTCAACACCGAAGATACGGCTTCTGGCTGGGTCGATTTCTGCATGAATTATCTATTCCTCAAATAATTTTTTCTTTCATTATAACCAAGAGAATTCAGAGAGCCAGTAATTTAAAAAAGCCATTTCAAAAATTTAGAACCAGTCTCAGAATTGACAAAAATAAAGATGCAAATCATATTTTATGAAAAAGCGTTTCAAAAAAAATTGCCAGTCAAAATATTTTTGTGTAATGTTACTCACACGAAACGTGAGCATGTCATTATTTATTCACGATGCAAGATACCACTGGAGGAAGCAGATATGATTCTCGATTCATTTAACCTGCAAGGAAAGGTTGCAATTGTCACGGGATGTGACACAGGATTGGGGCAAGGAATGGCATTAGGTTTAGCAGGTGCAGGCTGTGATATTGTTGGTGTTAACATCGCTGAACCCACAGAAACAATTGAAAAAGTTCAGTCTCTGGGCCGGAAATTCATTGATATTCGGGCAAACCTAATGAAACTGGACGATGTCCCTGCAATTATTGACCGCGCGGTCACTGAACTGGGACACATCGATATACTGGTAAACAATGCCGGAATTATCCGCCGTAATGATGCGATCGAATTTTCAGAAAAAGACTGGGATGATGTCATGGACATCAACGTAAAATCAGTCTTCTTTATGTCTCAGGCAGTTGCAAAACAGTTTATTGCTCAAGGCACTGGCGGTAAAATCATCAATATTGCTTCCATGTTGTCTTTTCAGGGCGGCATCCGTGTTCCTTCATATACAGCTTCAAAAAGCGGCGTTATGGGCATCACCCGTCTGATGGCCAATGAATGGGCAAAAGATCGGATCAATGTTAATGCGATTGCCCCCGGTTATATGGCAACAAATAATACCGCTGCACTCCGGGCTGATGAAGCACGTAACCAAGAGATTGTTGAACGTATTCCTGCTGCCCGTTGGGGACTTCCTGAAGATTTAGCCGGACCTTGTGTATTCCTGGCATCTTCTGCCTCAGATTATATTAATGGCTATACCATTGCTGTTGATGGCGGCTGGCTGGCACGTTAACCGTAAATCCACAGTTAAGAAGGGAATCCTTACGGGTTCCCACAGTCCTTCGGTCACATTGAAGAAAGAGGGAAAAAATGTTTGTTTATAACCAGGATATCGCGCTGGAAGATCTTGGCAGTGGCGTGTCACGAAAAATACTTGCCTACAGCGATAACATCATGACAGTCGAAGTTCATTTCGAAAAAGGTGCTGTCGGTGCGATGCACAATCATCCCCACGAACAGCTAACCTATGTCCTGTCCGGTGAATTTGAATTTACGATTGATGACGAAACGAAAATCGTTAAAGCCGGTGATGTTCTCTACAAAAAACCCAATGTAATGCATGGGTGTGTATGTATCGAACCAGGTGTGCTGCTCGATAATTTTACACCGATGCGACAAGATTTCATCAATTCATAGAATCTACATCGCGGCACCGGCCGCAGGAGCATAAAACATGAAAATCGCGTTAATGATGGAAAATAGTCAGGCTGCCAAAAACTCAGTCGTACTGAATGAACTGACTCAGGTGGTCACTCCTCAGGGCGACTCAGTCTATAACGTTGGTATGAGTGATGAGAAAGATCACCACCTGACCTATATTCATCTCGGCATTATGGCGAGCATCCTCTTAAATTCAGAAGCAGTCGATTTCGTCGTTGCAGGATGTGGGACAGGACAAGGTGCAATGATGTCACTCAACATCCACCCAGGTGTCGTCTGTGGTTACTGTCTGGAACCTTCTGATGCGTTTCTGTTCAACCAAATCAACAACGGTAATGCCCTGTCTCTGGCGTTCGCCAAAGGTTATGGCTGGGGAGCAGAACTGAACATCCGTTATATTTTTGAAAAAGCATTTACAACCGGTGAGCGTGGACAAGGATATCCTCTGGACCGCGCCGTTCCACAAAAACAGAATGCCGGTATTCTGAATCAGGTCAAATCCGCTGTCGTCAAAGATAACTACCTTGATACGTTGCAGGCCATTGATCAAGAGCTGGTCAAAACAGCTGTGTCAGGTCCTCGTTTTCAGGAATGTTTCTTCGACAATTGTAAGAAACCAGAAATTGCAGAATACGTTCGCTCTCTGCTGAAATAGTTTCTTTTCTTTACTGATCGATCTCTCAAATTATTGGGAATCAGTACTTTGTCAGCCTGCCATGGGCTGACTTTTTTTATTCTTTTTCTTCCAACCCATGAAAATACCTCAAAAATGTCACATATAAAAAATGATAGTGTATAAATAAACGGCACATTAATAACCTGAGATATCTCTATGAATGAAACGCCCCAGACACCTCTGCAAACCCTCAGACAACTAGAAACATCCTGCACTGTTCAGCCTATCTGGCCTGTTACTCTTCCACCCGGAACCTGTCCGCCGGAAGTGACAGAACGTACTCTAAGCCCGGACATTCCTGACCGAATTATTACCGGAGTTCAGAATCCGGAATGTATGGTCTTCCACCCGGAAACACCAAACGGTATCGGCGTTGTGGTTTTTCCGGGTGGCGGATACATGAAGCTTGCCATTGATAATGAGGGGATTGCTGTTGCCAAAACACTCGTCACCATGGGCTATACCGTATTTGTCTGCTCTTACCGTTTTCCCGGAGAAGGTCATGAATTCGGTTCGGATACGCCTCTGGCCGATGCTCAACGGGCAATACGCTGGGTTCGGCATCATGCAGAACAGTGGAGCCTGAGATATGTCGGTATTATGGGATTTTCTGCCGGAGGACACTTATCAGGTCAGTTACTGACCCGCTATTCCGAAACATTCGGGACAACAACGGATGAAATCGACCAACATAGTGCCCGGCCTGATTTCGCCGCCCTGATATACCCGGTTGTCTCTATGCGAGAAGATAATCGGCATCAGGGAACCATGGAGCGATTACTAGGAAATGTTCCGACTCAGGAGCAAATCGATCGATACTCTGTCGAATATCATATCCATACAGATGTTCCACCGTGTTTCCTGCTGCATGCAGCTGATGATGATGCAGTCAGTGTGAACAATAGCCTCCTGTTATGGCAGGCACTACGAAATCATCATATCCCGGTAGATATGCACCTATTCGGGCAAGGTAAACACGGGTTTGGTATCAATAAAGCAAAGCACCTCCCGGCAGGAGAGTGGCCTCAGCTTTTTCATCGCTGGTTAACCTGTCAGAAACTCTCAGGGAAATATGCACCGAATTAGTGTCGAGCCTTGCTTAAAATCAAAGAACCGAGGATCTTTATCACAATTTATGAACCATTGTTTTATTTTTTTGGCAACAGAAAATAAAATAGTCTGACTATCCGGCTGTACTCAGGAGCTTTTATGTTGCCGATAACTCAAGTCGCCATTATTGGCGAATGCATGGTTGAATTAAGACGATCCGACAA
This sequence comes from Vibrio mangrovi, assembly GCF_024346955.1. Classification (NCBI taxonomy): domain Bacteria; kingdom Pseudomonadati; phylum Pseudomonadota; class Gammaproteobacteria; order Vibrionales; family Vibrionaceae; genus Vibrio; species Vibrio mangrovi. Next base: position 761,596 of record NZ_AP024883.1, on the reverse strand, counting down.
CGGGGTCGAACAGGGATTTGGTGGTGATACACTGAACACCGCTATCTATCTTTCACGCCTGACCCACTCACAAGGCATTACCACATCTTATGTCACAGGGTTAGGCAAAGATCCCTTCAGCCAGGATATGTTACAGGCATGGCAGCAGGAAGGTATTTGTACCGATATGGTTTCCCGCTCACCCGATAAGTTACCCGGTATTTATGCCATAGAAACCGCGGCAGACGGCGAACGAAGTTTTTACTACTGGCGCAATGACTCTGCCGCCAAATACTGGTTACGGGATCAGACGCCAGCAGAGCTTGCCGCCCGACTTGCCCGCCACGGTTTAATTTACCTCAGCGGCATTAGTCTGGCCATTCTGCCGATGGACTGCCGGGAAGCCTTGCTCGAATCTCTTCGTCTCTGCCATCAGGACGGAATCTCTATAGCATTTGATAATAATTTCCGCCCTGCACTATGGCACAGCACCGCAGAAGCACAGCACTGGTACACACAAATCTTATCCATCACAGATTTCGCGTTTCTGACTTTCGATGATGAAACCGCACTCTGGGGGGATACACAAGTTTCCCAAACTGTAGAGCGAACCCGCCAATTCGGTGTCAAAGAGATCATCATCAAACAAGGTGGAGATGCCTGTATCGTTATTCAGGGTTCATCTCAGTGGGATGTTTCTCCAACGCCAGTCAAACAGATTGTCGATACCACTGCGGCCGGAGATTCTTTCAGCGCTGGATATCTCGCCGCCCGTCTTTTGGGAAATACATGTGAATCAGCAGCCCGGACAGCCCATAAAGTTGCCGGACAAGTGATTCAGCATCGTGGAGCAATCATTCCCAGACAAAATATGCCCGTTATTGAAGATCCTGTCATTGAGGGTCAAAGTTAACATGACTGGTTGATCACCAGATCTGTTGTAACAAGGAAAAGAAGATGAAAACACTCGAACAGCAGTTAGAAGAGATCCGGGTTGTCCCGGTTATCGCGCTAGACGATGCACAAAAAGCGGTAAAACTAGCTCAGGTACTCATAGAAAATGGCCTTCCCTGTGCTGAAATCACTTTCCGGACAGAGCAAGCGGCTCAGGCCATTGCCAGTATGCGTGAAGCTTACCCGGAAATGTTAATTGGTGCCGGAACCGTTCTGACAACAGCTCAGGTTGACGCTGCAATCGCTGCCGGAGCTGACTTTATTGTCAGTCCGGGCTTCAACCCAACAACCGTAAAATATTGCCAGCAACGACAAATTACTATTGTTCCGGGAATCAATAACCCTAGTCTGGTTGAACAGGCAATGGAAATGGGGCTGAAAACACTGAAGTTTTTCCCTGCCGAGCCTTCCGGTGGCACAGCAATGATCAAAGCAATGTCTGCGGTTTATCCGGTTCGCTTTATGCCAACCGGCGGAGTCAATCCTCAGAATGTTAAAAGCTATCTGGATATTCCCAACGTGCTTGCCTGTGGCGGAACCTGGATGGTTCCCAATAAACTGATCAATGAAGAAAAATGGGATGAGCTGGCTACACTTGTCAAAGAAGTTGCTACGGTCATCAGTTGATATCTCATCCCCATCAAAGTAATACCATTCTGACAAAGTATCTGATTATCTGAATGGTTATGGTAAGCAAAGCACCTGAGATATCTCAGGTGCTTTTCCGGTAATAGACTGATAACCAACGTTTAGTGATCATACGATAGAAATAGATGATCCCACGCACCCACCAGTCAGCATACATACCAAGCCAGATACCATAGATATTCATATTCAACGTGATCCCAAGAATATATCCCAGAATGATCCGTCCACCCCACATACTTGCAATCGCCACCCACATACAGAAAGTTGCGTCTTTTGCTCCCTTAAATGCAGAAGGCAACACAAAAGATGCTGCCCAGATAGGAATCATCAGTGCATTGATGAGCAACAGTTCAGTCACCACCTCGACCACAGCAGTATCAGTGGTATAAAAACGGGCAACATTTTCTGCGACCGGAACAATCACTAATGCAAAAAGTGTCAGCAATACAGTTGCGATCCAGAAAATCAGCTTCATTTCCTGATAAGCCACATTCGGTTTCTGCTGCCCCAGACGTTTGCCGATCAAAACCGTCGCAGTCATCGCCAGCGTGTTACCGGGAATATTCAATAACAGTAGCACCGAAAATGTCACCACATTCCCGGCCATAGCGACAGTTCCCATCCCCGCAACCATGATCTGCGTGATCAGTTTTCCCAGATTAAACATTAACGACTCAACACTGGCCGGAATACCGACCGCCAGAATATCAACCATCGTTTCCCGCTGGAATGGACGAAAGTATTGCCGTAGCCGGACTTTCAATGTGGTATTTCTGACCAGACAGACCAGAATAAGTAGTGCTCCGGACCATCTGGCTGCAATAATTCCGATTCCGGCTCCAACCAGTCCCAGTCCTGTCCAGCTGCCGGGGAAAAACTCATTGAATCCATATATCAGTGGATAACTGAACAAGATATTCAGTAGGTTCATCATAATATTACTAATCGCTGGTAAGCGGGAGTTCCCAATAGCCCGTAATACACCACTCCCTGCCAGCGTGATTGCCAGTGCCGGATAACTGTATGCCACCAGCCGGAGATAAAGCTCACTGAAATCGACAACCTGAGTTGCTGCTCCATAAGCAACAACCGATAAAATCGGGGAAACAAAGAAGTGGATAATCAACAAGGCAACCAGACTAATCACAACGCCTAACGTCACAACCTGACTGGCACAATCCAACGCTTTCTCCCGATCCGAACGCCCGAAAGCCTGAGCAATCACAACCGAACCACCAAGTGCGATGGCAGTCAGAACTGAAATCACGATCCAGGTGACACTGTCGGTAATCCCAACAGCTGCGGTTTCTTCCGCACCGAGTCGGCTCACCAGCACAGTGCTGATGATCCCCATCATAACCACACACGAAAGTTCAATAAAAATAGGCCAGGCAAATGGCCAGATATCACGCCTGAACAACACCAAGTGCCGCTCTCTTAACCAGAAACGGAAACGTCTCCGGGGCGCAGGTTTAGTCATAGATAACGATGTTTCACTCACGATGCAGACTCCGTCGACATCGCCATCTCAGGATAAGGCTGGCTATAGATAACATCCCGGTCATAAACAACTTTAATTTCTCCGGCAATGCGCTGCTCTCCATGTAAGTATCCTCCCGTAGAAAACAGTGGCGGAATTTGATCATAATTCTGCTGATATGCAGCTTCGATGGCCAGTAGTGCGTATGGAACCGGATCATCCAATCGGGCATTATCATGCTGAGGATGCGCCATAAACAGTCCACTGCCCGCATGATAATGCTGTTCCAGTAAATTCCCGGCCACAACATCAGCCAAACGTAACAGGTCCGGATACGGATGCTGCTGGTTTAACTCAAGCAAAGCAAAAATCAGATATGCGGATGCAAACGAAGTTTCTGTAGCAATACGGACAGGAACCAGCGTGGCCGCATCCATTTCTCCTAAACCGAAACGGGCAAACATACGGGCAACCAGCCCATACAGCTCGGTGTCATTTGTCAGAAGCGCAGCTTTCACCAGCGGTAACAGATAAGCAGGATCTGCCGGCAACCGGGACAACGTTGTTCCTTTGTTTCCATAATAGCCATCCCGGACAAAAGTGTATCCCGTCATATCCTGTCCATCATTCCACATCGGGATCATTTGATTGGCTTTTTCATCCCAGGCATAGCGGAAATAAGATTTCAGTCCATCGGCAACCCAGTCCAGCCATTGCTGATCCTGAACTTGTTGTGCACAAGTCATCATTGCCAGCGGATTATCAACAATGAGCGGCCAGCAATCCCGGAACAAAACATTAGCTTCCCGGGCAATACCACCAAATTCTGGTCCAAACTGGCGGGCGGCCCGGTCACCGAACCAGGAATAAGTCAAACGATCATCATCCGGCACCGGCTCCCGCTGCATTGGGGAAGAAAACTGGTAAACCGGCATACCGGTTTCAGGATGACGAGCCAGCACAAACTGCCGATACAGGTGTTTCGCCCACTGCAGCGCATCCTGATCTCCGGTGTAGCGATAGTAGTGCACCGCGGCATAAATCAAATCAGTCGATGCATTCACAAAAGTCAGACCAACCGTTTCAGGTAGCTGAGGCCATAAGGACGGATCAACGACCGCCTCAGGGCGATATCGCTGAAAAATATCTTGTGGAAATGATTGCTCATATTCACCATGTCGGGTCAAATCGAGTTTTTCCCAATCCGTAACGTGGGCAGCCCAGAAGCCTTTCAGATAATTTTGCGTCACTTCCGGGCGAATCTGATGGAGTAAATCATAATAGGGAAAATGATGCTTCAGCTCATGTACCCGGGCTTTACTTTCCGGCCCTTCCGGATGCCCGGAATTCAGATGAACAAACAGATGCCCACCCCATTGAAACAACCCACTTTCTTCATCCACATAATGATCAAGAAAATATGCGGCAATCTGTTGTGCCTGCTGCCGGAAGTTATCGTCTCCGGTCACCACACTCATCGCTGTCAGTCCCCGCATCAGATTCTGCTGGCTGGCAAAATTGCTCATTGGAGCACGTCTTCCATCCGGATAGGTCCAGCAGACCGGTTCCCCGGTAGTCACACAAATCCCATCCGCCAGAAGCGGGGAATGCTCAGAATGAGCCAGTGCCAGCGCCTGTTGATAAAAGCGTGTCACGATAGCGAGCCGGGAGCTTCGGAATTCAGACATGATATTTCTCCAATTCAGAACAGACATTGCCGTTGATAAGACAGTGCCCTAACAGCAAAACAGGCAAAGCCCCATCAACAGGTGCTTTGCCAGAACATAAACATTGCCAGGATAAGAATTTTATTTTGCGATGCGCTTCAGAATCCGGTTCCCCCGGCGCAGGAAGTCTTTCGCCGCACCATTCACATCAGTCTGACCATAATCCAGTTGTTGCATCGATTCTTCAAACAGCTCAAGCAACTGAGCATTATCGGTATATGGTGTCGGAATAATTTTCTTCGGCAACTGTTGAGCTAAACGAAAGCCCTGATACGCAAGACTTTGATCATCGACCTGACCGGCATCCTGCAATATTTTGAATCCAGCGAGGCTGATCGGCATACCACGGGCTAGTCCCATCGCTTTGACTCCATCCGGATCATTGAGCAGAAAGTCCACTAGCAACGCGGCTTCTTTCGGATGTTTTGTATTTCGTCCGATAGAGAACATCATCGAAGGTCTGGTAAGTAGCCCTGAATCGGTGGCATGATCAAGCATCGGGTATGGCCCTAATTCCAACTGCATCGGAGGTGCGAGGTTGGCTGAGTATTTCCCTATCGCAGTATCCCACATATAGAGTCCGCCAAAACGGCCGTCGATCCACGGACGCATCTCGTACATGTTTCCCTTACCATAGGAGGCAAACTCTTTGGTTGATGGGAAAAGATGGTTCTTCACCTGATCGACATAAAGCTGGAAGAATTGCGCCATTTCCTCTTGATTGAAATTGATCAGATTGGTGTCATGATTGATGATATCTTTGCCATATTTCTGGATGACATAAGATCGGTTCATCGCAAAGACATCCCGGGCCTCAACCACTAACGGATAATAATCATCACCGAGTTTTTGTTTGAAAGCCAGCCCGACTTTCATCAACTCATCCCATGATCTCGGGTAACTGACACCGGCTTTTGCCCACATATCTTTGTTGTAGAAGAACACCCGGGAAGTCATACTCACCGGCAATCCATTCAGTTTCCCATCAATAGTTGTCAAACCAAGCGACCCGGGGAAATCAAACAAATGCAAAGCATCAGCCTGAGCATTCATATCGTAGAAACCTTTCCCATCCCGGGAGAAAATCGGCATCCAGTTCCAGTTGGTTTGCATGACATCCGGCTCGGTATTTCCGGCAATTTGGGTTGTCAAACGGGATAAATGCCCATCCCAGCCGGTATATTCAGCTTTAACTTCAATGTCCGGGTATTTTTCCTGAAATTTTTCCAAAGCCTGAAGGGTTGCCTGGTGGCGGTTGTTCCCACCCCACCACGACATCCGCAATTCAGTCTGTGCCTGTACGGCCATGGATGCGGTTGCAATTACGGCAGAAATCAGTGTAGTCAGTACCTTTTTATTCATGGATTTGTCTCCAGATTAGTTTATTGTTGTTCTCCAATTCATTTATTGTTGTATTGAGATATTCTTTTCCGTCTCCTTGTCGAAGATGTGAGCTTTATTCATGTCGACCACAAAAGTCACACCCGTCTGTAATTTCATATCGAGCTTATCCCGGACATCATCGATCGGCACCCGGGCGATAAATTCCTGCCGGCCGATGCGGAAGTGGACATACACTTCATGGCCCATGTTTTCCATACGGATCACATCACCGATAATGGTTTGCTGATGGGCTTCGGGTTCAGTCAGTGCCAGAGTGATACTATCCGGGCGAATCCCCATCATGGTATTCTGGTAACCATTTCTGCGGATGAAGTCGGCCTTATGATTCGGCAGGCGCAACGATTGCTCTTCCAGTTGAATAAACATGTCATCGCCCTGTTCAAAGATCATGACTTCGCACATATTCATTTCCGGCGCACCGATGAACCCGGCAACAAACATATTGACCGGATTGTTATAAAGTTCATCCGGGGTATCGACCTGCATGATTTCTCCCTGCTTCATGACACAGATCCGGTCGCCCATGGTCATGGCTTCGGTCTGATCATGGGTGACATAAACAGCTGTCGCAGGGTTATTTCCACTTTTCAGATGGCGGTGCAAATCGGTAATCCGGACCCGCATCGATGCCCGGAGTTTTGCATCCAGATTTGAAAGCGGCTCATCAAATAAAAATACATCCGGTTTTTTCACAATGGCCCGTCCGACGGCAACACGCTGAGCCTGACCTCCGGAAAGCTGTCTTGGCAGACGATCGAGCAGCTCTTCAATTTCAAGAATATTGGCCGCTTCTTCAACCCGTTGGTCTATCTCCTGCTTGGGTAGTTTTTGCAGCTTCAGACCAAACCCCAGATTTTCCCGCACCGTCATATGCGGATACAGCGCGTAATTCTGGAAAACCATCGCAATGCCGCGATCTTTCGGTGCCAGATTGTTCACAACCCTTCCGCCGATAACAATCTCTCCGCCGGTCACATTTTCCAGCCCGGCCAGCATCCGTAACGTGGTCGATTTCGCACATCCTGAAGGTCCGACAATCACCATAAACTCACCATCGTTTATGGTTAAGTCGACGCCATGAACCGCTTTAAAACCGTTCGAATAAACCTTCTCTAACTTCTTAAATTTCACTTCCGCCATTGTGATGACTCCTCAAAAATTAACCTTTAATACCGCTGCTGGTGACGCCTTCAACAAAATATTTCTGTGACATAAAGAACACCAGAATCGAAGGAATGATGGCGATAGAAGCCATAGCCAGAATTTCGTTCCATTTAGCCCCTTCTGTCACATCAATCGACATCTTCAATGCCAGAGCTATCGGATATTTTTCAACACTTGAGATGTAAATCAGAGGACCGAGGAAATCGTTCACCGACCACATGAACTGGAATAGAGCCACGGAGATAATTGCCGGCCTAATGACCGGAACGACAACATGCCAGAGCACCTGAAAAGAGTTACAGCCATCGATCATCGCTGCTTCTTCCATATCGGTCGGAACGCCTCGCAAGAACTGGATCAGCATGAAAACGAAGAATCCCTGTGTTGCAAATGCAAATGGCAGATAAAGTGGCAGATAAGTATCAAGCAATCCCATCTCACGGAACATCAGGTACTGCGGGATCAGCAGAACAGACTGAGGTAATAGAATGGTGGCAATCAATGTTGCAAACCAGAATTTTTTCCACGGAATATCAAACCGGGCAAATCCATAAGCAACAATTGTTGATGACACTACAGTGACAAACACTTTCGGCAACACATAAGCAAATGTGTTGATGATGTAATGACCAAAAGTAAACTCGGTTCCGGTCTTCCAGCCATTGATAAAACCTTCCATACTCCACTCACTCGGAATCAGATTCATGGACGAGAAGATTTCATGATTGGGCTTCATTGCGGCAGAAAACATCCACAATAAGGGATACAGCATCATTGCGCCCACAATAATCAAAATGGTATAGCGGATCGCGGCATTAATTTTTTCACGGCGAATTGTTCGCTCATTCTCCAGATAACTGGCTTCATCTTTTTTCTGTTCAGCAGAAACACTGATAACTGAAGTCATGATTATTTACCTCCCTTATCACCGGAATAGAACACCCAGTATTTCGAAGAACGGAATGTGATTGATGTGAAGATCGCAACAACAATGAACAACGCCCATGCCAGAGCACTCCCGTATCCCATATCAAAGAACTTAAAGGCTGTTTCATAGATATACAGAGAGATAAGATAAGTTGATTTCATCGGACCGCCGCCCGTAATGACATAAGGTGCGGTAAATTCCTGGAAAGCCTGTGTGGTCTGCATGATGAAGTTGAAGAAGATAACCGGAGTGATCAGCGGCACTGTCACCTTGATAAACATTTGCCACTTACTGGCACCATCGATCAATGCAGCTTCATACTGAGACTGAGGTACATTCTGCAAGGCAGCCAGGAAGATCACCATTGCCGAACCAAATTGCCAGGCACGGAGTAATGTGATTGAAAAAAGAGCAAAAGATGGTTCACCAAGCCAGTTCACTGCATCAATACCAACCAGCGCCAGCATCCCGTTCAACACCCCGTCAATGGCAAACAGTGCCCGCCACAGAACAGCAATTGCAATACTACTTCCCAGAATCGAAGGAATATAATAGGCAGTTCTGAAGAAGCGAATTCCTCTGAGCTTAAAGTTCAGGATAAATGCAATAAATAAAGCAAAAGCCAGCTTCACGGGAATCGTCAGGAAAACATACAAGAATGTAACACTCATGGATTTCCAGAACAGGTCATCTTCCGTCAGCATATACCGATAATTTTCAATACCGACGTAGTCCGGAGACGTCATCAGATCATAATCGGTAAAACTCATCAGGAATGACGATACAAAGGGAAATGCAGTAAAAACCAGTAGCCCGATAATATAGGGCGACAGGTAAGCAAGTCCTAACCTACGACTTTCATACATGTTGTTCTCGTCCTCTGAAAAAAACTACAGTTGCCGAATGGAAAATCTCCATTAACTTCTCATCCGGATTCGTTATTTCTATTAAACTGAATCCCACCTGAACTACCAGTTTTCAACCTCATAATTGTGATCTTGAATATCATTTTATCAATAAAATTACAAAAAATGTGAAATGCAGTTTCATTTTTATAATTAACCTTAAATCATTATTTTTTATAAGGCCATCACAATATTACAAGAATTAAATATTCACACTATCAATATAAAACCTATTCAAAACAGAATCTAACCTACTGAAAATAAAACCAAAAATTTATTTAGTCTCAACTAAAACCATATCATAAAGTATTCAATAAATACGAGAACAATCCGAATAACAGTCTTTATTATCAATAGGTTAATAATTGATTCTTTTTATCGTACACCATGCTCTGCATTTTATATTGACACACAATCAGACAAAATATTCCATAAATAATAGAGAGATCACGTTTATTGATACAATTATATTGAAACAGCGTTTCACAGATCACGTTATTAACGAAATCTAGTTCAATCATGTTGCAACAAGATCTAAATTGAACCACGAGAATACAAATAACAAAACGGTGTTTCAATATGAAAAGTAAACTAATTGCATCTGCTATCCTACTTGGTTTAACTGCTGGCGCAGCACACGCAACTTCACTAAATATTCGTCACGAATTCATTCCGGAAGAGGGCGAAAGATCCGCCAGTCACAAAGATCGTCTGCTGATGTCCCACCTGTTTGACAACGGTATCGGCATTAGTGAAGAGGTAAAATGGGGCTATGAAAACGATAGTGTGAATCTGGGTGAAATGAAGAGTGCCGGTCACGAAACAAAGATCGGCTATAACTACAAAATCAATGATGAATTCAAAATTCAGCCAGCTTATGCGATGGATTCATCTTCAAGTTCTATAACTCACAAATTTGATCTGAAAGGTGTCTATAAAATCAGTGACAGCTGGAATGCGTCACTACGCTACCGCTACGGAATGAAAGTTCCTTCAAATGACTCTCCGAATTCGCATTACAGCCAGGTGAATTTAGTCACCGCTTATCAACTGAATAGTGATTACAAAGTTGGGATTGACATCGAAGGAAAATTTGAACAGTCCGCATCTTCCGGCTATGACGGTAACAAAAACTATCTGAATCTGGTCAATCTGTTCGGTGAATATCAGGGATTTGAAAGCGGCTGGCGTCCGTTTATTGAACTCGGAATGACGTCTCAAGAAACGCTTAAAAGCACCCCAGGAAAAGATCAGTATGTTACCCGGTACCGTATTGGCCTGAAATACAACTTCTAATATCGGTTCTGACCTGTCGGAGTTGCAGTTGACACCAACCGACAACCGGAAAGCCGGCTGATGAAAAGTGTCTTGCTGGTATTGCTGCAACTTCTTCAGAAATAACACATAAGGCTGTAGTACAGGAAAGCATTAAGGCGTTGCTCTCTGACTACTCAGCCTTTCCTTTCAAACATGAGGTTCCACAATATGAAACTGCATAAGACGACATTTCTGCTGACGTCGATTCTGTCTTTATCTGCCTGCTCCCAATACACTGCATCAACACAAATACCAGCACCTCAGGATTTAACCTGGCAAGCAATCACCTTCGGTCAGTCGACGGATCTGAATTTCGCATCAACGATTCTGCCGGAAAAAATCGGCCTGAACGCAGTCACCATTAATGGACAACCGGTACAACCCGGACCGCTTCAGGACACATTTACCATTGAAAGCCGTGGGGGCAAGCTAGCCAACTCACATGAAGGCGTGACCTTTTATTACACAGAACTTCCGGCCAACGCCAACTTCACTTTATCAGCGACTGTAGTACTGAATCAGCTTGGTCCGGAAACCGGTTCAACACCGAACCGTCAGGAAGGTGCCGGTATTATGGTTCGTGATATTCTCGGTTCACCGCGTCTTGATCCTCAGCCTCCCGGTTCAGAAGAATTCCCGGCAGCATCCAATATGGTCATGAACTTACTCCGGGCCAATAAAAAGAAAAATAACGGACTGGTCAATGTCAATGCAACATACCGGGAAGGTGTTTACCAACCGTGGGGTACCAAAGGAAACCGCATCATCCGGGATGAATTTATCAAAGGTGTTCCCTATGGTGACAAAGTGACTTACCAAATGTCACTGATCCGGACTGATGACGGTTACACTGCCACATACCGCCACGGAGAAACCAGTGAAAGCCATGTCATTAAAGGAGCAAATACCAATATCATCACCATGCAGGATCCTGCGCATCAGTATGTCGGATTCTTTGCTTCTCGTAATGCTAAGGTAACGGTCAGTAATGTCCATCTGACACTGACTCCGGGAACAATTGCCAATGCTCCGGCATATCATCCTCAGCCGGCTGGCCTAGCCCTGCAACCAGCCTCACCAGACAAATCAGCGACATCAGATTATCTGTTTCAGTCCCGTGCCAGCTATGCCGGTTCGTTTACGCTTTCTCAGGATGGGCAGACTCTGGTCGAAAACCAGCAGGTATCCGCCGGTGAACTTTTCAGTGTCGCAACCAGATTAAAAGCGCCAGATACACAATTCTCGCTCAGTTTCACTGCATCAGAAGGTCCGGATCGTTCACCGCAACACTATCAGCAAACGGTCACCAAAGTCGCCCTGAATGATCCAATGAATCTACACGTAAATCCATCGGGTGATCATGGCAGACTCACACTGGCAGCAGCCATTGAACTCCTGCCACAGGGTGGCACTATTACACTTGAAGACGGTGACTATGGTGAGTTGCTTATTCCACTGACAGCCAGTGGGCAGGCAGGAAAAGTCAAAACATTGAGAGCTGGTGGTAATCATGTTCGCTTCACCGGTGACATCACCCACAAAGCAAACTACTGGTATGTTTCTCATCTTGAAGTCGCCGGAGCCCGTTATCTGGTCCACGGTAGCCATAACGTATTTGATCATATCAGCACCCACGATGCTTCAGATACCGGCTTCCAGATTACATCTCCATCCCAGTCACCCCGTCCGTTCTGGGCCAGCTATAATCTTGTTCAGAACAGCGAAAGCTATAACAATATGGATCCATCCCGGATCAATGCTGATGGATTCGCGGCCAAAATGCGGATTGGAAACGGCAACACGTTCATCCACTGTGTTTCTCATCACAATATCGATGACGGCTGGGATCTGTTCAATAAAGTTGAAGATGGTCCGAATGGTGTCGTCACCATCATGGATTCCATCTCCTATAAAAATGGCCAGACACTTCAGGTTAAAGCCAGAAGCGGCAGCCGTGGTAATGGGTTCAAGCTTGGTGGTGAAGGAATTCCCGTTGCACATATCGTCAAAAACAATCTGGCCTATCAAAATAATATGGATGGCTTTACCGATAACTTTAATCCGGGCCAGCTGACTCTGGAGAATAATGTTTCAATTGATAATAACCGCTTCAATTTTCTGCTCAGGAAAAGTCCATACACCGACACACTGAAGCAGGGAACATTCACAGGCAATCGCTCTTATCGTTTTTATTCTGCCAGTTCATATGATGATGTTGTGAACGCAGAAACCAAACGAAATAACACATTGATTGTCGATGGTCACTCAACCGATGCCAATGGAAAACAACCTACCGTAGCCCTTCTTTCCAAACTGAAGAAGGCCGCCAGAATTTCATCTCATGATCAGATTCCCGGCCAAACTGAAGTTCAGCATATCAAAGCATTGCTAACGCAAGCTCATTAATATGTTTATTGTCAGGTTTCGGCCTCCGAAACCTGACACCCTTCACGAATCTATCATCAGAACTATTTGATTTATCTATCATTTGATCTCTACATATCAGAAATGATCTAGACTGGTTAAAAATTATGATCAGGCAGTCAGTTGTTTTATTTTCTTTATTCTGTATCACAGCCTCAATACAATTTTGATGTCGCATAATCGAGACGCAAGTCACATTTAGCTCTCTTCAAATAAAAAATGAACCATCGTTTTGATATTAATCACACACCTTTTTATTATTTTGTTTAAAAATGATATCTGTTCAAATGCTCATAAAGGAATAAGCAATGCAATATGATTATCTTGTGATTGCAGGTTACTTCGTGCTGATGATTGCAATCAGTCTGCTGTTTAAAAAAATGGCCAGCGCCAGTACCAGTGATTACTTCAGAGGCGGCGGTAAGATGCTATGGTGGATGGTGGGAGCAACGGCGTTTATGACCCAATTCTCTGCCTGGACTTTTACCGGAGCCGCCGGTAAAGCGTTTAATGATGGTTTCGCCGTACTTGCCGTGTTCATCGGTAACATGGTGGCTTATGTCTTTGCTCATTTCTATTTTGCCCGTCGTTTCCGCCAAATGCGTGTAGATACACCAACCGAAGGGATCAAACGTCGATTCGGTAACGGTAACGAACAGTTCTTTACCTGGGTAATCATTCCGCTCAGCGTAATCAACGCCGGTGTCTGGCTGAACGGACTCGGTGTCTTTGCTTCAGCAGTGTTCAATACCGACATCATCGCCACAATCTATATAACCGGTGCAGCAGTTCTGCTTGTCTCATTGTTGAGTGGTGCCTGGGGTGTGGTTGCATCGGACTTTATTCAGACACTGGTTGTCGCCGTCGTATCTGTAGCCTGCGCCGCTGTCGCACTCTATTTTGTCGGCGGACCGGGTGAAATTATTCGTGAATTCCCCGGCGGCTTTGTGTCCGGTCCGGACATGAATTATCCACTGTTGCTGGTCTGTACATTCATATTCTTCATTGTGAAACAGTTACAGAGTATCAATAACATGCAGGAATCTTATCGTTTCCTTAACGCCAAAGATTCACGTAATGCAAGTAAAGCAGCACTGATGGCACTCATCCTGATGATGTTCGGTGCCGTTATCTGGTTTATTCCGCCATGGGCATCTGCCATTCTTTATCCGGATGCAGCCGCCGCCTATCCACAGCTTGGAGCAAAAGCCAGAGATGCTGTGTACTTAGTATTTGCCAGAGAAACCATGCCGTTAGGAACGGTTGGGCTATTAATGGCCGGTCTCTTTGCAGCTACCATGTCATCTATGGATTCAGCGCTGAACCGCAACTCAGGTATTTTTGTCCGTAGTTTCTACTCTAATATTGTCCGCCACGGTAAAGCGAAAGACAAAGAACTGCTTCGGGTCGGTCAACTGGCTTGTCTGGTAAACGGCATTCTGGTGATCTTAATGGCCCAGTTCTTCAACTCACTGAAAACTCTGAGCTTGTTTGATCTGATGATGCAAGTAGCAACATTGCTGCAATCACCGGTTCTTGTTCCACTGTTCCTTGGTATCCTGATCCGTAAAACACCGAAATGGACACCTTGGGCAACCGTAGTCTTCGGTATGTTTGTTTCCTGGATGGTTGTTGAGATCTTCACACCACAATTTGTTGCCAGTTGGTTTGGAATCGAAACGCTGACAGGCAGAGAAATCAGTGAACTCCGGACAATGATTACTATTGCAGCTCACCTGTTCCTGACTGCCGGTTTCTTCTGTCTGACTACACTGTTCTACAAAGAGTCCAACGACACATACAAAGAAGAAACAGAGAAATTCTTCGCAGATGTGGAACGCGAATGCGTGGTTACAGATAAAGAGCAAGATCAGTTCGACCGTCTCCAACGTGCAAAACTGGGGACATTGGTTATCTATATGGCATGTGGCCTGACACTGATGGTTCTGATCCCGAACCCACTATGGGGACGCCTGCTGTTCCTTGCCTGTGCGGCAACTATTTTTGCCGTCGGTTTCGCACTGAAGAAAAGTGCCAAAGTGGAAGAGATTCAGGGCAAAACTGTTTCTGTCCGTTAATCACTCATAAATTAATAAGGGCTGCCTGATTCAGGCAGCCCAACGTCTACAGGAGAACATTCATGGCAAAAGGTGATGTAATCAACCTTGATTTTGAAAGTTTCGTCGACTCTGATACTCAGGTCAGAGTAACACGGCTGACGCCGAAAGATGTGATATGCCACCGGAACTATTTCTATCAGAAATGTTTCACTCAGGATGGTCAAAAGCTGTTGTTCGCCGGTGATTTCGATACTAACCGCAACTACTATTTGCTCGATTTAACCACCAGGCAGGCAACACAACTGACCGAAGGTCATGGTGATAACACGTTTGGTGGATTTATTTCATCGGACGAACAGAGTTTCTTCTACGTGAAAAATGAACGGAATCTGATGAGAGTCGATTTCAGCACGCTTGAAGAAAAGCTGGTTTATGCCGTTGACGAAGAATGGAAAGGTTACGGTACATGGGTTGCCAATTCAGAATGTACCAAATTAGTCGGTATTGAAATCCATAAAGACAGTTGGCAGCCACTCACTTCATGGGAAAAATTTGCCGAGTTTTATCATACCAACCCGACATGCCGCCTGATTCAGGTCGACATCAATACCGGTGATGTAAAAGTCATCCATCAGGAAGATGCCTGGCTCGGTCATCCGATTTATCGTCCGTTTGATGACAATACGATCGGCTTCTGTCATGAAGGACCTCATGATCTGGTTGATGCACGGATGTGGCTGGTGGATGGTGACGGAAGCAACGTCCGGAAAGTCAAATCGCATGCTCCCGGAGAATCCTGTACACACGAGTTCTGGGTTCCCGATGGTAGTGCTATGGCCTATGTTTCTTACCTGAAAGGGCAAACCGAACGGATTATCTGTAAGGTCGATCCCAAAACACTGGAAAACAAAATTGTGATGGAAATGCCGCCATGTTCTCATTTGATGAGTAACTTCGACGGCTCGCTCATGGTTGGGGACGGATGTGATACACCGCCCGATGTGAACGACACGGCCAGCTACAATATTGAGAATGATCCGTTCCTCTATATCCTCAATACCCAAAAGAAAACATTTGCCAAGCTGGTCAAACATAGCACCTCCTGGAAGGTTCTCGACGGTGACCGTCAGATAACCCACCCTCATCCGTCATTTACGCCAGATGATAAGGGTGTCTTGTTTACCAGTGATTTTGAAGGTGTTCCGGCTATTTATATCGCCGACCTGCCGGCAGAGTTCAAATAGCAGTCATCTGTATGCAAGAGAGGGATTCCCTCTCTTTTTAGTTTATTTCCCCCATAACAAACGCTTCTGTATCTCCCCCCGGATCTGAAGCGTTTGTTGCGCTTTTCATCACAGGTTTGGTATTCTTTTCAACCATTGCTCAGCACTCACCGGTAATTTATCCGGGAGCAAAGTATTCATCATCAGGGCCACCAGCGCATCCGGCATGGAATCTCTCTGCGGGCCGTTTATCACTACCTATTTTGGCATTGAAATATAAAAATGATCGACAATCCCACCAAAAGCAAAACGCAAGAAAGTAAACATACGCCTATGATGCAGCAGTATCTGAAACTCAAGGCGGAAAACCCTGACATTCTGTTGTTTTATCGAATGGGTGACTTCTACGAATTGTTTTATGATGACGCCAGACGTGCTTCTCAGCTACTTGATATCTCACTAACCAAGCGCGGTGCTTCAGCCGGAGAGCCGATTCCGATGGCTGGTGTTCCCTTCCATGCTGTTGAAGGCTACCTTGCCAAACTGGTCCAGTTAGGTGAATCTGTTGCTATCTGTGAACAGATTGGTGATCCCGCAACCAGTAAAGGCCCGGTCGAACGCAAAGTTGTCCGGATCGTTACTCCGGGCACGATTACCGATGAAGCACTGTTACCGGAACGACTGGATAACCTGATCGCTGCCATTTACCAGCAAGATCAGCAGTTCGGTTATGCCACTCTGGATATTACCTCCGGCCGCTTCCAGCTTTGTGAGCTGGACAGTGAAGAAGCAATGGCTGCTGAATTGCAGAGAACGGCACCGAAAGAACTGCTTTTTCCTGAGGACTTTCAGGCAGTCGGCCTGATGGCAAGCCGTAAAGGGAATCGCCGTCGTCCTATATGGGAGTTTGAACTGGAAACCGCCAGACAACAACTCAACCAACAATTTGGCACCAAAGATTTAACCGGTTTCGGGGTAGAAACAGCAGAGAAAGGCCTGTGCGCTGCCGGTTGTCTGATTCAGTATGTAAAAGATACTCAGAGAACCGCTCTGCCTCACATCCGTTCACTGATTTATGACCGTCAGGATGCAACCGTAATTATGGATGCAGCCACCCGACGCAATCTTGAACTCACCCAGAATCTCTCCGGTGGAACAGAAAATACGCTGGCCGAAGTATTAGATTATTGTGCAACACCGATGGGAAGCCGGATGCTCAAACGCTGGTTACACCAGCCGATGCGTCAGATTGAAGTCCTCAATCACCGTCTTGATGCAATTGGCGAGCTAAAAGAGCAGGGAGTTTTCAGTGAGCTTCAGCCGACATTGAAACAAATTGGTGATATTGAGCGGATTCTGGCCCGGTTAGCAATCCGCTCTGCCCGCCCCCGGGATCTGGCACGCCTCCGCCATGCACTTCATCAGTTACCGGAACTGCAAACTTATCTGTCTCCGCTGGTTCACCCGCATTTACAACAACTCGCTCAGCACTGCCTGCCGGTCGAAGCTGTTGCGGCACTGCTCGACCAAGCGATTGTCGAAAATCCACCGGTTGTCATCCGTGATGGTGGCGTCATTGCCCCCGGCTATCATGCTGAACTGGATGAATGGCGGGATCTGGCTAACGGAGCTACCGAATATCTGGAAAAACTGGAGCAGGATGAACGGGAACGCCATGGCATTGATACACTCAAAGTCGGCTACAACAATGTACACGGCTTCTACATTCAGGTAAGCCGGGGACAAAGTCATTTAGTACCACCTTACTATATTCGTCGCCAAACTCTGAAAAATGCTGAACGTTACATCATTCCCGAGTTGAAAGAGCACGAAGATAAAGTCTTAAATTCAAAATCAAAAGCGCTGGCATTAGAAAAACAGCTCTGGGACGCACTGTTTGATCAGTTACTTCCCTATCTCGAGCAACTTCAGGAACTTTCTGCTGCGGTTTCACAGCTCGATGTGCTGCAAAATCTGGCTGAACGGGCAGAAACACTTGATTATTGTCGTCCTGAACTGGCTGCCGAGCCGGGAATACACATCCAGTCAGGTCGTCATCCGGTTGTCGAGCAGGTGATGCAGGAACCGTTTATTGCCAACCCTGTTGAGCTGTATACCGAACGAAAAATGCTCATCATTACCGGCCCGAATATGGGCGGTAAATCGACTTACATGCGTCAGACAGCACTCATTGCTCTGATGGCACATATTGGCTGCTACGTTCCTGCCGAATCGGCCCGGATCGGTCTGATTGATCGGATATTTACCCGAATCGGAGCTTCCGATGATCTGGCGTCCGGACGTTCAACTTTCATGGTTGAAATGACGGAAACAGCCAATATTTTGCACAACGCAACCCAGCATAGTTTGGTTCTGATGGACGAAATCGGACGAGGCACCAGTACCTATGATGGACTTTCTCTGGCCTGGGCAAGTGCTGAATGGCTGGCAACAGAAATCGGAGCCCTGACGCTGTTTGCCACACACTACTTTGAGCTCACCGAACTGCCACATCAATTGCCACATCTGGCTAATGTCCACCTTGATGCAGTCGAACACGGCGAAAGTATTGCTTTTATGCACGCAGTGCAGGAAGGAGCAGCAAGCAAATCATACGGGCTGGCAGTTGCCGGACTGGCTGGTGTACCCAAACCGGTCATAAAAAATGCCCGGATGAAGTTATCCCAGTTGGAGCAAAGTCATCTTCTGGAAGGAAACCGCACCAATGGTTCATCGGCGGTTGATATTGCCAATCAGTTAAGTCTGATTCCGGAACCCTCAGAAGTAGAGAAACGACTCGCCGACATTGATCCGGACAGTCTCACTCCCAGACAGGCTCTGGAGCAACTCTATCAGCTTAAAAATTATCTATAGAAAGTCATACAAAGGCGCAGCCACCTGACTGCGCCTTTGTTTCAATGTCTGGCTACAATTTGATTCTATACCGCCGACAAATAAGACAGACTATCGTCATACTCTTCAAGAATCCGGATAAAATCCTCTCTGCGCCGTTCGAAGACTTCAACCAACTGAGGATCAAATTTCGCTCCGGACTGCTCTCGAATATAGGTAACAATATCGTTCATATGCCACGGCTCTTTATAGCAACGCTTGCTTGCCAAAGCATCAAACACATCGGCCAGCGCAACAATCCGCCCATAAATATGAATATCCGTTCCGGATAATCCCTGTGGATAGCCACTGCCATCCCAGTTCTCATGATGCTGACTGGCAATAATCGCCCCCGCCTGCATCACTGGCTGATGGGAACACTTCAGACAGTTTTCTCCCAGCGTTGTATGAGTTTTCATTAACGTCCATTCTTCATCGGTCAGCTTACCCGGTTTATTCAGCACAGAATCCGGGATACTAATTTTTCCGACATCATGGAGTGGCGCAGCATAGAAAACCTCTTCACACTGAGCAGGACTCAGGCCAATATCTTCAGCCATCAGGCGGGAATAATGAGCAACTCTGCGGACATGATTACCAGTTTCTTTGGAGCGGCTCTCTGCCAATCCACAAATCGCATAAACAATCTCTTTCTGAGTACTTCTCAGGCTATCGTTCAGACGTAAATTATCCAGAGCGATCGCCATATTGTTGCAGAAAAGCTCAACCAAGTGCATATCAACATCTTTAAACTCTTGCTTGCCGGTAATGTTAAGAATTGTTTCAACACCATTAATATTGGAAATATGACAGATATTTTCCTCTTGGTAGCGAAGTTCCTGATCACTGTCCCGAACAGTATGGACACCTCCCTGAGTCATTGCCTCCTTGTAAGCCTTTTCTGAAATATCACCAACCTGAGCCAATACATGAACATCATCGGCACTTTTTTCAGCCAAAACTCCTTCGATTTCAGACAGCATCATGCCGCCTTTCATATACAATAATGATGAAATCTGCTCCAGAACTCCCTGAGCAAAGCTCTCCATTGATTTTTTCTTCAGAATACTGGCGGTTGCTGCAATGACTTTTTCCAACCCTATCCGATGGGTTTCCAACGCCATGATATCCCGGTAAGAACGTAATGCCGTATAGACTGTCGAATAAAGCTTGCGCTTAGTCAGCTCGGTTTTCTCCCGATAATCATTAATATCATATTGTTCGATAATTTCTTTTTCCGGAACGGTTCCCGGTTGTCCGGTACGCAGAATGATTCGGATTCGGTGGTTATTCAGCACATCACGAATATACTCGGCCACTTCCAGACCCGCTTCTTCGGTCTCCATTACCACATCCAGTAGAACCACAGCAATGTCATCTTCTGATGACAGTATTTCCTTTGCCTGAGCAACATTATATGCACTGAGAAAAGTCAGCCCTTTATGTGCAAATGAAACCCGGTTTAAGGCCAGTTTAGTGATGGTGTGAACACCGTCCTCATCATCGACAATTAAAACCTTCCAGGTTGAAGGAGAATAGTCAACCGAGGAAGACTCGGCTGAATGATTCAGGTTACCTGCATCATCAAACACCAACATGTCCTGTTCTGACATTTCGCCCTCCCTAGCCAGCCTGACCTGATCGTTTTTATGCGATAACACGCGATATGAAACTTGATTTTTGCTGCTTTGTTAATCAATTTTAGTATATGAATTAACTTTTACACACCTTGATGACAGGCAACTCGATTCTTTCCCCCTCTTTTTCAGTTGCAGTCACCGGAGATAGTGAATGTCTATCTATTACAGAATTACGATTGCCTGCTTACTCCTTGTCTTCTTATCCATGGGGGCATTCGGTTATATTTCGAATCAGGCCGGTGAAAGAATGCTTGATCAATCCGTTGATAAACACTTGAATGCTGTCGCGACAAACCAGCAAGACAGGATCATATCCGTGATCCATGCATGGAAAGACCGGGTAGCTCTGATAGCAAGCAGAACCCAGCTCCGCCTTAGCCTGAAGAGTTATATCATCCACAAAGATCCGGACTCGTTACAGAAGATAAACAGTATCATCCGGGACGCTGTAAACTCCGTAACAAAAGTCCAGTCGATTCAATTAAAAGAAATTGGTGGCAGATTCATCACTCAAACGGCCCCGAATCAGGCAAGCAAAATTTCAGCAGAACTCCCGCTCACGGACAAAAGTCAAACCGATATTTTATTAAAAATGATTACCCGTGACCTAAATGGCGGTTTGTATATCCATATCGATGCTCCGATGATACTGGCAGGAGAGCAAATCGGAGTCATGGTTGTCACGCTGTCAGCAGACGAGCTACTCCATAGCACGCAAAACTATACCGGTATGGGAATATCAGGAGAAACCTTGCTCCTGACTACCAATCAGGCAGGACAAACGGTCTACATCACGCCATTGCGTTACCCTGAGCATTCGAAAAAAAAACCGGAAACAGACACTTTTCCGCTGACCAACGGAAGCTTGCTCGCCAAGGCTGCTGAGCATCATAGCGAAGAAATTATCCGCCTGAGCGATTACCGAGATACTGATGTCATGGCAACATCCCGTTATCTGGAAGCTCTGAACTGGACTATTATTGTCAAAGTCGATCAGGATGAAGTCATGCTGCCAATGAGGCATTACCAGCGTCTGCTGGTTATTGCTGCATTCATCCTCGGTATGATTGCAATCGTTATTGGTCTGGCTCTTGCCCGGGCAATATCCTCACCAATCGTCCGGCTTGCAGCCGACAGCCAGAGAATTCGTCTGGGAGAACATCAACTCAGAGCAAAAGTTTGCCCGGCTCAGGCAAAAGAGCTCAATGAGCTAGCCCGTAGCTTTAATAATCTGGCTGAAAACCTGCTTACAACAAATAACGAGCTGGAAGAAAAAGTTGCCGAAAGAACGCAGGAACTTCAGGAGCTCAATGAGACTCTGGAGCAACGTGTCACAGCAAGGACCTTTGATTTACAACGGGCAAACAGGGAAATACAGGAAACCCTCGAAGATCTCCGCAGAACACAGAATGAATTGGTCGAATCGGAAAAAATGGCTGCTTTGGGTGGGCTGGTCGCAGGAGTTGCTCACGAAATTAATACGCCATTGGGAATTGCCGTGACCGGAACCAGTCACCTCAATGAGTATGTACAGGAGATTCATCAAAAAACCAGTTCGGGTAAGCTAACCCGCAATGAATTAGCCGACTTTATCGAAGATGCCAACCAGACGACTGATTTAATGAGTACACAACTCAGACAAGCTTCAATGTTGATATCTAACTTTAAAGAAATTGCCGTTGATCAGTCAAATCCGGATTACCGGACGATTTCTGTGAAGGAGTATCTGTCGAAAATTGTTGCGACAATGCAACCTAACTTTAAGAAGACGCCACACAGTATATCCGTCGATATTGAGCAGGATCTTTATCTTATCACTTGCCCTGGCGCATTAGCGCAGGTACTGACCATCCTGATCACCAACTGTCTGACTCATGCTTTTCATCACTCAGACATAGCAAACGGACAAGTCACTATTTCAGCTCAAAGAGACAATGAAACGAGCTTAATCCTCGTTGCTGATAACGGGACAGGTATTTCTCCTGAAAATCTTCCCAAGCTGTTCGACCCTTTCTTTACCACTCGCAGGGGAGAAGGAGGTAGCGGTTTAGGACTGAGCATTGCACACAATATTGTGAAAGACATACTACACGGTAAAATTCGCTGCGAGAGTCAGTTAGGACAAGGAACAACCTTTATCATTACACTTCCTGAGAAGCCAGCATAATTTCTCCGGTGGCTTTTCTCCGATAGTTTTTCTGTAAAAAAAGCACCGACCGATTCAAACCGGCAGGTGCTTCAGAGTTATTGGGAAATAAATCGCTATTGCTGATATTTATCCTAACGGGCCACCAATAATTGTTTCTCTGAGTCCATCAATAATATGCTCCCCAGTTTCCGCTTTCAGTGATTTATACCAGGCCAGCGTTTGTTCCATCTGCTTACCATGGGTAACATCACAGCGCTTCCGGGCTTTCAACACCAGCGATTTTACCCGATCTTTCCGCTTATTCTGATAATCCAGCAACGCTGTTTCAATATTATCGTACTGCGCAAAAGACTGACCTAATACGACAGCATCTTCCATTGCAGCACACCCGCCCTGACCGATATCCGGCGTTGTACTATGCCCGGCATCACCAAGCAGCGCAATCCGGCCTTTAACCAGCGTCTCGAATGGCTCTATATCATGAATCTCAATCCGGTTGGTCGTTTCGGGATCAATCTGATCAATCAGTTTCTGAACAGCCGGAGACCAGTCCTGAAAATAACGGCGTAAATCCATTGTTAATGTTGAACGATCTTCCGGTAACCCTTTCGGCAAGGGCACATCAAAAAAGAAATAGAACCGATTTCCGGCAATTGGCATTACTGAGACACGCTTTCCTTCAGCAACAAAAGTCGTCCACTGGTCTGCCGGAGCGATAGATGTATCAATTTCAACTAAACCATTCCAGTTCACATAACCGGCATATCTTCGCTCGACCGTATGGCCTAAAACTAGTGGACGAATTACCGAGTGTGTGCCGTCCGCGGCAATCATGAAATCAGCACTTGCAACAGTACCATCAGTAAACCAGGCAATAACTTCTTCCCCGTTCTGTTCGACCCGTTCAACCCGCTTACCAAAATGAATCTCTTCTCTTCCCCACCAGTCCAGCATTTTTCCTTGCAGATCAGCCCGCGAAACAGGACAAGGCCTTTCTCCGACAGATTCAACCAACGGCATTAAACTGAAACGAGTCATCGTTGCACCGGAGAAACCATCCTGATAAGACATATAGTGCATCGGACCACCCAGCTCATCCATAATACTGCCCATGCCCAGATGATTCATACATTTCACACCATTGGACCACACGGAAATAGCTGCACCGACAGGTTTGATGTCTTTGACTGCTTCATATATTTCACAAGTGATTCCGTTTTTTCTGAGCGCCGCTGCAGCAGACATTCCACCGATCCCGGCACCGATAATGATTGCTTTCATGACTTCACCTTTTCTCTGTAATTATTCTCATATCAGAAGCTGGAAGCATAATTTATTCCCATGACAGGCACCCTTGGTAATGTAGTTAATTTACTGTTTTTATTAATTAAAATACAAATCATCTTTAAGCTATATATTTTCTGTTCAAAACTTGTGCATCAAAAGAAACAAACGTTTCACTTTGGTGCAGTAATGAAACTACTGTTTCCCTGCGATACTCACTTCTGAACTCTGAATATATTTCATTCATTCTGACTGAGGTCAATTCAGGCATATAACCAAAAGCTACTATTCTTCTGTTCTATACAAACTTAAATTCATAAATTCTGTAAATGATAAAGATGAGAATTTCAGAATAAGATGACCAATTATTCAACAACGCCAAATAGTGAAACATAGTTTTAGATTTTTTATCTAAAAGATATTAATAATACAAATAGACGTTTTATTAAGCAGGCGTCTGCAATAAATACTTATTTACTGTACCCATAAAATGCAAGAAGGGAGCATATTATGATAAATAGAGCTGCAGTAGTTTTACTCTCGTTTCTTTCATGTCAGTATGCAATCGCAAATGACATGACATTAATGCTATACAAGCACGACGCACAAACCATTCTGAGCTGGTCTGCCGATCAAGACAATATTGTTCGTCAGGAAGTCTACCGGAAATCAACACTGTCAGATGAAGGAGAAAGAATTGCCGTTCTCAACTCAGATGAACGGACTTTTGAAGATACAAGCGCCGATGGCTACACCGATTATTATTATCAGGTCAAAGCTGTTGACGACCATGATCAGGTATTTTCTTCCAATGATTCCAGTACCAATGCCAGCGAAGATCAATATCTGACATCCAGTCTGGTCGCCGCTAAATCATCGGAATGTTACGCTGGTGCAGTGATCCAAAATAAAACCGTGGATTGCGGCGGGAAAACTATCGGATTAAATTGTAATGGAGATAAAGAAGGCCAGAAAGCAGTCCTGACTCTAAAGAATGCAACAGTTAAAAATGTTCGTATTTCGAAAAATGGTGGCGCTGATGGTATCCATTGTGAATCCGGAAATTGCACACTGCAAAACGTTATCTGGGAAGATATCTGTGAAGATGCAGCGACCAACAATGGTAAGAAAATGACCATCATCGGTGGTGTTGCCTATAACAGCAAAAACGGCCCTGGCGGTAAACCAGACAAAGTGTTCCAACACAACTCTAAAAATAGTACCACTGAGATTCGCGGTAACTTTACACTGACAGGCGAGCACGGAAAACTCTACCGCTCATGTGGTAACTGTACCAACAATGGTGGCCCAAGATACCTGTCAATTAACGGTGTAAAAGTGGATGCCAAAATTGGTTCGATTGTCGGTGTGAACGGAAACTATGGGGATGCTGCAACAATCAGAAATCTGAAAATCAAGAACTATAAATCTGGTAAACCCAAAGTCTGCCTCGAGTATGTCGGCGTACAGAAAGGTCAGGGTGAATCTAAAAAAGTAAGTAAAAATGATCAATGGAATACAAGACTGTGTAACGTCTCTCAATCAGATGTTAAAAAGCTATAATCCTTTGGATCTGACTGACAAAAAACAAAACCCCGGACAAACCGGGGTTTCTTCATATATGATCGGTTACAGTTTATTTTTAAATAAAAAAATTACGCCTTATTCTTCACTTTCAACGTCGAATAAAGATTCCATATTCAGGCCTTGTTTCAGCAAAATTTCTCTTAAACGGCGCAGACCTTCAACCTGAATTTGACGAACGCGTTCACGCGTCAAATTGATCTCTTTTCCGACTTCTTCCAAAGTAGATGGTTCATACCCGAGCAAACCAAAGCGTCTTGCCAACACTTCTTTTTGTTTCGGATTCAGTTCATCTAACCAGTGCAGAAGTGAAGACTTGATATCATCATCTTCTGTTGAATATTCGGGATCATAGTGTTTGGCATCAGGAATGATATCCAACAATGCTTTATCACCATCACCACCAATCGGCGTATCAACAGAACTAATGCGCTCATTCAGACGAAGCATTTTACTGACATCATCAACCGGTTTATCCAGCTCAAGAGCAATCTCTTCCGCCGTAGGTTCATGGTCTAGCTTTTGTGACAACTCCCGAGCTGTACGCAAATAAATATTAAGTTCTTTGACAACGTGAATAGGTAAACGAATCGTTCTGGTTTGATTCATCAACGCCCGTTCGATCGTTTGCCGGATCCACCAGGTTGCATACGTTGAAAAACGGAATCCTCTTTCAGGATCAAACTTTTCAACGGCCCGAATCAACCCGAGATTACCTTCTTCGATCAGATCCAGCAAAGCCAGACCACGGTTACTATATCGGCGAGATATTTTGACAACGAGACGTAAGTTACTCTCAATCATCCGCTTACGAGCAGCCTCATCACCTCTGAGAGCCCGACGAGCATACAAGATTTCTTCTTCTGCAGTTAATAAAGGAGAGAAACCGATTTCGCCTAAATAAAGTTGAGTTGCGTCTAGACTCTTAGAAGTAACTTCATAATCTTCCCGAGTTTCAACAGAAGTACTTTCAGAACTGACCTCACTATCCAATGTATTGAGATCAAATGCTTCTGAATCAAAATCAAACTGATCGACCTTAGTTACTGAATTGCTTTTACTCATGATGCCTCCCCCTGGCGAGCTAGCAAGACACTACTACATTTTAATGTCGCTATATGATGCTTACGCTTATCAATTCATAATACTATGGTAAGTAGCGCTTTGGATTCACTGGCTTACCCTGATAGCGGATTTCAAAATGTAAACGAACACTACTGGTCCCTGAACTGCCCATTGTTGCGATTTTCTGGCCAGCTTTTACATTTTGTCCCTCACTCACTAGCAACCGATCATTATGCGCGTATGCGCTGAGATAATTATCATTATGCTTAATGATCACAAGATTCCCGTATCCTCGCAGAGCGTTACCTGAATAAACAACGGTCCCTGCAGCGGAAGATACGACGGACTGACCTCGCTGCCCTGCAATATCAATCCCTTTATTTCCCTGATCAACAGCTGAAAATTTCTGGACAATCCTCCCTCTGGTGGGCCAGAGCCATCTATCAATTTTTTTGGCCTGGTCTAAATTAGTAATTGGTAAATTAGAGTTAACATTTTCTTTACCTGTCGATTCACCATACCCCTTTGATTGTGAAGATTCAATACTTTTGCCTGACGCTTTTTTAACTTTGTCATATTTATTTTCTAAATTGTTTGCGTTTTGCTCATTCTTAGAATTTTTTAATGAGACATTAGTTAACGCTTCAGCCGAACCTTTGATCCCTGTCCCACTTTCACTGGCCGGGCCAGCTTGTGCTACAGACTGAGACTGCCCGTAAGCTGGTGGTGTATATGCTGGTTTCCACAGGTGTATTTTCTGACCGGGATAGATCGTATAGGGAGGAGACAGATGGTTGTAATTTATTAAATCTTCTACATTTTTATCGGTAAGATAAGCAATAAAATAAAGCGTATCTCCTTTTTTAACTTCGTAATAACTCCCCCGGTAACTCCCTCGGGAAGCCTTTTTTACGTCAGACACAGGCGCAGGTGATGTTGCGACACATCCCATCAAATATGTTGATAATATTGCCAGAATTAAGAGTCTGATGCTGTTTCTCATCGTTAGGCTAAATCACCTGCAACTAAAGGAACAAACCGAACCATCTCAATGATTTCCGAATGAAATGATTCGCCATTCCGGGTTATCTTCAACAACTGTTGTTCTTCATGGCCGACGGGAATCACCAAACGTCCGCCGTCAGCTAACTGATCTAATAGCGCTGGAGGTGTTTCAGAAGCAGCAGCAGTCACAATAATTGCGTCAAAAGGTGCTTTTGTACTCCATCCCTGCCAGCCGTCACCATGCTTCATGGACACATTATAGATATCCAGTTGTCTCAAACGACGCTTTGCCTCCCATTGCAAGGTTTTGATCCGTTCAATAGAAAATACGTGCTCGACTAAACGAGCCAGAACTGCGGTCTGATATCCGGATCCTGTTCCGACTTCCAAAACCCGACTATCTGGCTTCAACGCCAATAACTGTGTCATTTTGGCAACGATATAGGGCTGAGATATTGTCTGCCCCTGTCCTATCGGTAATGCATTATTCTCATAAGCCTGATGAACCATTGCCTGTGAAACGAAATGTTCTCTCGGTAACTCACGGATGATCTCCAGCACCCGAGAATCTTCAATACCGCTTCTGACAAGAAAGTCGCTTAACTTATCAGCGAGTGGATTTGACATGCCAATTACCTTTCCAGCCAATCTTTCATTGAGTTTATCGATTCATGTGCCGTCAAATCGACATGCAATGGTGAAATCGAAACAAATCCATGATCAATCGTATAAAAATCGGTCCCTTCCCCGGCATCCTGCTCTTTACCCGGAGGTCCCAGCCAATAAATATCATGTCCGCGGGGATCTTTCTGCCGTATCATGCTTTCCGCATGATGACGGGCACCCAGACGAGTCACATTCATACCAGCAAGCTGTTCCAGTGGTAAATCAGGGATATTTACATTCAATAGCCGATTCGTCGGAATCGGTGCCTGAAGGTGTTGCTTTACAAGCTGACGGGCGACATGGGCGGCAGTCTCAAAATGTGTCTCTCCAACCAGAGAAAATGCTATCGACTGAACGCCTAAGAAATGCCCTTCCATTGCCGCAGCAACTGTCCCGGAATAAAAAACATCATCGCCTAAATTAGCACCATGGTTAATGCCGCTCAAAACAAGATCCGGTAATGAATCTTTCATTAGTTCATTCAAAGCAAAATGAACGCAATCTGTCGGAGTTCCCTGAACCGAATAAACAGCCGGAGCTATCTGATGAACACGCAGAGGTCGCTCCAGAGTCAGAGAATTAGAAGCCCCAGAACGATTCCGGTCCGGGGCAACAATGACCACTTCAGCCAAATCAGAGAGTATTTCAGCTAATGTATTAATTCCCTGAGCATAGACACCGTCATCGTTGCTCAACAAAATTTTCATGAATCAGAACTCCCTTTCGACAGGGATCACTTCAATCAACTCCCGTAACAGAGAGGTTGCAAAGCATCCCGCATCAAGCGAAAAATTCAATATAACCTCATTTTCTTCCAGCTTCCATTGGAGCTGCTGAGGTTTGAGAGCAATATTCCGCCTTTCATGTTTCATTCGGTTACCACGAATCAATTTCATTAAATCAGGCTCACGATCAAGGAACTCCTGTTCAAGCGCCAAAGCATCATGATTCGTCGGTAGTGCATTGTCCCCGGCTAAAGCTGCCGAAATCCCCGCTTCATGTTGGGATACATGTTGGTTCCACAATGCCAGCGCCTCTTCCCCTTCGATTAGAAACTGTTCATCACCCTTTAGAGCGATATCCCCATCAATTAAATGATGAAAACAATCCTGTGCAATTCGTTCCGAGACAATCTGATTAAAAATCCAGGAACGTGCTGTTGAGAGATAGAGACTCCGCTGATTCTGGTTACGGGTCCGGACATTCTCTCGTCCCCAGCGCCGAGCTTCGTTTAAGTTGTTTCCCTGATTGCCAAAGCGCTGTGCGCCAAAATAGTTCGGAACCGCATGTTCGCGAATCATCTCCAGACGCTGCTCAACTTCTTTAGTATCCGACACTTCTGTTAAAGTAATCTGAAAGTGGTTGCCCAGAAGATCTCCCGGTCTTAATTTCCGCTGATGCCGGGTTGTTTCCAGAATCTCAATTTGTGGATACCGAGCCAGAAATGCAG
Organism: Vibrio mangrovi; assembly: GCF_024346955.1. Lineage (NCBI taxonomy): Bacteria > Pseudomonadati > Pseudomonadota > Gammaproteobacteria > Vibrionales > Vibrionaceae > Vibrio > Vibrio mangrovi. Next base: position 731,648 of record NZ_AP024883.1, on the reverse strand, counting down.
AGAAATCCGGAGTTCCACCTTTTGGTAAGTGAACACTCAACCACTGTTCTGTGACGGCATGACGGTCTTTTAAGCCTGCCCAGCTCACGTCCTTCGACTTTACACCACAAGCTTTAGCCAATTCATTCGCAACAAAGCTGGTATTTTCCCCAGTTTTGCGAATACGGACCATCAAATGCTCACCAAAGCCATCCAGTGAAAATCCTAAATTCTCAGTGACAATAAAATCTTCAGGTTTTACTTTGATTTTCGCTTTTACCGCTGGTTTTCCGTATAAATAAGCCAAACCAGCTAAAATATCATCCATCCGGACTCCCTCTTGAGGATAGCCAAACCATCACTCAGATATAAAAACTCACTTCGTTAATAAGACAACGGCTTCACAGGCAATACCTTCTTTACGGCCTGTGAATCCCAATCGTTCCGTAGTCGTTGCTTTCACATTCACATTGCCAATCTCTGTCTCCAGATCTTCTGCAATCAAAGCACACATCTGCCCGATATAAGGTGCCATTTTCGGCGCCTGAGCAATAATTGTAATATCCGCATTTCCCAACCGGTAACCCTGTGCTTTAACCCGCCGGTAAACATCCCGTAATAAGTTCCGGCTGTCAGCACCTTGCCACTGTTCATCCGTATCAGGGAAATGACGTCCGATATCTCCGGCTGCAATTGCTCCCAAAAGGGCATCAGTTAGTGCATGTAAAGCCACATCACCATCCGAATGAGCTAACAACCCCTGTTCATAAGGGATCGATACACCACCAATCACAACCGGCCCTTCACCACCAAATTTATGAACATCAAAACCATGACCTATTCTAAACATAACGATTCCTTAGCACTCAGCTCTCACGGCTGAGATAAAATTCTGCCAACGCTAAATCTTCCGGTTGCGTTATTTTAATATTATCGGCATGTCCTGCGACAAGGCGTGGCTTTTCACCATCCCACTCCATGACCGATGCTTCATCAGTGAGCGGCACATGTTGGGCAATCGCCCGGGATAAAACCTGATGCAACCGGGCGGTCCGAAACATCTGCGGTGTCAGCGCATGCCAGAGGTTCTCCCGTTCCACGGTATGGACAATGTTCTGTGCATTATCCGACCTTTTCATCGTATCGCGAACCAGAGACGCCAGTATGCCGCCGACATCATGGTGCAACACCTCTTCTATTAACTTATCAATATCACTCAGACGGACACATGGACGAGCGGCGTCATGCACCATGACCCAAGTTGTAGGAGAATTTCTGACCAGATAATCGAGTGCGTAAAATACAGAATCCGAGCGTTCCTGACCACCGGAGACCCGAATAATGTCCGGATGAGAAGAGAGCGATAACTGACTGAAATAAGGATCATCATCACTAATGGCAATGACGAGCTGACCGACCCGAGGATGAGAAAGTAACTTCTCAACTGTATGTTCCAGTACAGTCTTACCATGAATTTTCAGATATTGTTTTGGTTTGTCAGCTAACATGCGGCGCCCAACGCCGGCAGCCGGTATCACAACAGAAATAAGTTCATTTATCATTTAGGGATGGTCCTCATTGATAACCCGGTAGAAGGTTTCCCCTTCTTTTACCATTCCCAGTTCATGCCTTGCTCTTTCTTCAATCGAGTCAGATCCCTGACGTAAATCATCTATTTCTGCATACATTTCTTTATTTCGCTTTTGTAAATTGGCATTCACTGACTGCTGGGTTCCGATCTCTTCAGAAATTCGATGAAGATCAGATACGCCGTTTTTGCCGAACCAAAGCGAATACTGGAACAGAATAAAAAGTAGTGTCAGTGTTAAAGCAAATACCCGCATGACGCTCACTTGTTACTTCAAACAGAATAATCAGGAAGTCTACCAAAACTGCTAAGAAAGAACCTCCTCTTATATCATCAGCACCTTAAGACAACTGAGTGAATGACATGTCGGTATTGCCATTCACTCATACTATTGACTAATAATAGGCCGCCCAGAAGAGTAAGATACCACCAAAAATAATACGATAAATGCCGAATGCATTGAATGTAAAACGATTCAGGAATGCCAGAAATACTTTCATTACAATCCAGGCTGACAGATAAGAAGTAATAAACCCGACAATCAGAGTCAGCGCACTCTCTCCCTGAAAATCCTGATAGTGCTTCACTAAATCCAGCCCACTCGCAGCAAGCATCACCGGCAAAGCCAGAAGAAACGAAAACTCAGCACTAGCTTTACGACTCACTCTCACCAGCAAAGCACCAATAATGGTAGAGCCTGCCCGGCTGGTTCCCGGAATCAAAGCAAATATCTGAGCAATACCGATCCAAATCGCTTGCCGGTAACTGATCTGATCCAATGTCTCTGCCGTCGGTGTATGATTTTTCAGAAACCGTTCCACGATCAGGAAAATAATACCACCGACAATAAACATGATTGGAACAACCTGAATCGTGAATAGCTCTTTCACCTGGTTCTGAAACAGAAACCCGATTGCAGCAATGGGTAGAAAAGCAATGAAAACTTTAAGCCAGAGTTCAATATAGCGGGGATGGAAACGCTCTTTATAATTTGTCAGAACAGCCAGAATGGCTGAGAGCTGGATAATCACCTCAAAAGCTTTATTGCTATCGCTCTGAGGTAAGCCGAGCCAATCACTGACAATGATCAAATGCCCGGTTGACGAGATAGGTAAGAACTCTGTAATACCTTCAACTAAGCCAAGAACTACACTTTGAATCAAATCCATTATTTACTCTTTATTATTTTTCGATAAACCAAGATTTTACAGGCTTCAGAACTTCCAAATTGTCAGCCTTAAGCCAAATTTGCCGAACGCTTCGCCCATCCCCCGGCAGAAGAAGATCCGGACATAGTTCAAAAAGTGGCTGAATAACAAACGGATACTTATAGATATCCTGACGGGGTAACTGAGGAGATTCGGAACTCACCACATCACCAAACAGAATGATATCCAAATCCAGAGTTCGGTCCTGGAACTTACGTGCATCGGGTTTTCGTCCCCAACGTATCTCAATGTCCTTTAACATTGAAGCAAATGTTTCCAGAGACAGTGAGGTCTTCAGTTCAATCACCAGATTGAAAAATGCTCCGCCCTGAAACCCTTGAGACGGAGACTCATAAATAGTCGAAAGACGCAAATCTTCTCCCATCTTCTCCAGTTCACTCACAGCGGCTTCTACATGCTTATGCCGGTCAATATTCGAACCGATACCGACATAAACCGGAATCATAACTGACCTCTTTCAATCACGACTCCAACACCTCCGGCCTGAGGAACAGCCCCCGGCTTCGTCAGGCGAATCCTGAGCCACGGAACGGAGAAAGTCGTCATAATTAAGTCTGCAACTTCTTCAGCCACACGCTCAATCAATAAAAAACTTCCATTTTCAACATGTTGAATCACTTGTTGACTCACCTGGGCATAATCCAGAGCATCCGATACATCATCGCTCTTTCCGGCCGGGCGATTATCATGAGCCATTTCAATATCAAAAACTAATTTCTGCTTTATTTGCTGTTCCCAATCGTAAACACCGATCGTAGTCACAACAACCAACTGTTCTATAAACACTTTATCCATAAATCTTCTCATCATTTTTCTATCGCGGACCGGATACCCAATTGAGATAAAAAATCGTATTATGTCATAATGGTTATCATATACTTAAATGATCTTAATATGTGAAATTAATATAGATTTTTTATAGTTATAACTACGCTCTTTCACCCGCACACACTCAGGGCTCAAATGACTCCATTGACACTTGTTATCATTATTTCAGCTTACTTACTTGGTTCTATTTCAAGTGCAGTGCTCGTGTGTCGTATATTCCGGCTCCCCGATCCAAGAAACGCCGGCTCCCATAATCCGGGTGCCACCAACGTTTTACGAGTCGGCGGAAAAAAAGCCGCAGTGATTGTCCTGTTGTGCGATATGCTCAAAGGGATGATTCCTGTATGGGGGAGTTATTTTCTGGGCATTGAACCATTTCTTCTCGGAATTATAGCCATTGCTGCATGCCTTGGGCACATCTATCCGATTTTCTTTCATTTTAAAGGTGGAAAAGGCGTCGCAACTGCACTGGGAGCAATCGCACCGATAGGGCTGGATTTGACGGGTTTTATCATCGCTACCTGGCTGGCGACAATTGTGATTTCCCGTTATTCGTCTCTGGCTGCATTGGTAACGGTATTGTTGACTCCATTTTACACCTGGATGGTCAAGCCACATTACACGTTGCCTGTTGCTATGCTGTGCTGTCTGATCGTCTTCCGGCATCAGGAAAATATAAAACGTCTGTTCAATGGAACTGAGCCCAAAGTCGGTGAGAAAGAATCTTCGCAATAAAAGTAAAAAGACACATCACTTTTCAAAGTCATGTGTCCCGTACTGCCCTTTTAACAATTTAAAGAGCAAAGAAAATCACTCAATGCCTGAGTCACAAATCCAGGCTGTTCCAGATTACTGATATGACCGGCCTGAGGCACAACAACCAGCCGACTACCGGAAATTGCATCCAACATCAGCTGTGATTCCAGAACCGGACGAGGTTTATCATCTTCTCCGACCATGATCAAAACAGGCAAGTTTAGTTTTTCAACATCATCAAACAGATCGCGGCGATCAAAAACGATCCTGCCTATCTGCCCGATGTCTGCCGCTTGCTGTCCCCCGGTTTCAGTCAGGAAAGTCCGAAAAGCGGCAACAAAGTCCTCTTCCGGTGACCGCTGCAAAGTACGATCAGAAAAGAACATCGGCACGACCTGTTCAATAATCGGTTTAGGAAAAGACTGAGTTGCAATCACTGCATCCAGCATTGCAAAATACTTCGCATGGGTGATCTCGGGCTCCAGCCCGATAAAAGTATCCATCATAACCAGAGCTTTCATTCGCTCCGGAGCAAGCAATGCCAGTTCGGCTCCCCACATACCACCGACAGAAAGTCCGATCACAGAAAATGATTCAATGCCCAGATGATCCATCAAAGCCAGAATGTGTCCGGCATAATCCCGGAGTGTATGCATTGATTCGGGTGCAGAGTCTGATTGACCATGCGCCCATAAATCAGGAATGATGCATCGATAATTCTGGCACAATGCTTCAATCTGTGGCTGCCACATCTGGCTATCCCATAAATAACTATGGCCAAACACCAACACTTCACCCGTTCCGACATCACTGTAACACATGCTTTTACCACCGAGTGTAAATGACTGCATCATCTCCCCTTACCTTCTTGTTATTGTTTATGCTGCTGACTAACTATGCCCCGCTCATCTAAAAATACAATTTCAGCGAAAACATTCAGATGATTAGCGAATTGTTCTTTCATTCAACTATGATGACCGAACAGCCTGAAGCTGATCGATAGGCCAGCGAGGTGTCGCCTGAACAGCAAGCCCCGACACTTCACCATTTTTAAGCCTTTGCATACCGGCATACGCAATCATTGCACCATTGTCGGTACAAAACTCAGTTCGCGGATAATAAACAGCACCACCCACTTTTTGAGCCAGTTGTGCCAAATCCTCTCTCAAACGCTGATTGGCACTGACACCTCCGGCAATCACGATTCGTTTCAGACCGGTTTGCTCCAGAGCCCGCCGACATTTAATGACCAGAGTGTCACAAACCGCTTCCTGAAAAGCATATGCAATATCAGCTCGTGTCTGTTCATCATCCCCATGTGCAGCAATCGTGTTGGCCGCAAAAGTTTTCAGCCCGGAAAAACTCATATCCAGTCCTGGCCGGTCAGTCATCGGTCGAGGGAAACGAAACCGCCCCTGAGTCCCTTTTTCAGCCAGACGAGCCAATAAAGGACCACCCGGATAATCCAGCCCCATCAGTTTCGCCGTCTTATCAAAAGCTTCTCCGGCTGCATCATCAATCGACTCACCGAGAATACGGTATTCACCAATGCCTTTAACTTCAACAATCATGGTATGTCCGCCAGAGACCAATACCGCAACAAAAGGAAATTCAGGAGGATTCTCTTCCAGCATCGGAGCAAGCAGATGGCCTTCCATATGATGGACCGGCACAGCAGCGACATTCCAGGCATAAGCCAGACTACGCCCGATTGTCGCACCGACCAGCAGCGCTCCGACCAACCCGGGCCCGGAAGTATAAGCAACACCATCAATATCTTCTGGTTTGCACTCCGCCTGAACCATCGCAGCCTGAATCAGCGGTATCGTTTTTTTTACATGATCCCTTGAGGCCAGCTCCGGAACAACACCGCCATAATCAGCATGAAGTTTAATCTGGCTGTACAACTGGTGAGCCAGCAAGCCTTTTTCGTCATCGTAAATTGCAATACCCGTCTCATCACAAGAGGTTTCAATACCTAATACGCGCATAATTTTCCGGAAAACTTCCATCTCGACATCAAAATTGGCGTCATGTTACCCTGCCTTCGGGTGACACACAAACTTTGTACAGAGATTCACCCATAAAGTACTTTACAAAGTCTTTCCATTCGGATTAAAATTCCGCACCATTTTTGATTGTGCTGGTAAGTACCGGAAAAACTCCGGACAAGAAAGACCAGACTTAACGAATATCCCCTGAGGTGAAAGGCATATGCCAGTAGTTAAAGTACGTGAAAACGAACCGTTCGACGTAGCTCTGCGTCGTTTTAAGCGCTCTTGCGAAAAAGCAGGTATTCTTTCTGAAGTGCGTCGTCGTGAGCACTATGAAAAACCAACTACAGTTCGCAAACGCGCTAAAGCAGCTGCTCAGAAGCGTCACGCTAAAAAGCTAGCTCGCGAAAACGCTCGTCGCGTTCGCCTGTACTAATAACTCCTCCAGAAAGGAATGAGTTATGGCTCTGATTGACAGACTCAAAGAAGAGCAAAAACTTGCGATGAAAGCCAAGGACAAAGCGCGCCTTGGCACTATTCGTTTGGCCTTGTCAGAAATCAAACAACGTGAAGTCGATGAGCGAATTACGCTAAACGACGATGACATTGTTGCAGTTCTGACAAAGATGGTGAAACAACGTCGCGACTCTGTCGCTCAATATGAATCAGCGGGACGTCAGGACTTAGCAGATGCGGAAAGCGGTGAGATCACCGTGTTAGAGGAGTTTATGCCTCAGCCGCTCACTGATGACGAAGTCCAACAGCTCATCGATGATGCTGTTACTGCTTCCGGTGCTCAAAGCATGCAGGATATGGGTAAAGTAATGGCCATCCTGAGACCGCAAATTCAAGGGCGTGCAGATATGGGAAAAGTCAGCGGATTGGTAAAATCCAAGCTCACTTAATCCTGTCCTCCTAAACAGCAAGCCGTGCTATCCTATGGAGCACGGCTTGTTTGTATACACGCTAACATGTAAATTAGCTATCAGGTTTTATGGCTGGGTATATTCCTCGAAATTTCATCAATGATCTGCTTGCTCGGCTGGATGTTGTCGATGTTATTGACGCTCGCGTAAAACTTAAAAAAAAGGGCAAAAACTACACCGCCTGTTGTCCTTTTCATAACGAGAAAACCCCATCTTTCAGTGTCAGCCAAGACAAACAGTTCTATCACTGTTTCGGTTGTGGTGCACACGGTAATGCCATCGATTTTATGATGGAATATGAACGTCTCGAGTTTGTTGAAGCGATTGAAGAACTTGCCAGCTTACTTGGATTGGAAGTCCCAAGAGAAAAAGGGGCGACGCCGTTTGATGCAAAAAAATCTCAGGAACGGAAAGAACAGAAACGTACGTTATACGATCTGATGGAACAAATTTCCCATTTCTATCGTCATCAACTCAGAAAACCAACCAGCAAAGTTGCCATCGATTATTTGAAAAAACGGGGACTTTCTAAAGATATCGTCCAGAAATTCGGTATCGGTTATGTGGCTGACGAATGGGATCTCATCCATAAAAATTTTGCACAATTCCCCGAATCGGAGCAAATGCTCAGTGCTGCGGGAATGTTAGTTGAAAACGATAACGGACGCCGCTATGACCGTTTCCGGGGGCGAGTAATGTTCCCCATCCGGGATCGCAGAGGGCGAGTCATCGGCTTCGGTGGCCGGGTTTTAGGTGATAGCACCCCGAAATACCTGAATTCACCGGAAACCGATATTTTCCATAAAGGAAAAGAGCTATACGGTTTATATGAAGTTCTTCAGGCACACCGGGAACCATCGAAAATTCTGGTCACAGAAGGTTACATGGATGTGGTTGCTCTTGCGCAGTATGGTGTGGACTATGCGGTAGCTTCACTGGGCACATCAACAACTAACGACCATTTACAGATTCTTTTCCGTCAAACCAATGCAGTCATCTGCTGCTACGATGGTGACAATGCAGGACGTCAGGCAGCCTGGCGGGCGTTAGAGAATGCTCTGCCACTGCTCAGCGGTAATAAAACGCTGAAGTTTATGTTTTTACCGGACAAAGAAGATCCGGATTCATATATCCGTCAGAACGGAACCGAAGCATTTGAACAACAGGTCCAGCAGGCGATGGCTTTCTCTGATTTTCTTTTTCAGGGTTTAATGGAACGGGTGGTTGACAACAGTAGCCGGGAAGGAAGATTTCGCGTTGTTCATCTGGCGGAACCGTTGATTAATCAGGTTCAGGATGATGCGCTGAAAATTTATCTGTGGGAAGAATTGTCGTTGCGTACTGGGCTGAACGCGAGTGTGATTCAGGCTGCATTGAATAAAAAGCAAATTTCGGAACAAAAACCATCAATCCGCCCACAAACAGAAATGAAGCGAACACCGATGAGGGAAGTTATCGCTTTGCTTCTGCAGAATCCGAACTATGCTCATAGTGTACCGGATCTTTCAAGTATCGAATCGCTTGATATTCCTGGTCTGAGCTTATTTGTGGAGGTACTTGAAAAATGTCGAAATTACCCCAATGTTACTACTGGTCAGTTACTTGAAAACTGGCGGGGCCATCAAAATGAATCGCTTCTGTCACGTCTTGCTAGCTGGGATATTCCCCTGGTAGAAGACAACCAAGAAGAAATATTTTTAGACTCATTGGATAAAATATTTACCCAGTGCGTTGAAAAACAAATTGAAAATCTGCAGGCGAAAGAACGAAGCGTTGGTTTATCAACTGACGAAAAGCGGGAGCTGCTGGCATTGATGCTAGATTTAAAAGCGTAACCCTTATATTTAATAGCCAACAAATGATTAATTTGTTAAAATACGTGGTTTGCATTTCGCATACTAATTCCGTCACCAGAAATGAAGTTGGATACCGTCTATGGATCAAAATCCGCAGTCACAGCTTAAATCACTTGTCCTTAAGGGCAAAGAACAAGGCTATCTGACCTACGCCGAAGTCAATGACCACCTCCCTGCAGAAATCGTAGATTCTGAGCAGGTAGAAGATATTATTCAGATGATTAACGACATGGGCATCAAGGTGGTAGAAACCGCACCTGACGCCGATGATCTGGCTCTGAACGACGACACGACCATTACGGATGAAGATGTTGCAGAAGCAGCCGCAGCAGCTCTGTCCAGTGTTGAAAGTGAAATTGGTCGTACGACAGACCCTGTACGTATGTATATGCGTGAAATGGGAACCGTCGAACTTCTCACTCGTGAAGGTGAAATCGATATTGCAAAGCGCATTGAAGAAGGGATTAACCAAGTTCAAAGCGCTGTTGCCGAATACCCAGGGACAATTCCTTATATCCTGGAACAATTCGATAAAGTTGAAACTGAAGAGTTAAGACTGACCGATCTGATTTCAGGCTTTGTCGATCCAGATGCCGATGAGACAGCATCGCCAACTGCAACCCACATTGGCTCGGAACTGACCGGTGTCGATCTGGAAGACGAAGACATGCCTCTCTCTTCTAAAAACAATGATGAAGATGAAGAGGATGAAGACGAAGATGGCGATAGCGATGATGATAACGATGATAGCGACGAAGATGTCGGTATCGATCCGGAGCTCGCACAAGAGAAGTTCAACAATCTTCGCAACAAATATCGTGATTACCAGTTAGCACTGAATGAGTTTGGCGAAGCGAATGAGCAAACATCACAAGCTTCTGAGCTTGTTCTGGATGCGTTCCGTGAGTTCCGCCTGACGCCAAAACAGTTTGATAATCTGGTCGAAACACTTCGCGGCTCAATGGATCGGGTCAAGACGCAAGAACGCCTGATCATGAAACATGTTGTCGAACATGCAAAAATGCCGAAAAAAGCATTTATTGCTGTGTTTACCGGACATGAATCTGATGAAAACTGGCTGGACAACGTTCTCGCATCAGACAAACCTTATGTTGATAAAATCCGCAGAAGCGAAGAAGATATTCGTCGTTCCATCCAAAAGCTGAAAGCGATTGAAGATGAAACTTCTCTCACGGTTGTTCGTATCAAAGATATCAGCCGCAGGATGTCTATCGGTGAAGCGAAAGCGCGCCGGGCGAAAAAAGAAATGGTTGAAGCTAACCTGCGTCTGGTTATCTCGATTGCGAAGAAATATACCAACCGTGGTTTGCAGTTCCTTGACCTGATTCAGGAAGGGAATATCGGTCTGATGAAAGCGGTAGATAAATTCGAATACCGTCGTGGTTATAAGTTCTCGACTTATGCTACATGGTGGATTCGTCAGGCGATTACCCGTTCTATTGCAGATCAGGCCAGAACGATTCGTATCCCTGTGCACATGATCGAAACAATCAATAAACTGAACCGTATCTCACGTCAGATGCTTCAGGAAATGGGTCGGGAGCCACTTCCGGAAGAATTGGCAGAACGGATGCAGATGCCTGAAGACAAAATTCGCAAGGTGCTGAAAATCGCCAAAGAGCCGATCTCCATGGAGACACCAATCGGCGATGATGAAGATTCTCATCTGGGCGATTTCATCGAAGATACCACATTGGATCTTCCAATCGACTCAGCGACTGCGACCAGTCTGAAAGCAGCAACCCGTGATGTTCTGGCAGGTCTGACGCCACGTGAAGCAAAAGTACTGCGGATGCGTTTTGGTATCGACATGAACACAGACCACACTCTGGAAGAAGTCGGTAAACAGTTTGATGTAACTCGTGAACGGATCCGTCAGATCGAAGCGAAAGCACTACGTAAACTGCGCCATCCAAGCCGCTCAGAAACACTACGTAGCTTCCTGGATGAGTAATAAGATTCAAATCAGTCGTACAAAAGGTGAGCATTAGCTCACCTTTTTTATTATCAACGATTTAAGTGAATAAAATATAAGCATATTTAGCCATCATTGAGGCTAGACACCACCGGGCGTATCCCCTATAATCGTCCGTCTCAAGGGGCCTTTAGCTCAGTTGGTTAGAGCATCCGACTCATAATCGGCAGGTCCTGGGTTCAAGTCCCGGAAGGCCCACCATATTCAAGACCGCAGTAATATACTGCGGTCTTTTTTATTTATACAATTCATTAAATATCAATAAATTATGAAACCCTAGCGTCTTAGGAGTTTCCTAAAATCCACAATTTAAAGCAACATTAATAGTAACACTGACCTATCAATACACTTGTGGATGTTTATGGAACAACATCAAGCTTGCTTCACAAAAAACAATCCGGATATCAACGATACCCGGATTAAACAGCATATCATACAGTTGTGACGCTTAGCTTATTTTGATTCAAACGAACCTAAATCAGGCGCTCTGCCATTGTAATCGAGACCAACATCTGTCCCTGCATCAATTAGTTTACTACCTGATTTTAGATGGAAGAACTTAACAACAGGTAAGCTACCATCACTTTGACGGTCTGCCAGTAGATCATTGATGTTGACACTTGAGAAGTCAGACGATGAAAACGAAATACCGTTCTGCCAGCTATTGTTGCTGATGCTGGTTGAACTGGCACCAAATTTATCGCTCTTACCGCTATCCAGAGAGATACTGTTTTTGACAGTCAGCTTTTTCAGTTGACGTGAGCTGCCATCGCCTAAACCAAAGTTTCGATCATTACCAAAAGCAATCGCATTGTAGATTGTGACGGTTCCCCGATTACTGTTTTGGTCATAACCATCCGCGGTATTACCAGCAGAAATAGTATTAATATAAAGACCGTTATGGGCTAAATCTTTGCCATCACTACCGCCAGTTTTAAAGCCGTTACCATCACCAGCCCCTTTCACACCATTCTTCTGATAACCATTTCTAATCATCCAAGTGTATTCCAGGGTTGTGGTAATGGAGCTACCGTTATCACGTAGGTAACCATCAAAACCATCATCCAGATTGTTCCATGCCCGACAACCATAGAAGTAGTTTCCGGTTCCCACAGTTAGCTTCGCAGCAAACCCATCCGCGTTCTCGAGTGTTGAGTCCGCATTGTAGTAAGAATCAGAGTTCTTGATGAAGTTGTAAGCGGCCCCGCTACTGATTTGCAGACCGGTATCTGAGTTCTCATAAAACTTCATGAACTCGATGGTATTGTGTGACCCTGTCAGGTACATACCATTATCACCCGCTTTTTTGATATCGAAGCCATATAGGTGCCAATAGTTCGCATTCAGCTGGAAACCGCGGTTTGAGCTTTTTTCTGACATTGCAGAGAAATCAAAAACAGGCCGTGCATCACCTGGGTAAGCACTCAGCACAATCGCTTTCGACGAGCTACCACTATGTTGGATCTTTATTGTCTCTGAAGGATAGTATGTGCCTCCTCGAATATAGATAACATCCCCAGCACTTGCATCGTCGATAGCAGCAAGTAAACCAGCCAGAGTGGAAACAACCGTTGCATTAGAATTAACATGCTTAATAAACGAAGGATAACCATTCGTTAATGGTTCAGTGTTTGCTCCCGCACTCCTGGCTGCAGCAGCGGTAGGAGCAGCCGAAGAACTTGAAATATCAGCAGATGAAGAGCTGCCAGAACCTGAACCTGAAGAACCACAGGTTCTTGTCACAGGCTCAAGCCACCAACGTTGAGAACTGCCACCCGCATCTTTGTTTTGATAAATATCAGCCCCTTCCGCGGAACCGGCGACGGTCAGCAGCAACGCCGAATTAGCATTGATAATCTTATAAGTTCCCTGATAAGTACCGGATGTAATCTGAACCAGTTGCCACTCCTGACTTAACGAGCTGCTGTAGGGCTTTTGTTGAACAGTAGCGCCGTTACTTTTTGAGCCGCCTTCCACTGTTGCAGCATAAGACGTATTGGAAGCCTGAATCGCCCAATAGCCATTGCTTTGCTGATTCAATATAAATCGTTGAGAGTCACTACCAGTATTTTTTTGGGATACTACATTGGCTTTTTTGGCAGTTGATTCCGCTGCTACTAGCTTATCAACCCCAGCACTGACAATTTTATACACAATCCCACTTACTGGTTGATCCGTACAGTAATCTGCTGCATATATCTGTCCGCTGATCATCATAGAGCCCATCACACCAGCAAGCAAAATATGCTTATTTCTAACATTGTAAACTTTCACAGTTATGGTTCCTTTTCAGTTAACACATGATGTAAAGCTTTCGGTATGTCCATCAGTAACGACAACAAAACTGCCTGCTACTGATGCAGACTAATATCTCAAAATCATTTCCCATTGAGATAATAAGCACATAAGAACCAGATGATCAACAAAAATGAAATAGCGTTTTACTTTTAACTTTAAAAATATAGAAATTGTCACATATTTATTATATCTAATATGTCACCAAGATAATTACAGCATGATTTTTTGAAGAGTATCTCACTTTTGTAAAATAATTTAAGGTAGCTAGTCTATTAAATATTCGCAAGAATACTGACTAATAGAAATAACTTAAGACTTAAAACCTCCTATAGAAAATCAGAATATTATTTATATTTCAACAAGTTACAGGCAAGATAAATATCAATGATATATTTCAATAAATTAAAAAACACCAACCAATAAAAACCTAACTTAGAGTGAAGCCAGGCAGACTTTCAGTATGTCAAATTACTCTATAATCTAAAAATATTGCCACAGTCAATAGTTTTGTATCGCAACAGATCATGAACAAATGTATTTTGAAAATTTATAAAACATTAAAAACTTAAGACAATAAACACAGCCTAAACAAGTTAATCATTTTTATATCGATGTGTAAAAATGAGGTTAACAAATCAGATATTTCTAATTGTAGGAATTGTTGTTGTAGGCTTTACTATCTTGTGTATCATCTCATGAAATCCACAATTTAAAGTGACATTAATAGTGACACTATCAAGGTCTGCTAAGGCAGATACATAGTTAGACCTCCCTTCGGTGATTGCAGAAGCAACCTTACCCAAATGTATTTTTATTGATATTAGAGATAATCAAGATATTTATATATTGAACCTTGTTCATAAATATCAAAAATTCATCTTGAACAGGTTGAGCTAAAATAATTCATTGTATCTGATTTAAAATTGTTTCAAATATTAAGAACAATTATTAACTGACAAAGTTATGTTTACAGTAGCATTGATATATTAGAGGCTTAGATGAAAAAAACTCAACTAACTATATTAGCTGCAATTATTTGCAGCCTGATTGGTGTGAATGAAAGCTATGCAGCACAAAATTCACCAGATCTGAAAAGCATACAGAATCTAGAAAATTCAGTAGAAAACATTCTGGTTAATGGTGACTTTCAGGGAGGAGACAGTGGCTGGTGGGTAGATGGAGGCACCTTCAGTACTCAGAAACAGATGGGATGTATCACATTCACCGATGGCGGGGAAAATCTGTGGGATGTTACTTTAGGTCAGGCGAACCTGAAATTACTTAAAGATGAGACTTATACCCTGCAATTTAATGCGATGTCCCAAAATGCAGCCAGTCTGAAAGCTGTTATTCAGCACGATGGTCAGCCCTACACCAACTATCTGGATCAGATGCTGTCCCTAAATAACACCGTTCAGTCATTTGAATTTCAGATTAAACCGTCTGCCGATGATAAAAAAGTACAGTTGGCTTTTCAAATCGGGAAACAACAGCCGAATACCGTGTGTCTGAGTGATGTCGCCTTATATGGTCCGAAACACGAAGAAGAAGATTTGCGCTCAGCAGTGCGCCTCAATCAGGTAGGCTATCTGTTGAATGCAAAAAAACGGGCAACCATTCATACGGAAACTCAGACACCGTTACAATGGCATTTGTTAGATGCTCAGGGAGTGACCATTGCAGAAGGTAACACCATCCCCTTCGGTCTTAACAGTGCTTCGGGAGAACAGGTTCAGATTGCTGATTTCAGTCAGGTACAAACCCCGAAAGAACACCTCATCCTTGAAGTAGACGGCCAGAAAAGTCATCCGTTTAATATCAGTCATGATATTTACCAGACGATGAAATATGATGCTTTGTCTTTCTTCTACCAGCAGCGCAGCGGGATTGATATTGAAGATGCCTATGTTCAGCGCGCTGATTTAGCCCGCCCCGCAGGTCATCCACAGGAAATCGTAACCTGTTTTAACCAAACCGATGCTAAGGGAAATGACTGGCCGGGATGTGATTTTTCTCTGGATGTAACCGGAGGCTGGTATGACGCCGGCGACCACGGAAAATATGTGGTAAATGGCGGAATTTCCGTCTGGACGCTGATGAATTATTACGAACGTGAGAATCTCTACAAAACCAATCATATCAGTGCATTTTCTGACGGAATGGTTCAGATCCCAGAGCAGTCTAACCAATACAACGATTTACTTGATGAAGCCAAATGGATGATGGACTTTATGCTGGCAATGCAAGTACCGGCACATAAAAAAGTATCGGTGCCTGTCGGCGATCAGTCAGGTCATCTGTATGATTTAAAACTGACAGAAATCGATGCCGGCGGCATGGTTTTCCATAAAATTGCCGATGCAGCATGGACAGGTGTTCCTCTTCCTCCTTATGAAGATCCCCAACCCCGCTTTCTGAGTTATCCAAGTACTGCGGCAACACTGAATCTGGCTGCCACAGCGGCACAATGTGCCCGTATCTGGCGTCCGCTGAATCCCACTTATGCAGACAAATGTTTATCGGCAGCTGAAAGCGCATGGCTGGCAGCAAATGCTCACAAAGATGTGTATGCATACGATAACTTTAACGGCTCTGGCCCTTACGGTGATACGAATCTGGGGGATGAATTCTACTGGGCAGCCGCTGAATTGTTTGTCACAACAGGTAAAGACGAATACAAAACAGCAATTGAACAATCGCCTTATTACTTAACCACTCCAACAACAAGCAGTGATCTGTCATGGGCAGAGATGGGCAGTGCCGGCACGGTTTCGTTAGCACTCGTACCGAATAAACTTGATAAAAGTACCATAGAGAAAGCCCGCTCAAATCTTCTCAAGACAGCGGATGCCTATGAAGCCAGTGTTAAGACGCAGGGGTATTTAATTCCTTATCAGGAAAATCAATACCCATGGGGTTCAAACTCTAATCTGATGAACCGCAGTATCTTCCTCGGGCTTGCTTTTGACTGGACAAGGACACAAAAATATTTACAGGCTATGTCTGATTCGATGGATTATATTTTAGGACGTAACCCAATGGATCATTCTTATGTTTCAGGGTACGGCACTAATCCGCTGATGAATCCTCACCATCGGTTCTGGGGACATTCTGGAAATCCTGCTCTGCCCATTGTCCCACCGGGTGTCATCTCAGGCGGACCAAATTCAATTGACTTCAGTGATCCGGTTGCAACCAAGTTGAAAGGAAATTGTACCGGGCAAACCTGTTGGATTGATGATATCGGTGCC
Source organism: Vibrio mangrovi (assembly GCF_024346955.1). NCBI lineage: Bacteria > Pseudomonadati > Pseudomonadota > Gammaproteobacteria > Vibrionales > Vibrionaceae > Vibrio > Vibrio mangrovi. Next base: position 714,947 of record NZ_AP024883.1, on the reverse strand, counting down.
TGGACGATGAATGAAGTTACAGTGAACTGGAATGCGCCTTTCTTCTGGGTGGCCAGTTTCCTGGATGAGCATGCATCCTGGTAAAGAGCCATCTCTTCGATAGGTTTATTTTCAGGATAAATATGTAGCTCTTAACGTGACTGCTGATGTATAGAGGTCGCAGAACCACTATACATCAGCTCACTTAAAACAATAACCAGAGGAAAGACTACCTGCGGATAATTTTTTATTTGTCATAACTCTCATCAATAGGAAGCCTCTACTCTGTTCCTTCCCTTATCTTTAGCACTGTACAGCGCCTTATCTGCCCGACTGAGTACCTGATCCATCGTTTCATCACCCGACGTTTCTGCAAGTCCGATACTGATAGTTGAGGGAAAAGAATCAATGCAGGGAATTGAATTTCTCTCAATACGGCTGCGCATGTGTTCTGCTATGGAATAAGCTCCGGAAATATCGGTATCAATAAATAAGATGAGAAATTCTTCTCCTCCCCAGCGAAAAATATAATCAGTCTCCCGGCATATTTCTTTAAACATGTTTGCTGCATTTTTGATAACAGAATCACCACATTCATGCCCAAATGTATCATTAATCTTTTTAAAATTATCTAAATCCAACATAGCTACTGTTAGCTTATTATCATTTCTGCTTAATCGTTTTAATTCTAATGAAAAAATTTCCACACCTTTTCTTCGGTTAAAAAGATGAGTCATAGGATCAGAATTTGCCAACGATTGTATTTTTTTATAATTTAATGCATTTTGTATTAATAATGCAATTTGTTCACCAAGTGTATAACAGAATTTATTATCTAATGTGTATACTCTCTGATGTCCATTAGAATAAATCATCGTTATCGCACCAATAATATCTCCTGATATTTTAAGAGGAATAGCAACCATTTGCGTTGCACCCTTTAATTGACACTCGATCGCAATTTCTCTATTAGGGTATTGTTCAATGTCAATTCTTAGCACTTTATCTTTTTGTACAGCTTTTCCTGACATTCCTTCTCCTAATTTGATCGTCTTACTCAATTTTTGGATAGGAAGTTCTAGATCATTAAAGTCATATACAACTGAATGAGAATATTCACTTTCCCCTTCATTTCTTAAAAAAATTGCAGCTGTCCCCACACCAAATGATAGCCTCAATACCTTTTCGATAGCAGGATACAGTTCTGATAACTCCAGATTTTTAGCGGCATCATTAATGAAATCAAGAAAATATTTAAATTTATTTTTTTCCAGAAGTAATTCATTCTCTTTTTCTCTATTTATACAGTTAAAAACACCGATTAGATAAAACAGATTAAATACAATCAAAAATAAAAATGATAGCGTAGTTACAATGTTTTTATCAAATAAAGAGCTGACATCCCCAACACCATCAAACGTAGATAGTATTCTATAGACATAAAATACAGATGCAAATATGTAAGCATAGTATAATTCTTTTATTTTTATACTATTCTTTTTGTAAAGGATTATTATCGCATATAGATACAATCCAAGTAGTATAGATGATATAGAAATAATCCTAGCCGTTGTATTAAAATCCACATAGGTAAAATACAAGAATGAAGCCGCATAAACTAAACTTATGAAAAATATAAACTTCTTCTTTAAAACATTATAACCAAAATCAATGAGAATAGATGTATATATCTGAAAATAAAACCCCAGCAACAATATATAATTAGATAAAATTATAGAAAAAAATGAAGACAACAACTGTTGCATAACCAGAAGTGCACATCCAGTAAAGACCATCACAGAGGATATTCGCCACCCGATTGAAACAGTTCGATTAACACGAGCTGAAGTAATGAAAGTGAAAATAACATTAATACTCATGATTATGACTAATGTTTCAAGCAGTGTCAGATTATCCATTATCTACAACCCATACATGATCAGATCATCTATATCAAAAATAGCAGAATCACAGTTCTTCAGAGCCAAGCCTGATGAATTTTGATACACATCAAAATTTATAAAAAACGGTGCTATTTTACTGGAATCAGGGAACCTGATAGATAAATGAAACATAAAAGATAACGACTCAGATATGAGCAAAACAATACCGCCTTTCACAACTGTCATCTCTGGGTTTATAACATATCGACACACTGACAACTCAAACCAGAACTATCCAGTCTCGTCGAATGATAATTACGGCCAGGCACGTTTTTTACCTCCGCCATTGGCTTTAATCAGTTCAATCGCTTTCTTCGACTTATCTTCAAGAGAGCGCAGACTCCGGGTTACCGTTTCCTGAAACTCAGCTTTGCTCTGCCCAAACTGCTCCGGAGGTGTTGAAGGAGTTTGTAGCCGATGAACCATTTGAACCAATTGCTTGTTTTGCGCTTCAAGTGATTTTACCTTTGAAGTCAGCTCCCGCAACATGCCATTCTGCTCTTGGATCTTGGATTCAATATTGTTGAAGGCCTGAAGTATTTGCCCAATGTTTTGATCTGTCATCAAGATATCCAAATGAACTCACATGATTAAAGTGTAGGCGAAACTTTTAGATTTACAGGCAAAGAAGACCCATTTGCACCGAAGGATGTGAAAAGGATCAGCTTGCTGTTGTGTCTACTCAGACTAGTTGACCTTTCCCTGTTGCATATTCACAATCATACGAGCCTGAATTAACGTTGATCGTTTAGCAAATCGGTAAACCGTCGATGGATTCTAAAGTCATGAGATTCAATTCCTTCATGGAAAAGGAAAAAGAGGAGAAACAGAGCATGTTTGAAATAGATCATCTTATGATTGAGGTGGATAATCCTGCAGATGTTGCAAATCAAGTTGCCGAAAGACTCGGATTACCCCTTGCGTGGCCTTTGGTAGAGAAAGATGAATACATCTCCGTTGGTGTAAACTTTGGAGACATTAACCTTGAATTCATAAATTTCAAGGTCCGTTTTGGGATTCAGGGAACTGCATTTGAAGGATTTAGTGGTATAGCCTTTAAAGTAGACGATTCTTTAGAACAGAGTATCGAGAAACTGAACATCTCTGAACTTAAGCACCGTATCGGGGAAACGACACCAGCATACACAACGATCCCCATAGAAGAAGATCTGATCTTTCCAACCTTCTTTCTGGTGAAATATCACTTTGAAACCAGTGGCTGGACAAATCGTCTGAAGAAAGAGTTTTCCGACTATCGAGGGGGAAAGTTCCATATCGGACCGTTCAAGTCCCTATCTATCAACTATGACATCCCTGACCATTTAGCCAATCAATTTCCAATATATTCCGGTAATAAAAATCAACTCATTTTTGAATCACGTACCGGAAAAAGTACCGTTATTTCTGATTTGATTGACCACTTGGAAATTGTTATCAGTTGACAAATACATTCAACAGATTGGCGTTAATCGTAAGAGCGAATAATTGAGCATATAACAACCCTATTGCTTGAGCAGCATCTCCCAGGCCTGTTCATTCAACATATGGTTTTCAAAGCGCTGTTTCTGTAACCGCTCTTTCAGAGTGAGTCTGACTGCTTCCCGATCGATATAAGATTCAATAGAGGCGGAGGCATTTAACGTACTCCCTGATACTGGTGAGCTGAGCTCATGATTAACCAGTTCAACTCTGGCTGTATACGCTTTACGGGCCAGCGGCGCAAGATTAGCTTCAGCATCAGGATTCACCCGCCAGTATCGGTTGCCTGTGTCATCTTTATCCCGTATCAATAAGGGCAATGACGGCATATCCGTCAGCAGAGCCTGATAACCATTGATTAACTGCTCCTGAAAAACCTGAAACAGCATTCTGGCTGGTATGACCGATTTTAAATCTGATTCACACAAAGATAGAAAATCACCTTCAACCTGACCAAACTCATAAGCCATCAGATGATCGATTTGAATTATGCTATAGCCCATGAACGTTGTTATTCTCTGCCTTGGAATGTATGCATATCATACCGTGTTCAGAGGGAAGGCGAAGATATGAAGAAAGGTGAAGAAAGAAAATGTGACTTTACTTCCATACTTATCTTCTCCTATACAGAAAAGTGAAAATTCTGTCAGGGATAACTCCGGAACATGTCAAATTATCGGTATTGATGAATAAAATTCATAACTGTTAGTGTTTTATTGTTCTTGTTTCAGGAGCTTTAGTTTATAAACTAGGCATGTTGTTTACTGTGAATGCTGCAATGCAGTAATTTCCGCTCAAGACAGTAATAGCGAACACTAGAATCTTAACTATATAATTGATTTTTTTAATTTAATCCAAACGTAAAATATCTGATTCAACACCTTTCTGACACTCAGATTGCTTTCAACAGACGACTTTTATATCAGCGTATTGGCTTTTTGTTATGACATGAAATGCCATTTCGACTTCGTTGCAATCATTACTTCATTGAATTGATAAACTCAGGAATGACCGTTTATGAAGTCTACAAGAGACATTGTTTCCTTTCTCGGCAGTAGCTTATCACTGGTAATTATATTTACTGCCTCTGCTACCCCAATTCCTCTCTACGGGACTTATCGCTCAGTCGATGGTCTGACTTATGGTGATCTATCGTTAAGCGCTGTGGTTTATTTTGCCGGAGCATTGATATCTCTGCTTCTGTTTGGGCGGTTATCGAATTTCTGGGGCAGAAAAATGGTCTCAATGCTCAGCTTGCTGATCGCCGCCATTGGATGTATTACACTCATATTCGTCCACGATCCAATGCCTCTGCTAACCGGACGATTCATGCAGGGTCTATCCTGCGGTCTGGCTTCTACGGCTATTGCAGCCTGGATTGTTGACAGCTCTTCCGGTGTAGCGAAATGGCTTGCACCGGCAGTCATCAGTTGCGGACCGATGACCGGGCTGACTTTTGGTGGTATTGGCTCTGGAACGCTGGTCGAATATGGCCCTTATCCCCGGATATTACCTTATATCGCGGTTCTGGCGCTACTGGTGATCTGTATTCTGATCATTACCAAAGGACGGGAAACGATGACTCGCCAGCCCGGAGTGCTCAAATCGATCCTTCCTCGCTTGGCGTTACCGCCATCGGCACGTCAAGCCTACCCCGCCGCAGCCTGTACATTTGTCTGTACCTGGGCTGTCGGTGGTTTTTTTCAGGCCTTTGGTCCGGCAATGGCTCATGAACAGCTTCATTCATCCAGTGCGGTTGCAGCCGCTCTGGTCTTTGCTTCAATTATGGCACCCAGCGTTCTGGGAGCATCAATTGCCAGCAGGTTTCGTCCGGTTCAGGCCCAGATTTTCGGTATGCTGATGTTCACAGCTTCATTAGGAGGCTTGCTACTTTCGCTCAAATTCGGCGTTCTGGTTATTTTTCTGATAACCAGTGCACTGGCAGGGCTGGCACAGGGAATTGTCCTGACCGGAAGTATCCAGTCAATGGTTTCCGATCTGGCACCGGAAGAAAGGGCAAATGTACTGTCCGTCGTTTACGCAACATCCTATACCGGAGCTGCAATTCCAACCCTGATTGCCGGGCAACTGTCACAGGTATTCAGTCTGTTACAGGTTGCCTGTGCTTATGGCATTCTGGCTGCTGTCGGATGTCTGTTTGTGCTGATATCAGTGCGACTCAGAATACAGTCGCAAAACCGTGCCATACTGGTTAATAAATGATTTCACGCTACATTTTATAAGAATGATGATATTTACAGGGAATCCAGACATGACAGAACATGTCTGTGATTCTCTTTCTCAAACGGAAGCTTTGTGGGATATTCAGTCCTGTATCGAAGAAGCCAGAATATAATCCAGTCATCATTTTCTTCAGCTTCACCACAAGGAATAAATAATGAAAATTAGTATTGATATTGAAAGCACAACCATCACAGCAACACTGTTAGATAACAGTGCCGCAGCACGAGACTTTGCAGAACTGCTTCCCCTGACCCTGACCTTAACGGATTACGCATCGATTGAAAAAATCAGCGATCTGCCCAAACGCCTTTCAACTCAGGGAGAACCTTCAGGTACCGCAGCTAAAGCTGGTGATCTGACTTATTACGCGCCGTGGGGAAATCTCGCGATTTTTACTGAAAACTTCCATCGAGCCAGCGGATTGGTAAAACTGGGTTCAATGGAAAATACCGGTATCGAATTGATGCGTAAATCAGGTCCGCTGAAAGTAACTATCAGATCATTTGAAGGTTAACGGCTCAGGGCAGTTAGCTCATTCAGGGAAGAATAGGTGTGTGAACCATTAACACCCGCGCCTACTCAGTCTGAACACCTGAATCGGATATGAATCTCGTTCTGATATATTCAACAAAAACTTTAATCTGGTTGGGAATAAATCTGGACTGAGCATACTGCGCAATAATTTTTCCCTGATAGTTTCCTCTGATCTTCCAGTCCGGCAGGACTTCAACAACCTGCCGGGATCGCAGATAAGGAGTTATCATGAATTCAGGAAAAATCGAAATGCCGAGTCCCTGCAAAACAGCTTCGCGCCTGATTTCACTGTGATTTACAGCAAACGGGCCACTGACACTCACAACCGATTTATCTTGAGCACGACTGAATTCCCAGAAACGATCCCGGGGATTTTCCCCCAGATACAGACAACTGTGATCACGTAAATCTTCCGGATGTCCGGGCATTCCATACTTTTCGAGATAATCCGGGCTGGCGCATACGATTAGCCGACAATTCCCTAGTGTTCTGGCGACTAATCCTTCCACCGGACTATCGGTAATCTGAATTAATACATCCACTTCATCACTAATCGGATCAATATAATGGTCGGCAACTTTGAGTTGTAGAGAAACGCGGGGATAATCACGAATAAAATCCAACACAATCGGTGTCAGTAATGTTTTCGCCAAAGCTTTCGGGGCTGCAATACGCAAAGAGCCGGAAACATCATCACGATCTGCCTGAGCTGCATGGACGGCCATCTGGGCTGATGTCAGCATCTCACGACAAAAGCTGAAAACTTCCTGCCCGGTCAGACTCAGTCGCATCTGCCGGGTTGTTCTTTCCAGTAATTTCTCCTGCAATGCATTCTCTAACCGGCTGACTGAACGGCTCACAGAAGAAGGTGCAATGCCAAGCTTATGTGCAGCTTTAGAAAAACTTCCGGACTCAACAACATTGACGAAAATCGCCATCTCAGAAAGCAATGGAATGAGCTTATTTGTGTCCATGACGCAATTATCCTATGCATAACCACCATATTGTTCCACTTAAGTTACTGACAGATACTCATGACGTCAATTGAGATGAACAAACATCGCGGAGTAATAACATGCTAACCATTACCCGGCCATTGCGAAAAAAAACGCTGGAATTCCCGTTTACAGAAATATTGCTACTGCTGGTCGCACTCTGCTGGGGAACAAGTTACGGACTGACCCAGAGTGCTCTGCTTTATAGCGCAGTGTTGCCATTCATCGCGGTTCGTTTTTCTATGACGACACTGTGTTTGCTTCCTGTGGTCATCAGAGACTTTCGCCGGGGAATGAATCGGGACTGGAAAGTATCCATCCCGACCGGACTGGTTCTGTCCGCGATCTTTTTCTGCGAAGTTTTTGGTGTCTTCTATACCTCAGCTGCTAAAGCTGCCTTCCTGATCAGTCTGACAGTCGTACTCACTGCCATTGCTGAAGCCGGGATCAACAAACAGCGAGTCAGCCGTGTTTTAGTAATGCTGACCGTGTGTAGTGTTTTAGGTGTCCTGCTGCTGACCGGTTATCAGGGAGTCAGTTTTTCATTCAACTCAGGAGATTACCTGATTCTCAGTGCAGCCATACTGCGGGCATTGATGACCACGCTCACCAGACAACTGACCAAAGGAAAAATTATCACCACCGCAACGCTGACAGCATTACAGTCCGGAATCGTTGCACTGATGGCAATAGTCACATCCTTACTATCTATGCCGGTTTCAGCGCTGAAATTACCGACAGAGCCTGAATTCTGGCTGACAGTGGTCTATCTGGTTTTATGCTGTACTTTATTCGCGTTCTACGTTCAAAATGACGCGCTACGCAAAATATCCCCGACACGAGTGGCACTGCTCATGGGAAGTGAACCTTTATTTGGCGCCCTCTTTGCCATTTTCTGGCTACAGGAATCTCTGTCATGGTCACAATGGCTCGGTGGCATAATGATACTGTTCAGCGTCATCATGACATCTGTAAAGGGAAATCAGACATCAGCTCAGACCTGAAAAGTGTATGAATGCAGTCCACAGACCCGATAAAGAATCGGCTGAAACCTGCTCATAAACCAGTTTGCAGGTCATCAGTAAAGTGACAGAGATAAACACCGGCCGGACAATTCTATCGCCATTACTGATCACGATTTTACTACCGATAATCGCTCCGAAAACCTGCCCGAACCCCATCACGATCCCGGCCATATAATCAACATACCCAAAACTGATGAACAGGCAGAGAGAGACAGCATTTCCGGTCAGATTAAGAGGTTTTGTCATCACAGATGCCTGCTTTATCGTCAGCCCAAGCAATGTAATAAAAGCAATGATCCAGATCGAACCAGTACCCGGGCCGAAAAAACCATTATAGAAACCGATCACAACACCGCAGAGCAACATAAAACTGTATCGGCTGATTCTGGGTTCAGAGACGACAGATTGCTTCAGTCGCCCGGAAAAAACCGAATAGATTGAGATCGCAACCATCAGTACCGGAATCAACATCTCCAGTAATGATTTATCAATCCAACGCACCGTATAAGATCCCAGTACAGCGCCACCAGCAGTGAAAGTCACGCCCAGCATTAATCCTGTCATCTGGATCTGTCGGTAGCGCCAGAAAGTCAGAAATGCCGTTGTCTCGCCGATCACAGCCTGAAAACGGTTGGTACCTAAAGCCATCACCGGCGACATTCCGCCCAGAAGCAATGCCGGTACAGTCAGCAGACCGCCACCACCGGCAATCGAGTCAATAACTCCTGCAACCATTGCGACAACAAATAACCACAGATACAGATGATCAGACAGATTCCAAAGCAATTCATTCATACAACTCATACTCTCTATACCCAGGTTTTGGGCTCACATGCATTTAAAACACCTCAAGAACAGAAATGTTGTAAGCCCTGAACCTTGAGGAGACCTGAAAATATAAGTAACATCATTGATCATGAAGAAAAATTAACGCTTTCCTATTCATATATTAAGGTAAAACTTTATGCTGAATTCACAGGAAATCGAGTTTTTTGTTATGGTTGCATCCAGTTCATCTCTGGCTGCTGCCGCCCGAAAACTCAATGTCACACCCCCAAGTGTTTCACAACGATTGCAGTATCTGGAAAGAAAACTGGATGTAAAGCTGGTCGAACGAAGCCCCCGGAGGATTGCATTAACTGCTGAAGGGGAAGTTCTGGCTGAAAAAGGCAAACAACTCATACTTGAACTGGAATCCATTCAGGAGCAGGTTCTGCATCGTAAACAGAAAATTTCGGGTAGGGTAAAGGTTGTTGCACCACTGGGGTTCGGAGTAAAAATTGTCGCACCGCTCATGGCAGAATTCCAGAGTCTCTACCCACAGATTTCAATCGATTTAGAACTATCAGATACGCCACGATGGAATCATCATGATAGTCCCGATGTCATGATTTATATCGGAGAACTGAAAGATTCGTCATTAACGCGAATCCGGTTAGCCAGAAACAGACGCTTCCTGCTTGCATCTCCTGAATATCTGCAAGATGCACCACCGCTAACCATACCGCAGGATCTGGAACATCATCACTGCATCGTTTTACGGGAAAACAATGAAGATGTGACGATGTGGAAATTTCAGCAATCATCTTCAGGAGAAACAACTCATATCCGAATCAATCCGCTCTTTTCCAGTAATGTGGGGCAGGTAACCAAAAGCTGGGCACTCGAAGGATGTGGGATCATTCAACGTTCCGAATGGGATGTCGTCCATGAACTGGCTCAGGAAAAACTCCGGGTATTACTGCCGGAATATACACTGCCAGATGCGGATATCGTTGCTCTGGTCTCGGTGGAAAGAAAAAGAAGAAGCAAAAAAATCAATACGTTTATCGATTTTCTGAAAGAACATATCTCTGAAGACCAGTTCAGAGTTGAGCTGTAGATTCACACAGACTTAAATCCAGATCTGGTTCTGACACAGAAATACCAAACGGGGCTCTGTTGTAACAGAGCCCCGAAGCAATCAGAAAAACCGAATCCTACTGGTAATGATCCTGAGCCTGATAGTAATTGTCTTTGAAAGCCAGACTTCCCCACATCGCATAAGCATGGGCTCTATCGACAATCTGCTCACTGACCGGATGATCCGTTAAGGTATCATTCTTCGGATCATACTCGTAAGTTGTAATCCCCTGCTCAGGACGGATCACAACAACCTGATTATCGGCAGTCATCCAGCCAAAGTTCTTATCACGCTGCATCAATGCCCGCTGTTTATCTGCCGGTACTTCTTTCGTCATATCATTCCCGACCATAGGATTGATACTATTGATACCAGCCAGAGACAGCAAGGTCGGCGGCAAATCGATCTGACTCACCAAACGATCATCTTTTCTGGGTTCAATGCCTCCGCCAAAGATAATTGCCGGGATTTTAAAATGACCGATAGGAACCGGTAAGTTACCGCTGGTACGGGCATCATGGTCAGCAACCACAACAAATATGGTGTCATTCCAGTAAGCCGACTGTCTGGCTTTTTTCACAAATTCCCCCAAAGCATAGTCAGCGTACTTCACTGCATTTTCAAGGGTATTTTTCGGCTGGTTATACAGTTCAAACGGTCTATCCGGGAATTCAAACGGCGTATGGTTTGAAGATGAGAAAACCAGGCTGAAAAACGGCTTATTCTGAGCATCTAACCGGGTAAACTGTTGGTCTGCTTTTTTATACAGATCGCTATCGGAAGCACCCCACGACCCCACAAATTCAGGAGACTCAAATGTCGGAAAATCCTGCATATCAACAAAGCCGTTACCGAGGAAAAAGCTCTTCATATTATCAAAGTGGCTCTCACCACCATAAATAAACTGAGTGTGGTAACCGCGCTTTTTCAACAGATCAGCAATAGTGAAGAAGTTAGTCTGGCTTTTACCCAGTTTAACAACCGCACGAGCCGGTGTCGGGGTAAACCCGGTTGTGACAGCTTCGATTCCACGTACCGAACGGGTTCCCGTCGCATACATCCGGGTAAAAGCCCACCCTTCGTTGATCAGACGATCCAGATTCGGCGAAGCATCAATTCCTCCCAGACTTTTCACAAACTGAGCACCATGACTTTCTAACAGCAGAATAACAATATTCTTAGGTTTTCCCTGATACTGAGCCTGATGACGAGCTAATGTCGGCATACTCGTTTCGGTAGAAGATTCCATGACAAAATCTTTAGGATCAACATTCATCGAATCTTTCACTTCTTCGATAATTTTTTCTTTTGCCATTTTAGGGTAAAACTGAAAAGCACTCGCTTCAGAGCCCATCTGTTTTGCAGCAAAAATCACCGAGTAAGAAGAGTTCAGAGCGAAATCGTTCATCAGTGGATCACTGGAAAAAGCCACCATTGCCGGATTCATCGGGCGGTGTTCAAAACTCGATCTTGCCCCCATCACACCCAAAGCAACAGCCACAACTGCAATCACCGGACGCCAGTACCAGCGGGGAAACGAAAGATTGGTAACCAGCTTTTCAGACCAGCGCCAGCCAATAAAAACCGTCAGTACAGAAGTCACCAGACCGATAAAGAGTTCCAGTTTGTATCCGGTCCAGAGCATACCGAAGACTTCTTTCGGGTAAATCAGGTACTCGACAAACAGTCGGTTAGGACGAAGATCATACTCCTGAATAAACGGGACGGTTGCCACTTCCATGTACACAACCAACCATAACCCAGCGGTAATCCAAATACGCAGAATCACATGCCAGAAACGTCCGATAACGTGGTCACCTGAAAAAATGGATGAAAGCAGTGCAGGTAAAACCAATAAATAGCAGACCGATGCGACATCAACCCGTAACCCGCCCCAGAAGATATTCACCCATCCATGAGTATCGTTCACACGTTCAATCTGCCATAGAGAAAGACCAAACCGGGATAAAGTAAAAAGGATGATAAAAACAATTGCAGCACTAATAATTGGATATAAAGGACCAAGCAGGGCTTTTATTCTATACAATGTAAACTTCCTCAAAGATATATTCGCTTTGTCGTTTGGCGGCAACTGATAACAATAAATATGCATATAACAATACAAATCAGTTAGTTAACAACCAAACCCAAACACCTTGTTCTTATTCGACCAAAAAATCAGAAATAAATTCAGTCAGTACTTCCTAATCCATACAACGAAACCCTCAGGTTTGATCCGGAGACAAAGCCGACATTGGCGACACAGCACCCACTTAACGTACAGATAACTTTTAAATATAGAATAGCCTTCTGAAAACACAAATATATTATCAGAATATGTGATCGATTTTCGCAGTAGCATCACGATGACTCAAGTCACTGTTTTTATTTTGATAATTCTCACTACAACTGGATTATTGAAATAATTCGGGAGGACATCGACTGGCCGGGTTCAGTCACACATACCGGTATTTTTCACGGCACCATCGGACGATCCGGCCAAACAGGACAATCACACAAACACCGATCAATATCGGAGTAATCATAAACTGCCAGTCCTGACCGGTGAGCATGATAATCAGTGGATTTCCGCCAGCCGGCGGATGCATCGTCTGAGTGATGAGCATCGCCGCAAGTGATATGCCGACGGATACAGCAAGAGAAGTTGGTGTCACCCCAAAAAATTTCAGGGTAACCAAGCCGATAAAAGCCGTCAGTAAATGACCAAGAATCACATTCTTTGGCTGAGCCATCGGATTATAAGGAGCACCGAATACCAGAACCGTTGTCGCCCCGAATGGTGCAATCACCCACATACAATCTTCATCCATAGTATTTATCCAGACCAGGATACTAATCGTCGCGGTTGCCCCCAATCCGGCTATCAGAGGAAATATCAGTTTTTCCATTGCTCCTCAGTCACCAGAATCACCTGATGGTGTTACACAGTAAATGATGCAGAAGCCCACACCCTTATTATTGATATAGACATAAATAGCTCATCAGGGGAATTTAGGTGACAGAAATGTGATAAGCCCACGCTTCAACACCATTCTGTTTCCGGTGTTTACCAACGTAACCGGCGTTAGTTCATCAAAGTTCAGCAAGCAGCAAACAACGCGATTGCAATCTCCGGTTTAGAATACAATCGTTAGTATTCTTATAACCATGCAACCCGCCCATTTATCTCATGATCATTTTTGCCTGTGTCGCATTTTACGTTATGCTCTCACGAGGATCGGAAGAACAGAGACTTCAGGCTTATTTGGTTTACTTCAACAGTTCAGAGGCATTGTGGTACAGGAACAAAAAGAAAAACGTGGCCGTGGCCGCCCGCCCAAAATAAAACGGGGGTACGGTGACACCCGGGATGAGCTTATCCGTAGCGGACTGGCACTTATTACTCAGAACGGATTTATGTCAGCCGGAATTGATTCGATCGTGAAAAGTGTTCAGGTTCCCAAAGGGTCGTTTTACCATTATTTTCAGAACAAAGAAGCATTCGGTCATGCGGTATTAGAATCCTATGGCTGCTATTTCGCCAGGAAACTGGATAAACATCTGCAAAATGAAACACTTTCTCCACTGTCCCGTATCGAAAGCTTTGTCACCGATGCCAAAGCCGGAATGGCAAGATATGATTTCAAACGCGGCTGTCTGGTCGGAAATATGATGCAGGAAGTTCCTCAGCTTTCTGAAGAATTCTCCCAGCATTTACAATCGATTCTGATGGACTGGCAGACCCGGCTGGCAAACTGTCTGAGTCAGGCAAAGACAAGTGGTGAAATTCCGGACACCGCCGATGAACAACAGCTAGCCGTCATTTTCTGGTCTGGCTGGGAAGGTGCCGTTATGCGTTCAAAGCTCTTTCAGAGCGTAAAACCTTTGGATGAATTCTGGACCTATTTTCAGTCAACTATCTGTATTCGAAAATAATCTGTGTCGGGAAATGATCAGTATCGGGAAATAATCTGAGCTAAAACTGTCGGGTCAAAAGGTAGTCTATTCGTCTGTATAAAAGAAACACAACCGGGGACAAATGTCCCCGGTGCACTCAATTACTCCTGATTGACATCGACAACAACCCGGCCTTTTACTTTTCCTTCCAGTAAAGACTGGGCGGTTTCAATCACATCCGACATACCGATCGTCGTACTGGCCTGAGCAATCAGGTCTGAATCAATCAGACCAGCAATTTTCTCCCATGCCAGACGTCTTGTTTCCATCGGACACATCACGCTGTCGATTCCAGCCAGTGTCACACCCCGGAGAATGAATGGTGCAACAGTGGCCGGGAAATCCATCCCCTGAGCCAACCCACAGGCAGCAACCACACCACCATAGACCGTTGAAGCACAGACATTCGCCAGCGTATGACTGCCGACAGAATCAATGGCTCCGGCCCAACGTTCTTTCGCCAGTGGTTTTCCCGGTTGAGACAGACTCTGCCGGTCGATGATCTCTGATGCACCCAACTTGTGCAGTCGCTCTGTCTCTTCCGGACGACCGGTCGATGCAACCACCTGATAGCCCAGCTTCGCCAGAAATGCGATAGCAAACCCACCGACACCGCCATTTGCCCCGGTCACCAGAACCGGACCGCTCTCCGGCAACACACCATGCTTCTCCAACGCCATCACTGCCAGCATCGCTGTATAACCTGCGGTTCCAATCGCCATAACATCATAGGTGCTCAGTGTCTGCGGAACCGATAGTAACCATTCTCCCGGGACTTTCGCTTTCTGCGCCAGACCGCCCCAGTATTTTTCACCCAATCCCCAGCCATTGATGAATACCCGCTGGCCCGCAGAGAAATCAGGATTCCGGCTCGATTCAACAACACCGGAAAAATCGATTCCGGGAACCAGAGGAAATGTCCGGACAACCGGAGAACTCCCGGTAATTGCCAGCCCGTCTTTAAAGTTCAGAGTGGAATATTCCACTCGCACCGTGACATCGCCATGTTCAGGAAAGTCCTGGTCCTGTAAGGTTTTCAGAGAACATTGGTAGTCATCGCCTTGCTTGTCGATATAAATAGCCTGAAACATAATTTCCCTCTGGTTAATCTCTGTTGATTCGGTTGAAAGACAATTATAGACCGATCGTCTACAAATATAAGAAGACCATAAAATGTTCAGTCGGTAACTGCAAGATAAAAGGCTGTACAGCGAAAAATGAGTGCACCATATTTGATATATATCAAACTGAATTCAACCTTCCGCTTACCAGAGCAAGCCGTCATCAGAACGTCACCGTCATGACATGAAAGCCTCATAAAACTGAAGCACCTTTGCAACAAAGCCCCTATAGCATGATGATCAGAATAATGATTCGAGGTTGATATGCTAGCGAACAGTCCTTTTAAGCTTCCTAAAAAGACGCCATTTGGGGTCGGAGAACACATTGCAGAATGGGCAACAGGCTTAACGAAACTGGATAAGTTTTATGCGCAGCGTCCGGCAGGATGTGATACCCAGAAATTTCTGAGATTCACACTCGAAATTCTGGGTATCGATTATCAGATTATCAAAGGTTCTCTGAGTCAGGTTCCTGCTTCTGGGCCGACGGTTGTGGTTGCCAACCACCCACTCGGCTGTGTCGAAGGCGTAATTCTCGCCGAGATGCTGCTACAAATCCGTTCAGATGTACAAATTCTTGCTAATCATTATCTGAAAACAGTTCCGGAACTCGACTCCCTGTTTATTGGAGTTGATGTTTTCAATACCAGTCAGGCACAGCGGGCAAACCGAACAGCAATGCGCGCAGCTCACCGGCACCTGGAACAGGGCGGCTTACTCTTGATTTTCCCTGCCGGAGAAGTGTCTCATCTGGTCGATATTAAACAGCAGCGGCTTCAGGATAAGACGTGGAGTAACTCCGTCAGCCGCCTGATAAAAAAACATCACGCAACGTCAGTGCCCATTTTTATTAACGGGCAAAACTCCAGGCGTTTTTATATGGCCGGGAAAATCCACCCGCTGTTGAGAACGCTGATGCTAGGGCGGGAATTACTCAATAAAAAATCCCGCGCAATTGAGATCGCCATCGGCCAACCCATTCAGTATAAAGAAATAACACCGCTGAATGACGAGCAGTTAGTTCATTACCTGCGTTTTAATACTTATCTGCTCAATCCGGCCACACAAAAACAACGTAATAAGCAAGAAGGCGATCTCACCCTGCCACCGATTGCCCCGCGACTCCCACTTGAAGAACTCAAAAGTGATCTTGCCCGGTTATCCGCTACAGAGCTGATGCTGCAATACAACGAATTTGATGTGTATTGTGCCAAAGCCGAATCGATTCCCTGCATCATGCATGAAATCGGCCGGGTCAGGGAAATGAACTTCCGTCAGGTTGGTGAAGGAACAGGGCTGGCTTTAGATATCGATAAATTCGATCGCTCTTATCTGCATCTGTTTATCTGGGATCGTGAAGCAGATCAACTAGTCGGTGCGTACCGTCTGGGGCTTGTGGATCAACTGATGGCAACCCATGGTCTGGCCGGACTCTATTCCAGCACTTTGTTTGATTACGATCCCCGTTTTATCCATCAGATGGGTAAAGCGATAGAAATGGGACGCTCAGTCGTCGCGCAACCCTATCAGAAAAGCATGGCTTCACTGCTTCTGCTGTGGAAAGGGATCGCAACCTTTGTGACCCGGAATCCTCAGTACACCCACCTGTTTGGTCCGGTTAGCATCAGCAATGAATATAGTGACGATGCCCGTCAACTGCTGGCCCAGACCATGACTCTAAATTACTACGATCCTGAGCAGGCTCAGTTGGTCAAACCAACCAACCCACTGCCAAAACGCAAACACCATGACTGGAATATTCATTTGCTCAGTGCACTGGCTGATTTGCAACTGCTGTCGAAAGTGATTGCCCGGATAGACGAAGGCAAAGGCGTTCCTGTCCTGCTACGCCAGTATCTGGGACTGAATGGCAAATTTGCCTGCTTCAATGTCGACCCGGATTTTCATGATTCGCTGGATGGTCTGATTGTTGTCGATCTCCGTCAGGTTGCCGAAAAAACCCTGACACGCTATATGGGCAGTGCTCCAGCCAAAGCCTATCTGGCGCATCACGCCATCTAACTGTTTTCATTTAAAATAACGGTTATCACCTGAAATCTTTATCAGGTGACAGAATACAAAAAATAACGGCCTTCATGATTATCCTGTCATGAAGGCCGTTTCGTTTATTTAGTGATATTTTTATATCTTCAGTTTCAGCAGTGTATGCCCTAAACCGATATGATCGATTTTCTCAATAACATTCAGGCCCGCTTCAGCCACAATCTCAAGAAAATCATCGCTTCGGTAGAAACGACTGTTCCCATTTGCCAGACAGGTAAAATACAATGAAGTCGCATTCAGGCTGTAAGAAGCCACTTCATACTTCTGGGCATCCCAGAACAATTCTAAAATATATACAGTGGAACCCGGAGTTAACTTTTCCCGCACCCGCTTTAAGATACTCAGAATTTCCATCGGAGAAAAACAGTCCAGAAACTGGCTCATCCACCAGACATCAGCATGCTCAGGAAGTTGTTGGCTCTTATCCAGCATGTTGGCAGCAAACGGATGAATCCGGTTGGCAAAACCATTCTCTTCGGCATTCTGCTGTGCAACTTGCAGCTGTTGAGGTAAATCAACGATTGTCACCTGTACATCCGGATTATGCCGACAGCATTGGATCGCCCATTTCCCGGTATTTCCACCGATATCGACAATATGTTTCGGCTGTCCGGCAAAAACTTCCTGTAGCAAAACAGGGAAAGAGCGGTCAGAATAAAAATGGTCAAATTTAAACCAGCTTTCCTTTGCTTTTTCCGGCAATGAAGGAAGCCCCTGATAGATCGTTTCCCAATCACCAAAAACTTTCAATCCCGATGGTTTGCCCTGTTGTATCGCTTCGGTCAGATGACTCATCGCGTCGTAGCAAACATCAGCGGTGAAATCCATGTTTGCCTGAGTCATACCATCATGGAGCAGAAAGAAACCCATATTTGCCAGTGAGTAATTCGGCTTATTCCAAAGCGCGATATGTGCACTCACTGCCATATCAAGTAACACTTTGATTCCGTATTCAGAAACTCCGGTTGATTGGGCAATTTCTTTTGCAGATAAACCTCCGTTTCCCGCTTCATCTAAAACAGCAAGAATACCTAATTCTCTGAGAGACCGGGCAGTCTGGAACACAACCGGTGAAAAAGAAAGTTTCTGAGCTTCTGTTTTCGCTTCTAAAGCATTGTAAGGATCAATATTTGTATTTAACACAGGAAATCCAATTAGTTATAGATAATACGACTATTTCTTCGAAGCGATATACATTAATTGTTTCTTAATATCATCGTTTAAATAACTGATCCAACGGTTATAGTTTCTGTGGATGTTCCCATCTTTAGCTTTCAGATTATTCGATTTCACATAGATAATTGAATAATGTTTTTGATCATATGGAATTTCTATCTCCGCGAAATGAGAACGAACAAATATAGATGCCGATAATTTTCCTTTTCCATCTTCTTTAATTGTCCAGCCTCGTTGCATTGCTGAATTAACGATAGCTGTTTTAACTTGTTTGAGTGTAAGATTATATGCAACCGGTTCATCATTAATATCCATAATCGGCTGAACACGACTGCAACCAACAATAACTAGCGCTAAAACAAGCGAGATAGTAAACTTATAAAAATTCATGTATAACCGCCTTTATTTAATACAAGAAAAGTTGTTTTAGTATTTCTTTTTAAAAATAATAAATCAATATGTTATGTCGAAATATTCTCCGTTACTCTCATTCAATATAAATTCCTGGGCAGCAAACTCTGAAGGTTTCAGCCAGTTACAGGACTGGTATACCTGGTCTCAATCTTTACAATGGCCGGAAAGTACTCCGCTTCAAACCCATCTGATTCCCCCGATGATGCGGAGAAGAATGAGTCATTTAAGTAAATTGGCGGTACAAACAGCATTGCACTTCATGCAGAATCACTCTATCCATTATCTGGTGTTTTCCAGCCGTCATGGCGAGCTGACCAGAAGTGCAAAGATCATTGAGGATATACTCCGGGGGGAAGATGCATCTCCGATGGCGTTTTCACAGTCAGTTCATAATTCAGCAGCCGGATTATCAACCATTGCATGCCAGCAACCGATACCTCTGACTTCAATATCAGCCATGGATAACACGTTTCACAGCGCGATTCAGGAAGCGTGGATATATCTGCAGCAAGAGCCTGAACATCAGGTCCTCGTGGTTGACTTTGACGAACCACTCCCTGAGCCCTATCACATTTATGAAGAAGATGAATATCGGGGATATGCATTAGGCTTACTCCTCTCATCAGGAAAAGACTGGGAACTCACATCACAGAAACAGAGCTCATCACCTGGTAAACCGCTTCATCTGCCGCAAGGATTAACGTTTCTCTGCCATTATCTTAATAACGAATCAAGCTGGTGTATCAATGGCAGTAATCAGCAGTGGAGATGGCAGCGATGTGGCTCGTGATCAATCGATTCTGGCGATTACTCGCAACTGCCGTCTGTTTCGGTATCTTCGGTCTCGGAGGACTGATTATCAGCTTTATCCTGATTCCCCTCATTCGTATATCTTGTCCAACTCAGGAGAAGCGCGAATATCGGGTACAGGCGCTCATCCGTCTGGCATTCTCTCTTTTTTGTAAGATTATGAAGTTTTCCGGCGCCATGGATTACAAATTTTCCGGTATCGAGAAACTGACCAATGATCGCCACTGTCTGCTCATTGCCAATCATCCGACATTAATCGACTATGTGCTGATCACATCACAGTTAAAACAGTGTGACTGTTTGGTTAAATCCGATATCTGGTCAAATCCATTTATCAAACACATTGTCAATGCTGCCGGATATATTCCGAATAAAACTCCGGATGATTTGATAAAAGCCTGCGAAACACGCCTGAATAAGGGAAATGTTCTGCTAATATTCCCGGAAGGTACACGGACCACACAGGGAAAATCCCCAACCTTACGCAGAGGCGCAGCTCAGGTTGCCATTCGTACACAAACAGATCTCAGAATTATTCATATTAGTGTATCTCCAAGTTTTCTCACCAAAGAAAAAATGTGGTATAAAGTGCCCCGGGAGAAACCGGTTTTCCATATCGAAGTAAAAGATAAAATCGAAGTCCGGAACTTTATCCAAGAAACGGATAATCCAACCCTTTCAGCCAGACGATTGAATAACTATCTGGCTGAAGTTATTTTTCCAAATCATCAATGACGGTAAGTAGGTCGCAGTGGAAGTACTACATAACGAAATTAAACAACTTATTATCGATGCATTAAACTTAGAAGATCTCACCATTTCGGACATCGATACAGATGCACCTTTATTTGGTGATGGACTTGGGCTTGATTCTATCGATGCTCTGGAATTAGGGCTAGCTATTAAGAAGAAATTTAATATTCTAATTGATGCAGATGATACGAATGCAAGACAGTATTTTGCATCAGTAGCCAATCTGGCAAATTATATCAGTTCTCAATCAAATTAATCGTAAGTAGTGCCGAGTATGACAACCGTAAACAAAGAGCAGATTTTCACTCAAATTAAAAATGCATTGGTTGAGCTATTTGAACTGAATGAAGATGAAATAAAACCAGATGCACATTTATATGAAGATTTGGATCTGGACAGTATTGATGCTGTTGACTTAGTCGTTCATTTGCAAAAAGTTACCGGAAAGAAAATTCAGCCAGATGAATTTAAAACAGTAAGAACCGTCAATGATATTGTCGTGGCTGTCGAGCATTTATTAGAGAGTAAATAATGTACCGATTGCTGGCAATTCTGTCTGCAATTTGCCTGCTTGCTTATCCGTTTATTATCTATTTAGGGCTAAATGAACAGAAACTGAAAATAATCAGTGGACTACTGATTTTTCTTTTTCTGTTCAGAATATTTACCAGCCGCCAGACAAAGGTAAGAGAGCTCCGGATACTCGCTTTGGGCAGTGCAATGATTGGTATTATATTAATATTACTGAGTGCAATATTCAGAAATCAGGGGTGGCTGAAATTTTATCCGGTTGCAGTGAATTTTTGTATGCTGATTCTATTTTTAAGCAGCATCATTCGTCCACCCACAATCATTGAGCGATTAGCCCGTCTGAAAGATCCGCAACTGCCACCGGCAGGAGTCCGTTACACAAGCAGAGTCACGACAATATGGTGTGGTTTCTTTGTGCTGAACGGGAGTATTGCCCTGTATACATGCTTTCAGCCTATTTCTGTATGGACTTTATACAATGGCTTAGTGAGCTATTTTTTAATGGGAAGCCTGCTTTTGGGTGAGTGGGTCATACGACAATTCATTCTCAGGAATTCATAACATCATGAATGCTGCCTTCCGTCCACTCAGTCGGTTATTCGATAATCAATGCTCAAATGTCTGCCGTACTGCGGACCATATCGTCTCATATGATGGCCCCGAACTCCGGTATGACTGGCAAACATTTACCGACAATGTTGTATATACCTATCAGCAATTGAAACAGACTCCGGCTAAGCGTATCGCCATATGCTGTATTGATAGCTACTTTTTCACCGTCGGTTTCAGTGCCGCTTGTCTGGCCGGTAAGCATCTCATTTTACCGGGAAACTATCAGCCCGAAGCACTTTCGGCGCTTTCTGACCAGTTTGATCTGCTCCTTTGTGACGATCTTTTCCATCCTCCGGAAAACCTTGTCCACCAGCGAATCACGACTCAAACGACGCCAACATCATTTCATAGTGCTTTCCAGCTTCCGGAAATAAAACCGGAAGAAACTGCTATTACGATGTTTACTTCAGGTTCAAGCGGGACACCCAAAGCCATCGCGAAAACACTCCATCAGCTTGAAACTGAAGTGGCAACACTGGAACGGTTATGGGGCGAACACATTGCCGGGAGTGTGATAGAAAGTACGGTCTCTCACCAGCATATCTATGGGTTGCTGTTCCGGATTCTGTGGCCGCTCTGCTCTGGCAGAGCCTTTTCAGCCAGAAATCTGGAATATCCGGAACAGATCATCAACAGGCTATCGGCAGATACAACACTGATTAGCAGCCCAGCGATGCTAAAACGTTTTCCGGATGGAATATCTTCAGCATCAGCCAGAGCCGTGTTTTCTTCCGGTGGCCCGCTTTCTTTTGCTACCGCAGTTCAAATCAATCGGCTGTTAGGTCATTATCCGGTGGAAATATTCGGCAGTACGGAAACCGGAGGAATCGCCTACCGTCAACAGTATCAGGACGGTCAACTCTGGACACTCTTCCCGGACATTCAGGCTCATACCAATCATGAAGGATGCCTCTGTCTGCTTTCCCCACACGTTACACCTGACCTGTGGTATCAGAGTTCTGATATCTGTCAGTTCCATTCTCAGCGTCAGTTTGAGCTCAAAGGACGCACAGACCGTATCGTGAAGATTGAAGAAAAACGAGTCTCGTTAAGCGAAGTCGAACAATGCATCGACAATCTCAAGTGGATTCAGGAAAGTACGGTGATTTCTCTTCAGGAAGAAAAACGGCTTATTCTGGCTGCAATGCTCGTACTAAGTCCTCAGGGAGAACAACAGCTTTTATCTCAGGGAAAAGGCCGATTCTGGATTCAGCTCCGTCAGGAATTACGTCAATGGCTTGAGCCGGTCGTCATTCCTAAACGATTCAGAGTCGTTCATGAAATCCCGGTAAATAGCCAGGGGAAAAAGCAACTTTCTGAAATCAGAAAACATTTTGAGACAACACCGGGAAATCAGGACATATGATGAAAACCAAACCAACACTCCTGACAACAGATATCCAGTCCGATAGTGTAACTTTAGCTTTGTCTCTGGATGCAGATATTGTCTATTTCTCCGGCCATTTCACACAATTCCCACTACTACCGGGTGTCACCCAGATTGACTGGGCCGTTCACTATGCCAGAGAATATCTCAACTTATCCGGGCTGTTTCAGGGAATTGAAGTCGTTAAATTTCAAGAGCCTATATATCCAAACACTCAGGTTATTCTGACTCTGGAGTGGGATGAAAGTAAAGAAAAATTAACCTTCCGCTATACTTCAGCTCATGAGCATGAGAGCTCCCCGAAAGTTCACGCCTCAGGAAAAATAAAATTGAGGTCAGCGACGTGAGGAACAATTTTCAGGATAATTATCGTCCCTGCTTTCTGATTCCCTGCTATAACCACGGTGATACCGTGTCACAGGTGATATCGTCATTATCAGGCTTTAACTATCCTATCCTTCTGGTTGATGACGGAAGTCATGAGGCAACCAAAATAGTGCTGGAAGAAGTTGCCGGACAACCTCATATTGAGCTGCTCACTTTACCTCATAATCAGGGTAAAGGCGGTGCAGTAATGGCCGGGATACATCATGCGAGTCAACTTGGTTTTACTCATGCAATCCAGTTGGATGCCGATGGTCAGCACGATGTCAACGCTCTCCCTAAGCTAATTACTGCTTCGCAGATGCATCCGGAACATCTGATTTCCGGTCAGCCGATGTACGATGACAGTGTGCCGAAATCCCGGTTATACGGGCGCTATGTCACTCATGTCTGGGTATGGATAGAAACATTATCACTGGCTATCAAAGACAGTATGTGTGGTTTTCGCGTATATCCTCTTCGTACAACAGCAGAAGTTATCGCCCAAAATTCAATCGGCACCCGCATGGATTTCGACATTGAAATTCTGGTCAGAATGTACTGGAAAGGTGTTGAGATTGATTTTATTCCAACTCAGGTCATTTACCCGGAAGGCGGCATTTCTCATTTTAATGCACTGAAAGATAATCTCAGAATCAGTTGGATGCACACGCGTTTATTTATGGGGATGCTACCCAGAATTCCCCGTCTGCTGGCCCGTCGTTTTCACCATTCCGGTGTTCAGAAAAACGCACACTGGTCAAGACGGCAGGAAGCCGGCACCGTGCTGGGAATTAAGACCCTTCTCTTTATCTATCGGTTACTGGGAAGGAAAGTATTCAGCGCGATTCTTAAGATCGTCATTTATTACTACCACCAGACCAGCCAGCAGGCAAAAGAGGCATCAGAACTTTATCTGCACAATTTACGCGACTATGCCCACCAGAAGCACTTACCCGTGCCGGAAAAATTGTCCAGCTACCGACACCTGCTTTCTTTCGGCTATACCATGCTCGATAAACTGGCAGCCTGGCATGGCGATTACTCTTCCGAACATCTGACAATTCATGGTCAACAGAATTTTCAACAAATAATTGATGCCCGCCATGGCGTTCTGGTTCTGGGATCTCATCTGGGAAACATCGAACTGTGCCGGGCTCTCAGTCAGCATTATACCCATCTGACAATCAATGCACTGGTATTCACACAACATGCCGAACGATTTAACAGCGTGATGAAAGCTGTTAATCCGACTTCCGATCTGAACCTGATACAAGTGACTTCCGTCGGAGCCGAACTGGCTATCTTGCTGAAACAAAAACTGGATCAGGGAGAATGGGTTGTTATTGTCGGAGACCGAACGTCAACCAGTAAAGAAGATCGGGTCATCTGGGCTGATTTTCTGGGAAAACCAGCACCTTTCCCCCAGGGCCCGTTTATTCTGGCCTCACTCCTGAATGTCCCGATCTATACCCTGTTCGGCTTCAGAGATGAACGACAGAACAACCTGCATTTCGATGTTTACTTTGAACATTTCAGCGACGCACTGACCTTACCCCGTAAACAAAGAAAAGCCGCGTTAACTCAGGCCGTTCAACAATATGCGGAACGCTTGGAATACCATGCGATAAGAAACCCACTCCAGTGGTATAACTTTTTTAATTTCTGGACCTTAACAACTGAGCAGAATGAATCGATCCATGAATGAAACCATTACTTTCGGTGCCCGGCGCCTGACAATTGAAGATATTGTAGCCATCGCTCAGGGGGCTGATGCTGCCTTAAATACTTCATCTGAATTTACCGGAAAAATTAATCGCAGCGTTGCTTTTCTCGAACGTCTGCTGGCAGAAGATGGCGCTATCTACGGTGTCACAACCGGTTACGGTGATTCCTGTACTGTGGCGATTCCACCGGAGCTGGTCGAAACACTGCCACTCCATCTGACCCGCTTTCATGGCTGTGGTTTGGGACAGATTCTCTCCAGAGAACAGGCAAGAGCAGTCCTGGCTACCAGACTCTGCTCACTATCTCAGGGATATTCCGGCGTCTCTCTGGACTTGCTGAACCAACTCGTCACATTTATTAATCACGATATTACGCCCAGAATCCCCGAAGAAGGTTCCGTCGGAGCCAGTGGCGATCTGACCCCGCTTTCCTATCTGGCTGCAACACTGATCGGTGAACGGGAAGTGATTCATCAGGGAGAAATCCGGCCAACGGCTGAAGTCCTTGAGGCACTGAATTTACCGCCAGTTCGTCTGAAACCGAAAGAAGGTCTGGCGTTGATGAACGGCACTGCCGTGATGACAGCACTGGCCTGCCTTGCCTATCAACGGGCCGAGTATCTGGCCCGCCTCTGTACCAGAATTACAGCCATGGTTTCGGTTGCCATGCAAGGGAACGACTTTCATTTCGACGAATCATTATTCAACGTAAAACCTCATCCGGGCCAACAACAGATTGCAGCCTGGCTGCGGGAAGATCTGGCTGCTGATAACCCGCCCAGAAACAGTGACCGGTTACAGGACCGCTATTCACTGCGTTGTGCGCCTCATGTGATCGCGATGGTTCAGGATGCCCTTCCCTGGTTACGCCAGTTAATCGAGAACGAGCTCAACAGTGCCAATGATAACCCGATCATCGACGGAGAGCAGGAGCGTGTCCTGCACGGCGGGCATTTCTATGGCGGACATATCGCCATGGCAATGGATACCTTAAAAACATCCGTTGCCAATCTGGCCGATCTCCTCGACAGGCAAATGGCACAACTGATGGATTACAAGTTCAACAATGGTCTTCCTTATAATCTGACCGGCGCTGAAGGATCACGCCAAGCTGTGAATCACGGCTTTAAAGCGGTTCAGATCGGTATTTCTGCCTGGACGGCAGAAGCACTGAAGCTAACGATGCCGGCCAGTGTGTTCTCCCGCTCTACAGAGTGCCATAATCAGGACAAAGTAAGTATGGGAACCATCGCTGCCCGAGATTGTATGCGTGTTCTGCAGTTAACTGAACAGGTTGCTTCCGCATCGCTACTGGCCGCAGTGCAAGCCATCAATATCCGACAACGTCATCAGGAGTTGTCATCTCAGGATCTCAGCCGGAATCTGCAAGAAATGCTGGATGAAGTCTGCCGGGAGTTTGAATTTGTCACCGAAGATCGTCCTTTAGAACATGACCTGCGCCATTTTGTTGACCGCATCCAGCAAAGACACTGGAAACTATACCGGAGAGAGCTATGAATCCATCTATTCACCATCTGGAAGTTGATGTCGAAGTCACGACCTCATTTCAGGATGCAGATCCAATGGGAGTCATCTATCACGGCAATTATTTCCGTTATTTTGAAGAAGCCCGCCGGGTTCTTCTGGATGAAATCGAGTATGGTTATCTGGCAATGACAGCTTCCGGCTATCAATGGCCGGTTATCGAAGCAAAAGTGAAATATGTCAAAGCACTGCCATTCAATCACGCCATCCGGATTCATGCCAGAATGACAGAATGGGAAAACCGTCTGCGGATAGATTACACCATCTTCGATACAGTCACCGGGAAACGCATGTGTAAAGCACACACCACTCAGGTTGCCGTATCCATGGCAACCCAGGAAATGTGTTTAGCTTCACCAAAAGTCTTTACCGAGAAAGTCGAGCAGTGGCACAAACATGGAGTTATTCACTCATGATACGTTTCCTGTTTTTCTGCCTGCTGTTTGTCTCACCCCTCAGTCTGGCTGCGGTAAACACACTTCAGGATCTGCAACATCAGTTAGCACAACACCCGCTGATCCGCGGGCATTTTGACCAGAAACGTATCATGGCACTGTTTGA
The DNA here is from genome assembly GCF_024346955.1 of Vibrio mangrovi. Classification (NCBI taxonomy): domain Bacteria; kingdom Pseudomonadati; phylum Pseudomonadota; class Gammaproteobacteria; order Vibrionales; family Vibrionaceae; genus Vibrio; species Vibrio mangrovi. The sequence goes on along the minus strand of NZ_AP024883.1, from coordinate 687,824 downwards.
GCAGCCCTTACTCTCTTCAGGACAATTTACCCTGAGTCACTCAGACGGGCTGATATGGCAACAGGATGAACCATTCCCGGTTCATCTGGTCCTGACCCAAAATAAGTTACAACAAACTTTTGCCGATCAGCCTCCTCAGCTCATCACGGCACAAGATAATCCCATGGCTTTTTATTTCAGCCATATCTTTCTGGCTGTTTTCCATGGCGATACCGATCAGCTTACCCGGCAGTTTACACTGACTCTGATCCCCGGAGCCCGCTGGACATTAACACTGACGCCGAAATCAGCACCATTGGATCAGGTATTCGACAGCATCATTTTGTCCGGGCAACAATATATCGACACACTCTCACTGCACGAAGTTCGTGGCGATGTCACCGAAATGATGTTCACTCAGCAAAGCACACAACCAGAGACATTGACCGATGCAGAAAAAGCTCAGTTCAATTTCTAAACGGTTCAACGCGAAATCAAGAACCAACTGGCCTGCCATACTCTGGCTGGTCTGTGTCTTGTTGTGTTCAACATTTCTTATTCAGCGGATTTTCTTCACAACAGCTCAGCCATTTGAAACCAACATTCTCAAACTTTTACCAGGCAACCAGCAAGATCCGTGGGTCGAAAAAGCATTCCGTCAAATCTCTGAACGCATGAGTGATCGTCTGATTTTTATCCTCAGCCAGCATGATGAGAACCGCCTCTATCAGGCTGCCCGACAGTTTGAATCAGCTCTTTCGGCAAGCCATGATTTTACGCAGGTCACAGGGAAAATCTCCGACCAACAACGTCAGCAATGGACACAGTACTATTTCCGTCATCGTTTTCAGCAGCTTTCTCCGGTGCAGCATGAACGCCTGTCCCAACATCCGGAGCAACAGATTCAGCAAGTCATTCAAACCCTGTATAACCCATTCTCCGGAGTGACCGGCCAGGAACTCAGTCAGGATCCATTCCTGCTGTTTCGGGAGTTTCTGACCCAGAATCAGTCACTCAACTCCCGTTTTTCACTCAAAAATAACTATCTCATAGCTCAGGATGGGGAAACACAGTATCTTCTGATCACAGCACGACTGGCACAATCTCCCTATAGCTTCTCAGCCCAGCAAACCGTCGCTCAAATCAATCATTGGGAGCAGCAGATAAAACAGACATATCAGGTGAATACCGACCATACCGGTGTCCTCTTTTATGCTGAATCCGGCACCCGAAGTGCAAAATCTGAGATAAGTACAATTGGGATGTTTTCTCTCATCGGTATTGTTGTCCTGCTGCTGGCCGTATTTCGCAGTATGACGCCACTGTTACTGGCATTACTCTCCGTTTTTACCGGTATTCTGGTCGCTCTGACTGTGGTCATTATAACTTTTGGCAAAATCCATCTGTTCAGTCTGGTAGTCGGAACCAGCCTGCTTGGTATTTCGATCGACTATGCTTTTCATTATCTGACTCACAGGCTAGAGATGGGAGCACAGTGGAACAGTAAGCAAGGAATTCAGCATATACGGGTTGCTATCACACTCGGACTAATCACCAGCCTGATCAGCTATATCGGTCTTCTGATGACACCGTTCCCCGGCCTGAAACAACTGGCTCTGTTTTCAACCACGGGGCTTACCGCAGCTTATCTGACCGTTGTCCTCTGGTATCCGGGTCTGACCAAATCTCCGGCACGAAACGTAGCATTGCCAGGACAGGCACTATTATCCGGCTGGCTCTCATTGTGGCAAAAAAACGGATTCCGCTGGGGCATGCCCGCTCTGATCCTGACCGGCAGTCTGATACTCCTGCCTCATCTGCGTTACGATGATGACATTCGTCAGTTGCAGACTCTCCCACCGGAGCTGAAACAACAGGAAACCCGGATCGCCAGCCTCACGGGAATGCAGGCATCACAGCAATCGCTGATAGTCAGTGCAGAAAACGATGAAGCGCTGATGCAACGTCTGGAAACACTCGACGAACAGTTAGCACAGTGGAAAAAAGATCATCAGATTCAAGGCTACCAGAGTCTGACTCAGGCGATTCATTCGATTCAACGTCAACAGGAAGATTTCCGTCTCATCCGCCAGCTTTACCGGAACTTCGGTCCGGAACTGGCACAAAAGCTTAAACTTTCTGTACCGCCGTCATTGCCTCAAAAACAATTTCAGGCCATATCACTCGCAGATTTTCTCCGGCTGGAAGTATCAACTCCGGTTCGCCTTCTCTATCTGGGAAAGATCGAGCAGCAAAGTGCTGCTGTAGTCCTCTTAAAAGAGGTCACTTCGCCTGAAGTTATCCGTAGCTTCGCCCGGCAGACACCACAGATTCGCTATCTGAATAAAGTACAGGATATTTCTGACCTCTTTAACCAGTACCGGCTCAAAGTTATGGAGCTGCTTGCCGTTGCCATTGTGCTGATTACAGCCCTGCTGATAACACGCTACGGATTCAGACGCACCACCCTGATTATTTTACCGACTTTCATTGCCTGCCTTGCCGGACTCTCAGTCTCGGTGATTGTCGGTGAGCCTCTGAACCTGTTTCATCTACTCGCCTTAATATTAATTCTGGGCATCGGTATTGATTACACGCTATTTTTTGCCGAACAGAAACACGCCCCCGGAACACTACTGGCCATTACCCTGTCAGCCGTCACGACCCTGCTCTCCTTTGGTCTGCTGGCACTCAGTCAGACACAGGCAATTCATGGTTTCGGTCTGACACTGCTATGCGGTATTTTCGTTGTCTGGTTACTTTCACCACTGGCGACATCCTCAAATCCGGAGCATTAATGAAAACGATATCTCTCATCCCGTCTATACTGATTTTCTTCATCCTGTTTTCGCTGAACGGATGTAGTTCTCTGAGCCGGGACGCCGCAGGTCAGGTTGAAATCAGCCCCGGAATAACGGTCCGGCTGCCTTTGCCAGAAAGCCTCGGAAGCCAGTTAACAGCCAGTCAGTTAATTCAGGCAAACTGGACCACAAAACAAGGAGAAAAGCAGAGTAATCAGTTGCCGGTCCGGTTGCAGGTCAGTCCCGGCCAGATTGCTGTTGCAGGTTTTTCATCCTGGGGAACCCGTCTGACTTCACTGAAATATCAGGTCGACGACGCCGGAAAAGTTGAGATTCAGACCCAGACACTGCCCGGTCTTCAGGGACAGTTGCCTGATCCAAAGCAGATATTATTGAACCTGATGTTAACGCTCTGGCCGCAGGAAGCCTGGGAAAAATCGTTACAGCCGATCCACTGGCATATGATTGATCATGACAAGCAACGTATAATCACAGATAATCAAGGCAATAAAATTATTATTATCAATTATGATCAACCCCAGCCATTAGATGGCAATATACAGTTTACCAATCTGAAAATAGGTTATGAGATTCGGATAAAAACCGTTCAGTATCAAATACAAGGGCGTAACGGATCGAAACAGCAAAGTTCAAACGGTAAAGATTAAGAACCAACTAAAGCAGTAAGTATTATCTCTATATGTTTACAAAAGTACCGAACCCTATTTTCATTCAGGCCTGTGGTTTTCATTCTGCGATGGGACAGACTGCCGGACAGATTCACCACACTCTCCGGAGCGGGGTCTGCACTCATATGCTTTCTGACGAGACCATTCTCAACTCAGGGACACCAACAGTGATCGGTCGGGTTGAACAACAACTGCCTGAAATCCCGCCCCATCTCACCAGATATGATTCGCGTAACAATCGTCTGGCTCTTTCGGTACTCAGGCAAATAGAGTCGGCTGTCCAAAAAGCACTCAACACATATGGTCCGGATCGGATTGCCGTACTGATCGGCACCAGTACATCGGGTATTGCCGATGGTGAAGAAGCCTATTCCCGGTATTTAAGCGAGGGGCAGTTTCCGGCAGACTACCATTACCGCAAACAAGAAATGGGCAATTGTAGTCAGTTTATTGCCGACTATTTTCAGATCACAGGTCCATGCTACACCGTCTCAACAGCCTGTTCATCCAGCGGGCGGGCTTTTCTCACAGCCAAACGAATGCTGAATGCAAACCTTGTTGATGCGGTAATTGTCGGAGGATGTGATACGATCTGCCGGCTAACACTGAATGGTTTTAACGGACTGGAAGCACTTTCTTCTACATTGTGCCAGCCATTTAGCCGTTCACGCCGGGGAATCAATATCGGTGAGTCTGCGGCATTGATGCTACTCAGCCGTGAACCGGCAGAAATTGCCCTGCTGGGAGCTGGTGACAGTTCCGATGCTTACCATATTTCAGCACCACATCCGGAAGGCACCGGTGCAGAACAGGCAATGAGAAAAGCCTTACAGGATGCGAACCTGTCTCCGGAAGATATCGGCTACATCAACGCTCACGGCACTGCAACCCCACTGAATGACAAGATGGAAAGTCTGGCAATCCACCGGATATTCGGCGATCAGGTTCCGGTCAGTTCGACCAAACACCTGACCGGTCATACACTGGGAGCTGCAAGTGCAACCGAAGCTGCAATCGCATGGTATATCCTGACAGATGGCCTGCCTCTGCCGGTACAACATTGTCAGGATCAGGATCCGGAAATTCAAATTCAGCTTGTAGAAACCGAAATGACGCTAAAAGGAAAAGCAATTCTCAGTAATTCATTTGCTTTTGGCGGCAATAATGTCAGTCTGGTTTTTGGTAAAATGTATGTCTAATATTCCCGCAATCGAGCAGTTGATCCCACATGACTCTCCGATGATATTTATCGATCATGCAATCGATATTCAGGATGAGTCGGTTCACTGCCAGGTCACTATTGGTGAGAACAACCCTTTCTTCGACACCATATCCGGAACGCTTCCGGCTTATGTCGGACTCGAATTCATGGCTCAGACTATTGCAGCCTGGTCAGGATTTCGCGCTTTACAGTCCGGAGAAAAACCATCCATCGGTTTTTTACTGGGAAGCCGCCGTTATCAGGCAAGCTGTGACACTTTCGCTCAAGGGCAACTGCTGGATATCTATGCCCAGAAAGTTATGGAAGATCATGCCATGGGAATGGCTGTATTTTCCGCTCAGATAGAAAATCGGGGAGAACAACTGGCACAGTGTCAGTTAAATGTTTATCTCCCCTCAACCGCAACACTGCAACAGATGAAACTCAGGAGTCAACGATGACCCGGCAAATACTCGTTACCGGCGCCAGTAAAGGAATCGGTCAGGCGATTGCCATTGCTCTGGCAAAAGATGGATTTACAGTGATCGTTCACTATATGAGTGATGAACAGGGTGCCCGCGATACGCTGGCAGAAATCCAACAACACGGTGGAGAAGGTCGCCTGATTCAGTTTGACATCAGTGACCGGGAAGCATGCCGCCACACTCTCGAATCCTATATTGAACAACACGGCGCTTTTTACGGGGTTGTCAATAATGCCGGGATTACCCGGGATACAGCTTTCCCGGCCATGACTGAACAGGAATGGGATGGCGTTATCCACACCAATTTAGACAGTTTTTATAATGTATTACATCCTTGTGTCATGCCGATGATACGTCTGCGTCAGGGTGGACGGATCGTTACCCTTTCCTCAGTATCCGGTTTGATGGGGAACCGGGGACAGACAAACTATAGTGCCGCAAAAGCCGGTATTATTGGTGCGACCAAATCACTGGCACTTGAACTGGCGAAACGTAACATTACTGTCAACTGTGTTGCTCCGGGACTCATCGAAACCGGTATTGTCGAAGATGAAGTGAGAGAACATACACTTCCTCATATCCCCATGCGCCGTCTGGGGCAGCCTGAAGAGATTGCCAGTTTAGTCAGCTATCTGATGTCCGATTCAGCAGGATACATCACCCGTCAGGTCATTTCAGTGAATGGAGGTTTGGCATGAATCGCAGAGTCGTCATTACCGGAATGTCCGGTGTCACTGCGTTCGGCAATGACTGGGCCAGCATCGAACCCAAATTACGGGCAGGTCGGAATGCAACCCGGCATATGCCATCTTACGAGCAGTATGACGGATTAAACACCAAACTTGCAGCCCCGATTGAGGATTTCGAATTACCGAAGCATTACAAACGAAAACAGGTCCGTGGTATGGGCCGGGTTTCCCGGTTGGCAACCGTTGCGACGGAAAATGCCTTAACGCAGGCTGGTCTTATCGGTCATGAAATGCTCACCAATGGTCAGACAGGTATTGCTTACGGTTCATCAACCGGCAGCACCGATGCCGTCGGAGCCTTTGGCGTCATGCTCAACGAAAATAGTACCCGGGCTATTACAGCAACAACCTATGTACAAATGATGCCTCATACGGCAGCCGTCAATGTCGGGTTGTTCTTCGGTATCAAAGGGCGAGTGATCCCGACCAGTAGTGCCTGTACATCCGGTAGTCAGGCTATCGGTTATGCTTATGAAGCGATTAAACATGGCTATCAGACAATCATGGTCGCCGGTGGTGCTGAAGAGCTATGCCCGACTGAATCAGCTGTATTTGATACCTTATTTGCCACCAGCCTGAAAAACGACACACCACATCTGACACCACGCCCGTATGACAGAGACCGGGACGGTCTGGTGATTGGCGAAGGTGCCGGAACACTGATTCTCGAAGAATATGAGCACGCCGTTCGCCGTGGTGCCACCATCTACGCAGAGCTGGTCGGTTTTGCCAGTAACTGCGATGCGGCTCATGTTACCCAGCCTCAGATGTCAACCATGCAAATCTGTATGGAAATGGCCCTGCAAAATGCCCATTTATCCCCCGACCAAATCGGCTATATCTCAGCGCACGGCACCGCAACCGATCGGGGAGATATTGCAGAAAGCCATGCAACAGAGAATGCATTGGGATATAAGCCAATCAGCTCACTGAAAAGCTATTTCGGTCATACTCTGGGTGCCTGTGGTTCAGTCGAAGCCTGGCTGAGTATTGAGATGATGAATTCCGGCTGGTTTTGCCCGACGATCAATTTAGACAATCTGGATCCGCTTTGCGCCAATCTGGATTATATCGTGGGTAATGGCCGGACATTAGATGTCGAGTACATCATGAGTAATAACTTTGCTTTCGGTGGTATCAACACTTCACTGATTTTCAAAAGATACCGATAATCCAGCGGTTATTCAGCAATAAGGGATTGGCATGCGCCATCCCTTATATTTCTCTTTTCCGGAGTTCAATTTCCAGATCCGACTCTCCCGCCGCCTCAGAAAACTGCACTGAAATCCTGACCGGATGATTAGCAGACCACCAGCGCGATTTTTTTGCCAGCGTCACCTTCGGTTCCTGTTCCGAATCCTGATGTTCAAGATAAGCGTCCAGTTCCAGCGATAGCTTCTCAATCCTGAAAAAACGGCAGGGACACAACATGTATAGCGGGATCCACTGAATCTGATAGCGGATTCCTTCATCGGTCAGATACGGCATTTTTATCCCGACCGGTTTTGCCGTCATGGTGGCATCATCTCCGACAGGGAAATAATCCTGCAACGGTGAGAATTTTTCTTCTTCCGTACGAGCCTTTGCCCGGAGTACATCCCGCATCAGCCATTCTGCCAGCTCGTAGTTTGATTCAGTTCTTTCAGACATCGACTCACCTGCGGTTCAGTTTGGGGTGTTCGCCTTCAGTTTTGAGACCACCAGTCACCATCTGATACTGGTGGTACTTATCCAGCCCCTGACGATAAACCGGATAACTGCTGACAGCCAGAGCCACTGAGCTATGACAAACCGGACAGGAAAAATGAGCCCCGGAAAGCAGCAGCTCAGGTTCGATGAAAATCATGTTCCTTTTACCGTGCTCAAGGCAGGTCGGACAGGGTAATTGCGTACTCATACGGATTCCTCTCACTCAGAATCAAAGCAAAAAAAACGGCCAGTCCCGGGGTATGTTGACTTTACAGACTGGCCAAACAGGGTAGAGTGATGAATTAATGTGTGCCGTCTTCTCCCTGAGTCACCATGATCGGAGCGATGTTGTCCGTGTAAGCCTGAATAATCACACCAACCCCTTCCGGCAACGGTAGTTGACCAGCGTGAACTTTCACGTCATAGGTTGCTTTATTGCTTTTCTCATATTTTTCGGTATTAGAGCTGCTTTTCTCAGAAGATTTCGCCACACTGCCACTGACACTGGCTGAAAAAGGGCCATAACCGATCTTCGCTTCGAAGCTGCCCTGAGCACTCATATTCTCTTTTTCCTGCTGGCTCTGTTCATTAGAGAAACTGGACTTCACTTCCATATTGAACTCAATACTGACATCATCCACCGCCAGTGCATTCAGCGGTAATAAGGTCAGCAACGGAATCGAGATCGATGATTCAGCAGTATCGGTACTCACTGTCGATGCTCCTTCATTCTGACCTTTAGTAGTCGTAATCACTGGGCGCTTGAGCTTCAGATCAACCATTACCGGCTGATATTCCGAGCTTTGTGAGCTATCACTGTTACTGCCACCCTGTACAGGTTGTTTACTGAAACAGGTATCGAGCATAAATTTAACCTGAGTCATCGCCATTTTATTATTGGCTTCTGCCGCAGCCATCAAAGGTCCTCCGATCAAATCACCCATCGGAAGTCCACTAAACTGTTGCGCCATTGATACTAAACCCGGCCCTGAAGTGACTGCCATAATGACTCCTTATCTGTGTGTGAAAGTCTGATTTTCAGTCATCAGGCATAATGCTTAGGCGTTCGCACCACGATGACTGTCAGTGACTGAATTTTCCTGCCACTGCTTGTTCTGTGAAAAACTGTTCTGGGAAAAACGGCTCTGGAAAAAACTGTTCTATGAAAAATTAGCCCGGAACCTGCGCTCTCAGCGCCCTTTCGTAACCGTCAACGATATATTTCAGTCCGTCCGGCGTCTCCATTGCGGCGATTTTTACTTCCAGTTTTGCTTTGCCGCCATTGCCCTGATTTGCTCCTTCTTCGGCCATCTCTTTGGCTTTGAGTGTCCGTTTCGGGAAAGAGACCTGCAACGCATCACCGCTGACACTGAGATCCAGCTCTGTTGAAAAACTCATTTCCCGCAGTTCAACCTGAGACAACGGGATCAGCGTAATCAACGGCACATTGACGGTTTGTACGGTCGGCCCATTCCGGGTCACTGTCGGATACTGCATGGCAACCATTTTCGGTTTGAGAATCGGAATATCTCCCCCAGATTCTCCGCTCATAAACCGTTTCGCGGTCCTATCCGACGGTGGTGGATTCTTTTCTCCGCGTTTCGGAGTTCTACCCTCAACTTGTGCATCAGAACGACCGATCTCTGCCATATGTGCGATGTCTTCATCATCTTCATCTGCCGGTTCAAAAAAACGTTCCAGCAGATCCAGATTTTTCTGGATCAGAGCTTCTCCGGCCGAAGCCGTCGCGACATGAATCGAATGGACAAACTCTTCTAAGTTGATCATACATCTCAGTTCCGATAATTCTCATGTTCTCAGTATCAGCAACCATGCCGGAAAATTATCGGCAAAAACCGGGGACTTTCAGGTGAAATCAATGAATACCACCGGATTTCCCCCCAGATCTCTGTTATTGCATTTCCAACGGTAGTCATTCGTTTCTCCGTCATCGTCACCGTCAAAAAAGCGATTTCCGCCAAGCCCTTCCGTCAGGAATGCGATTTGATTAATGGACATGCTAAGCGGAGAACATCAATGGAACGGTTACTGGAAAAATTAAAAGCGAAAAGCCGGCCTATTCTGTTAGGGCTGGCCGGAATTGTGTCTGCATCCGTGATCCCAATCTGGCAGATTTATTTTGTCGAAACGTCGGATGTCACACTGGAAATAACCGGAATTCAACGGATCGAATCGGACCATCTGAAAGTCTCCCTCGATACTGACGAACTCAGACTGCTTGAACCTTATATTCCGGAGAAACTGAGGTATGAATACAATGTTCAGGGTGAACGGGGAGATAAAATCGACTATCCCGAATTTACCGTTTCAACCCTGACCAGCGCGTATGACAGTGCCCGGCAGGATCTGAAGAATATTGCTGAGACCCGGGCCAAATTAGAGCAATACATTGCGACTATCAATGCTTATCTGGATCCCAAAGACCACGAGCACCTGCTCAGTGAGTTCCGGGTCAGCGAAATGAAACAGTGGGCACTCAGTAATTATATGGATGACTCAGAAGCCCACTATTACGAACAACAGGTTTTAACCATCACCCGAAATTATGCCGAGTTAAAATTCACCGGCAAACAAACCCCGCAATTTAACCTTCCGGCACTTAAGTTCCTGCTTTCCGATGTCAGAGATGATCTGAGCGAAGTTGTCGAACAGAATAATCAGCGGCTGGAACAGCTCCGGGATAATATTCGTGGTATCGAGGCACAGTTAACTAAATTAAAAGCAGAAAAATACCACCAGTACAGTTATTTCACTCTCGACGTTGTTGCCAGCAATTCGGGCCGTGCCAGTACTTCTCTGCGTCCAGTCGCACTGATGCGGATTCAGATCAGTGATAATAACTATGTCGATGTCCGCCTGCTGATGGAAGATTATCAGGACAATGCGGAACTGCCGCCGGCATCAACCAAAGTCCTGCATTATCGCTCTGCGGAATTAAACCACATGCCCAATGACGATCGCACCCTGGTCAATACCTTCTGGGGAAGTACCGGTCTGGCCAGAATTCTGACGCTGGATACCAGCGAACATATTTACGCCTCAGATACGATCGCCTTTGCCGATAATCAGAACCAGAAAGTCATGGTCGATAAACTGAAGAAAGCCGCCGGGTATTTTTAATAAACAACCGAATTGTCACAATTATCATTCACGATATAAAACAAACATTTAATCTTCAAATAAAGTTATATATCATCATAATGAAATTAAAAAGTAAGGAATAAAGATGAAAAAAATTAGTGCAGTGTTACTCGGAATAACCGTTGGCTTTTCCAGTATGGTCAGTGCAGCAACCACTGATTTTTCCGGCTCATGGAAATTTAATGTTAATGGTTTTACCTACGACGTTGATATCACACAAAACAACCGACTTGTTGAAGGTACAATGGTCAGCACCAATGCCAACGAACCAAATAGTAAAATTGTCGGATCTGTTGCTGGAAATACGATTATGTTCTCCAGAGATATTTCACCGTTGCATGAAACACCACAAAACTACGTCGGATATATTTTCCTGAAAAGTGGAGCAGCAAATACAATGGCAGGAGAGCTACAGAATATGACGCCTCAAAATACTCCATCGGCAAAGTACGGTTGGTACGCTACCAAAGTTGAATAAATCACTCGTTATGTGAGTTCATCTCAAAATAAGCAGGCTTAAGCCTGCTTATTCTTTTTCCAGTAATATCATTATTTCCTCCAATTCATTCCTCTGCTTCCCCGATAATTTCCGGTGCCAGTTCATTACTGTGGTCTTGTATTTATCAGCTTATATAAGGAGCGGAACATGCAAGATCTGGAACTGACGGCATCGGTTGGCAGCGGTGCAGAAAACACCCCAGAAGATGTATTAAACATCCAGAAGGCGCTCAATCGGATTGCCGGAAAAATTGGCCTTTCAACGCCCTTAGAAGAAGACGGACAGATTATCGATGCCCACGATCAATCTCCTACCTGTCAGGCGATTGGGCTGTTGCAGACGACGCTATTGGGATACCGTCATCCGGATGGCCGGATCGACTGCGGCGGAAAAAGTGAACAGGCACTCCGACAAGCGCTGCAACCAACTCCGGAATATGTTCCGGATCTGAACCTTCCGGACTCAGCGCCGCACAGAGGGTTAAGTGAACAGGATTATCAGGATGCCAGCGAAGCTCTGGCGTGTGACGTTGCTGCGATTAAAGCGGTGTCCGATGTTGAATCATCCGGCAGTGGCTTCTTCCCTTCCGGTGCACCTTGCGTATTATTTGAAGCGCATCAGTTCTCCAAATACAGCGACCATCAGTTCGATGAGTCACATCCTGCTATTTCCTCCCCCAAATGGGATCGTTCACTCTACGTCGGGGGAGAAAAAGAGTATCAACGCCTGCAGGAAGCGATTACACTTGATCGGGAAGCCGCTCTGAAATCCGCCTCTTACGGACGCTATCAGATCATGGGATTTAACCATCAAACTGCTGGTTATGATGATGTCGAAAGCTTTGTCCGGGATATGTTTCTGGCGGAGCGGCATCATCTGATGGCCTTCGTCAATTTCATTAAGTCAAACCCGAAACTACTGAGTTCGATTCAGTCCCTCGACTGGGCTACATTCGCCCGTTACTACAATGGTCCGGGTTATGCCGAAAATCACTATGATGAGAGGCTGCAACAAGCTTATGAACGTCATCAGGGATAAGAGGAGACGGCATGGTTTCGCGCTGTGCTGCCCTCATTTTATATCAGGATACCGCCGGACATCCGCGATGATACTGAACTATTGGTCGTCGATTCAGCGAATCCCGGCAAAAGACAACTCACTTTCATCACGGACTTTACAGAAAAGGAGAGCGCCCGTGTCAGACATGATTCAGAAAATACAGCAGCTATGTCAGGAAATTGCATCAGCCCATCCACTCGAACAGACAGAGATGAATACCTACTGGACAGCTCTGAATGATTTGCAGATGAAGTCCCAGATCGGTATTTCCGCACTCGACTTTCGCGGTGAACCGGATGGTAATGAAAGCATCAGAATTACCAATCAGGGGCATGGCAACTGGAATATCGGTCACTGGCGTATCAACGCCGGAACACCCAATCAGAACTATATCTTCCCGGAGAATACGCTGATTCATGCCGGAGAAACTATTGAAATTTATACTCAGCCCGGAAGCCAGCATAGCTTTAATTCAAACCGACCGATCTGGAATAACCACGGAGATACCGGAACACTACTCAATGAGGTGGGTGAAACGGTCTCTAGCTGGGTATTCGGCAAAGATGCCCATGCATGTGTGGTGATCGCAAACGTACACTATGACGGAGAAGAGTTCAGAACCGAAGGCGATGAATATGTTGAATTGCAGAATATTTCGGAACACCTTGTTGATCTCAGCCGCTGGCAACTCAAAGCGATGAGCAACGATCATACATTCAGCTTTCCGCCGGGAGCGGTTCTTGAGCCACACAACGCTGTCCGGGTCTATACCAATCGTGCGCCGGGAGCCGCCAACGAGTATAGCTTCAACAGCCCGACCGCTATCTGGAATAATGCCGGTGGCCAGTGTCTTCTGCTGGATGACTCCGGCAACGAAGTTGCGACTTATACATACGGTTAACAACATAAATGTATGGGAACGAACGCATTCAGCCGCCTCTCTTCGGGGAGTGCGGCACCATCTCCACCATCAGGTTCAGAGCAGTCCAGATCGGCGCATCACCCGACTGAGACACAAACCCTGATCGACGATGGCATCCGGCTGCTACATTATGTTGCCCGTTCCGGAGATCTGAATATTGATCCGGAGATCGCAGCAGGTATCATCAATGCTCAAAGCAATCTGAACAGCCGCCACTGGGGTGAAGAAGATGAAACCCGCTTACTGAGCTGCTATGACAAGCTCGCCAGTCAGGTCTGGCCGGTCACGGTAGAAAGTATTAAAGCTGTTGTCCCCAATGCGGTGAACGGGCAGATCGAATCCCCACGAGCCAACCGCACTATCATCTGGTATCGGCGCTATACTGTATTCACACTGATTATTCTGCTTATTGTTCAGGTCTATTATCTGTTTGGTTACGGGTTAACTCAAAGTCTGTTGCAGTATACCACCTCGGTCACATCGGCTCAGAACAGCCCACAACTGACCAAGTTTGCAGAGAATAACCTCCGGGCCAGCTATCGGCTGTTGCAGGGCTGGAATCAGGTCTGGATGCTGGGCCATGATTTCGAACTGGCACCGACAGACCGTAAGATTCCTCCCGGCAAGGAAGAAGCAACCATCCACTTTGCGACTCATCTGATCGCCGCTCAATCCGTTCTGCAAATGCTGCAAAACTATATCCTGCCTTTAATGTACGGTTTGCTGGGCGCTTTTATTTTTGTCCTGCGCAGCCTGCTGCAACAAGTCAGAACCCTAACCTACACCGCCAGTCGCGAAATTGGCTACCGCCTGCGGCTCACGCTCGGCTGTCTGGCCGGACTGATTACCGGCTGGCTGCTGAAACCGGAAATGGGTGCAATGACACTTTCCCCGATGGCGCTGGCGTTCATTGCCGGTTACAGCATCGAAGTGCTGTTCAGCGCACTAGACCGGGCCATCGACAGTATTCGCAAAAAAGCACCGGAAGCGAAAGATTCAACGCCGCCTTAGGTGAAATTGGTGGTGGTTTTAGCTCAACCGACCTCGACTACTCAATTGGGAATTTCTGTTTCTGATGAAGTACTCGCATAACACGAATACTGGAACCGTCGACAAAATAGGAAACGATCATTGATACTTCAGGAATAATGAGCAATCGTCCTCTCATTCCATTACGTTGGACTCCTATTAATGACTTGAGGTATCACTCCTCATCAATGGGCGCATAATCTGTACCTGTAGATAGTCGCGGTTCATTTCAGTTAAGTTTTGAGTAACAACAATTGACACTTGCCCCACATTGTAAACTAGTTTACTATTTAAATGGTAAATCGGTTTACTATTTGTATGTTGTACAAGGAATGAATAATGTGGGAACAAAGTTATAGTGTTAAAGTCTCTGATATGACAGCTGAAGAAATATGGAATGTCTGGACAAACGTTAATGAGTGGTACACATGGCAAGATGATATCGAATTTGCTCAACTAACATCAGAGTTTAAAGTTGGAGAAGTGTTTAAATTTAAACCTAAAGGAGCACCAACTTTTACGCTTGAAATCACTGAAGCAGTAAAAAACACCATGTTCACTGACTTAACAAAACTTCCACTAGCTAAAATGTATGATAAACATGAAATTATACGTCATGCTGATGGGCTAGAACTAAAATCTACTATTAGTATTTGTGGTCCATTAGCTTTTTTATGGCGGCAAATTATAGCAACCAACATCGTCAATAGTTTGCCTGTTCAAACTGAAAATTTAATCAATAAAGTGCGTAATGTCCGAAAATAACCCATTTAAATATGATGTGGCAGATGCTAGTCCTGGCTTTTTATTATGGAAGCTTACAGGACTCTGGCACACTAAATTATCTCAAGTACTTTCAGAGTATGAAATAACTCAGACACAGTACGCTATCCTTGCGTCTCTGCGTTGGTTTAAAAAACAAGACCAATTATCAACACAAGCGAGCCTTGTTTCTCATACGAAAATAGAGAAAATGACAATGTCAAAAGCCATTCGACAGCTAGAGTCAGCAGGGTTAGTCACCCGAAAGCAGGATGAACATGACAAACGCTTACTAAATGTGTATTTAACAGCTAAAGGTAGTTTAACCATCGAAAAAGCAATTCAAGCGGTTGAAAGTGCAGACGAAAATTTTTTTGGCATTTTAGATAATGACGATCTAAATATGTATAAAAAACTCACTTCTGAAATTATTATTAAAAACGATTTATTGTAACTTACGAGTTGATCATGTTGTAACCATCCCCGTGCATACGGGGAACACTCTAATTGTAGCCAATTGATTTATAAAAACAAATTTTAACGTTAACAATCTACCAACATTTCTCGTCGTTTTTTAGCCGCTTACTGACCTATCCATTCACCACAAACCCTTGCCGTTAAATCCCGTAATCGCTGCACTTCCGTTGCCAGATAATCCAGTTCTTCCTCTGTGATTTCGTAGTGTTCCGAATAGCGGGCATCGATATAAGCCCGTTGCAGACGCCGGAAACTGCGGCGATGGAACTTGTTCTTCATCGGAAAAATCTCAGCAAAGGCCGGATCGATTTGTGCACAAAACTTACCCAGTTTTTCAATATTATGGGATTTGGGTAAATAGTTGGTACAAACAAGTAAAGTACAGGCAAAAAGTTTTTCTGTGACTTGATGAAGAGCAAAAGCGGCATCGTAAATCATGGATTTTTTAAAAGCAAAATCAAATATTTCTAATCCACTGGCTGCACGTTCAAACCACTGCTCATAATGCTTCCGGGCAATATCCCGTTGTTCTGTTTCTGTCAGATCTCCTGGCATCACCAATGGTTTCGGCGTTGCGGCAAACAGCTCAATCCCTTCTTCCCGAATATCTTTAAAAAAATAATGCCCTTGTTGCAGCCGTTCGTTCACTTCCTGAAGATCATGCACAATCAAACCGAGCGGTGCGGATTTCACTTTGCGGTCGATCTGCTCTTCGGCCCGTTGCCACACCACATCATCTTCGACCAGTGCCGGTTTATTCACAATCACCAGAATATCGTAGTCGCTGATATAACCATTGACCGGATCATTGACCCAACTGCCTTTGGCATGACTGCCGAACAGGATGATTTTCAGGATACGGAACTCACTTTTACTCCCGGTTTTGCCCCGGAGATAATCTTCCAGCGTATCGCGCAGGATGCCCGAAATCGTTGCCAGCTCACGCTGTTTATATTCGGGAAGATGGTCGAGAGATGTTTTCATAATCATGAAATGAGGTTGATAGCGGATGAATACAGACAGCATAAAAGAAGGTGTCGGTAAAAAATACCGCCACCGACTATTTTACGATTGTTGCTAAGAAAAATGCGATGGGATTCAAAGCGGTAGCATCGGCTTATCCGCCATAAATCCCTGAAGAGTCTTTGCATAAACTCTCTGACTTGGCATACACCCGCCAGCTACTTTTGGCTGAGGTCCGAGATTCGTTCACACATTTTACATATCCGGCCTGATCGACTTTGTAGCCGAGGTAGAAGCGGGAAAAAATAGCAAGGATGACGACTGCAAGCGTAATCCAGAAAATTTTCATACCAACGCTGTGATAAGCTTTCGCATATTCACCCGCATTTTTTCTGGGATGGAATATTTGATGAATACCAACCAATATTCCCCCACCTAACAATGGGATAACCGCAGCAATAGCAGCAAAATTCGTATACGCCAGCAACCGAATTCTTTCACCAAGAGGCTGAAATGGGAGTAACAAATTTGGCGCCAACAATAAATCACCACCTAGAATCAATGCAAAAAACACAATCCCAGCAATTCTCACTATCATTCATTAACCTCTTTTAACTTCTCTACAAGAGTATCGGAAACACCCCATGCATTATCAGCCCAATCAAGTCCAACACTAACGATAAAACCAACACCGGCAAAAGTGCAACCAACGACTATCAATGGTAAGCTGAAAGAACTCGCAACAACCGCTGCGACAGTTCCTGCTCCCGTCGAAATAATCCCTTTGGCAATATCAGTCCCAGAGCGTCCAACCAGATCTGCCATGGTTTTCTCATCATGAACAAACACGTCAACCGCGTTAATCGCAATAGCAAAAATAATATCGACCACCAAGCCAACTCTGAGCATATTTCTCGCCATATTTTGGGTGCCCAAACCAAGCTGAACTACCTGCGGATTGTTGGCCCGCCAGCGGTTGCCTTTCATCAGGGTTTTCAGATGCTGTTTATACCCTTTGATAATCACGTAATCCCGGCCGTTTGCTTCTTTGGTATAAACAACCACGCCCATGCCGCCGAGCCCTTTTGCCAGTCGGTAAGCATCGTGCGCATTGGCAGCACCATCCCAGACTTTCTTGGTATTGTCCAGCGTCTCTTTACCGTTGTATTCCAGCCACAGGTTATTGGCAAATTCTTCAGCATCTTCAAGCGACAGCACCGCTAAATCTACCGCCTTCCGAGTATATTCCACCGCAATTTCCCGATGGTTGATAAAGTCATAGTTGGGCCAATACATATTCTCCGGATCAACCTTGATTGGGGTGTCTGAACCAGTCTCTTGGATATCAGCGCTGCTCCCGGCTATCTTCGTTGGACGACTTTCTTTTTCCATATCCGGCAATTGGTTTTTCACTTCAGCATCAAGCGCCGTTAACGTTGCCTGTTTTGGAGAATAAGCAGAAGCTTCAATAGCAGTTGCCTTGGCTGATATTTGCGGAAGGATTGCGGCTTCCCCACCAAACCCACTGCCATTTCCGGCACTGCCACCAGAATTCAGATTCACGCCGGGGCCAACCAGCGATACACCCGATGGATCGACTTTAACAAAGCTACCACCAGCCTTGAGAGTGATTTCATTACCAGCTTCAATCACAACATGTTCACCAGCCTTAATATGGATTTCCGTCCCGGATTCATTGACCCAGACTCTTCCGGCTTTGACATGCAGTTCACCTTCAATCATCAACGTCTGGCTCTGAGCGATTTTGGTTCTCGCTTCACCGCTCACCGTATGATGATCATTCGCCTTAATATGGCTGTAGCGGTCATTATCGATGGTAGAACTCTGGTTATGTTTAATATACGTAGTTGAATCGTTTTCAATCAGCATATCGGTGTCTTTCTGCGCATGGAGATAGATTTTTTCGCTGCCCGACTGGTCTTCAAAACTCAGTTCGTTATAGCCTTCACCCTGATGAGTTTCGGTGCGGAGCACAGTCTTGGTTTTGTTGTCCGGCAACGGATACGGCGCAACATTGTTGGCATTGTAAGTCCGCCCGGTGATGAGCGGCTGATCCGGATCGCCATTGAGAAAATGAACCACCACTTCATGGCCGATACGTGGAATGGCCATCATGCCGTACTGCGCCCCCGCCAAGCCTTGGGAAACACGCAGCCAGCAAGAGCTTTGATCATCGGAGTTGCCATAACGATCCCACGGAAACTGAACTTTCACCCGGCCATATTCGTCACAGTAGATTTCTTCCCCTTCCGGGCCGACCACTTTTGCCAGTGTCGGGAATTTCAGAATCGGTTTGGTGTGTGGTGCCATACGCCACACCTGTTCACCGGGAACGGCTGCAAACTGATTCGCGTAAGTCGTGGCACCGCTGCCGCCGGATTCTTCCAGCGCCTGTGGCTGACTGCCCTGATACGCAATCTGGACCAACAGATAGTTGCGGTTCATTTCTCTGTCTGGGTGTTCCATCAAATCAAATCGATAGCCAGCCTGAAGCCTTGCCTCGTTACTTTTGCCCTCAAAGGTATGGGCTTTTCTGCGTAGCGCTTCAAGGCGAACCTGAGTAAAGGCTTTACCGCTGGCATCGTCTTTAAACCGGCCCGGATGGTCAAAATGTTCGTAGTCACCGCGCTGATAACTCATATTCTGAGCAGTGGCGGCATGAGAAATCTTGTATGACGGCTTTTTAAAACTGCGATCACTCAGACAGGCATCGCTGACTTCGGTTCGTTTATTCTCGGTCAGAGTCGAGACATATGGGGTTTCAAATACACCTCCGGACAACGCATTATAAGGCACTGGCGTTGCCAGACGTCCGAATCCTTCGGGGCTGTCGGTGATGACCAGGATGTGTTTATCCTGATGATGCTCAAACCGGTACATTAACCCTTCTTCAGCAGCCAGACGGTGGAAAAATTCTAAATCTGTCTCGCGGTATTGGACGCAGTATTCCCGTTTGGTACATTCACGCTTCACCGAGAAAGCAAAATCACCGATATTCATTTCCTGAAACAGAATGGAGAAGATTTCCGGCACATCTAACTGCTGGAAGATGCGGCTGTTATGGCGCAAGGAAAGTCTTTCAAGCGAAGGCACCAGCGTTAATGAATAAAAGGTATGATGATGACCGGTATCGCCCCGGCTGAAACTGCGGATCACACCGTGAACCCGCTGCACCACTTCGTTGTCTCGGAGAACTTCAAGCAATGCGGTTGTATCCACCATCTGCTCAAAAGTTAAATCACTATTGCGGCTGGCAATATCAATGGTATAGCGATAGCCATGAACCGGATGACCTTGCTGATCGACCGAGTCTGAAATGGACTCCATGCCCTGATAGTCGCGGACCACCAATGTCTCATCATCGATCCCATCGATGGTAAGGCGAAATTTTAATGTTGTCATAAAAGCCTGACTGCGTTGCTTATTGATAAAAATACTTTCATATGAGTCAGATATAATATTCATTTGAACAAGGTAAATATACGAGAAATTCACTTTTCTCTTGTTCAGCAACAATTTTTGGAATGAAGGTAAAATTGATGGCAGAAACAAGCTCCGAGTGTACGGGAAGCTTACAGAGTGATTGAATCGTTGATATCTGCTGATTCAGTGACCGTCTGGTGGGAATTGAAAACCGGTCTATTTTGTGAAGATAAACTCATCATGGTTTTAAAGGGTGTAATGACTACCGGAGGTGAATTGATCGCACACGGTTTTGCGTTAAAGTCATTTGGCCATAAATGTTTGATACGTTTCTCTTGCCATTTATTGACCTATTTTTGTTAATGGCTAATTATGTAATTAGCTTTGTATCGCGTCTTAGGCAGATACGGTCTGTAATTGCTATATTAGCTATACGGAATTGTTATTGAAAACAAATTGATATCAAATGTGACTCTGTATTTTCTGCCGGGTTTATACAGACGGAGTTTAGTTAAAAAACACTGTTAGAACTCTTTCGTGGAAATTTCGATATGAATAAATTATTAAATTTGTGCGGTTTCGGATTATTAATAGTGTCCGTCTTTCTATTTGGCCTAAATGGTCAAAGTATAGAAATGGGAATAGCTGTAGCTGCAAGTGCCATATTTTTAGCGTTTGCGAATCTAGATAAGTTTACAAGGTTTAAGGGGGCGGGTTTTGAAGCCGAGTTAAAATCGGTCGTTCAGGAAGCGAATGCATCGATTGAACAACTAAGATCAGTTGCCACCCCATTAGCTATTTCAAGCTTGCAAGCAATGACTAAAGGAAATCGTTGGTCTGACGGAGTTCGTATTACACGAGAAGAAAATGATGCATTTTCAATGAATCATGACCTGTTTGATGATTTGTGCCAATTGATTGAAGCCAATAAGTTATCAAATGAAAAACTTGAGTTACTAAAGAAGCAGTATGTAAACATACATGCTTGGGATATGGCTGAGGATATTGTTTGTAGCTGTAAGGGTAGCCTAAAAGATATCGTTGGAGTTTTTTCATTTGAGCATGCACCAAACTTGGAAGCTCTTGACGAATACTTTAAGACACAAGACCTATCAGCAGAGGTGTCAAAAAAAATCTCAACCTTTAGATCGTACTACAAGAAATACGAGCTCTAACAATAAATTTAAGCAGATTCGCAACGCTTGGTACTTTCGGTTTGAATCCGCTTTAGTGTTTACGGCACAATACTTTAGGTAGGTGGTAGCGTTGCTCACTACTTAATTTGGCGTTAGCCCTCAATGCACCATAAGTTGATGGGGTACAAATCCAATAAGCAAATAGTTTGTTATTTTTGGACAAATTTATTCACTGGAGAATAAACATGCCTTTAAGTCATTCTTTTGAAGATCTTACTCAAACATTTAGAGTATTAGTTGAAGCTGATTTTCGTTACAAGCAGCTTATTTCCATTGATCGTCCAGAAGCTGTTGGGAACGTGGAAACAGCAGTAAATGCAATGCTAAATGCGTTTCACAATTTGTACGATTTAATGCAACAAGAGCTTGATGCTCCAGTTGATTGGTATGACACACCGGAGCTTTGTGTGATATTAGCAATCAGGAATGCTCGCCATCACAACAAAGCAAACAGAATAAGAAGCATATACAATTATCATGTTCAAACTGCAGCGACACCTAATACTGAACATACGTATTATTATGCTAACTTTCTTGCTAACCCAGAGGAAGAAGGGGGCAACTTCTTTGACATTCCGATCTCATGGGGAGATATAAAAGAGCTTTTAGAACTCCCAAGAGCGGAGTCAAGGCTTCGCGCGTCAGCTTCAGACATCATTCGCAATTATGTCAACGCTGATTTAATTGAGTCTTCTGCCGAGGAAGCAGGGGTTGGTGAGAACGATATTTTTATTAACTTCGTTCCATTGGCTATGAATGCTGGTATCAAACTACACAGTTATATTGAAGCACATGTAACGCCACAATCTGTAGAGGCGACATCATTCCTCGACTTGTTTGGTTCGGTAGCTCCATCAATTACATCAGAACCTGACTGCGATACGATGACATTTAGCTTACCTGAGTAAGAGGGCTAACAAAGCAATCAAGGTGACCAGTTACATTCGGCGGTTTTGGTATGAAGTTCGATGTACTTGGGTGGTTCGGTGTGGGGCTCCTTATTGCAGGCGTTAAGTGCCAATGAGGATTCGATGATAAAATTTGAAACTGAGTTTATAAACTACCTTACCAATAGGCGTAATGCTGTAACGTTGGATACGGCTCGTAGCTATGTCAGTTACTTAAAAAGAGTTGATAAACAGTTATTCAGCATAGATTTTCATACAGATATTAAGTGTTTGGATGACATAAAAAATTTAGTTTTTGGGTTGCGTTTTACTGGTATGCCAGAACGCTCAATAAGTAATTGCGATGTTGCAATGCGTGCATATTTAAAATTTTTGAATAAGGTTATATATACTGAGAAGCTCTTTCCCGAGGAATCTAACACTCATATTGAGGGAGCATCGGTAAGTGTAAAAGTAAATCGCTTTGAGCGAAACCTTCAAGCTAGGCTCGCATGTATTGCTCATCACGGTGTAACTTGTAAGGTGTGTAATATCAACTTTAGCGAGGCTTATGGAGATATCGGTGCAGGTTTTATTCATGTGCATCACGTTACTCCATTGAGTGAGATTAAGCAGGGGTATACTGTCGACCCAGTAAAAGACCTTGTCCCGGTATGTCCTAATTGTCACGCAATGCTTCACCGAAAAGTTCCACCATATACCATATCGGAGCTACAAAAAATCATCGTAAAATAGGCAGTTAACAAACGATTAATACTTCAAGGTTCTTTTCTAATCGGGTTCATAGAAGTTGGTACAAACGAGCAAAGTACAAGCCAGCTCTGATGGGTTTGGTGCGCTCAAACATTCTCAATTTCAATGATATGCCCATAAGCACCCCAGATACTCTTGTACGACAAGAGTATCCAAAAGCATTTTTCATTCAGCTTCATCACACATTATCAGGGACGGATTGATTCGCTCCTGCTCATGCAATCCTGAAAATCATCCCTGATTTTTCCCCTGAGTTCATCGTCTAATTTGGGCTTTTGCAATATTTCACCGAATACAAATTAACTACCCAACTAAGAAAATCATTCAAGGATGAATGATTAGCCTTTCTCTAATAAAATAGCGGGCAGGACGCCCGTAAAAGCTGGTTCTGAACCACGTGTAACCAAGCCGAACAAAAAAGATTTTCTGGTTACTCTTGCATCTCTGCAAGAGTAACTGGCGCACAGAGCACCCATGTTTCCGAAGCCACAAAAACTAATTGTGCGTCATATTTCGGAGCCAAACGCATTCCTATTCCGCTTCCGCTTCAGCACCCGCGCTCAACGCTGGTTTCCATACCTCATCAGGCAGCAGATAAAAACCGGGCTCGGCTTTGGCACCTTCGCCCATCATATGCTGCATACCAGCGGCCATAATCGCCAGCGTGACATCAAAAGCATTGATACTATCGCCAAACCCGGCTGTCAGATTAAACATTGCACCGTTTGCCAGCAGGAAGAAATGTTTGCCCTGCTGCTGATACTCGAACACATACGGCATCACTTCTTCTGCCCGGCTCATGTCCAGACCGCTGGTATCAATCTCATCACTGACGTGTCCGACATTCATCACAAACGCCCCATTCTTCAACTGGCGTAAGTGTGTCTGTGTGACAACATTTCTGGCTCCGGTTGCCGTCACCACCACATCCGCCTGCCCGATCATTTCATCCGGGTCTGCAACCTGCCAGCCATCATACTGGGCCATCAAACGCCGGGCCGGATCCCGTTCAGCCACAACAACGGCACCACCATATGCTCTGGCAGAGAAGGCGACACCCTGCCCGACCAAGCCGTAACCAATTACCAGAACCGTTTTCTCATGTAACGTCAGGTGCGTTCGTTCACAGAACGCCTGCCAGGCGGTCAGACCAACCATGTGCCGATTATGCAGCCCTTCTTTAGCATCCAGATCATCCCAGTTGTACACAGGAAATGTCAGTGCTTCATCTTGCAGGCGGGCAACCCCCGAACCTGTCCCTTCCAGCCCGGCAATTATTTTCTGATTTCCCCGCTGCTGGATTCTCGACATGATTTCCGCGCCGAATTCACACACATAATCCGGCTGCCAGTCAATTGCCTGCTGAATAGAATCTTCCCATGCCTGCTCACTCATATTGAGTTCAGCCTGCGTTACTGCCCCCAAATCCGCCAGATATTCAACAACTTCATTACGGACAGTGGTCGGGTTACAAGTGGTCACAAACAGCGAACCGCCTTGCTGTAAAAAGCCTTCATACAGTGGCACCATCTTCATATCCAGATGGGTACATACCGCAACTTTCTTGTCCCGGCAGTCACCAAACTGTGCTACAGTATAAGCAGTTCTTTGCATATTACGGCGAATCCAGTTTAAGTCCTGAGCAAAACTCATGTGTTCTTTCCTTTAGGGTGTGTTAATCATGATATGGGTATTTTTACCGCTGATGATTGTACTTTTCCAATGGAAATCATTCGAAATACGACAATGGCAATTTACGGCTTACTATTTGCTTTATGCCATTGTTCTGACAACCCTCTATCAACAACCAATATCTCCTTATCTCGGCAGTTTCTATCTGGGAATTCCGGCGATGTCTTATATCTCTTTTCTGTTTCCCGGGCTGCAGAGCTACTATCCGGAATCAGCCGTCAGAATGGTGAGTGTGGCCGGACTCTCCATCACTTTTCTCGTTCTTATTATCAGTCTGCTCTTCGGCGGAGCTCTTAGCTGAATCCTGCTGCTCCGAATCCTTATCAAGTCCGGATTCAGCCTCTTTAATTTTCTGTGGGATTTGCTGAACAAAGGTTTTAACCAGATCCTGAACCAGCTTATCCGATTCATCCTTTACCCGATCAAGCGTCGCCAGTTGCAGCATAAACAGATGAATGGATGATTTCACCTTCGCCATCTGAGCAAACTGCTTCGGGGTCAGCTTTTGCTTCTGTTTCGGAGGTTTCGGCTTTAAAGCTTTCTCTATCGCTTTCAGGAGTTTGATGATATCGGTCATCTGACATCCTCTCTGCAACACCACACTTCAGATTTTATCGTGTTTTTAGCGGATAAATATCGGTGAAACAACGGGTATCTTCGCCATTTTGACCGGGTATTTTTCCTCAGAAGCGGCATGATCAAAAGACATTCATTATCAGGAATCTCTTTATGCTCAAGGCTTATTCCCGCTGGCTTTTCTGCCTTATCATTCTGCTCTCCGGGTGTTCAGTTCAGCTGGTCGCTGATTTTGATCCGCAGACACTGACCCAGCTTCAGCAAATTAACCGACAGATTGACCGGCTTTATCTTCAAATGGCTGCATTGCCTGCAACGCAACGTCGTTACGATAAATTTCAGACTCAATATCTGGATGTGGATGTATCCATTCGTGGATTTGTCCGGCTTCAGGAGTGGCGCACAATGAATGAAGAAACTTACAAACAGGCTCAGATCCTGGCTAAGTTATGGCAGCAGGATATGCAGCAACATCAGAAAAACGGCAAACTCTCAGATTTTCTGCTCAAACGCCACCGGGAGCAGTATCAGAGACTCATCAACACCATTGCTCAGGGTGAACTGGCGAAAAAGACCGCCAATCCTTAACCCAATGATCACAACTCTTTAAGGAGGCACTATGTCCTTTTCCATTGATACTGTCGTTGAGCAGGTCGCAGCACAGTTTGAACAGTCACCACTGAAATCTACTATAGAAAACACCGTAAAAAACTGCCTGAACCAGAAGCAGGGAGAATTCGAGGCCCTGACCACGGCCTTGCAAGAGGGAGAACTCACACAGGAAGAGTTTCAGATCGAGCTTGAGCGGGAAAAAGGACTGCTCACCGCTGAGATGGAAACACTGCAAATTATGGCCAAAGCGGAAGTGCAGAAAGTGGTGAACCAGATATTTCAGGCGATCGCCAGCCAGCTGAAATAATGCACATCTGGTTGTTGAACCATCGGGTACGGAAGGAGATATCATGAGGCGAATCCGAATTACACGAGTTATCTGGGTCCCATCCGGTTATCGCGTCGTCCGCCGTACCACGAAACATGCAGCCCGGAAACACACGACCTCTAAACCGGTTGTCTCAAAACCGGTTGTCTCAAAACCGGCCGTCTCAGAACAGGCAGACTCAGAACAAACCGTCTTAAAATCATCGGTCTTAAAATCGCCTGTCTCAGAGCAATCTACCTTAGAACAATCTGTCTCTGAACAGTCGTCCCCGTTATCACAGAGTCAATATCAGCCTCAACAACCGGGTCATGAGAATGCTCTGTCTGAGGCCTCACAACTGAAGGGGAAACGGACAACTAAAGCACCGGCCTCTGCGCGACAGCCCACTGATCAGGTCGCTTCTTTTCCGGATCAATGCAATCCCTATCAGTACTTCTTACAGAATCTCCCTCACTACCTGAACGATATGCCGTCAGAAACGTTTGTCACTTATCCGCAACCGGAGGGAACAGCCTCAGAGACTCACACACAGATGGAGCGGCCAAGAGAAGTCCATTCACATTCATTCCCCGCATCAGATAGCGTTCCGGATGATGAAGATGATGATGAAAAACCTCACACAGTTCCTGAAATGGAATTCACTGTCCCTTTAACGATTCATCAGCCGCAGCAGTCAATCCGGTCACCACGACAGCCAACGGCACCGAACCACACCAGCAGTAGTCCTGCTCAGCAGACAACACATCGAATCAAAACACGTCAGCTCAAACCACATCTTCGCGAACTCACGGGGATTTGCCACTCACTGCTGGCACCACACCGGATGAGTTCATCAAAAAGCAGCCATAACTCATCTATTCAGCCAAGTTTTCCCACGCAAGACCTCATACGATCATCTTGTCATGACTCAACCTGGAGAAAGAGAATGAGACAATTGCTATTTCGCTTATGTGAAGCCACTGATGGCCGTCACTTTGCTTTCCTCACCGATCAACCGGATGTTGAGGACTTATTCGACAGCGGTTATAAAGTTGCCTATAAAGACAAGGATAAAAGTACCGGTGACGGAATGCTGGCCCGCTGGAAAAAAGCCTACTCGGTAAAATCGGTACCTTATCAGCAACTCCCGGAGCAGGATGAGTTGCCGGAAGGTGTACAGAACGCATTTAACACCATGATCCGCAACCTGATCCCGGGGATTGATATCTTCTTCTGTGATTACAATCTGGCTATCGAAGCTGATCTGCCGATCTGTAACGACATGATGGAAACATACCGTTCGACCGACTTTGTTCTCTTTTCCTGTGAAGAACTGATCGGTAATGATCCAACCACACAACCTTATATGGTCTCTTACGCTGCTCCCCGTTATAAAAACGGAGGCAATACCAGCAGCCAGCACCGGATCTACTGTAAAACCGATGCATTTGCTTTTTGCCAGGCCATCCATGCCATCGTGGTTCAACAGGAAAAAGATGCCCTGACCGGCGGTCATATCCGGACAGAAGTCGATACTTATGTCGGAGAACCACCGGTCGAAGCTGCGGTTGCCGAACAGGTTATCAATCGATTTGTCGAAGCGCTCCCGCAATACAACAGTTCCGTCAAAGCGTTGAATGCGCCACAGACAGAATAAATGCCGGAGGTGGTATGAAAGCGGTACAACTGTATTATGCGGCCTTTAGTGCCGCATTAATGGCAAAAGCCGAACCGGCACTGGCACAGCAACTGGCCTACCAACTCGCTTATCTGGCCTTCATCCCTGAACGGCTGGGTTACATGATGCCGCCAGACCTGAGTGATTCCGGTCATTCAGGCTCCGGAGCATTCAACACAGAAGCTGTGCATACAAAGTCCTCCGGCACTGAAAATACCTATCCGATAACCTCCCCGCACAGAACATCTAAGGAACAGCCCCGGCGCTGGCCAATTAATCCTCTCAATCACGTCGACTGGCTTGGCGGAGGCCGATTGAATGAACGCTGGCTGAAACAACAGAAGTTCTCAGTCGGTTTTCAGCCGCTGAAAAGAGCATCATCCGTCCACGAACACTCAATCATGATTTCACCACCGGATGAACACCGTATTTTTACCCGGCTCAATGATGCGATTATGCGGGCGCTGGTCCAGTCCGATCCGGATGCCCGGAGTAAATTCGCCGTAGCCTTATTCGCCTGCCTGTGTCATCACCAATGGCCGGATCCTGGCTCTGTCCGGGAAAATTACTGGCTGATCATGCATTCGATCCGCTGTTATCTGTATGGCACCCGTATGCAGTGGAGCAGAGACTTCGCCACTAACACCGAAGTCCGGCAAAGCCGGAATCCGATGTACCGGATCGTCTCGGAGTTTCTGAATAACCCGCTGCCTTACAGTCCGGAAACCGCATTGCGACAAGTGATGATGCAACTGGGTCAGCTTCCTCCAATCCTTCAGGCTCAGTGTCTGGAACTGGGGATTGTTTACCGGGAAACTCATGAAGGCTCAGAAATCACAGACAAAAGCTTCCGGGACACGATCAACCAGCCGGCTCTGCAATCAGCTCTCCAATGGTTCTGGGCTGAATAGTCTTCGGGATCCGGCCCACTTCCCTTATCCTCACACCTTTTGAGTATGCGACAAGCGCATACTCTGAGCTGGTTTGGGTTCTGTACAGAACTCAGGTCACATCGGTATCAGCCCCAATGCTATACAGGTTAGTACACCTAACCAGGCTAAAATAACAATATCTAACAGACGCATATTCTTCTCCCATCAATCTGCCCAAGCCGGATTGGCCTCATCAGGATCATCCGCTTTTCCACCCACACTGGCTGCGGGAATTCTCGGAAAATTCAGGGGAAAACGCCGATACTGGCACGATTCAGTGAGGTCTTCATAGGTAATGTGGCTAAATATCAGCTCTGGCTTTCTTCTATCAGTACCGGTCTGTTGATGGCATATTGCATGAATTTTAGTATTGAATAAGACATCACAACGAACATCGCAGATTTATAAAGGAACTCGAAATCAACCAGAATAATGGTTGAAATCACTTCAACAGCGATCAGAACATAAATCAGCAGATACAGGAAATAAGGGTTGATTTGTGTCAGTATTCTCCCGCCCAGAGGCGCACCAACAGCAACAATTGGCGCAGCGAAAAACCATGCATCATAAACATTGATATGGACGGATGAACCTCCCGACAGCATAGATTGAACACAAATACTGAGTAATGAATTGATGGCCATAAAGCAAACAGACGTTGGAATGGTCTCCAGCGTTTGCCTTTTGCTGAAAAGAATCAAATAAAAAAAGAGTAAAGTGTCTGACCCACACCCAATGAAAGCACAAAGTGCACCACATATAATCCCCACAGGCATTAAACCAATGTGGAAATACAGAGCATTCTGAATGATAAATTTCTTATGAGAAAGAAAAATTAAAGAAAATAAAATTAAGAAGATACTGAAAATAACTTTGACGCTCGATTCATCAACAGAAATAAAATACCCCAGAAATTGCCCTATCACTGTAAATGGCAATAAAAATATAATAACTTTCCAATCAATAGATACATTTCTGGCAATAAAAAAGAGCGTGGCGAAAGTCATCCCTACAGATTGAATTAAAATTGAAAAATCCCGCGCATCCTGAGAGGAATAATGAAGCACTTTGGTCAGTACAGGAAAAGCAACAGCGCCCCCGCCAAGTGGCGTTGAGCCCGCAACCAACGAGCCGACGACCATTGTGGCGCTTGTCATCCAATGATCCCAAAGATCTTGCCAGGTGTACCCGTAAGAAAACTGAATGCTCCAGACACAATAAAATAAAGCCAGAAAAAAAACATAGGTATTTTTTCGTTTAAATAACATAGTACTCAACTCATGAGAAATCACTATTCATGAAAATTTCATCAATAGTTATACCCGAGAAATAAAACACCTGTTCCCAATAAAGAGTGCACTTAATTTATTGGGAGCAGGTATAGCGTGGTTCTTACAAAATATGAACACGCTTCAGGTGTCTGGATAACCCTTCACTTTGAAATCGTCTTCGCCCATGTAGCATGGTGTGATTATCCACAAGGAGATAGTCGCCTTTTTCCCAGACATGATTATAGATATATTGGGATTGATAGCAGAGCTGGATCATCTGGTGGAGGAATTCATCGCTCTTTGATTTTTCTAGCCCCGAAACCAAGGCCTGAACCGGGTTCACATCTTGATTATCTTCGTTAAATGGCTCGACAAATTGTATTCTCATCTGCTGCGTGGCCGGATGCTGACTCAATAACGGCACATGAATATCTCCACCATAGTGCGCGACTTTTTTTGTTGAATAGCTTACAGATTTTGATTGCAGCTCCTCGAAAGTATCCTGAGGAAGAGAATCAAGTAATCTCGTGGTATTGAGGAAAATGGTTTCCCCGCCACCAGATGACGCGCTACTCTCTAAGCACTGGAAAAAGTTGTAACGAGGCGTCTCATTTGCAAACGCCCCATCCCAGTGGAGCTCGACCCGTCCCCGACTAAAAATATGGTTTGCCGGATCTTGCTGTATTTTGAGATCTAAAACATAGCCAAAATCCCATGCCAGCAGAGGGCCAAGCTTTTGAGCAAAGCTTTCCATTTCTTTATCATTCGTTGGATTAAACCCTCTCAGCAACACAAGACCCGATCTCAGTATTTCCTCTTCCAGATCCTGGATAGGCAATTGATGAATATCGCTTATTTGTTGATCCTGAGCTTGAATGATCACACCAATATTGTCTAATGGTTGAGTCTTCATATTCATACTCTTATCCTTCTTTAAGCTGCTTCTTTCAGAAGTAACTTCATCGTCTCAGCGAGAGAAAGTTGATCTGAAATAGCACATTCAATTGCATGAGACAGCTTTTCTTCACTGGCATTAAGCTGGGTATTATTGAAATCATGGATGCTATATATGAAGTTACGATAGACGGCACGAAGCATGTCGTGATCGATAATTTCTTCACACGACATATTGAAATATTTTCCTCGGGTAAAAGAATGCATCATTTGATCTTCTTTTAAGACAATATCGAAAAACTCTCCCTGATTGAGACGGTATTCATGCCCTTTGATAACGTCTTCGAATTCTTGTGCAAGCTGATGCACGCGATAAATACCAGACATCATGACTTCTTTATCAATCTGTTGATAAATTTCTTCCTGAGTCATGCTATTGATACTTTCGGTATAACCATATTTCTTCGCGAATGATTTGGGTAAAATTGAGCCATACCAATGAATTAGTGAGGCATTGATATTAGTACGGTGAACTTCATAACTACCATGATAATTACCGGTGATGTGACGTTTAAAGCTTTCATACCAACGATATAAATAGCCATTATAAGCCTTGATTTTTCCCTCAAACGTTGTTGTATCATTGGCTAAATCCGCCTGAATGATTTCTCCAATCATACGATTTGCATCTGTCAGATAAGCCGATCCGGGAGAAATCATCGGATCTAAGAATCCAGACGACATTCCAGTGAGAAACCACCGATCTTTAGAGAAAGATACTGTTGCCCGGCGAGACAAGCGTTTCATCAGCTGGAAATCCTGAATTTCAAACTGATCACCCAGAATTTCTTTCATGCACTGATGAGACTGAAGAAATTCAATGAAAGCAGCCTGATTCTTTATCCCCAAATCTGGTTGAGAGTCTTTTGACGTTAAACCAATACTGACGGTTTGTTCATCGAGGGGAATTAACCAAAACCAGTAATTTTTGTACATAAAATGGTTGGTCGATAACTGGCGAGTTGTGAAATTTGTTCTTTCATGCCAACTCGTCCCACCAAGTTGATCGATGGCATTGGTAAACTTGAATCGTCCCCACATAGAACTGACAGAGTATTTGATGTCTTGGGGTTCAATCAGTCCCAATTTTTTACCAAGAGGTGACGAGAAACCACTGGCATCAACAAGGTAACGACATTTGTAAGTTCCTTTAGAGGTAATAACCGTATGACCCTGCTCTCCATCGATTTCAAGATCTGAGACAGACTCTCCCATACGCACTTCAACTCCGATTTCACGATTAAACGTGACCATATCGTTATCAAATACTTGCCTGTCAATTTGTACAGCAGGAATCGAGTGGTACCAACTTCGGCCAACTTCACTCATTTGATTCACTGGGAGTGAATGATCATTATTATCGAAAAAGAAACGCAGTCCATGTTTATAAATAAACTTACTATCAAGATAATGACCAAGTTGTAAGTCTTTGTTCATATAATCCCAGAATGATTCAAGGGTAGACTCTCCGACCCAACTATTAAACTGGTTTTTTCTTTCAATAATCGTAATATCTAATTCTGGATTCGATAACTTTAATTGTCTCGCAAGGCAAGCGCCGGCTTTCGAGCCACCAATGATGATAACATCTCTATTTTCCATATCCATAGCCTAATATTCACTTCTGTTGTTAGTAATGATTTATTGATTAATAATCGGATTAACACTATTGATTGATTTAAATTTAAAATACATAGCTGATATGTTAATACTATGTAAATATCTATATCAAATAGAATATTTAAGAGTCAAATTAAAATTTGAATTTTTATTTATAATTTTCTTTAATTAATTCTTATCCATTTGTTTTACAAGGAATTATCATTCGATAATCATTTATCTACAAATAAGTCAATTTTGTGTTATTTATAGTATTCTATTAATTATTTTGGTTGATTATTTGTAAAATTTTCATTTACCTCGCAAGTTGTTCGACCAGTTTTTAATTGACTATTCCACATGAAAATGATCGTACCAAAACCCGTCATAATAAATGTAACGGTATAATGAGCACGGTAAGTTCAAGAGGATCGGAATCACTAATTGAAATTGGTTGCACATTTTAAGTAAAAGATAATAAAGAAATGACGATAGAAAATTCAGAATGGTGAAAACGAATATATGTAGCTTGATCAAGGGGTTTCAAGAGAAAGTCTTTATTGCAGAATCATTCATATTATTTATATTTGAAAATTAATAATAGTTACATTCGTCTAAATATTGATTTAAATCGATTCATCCAAAAAATACCTTGATAAAAAAGTGCCCCTTTCTATAACTTCTGTCCCTGATAATCAGGGGACAGTTTGTATTTATCATACTCATCAATACAATTGCTTATACTCAGGTAACCTCAAGATGCAAGATTCAGACTGACTTAATCAGTACGATTCATAGCTCAGTGACTCCTGCTAAAACTGTATCTTGAGGTCATTTGGGTATATTGATTAAATTGCTATTTCTTCATAAAGATGATTCAGAAAATCCTGCATAAACTGACCACGTTTTCTAGCAATTTCTTTTGCCGCCGATGTATTCAGTTTCTGCTCCAACTTCAGAAGCTTATTGTAAAAATGGTCAACAATATAATTCTTATCATCAAGAGGTCGTTGGTTTATTGTAGGATTTGGCTCCGATGGATGACTAATAGCAGAAGCAAACTTTCCTCCGACAATGAAGCATCTGGCAATACCAATAGCACCCAAAGCATCGAGTCTATCCGCATCTTGTAAGATTTGAGCTTCGATAGACTCTGCTTCAATCTGACTAGAATAGCTATGCGCTTGTATAACATGCTCCAGTTGCTTCATTTTCTCTTCGGGAAACTCTGGAATATCACGCATCAATTGGCTTGCATATTCTGCAGAATGTCGTGAAGCATCCTTATTCTTACTACTATCTTTGGGGTAACTAATAACATCATGCAAATAGGCTGCGGTTATCAAAACGTCCATATCAACATTCTGACAGAACTGACTGAGATATTTACAATTCTTAACTACTCTGTCTACATGCATCATATCATGTGAAGGATCTGCATCCTTCATTGAATTGGTAGCAATTGACTTTAATTTCGTTTCAAGTGTACTATTCACAAAAATGTCTCCAAATATATATCTGATAATAAAACTTCATCTTTACTTTCAAGTTCATTAATTACGTTTAACTTATAATTCTTATCAATTATTCGTTGAGCTGCACATACAATAGCACCCTGAACCATATGCGCAAAATATCCAATTTCCCCACCATCTAGAAAATTCACTGCATTCCCTTTATTGCAAAAGTAAATATTTCCATTTTTATTACTAGAGAAAAACATTCCTTTGATTAAATTAAAATCATCAAAATCTATATCGAACTCATCATCAGATGATGTCACTGAGAAAAAATAACATACTTTCTTAAATAATGGAAAGTCGGATTCGGATATAGATTTATTTCCTGTTGCAGAAAATATAACATTGAACTTTCCAAATTCAGATCTATCTTTTATTATATTTAAATTTAAACATGATGCATGCACCAGTCTTCTTGAATCCTTATCATATACAGTTACAGAGTAACCGTATTTTTGCAAACTCTGTGCAATACTTCTCCCTATTTTTCCAAAACCTATGACAAGTATTCTCTTTCCATTAAAAGTCTTACCTAAAGTCCTTAATTGCTTTTCTGCAGAAAATAAAATTGCCAGGCCTACCCACCAATCTTCAGTTTCTTTAGGAAAACTCCTAGCAATAGAAAATAATGGAATGTTTGAATTCAATAAATTCTTGTTTTCGTATTTTTGCTGACCATTTTCTGTATCTTCTATGATACCAATGATATTGTTAATCACTGCACTATCGTCAAATATAGATGAGAAATATCCACCAATATCAAACAGTATACATTCTTTATTTTCAGTAAAGGAATTTAATTTAGATACCACTTTACTTTTGGAAGAAAACTCATTCCGATCTAATAATTCAAAATTATATTCATTATTTTCTAAATATCTAATTATATCTTTATCTACAGAGTTTGGTTTTATAAGTACCTTCTGTAATGAATTATGTTTTGACAATATAGAAATATATGGGATTAAACTTTTAATTGCATGACAGACAATAATTAAATTGTTGTTTTTAAAATTCAATTCATTAATGAGTTTCAAAAAAAAAACTTTCCTCTAAAGATAGAGGATAAAAATATCGATGGCTATCATCATGAACAGCTCTACTAGACAAGGTACTATCAATTTCCTTCATATTTATATTTCCCTTTGTGATCAAACTTTTCCTAACCAGAAAATCTACCAAGGAACTTAAATATGCCAATTGATGCACATCATTATTCTCGGAAAATTCAGGGGAAAACGCCGAGATTTGCCATGCTCAGTTGCTTACAGTGGAGAAAACCATCACATAAGGAGCGCCTATGAACGCCCAACAACTTCTCCGCTTTTTTGCCGATCATTATGACTTTGAGCGGGCTAGTCAGTATCTTGCTGACCCGGAAGTTCGGTTTTTTGCAAAATCCTGGCTGGTGGTCGAGCTGGGGCAACTTCTGATACAGCATTATCCGGATGCACAACATGAGTTCGCACCTCGTTATCTTCTTGATGAACAATACCTGCACTACCGGGAGAAAGATGATCGGGTAGAAGCATGTAACAAACGGACCGCTTCTTATGCGGATTTCAGTATCCGGCAGGCATCATCACCACTCTGGTGTGAAATTTTTTCGATTCACCAGGAACAGTTTCGTCAGCGGCGAGAACGGCAGAAGATGGCAATGAACATGGCACGTGTTGATGCTTTTCAGCATTATTTAAAACGAGAGAAAGTCTGTCTGATCAGTGCATTGTGGGGGACATTCGGTACTCAGGATTCTGCTCTGTTGGCAGAGTTCGATAACGAGTCTCAATGTACTTATGCATTAGACTCAGCCCGTCAGGGAAGCGGTCAAATATCCCGGTTATGCCAGATCGATAAAAAAGCAGGCCCGCGGCTGATTCTGACTGTTTACATGCCCAAATAGAGGTTCATATACCCAAAGCGGTTTATTTACTCAAATAACAGGCAGATTCAGGAAAACCGGGTCTGCCGGAACGAGTAAAATGTGCAGCAGAAATGAGAGATAACAATCGATGGCATTGCACTAGTCAGGTCTTGTCTAATCAAATTTCTTAGCGACCTCCGCCGCCTTATTACCCAGCTCAGAGAAATTTGCCGTCCCTTTCTCCATGATCTGCTGAGCCTGTTCGATCACCTTGACATATTTTTCATCGCCGGTCGCCAGCAATTGTGCCAGAGCAACCCCGATGGCTGTCGTGCTGATAGTATTGAGATTACGCAGATTGTCGGCAGCATCCTGAACGGCAATTGCCGTTGACTGTGCAACGGACTGTTTTGCCTTTTCAGTGGTTGATCCTTTCGACATTGTTCCTCACCAAGACATGTTTTCTCACCAAGACATACTTCCTCACCAAAGTATAGTGCTTCATCAAGGTAGAAATTAACCGCCCTGCTGCAATATCAGTGCACAGGCTGTTGAAGTAGCAGCATTACTGATTGCCTGCATGCCTTGTTGGATAGTCACTGCATTTTGCATGTGCAGTCCCATCGTGTCTGACATGGCAGACTCTGTCAGTTGGTCGATCATTTCATTGACCTGCTCCAGATCAGCGCTTTCCTGCTTTGCCATAATCGGCTCTCCATCTGTCTAAAGGGGATTCTCCATATTACCTGTCATAATAACAATAATCGGTGAATCCCCTTTTTGATTCTCAGTTCGATGATCAGCAACTCCTAACCTTTCTCGACAATATCTTCCGCAGCCCGTCCCAGAACCGCGGTACCGATAGCTGTCAGCGAGTTAATTCCCTGCACGGTAGCCGATTGCATCGTAATGCCAGCCTGCTGCTGCGCCGAAGTCGCATTATGATTCAGATTAGACATCGCCAGACTCATTGCGGTATAGAAGTTTCCCATCGCATTCGCCGGAGAACTCGCCAGTACCTGGGTATTGGTCTGAGTAATTGCATCTGTAATTTGTTCATTCACTTTCTTAGCCATAATTTCCTCGTTTATGCGTGCTGATCAGGCAACACCTGCTGAAGTTGCTGATTGATTTTTTGCATTTCCTGCTCAATCTGGGTGTGAACGTCTTCAAACATCTGATTCACTTCCTGATGAACCTTCTGTACATTTTCGTCCATCTGCACTGTCTCAAACTTATCCTGACTCTGACGGACCATCTGCCGGATCTCTTGCATCCGGCTTTCCGTAGCTTCCTGAATCTGGTTCAGTTGTTGCCCGACATCTGCACTGAACGATGGTTGACTACTCATTCCTCTGCCTCTTTTTTATTCCGTTTTAAAAACCTGAATAAATTAAATCGCTTGGTTTGCTGTTCTTCCAATCCATCACTCTCCGCATCACTCGTATCAGGGGACAGACGATCAGAACCATCCACAAAGATGGCAGGCTCCACACTCTCAGCTTTTTTCGTTGAAGATGCCATCGTTCTGGTCTGGGTTTGCAGTAGCCGGGCACAAGCATTGGTAATCGAAGCTGCGGTTGTCATTTGCGACTGCTGCTGGTTGGTGATGGCATTATGCATCGACAGTCCTAATGTATCAGCCAATGTGGTTTCCAACAGACTGGTGGGTTGGGCAGTATATGCCTGCAATGTATTGAAATGTTCAATCGTCTGCCGCGGCAACTCCTGTCCGGATTCATTTTCATATCGGGGTTTCTGCTCTTGCATCGTCACTCCTTGCTTGTTCCTGATGAACGTTTTCCTGATGAACCTGATTTTCGATGAAGAAATCCGGAAATAACTGAGTCGATTGAATCAGGATCTGTGGCCTCAATTTCTCTTCAGAACCGGGCTGGTCCGTGCCAGCCACGAAGATTATTTGGAAGAGTCGTACAACACTGTGGCAACTTTTTCCCCGACGACGCCAAAGTTATCCGCACCATTGGTCACGACCTTTTGAGCCTGCTCAATAATGTGGGCATATCTCAGATCTCCGGTTTCCAGCATCTGACTCAATGCAGTACCAATTGCTGTCGTACTGATCGTATTCAGGTTGCGCAGGTTGTCTGTCGCATCTGATAACGCCAGCGCGGTTGACTGGGCAACTGACTGAAAAGCAGAGTTGAAAGCACTCTGATCCGGTTCAGGAGGAAGTACGGTATCTTTCATCCTATGCTCCTTTTAAATACCTTTGCCGGCATAACCGGCAAAGGTAATGAAAGCACTGATTGATTAGTCTTTCTCAATGATGCCTTCAGCACTACGTCCAACAACCGAGCCACCGATAGACATTAGCGAGTTCACGCCCTGCACTGTCGCAGCCTGCATCGTAATTTGAGCCTGCTGCTGAGCAGCCGTCGCATTATGAGCAGCTGTACCCAAAGCCTGACCGGTTGACATCAGTAAGTTACCCATTGCCATTGCTGGCGTCTCACCGACAACTTTTGTATTCACTTGTGTGACCGAATCTGTCACCTGTTCATTCACTGGCATTGTGATTTCCTTTTGCTATTTGATTGAATAAAACGTTGATTGAATAAACCTTTGGTTAATAAACATCGATTAACTAAAGTTTGCCTGCTCACACCAGCATGCGGTGTTTGACAGGATTCAGGTTAACGCCAACAGGATTAACCTTTTTCAATGATGCCTTCAGCACCCCGTCCAATGACGGAAGAACCAATGGCCATCAGAGAATTGACACCCTGCACGGTCGCGGCCTGCATGGTGATCTGTGCCTGTTGCTGTGCCGCAGTTGCGTTATGTGCAGCATTACTTAACGCATGGCTGGTCGACATCAACAGGTTGCCCATTGCCATCGCGGGAGTTTCCCCGACAACTTTCGTATTCACCTGAGTTACTGAATCGGTAACTTGTTCATTTACTGGCATAATATTCTCCTGAGTTCACTAATTAGCTTTTCTTGCTAGGTTCAAGGATAAGCTCGACACTACGACCGACAATTGCACTGCCTGTACTCAACAGTGAATTGACTCCCTGTACCGTCGAGGTCTGGTGGACCAAAGTTGCCTGCTGGTTCGCACTCACACTACTGAGAGCAGTAAGTCCCATTGCATGGCTGGTGGACATCAACAGATTCCCGCCGGCCACTGCTGGAGTACTTCCAACGGCTTCTGTGTTGACCTGGGTTACAGAATCGGTAACCGCATCATTTACTGGCATAGATATGCTCCTCTTAGTCATGAAAGGTGACGATTCACCTTTCAAAGCCGGCTCAGGACGACGTACTTTTCAGTGCAATGGAATAAATCAGACTTGAACTCAATGCACTGTTGGTTACGACAATAGTTTGGATCTGCTGCTGAACCTGCGTCGCATTTTCAGCAGCCCGACCAAGTGAGGCAGCGACCAGATTCAACTGCGTATTTCGTGAAACCTTGGGTGTCAATTCACTTAACAACTTCTGTACATCGATTTCCATCTTCCGGCTTCCCTGACGTCATCCTGTGACTTAGTTTCATATTAGAAGCAGGGGCTTTGAATAACTTGGCCCAATCAATGAATAATCATGGGTTATCAAGCAATTCAGCAGGCCATGGAATAATCGCTTTCCTGGCGCTGCTCCTGACGAAACTGTCTGGGGGTGCACCCGACATAACGTTTGAACATTTTTTCAAAATGACTTAAGTCTCCAAACCCGGCACTCATACATACATCCGTGATTTTGAGCAGTGGGTTGGTCGTCATCAGATGTTGTGCTTCACGAACTCGAAGCTGACAAAGAAGTGATTTAAATGAACTTCCCAGGTGTTCCCGGAACAGATAAGAGAGGTGGGAAGCACTGGTATAGCTGGCTCCGGCAATCTGATTGAGTGAAATATCTTCCTGAAAATGCTGGCTTAAAAACAGCAGTGCCTTTGACAGAGCCGGATGCATATTCGACCAGAATGCCTGATCATGGTGAATCAGATGTTCGATCAGATCCTCTTTCTCTTCCATTCTCTGACAAATACCTAAATCATCCAGATCATCTGCGGTAATTTCAGTTTTGGCTAATGCAATTATTGACAATAATATATTTTGTAACTGACTGATATTGCCCGGCCATTCATATTTTTTCAGCATTTCCATTGCGTCAACAGAAAATAAAACCTGTCGGTCAAGGCGACTAAAAATAAATTTAATATGCTGTTCAATATCTTGTTTTCTTTCTCGGAGTGGTGGTAAGTGAAAGTTAAACTGAGGGACAGATGAACCTAATATTTTGGCGATAAACTGTTGCTCGGTAGGTAAAGTATAAAAAGGTTCAGTACACGAAATAATCAGCCGGACTCTGTTTTTTCTTAATTTTTCCTGAAATGCATCCAGTGTAAATAAAAAAATCAGCTCATCTTTAAACAGTGGTTCCAGGCTGTCAACCTCCTCAAGATAAACCGAGCCACCACATGCCTGATCAATACAACGACAGAGGTGCTCCCGGTAAGCCCTGGCATCGTGAATATTGGCCGGGACACAGACAAATGGTTCCCGGCAACGCTGACTGTGATAATGAATATTGTAAGCCACGTCCTTTTTCTCACAACCCGATTCACCAGAAATAAATACCGGAAAGCTGACTTCTGATGCAAAGCGGATTTGCTGCTTAATCCGCTTCATCGGATTGGAGTCCCCAAGAATTGGATAGAAAAAATCTTTGCCAATATTCAATGTCGCCGGATCACGCGATTCTGATGGGTAGCATAGATGATTAGGCTCTTTTATCATTGTGTAATTCCTTTTATTTACCATTGACGTCGAGCGTTTTATGCTAGACGGGTCAATCTGGTTTATATTGGGATTTGCAATGATCTTTACGGTTTAATTGATGCTAATAGCATTTATGTAAGATATATTTCTCCTAATTGACAATTATCATGAATAACATCAAATTCATTAATATTTTTCATTACTATATAAATTAATTTATCAGTATGGATAACATATGAAAATATCAATAAAAATACCTACACCAATCAATACAATAAAGTCAATCTGCTAATATTCCCTTTATGAATCCCGTATTAAAAATAATGTCATTCCCAATGTAACAAATGAAATAACACCTCGATCTCATCATATTTTTAATCGATTTTTTGCATCAAATTAATCGTTAATATTCGTTTTATTCATAAACTTTCATAAGTGTATACTCAGTTTCGGGCAGAAAAGGGCTTTTGTCATACACGAAGGAAACAATTATGCGTACGTCAAAAGGCTTTTTAATCATAGCGATGGGATTGGGGCTGACTCTGACAAGTCAGGCTCAGACACTGACACGGGACAATGGTGCTCCGGTCGGTGATAACCAGAATTCTCTGACAGCAGGGAGCAATGGCAGTGTCTTACTGCAGGATGTTCACCTGATACAAAAATTACAACGGTTTGCCAGAGAACGGATCCCTGAACGTGTTGTTCATGCCCGTGGCACCGGAGCACATGGTGAATTTGTCTCCAGTGGCGATTTCAGTTCGCTGACCACAGCGGCACCTTTTACCAAATCAGGCAAAACAACCCCGGTATTTGTCCGTTTTTCAACGGTCATCCATCCGAAAGGTTCTCCGGAAACGCTACGAGATCCCCGCGGATTTGCCACCAAATTTTATACGGATCAGGGTAACTGGGATCTGGTCGGTAATAACTTACCTATCTTCTTTATCCGGGATGCCATTAAGTTTGCTGATATGGTTCACTCTCTGAAACCATCTCCGGTGACGAATGTTCAGGATCCCAACCGATTCTTCGACTTCTTCAGCCATGAACCTGGTTCTACCAACATGCTGACCTGGGTTTATTCAAATCTCGGCACACCAGCCAGCTATCGCACAATGGACGGTTTCGGAGTCCACGCTTATAAATGGATTAACGCCAGTGGCGATGTCAACTACGTTAAATTTCACTGGAAAAGCCAACAAGGGATAAAGAGCCTGCGTCCGCAGGAAGTTGCCGAGGTTCAGGGGAAAGATTTTAACCACCTGACCAATGATCTGTATCAGCAGATCGGTGCCGGCAACTATCCGAAATGGGATCTTTATGTTCAGACACTGACGCCGCAGGAACTCTTCAAACTGGATTACAACGGACTGGATGCAACCAAAGAGTGGCTGGGTGTGCCGGAAACCAAAGTCGGTACGATGACACTCAACCGGGTTCCGGATAACTTCTTTCAGGAAACTGAACAGGCAGCTTTTGCGCCTTCAAATCTGATTCCGGGAGTAGAGCCATCGGAAGACCGGCTTCTACAGGGACGCTTGTTCGCCTATGCGGATACTCAGCTCTATCGTGTCGGCGCCAATGTGTCACAGCTACCGATCAATCGTCCTCTTGTACAGGTCAGGAACCATAATCAGGATGGAGCCACTAATATCAACGCCACAGCATCAGACGTAAATTATGAGCCCAGCTCAAATCTGGACTGGTCTGAAGATACACAATACCGTTTTGTGAATACAAAACTCAACGGAACAGTACAGCAGGCGCCGATCAGCAAACCCCGTAATTTCTATCAGGCGGGAGTGTTTTACCGCAGCCTCAGCGATCAGGACCAGCAGGATCTGATCGTCAATATGGCAGCAGATCTCGGCAAAGTGAAAGACCAGAAAATCAAGAACACGATGCTGAGTTACTTCTACCGGGCCGATCAGGATTACGGTACCCGACTGACGCAGGCAGTAGATGCCAAGCTTGCTGATGTAATCAAACTCACTCAAATGTAATCAGTTTGGCCCACGAGACAACACAGCTCTTTTCTGCCCGAATAAGAAGCAGTCTCGTGGGCCAATTTCCGTCTTATACCATTTCAGCGCAAGTGTACGGCACATTGCTTTCTATTGATGTTTCCATCCGAATCAGATTAATCAATATAGATAATATGAGGCCAAAAATGAAACAACTGTTATCACTTTTTTTACTCCTGCTGCCCTGCTGGTGCTTTGCAGCCGGTCCACAACCAGATCAGCCATCAACATCAAAGCATACTGATTCGGATGAACTCATCCGGCTTTTCTTTGCCGCTGCCAGAATTGGTGAAACCGAAGTACTCAATACGTTCCTTGATGCCGGTTTTCCGATTAATCAGCGTAATCCTCAAAGCTATACTGCACTCATGGTTGCTGCCTATAACGGCCAGAAGGATGCAACGGAGCTATTACTTGAACGGGGTGCAAATGCCTGTATTCAGGATAAACGGGGTAATACGGCGATTATGGGTGCCATTATCAAAGGAGAATTTCAGATTGCCAGAAAGCTCTATCAGGCAAGCTGCGATGCGAATATCCGCAACAATGCCGGACTGACGCTTGAAGCATTTGCCGAAAAATATACTCAGGGTGGAATGCCAGAGGTCTTACATCCATAGCAGGATGTGTTGATCTTTTATGGTTGGATTTTGTTCTGAGAACCGGTGAAAGTTTATTCCCACAGGTGACTATAGATCAGAGATAAACCTATCAATAACAAGGCCAGCCCAGATAGATAATTCAGGCTCACAGTTAATCGGCGATTATTCTGAGACATAGTCGCCAGCATCCCGCCAGACAAACCAGCCGTCATATCAATCGGTAATGCGGTCGCCGGCACAATCAGACTCACCAGCAATGCTTCCCAGACTGAATATCCGGCAGAAAGAATCAGGTCCGGGACTGAGATTCAGAAGAACCGCCGCAAATGTAAATGCAATCAAACTGGTGTATTCCATCATTTACCCCTTCCCATTAAAGAATATAAATTCACACATTACGCATAACAACGCAACAGCTATCACAAAAATATTTCATGAGACATATAATAAATTTATATTTTTATTGAAAATAAAGCTTTGATACAGTATTCATATGCACAAATAGACTTAGAATAATTATTTTGATATCAAGGAGCATTTATGCGTTATATTGTTACAGGTGCTGATGGCAAATTAGCCGGTCGTATTGCGGAAAATATGATTCAAGAAGTTGGTGGAGAAAATTTAATATTTACCTGCTGGAATTTGAATTTTGTTCCAAAAGAAAAGCTGGAACGATGGAAAAAATCAGGAGTAGAAGTATTTGAAGCCAACTATGATGATATCGACTCATTAAATACCGCTTTTAAGGGTGGAAACCGAATCTATATTGTCTCTGGTCTCGAAGTTGGTAAGAGGATTCAACAGCATACCAATGCAATCAATGCAGCCATCAATCAGGGAGTCGAACATATCACATATAGCTCATTTATCGGTGCAACGCAGCCTGAATATGCCCATTTAGATGTGACGCCTGACCACACAGGGACAGAGCTATATTTACAAAGTACAGGCCACCCTTATACCGCGGTGAGAAATAGCTTATATATTGAAAACTACCTGACGATGTATCCTATGTTTGCCATGATGGCTGATAATATCTGGGCAAGTTCAGCGATGGAAGGCCGAGCAACTTTAATCGCAAAGGATGATGCCGCCGCCGCCGCAACTGCATCATTATTGGGTAAAGGTGAAGATTTCAGGGCTTATAATATCTTTGGCCGGGAATCTGTCTCTATCCGAGAACTTTGTGAACTAGTGAATGAAGTCTCAGGTATGAACTTCACATATCAGGGTATTGATGAAGAGGCATACTTCCAGTATCTGGAAAAATTGCATGTCCCTCGTCATATTACCGGCGATTTTTCCAGATCTCCGATTCCTTTCTCAGGAGATGACATCGTGAGTAACGATGCATCGATCAGGGATGGACTGTTAGACGTCGCTTCTGATGATTTTGAAATTTTAACCGGAAGAAAACCACAGACAGCCAGAGATATTGTTATGGATTCTGCGTACGTTTGGGAAAACAAAGTTACAAACTGGAAACAAATGCGTTAATAAATACCAATTTTAAAATATTACATATGATATAAAATCAAA
This sequence comes from Vibrio mangrovi, assembly GCF_024346955.1. Classification (NCBI taxonomy): domain Bacteria; kingdom Pseudomonadati; phylum Pseudomonadota; class Gammaproteobacteria; order Vibrionales; family Vibrionaceae; genus Vibrio; species Vibrio mangrovi. The sequence continues at coordinate 643,132 of NZ_AP024883.1, read as the reverse complement.
TGGTTATATATCAATGCGGTATATTAATTGTAATGTATTTTGCATAAACATGCACAAACCTAGTTCAATCTAAGCCGTCTCCTATATGCTGTTTTCAACAGGTGTCATATTTGAGATGGCTTTCCAGAATGGAGTTTGTCCCCAAATAACCTCAGAATACTTTCTCTTTCTTCGACTCCATAGGCATTAATAACAAATTATATGTATAGAATTATAAATATTTAATCAATCATGACTATTTTCTAGAATTACTTTCAGGCAGAAATTTGAAGTCGCCACCAGTCTTTAATCAGATCGATAAATTCAATTTCTACAAACTTTCGAAAATATTAACTCTTTAGAATATATCCTTCCCGAAATATTGAACCATCAGATGTAATAATTACAGGGATAGTGTTTCACTGCAAACATCATATATTTCTATTTTTACTGCGCCGCCCGATAAGATACAATAATCATATGCGGATAATTAATAATTATCACTTTTAAATAAAGGAGTTTTTATGCGTTACATTGTTACAGGTGCTGATGGAAAACTATCCGGTCGTGTTGCAGAAAATATGATAAACGAAGTCGGTGGTGAGAATTTAACTTTCACTTGTTTGAATCTAAATTATGTTCCCAAAGAAAAACTGGAACGTTGGAAAAAAGCTGGTGTTTCTGTATTTGAAGCAAACTATGATGACGTTGATTCATTAAATAGAGCATTTAAGGGTGGAGACCGAATTTATATTATTTCGGGTCTGGACATTGGGAAAAGAATTCAACAGCATACCAATGCAATCAATGCCGCGATCAATCAGGGTGTCGAACACATCACGTATAGCTCTTTTGTCGGTGCGACTGAACCCGGATATGAGCATTTAGACGTGACACCAGACCATACCGGAACCGAGCTATATTTGCAGAGTACAGGTCACCCTTATACCGCCGTGAGAAATAGCTTATACCTTGAAAACTATTTAACCATGTATCCTATGTTTGCCATGATGTCTGACAATATCTGGGCCAGTTCAGCGCAGGAAGGCAAAGCAACCTTAATCGCAAAAGACGACGCTGCTACTGCTGCAACAGCTTCATTATTAGGTAAAGGCGAAAGTTTCAGGTCTTACAACATTTTCGGCCGGGAATCCGTTTCGATTCGGGAACTGTGTGAACTGGTTAATGAAGTTTCCGGAAGGAACTTTATTTATCAAGGTCTTGATGATGAATCATTCTATCAATATCTGGAAAACCTTTACGTTCCCCGCCGTATTACAGGAGACTTTTCGAAATCTCCGGTTCCGTTTTCCGGCGATGATCTTGTGAGCAATGATACATCAATCAGAGATGGACTTTTAGACAGACCTTCAAATGACTTTGAAATATTAACCGGTAAAAAACCTAAAACTGCCAGAGATATTGTGATGAACTCTGCATATGTCTGGGAAGATAAAATCTCTAACTGGAATAACATGCGTTAATAGACACATAATTAACACGTTGCACTATATAAAAATATTTATATATTAGAATAACGTATTTTTTATTTAAGATGAAAAATGCATTAATCCAACCTGAGCTATTGCTATTTTTCAGTATTTCTATACCGAGCGATGACTTTTCAGGGATGGTTACATAAATAGCTATTTTCGTGTTAAAAATGGCAGCGTCCCGATCCGATCGCTGCCATTTTGATATGATACTTTATTACTCCACCGTAACGGCTTTTGCCAGATTCCGTGGCTGATCGACGTCCGTTCCTTTGATCAAAGCGACGTGATACGAGAGCAACTGCATCGGTACGGTGTAGAAAATCGGCGCTGTGATTTCGTGTACATGTGGCATCTTGATGATTTTCATGCCTTCCGTTGCTTCAAAGCCGGCTTTCTCATCAGCAAAGACGTAGAGTAATCCGCCACGGGCCCGAACTTCTTCAACGTTGGATTTCAGTTTTTCCAGCAGATCATTATTCGGAGCAATCACCACGACAGGCATATCAGCATCAATCAGAGCCAGAGGTCCATGCTTCAGTTCACCGGCGGCATACGCTTCTGCATGAATGTAAGAAATTTCTTTTAGCTTTAAGGCCGCTTCCATCGCAATCGGATAATACTCACCACGTCCCAGGAACAGCGTATGATGCTTATCGGCGAAGTCTTCAGCCAGTGCTTCAATTTCTTTATCAAATGCTAAAGCACTTTCAATCTGTACCGGCAGTTCATGAATGGCCTGAACAATATCGGCTTCTTTTTCTGCATCAATATTGCCTTTCTGACGTCCCAGTGCAGCAACAAGCATCAGCATCGCCGCAAGCTGAGTAGTGAAGGCTTTCGTCGATGCCACACCAATCTCAGTTCCGGCACGAGTCATGAAGGCAAAATCCGATTCACGCACCAGAGAAGAACCGGAAACGTTACAGATAGTCATAGCGGCCATGTAGCCTTTTTCTTTGGCAATGCGTAGAGCAGCCAGCGTATCTGCGGTTTCTCCGGACTGGGATAAGGTAATCAGTAAGCTATTCGGACGAACAACGAAGTTACGGTATCTGAATTCAGAGGCAATCTCGACATCACAACTGACGCCGGCCAGAGATTCAAACCAGTAACGGGCCGCCATACCAGAGTTGTATGATGTGCCACAGGCAATGATCTGAACATGCTCAACTTTACTCAGGATCTCTTTTGCATTGCCGCCAATACTGTCAATAATGACCGAGTTATGTGTTACCCGTCCTTCCATCGTCTGTTTCAGCGAGTTCGGCTGTTCAAAAATTTCTTTCTGCATAAAGTGCCGGTACTGACCTTTATCTCCGGCATCATGTTCCGCATTCGATTCGGTAATGTCACGCTCAACCTGATTACCCTGCACATCAAAAACGGTGACGCTTCTACGGGTGATTTCTGCGACATCACCTTCTTCAAGGTACATGAAACGACGCGTGACACTTAATAAAGCCAGTTGATCAGAAGCCAGGAAGTTTTCACCAACCCCAAAGCCGATCACTATCGGGCTTCCTGAACGGGCAACAACCAGACGGCTCGGATCACGACGGTCAAGCACAACCGTTCCATATGCCCCTTCAAGCTGCTTTGCTGTTTTCTGAACAGCTTCAACCAGAGATGCGCTCTGACGTAGTTCCCACTCAACCAAATGAGCAATGACTTCGGTATCGGTCTGAGATTCGAATACATACCCCCGGCTCTGGAGTAATTCCCGCAATGTTTCATGGTTTTCGATGATCCCGTTGTGAACAACAGCAATATCACCTGAGACATGTGGGTGGGCATTTCTTTCCGAAGGTTCGCCATGAGTCGCCCAGCGCGTATGTGCAATCCCGGTGCCACCGATAACATTGGCATCGTCCACAGCATCAGCCAGTTCCTGAACCTTACCGAGACGGCGAATCCGGGTTAAATGATTCTGCGCATCAACAATGGCTACGCCTGCTGAATCATAACCACGGTATTCCAGACGACGTAGTCCTTCAACCAGGATTTCCGCAATATCACGCTGTGCCACAGCACCGACGATTCCACACATAATTTATTACTCCGCTAAAATCTTACAATGTACTGACCTGATAGAGAGGTATTCCGTTAAAATCCCCCCTCTCCGGACAGATTTAATTCTCTTTGCTTCGAATGACTCTGACCTGATGTGACTCGATCACCTCAACCTGCTCATCTGAAATATGGCTATCAGTCACCAAGATATCAATCATGCTCCAATCCAGCTCCAGATTAGGAATCTTCCGGCCAATCTTGTCTGATTCAGCCATCACGATAACCTCGCGGGAAACTTCAGCCATCACCCGGCTCAGACCGGTTAACTCATTGAATGTCGTCGTTCCCCGAGCCAAGTCAATCCCATCACATCCGATGAACAACTGATCAAAATCATAGGAGCGTAATACCGACTCGGCAACCTGCCCCTGAAATGACTCTGAGTGAGGATCCCAGGTTCCACCGGTCATCAATAATGTGGGTTCGTTTTCCAGTTCATGAAGTGCATTGGCAATCTGAAGAGTGTTGGTCATCACAACCAGTCCGCGTTTTTCATTTAACTGTTGGATCAACGCAGTGGTTGTACCTCCGCTATCAATCACAATACGGTTATGATCACGAATCAGTTTTGCTGCCTCCCGGGCGAGAGATACCTTTTGAATCGAAACATTTTTATCGAACTCATCTGCAACAACTTCTTTCGGAAGAGAGATCGCACCGCCATAACGTCTGAGCAACAACCCGTTTTTTTCTAAAGAGGACAGATCCTTTCTAATCGTGACCTCTGAAGTATGAAATCGTTCAGAAAGCAGCTCAACACTCACCTCGCCCATCTGATTGACGAGTTGAACAATTTCGTGACGTCTGACTTGTGTATTTCGTTTCAACATAAATATAAAAACAATTAAGTTTCGTTATGAAACACATGATAATCAATTCGAAACATCCCTGTCTATTTATTTCGATAATAAAAATTAATCTTTCATGCTAAAACATTGTCCTAAGACAATTCTTAGGCCGTGATATTCCGTTCATTCGGTGTTAGAATCCCACCCGGTAAAAGTAAGAAAATTACAGAATTGAATGTTTACTTACTAAAACACCACCTCGCAGCTCCTAAAATACCGGCATGTTGCGCGGTTTTTATCCAAAACAGATCGTCATGTGTAGTTATAAAATGACTGTTCTGTTGAAAGAGTTTCAGCTTTAAAGTGTATTTGACAGAGACAAAAAATCCGGCGCTTCAAGAGAAAAGACAAGGGCCGCTGACAACACTTTACGGCACTCATTATCTTTCAAATTGATACTATTATCGGAGAGTATTTTCCATGAAGAAGACCAAAATCGTTTGTACGATTGGCCCTAAAACTGAATCCGTAGAGAAGCTAACAGAACTTGTAAACGCTGGCATGAACGTCATGCGTCTCAACTTCTCTCATGGTGATTACGAAGAGCATGGAACTCGTATTGCAAACTTCCGTCAGGTGATGAAAAACCTCGACAGAACATTAGCGATTCTTCTGGATACCAAAGGACCGGAAATCCGCACCATTAAACTGGAAAACGGTGAAGACGTTGATCTGGTTGCAGGACAAACTTTTACTTTTACAACTGACACTTCTGTAATTGGCAATAAAGACCGTGTTGCTGTCACTTATTCCGGTTTTGCTCAGGATTTGGAAATTGGTAATACAATTCTGGTTGATGACGGCCTGATCGAAATGAAAGTCGTTGAAAAAACAGCAACTGAAGTAACTTGTCAGGTACTAAACAATGGTGCTCTGGGTGAAAACAAAGGTGTAAACCTACCAGGTGTTTCAGTCAAACTGCCAGCGCTTTCAGAAAAAGATAAGTCTGATCTGAAATTTGGTTGCGAACAAGGCGTTGATTTTGTTGCTGCTTCATTTATCCGTAAAGCAGACGATGTTCGTGAAATCCGTGAATTGCTCAATGCAAACGGTGGCGAAAGCATCCAGATTATCTCGAAAATTGAAAACCAGGAAGGGGTTGATAATTTCGATGAAATCCTCGAACTGTCTGACGGTATCATGGTTGCCCGTGGTGACCTGGGTGTAGAAATCCCGGCAGAAGAAGTTATCTTCGCTCAGAAGATGATGATCGAAAAATGTAACCGGGCAAGAAAAGTTGTTATCACTGCAACTCAGATGCTGGATTCCATGATTAAAAATCCTCGTCCAACCCGCGCAGAAGCAGGTGACGTTGCTAACGCAATTATGGATGGCACAGATGCCGTCATGCTTTCCGGTGAAACTGCAAAAGGTAAATATCCGGTAGAAGCAGTGACTATCATGGCTCAGATCGCCGGTCGTACCGATGGCGCACTGAAAGCTGAGCTTGGTTCTCGTCTTGACAGTCCTCGTCTGAGAATTACCGAAGCCGTATGTAAAGGTGCGGTAGACACAGCAGAGAAACTTGCAGCACCTCTGATTATTGTTGCAACTGAAGGTGGTAAGTCAGCCCGCTCTGTCAGAAAATATTTCCCGACAGCTCATATCATTGCGTTGACAACAAATAAGAAAACAGCTGCTCAACTGGTGTTGACTAAAGGTGTAACTCCGATTGTTGTTGATTCAATCGACAGTACTGATGATTTCTACATCTCAGGTAAAAAACTGGCTCTTGAAACAGAACTGGGCCGTAAAGGAGATATCGTTGTGATGGTTTCCGGTGCCTTAGTTGCATCAGGAACAACAAACACAGCATCAGTACACGTCCTTTAATCTACGGACAATTTGCCATCGGCAGAATACAAAAACGGGGCTGAATCGCCCCGTTTTTTTTCGACTAAAGTCAAACCTACCAACCAAAAAACTCTTTGTTATGTGTATTTAGCAGTAATACCATCGGTAAAAAATAAAGTGCACTCAACTTGATACCGAGTATTACTAAAGAGCCAATTGTTAATCTCACCAGAAAATGATTCACCATACCACTTTGCCTCATTTGCCCAGTATTCTGATCTCCTTATAGTTTTTCTTTTACTTCTCTTTGGATTGGTAAAATTGTTGTTCCGGTCAACGCTGGGACGCAGTTAATCTCAGGTGTGTAGTATACTTATTTTGAGAGATTGCTCAAGATTTAATCAAATTTGAACTTTCGTCGAATATACACAGAATATCCCAGTCAGATTAATTCAGCCTGTACAACACATCGACACTATCACTGATCACGATGGTTTTATCCTGATAATCCTGAAAGCTCTCTTTCTGATTCATCGAAACAGAGCGCATCATCATCGGCTTCGACTGCTGTGAGTGGTAATCCACACGCCATACCGGACCTAATGAACGCTTAAAACCTTTCGCGATGGAAAGCGCCTTCATTGAAGCATCCTGAATCGCTTTATCTCTTGCCTGTGCCTGATATTTCCGATGATCCTTCACCTGAAGCGTAATCCGGTCAATGCGGTTAATTCCAGACTCCAGAGCAACATCAAGAAACTCATTCAGCTTCTCCAGATGTTTAACTGAAACAGTGACGCTCCGACTAGCCCGATAGCCAACTAATTCAGGCTTTCCTTCATCCGGGTAGTGATATTGAGGAGCAAGCGATAGATTAGAGCTAGAAATTTGTTCATCTTCAGCCCCCAGTTCCTGTAGCCGTTCAGAAAATTTGCGAACAACTGTATCAACACTTTCTTTCGCCTGCTCGGCGTTCAGAGTCGACTGTTCAACCTGAACGGAAAAAACCGCACTATCCGGCACCACTGTAACTTCTCCGAACCCAGTCACCGAGATATGCGGAAAGTTCACTTCCGCTGCATAAGTGTGCAAGCAAAACATCATTAAACTCAGGATCATAAACCGCATTATCTTCACCTCATTCGAAGTCATTTGGATATACAATCATAGGATAGTTTCCATGTAATTAGATCGGGTTGTGACAAAAATTACAGAACACTAACTGCAAGCTCAAACAGACTGAGGCAGATGTAGCCGGGCATAATTTAAAACCGCATGAGAAATCTGCCGCATTACACCCGTTTCTAACTGCCAGTGATGCCAGTACATTTCATTCGTAAACACATAATCCGGGGTTATATTGATTAAAGTACCACGGGCCAGCTCATCCTGAATCTGAATCTCAGAAATAAGGCAGTAAGCAGTCCCGGACAAAGCCAACTTCACGAAAGCTTCAGAGCTCGCAATCGTATGATGAATAATGGCATGTGTTGAGATTCCAAAATGTCTCTTTAAGAATTCCTGATGCATCTGATCGTGTTGATCAAAACAGATCGCCGGTGCTTTTTTTAATGTCCCGGCACAAACCCCTGATGAGAAATATTGTTGGTGAAAAGCCGGAGTCGCAACACATAAGTAATCAACCCGTCCTAAATATTCAGCAATACATCCATTCAGTGGTTCCGATTCCAGGCTTATCGCCCCGGCCACTTCACCACTTTTCAGCTTATCAATTGTCCGGGATTCCAGTGTAACCTGAATATTAAGTTCTACCTGTCCGGCCTGCATCACGGGAATGAGTGCCGGTAATAACCAAGTCGCCAGGCTATCTGCATTGGAAGCAATGGAAACAGATACCGGCCGGATTTCATCAATAAAATCCGGGATCAGTTCTTGTTCCAGTAAACACACTTTGCGATACAAACCAATGAGTTTTGTTCCAGTCACGGTTAGCCTCAAGGGCTGTTCCCGGACTAAAACTGGCTGGGCCAGAAAGCGTTCCAGTTGTTTGATCCGTTGTGATACAGCCGATTGAGAAATACACAGATCATCCGCAGCCCGTTCAAAACTTCCCTGAAGAATGACCCGATCTAATGCTTCAATCCACCGATAATCCAATCCTCTCATACAAACCTTTTTGATTAGTTATACTAATAATCTATTAAAATCATTAATTATACTTATTTCAATATTCTCCTTATCTTGTCTTCCCATCATCATCACAGATCGGAGTAAGACATGAATTTCTGGATCGTATTACAAGGATTCAGCCTCGGCGCCAGCATTATCATTCCTATCGGTGCTCAAAATGCTTATGTACTGAATCAGGGAATTCAGCGGCAACACCATTATCTGACAGCAAGCATTTGCACGATACTCGACATGATCTTTATTTCTGTTGGTGTGTTCGGCGGTGGCATTTTTTTCTCAGGTCATCCCCAGCTTTTGTCCATCATTACTCTGGGTGGTATCTGCTTTCTGACTATCTATGGATGCAGCAGTTTGAAGAGTGCATTGTCCTCGCAAAACGATGATAGTCATCTACCCGACACATCCTATAACAGAAAAACAGTATTACTTGGTGCGATGGCTGTTTCAGCACTCAATCCACATGTTTACCTAGACACCATTGTTGTTCTTGGCTCAATTGGTGGACAGTTTCAGGGAACAGAACGGCTAAGTTTTGCACTTGGAAGTATCGCAGCTTCTTTTATCTGGTTTTTCAGTCTGTCTGTCGGTGCCGCCCGCTTCAGTCATCTTTTATCTCGTCCCGGAGTCAGGCGATGTATTGATATCGGTGTAGCTTTAGTCATGTTTATTGCTGCAATTCAACTGATACGAGTGTGGATTTAAACTCAGTAAGACAAATAAAAAAGCGGTGTATCACAACACCGCTTGTCTCCGGGAAATAAGTACGGGTTAATCCGCCTTGTTCAGATGCACACTCATTTGTGGGAATGGGATTTCAATATCATTTGCGTCAAGCGCTTCCTTAATATTCATCAGTAAGTCGAAATAAACGGCCCAATAATCTGCTGTTTTCACCCAAGGGCGAACCACAAAATTTACTGAAGAATCAGCCAGAGCATGAACACCGATGGTAATATCCGGATCTTTCAGTACACGTTCATCACGCTCAACTGTCTCACGCAGAATTTGTTTGGTTTTTTGCAAATCTGCGGAATAGGACACACCGATAACTAAATCAATTCTCCGGGTCGCATGGCGTGAATAGTTGGTGATCGCCCCACCGATAATCGCAGAATTCGGTACAACCACCATTTTATTATCCGGTGTTTTCAAAACGGTCTGGAAAATCTGAATACTTTCCACAGAACCGGCAACGCCAGCGACTTCAACGTAATCACCCGATTTAAACGGACGGAATGCAACAATCAGAATTCCGGCAGCAAAATTTGACAGCGACCCTTGCAAAGCCAGGCCAACAGCTAAACCCGCAGCACCAATCACAGCAACAACAGATGCCGTTTGTACACCAATACGTCCCAACGCGGCAATAAGGACAATCACAAACAGCAGATAACGCACCAAACCGTGGATAAATTCAACAACGGCCGGATCCATTTCCTTTCTATGCAACACTTTGGAAATACTGCCCGCAACCACTTTGACCAGAATATTACCAAAGAACAAGATCAGAATTGCAGCAATAATATTCACACCATATTGTAATAAGATGTCCGAATTATCTGTCAGCCAGCTATTCACCTGAGATAAGCCATCAGATAAAGGTACACCTATACTTGTTACCGATTCTCCAGCCATTTACTTTCCCTCTTCATAACAATAAAACTTATATTTTTTCTACTAGCATAAACAAGAGCACTCATGCCCTTATTCACACGGATGTTTTTAGTGGTTTGTGGAATCCCCAGTCCTGATCATCAAAACAATGAAATAAGTCATATTAACTCCACATTGATTATATCAGGTATAAAAAAACCCGCTCATATGAACGGGTTTTCTGACAATAAATTGATATTAAATCAAATTATAGCACGTCAATTGCATTCAAATCTGCAAATGCTTTTTCAAGACGTTTTACCATGGATGCCTGTCCTGCACGCAGCCATACACGTGGGTCGTAGTATTTTTTATTCGGTGCATCTTCACCCGTTGGGTTACCGATTTGACCTTGCAGATAATCATGATTTTCTGCTTCATACTGACGGATACCATCCCATGTTGCCCACTGAGTATCAGTATCGATGTTCATTTTAATGACACCGTAGCTGATAGATTCCTGAATTTCTGCTTCACTAGAACCTGATCCACCGTGGAATACGAAGTTCAGAGAGTTTTCAGGAAGACCGAATTTCTCAGAAACATAAGCCTGAGAATCACGCAGGATTGTTGGAGTCAGTACCACGTTACCAGGCTTGTAAACACCGTGAACGTTACCGAAAGAAGCCGCAATCGTGAAACGATGGCTAACAGCATTCAGTTTCTCGTATGCGTAAGCAACGTCTTCAGGAGAAGTATACAGCTCAGAAGAGTCCATATCTGAGTTATCGACGCCATCTTCTTCACCACCGGTACAACCCAGTTCGATCTCAAGAGTCATGTTCATTTTTGCCATGCGCTCTAAGTACTTCGCACAAGTCTCGATGTTTTCTTCCAGAGTTTCTTCTGAAAGGTCAATCATGTGAGAAGAGAACAGTGGTTTACCTGTTTCAGCAAAGAATTTTTCACCGGCATCAAGCAGACCGTCGATCCATGGCAACAGTTTTTTCGCTGCGTGGTCAGTGTGCAGAATGACAGGAACACCATAAGATTCAGCAACAGCATGTACAAATTTCGCACCTGCAACAGCACCCAGAATCTGAGTTTGCTGACCTTCAAGTTTCAGACCTTTACCGGCAAAGAAGCCTGCGCCACCGTTAGAAAACTGAACAATGACCGGAGACTTTACTTTTGCAGCCGCTTCAAGTACCGCGTTAACAGAGTCAGTACCAACACAGTTAACCGCTGGTAGTGCGAAGTTATTTTCTTTAGCAACTTCAAATACTTTCTGAACATCATCGCCAGAAATGACCCCTGGTTTTACAAAATCGAAGACCTTAGACATGGATTTAATCCTATTTTCTGTCGTTTAAAATAAAACTTATTAAGTTAACTTTCTTACAAACATATGCTGTAAACGTCTGCCTACAATGGCAACTATTTTAGCAAATAACCATCAGGCTTGCACAATAGAAGACAGCAGACAAACAGAAAGCGGGAGTTTGTATGCTCCCGCTTTGTTATGATTATGCTTTCGCACGTGCTTCCAGCATTTCAACTGCCGGCAGTTTCTTCCCTTCAACAAACTCAAGGAATGCACCACCACCTGTTGAAATATATGATACATCAGCTTTAATACCGAACTTATCGATTGCCGCCAGAGTATCACCACCACCAGCTACAGAGAAACCTTCTGAGTCAGCGATCGCCTGAGAAATGCCTTTTGTACCAGCTTCAAAGTTCTTGAATTCAAAAACACCGACAGGACCATTCCAAAGAATAGTTTTTGCATCTTTCAGAATTTTTGCCAGTGCTGCAGTCGAATCCGGACCAAGGTCGAAGATCATATCGTCATCCTGAACTTCAGATACATCTTTGATTTCAGCTTCTGCATTCTCGTCAAATGCTTTTGCACAGGCAACGTCAGTCGCAACAGGAATTGCACACTCTTCCATCAATTTTTTCGCAGTATCAACTAAGTCTGCTTCATAAAGAGACTTACCGACGTTGTGACCGGCAGCAGCAATAAATGTATTCGCGATACCACCACCAACAACCAGCTGATCAGCTATTTTTGACAGAGATTCAAGTACAGTCAGTTTTGTAGAAACTTTTGAACCGCCAACAATTGCAACCATTGGGCGAGCAGGGTTATCCATCGCTTTACCCAAAGCATCCAGTTCGTTCGCCAACAGAGGACCGGCACACGCAACAGGCGCATGCATACCAACACCATGAGTTGATGCCTGAGCACGGTGAGCCGTACCAAATGCATCCATTACAAATACGTCACACAATGCAGCATACTGTTTAGACAATGCTTCTTCGTTTTTCTTTTCACCTTTGTTAAAGCGAACGTTTTCAAGAACAACCAATTCACCGGCGTTCAGTTCCAGACCATTCAGATAGTCTTTCGCCAGTTTCACTTCACAGTCCAGGGCGTCACTCAAGTAGTTCACAACAGGCTGTAGAGAAAACTCTTCTGCATATTCACCTTCAGTCGGACGGCCCAGGTGAGATGTCACCATGACCTTTGCTCCAGCAGCAAGGCAATGTTTAATCGTTGGCAAAGATGCCAGAATCCGTGCGTCTGATGTTACTTTGCCGTCTTTTACCGGCACATTGAGATCAGCACGAATGAATACGCGTTTACCTGCTAAATCCAGGTCGGTCATCTTGATTACAGACATGGTTGTCCCCTCAAATTGCAATATTGGAAAATGTTTTGACAGTTCCGCAACCCTGCCGAACTATCGTTTATCTTGATAGAGTTCACCCGCAGAAATAATCTTATTTATTTCGCTCTGGAAAATAAATACTTTCTCGTCCCCGATTATATTCTACTGCAGCGAGTACATCGTCAAAGCCGTATCCAACATACGGTTTGCAAAACCCCATTCGTTGTCGCACCAGACCAGCATTTTCACCAGCTGTCCGTTACTGACCCTTGTTTGAGAACCATCGACAATTGCACTATGCGCGTCATGGTTAAAATCTATCGAAACAAGCGGCGCTTCAGTATAGTCAACAATGCCCCGTAATGTACACTGAGAAGCATCAATTATGGTTTGATTTACGTCATTAACTTTTACATTTGTGTTAATTGTGACACTTAAGTCCATTGCGGTAACGTTCACAGTCGGTACCCGGACTGAAATGGCTTCAAACTTATTTGAGAATTTAGGGAAAATCCGTTCGATACCTTTATGCAACTTCGTATCTACCGGAATAATTGACTGGCTGGCAGCCCGTGTTCTGCGCAAATCATTATGATAAGCATCGATAACCGGCTGATCATTCATTGATGAATGAATCGTGGTAATTGTACCGGAATCAATCCCGAAGTTTTCATCCAGTACTTTGATAATCGGAACGATACAGTTCGTTGTGCAGGAACCATTGGAAACAATACGGTGCTCCGTTTTTAATGTCTCATGGTTCACCCCATAAATAATGGTGTTATCCAAATCATGGCTTCCGGGATGCGAAAAAAGCACTTGCCGGGCTCCGGCTTCCAGATGGGCCAGACCATCATCCCGACTTCCGAATACCCCGGTACAATCAAGAACGATATCAACATCCAGATCACGCCATGGAAGCAGTTTCAGTTCAGGCAAATGAAGAATCCGGACAGCATCAGAGCTGCCATCCTCGTGGTGGAGATATAAATGTTCCTGATCATGACTGATTTTTTTGAAAAAGCGGCCATGACTGGAGTCAAACTGGAGCAGATGAGCCATCGCATCAGGTTTAGCCAGTTCATTCACTGCAACCACTTCGATTTGCTGACTCTTACCACTTTCATAAACAGCCCGCAAAACATTCCGGCCTATCCGGCCAAAACCATTGATTGCGATTCTTAACATTCCTCTCTCACCTTCTCAATACGCTTTATATCATTAGAGGCATGATAGTAACGGATTGTACAAAAAAATAACATCCGTTATATGTTCAAATCACCTTTCGGTGACAGATGCAAACATATAGCCAATAGACACTGTTTCAGAAAAATAACTCAAAGAAAAAATGCCGGACATCAGGTCCGGCATTCAACAATAAGATTAGCGAGTATTTAGTTTAGCGACAGCGCAACTTCCACCACATTTTCAACAGTGAAGCCAAACAGCTTGAACAGTTCACCGGCCGGTGCTGATTCCCCAAAGCTGTTCATACCAATAACACGACCGTTCAGACCAACGTACTTGTACCAGTAATCTGCAATTCCGGCTTCAACTGCAACCCGGGCTGTCACCGATGCAGGCAGAACCGCTTCACGGTAAGCTGCATCCTGACGGTCAAATGCGTCGGTTGATGGCATAGAAACCACACGAACCAGTTTGCCTTTTGCCGTCAGCTCAGCCGCAGCCTGGACAGCCAGTTCCACTTCAGAGCCGGTCGCAATCAGAATCAGCTCCGGTGTGCCCTGACAATCTTTCAGGATATAACCACCTTTCGCGATATTTGCCAGCTGAACTGCATCACGCTCCTGCTGAACCAGATTCTGACGGGAGAAAATCAGTGCAGTCGGTGCATCTTTACGCTCAATCGCCAGTTTCCAGGCCACCGCTGATTCAACCTGGTCACAAGGACGCCAGGTGCTCATGTTCGGTGTCAGACGCAGCGAAGCAATCTGCTCAACCGGCTGGTGGGTCGGACCATCTTCACCCAGACCAATCGAATCGTGCGTGTAAACCTGAATGTTCTGCACTTTCATCAGTGCCGCCATCCGCATCGCGTTACGGGCATACTCCATAAACATCAGGAAGGTGGCACCATAAGGAATAAAGCCGCCATGCAGCGCAATCCCGTTAATGATGGCCGTCATTCCGAATTCACGCACACCGTAATGGATATAGTTGCCGGAAGCATCATCTGCTGTCAGAGACTTCGAGCCGGACCACATCGTCAGGTTCGATGGTGCCAAATCAGCCGAGCCGCCCATAAATTCAGGCAACAGCTTGCCGAACGCTTCCAGTGCATTCTGCGAGGCTTTGCGCGAAGCAATCGTGGCCGGATTGGCCTGAAGGTCCGCAATAATCTGACTGGCCTGTGCTTCCCAGTCAGCCGGTAGTTCGCCGTTCACCCGACGGGTGAATTCAGCAGCAAGCTCCGGATACGCCGACTGATACGCGGCAAATTTTTCATTCCAGGCGGCTTCTTTGGCTGCACCGGCTGCTTTGGCATCCCACTCGGCATAGATATCCGCCGGGATTTCAAACGGACCATATTCCCAACCCAGCTGCTGACGGGTGGCCTGTACTTCATCGGCTCCCAGTGGCGCACCGTGGCAATCATGCGAACCGGATTTGTTCGGCGAGCCGAAACCAATCACGGTTTTGGTACAAATCAGGGTCGGACGGGAAGATTCTGCCTTCGCCGCAGTAATCGCCGCTTCAATCGCTGCCGGATCATGACCGTCAACCGCCGGAATAACATGCCAGCCATACGCTTCAAATCGTTTTGGCGTGTCGTCGCTAAACCAGCCTTCAACATGACCATCAATCGAAATGCCATTGTCATCCCAGAAAGCAATCAGTTTACCCAGACCCAGTGTTCCGGCCAGTGAACAGGCTTCATGCGAAATCCCTTCCATCAGACAGCCATCGCCGAGGAAAGCATAAGTGTGGTGATTGACGATATCGTGACCGTCGCGGTTAAACTGGGCTGCCAGTGCTTTTTCCGCAATCGCCATACCCACGGCATTGGTAATGCCTTGTCCCAGCGGACCGGTGGTCGTTTCGATGCCCGGCGCATAACCGTACTCAGGATGGCCCGGTGTTTTCGAGTGAAGCTGACGGAAATTCTTCAGGTCATCGATAGACAGGTCGTAACCGGTCAGGTGCAGCAATGAATAAATCAGCATCGAACCATGGCCATTGGACAGAATAAAACGGTCACGGTCAGCCCAGTTCGGGTTCTGCGGGTTATGGTTCAGATGAGAGCGCCAGAGCACTTCAGCGATATCCGCCATCCCCATCGGGGCGCCGGGGTGACCAGAATTGGCTTGTTGAACACCATCCATGCTCAGCGCACGGATTGCATTAGCAAGACGTTTTTGGGAAGACATGTCAGCTCCTGAAAGTCATAAAGCAAAATTAAAAAAGCAGTGTACTGCGAAAAACACCGCATTGTCGCAAAGCCCCCGATTCGGCGCAATCGATTTGCTAACGAAATATATGCGCGATCTGTCTCAAATTTACCGCTTAAGTCCAGAAAGAGGGAAAAGTCTCTCAGAATCAATAAGCAAACCGATGTTTATAAATAGCAAAAAAAGTCTTGTAATTCCATTTCGGCAACATAGAATAGACGTCTAGATGTAAAAACATCTCTTATGTTTAACGCTTGTTTTTATCTCTTGTTTTTTTAAGTAATTCGAGTAAGTGTTCAGTATAACTTGCTCATCACCTGAGTGGAGTTCTCATGACAAAGCATCTGTTTACTTCTGAATCCGTATCAGAAGGACATCCTGATAAAATTGCAGACCAGATTTCCGATGCCGTACTTGATGCGATTTTAGAACAAGATCCGAAAGCGCGTGTTGCCTGCGAAACTTATGTTAAAACCGGCATGGTAATGGTTGGTGGTGAAATCACTACTTCAGCCTGGGTTGATATTGAAGAACTGACCCGGAAAACAGTTCGTGAAATCGGCTATACCCATTCAGATATGGGTTTCGACGCTGACTCTTGTGCAGTTTTAAATACGATTGGCAAACAGTCTCCTGATATTAATCAGGGTGTAGATAAAGCAGATCCGAAAGAACAGGGAGCTGGTGACCAAGGGATCATGTTTGGTTATGCAACCAATGAAACTGAAGTGCTGATGCCAGCACCGATCACCTACGCACACCGTCTGGTTCATCGCCAGTCGGAAGTCCGTAAAAACGGCACCCTGCCATGGCTGCGTCCTGACGCTAAATCTCAGGTTACTTTCCAATACAATGAAGGCAAAATTGTCGGTATTGATGCTGTTGTATTGTCTACTCAGCACAGTGACTCGATTTCAACAGAGGCACTGAGAGAAGCAGTAATGGAAGAGATCATTAAACCGACGCTTCCAGCAGAGTGGCTGACAAAAGAGACCAAATACTTTATCAACCCAACCGGTCGTTTTGTAATCGGCGGCCCGATGGGCGACTGTGGCCTGACTGGGCGTAAAATCATTGTTGATACATACGGTGGTGCGGCGCGTCACGGTGGTGGTGCATTCTCAGGAAAAGATCCATCCAAAGTTGACCGTTCTGCTGCTTATGCAGCGCGCTACGTTGCCAAAAATATTGTTGCAGCCGGACTGGCAGACCGTTGTGAAATCCAATTGTCTTACGCGATTGGTGTTGCCGATCCGACATCAATCATGGTAGAGACATTCGGTACTGAAAAAGTATCTCTCGATATCATTGTTGAAGCTGTTCGCCAGAACTTTGACCTGCGTCCATACGGGCTTCAGGAAATGCTGAATCTGCTTCAGCCAATTTACCAGAAAACTGCTGCTTATGGTCACTTTGGCCGGGATGAGTTCCCTTGGGAAGCGACAGACAAAGCAGCACTACTCCGGGATTTTGCCGGACTGAAATAATTTCAGATCGTTCCTGTTTTCTGGTTGATCGAACAAGTTTATATAACAATAAGTTCACCTAACAAATAGTGAACACCGAAGATAACAAGCCCTCCATTCGGAGGGCTTGTTTATTCTGAAATAAACAGACATGATAGATCCCGATTGGGATGATATTTCCATTCCTTAGTTTATCGATCTGAAATAGCCGGTAAAAAAGTGTCAGCAATTACTGTTTCCCCAGAGCTTCAGACTCAAATCAATACACAAATTCAGGCCTGTATCACCCGAGCCTCACGCTACTTTGATCAACACTTTCCGCCACCGTCTCTCAGCTACAAATTACGCGGCAAAGCAGCAGGAAAGGCTTATCTTCATCAGTGGGAAATCCGTTTAAATCCGGTATTGTTGATTGAAAATCAAACCGAGTTTTTACAGCAAGTTATTCCTCATGAAATCGCACATTTACTTGTCCACCGGCTTTATGGTCGCGTGAGGCCTCACGGGCCGGAGTGGCAATCCGTGATGACACAGGTATTCCACTTGAACCCTCAGACAACCCACCAGTTTGATATACGCTCCGTGGCCGGACAAACCTTTTCATACCATTGTCAGTGCCAGCAATTCTCCCTGTCGATCCGGCGTCATCGGAAAGTACAACGTCAGGAAGTGACCTATCGCTGTACTCAATGCAATCAACCACTGGTATATACAGAATCTGAAATCTCATCATAGCAAGTCATTTCTAAGCGATGTACGCCACACTTAAAACCCGATCCGACTGAGCAGAATTTTTCCTCAGGAGTTCAACTCATTCTGGAATAAATTAAATTTTCCTTTTTGAATTCAGGTGTACCTCTTGTAATTTAAGTCCTCAGAGCCCATCTTATACCCAACAAAAGAGACAACCCCTTTAATTTGTTCAAAGAGAAGCTATCCCCTAGCAAGCTGTGCAAAGAAAGCGATTAGGGAAAGTTTGCTCAGAAAAAGTCGTTTCAGGAAAAGCCATGAGAATGCCCCGTATTTATCACCCGGAGAAAATCCAGCCTTCCGGTCTGGTTACATTAAGCGAAGATGCTGCCGGTCATGTCGGTCGTGTACTGAGAATGCAAACCGGGCAGGAAATCTTATTATTCGATGGGTATGGCTCAGAATTCCCGGCAGTATTGGCTGAGATCAGTAAAAAAGCCGTCACAGCTCAGGTTGGCGAGCCGGTCATCAGAGATAATGAATCTCCGCTTAACCTGCATCTGGGGCAAGTGATTTCCCGCGGCGATAAAATGGAATTTACCATTCAGAAATCCGTAGAACTGGGGGTCAATACAATTACTCCTCTACTGTCAGAACGCTGTGGTGTAAAACTGGATCAGAAGCGCTTTGAGAAAAAACTGCAACAGTGGCAGAAGATTGTAATTGCAGCCTGTGAGCAATGTGGACGAAATACGATTCCAACGATCAGGCCGATTATGGCACTGGAAGATTGGTGCAGTGAAGAAACAGAAGCACTGAAACTCAACCTTCATCCTCGAGCATCGTATTCAATCAATACCCTTCCGGCTCCGGATAAAGGGATTCGCCTGTTAATCGGACCGGAAGGTGGCTTATCTGCTGAAGAAATCCAGATGACGAGAAGTTACCAGTTTGAAGAAATATTACTCGGACCTCGGGTACTCAGAACAGAAACCGCCGCCCTGACTGCAATTACAGCATTACAGGTTCGCTTTGGTGACCTTGGTTAAATGCCAAATTGAAGAAGAATTGGAGAATGAAAGAATGATTAAACTAGGCGTTGTGATGGATCCTATCGAGGATATCAACATCAAGAAAGACACAACCTTTGCGATGATGCTTGAAGCACAGCGTCGCGGTTATGAAGTCCACTATATCCGAATGGATGGTCTCCATTTAGATCAGGGTGTTGCCTATGCCGACACACAAATAGTTCATCTTCAGGAAGATCCGGCACACTGGTTTGATGTTCAGTCCAGTCAGACAATTGCGCTGACCGAACTTGATGCCGTACTCATGCGTAAAGATCCGCCATTTGACACTGAGTTCATTTACGCAACCTACATTCTGGAAAGAGCGGAAGAAGACGGCACACTGATTATCAATAAACCCCAAAGCCTGCGTGACTGTAACGAGAAGCTGTTCACTGCCTGGTTCCCGGAACTTACACCAACAACAATCGTTACCCGGAAAGCCGAAAAAATCCGGGCATTTCAGCAACAACACGGAGACATTATTCTCAAACCGTTAGATGGTATGGGTGGCGCATCAATCTTCCGGGTAAAATCAGGAGACCCGAACCTGTCAGTGATTATTGAAACCCTGACAAACCATGGCCAGAATTACTGTATGGCACAGACATTTGTTCCGGATATCAGTAATGGTGACAAGCGTATCCTTGTGGTTGATGGTGAGCCAATGCCTTACTGTCTGGCCAGAATTCCGCCGAAGGGAGAGACACGCGGTAACCTTGCAGCAGGAGGTACCGGAGAAGCACGCCCGCTAACCGAAACGGACCGTCAGATTGCGGAAGCTATCGCCCCGACACTGAAAGAAAAAGGCCTGATTTTTGTCGGCCTCGATGTCATTGGCGATAAACTCACTGAGATTAATGTGACCAGCCCGACCTGCGTCCGGGAAATTGAAGCAAAATATAATATTTCAATTACCGGGAAATTCATGGACGCAATCGAACGTCGCGTAAAGGCACTAATGATGTAAGTATTCATCCCTGAATCATGAGGGCTCATCACATGAATTTAACCAACCATTTTCTTGTTGCCATGCCGGGTATGAAAGATCCCTATTTCAAAAATAGTGTGATCTATATTTGTGAGCATAATGAAGAAGGCGCTATGGGGCTGATGATTAATGCCCCGATAGATATTACTGTGGAAGGCATGTTGAAACAGGTCGACATTCAGCCCCTTTACCCACAGGAAAATAAAAATAGTCTGAGGAATCCAGTGTTCAACGGCGGACCGGTTTCTTCTGATCGCGGATTTATTCTGCACTGCCCGAAAGATCACTATGAATCAAGTCTGCAAATGACGGATGAACTGAGCGTCACCACATCAAAAGACATTCTTGCCGTTCTGGGAACAGATGCGGAACCCAGTCGTTATCTGGTTGCATTGGGTTATTCAGGCTGGGAAGCCGGACAACTGGAAAGTGAACTGGCTGAAAACTCTTGGCTGACCATTGAAGCAGATCCTGAAGTTATTTTTAATACGCCAGTCCATGAGAAATGGAACAAAGCCGTAAAGAAACTGGGAATTACCCCCGAACAACTATCCACCATGGCCGGACACGCCTGACAACCCAGAGCGTGTTGACCTTTCGTAATGGTTTTTGCAGCCGTTTGTTGTGCATTTATCCAAGGCAGATCAACACGCCCTAAGTATGAAGAAAATAAGTTTAATAAAGAGTAAATAATGTCCAGAACAATCATGGCCTTCGATTACGGCACCAAAAGTATTGGCAGCGCAATCGGACAAGAGATAACCGGAACCGCTTCTCCTCTCAAGGCTTTTCCGGCCAAAGACGGTATTCCGAGATGGGAAGATATTGAAAAGCAGATTCAGGAATGGAAACCTGATTTGCTGGTCGTCGGTTTACCAACCGATTTACGCGGAAAAGATTTGGACACCATTACTCCCCGGGCCCGAAAATTTGCTAACCGGCTCCATGGTCGCTTCGGCTTACCGGTTGAACTGCATGATGAGCGTTTATCTACTACGGAAGCCCGCAGCACTCTGTTTGAACAAGGTGGATTCCGGGCGCTGAAGAAAGGTAATATCGACTGCCAGTCAGCCGTTGTCATTCTGGAAAGCTGGTTTGAAGCCCAATGGGGAGCATAGTTCCCCTTTACCTCTATTTACCGCCCTTTACTCCCTTTCTCAATCATCATCCTGTACACGAATACCAAGATTCACTAATCGCTGCCGGTCCTGCATCATGGTCATCATGCCACTGGCAGAACCGGTCTGAATCACCGACTCTATCTGGGGAAGCTTGTTTTCCCGAATCAGATTACGCACCGCTGGTGTAGCAACCAGCACTTCATAACATGCGGTTCGTCCACCACCATCCTTCACCAGCAAACGCTGAGCAACAACCGCCTGCAATGATTCAGCCAGCAGAGTTCGAATCCGTTGCTGTTCATCCGCAGGAAAGACATCAATAATCCGGTCGATTGACTGAGCTGCGCTACGGGTATGTAACGTTGCCAGAATCAGATGCCCGGTTTCTGCTGCGGTCAGTGCCAGACGAATCGTTTCCGGATCGCGTAATTCTCCGATTAGCAGCACATCCGGATCTTCTCTCAATGCAGCACGGAGTGCATCGGCAAAAGATAAGCTGTCCCGCCCGACTTCCCGATGATGAATTAAGGCCTTGCAGGAATGATGGATAAACTCAACCGGATCTTCAATCGTCAGAATATGTTTAGCATCACGACGGTTTATCTCATCAACCATCGCAGCCAGCGTTGTTGATTTTCCTGAACCTGTAGGCCCGGTCACCAACACCAGCCCCTGACGGTATCCACTGATTCGCTCCAGAATATCCGGTGCATGGAGTGACTGCAGGGACGGAACAGATGCAGGAATATAGCGCATTACTGCAGCATAGCCATTACTCTGGAGAAAACGGTTCACCCGAAAACGTCCGTTTTTATTCTGATAACACCAGTCAGCCTCTTTCACCTGCTGAAACTGTTTACTCTGTTCCGGCGTCATCATGGATTCAGTCAAATGCAAAACAGCCTGACTGGACAAAGTTTCAAATTCCAGCTTTCTCAATTCACCATCTATCCGTAACATAGGCGGAAGATTTGCAGAAAGATGTAGATCAGATGCGTTATGTTTTACACTAAGGGCCAGTAAAGTGGATATATCCATGGGTTGATTCAGTCACTCTGTTCTTTATTCTGGTTCGGGACAATTCGCCTGTTTAAAAAGTCATCTGTTTAGAAAGTAGCTATGAGTACGATTGCAGAAAATATCCAACATATCATGTCAGACATCGAGCGAGTGCAGGAAAAGTGTGGACGCACTCGAAATTCTGTCCTATTACTGGCGGTCAGTAAAACTAAGCCTGTTGCCGCCATTCATGAAGCGATTCAGGCCGGGCAGCGCGCTTTTGGTGAAAATTATGTTCAGGAAGGTGTCGAAAAAGTCCGGTATTTTACCGAACAGGCTCCGGACATTCCTTTAGAATGGCACTTTATCGGCCCGATACAGTCCAATAAAACACGTCTGGTCGCTGAAAATTTTACATGGGTACATACGATTGACCGGGAGAGAATCGCACAACGTCTGAACGATCAGAGACCAGAAGGCATGCCGCCGCTTCAGGTGCTGATACAGGTCAATACCAGTGGTGAATCCTCAAAATCTGGCACCGGTGAACAAGATATTTTTCAGTTGGCTGAGTTGATTTCTTCTCTGCCAAACCTCACCTTAAGAGGATTGATGTCCATTCCGGAGAATATCTCGGATTATGCATCCCAACTGGCGGCATTTACAAAACTGGCCGAGCTGAAAACCAAATTACAGGAAACTTATCCGGAGATGGATACGCTTTCTATGGGAATGAGCGGTGATATGGAAGCTGCAATTGCAGCAGGCAGTACGATAGTCAGAATCGGAACCGCGATTTTCGGAGCCCGAGATTACCCGAAAGCCTGACGCTAGAAACTAAGGAAAACCATCTATGACACAGAGAAAGATCGCCTTCATCGGTGCCGGAAATATGGCAAAAGCGATCATTGCAGGATTAGTCGGCAGCGGATATCCGGCAACACATATCATGGCGACAGCGCCAACAGATCAACATCTGTTACCTTTAGCGAAAAATTACGGAATCAACACATCAAACGATAACCATGAAGCGGTACAACAAGCCGATGTGGTGGTTCTCGCTGTAAAACCACAATTGATGGCGGAAGTCTGCCACCTCTTTCAGGATATCGATTTTTCTCAGAAACTGGTGATTTCTATCGCTGCCGGAATCAGTTGTCAGCGTTTGCGGGAAATGCTTGAGGCACCAAATCTGAATCTGGTGCGGGTTATGCCCAATACGCCGGCGCTGCTCAATCAGGGAATGAGTGGCTTATTTGCTACCGAACAGGTGAGTGAAGCGGACCAGACTTTTACCACATCACTGTTTCAGTCTGTTGGTGAAGTTTGCTGGGTCAATAATGAATCTCAGATGAACGGGATTATTGCAGCAGCCGGTAGTGCACCTGCTTATTTCTTTCTGTTTATGGAAGCGATGCAAAAAGAAGCCATCGCGCAGGGATTTGATCAGGATACGGCACGTCTGTTAGTCCAGCAAAGTGCCATGGGTGCAGCAGCCATGGTCAAAGCCAATCCGGAAACCGAACTGGCAACGCTCAGAGAACAGGTCACCTCAAAAGGTGGAACGACTGCAGAAGCAATCCGTACATTCAATGAACATGATCTTTCTGAACTTGTTGCACAGGCAATGCAGGCCGCGGTGAAACGTGCCGAAGCCATGGAAAAACAATTTTAATGATAATGACGGAGCGGCCATGCTGGCTTATCCGCAAACATAAGGGCAACTTATGAACTCGATGAGTTTTCTGATCTCTACCCTGTTTGACCTGTACATTATGGTCGTTCTCATGCGTCTCTGGCTTCAGGCTGCGCGTGCAGATTTTTATAATCCGTTCTCCCAGTTTGTGGTCAAAGCGACTCAGCCGATTATCGGCCCGCTACGTCGTATTATCCCATCAATCAGCAGTATTGATCTGGCAACCGTTTTATTTGCTTATGTCTTGTGTGTTCTGAAATTTACCATACTGGTCTTGATCGCTTCAGGTGGCGCGGCAGGATTCAGCACTTATTTCTTATTCCTGGGACTACTCGCGTTGGTCAAAGCTGCGGGTGGACTTGTGTTCTGGGTGCTACTGATCCGAGCCATTCTGAGCTGGGTCAGTCAGGGAAGAAGCCCGATTGAGTATGTATTCATTCAGATTACCGAACCTTTCCTGATGCCGGTCAGAAAAATCTTACCGGATCTGGGCGGCATCGACCTCAGTGTGCTGGTTGTTTTCATCCTGTTGCAGTTCATCAACATGTTGGTCGGTGATTTCATCGGTCCGGTATGGCATCAACTATAATGAGCGCAGTCAGTCAGGAAGGGCAGGATATCATCCTGAGGCTCTATATCCAGCCGAAAGCCAGCCGTGACAATATCGTTGGACTTCATGGTGATGAGCTGAAAATAGCCATCACCGCTCCGCCGGTTGATGGTAAGGCGAATGCCCACCTGATTAAATTTTTGTCCAAGCAGTTCAGAGTTGCCAAAAGTCATATCGACATTGAAAAGGGAGAGCTGGGCAGACATAAACAAGTCAGAATCCACTCTCCGGTTCAGGTTCCTCAGGATATTCAACAATTGTTGTGATATTTCTGAAAGATAACCGTTTCATCGTTAAACCGCTTGAATCTAACAGAAGCGGGGAATGGAATAAGCTATCTGTTCTCTATTTAACTCAACTACTATTCAGCAAGCAAATTATTTACCTTCTGAATTTGTTCAGTTTTTTCATCCATGATCATCAAATATCATGAATTGTAATACCCACCAAATATCATATAAAAACAGATGCTCATAAAAATATCTCCTGATAACCAAAAATAACAGGACAACATCCGACGATCATGATGGGAAAACAGAAAGGTTATCTGGTGTAAGCATTTAAAATAATAAAGTTGGCTAGGAAAAATTATGAAATTATTATTTATCGGAGAAGCGGTAACGCTGGCTCATGTCGCCAGACCGTGGGCACTGGCATGTTTCATGGCGGAGAAAGGCTATGACGTGCATTTTGCAACAGAAAATCGGTTTGAGTTCCTGTTTGATACCAAGTCCGGGGTGACCCGGCATCACTTGTCATGCCGCAGCCACAAAGACTTTCTGGAAGCGGTCGAAAACTGTCGTCCCTTGTTTGAAACCGATATATTAATCGATTATGTCGAGCAAGAGATTGATCTGCTGGAAACGCTACGACCAGATGTTGTCATTGGAGATTTCCGCCACAGTCTGAGCATTAGCTGCCGGATACTCTCCATTCCTTATGTGGGACTCAACAATGCTTACTGGAGTCCTTATGTGGTCAATTCCGTCTTACCCGTCCCTGAACATAAAACCATTCCGTTCAGCAAAGCGACTTTTCTGAAGCGATTCATGCCAGTCATCACCCCACTGGTATTTAAACTGATGGTGTCGAATCTCAATAAAATGCGGAAGCACTTTGGATTTTCCCTCTACAAAACGTTTCGTGAAGCACTGACCGATAGTGACTTAACGCTTTACTATGAGCCTCCGGGTTTTATTGACATGACAGCACTTCCTGACCACCATCGGTTTATCGGCTCTGTCAGTTGGACGCCTAAACTCCCCCTGCCTGACTTCTTTGAACAGTTGGATAAGGACAAACCACTGGTTTATGTATCTCTGGGATCTTCTGGTGTCCATGAAATTGAAGAGAGAATTGTCAACGATCTGGTAAACTGCGGAATGAACGTAGTCGTCAATAGTCCCTCGGCTTATCCCGGCGCTTACCATTCACCATTAATTCCGGGAGATCTGGCTGCCGCTCAGGCAGATCTGGTGATCTGTAATGGTGGCAGTCCAATGGCATATCTTGCCCTGAGTCAGGGAACACCTGTACTGGGAATTCCGGCAAATAATGATCAGTTGCTGGTGATGAAATATGTCGAAGAGAAACAACTCGGTCAAATTGTCCGCTGGCGGGAAGTCAAAGAAGGACAGCTGACCTCAGTCGTGACCGGTATGCTCAATGACCAACACATGCACAATACCGTCCAAAATGTTGCCAATGCATTAGATCCGGAACTGTCACCATCCCGTTTTGAGCAGGAACTCCTTCGGTTCATGGATGAAATCCAAGCCAGCAAAGTGCAAAAAATGAGCTGACCTCGTGAGGTGTAACCGCTAAAAACCTTCTGCCTTATACACCTCCGGCCACCAGCCTTTGTCTGGTGGCATTACTCCCATAGCAGACGATGAACAGACAATCCCGTCTGACTCATCCTGCCAGTATGTGTGGACACACATAAAACAATTGTTCGTATACGAACATAAGTGTAAACTCCCTCACTGACAGATAAAAATAATTTTCCAAATGAAATCTTTTATGAGGTAAGAACGTTATGCAACGCATCAAAGACCTTCGTCAGTATATTGATGAACTTGAAAAATCGGGTGATATCCGGCATGTCGACAGAGAAGTTGATCCACACCTTGAAATGGCAGCAATTACTCGCCGGGGATATGATCTGCACGCTCCCGCCCCGCTATTCAGTAATATTCTCGGTACAGCCAAAGGTATGAGAGCAATGGGAGCGCCTGCTGCGATTAGTTCTATTCCCGGTAAGCCTGCGGCGCGGGTGGCACTCTCTGTCGGTCTGTCTGCGGATGCATCATGGCAAGATATTGTCGAGTGTCTGGCAAAATCAACCAAAGCAGAACGGATTCCGCCCAATATTGTTCCGACAGCACCATGCAAACAGAATATTCTGCATGGTAAAGATGCCAGCCTTGATCTGTTCCCGATTCCTTACCTGCATGAAGGTGACGGTGGTCCTTACTGCAACACATGGGGAACCATCGTCGCCCGGACTCCGGATGGCAAATGGACCAACTGGTCGATCGCCCGGATCCAGAAACTGGACGCCCATCGCATGACCGGTCTGATCATGTTGCCACAGCATATTGCATGTGTATGGGAAGAGTGGCGGAAAATCGGTAAACCGATGCCTTATGCACTGGTTCAGGGGTGCGAGCCTTCATTACCAATCGTCTCTTCAATGCCGCTTGATGACTATGAGAATGAGAGCGACTATCTGGGTGGTCACTTTGGTGAAGCGATTGATGTGGTTCGTTGTGAAACCATTGATCTGGAAGTTCCTGCCAGTGCTGAAATCGTCATTGAAGGCCACATTTCAATTGAACGTGAAAGTGAAGAAGGACCATTTGGCGAATATCCGGGCTATGTCGTGACTGAAACCAGTATGCAGCCAGTCTATCACGTTGAGTGTATCACCTACCGTGACAATGCTATCTGGCCGTTTGTACCGGAAGGCCGTCCGATCGACGAATTCCATACCGCAGTCGGTGTCGCAATGAGTGCAGAAGCGCTTTCGATGCTGCGTGAGTCTGATCTGCCGGTCACTACTGTCTGGTCTCCGCTGGAAACCGCGAACCACTGGTTATTCGTGACGGTACCATCTGACTGGCGCGACAAGCTTCCCGGTGTGAGCAGTGAAGAGTTCTCTCACCAGATCGCCCAGAAAATCTGGAATACCAAATATGGTTCAGTCTGTCCGATTATTTATGTTCTGGATGATGATATTGATCCAACCGATCCGGCGGACTATCTATGGGCTCTGCCAACCCGGACTCATCCAACCAAACGTCGCGTAATCGACAATGGTCCGATTCTGCCGCTGCTGGCCTGCTACAGCGATGAAGAATGTCACGAACATACAGCTGATCGCGTTGTGCATGACTGTCTGCAACCGGCTCCGGGAAAAGGCCGTCTGCGCCATAGTTCATTTAAAGGTGCCTATCCGGAAGAAATTCAGGCTCGTGTCATTGAGCTATGGGATAAATAATCACCTTCCGCTAATTTCCCCCCTGAAATACCCGCCCTCGGCGGGTATTTTAGTTATGTGACTTGAAAACCAGCAGAATCTGCTGAAAGAATAATCACTCCCAACCCCTTCATTTCCGGAACCAATCTCTTTTACAAA
The DNA here is from genome assembly GCF_024346955.1 of Vibrio mangrovi. Lineage (NCBI taxonomy): Bacteria > Pseudomonadati > Pseudomonadota > Gammaproteobacteria > Vibrionales > Vibrionaceae > Vibrio > Vibrio mangrovi. The sequence goes on along the minus strand of NZ_AP024883.1, from coordinate 614,830 downwards.
CCACCCAAATAACGTTCCGGGCCGTGTTATTCCATGCATACGGTCGGTGAATATTGCAATGCTTGACGATCAATGCCCCTTCAAGGGATAACAACGCAAAGGATGATATCAATGATTAGCATCAATTTACGTATGCCTCAAACGAATGACTGGATGCAGAATGCCCCGCCATCCGGGCAGTCAGACACACAGAACCGTCCGGAAAACCGCTCGCTTTCTCCGGGTGCTGCACAGGGACAACAGGATAGCCCGGCAATGCAGCTTTTCAACATGCTGATTCAGGCACTTCTCCAGATGGCACAGGATGGCGCTGGGAAAGACGGAGCAGGAGCACAGGACCCTTTCAAAACCTCCGGCGGTTCCAATGACGCGATGCAAGGTCTGGGAAACCAGATGTTAAACAGCGCAATGAATCCCACCAGCAACGGCGGTGGTCAACTCTCTCCATCTACAAGCCCGCTCAATCGTGAAGTCGGCAAAATGATGGACAACAACCCGGGAGCATTTGGCAATCCGCAGGCACCAGCAGCGGGAGCACCGGCCGGAAATCCGTCAGCAGCAGCTCCAGTAGCCGCAGGTGCATCTCCTGCCGTTGGTAGTCCATCAGGCACAGGAACCTCAGGAAGTTCTGGTACCGGAGCATCATCAGTCAATATGTTCCCGACAGCCGACTCTAAGAATGCCGTCGTTATTGATGAACCTATCGTTGTCAAAGCAGGTGAGACTTTTGATGGTAAAGGTAAAACATTTACTGCCAGTAGCAAACTGGGTGATGGTGGACAGTCAGAAGATCAAAAACCACTTTTTGTTCTTGAAGATGGTGCATCGCTGAAAAATGTTGTTCTGGGCGATAACGAAGCCGACGGTATTCATACCCACGGTGATGCGAAACTCGACAATGTTCACTGGACAGATGTCGGTGAAGACGCCCTGACCATGAAAAAAGGCGGAACCGTCGAGATTTCAAACAGTAGTGCTAAAAATGCTGATGACAAAATCTTCCAGTTAAACGATGACGGCAAACTCATTCTGAATAATGTGCAGGCTGATAACTTCGGCAAACTGGTCCGGACGAACGGTGGACAGCAAGGTAACTGGGATATCCAGCTTAATGATGTGACCGCCACGAACGGCAAGCATGCTTTAGTACAGAGTGACAGTAACACGGTCAGCGTTTCAGGCAACAACGTGAACACTGAAAATGTCAAAGGAATGTACATCCTGCCGGATTCAGGAAAATTAAACATTTCTTAATTTTTCGTCCCGTACTCCTCATGCCTCCAAAGCCAGTATCTGCTCGATAGCTGTCTTTGGAGGTTGCCCGTTGAGACAGACGGAAACCGCATGATAATCACTATTCAAAGGTATTGTATTCATGGAAATTCGTAATCATTCAATTCATTCAGTCGATACGGTGCAAAGTGTCTCCCACCAGAAGTCAGAACCGACGCTGTTACAGAAAAGCCATTCACCCCGACACAGTGACGTTCCCAGCTTATCCCGTGAGGGAGAACAGGCACAGTTGCCTCAGCAGCTCACACAAAAATCCAGTGATGCAGAAGGCAACCCGGTCGCAAAGCAAAAACACAAAAAGAGTTTTTCTCTGAAAAATATGATGAAGTTTGGTAAAAATAAATCAGAGGCCAAACCTGCATCATTCTCACAACAAACACAGCAGAACTCAGGGAAACATGCTGCCGGAGCCGAAAACAAACAGGCAGAAAAAACGCCGGATGCACTGAAACAGGCAAATACTGAAGTAAAATCCAGCCAGAATAACTGGATGTCTAAACTGGGCTTCAAATCTCATCAGAAAGCAAAAGAAAAAAATGCCGGAGATCAGTCAACAGAAAATACGCTTGCTAAAGAAAAGTACACCAAACCCGAATCTCAAAATTCCTTACGTAAACATTTTCAGGCAACCACTCCATCCGGCGACCCCAGAAATTCCCATCTCGCAGCAGAAAGTGCCGCCACAAGTACACACGAAGCAGAAACATTTGAAGAATCTCCGGATGTAGAAGCTTTTATCAGAAACGGCTTACAACGAACCGGGTTACCGACGATTCCGGAGTCCGAACTAGAAGGTATCGATTCGGACGATGAAAGCACTGACGGCAACCAGGCTTCATTTGACAGTTCCAGAGGTAAGCTCCCCGATTCAGCCGAACAGCCGAATACCCAACGTCCCGGCAAAGAGATGGCATTCAATCCATCTCATAGTATTTCCGAAACCGGAGAAACATCGGGCTCTGGTATTGGTCGCTTATCCTCTTCTTCGTCGTCTTCGGTGACGTCTGCGTCAGAGTCAGGAACAGGAACACTCATGCCACCTCAGCTCGGAATAGAGAAAGGCAAACTGACTATCGGGCAGGAAACTCCAGCGTCTCTGGCAACCATTCTGAAAGAAACACTGGGTCGGGATGCACAAAAATATACTTTGCATGAGAGCCACAATCAGGGACAGGAACAGCTATTACTGGATAAACAAGGGCGCGTGTTCCAGATGAACACCAACTCACAGACCGGCATTGTCGCCTTACACAGCTCGACACCAGTCATGAACCCGGATGCTAAACCGGCTTCGCTTCTTGGACATCTGAACGAATCCGGTCATTCGATTGCCAGTGAAAATCATCTGGCACTTGCAACCGGTGTCCACACCGATCAGAACGGCGATCACTGGCGTATTCATGAAGGGAAACTGCACCAACTGAATTCTCAGGGAGAATGGCAGGCTGCCGATAGTGAAATCAAAAAACTTTCAGCCGGCGGAGACAACCAGCTCTACGGCCTGAAAAATAATAATCAGTTGGTTGATATGGCGACCAGACAGAGCAGTACAGTAACCGAGCAGGACATTTCTTCATTCAGCCTGAATAAGGAAGGCGAAGTCGCCCTGCTCTTAAAACCGCAGGGAGAACATCCGCAGACACTGAGATTCTCACCGACACTTACGGCAGATAGCGGACGGGCTCTGGATGTTACACCTCAGTATGACGCTCAGGCACATCCGGAATTGCAGCAATCGCCGCCGGAGCTTACGACGATCGGCATGTCTGGGGATAAACTATTTGCGGTAGATAAAGATAATCAGCTTCTGGCTGCATCACTCCCCAAAGAAGGCCAGTCAACACTTCAGTTCACCGTACTGGATCAACCGGAACTGCAGAATGCGTTTGGTAAAGATGTTCAGTTCGAAGACTTTACCCATCAGGATGACGGTCAGATTTCCCTGCTGGTCAAAGATCATAATGATCAGCGCCATAGCTGTCCGATCAACGAATCTGGTGCCACTTTTAAGCCAGGCTGGAACCTTTCGGATGTCTTACATATTGATAACCAACAGGGTCTGGAAACGCTGGACACCAGTCATCTTCATGCTCAGGAATTCGAAAAACAAGGCGCATTTACCATTGCTGACGGAAAACTGTACGCCAAAGATCAACTGACCCAACAGTGGACAAAAGCAGCGGACAACGTCGACAGTCTGATCCGGGGACAAAACGGACAACCTTATGCCTTACAGAAAGGAGAACTCAAGACCGTCACTTTCGTCGATAAATCCGATACCATCGGCTACGGGGATGATAATGTCTTTTCGCTCACTCAGTCCCGGGGAAGTGTCGGACTGGATTCCGGGCCGAAAGGACTTCCCGAAGGAAAAATTAAGTCAGCCGCCGTTATCGATAATTATCAGCATGTAACACTCACCGAATCCAATGAGCTGAAACATACTCAGATCCGTTCAGGAACCAACACTCCAATGGTTCCGACACACACCATCGATACTCATGGCATCGACGGTGAAATCAGTCAGATTGGCACCGATCAGAATGAGCGTCTTTATGCGCTGACCAAAGAAGGGAAGCTTTTCAGCCTCTCCGCGCAAGACTGGAAAAAGCCTCAGGACAGCCAGAATCATGTCACATGGTCACCAGAGCCTGCTGATGAACTGGGTGACACTCAGGGAGCTCAGTTAGGTCTGTCCAAAGACCGCCAGCTAACACTCACCACCGCATCCGGTGATCTCTATGTGAAACAGGGTGAAAAATGGCAGGCCGTTGCCCCGGCAGAACCTGAGCAAAAAAATAGTGTCCGTGACGAACTGTTCAATAACCTTGCTGCTGCAACCAAAGGGTTCAAAGTAACGAAAGGTGGTGTGCAGTACAAAGTAGCCGCTCAGTTGGGTGGTCTGATGGGGATGGAAACCAACAAAGTCAGTAGTAAATTCTCTGACCGGCTGAAAGCACATGTGTTCAAACCAACACTGGAAACTCCACGTCCGGTAAAAATTGCGGCTTATAGCGTACAGCACCAGTGGAAAGGACGTGAAGGTTTAGGCAAGCTGTACAAGCAGGAAAGCAAACTGTATTCACAGCTGGAAGAACACAATGAACAGATCAAAACTGAACGTCTGCCAAAACGTTCGACCGATATCCAGACCCGGCTGTCTCAGCTCAATCTGGGCGAAGCAGGTCAGTCTCTGAAAGATGATCTGGAAGCTTTCCGCCAAGAACTGGAAACCAGTGCAGAGCGTCAGTTAACCAAGTTAGGTATTCATCAGGGGGTTCTCAAACCCGACGGTGAAATCAATAAAAAATATAAACCATCCAAAATAAAAGATTTTGCTCAGCAGGCTAATACAAGCCGTTCCGGACATGATCTGAGTGATGAACTGCTAACCAGTTGGCGTCAGCTTCAGGTATCTCCGGACAGCAAAGTCAAACAGATGCTGAAAGATTTCACCGCGATGAAAGTCAACATGAGTCACCAGAAGACCGAAGTACCGATGGGACGTCAGCGAGATCCAAATGATGATATGGCACTGGCGAAAGCACGTCTGGTACTCGATACCATGATGCTGCGCCAGGTTGATCAACTGGTCGAAAAAGCCAGTTTGCTCTCAGATACCAATCCGGAACCGAAGCTTATCGACTCTCTCAAACAGGATCTTTCCCGGATCAGAGACAAGAATTACGAGCAGAATCGGGTCAAACACTACACCGATCAGGGCATGGTCAGTCATAAGGATGTAGAAGCCGGATATGATGCTGCGAAGTTCTTCATCAAAGCTTTCAGCAAAGAAGACCACGGGGTAAACCTGCTGACCCGGGCCGCTCTGAAAGCTCAGGATAAAACCGAACTGAGCCAGAAACTGTCCGGACTGATGCACTCGCTCAAACCGACCGATAACATCGCGATCACCCGGAGTTACTCGGCTGAAAGCTCTGTGACATTCACGCCGAGCTTCATGCAGGATAAGATCATCAGTATGTTCCCCAGTGCTGGTGGCGGACAAGGTCGTAACTACGGATTTGAGCTTGATGCTGTAGACGATGGTGTCATGATCTCTATTACCGGCAATCTGGGCCTCTCCGGTCAGGGGAATCTGGGGATGAACAAAAATATGCTTCCCTATGCGACCGGTAGTTCGGCTGATTCGCTCAAAGTTCCGCTCAATGACGGTCATCAAACCTTTAAACCGGATTTCGTTGTCGGTGCAGGATTGACCGCTGGCGGCAAATTTGCCCATCACAATGAGCTGAAGTTTACAGTTCGTGAGGCCGATATTGATAAGTTTGCCGAAAGTCTGGTCAACGGCACTATCACACCTGATGAATTAGTTGATCAGGGGATTGAACATGTCACCATGAGTGGCAGTAAATACGATTTCAGTGTCGATCTCGGCCTGAATGTCGCCGCCAGAGCCCGGCTTGATTTTACCGATGAAGGGGAAAACCCGACTTTCATGGCACGTGCCGGTGGCGGTCTCAGCGCTGGACTCAACCTGTTTTCCACCAAACGGGATAAACTCGAATATCATGGCATCGAGAACTCCAAATACCGTGATAACAACAAAACAGGTGTACTCAATACCGCTTCTGCCGGTGCGGATATCGGTCTGACAGCCGGGATCAATATCGCCACGACCGATGGAGATGTAACGGCATTTGCCAATGCACGAACCGCCGCTTCGGTCTCGGTCGACAACTCCGTTAAAACCAGAGGAGAATTAAAATCCAAACGGGCTGAACCGATCACTGCAAAAGATATTAACAAGCTCTGTGATTCACTTGGCGCTCAGTTCACGGATCCAGCCAGTAAGAAGGTTCTGGAAGATGTCAAAGGTATGCAGGACATCAATACTCAGTTCGAAGCATTGTCATCTCATTTTCTGAATAAAGAAAAGGTGACTGCCAAGAATGACAAACAGCACGCCGCATTACTGGGAATCAATAAAGCAGAGACTCAGCATCTGGCAGCCAGCCGGGGTGCTGAAGTCATGTCCGAGGTCAAGGCAGTCGTGTCTCACAGCAACCCGACACAACTGGATCGTCCGGGAGTGCTGAACTTCCTGCTCTCATTGATCGCCCCATCGAAAAAAGATGCGCTGGCCGAACAGATTCATTCCATGATTCAGGAAGATCCGATCGTCGGTAAAGTCATTGATGATATCCGTTCGCGTCCCAATGTTGTGACCTGGGTAACGATGGAGCTCAAAGACGAACTTCGGACCAAAATGGAAAAAGATTTTGCGCTGGGCAAAATGACCATGGCTGATGCCCAGAAAGCGATGCAGGATCCGGAAAACCGTCGTCTTAAATCCATCAGCTTCTTCGAAACCGGAGAGCATAAAGAAGGATTCGCCTCTCCGACACTGTTTGTTGGTGGTGCCAGCTCTGCCAACATCTACATGGAGAGAATTGCCGGTACCATTAACTTCAAATACGGTGCCGATCAGGATGTGCCCCGCAGCTACACGCTGGGCGGTGAAATTGTCACAGCCCAGCCTGAAATTGCTCAGGCAGTCAGTGACCTGAAAAAAGACGGACTGGAGGTTAAAGCCTGATCTTCGATTAACCTGATACTCCATAAAAAATAAACCAAACAAAGCCCCGGAGGTTTTCTCCGGGGCTTTTCATTTTTATTGCGAAAAGCTGTCAACAACAGTACCAATATGGCTTAGGCTTAAACCGGATACTTAACCACTGGCCTGATTCAGTGAAGGGAAAGATTCTTCATTAAATCCTTCATCTCTGTAGGTGCTGGCAACTTCTCTGAATTGCTGCTCTATTGCCATGAAAGCTTCGACGATCGCCGGTTCAAAATGTTTTCCTGAACCTTCTTTGATGATCCCGACTGCTTTTTCATGCGGGAATGCCGGTTTATAAACCCGTTTGGAAATCAGTGCATCATACACATCGGCTAATGCCATTAAGCGGGCACTGAGTGGAATATTCTTTCCTTGTAACCCCTGCGGATATCCGGAACCATCCCATTTTTCCTGATGACTCATGGCAATTTCTTTGGCAAATCTCAGAAAATCACTTTCAAAATCAATGGCTGATTCCACGGAAGCAATCACATTCCGGCCAATCTCGGTATGGCTTTTCATCAGCTCAAATTCTTCTTCGGTCAGTTTCCCTGCTTTCAGCAGAATGGCGTCAGGAATTCCGACTTTACCGATGTCATGTAACGGTGCGGATTTAAACAAAGCTTTGATCATATCCGGACTCAGTTGTTGCAGATAAAGCCCCCGCCGGACCAGTTCCTCCGCCAGCAGTTTAATATAACGCTGTGTCCGGCGGATATGGTTACCGGTTTCGTTGTCTCTGGTTTCAGCCAGAGAAGCCATCGCTTCAATCGTCGCATCCTGCAAACATTCCAGATTACGGGTTCTCTCCCGAACCCGCTCTTCCAGAATCGTATTCTGAGTCGCCAGGGCCGACATCGCATGTTTCAGGCGGAGGTGTGTATGGACTCTGGCCAGCAGAATCGGCGGACTAATCGGTTTGAGAATATAATCAACAGCTCCGGCATCAAAACCTTTCTGTTCATCTTCAATCTGCGATTTAGCCGTCAGAAAAATCACGGGGATTGATTGAGTCCGTTCATCGCTCTTTAAACGGCGGCAGACTTCGTAGCCATCAATTTCAGGCATCATGATATCAAGCAGAACAATATCCGGACGATGTTGCTGACACACCTTAATCGCCTGTTCACCACGGGTCGTAATCAAGACATGAAAGTGAGGCTTTAAAAGCCCGCCCAGCAAAGAGCGGTTTTCAGCATTATCATCAACAATTAATACAGTATCTCTTTCATCATCCATCGCCTTTCCCTGCCACAACTGTAAGCTCCAGTGGGTAGATGCTGACTGCTTTTCTGAGTGCCTGACTGGCCGCTTCAAAATCACAGTCGTTGATACATTTACAACAAGTGTCAAATGAAGCCGATTTTAATAAAGTATTGAGGAGAGGATAATGTTCGTCAAGATACTCAACAGCGTAGCCGTCATACTGCTCCAGAAGTGAATCCAGCCGATGAATCACAGCAATACTCTCCGGGGTCAGATGGTTTTGCCGGTGACTTGAAGGTTCCGGACGATCCAGAGCCTCGCACAAAGCTGGAATCAGCTGCGCGAGATGTCTTTCGGCTTCCTTCAGAATCAACGCAAGTGCATTTTCTCCTTCACCGTTTTTGATTGAAACTTCAATCCGGGCTGCGATATCGGAAAGCAACATCAACCCCAGATTAGCGGCTGAACCTTTCAGAGTGTGAGCCATTAGTATCGCTCGCTCCGTTTCCTCCTGTTCCAGTGCAATCTGAATGCGTGAGACAATGTTATATTCTTTGTCGATCAGCTGAGAAAGCAAACGCTGATAGAGACTTTCATTACCGGCAACTCTCATCAGTCCGTTCCGGTAATCCAGAAAAGAAACCTTCCCCAGTGGAGACTGAGCCGGTTTCGCCACAGCACCGTTTTCCTCACTATCCGGGGAATCATCCACCGGCTGCTCCGCCGTATGACACCACTTCTGAATGGTACTGAACAGCAGATTCGGCTCGATGGGTTTAGAAAGATGATCATTCATTCCCAGACCGAGACAACGTTCCCGTTCTTCCACCATGGCATGAGCCGTCATGGCAATCAGCGGAATATCATCATAAGCAGGATTACTCCGGATATGTTCACTGGCTTCATAACCATCCATTTCCGGCATCTGTAAATCCATGAATATCACATCAAAACCAACACTATCGTGCAGAGACTGCTCTAACAGCGAGAGAGCTTCCCGGCCATGATTGGCAACCGTGACTTCCATGCCCCGCTCCTCCATCAACTCCACTGCAATCTGCTGGTTAATTTCGTTATCTTCAACCAGCAAAACCCTCAGACCGGAAAAATCCCCCTGAGATTTTGCAGAACGATCAGATTTCGACTTACGGGAAACACGCTCAGAAGGGGAAGGAGCAAACAGTGTCACCAGCAAATCAAACAGATGAGACTGTCCGACAGGCTTAGACAGATAACCGGACAGATTGATCTCTTCTGCCGCTCCGGTTAATTCATCTTTGTCGTAGGCAGTCACCATCACGATGTAAGGCTGATAGTTCTGTGGCAGGCTTTGGCGGATCCGGCGACTGGTTTCGATCCCATCCATGTCCGGCATGTTCCAGTCCATAAACACCAGATTAACCGGATTCTCTGTTGTCACTGCCTCATTGATCCGCTCCAGTGCCTCGGCACCACTGCCAGCCAGAATCGGTTTATTCGGCAGAATATCCAGCATATCGCCCATCACCGTCAATGCGTGTTCATTATCATCGACCACCAATGCCCGGATATCTTCCAGAGTATGAGGCAGAACTTCCGGGACCGTATCTCCGGCCCGATCCGTTTTCAGCCAGACGTCAAAGACAAAATGGCTGCCTTTCCCCGGCTCACTTTCAACCCGGATATCACCGCCCATTAACTCAACCAGACGCCGACAAATAGACAACCCCAATCCCGTTCCGCCATACTTCCGGGTCGTGCTGCCATCCGCCTGAGTAAATGCGGTAAATAACCGTTCGATCTGCTCACGGCTCATTCCAATCCCCGAATCTGAAACCGTAAACTCCAGTTGAATCTTATCCAGTTGTCGCTGTACTTCTCTCACCGCAACCGAAATTTCCCCCTGTTCAGTAAACTTCACCGCATTATTGACCAGATTAATAATCACCTGACCTAAGCGCAGCGGATCACCACACAATTTCTTCGGCAACCCTCTGGGAACAGAAAACAGTAACTCCAGACCTTTATCAAAAGCTTTCTGACCGGTAATAATCGATACATTGTGAAAGATATCGTCCAGTTCAAAATTGACATGTTCAATGGACAACTTTCCGGCTTCAATCTTGCTGAAGTCCAGTATGTCATTGATTATACCCAGCAAAAGTGATGCAGAATTATGAATTTTAGACAGGTAATCCCGCTGTTTAGTTGTCAGTTCAGTTTTCAGCGCTAGATGAGACATGCCGATAATTGCATTCATCGGCGTTCTGATCTCATGACTCATGTTGGCCAGAAACATGGATTTGACCTTGAGTGCATCTTCAGCCTTTGCTCTGGCTTCATTCAGTTCATTTTCAACAATCTTACGGGCCGAGACATCCCGCAGAAATAAAGCGACCTGACAACGATCGTTCAGCAGATAAATGGTAATCCCCAGATCAATCGGAACCATCTCGCCGGATTTAGTATAAGTCTCAACTTCAAAAAATCCGCCATGAATTTTCTTTTGATCCCGGATGGATATCGGTGGTTGCAGGATCTCCGCCAGAGGTTCAGGCAGCACCATTTTCAGCAGTTGAAGACAATCCTTACCTAAAACGTCTTTGCTCCGATAGTGATAGAGAGTTTCCGCCGTATTGTTCCACAGCAGGATCTTACCCTGATCATCCAGAATCACGACGCAGGATGGTGCACCGTCAATAATCGTCCGGGAGAAAGCTTCACTGGCCTGCAAATCCTTTGTGCGTCGTGCAATTTCCTGTTCCAGCCCGACCTGATGCTGGGCCAGTTGCTGGTTCTTCAGTTGAAGTTCATACATCAGCTCATCGCGACTTTTCTCCTGTAACTGTTTTTCCAGCCGCTTTATTTCTGATTCTGTTGGGTGGTAATTTGCAACACACGGAACATGCCAGATAATTTCCCGATGATTCTGTTCACTCATCAGGCCGGGAATATAAAACCGGACTGATTCAGCACCCTCAGGAACCGGACATATCACCGTGATGCTCTCATTGTTTAACACAAAATGAAGTGAACATTCGCCAAATGCAGCGAGCAACTGAAGCACTAATTCACCACTCATGAGCATGAAGTAATCCTGCTGAGCGGCGCTGAAACGATAACAACGAAAGATTGCCTGAAATTTATGCCTGATCGCCAGTTTGCTGATATCGTCCTTATAGACAGCACATCGGATCAACTCATTCATTTTTGCACTCCAATGCTTTGTATTCCAACGAGTTATATTCCAACGCAATCACAGTGGTATCATCATGTGATTTACCGAAATGTTCGATCAGAAACGAGACGAAATAAGGTAAAGAACGATACTGCGCAAAACGACACTGTCTCGGATCCAGATTTTCCTTCACCCCATCGGTCGTAAATAAGAAACGTTCACCTGGTCTGAAACTCCCCCGGAACAGCTTCAGAGTTGGAATCATCTCTCCGACAATTCCCGGCTGAGCAGCATAAGATGTCCATTCCTCTCCACATTTTCTTGCCAGCGTATTACCAACGCCAACCCCTTCGAAACATTCCGACTGGTAATCAAAATAAACCAGTGTCACCGCAGCGCCCAGACTACCGAGGAAATGATGATGCATCCGTTCAAGCAACTGAGGGAGATCATTGGTCTGCTGAACATCAAGATAACGTTCCATTTCCCGCGCCAGACGAGCAGCAGCCGGGCCATGCCCCAGAACATCGATAATAGCAACCATCAGACCGGAAGCGCTTTCTCTGACAGACAAGCCATCACCGGATTCCGATTCTCCGAAGCAGGGCACACAACGGGAATACCATTCAAACGGCATGAGATGTTCCCCACTTAATCACGGTGACGATCGTCCCGCTTTTCTCGGTTGAAGATCGCCCGACTGAAGATTCAATCTGAAACTCATCCGCCATTCTTTTAACCCCCGGTAATCCCATCCCCAGAGAACCACCGGTGGTAAAATGCTCTTCCAGCGCCTGTTCAATCTGTGCAATTCCCGGTCCCCGGTCACTGGCAATCACCCGAATACCACACGCTGATCCGTGAATCATTTCTGCCAGTTCGATCCGGCCTTCACCGGCATATTTCACAATATTGGTCGCCAGCTCAGACACAACCGTGGCAATTTCACTGGTCGTTGTCGAAGAAAAATTTAATGTCCGGGCAAATGCAAATGTCCCCATCACGGCAGTCATAACATCCGACTCACAACCAATGTGATAAACACTCCCCGGTTTTACCGATATCTGCTCATCCATCACTTCGCTCCTGCTACTTCCGGAGACGCTGTAGCCCCTGATCTAAATCTGCCACACAGAGTAACTCCGTCGTATCAACCCCCAGATTCAGCAGCCCCATCACAATGCCCGGTCTGAAGCCGACAAAGATACATTGCCGTCCCATCACCCGAACGTTTTGAGAGATCCGGATCAAAGCCTCAACATCCTGCCGGTCAAGGGTTTTCACACCAGACATATCAATCAACACCCCATGGATATGGTTTGCAGAAATCCTGTCGAGCAGTTCATTACAAAAGTCTGTGAGCACACTGGGAGAGAGATCAACCTGAATAGAAGCAACCAATGCATGTTTTAACTGACTAATCGCAATCGGCTTCTGCATCAGATTCTCCCTGAACTATTCCGAAAACTGACTGAGTGATGTGACATTCAGCCCCACCATCTGAAATGCATATTCCAGAGCATCTCTGAGCGTAGCATTAGTCTGAACCTCTCCGACATTAATCCCGAGCTGAACCATGGTCTGAGCAATTGAAGGGGAAACACCGGACACCAGACAGTTACATCCCATCAGCTTGGTAGCTTTAGTAATCTTGATAAAGTGGTTAGCAACCGCCGTATCCACCACAGCCACTCCGGAAATATCCATGATGAAGATTTTGGCCCGGTGGTCAGAAATCTTATTCAGAACAGCGGCCATGATATCCTGAGCCCGTTTTGAATCGATGATTCCGACGATTGGCAGCATCAGGATGTCTTTCCAGATCATCGTTACAGGCGTTGACATCGCAAGCAGTGCTTCACTCTGCTCAGAAAAACGTTTATTGATCAGGCGGGAATAAGTATCGACCACAATCGTGGTATCCATATGGAGCAACTTGGTAAAAGCTGAGACAAGTGAGCTATATTCTTCGTTCTCTAATGAACCGTCGTACAGCTTCTTGGTAAAAATCACCATCGAGATGTTCATTCCGGCGAAATAGATGGGAAGCGGCAACCCGACCCGGGCATGAACCTCACCGACTTCTCTGCGTTCCCGGATGTAATTATCATCAACCTGAGCATTGAAAAAGACACTCCAGTAACGGAGCTGCGCATCCTGAACCTGACGCAACCGAACCTGATCACCAAAGAACTGCTCATACTCAGGAAGCTGTTCCAACCACTCATAGAAATACTTTACATACTCACTCAGCTTAGGAATCATGATCTGGCCGAATTTGCGGATAATTAATAAATCAGATTCACTCAAATCATGTAACTGCAACAAAGATTCGGCATCCGTCATCTGCGTGTGTTGAGCATCAGTAGACATGAGGAAACTCCCTCTCCCGTCAGTGGTCACTTTCTCTCTTGAGTCAGCAACAGAAATTCATATGTAAAACTAATAGTAGTCTATAAATTCATCACACAGGCAAGGATCGTCGGGAGATCTCCAGAGCTTCGAAAATATCAGTAACCGACGGACAAACGCTGATTATTCTCACATTGGGATATAATTACACTTCAGTTAATAAATTCAGATATATTTTTTAATTCCTTCCCAATACAAACATTATTTCCGGACATCTATCCTCTGACCAGATAAAAGCACTTCGATAAAACATTTACACCCTGATACAATTTTTCAGAACAAAATGAAACACTATTTTAAAAACCAACAAGAGCGCTTGCTATGAAATTAAAAACAACCGTCGGTTTAATGGGCTTATATTTTATTTGCCAGCCTGCATTTTCGGCTATTCCCTATCATGGTTATCAGTATGATTACACGCAACCCAATGGGGATGTCATCACACTTACACTGGAAGGGAACGACTATTATGCAGAGCAGCGGACTCCTTCCGGTCTGCTCGTCGTTTATGATCATCAATTGGGCGGACTGGCTTATGCCAGAGTTTCCGATGATGGTACTCAATTGATTTCTAAGGGAGAACTGATCACTCAGGCAAAAGAACAATTTGAACAACGTCTGAGAAACAGTCTCCATTCAACCCAGCTTTCTCAGGCTGAACAACAGCCAGGATTATCAGCCGAAGTTAGAGCAAAAATAGCACAAGAGAACCGGGAGAAATTATTACATATACCGGAAGATGTCAGTACCATTACTTCTTCACTCGTACAGACAGTCGATTCATCCAGCCATATTCTCGGGAATGTAAAAGGATTAACTATTCTGATTGACTTCCCGGATGATCGACAACAAATAAGCCGTTCCGAAGTCGACAAATTTTTAAATGACATGAACTATAAAGGGTACGGAAATTTCCAGTCTATTCGTGGATATTTCAGTTCAGTCTCCGGTGGAAAACTGGATTATACCAATACGGTCAGTACTTATTACACCGCCAAACACAACAAGTCTTATTATACGGATCCAAATCTTGATTTCGGTATCCGCGCTCAGGAGCTGATTCATGAAGCTCTCGACTGGCTGGAAAACCAACAGGGATTTGATTTCTCAACCCTGACCACCGACCGCTATGGTCGCATCCGGGGATTAAATATTTTCTATGCAGGTAACTCAAACAGCGCCTGGTCAACAGGTCTGTGGCCACATATGGGCGGCGTCAATCCACAATTCTGTGCTGATGGCGTCTGTACCAATGCCGCACAAATGTCAGATATGGGCGATCGTTTATCGATTGGTACTTTTGCCCATGAATCCGGCCACCTGATCGCGGACTGGCCGGATCTATACGACTACGATGGCAGCTCCAACGGCTCCGTCGCTGCTTTCGGTATTATGGGCTACGGCAGTGCCGATCCCCGTTCGACACTTCACCCGGTGCCACCGGTTGCTCCTTTGCGTGAACTGGCTGGCTGGGAAACCGTCACCGAACTGAATCCGGCCGTTAACCCGAATGCTCCGACTGGCCGTATCTCGGTCACTTCAGGCAGCAATACTTCCTACAAATGGACCAACCCGGCCAATCCGGATGAAGCCTTCTATATGGAAGCCATTTACAAAACCGGACAGAACACCGAGCAACCGGATGAAGGGCTGGCTATCTGGCACGTTGACCCCAAAGGAGACAACTCCAACGAATGGCATCCTTATATCCAGATGGAACATGCTGACGGCAGACGCGATCCGGAAAATCTGCGCAACTACGGTGATGATCAGGATCTCTACGCACAATATGGTGAGTTCTCGGCAATCTATCCGAACGATCTAGCCAACAGAGGAACCAATGCGTTGTGGTGGAACGGACGGGATTCCGGCCTGAGCATCAATGATGTCTCGCAACCGGCTGAGACGATCTCGTTCTCAGTCTCCGGAGACGGCGGCAACGGCGGCCCACAAACCCAGACCGATGTTTACAGCGGTTCGCTCTCTGCCGGTGGCCGGGCTGCGGAGCCGAACAATAATTCATTTTTCTATGAAGGCGGCACCATCGATGCAACACTAACCGGCCCCAACGGCACCGATTTTGACCTGAGACTCTTCCGCTGGGACGGCAACAACTGGCAACAGGTCGCAGTCTCCGAAGCGCCAGAATCTCAGGAACATATCTCTTACTCGGCTGACAATGGTTACTACTACTTCGAAGTGTATTCCTACGCCGGCGCAGGTCAGTACACCCTGACCGTAACGCTCGATAAATAATGGCAGAGAACCGAAGATTCAGGAAAAAGTGCAGTAATTCCTGATCCCAAAACGGTGATGAGTGGTTGTGCTTATCACCGTTTTTTTGGTTTGATAGTTGATAAGCTGGTAGTAAAACTGACAATGTTAGATAACAGAGCTGAGTCATTATATGAATCGCATCAATGTAAAGACCGAAACAGAAAATCGCAACATTAATAGTAAGTTTGTCCCCAAAATGAAAAACTTCAAGGTAAGCGTATCTTACGAAGGGCTGACAACAAGTGGCAAAACCCAGTCCCTGAAATCTTTAAAACGTCAATATGCGAGATAAGTATGGCGTTACTCAGGATCATTATTGTTACCCTGACTCTGAAACACTTGAAAACCTACTTAATATCCGCGACAGTAATGAGCTGAGTGCAGCTGAAGTTGCATTCTCTGAGCGCCGGTATATCGAATACTTAAGCCAGATTTCATCTCTGGAAGAGTTCAATACTTTCGACACCTTCACTGGGTTCTTTTTCAGGATGTTTATGAATGGGCGGGAAAGTATCGTGACATTGATATCAGCAAGGGTGATTCTCGATTTTGTCATTGCTCTTTCATCGAAAGAGAGCTGATACAGCAACTTAAGCGAATCCCCACACTTAATCAATGCGTTAATCGCGATGCATTTATTCATCTCATCGCTGATATTTTCTGTGAAATTAATATCATTCACCCTTTTCGCGAGGGCGAGGGCGAGGGCGAGGGCAACGGCAGAGCGACACGTTTCTTCTTTGAGGAATTGGTATTTGTTGCTGGGTATGAACTTGATTGGCCGGAGATTTCAAAAGAAAAATGGATTGAAGCTAACGTGCATGGATATCACGGTGACTTATCTCTTCTCGAATCCATTTTTGACATGGCAATCAGTTAAAAAATTTTTTCCCGGATGCTGTGGTGAATGATGGCATTCAGACCGTCATTTCCCAGTGAGTCGGGAGGTATAATCTGGAGCAATTGCGCAGGAAAAAGTTTAAAACAAGTCAGCTTTCTGTTCTCCTTTATCCCTAACTAAGCATGAAAAAAGTATGAGGTTCCTCGAATCAATTCACAAAATACGTCTACGCGAATAGCCAATGCCAACAAAATCGCTCACGATGCCAGAATTAAATCACCCGGCAAGATATTACGATGAAAAAACCGGAAATGCTCAGAAAAACAACGCCGTTTCCTGCCGCTATGGTTTGCTTTGCCAACGCCCCATAGTAGGATAACCGCTATGAAAACAGCACTCGATCACCTTCCCGAACGGAAGCAGAAAGAACTCCACACCATCACCACCGTGTTACGCGATACGCTGGATGATTTCTTACGCCATAAAAACGGCAGCAAAGCAGAGTTTCGGATTCTTAAAATTATCCTATTCGGCAGTCATGCCAAAGGCACTTGGGTCAGCGACCGTCCTAACGGCTATATCAGCGACTACGATATTCTGGTGATCGTCAATAAACAGGCTTTAGTCGAAGAATACGCCGTGTGGCAAAGTGCCGAAGAGCAGATCGAACGCCGGGTAACATCTGCGCCGCTGGGGTTGATTGTCCACACGCTGGATGAAGTCAACCAACAACTGCAACAAGGCCATTACTTCTTCAAAGATATTCGTGAACAGGGCATCGAGCTGTTCAGCGCCGATAAGCGGGAATTGACCGCGCCGGGGAATTTAAGTGAAGCTGAACGGGTTGAAATCGCCAGTAAGCATTTTCAACACTGGATGAAAAATGCTCAGTCTTTCTTGATTGATTTCGGTCACTGTATCGACCGTCAGGATTTTACAAAAGCAGCTTTCGAACTTCATCAGGCCACAGAACGCCTGTTCGCCTGCACTTTGTTAGTATGTACCAACTATCTGCCCAAAACCCATAATCTCGAAAGCCTGCGTTCGATGTGTGCCCAGCAAGATCCTGCCTTTGCCGAACTGTTCCCGATGGAAAACAAATTCCACCGCCGCAGCTTCCAGCGCCTCAAACGCGCCTACGTCGATGCCCGTTATTCCGAGCATTACGAAATCACCGCAGAAGAGTTGGTTTATTTACAGAGTGAAGTGGAGAAATTGCGGGAGATGACGGAAAGGGTTTGTCGGGGGAGAATTGAAGCCTAAGACAGAACCCACGATTTCCACGTTATATCGTCGGGTACGCGCCCCGAACCGGGGCGATACCAGTACCCCCGGATATTCATCTCAAGGGCGAGTGGCTGCGCGAGGTCGGGTTTGGGATCGGCACGCAAGTTACCTTCAATATCGCCGTGGACTGTATTGTGCTCATCCCAGACAGTCCGCAGGAGCAGGCACAGCGCAAGCAACTGGCACAGTTAAAAGCGGCGCTGGGTTGAGTGAATAAAATAGCCGAGACGATGATGAATCCCGGCTGTTGGTTTTGGGGCTGTTTATAACCGTCTCTGAGTTTATTAATGGATGTGACGCAGAATGATGAATATTCTCATTCACTCATCATGTTAATTGCTATTTCTGCTGCTTCTTTTATATCAACATCATCTGAAGATAGTGATATATTTAGGCCATCAATTAATATTTTATCATTAAAAGCAGCGGCGACCTGCGTTACCCAATATCTAACACTATTAGGTATATTAGTATCTTCAAGAACATTCTTTATTTTTTTTACTACGATGTCATGAGGAAACTGATAAAGAAGGTCTTCCACTAACTGATACACTCCCCAACCATCCCCCTCACCGTAAGATCTCAAAAATAAATCAATAGACCTGTCATCAGGTTTTTTTATGAAATATTTTCGGATTTCATCATATTTATCAATTAACTCTTGAGATAGTAGATCATCAGGAGGCATAGGTTGATTCTGAGAAAGAAAGTACAATGCATCTTCTGTATTCATATTACTGTCCTAGTGTTTTCCACAATTCTTTATTTTGTCTAATCAATTCTTTCAACTGGCGATTAACAACGACTCTATCATAACCAGCATTACCAAGAATCCTACGCAAATCAAAAATATCTCGAGCCAAATATTCTCTTCTACTCAAACCCTTAACCATTGGTTTTTTATAAGTCCATGTTAATTCATGAAGATCTTTACGCATGTTAATTGTTATCCCTCGACCGTGTGATGTGGGACTAGCTGCATTTTGAATTGCATGATGCGGTGTATGTGTAGGGTTTAACCCAGACTTAATATTTGCCTGCCTTGACTGGCTGTATGTACCAACATATAGATCTTCTCCAGGCTTTGATAATTTAGATAATTTAGCCGCTTCAGGAGTCGTATACCCTTGTTTCTTTAAGTTTTTATACCGTGCATAACGTTCTTCACAAACAGCCAACCCCAACGGATCCACCCATCCCATCGGGTTATGCACATACCCCTGAGGTCTGAGTCCACCTGCAAATCCAATCGGGTCGGGGCTGAGATATTGCCCACTGTCTGCATCGTAGTAACGATTGAGATTGTAGTAAAGCCCGGATTCCCGATCTTCGATCTGCCCCTGATAACGCAGGTCACAGGTCAGGGCTTCGTTGGCGGCGTCTTCGAGATAACCCCGTTGAATTTTGAGGTTAAACTGTTGCTGCTGGTATTTGCCCCATAGTGCCTGTTCACCGCGCCATTCGATGTCGCCGGTTTCGGTGACGAGTTCCTGCGGTGTGCCGGCATGGTCGGTAACGATATAGTGCAGGTCTTGGCGGTTGCTGTCGTGTCGGGTGGTTACTTGTAGCATCGGGCGGTGGCTGCCGGGCTCGTACAGATATTCGGTGCTGGTCAGGGCCGTGCCGTCGGCGGTAATCTGGCTCTGCTGCACCAGTGTGCTGCCGTCCCACAGGTAATGGGTCTGCTGCTGAGTTTGCAGACATTCTTTGGCGATGCGTCGCCCAAACGGGTCGTAACGGTAGCGGTAACGCTGACCGTCCGGCAGCTCGATATGGGTCAGCCGGTCTTCATCATTCCAGATAAATTTTGTACTGAGTGGGCGAAAGCCGTCTTTCGATTCGGTTTTCTCTATGACCCGGCCACACTCGTCGTAGCGATATTTAAAGCGACCAACTTCGGTCACACGCCCGGCTTTATCATAGTCGCGTTTCTGCCGTTTTAACCGTTCATCGGCCAGCGACACCACATTGTCACCGTATTCGCTGCCGAAGCCTTCTTCATTGAGGTTCAGTTCGCTGTCATACCCAAACAGATGAACAAATCCAGCTTTGGTCTCCCACGATTTACGCTGCCGCACTGCAGTAATCTGACTGTTCGGGTTGAGAGTGATTTCCGCACTACCGCGATGACTGTCTTCAATCCCGGTCAGCCGGTCCAGTACATCGTAGCGGTACTGGCGCAGCGACTGATTGCCCAGTTGCTGCCCGGTCAATAACCCGGTCGCACTCCACTCATGGCGTAGATCGAAGCCACTGCCGTTACTGCGCTGCTTTTCTTCTCCGCCCGGATGGTAGGCAAAGGTCAGCGGATTGTGTGCGCCCACAGCAAGAGTGGTTAGCTGCTGCTGTTGCCATTGATAGCTGCGCTCAGTTGCGGTGCCCGATGACTGAATGAGCCGCCCGGCGGCATCGTACTGATGGGTCAGTTCAGTGCCGTTGATATTTTCACTCAGCAGTTGCCCCGCCGGACTATAGGCCAGTGCAATCCATGCATCACCATTTTCCGCGTAAGTCAGCCGCGAGGCCGCATCATATTCATACCAGCTTTTGCCGGTTGGATGGTCCTGATTGTCGAAGCTTTCGCTCTGGAGCAGTCGTCCGCACGCATCGTACTGGTAGCGGAAACTGTGACCATCCGGTTTGCTGCGCTGCACCAGTCGGCCAACCGCATCATAACCGAATGTCTCGGTGCGCCCGTCGTAATGACGTTCGCTTTCAATCCGCCCCAGCTTGTCGAAACCGTACAGCCACTGCTGCCCCTGACTGTTGGTAACACCGGCAAATTCGGCTTCAACATTGTAGTGATAGCGGGTGGTTGCCCCCAGCGGGTCGGTGACGGTTTGAAGCTTATCGAAGGCACCATAAGTGAAGCGCTGGGTCTGACCGAGCGCATCGGTGACCGAAACCAGATTGCCTTCGATATCGTAGCCAAAGTGTGCTTCAGAGCCATCTTCATAGATGACTTTATCGGGAAACGAATTCGAGTCATGGTAATGCCACCGGCGGGTAAGATTGCCCTGACTGCCGCGCTTATCGCTGACCCGTGCCACCAGCCGGTCGAAACGGTCATAGTGGAAATCCATCCCGTAACCGGTATCCGGCTCTGAGCGGGTGAGAAGGCCACGTTCATTATAGGAATAGCGAGTGACGCTGCCGTCCGGCCCGGAGACCGAATCCTGCAAGCCGCGTTCGGTATAACTCATCTGCCATATCCGGCCTTCCGGATCGGTGACTTGGATAACATCGCCCTGAGAATTGTGTTCATACAGCCAACTGGCGCCCAGCGGATCGGTGTAGCCGCTCAGCCAGCCCTGCTCGTTGTAACTGTAGACATGTTCAGTCCCGTCCGGCAGAGTTACAGTTGTCAGGTTACCCCAATCGTCATAGCTATAAGCGGAAACATCCCCAAGCGCATTGGTCTCGCTGATGAGTAAATCATTCTGCCACTGCTGTTCGAGTCGGTTACCTGCCGCATCAACAATTGCCGTAGCTCGCTGATGCTCATCAAAATGGAACGTTTTGATGCCACCAAAAGAACTTCTGTGATAGTGAATCCGATTGTCATCATCGTAGCGAACCTGACCACTCCAATAGCCTTCAGCACAACGGTTGGATATTGCCCGGCCTTGTTCATCATAATCGTGCTCAACCCAGGTCTGTGCCAAATCCTGCCAGCGGGTCAGGTAACCTTCTTTGCTGTATTGATAATCGAAATTACGGCCTGATTCTCCCCGCACGGAAAGCAGCCGGCCGGATTTGTCGTAGTTATAACGGGCCAGCTCACGCAGCGGTGTCTGATCGGCTTCGCATAAGATCAAGTGTGTGATACGGTTACGCTCGGTTTTAACCTCGATCAGCCGTTCATCACTGAGAATGACCCATTTGAGGGTTCGACGGTCATAAGCGAACTGAATGGTATTTCCGTAAGCGTCTGATATTTTAGATAAACGCAGTGTCGCGCCAATCGCATGACCAAAATGATATTCCACGCCATCTTTACTTTTAAGGATCAGTTCTCCCTGTGCTCCCCGGTGGAGTCGCCACTGAGGTTTCTGCACTGATGATGTCTCTTCACCCGGATAAGGCAGATCAAACACCCCGACCGAATAATCCAGATCAGTAAAAGTTGCCAGCATGCCACGGATAGTCAGACTGATATCCCAGCTACTGCGCCACAAGCTGCCCATCAATCCGATATCACGATGCCCGACCGAACGATAGTAACGGCTGTGTTCAACGGGAAGAAAACCGGCCAGCACAAAGTCCTGCCTCTCTTCAAACACCGCACCAGTTGCCATATCTACCGGGTCATCAATACAAACGTCTGGATCGTTTTTCCCTGAAGTATTATGCGTCTTGTCTCCTGAAGAATGATCTCCCTTCGGCTTATCCCCATGAATATTCCCTTTCCCGGCATTAAGATTATCCGCATCCACCACAGTATTTTTCGGATGCGGAGTGCCGGTTTTGCGGGTCACGACCTTACCGATAAACTCATCGACCTTAGCACTGATTTTGCCGACCATCTCATCGATTTTGCCCTGTAGCCGCTCCATTGCCTTCACCAGTTTCTCAAAAGAGTCCCGGAGTAATCTGACAGCCCAGTTCTTACTGTTTTTAATCGCTTTGGTCAGCCCCTCAATGATTTTACTCAGCAATGCTTTGGCCTTCCCTGCATACTCGCTCAGTTGTCCGCTGAACTTTTTCAGGTACTTGACCAGATTGCCGTTTGACAGACTCCGCAGCATTTTCATCGCTTTTTTAATGGTGCGTGAGTCGGCTTTTTCCAGCGCATTGATGATGGTCTTGCCGGTTTTCTTGGTCGCATCCCCCAGCCCCGGAACAAAGCCAACCACGACCAGTACACCGGTCGCCCAATGCCAGAAGCCCAGTTCCTTTTTGGTGCAGGTATCCCAGCCCCAGCACCCTAAGTCGTACAAGTCCATCGCCTGACCGACTACCGGCACAAAGCCGAGCGCAATTTCACAAAACAGCAGAATCGCCGTATTGTCATGTGCCATTCCGGCCATTTCTCCGGCCAGACTATGGTGAATTTTGTTGATCGCCTTTTTCAGAGCAGTCGAACCACGATTGATCTCTTTTTCCAGTTCCCAAAAGCGACGATAAGCAGCCTTATACTCCTTATCGATCCAGGTAAATAATTTACGATCAATATCAACAAATTCGTCAGAACTACCATCCTCATCATAAGTCAGATAACCCTGACGGCTCAGTAAAGAATAAAGCGCAAAGTATTCACCGGCTTTGGCGGCATATTCGGGATTAGCCTGAATCACCGGGTTATTTTCTGCCGATTCTTTGGGGTTGAATTCATCACTGCCTTCGCCCAGCAGAATCTCAAAGCCGCCGCAGCCCATGTTCTGGATTTTGCACATCCCATTTTTATCGGTTTTACCCGAAATCTCGGTTTTGTTACTGTCGGTCAGCACAAATTCAGCTTCCGGTACTGGTTTGTCATCATCATAGTGGTAACGGATAAACACTTCACAGCCACAGGCAACACAACCGCCGTCGAGGACATTATCGGTCGAAAAATTCTGGGTGGCAGCCTCTGCACTGGAGAGCAAGTCGGCTTTTTTATTCTCGCTCATGATGGTTCTGACTCCTTATCCAATTCATCTAACCCACGTTCAAATAACCGATCCATCCGACTTTGCGTGCCCTGATAATCCGGTGATTTTAAAATCTGTTCAGCCCACGGCTGCGTTGTAAACTGCTCACCAAAAACCACCGTCAGGCTCAGATAACGAACCACGTCATTCGGTTGCTGAAATCCAAACTGGTTGGCCTGAGTGACGTGCTGATGGATATATTGATCGAACTGTGCCTGTTCCCAGTTTTGTGTTTCGCTGTGATGGGCTTGTAAATGATCCTGATACTGACGGTAGATCTGTCGGCTGGCCCAGATGCTGAGTACCTGATATTGTGCTTCAGTCAGCGGCGTCGGTAACGGGAGTGTGGTTTCTTCCAGGATCGGCTCCTGAAACCTGAGAACCTTCGCCTCCGGCTGACCCGGTTCCCAGTAGGCAATCTGTCGTAACGGCCCCTGAATATGTTGCTGATAGACAGCATCGCTGGCCTGCCAGAGCACACCCAGCACATCCCAGTCTGAAAGACGCAGCAGAAACTGTTCCTGCGTCGGGGTTTCGACCAGCGTCCATGCCCGGAAATACCGCATAACTAAATCGCTCTGGCGGCTGAGCGGCAATGAATGAAAACTGGGATCCAGCTGGATCGCAATGCCCCAGTGTGGTTGTGTCGCCACCAGCTCTTCGAGCCATGCCCACGATTGCAGTGGCATGATATAGGGAGAAATCGAAGCATGAATATCGCCCATATCGCCCCAGTACAAGCGTGTCTCAAACTCCGGCATCTGTTCTGCCAGATCGCGGATTTCCGGATGAATTGCAGCTTCAGCAACCACAAACCATCCCGGTTCTTCCAGTGTGGTTTGCCAGTTTTCCAGTGGGACATCTTCCCACCACTGTTCAGTATCTGTCATTTCTCACTCTCCATAACCACGTTCTCTGGTGACGATGTTGCCAAAGCAGAATTGTCCGTCACATCAGGCTCTGCCAGCCATCCCGGTGAACGGTATGCGGCAAGTTCATCTTCATGCCCCTGATACTGATGATGCAGTTCGCCAATTGCCTGACGGAGCGGATAGAAATGTAGTAAACGCTGGAATTCCGGGTGTTCATCAAAGTGATCTCCCAGATAAAAGCGATACAAGGCGAAGGTTTCTTTATCCAGTTCGGATGCTCCGGCATATTTCTTCGTTGCCAATGCCATGCCCTCATGAAAACGGTTTTCCACCAGTTCAAGAGACAAGGATTCACCATACTGCGGTAATAATTTCTGGTATAAGGTTTCAACCAGTGAATGAAGCTGTTCCGGATAGAAAAACCGGTCAAATTGCTCCTGTGTCAGCTGTAGTGGTAATTGGGTCACAGCCGAAGATTCCTCCGGGTCAGATACTGACGCCAGATCAAATGAACTCAGCTTCAACTGCTGTTCATCCCGGATCGGCAGATAGATCCCCTGATGTTTCCCCTGAAAGCACTGCTGCTGTGTCGGGGTTAAAATACGCCACCACTGGGGTAATACTGCCGGATCATAAAAACGCAGCATCACCTGAGTCTGATCCGGATAGAGACAAGAAACCCACGGATGCCAGTGTGCCCGCAAAGCAGAAAAATCACCGTCAAACTGGCCGACAAACCCGAACTGCTCAGCCCGGGGTTCGTTTTCTGCCAGCCAGTAATAGAGTGTTTCTCCCGGATTACCATCGCGAATATCGATGAGTAATGGCGAAACATCGGTCAGGTACTGAAGCTCACTGCCACGCAGCAGTTCGCACCATATGACATCTTCGCGTCGCTTCATGGTGTTCCAGAATTCGGTCGCTTCCGGAAACTGCACCCGATCAAACAGTAAGTAACATGTTTTTCCTTCTGACATGGTTAATATGTCGAATAAGGATTTCATTTTTTTATTTTTCCTAGCCTGAGTGAACTGTGTTCTATCTTTTTTATCAGGTTCTATTGTTCTGTATAATGAAACGTTAACATTGACTGATGCGCTTCCCACCAACCATATTCCCCGTTATATAGCACAGTCGTCCCATCTTTCTTTTCTAGTAATAGCACTTCATTATTCTGATAAAACTTAACTGAATCATTCAATTCAACACAGCAGTTAAGTACCCTGATTATGGACGTCATACTTTCATCGTACTGTTCCAGATCCGGTGACAGTATGATCTTGACTACAGGCAGAAAACCGACTTCCTCCCGGATGAAGCTATCGTCCAAATGACTTTTTGCCATAATAAATGCCAGCTTACCGTCAAAAGCATGTCCTTGAATAACACCATTTTCTTCTGGCTGAGTTTCAACAAATCCAAAATCATTTAACATGGATTCGGTCATATCAACACTCAAATACAATTCATAATCTACAGACATCTACGCTAACCTTTAATTAGAGGAAGAAGGGTTACCTTACCATTTTGAGTAACAATAACATTTTTCAAGTTAGTAACAGGCTCAGCTTTAATCGCATCAACAATTTCTGCAACTTTGCGTTGACTGTCATCCATATTTAACACAATTGTCTCAGCTTGTTTTTTTATATTAACTTTCTCATTAATCGTACTTCGAATATTTCTTGCGGACGTATTTTTCCCGGGAGAAAACACATCTGCAACAACATTATCGAAATGAGTATCTTCAATCTTACCTTTCACGATCAACAAATCAGGATTTCTTTTGGTTCCTTTTATCACTGGGTTCTGCTGGACATCTAATCCATGAGCAACAAGTGCATCCACAGCTTCATTTTCTCTGATAAGGGAGCGACGAGTTGCTTCATCCGCTTTTTTAGGGATCTTGGTTCGAGTCCCAGAAAGCGTCCCCTTACTCGCCGTCGGTTTTCCCTTCGACTCAACTACCTTTTCCTGCTTTTCCGCCGCTCGTGTATAACTCTCCTCCACAAACGGCAGACTGGCCCAGTCAAAAGGCGGGGCTTCGGCAAGTGGCTGGATGCGCAGGAAAGGCGACTGCTCCATTGCGGCCCCTTCGCCACACTTATGAGTCGGCGACTTATATGGCGTATCACCGATAAATACATTACCGGAACCAGCGGCGACCGAGCCGCCGCAGTCAATCGCATCGCCGACCCGTGCAGCCGGTTTGCCGTTAATGGAAACATTGGACGACCCGGCGGAAATACTGCGGCCATGCATTCCGTGAGGAAATTGCGGGCACGGGCAGGCATGGAGCAATACCATGTCGCCTTTGCGGGCTGCAGGCTTGCCATTGATGGAGACATCACCACTCCCGGCCATAATCGGCGTTGCCGGGAAACAGCCATGACCTGCACAGTTGTCTCCGAGTCTTGCTGCGGCTGGCATGATTATCCCCTCCGATCCGGTGCTTCCGGCTCTTGTGGTTTGTCGGTATCATCCGGTTTAACCATTGTCGGTGCCGTGCCTTTATCCGGTGAACCACCTTCATTGATCTTGACCTTGCTGCCGGAGATGGTGACACCACCACTGTCAATTTTGACAAAACCGCCCGGTCCGTGGATGGTCAGTGAATCGCCGGCATCCAGAATAATCTGTTTGGCTTTCAGGTAACTTTCGTTACTGACCGCAACCCGCTGATTCGCACCAATTTCTTTCTCTTCAGAGGCACTCATCTGCGTCACCAGACCACCGTCGATTTTCTGGATAATGCCTCCGGAAATAAACTGGCTGAGTTTCCCGACGATCCGCTGTACGACATTCCGACCGACTTTGACATGATGATCCTGTCCGAACTCCTCGGTGACATTCTTACCGACCAGACGATGGACATTTTCAGTAATCATCTGGTAGAAATGTCGTCCGATACGCCGGTGGCTGTCCAGTCCGACCGACTCGCGGTGAATATTGTTGGTCACAATATCCTGATCTTTCTGGGCATGGATATAGATCTGCTCAACACCGGACTGATCTTCAAAACGCACTTCGTTAGAACCTTCGCCCTGATGGGTCTGGGTTTTCAGAACCGTACGGGTTTTATGATTGGGCAAAATATAAGGAGGAACATTGGTTGCGTGGTAAGTCCGGCCGGTAATGATCGGTTGATCCGGATCGCCATTGAGAAAAGAAACAATCACTTCGTGACCAATACGGGGAATCGCCATAAATCCGTACTGAGCACCGGCCCAGCCCTGCGCAACCCGAACCCAGCAAGAACTCTGTTCATCGGACTGATCATAGCGATCCCATGGGAAAT
Source organism: Vibrio mangrovi (assembly GCF_024346955.1). Lineage (NCBI taxonomy): Bacteria > Pseudomonadati > Pseudomonadota > Gammaproteobacteria > Vibrionales > Vibrionaceae > Vibrio > Vibrio mangrovi. The sequence goes on along the minus strand of NZ_AP024883.1, from coordinate 586,970 downwards.
GCAGCTTCACCCGACCATGTTCATCACAGTAAATCTCTTCACCTTTCGGGCCGACAACTGTTGCAATACAAGGGCCGTCAACCTGAGGTTTGGGCTGCGGAGTTGCCCGCCAGAGAACATCTTTAGGAATCACGGTAAACTGGTTGGCATACGTCGTCGCGCCACTGCCGCCGGCTTCTTCCAGTGCCTGTGGCTGACTTCCCTGATGACTGACAGAAACGACCAGCCATTCGTGGTTCATCCCGTCATCAATGTGCTCTTCAAGGTCAAAACGAACACCGCCCTGCAAGCGGGCATCATTACTTTTACCGCTTGCGGTATGTGCCTGACGACGCAGATATTCCAGCCGGATCTGACTGAACGCTTTGGCATTTGCATCATCTTTAAAACGTCCGGGATGATCGAAATACTCATAGTCGGATAGCTGGTTGCTGAGATCCGCGCCATCAATGGACTGGACAAAATGATAGTCCGGTTTTTTAAAGCTGTAGTCCTGCATAAATACCGAACTGACTTCGGACTGATAACGCTCCGCCATTGTTGAGACATAAGGAGTCGTCATGTGTCCGCCGGAGAGTGCATTGTAGGGCACCGGCGCTCCCAGTTGGGTAAAACCTTCACTATTATCGGTCACCACCAGCGTATGTTTGCCCGCTTCATGAGTGAAGGTATACATTAGCCCTTCTTCTGCCGCCAGACGATGGAAAAAGTCGAGATCGGATTCCCGGTACTGCACACAGAATTCCCGCGGTGCACATTCCCGTTTGACCGAAAAAATATAGTCGGAAATATTCATTTCCTGGAAGATGACGGCAAAAATATCAAGGACGTTCTTTTCCTGAAAGATCCGGCTATTGCGCCGTAAGGATAAACGTTCAAGTGCCGGAACCAGCGTAATGGAATAGAAAGTATGGGAATGTCCGGTGTCCCCTTTACTGAAATTGCGGATAATACCGTGAACTTTCTGGGTCACTTCGCCATTTTGAATTACTTCCAGCAGAGCTGCTTTATCGACGATCTGTTTAGCGGTTAAATCTGCGTTCCGGCTAGCCAGCTCAACCCGATAACGAAAACCATAAATGCGTTCTCCCTGCCCGGCCAATGCATCCGATATAGATTCATCTCCCTGATATTCACGCACAACCAGCGTCTCATCCTGAACACCATCAATCGTGAAGCGGAAACCTAACGTTGTCATTTGAATTGCCTTTTATCTTTTTATCAAAGAAAACCGACTCTAATTCAAATAGGCATCCAGATGCCTATAAATGGAATCAATTTTCAGCTTATTGATCTCTGTTCCAAATCAGATCAACCTGTGAATTCAACAAGATAAATGCAGCAACAGTTGTGCCAACTCACTGTTTTCAGACAAATCACTTACTTATATTGTGTGATTAATTACTACAGGCAACATCTTGCTCAGAGGTGAGCAAGATGTTGCCCAGCGAGCAAAAAATTGCCCGAAAGGAATGGAATTGATATCACAATTGGATATTTATCAGACTCTACGTTCTACGAAGAGAGTTGATGGGGAAAATGTGATATGGATGCAAGACAGCAGCACCCCGAAATTACCTCTGGTATCCGTTTCTCAATACATCATCAGAGTACAGTACCGGAACATCAGTTATCAGATGCGCCGTCACAGGAAACCAGCGCCTGCCTCAGCACTTCCCAGGAACAGCGGAACAATCCCATATCTGTTTCCAGTCGTAACTCTCCTGCATTTAAGCCGTTATCCACTTCTGCCTGCCAGAAGGAAAGATGTTGTTCCTCAAGCACATCTGCCACCAGATTTTGATCGCCGGATGCACAATAGAGAATTCCTTTATGACTCTGTCTTTGTGTCGCAACCAGCTTCTGTACCAACAGACGGATACGATCCTGATGGCCCACATCATTCAGCACTGAGGCAAGTACGGAGTTCAGTACCTGACTGGCACTCTCTTCAACCCCGGCCCATAGCTGTTCTTCCGCCTGTTGCAGGCCCGAGATCAGACCGTTGGCTTCATTCCAGACCTGCTGTTCTGCGTCTTGCTTTGCACCTTCGCTAATAGACTCAGCCTGAATTACTGCTTCTCTGACGATCTGTTCCGCCTGCTGGTGTGCTTCCTCAATAATGTCAGCCGCACGCTGACGGGCATCATTCAGAATATCATCACTTGCAAAGCAAGCCTGAAGTAGATCAGCTTTCAGTAAAGGTCCGATAACCGCCTGTTCCGGTACCGGCATTTTAATCTGTCGTCTCACAAACACAGTTCTTCCTCCCTCTCTTGCAATTGCTCCTGCGGATTATCTACAGGCCTCGGGACTTCAGCCAAACGCCACATGACAGCATGCCATAACTGATTCAGACGCTGCCCGGGAACCGGATCAGGGACAAATGCTTCCACCGATTCCAGCAGTGATTTCGAGTAGAACAGACGGGCCCGCTGCCAGGTTGATGGCGACATCCACTGACGCATCAGGATTAAACCGATCTGTTCGGCATTCAAATCGGGGTCTGTTGCAACAGACCAGTGCCCCGGCATCAGCGCTTTGGCAATATGGCGACACCACTGAATATCTTCATCATGTAACCGGGCCTTACCGATCCCCCGCCGAATAACCTCAGCAACCAGATATAACGCTTCGCTGCGTCTTTCCTGTCCGATGGACAACCACTGTAACAAGACTTCTCCCGGAAGTGGTGGAGGATCGGCATCCAGTACCAGATACTGACGCACCAGTGCCGGACTCAGGGCTTCCCAGTGAAGACTCTCCGTACCGGGGAGTAATTTGCTCCAGCTCGGATCCATTTCTTGCCAGGGCTGCTGCCAGAACTTTACCCAGAACAAGTGGCGGGGATCGGGAACGAAAGCTGTCGATTCCATACTATCCTCCGCTATGATTCAGTCTTCGCAGGAATGAAACGACCGAATACTGCCTGACGCCATTCCTGTTTCAGCCAGATCGTCAGAACTCCCAGCAGTAACAACAGGACAACGACTGTACTGACAACCACGCCCTGCCAGAAACTCACATCATCTTTCTTAATCAGGAAAGGACCGAAATAAACCAGTTGCATCTGTTCCCGGTAAACCGTCGCCGGAACAAAAACCACACTCATTTTATCTTTCTTGTCGGAAAGACCGGGAATACTGGTTCGTACCAGACGCTCAATGCGGGGACGAATAACATCCGGGTCCAGATCCGGACGATGTTTGATAAACACTGCCGCAGATGCCGGCTGAACCGGCTCACCAGGTGCGACCCGCTCCGGTAACACCACGTGGACACGAGCGACCAATACACCATCGATCTGGGAAATTGTCGATTCCAGCTCCTGAGAGAGTGCATATATATAACGTGCCCGCTCTTCCAGCGGAGATGAGATTACACCTTCTTTACGGAAAACTTCCCCCATATTGGCGCGAGCCTTTCGGGGCAATCCGGCAGCTTCAAGCAGACGAACTGCCCGAGCCATATCAGCCACATCGACAGAGACTGTAATCCCCTCTTTCGTGACGGCTTTATCCGCATCAATATGCTTGAATGCCAGTTCAGCAATGACCTCATTCGCATCTTCTTCGCTCAGATTACGATGTAACTCGACACTCTGCTTACACCCACCCAAAAGGATGAGCACACCGAGCAGAACGATCCGCATCAGATAGCCCATGGTGTGGCTCCCTTGTATTTATTGCAAATTGGTTAACTTTTCGACGGCCTGAGCACCTTTACTGATCAATTTCGTAGTCAGCAGGCTCTCAAGATAAAAAGAGGATAAAGAACGGTTTGCATGGACAATATCCATGGGATCACTAGACTTAGATGCCTTATTCAGTGCCCGGTTTGCCTTGTTCTCTAGCTTTTGCAGATGTTCGGATGATCCGGAAAGCTGACTGACAATACGTTCAGCAACATTATCACTGGCATCCGTTTTTTGGACTGGCTGAAGTGCAGCACTAAACCACTGAACATCAGACTTTTCCGGACGATTGCTCTGATCCTCGGTAACAGACCGGGTCAGATCTCGATTGATATCGGAGAATCCCCCGATACCCTGAGCACGGGTAACAGACATTGACTTTCTCCTTATGATGAAGAGCGGGCAATGACAGATCCATTGCCTGCTACTTCAAGCCAGGCTTGATGAACGAGCCAGGTATTAGTCTGACACTTTATACATTGCTTCGTTGATAATAGCGTTCGACAGTAGCATTGTATCCATATCAAGTTGCTGATCACCGGTACTCTTTCCGCCCATGACACTTTTGACAGAGTTCATGGCATCTTTAAAGCGACCGATTTCTTCAGAATTGAAATCTTTACCTTTTTCAATCCGGTTCGCCCAGCCGCCACGCGGTTGAGGACCAAATTCTTCAGTATGCTGATCCATGAACTTACCAATGGCTTTGGCCAGATCTTTATCTTCTTTACTGAAAGAGTAACGACCATCGTCTTCTTTGATATTGATGCCATCGACTGCTGTTTTACCGACATAACCAGCAAAGCTGCCGCCCATCGAATATCCAGACTGCGCCATAGGACTCATATCCCGAAGAGCAAATCCGCCGCCACCGGTATTACCAGCACCGGCACTACCGAACCCGGCACTGCCGAATCCACCGATCTGACCACCAAGCTGAGCACCTAGTCCTGACACGGCACCACCAACAGTGTTACCCAAAGCACCACCGATAGAACTACCAACCATACCACCGACAGGTCCACCGACCATACCACCGGCAATACCACCAGCCAGAGCACCTAATCCACTGATTAAGTTCCCTGCAGTTCCCATCACTTCCGACAATCCGCCGCCCAGAATAGTGGACAACGCGCCTTTCAGGCCTTTCTTAAAGTCGGAAAATTCTGACTTACTCAGGTAATTGTCTTCTGTCAGTTCATCTTTCCAGTTACGCACGCTACCTGTCGCATCATGCGGACCAGAGAAATCAGCACCATGCTTATCCATGAAGTCAGCAATCATCTTCATCAGAGGATTACTGCCATCGAACGTCGCACCGTCCCCTTTTTTCTTAAAGAGGGATTTCGCCAAAGTATCAGCCAGCAAATCGACAAGTTCATCCATGCCATTGCCGGGCAGACCTGTAGAACCGTTTGTGCCTTTAGAACTGTTTCCTCCGGCCTGATTCCATCCACCAGCACCGCCAACAGAGCTATTGCCCAGTGGCACTGTGATTGTGAGAGTTGCATTGATCATTAACTTTTCTCCTTGATATCGTACCGATAGCTCTTCAGAAATAATGCCCTGCTGAGCTATCTCCGGAGTCAGATGATGAATGACGGAAATAACACCTGAATATGCCCGTCATTCATAAGAGCAGTCCGGAACGGATTAGTAGTTGATCGACTTACTACTCTGAGTCGCAGCGTTAGATGCTTTTGTTGCAGAGTCAACACGACCGTTTGCAATACTGTTCATTGTATCTGTTTGCATTTTTTGAGTTGACGCTGCTGCGTTCATCATGGTTGTTTGTGCTGAAACTTTGTCCATCATTTCCATTGCTGCCTGAGATGCAGCTAAACCTGCGCTACCTACCATAGTATTCACCTTTTCTATCAACGAATTAAAAAATTTACTGTTTCAGACACACATCATGCATGTCTCGCTGATTTAAGTGGCAGCGTGTTTTTTTTAGTTCCGTTTCTGATCATTTTTTTCGCAAATAACTTTTATAAAGCCCTGCACCTGTTGACCTTTCACCGTTGAATTTCATGGACTCTGATCATGGCTACAGGGCTTATCACCTCATATTCCAGGCCAATGATCTGCTTTATCTGAATGATGAAAAACTACAGTAAAAAATCACCACAAAAAAATAAAAGCCTCTTGTACGACTCCATCTTTTGATACAGAAAACAAGGAATCTTTCTGAAATTAAAATGACTTTTTTCCGCCTTATCATGCTCTCTCTTTTCCGGTAAACAGTAAGATAATTATCAGTACGGCAAGTGCAAAAGCACAGGTGGAACCGAAGCCTCAGTCTCCCCCACTCAGCAAGAGCAATCACACAACAGGCAGCTCATATCGATTCCATCTCTATATGAGTTCTTCAGTGAATGAAAAAGGAGACGGTATATGAACATTTCGCTTGGTGGCAATGGTGTTTACCCGATACAACAGCAATCATCCGAATCAGATCAGGGACTACAGATCAATGGCAGAATCGATGTCAACATTCAGGCTGATATCCGGATCAATATCGGTGGCTGTTATGCAGGAGGCAGTGGAAACGCATCAGACAACTTTGATTGTGAAGGCAATCCTGTCGGTTATGATGACAGCCACCTATACGGAGGTTCCTGTAATGGTGGCCCTTCGGGTACACAAGTCCCTTCATCAGAAGAGGAAGAGTACGGCAATAGTTCATCTACTGAATTTGAAGATGCGATGAATGATGAACTCGCTCAGCAACAGGAATACAGCCAGCAGATTCAGACGGCGTTACAGCTTTCAGAAAAGATGATCGCTCATACGATCATTATGAACGCGGAAGCTTCCGCCCAGAAAATGAAAACAGATACGAGCAACAGTATTGCCAATGGTTATGTCGACTCTTCAAACAAAGCGACCAATGCCAATACTCAGTCCAGTAAAGGCATTAATTTCTAATGCATCCAGACCAGCCTCTCAGGCTGGTCAGATCACAAAAACGCATCCTAATCACTTCCCCAGTTCAAAGCTCGTTATCTGTACTGGTACAGATTCATTCAATCAAGTAAGCTAACTTTTCGTTAACGTTAAATTTGTTCCCAGTGTATTTGTATGGACAACCTGAGTTCTCTGATTTCCCATAGCCGCGACATTGAGTCTCTCCATCAGGAGAATTCGCTATTACGCACCCTTATCGAACATACCTATGATCCTGCAATCTTCGTCCTTGATCCAGAACAGAATTTCCGTTTCATACTAGTCAATGATGCAGTTTGCCGACATTTCGGCATTTCCCGGGAACAGATATACAAACTCAGCCCCGCTGATATCGATCCTCACTTTGGAATCAATGAACTCGGCGAACAGTTAACCACGCTGAAACAGATCAAAACCCTGACGTTTGAAACGGAACACCACCTGCCGAGCGGGCAAACAGTCCCGGTAGAGATCATGTCCAACTATTTCGAGTTCAAGGGTAAAGCTCTGATCATCGGTTATTTCCGGGATATCTCTTTACGTAAAGAAGAGGAAAAACGCCGTACACAGGAACAGGCTCAGAGGCAGCAGCTAATACTTGAACGCCAGTATCAGAAAGTTTTCGACAAACTTGCCTATGAGATCTATTTACTGGAAGTCCTGCCGGACAATACGCTAAAAGTTCTGGATATCAATGAATCGGCTATGGCCCGTATGGGTAATGTGATTGGTTCGATACTGGATGAAGTTTTACCGGAACAGAATAAAGATGATTACCTGCGCCAGAAAGAATACTGTCTGAAAACCGGTCTGTCCGATCACTACGAGGGCTATTTCTGTTATATAGAAAAACGGCATTTTGACATCACAATGACACCGATTAAGGATGAATCTGGTCATATCAACCGAATCATTCTGGTCAAACGGGATGTCACCGAGAAGAAAAGACGGGAAGCCGAAAACCTTCTGCGAGAACAGGAAATCAGAGCTCTGGTTGAACATTCCAGAGATGTGATTGTTCGCTACGATACCCAGTTCCGCCGTATTTATGCGAACCCCGCCTATCTGAAACTTGCCGGAGCCAGTTCTCTGGAAGAAGTGAAGGGAAAAACGCCTCTGGAAGATATGCGCATGAATGTTGACGCTCACAATCTTTACCAAATGGTGATGGAAACCATTCGCAGCAAACAGAGTCGTGACGTTGATCTGAGCTGGTCTGACAGTGAGGAGGAATATTACTATGAAATCCACCTGATCCCGGAGTTCAACTCCCAGAATGAAGTCACCAGTATTCTCTGTGTCGGACGGGACTATAGCCGTCGTCGTAAGGCTGAACTGGCCCTGCAAAAACGGGAAGAAGAATTCCGCTCTCTGGTCGAGAACTCTCCGGACACCATCAGCCGCCATACCCTTGACGGCCGCCGGATTTATATGAATCCAAGAAGTGCCAGAATGGCCGGTACAATGTCCGAAATTATTCTCAACACCACACCGTTGAAATATCCCGGCGGTGAAGAAGGTAAGTTTTACTATGACAAAATTCAGGAAGTTATCCGTACCGGAGAAAACTCAGAGTTTGAGCTGAACTGGACATCCAAAAAAGGAAACGCCCGTTGCTACCTGCTCAGCCTGGCACCGGAGCGAAATATTCATGGCGAAATTGTCAGTGTGCTTGCGATTGGCCGGGATATTACCCTGCTCAAACAGTTTCGTCAGGAACTGGAGCAATCCCGGACGCAGCTCAGAGAACTGGTCGCACACCGGGAACTGACCCGAGAGAGCGAACGCAAACACATCGCCAGAGAAGTCCATGATGAACTGGGACAACGACTGACAGCGCTGAAGATGGAAGTTCAAACACTGGAAGTTCGCTATAGTCCCTGTGCTCCCGAACTGCAAAAACAGTTAAACCGAATCCAGACTCATCTGAGAGAAACCATCTCTTTTGCCCGGAATCTGGTCTCCAGACTCCGCCCCAGTGCCCTTGATATGGGATTTATTGCAGCACTGGAATGGCTAACGGATGATTTCCAGCAACGTAGTCCCAACTGTAAATGCATGCTGACTCTCAATTGCAACGATGTCGGCATGAATGAAGATGTGGCAACTGCAGTTTTTCGCATTGTTCAGGAATCCCTGACCAATGTGATTAAACATGCCAATGCAAGTCGGGTACATATTTTACTGCACGAGAGTCCTGCTCAGTTATTACTGAGTATTCAGGATAACGGACAGGGATTTGATACCACGCGCCACTATAAAGAGTCCTTCGGCCTGGTCGGGATCAAAGAACGGGTTCTGATGATTCATGCAGACCTGAATATACAAAGTACCCCAGGAAAAGGAACCTGTATTGAACTTCGTATTCCACTAAATTATAAGAGGTATCAATGACTATTCGCTTACTGATCGTAGATGATCACTCCATCGTCCGGGAAGGACTCAAACAGCTTCTGGCTCTGTACGATGATATTGAAGTGATTGCTGAGGCCGTCGATGGCGATGACCTGCTCAACATTCTGGAACTCCACCGTCCTGATATCATTACGCTGGACATTCTGATGCCGGGACTCAGCGGTATTCCCCTGATCGAAAAAGTTGTCCAGCGCTATCCGGAGTTACCCATTCTTATCCTCAGTATGCATAATGAAACGCAGATTACCCGCCGTACACTCAGAGCCGGGGCGAGAGGTTATCTCAGTAAAGACTGCGATGCAGAAACCCTGATTACGGCAATACGCCGGATCGCAGAAGGCGGACGCTTCATTCAGTCAGATATGGCCGAAAAACTGGTTTTCGAATTTGATGAAGTCATCGACAGCCCAAAACATGAGAATCTGTCAAAACGGGAGTTTCATATTTTCTGTCTGCTGGCCCGGGGGCTGAGTGTCAATGAAATTGCAGAAGAACTCCACATCAGCAATAAAACCGTCAGTACCCATAAGTTTCGTCTGATGCAAAAAATGGATTTCACCAGTAATACAGAAATCGTCCGTTATGCCTTAGCTCATAATCTCATCAAATAATCCTGTCTCTTCGCACCAATTCTGCGGGAACCCTCATCCGTTATTCACCACTCAGATTTGCGAAGGGGTAGGATCCCCTCAATGTCAGGATACCGGTAAAGCCTCATTCTCGTTGTGACGCTGAACTGTTTTCCTCAACCAAATCATATCAATAGATTATCTCATCTTCATTCGGCGATGAGATTGATTTTTATATCAACAGGAAGGGGACGATTATGTCTTTAGGTATTCAATCCAGCTCGTTCGGAGGTGGAATAGGCGGTTTCGGTTCATCCGACTTCTCAACAGGAATGTCTGATGCGACATCAGGAATATCTCAGTTCAAGAATGGCGGACTGGGAATGGATAACATGGTCAATCTTTTCGGCACACCAGGCTCCAACGGTGCACAAGGTGCAGCAGGTGGCGGACAGAATGAGCAATTGATGAAACTGGTCGAACTGCTGGTCACAGCACTACTCAAAATGTCTCAGGAAGGACAGGGAGCCGGTGGTGCTAAAGGTGCCGGTGGCCCCGGAGGTATTGGTCAGGGTGGTGGCGCTCCAGGACTTGGCGGCGGTCAGGGTGCAGGTAGTCCGGGACTTGGTGGAGGCCAGGGTGCTGGCGGTATGGGGAGTGCCGGAGGGCAGGACTCAGATCTGGGTGACATGCTCCAGAAAATGCTGGACCAATTCCTGAATAAAGACGGCGCTGATGCCGGCGGTCAGGGAAAAGGTGGTTCGAAAGGCGCTGATGGTCAGATGGGCACAGAAGATATGCTGAAAATGCTCATGATGATGATGCTCATGATGATGATGAAAGGCGGCGATCTCGGTAAAGGTGCAGGTGGCGGCGATAAAGGTGCTGGCGCTGGTGGCATCGATGGTATCGGTGGTGCAGGAAGTGCCGGCGGTATGGGCGGTGCTGGTGGCGGTATGGGTGCCGGCGGCCTTGGAGATATGGGTGGCGCAGGCGCAGGTGGCTTAGGCGGCGCTGGTGGTCTTGGTGGCGGAGCCGGTGGTTTAGGCGGCGCTGGTGGTTTAGGTGGTGCTGGCGGTCTTGGTGGCATGACCACTCAGGATTTAGGCCGGAGTCTGGTCGATATTGGTAATTCTTTGATGAAAAGTGCCGGCAGCAACGCACTAGGAAACACCATCAGTCCAACCAAAGACGGCGGTGGCCAAATCGACGATATGTTCAAAGACCTGCTGAAACTTGTCGCGAAAATGATGGACAACAACAGCGGTATCTTTGGTGGTGGAGCCGGAGCAACAAAAGGCCAGGCAGGACCACAAGCCGAACTGTCATTCACACTGAGTTAAGTCTCAGAAGATGGATTATTTGCGGAATAATACCAATCAAAGTAATTAAACGTTCAGAAATTACTGCGATTGGTATGAACAGAACAGGTGGGGCAGTAATTCCCTTCCTGTTCGCTATCCGTCGGTTTTCAGAAAACCTTACGTATCCGAATATAATGGAGCAAACCATGGATCAACATAACTTTCAGTCGTCACAAGCTCAGTCTCAGCCACTACAAACAATGAACATGGTTCAGGACACGCCAACACCAGCAACCTGGCTGGAGCTGATTGAGAATGGGGATGGTTACCTGAACCCAGAACAGCGCCAGGCTTTTGAACATGCGATTTCTCTGGTGGTTGAACGCATTAATGCAACACTGGGGAAAGCTTCTCTTCCAGCAGAACAATCAGAGCAATTTGATTTTTCCCGTTATCTGGAATCAATGGAAGAACGTTTTCTCAGTGAAGTCCGGGAGGAAGACGAAGTTCAGCAAGACGTCGCTTTGGCAGCCGCCCGGGTTATCGAACACATCGGGCAAATTATCCTGAACAGCCGGATGTAACTCATTCCCCCGCTCTCCTCAATGTTCTGTCCAGGTGATACGGAGAGCGGCTGAATCTTCACTCCACATATGCAATACAATGCACTTTATTTACTGTAACTTCTGCCACACCCTATTCTGGCAGAGCTTAAAATAACCATCCGGCTGTTACCCAAGGCAGGTCAAGCCATTCAAATGGAACCATTGATTTCTCCTGACCACTCATGATTACAGACTTATGAGCGACGGTTTTTAATATGAGTATTCATTCCATATCAAATACAAATTCATTGGAAGCCTTATATACGCCACCACCAACTTCGGTAGCAAAAACGGCGGCCCCTCATCCTCCAATGGAAGATATGTCTGACGCCATGGAAGAGATCTCCATGAAATTTAGTGAGAGTGTGGAGAGAAACAGCAAATCACTGGATGAGCGCTCAGTCAAACCCCGAATGCTACAGAGAATAGAGAAACTTCAGGCTCTCTACGGCATGTTGACCAGCCACGAATCCGGCAATCTGGATGGCGATATCAGAAAGCTGCTGGCTATGGGACAACAGGAACTGTCTCTTTCTCTACTGCTGAAAATGTCAGATGGTGATCCGGCCAAAGCTGATATTCTGGCTCAGCACGCGATGCACCGCGCCAGAGCTCAGAATCAGCCTGAAAAATTCAACCAGCTGCAAAAACTACTACAGGAACTGAATCAGGAACATGGTCAGGAAGTCAGAGCCGGAATCAATACAGCTGAGGCCTTAGCACTGTTCACTCAGGATCCGCAACAGCGCCAGAATATGCGCAGCCTCTATTATCAGAACATTGTTGGTCAGGGCTCTTTGGCTGCTATCTTCGATGCACTGTTAAGCCAGTTTGATGAAGCGCATTTCTCTCAGGGTGTTCATACCCTGATCCGGGCAATGACCGATGATCTTTCTTCTCAGTTTCCGTCACTTCCTTCAGGACAGTTGCGGGCTATGCTGCGGGACTTGACTGCAAGTCAGCAACTAACCGGAATTCTGGGCGGATGTAAAGAGATCCTGACCAAACTGGCGGCCAAGCACATTCTGCAAGATATGACGGCTCCCCGTCTGACCCGCCGCCTGCTTGAGTTTACCCAGTCGAGTGTCTATCCGAGGGAAATTAAATCTCTTAGTGATGATACCGTGGGGAATTCACCACTCAATCATGTGAAGTTCCTGAACTCACTGTATCCACTGATCCAAAAATTGCCTCTGCCAGTCTGGAAAGATGGTAAAGCCCGTCAGGGAACATTGAATCTGGTCCTGCGGATGATGACCGAGTATGCCCATTACGAACAACAGCATGCGGCTCAGGTAGCGGCACAGCAGACTCAGCAATCCCAGCCCGTCCTCAACCCCGAATAAGTATTGGACTTCATCATGAATCAACTATTTTTATTACTGAACCGTATTGCTATCAGTGCAATGAAACGTTCCGAGATCGTCGGAGCCGCATTCGTGATCGCAATCGTGTTTATGATGATCATTCCCCTGCCGACCGGATTAGTGGATGTTCTGATTGCGCTCAACATCAGTCTTTCATCTTTGCTCATCGCACTGGCGATGTATTTACCCGGCCCTCTGGCGTTCTCTTCTTTTCCGGCTGTTCTGTTGATTACAACCATGTTCCGTCTGGCGCTCTCGATTTCAACCACCAGACTGATCCTGCTCGAACAGGATGCCGGAGATATCGTAGAAGCTTTCGGTAACTTCGTTGTTGGCGGCAATCTGGCTGTAGGTCTGGTTATCTTCCTGATCCTGACAGTGGTGAACTTTCTGGTAATCACCAAAGGTTCTGAGCGGGTGGCCGAAGTGGCAGCCCGGTTTACGCTTGATGCCATGCCCGGTAAACAGATGTCGATCGATAGCGATCTGAGAGCCGGACTGATTGATGCCAAAGATGCCCGTTTCCGCCGGGAGCAACTCGGAAAAGAAAGTCAGCTCTTCGGGGCAATGGACGGGGCGATGAAATTCGTTAAAGGGGACGCGATTGCCGGGCTGGTGATTGTCTCCATTAACCTGATTGGCGGATTTGCCGTCGGAACCTTACAACATGATATGACTGCATCTGAATCAATGCACTTGTATTCAGTCCTCACGATCGGGGATGGTTTGATCGCTCAGATTCCTGCCTTACTGATTTCTTTAACTGCCGGGATGATTATTACCCGGGTTGCACCGGATAACGAATCACTGGATGCCAATATCGGCCGGGAAATGGCCGAACAGATCACCAGTCAGCCAAAAGCCTGGATTATCGCCTCCTGTGGTATGTTAGGATTTGCCATCCTTCCCGGAATGCCAACCATAATCTTTATGGTGCTGGCCGGTCTGTCACTCACCAGTGGTGTCTTTCAGTTATTTAAAGCCCGGCGTATCCTGCAAATACAGGCAGAATACCAGATGTCGGCAGACACACCACCAGAGCAAAACGGTGAAGAAGATATACGCCGCTTCAACCCAGCCAGAGCCTACGTTTTGCAATTCCATCCGTGTCGCAGTACCCCGGATGATCCATTCACACTTGAACTGATTCGTCAGGCCCGCCGCTGCCGTAACCGGGTTGTGAACCAGTACGGCATCACGCTGCCTTCGTTTGATATTGATTACAATGATGAACTTGCCGAAGATGAATTCCGCTTCTGTGTTTATGAAGTACCGGCCATGAGCGCCACATTTTCACCGAGTAAAGTTGCCATCGAAGCACAATTGGTTCCGGAAGAATATCAGGAAGAAGGAGAACCCGGAGATATTGACCGGGATGAAGAACGTTGGTTCTGGTATGAATTCAACCACCCGCTGGTTCAGAATGAGGAAATGAACCCCATTCTTCCTATCATGTTGATTATCGAACGTTTAGAGCGTTTGTTCTTTGCCACTGGACCCCAATTTATTGGTTTACAGGAGGCCAAAGCTATACTAAGTTGGGTAGAAACAGAACAGTCAGAACTGGCTCAGGAGTTACAACGGGTGCTCCCTACATCTCGTTTTGCCGCAGTACTTCAGCGTCTGGCATCGGAAAGTGTCCCTTTACGCGCCATTCGTCCGATAGCTGAAGCCCTGATAGAACACGGGCAGTATGAACGGGATGTTGGTGCTCTGACAGACTATGTCCGGGTCAGCCTGAAAGCTCAAATCTGTCATCAGTACAGTACACCGACAGGGATGCATGTCTGGCTCCTGACTCCGGAAACGGAAGAACAACTGCGTGATTCGCTGCGTCAGACACAAACAGAGTCTTTCTTTGCGCTGTCACAGGAGGCAAGCCATATGCTGGTTCAGCAACTCAGGGATGCATTCCCGGTTCTGGCGGCCCCAAAACCTGTACTGTTAGTTGCTCAGGATCTGCGCAGAATTTTGCGCAATCTATTACAAGATGAGTTTAATCATGTGCCGGTTCTGTCTTTTTCAGAACTGCAAAGTACCTCACAAGTTAACGTATTGGGACGTATTTCACTTGATGCCTGAAAAAAACGATAACAACCGATTATTAATTTCTCCCGGAAGTACATTTGCCTCACAGCTTCCGGGACGTCTGACCCTTCTCGTTCTGCTTACGATCATCGGAATGAGCTGGTATCTGGGAAATTATAATGTCAGGCAAGAGCGGAAAGAAGCACTCAAACACCTCAAAGCTTCGGTCTGGCTGTTAAAAGAAACGCTTGATACGCTACCGTCCGGACTTCCGGTTCATACCCTTCCTTCCCCTGAACGGGTACGAATCCAGCTGATCATGGAACGCATGAGAAATAATCTGGAGTCTCCGCTTTATCTGATCGATAAAACCGGTCAGTTGATTCTGACCGATGGTGAAGGCGGGCCGCTAAAGACGAAAAAAGGCCAACAGCTTCAGTATCTTCCCGAGCTCAAACCCGCGATCGAACACTTGCTCGCAGGTCAGGATCATGCCACTTATTCAGCCCCGGACGGTACACATCAGTTAATTGCTCTTCCTCTGAATAGCAGCCCGGCTCTGGTTGTCGGAGACATCGTCATGCCGGGCTGGTTTCAAAGTTCAGGATTTCCGATCTATGTATTACTCTGCGGAGGAATGCTTCTGACTCTTCTGGTCCGGTATTTCACCCGGAAGACAGTCCGTGAATGGCGCAGACAAAGTCTGGCTCAGTCGATTATTGATCCACTGACAACCCTGCCAAACCGGAAAGGCTTTGCTCTGCTGTCAAAACCGATTTTCAGGGAATCAGTCGACCATCAGACATCACTATCGCTGATGTTGATTAACCTGAATGACTTTACTCATATCAATCTCACCTATGGCACGGAAGCTGGTGATATTCTCATCAAACAGGTCGCCAGCTCTCTGCGTCAACTGGTAAATACTCCACACCTGCTGTGTCGCTGGGACGGTGATGAATTTATCATCATGCTTAAAGAACACGATTCAAGTGCCGCTTACAGCGTCGCCAAAAGTATTCAGGAATTTATCTCCCGCCATGAATTCAACTTCTCAGGAGAAAGTGTCAGACTGAAATTACGCATCGGCATCCACAGTCTTGGCGACAGAGAAGATCTCCATTCGCTGTTATCCGGAGCAACTCACGCGCTGGCTCAGACCCGCAAAAACAGTGACAACTGTATTCTCTATCAAAAAGCTGCTTCAATCTGAATTCGTTCAGATTGAACAGAATTCAACCATAAAAGGTTAACTCACCCGACAAAGCTCCCGTTGAAAGATCCTCTCTCGTCGGGAACTCCCGCGCTTCACATGCCACTTAATGATCAAAAGCCCTTCGGCTGAAGCATTGATTCAGTCACTTCTCATCGCCGAAGGTTGTCATCACATCTTCTAATGACTGACCAGAGAGCTGTCATCATGTACGAATTACGTGTTTTGAATGGACTGCACCGTGGCGCAGCTTTACCCCTGATAGGGAACCAATGGAGCATAGGTACAGAAGAAGATTCTGATCTGGTTCTGTTTGATCCGGGAATTAAACCACAGCACTGTCGCCTGTCACCGACAGAAAGTGGCTGGACATTATCAGGAGAACAGGGCCGGATTACCGATACCGAAGGCCATCGTGTAGATACTATTGATGAATTGAAGCCCAATACTGCTTTTGCTTTAAATGGCATCTGGATGACCATCGTCGAAGCCTCAACACCATGGCCGGAAGACGATGAAGAAGCAGTCAACCATGAACAATCCGATTCCGCTGATACGGCTTCTCCACAGAAAAAGACCTCTGTAATCCCGTTCACTCTGGGGTTCATCAGTGCTGTGACCATTGTCGCCACCAGTACCTGGGCTGCACTGTCTCCATCTGAGGAGCAAAAGGTCGCGTTAGATCCGCCCGGAGCTCAACAAGCCTGGGTCAGTACCAAATCCGCACCACAGGAAAAACTGGATTCAGGCCCGGAACTCAGAGTCCAGTTACAGAAAATGTTGACTGAGCGGGAACTGGATAAAGCCGTTTCCGTCCGGATCCACGGCGACACGGTACAGCTCAGTGGTTCTCTGAGTCCGGAACAGCGTGATCGTCTAGAGCGAATGGTGATTCGTTTCCACGAACAGTTCGAGACCGGGTTTCAGCTCGACAATCAGATCACTTCACTCTCAGCCCAGTTGCCATTCAGAATCGTCCAGATTACTTCAGGCGCGATGGGCAGTGTTGTCACCAGCGACGGCACCCGCCTGTTCATCGGCGATGAACTCGATGGCGTACGTCTGGTATCCATTGAACCGGACAAGGTGACTTTTAAAGGGAAACACAACTACGAGGTGCGCTGGTAATGACAGTCACAACAGCAGATCGGTTACAGCAATGGACAGAAACCCAAACGCATCGGTTATCTCAGATTAATCCGGTCGAAATTCTGGGGAAAGTCATTCAGATCAACGGAATACTGCTGGAAAGCCATCTGCCGTTTGCCCGTATTGGTGATCTGTGCACCATCCATGGCAATGATGGAAAAGAAGTTCTGGCAGAAATTGTTGGTTTTAATGCAGATACCGTTCTGCTTTCTGCATTGGGAGCGCTGGAAGGGATCGAAGCCGGAGCCTTAATTACACCACATTTCCAGGACCACCGGATTCAGAGTGATGATTCATTACTCGGTTCAGTGCTTGATGGCTTTGGCCGGTTGCTACAGGGGCCACAACCGGCATTTACGCTGGCTCAGGATGAATCTTCTTATCCCGTCATTAATGATGCGCTGGCTCCGACGGAGCGGCCACGTATCAGTACACCGATGCCAACCGGCGTCCGGGCCATTGACGGCCTGTTGACGATTGGAGAAGGACAGCGAATCGGTGTTTTTGCCGGAGCTGGTTGCGGTAAAACCACCCTACTGGCCGAACTGGCCAGAAATATGCCCTGTGATGTCATCGTATTTGGCCTGATTGGGGAACGGGGACGGGAATTACGGGAATTTCTCGATCATGAATTAGATGAAGAACTCCGCCGTCAGTCGGTACTGGTTTGTTCTACATCGGATAAAACCAGTATGGAACGGGCCCGGGCAGCCTCAACCGCAACTGCAATCGCGGAAGGCTTCAGAGCCAGAGGAAAACGCGTTCTGCTATTGATTGACTCTTTGACCCGTTTTGCCCGGGCACAACGGGAAATCGGTCTGGCTGCAGGAGAACCGCCGGGACGAGGAGGTTTTCCGCCATCGGTTTACACCATGCTACCCCGTCTGGTTGAAAGGGCTGGCAACATGGAAGGCGCCGGTTCAATTACCGCCTTATATACCGTACTCATCGAAGGCGATGTCATCGCCGGAGACCCGGTCGCCGACGAAGTCCGTTCACTTCTGGACGGCCACATTATTCTCTCCCGGAAGCTGGCTGAGAAAAACCATTATCCGGCAATTGATGTGCTGGGCAGCATCAGCCGGACGATGACCAATGTAACCCACAAAGAACATCTTCAGTGCGCAGGCCGGCTCCGTAATCTGATGTCAGCTTATAAAGACGTTGAGATGCTGATTCAGCTCGGAGAATACGAACAGGGAAATAATCCGCTGACCGATGAGGCCGTCAATCTTCAACCCGGTATCAATCAGTTTCTGCAACAGTCAATGCGGGAGCCGATGGCCTATGAAGAAATCCTCAGTCACCTGGCGCAGTTAACCGCTCATGCGTCGGCGTAGATTTGTTCTCGAAGAGCCTCAGAATCTCAATCCTGAGCTCACCGAATTTAAGGCCCGGATGAAGGTACTCTCCCCTATCCGGGATCACCGTTTGCGCAAAAGTGAGCGGGAACTCCGCAGGGCAAAACAGGCACTGGCCCGGATCCACCAGCTCATGGCGGAGAAAGAAGCCCAGCTTGAACAGCGTAAACAGGAACATTTGCAGAGAAGACAGGAGCTTTCTGAAAATCACCAGAACCAGCAAATCAGCCATCAGTCCCTGAAAGACTGGATGGGAGAAGAGCGGGAATTATTGCAGGATTTGGACAATATCAACAGTGAACTGAATGAGTTACGCCTGTCACTGGAAAAACAGGAAGCTCAGGTAGAAGCAGCCAAAAAGCAAGTTGAATTCCACCAGCTGGAGAACGAACGGCTAAAAATCTTAGCCCAGAAAATCGAGGAATCATTGTGAGTCTGTCCCAAACCAGTTTAGCCATACAACCCTCCCGTCAGAGGCCGGTCCATGAGGGGGAACATCACCTGACAGAAACGGATACAGAGACCCATCGGTCTGACTCCGTCAGTATTGAAGACTCAGTACTATTTGCATCACTGTTTGCAGTCACTGGCGCTGAATCCTCAGGCGCTGATGAATCAGAACCACTGTATCGCCCGGCTCACCACAGTCAGGCCCATGAACCTCTGATACTCAACGCTGCTGTTCAGCAAATAGCCGGACATATTCAGGAAAACAGTCAGGATATGGAATGCATGCTGCTACTGCCCCACCTCGGGGAAGTTCGCATGCAAGCCACCCAACAGGATCATACCTGGCACATTAATCTGACGTTTATGCGTCCGGCAGCTCTGGCGTATGCCAAACGTTCTCAGACGACCATTCATAAGCGTCTGAGCGAATCATTGGAAAGTCCGGTTGTTCTCGGACTGTTTTTACGCGAGGAGGAGGAATCCGATGACGCATCAAATGCCTAACTATTTACGCCAACTACGTCCTGTGAGTTCACATGAGATGTATGCCGCGAATCGGCTGGGACGGGGAATGTACACCCAATGTCAGACAACTGCCGGAGAGTCTGTCCGTCTGACGTTGCGACGTTCTTTATCAACACCCAGCTCCGAAGGCTGGATAAGTATCCGGACCGGCATCGGGATCATTCATCTGGAGTCTGAATATGCCGAATCTCTGCTGAATCTATTTTCATCCGCACACTTTGTATCACCAGAGCAGAGTAAACCGGAGGAAGAAGCCTGGTATACCGCGCTGTATAATCATCACTTGTATCCGGATTTCAGACACCTGTTCGCCAAGATCGAACCGGTATCATCTCAGCCAGAATCCGTCGCTCAGTACGAACTGGTATGGCAACAGGGTGTGAATACCGGAACGATCCAACTGAATCTAGATGAAAGAACTCTCGAACAGCTTTTGGATCGTGTCGTCTGGCAGCCCTGCTCAACGCTCGATCTATCAGAACTCCGTTTCACCACATCCGTCAGCCTCGGTCAGTTACAACTCACAAAAAAGACCTTACGTCAGCTCTCTTCCGGAGATGTCCTGATCCCAACGACACCGCATTTTTCAGTCACCGGAGAAGGCTCACTGACAATCGCCAGCCGAAATTTACAACTCCGTTATCATTCACAGGGAACTCAACCTGCTTATCTGGTCACTCATCTGGAAAAAGCTCATCCGGAAGATACGACTATGTACGATGAATATGCTCAGACTGACCATACATTCCCTGAAGAAAATGAAAGTTATTCAGCAGAGATGTATGCCGGAGAAAATTACGCAGACGATGACGACTCCAGAGAAAGCGAAATATCAGGTTACCAGAGAGAAGAGGTTACCGTAGCCGGTAATACAGCTGATTTATCCGATACACCGGTCACATTAAAACTTCAGGCTGGTCAGATCACCATGAGTCTGAAAGAACTCTCCCAGATTCATGTCGGCAGTGTGTTGGTCGCCACCGGAGAAGCTGCCGGACATGCGACACTCTATCACGGACATCATCCGATCGCCCGGGGAGAACTTGTCGAAGTTGAAGGACGCCTGGGCATTCAGTTGACCTCGGTTTCTTTAACATCTCAAAGTGCCTCATCATCTCAAAGTACATTATCATCACAAAGAACCTTGCCATCCCAAAATGCTCAACCGATACAAGAGGGTTGATGAATGAATCTGGGACAGATCGATCCAATGCTGTTTGCCCTCTTCCTCGGAGGGCTTTCTCTGCTGCCAATTCTATTGATTGTCTGTAGTGCTTTTCTGAAAATTTCGATGGTACTGCTCATTACCCGAAACGCAATGGGTGTTCAGCAGGTGCCGCCAAACATGGCGATTTATGGTATTGCCCTTGCAGCAACATTTTTTGTCATGGCTCCGGTAGTCAAAGATATCGGTGAACGCGTCAAAGAGACACCACCCGACTTCAGCTCTCTGGAAACTATGCAAACCAGCGTGAACCATCTGGTCGGCCCGCTACAACAGTTCATGGTGCGCAATACCAATCCGGATGTGTTGATTCACATTATGGATAACACCGCAAATCTCTGGCCGAAAGAGATGGCTCAGAAAGTGACCAAAGATGATCTGATGGTTGTGATCCCGTCATTTATGTTATCGGAGCTCAAAGCCGGGTTGCAGATTGGCTTTCTGATCTACATTCCGTTTATCGTGATTGATCTCATCGTTTCGAACCTGTTGCTGGCTCTGGGGATGCAGATGGTTTCTCCAATGACAATCTCACTTCCGCTGAAAATTCTGCTGTTCATTCTGGTCGATGGCTGGGAAAGACTGCTTAATGGCCTGTTTTATTCGTATATGTAATAACTCCCAAATGGTGAAGGAACTGCTATGGATACGCTGACTCTGTTTCAACAAGGAATGATACTGGTTGTCATGCTTTCCGCTCCTCCGTTACTGGTGGCAGTGCTTGTCGGTGTTATCGTTTCTCTGTTACAGGCACTGTTGCAGGTACAGGATCAGACGCTACCGTTTGCCATCAAACTGGTTGCCGTTTCAATGACTCTGGCTCTGACAGGACGCTGGATTGGTGTCGAACTGATTCAGTTCTCCGGCCAGATGTTCAATTCCATTGCACTGACGGGACACTGAAATGCCATTTCAGGGGATATATCATTTAACGGACTGGATACTGGCGATCACTCTGGCAATGGCCCGTCTGTATCCCTGTCTCTTATTAATCCCCGTGTTCTCCTTTCATGAACTAAAAGGAATGTTACGCTACGCTATTGTTGTCATCATGGCGTTACTGGTCTCGCCCGGAATTCATAGTGCACTTCCTCAGGATCATTCATGGGCCACATTATTTGCTCTGTATTTTAAAGAGGCTTTACTTGGTACGTTAATCGGTATTCTGCTCTCGATTCCATTCTGGCTATTCGAATCCGTCGGTGCTTTGTTCGATAACCAAAGAGGAGCTCTGATGGGCGGTCAGCTAAACCCGAGTCTCGGTCAGGATTTCACACCACTGGGATTTCTGTTTAAACAAACGCTGATCGTTATGATCATCACCTCCGGTAGTTTTCTGGCACTACTTCAGGTGATCTGGGACAGCTATCTGATCTGGCCGCCAACCGAATGGTTGCCTGTACTTCAGCCAGATGCTCCGGATGTCTATCTCAAACTTCTGTCCGACACATTTCATGACATGATGCTTTACGCTTCTCCTCTGGTCGGGTTGCTGCTGTTTATTGAATTCGGTATGGCGCTATTGAGCCTGTATAGTCCCCAACTCCAGGTGTTCATTCTTTCTATGCCGATGAAATGTCTGGCCGGACTAATGTTTCTGATTCTCTATATGCCGACATTGTTTTATCTGGCCGGAGAAAGAAATCTGCAATGGCTGAACTTCTCCACAACCTTCCGCCTTTTATTTTCAGTCCCATAGCTGTTTCGATACCCCAAATATCGTGACCTCAGAGAACCATCACATTTCGGATCAAGGCGATGAGTGAAAAAACAGAAAAACCCACCCCCAAGAAACTGAAAGACTCCCGCAAAAAAGGCCAGGTCGGCCAAAGTCAGGATGTCCCGAAGCTCTTGATTGCTGCGGTCATCATCGAAGTTGTTCTCTCGATGGTCGAAACCGGTATGGGCAATTTGCAGAATATTGTCGCTGCACCTCTTGCGCTCATGAATCAGCCTTTTCTGTATGCAGCCAAGGCAACGGCAATTCAATGTCTGACAATTGCACTTTCTATGATCATCATTGTTCTGGCTCTTGCAGTCATCATGCGTTTGATTGGTGCCTGGATACAGTTCGGTTTTCTGTTCGCTCCGGAAGCACTGAAAGTAGACTTCAATAAATTGAACCCTTTCAATCAGCTGAAGAACATGTTTTCCGGTAAAAAACTGTTCGAGTTATTCAATAGTGTTGTAAAAGCAATCACGCTGGGGCTGATCATTTACATGTTAATCTCCGAGGCGCTAAGCACACTGATTAAGCTGCCTCAGACCGATCTCAACACCTCCTGGCATGGTTTAATTCTTATCTTCACCAAAATCGAAAGAACCTGTCTGATGGTGCTGTTAGTTATCGCCGGAATCGACTTTGGTATGCAAAAATATTTCCATATCAAAAGTCTCAGAATGAGTAAGGACGATATCAAAAACGAGCATAAAAACTCTGAAGGAGATCCACATACCAAAAGTCATCGCCGTTCCGAAGCCAGAAGGCTGGCAACGGAAGACGGACCGCCGCCACAACAGAAGCCAGATCTGGGTGATGCTGATGCTCTGGTGGTAAACCCGACTCACTTTGCAGTTGGGTTATACTACCGTGCAGAAGAAACTCCCCTGCCCCGGATTGTTTGTAAAGGGATGGACGACAATGCGTTGGATCTCATTGCTCAGGCTAAAGCGAAAAACATTCCGGTCATTCGCTTTATCTGGCTGGCGCGAACGCTATATAAAGAAGAAGCAGGCCACTACATTCCCCGGAAGACTTTACGCTACGTCGCCAAAATATATCAGGTCATCAGAGAGCTGGATGAGAATGCCGTCCATGATGAAGTGCTGCATATCCCTGACTTAGAGAACTTATAAGTTCGATGGTATCTATTGAAACGGTATCCGGATAGATTCGTCGGTCCACTAAATGCCGCAGAAAAAGCATGTCATTTCTGCCGGAGTTTTCCTTGAGCAGAACCAATTGAAGGCGATCGGACTCCGTGTTTTAAAGTTACCTGAGTATATGTTGAAATATTTCTGTATCTTTATCATAAATAAGTAATTACTTATTTAGAATGGTCTACATTCAAGTAAATACCTTATTGAGAATTGTTCTCACAAAAATAATGAAACTTCACGCATGGTATTCTGTTTTTATAATTTGAACTCCATCAAAAAATCACAAAATATATTATATTTAACACTCTAAAAAATAGAGTATAAGCACTAAAGATCCATTAAAAATAAATGATCAAATGCAAGATCAAATATAAGATAAATAATTATCTACCTATTAAAAAAACAATACTTACATATTCTGTAGGAATTTCCCTACACCCTATATAATACAATATAAAACCGTCATAAATTTGTTATTTTTCCCTCATAGAAAAAATCTATTTCATCTATAGATAAAATCTATCAAGCACTATATATACGGATAGTAATATCATTATATATTATTGATTTAAAAAACATAAAGCATGGCACTCAAGAGTTAAAACTCCAATTAAAAACGACGTTTTTTATTTAAACACCTAATTACATATTGCTAAAAAAATTATTTATAAATATTTTGGGAACAGATTAGAGATTTTTATTACTCATAGAATAAACCACAATAAAAACACCACCTGAATAAAAAATTAAAATAGGTACTCACTATGCAAAACGTCAATTCGATATCTAATACGATTTCTCCAAAACCAGTTGCGATAAATATCGAGGCTTTATACCAAAGCCAGAATGAACGGCTTAGACGCTTTATCCAAAAAAGAATCTGGCATAAAGAAGATGCTGAAGAAGTATTACAACTAACCTATCTGGAAGCGATGCGTTGTAAAGAAAAATTCAATGGCGGCTCAAAACCCGAAACCTGGTTATTTGGTATTGCCGTAAACCTCACCAGAAACTATTTCAAACAGCATTATGGACAAACTCATCTGGAAGAAATGACCGATTCAATTGTCTGTGATCTTCAGGCTGAAGTTGAAGAAAATCCGGCAATTCTTGTTGAGCATGAACGGATGCTGGTCAAAACAGTCGAAGCAATGGACAGCCTTCCTGAAGATACTCAATCAATTCTGCAAATGATTGTAGATGGCGATTACAGCTATCAGGATACGGCAACCCAAATTGGTGTACCGATCGGAACCATCCGTTCACGTCTGTCCCGGGCACGTCAGGTACTCAAACGTTATCTGGACTAACGAATGGCCTGCGACTGGCAGCTCCGGAATTGGATCCTCAGGACGGAGCTGTCAAACCAGTACACGGAATAACATTGTCAGCATATCAGCCCCGGCTCAGACAAGTTTCACACAAACGGGCAATACATTTCTACAGTATTGCCCGTTACTCCAAAGGCACACCATATCAACCGGATCACCACGGAGGCAGGCCTGAATTCCCCCAAATAATATCTTCACCGGCAGAATGTTGAGGTCATTCAGATCTTGCCGGGAACTGCAATGCATAAAAGTTCACTCAATCTATACATCGTTCCTGTACTTGTGAAGTTGTATTCGGACGGCCGTTTATCCGTATCTCTGCAAGTCAAAACTTCCCAGACAGGTTTTCGATAAACATTTTGCTTTTATATGACCGAATTAATAGGGAATGATCATGACCCCACATCAACTCAAAGCCAATCAGCTCATCCAGCATTTTGGCCAGACAATAAACGCATCACTTTCTCTCAAAGATGGTGTCTGTGCTCTGTTTGATACCAACCATCAGGAAACGGCGATTGTCGAAGTTCCCGATTTCAGTGATAACATCATTTTCCATTGTTCTTTACTCAAACTTCCTCCGGAAGTGACTCCGCAGGCAATGCGAAAAATGCTCCTGCTTAACTTTGAGATCAGTGCAATGCAAGGCTGCTGGCTCGCAATCGATGAAAATGATCAACTGTGCCTCTGTCACGTACTACCACTGGATAAGACTAATGAACAACACTTTACTGATACCTTAGTCGGGTTCATTGAACAGGTAAAAGATGTCCGGGCATTCACGACAGACCTGTTACGAGAAACAGTACAACACTAAGGAAAATTCAGGAATAAGTCTGATACCGTATTGTCATCCAGCGGTTCAGAAACTGGTATCAGACTTACCATCCCGTCAGACAAACGCTGTAGTCATTGTTCATACATACCTGAAATGAAATCACAGCGAAGCTTTCATCAATTTCAAGACAGAGAATCGATATGCCACAGAATATTCGCCATACACCAACCTTTTCCAGTGTGGAGGCGCTCAGACAGTCTGATGTCAATCCCCTGGTATTTGCATTAAAGGGTAAGATCAATGTTGGCGGTCAGACTTATAGTGTAAAACTGCAGACCTCTGGTGAATTTCAGGTAAAACGGGATGATGAACACAAACCGGGGTTCTTTCAGTCAGCTTCGGAATTGTTAAGTCACCGGTTATCGGATGGTCATATATCTTCTCGTAGCTCCCGAATTGCAGAAGTACTGAATAAGAAGCCATCACCACTCAAAGCTGGTTATCATGCACCACAACCACCTCAGATTCAGCCTTTCCGGACACCGGGGCGGAAAACTGAAACGCCGGCAGCAGATGTCCCGGCCTTTGCAACTCCGCCCCGGGTGAAAAAACAGCAAGCGTCAGATATTGCCAGTTCAAGTAACACCAAGCATTCATCCTCCTCCGCACAGGTAAAAAGCTCGTTGCTGGCGGTAACAAAAGAAGCCGGTGCAGCCTATAAGAAGCTTCCTTCCAGAGATAGCAGTGATATTGAAACCACACTCTCTGATAATTGCCCGAAAAACCTGAAGCCGTTGAACGAACAACAAACCAGACATATGGTGCATACCATGGATAAAGTATGCCAGCATTATGAAGGTCGGCTTTCAATACGATCGCAGTTCACCGATGTGTCCCCGGTAAAAATTCCTTATAGCCAGACAGCCCGGGCGCCTCATAGTGCAGGTTCTGACTCAAATATCCGGATTGAGCGATTAGATCAGAAATTCCCGGAAGATAAAGCACCGTCTCGTATTACCATCAATGTTAAGCCCGAATACGCGGCTCAGTTAGGGAAAGTTATCTCTCACGTTGTTTCCCGCAATCCTCACACCGCAGGAAAAGTGATTGCACCGACATCTCAGGGACAACGGACAGAATCAGCGATCATTTATATGCATCCGGACTATAAGAAGGCCAAAGAAATGATCGGCAGAATAAAAGAACTGATGCCGCCGGAAGCATTCGTCAATCACCACACCATAGGGATGCATCCGGTCGAAACCGGATTCAACTATGCTGAGCTATCCGATATTGATAATGAAGAGGCCAGAGGAAGCTACTGCCGCTCCCGTGCTATCGTCATTGATGAAGCGATCCGGAATAAGAAGTCCGGTTCGCTGGAACAGAAAATGACCGATACTTTTTCCGCCCATGGCTATCATAAAGAAAACCCGGCATTTCTGGCGACATCTCAGTTGCCGGAGGATTAAAGGTTCCTGATTGGATAGAAAACGATGTTCCCCGTGTCTACGGGGAACACAAATGGCTACTTCTTATCGTAAACAAGCTATTCGGTTCATCCCCGTGCATACGGGGAACACAATGCTACCAAGGTAATCAGGTAATCCATAAACGGTTCATCCCCGTGCATACGGGGAACACTCTAATTGTAGCCAATTGATTTATAAAAACAAATTTTAACGTTAACAATCTACCAACATTTCTCGCCGTTTTTTAGCCACTTATTGACCTATCCATTCACCACAAACCTTTGCCGTTAAATCCCGTAATCGCTGCACTTCCATTTCCAGATAATCCAGTTCTTCTTCTGTGATTTCGTAGTGCTCCGAATAGCGGGCATCGATATAAGCTCGTTGCAGACGGCGGAAGCTACGGCGATGGAACTTGTTATCCATCGGGAAGATATCAGCAAATTTGGGATCAATTTGCGCACAGAGCTTACTTAGTTTTTCAATATTGTGGGATTTGGGTAAATAGTTGGTACAGACGAGTAAAGTACAAGCCAGCTCTGATGGGTTTGGTGCGCTCAAACATTTTCAATTTCAATGATATACCCACAAGCGCCCCAGATACTCTTGTACGACAAGAGTATCCAGAAACATTTTTTATTCAGCTTCGGTGCTCGTTATCAGGGACGGATTGATTCGCTCCTGCTCATACAATCCTGAAAAATCATCCCTGATTTCATCACTCCATTGAACTTTGCAAGAGTCCAACTAAAGAAAATGAATCTCTGAAAGATAAACTGGCGCACATGTCACCCATGTTTCTGAAACCACAAAACTGATTGTGCGTCATATCTCAGGACTTGAGGCGTCGGTCCTCATCAGTGGATGCGCGCTCTGCACCAGTTCATGGAACCGTTTTTTTCTGATGACCACTCATAAAGAGTCCCTTATTGGACAATGCACCTGAAACCCAACATGTAAGAGGGAATGATTATGTCTTCAGTGAATGCCGTTCGTCACCGTCTGGACTTGCAGTTTGAGCGAACCGTTAAGAACATGGATGATATCGTGACCAATCTGGACAACCCGTCGATTGATGACATCTACGCTTTCAATGCCGCGATGAAAAAGAATGCAACCGCAAGCTGGGCAATGAATCAGGAGATTCAGGTCAAACATAACCTTGCTAAAGCGATCATCAATGAAATCCGCTGACATGTTTTCCGTCGACGACATGCTGGCGGGAATCACCCGCTGGCTTCATTCGTCAGCACAGACACTCAGCTTCGATATCGATCAGCATCGTTGTGAACTTTGCAAAATCTCCGCTGGTGTCCGCTGTGCTTTCGATCTGGAATCACTCGGTGATGGCAGTCTGAAACCAGAACTCCTGTTAAACCTGACCAGAGCCGGACTCTCTCACTTTACTGGTGTTCCGGCTTACAACCCGGAAACCGGTTATGTGCTCAGCCAATGGATTCCTCTCAGCGAAGATGCTGAACACGATAGCCGGAAAACATTAAATGTCATCGAAAGCCTGTCGAACCAGACCGCGGTATGGAAAGAATTGATTGCCGGACAAAATGGTCCGCGCAGAACACCGGCTATTTCGATGCACACCACTCATTTTCCGCAAAGTCTGTCGCAACAATTGAGAACTTTTTAGTTGTCCGGACCACTCATGTATCTGTAAATACGAAACGGATTAGTAAATACCCAAGCAAACCACCGGCCCCTGCGGCCAGAGACATGACTTGATGAGGAAAAGTATGCGCTGGATTTCATTCACCCTGACTTTATGTCTGGCCCTGTGGAGTATGACCACTCAGGGCGCAGTCCCTGATCGTTGGAAAAAAACCGCCTTTGCCTACGATGCCCGGCAAGACTCTCTCAGAGACACACTGGCTGCATTTGCCAAAAATTTTGGTGTCAAACTGGATATGGGACAGGTATCGGGTACTGTGGATGGAAAAGTGCGGGCTGACAGCGCCGTAGCCTATCTGGATCGTCTGGCGCTGGAATATCAGTTTCTCTGGTTTGTCTACAATGGCACGCTCTATATCAGCCCGCTGGAAGATCAGACATCAGCTAGTCTGGAAGTCTCTGAAGATGCCGTTGCCGATTTAAAAGAAGCTCTGACTCAGATCGGTTTGCTGGATAAACGTTTTGGCTGGGGTGAACTGCCTGACGAAGGTGTAGTGATCGTTTCCGGCCCGACCCGCTATGTCAATTTCATCAAGAAACTCAGCAAAAAGAAAAAGAAAGGCGAAGAAAAACTGGAAGTGATGGTTTTTCCGCTCAAGTATGCACTGGCAGATGACCGGGAAATCAAGTTCCGGGATAAAACGATCCGGATCAACGGCGTCGCAACCATGCTCAGTGAGTTGCTGGGAAGCAAAAAGCAGGACGATCCTCTCTCCGTCAGTCCGACAGATACGTCATTAAGCGGAAGTCTGCAAGCCCTGAGTAGTATGCAAAATCTGGCTGAAACAAGGATTCAGAATGCCGTTGACAACAAACGCATGAGTCAGGCTGAGTTGAACATGCAGCTCAACCAGAATAAGCATAAAAATTCCACGGTCAGTGCGGATACCCGTAATAATGCCATCCTGATTCGGGACGACTACAGCAAGAAAGACATGTACCGACGCTTAATCCATAAGTTGGATCAACCTCGTAGCGTGGTTGAGATTGATGCGATCATTCTGGATATTGATAAAAATAAACTCGATGAGCTGGGAATTAACTGGCAGGCTGGAGCTGGGAGTACGGAAGCCAGCTTCAATGCTTCCGGTAATGCCCCGTTTCTCGCCAATGGTACGGCGGCAACGGTTCTGATTCAGGATTTTCATCACTTCTTCGCACAAATCCGGGCGTTAGAAAGTGCAGGTGAAGCCTCACTGGTTTCAAATCCATCAATTCTGACGATAGAAAACCAGCCTGCGGTGATCGATTTCAATAATACCGCCTATATCAGAAGTGTCGGTGAACGGGTTGCCAATGTATCGTCTGTCACTGCCGGAACGAGTTTGCAGGTTATTCCCCGGTTAATTGGTTCTACAAAACAAAAACTGATTCAGCTTTCTCTGGATATAGAAGACGGCAATATTGACCAGAAAGATAACTCTGATCTTCCTTCGGTCCGGCGCGGCACAATCAGCACTCAGGCTATCATCAGAACCAACCGTTCTCTGATTGTCGGTGGTTTCAAAGTTACCCAGAATTCCCAACAGAATAATAAAGTTCCTTTGCTGGGAGATATTCCCGGCGTAGGTAACCTTTTCAGTTACAAGAAAAAGAGTCAGTCCAATCAGGAACGTCTGTTCATCATTACGCCTCGTCTGGTCGGAACCGAAATGAATCCTCTGGAATATGTCTCTGAAGACGGCCGGGAAGCACTGGCTAAAGCAATGCAGAAAAAGAAATCACTGAATATTAGCCGGGTAGAAGTGGAGCGAGCATTAGGCGATCTCAGCAGTCTTTATGTGCCGGAAGGATTTTCAGCCAAAGAAACGGCACCACAAACACTGAACCACTATTGCCGTGCTAAAGGAAATATTGAATTCTCCTCGAAAAACCTGCAATGGTATCAAAGTAAACGTTTCGCTTTATTAGTCGGCATGGTCGAGAACCAAGGGGCTCAGACCGTTCGGTTCGATGAAGCCAGTTGTTCACACCGGGACACACTTGCAGTTGCAGTCCGGCCCGATACGCTGCTTTCTCCCGGCGCTTCATCAGAAATCATGCTGGCAGTCCGCTTGCCAGAGACAAACCGGGTATCAAGAACTTCTTTGCTCAAAAATCAGACTCCAACAACGGACAGCAGCGACACTGATGAAACGACAACCATCAGCGGTACTGACGAAATCAATGAACTTCAGGGATTCGATGAAATCAGCCAAATCCCGGATAATCAGGACAAGGAGTGATCATGCGTATTTTTATCTCTCTCATATTACTGTTGCTTGCCGGATGTGCCAGCGTCCCGCAAGAAACAGCGGAATGTACCGTGACTCAGTGTGACCGCCCGTTATCGACTGCCAATTCACTGGTCATTTGGTGGGGGCCAGGAATGAGACATGGTCTGGAAGATGGAGAGGAAACCACATCCTATGATCTCACTCATTGATGATAATCGTCTGGAGCAGTGGCTGCGTCAGGCAGCCTATTCACCCGGTGATACGTTCTCACTAACATCATCAGCAACGCTGTCATATGCCAGTGATCAGGGAGAATATGGCTTACGGCTGGAAGTCAGTAAAAACCAGTTTGGTGAAGCATGGATCAGGAAAGTTCTGCAACTTCGCTACCTTCAGCCTGCCGAATATCATCAGTGTATACCATTAGTCAGTCCAACCGGTCACTGGCAGCTCTGGCATCCTGTGCCGCAGAATAATTCAGTCAGTCAGGAAGATATGATCCATCAGGCAGCATCATGCCTGATAGAACTCGCCGGATTATCATAATGACCTCATACTTCCCCATTGATGCAACTCAGTGGGGCAAGGTACACTATGGCTTAAATTTGCCTATCTCAAGAAAACACATCAATCATGCAAAAAATCGTTTTAGCCACCGGAAATCAGGGAAAGGTCCGGGAAATGTCGGATCTTCTCGCAGAGTTTGGTTTTGAAGTGCTCGCACAGACAGATCTCAATGTTTCTGACGTAGCAGAAACAGGTACAACATTTATTGAAAATGCAATCATTAAAGCGCGCCATGCTGCGGCTGAAACCGGACTACCGGCGATTGCCGATGACTCAGGCCTTGAAGTCGACGCCCTGAAAGGTGCTCCGGGAATCTATTCGGCCCGTTATGCCGGAAGCGAAGCCACCGATCAGAAAAATATTGAAAAGCTGCTGGCCGCGATGGCAGAAGTTCCACAAGAGCAGCGAACCGCCCGGTTCCATTGTGTGCTGGTATTTATGAGACATGCAGCAGATCCGACGCCACTGGTCTGTCACGGTGTCTGGGAAGGTTCAATCCTGCATGAATCCCGCGGCAATAACGGATTCGGCTATGATCCTGTATTTTGGGTTCCGGGAGAACAATGTGCATCGGCAGAACTTCCTCCAGCCCGGAAAAAACAGCTGTCTCACCGGGGTCAGGCACTTTCACTGCTGATGCAGAAGCTGAATGAGCAGCAAACATGCTAATCCCGCCGAAGCTGAGTCTGTATATTCATATTCCCTGGTGTGTCCAGAAATGCCCATACTGTGACTTCAATTCTCATGCCCTGAAATCCGGTATTCCGGAACAGGCTTATATTGATGCACTTCTGGAAGATCTTGATCAGGATATTCAGCGCTATAAACTCAGCGAAGCACCACGGCCGCTCCATTCGATTTTCATTGGTGGTGGAACACCCAGCCTGATCAGTGCCGGAGAAATCAAAAGGCTGCTCGACGGGGTAAAATCAAGGCTGGCATTTCAGCCCGGCATTGAAATCACCATGGAAGCCAACCCCGGAACCATTGAAGCAGAACGTTTTGCTCAGTATCAACAAGCTGGTATTACCCGGATTTCGGTCGGTGTTCAGAGTTTCGATGCAGAAAAACTAACCAGACTCGGCAGGATTCACGGGCCGGATGAAGCGATCCGGGCAGCTCATCTTGCCCACAAAATCGGTCTGAAAAGCTTTAATCTGGATTTAATGCACGGCTTACCGGACCAGACACTGCCACAGGCAATGTCAGATCTGGAGCAGGCAATTGCTCTGAATCCACCACATTTGTCCTGGTATCAGTTAACGATTGAACCGAATACGCTATTCTACTCCCAGCCTCCCCGTCTGCCGGACGATGATCTTTTATGGGATATTTTTGAACAGGGACATCAGAAACTGACTCAGGCAGGCTATGTTCAGTATGAAATTTCCGGTTACTCCAAACCCGGCTTCCAGTGTCAGCACAATCTGAACTACTGGCGCTTCGGTGATTATCTCGGTATTGGCTGCGGCGCTCACGGAAAACTCAGTTTTTCTGACGGCCGGATCATTCGCACTACCAAAGTAAAACATCCCAAAGGCTATCTGAACCTGCTCAAACCTTATCTGGATAGTGAAACAGAAGTTCCGGAAACCGATCGGCCTTTTGAGTTCTTTATGAATCGCTTCCGCTTGATTGAGCCTTGTCCGAAACAGGATTTTCCGGCAACGACAGGATTACCGCTTGCAACTGTTCAACCGACCATTGAATGGGCCAGACAACAGGGATTTCTGACAGAGACAGAGCAAACGTGGCAAATCACAGAGCGTGGCAAACTTTTCCTCAATGATTTACTGGCTGCATTTATGCCGGAAGAGGGATAAACATATCCTTCTTCCTGCTATCTAAAAAATCGATCGCCCAATCCGCTCCGAAAGGAGTTCCAGCGCTTTACTGCCAGCCAGAGAATTCCCCGAACTATTGAGTTCGGGAGACCAGACGGCAATCGTCATTTCACCGGGAACAATCGCAACGATCCCACCACCGACTCCGGATTTCCCCGGCATACCGACCCGGTAAGCAAACTCACCGGCTTCATCATACAAACCACAGGTCGCCAGCAGTGCATTGATCTGTTTCGTCTGAATCGCAGTGATGGCCGGCTTCTCAGTCAACACTGAAACACCCTGATTTGCCAGATAACTGAATGTCTTGGCTAACTGCACACAACTCATTTTCAGGGCACATCCGTGGAAGTAGTTTTCCAGTACCGGCAGGACATGATTTTCAAAATTACCGAATGAGCGCATCAGGTATGCAATAGCCGCATTTCTGTCACTATGTTTCATCTCAGACCGGGCCACTTTTTTATCGTAGACAATATGATTGTCGCCACTCAGTGCCCAAATGAATTCCAGCAGCCGCTGCCGGGGTGCGGACAAACGGGTTTGCAACATGTCAGCGACAACAATTGCACCGGCATTAATAAATGGATTGCGGGGAATTCCGTGTTCAACCTCCAGTTGGATCATCGAATTGAATGCCTGTCCTGAAGGTTCTTTCCTGACTCTGGACCAAATTTCATCCGGAGTATAAAGTCCCATCGAGAGAGTCAGGTTTAAAACTTTAGAAATTGATTGAATAGAAAATCCTTCCAGAGCATCTCCAGCCTGAAAAAGTTCTCCCTGATTGGTCAGTACCGCAATACCAAGTTTGTCGGCCTGAACCTCTGCCAGAGCCGGAATATAATCGGCAACTTTCCCCTGTCCGATCAATGGACGTACTTCATCTAATATCTCAGTCAGTATCTCGTTTGTCAGTTTCATCTGGGTTACTTTACTTTCCTGCCCTCAGTCGGAACATACACGGTTCGACATGCATAAACATCGGGCTAATTATTGTTATCATTCACTGATTTCTTCAGTGATTTCTTATCGTTATCAGATCAATGAGCACAGAAAAAGCCAGCATAGAAAATGCTGGCTTTTTTGGTTCGGGATTTTAACGAGAATAATTTTTCGTTACCTTGATCAATCCAACGTTATTGGTATTTCATACCAAAACATTCATTAACTAAAGCATCTTATTCTACACGACGGAACTGAATATCCCATACGCCATGTCCCAGACGGTGTCCACGCTGTTCAAATTTGGTCAACGGACGACTGTCCGGACGAGGAATGAAATCCCCATCAGTCGCGACATTCTCATAACCGGGCGCCTGATTCATCACCTCAATCATATGCTCAGCATAATTTTCCCAGTCTGTCGCCATATGAAAGACACCTTCTCCGGTCATCAGTTTCTGACGAACCATTTCAGCAAATTCAAGCTGTACGATACGACGCTTATGATGGCGTTTTTTATGCCATGGATCAGGAAAGAACAACTGCAAAGTATGCAGACTGTTATCCGGGATCATATGAGCGAACACTTCAACGGCATCGTGACACATCACCCGTAAGTTCGTAACACCGGCATCCCGGGCCGAAGCCAGGCAGGCACCGACTCCCGGACTATGAACTTCAATACCGATAAAGTTTTTATCCGGAGCATTTTTTGCCATTTCAACCAAAGAGGCTCCCATACCAAATCCGATTTCCAGGATCACGGGATTGTCGTTGCCGAAGACCGTCGGCCAATCAAGTCGTTGCTGCTGAAAATCGATTCCCATCAGAGGCCAGCATTCATTCATCGCAGCTTCCTGACCTTTGGTCAGACGTCCTTCCCGGCGCACAAAGCTGCGAACTTTGCGCATGACTTTACCATCATCGGTATATTCGTTGGTCGTTACTTCACTCATGGTTCTTGCCTGTTTTCTCACTCCCGGACACAAGGAGGTGTGATTATCCAAAGAATGCGTATCGGTTCAAGTCCTGAACAGAAAATTATGTTTAAAACCGTATAAATTATGTGTTTTACAACGCAACTTTTCTATGCTGCAATCAGCACTGTTTCATCAATACCAGAACAACCATAGAACAAAATTCATATAACCATATTTATATAACACTGAATAAATTCATCCGCTCAACAGTGAAGCCAGCAATGCAATATCCGATTCTCCCTCAGCAATTTCACAAACGCCTGATCAACTGGCAACAATCCCATGGCCGCCATGATCTTCCGTGGCAACAGGAACCAACACCCTACCGGGTTCTGGTTTCTGAAATCATGTTACAACAGACTCAGGTTGCAACCGTGATTCCTTATTTTAACAACTGGATGCAGCATTTCCCTACTGTTGAAATACTGGCTCAGGCGTCTGAAGATGAGGTGATGCAACACTGGCAGGGATTAGGCTACTACTCACGAGCCAGAAATCTGCGTAAGGCTGCCCGGTTCATCATGGAGCACCACCACGGTAAATTCCCTGAGTCTCTGGAAGAATTGCTCGCCATTCCCGGCGTTGGCAGATACACCGCCGGTGCCATCACATCATTTGCCTACAATCGTTACGGTCCGATTGTCGACGGCAACGTCAAACGACTCTTTTGCCGTTTCTTTGCCATCGATGGCATTCCCGGAACCACTCAGGTTGATAAACAGCTCTGGCAGTTGGCAGAGACATTTACTCCAGAGACCAACAACCGGTCTTTCGCTCAGGGATTGCTGGATATCGGAGCGATGGTATGCAAACCGAAGAATCCGGCCTGTGAACAGTGCTGTTTCCGGGCGGAATGTCTGGCTCTGAAACAGTCCAGAGTTCAGGATTTACCCACACCAAAACCAAAAAAGGTCATCCCGACTAAAGCCGGGCAGTTTCTGTGGATCGAGTCTGAAAATAAGATTCTGCTGGAAAAACGGGCTGAAGACGGCATATGGGGATCGCTCTGGTGCCTGCCGCAAATTCATCTGCAACCGGAACAGCTCGGTGAACACGTACAGCTCAAAGGCTCTTTCAGGCACACATTTACGCACTACAAGCTGAATGCCAATGTCTGGACTATTGAACGCCTTGGTGAAATGGAACCCCGGCATCAGTGGATTGAAAAAAGCGAGATCTTCAATCTCGGGCTCCCGACACCAATCAAAAAATTCCTGACCCGTCACCTTGAGAGCCGATGAACTTGGCAGGAGCGCGGACTCTCTGGTATAACATTGGCAGATGATGTTTAACCCCGAATAATGAGGATATCCTTATGAGCCGCACTGTTTTTTGTGCACATCTGAAAAAAGAAGCTGAAGGGCTGGATTTTCAACTTTATCCCGGTGAATTAGGAAAAAAGATTTTTGACAATATTTCTAAAGAAGCCTGGGCACAATGGCAGCATAAGCAGACAATGCTCATTAACGAAAAAAAGCTGAATATGATGGATCCGCAACACCGGCAGCTTCTTGAAACTGAAATGGTTAATTTTTTGTTTGAAGGAAAAGAGATCCACATTGAAGGATATACGCCACCAAGTGAATCGTAAGCAGTTTTTCACACAATCGCCCTCAGCAGTGATTGTGTGAATATTTCCCGCAGGGGTCACATATGAGAAATCTGATTCAACTTTTCTTTTTAACGAACAGATCTTTTCTGGCGAGCAGCTCTCTTCTGGCAAATAAAGCTTCCCGGCTCAGCACGCTTTCCCTCATTATGATGACCTTACTACTCAGCGGTTGCAGTCGTGAACTGATCGAGAAAATATATGACGTCGACTACGAACCCACCAACCGCTTTGCTAAACATTTAGCACCACTCCCCGGCCAGTTCACTAAAGATGTCGAAGCACTGGATGCGCTGATCAACAGCTTTACCGGTCAGATCAAACATCGTTGGGGAACAAAAGAAATTAAAATTGCCGGGAAAAGAAACTACGTCAAATATATCGATGATTATCTGAGTCGTGCAGATGTCAACTTCAATCAGGGGCAGATTACCGTTGAAACTGTTGCGACTACCGAGCCACTGGCGCACCTGAAGAAAGCTATCGTCACTACCCTGCTCACCCCTGATGACCCCAAACATGTGGATCTGTTTTCTTCTCAGAATATCGTTCTGAAAGGCCAACCGTTTCTGTACCGTCAGGTCGTCGATCAGGATCAAAAAGCAATTCAGTGGAGCTGGCGGGCAAACCGATACGCCGATTATCTGATCAAAAATCATCTGAAAGTCAAACAGGTTGACTTCAAGAAGTCATACTACGTTGAGATTCCTATGGTTGAGGATCAGGTTGAAATTCGCAGCTACAAATATGCAGATATTATTCGTCGCGCATCCCGGAAATATGATATTCCGGAAGATCTGATTTACGCGATCATCAAGACCGAAAGTAGTTTCAATCCGTACGCTGTCAGTTGGGCCAATGCCTATGGACTAATGCAGGTTGTACCGAAAACTGCGGGAAAAGACGTATTTCGGCGCATCAAAAAACGTTCCGGCCAACCATCTCCCGAGTACCTGTTTAACCCTGAAAATAACATAGATACCGGAACAGCCTATTTCTATATCTTAAAGCATGACTATCTGAATTCAGTCGCAAACTCACTCTCTCTCGAATACAGTATGATCTCTGCATATAACGGCGGTGCCGGTGGCGTACTCAGAACATTCAGCCGCAGCAAAACGACCGCATTCAGTAAAATCAACCGATTACAACCGAATCAGGTCTATTGGGCTTTGACCAATAAACACCCTAACTCGGAATCCCGCCACTATCTGGAAAAAGTAACACGCTATAAAGAAATGTTTAATTCCGGGAAGCTATAAACGTAATTCGCCTTGCGACATCGTCTCTTAAGGTTAAAATTCATTCAAACAGTCACTTTTTTCGTAGAAAAATGAAAAACAAGTTGACGGCAGGAGTGAAAATCCGTTTAATAGCGCTCCGTTGCCCGGATAGCTCAGTCGGTAGAGCAGGGGATTGAAAATCCCCGTGTCGGTGGTTCGATTCCGCCTCCGGGCACCACGATTACTTTAATCTGTTTGTTTTTTAGCAAGTTGTTTTAAAGTAACAAGCATTAAGAATAAATACAGTGCCGGCTTAGCTCAGTTGGTAGAGCAACTGACTTGTAATCAGTAGGTCGCCAGTTCGACTCCGGCAGCCGGCACCATTTATTCTATGCCTCGATAGCTCAGTCGGTAGAGCAGGGGATTGAAAATCCCCGTGTCGGTGGTTCGATTCCGCCTCGAGGCACCATCTATTCCCCCTTAGTTCAGTCGGTAGAACGGCGGACTGTTAATCCGTATGTCGCAGGTTCGAGTCCCGCAGGGGGAGCCACATTCCGAAAGCCACAGCAAATGCTGTGGCTTTTCTCGTTATTATCTACGTGTATTTTTCGCACCGCTTTAACGATCAACATCCCCTTCCCTACTCCTGAATATGAGAATCAAGCCGGCAGAAATGCTCACCACTCACCTTAACGATATAATTTCAGTCAGAGCTCCTCTCCCGGAAGACATCCCATTTAGCAAGCCAATCTCACCGAAGCCTCATGATTGAACCATTTCCGGACATCTTTTCGTCAGTGTTTGCCGGTAGAAGAGAGATGGAATTCTTTATTTCGGGGCAACTTGAATATAAAAGCAACAAACAATACTTTTTTTGCATTTTATTGTTGACCTTATCTGAGAAAAACTTTTTAATACACCCCGTTGCCCGGATAGCTCAGTCGGTAGAGCAGGGGATTGAAAATCCCCGTGTCGGTGGTTCGATTCCGCCTCCGGGCACCATGAATAAATTAAAGATGATAACGCCGACTTAGCTCAGTAGGTAGAGCAACTGACTTGTAATCAGTAGGTCGCCAGTTCGATTCCGGCAGTCGGCACCATCATTTTTAGAACGGCTATGTTTTAATTAGCTGTGTTATAGAGAATTATTCCCCCTTAGTTCAGTCGGTAGAACGGCGGACTGTTAATCCGTATGTCGCAGGTTCGAGTCCCGCAGGGGGAGCCATATTTTATATGGCCGGCTTAGCTCAGTAGGTAGAGCAACTGACTTGTAATCAGTAGGTCGCCAGTTCGACTCCGGCAGCCGGCACCATTTTAAAAATGGTAAAGTTGTTAAGCAACTGTATTTAAAAAGAATCATTCCCCCTTAGTTCAGTCGGTAGAACGGCGGACTGTTAATCCGTATGTCGCAGGTTCGAGTCCCGCAGGGGGAGCCACTTTTAGAAAGCCACAGCAAATGCTGTGGCTTTTTTCTTTAGCTGGCGGTTGATTTTCTGATGATAAATTAAAAACCTTTTGTCTTTTTAATCAGATCATAAGCCTGCTGAATCTCCTGAGATTTTTCTTTAGCCATCGTCATCATTTCTGGCGGCAACCCCTTCGCCATCAACTTATCCGGATGGTGCTCGTTCATCAGTTTCCGATAAGCCCTTTTGACCGTTCTCGCATCCGCACTCTCATCAACACCCAGTACATTATAAGCGTCGGCCAGATGATTCGTTGCATAAGACCGTCCGAAACCGCCCTGCTGGCTCTCCTGATAACCACCCCGCTCAAAATGAGCATTACGCTGAAACCGAAAAGCAGCTTCCTGCATTCTGAGTCGCCGCTCAAGCTGCTCAGATGAAAAACCTAATCCTCTGGCAATCTTATGCAGGATATTACGTTCACTCGGATGTAAATCCCCATCGGCAAAAGCGGCCGAAATCTGTAATTCCAGAAAAAACTGAATTAAATCATGTCGTCCACCTGTTGAACGCATCACCTGTTCCAGGACATCTTCCAGTGGGAAATCGGCTTCTTTCCCTTCCCGAAATGCATCTTGCGCAGATCTTCTCTGTGTTTCATTCAGATTCATTCGATCCATCATGATTGTTGCCAGACGAATTTCTTCCCGGGTCACCTTCCCTTTGGCTTTAGCAACATGTCCCATGACCGAAAAAGCGGCCCGGAAAAACTCCTCCTGTCGTTCTTCCTGAGAGGCGCCGGAAGCACCGCCACCGGAGAAAGGAGATGTGTGATATTGCCGGGCTTTATCGAACTGATGCCCCAGAAAAAGCCCAAAAATGGCACCAAAGGGGCCACCTAGCAATAATCCAAAAAAAGTACCCAGAATTTTGCCTAAAATATGCATTATTGACTCTCATTCAATGAATTTTTTACGAGTTGCGCAGTCTACTAGTGCTGTATGGTTGAATTTCCATTATGATTAGAGACATTTTTAGTTCAACAGATGCTGGTCATCCGAATCAACTCAATTAAACAGGATAACACAACTAGATGTCAGACTTTCCTCGTTCGTTGCTAGCTGCTTCGATCTGCGCAGCACTTTTTATTCCATACAGTTATGCAGAAACGGCTCCGGAAGGCAATAAGCAGTCTTCAGTGATTATCGGCCAATGCCGGGCCGGAGATATTGAGCCAACCAATCAGAATGAGCAACCCATTAACGTTGAAGCAGATAAGCTGGAAGCAGTAAACGGTGATAAAGCTACCTATGTAGGGAATGTTGTCGTTGTTCAGGGCAAAAAACGGATGACAGCTGACACTGTCACCTTACACCAGCAAGATAATATTGTCGTTGCTGAAGGAAATGTCGGGTTCGATGACGGCGAAGTACAGGCAGTTTCAGATAAGGCAACCAATAATCTGAATACCAGTCAGCTAACACTGGAAAATACCAATTATCACTTTCTCTGCCAACCTGGGCGGGGAGATGCAGTCTATGTTGCTAAAACGGGCCAGGCACTTTATGAAATTGAAGATGGCTCGATTACTTCCTGCCCCGACGGAGATAATGCCTGGCGGTTAAAAGCCTCCAGTATATCTATCGATAAAAATGAAGAAACTGCCACATTTTACAATCCTCGGATGGAAGTTCTGGGTGTTCCCCTTCTCTATGTCCCGTATCTGACAGTACCGATCGGAGATACCCGGAAAACAGGATTTCTTTACCCAACGTTCTCTTTCGGCTCAAAAAATGGATTTGAACTCAATGTTCCGGTCTACTGGAACCTTGCCCCCAACTATGATTTACAGACTGACCTGAAATACATGGAGAATCGGGGAACACAACTGAACAGTCATTTCCGTTATCTGAGTGATTTCGGCAGTGGTCATATCAATTATGAATATCTCCCAAAAGATAAAGAATATGAAGACAAAGGAGAACGATGGGGATTTCAACTGACCCATTCTGGTATCTATAACAAAGCTTGGGCTCTGTCGCTCAACTACGCAGAAGTCAGTGACATTGATTACTTCTCCGATTTGGGGTCAGAAATCGGAACCAGGCAAGACGGTCAGTTAACTCAGGAAGCCAGTGTCAGCTACCGCTCGACAGACTGGGATCTCTCCTTACTTACCCGAGACTTTCAGATTCTGACCACTTCGGGGAATCAGCCCTACAGACTGATGCCTCAAGTAGCATTCAATTACTACGCTCCAAACCTGATGCGTTATCTGGATTTTGACCTGATAAGTCATATCTCAAGATTTGATACAGATGCAAATGGAGCTCCATCTGCAACCCGAATCCATATTGAACCGGGTATCAAAATACCAATCGGAGCAACTTGGGGAAACTGGACAACAGAAGCACGTTTGCTTTCAACTTACTATCAACAGGATTTAAATGGGGTCGATCCATCAGAAGGGTATAAGGAAAATGTGTCTCGTGATGTTCCTGAATTCCGTTCGAATATCGGTCTCGTCCTTGAACGGGACACCGTGGTTTTAGACGGCTATACACAAACACTGGAACCTCAGGTTCAGTATCTTTATATTCCCAAAAGAGACCAGTCAGAGATTGCCCGTTACGATACAACCTTATTACAGACCGACTACTATGGACTGTTCCGGAGCCGTAAATACAGTAGTGTCGACTACATTTCTCCGGCCAACCAGATCAGCTATGGTGCAGCATCCCGCTTCTTTGACGATCAGTATAAAGAACGACTGAATATCGCCTTCGGACAAATATTCTATCTGGATAAAAGTCTTAAAGATAATTTCAATCGTACATCAACAGAAAATTCTGACTATTCCGCATGGGCAGTAGAAATGGATTTCAACTATGACGATGCCCTATTTTATCATGGTGGTATCCAATATGATGTTGATACATCCAGCGTGCAGCTCTCTAATAGCACACTAGAATACCGTCAGGATAAAGGGTTCATCCAGGCGAACTATCGCTATGTCACTCAGGAATATATTGAAGATACCGTCGGCGATACTCTGGATATCAATACACTGACTGAAGACGGCATTTCACAATTAGGCTTCGTCGCACAATACAATATGAGCCCCAAATGGCAAACCAAGGCCCTGTATTACTATGACCTGACAACAGATAACGCTCTTGAATGGCAAGCTAATCTGACTTATTTGTCAGACTGTTGGTTTATTGGCTTTACCTATAGCCGGGAACTGGATGGATGGGAACCATCATTCCAGCAATATCCCGATGCGAAAGCTGTTTATGAAAATAACCTGAGTATCAACATAGGTATTATTGGTCTGGGAACAAACATGGCTCAAAGTAATAACTTAACTTCAAACTCTATTGGTTATGGACGTCCATTCTCCCTGAGTAACTAACTGAATGTAACTCAGGCAGTAGATGTATTTTTAAATAACTATATTTTTGAATAACTATATATTTCTGAACAACAAGTGGCATAAAAATATGCCCGATGAATAGGATTTTCGATGAAACTGTGGAAATACTTTTTGATCACAATCATCAGCCTTTATAGTCTGAATATGAATGCAACCCCGGTCGAACTGGATCGCATGGCCGTGATTGTCAATGACAGTACTATTTTAACCAGTGATATAGATACTGAAATCAAACTGTTTAAAGCGAATGCCGCACACAACAACCAGACACTCCCACCGGATAGCGTCATTCGTACCCAGGTAATAGATAAACTCATCACTGATACCCTGCAAAAGCAGGAAGCAAATCGTATCGGTGTAAAAATTGATGATAATCGCCTTAATCAAACCATTGAAGATATTGCTAAACAGAATGATCAAACAGTACCAGAGCTGAGAGAATCCATAGAAAAAGCAGGTGTCAGTTACACCACCTTCAGAGAAAAAATCCGTGATGAGATTGCAATATCAGAAGCCCGTAATGCACTTGTTCGTCGTAGGATCAACATATTACCGGCAGAAGTTGAATCTCTGGCGACAATTCTGAATCAGGAAACTGATACCTCAGTTCAGTACAAAATCAGCCATATCCAACTGCGTATCGACAGTGATAGTGATAGTGATAAATCCAAAGTTGAAGCTCTGGCAAAATCAATAGTCCGCAAATTAGCCAACGGTGAAAGTTTCAGAACACTCGCACTTACCTATTCAAAAGGTCCCAAAGCTTTGGAAGGCGGAGACTGGGGATGGATGAGAAAAGAGGAAATGCCGACGATTTTTGCAGATCAGATCAAAATGCAAAGTAAGGGAACCATTATTGGTCCATTCCGTAGTGGTGTCGGCCTTCATATACTGAAAATAGATGATGTGAAAGGACTACAGACCGTCTCAGTCACTGAAGTGAATGCCCGTCATATTTTGCTTAAAACCTCAATCATTCTAAGCGATGCCGGAGCAAAGAAAGAATTGAAATCGTTCATTCAAAAGATCCGTAATAAAGAAGCGACTTTTGGCGAACTTGCTGAACAGTATAGTCAGGATCCGGGGTCGGCATCGCAGCAAGGTGAACTAGGTTATCAATCACCGGATATCTATGTACCGGAGTTCAAACATCAGGTGGAAACCCTGCCAGTCGGTCAAATCAGTGAACCATTTAAAACGGTTCACGGCTGGCACATCGTTGAAGTTATTGGGCGCCGTCAGGTAGACAAAACTGACGCA
Source organism: Vibrio mangrovi (assembly GCF_024346955.1). Classification (NCBI taxonomy): domain Bacteria; kingdom Pseudomonadati; phylum Pseudomonadota; class Gammaproteobacteria; order Vibrionales; family Vibrionaceae; genus Vibrio; species Vibrio mangrovi. The sequence continues at coordinate 542,489 of NZ_AP024883.1, read as the reverse complement.
GCTCAAAAGAATAAAGCTTATCGTATCTTGTTTAATCGTAAATTCAACGAAGAGTCCAGCACGTGGATCCAGGAACTGAAAGCAAGTGCTTTCATCGAAACACTCAAGGATGATTCATATGACAACTAAACGCATTGTAGTGACCGCTGGAGAGCCAGCCGGAATTGGCCCGGATCTGGTTCTGGCACTTTCACAGGAAGACTGGTCACATCAAATCATCGTGTGTGCCGATAAAGAGCTGTTACAACAACGGGCAACCTTACTGGGTATCGATGTTGAACTCTATGATTATGATGCGACACAACCACCAAGGGCACAAAAATCCGGCTCTCTCGTGGTAGATCATATACCTCTGGCAGCACCAGTAACCGCAGGACTGCTGGACGAAAAGAATGGCCGATATGTGCTGCAAACACTGGAACGGGCAACCGAAGGATGTATGAACGGTGAATTTGATGCTGTCGTGACCGGCCCGGTTCATAAAGGAGTCATTAACCGTTCAGGAGTTGCGTTCAGCGGACACACGGAATTTTTTGCGGAAAAATCAAATACTCCTCTCGTGGTGATGATGCTGGCAACAGAAGGCCTCCGGGTTGCGTTAGTAACAACGCATATCCCACTAGCCTATGTATCAAAAGCAGTAACGAAAGATCGTCTCCAGCACATCATCCGGATTCTTCACAAAGATCTGAAAGAAAAATTTGCTATTGATGATCCTAATATTTACGTGTGTGGTCTCAACCCTCATGCTGGTGAGGATGGCTGTCTGGGACATGAAGAGATAGAGACTATCACGCCAGCACTAGATGAGCTGAGAAATGAAGAGAATATGAGACTGATCGGGCCTCTGCCCGCTGATACGATATTCCATGAGAAGTACCTCGAACAGGCTGATACCATTTTGGGGATGTATCATGATCAGGTTCTCCCTGTACTAAAATATAAAGGATTCAGCCGTTCGGTAAATATAACTCTGGGACTTCCTTTTATCCGGACTTCGGTTGATCATGGAACAGCATTAGATCTAGCCGGGACTGGCACTGCCGATACCGGCAGTTTAAAAACGGCTTTGCAACAAGCCATCGAATTAGTAAACAAAAAACAAAGTAATTAATGATGATGAAAAATGATGTCCACTTAGGGCACAAAGCCCGAAAACGCTTCGGTCAAAACTTTCTCAATGATCCCTATATCATTGATGGTATTGTTTCTGCTATCAATCCGAAGCCCGGACAGAATCTGGTCGAAATCGGTCCCGGACTGGGGGCTCTGACTGAACCTGTCGGTAAAGAAGTGGATAAACTCAGTGTCATAGAACTGGATCGGGATCTGGCAGAACGCCTGAAGAATCATCCAGATCTGAAAGATAAGTTAACGATTTATGAGGCCGATGCGCTGCGTTTTGATTTTAACCAACTGGTACATTCTCAGAACAAATTACGCATCTTTGGAAATCTTCCTTATAACATCTCAACACCATTGATGTTCCACCTGTTTGAATTCCAGAACAAAATTCAGGACATGCATTTCATGCTGCAAAAGGAGGTCGTAAATCGACTGGCAGCAGGCCCTGGAACAAAAGCCTATGGACGTCTGACTGTAATGGCTCAGTACTATTGTAAAGTAATTCCGGTACTTGAAGTACCGCCGGAGTCATTTGTACCACCACCTAAAGTTGATTCGGCAGTCGTCCGACTAGTCCCACATCAAGAATTACCTTATCCTGCAAAAAATATGAAATGGCTCGACAGAGTCTGTCGTGAAGGGTTTAACCAACGCCGTAAAACTGTACGGAATTGTTATAAATCGTTAATCGATGCATCAGTTTTAGAAGAACTAGGCATCAATCCGGCCAGCCGCCCGGAAAATCTGTCGCTGAGTCAATTTGTAGCGATGGCCAATTGGCTGGACAGCAATCACAGTTAGCATATTCACTGCCGCGGAGGAAACTTCGCGGTACGGCCGAACAAGGAGGTTATATGGATATATCTAAACCGTGTATAAAAGTGCAGGTTCATACCAAATATATCCCTGAACAGTCACTCCCGGAACAAGACCGATATATTTTTGCCTACGTTATTACTGTCAAAAATCTCAGTCAGGAAACCGTTCAACTTATCGGACGAAGATGGCTGATCACCGATGCCAACGGGAAACAGATGTCTGTTGAGGGAGAAGGTGTCGTTGGAGAACAGCCGGTCATTGAATCAAATGATGAATATACCTATACCAGTGGAACTGCTCTTGAAACACCCGTCGGAGTAATGCAGGGGCAATACATCATGCATGACAGCGAAGGACAAGAGTTTACCGCAGAAATCGACCCCTTCCGTCTCTATGTGCCTCACCTTTTAAATTAAGAAGGATAACGAATTGGCAAATTATATTGTTGGCGATCTTCAGGGATGTCTGGATGAACTGGAATCCCTTCTTGCCAAAGTTGACTTCTCTCCCAGGCACGATCAACTCTGGATCGCCGGCGATCTGGTTGCCAGAGGGCCAAAATCTCTCGAGACCCTGCGATATATCAAGTCATTAGGGAACTCAGCAAAAACTGTACTGGGTAATCATGATCTCCACCTGCTATCCATAGAACTCGGTGTTCATCCACTCAAAAAGAAAGATCGCACAGCATCGATATTCCAGGCTCCTGACAGAGGTGAACTAATCGAATGGCTGAGATTTCAGCCACTTCTACTGGAACATCAGGATTTTGTACTGTGTCATGCAGGCATTTCCCCTCATTGGGATCTTCCGACTGCCCGTCAGGCAGCTCAGGAAGTAGAATCCATTCTCCAAAGTGACCAATGGCCCTGGCTCATCGAAAACATGTATTCGAATATGCCAAATCAGTGGCATAACTCACTCAAAGGGCTGGAACGTTATCGTTATATTATCAATGCATTTACCCGCATGCGTTTCTGTACGCCGGATGGTGCTCTGGATATGGATTGTAAACTGCCACCATCAGAGGTCAATTCACATCAATTGATCCCCTGGTTTGATCTACCAAGACGCTCACCAATAGAAAAGCGGATCATTTTCGGTCACTGGGCAGCTCTGGAAGGTTGCGTCAGAAAAGACGTGATTGGGCTGGACACCGGTTGCGTCTGGGGTGGCACATTAACAATGATCCGATGGGAAGATCAGCAACTCTTTCGCCAACCGGCAATGTCCGGAATTCAGGTCGGGTAACCGCCTGATTCCGGTATAAAATCAGCCGTTATTTTTCTCTAGTATGACAAATGACATGTCATAGGCATTCTTTGAATCCTGAACATACTCTTCACGGTATGTTTCATTCCAATCCGGGCCAATCTCAGGAAACTGGGTGTCTCCGTCAATCTCAGCCTGAATATATGTCAGATACAGCCTCGATGCCATTGGTAAACAAGTATGGTAAATACTTCCTCCACCTATCACCATGACTTCTTCAGCCTGAGCAGCCAATGTCAGAGCGCTTTCAAAAGAGTCGGCAAGATCAACCCCTTCTGCATGAAAGTCATGATTGCGGGTAATCACGATGTTCTGTCGTCCGGGAAGTGCCCGGCCAATCGACTCAAACGTTTTTCTTCCCATAATAATGGGTTTTCCCAACGTACAACGTTTAAACCAGGCAAAATCAGCAGGCAAATGCCAGGGCATCTGATTTTCTTTACCAATCACACGGTTACTGGCCATTGCCGCTATCATACTAATAACCATAAAATTCCGCCCACCGAAATAGAAAATAAAGCGTTATTCTATCGGGATTACAGCACGTGGCAATCTTAAACAACCGGCTTTCTCCGATAAAACAATAATCCGGGTACAGCCAGACCGACAGCCAGACCCGCAATAATAAACATTGCTTTCAGGAAGTTTTCCATTAAGACCGTAAAGAGTTCCGGAGTAAAACCAAGATGGTTAATTTCGACCATCGCAATCATTGCCCGGTAAGTAAATACACCAGGAACCATCGGAATCAGTGCGGCAACAGTAAATACCTTAGGATGAGCAAGAAAGCGGTGAGACCAATGTACACCGATCATACCGACCAGCGTTGCAGCAAAAAATGTTCCCCACTCAATCGGCATACCGTATTTCATCAAAAGGAAACGGCATCCGTGACCAATGGCTCCGCCCAGAGCACAATATTTTAATGCCGGAGCAGGCACATTGAAAACCAAGGCAAACCCAACTGCAGGGATCGACGCAAAAAACATGTCATTCAGCAGTCCCAACAGTAAATTCACGATCATATCTGTACTCATCATTACCACCCCGATACACCAGTAACAAACATCGCCGCAATAATTCCCAGACAGGTTGAAAGTGTCAGAAGAGAAGCAATCATGAACCGGGCTATTCCTGTATTCGCATAACCTTTAAGCATATCTGCGACTGAATTGATCAAAGGGAATCCAGGGACAAGCATTAAGACAGAGCAAGCCATAACCAGAGTCGGGTTATTCCCCCAATGATAGCTCACCGCCTGAGCTGAAATCAGAGAAGTCACAAATGCTGTCGCGGCAAAATTAAGCAGTGGATTAAAATGTCTTTGGGCAATCTCCTGTCTGACAAACATCCCGACAGAAGAGGCAACAAAGGTTGCAGCAAAGATAATCCAGTCTCCTCCGGCTAAGCGACTGAATGAAGCACAGGAAAAGCCAATCATCACCAACACCAGCCAACGATTGTACCGCTCCGGTGTAATTTGATTCAGCTTCTGCTGGGCAATCTGATGATCAACAATTCCTTTTTCCATCATGATGCAGACTCGCTGAATCTGAGTCACCGCCTTCATGTTAATTCCACGATCCTGGCAACGACGTGCAGTCGTAATACAGTGGGCATCATGGACAGTTGTAACCACCAGAGAATTAGCCGTGAGAGCGACTTCGACTTCATCCATCCCACTGGCAATCCCCATTCGTCTCATAATATCAGCAACCAAAGTACTCTCTGCACCATGTGCCAACAGCATTTGTCCGGCCTGTGCTATCAGGCGTGATACCAATCTCTGCTTAGATGTCATGATTCCATTCCCAACCCTAATCCATTCATAAACGACATGAAAAACAAAGTTTGCCTGAAAATCATACGCTGAAAAATGATTTAGACAAAAAAAACCGCAATAAAAATCGCGGCTTAAAAAATTAAATAGATTGGTTACTCCCGGACATAAATAACATGACCATCGTCGTTATCGTCATCATCATCGTCCCAGTCGTCATCCCAGTCTTCAGTGATCACGTTAGAACCACTCATTGCTGTCTGATGATAATCATCCCACATAAACTCAACTTTTTCTTCTTCAGACAACTCCGGAGTCTCTTTAGGTAATGATTCCATGAAGTCAGCAAGCTTCATACACAGCTCTCGAGTGCCCTGTTTATTGATTGCTGAGATTTTGAAGTATTCACCATCCCAATCAAGCTCATCCAGTACTGACTGAATGATCTCTTCTGCTTCTTCTTCGAGGAGTAAGTCGACTTTATTAAACACCAGCCAGCGCGGCTTATGCGATAATTTGTCATTATACTGATTCAGTTCATCCACAATGATTCTGGCATTTTCAGCCGGATCACTTTGATCAACCGGTAATAAATCGATCATATGTAACAGCACGCGGCACCGCTCAAGGTGTTTCAGAAAACGAATTCCCAAACCAGCACCATCTGCGGCACCTTCGATCAATCCGGGAATATCGGCAACCACAAAGCTTTTCTCAGGGACAACACTGACGACACCAAGACTGGGAACAAGTGTTGTAAACGGATAATCAGCCACCTTCGGTTTTGCCGCAGAGACAGCCCGGATAAATGTTGATTTTCCTGCATTAGGTAACCCCAACATGCCGACATCGGCCAGCAGAAGCAGTTCTAAGCGGATTTCACGAACTTCCCCTTTGGTCCCTAACGTTTTCTGTCTTGGCGCCCGGTTGACAGAAGACTTGAAACGGGTATTTCCCAACCCATGCCAGCCGCCTTTGGCAACCATCAGCTTCTTACCGTGTTCGGTCACTTCACCAACAACTTCATTGGTGTGGATATCAACTGCACGAGTCCCGACGGGTACACGAAGGATCTTATCTTTCCCCCGTTTTCCTGTACAGTTACCTCCCCGGCCATTTTCTCCACGCTCAGCTTCATAGAAGCGCTGAAAACGATAGTCGATCAGTGTATTCAGGTTTTCATCAGCGAGAATATAAATATCGCCGCCGTCACCACCGTCACCACCGTCTGGCCCGCCTTTCGTGACGAATTTTTCACGCCAGAAACTGACAATACCGTTTCCGCCATCACCCGCCTGAATCTTTACGACAGCTTCATCAACGAATTTCATCTTTCACTCCGCATCATTTGCGTTGCAACATCATCTCATGTATTGATGCTATAAACTTTAGCAGAACTCCGGCTAAACCATTCACGGCATCTTAAGAAGATCTTATCCGGATCAAGGTCTGGAACACACCTGACAACCGGGATTAATTCTAAGTCGCTACTTCAAGGCCAGACTGTGAAATCTCATAAGATCTCCAACAACCTGAGTTTACAACCATGAAAACGACTTACTAATTTTAAATAAACAAAAAACCCCACCATACGGCAGGGCTTTTAAATTCATCAGGAAACTAAAATTATTCAGCTTCGATACTAACGAACTTGCGGTTCTTAGGACCTTTTACTTCGAATTTCACTTTACCGTCAGACAAAGCAAAAAGAGTATGGTCTTTACCGATACCTACGTTAGTTCCCGCATGGAATTTTGTTCCACGTTGGCGAACGATGATGTTACCTGCCAATACAGATTCACCACCAAAACGTTTTACACCAAGACGTTTACTTTCTGAATCGCGGCCGTTACGAGTCGAACCACCAGCTTTTTTGTGTGCCATTGTTAAACTCTCCTACTTAAGCGTTGATTGCAGTGATCTTCACTTCAGTGAACCACTGACGGTGACCTTGCTGCTTGCGAGAATGCTTACGACGACGGAACTTAACGATTTTCACTTTATCGCCACGACCGTGTTGTACAACTTCTGCAGTCACTTTACCACCTTCAACAAGTGGTGCACCAACTGTAATTTCTTCGCCATTAGCAACCAGAAGAACTTTATCAAATTCAACTGTTGCACCAGTTTCAACGTCTAATTTCTCTAAACGAAGCGTTTGACCTTCGCTTACACGGTGTTGTTTACCACCAGATTGGAAAACAGCGTACATATTTTACTCCGCTCTTTCCGCACAGCCACACTACTGTTTGAGTAATTTTGGGTGTGCGCTAAACTAATCATCAATAGGGCGCAGATTCTACGCGAATGATGTTTTTAAAACAAGCTCTATTTTTAAAAAATTGGTGAAAAACAAATCACAGGACAAAAGTGTCCGAAGCTCGGCATTATAGCATGTATTCATCCCTGCCTTTTAGTGTATTATGACCTGATTCAAAGAATATTATTTCCTGACAAAAATTGAACTTCAGCCGGATTTACAATGGATTTTAAAACTATCCAAGCACTCACTGCCGACGACATGGCAAAAGTCAATGAAACGATTCTTGCCCAGCTCAACTCTGACGTCTCATTGATCAACCAACTTGGCTTCTATCTTATTAGTAGTGGCGGCAAACGACTTCGCCCTCTGTTAGCTGTCCTTGCTGCCCGAGCTCTGGGCTACCAAGGAGATGCACATACGAAAGCCGCAGCTTTCATTGAGTTTATACATACGGCAACATTGCTTCATGACGATGTCGTTGATGAATCCGATATGAGACGTGGTAAAGCAACCGCAAATGCAGCTTTTGGCAATGCTGCCAGTGTGCTGGTCGGCGACTATATCTACACTCGATCATTTCAAATGATGACTCAACTCGGTTCACTGCGTGTTCTGGAACTCATGAGTCACGCCGTCAACGTAATCGCTGAAGGAGAAGTCCAGCAGTTGATCAACTGCAATGATCCGGATATCACCGAAGACAATTACATGCAGGTGATCTACTCAAAAACCGCCCGGCTATTTGAAGCCGCAACCCAGGTTGGCGCAATACTCAGTGAAGCTGACTCTGAAACGGAGCAAGCACTGCAAGATTACGGGCGTTATCTGGGAACCGCATTTCAGTTGATTGACGATTTGATGGATTACACATCCGACGGTGACGAAATGGGGAAAAATGTCGGCGATGATCTTGCCGAAGGAAAACCGACGCTTCCGTTACTCCACGCTATGCAGACAGGCACACCGCAGCAAGCGCAGATCATTCGGGATGCGATTGAAAAATCCAACGGCATGGATCATTTGGAAACAATACTCCAGATTTTAGAGCAAACAGGCTCTCTGGACTATACACAGCAAAAAGCTCAGAAAGAAGCCGACAAAGCGATTCTGGCACTGAATATTATTCCCGATAGTGAGTATAAAGAAGCATTGATCTCACTGGCTCACTTAGCCGTTCACCGAACAAAGTAAACACTCCGGCGGTAATGAAAAAAGCTGGCAAAAGCCAGCTTTTATGCATTTGGTATATTCTGAATGCCGAATGAAGATTTATGCGACGAAATCAATTCCGGTCTGAATGTCACCATTCAACGTTTCCAGCATGCCTTTCAGAGCATCTTGTTCAAACTGGCTCAACTCACCATAGCTAAGCACTTCTTCAACGCCATCTTTTCCTAGTTTCACCGGTTGAGCAAAGAAAGGTGCAAGTCCGTTATCACTTTCGATGTACGCACATTCGATAACATTGGGTTCACCCTGAAGTGCTTTGACTAAAGACAATCCAAAGCGGCATGCAGCCTGCCCCATCGATAGTGTTGCACTACCGCCACCGGCTTTTGCTTCAACAACTTCAGTTCCTGCATTCTGAATTCGATATGTTAAAGATGCAACTTCTTCATCAGAAAACTCAACATCTTTCACCTGAGACAGCAATGGAAGGATTGTTACACCAGAATGCCCGCCAATAACCGGAACCTCAACATCCTGTGGATTCTTTCCTTTCAGCTCACCAACAAAAGTTTCTGAACGGATCACATCCAGAGTGGTAATCCCAAAGAGCTTACGCTTGTTGTAGACTCCCGCCTTTTTCAAGACTTCGGCAGCAATAGGAACCGTTGTATTAACAGGATTGGTAATAATTCCAACACACGCATCAGGACAAACAACCGCAATTTTCTCGGCAAGAGACTTCACAATACCGGCATTGACATTGAAAAGATCCGAACGATCCATGCCGGGTTTACGTGCAACACCCGCAGAGATCAAAACAACATCGGCACCTTCAAGCGCCGGCGTTGGATCTTCTCCGGAATATCCATTGATTGAAACAGGCGTTGGGATATGACTCAAATCCTTTGCAACTCCGGGAGTTACAGGCGCAATATCATAAAGCGCAAGATCTGAACCAGCAGGTAGATGATTTTTCAATAACAGAGCGAGGGCTTGACCGATACCGCCAGCGGCACCAATAACAGCGACTTTCATTGTAATTCTCCTTGAGAGTTTTCTCTCGATATTTCTTGTAGGGTCGTTTATGCAACTGGATAAAAAGCTATAGCAATTACAACTTTATTACAATTGACTAGAGCCAGCTTTGCGAAGTGACGCAAAAACCAGAGTCACGAAACTGCCTGAGCAAGCATTCCCCACAACATTTTTCTATATTATACAAAACGTTATGTTTTATACATCCATTAATATGAAATAACTTACAACTGATTATCTCTTCTGATTTTAAATCAGTTGGAGCATTGTGCATAACTATGCGAAAATATTCAAAGGATACATGAGGCCCGGACTGGCCTTCTGTAGTAATTTTTATAACCAGTAAGGTTAATGCCTTCGGCTAAAGAAGACCTTGACTAAGTAATTTTATGAAAAACGTAGATAAACAAGACCTGCTAGTGCGCTCATTTAAAGCGCTGCTGAAAGAAGAACGGTTCGGTTCTCAGAGCGACATTGTCGAAGCCTTGAGAAATGAAGGATTCGAAAATATAAATCAATCCAAAGTATCCAGAATGCTGACAAAATTCGGAGCTGTCCGGACCCGCAATGCAAAAATGGAAATGGTGTACTGTCTTCCGGCTGAGCTGGGTGTACCTACAGTTTCAAGCTCTTTACGGGAACTTGTTCTTGATATTGACTACAACCCAGCCTTAGTGGTGATTCATACCGGTCCTGGTGCAGCTCAGTTGATTGCCCGTCTGCTGGACTCTCTCGGCAAATCAGAAGGTATTCTGGGTGTCGTTGCTGGGGACGATACAATTTTTATCACACCTACCCGTCAAATTTCCGTGGAAGATCTACACCAGTCCGTATGCGAACTTTTTGAGTATTTCGGATAACATTTCCAGAATAAAACACTAGAGATAAGCAGGGTTACACATTCACCTTTTGACCAATCAATGTGATATATATCACACCTTTAGCATCTCTAGTGTTTTGATTTTACTGAAATTTAACTTATTGATTCCAAAAGCCAATTCAATAACACCATTCCAAATATTCCTCTGATATTTTTGTCAGATGTATAACTTTTATTAACAATATTTCAATTCTGTGCCAATTTTTTGGTATTATCTGCCCACTTTTCGAGTCGTTATGGAAAAGTTGCTGTTTCTCCATGGGAACTCTCGACAGTCTATATTCACTGAAGAGACAACAAGCAAAAAGGAAGGGATATTCATGGTATTGAATAAAATTATGAAGCTCAGCGCTATTGCTGCAGCAGCTATTGGTGCAAGTACAGTCGTCAATGCGCAAGAGTTCATTACGATAGGAACAGGGTCCGTTACCGGTGTGTATTACCCCACTGGTGGCGCAATCTGTAAACTCGTCAATAAAGATCGCAAGGAACACAGTATCCGTTGCTCCGTTGAGTCAACCGGCGGTTCCATTTACAACGTAAACACCATTCGTGCAGGTGAACTTGATTTTGGTATCGTTCAGTCTGACTGGCAATATCACGGCTACAACGGCACAAGCAAATTTGCTGAGCAAGGTCCTTATAAAAAACTACGAGCAATGTTCTCTCTTCATACAGAACCGTTTAACGTCATTGCCCGTACCGATGCTCATATCAATAATATCAAAGATTTAAAAGGAAAACGTGTCAACATTGGTAACCCAGGTTCCGGAGACCGGGCGACAATGCAGGTTGTCATGGAAAAAATGGGCTGGACAAAAGACAGCTTTAAACTGGCTTCAGAACTGAAAGGTTCCGAACGCTCTCAGGCATTATGTGATAATAAAATTGATGCCTTCATTTATGTTGTCGGCCATCCAAACGGCTCTATCAAAGAAGCAACCACATCGTGTGATGCAAAACTTATTCCTGTAACGGGTCCGGAAATTGACAAGATTGTCTCAGAGAACCCTTACTATACTTATACGAATGTACCAGCCGGTATGTATCGTGGTACGGATCAGGACACTAAAAGTTTTGGTGTTGCTGCAACATTGGTGACCAGTGCCGATGTACCGGACAACGTTGCTTACAATGTTGCAAAAGCTGTGTTTGAAAACTTTGATACTTTCAAACGTCTTCACCCAGCCTTTGCCCACTTGAAGAAAGAAGACATGGTCAAAGCAGGGATTTCTATCCCGCTACATCCAGGGGCTGTCAAATACTATAAAGAAGTTGGCTTGTTAAAATAAAACCTCCCCAAGCTAACACGCTGAGAAATCATGAGGAGGCAAATCGCCTCCTCATTCATATTTTGGTATTGCAATAAGCGATAATTCATTTTCGCAATACCGTTTCTGGCTTTCCGCTCGTTTCCGAAAGTCATGGTGCAACAATAATCATTAGACCATCAATAATAAGGATAACGTACATGACGCAGGCATCTCAAAATGTGCAGGATATGGTGGCTCAGGCTGATACAGGCGCCCGGAATCCAAAAGGCCTTGCAGGCAGGATACTTTGGGTTGTTCCGGTCTGCTGGTCATTATTCCAGCTTTGGTATGCATCTCCGCTACCATTTATTTTTGACTTTGGCGTTCTCAACGACACACAGGCTCGCTCGATCCATCTGATGTTCGCAATTTTTCTTGCGTTTACAGCCTATCCGGCGATGAAAAACTCCTCCAGAGATCATGTTCCTCTGGCAGACTGGATACTAGCACTGGTTGGTAGCTTCTCTGCAGCATACATCTACCTATTCTATGAAGAGCTGGCCGGACGCTCCGGCGCTCCAACCACCGTTGATATTATCGTTGCCGTAGCAGGCATGATTTTACTCCTTGAAGCAACCCGCAGGGCTTTAGGTCCACCACTGATGATGGTTGCGATCGTTTTTCTGGCATATACCTTTGCCGGACCTTATATGCCTGAGGTTATTGCTCACAAAGGCGCCAGCCTGAATAAAGCGATGTCTCACCTCTGGCTGACGACCGAAGGTGTTTTCGGTGTTGCTTTAGGCGTATCGACCTCATTTGTGTTCCTGTTTGTGCTCTTCGGTGCCATGCTGGAAAAAGCCGGAGCCGGAGCTTATTTCATTAAAGTCGCATTTTCACTACTGGGGCATATGCGTGGCGGACCAGCTAAAGCAGCGGTGGTTGCTTCCGGATTATCCGGACTGGTTTCAGGCTCCTCGATTGCCAATGTGGTAACAACCGGTACTTTCACCATTCCGTTGATGAAACGGGTAGGATTTCCTGGAACTAAGGCCGGTGCAGTTGAAGTCGCAGCGTCAACCAATGGTCAGCTAACCCCGCCAATTATGGGTGCAGCGGCTTTTCTGATGGTCGAATACGTTGGTATTTCTTACGTTGAAGTTATTAAGGCTGCCGTTCTTCCAGCCCTGATTTCTTATATTGCTCTGATTTATATTGTTCACCTGGAAGCATGTAAGTCAGGAATGACCGGCCTGCCCCGCCGTAAAACAGTGACACTACTACAGAGCATTCTATCCTTTAGCGGAACCATTCTGGCGCTCGGAGCAATTAGTGCTGCGGTTTACTGTGGTGTCGGCTGGACGAAAGAAGCTTTCGGCGCAGCTGCAACTCCGCTTCTCACTCTCATCCTGTTGGCAGCTTATGTCGGTCTGGTCAAAATCTCCTCCCAATATGCCGATCAGAGTATAAATATCGATGAAGATCTACAGGAAGTTCCCGATCCGGGACCAACCCTGAAATCGGGGCTGCACTTCCTGCTGCCAATCGTGGTTCTTGTCTGGTGTTTGACCGTAGAGCGCTTCTCTCCGGGACTGTCTGCATTTTGGGCAACCGTATTCATGATTTTCATTCTGCTCACACAGCGTCCGTTAATGGCGCTCATGAATAAGTCCGGAGACATTTCAGCTCAGGCTAAAGCAGGTTTGGATGATTTTCTCGAAAGTCTGGCATCCGGTGCTCGCAACATGATTGGGATCGGTGTTGCAACGGCTGCGGCTGGTACTGTCGTAGGGGTTGTTACTTTAACCGGTATCGGGCTGGTGATGACTGACTTTGTCGAGTTTATTTCCGGCGGCAGCGTCATCATGATGCTGATCTTTACTGCGGTCATTAGTCTGGTTCTGGGAATGGGCTTACCGACGACGGCAAACTATATTGTCGTGTCGACACTGATGGCCCCGGTAATCGTCACTCTGGGTGCACAGCATGGTTTGATCATTCCGCTCATCGCAGTTCACCTGTTTGTGTTCTATTTCGGTATTCTGGCAGACGATACGCCACCTGTCGGCCTGGCTGCTTTTGCGGCGGCGGCAATCGCCAAATCAGACCCAATCCGGACCGGTATTCAAGGTTTTACCTACGATATCCGAACCGCCATTTTGCCATTCATGTTCGTGTTTAATACCCAGCTACTGTTAATCGGTGTAGATACCTGGTGGCACTTAATGCTGACCATCTTCTCGGCAATTACAGCCATGTTGCTTTTCTCCGCTGCGACTCAGGGCTGGTGGTTTACCAAAAATAAATGGTGGGAGACAGTCCTGTTACTTGCGCTCACCTTTACTTTCTTCCGTCCAGGCTTCTGGTGGGACATGATTTATCCGGAGCATGAACTTTATCCGGGAACTGCAATTTACGAAGTTACCGATAAGCTTCATCCGGGAGAAACTTTGGAAATGGTTGTTTCAGGCGATACCATGAGTGGTGACCATGTGACAAAAACCGTCCAGTTGCCTTTTGATGATCGTGCTAAAACTGCCAGCGACAGAGTCAGTTCAATGGGGCTGATCCTAAGCCAGAAAGAAAACGGCATGTTTGTAGACATGGTCGAATTCGGTAGCCCGGCAGAAGCGTCCGGTATCGATTTTGACTGGCAAATCGATTCGATCATCGTTGCAACCGAACGTCCAATGAAAGAATGGGTGTTTATTCCGGCACTATTCCTGACGCTGTTACTAATCTGGAATCAAAAACGCCGAATGAAATCATCAAAATAGATGCCACGTCAATATGCCTGACATATGTCAGGCATATAATTACCAGAGTTCTGGCTATAGAGGTCACTAACCATGTACAAACACATTCTTGTACCTGTTGATTTAAATGAAGAAGGCTTTGCCGATAAAGCTGTCGAAATGGCCGTCTGGCATGCAAAAAATTCCAATGCCGAAATACATCTTCTGAATGTTCTGCCCGGTATTCACATGTCGATGGTTTCAACCTATTTTCCCAAAGACGCCGCAGCCCAGATGAAGGCAGATGTTAAAGCTCAGCTCAAAAGATTTGCCGAAGCGCATATTGATGAAGAGGTGGTTTATCATCTGCATATTGCTGAAGGAAAACCCTACAGCACTATTTTGGATTATGCGGAAAGACTGGGAAGCGATCTCATCATCATGCCAAGCCATAAACGTTCCAGAATTGATAAAGTCGTTTTAGGTTCGGTAGCCAGTAAAGTCGTACAGAATTCACCGATTCATGTATTGGTTGTGAAACCACAAGAGAGTTAATTCCATTCAGAAAGGGCGTGCCAAGCACGCCCTTTTCTTATCATATCATCAACCTCAGAGAGGAAAGTGCGTCACGCATATACCTTCACTCAAACCAATCTGACAGCTTTCTTCCTGCCCATCCAACTGAACTGTTAAACCATACAGATCCTTATTGTCAGGATGTTCCGGATCGAAATAACGAGGCGCCTCAACCTGAAAAAGCGCACTCGCCTGATGACTTCTCATATAAATCGGCACCTGATAGGTCATTCCATCAAATTTAATTGCAGCGGAAACCAGTCCCGGTTTCAGCATTTCAAAATAAATATGCACCAACAGTTCACAACCGCCACCATAATGCCATACCTGTTCAGTGGTTAAGTGGGTCAGCCGGACATGACGAATACACTGTAGGTAAGGCTCTCGCCATATGCCCATACGTGGGTCATAGTGGCGTACCGGTTCTTTCCCCAGAAAACAAAGAGGATGCTGAGATGTTTCTACCAGCAGATCATCATCCGGCTCCAGAAAAAGAATCTCGAACCGGTTTCTTCCCGGCTGAAGTAATGGTCTGATATCTTTCTTATACACGGATGACTGACCATCACAGTCAAAAATTGCGGCACCATTCAAACGCACTTCAGCGTAATGATCGATACCTTCCAGAACCAGATCAACGCCGGCATAGCTCAGCAAGTCATTATCAACTTCGATGTCATGCATCAGATGCCATTCCTGAGCGGCAATATCTTCTTCAGAAAGTGTAGTCGGGAGAATTTGACTTAAGGGAGCCGGGAAACAGATATCATCCTGAGGAACAGAGAGATCAGTCAGCGGAGAAAGCTGCCAATACCCTGCCAGTGAATATTTCATATGTCATAACTTGTTCTAGATCAATTTTCTCATTATATACAGGTCTGATTCAAATTGATTGTAATTTTGCAGAGGTCGGATGAAAAGGTATAAAAAAACCAGCGCTTATTCGCTGGTTCTCTGTTTTACTCTTCGTCGTCGTCTTCGTCATCATCCGGATAAAGCGCATCTTCACCTTCGTAATAGGTTCCCCAACCGTCATAAATGATGTCATATTTCTCTGCCAGATGAATTAATTTCTCAGCCTGAGCATCGATTGTATCCGCGTTTAGAGCAGACTGCATTGTTGCATCACAGCAGAATAAAGGCTGACCATCTTCATCTTCCGCTTCTTCTGCTTCAAGCACTTCAAAACCCATCTTAAAAGCCTCTACAACGGCTTTTTCAAGCTGAGCAAAATCCTCTGCAAACAGATGATGTTCAATCTCATATAATGCTTCAGGATCACTGCCGTCTTCCAGTAACGCCTGGATGATTTCCCGGGTGTCTTCTTTCTGTAGTTCGATCAGCGATTCTACAGAAACATAATCGTCTTCATGGGACATACTTCATACTCCAGCTATTAATTAAAAATATTGATGATCAATCCGTCCCACCAACAGTGATTGCATCCAGTTTTAAGGTCGGCTGTCCAACTCCGACAGGTAAACTTTGTCCGGATTTGCCACAAACCCCAACACCTTTGTCAATCTGTAAGTCATTACCAACCATAGAAACCTGCTGCATCGCTTCAATCCCTGAACCGATCAATGTTGCCCCTTTGATTGGTCGTGTTATTTTTCCTTTCTCAATTAAATAGGCTTCAGAGGCAGAAAAAACAAATTTTCCCGAGGTAATATCAACCTGACCGCCACCAAAGTTTGGCGCATAAACGCCCTTCTCAACGGTCGCAATAATTTCTTCCGGCGTATGTTGTCCGGGAAGCATATAAGTATTGGTCATTCTCGGCATCGGCAAATGGGCATATGACTCTCTGCGACCATTTCCTGTCGGAGATGTTCCCATCAGGCGGGCATTGAGTTTATCCTGCATATACCCTTTCAGGACACCATTTTCGATCAATACATTGTACTGCCCGCGAACACCTTCATCATCGATATTCAATGAGCCTCGCCGATCTTTCAGGGTGCCATCATCAACAATCGTACAAAGATCAGAAGTCACTTTCTGTCCGACTTTACCGGAGAACACCGAAGATCCTTTACGGTTAAAATCACCTTCGAGACCATGACCAACCGCTTCATGAAGCAAAACTCCCGGCCAGCCAGCTCCCAAAACCACAGGCATTGTACCCGCAGGTGCCGCAACTGCTTCCAGATTAACCATCGCCTGCCGGATAGCTTCATCAGCAAACTCATACGCTACGGATACACCGTTGCTGTCCGCAAGAAAATAGTCGTAGCCGACCCGGCCACCGCCACCGGCACTTCCTCGTTCACGCCGATCACCTTTTTGCGCCAGCACACTGATCGAGAGTCTTACTAACGGACGAATATCACCGGCATAAGTCCCATCCGTTGCTGCGATCAAGACCTGATCATACACACCACTCAAGCTAATCGAAACTTCCTGAATCAACGGCTCTCTGGTCCGGATATACGCATCCAGTTCCTTCAGTAATGTAGTTTTTTGCTGCTTTTGCCAGCTATCCAGAGGATTACACATTCCGTAATAATCCTGGATATTACTCCGCGAAAATGACCGAACCTGATGCTGGCCGGTCTGGCCCTGACGGGTAATTCCCCTTGCAGCCGTTGCACTTTGTTGTAATGCTTCTTCAGTGAGCTGATCCGAATAAGCAAATCCGGTTTTTTCGCCACTAACAGCCCGAACACCGACACCCCGGTCGATGTTAAAAGATCCATCTTTAATCAACCCGTCTTCCAGAACCAGCGATTCATGCCAACTGGACTGAAAATAAAGATCCGCATAATCGATCTGCCGGGTCATCATATTCGACAATGTTCGCTCGATGAATTGCTCAGAAAGCCCGGTCGGATGAAGCAGTGCTTCTTCTATACGCTCAATTGTCATAATTCGCTCTTCTGTTCCAAAAACTGATTCCCAAATCTTGTATGAGATAACACAGGCATCGAAGTTCTAATCTGTGCTAGTAAATCAAGATCAATATCGACTACCAGAGTCGCTGCGGTTTGTTCCAGACTCGCCACAATATCTCCCCAAGGACTGACTACCATCGAATGCCCCCAGGTTTCACGTCCTCCCTCATGAACTCCGCCCTGATTCACTGCGACAATCCAACACTGGGTTTCAATTGCTCGAGCTCTCAGTAAAACCTCCCAGTGTGCACGCCCGGTAACCGCAGTAAAAGCTGCCGGGACCAGAATAATCTGGGCACCTTGCTGGCGTAACGCAGAGTAGAGATGAGGGAAACGAATATCATAACAAATAGAAAGCCCCAACTCACCAAACGGTGTTGACGCCAACCGGACTTCCGAACCGGGGACAAAAATGTCAGACTCCCGGTAATGCCGGTGTCCATCCGCGACATCAACGTCAAACATATGCAGCTTATCATAAGATGCAACTAATTGACCGTCAGAGGAATACACCAGCAGTGTTGTTGTCACACCGTCTTCAGTTTTCACCGGAAAACTACCGATCACAAGCCAGACTGAAAACGATTTTGCGATTCGGGCAAAAGCCTCCTGCAAAGGACCTGCACCCAGAACTTCTGCATAATGATGGTAATCCCGTTTCGACCCGAATACGATGGCATTTTCTGGTGTAACAATCCACTCAGCACCTTGGGCAGTTAACACTTCTATCTGCTTTTCAATCCACCGGATGTTGTGCTCCGGATCAGGTCCGGATGTCATCTGAATTAAACCGACTCGGCTCATTGTGCGGCTCCTTGCTTCTGTTGCTGTGCCTCTTCACGTAATTTTTCCGGTGGTTTGAACTCTCCTTTACTCCGGGAGATTTCCTTCACGACCGGATGGTCGATAGGACCTTTCACTTCGTAGTTCACTTCAGTGATAACCTCAACAACCGGGGAAATCACGGTTGTTATCGCCAAAACATACAATGCAGTGACCGGGTTGACGGCAAAGGCACTTAATACCGGGATTCCGGATGTCATATCTGGCACAAAATTCACTTCAGCATCAATTGTTTTTGCAGTCAGATCAACCATTCCCTTGATAGTCATATCTCCGGCAAGTGCGTCCATCTTAATATCATTGGTCACAAATATACCGTGTGATATTTCTCCGGTACCTTCAATTGAATCAAAGGCCATTCCCTGGTCAAAAACATCGCTAAAGTCTAACTGCATCTTACGAATGATGGAGTCCAGACTAAATAACCCCAGAAAACGTGCCGCACCACTCACATCCGATATAGTTCCTTTGCCAAGTTCCGAACTGACAGTCCCTTGCAGTGTATCGCTCCTGGCTGCCCATGGTGCCCCATCCCACTCCATCTGACTATTCATTGAAAACGGAGCATTCTGTATACCGGAAGTAATCCCGAAACGCTCCATCAGGTCACTGTTATTGTCACCTTTTAAGTTCATATTCAGCACTGTATGGGATTGTTCACCGTCAAGTGTCCATTGCCCATTGGCATGAATTTCATTGCTACCGCTGACGATATCAATACTCTTCCATGACAGCGCTTTCCCCTGTCTCTGGAAGTCCATGTTCAACCGACCGACTTTGTATCCCTGAAACCAAAAATCCTGAATCACCAGTGTCAGGTTCGGCATCAGTTCATGAAACTGGCGATCAAACTCAGTAATGATCGCTGAATTCTGGCGGCTTTCATCAATAAACAGAGACTCATTATCTTTCCGCTGTTCCAGAGCCGGAATGTATAAATGTAGTTGCTCCAAAGCGACACTCAGATCATAAGGCTCAATATAATTGGCTTTTCCCTGAACTTCCTGACTTTTTACATCCATCCGCCAGCCAAAGCTTTTATGCCGGGCCAGAAAATCCACATCATGCCATTCCAGAGTTGCCAGTGTCAGATCTTTCACCTGAGCTTCGACATGATCCGGAATCGGGATCTGTGGCATTGATACCGATGCTTTCAACTTCGTTTTCGGACCTCCGGAAACATTTTCGTCTTGTCCAAGCAACTCTATCCATTGATCCATATTAAAATGATCCAGACGAACGGATGCAGAATGGCCCGCCATCGGACTCACTTTGAAACTACCATTGCCCAAGATCAGATTCGTTGCAGTGAGGACTGGCTCCGGCCCGGTAATATCAATTTCTGTCTGGTATTTTGCATGGGGAACCTGTAACCGGGCACTGATCGTTTCCTGATTACCTGAAACCTGTAATAACGCTTTTCCTTTCTCTTTGCGTTTTTTATTTAACGGATAAGGATACCGACTGGCAATCGCTTTCAAATCAGTATTCAGATTTGCCTGATAAGAGAAGCCGACATCATTGAGCTGGATATCAATTCCCATCTCCCATGGCGCATGCCCGGAAAGCGGCTGAATCCATTTTTTGCCGACATACGTCGCCAGTGGTGTCACTTCCCAGTCACCAATCGTATCAATATGAACATTGTATCCTTTATTGCCACTTTCTCCCTGAAAGTCCAGCGAGACAGGCTGACCCAACATCTGTCCCTGAAGAGCAGAAGCCGTGACAACATCGTTATCAAAGCGGATACGACCAGATACTTTTCGTAAATCCAATGACGGAGACTGGATTTCAACCCGGTTATTCTTTAAGTCAGCCCATCCCCATGCTCTGGCATCTTTGCTGGTGTCAAAAGGAATATTGAGCTGAAATTCTGATTGCACATTCTCCTTCACCTGAACGGCAGTCAGTGCTGCACCAACAGAATCAACCAGAGGTGTCGAAGTCATAAAATCCCGGAGAGCATTTCCCTGAGCTTCCGCTTTCGCCTCAATTTCGATGTGTCCTGAACTCATTAAAGCAGGAATCCGTCCAGTAATTCGTTGTGCATTGACATCCATCAGACGAGCCTGCCGAGAATCCAGATACATCGCATCATTCTGAAACAGCAGATTCACCTGTAGATCAGTTAAAGGAGGCCAGGCGGTATTGTAGCTAAAACGTGCATTCTTCAACCCGACCCATGCCTGAAAAATACCGTTATTCTTATGGTAAGGGAAATCTTCCAGCCTTCCGTACCACAATAATTTCGCCGTCTTTACATCTCCGGCCTGAATGGCAGTAGAAAGATAATCGGTCAGCTCATCACCTAACGCTCTGACCGGAAGATAACGCCATGTTTCTCCGGCCTGAAAGAGGTCCACTTCGGAATAAAATGACAGTAACGGACTTTCATTCCGGAAAAAATCCAGCTTAAACTCACCGACGGTTTGTAAATCAGGCGTGCTGACTGCCACTTTATCTGACCATAACGACCAGCCATCAGGTGTCGACTGCCATACCAGATTCACATTCCCTTTACGGATGATCAACGGCGCCTGAAACACATCCCCATAAGGTAAAGTATCATCATCCATACTGGCCCGAATGACGGCTTTTTCTGTATTGCCACGGATGCTTGCCCGCAGATGATGAGTTTCTGGCAATAGATACCACTGTGAAATAGCTCCGTCAGCGAGCTGAGCTGAGTATTGCTGAATTCCCTGCATATCCCCGGCCAAGCGGATATCGTGCAGCGTTCCTCCGGGCTTGAGTTGATCGAGCATCCCCTGTAGCTGTTCAGACAGAGGCATCCGTTTGACCAGCGGAACCAGAGAAGCAATGTTGATCTCTCCGATATTAACCAGCCAATGTTCAGGCTGCCACTTCATCGAAAAATTGAGTTCCGGCCACTGAGTCTCATCGGTTTGAAAGATAACGGACTGGGCTTGAACCACAATACTACCGTCTTTCGGAATAAGGCGGAATACACCATCCTGCATATGTAGATGGTGATCTTTCTTATCAGCTGCACCTGAGTTGATGGCGGATATATCGGACCAAAACAGATCGGAAGGCCGGACCTGAACATAACCATCTTCAGGTATATTGTGTTTCAGTGTGAGCCATCCATTGAAACTCACCTGTCCGCTGTGAATACCAATCTCTTTCTTCAGATACCGGGTTAACCATGGGCCAAGACTGATATTGTCGGAACTGACATAAAACTGCCCGGAAATATCCCGGAATGAGTCAAAATCTTCAAAATCAGCACGTACTGAAAGAGAGTTAATTCCAGTATTGGCAACACTCACCATTCCCTGAGCACGGTGACGATGTCCGTCGTTCTGCCACTTCAGTTGAGAGATATCCAATTGCCGGATATCACCAGACATTGAGCGATAACGAATAGAAGAATTCAGCACGGAAAAATCATCAAGCTGACGCAAGAAAACGTTATCCAGATAGCGGATAGTTTCAAGTTGTGCTTTTTTTTCTTCATCCAGATTGCGGGTGCCGGAGGGAATATCCTGTTGAAACAGGTCAAATGAGCTGACGTCCAGTTTAGATTGATGAATCACCAGATTGGCAATTACCGGTTGCCATTGCAGAAGTGATTTAAATAAATCAAATTCAATATCGACGCTATCAGCTGCAAAACGAATATTAGACGTCTCAGGTAAATGAGCCTGAAATCCCTTCAGAGAAAGAGAAGGATGGCGGTTACGCCAAAAGCCCTGAATATCACTCACAGAAAACTGAATTTCAGCCTGCCGGTTCATCCATTCCGTCATCGGCACCTGATATTGATTCATGTGAGGCAATGCGATCCTCAAGGCTGAAATCAGGATAGCGAGCAGGACTAAAAGGCTTAACAAAAGCCACAGTAACGTTCGTACCACACGAGAAACCATAAAACGCACAATTATCCTACTCTGTCAGGTCACATCATGACCACGTCAAACTGCTCCTGCACATACAAAGGTTCAGCCTGAATCCGTACCTGCTTACCGATAAATACTTCCAGTTCAGCAAGCGCATGAGACTCATCCCCTTGTAATGTATCTGCAACAGCTGGTGAAGCGTATACAACAAATTTATCGGCATCATAGGCACGATTAACCCGGGTGATTTCACGCAAAATTTCAAAACAAACCGTTTCAACGGTTTTCACATGTCCACGTCCCTCACATGTTGGACAAGTAGAACACAGAACATGTTCAATACTTTCTCTGGTTCTTTTGCGTGTCATCTCAACCAGACCCAAGTGTGTAAATCCGTTAATATTCGTTTTTACCCGATCTTTACTCAGAGCGGCTTCTAAAGAAGTAAGTACTCGTGTCCGGTGCTCTTCCGAGGCCATATCTATAAAATCAATGATAATGATTCCCCCCAGATTCCGGAGTCGGAGCTGGCGGGCGATGGCCTGAGTTGCTTCAATATTGGTATTGAAAATCGTTTCTTCCAGATTACGACGGCCGACAAATGCACCGGTATTAATATCAATCGTCGTCATCGCTTCAGTCTGGTCAATAATCAGATAACCACCTGATTTCAGCTCCACTTTTCTCTCCAGAGAACGCTGAATCTCATTCTCTGTATCATACATATCAAAAATGGGCTTCTCACCTTCATAAAGCACAAGTTTTTCTGTTAATTCAGGAACATACTCAGAAGTAAATTCTTTCAGGTTTTCAAATTCCAGACGTGAATCAACCAAAACTTTCGTCAAGTCGGTTCCGACGAAATCCCGCAAAATGCGCTGTGAAAGGCCAAGCTCGCCATAAAGTGTTGTCCGGGTTTTATACTTTGAACGACGCTCGATGATTTTACTCCACAAACGTTTGAGAAACGCCGCATCCTGAGAAAGTTCTTTATCATCAGCACCTTCGGCTGCCGTACGAATAATAAAGCCACCCAGTTCATCGCAATAATCAGCAACAATATTCTTGAGGCGCTCTCTTTCGGTTTCACTTTCTATGCGCTGAGAAACACCGACATGACTGGCTCCCGGCATAAAAACAAGATAACGGGAAGGCAGGGTAATATCGGTCGTCAAACGTGCTCCTTTTGTTCCCAATGGATCTTTGACAACCTGAACAACGATATCTTGCCCCTGACGGACAAGTTCAGAAATATCCCGGACCTGAAACTGTTGTTTTTCATTCTCGGCCACGCATTCTGTATGGGGAACAATATCTGAGGCATGAAGAAATGCGGCCTTATCCAGACCAATATCAACAAAGGCAGCCTGCATTCCTGGTAAAACCCGACTGACTTTCCCTTTATATATATTGCCGACGATCCCGCGTTTCGCGTCCCGTTCAATATGTATTTCCTGAAGGACTCCGCCTTCTATCATCGCAACGCGACTCTCACTCGGAGTTACATTTAACAACAACTCTGCACTCATGAGCGCACCTCAATTTGATTTCATAAAAACTTATGCAAGAGCTGGTCAGTTTCAAATAACGGTAGTCCGACAACGGCAAAATAACTACCTTCAATCCGGGTCACAAATTTCCCACCAAGTCCCTGAATACCATAACTGCCAGCTTTATCGCACGGTTCACCCGATTGCCAATATTGTTCGATCTCATTTTCTGACAATGGTTTAAACCATACATCGGTTGTTACAACAATTGTGTCTATCTGTCGGGCATCAGTTACAGTTACAGCGGTCATCACCTGATGCCCACGCCCGGAAAGCTGCCAAAGCATCTGTCTCGCATGGGCAAAACTTTCAGGTTTTTCAAGAATATGCTGATCAACGACAACTATGGTATCAGCACCCAGAACTACAGCCTTATCACATTGCAATGCATGAAAGCCTGCAACTGCCTTCTCTCGGGATAACCTTGATACATATGCTTGTGCTGACTCATGGCTCTGATGCTCTTCCACCACATCAGATAAAACGATATCAAACGAATATCCCAACTGTGTCAGCAGCTCTTTTCGCCTTGGGGAAGCCGATGCAAGATAAAGCCTGCGGGCATTCATCGGATGTTCCAATAACGTCTGACACGTCTAAGCAGCAGGAAAAGCCACGGCCACAGAACACAACTAATCACACCACCCCATAAGGATAGAGGATTAAATTCAACAGACCTGACTAAAAACTCGCCCGCTAAAATCAGCAAGTCCAGAAGAACTGTCAGCAGTCCAATAACCATAGCCTGCTGCCATAGCGCCATATTCCGCAGAATTAAAAAGTTCATTGCCACGATATACACAACAATGGACATCATCATGCCACGGATACCTAGTGTCGATCCGAGAATCAAATCCCAGAGCAGCCCTAAAACCAATGCCGTACCGACATTAACTCGGTGAGGAAGCGCTAACACCCAATAACATGCAATCAATAAAACCCACGACGGGCGTAATAGTTCAAGCGAGCCGGGCCATGGAATAGTCTGTAAAATCAGCGCACATAAAAAAGACATCCAGATAACCAAATGCCCTCTCAGGACTCTATTGGCCATTCTGAGCCTCCTTACCTAACGCTCCGGATACGGATTGACGAGCTTTTTGCTGCCGATCTTCATTCGGCCAGACCAGTAACAGATAACGTAGCCGGTCAAAATCAACCACAGGAACAGCTTCGATCACAGCGAACTCACGACGGGTATCTTTATCCACTCTGGATACTCTGGCAACAGGATAACCTTCAGGATAAATTCCCCCCAGCCCCGAAGATGCCAGTAAATCTCCGACCTCAATATCGGTACTGCTGGGAATATGTTCCAGCTGAATATACTCCGACTGACCATTTCCGGAAGCAATTACCCGAATATCATTACGCAAATCCTGAACAGGAATGGCACTATTGGCATCAATCAGGAGTAATACCCGGCTATTATGTGAAGCAACGAAAGTGACCTGTCCGACAATACCTTTTTCGTTGATAACAGGTTGCCCTTCATAGACACCATCAGTCCGCCCTTTATCAATGACAACCTGATGTGTATAAGGTGAAGTGTCTACGGCCATCACTTCGGTGACCATTTTCCGCTCATCTCTGACAAAAGAAGATCCCAGAAGTTTTCTTAACCTCTGATTTTCCTCTTTATATTGATTCAATAAAATCAAATCACTTTTCAGATCCAGTACTTCTTGTTTCAGTCGTTGATTCGATTCCAGAAGTGTCTGGTGGCTTTGCATGCGTTCATACAAGCCGTCAAACAGGATTCGAGGAAGATCAGCAGCATACTGGATAGGAGCAACCAGACTGTTGAGTAAATAACGTACTTGAGAAAAAGCGTTTAAACGACTATCAGCCAGCATAAGGCTGGCTGATAATACAACGGCAAAAAAAAGACGTAGCGAAAGAGATGGACCTCGCCCAAAAATTGGCTTCATGATGACAATCCCGTTTTGAACCATCTCTTCATCTCAAACAATGACACAAAGACGGCACTACTCTTCACTAAATAAATCACCACCATGCATGTCGATCATTTCCAGCGCTTTACCGCCACCACGAGCCACACATGTCAGTGGATCATCAGCAACAACCACAGGTATACCGGTTTCTTCGGTCAGCAGACGATCTAGATCTTTCAGCAGCGCACCACCACCAGTCAGAACCATACCATTTTCAGATATATCTGATGCCAGTTCCGGAGGACATTGCTCCAGAGCAATCATTACTGCTGAAACGATACCGGTTAAAGGTTCCTGAAGTGCTTCCAGAATTTCATTGGAGTTCAGGGTGAAACTGCGAGGAACACCTTCAGCAAGATTACGCCCACGAACTTCGATTTCCCGCACATCGTCTCCCGGATAGGCAGTCCCAATTTCATGTTTGATCTTTTCAGCAGTCGCTTCACCAATCAAACTTCCATAGTTTCTGCGTACATAGTTGATAATGGCTTCATCAAACCGGTCACCACCAATACGTACAGAGGACGAGTACACCACACCATTGAGGGAAATGACTGCAACTTCAGTTGTGCCGCCACCGATATCAACAACCATTGAACCTGTTGGTTCTGAAACCCGAAGCCCTGCACCAATCGCAGCAGCCATCGGTTCATCGATCAGATAGACCTCACGCGCTCCGGCGCCTTCTGCAGACTCTTTGATAGCGCGTCGTTCAACCTGAGTCGAACCACAAGGCACACAGATCAGAACCCGGGGACTCGGTTTAAGAAAGCTATTGTCATGGACTTGTTTAATAAAGGTCTGCAACATCTTTTCGGTAACATAAAAATCCGCGATCACACCATCTTTCATTGGCCGGATTGCTGAAATATTCCCCGGTGTACGTCCCAGCATCTGTTTCGCCGCGTGTCCGACAGCGGCGACACTACGACCACCACGCCCTTTATCCTGGCGAATTGCTACAACTGAAGGCTCGTCAAGAACAATACCTTGCCCTTTCACGTAAATAAGCGTGTTGGCAGTCCCTAAATCAATCGATAAGTCGTTTGAAAACATGCCACGAAGTTTCTTAAACATATTCTTCGTTCATCCTGCAAGAAAATTGAAGATTAAAATTCCGTTAAATGTACCAATGCCTTGCAGTCACAGCAAGATATTGACACCGAAACATGGACAGAAACACGCAATTTCTAACAGATTTCTTACTCAGAACAAATATTCGGCACTAAATTGTGCGCTAAGTTGAACAATCATCTATCAGCGATTTGTATATTTCGTTTTCCATCGTTTACGTTTCCCCGGTTTGACATTTGTCATGCGGGGTTTAGGAATCCACTGAGATTCCATATCGAATAATCGTCCCTGAACACCACGAACTCCCAGAGACTGGAGTACTTTCCATTCGGCATCAGATTCAACACCGACAGCAACAACCTGAGTCACAGCTCCACGGCAAACACCGATCAGACTCCGGACAAACAACTGATTCTCCTGGCGTTGTTCAATCCCTTTGATCAGACTACGGTGCAGCTTCAGATAGTCAATTCTGAACTCTTTTATATAGTGAGTACTTACAATTGTTCGTCCAACTTGCCCGACAACAATCTGGCAATTAAAGGCAGCAATCATTTTCAGTACCGGGCGCATATAATCAAGATGTTTGACTAAATGACTTTCCGTAAACTCAAAACAAAGCCGCCGACGGTACTCCCGGGGCAGTTGCATCAACAAATTCCTGAACCAGATAAAATGAGCTCGTTGAGCAAATGATGTTACATATAAATTGATGGAGTAAATATCTGCATCTGAGCTTTCTTCCCGGAGAAAACGAATCACCCGGTGGCAGGTTACCCGATCCAACACAGCCTCATATCCGACAGCAACAATCGCAGAGATAAAACGGGACGTTTTGATAAAACCCTGTCCCTGCTCGGGGATTCTGACAAACAGCTCTTTATGTACAGCAGTCAGTTGTCCCTGACGAGACACCACATAACAATCCTGTTTGAACAAACATATTTTATCTTCTGTCAGATTATGCTCAAACAGGCTCCGCCAGCGAACATTGCCTCTTTCATCATCAACCGACTTAGTCTTCTGAAAACGGCTCCAGCTATTAAACCCTTCCAGTTGCGCGCTTTTCAGTGCCGTTTCCGCCTCATCGATAATTTTCCCCCACCGTTCCCCTTCCGTATACATCGTGACACCAATATGGCACCAATTACTCTTATCCAGTGGCTGAGATGGAGTCAAACGTTCGATTCCTTTCAGACACTGAACAGCGACCTGAGCCACTTCCCGTGAATTCTGATGTGGAATCAGTGCGGTAAACACTGAATCATAGTAACGGGACAATATGACATCCGGATAGCGCTGGGTTACATTCGAAATACATTCACCAACCTGAACGATCAAGTTATCCAGTTCGGCTTTATCAACACCATCTGGTTCTTCGATCTGTAACATCAAAACACCGCCACGAGCATCATTCTCCAGTAATGCTGCTTCCAGTTTACTGTCGAACAAAACCCGGTTAGCTGCTCCGGTTAGTTGATCCAGAAAGGTCTGTGAACGGATAAAGGTATCAAACCGGCTTCTTTCCTGACGTGCATCCTGCAATTCTTCGATCAGTCGATCCAAAGCCTCACTTGCAGTGTAAGGCCATTCTCTCTCATCTCCTTTGGCATAGCGCTCAACCTGCCCTGCAAGGATCATTCTTCCCCGTTCTTCAAGTAGTTCAGAACCGAGTAACTGAGCCTGTAGCCATCGTACTCCCCGTAATAAACAGACGACAATCAATATCACAGCAAAAGTTGTGGACCACATGGCACTGAAAGAGTAGGTAAAACCTATATATGGAGGAACAGCTTTAAAGTGTAACGTATAATCCTGATTTCTTTTCAGGGAGAAATCCATTTTATATAACCGACCTTCTTCAACTGAAGATGCCGTGTCTTTAAACCGGTACACCACTCCAGCTTTTGAAGTTAAGGTCATCTCAACAATATTACTGGCATGAAGCAGCTTTGGAACCCAAAGTTGCATTGAGTAAGCCGCGTCAGATTCATCCAGTTCTTTGTCAATAACTTCAACCACACCATTCAGATAGTGATTCAGATATTCATGTCCAAGCCTTTGAAAAGAAAGCGTTCCGCCAATAAACAGGATAAAAATCGCTCCAGTCACAATCATTGTGACAACCGCAACCAGACGGGTGCTGAGTTTGAGCGTTGGCGTATACCTCATGAATATCAAATCCTTTTTATATTCATTGAAAAACTGAATTGTCTCTTTCAGGATACTACGAAATAGTGTCATATGACGGAAAATCGTATAACACAATCAAAAATAACAGAAAATATCTATCACTCTATGACGGACAATATATACCTGAACTGAAATATCCAAAAGCAGACATTATTCACTTTATACGCTCAAACTACATTCAATTTTACCTATTCCTTCCTTTTCTCGGATAAATTCGCTGATTTCTCCAATATATCATTCGTAATAGCCGCTTTTCTAACACCCGGACTTTGTACTGTTTCTCAGAGCAGAATTGGGATCTTCCTCCAATAAAACAGTTCAGTTAAGCCAGCCTGCTGTCTTAGTCTGCCAATAGTTTCTGCTGTTGAGTCAACCAGTCAATCCAGGCGGACATTCCTTCTCCGCTGGTCGCAGAAAGTTTGATCACCTGAATCTCAGGATTGATCTTACGAGCATTGGCAATACAGGCTTCGATATCAAAGTTTACATAATCCAACAGATCAATTTTATTAATCAGCATCAATTGAGAAGCTGCAAACATATTCGGGTATTTCAATGGTTTATCATCGCCCTCAGTCACCGACAGTATCGTGACCTTATGCTGTTCACCCAGATCAAAACTAGCCGGGCAGACCAGATTACCTACATTTTCAATAAACAGGATCCCTGGCTCCTGCATATCAAGCTGATGATACGCACGATGGATCATTTGAGCATCTAAATGGCAGCCTTTTCCGGTATTTACCTGAATAGCGGCAGTTGAGGTTTCCCGGATACGGTTCGCATCCTGACTTGTCTGCTGATCGCCTTCAATCACTGCACACGTATAAGTTGATTGCAACAATTTCAGCGTTTCCACTAACAATGTTGTTTTGCCTGAGCCGGGGCTGGACATCAGATTTAATGCCAGTTGATGATGTTCCCGGAAATGTTCCCGGTTATCTCCTGCAACCAGGTTGTTCTGGCTCAGAATATCCTGTTCCAGATTAATCAAACTGCGTTGAGAAACACCTGTTACATGAGTTTTAGCTTTCCCCTTACCATAATGCAGGTCTCCCTGAGACGTGACTTCTGGCTGATGATGTTCGTCATGGTGGTGATGGTGTTTTTCATGATGATCATGTTCGGTTTGATGTGCCAGAAGAGACTCTGCGGCCGCATCCCCGGAATGCACATGATAATGAATATGGTGATGAACATCGCCCTGATGGCTGTAATGATGGTGCACAACCATTGACTGAATTTCCGACTCTCCGGAATGTGGATGGTGATGAGAATGGTCATGATGTTCAGCCTCGTGATGATGATGGCTGTGATCTTCAACGTGGCTATCGCCACAACCGCAAACACTACACATAAGATTCTACCTCTATAGATTTAATTTTTAATTCTTCTCCAGTTTCTACAACCAACTGATACTGATGACATACCGGACATCCGGTATAATGTGAATCGATTTCAACCTGTTGATGACAGTGCTCACACCAGGCTATGGCCGGAATCATATCAACCTTGAACTGAGCGCCTTCCGCCAACGTATCCCGGCTGGCAAACTGTAATCCGGTCAGTAAAGCCTCAGGTTCAATGCATGAAAGTCTGCCAATTCCCAGCGTTACCGCAGTAACACGGCTGCACTCCTGCCGCCGGGCATGCTCTACGACTAGGTCGATTGTTTTCAGACTCAGAGATAATTCGTGCATTCATTACTCCTAACAGATTCTCGGTAACAACTCACCTGCCGGAAAATCCAGATAGCGACGACTTCCCCAGGCTGTATGCAGAATCGGCTTGGCCGGTGATAAAGATACAGCTTCACCAATGACCGCAGCCCGGGCGTTAAACTGATGTAAAACATCAAGTGTGTGCTGTACTTGTGTTGGCGGAACAGCAATAACAAATGTACCTTCATTCGCCAGATCGTAAGGTTCAAATCCACACAGTTCGCATAGTCCCCGAACCGCATCATCAACAGGGATCTGTGCTTCCTGGATCGCCAGTTGCAACCCACTACTCTGACACCATTCATTCAATACCGCAGATAACCCGCCACGGGTTGCGTCGCGCATCGCATGAACATCAATTGATTGTTCCAGCAATGATTCAACAACCGGCCACAATACAGCACAATCACTGGTTATCGGATGAGCAAGACGTAAAGATTCTCTTGCTGCAAGAATGCAGGCTCCGTGGCAACCAATATCCCGGGAAACTAAAATGACATCCCCCGCCTGAATCCGGTGAGCCGAAACACCGGTTTTCAGAATCTGACCAATGCCCGTTGTATTGATAAACACTTTATCAGCCGCACCTCTGGGAACAACTTTCGTGTCCCCACAAACGATCTGTGTACCACAAACGGAGAGCTCAGCAGCCATTGCATCAACAATTATCTCTAGTTCCTGAACCGGTGTTCCTTCTTCGATGATGAAACTGCAACTCAGATAAGAAGGTTTAGCCGCAACCATCGCCAAAT
This sequence comes from Vibrio mangrovi, assembly GCF_024346955.1. Lineage (NCBI taxonomy): Bacteria > Pseudomonadati > Pseudomonadota > Gammaproteobacteria > Vibrionales > Vibrionaceae > Vibrio > Vibrio mangrovi. The sequence continues at coordinate 510,733 of NZ_AP024883.1, read as the reverse complement.
CATTGCAGGTTCCGGCAATCGCCAGAGTCCCGATATTCCCTCCGGCAAAAAAATGAGGGGAGACTGTAAAGCTGTCTGTCGTCATTGCCAAAGGTGAAGGCAACGTCAAAGTCGCAGCGTCTTCAGCCTGATTCAGGATATCGTTACCGAACCTTTCCCAGAAAAGATGACGAATAAGGTGATTCATTTCCACACCGCCGCCGCCATGACTTAGTTGGACTGTATTGTGCTTCTTCATTTGTGTTAGTGCTCCTGAGGCTCAATATGAAAACCGGCATAACGGTAATAGGCATTACAAGCTCCTTCCGAACTCACCATACAACTTCCCATCGGGCGGCTCGGCTGGCAGGCCTTACCAAATACTTTGCAATCCGGCGGACTGGCAAGGCCCCGCAAAATATCACCACAACGACAAGCTTTATGATCTGGGACACAAGCGCTCGGTAACTGCTGCTGAAATAAAATTTCTGCATCCATATCTGCGTATTGCGGACGAAGTTGTAAGGCAGAACGAGGAATATTGCCCAATCCACGCCAGTTAAACGTTTCCCTGACTTCAAAAATCTCATGGATACAAGCCTGGGCGACTTCATTCCCCTGAAAAGAAACTGCACGGGTATATTGCGTCTGCAGAGCCGGTTTTCCTCCAAGAACCAGATCGACCAGCATATTGACCGATTCCAGAACATCCACAGGTTCAAACCCGGCGACCACCACAGGGATCTGATAATGCTGCACAATCGGCTGGTAAATTTTTGCACCGGTAATCACACTGACATGAGAAGGGCCGATAAATGCATTCACCCGTGTCATAGAATCTGCCATAACGGCTTCCATTGCCGGAGGAACCAACACATGATTAATATGAAAACAGAGATTCGTGAGCTGCAAACGCCGGGCTTGCTGAACTAATACAGCCGTCATCGGTGTTGTCGTTTCAAAACCGATCGCAAAGTAGACCACCTTTTGGTGTGGATTTTGTTTAGCAATCTCAATCACATCCATCGGATCATAGACTGGCATAACAGAACCACCATTCGCCCGGCACTCTGCCAGAGACATTCGGGAACCCGGAACCCGAATCATATCTCCCAATGTTACCAGAATCACATCTTCGGTCTGAGCCAGTATAATGGCATGATCGATCCGTTCTTTCGGCATAATACAAACCGGGCATCCCGGTCCGTGAACAAAATGCAGGTTATCTGGCAACAACTGTTGTATGCCATACTTCATGATCGTGTGAGTATGTCCACCGCAGACTTCCATAATATACAAAGGCTCGGGCAACTGACTTGCTTTGTGCCGAATCTGCGCTGCCAGTCCCCGAATTACCGCGGGTTCCCGAAAGCCCTGATATAAATCCCGGACAGAATCCGTTACACCAATATTGTCACGCATGATGTCACCCTATCCACATCTCATCAGAATGCACCTGTTCCATCAGTTCACGATATGTATCCAGACTTTCTCTTGCTTCCTGCTGATCAATTTTACTGATAGCAAATCCCACATGGATCAATAGATGTTCGCCCACCTGAACAGGCTCAGAGATTAAATGAGTACTGACTTCCCGCGTCACACCCAAAGTATCTACAACAGCAGTCATCTGTTCTTCATTAACGCTGACAACACTCGCTGGTATACACAAACACATGAATCATTACTCTTCGTTGTCCGGAAGCTGTCCGTCCGATGGGAACATTACTTCCGGATGGTTCTACTCAGTTCTGGTGCATCCCGTACCAGAGCTGCCCGATAGCAATACCACTGTCATTGACAGGGATCATCGTGCCGCTGTAAAACTGCTGTGTGGTATTTCTCCGGTACTGCCACAACTCATTCATCAATAAGCGATTCTGAAAAACTCCACCACTGACAATCACCGGGGATGATGAATATCGGTTTGCCATCTGATAGATCGCATGAGCCAGAGAGTGAATCAATCCCCTGCACGCATCAGCAACATCTTTCTGATGTTGCCAGACTCCCGACTCAATACTCATCTTCAATATCGGTACCCAATCAAGTTGCGGAATCTGCTCCGTTCCCCAGTTCATGCTCAAAGGAGTATCCATATCCGGCACTGACCTCATCGCGGCAGCTTCAATCAGCAATCCGCTTTCTCCGTCAAAATCAGGTCGTTCCAGTAACCCGCATAAACAGGCCCAGGCATCAAATAGTCTCCCGGCGGAGGAACAAAAAGGCGAATGTTTTCCGGAAAGCCAGAGTTGATAGAGATTGGCAAAGTCATCTTCAGTCCACGCATCAAAAGCCGGATGTTTCAGTAAGCAGATCTCTTGGAGTGAATAACATTCAAGTAGCATTGCCAGAAGTATTCTGGCCGGCTCACGAATCGCCTGCTCTCCGCCAATCAACCGGAAAGGTTTCAAGTGCCCGCAACGCTGATAATGTTGCACATCAGCCAGCAACACCTCTCCTCCCCAGACAGAGCCATCATCACCCATTCCGGTTCCATCAAAGGCAAAGCCTAAGACCGGTCCGGTCAATCGATACTCCGCCATGACAGCAAGAATGTGAGCATGATGATGTTGAACATTCAGAACATGCCCCGGTAAATGTTCAGTAAGCTGAGTGGTAAAATATCCCGGATGACCATCACAAACCCAGCGTTGAGGTTCACAACGATATAAGTTCTGAAATAATGAGCTCATCTGTTCATAGCGGGACTGTGTATCTAAATCATCCAGATCACCAATATAGGGAGAAAGCATCAATTGCCCTGGTAATGCCATTGCAACTGTTGCTTTTTGCTGCGCCCCCAAGGCTAGAACCGGAGTCCCGTTATAGTTGCTTTTATAGCTTAATGGTGCATATCCCCGGGCTAAACGGAGCACCCGGATGGAATCTCCGGCCAGATGAACAACACTATCATCACACGCATTTGCAATCGGGCGATTATGGTCCAATACGCCATCTAACATGTCACCAAACTGACTGACAATGTCAGCGCTATCGGTTGCTAATGGCATCCCGGAAACATTCCCGCTAGTCATCACCAGAATCGGCTCGCAGCCAAGATAACGATATTGTTCAAATAACAGGTGATGCAATGGTGTATAAGGAAACATCACTCCCAGATAAGGACTATCGAATGCAACTTCTGATGCTATGCCATTGTGAAGTTTTCTGTGCATAAGAACAATCGGTGCCGGACGGGATGACAGCGCCTGCCATTCAACCGACTCTCCAAACACATATCGTTTTGCAGTCTCAATGCTATCAACCATCACCGCAAATGGCTTTCTGTTACGGTGTTTCATCGCCCGTAATTTTCTGACACTCTGCGACTGACTTGCATCACAAACCAGATGAAAACCACCTAATCCTTTGACCGCAATAATGCCCCCATTGTGCAGAACCCCGGCCACCTGTGAAAGTGCATCATCGTCTTGAGCCATCAGTTCACCACCAGCACTACGCAGATATATTTTCGGCCCACAATGGCGACAACTCGTCGGCTGAGCATGATAACGCCGGTTCATCGGGTCATGATAGTCCTGCGAACATGACGGACACAGATCGAAAACTTTCATGGTGGTGTGGACACGATCATAAGGAAGCTGTTCAAGGATCGAATATCTTGGTCCACAATGAGTACAGTTGATAAACGGATAATGATAATAACGAGAACGTTCATCGTTCATTTCAGCGAGACATTCCGGGCAGACAGACTGATCCGGGGCAATACTGACAGCTACATCAGATTCGCTCTGACTCGGATGAATTTCAAACCCCTGAGATATTCCCGGATTCAGTTGCAAACACTGGACTTCATCAACCCGGGCGAGAATCGGTGGACGTTCTTTTAAGGTCCGGATGAATAAATTGAGCGCATCTGCCTTTCCCTGAACGTCAATCTTCACACCATCAGAACTATTTATCACCCATCCGGATAAATGGTGACGCATAGCCAACTGATAGACAAAAGGCCGGAAACCGACCCCTTGAACAATCCCTGATACACGGATCAAATAACGTTCATTCATGGCAATACCGCCCGAGAACTTAAGATAAGAGGAAAGATCCACCAAGCAGTGCTACAACTGCTCCAAGCAGTTTAACCAGACGTCCGCTGACCGAAAGGCGTAACACGGTGACACCGATAGCCATTCCGGTCATATGTAGCAGAGAGGTGGAAATCACAAAGCCACTGAAGTATTCCAATGCCTGAGTGTTTAACGGCATTTCTTCACCGTGGGCCATACCATGGAACACAGCAAAAATCATCACCAGAGCGACCACCCATTGATGTGATATTTGAACACTACGCCACAGTAAAACTCCCATCGCAACTACGCTGAAAGCAATACACAGTTCTACTCCGGGAACAATCAATCCAGAAACTCCCAGAATACCTCCGACAATCATCAAAGCGATGAAAGAAAGTGGCATCTGCCAGCGACTCCTTCCCCCAAATAAAGCCGCCAGAACGCCAACACTGATCATGACACTAAGATGATCAACTCCGGTCAACGGATGCAAGATGCCACTTTCAAAACCATGATTTCCCCAGTGTCCCGGATGGGCGAATGCAAATGGAGAAAACAAGATAAGTAAGCCGGGAAGTAAATTCTTTATTTTCATTTTGATCTCTTTATTTTTATCAAGACAAACCAACTCCCGGTTATTCGTTCAAACCGAGAATTCTTTCCGCATGAGTATAAATATTGGCCTGACCGGGACGACAATAGCCACACAACGTAACATTGAGACGTTCAGCTAAATCGATAGCCATATCCGTCGCTGCAGAAACTGCAAATAGCATCTCGATTCTCCCGGCAGCAACTTTCTGTACCATTTCAAAGCTGGCTCTGCTGGTGACGAGTACAGCCCCTTTTTGTTTGTGGTTTCTGATTGTCCAACCGATGAGTTTGTCCAATGCTATATGCCGCCCGACATCTTCAAATACAGCTTCAAGCTCTCCATGAGGATTCAAATAAGCCGCAGCGTGGCAGGAACCGGTCAGTTTATTGAGCTGCTGATTCTGATTCAGTTGATGCAAAGCACCATCCAGCTTATGCAGATGAAATGTCGTATGACTTTCCAAAGGTGTCTGGACCCGACAAACATGGGTTAACTGATCAGTACCACAAAGCCCACACCCGGTCATTCCAGCCATAGTACGGCGCTTTTCTTGCAGACGATTGAGACAACGGTTAGCAATGTCTATTGATATAGTGATACCATCAGCACTCATATGAATACCGATGTCATGGATATCCCGATCATTGTCGATGATACCTTCCGTCAGGGAAAACCCGACAGCAAACATCTCCAGATCTCTGGGGGTACACATCATGACTGTATAAGCAATCCCGTTATATTCCAGAGCAACCGGTACTTCCTGAATAATCACATCATCGACCAGACGACAATGGGTATCCTGCCGATAACGTACAATTTTTTTATGACTGACAGAGTCAATACTCTGTACGGTGAAAGAGTCATACATAGGGCGATCCTGATTCATGACGAGGAATATTCAGTCTCCGGCAAATAATCCTTACTGCTAATTCCCATCCGTTGCATCCGTGACAATAATGTCGTCCTTTTTAAGCCAAGTTTCGCAGCAGCCCCACGAACCCCGGCCACAATACCATTACTTTCTTTTAAAGCCTGAATAACAGTATCACGACTAATTTCAATCGTGTCTTTTTTCTCCGTATCCGCGTCAGCCTCTTCCTGCTGTGAATAATCAGTTTTCGGAATCTGTAACCCCAATTTCACTAATTCATCCAACGGTGCGTTCAATACATCTCCCCGGGTTAAAATAACGGAGCGCTCAATAAAATTACGCAGTTGTCTGACATTTCCCGGCCAGGAGAAAGCCGTTAAAGCTCTCATCGTTTCATTAGTGATCGCAGTGATATTTTTTCCCATCTGCTTGGCAATGACTCTGGTGAAATGCTTCACCAACAAAGGAATATCTTCCGGGCGTTGCCGCAATGGCGGAATCTCTATCGGAAAAATATTCAGTCGATAATAAAGATCGTTACGAAATGTTTTTTCCTGAACCATAGAAAGCAGGTCAGCATTGGTTGCCACAACGATTCGTACATCCACCTGAATCAACTGATTCTTCCCAACCCGCTCAATTTCATTTTCCTGTAGAACCCGCAATAACTTCGGCTGTAATTCCAGCGGCATGTCACCAATTTCATCTAAAAAAAGTGTTCCCTGATGAGCCTGTTCAAAGCGTCCCACCCGTTGATGTACGGCTCCGGTAAATGCTCCGCGTTCATGCCCGAAAAGCTCACTTTCAAACAAGCCTTCAGGAACTGCGGCACAATTCATTTTGACCATCCGTTTCTGACTACGGCGGCTCATTTTATGAATCGCCCGGGCAACCAGCTCTTTCCCTGTACCGGTTTCTCCCAGAATCAACACCGTACTATCACAGTCGGCAACCATGGCAACCTGATCCAGCACACGGTTCATGGCCTCACTCTGACTAATGATGTCATCAAAAATACGTTGTTTCTCATCCTTCGTTTCAATCGAAATATATTCGCTTTTGGGGATCACTTTGGTATGGGTTTCATGCACACTTAAACTATGCATAGCCATCGCAACCCGGGCAGCAATCTGTTGAAGTAAATCGATATCCAGTGCCGCACCCTGATGATTTTCATGCAGCATGTAGGCAATATATCCTACTTTATTTGTACGAAACACCATCGGAATAACGATTAGTTCTTCAATATCCTCGGCAAATTCGATCGCATTTTTCTGAAAAAACAATGGTCGTAAATCATCTCCCTGAATAACCACAGGAGTATAAGCATCTCCGGCTTTCTGAAATGCACTGTCATCACTGAAAAAGTGGCAATGATGGCAAATGTCTCCCAGCTCCAAATCACTGGTGTACTGTATATAATGGCCCTGATAAGGTTCAATAAGAGCCAAGTGATGCATAGAGAAGTGCTGATTCAGACAACGCAGCAAAGAATTGAGTAATGTTTCTTTACTGTTTTGGCTAATCACTGCATTCGTCACGTCGACCAATATGTGATAATTATCCCGTTCATGACTTAATTGCTGCGCCATATTTGATGCTAACTCATGCTCGACAACATGAGCGATAAAAGACACCAGAATACTGTTGACCAGTCTGAACTGCTTTTCTCCATCCTCCATGTCACTCAGCTTGGGATTAATAAACTCAATCACCCCCAATTGCTGACTGACCGTATTCAATGGAATTTTGCAGTAATGATGAATATCTCTGTACGCCGGGTGTCCGGCAAAATGAGGGTAGTAAAAATAAAAACCTTCACCATCGATTTCATATAATCCATCATCATAAGACTGATGATACAAATCAATTCCCTGATGATGAAATGTCTCATGCTGAACCTGTTGATGGTCATCAACATAGTAAAGAATCAGTTCATCAGATGCTTCCCGGTGAAGGGTAATGTTAATTCGCTCTACCTGCAGAAATGAGCATTCATCATTATTTAGAAATTTCAATAAGTCAGACATATCGTGAATCGATAGCATGGCTTTTGAAAAGATCATCAATTCTTGAGCAATTCTGTTCATAAGCGGTCACGAATAATCAAAGGCTCTTTACGCCGGTTAGTACATACCGAACATTGTACACATTGGGAAAGAGCCTACATTGATCTAATCACGCATATGCAACATGTGATTTAAGACGAGCTTTCATCTGACTATATTCGGACTGAACATGATTTTCAGCCCAAGCCTGATCTTCAATCGCTTCAACCTTAACTGCACAATATTTGAACTCAGGTGTGCTGGATATTGGATCCACATGCTCAATCGTTAACTCATTACATGCACCGACCCACCACTGATAAGTCATATAAACTGCGCCGACATTAATCCGCTCAGAAAGGTTAGCACGAGTAATTACTTTACCCCGACGGGAAGAAACCCAAACTAACTGCTGATCAGTAACTCCCAGTTTCTTCGCATCAAGTGGATTCATCTGAACGTATCCAGGTTCATCTGCCAGTGTAGAAAGAGCCTTACAGTTACCGGTCATCGAACGACATGAGTAATGACCAACTTCACGCACGGTGGACAATACCAATGGGAACTCTGCATCAGTCTGTTCAAGAGGCGGACGCCAAGGTGCTCCGATGAACTTACCCTTCCCTGATGGTGTCGCAAACTTATTACCTTCAAACAAGAATGATGTACCGGGGTGGTCTTCGGTTGGACAAGGCCACATAACGGACTTCAGACCTTCCATTTTTTCATAGGTTACACCAGCAAACAGTGGCGCCAGTGCACGCATTTCATCCCAGATTTCCTGAGTATTTTCATAGTGCATCGGATAACCCATTCGGGTTGCCAGCAGACTGAAAATTTCCCAGTCGGGTTTTACCCCTTCCGGCGGAGTCACTGCTTTGTAAAAACGCTGGAATCCCCGGTCAGCACTGGTATAAACACCTTCATGCTCACCCCAACTGGTCGACGGGAAGATGATGTCAGCCATCTCTGCAGTTTTCGTCATGAAGATATCCTGAACAATCACCAACTCCAGTTGCCGCATTGTTTCACGCATCGCATTCAGATCGGCTTCAGTCTGGGCAGGATCTTCCCCAAAGATATAAAACGCCTTACAGGAACCGTCAGCAACCTTATGACCAACTTCAGTCATACGATACCCAGGTTTTGCCGGTAGTTTGACACCCCAGGCCTGCTCAAATTTTTCCCGTATCTTATCGTCGGTGACAGGCTGATAACCAGGGAACTGATGAGGCAGCATTCCCAAGTCACATGTTCCCTGAACATTATTCTGTCCCCGAACCGGGCCACATCCGACCCCACGACGGCCAAAGTTCCCGGTCATTAATGCAAGACCAGCCAAGCCACGAACAACATCAACGGCCTGACCAAACTGTGTGACACCCATTCCCCATAGAATCATGGAGCCGGATGCATTGGCATAAGTACGGGCAGCCTGACGTACATCAGCAGCTTTCAGCCCCGTCAGATGCTCAACATTTTCCGGTGCATAATCCATGACGATTTTACGGAATTCTTCAAACCCTTCGGTATAGTTCTGCACATAGGATTTATCGTAGAGATCTTCATCAATCAGGGTATAAGCCAGCGCGTTAACAACGGCCATATTGGCACCGTTTTTCAGCGGTAGCCACTGATCGGCAACACGAACGGATTCAATCTTACGTGGATCACACACAATGATCTTCGCACCATTTTCACGTGCTTTGAAAATACGTTTGGCAATAACAGGGTGGGAGTCAGCAACATTGTAACCAAAAATCAGCAAACACTTCGCTTCTTCGATTTCAGGAATGGCATTACTCATCGCACCATTACCAACAACAGACTCCAGACCGGCAACCGATGGCGCATGGCAAACTCGTGCGCAATGATCTACGTTATTGGTCCCGATCACCGCCCGGGCAAACTTCTGCATCACATAGTTGGACTCATTCCCTGGTCCCCGTGCAGATCCAGTTGTCATAATCGCATCCGGACCATATTTCTGCTTGATAGCCGACAGTTTCTCAACGGCAAAATCTAATGCTTCATCCCAGGATACGGCTTCTAACTTATCGTTTCTTGTCCGACGAATCATCGGCTGTTTCAAACGTGGTGTCAGTAATTGAGTGTCATTCAGAAAGTCCCAGCCATAATAGCCCTTCAGACACAGCTGTCCCTCATTGGTTCTGCCATTAGCGGGTTCTGCGCCAACAACTTTGTTGTTTTCAACCAATAGGTTCAACTTACATCCCGTACCGCAGTAGGGACACACGACTAATTTTTTTTCCATCATAATTTTCTCACTATCCCCGGTTTTTCATTCTCATTCTGCTTCAAACCGATATTACTGATGCCTGGCTTGCTGCGGCTTCACGCTTCTGTTGACTGGTTTGCTGCAGTGATTCAGGTGCTATAAGACGAATGGCTTCTGTAGGACATACCTGAACACAAGCCGGTCCCTCTTCTCGGTGTGAGCACAAATCACATTTCAGTGCCTGGGATTGAGGAACTTTTTTCTGGAAGAGAGCAGCGTGTTCGGTCACCGCATCTTTCATTCTTGTCATGACACTCATTGCGCCATAAGGACAGGCAATGACACAGGTCTTGCAGCCAATGCAACGGGACTGAATAACCTTCACGTATCCATCTTCATGAACAATTGCGTTGTTAGGGCAAACTTGTGCACACGGCGCATCATCACATTGACGACACATCACCGGGACTGAGACTTCTGCATTTTTAACCAGTTGTAAACGTGGAACAAAATCCTCGGTCTCATTCAGAGTACCCAATGACTCATCCTGATGAGCAATTGCACATGCAATCTCACAGGTTCGACAACCAATACACTTATTGGCGTCAGCAAAAACAAATCTATTCATGCTGTATCCTTTTTGTGTCAATACAACAGAGTATCTTCAGACTCTGGGGGTGGTTAATCACTATAGGCACAAGACGTGCCAATCCATGAACCATAACTAAAAACCACTTAAGATCATGATTAGTAAAGATAATTAATTGATATTTATGAAATCAATTAAAATAAGGAAGAACTGACTCTGTGTTTTTTTTATTAAATGTCGACAAAAACGACGAATGCCGACACTTTTGCCGAAACGATTTAACAATGGATGAAATTCCCTTCACCATTCCAGTCAGGCAAACTTTGGTAAATCGTATCAACGGCATTCTGTACCATCTCTGTCATCGGTGCGGCAAATGCAACAATTGCAGGCTGGATACCGATGAAAGTCACCTGAGGAACAAAGGTTTTCAGCTCATCTATCAAGAAATTCAGCGGTAAACTATGTGTAGAAACCATAAACATCTCCGCAATCGTGTCAGGATCGATAATACGAATTTCTCCAGCCTTCTCACCAAAATCAGCAGCATCCACGACTAAAACCCGATCCGGCTTAATTTTGCGGATCCGGTGCAATGTATCTTCCGGCATTGTTCCACCTTCCAACACATCCCATTGTTCCAACGGCACCTCCCGGCAGCGCTTCGCTAACAAGGGACCGGCACCATCATCACCCATCATCGAGTTCCCGACAGTCAAAAGAACTTGTCTGCTCATTGCACTGTCCCCCGGATCATCAAATACATATTCGGTTCCCGGTGAATTGCACCCAGAATATCGATAAGTCCCTCAGTCAAACGACTCGATTTTTCAGATTGTGTCTCTATATCAATTTGCTTAAAGGCCGATGCCAGCATATGAATATGCTCCGGAAAAATAGTGATCTCTCCGAATGTCAAAAAACCTTTCATCTTCCGGTAAGCTTCACTTTCTTTGGGTAACCCCTGTATCCAGGCCAGATATTCCTCACCATTACAGTCCATATCTGACTGAAGACAGTCAACAATGCCAAGGTGATGCCCGATAGCCAAACTGTAGTACATGATCTGTCGGGCTTCCTGTGGCATATCCTGCTCATCGACAAACTTACGGGTTAAACGATAAAACCGAACCTGATCATTTAAATGCTTTGAAGTTTTTTCAGATTGAATATCAACCACATCCATTGCATCCTCCTGTTTTCTCTCCTGTCAGCTGTCTCATCACTGAACGCATCAGCGTTTCAACAATCTCGGTTAAACGAGGATCATCATGCTCCCGCAGATAGGCCTGAATCCGTGCATCGACATTTTCAGCATCACAGTCTTCCAGAACCGACATCAGCTCATCTGCAATCCGGCCTCCCTGACGATAGCCTGCCAACAAGCGAGCTTCCCGTTCGATCATGACCCGAATCTCCTGTGGAATCCCGGTATGGCGTAAACTTGCGGAGGTACTATCAGCATCATGGGTTTTCGCATGCATCTTCTGCTCGAGCAGCCCTAAGGCAACAGCAAAACCATAAAGAGTCGCAGCTGGTGTTGGTGGACATCCGGGAATATAAACATCGACAGGAACAATCTTGTCCGTACCGCCCCAGACACAGTATAGATCATGAAATATTCCACCATCGCAGCCACAGGCACCGTAAGAAACAACAATTTTAGGATCAGGAGCCGCCTCATATGCCCGAAGAGCCGGAGCCCGCATTGCCCGTGTGACAGCTCCGGTAAACAGAAGAATGTCAGCATGACGTGGGCTGGCAACAACTTTTATGCCAAAACGTTCCGTATCATAAACCGGTGTTGTTGCAGCAAAAATTTCTATCTCACAAGCATTGCAACCACCGCAGTCAACCCGATACACATAGGCAGAGCGTTTGATCTGTTTCAACAGAGTCTGTTTCAAGGCTTCGTGTTCAGGAGCGACCTCTACAGGCTGAGCCTGTGTGTGATGAACGCCTGATAACTGCTTAATTCCCTTCACAGCGCCTCCTCAATATTTGTCACTGCTATATTCTGTTGATCTGACGTAACGTAGCGATTACATGCCAGATTCTCACCATCAAGCATATTGGCCTGACGCCGACATTCCGGACAACTTTCCAGTTGGTGCCGCCGCATTTCCAGCGATTCACCACTTAACCCGGAATGCTGAAGTGTATCGATTACGTAGCTCAGTAATTTCTTGGCGATAAAAGGACGATCACACTGCCGACAATTTGCCAGTTCAAATTCAGCCTGTTCATACAAGTCCTCTTTCTTTGTTACTGCCAGTTCAAACTGCTGTGACAATACCAACGCATGCGTCGGACATACTTCTTCACATCGTCCGCAGTAAATACAACGTGCCAGTGATAGCTCCCACCGACGGGAGCCATTCTTTTCATCGGTTTCCATCACTAATGCGTTGGCTGGACAAGCTCTCATACAAGCACCACAGGCGATACACTGAGCCGGATCAAGTTCAGGTTTTCCCCTGAAATCCGTAGAGACCTCATAAGGCGCAAAAGGATATTTGGCCGTTGCATCTCCCGTTTTTAAAACAGTTTTGAATAACTTTAACATCACAACCTCACATCGATTTCAGGGGTGAGTTTTTCCGATTGATACTGTATTGCTCAATCGTTTTATAGGGCACTGTCTGAGAACGTTTTTTCTTGGTATCGACGATCGTGACCCGGTCAGTACAGGAATAACAAGGGTCAAGACTACCAATAATTAACGGAGCATCCGCAACCGTATTTCCCCGTAACATATAACGCAGAGTCGGCCAGTTTGCATAGGTCGCCGCCCGGCAGCGCCAACGGTAAAGCTTCTGGTTATCCCCGGTCATACTCCAGTGGATATTTTCGCCCCGTGGTGCTTCAGTAAATCCCAGTGCAAACTGGTGAGGTACGTACTGAAAGTCTTCCGTCAAGATTGGACCTTCAGGCAGGTGGTCCAACCCAAATTCAGCAATGTTCAGAGAGTCAAACACTTCCCGGATTCGGATCAAAACCCGAGCCTGAACATCACCACTATCAAGATGTTGTAGCTCTATAGGCACAATTCCGTAAGATTCCAGAGACTTACCATGAACAACCCGAACATCTCTGGCAAAACCACTACCACGAACCAATGGGCCAACCGGGCTGAAGTCCCGGGCAATATCCTTAGCAAGAACCCCAACACCAGAAATCCGGCTGTCAATATTCGGCGTAGCAAGCAGCATATCAACCAGTTCGGTAAACGACTGGCGGACTTCACGAATCATCGCGATCCCTTTAGTCCGCTGTTCCTTGAGAAAGTCACGACGAACACCACCAATCAGATTCATGCCATAGGTTTTTCTTGCTCCGGTCAGCAACTCTGCGAGTTCCATCGTTTTCTCCCGAACCCGGAAAAATTGCATGAAACCAGAGTCAAATCCGACAAAATGGCTGGACAGCCCAATATTGAGTAAATGGCTGTGTAAGCGTTCAACTTCCAGTAAGACAGTCCGAATCATTTTTGCCCGGGCCGGCACTTCAATTTTTAACGCAGTCTCAACTGAATTGCTGTAACCGACACTATGGGTAAACCCACAAATCCCACAAACCCGATCCGCAAGGAAACCGACTTCATGGTAACCCATTCGGGTTTCTGCCAGCTTTTCCATTCCCCGGTGAACATAAAACATACGGTAATCAGCATCGATGATATCTTCACCATCAACAAACAAACGAAAATGGCCGGGTTCATCACTGGTAATATGTAAAGGTCCGACAGGAACGATCCGATCGGAATCACTACCCAATTCATTCAGAAAAGGATAATTTTCAGTCTCAGTTGTTGGCTGTGGACGCTGACGATAATCCATTGCATCTTTACGTAGCGGGTGTAAATCTTCCGGCCAGTCATCGGGAAGAACCAACCGACGTTCATCGGGCAAGCCTACAGGGCGCAGACCAAACATATCCCGGATTTCCCGTTCTCCCCAGACAGCCGCAGGTATTTCAGGTGTAATCGAAATAAACTCCTGCTCTTGTGCATCCACCAGCACCTTCACAATCACCCAGCTCTTCACATCTCCTTCCATCGATAGAGCGTGATACACCCCAAAACACCCATTCAGAGAACGTTCATCATTACCAAAAGAAACCGTCAGCCAACCGCCCTGCTCGTAGTAAAGCCATTTCATGACTTCAACCAGAGAAGTCATTTTCACAGTGAGTGTCACCTGATTGTCTGCCTGCCAGGATTCTTCCAGTATTGCGGAAGGAAACAGATGGCGAACCCCATCGACATAGAGCTTACCGATCTGATGTTGTGTATTTCTGTTCAATTGATCCATGCAATAAGCCCTCTAGTTTACAGATTCAGTCAGAGAAACAGCAGACATACCACTGTCTGAGGAAGAGATATCAACCCCGCTTTGCCAGGGGAGATTTAATGCTTCAAGTAATGATTCATTCGGTCGGTTCACAACAACCTGTGTTGCCTGCTCAACCCCTCGAAGAATGGTGTCCGGAATATGTGTTCCCATAACGGCCATTAGCACAATCAGAAGAACCAGCGGACAAACGGTCAGATAACTGACTTCCCCTTTTTCAACATGCTCAGGAGCAGGCCCCATAATGCATCCGGCAACCATCCTTGCGAGCCCGGCTAACACAAGCGTCAGCAAAAGAAGCAAAACAATGATAAGTATCGGATGTTGTGCATATAGACCAGAACAGACAATCAGAAACTCACTGACAAACAGATTGAATGGCGGAACCCCACCAAGAGCTAATGCTCCGGCACCGAACAAAATGCCTGTCCAGGGGGCAACCCGGACAACGCCTTTGATGATGTTCATATCCCGGGTACCATACTTCAGCATAATATTACCGGCCCCACAGAACATCAGCGTCTTACCCAGACTATGGTTCATCATGTGCAGCAATGCAGCAAAGATCCCCAAAGGACCAAGACCAACAGCAAACGCAATCAACCCCATATTCTCAACACTGGAATAAGCCAGCAAACGCTTCATATCTTTTTGAACCAGAATAAACAGTGCTGCAATGCCAACCGATAGAATACCGAATCCCAGCATCAAAAAACGGGCAAAATCACCTCCTAGCACAACTGTACTGATAGCGAAGTGACGCATGATAATCATCAGTGCGCAGTTCAATAATCCGGCGGAGAGCAGTCCTGAAACTGGACTCGGCGCTTCAGAGTGAGCATCAGGTAACCAGGTATGCATTGGGAATAGCCCGGTTTTAGTTCCAAAACCAATCACAATGAAGATAAAAGCAATCTGCATCAGTCGGGGATCAAGAAGCTGAGCATGTTCCCGTAATGTCGTCCACAACAGGGCTTGTTCAGGGTGATCAAATACTGCAACAGCATTGGCGTAGGTCATGATGGTGCCAAATAGCCCAAAAGCCACACCAACACTACATAGCATGATGTATTTCCAGGCTGCTTCCAGTGAAGAACGCTGATAATACAGACCAACCAGAAAAACAGAACTCACTGTTGTTGCTTCAATAGCAACCCACATCATGATGATGTTGTTGGCTGTTAAAGCAATTAGCATTGTTGCCAGAAACAGGTTAAATAGTCCGTAGAACAGGGAGACTTGCTTCCCTGTCAATTCTCCGTGCCGGT
Source organism: Vibrio mangrovi (assembly GCF_024346955.1). Classification (NCBI taxonomy): domain Bacteria; kingdom Pseudomonadati; phylum Pseudomonadota; class Gammaproteobacteria; order Vibrionales; family Vibrionaceae; genus Vibrio; species Vibrio mangrovi. Next base: position 494,758 of record NZ_AP024883.1, on the reverse strand, counting down.
GTTCATGCCCGATATAACCAATAGAATGAATGCCGGTACACAACGCAACCAGTCCCAGAACAGCAAGAAACAGAGCCGATAAACCATCGAGTATCAGCCACTGTCCGGAAGAAAGAATCGTACCGTTATTAAAAACTTCAGCAGCAAGTCCCCAGCTTATTCCCCAGGTTGCAACCACACTGACAAGGTGAACAAAGACCGACAGACGTCGAAACTCCTCCCGGAGTGCAACACAGGCAAAAGAAATGGCTGCGGCAATCAAAGGGATGCCAAACAAATACGGAAATAGATTATTCAATGACATCATATAATTATCCTTTCAGTACGGTCAGTTGTTTCACATCCAGAGTATTCAGCCTGCGGAAAATTAACCGGGCCAGAATAACCATCACAATTACCGCAAAAATAGCATCAATTGTGATTCCAATTTCCAATAAATGAGGCGCCCGATGAGCAACAAGAGCCAACATTAGTGATGAGCCATTTTCCATCAGACAATAACCAAATAGCTGCTTGAGGATATTTCTCTGGGTAACGATACAAAGTAATCCGATAAAGAAGTGTGCAAGTGATACAGCCAGAATGGGCTTCAAAGTCTCAACCATCGGCAGAGCTACCGGCTGAATCACATAGAGACAAACCAAACTAATGGCAGCAACCAGCACAGCAATTAACGCCGGGTGAAACATTGGCTTCTCCGCTTCCGCATCCCGCATTTTCCCTAACTGGATATATAAAATCGTGGGTAACAAAACGACTTTTGAAATAAAAGCAGTCACTGACCAACCGTATAAATCACTGGCATCGTAACGATCAGCGATCACGACAAAAAGCAGAACCAGTACGACAGACTGGCAGGCATATAACCAAGATGCGGTCCTAGCCTGACGGGAAATCACCACAAAATAGGAAGTGATGACCAACAGTCCGGCAAGATTATTCATCATTAAATCATCCATTGAGCATCTCCTATTGAAGCCATGCGGAAGCGATGACACTCGATATCACCGACATAACCATCAGCACGACTAAAGTTATTTTCATTGAACCGGGTAAGGGAGACATCTGTTCAACAGCTTCAGAGGGTTCACCAATAATTGTTCGGCCAAACCAATACAGTAACCAGCCAAATGTTGCGACGGATTCAATCAAAGCCAGAATCAGCAGTGGCATCAACCAGGAATGCATAGCCGATAACTGAAATCCGGCTTCAAACAAAGGAAACTTACTAAAGAAACCATTCAACGGAGGTACGCCGGCAATAGCCATTGCAGCAATGCAGAATCCAACCCCTAACAAAGGAGATTTGCGGATAACGCCTTTCAATTGCGGTAACATTCTGGTCCCACAGGCATAACTGAATGAACCAGCGACAAAGAAGAACAGACATTTGGCAAAGGCATGGTTGAAGATATAAGCAACCCCACTTTCCAACGCCAAAGATGACCCCATAGCAGCCATAGACAATGCCAGAAAAATATACGCCAACTGAGTGATGGTTGAATAGGCGAGTAAGCGTTTCATATCCTTCTGAGGAAGATACATCAAGAAACCATATATCATTGTAATCATTGCCCCAATGATACCGACAATACCAACCACTTCAGGGATTGTTCCTGCGGACAGGATGCTTCGGGCAAAAATATAAACGCCAACTTTCACCATCGACGCTGCATGTAAGTAAGCACTAATAGGCGTCGGCGCATTCATTGCGTCTGGCAACCACATATGCATTGGGAGCTGAGCTGATTTTCCCCATGCAGCAAACATAATGCCAAACAGCACAACCATTTTAGCAATGGGATCCAATGCCGCGATGGCAGTCAGTTCAAATGTTCCCTTTTGTACAAACAGAGTCGCAGCAGCGATAAAGAGTCCTAGTGAGGCAATATGAGTCACAATCAGAGCTTTCAGCGCAGAGCGGAATGATAGTGGCGTCTGGTAATACCCGATAAGAGACCAGGAACAGGCTCCGGTAATTTCAAAGAACAGTAACTGCCCTAAAATAGTTGAGGAGAAAACCAGACCAGCCATTGCGCCAATAAAAATCAGCAGAAACGCATAATAGCGTTTCGAGCTATGCTGAGGATGCTCCTTATTACCTGCACTCATATATCCCAGAGAATAAAAAGCGACGATAAGCCCCAGCCCAACGACAGCCACAGCAATCAATGTACTGACTTTATCGAAAACCAAACCGAAAATCAGTAATTGACCAATTTGTAACAGTGGAAGAGAAATAGTCTCTCCACCAGCAGAGAAAAATAAATATGATAACCACAAGGTTCCCAGCGTCGCCAACACTGCAAAAAACTGACAGATCCACTTCGCAGATTGCCTTGAGACCAACAGCATTAGAATTGCGCCCAGAAAGGGAAGTCCAATAGTGAGTAATCCAATGATTTCCATCGTTTCAATACCTCACAATCGAATAATGTAAAACGCCAGTGCTAAGACAGCACAGGCAAACGCTGACCAGGTCAGCCGGTGTGAGTTCAGGAACCGAACCCGAGCCATACTGTTTTCAACCAACGCAGCGAGAAAGAAAACGACAACCAGTTTGATAAACAGAACAACGCCAGCCAGAACCAATGCAGTAAAAGTCAGTTCTGCGGCTTTTCCCCAGGGAAAGAAAATAGCGAGGAATAGCTGGGCAACAACCAGTTGTTTCAGACCAAGTCCCAATTTCACCATTGCCAACCCAGAACCGGAGTACTCAGATACAGGACCTTCCTGAAGTTCCTGTTCCGCTTCAGCAGCATCAAATGGCAGTTTCCCCATTTCAATAAAAACAGCAAAAGCGCAGGCAACACCGGCTAAAATCACAGGAATTGGCTGGTTAACACTCCCCGCTAACATCCCCTGACTGATATATCCCAAGTCCGTAGAACCAACGATAAGAGCCATCAGGAAGATGGCTAACATTAAAACCGGTTCAACTAAAACCCCTAAAGTCAGTTCCCTGCTACTGCCAATACCACCAAACATACTGTTTGAGTCAATTCCGGCCAAAGAGAAGAAAAAACGAAAAACTGCTAACAGATAGATATCGGTAATCACATCTCCGGAAATAGGGAATGGAGAAACCTGAGTCAACGTAGGCAAAGCCATCGCGATCAAAAGCATCGTGACAATCAGAATCCATGGCATCGACCAGAAGATTCCTCCGGCATTCGCCGGGGCAACTGACTGGCGGCGGAGCAGCTTGGCGATATCCCGATAGTCCTGTAAAACTCCCGGCCCTCGCCGAGAGTGGATTCTAGCCCTGAGTACACGAGAGAATCCGGTTGCTAACGGTGTTAGAAACAGCATGAATAAAGCCTGAATAATCGCAAGCATCATCCAGCTCGTATCGGGCATATGTAATTCAGGCATCATTTCACTCCTGATTCAAACGGAAAAACAAGTAACACAACCAGTGCGATAACAATGTAAAGGCAGTAAACCCGGAAATCGCCTCCCTGTAGTTTTCTTCCCCAGTCACCGAGCTTCAGCGCGGCATGACAGCAAGGCTGAACCAGAAAACGATCAAAAACAGGCTCAACAACCGCAGCTGAAGCAGTCAATGAATTCAAAGTTCGCTTCATCCAACCCGAAGGATCCAAAGAGACTCTCATACGATATACCGGAGAAAACATATAACGCAGCGGTTGAGTGAATCCACTCGCGGAGACTGTCATTTGCTGCTCATAAGCATATCCACATGCCCAGGGATTCCCCTGATGACGACGATTGAGACGGTGTTTTTTAAACATGGACAGTACGGCAAACGGAACAATCAACAGAACGATCAGGCTGATGGTGATAACCGGGGTTGAAAGAATTGCCTGAGTTGTCGAAACCGGGTGTAACGCCATTCCTTGCTGCACTGTAATCGGTACCGCCGATAATGTACTGGTTGCAACTTCAGAAATATAAGGAGAGATCCACGGAGAACCGACACCTAAAACGATACATAGTAGTGCCAGAAATCCAGTACCTGTAATCATTGCCCATCCGACCTCCCGGGCATTGCGACCGGTTTCTGTCCGTGGAGCACCGGTGAAACATATCCCATAAACTTTGACAAAGCACATACATGCCAAAGCCCCGGTGATTGCTAACATAACAACCGCACCTAAACCGGCAATGACCATCAAAACATGGCTTTGCTGACTCATCTGGAACAAAGACTGGTAAATGAACCACTCACTTACAAAACCATTTAAAGGAGGCAAAGCCGAAATAGCCATCGTACCGATTAGGAACGTAATCGCGGTATAAGGCATCAATTTTCCTAATCCCCCCATATGTTCCATATCTTTGGTATGAACCTGAGAGATAACTGAACCGGCACCGAGGAAGAGTAACCCTTTAAATACAGCATGATTCAGCAGGTGATATAATCCACCCAGCAATCCTAAAGCAGCCAGAACAGGTTGTCCGGACGCCGTACCAATCATTGCAACACCAACCCCCATCAGAATGATGCCGACATTTTCTACTGTGTGATAAGCCAAGAGACGTTTAATGTCATGTTCAGCCAACGCATACATCACACCCAAAACGGAGGAAAATGCGCCGAAAGCCAGAACTAAGTAACCCCACCAGATCTCGGTTCCGCCCAGAAAAACAAGACCGACTTTGATGATGCCAAAAACACCAATCTTTACCATCACGCCTGACATCAGTGCTGAGGCATGAGATGGCGCAGCCGGGTGAGCCTGAGGTAACCAGCTATGTAATGTGATCATGCCGGCTTTGGCACCAAAACCGAAAAATGCCAGTAAGAAAATAACCGACGATTCCCATGCAGGTAATGACAGATGGGAAAAATCAGCAAAATTAAGCGTTCCCGCTTCCCGGTACAGCATAAAAAAGGCGATCATAATGAGCACCGAACCGGCATGTGCGATCAAAAAATACTGTAGTCCGGCTCTGATACTTTTCTCACTTTGCTCAACTAAGACCAGGAAGTAGGAAGCCAGCGACATCATTTCAAAGAAAACAAGAAAATAAAATGCATTATCTGCCACAACTAACGCAACCATAGAGGCGACAAACAGATTCAGGAACAGGCTTATCCCCCATCCTCCTTTTCCCTGATACTCTTGCATGTAATGCAGAGCATATACAGAAGCAGCGATGACAATTAAAGAAATAACCATCACCATGAATGCCGCTAGTCCATCAAAGCGAATCAGTAATTGGGCAAAAGGGAAGGGGCTGAATAACTGTACCTGCCATACATGGTGGCTGGTAAGCACATATCCTGCACTTATGACACCACTTATTCCCCCAATTGTAGAGCAAAGGCTGGAGAGAGAAACAAAGAAAGACTCCCGCTGAGAACTACCAAACAAAGCCACAATACAGGCAATCAGGTAACACCCCATTGATAAAGCCAACAGTGATAAAGGACTCATAAAATTATTTCTCCATATTCACAGTCAGTAATCCGTTGGCAGTCAATTCTCTCTTGAGATTACGAGCATTCTCCGTCGATTCTTCACTGACCAAAACAATCGCATCAGTCGGGCAGACCTCAACGCAAGCCGGACCGTTCTCCCTGAATTCACACAAATCGCATTTCACAGCGATACTCTTTACTCCTGGCTCCCAAGCCAGAAGATCATGCCCAAAGGTTCCGGGAACAGATGTAGATGGATTACTGGTACGTGGTGTAGAAGGAATATATGTATCGTAGCTATTCGCTAACGAAATAGGTCGACTCCCATCAAACGCAATCGCTCCAAACGGGCAAGCAACCGCACATAACGTACAACCAACGCAGATAGATTCATTAAGGAGTATCCGATCCGCTTCTTTAGTGATCGCCTGAACCGGACAAACCGTTGCACACGGAGCATCTTCACAATGGCGACACATAACCGGGACTGTTGTATCTTCATTTTTCACAACAGTCAGACGCGGATAACTTTGCAGACCGACTTTCTGGTGAACATCTGAACAAGCAGCCATGCATGTCCGACACCCGATACACTTCTTAGGATCTGCAATTACAAAATTTTTCATAGCATCCCCTGACAGCTAAATAAGCCATTTAGGGCAATAACCATGCCATGTATATGAAATTAATTTTAATCAAATAAAATCAATCAGTTGAATGGAGAACTGTACGATGTATAAATATAGAAGAGAATAATGGGGCTCAAAAAAATTAGTTTCGACACACGATGTCGACATTAATGACGAGCTCTGGATCAAGACTCAACAGTACCAAAGAAAGATATTCTTCAGACTTTGAAAAAACACCTCTAATATAAAATTTAATGAGTAAAAAACCCTCTTCACAAAGTGAAAGAGGGCTCTTGATTATTCCAACAATATATAAGTGGATTACTTTACTGTCTGACATTCCTCAGAATGGAATATCATCATCAAAATCCATTGGCGGCTCATTATACTGAGGCTGAGGTGCGGACTGTTGAGGCTGATGTTGAGGTTGCTGAACTGGTTGAGATTGCATCGGCTGCTGAGGCTGTCCCCATCCACCCTGCTGTTGAGATTGCATCCCTGGTTGAGGCTGGCCTCCAGGTCCCTGACGTCCACCCAACATCTGCATGACACCATTATACCCCTGAACAACGACTTCTGTCGTATAACGCTCCTGGCCACTTTGATCCTGCCATTTACGGGTCTGTAGTTGTCCCTCAATATAAACCTGAGAACCTTTCCGTAAATATTCTCCGGCAACTTCTGCTAATTTGCCGAACAACGCAACACGATGCCACTCGGTTTTCTCTCTCTGCTCACCCGTGGTTTTATCACGCCATGTTTCTGACGTCGCAATCGTGATGTTCGCAACAGCACCACCACTTGGCATATAACGAACTTCAGGATCACTTCCAAGGTTCCCAACTAATATAACTTTGTTTACTCCACGGCTTGCCATGCTTTGCTCCGTCATCTCATGATGTATCTGTTAAGCGCTATAGGATACCACGCCTGATAAAGGTCTCAACTACCTTACTGAATTCTGATTGCAATTCACCAAAAAGTCCCGGAAATCACACCACTTTTTAGATTCCACTCGGAATTTTTAAAACTAACAGACTTCACACTTTCAATCACACACGAACTCACACGACAAACAATTCATTGAATTAGAAGAACTTTTCTAGTTCTGGCATGTTTTCAATACTCCCTTGCCACACCAATAAAAATATGAACAGATCAAACTACAACAGAACTCTTTACATTCTTTATCCCGATAATCAGGAACCTTCAGCGATTTATAACGAGATAGAAATACAACTAGGGCAGATACTACCAAAGATTCAGCCCCGACAGTTTATGCTTTCCCACCATACTGACAGACATAAAATCCTCCTGTTTGATTATCAACACAAAGAAACGCTACTATCGCACCTGAATACATATAATGTACTGGATTATCGTATTGAAACCGTTGCTATTAATGTCGAGAAACGTCCCAGAACAGAGGAATTACTTCAGTTAGGAAACTTAAAAGGGCTATTCTATCGTAGCGATCCTATTGACTTAATTATCACAGCACTACGAGAGATCCGCGACGGGCAAATCTATTTACCTCGACACATCTGCGGTCAACTCCTACACTACTATCGATATTTATTTAAGAATCAGAATATCAGTGCAACCATATCCCTAACTTCCAGAGAATTGGAAATTCTGCGTTGTTTAAAGACAGGTGCGACAAATACACAAATCGCTGATAGTCTGTTTATCAGTGAATTTACCGTAAAATCGCATTTGTATCAGATCTTTAAAAAAATATCCGTAAAAAATCGAACACAAGCCACAACATGGGCGAAACAAAACCTAGTCTCATAAATGAGTCAGCTGTATGATTTGACCGTATCCTTTCAATCCAGGGTCAATGTCATAGAGTAAGGCGTGATACAGTGAATGAAACTTATGGAAAACCTGAATACAAAAAAGGCGATGACAAGATGATTAAAAAGTGTCTCTTCCCAGCAGCTGGCTATGGAACCAGATTTTTGCCCGCAACCAAATCGATGCCGAAAGAAATGATGCCTGTCGTCAACAAACCATTAATCGAATATGGTGTTGATGAAGCAATTCAGGCAGGGATGAACGGTATGTGTATTGTTACCGGGCGAGGAAAGCATTCAATCATGGATCATTTCGATATGAACTATGAGCTGGAGCACCAAATTAAGGGAACAAACAAAGAAGAGTTACTTGTAGATATCCGTAAAATTATCGAAACCACAAATTTTACCTATATCCGCCAGCGTGAAATGAAAGGCCTGGGCCATGCAATACTTACAGGTCGTGAACTTGTAGGTGACGAACCATTCGCAGTTGTCCTCGCTGATGATCTTTGTGTCAGCGAAGGCGAAGGTGTGCTTGCTCAGATGGTTGCTCTGTTCAAACAGTTCCGCTGCTCAATTGTCGCCGTTCAGGAAGTCCCTGCAGATGAAACCCACAAGTATGGTGTTATTGCCGGGGAAATGATCAAAGATGATCTTTTCCGGGTAGATGACATGGTAGAAAAACCGGAACCGGGATCTGCTCCAAGTAACCTTGCTATTATTGGTCGCTATATTTTGACGCCCGATATTTTTGATTTAATTGAGCAGACAGAACCCGGTAAAGGTGGAGAAATCCAAATCACGGATGCGTTACTGAAGCAGGCAAAAGCAGGTTGTGTTCTCGCCTATAAATTCAAAGGACATCGTTTCGATTGTGGAAGTGTAGAAGGATATATTGAAGCAATTAATTATTGTTTCGAGCACCTTTACAAAAAGAATCCAGAAAAAGTCGAACTCAATAAACATTCAACCAAGAAAGGCGAACAAGCTCTTTCCGCATAATTTTATGCTAAAAGTTATATGAGCGGCATATGTCGCTCATTGTTTTATATCCAACTTCCCCGATAGGGCGCCAGTTTGCACCGTACAAAGAAGGATTCAAATCTCTGTTTTGTCTGTAAACCTGTGAGCTCACTAAAAATGCATTTTGATATTATTTAAACATGATTACTGTTTTTTTATACAGTAACGCTTTGCTCATTTCTGACTCTATGTAATACTAAGAAACTGCAACATGTTACTAAAGCATAAGAGCATAGAAGATGGATAGTATTGAAGTTCGGGGTGCCCGTACCCACAATTTAAAAAATATCAGTCTGACCCTTCCACGTGACAAACTCATTGTTGTCACCGGCTTATCTGGGTCAGGGAAATCATCCCTCGCCTTCGATACTCTGTATGCAGAAGGTCAAAGACGCTATGTTGAGTCTTTATCTGCCTATGCAAGACAGTTTCTTTCTTTAATGGAAAAACCAGATGTTGATCATATCGAAGGGCTGTCTCCGGCAATATCTATCGAACAGAAATCGACATCACATAATCCACGTTCAACTGTCGGAACCATTACTGAAATCTACGATTATTTACGGTTGCTTTATGCCCGGGTCGGAGAACCCCGCTGTCCGGAACATCATACGCCGTTGGCGGCACAAACAGTAAGCCAAATGGTCGATAAAGTTCTTGAACTTCCTGAAGGAACAAGAATGATGCTGCTCTCTCCTATTATCAAAGAACGGAAGGGAGAACATGTAAAAACTCTGGCAAACCTTGCAGCACAAGGATTTATTCGTGCCAGAATTGACGGTGAAACTTGTGATTTATCCGATCCTCCACCTCTGGAGCTCCATAAGAAACACACCATTGAGGTTATTGTCGATCGCTTTAAAGTTCGGTCAGATTTACAACAACGTTTAGCTGAATCTTTTGAAACCGCTCTGGAACTTTCTGGTGGTATTGTCATCGCCGCACCCATGGAAGAGTCAGGAGATGAAATCGTCTTTTCATCTAATTTTGCCTGCCCCCATTGTGGCTATAGTATGCAAGAACTAGAACCAAGACTGTTCTCATTCAATAACCCGGCAGGTGCATGCCATACTTGTGATGGTTTAGGTGTTCAGCAATATTTTGATCCTTCCAGAGTCGTTCAGAACAAAAGTTTAAGTCTGGCCGATGGAGCGATTCGTGGATGGGACAAAAAGAACTTCTACTATTTTCAGATGCTTACTTCACTCGCTGAGCATTATGATTTTGAATTAACGACACCTTTTGAAAAATTACCAAAGAAAATCCAAGATGTTATCCTGCAAGGCTCAGGAATGCAGTCAGTCGAGTTTAAATATGTCAATGATCGTGGAGATATCCGGGTCAAGAATCATCCTTTCGAAGGTATTCTGAGTAATCTGGAGAGAAGATATAAAGAGACTGAATCGAATTCGGTTCGGGAAGAGCTGATTAAGTTTATCTCCACCAAGCCATGTGCCAGTTGCCAGGGAGCCAGACTCCGTGAAGAAGCCCGACATGTTTTCGTCAATGAGACTTCTCTTCCTGAGATTGTTGAACTGAGTATTTCTGAAGCGCTAACGTTCTTCCAGTCATTACAGTTAACTGGTCAAAAGGCCCAGATTGCTGAGAAAGTCATGAAAGAGATCAATGATCGACTCCAGTTTCTGGTCAATGTCGGCCTGAATTATCTCAACCTTTCACGCAGTGCTGAAACCCTTTCCGGTGGTGAAGCACAGAGAATCCGACTTGCCAGTCAAATCGGAGCCGGATTGGTTGGAGTAATGTATGTTCTGGATGAACCCTCAATCGGTTTACATCAGCGGGATAATGAAAGGCTCCTCCAGACCTTGACACACCTTCGTGATTTAGGAAACACAGTGATCGTCGTTGAACATGATGAAGATGCAATCCGGATGGCTGATTATATCGTCGATATCGGTCCGGGAGCCGGAGTTCATGGCGGGCATATTGTCGCACAAGGGCATGTAGAAGAAATCATTGCAACACCAGATTCCCTGACCGGCCAATACCTGAGTGGGGAGAAGTCAATAACGATTCCATCCCAAAGAACACCATATGATCCAAAGAAAGTCGTCGAGCTGCTTGGAGCCAGCGGAAACAATCTGAAAGAAGTTTCCCTGACAATCCCAATTGGATTATTCACCTGTGTAACCGGTGTTTCAGGTTCAGGGAAATCGACACTTATCAATGATACATTTTATAAAATAGCTCATATCGAACTGAATGGAGCCAGCGTTGAAGAACCCGCCCCTTACAAAAAAATTCAAGGACTCAATCAACTCGACAAAGTGATTGATATTGACCAGAGTCCTATCGGTCGGACACCACGCTCAAATCCGGCCACTTATACCGGAATTTTTACGCCGATTCGTGAGTTGTTTGCCGGTACTCAAGAGTCACGTTCACGCGGTTATAAACCGGGACGATTTAGTTTTAATGTTCGTGGCGGTAGATGTGAAGCCTGTCAGGGTGACGGGGTAATAAAAGTAGAAATGCACTTCCTGCCTGATGTTTATGTCCCTTGTGATATCTGTAAAGGCAAACGTTATAACCGGGAAACGCTGGAAGTTCGGTACAAAGGAAAAACAATTGACGAAGTGCTTGAAATGACGGTCGAAGATGCCAGAGCTTTCTTCGATCCTGTCCCTGTCATCGCCAGAAAACTGCAAACCCTAATGGATGTCGGACTCTCTTATATTCGCTTAGGTCAGGCGGCGACTACTCTTTCAGGTGGTGAAGCTCAACGGGTAAAACTGGCCCGAGAACTTTCTAAACGGGATACTGGAAAAACTTTATATATTCTCGATGAACCAACAACAGGGCTACACTTCCACGACATTCAACAACTACTCTCCGTACTTCATCGGCTCCGTGATCATGGAAACACCGTTGTAGTTATTGAACACAACCTGGATGTCATCAAAACCGCCGACTGGATTGTTGATCTGGGCCCGGAAGGTGGACAGGGTGGTGGCGAAATCATTGCTCAGGGAACACCAGAAGATGTCGCTGATGTAGCTGGTTCTCATACAGCACGTTTTCTGAAACCTATGTTAGAATAACCCCTATGCTTCCTATGGGGAGAGGAATACAAATTAAGAACATGCCTCTCCCCGCAATTTAAATGAGACTATGGCGATACTAATCGTCCGGGGAACTCAACTTGAAACTCCTCCGGTAAAAATTCCTTTAAATCGACCTTTCCTGTTTGTTATCGGGGTCCTGTATCTTTTTGCACTGCATCTTCCCTTTTACTCTGATGCAGGAAATGAAGTCATACTTCCGTTTAACATCGCAACCTGGTTTTTGGTTAGTATTGCGATTTCCGTAGGACTGCTGCAGATAGTCCGGACCCGGAAAGTCAGATATTCAAAACTGACCATTGGTCTCTTTTTATGTTGTCTGTTGCTATCCATTCCGTTGTTCTACCACAACGCATCAATCAAGCTTACCGCTTCCCGGGTAATTGCATTATGGGGAGGGCTTTTTCTTTTTTCTGTCATCCAACAATTTCGTTTTAGCAATAAGCATAAGCACAGGCTTATCTGGTTAATTGTGCTCTCAACATTGATTGAAGGATGTCTGGCTTACTATCAGCTACTGAAAAATCCGTCCGTTGTTCCTCTCGGCGTATTTCCGACAGCAAATACATTCGCGACTTATATAGCAACCGGTATTCTTGCATCAGGGTATTTGCTTTCCAGGCATTTGAAGAAATACCAGACTCAAATAAGTATTGCTGGCCTGCTGTACATCACACCATTACTTTCAATCCCTCTTTTAGTATTACTCCGCTCTGTAACCGGATGGGGAGTGACGCTCATTGGGATTCTGGCAATATTTCCTTATCTCTATCGCTTTGCCAGCAGAAAAAGGCTCTGGGGATGGAGTATTTCTATCGGGGCAGGAACGCTACTTGGCTTCATCCTGATTCAGGCACTTTACTCAACGCCATTTAGCTCTCAGTACTTAAAACGCCTGTCACCTTTATCAGGCAGCCTGACTCAAACAGTAGATATGTTGATAGAAAAGCCCTTTACCGGCTATGGCTACGGACATTTTGAAGAAGAATATGTGCTATACAGTTCACGCCAACATCAACTAAACCCGGATTATCCATCCCCATTGGCAGGACTGTCACATCCGCATAATGAGGTGCTTTACTGGGGAATTGAAGGCGGTCTCCTGCCTATATTTGCGATTACTCTGGCCGTTCTATTCGTTCTGGGGCGTATATATTATGCAAAACCTAAAACCCGTCTGGCGACACTCTCCCTGCTTTTCCCAATCGCATTAGAGTGTCAAATCGATGATGTATTTTGTCTGTCCGCCATTCACTGGATAACCTTCATCATCCTGCTGTTTTGGGTCGATCAACGCGTTGCAAAATACAAAAGCGTATCACTACATACACTGGCAACCCGTATTTTGCAGGGAACAATGATTGTATTACCTGTTTCAACACTGCTTTACTTTGGAGCAATACTCAAAACACAGGTTATTTTTAGTCTATATAAGCAAGAACAAGATATTACACTACTGAAGAACATTCATTTCCCTTTATTATGGAAGGATCGTCTGATGCAGGAGCAACTTATCCACCAGTTGAAGCAAAAAGATACGGAAAAGCACCGGCAACAGTTGAGTACTTATATTCCCTGGTTACTCGGGTTAATCCAGAGGCAGCCCAGGCCGGTATATTATCAGTTGCTCATTACCTTATACCGGCACACAGGGGATATGAATCGTGCGGAACAATCCCGAATCGAAGCTGAGTATCTATTCCCTCAGTATTCTTTTACCATCTCAGGAAATGATGAACTTCCGCAGGAAATGCCATAAGCTGTTTTATCTCATGGGTACACTTGCCTGACACTGAGCCAACGCATCTTCCAGTGCTTTCAGACAAAGAGCAATATTCTCGGTTCGGGCACTATATCCCATTAAACCGATTCTCCATGCATTCCCGGCAAACTGTCCTAACCCGGCACCAATTTCCAGATTATAGTGGTGAAGTAAATAGGTTCTGACCCACTCATCCTCAATTCCTTCCGGAATTCGGACCGTATTCAGCTGCGGTAACCGTTCTGATTCTTCTACAACAAATGTCAGCCCCAGTTGTTCCAGACCACTTCTGAGCTGTTGATGCATCTGCTGATGTCTGCGCCACGAAGACTCCAGCGACTCTTCTTGCAATAGCAATAAAGCTTCATGCAAAGCATACAAGGTATTTACCGGTGCAGTATGATGGTAACTCCGTTTCTGTTGCCCGCTCCAGTATCCCATGACCAACGTCTGATCAAGGAACCAGCTCTGAACGGGGGTCTTCCGGCTCTTGATTTTTTCAATCGCTGCCGGAGAAAACGTCAGCGGAGAAAGTCCGGGAACACAGGAAAGACATTTCTGGCTGCCAGAATAAACAGCATCAAGCTGCCATTCATCTACATAGAGCGGTACACCGCCTAATGACGTCACTGTATCAACAATGGTTAACAGGCCATGCTGTTTAGCTAAACGTCCCAGAGCTTCAGCATCACTTAATGCCCCGGTCGATGTTTCAGCATGCACGAATGCCAGAATTTTTGCTTCTGGATGTTCCCGAATAGCCTGCTCAACTTTATCAACAGAAACGCTCTGTCCCCATTCATTATCAACCAGAACTGCATTTGCGCCACAGCGCACGACATTCTCCCGCATGCGTTCACCAAAAACACCGTTACGACAAACGATAACCGTATCTCCCGGCTCCAGTAAATTCACAAAACAGGCCTCCATTCCGGCACTTCCCGGTGCAGAAACTGCGATTGTAAATTCATTATTGGTTTGAAATGCATATTGTAAGAGTGACTTCAACTCATCCATCATCTGGATAAATAACGGATCAAGATGGCCAATTGTCGGCCGACTTAAAGCCTGTAACACCCGAGGATGAATATCAGACGGACCCGGGCCCATTAATGTTCTTCGGGGTGGGAAAAAACTTTGTATATTCATGAACTGACTCCTTTCATTCACATTCGCCGGAAATTATATATCAGGCTAACGCTTCTCCAATAAGAAAGCTATCCGACACAAGTCTAGTCGAATATGTTTCCGGAATCTGAGCCTATAGATAAAATTCATCAACTTCATCTAATTTGCCATTGACATTCACAAGGCAAAAACGTTCAATACCTAAGCTATCAAGCAGAAGAGGAGCACTGCCCAGGCAGGTATTTTGTGGAGCCTCAACTCCAAAACAAAATACTCAGGGGGAGTAGTGCCGAGACAGTCTATAGTTGTGGATTTGGACTGTCGGGTGAATGGGCTGAATCCCTTCAACTGTCATCAGTGCTAAACTGGTGGAGAGCTTCTGAGGTCTCCTTTCATGAATCACCTCTATCTTTGCTCTAGAAATACGCTCTTCAAACATTGGACGTTGGTAAACCAACAACATTTTTTATTTTAGGAAGTCGTGGGAGAAATGCCGTGAGTGCATTCAATGTCGCCAAGTTTGGCGGAACCAGTGTAGCCAACTTCGAAGCTATGAGTCGTTGTGCTGCAGTCATCGAAAGTAATCCGGACACAAAGCTTGTTGTCAGCAGTGCCTGCTCTGGTGTCACCAATCTGCTGGTAGAACTGGCTAATGGGGTTCAGGATGCAGAAAGACGCACATCAATATTAGAGCAACTGGCTGATATTCACTTTTCAATCATTGAGCATCTGAAAGAGCAGGACTCAGTCAAAGAAGCTGTACAAATGATTCTTGACACAATCGGCAGTCTTGCAGATGCAGCATCTTTTCAATCAAGTAATAAGCTAACCGATCACTTGGTTGCCTGTGGAGAGTTAATCTCTACCCATATTCTGACTCAGGTTCTGAAAGACCGGGGAATGGATGCTGTCAGGTTTGACATCCGTGAAGTACTGCGTACTGATGATCACTATGGCCGGGCAGAACCACAGATTGAAATCACTGCAACACTGGCTAAAGAAAAACTGGCTCCTCTATGTCATAGCCACCTTGTCGTCACTCAGGGATTCATTGGCTCAGACGAGCAGGGTAACACCACAACCCTTGGTCGGGGTGGTAGTGATTATTCTGCCGCCCTGATTGCCGAAGCCGTTCAGGCATCCGGTCTGGAAATCTGGACCGATGTACCCGGAATATACACAACCGACCCGCGTATCGCCCCCAAAGCTGCACCGATACCTGAGATCAGCTTCAGCGAAGCTTCTGAGATGGCGAATTTTGGGGCTAAGATTCTTCATCCCTCAACACTACTTCCTGCACTTCGTCACGGCATCCCCGTATTCGTCGGTTCATCGAAAGAACCGGAAAAAGGTGGAACCTGGATTCGGAGACGAGTGGAGAATTCACCCTATTTCCGGGCGTTGGCATTAAGAGCCAACCAGACTATGGTGACCATTCGTAGCGCAAAAATGTTCCATGCCTATGGATTTCTGGCGAAGGTTTTTGAAATTTTGGCCAAGCATAAAATCTCTGTCGATTTGATTACAACTTCTGAAATTAGTGTCTCGATTACTCTGGATAAAACAGATACTTCAGGTGGTGCTCCGGAGCTTCCCGCAGCAGCCCGGGCAGAATTGGAAGAGCTGGCTCATATTGAAGTTGAACGGAACCTGAGTCTGGTTGCTCTGATTGGTAATCATATGGAAACGAAAGGTTATGCAAAAGAAGTATTCAGCACACTGGGAGACTACAACATGCGCATGATCTGTTATGGTGCCAGTGACCATAATCTGTGTTTTCTCGTTGATGCTGATGACGCGAAGAGTGTCATTCAGAAACTACATCAGGATCTCTTCGAACAACAAGACAAAGCATAAGAGCCGAGGGCCATATTGATTAAAGAGGTTGGCAATGCCAACCTCTTTTCTACATTCCGTTCTGGAAACAGCGAAATTAAAGGGCATTATTCCATATTCGGGGCAAGCCACTTTTCAGCTTCTTCTCTGCTCCAGCCTTTTCTCTCTGCATAACTCTGTACCTGATCTTCCTGAATACCGGCAACTGCAAAATAACGGGAATCAGGATGAGAGAAATACCAGCCTGAAACGGATGCCCCCGGCCACATAGCGTAGCTGCTTGTCAAAGACATCCCGATATTCTCTTCCACCTGAAGCATTTCCCATATAGCTGCTTTTTCCGTATGTTCCGGACAGGCAGGATAACCGGGAGCGGGTCTGATACCCTGATACTTTTCCCTAACCAGATCATCATTCGACAGATTCTCATCTGCAGAATAACCCCATATCTCTTTACGCACCTTCTCATGCAAGTATTCGGCAAAAGCTTCAGCTAGTCGATCTGCAACAGCCTGAATCATAATGGCATTATAATCATCACCTTTTGCTTTATATGCATCGGCCAACTCTCTTTCACCAATTCCGCCAGTCACTGCAAACGCACCAATCCAGTCTTTTTTCCCACTGGAACGCGGCGCAATATAATCGGAAAGACAGTAGTTATAACCTTTCGGCTTTTGAGTTTGCTGGCGCAAATGGTATAGCCTGTGGGCAACTTCCGTGCGAGATTCATCGGTATAAACTTCAATATCATCTCCGACACTGGCTGCCGGGAATAATGCGCAAATCCCCCGGGCTTTCATCAGACCTTCGCTTTCAACCCGATCCAGAAATGCATTCGCATCGTTAAACAGGCGACGAGCTTCTTCTCCGACTTCCTCATGATCCAGAATCGCCGGATACTTACCCATCAAAGACCACGTCATGAAAAATGGTGTCCAGTCAATGTATCGGCGAAGCGTTGCAACGTCAAAATCATCAAATACCTGAATACCACTTTTTAGCGGAGTAGGTGGTGTATAGCTGTTCCAGTCAATCGCAACACGATTTGCCCTCGCTTCTTCGAGAGTTATCGGCCGGGTTCTCGGGGTTTTACGGGCATGTTGATCCCGGGTCCGTTCATAGTCAAGATTCAGCTTCTCAACAAATCCGGGACGTAATTCATCAGATAGCAGAGAAGTACAGACTCCCACAGCCCGGGAGGCATTATTCACATAAACCACCGGCTGATGATAATTCTGTTCAATCTTTACTGCGGTATGAGCCTTAGATGTGGTTGCACCACCGATCAATAAGGGCAGTTCAAATCCCTGCCGTTCCATCTCTTTGGCAACATGAACCATTTCATCCAATGACGGTGTAATCAGTCCGGATAAACCGACAATATCGACCTGCTCTTCTTTCGCAACCTTCAGTATCTGTTCACAGGGAACCATGACACCAAGATCAATGATCTCGTAGTTATTACACTGAAGAACTACCCCGACAATGTTCTTACCGATATCGTGCACATCGCCTTTCACTGTCGCCAACAGGATTTTTCCATTGGAAGTGCCAGCTTGCTTCTCTGCATTTATATATGGCTCGAGGTAGGCAACCGCCTGCTTCATTACCCGGGCAGACTTCACCACCTGCGGAAGAAACATTTTTCCCTCACCGAACAGATCACCGACCACATTCATACCATCCATGAGCGGACCTTCGATCACCGCCAGAGGTTTTGAGGCTTGCTGTCTGGCTTCTTCAGTATCTTCGGTAATAAATTCCGTAATCCCTTTCACAAGTGCATGTTCCAGGCGTTTAGATACCGGCCAGGTTCGCCATTCCAGTGCTGATGCATCGTCCGCTTTACCGACAGCATTTTCACGATACTCTTCTGCGATCTCCAGCAGACGCTCTGTGCTATCATCTCGCCGGTTCAGAACAACATCTTCAACCGCATCTCTAAGCTTTTCAGGTACATTGTCGTAAATCTCGAGCTGTCCGGCATTTACGATCCCCATATCCATACCATTTTTAAAACAGTGATAGAGGAATACTGCGTGAATGGCTTCCCGGACATAATTGTTTCCCCGGAAAGAGAAAGAAACGTTCGAGACACCGCCAGATACCATGGCATAAGGCAGATCCCTTTTGATGTCACCGACAGCATTGATAAAATCAAGCGCATAGTTATTATGCTCATCGATCCCTGTTGCGACAGCAAAAATATTCGGGTCGAAAATAATATCTTCCGGAGGGAAACCGACTTCATCAACCAAGATACGATAAGCATTGGTACAAATTTCAATTTTCCGTTCACGGGTATCAGCCTGACCGACTTCATCAAATGCCATCACAACAACAGCAGCACCATAACGACGAATCAGCTTAGCCTGATGAACAAACTTTTCTTTTCCTTCTTTCATCGAGATTGAATTAACAATCCCTTTGCCCTGAATACATTTTAAGCCAGCTTCAATAACCTCCCATTTGGAAGAATCGACCATCACCGGGACTTTTGAAATCTCTGGTTCAGAAGCACATAAATTTAAGAAGCGCACCATACAAGCTTCAGCATCCAACATCCCTTCATCCATGTTGATATCGATGATCTGAGCACCATTTTCAACCTGTTGTCTGGCTACATCTAAAGCTTCATCGTAAAGCTCTTCTTTAATTAAACGCTTAAATCTGGCAGAACCGGTAACGTTTGTCCGTTCACCAACATTGACAAACAGTGTATCTTTCTCAATCTGTAATGGCTCCAGACCTGACAATCGGCACGCTACTGGAATCTCAGGTAAAGTACGCGGCTTTACACCCTCCACAGCCAAAGATATATGGCGGATATGTTCCGGAGTGGTTCCACAACATCCTCCAACCAGATTCAAAAAGCCAGCTCTTGCCCATTCGCTAATATGCTCAGCCATCTCTTCCGGGGATAGATCATATTCACCAAAAGCATTAGGAAGACCGGCATTGGGGTGAGCAGAGACAAAAGATTCAGATATTCGGGACAGCTCTTCGACATAAGGGCGCAGTTCATCCGGGCCAAGGGCACAATTCAAACCAAATGATAAAGGTTGAACATGCCGTAATGAGTTATAAAATGCTTCTGTCGTTTGGCCAGAAAGTGTTCGTCCGGAGGCATCAGTAATTGTCCCTGAGATCATAACAGGTAATGTAATATTTAATTCTTCAAACACACTCTCAACAGCAAAAGCACAGGCTTTCGCATTAAGCGTATCAAAGATTGTTTCAAGCATGATCAGATCGACACCACCTTTGATCAATGCCCGGGTCGAGTCAGAATAGGCAGCAACCAAAGTATCGAAAGTGACATTACGGAATCCCGGATCATTTACATCCGGAGAAATAGAGCATGTTCGGTTTGTCGGACCAAGAACCCCAGCGACATAACGAGGTCGATCCGGTGTTTTAACTGACCACTGATCCGCAACTTCTCTGGCTAATTTAGCAGCAGCAAAGTTAATCTCATTGCTTAGAGACTGCATATCATAATCGGCCATCGCGATGGAGGTTGCATTAAATGTGTTGGTCTCAAGAATATCAGCACCGGCTTCGAGATAAGCCGAATGAATTTCTTTGATTAAATCTGGTTGAGTCAATACAAGTAGATCGTTATTACCCTTCAAATCACTATGCCAGTCAGCAAAACGTTCTCCGCGATAGTCCTCTTCCTGTAATTTGTACCCCTGAATCATGGTACCCATACCACCATCAATCAACAGAATACGTTTCCGAAGCTGCTCTTCTATCTGATGTCTAACACTACTCACTTTAACGACCCATCCCTTTATTTTTGCTCCATCCTACCATACAACCATTAGAAATCTAGACGTCCATACGGATCTATATAGAACAATTTAGCACGAAAATGAATCTTCTCACTATAAGAAAAAATGATTGCTATTTACCCGGCATCAAAGGAAAATTTCAAACCTAGTTTTTCAGATGTGAAGAGAGAAGAATGTCGGTCTACCATACGCTATGTTTTCTTGCTGCCGCAGCGATGATTATTGCTTTTCTAAACAGTAAGATAAGCAGAATGCAGACAACTATCGCAATTACTGCAGGTTCAATGATGCTTTCTTTGCTTATCTTAATTGCAGGTCAAAACGACTGGTTTCACTTGACCCAAATTGCGACAACTACGATGAGTAGCATCAACTTTGAAAACTTCCTTCTAAAGGGAATTTTAGGGTTTCTTCTCTTTGCAGGCGGACTTGGGATCAAACTCCCGAACCTGAAAGATCAAAAATGGGAAATTGCGGTACTTGCTCTTGGTGCAACACTATTCTCCACTTTCTTTATCGGCTTCTCCTTATATGGCATCTGCCAGCTAATCGGTATTAACTTCGATCTGGTATACTGTCTGCTGTTCGGCGCACTGATCTCTCCTACCGACCCGATCGCCGTTCTTGCCATTGTGAAAAAACTGGATGCACCTAAAAGAATATCGACTCAGATCGAGGGGGAGTCACTGTTTAACGACGGTTTTGGCCTAGTTATCTTCGTAACAATATTTACAATCGCTTTTGGTTCTGAGCCACCGACAGTCGGAAGTGTATCTCTGCTGTTTATTCAGGAAGCTATTGGCGGGATAGTCTACGGACTAGCTCTGGGGATCGTATTTCATTATCTCATTAGCTCAACCGATGACCACTCAATGGAGTTATTACTTACCATTGGTGTTCCTACCGCAGGTTATGCATTCGCCGAAATTATTCATGTGTCAGGTCCATTGGCTATGGTCGTATCAGGAATCATGATTGGCAACTGGACCCGCTTTATTGGGTTTTCCAAAGAAAGTGAAGAGCATCTGGACCATTTCTGGGAACTGGTTGATGAGTTTCTCAACGGTGTCCTTTTCCTGTTGATCGGGATGTCAATGCTACTCTTCGAATTCCATGAAGAAGACTGGATCATGATGGCAATTGCAGTACCGCTGGTATTGGCAGGACGATATCTCAGTGTCTACGTGTCATATATCGGATTCAAACGTTATCGCCAATACAACAGATGGTCAGTGAGAATATTGACTTGGGGAGGACTTAGAGGCGGTTTAGCCCTAGCTATGGCACTCTCTATACCGTCAGGCTTCTTGGTTATCCCGGAAAAACTCATTGATGTGAAAGAAATTATTCTGGTAATGACCTATGCTGTAGTGGTTTTCTCAATTCTGGTTCAGGGCTCAACGATTACACCGATGATAGAAAAAGCCAAAAAAATTGAGGCCGGTACTGAGTAGTTCTATTCATTTGGCTATATTGTAGAAAGCGTATTGAGGCGGTGAGTCGTTATTCCCGTCTCAATGGCTATAACCTCACTCCATGGAAATCCCCCATCTAATAATCCAGATCTTCCTATTAAGATTTTTCAACAATCTCATGAAGCACAAAGCCATTCGATAATTCAAAATAGAAATGTAGATCACAGGCTATTCTGTGATCTCCGAATTGGATCGCTATTTGATCTTGAGGATATGTTGCGTTGATGGGAAATTATGTTTTCTGGTAAGTTAGGGCAAGTAAATTACCTTCACTACTTCTAATCTATATCCTTCCTCATTATTGCTATATTCTCTTTTCATACAAATATGCATCCTCGATATATTTATATATTTATATATTTATATATTTATATATTTATATATCTATACATCATTCGGGCTTAGGAGGCCGGAATAGATTCAGAATGGATAGGTTGGTCAGCGTGGAAACCGGTGTAAGCAGGCTGAAACCTTTGGGGCAAAACAACAGAAACCAGTCGCCAGAATGTAAAAAAGCCCCAGTCTTACAACTGAGGCTTCAATAAGTGGCGGAGCGGACGGGACTCCCTTTCCATTTAAAGGACAGCGCGCCCCCCGGTGTAACAGGCCGCGGTCTTTCTATAAAAGGTGAACCCACTGAACCCGCCGCCAGAACGTAAAAAAGCCCCAGTCTTGCAACTGAGGCTTCAAATAAGTGGCGGAGCGGACGGGACTCGAACCCGCGACCCCCGGCGTGACAGGCCGGTATTCTAACCAACTGAACTACCGCTCCACTTTTCAATCTGTCTGCTAAATCAAGTCTGATGCAACTGCTGCTTCATTTAGCCTCGTTCTCATCTTCTCAAAGACAAAAACATAATGTAAGCCTGGCGATGACCTACTCTCACATGGGGAGACCCCACACTACCATCGGCGCTGTTTCGTTTCACTTCTGAGTTCGGCATGGAATCAGGTGGGTCCAAAACGCTATGGCCGCCAAGCAAATTCTTCTAATCCGGAAAGCTGTATTCTCATATTCACAATCAAGTCTCTTCAGAGCCCTAAAACCCCTTTGGTGTTGTATGGTTAAGTCTCACGGGCAATTAGTACAGGTTAGCTCAATGCCTCACAGCACTTACACACCCTGCCTATCAACGTTCTGGTCTCGAACAACCCTTCAGGACACTTTAAGTGCCAGGGAAGACTCATCTCAGGGCTCGCTTCCCGCTTAGATGCTTTCAGCGGTTATCGATTCCGAACTTAGCTACCGGGCAATGCGATTGGCATCACAACCCGAACACCAGAGGTTCGTCCACTCCGGTCCTCTCGTACTAGGAGCAGCCCCCTTCAATCTTCCAACGCCCACGGCAGATAGGGACCGAACTGTCTCACGACGTTCTAAACCCAGCTCGCGTACCACTTTAAATGGCGAACAGCCATACCCTTGGGACCGACTTCAGCCCCAGGATGTGATGAGCCGACATCGAGGTGCCAAACACCGCCGTCGATATGAACTCTTGGGCGGTATCAGCCTGTTATCCCCGGAGTACCTTTTATCCGTTGAGCGATGGCCCTTCCATTCAGAACCACCGGATCACTATGACCTGCTTTCGCACCTGCTCGAGCCGTCACTCTCGCAGTCAAGCGGGCTTATGCCATTACACTAACCTCACGATGTCCAACCGTGATTAGCCCACCTTCGTGCTCCTCCGTTACTCTTTGGGAGGAGACCGCCCCAGTCAAACTACCCACCAGGCACTGTCCTCAACCCGGATTACGGGCCTAAGTTAGAACATCAAACATACAAGGGTGGTATTTCAAGGTCGGCTCCACAATCACTGGCGTGACTGCTTCAAAGCCTCCCACCTATCCTACACATGTAGGCTCAATGTTCAGTGCCAAGCTGTAGTAAAGGTTCACGGGGTCTTTCCGTCTAGCCGCGGGTACACTGCATCTTCACAGCGATTTCAATTTCACTGAGTCTCGGGTGGAGACAGCGTGGCCATCATTACGCCATTCGTGCAGGTCGGAACTTACCCGACAAGGAATTTCGCTACCTTAGGACCGTTATAGTTACGGCCGCCGTTTACCGGGGCTTCGATCAAGAGCTTCGCATACGCTAACCCCATCAATTAACCTTCCGGCACCGGGCAGGCGTCACACCGTATACGTCATCTTACGATTTTGCACAGTGCTGTGTTTTTAATAAACAGTTGCAGCCACCTGGTATCTGCGACTCCCGTCAGCTCCATCCGCAAGGGACTTCACCATCAGGAGCGTACCTTCTCCCGAAGTTACGGTACCATTTTGCCTAGTTCCTTCACCCGAGTTCTCTCAAGCGCCTTGGTATTCTCTACCCGACCACCTGTGTCGGTTTGGGGTACGATTTCTTGTGAACTGAAGCTTAGAGGCTTTTCCCGGAAGCATGGCATCAATGACTTCACTACCGTAGCAGCTCGACATCGTGTCTCAGCCTGTTGTGGAACCGGATTTGCCTAATCCCACAGCCTACGCACTTGAACCTGGACAACCGTCGCCAGGCCCACCTAGCCTTCTCCGTCCCCCCATCGCATTCACAACAAGTACGGGAATATTAACCCGTTTCCCATCGACTACGCCTTTCGGCCTCGCCTTAGGGGTCGACTCACCCTGCCCCGATTAACGTTGGACAGGAACCCTTGGTCTTCCGGCGAGGAGGTTTTTCACCCCCTTTGTCGTTACTCATGTCAGCATTCGCACTTCTGATACGTCCAGCATGCCTTACAGCACACCTTCAGCCGCTTACAGAACGCTCCCCTACCCAATATGATAAATCACATTGCCGCAGCTTCGGTTTACAGCTTAGCCCCGTTACATCTTCCGCGCAGGCCGACTCGACTAGTGAGCTATTACGCTTTCTTTAAATGATGGCTGCTTCTAAGCCAACATCCTAGCTGTCTGAGCCTTCCCACATCGTTTCCCACTTAGCTGTAATTTGGGACCTTAGCTGGCGGTCTGGGTTGTTTCCCTCTCCACGACGGACGTTAGCACCCGCCGTGTGTCTCCCGGATAGTACTTACTGGTATTCGGAGTTTGCAAAGGGTTGGTAAGTCGGGATGACCCCCTAGCCTTAACAGTGCTCTACCCCCAGTAGTATTCGTCCGAGGCGCTACCTAAATAGCTTTCGGGGAGAACCAGCTATCTCCGGGTTTGATTGGCCTTTCACCCCTAGCCACAAGTCATCCGCTAATTTTTCAACATTAGTCGGTTCGGTCCTCCAGTTGATGTTACTCAACCTTCAACCTGCCCATGGCTAGATCACCCGGTTTCGGGTCTATATCCAGAGACTAAGCGCCCAGTTAAGACTCGCTTTCGCTACGGCTCCCCTATACGGTTAACCTTGCCACTGAATATAAGTCGCTGACCCATTATACAAAAGGTACGCAGTCACAGGACAAAGCCTGCTCCTACTGCTTGTACGTACACGGTTTCAGGTTCTATTTCACTCCCCTCACAGGGGTTCTTTTCGCCTTTCCCTCACGGTACTGGTTCACTATCGGTCAGTCAGGAGTATTTAGCCTTGGAGGATGGTCCCCCCATATTCAGACAGGATATCACGTGTCCCGCCTTACTCGATTTCACTTAAGCAGCGCTGCCGGTTACGGGGCTGTCACCCTGTATCGCGTGCCTTTCCAGACACTTCACCTGACGCTGCCTATGCTTAAGGGCTGGTCCGATTTCGCTCGCCGCTACTTTCGGAATCTCGGTTGATTTCTTTTCCTCGGGGTACTTAGATGTTTCAGTTCTCCCGGTTCGCCTCATTAACCTATGGATTCAGTTAATGATACATGCTTATGCATGTGGGTTTCCCCATTCGGAAATCTCAGACTCAAGTGGCTCTTACTGCCTCATCTGAGCTTATCGCAAGTTAGTACGTCCTTCATCGCCTCTGACTGCCAAGGCATCCACCGTGTACGCTTAGTCACTTAACCATACAACCCGAAGAAGTTTCAGATTGCACTGTCAGCAACCAAAGTTGTCTCTCATTGATTTACATGAGCGAGAGACTGGTTTTGCCGGACTCAATTGAATACATACATTAAATGTATTCCAAGAACACTTGATTGTGTTGGTCTTTCTCTTTCGAGAAAGTATTGAGAACTTTTACAAGTAATCTGTTGTTTCTTAAAAAAACAACCATTACTTTGTCAGCTTTCCAAATTGTTAAAGAGCAATGTGTTATTCCTGAGAGTCAGGCAACACTTTCTAATGACTTTCGGCGCCAAAAAACCGAACCACAACAACATCAGCAGGTGGTTTGGACATTCGGACCAAAAATATTTAGAAAGTGGTGGGCGATACCGGGTTCGAACCAGTGACCCCCTGCTTGTAAGGCAGGTGCTCTCCCAACTGAGCTAATCGCCCACTTTGTTCAAGATGGTGGAGCTATGCGGGATCGAACCGCAGACCTCCTGCGTGCAAGGCAGGCGCTCTCCCAGCTGAGCTATAGCCCCATCTTGAGTGCTTAAATAAAGCTAACTTCCTAAGAAAATGGTGGGTCGTACAGGATTCGAACCTGTGACCAATTGGTTAAAAGCCAACTGCTCTACCAGCTGAGCTAACGACCCCTTTTCACTTCAGGAAAGTGGTATCCCGTAGGGGAGTCGAACCCCTGTTACCGCCGTGAAAGGGCGGTGTCCTAGGCCTCTAGACGAACGGGACATTGCGCTACTTCTATAAACCAAATCAATCTGTGTGAACACTCATACAACAACATCTTTACGTAAGGAGGTGATCCAGCGCCAGGTTCCCCTAGCGCTACCTTGTTACGACTTCACCCCAGTCATGAACCACAAAGTGGCAAGCGTCCTCCCGAAGGTTAAACTACCTGCTTCTTTTGCAGCCCACTCCCATGGTGTGACGGGCGGTGTGTACAAGGCCCGGGAACGTATTCACCGTAGCATTCTGATCTACGATTACTAGCGATTCCGACTTCATGGAGTCGAGTTGCAGACTCCAATCCGGACTACGACGTACTTTTTGGGATTCGCATGCTCTCGCGAGTTAGCTGCCCTCTGTATACGCCATTGTAGCACGTGTGTAGCCCTACTCGTAAGGGCCATGATGACTTGACGTCGTCCCCACCTTCCTCCGGTTTATCACCGGCAGTCTCCCTGAAGTTCCCGGCCTAACCGCTGGCAATCAAGGATAAGGGTTGCGCTCGTTGCGGGACTTAACCCAACATTTCACAACACGAGCTGACGACAGCCATGCAGCACCTGTCTCAGAGCTCCCGAAGGCACACCAGAATCTCTTCCGGCTTCTCTGGATGTCAAGAGTAGGTAAGGTTCTTCGCGTTGCATCGAATTAAACCACATGCTCCACCGCTTGTGCGGGCCCCCGTCAATTCATTTGAGTTTTAATCTTGCGACCGTACTCCCCAGGCGGTCTACTTAACGCGTTAGCTCCGAAAGCCACGACTCTGGGTCACAACCTCCAAGTAGACATCGTTTACGGCGTGGACTACCAGGGTATCTAATCCTGTTTGCTCCCCACGCTTTCGCATCTGAGTGTCAGTATCTGTCCAGGGGGCCGCCTTCGCCACCGGTATTCCTTCAGATCTCTACGCATTTCACCGCTACACCTGAAATTCTACCCCCCTCTACAGTACTCTAGCCTGCCAGTTTCAAATGCAACTCCGAGGTTAAGCCCCGGGCTTTCACATCTGACTTAACAGACCACCTGCATGCGCTTTACGCCCAGTAATTCCGATTAACGCTCGCACCCTCCGTATTACCGCGGCTGCTGGCACGGAGTTAGCCGGTGCTTCTTCTGCAGCTAACGTCAAAGAACAGCTCTATTAAAACTATCCCCTTCCTCACTGCTGAAAGTACTTTACAACCCGAAGGCCTTCTTCATACACGCGGCATGGCTGCATCAGGCTTGCGCCCATTGTGCAATATTCCCCACTGCTGCCTCCCGTAGGAGTCTGGACCGTGTCTCAGTTCCAGTGTGGCTGATCATCCTCTCAGACCAGCTAGGGATCGTCGCCTTGGTGAGCCCTTACCTCACCAACTAGCTAATCCCACCTGGGCATATCCTGACGCGAGAGGCCCGAAGGTCCCCCTCTTTGGTCCGTAGACATTATGCGGTATTAGCCATCGTTTCCAATGGTTATCCCCCACATCAGGGCAATTTCCCAGGCTTTACTCACCCGTCCGCCGCTCGACGCCGAGAAAGCAAGCTTTCTCTCGTTTCCGCTCGACTTGCATGTGTTAGGCCTGCCGCCAGCGTTCAATCTGAGCCATGATCAAACTCTTCAATTAAAAGTTTTTTTGAAGCTGAAGCTTCGGCTCAATGAATACTGTTCGTCTTACATAAATGTAAGACTGAATTGACTGTGCTGAACTTCAATTCCCGAAAGAATCTCGGTTCGGTTGGTCACTCGTATCATTGATAAAATCTTTTGGATGTTTATCGACGAGTGCCCACACAGATTGATTGGTCTATATTGTTAAAGAGCTTTGCTTTCAGTGCCTTAGCACCTTGGCAGGAGGCGTATAATACGCTACCTACTTCGAAAGTCAACATAAAACTTTCATCTTTCTGAAAAGCTTTATGGTGACCTGCTTCCTGAAGAAGCAAGCATGTTTCCGGGTTTATCTCAACCTGAAAACGATAATTAAAGCCTGGCGATGACCTACTCTCACATGGGGAGACCCCACACTACCATCGGCGCTGTTTCGTTTCACTTCTGAGTTCGGCATGGAATCAGGTGGGTCCAAAACGCTATGGCCGCCAGGCAAATTCTTCTAATCCGGAAAGCTGTATTCTCATATCCACAATCAAGTCTCTTCAGAGCCCTAAAACCCCTTCGGTGTTGTATGGTTAAGTCTCACGGGCAATTAGTACAGGTTAGCTCAATGCCTCACAGCACTTACACACCCTGCCTATCAACGTTCTGGTCTCGAACAACCCTTCAGGACACTTTAAGTGCCAGGGAAGACTCATCTCAGGGCTCGCTTCCCGCTTAGATGCTTTCAGCGGTTATCGATTCCGAACTTAGCTACCGGGCAATGCGATTGGCATCACAACCCGAACACCAGAGGTTCGTCCACTCCGGTCCTCTCGTACTAGGAGCAGCCCCCTTCAATCTTCCAACGCCCACGGCAGATAGGGACCGAACTGTCTCACGACGTTCTAAACCCAGCTCGCGTACCACTTTAAATGGCGAACAGCCATACCCTTGGGACCGACTTCAGCCCCAGGATGTGATGAGCCGACATCGAGGTGCCAAACACCGCCGTCGATATGAACTCTTGGGCGGTATCAGCCTGTTATCCCCGGAGTACCTTTTATCCGTTGAGCGATGGCCCTTCCATTCAGAACCACCGGATCACTATGACCTGCTTTCGCACCTGCTCGAGCCGTCACTCTCGCAGTCAAGCGGGCTTATGCCATTACACTAACCTCACGATGTCCAACCGTGATTAGCCCACCTTCGTGCTCCTCCGTTACTCTTTGGGAGGAGACCGCCCCAGTCAAACTACCCACCAGGCACTGTCCTCAACCCGGATTACGGGCCTAAGTTAGAACATCAAACATACAAGGGTGGTATTTCAAGGTCGGCTCCACAATCACTGGCGTGACTGCTTCAAAGCCTCCCACCTATCCTACACATGTAGGCTCAATGTTCAGTGCCAAGCTGTAGTAAAGGTTCACGGGGTCTTTCCGTCTAGCCGCGGGTACACTGCATCTTCACAGCGATTTCAATTTCACTGAGTCTCGGGTGGAGACAGCGTGGCCATCATTACGCCATTCGTGCAGGTCGGAACTTACCCGACAAGGAATTTCGCTACCTTAGGACCGTTATAGTTACGGCCGCCGTTTACCGGGGCTTCGATCAAGAGCTTCGCATACGCTAACCCCATCAATTAACCTTCCGGCACCGGGCAGGCGTCACACCGTATACGTCATCTTACGATTTTGCACAGTGCTGTGTTTTTAATAAACAGTTGCAGCCACCTGGTATCTGCGACTCCCGTCAGCTCCATCCGCAAGGGACTTCACCATCAGGAGCGTACCTTCTCCCGAAGTTACGGTACCATTTTGCCTAGTTCCTTCACCCGAGTTCTCTCAAGCGCCTTGGTATTCTCTACCCGACCACCTGTGTCGGTTTGGGGTACGATTTCTTGTGAACTGAAGCTTAGAGGCTTTTCCCGGAAGCATGGCATCAATGACTTCACTACCGTAGCAGCTCGACATCGTGTCTCAGCCTGTTGTGGAACCGGATTTGCCTAATCCCACAGCCTACGCACTTGAACCTGGACAACCGTCGCCAGGCCCACCTAGCCTTCTCCGTCCCCCCATCGCATTCACAACAAGTACGGGAATATTAACCCGTTTCCCATCGACTACGCCTTTCGGCCTCGCCTTAGGGGTCGACTCACCCTGCCCCGATTAACGTTGGACAGGAACCCTTGGTCTTCCGGCGAGGAGGTTTTTCACCCCCTTTGTCGTTACTCATGTCAGCATTCGCACTTCTGATACGTCCAGCATGCCTTACAGCACACCTTCAGCCGCTTACAGAACGCTCCCCTACCCAATATGATAAATCACATTGCCGCAGCTTCGGTTTACAGCTTAGCCCCGTTACATCTTCCGCGCAGGCCGACTCGACTAGTGAGCTATTACGCTTTCTTTAAATGATGGCTGCTTCTAAGCCAACATCCTAGCTGTCTGAGCCTTCCCACATCGTTTCCCACTTAGCTGTAATTTGGGACCTTAGCTGGCGGTCTGGGTTGTTTCCCTCTCCACGACGGACGTTAGCACCCGCCGTGTGTCTCCCGGATAGTACTTACTGGTATTCGGAGTTTGCAAAGGGTTGGTAAGTCGGGATGACCCCCTAGCCTTAACAGTGCTCTACCCCCAGTAGTATTCGTCCGAGGCGCTACCTAAATAGCTTTCGGGGAGAACCAGCTATCTCCGGGTTTGATTGGCCTTTCACCCCTAGCCACAAGTCATCCGCTAATTTTTCAACATTAGTCGGTTCGGTCCTCCAGTTGATGTTACTCAACCTTCAACCTGCCCATGGCTAGATCACCCGGTTTCGGGTCTATATCCAGAGACTAAGCGCCCAGTTAAGACTCGCTTTCGCTACGGCTCCCCTATACGGTTAACCTTGCCACTGAATATAAGTCGCTGACCCATTATACAAAAGGTACGCAGTCACAGGACAAAGCCTGCTCCTACTGCTTGTACGTACACGGTTTCAGGTTCTATTTCACTCCCCTCACAGGGGTTCTTTTCGCCTTTCCCTCACGGTACTGGTTCACTATCGGTCAGTCAGGAGTATTTAGCCTTGGAGGATGGTCCCCCCATATTCAGACAGGATATCACGTGTCCCGCCTTACTCGATTTCACTTAAGCAGCGCTGCCGGTTACGGGGCTGTCACCCTGTATCGCGTGCCTTTCCAGACACTTCACCTGACGCTGCCTATGCTTAAGGGCTGGTCCGATTTCGCTCGCCGCTACTTTCGGAATCTCGGTTGATTTCTTTTCCTCGGGGTACTTAGATGTTTCAGTTCTCCCGGTTCGCCTCATTAACCTATGGATTCAGTTAATGATACATGCTTATGCATGTGGGTTTCCCCATTCGGAAATCTCAGACTCAAGTGGCTCTTACTGCCTCATCTGAGCTTATCGCAAGTTAGTACGTCCTTCATCGCCTCTGACTGCCAAGGCATCCACCGTGTACGCTTAGTCACTTAACCATACAACCCGAAGAAGTTTCAGATTGCACTGTCAGCAACCAAAGTTGTCTCTCATTGATTTACATGAGCGAGAGACTGGTTTTGCCGGACTCAATTGAATACATACATTAAATGTATTCCAAGAACACTTGATTGTGTTGGTCTTTCTCTTTCGAGAAAGTATTGAGAACTTTTACAAGTAATCTGTTGTTTCTTTAAAAACAACCATTACTTTGTCAGCTTTCCAAATTGTTAAAGAGCAAGATTTTACTTCATTCAAAGCAAAACCATTTCTAAATATTCTCTTTCTTAACACTCTAAAAAAGAACACTTAAAGATGGTGGAGCTATGCGGGATCGAACCGCAGACCTCCTGCGTGCAAGGCAGGCGCTCTCCCAGCTGAGCTATAGCCCCATCGCGGCATATTGCAAATTTTCTTATGCAAGGCAAGTTATGAGGAAGCATATCAATAATATGCGACGAATAACTTAACACAGCAGAAGGAAATTTGGTGGGTCTGAGTGGACTTGAACCACCGACCTCTCGCTTATCAGGCGAACGCTCTAACCACCTGAGCTACAGACCCAAAATCTCTTCTCTATAAACCAAATCAATCTGTGTGAACACTCATACAACAACATCTTTACGTAAGGAGGTGATCCAGCGCCAGGTTCCCCTAGCGCTACCTTGTTACGACTTCACCCCAGTCATGAACCACAAAGTGGCAAGCGTCCTCCCGAAGGTTAAACTACCTGCTTCTTTTGCAGCCCACTCCCATGGTGTGACGGGCGGTGTGTACAAGGCCCGGGAACGTATTCACCGTAGCATTCTGATCTACGATTACTAGCGATTCCGACTTCATGGAGTCGAGTTGCAGACTCCAATCCGGACTACGACGTACTTTTTGGGATTCGCATGCTCTCGCGAGTTAGCTGCCCTCTGTATACGCCATTGTAGCACGTGTGTAGCCCTACTCGTAAGGGCCATGATGACTTGACGTCGTCCCCACCTTCCTCCGGTTTATCACCGGCAGTCTCCCTGAAGTTCCCGGCCTAACCGCTGGCAATCAAGGATAAGGGTTGCGCTCGTTGCGGGACTTAACCCAACATTTCACAACACGAGCTGACGACAGCCATGCAGCACCTGTCTCAGAGCTCCCGAAGGCACACCAGAATCTCTTCCGGCTTCTCTGGATGTCAAGAGTAGGTAAGGTTCTTCGCGTTGCATCGAATTAAACCACATGCTCCACCGCTTGTGCGGGCCCCCGTCAATTCATTTGAGTTTTAATCTTGCGACCGTACTCCCCAGGCGGTCTACTTAACGCGTTAGCTCCGAAAGCCACGACTCTGGGTCACAACCTCCAAGTAGACATCGTTTACGGCGTGGACTACCAGGGTATCTAATCCTGTTTGCTCCCCACGCTTTCGCATCTGAGTGTCAGTATCTGTCCAGGGGGCCGCCTTCGCCACCGGTATTCCTTCAGATCTCTACGCATTTCACCGCTACACCTGAAATTCTACCCCCCTCTACAGTACTCTAGCCTGCCAGTTTCAAATGCAACTCCGAGGTTAAGCCCCGGGCTTTCACATCTGACTTAACAGACCACCTGCATGCGCTTTACGCCCAGTAATTCCGATTAACGCTCGCACCCTCCGTATTACCGCGGCTGCTGGCACGGAGTTAGCCGGTGCTTCTTCTGCAGCTAACGTCAAAGAACAGCTCTATTAAAACTATCCCCTTCCTCACTGCTGAAAGTACTTTACAACCCGAAGGCCTTCTTCATACACGCGGCATGGCTGCATCAGGCTTGCGCCCATTGTGCAATATTCCCCACTGCTGCCTCCCGTAGGAGTCTGGACCGTGTCTCAGTTCCAGTGTGGCTGATCATCCTCTCAGACCAGCTAGGGATCGTCGCCTTGGTGAGCCCTTACCTCACCAACTAGCTAATCCCACCTGGGCATATCCTGACGCGAGAGGCCCGAAGGTCCCCCTCTTTGGTCCGTAGACATTATGCGGTATTAGCCATCGTTTCCAATGGTTATCCCCCACATCAGGGCAATTTCCCAGGCTTTACTCACCCGTCCGCCGCTCGACGCCGAGAAAGCAAGCTTTCTCTCGTTTCCGCTCGACTTGCATGTGTTAGGCCTGCCGCCAGCGTTCAATCTGAGCCATGATCAAACTCTTCAATTAAAAGTTTTTTTGAAGCTGAAGCTTCGGCTCAATGAATACTGTTCGTCTTACATAAATGTAAGACTGAATTGACTGTGCTGAACTTCAATTCCCGAAAGAATCTCGGTTCGGTTGGTCACTCGTATCATTGATAAAATCTTTTGGATGTTTATCGACGAGTGCCCACACAGATTGATTGGTCTATATTGTTAAAGAGCAATTCTTCGAAACGTTCATCGTTTGAAGAGGCGGCCATTCTAGCGAGATAAATTCTAGTGTCAAACACTTTTTTAAATTTTCTCAGCCATCTTTCTGACCCTGCTGACCTGACTCATATTCCTTAAGAACCTTGCCCTGTCAACGAGTGCGCATTATAGAGATCCGAATCACATTCGCAAGTGTTTTCTGACAAAAAATACAAAAATAACGTCTAACCGATGAATAATCCTCCAATGGCTTATTTATCCCACTTTACTCAAAGTTAAGTCACAAGTTATCCACAGAATTATTCTTTTTAGGTGAGTAAGACATAAAAAAAGCTGCCATTGCAGCTTTTTATAATCAGGACGAAAATTAAATTCCCGAACCGTCGGCTTCCCCACTATCCTCATGAAGACCGCACTCTCGTTTTAAGCCGAAGAAGCGAGTTTCTTCTTCTGCCATTCCCGGTTCCCATTTTCGGGTTGTATGAACATCACCGACAGAAAGGTAACCTTCATCCCATAATGGGTGATAAGGCAAATCGTACTCTTTCAGATAGTAATGAACATCTTTATTCGTCCAGTCAATCACTGGTAAGAACTTAAATACACCATTCTGAATTGCAAGAACCGGCAGATTCGCACGAGACTGAGACTGCTCCCGGCGTAATCCGGAAAACCATGTTCCTACTTCCAGTTCCCGAAGTGCCCTTCTCATAGGCTCAACTTTATTCAGGCGGTTGTACTGCTCAATTCCCTGAACACCCTGCTCCCATAATTTACCGTAACGAGCCTCCTGCCAGGCTGGCGTGATTTCCGCACGATATATTTTCAGGTTCAGATCCAATCTTTCCGTCAACTGGTCAATGAACTGGTATGTTTCAGGAAACATATACCCCGTATCAGTCAATATAATAGGAACATCTTTTTTGACTTGAGAAACCAGGTGCAACATCAATGCAGCTTGAATACCAAAGCTAGAGGAGACTGCAAATGTTCCCTGTAAATTCTCAAATGCCCAGACGATCCTTTCCTGTGCCGACAAACTTTCCAGATACCCGTTCAACTCCGCCAGATGAAGCGACTGCTCCACTTTTGTCATTGTGAGTAGCTCTGAAAGTTGCGGCTTGTATAGCACACTATCAGGCATGGAAATCCCTCTTTGATACGACGACTTCTTCAATGATTCCGCTTCGAATCGTGAAATCACCGAAATATTCGCCTTCGTGACGTTCTTTCGCCCAACGTCCAATCAGTTGGTCGATCTCTTCTAATATTTGTTTTTCAGTAATATTTTCTTTATACATTTTCGGAACACGCGTCCCGGCGCGGTTACCGCCAAGGTGTAAGTTATAACGCCCCGGAGCTTTTCCGACTAAACCAATTTCTGCCAGCATGGCACGACCACAACC
Source organism: Vibrio mangrovi (assembly GCF_024346955.1). Taxonomy (NCBI): domain Bacteria; kingdom Pseudomonadati; phylum Pseudomonadota; class Gammaproteobacteria; order Vibrionales; family Vibrionaceae; genus Vibrio; species Vibrio mangrovi. Next base: position 459,340 of record NZ_AP024883.1, on the reverse strand, counting down.
ATTCGGGCATCCTGTCACCCGTAAAATGATGTTTTCATCTTTTTCCAGATTATGTTTTTCCAGAATACCTTCAACTTCTGTGACAAACTCCGGTAAGAAACGTTCAGCTTCGGCCATCGCCAGCGGACAAGTTGGGAATGCCACACAGGCCATTGAGTTTTTACGTTGCTCACTGACGCTGTCATCCATCAAACCGTGCGCTCTTGCTATCGCTTCAATCTGATCCTTCTGCTCAGCAGGCACACCGGCAACGATCAGGTTCTGATTGGCAGTCATCCGAAAATCGCCCTGGTGAATTTTCGCGATTTCAGCCACACCTGTTTTTAGCGGCTTATTCGGATAATCCAGTAATCGGCCATTTTCAATAAAGAGAGCCAGGTGGAACTTACCATCAATTCCTTCAACCCATCCGATACGATCACCACGACTTGTAAACTCATATGGCCGACTATCAGCAAACTTCACATCAGCTCGTTTTTCGACCTCTGCTTTAAATACATCGATACCAACGCGATCTAGCGTGTATTTGGTTTTGGCATTCTTACGGTTAGAACGGTTGCCCCAGTCTCTCTGAGTTGTCACAACTGCCGCGGCAACTTCAAGAGTTTTTTCCAGTGGAATAAAACCAAAATCGTCAGCACGACGGGGGTATGTCGAAGTATCGCCGTGAGTCATGGCAAGACCACCACCCACCAGCACATTAAAGCCAACCAGCTTTCCTTCCTCGGCAATCGCCACAAAATTCAGATCGTTGGCATGAACATCAATATCGTTATGTGGTGGAATAACAACCGTGGTTTTAAACTTCCGCGGCAGATAGTTACTGCCCAGAATCGGTTCTTCATCGGTCGTTTCCAGTTTCTCACCATCCAGCCAGATCTCAGCATAAGCACGCGTCTTCGGCAGCAAGTGTTCGCTGATTTTCTTGGCCCATTCATAAGCTTCCTGATGAAGCTCAGATTCAACCGGATTCGACGTACACAGCACATTACGGTTCACATCACCAGCAGTCGCAATAGAATCGATACCGATCTGATTCAGTGTCTGGTGCATCAGTTTGATTTTCGGTTTCAGCACACCGTGGAACTGGAAAGTTTGCCGGGTTGTCAGACGAATACTGCCATACAGTGTATGTTCTGTCGCAAACTTATCAATCGCCAGCCATTGTTGTGGCTGAATGATGCCACCAGGCATCCGCGCACGTAACATCACATTATGTAGCGGCTCGAGCTTTTGCTTGGCCCGTTCGGCACGAATGTCACGATCGTCTTGCTGATACATCCCGTGGAAACGGATCAGCTGAAAGTTATCTGCGGTAAACCCGCCGGTTAACAGATCCTGAAGATCCTGCTCGATCGTACCGCGTAAAAAATTACTTTCTCTTTTCAGGCGTTCGTTATCAGACAATGGCCCCAGCACTTGTCCCAATACTTCTTGATTCTTGGTTTCTTGATTAGCACTCATTAGTAGACATCCCTTTGATAACGCTTCGCTTTACGGAGTTCATTGATATATTCTTCTGCCTGTTCACGACCAAGACCACCTTGCTGCTCAGCAATAGTAATCAATGCTTCATGAACATCTTTTGCCATATGGGTCGCATCACCGCAAACATAAACATAGGCACCATTTTGAAGCCACTGCCAGACTTGCTCTGCTTTTTCCAGAATCCGATGCTGAACATAAACTTTTTCTGCCTGATCACGGCTAAAGGCAACATCCATATGCGTCAGAACGCCAGATTTCAGATACTTCTGCCATTCAACCTGATAGAGAAAATCTTGTGTGAATGTTCTGTCACCGAAGAACAACCAGTTCTCGCCTGATGCGCCACGGTTATCTCTTTCCTGGATAAAACTTCGAAATGGTGCAATCCCGGTTCCCGGACCAACCATGATAATTGGCGTTGCATCATCCTGAGGCAGCTTGAAGTTATTATTGTGTTCAATGAAAACTTTTACGCTTTCGCCTTCTTCAAGACGACGGGTCAAAAATCCGGACGCACCACCCTGACGTACTTCTCCATCCTGATCATATTCAACCAGACCAACCGTCAGATGAACTTCTTCATCAACTTCGCTTTGGCTGGATGCGATCGAGTAAAGACGAGGAGTCAGGCGACGCAATAATCCCACCAGCTCATCCGCTGACAATTTGACTGTCGCATCCTTCAATACATCAATAATCTGAGTATTGGATGAATACTCACGCAGTTTATTTTTGTCTTCAGTCAGTCCTTTCAGAACATCAGAGTCAGACAGCTCTGCCACACGGGAAACAAACTGCGGGTTAGACGAAGTAATTTCAAACTGATGAATCAGGGCACTATGAATGGAGATGCTTTCGCCATCAACATCAACACTTTCCACCCCAGACAGACCGACACTGCTGAGAATCTGGCTGGCTAACTCAGGATCGTTTTCGTACCAAACACCTAATGCATCTCCGGGCTGATAAGTGATACCGGAACCTTCCAGATCAATTTCAACATGACGTACATCTTTACCTGAATCACGACCGGTGATTTTCTGGCTGGTTAACAGCGCTGCGGTGTATGGTTTCTGCTTAGTATATTCAACAGAAGATCCGCCTGCCTGAGCGACAGGTAACTGCACCACTTCTCCCTGACCTGCCGACAGAGACTCTTTCAGAATATCCAACGCCTTCTGACGCCAGTCTGCTGCCGGAACATCATAGTCAACATCACAGTCAACACGTTCCAGAAATGGTTTTGCTCCCAGTTTAGACAAGAAGGCATCAAAATCTTTACCGGTCTGACAGAAGAATTCATAGCTTGAATCACCCAGACCAATCACACCATATTGCAGATTCGGCAATTTAGGCGCTTTCTTGGACTGTAAAAACTCGTGGAGTTCAAGGGCATTATCCGGCGCTTCACCTTCCCCATTCGTTGAAGCAACGATCACGACATGTGTTTCTTTCGCCAGATCTTTACCTTTATAATCGCTGGCATCAAAAATCTGCACAGGAAGTCCCTGAGCCTGAGCTTCATGTTCTAAAGCTTCAGCAACACTTTTAGCGTTTCCGGTTTGGGAAGCATAGATAATAGTCAGCTTGCCAGCAGGTTGCGCCGCTACAACCGGAGATGGTGCAACATTAGCACTCCCATCGGTCTGAGACTGACTTAATCCCCAAAAATAACCACTGACCCAAGCCAGCTGTTGTGAAGATAATTGTGAAACAGTTTGTTGCAACTGACCCAGTTGCGTGTCATTGAGTGGTGTGGAAAATAATCCACCACGATTAGAAATATTGTTATTGGCTGAAGACATCGTCACGACTTCCCTATTCATTGCATGACGATAGATTAACCAAGCTCACTAATAACAAGAAAGAATAGATGAGAATGTTTTATAACTTTTTGGAAGTAAGAAGGGCTAGAGATCTAAAGATTCAATTCTGACCTGTTTGAAACCGACATCCATTGCGGACTTAGAAGCCATATCTAAGTTATTGTAATGACACTCTTCTCCATGCTCATCGGTTAACAGAATAAAGCGTCCGTGCGCGTGTCTGAACTCGACAATCCACATCCCATCGTCAGAGAATGGTTCAACAATTGCTTCCACCAGAAGGTTTTCCCGATACAGGGTTCTCAGTTCTTCAAGCGTCATCTTGTCTCTCCATGCTGAGTTTCAACACGCTAACTTCATCATGGAAGAGGATTGTCGAAAAGTTAAGCTTTTCTCTATTATTATAAAAAAATAAAATATAAATCGAACTATTGATAACTATAGTAACTAAGTATTTTTCTTAAACAGCCAAATCCCGATCATGATAATCAGTAACCAGGGCAACATCTTCAAGAATACAGCCAGCATGCCAAAAGCCAGAACAAACAGAAACGATAGCCCGATTGACAAAACAACGCCGAGCACAGTCAGCCCGGTAAAAAACAGTACGCCAACAAAGATCAGCAGAAACAGCACTTCCATCATCATTCTTCTCCTCTATCTATTCAGAGATAAGCAGAAATCAGGCCAAGTTCGATTGGCCTTAACTGACTGTTTCACCACAGTTAACTGAACCTTACTCTGAATTTCTTTCCTGTTATTGGTCAATCTGACGAATCTACGGTCAAATTCACACATCTAAAGATGAAGGAATTTTCAGCAATGCTGCCTGAATAACCTCAATACCAGCACCTTTCTTATGTGCATTTTCACTGATATAGCGACGCCACTGACGAGCTCCGGGCATATTCTGAAACAGCCCAATCATATGACGGGAAATATGTCCGAGATAAGCCCCTTTCGATAGCTGAGATTCAATATACGGATACATTTCTTCCACAACCTGCGTACGCTTCTTCACCGGAGTATCTAAACCAAAAATTTGTTGGTCCACTTCAGCTAAAAGATATGGGTTTTGATAAGCTTCACGCCCAATCATCACCCCGTCAAGGTGTTCCAGATGCACTTTACTCTCTTCGAGGCTTTTGATCCCACCATTCACCGCAATCACCAGATGTGGGAAATCGCGTTTGATCTGATTGGCTCTGGGATAATCTAAAGGCGGGATTTCCCGGTTTTCCTTCGGGCTCAAACCACTGAGCCACGCTTTTCGGGCATGAATGGTAAACTGTTCACAGCCCCCTTGTTCGGAAACAATGGTGATGAAATCAGTCAGAAACTCGTAAGAATCCAGATCATCAATCCCGATTCTTGTTTTGACTGTCACCGGAATATCAACTTCCGCTTTCATGGCCGCCACACATTCGGCAACCAATTGAGGCTCAGCCATCAGGCAGGCACCAAAACGGCCATTCTGAACCCGATCCGAAGGACATCCGACATTGAGATTGACTTCATCATAGCCCCGCTCCTGAGCGAGCTTCGCACAATGCGCTAAATCCTGAGGATTAGAACCACCCAACTGCAAAGCAACAGGATGTTCAGCTTCGTGATAAGCCAGAAAGTCCCCTTTCCCATGAATAATCGCACCAGTTGTCACCATCTCGGTATACAACAGCGCCTGCGAAGTCAGTAACCGGTGAAAGTACCGGCAATGACGGTCAGTCCAATCGAGCATCGGAGCTACAGAAAATCTGTTGGCCTTAAACTTACTACTCATTACTGCAACTCCTTAATTTTAATCACTTTAGCACATAACCCTGAATCGAGCTCAGAACAAACAACAACAGCACATCACACAATCAAAAAAACGTGCAATCAAAAAGAATGGCGCATGATACACCGAGAAAGTAAGACCTTCAAAAAAAGCGCTGGAAGATACTCATGGAAAAGCAGAGAAGAGGGATAGCCAACGTCATCATATAACACTGCTCATTTGGATATGGTATATATCAATCATCCTATTAAACTGTATCAGAGCAACAGGTGTTATTTGTTGCTCTGATACGTGAAAGCCACCATCCACTTAAACAGACATGGTCATCAGTTCTTCTTCCTCAACGGCTTCGGTTACTGCACCCTTGTGTTTATTCGGAATGAGATTTTCCACAATAGCACCGTTTTCAAATTTGATTAACTGATCAGCGAGATGGAAATAGCGGTCATCGTGGCTAATCACTAACACCAGTTTGTTCTGACGTTTCAGTTCAGGAATGATCCGGGTGTAGAAAATTTCCCGGAAGCGTGGATCCTGATCAGCAGCCCATTCGTCGTAAAGACAAATTGGTGTGTCCTCAATATAAGACATCAGTAATGCCAGGCGTTTCTTCTGTCCCTGAGACATCGCAACCGAAGAGAGTTTCCCGTCTTTGGATGTGACTTTGGTGGTCAGTTCCAGATCCGCCAGATATTTCTCGATCACTTCGTCACTTTCCGGTTCGCCATCACCATTCAGAACGTGCTCAAATAAGTGAAAGTCAGAAAAGATAGTCGAAAACATCTGCTGATAGTCATGCGTATCAATTGTTTTGGAGACAACCTTATCATCCAGTTGAATGGTGCCCTGATCCGGCCGGTATAACCCGACCAACAGTTTCGCAAACGTTGATTTACCACTGCCGTTACCACCTGTCAGAAAAATTGCTTCACCCCGCCGGAACTGCGCATCAACCGGACCAACATGGAAAGAATATTCATCTTCCTCTGACTGATACTGAAACATCAGATCCCGGACAGACAGCGTTTGCCAGGATTCATTCTCAGCAACAGGTTTCTTTTCCCCTTCGGTTGTGCGATGGAAATCATCCAGCTCCGCCAGTTCCAGACTCTCAATGTTACGATAGGACGTCGAGCAATCACTGAAACGGCTCATTGAATCAATGACGCCCTGTAATGGGTTCACCATATACAGAATGGTTAAAACAAAGGTCACAATCACTTCAAGCGGTACATTGGGGAAATAGGTCCGGCTGCCGAAAACAATAATACCAATCACAAAGAAGACCAGTGTTGAGGCCATGCTTCCCATCATGGTAAAGATCACCGAAACCTTCACACTCCGTTGACGAATCGCTTTAAAGTTCGGTTCAAGAATCTGGTTATAGGTAAAGCGCCGGCGGTTAGCATTGATACTTAATTCTTTAATCCCGTCCACCAGCGTTTTCAGACCGCCGAACATATCATCCTCATACTCACGAAGCAGCATGTAGTGATGAAAACCCCGTTTGAGGAAAAACCTTGCAATCACCACGATCACTGCAATCAACACAAAGACCACAGAGAACAACTCCCATGAGGTATACACCATGTATCCCAGACAGAGCAGAACCGTCACTAAACTGTAGATGAAACCGGGGAGCAACAGCAGTCCGTCGGATAGCTTCGCCGCATCGGTTTTCATCGCTGCCATCACCCGGTGACCGCCAATTTTTTCCAGCATCGCATACGAAGTCGACAACAGGCGTTTCGCCAGTGAATCACGGAATTCGTAAACCACCCGGGCGCTCAGTTTGGCCAGCAGATAACGTGAAGCCAGACTGAACACCAAGACTGTCGCCACTGCGCCGACGAAAATCAGAAAAGCATGAGGGCCGGGAGATTTCCCGGCACCAATCAGACTCACCTGAGCGGTGATGATTCTCAGCATCATAATTCCGGCCAATGCGCCAACAACACTCAGAAACGTTGCAGCTAAAATCTGCCATTTAAAACGACTTAAAATGGATTTAAACATCTCAATTCCTCATCTGTTTGAATGTGTCCACTTTCAATCAATGAATGCAGTCACAACATCTTCAGTTAAATAGCAGATTTACCCTGTACGGTATCAGCTAGTAGCTGAACATTAGGTAGCTTCAGCAACGTCATATGATTGCCCAGACTCTGTAAGACCTTCATTTCAGGCATCAGTGTCTTCCAGCCGACAAAGCGTTCGGGAGAAGAACCCTGAGCCATTACCAGAGTCATCGGCGTTTCAGGTAAAACATCCGGGGTAAACCAAATACGAATATTGGTCGCAAATACCCGGAAAATACCGGCAAAATCACTAATACGGGTATTTTTCGGCAGCAGTCCGTTTTCGATCAAACGACTTAACGTCAGCGCAAGACGTTCATCATACGAAAGCGGAGTAAGCTCTTTTTCAGTCATACCAAGTGAACAGCCACGCATTTCAAATAACTCGATCAACCGTATCAACGCCTGAACATCACTATATTCCTGATGATGTGCCAGCATCGGGACACGAGAATCAGCTATCGTCAGCGATTTCACCGAGATTCCCTGAGCTTCCATTTGAGTGACCAGTGACACGGCAACCCATCCACCAAACGAATGACCGACGACATGAATATCACGAGTATCCAGAACATCTTCCAGAGCCCGAAGATAGAAGGCCGCGGCAGCTTCAACACTGGAATGAGGGATACCGCCGCCCCACAGTCCCCGAGGCTGGATCGCAAGGACGGTCCAGTCAGAAGGCATCGCATGCACAAAATCGACAAATGAGAAGACATTATCTCCGGCACCCGGAATGCACAGGACAACAGGCTGACCTGCTTCCCCATTCTGCAATTTCATCACGGGCGTCTCATTGTGAGACTGAAGCGGTGGATTCTGCCGGAGAAACTCGCGACGCCGGACAATAGCCTGTGAAATCGAATCGCCTACTTTCTCTACATAAGGTGCACTCACCAGCTCGTAATGCGTTCCGGGAACCGTCACACAATGGATATTCTCTTCCGGCAACACGCGATCCCATCCAAGCAGAGGCGTGATTTGCGGAGATTTCTCTGCCGCAATAATATCGATATGTACCGGCAGAGGCAGAGGATGGTACTCCGCCCGGAGAAAGTCTTTCTGATGGATCAGCATCTGATGGAAATAGTTTTCCGTCCAGCTCTGGGGTAAACAGCCAAAAGTACATGCTGCCTGATAGTAATCCCGCCAATGGCCTTGTTCCGGAAGATCCACACTCTGTCCGGACATCTGCTCTGCCAGATAGGCAACCATGTTATGACTCAGGGTATTTATCATCTCATCATCAGACTGTTCCGGCTGTTCAACTACACCCGGCACCCAGCTATCCAGCATGCCGAGAAACTCAACATTCTGATCCTGACCGAGCAACTGAGCAGCAATTTCATAGGCAAGAACTCCACCGGAAGACCAGCCAAACAGCCGGTAAGGTCCTTCAGGCTGAGTCTGACGAATCATGTTTACATATCGTTCAGCCATTCTCTGATAAGTTTTCAGGGATGGTTGCATCCGGTTAGGCGCAGAGAGCCCGTACACCGGCACATCCGGATCAATTGCAGCCGTCAGAGCCGGACCGTATAACAGTTCACCACTGAATTCCGGCACAATAAACAACGGTAACTGCTGACCAGTATTCCGGAATGGAATCACCTGATCAATGGTATTTTTAGATTGAACAGCAACTACAGCCAGTTCATGCAGTACCGGAGTCGACATCAGTGTTGCCAGATCTAAGGAAACACCCTGTTTCTGTGCTTCACTGACCATCCGCACCGCCAGCAGGGAATGTCCGCCCAACTCAAAGAAGTTGTCATAACGACCCACCCGTTCAACACCCAGCAATGAAGACCAGATATCGGCCAGTTGCATCTCAGCATCACCCACCGGCGCTTCATATTCACGCCGCACAACCGAATGCTCATCCGGCTCCGGCAGAGCCTTACGGTTCACCTTCCCGTTCGGCGTCAGCGGCATCTCATCCAGTAATACATAAGCCACCGGCACCATGTGCACCGGCAGACGCCCACTCAGCTCAGCCTTAATAGATTCAACATCCGAGCATGCCGCTTGGTCTTCTGCGGTGTAGTAACCCACTAACTGTTTGTCCGGACCGCTGCCCAATGCACGCGCAACCACCACGCCGTCTTTCACACCAACACAACCCTGCAACGCCGAACTGATTTCTCCCAGCTCTATCCGGAAACCCCGGATTTTCACCTGGTCATCATTCCGGCCGCGGTATTCAATCGTTCCGTCCGACAGCCAGCAACCCACATCACCCGTCCGGTACATCACTGCATCTGTTTCTTGTGAATAAGGGTCCGCCACAAACCGCTCTGCCGTCAGCTCATCCCGGTGCAGATAACCCCGCGCAACCTGAACACCACCAATATAAAGTTCACCTTCAACACCCACTGCCACCGGACGGCCTTCACCATCCAGTACATACATCCGGGTATTGGCTACCGGACGACCAATCGAAACCCGGTCGCCTGCCAGTGTGCGTAGACAGTGCCACGCAGTGACATCCACCGCAGCTTCTGTTGGGCCGTACAGGTTATGCAGCTCGATATGCGGCAGTCGGGCATAGCTCTTACGAATCGCTTCTGCCGGCAGTGCCTCACCACTACAGAACACCAGCCGCAGACTGCGACAGTCTCCCGCATGAACCACTTCAAGGAAGCTCTGTAACATCGGCGGGACAAAGTGCAGGATAGTTACACCCTGAGACGTGATTAAATCTTTCAGATAATCCGGGTCTTTGTGTCCTTCCGGTTTGGCCATCAGCAAAGTGGCACCGGACCATAACGGGCAGAAGAATTCCCATACCGAGACATCAAAGCTGAACGGGGTTTTCTGCAACACCACATCGCCCGGTCCGAAACCATAATCTTCTTTCATCCAGTACAGACGGTTGACCACACCCCGGTGTTCGTTCATCACACCCTTCGGCAGTCCGGTTGAACCTGAGGTATAGATGATGTAAGCCAGATGACGGTTGGTTAGTTCAGGAATATTCGGGTTGGTATCCGGACAATCAGTCCAGGGCTGAACCAGCGAAGATAAATCCACCAGACGCGTTGCTGCCGGTGTCTGACCCAGACTTTCCAGCAGTGTTCCGGTGGTAATCAGCACCACCGGCTCACTGTCGGACAGCATATATTCCAGCCGTTCGGTCGGGTAACCGGGGTCTAACGGTACATAGGCACCTCCGGCTTTAAGAATTGCCAGCAGTGACACCACCAGCTCACAGCTGCGTTCCAGACACACCGCGACCCGGCTGTCCGGACGCACGCCCAGTTCCACCAGCCAGCGGGCCAGTTGGTTGGCCTGACGGTTCAGCTCAGCGTAACTCAGTAATTGCTCTTCAAATATCACCGCCGTTGCATCGGGATTTCTCGCTACCTGTCCTTCAATCAGTGAGTGAATACAGTCATCTTCCGGGAATGGAACTTTGGTCTGGTTAAAGGTTTCCAGCACTCTTTCGCGTTCACTGTCCGGCAGAATATTCAGTTGATGAACCGGGCGGTCTGAATCGGCTTCCAGAGCTGTCATCAGCGCAGTCAGTGCATTTTCGACCATCACAGCGATTAGCTCTGCGCCGATACGGTGATCGACTTTCAAATCCAGACTGAATCCCACACCTTCCAGATCATCGACCGATAAACCGACCGGATAGTTGGTCCGTTCTTCGTTCATCAGCATATCAATACCTTGCCAGGCGAACTCTGACTGCTCGGCATCAACTTTCGTTTGTGAACTTCCTCCCTGATAACGGTAATTTAGCAGTGAGGTAAATAAAGGTGCCGGAGCACTAACGCCACTACATTTCTGCACCTGCGACAGCGGTGCATGTTCATAATTCAGCAACTCAGCCAGTAAGCGATGCGTTGTCCGGACCGCCTCGCCGGTTGCGATATCCCCGAGAGATAAACGCAACGGCAGTGTATTAAGGAACATGCCCAGAGCCCGGTCAGCACCATCTCCGCCAGCCATCCGGCCAAACAGAACGGTTCCGAAGACTACATCATCCCGGCCGGTCGTCGCACGAATAACCATGCCCCAGGCCAGATGGAACAGACTTGCTGCGCTGACCCCGTATAACCGGGCCTGTGTGCGTATCTGCTGTGCCAGTCCATCATCCACAGGGTGACGCAACGACTCAATCTGATGTCCGCGACTCTGCGTTTCCAGCAGATCAAATGGTGCCGAAGTCGTCTCTATATCCGCTAACTGTTCGCGGAAATAATCAACATAGGTTTGTTTGTCCAGTTCAGCCCGGGCCTGAGCGACAAAATTACGGAACGGTATCGGATGCGGCAGGGATTGCTCCTGTCCCAACAGATGCGCCTGAACTTCCTCAATCACGAGTTCCAGTGTGGTGTGATCCATACATAAGTGATGCTGAAGCAGACACATTACCCAGCGATCATTGGCAGGGTCTTCCATAAAATGAACAGCCAGCATCGGAGCCTGAGACACATCCATCGGCACCCTGGAAGGAGCAAAATGTTCCTGCAATATCCGGACAATATCTTGTTCAGGGCCTCCCGTCGCCGGAGCCAATTCATCCTGTGACAGTTCATGAATCTGTAACTCATGAACAGACAATGGCGCATCCCGCCAGACTACCTGTTGTGCTTCCCGCAGTCCGTCCCAGACAATCCCTGTACGCAGAATATCGTGGCGCTGAATAACTGCCTGCAAGGCCGTCAGAAAATGAGTCATCCGGGATTTCTGCTCAAAGGTCAGAATGACCGGCGTAATATACGGATCACTGTCTTTCTGAAGAATATGATGATACAGAATTCCTTCCTGTAACGGTGCCAGCGGATAAATGTCCTGAATATTGGCAGTACCACCGGTAACACTGGCAGCAATCACATCAATTTCTGCTGAAGTCAGATCGGTTAACGGTAACATCTCAGGAAGAATCTCAGTGCACTGTTCAGGAATCAGATTCTGCGGCACTGCTGTTTCTACAACTGATCTATCTTCAGACAAAGCCAGTGCCAGAGATGCCAGTGTCGGATGGTTGAATAAAGATTTCACACTAAGGTGATATCCACGCTGACGAAGTTGTTCGATGAGCTGAACCGAAAGCAATGAATGACCACCCAGTTCAAAGAAGTGATCCTGACGCCCGACCTGGCTGATGCCCAGTAAGTCACTCCAGATCGTTGCCAGTAATTGCTCGATATCACTTTGTGGTGCTTCATATTCCCGGTGGGCAAATGCCGTTTCATCGGCAGGTGGCAACGCTTTATGATCTACCTTCCCGTTCGGTGTCAGGGGCAATTGCGTCAGTAACATGTAAGCGGACGGAATCATATAATCAGGTAGCGTCTCATTCAGACGGGATTTCAGATCGGCCAGAGAAACTGTTGTTGCTGCCGTTTGGGTATAATATCCCACTAAACGCTGATTGCCCCGCTTGTCTTTCTGGGCTGTAACGACCGCATCCTGAATCCCCACGCAACGGCGAAGCGCTGTTTCAATCTCGCCCAGTTCGATACGGTATCCGCGGATTTTTACCTGATTATCGCAACGTCCCTGATAGTGAATCAGCCCATCCTGTTTCCAGCAACCCAGATCACCGGTGCGATACATACGGGCATCAGGTTGTGCTGAAAACGGGTCCGGAACAAAGCGCTCTCCGGTCAGTTCGGGACGGTTCAGATATCCCCGGGCAATCCCGACACCACCAATGTAAATTTCGCCGGTCACGCCTACAGGAACCGGTTCACCGGCAGAATCAAGGATATAAATCTTCCCGTTCGGTCTGGGCAATCCGATCGGCGGCTGCCCTTCAAAGCCCTGATGCAATGCACATGTCGTTCCCCAAATGGTGGTCTCCGTCGGACCATATCCGTTATAGACCATCCGCCCTTCGGTCAGCCAAGGTTCAATTACCGTGCGGGTCACCGCTTCCCCGGCAGTGAGGAGCATTTTCAAATCGGGTAACAGAACATCAGTCCGCATACTTGCCAGCGCCGCAGGAGGTAAAGGTGCATGGGTAATGCGACGTGATTTGAGAATTGTCAGCAATTCTTCTCCCAGCGGTTGACCGGGGCCGGCAAAGTGCAGCTCGGCACCCGAGCAGATTCCCAGCACCATCTCAAACAGACTCGCATCAAAACTGATTGAGCCGAACTGTAATACCCGGCTGTCTTTGCCGACACCAAGCATCTTTCGCTGGGCAAATGATACGTTGCACAGACCATGATGTTCGATCATGACGCCTTTCGGCTTTCCGGTTGAACCCGAGGTATAGATAATGTATGCCAGATGCCGGGAAGTCAGATTGAGTGCCTGAGCATCTAGGTTTGTCGTAGCATACCCTGCCCATAAGTGGCGTTGCGTATTGATATCAACTTCAGTACAACCCTGTGGAATGTCTCCCAAGCGCGGCCGTACGTCAGCATGGGTAATCAGAACTTGCGGTGCGCTATCCGTCAGCATATGGATCAGACGTCCATCCGGATAATTCGGGTCCATCGGTACATAAACCCCACCGGCTTTCATCGCTGCTAACATAGCAATGAGTAAATCTGCACTACGAGGCAGAGACACCGCAACCCGGCTGTCAGGCCGAACGCCCTGCTCAACCAGCCAGTGAGCCAGCTGGTTGGCCCGCGTATTTAACTCGCCATAAGTCAGAGATTCACAATCGGTCACCAGCGCTGTTGCATCCGGGGTTTCCCAGACAAATTCTTCGAACAGTTGATGAATACAGACATCTTCAGCAAAATCCATTGCTGTCCGGTTCAGCTCCTGTATCAGATAAGTTCGTTCGGCTTCAGGCAGAATCGGCAGCGTCTGCACACACGGATGGTTTTCTGCCACCATACCTTCCAGCAGACATTTCCAGTAACTGAAATAGCGCTCGATCGTTGCCGGTTCAAACAGAGCAGTCGCATAGTTCAGCGTTCCGGATAAATGGTCATCACATTCAGTCATGATCAAGGCCAGATCAACCTTGGCGGATGTGTCCGGAACCTCAACATGAGACAGGCGCATATCAGCCAGCTCAGCTTCGACCTTCGGTTGATTCTGCAGCGTAAATAACACCTGAAATACGGGTGAATAAGACAGGCTCCGTTGTGGTGCAACGGCCTCAACAACCTGTTCAAAAGGAATATCCTGATTTGACTGTGCCGCCAGAGATGTGGCTTTGACCTGAGCCAGCAGAGCTTCCGTATTTAAAGGCTGAGAGAAATCGATACGCAGCGCCTGAGTATTGACGAACATGCCGATCAGATGACCAACTTCTTTCCGGGTCCGTCCGGCAACCGGTGTACCAATCACCACTTCTTCCTGACCGGCCAGACGGCTCATCAGGGTAGCCCAACTAGCTAGCAACGTCATATACAGCGTACATCCGTGCCGCTGACTTAAAGCTCTCAGGCCCGCAGTCAAGTCTGCATCCAGTGTCACCATGACATTGCTGCCGATATAATCCCGCAGCTCGGGACGGGGACGATCTGTTGGCAACGCCAGAAATTCCGGAGCACCCTGCAGATGAGAGATCCAGTACTGCTGCTGTCGTTCCAGCATGTCTCCCTGCACATGTTCCTGCTGCCACAATGCATAGTCGCCGAACTGAATGGCGGGAAGCGGCAGTGGATCCTTCATCCCCTGAGCAAAAGCACGGTATAACGTGCTCAGCTCTTCCGTCAGGATTCCCATTGACCAGCCGTCGGCGATGATATGATGCATCGCAATATACAAAGTATGATCCGTTTCCGTCTGGCGGATTAAACGCCCTTGCACCAGTCGTCCTCTGGTCAAATCAAACCGGGGTTCCTCATAAGCGATATCGGCTTCATCTGACACAGAGTCATTGATTTCCAGCGGAAAACCACAATCCGGCGGACTGATGATCTGCATCGGTTTCCCGGAGCGAATTTCGATGTGGGTTCGCAAAGCCGAATGACGAACAACCAGATGATCCAGAGCCTGAGTTAAAGCCGACATATTCAGCGGCCCCTGAATCCGTAGACCTGCGGCAATAATATATGCAGCTGTAGTTGCAGCATCCATTTGGGACAGAACCCACAACCGTTGTTGTGCCAGAGAAAGGGGAAATTCCCGTCGGCTCTCATCAGCAGCAACGATCATCTCCTGTCCGGGAATCTGGGGCTGTAACGCCCCATCCTGTTCCAGTTGCTCAAGAATTGCCATCATTTCTTCCGGTGACAACTCATCAATAGAAAAGCGTGTATCTGTCATTATTATTTCTTCCCTTTTGATAAACGTTGCGCCACATGCTCAATATCCTGTGATGCAAAAGCAGAGAGTTTGATGTAAGCCAGTTTCATCGCTAGCGCTGATAGCACTGAATGTTCAAAGAGCTCGGTGATCGTCACTTCAATACTGAGGCGATGCTGGATTTCAGAAATCAGCCGGACAGCCAGTAGTGAGTGTCCGCCCAGTTCGAAGAAATCATCCTGACGTCCTACGCGTTCAACACCGAGTAAACTGCTCCAGATCTCAGCAAGCGTCGTCTCCATTGTATTTTTCGGTGCTTCATACTCACGGGTAACAAAAGCGGCCTCATCCGGCTCCGGCAGTGCTCTGCGGTCAACCTTACCGTTCGCCGTCAGCGGTATTTCTGCCAGCGTCACATAAGCCACCGGCACCATGTAATCCGGTAAGTGTTCCGATAAGCGTGACTTCAGCTCTCCTGCACTCATCCCTGCACCACCGGTAAAGTAAGCCACCAGACGTTTCGACGCCGAATCGCCCTGCGCAATCACCACCGCCGATTCAACACCACACGACACCAGTGCCGACTCAATTTCTCCCAGTTCAATCCGGAAGCCCCGCACCTTCACCTGAAAATCATTGCGCCCGACAAACTCGATCGTGCCATCCGAACGTAAATACCCAAGGTCACCGGTCCGGTACATCCGGGCATCCGCGGCCGCCGAATAAGGGTCGGCAACAAAACGCTCTGCCGTCAGTTCATCCTGATTCAGATAACCCAGCGCCACACCATCACCACCGATATACAGCTCACCGACCACACCTTGTGGAACAGGTTGTCCCTGAGGATTCAGCAGATACACCTGCGTGTTGCCGATCGGACGCCCCAGCGGAATACTCGCAGCATCCTCACTGACCGCCGTAATTTCATAAGTCAGGGCAAACGTCGTGGTCTCAGTCGGACCATAACCGTTAAGCAGATGCGCCGGCGCACTTTCAGCCAGCACCCGGCGGATCACCGCCGGATCCAGCGCATCGCCCCCGACCAGCAGATAACGCAGGCCGGGTAAGACAGCTTTCAGTCCTTCGGCATACTGATTGAACAGACCGACCGTCAGCCACAGAATGCTGACCTGACGGTTTTCCAATGCTTGGGCAAACGACTGCACATTGAGCAGGGTGTCCTGTTCAATCACCACCACGGCAGCACCATTGAGTAGTGGTGCCCACACTTCCAGCGTGGTGGCATCAAAGGCCGGGTTGGCCGCCAGAGCAACGCGATCGGATGGTTGTACTTCCATATAACCATTGTTCAGCACCAGCCGGGCGATTGCCCGATGCGGCACGACTACCCCTTTTGGCTGACCGGTCGAGCCTGAGGTGTACATCACATACGCCGGTGCATCACCGCCAACGACAACCGATACCGGTTCACGCCTTTCTTCTTCAAGCAGAGATGGTGTCATTTCCAGTAATCTGATCGCTGTATTATCCTGTCGGACACCAGCTTCAGCGATCAGTACCGTTGCACCACAGTCATCCACAACATATTGCTGGCGCTCTGCTGGTGCATTCGGATCAAGAGGCACATACACACCGCCACATTTGAGGATCGCCAGTTCAGCGACAATCAATGCAGCCGAGCGGGGCAGCCGGACCGCAACCCGTTGTCCCGGTTCGACGCCAAGAGACTGAAGTCGGAAGGCTAATGCATTGGCCCGCACATCGAGACTGGTGTAATCCCATTCACCATCGTCAGTCACGACTGCAACCTGCTCTGGTGAGCGGGCAACCTGACGGGCAAACAAGGTATGAATGCCACAATCGGCCGGATAATCAAAATTAGTCTGATTCAGCTCACGAATCACTTGCTGCTGCTCGGTTTCGCCAAGAATTGGCAGAGCAGCAATCGGTAGCTCCGGCTGACTGACCATGCCTTCGAGCAGATTGATCCAGTAACTGAGGTAACGCTGGACAGTTTCTTCATCAAACAGAGCGGTGGCATAGGTCAGATAACCGGCAAGTCCGTTTTCACCTTCATGAACTTCGAGGCTGAGATCAAACTGCGCAGTAGAAATGTCACTTACCAGTGCTTCCAGCGTTAAATCTGGCAGCTGTACCTGATGTTCAGGCGTATTCTGTAAAGCAAACACCACCTGGAATATCGGTGCATGGGACAGACTCCGGACCGGAGCAACCGCTTCAACAACCTGTTCGAACGGAATATCCTGATGAGCCTGAGCAGCCAGAGCCGTGTCTTTCACCTGAGCCAGCAAAGTTTGCGTATCAACGTCATCGGACAATTGAACACGCATCGCCATACTATTGACGAACATCCCGATCAGACCTTCAACTTCAGTCCGGGTACGTCCGGCGACGGGAGAACCAATCACAACATCATCCTGATGCGAAAGGCGGCTCATGACCGCAGACCAACCGGCAAGCAGCGTCATATATAAAGTACATCCGTTGTGCTGACTTAACTGACGAAGCTGCTCTGTCAGCTCACAACTCAAAGAAACCGGCAGACTTGCTCCATGATAATCCTGATGCGCAGGACGTGGCCGATCGGTTGGTAATGTCAGGCAATCCGGGATATCACGCAATTGCTCACTCCAGTACTGCTGTTGCTGCTGCAACACTTCTCCCTGCAAATGCATCTGCTGCCACGCGGCATAATCACCATACTGGATACTTAGCGCTGGCAGCGGATCATCCAGACCCTGACAATTGGCTTCATATAATGCAGCCAGTTCATCGGTGAAGATCCCCATCGACCAGCCGTCGGTAATAATATGGTGCATTACAATCCGTAACCAATGCTCATTTGCCGAAACCCGAATCAACTGCCCCTGAACCAACGGCCCTTGTGACAGGTCAAACTCCGGACTGAATGGCGCCAGTTCATCCATGATGCCTTCACCATCAAGATAAGTCAGCGGGAATCCGGAACCTGATGCACCAACGACTTGAACCGGTTCACCCTGAACAACTTCAATGTGAGTCCGCAATGTGGCATGACGGACAACGATCTGATTCAGTGCCCGTTGCAGCGCATCGACATCCAGTTTTCCTTGCAGACGAACACTTCTTGGCACGGTGTAAGCCGAGGTTGCCTGAGCATCCATCTGTGCCAGGAACCATAACCGTTTCTGTGCCAGTGACAACGGTGCTGCCTCACCCGCAGCCAGCGGAGTAATCGCAGGCAAGACCGGATGCTCAGACTCACTCAACGTCCCGGCAACT
Source organism: Vibrio mangrovi (assembly GCF_024346955.1). Classification (NCBI taxonomy): domain Bacteria; kingdom Pseudomonadati; phylum Pseudomonadota; class Gammaproteobacteria; order Vibrionales; family Vibrionaceae; genus Vibrio; species Vibrio mangrovi. Next base: position 440,756 of record NZ_AP024883.1, on the reverse strand, counting down.
TCATATAAAGCCGGATGTGAGAACAGTGTCGCCAGTGTCAGCTCACAACCCAGCAGCTCACGAACCCGGGAAATCATCCGCACCGCCAGCAGGGAATGTCCGCCCAGCTCAAAGAAGTTGTCATAACGACCGACCCGCTCAACACCCAGCAATGAGGACCAGATATTGGCTAGCTGTGTCTCTGCATCACCCACCGGCGCTTCATATTCACGCCGCACAACCGAATGCTCATCCGGCTCCGGCAGAGCCTTACGGTTTACCTTCCCGTTCGGCGTCAGCGGCATCTCATCCAGTAATACATAAGCCACCGGCACCATGTGCACCGGCAGACGCTCACTCAGCTCAGCCTTAATAGATTCAACATCCGGGCAGTTTTCTCCATCCTCAACTGTGTAGTAACCCACTAACTGTTTGTCCGGACCGCTGCCCAATGCACGCGCAACCACCACGCCGTCTTTCACGCTAGAGCAACCCTGCAACGCCGAACTGATTTCTCCCAGCTCTATCCGGAAACCCCGGATTTTAACCTGGTCGTCATTCCGGCCGCGGTATTCAATCGTTCCGTCTGCCAGCCAGCAACCCACATCACCCGTCCGGTACATCACTGCATCTGTTTCTTGTGAATAAGGGTCCGCCACAAACCGCTCTGCCGTCAGCTCATCCCGGTTCAGATAACCCCGCGCAACCTGAACACCACCAATATAAAGCTCACCTTCAACACCCACTGCCACCGGACGGCCTTCTCCGTCCAGTACATACATCCGGGTATTCGCCACCGGACGGCCAATCGAAACCCGGTCGCCTGCCAGTGTGCGTGGACAGTGCCATGCGGTGACATCCACCGCCGCTTCCGTCGGACCATACAGGTTATGCAGCTCAATATGTGGCAGTCGGGCATAGCTCTTACGAATCGCTTCTGCCGGCAGTGCCTCACCACTACAGAACACCAGCCGCAGACTGTTGCAGTCTCCCGCATGAACCACTTCAAGGAAGCTCTGTAACATCGGTGGGACAAAGTGCAGGATAGTTACACCCTGAGACGTGATTAAATCTTTCAGATAATCCGGGTCTTTATGTCCTTCCGGTTTGGCCATCAGCAGCGTTGCACCGGACCATAACGGACAGAAGAACTCCCATACCGAGACATCAAAGCTGAACGGGGTTTTCTGCAACACCACATCGCCCGGCCCGAAACCATAATCTTCTTTCATCCAGTACAGCCGGTTCACCACGCCCCGGTGTTCGTTCATTACCCCTTTCGGCAGACCGGTTGAACCCGAGGTATAGATGATGTAAGCCAGATGACGATTGGTTAGTTCAGGAATATTCGGATTACTGTCCGGATAACCCGCCCACGGCTGCTGGGCTGCCGACATATCGGCGAACTGAGTCGCCTCCGGTAACTGTCCCAGCCGTGACGCCAGTTCATCTGTGGTAATCAGTACCACCGGAACACTGTCGGACAGCATATATTCCAGCCGTTCGGTCGGGTAACCGGGGTCTAACGGCACATAGGCACCACCAGCTTTGAGAATCGCCAGCAGCGACACCACCAGCTCACAGCTCCGCTCCAGACACACCGCCACCCGGCTGTCCGGACGGACACCCTGACTCATCAGCCAGTGCGCCAGACGGTTGGCCTGACGGTTCAGCTCGGCATAACTTAGCGACTGGTCTTCAAAGACCACCGCCGTTGCAGCCGGATTTCTTACCACCTGTCCTTCAATCAATGCGTGGATACATTCATACTCAGGGAATGGAATTTCAGTCTGGTTAAAGGTTTCCAGCACTCTTTCACGTTCACTGTCCGGCAGGATGTTCATCTGACTGACCGGCTCAGACGGCTGTTGTGTCAGCGTACTGACCAGACCGTTCAGGGCTGCCAGCAGCATCGCACCGACCCGTTCACCGCCAATACTCCGGCTGACATGAATGTCCAGAGAGAAGCCGCCTGAGACAATATCGTTAACCGCCACGGTCAGTGGATAGTTGGTATTCTCGGCAGCAAAGACCACTGAGCCCAGTGCTTCTGATGCTTCTGCGTCCTGAGTGCTGCTGCCCTGATAACGGTAGTTCAGCAGCGAACTGAACAACGGAGTCTGATTACTCAGACCACTGCACTGCTGTGCCAGAGCCAGCGAGGTATGCTCATGCTCCAGTAATTCAGCCAGACGTGTCTGAGTCTGCGTCAGAGCAGACTCGACCGAAGTACCTGCCAGTGACAGACGCAGTGGCAGGGTATTGAGGAACATACCCAGCACCCGGTCGGCGCCTTCGCCACCAGCCATCCGGCCAAATAGCACCGTCCCGAAGACCACATCCTCCTGACCGGTAGCACTGCGGACTACCAGTCCCCAGGCCAGATGGAATAAGACTGCCGGACTTAACCCCAAGCGACGGGCCTGATCCCGGATCTCTCCGGAGACTCGCTCCTCGATATCCAGATGGGTTGCTTCGATATGATGAGCATCTCCGGAAAACTCCTGAAACCCGAAAGGCGCACACGGTTCATCCAGATCACCCAGTAACTCCCGGAAATAGGCCAGATGAGATTCCCGGTCGTCTTTCAACGTTGTCTGAGCCACAAAATTACGGAAAGGCAGAGGATTAGGCAGTTCCGCCTCGCGACCTGTCAGATACAGACGGATTTCATCTTCCAGCAATTCCAGTGTGGTATGGTCATTACATAAATGGTGAAGTAAAAAGCACAATAACCAGCGGTCTTCAGCCGGATCGGCAACTTTGTAAGCTTCAATCATCGGCGCCCGCTGAATATCCATCCGGGTATGTGCCGGATCAAAGTGCTGGCGTAGCGTCTCGGCTACGTGACTGCCCGATTCAAAATGAAGCGTTTTCAGTGTCACCGGCGCGTCCCGCCAGACCACCTGTACCGGTGTATCCAGACCTTCCCAGACCACAGCGGTGCGCAGAATATCATGCCGTTGCATCACATGCTGAAGCGCTTCCATGAAAGTATCGATATCTGCTTCATGCCTGAAGCTCTGAACAAAACGTGTGATATAAGGATCGCCCTGCTCTTCTAACAGGTGATGGAACAGGATCCCTTCCTGAAGCGGCGCCAGCGGATAGATATCCTGAATATTGGCAACACCACCATCAACGGTCTGACTGATAATGTTGATCTCCTGCTGACTCAGCGTGACCAGCGGCAGCATCTCTGGCGTGATATGCTGACAACCGCTCGGAATCAGATTAGGTGGAATGTCCAGTTGTGCTGTTGCATCCTGTACAACCAGAGTTGCAGCCAGTTCTGCCAGTGTCACCCGTGAGAACAGATGACGAATGACTAACTGATAGCCTCGCTGACGCAGACGCTCTGCCATCTGAACCGCCAGCAGGGAATGACCACCCAGCTCAAAGAAGTTGTCATAACGACCGACCCGCTCAACACCCAGTAACGAAGACCAGATATCGGCCAGCTGTGTCTCTGCATCACCCACCGGCGCTTCATATTCACGCCGGACCACCGAACGCTCATCCGGCTCCGGCAGAGCCTTACGGTTCACTTTCCCGTTCGGCGTCAGCGGCATTTCATCCAGCAACACATAAGCCACCGGCACCATGTGCACCGGCAGACGCTCACTCAGCTCAGCCTTAATAGATTCAACATCCGGGCAGTTTTCTCCATCCTCAACTGTGTAGTAACCCACTAACTGTTTGTCCGGACCGCTGCCCAATGCACGCGCAACCACCACGCCGTCTTTCACGCTAGAGCAACCCTGCAACGCCGAACTGATTTCTCCCAGCTCTATCCGGAAACCCCGGATTTTAACCTGGTCGTCATTCCGGCCGCGGTATTCAATCGTTCCGTCTGCCAGCCAGCAACCCACATCACCCGTCCGGTACATCACTGCATCTGTTTCTTGTGAATAAGGGTCCGCCACAAACCGCTCTGCCGTCAGCTCATCCCGGTTCAGATAACCCCGCGCAACCTGAACACCACCAATATAAAGCTCACCTTCAACACCCACTGCCACCGGACGGCCTTCTCCGTCCAGTACATACATCCGGGTATTCGCCACCGGACGGCCAATCGAAACCCGGTCGCCTGCCAGTGTGCGTGGACAGTGCCATGCGGTGACATCCACCGCCGCTTCCGTCGGACCATACAGGTTATGCAGCTCAATATGTGGCAGTCGGGCATAGCTCTTACGAATCGCTTCTGCCGGCAGTGCCTCACCACTACAGAACACCAGCCGCAGACTGTTGCAGTCTCCCGCATGAACCACTTCAAGGAAGCTCTGTAACATCGGTGGGACAAAGTGCAGGATAGTTACACCCTGAGACGTGATTAAATCTTTCAGATAATCCGGGTCTTTATGTCCTTCCGGTTTGGCCATCAGCAGCGTTGCACCGGACCATAACGGACAGAAGAACTCCCATACCGAGACATCAAAGCTGAACGGGGTTTTCTGCAACACCACATCGCCCGGCCCGAAACCATAATCTTCTTTCATCCAGTACAGCCGGTTCACCACGCCCCGGTGTTCGTTCATTACCCCTTTCGGCAGACCGGTTGAACCCGAGGTATAGATGATGTAAGCCAGATGACGATTGGTTAGTTCAGGAATATTCGGATTACTGTCCGGATAACCCGCCCACGGCTGCTGGGCTGCCGACATATCGGCGAACTGAGTCGCCTCCGGTAACTGTCCCAGCCGTGACGCCAGTTCATCTGTGGTAATCAGTACCACCGGAACACTGTCGGACAGCATATATTCCAGCCGTTCGGTCGGGTAACCGGGGTCTAACGGCACATAGGCACCACCAGCTTTGAGAATCGCCAGCAGCGACACCACCAGCTCACAGCTCCGCTCCAGACACACCGCCACCCGGCTGTCCGGACGGACACCCTGACTCATCAGCCAGTGCGCCAGACGGTTGGCCTGACGGTTCAGCTCGGCATAACTTAGCGACTGGTCTTCAAAGACCACCGCCGTTGCAGCCGGATTTCTTACCACCTGTCCTTCAATCAATGCGTGGATACATTCATACTCAGGGAATGGAATTTCAGTCTGGTTAAAGGTTTCCAGCACTCTTTCACGTTCACTGTCCGGCAGGATGTTCATCTGACTGACCGGCTCAGACGGCTGTTGTGTCAGCGTACTGACCAGACCGTTCAGGGCTGCCAGCAGCATCGCACCGACCCGTTCACCGCCAATACTCCGGCTGACATGAATGTCCAGAGAGAAGCCGCCTGAGACAATATCGTTAACCGCCACGGTCAGTGGATAGTTGGTATTCTCGGCAGCAAAGACCACTGAGCCCAGTGCTTCTGATGCTTCTGCGTCCTGAGTGCTGCTGCCCTGATAACGGTAGTTCAGCAGCGAACTGAACAACGGAGTCTGATTACTCAGACCACTGCACTGCTGTGCCAGAGCCAGCGAGGTATGCTCATGCTCCAGTAATTCAGCCAGACGTGTCTGAGTCTGCGTCAGAGCAGACTCGACCGAAGTACCTGCCAGTGACAGACGCAGTGGCAGGGTATTGAGGAACATACCCAGCACCCGGTCGGCGCCTTCGCCACCAGCCATCCGGCCAAATAGCACCGTCCCGAAGACCACATCCTCCTGACCGGTAGCACTGCGGACTACCAGTCCCCAGGCCAGATGGAATAAGACTGCCGGACTTAACCCCAAGCGACGGGCCTGATCCCGGATCTCTCCGGAGACTCGCTCCTCGATATCCAGATGGGTTGCTTCGATATGATGAGCATCTCCGGAAAACTCCTGAAACCCGAAAGGCGCACACGGTTCATCCAGATCACCCAGTAACTCCCGGAAATAGGCCAGATGAGATTCCCGGTCGTCTTTCAACGTTGTCTGAGCCACAAAATTACGGAAAGGCAGAGGATTAGGCAGTTCCGCCTCGCGACCTGTCAGATACAGACGGATTTCATCTTCCAGCAATTCCAGTGTGGTATGGTCATTACATAAATGGTGAAGTAAAAAGCACAATAACCAGCGGTCTTCAGCCGGATCGGCAACTTTGTAAGCTTCAATCATCGGCGCCCGCTGAATATCCATCCGGGTATGTGCCGGATCAAAGTGCTGGCGTAGCGTCTCGGCTACGTGACTGCCCGATTCAAAATGAAGCGTTTTCAGTGTCACCGGCGCGTCCCGCCAGACCACCTGTACCGGTGTATCCAGACCTTCCCAGACCACAGCGGTGCGCAGAATATCATGCCGTTGCATCACATGCTGAAGCGCTTCCATGAAAGTATCGATATCTGCTTCATGCCTGAAGCTCTGAACAAAACGTGTGATATAAGGATCGCCCTGCTCTTCTAACAGGTGATGGAACAGGATCCCTTCCTGAAGCGGCGCCAGCGGATAGATATCCTGAATATTGGCAACACCACCATCAACGGTCTGACTGATAATGTTGATCTCCTGCTGACTCAGCGTGACCAGCGGCAGCATCTCTGGCGTGATATGCTGACAACCGCTCGGAATCAGATTAGGTGGAATGTCCAGTTGTGCTGTTGCATCCTGTACAACCAGAGTTGCAGCCAGTTCTGCCAGTGTCACCCGTGAGAACAGATGACGAATGACTAACTGATAGCCTCGCTGACGCAGACGCTCTGCCATCTGAACCGCCAGCAGGGAATGACCACCCAGCTCAAAGAAGTTGTCATAACGACCGACCCGCTCAACACCCAGTAACGAAGACCAGATATCGGCCAGCTGTGTCTCTGCATCACCCACCGGCGCTTCATATTCACGCCGGACCACCGAACGCTCATCCGGCTCCGGCAGAGCCTTACGGTTCACTTTCCCGTTCGGCGTCAGCGGCATTTCATCCAGCAACACATAAGCCACCGGCACCATGTGCACCGGCAGACGCTCACTCAGCTCAGCCTTAATAGATTCAACATCCGGGCAGTTTTCTCCATCCTCAACTGTGTAGTAACCCACTAACTGTTTGTCCGGACCGCTGCCCAATGCACGCGCAACCACCACGCCGTCTTTCACGCTAGAGCAACCCTGCAACGCCGAACTGATTTCTCCCAGCTCTATCCGGAAACCCCGGATTTTAACCTGGTCGTCATTCCGGCCGCGGTATTCAATCGTTCCGTCTGCCAGCCAGCAACCCACATCACCCGTCCGGTACATCACTGCATCTGTTTCTTGTGAATAAGGGTCCGCCACAAACCGCTCTGCCGTCAGCTCATCCCGGTTCAGATAACCCCGCGCAACCTGAACACCACCAATATAAAGCTCACCTTCAACACCCACTGCCACCGGACGGCCTTCTCCGTCCAGTACATACATCCGGGTATTCGCCACCGGACGGCCAATCGAAACCCGGTCGCCTGCCAGTGTGCGTGGACAGTGCCATGCGGTGACATCCACCGCCGCTTCCGTCGGACCATACAGGTTATGCAGCTCAATATGTGGCAGTCGGGCATAGCTCTTACGAATCGCTTCTGCCGGCAGTGCCTCACCACTACAGAACACCAGCCGCAGACTGTTGCAGTCTCCCGCATGAACCACTTCAAGGAAGCTCTGTAACATCGGTGGGACAAAGTGCAGGATAGTTACACCCTGAGACGTGATTAAATCTTTCAGATAATCCGGGTCTTTATGTCCTTCCGGTTTGGCCATCAGCAGCGTTGCACCGGACCATAACGGACAGAAGAACTCCCATACCGAGACATCAAAGCTGAACGGGGTTTTCTGCAACACCACATCGCCCGGCCCGAAACCATAATCTTCTTTCATCCAGTACAGCCGGTTCACCACGCCCCGGTGTTCGTTCATTACCCCTTTCGGCAGACCGGTTGAACCCGAGGTATAGATGATGTAAGCCAGATGACGATTGGTTAGTTCAGGAATATTCGGATTACTGTCCGGATAACCCGCCCACGGCTGCTGGGCTGCCGACATATCGGCGAACTGAGTCGCCTCCGGTAACTGTCCCAGCCGTGACGCCAGTTCATCTGTGGTAATCAGTACCACCGGAACACTGTCGGACAGCATATATTCCAGCCGTTCGGTCGGGTAACCGGGGTCTAACGGCACATAGGCACCACCAGCTTTGAGAATCGCCAGCAGCGACACCACCAGCTCACAGCTCCGCTCCAGACACACCGCCACCCGGCTGTCCGGACGGACACCCTGACTCATCAGCCAGTGCGCCAGACGGTTGGCCTGACGGTTCAGCTCGGCATAACTTAGCGACTGGTCTTCAAAGACCACCGCCGTTGCAGCCGGATTTCTTACCACCTGTCCTTCAATCAATGCGTGGATACATTCATACTCAGGGAATGGAATTTCAGTCTGGTTAAAGGTTTCCAGCACTCTTTCACGTTCACTGTCCGGCAGGATGTTCATCTGACTGACCGGCTCAGACGGCTGTTGTGTCAGCGTACTGACCAGACCGTTCAGGGCTGCCAGCAGCATCGCACCGACCCGCTCACCGCCAATACTCCGGCTGACATGAATGTCCAGAGAGAAGCCGCCTGAGACAATATCGTTAACCGCCACGGTCAGTGGATAGTTGGTATTCTCGGCAGCAAAGACCACTGAGCCCAGTGCTTCTGATGCTTCTGCGTCCTGAGTGCTGCTGCCCTGATAACGGTAGTTCAGCAGCGAACTGAACAGCGAGGTCTGATTACTCAGACCACTGCACTGCTGTGCCAGAGCCAGCGAGGTATGCTCATGCTCCAGTAGTTCAGCCAGACGTGTCTGAGTCTGTGTCAGAGCAGACTCGACCGAAACACCGGCCAGTGACAATCGTAGCGGCAGTGTATTGAGGAACATGCCCAGCACCCGGTCAGCGCCTTCGCCGCCGGCCATCCGGCCGAACAGCACCGTCCCGAAGACTACGTCTTCCTGACCGGTGGCACTGCGGACTACCAGTCCCCAGGCCAGATGGAACAAGGCTGCCGGACTCAGACCACGCTGACGGGCCAAACTTCTCAACTGCTCTGCCAGATGTGAATCCACAGCCACATGCACACCTTCCGCCAGCTCACTTTCCTGCTGTTCCTGTAATCCAAACGGACTACAGGGCTCATCCAGATCGCCTAACAAATCCCGGAAGTAGGTCAGATGAGATTCCCGGTCGGCTTTCAACGTCGTCTGAGCCACAAAATTACGGAACGGCAGTGGATTAGGCAGATCAGCCTGACGGCCCGCAATATATTCCTGAACCTCTTCAACCAGTAATTCCAGCGTCGTATGATCATTACATAAATGGTGGAACAGGAAACACAGCAGCCAGCGGTCTTCAGCCGGATCGGCAACTTTGTAAGCTTCAATCATCGGTGCCCGCTGGATATCCATTCGGGTATGGGCCGGATCAAATTGCTGACACAATGCATCGGCAACAGTTATGTCTTGTTCAAATTCCAGAGTTTTCAGTATCACCGGCGCTTCCCGCCAGACCACCTGTACCGGCGTATCCAGACCTTCCCAGACGACGGCGGTGCGCAGAATATCATGGCGCTGCATCACATACTGAAGCGCCTCCATAAAGGTATCGATATCCGACTCATGTTTGAAACCCTGAATAAAACGGGTGATATAAGGATCGCCCTGCTCTTCTAACAGGTGATGGAACAGAATCCCTTCCTGAAGCGGTGCCAGCGGATAGATATCCTGAATATTGGCAACACCACCATCAACGGTCTGACTGATAACGTTGATCTCCTGCTGACTCAGCGTGACCAGCGGCAGCATCTCCGGTGTGATATACTGACAACCAGAGGGAATGAGGTTTGGTGGGATGTCTGATTGTTCTCCCTGTGGCTGATGATTCAATGTTTCAGCCAGTGCCGCCAGTGTTGGCCGGGCAAACAGATCGCGGATGACCATCTGGTAACCCTGCTGGCGCAGCCGTTCGATCATCTGTACCGCCAGCAGCGACTGCCCACCCAGTTCAAAGAAGTTGTCATGCCGTCCAACCTGCTCAATGCCAAGCAGCGTTCCCCAGATATGGGCCAGAACGGATTCAACTTCACCTTCCGGAGCCGCAAAAGCCTGACGGACAAAAGCACTTTCATCCGGTTCAGGCAAGGCTTTCCGATCAACTTTACCATTGGCTGTCAGTGGCATTTTATCCAACTCGACATAAGCTACCGGCACCATGTAATCCGGTAAACGCTCTGCCAGACGGGACTTCAGTTCCGCAGCCGTAACCGAACGCTCCTGACGGGTAAAATATGCCACTAAACGTTTCGATGCAGAGCCATCGTCACGGGCAAGAACAATTGCAGAATCCACACCACATGACAGTAATGCCAGTTCGATTTCACCCAGCTCAATCCGGAAACCCCGGATTTTCACCTGAAAATCATTCCGGCCAACAAACTCAATGTTTCCATCTTTCCGCCAGTATCCCAAATCACCGGTCTTATACATCCGGGCACCGGAAGCTAACGCATAGGGATCAGGAAGAAAACGTTCTGCCGTCAGCTCCGGCTGTCCCAGATATCCCTCGGCAACACCATCGCCACCAATATAGATTTCGCCGACCACACCTTGTGGCACCGGCTGTCCCTGAGGATTTAAAAGATAAATCTGAGTATTACCAATCGGGCGTCCCAGCGGAATACCGCTTGCCTCGGCCGGGATGTCATGAATAGGGAATGACAGTGCATAAGTCGTCGTTTCCGTCGGCCCGTAAACATTCAGTAAATGTTCGGGACGAGAGTTATTCAGAACCCGCCGCATCACCATCGGATCCAATGCATCTCCGCCAACCAGCAGGTACTTCAATCCAGACAGAACGTCCTTCAGATCATCGGCATACTGGTTAAACAGGCCCACGGTCAAAAACATAATATTCACCTGATGCATCATCAGGGAATGGCCGAACGCATGAACATCCAGCAATGTATCCTGTGGAATGACTACCACACTGGCACCGTTGAGTAAGGGCGCCCATACCTCCATCGTGGTTGCGTCAAAAGCCGGGTTGGCAGCAAGAACAACCCGGTCAGACGGCATCACTTCCATATAGCCATTATTGAGCACCAGCCGGGCGATTGCCCGATGGGGAATAACAACCCCTTTCGGGTTTCCGGTTGAACCGGAGGTATACATGACATAGGCAGGCGATTCTCCACTGACCGGAACCGAAATCTGCTCATCACAAAACTCGTTCACCAGAGCATCACTCATCTCCAGAACATTCAGTGACGGATATGTACTGGCAGCACCAGGTTCGCCGATTAAAATCGTTGCTCCACTATCCCGTAATACATAATCCTGCCGCTCCGGTGGGGCTGCCGGGTCAAGCGGTACATAAACACCACCGACCTTAAGAATTGCCAGTTCGGCCTGAATCAACGCCGCAGAACGGGGAAGGCGAATAGCAATGCGCTGCCCCGGTTGAATACCGAGTGTCTGAAGTCGGTTAGCCAGCGCATTGGCGTGAGTTTCCAGCGCTGCATAATCCCATGTTCCATCATCTGTAATCACCGCAGTTGCATTGGGCGATTCGGCCGCCTGTTGAGAGAAAAGCGTGTGAATACCACATTCAGAAGGATAATCGTAAAGGGTGTGGTTATATTCATGAATCACAGCCTGATATTCATCTTCCCCAAGGATAGGCAGAGCCGTCACCGGCAGCTCCGGTTGAGTCGTCATGCCTTCCAGTAGCCGTATCCAGTAACCGAGATAGCGTTCAACTGTCGCTTCCTCAAACAGTGCCGTTGCGTAGTTCAGATAACCGGAAAGCGTGTCACCGGATTCGCTGAGTAGCAGACTCAAATCAAACTTCGCTGTCTTAAACGGCTCTTCTTCCGGAGATAAACTGATGCCGGGCAGACTCAATGTTGAATCCGGCAGATTCTGAAGTGCGAATATCACCTGAAATAATGGTGTGTAGGCTGGATTTCTGCCTGTAACAACTGCTTCAACCACCTGCTCAAACGGAATATCCTGATTCGACTGTGCGGCCAGTGCTGTGTCTTTCACCTGCGCCAGCAACGCCAGAGTATCGGGCTGTTCACTCAGGTCCACCCGCAATGCCTGAGTATTGACAAACATCCCGATAAGACCTTCCAGTTCAGCGCGATTCCGTCCTGCAACCGGCGCACCAATCACTACATCATCCTGACAGGCAAGCCGGCTCATTAAAGTCGCCCAACTGGCAAACAGTGTCATGAACAAAGTCGTATCGCATCTCTGGCACAAAGCTTTCAGCGATGCAGTCAGAGAAGGATCCAGTGTAAAACTCAGACCGGCACCAGCATGATCCTGTACCGAAGGACGGGGAAAGTCGGTTCTGAGTTCCAGAAACTCAGGTGCATCCCGAAGCTGTTCAACCCAGTAATCCCGTTGGCGTGGAATGACAGATTCTGAAAAAGACTGCTGCCAGTGTGCATAATCAGCAAACTGAATCGGTAATGGTGATAGTGGATTGTTTTTTCCCTGACTCAGTGCTGCATACAGCGTACCCACTTCCTGAATTAATACACTCATCGACCAGCCATCGGCAATGGTGTGATGCAATGCTACACGCAGAACAAATTCATTTTCCCGAACGTGAACCAGTTCGGCCCGGGCTAGTGGTCCCGTTGATAAATCAAAATGAGGAAGATAAGGTTCAGACAGATCAGCTTCAGTCACTTCATCCAGTAAAAAACCACAATCCGCCGGCACAATCTGTTGTAATGGCTGCCCGTCCCGGCGGGAAAAGTAAGTCCGGAGAGATTCATGACGAGAAACCATCTGATCCAGCGTTTCCCGTAATATAGCGATATCTAACTGACCTTTCAGCCGGAAAGAGCCGTTAATGATATAAGCATCAGAGGCGCTCTGTTCCATCTCGGACAAAAACCAGATACGCCGTTGTGCCAGCGCTAAAGGCTCCCCTTCCGGCGAGCGCGTGACCGGCTGAATTTCCGGCGCTTTTTCTTTCTTTTTCCGCTTCAGTCCTCTTGCTTTTGCCAGCTCGAACAGCTTCACAACTTCATCATCAGATAAATTATCCATTGATACACGCAAATCATCATTCGTACTCATGATGTATGTCTCCCATTATTCTGCTAAATCCATCAAATCGCTGACATCAAACTCAGCAAGGCCGATATAAGCCACACGTTTACTGAATGCGGCTAATGTGGGATGAGAGAAAAGCTCAACCAATGGCACTTCCAAATCCAGTTCGTTGCGAATCCTTGAAATAAGCTGGGCAGCCAGCAGCGAGTGGCCTCCCAACCCAAAAAAGCTGTCCTGACGTCCGACGGCATCAACCTGAAGGAGCTCCTCCCAGATCTCAGCAACCATTTCTTCCAGATCTCCCTGAGGAGCTTCATATTCCTGTCGGGCCAGCGCTGTATCATTTGGTTCCGGCAGTGCTCTGCGGTCAACCTTACCGTTCGCCGTCAGCGGTATTTCTGCCAACGCCACATAAGCCACCGGCACCATGTAATCCGGCAGATGTTCCGATAAGCGTGACTTCAGCTCTCCCGCGCTCATCCCTGCACCACCGGTAAAGTAAGCCACCAGTCGTTTCGAAGCCGAATCGCCCTGCGCAATCACCACCGCCGATTCAACACCACACGACACCAGTGCCGACTCAATTTCTCCCAGTTCAATCCGGAAGCCCCGCACCTTCACCTGAAAATCATTGCGCCCGACAAACTCGATCGTGCCATCCGAACGTAAATACCCAAGGTCACCGGTCCGGTACATCCGGGCATCCGCGGCCGCCGAATAAGGGTCGGCAACAAAACGCTCTGCCGTCAGTTCATCCTGATTCAGATAACCCAGCGCCACACCATCACCACCGATATACAGCTCACCGACCACACCTTGTGGAACAGGTTGTCCCTGAGGATTCAGCAGATACACCTGCGTGTTGCCGATCGGACGCCCCAGCGGAATACTCGCAGCATCCTCACTGACCGCCGTAATTTCATAAGTCAGGGCAAACGTCGTGGTCTCAGTCGGACCATAACCGTTAAGCAGATGCGCCGGCGCACTTTCAGCCAGCACCCGGCGGATCACCGCCGGATCCAGCGCATCGCCCCCGACCAGCAGATAACGCAGGCCGGGTAAGACAGCTTTCAGTCCTTCGGCATACTGATTGAACAGACCGACCGTCAGCCACAGAATGCTGACCTGACGGTTTTCCAATGCTTGGGCAAACGACTGCACATTGAGCAGGGTGTCCTGTTCAATCACCACCACGGCAGCACCATTGAGTAGTGGTGCCCACACTTCCAGCGTGGTGGCATCAAAGGCCGGGTTGGCCGCCAGAGCAACGCGATCGGATGGTTGTACTTCCATATAACCATTGTTCAGCACCAGCCGGGCGATTGCCCGATGCGGCACGACTACCCCTTTTGGCTGACCGGTCGAGCCTGAGGTGTACATCACATACGCCGGTGCAGTTCCCCGAACCGGTACAGAGACTTCTTCATCACTGGTTTCTCTGAGCAGAGATTCACTCATTTCCAGTACAGTCAGTGACGGATATTCCGTTGCCGTACCGGTTTCGGCGATCAGTACCGTTGCACCACAGTCATCCACAACATATTGCTGGCGCTCTGCCGGTGCATTCGGATCAAGAGGCACATACACACCGCCACATTTGAGAATTGCCAGTTCGGTCACGACCAGCGCTGCCGAACGTGGCAGCCGGACCGCAACCCGATCTCCCGGAGCGACACCCTGTTCCCGAAGCCGGTGAGCCAGCGCATTGGCCCGTACATCCAGACTGGTGTAATCCCACTCACCATCATCAGTCACGACTGCAACCTGCTCTGGTGAGCGGGCAACCTGACGGGCAAACAAGGTATGAATGCCACAGTCTGCCGGATAGCCAAAGTGAGTCTGGTTCAGCTCCCCGAGCAGTTTTTGTTGCTCAGTTTCCCCAAGAATTGGCAGAGCAGCAATCGGTAGTTCAGGCTGACTGACCATGCCTTCGAGCAGATTGATCCAGTAACTGAGATAACGCTGGACAGTTTCTTCATCAAACAGCGATGTGGCATAGTTCAACACCCCTTCGATCCGGCCTTCTGACTCATGAACAATCAGACTGAGATCAAACTGAGCCGTCGTGGACTCCTCCGGCAATAATGACAAATGCATTCCATCCAGTCCGATATTTCCTTCAGGTAAATTCTGCAATGCAAACATCACCTGAAAAATCGGGCTGTAAGACAGATTCCGGGTCGGAGCAACGGCTTCTACAACCTGTTCAAACGGGATGTCCTGATAGGCCTGAGCCTGTAACGATGTGTTTTTCACCTGATTCAGCAGCGTCACCGTATCCGGCTGTTCACTCAGACTGACCCGCACCGCCTGCGTATTGACGAACATCCCGATCAATCCTTCCAGTTCGGTCAGAGTCCGGCCGGCAACCGGTGAACCGATCACGACTTCTTCCTGATTCGCGAGGCGTCCCATTAGTGCTGACCATCCGGTAAGCAGTGTCATGTATAGTGTGCTGTGATGACTCTGACTGAATTCCCGTAACGCAGAGGTTAACGATTTGTCCAGTCGGACAGTTACGGCCGCGCCGCTATAATCCTGATGGGCAGGGCGTGGCCGATCGGTTGGTAATGTCAGGCAATCTGGGATATCACGCAGTTGCTCAGTCCAGTACTGCTGTTGTTGCTGTAATACTTCTCCCTGCAAATGCATCTGCTGCCACGCGGCATAATCCCCATACTGAATACTCAACGGCGGCAACGGATCATTCCGTCCCTGACTGAATTCACGATACAGAACCGAAAGTTCGCGGGTGAATACACCAATAGACCAACCATCTGCCACCATATGGTGCATCGCGATTCGCAACCAATGCTCATTGTCATGAATATGAATCAGTTGTCCCTGAACCAGTGGTCCATGGGATAAATCAAACTCAGGTCTGAATGGAGATAGCTCATCCATCAATGTTTCACCATCCAGCCAGTGCATCGGAAACTCATGATGAATCTCATCGACAATCTGGACCGGAACACCATCAACATCGGCAAAGTGAGTCCGTAATGGCGCATGCCGGGTAACAATCTGATTCAGTGCCCGTTGCAGCGCATCAACATCCAGCTTACCTTCCAGTCGTAATCCACCGGTAATCACATAGGCTGAAACCGAATCGGGATCCATCTGCGCCAGGAACCACAGCCGTTTCTGTGCCAGTGATAACGGAGCTGTCTCACCCGCAGCCAGCGGAGTAATCGCAGGCAAGACCGGATGCTCAGACTCACTCAACGTCCCGGCAACTTCATATAAAGCCGGATGTGAGAACAGTGTCGCCAGTGTCAGCTCACAACCCAGCAGTTCACGAACCCGGGAAATCATCCGTACCGCCAGCAGGGAATGACCACCCAGCTCAAAGAAGTTGTCATAACGACCGACCCGTTCAACACCCAGCAATGAGGACCAGATATTGGCCAGTTGTGTCTCTGCATCACCCACCGGCGCTTCATATTCACGCCGGACCACCGAACGCTCATCCGGCTCCGGCAGAGCCTTACGGTTTACCTTCCCGTTCGGTGTCAGCGGCATCTCATCCAGTAATACATAAGCCACCGGCACCATATGAGCCGGCAACCGCTCGGTCAGCTCTGCCTTGATGGATTCCACATCCGGGCTTACGGCTTGGTCTTCTGCGGTGTAGTAACCCACTAACTGTTTATCCGAGCCGCTACCAAATGCACGTGCAACCACCACGCCATCTTTCACACCAACACAACCCTGCAACGCCGAACTGATTTCTCCCAGCTCTATCCGGAAACCCCGGATTTTCACCTGGTCATCATTCCGGCCGCGGTATTCAATCGTTCCGTCCGACAGCCAGCAACCCACATCACCCGTCCGGTACATCACTGCATCTGTTTCTTGTGAATAAGGGTCCGCCACAAATCGCTCTGCCGTCAGCTCATCCCGGTTCAGATAACCCCGCGCAACCTGAACACCACCAATATAAAGCTCACCTTCAACACCCACTGCCACCGGACGGCCTTCTCCGTCCAGTACATACATCCGGGTATTCGCCACCGGACGGCCAATCGAAACCCGGTCGCCTGCCAGTGTGCGTGGACAGTGCCATGCGGTGACATCCACCGCCGCTTCCGTCGGACCATACAGGTTATGCAGCTCAATATGTGGCAGTCGGGCATAGCTCTTACGAATCGCTTCTGCCGGCAGTGCCTCACCACTACAGAACACCAGCCGCAGACTGTTGCAGTCTCCCGCATGAACCACTTCAAGGAAGCTCTGTAACATCGGTGGGACAAAGTGCAGGATAGTTACACCCTGAGACGTGATTAAATCTTTCAGATAATCCGGGTCTTTATGTCCTTCCGGTTTGGCCATCAGCAGCGTTGCACCGGACCATAACGGACAGAAGAACTCCCATACCGAGACATCAAAGCTGAACGGGGTTTTCTGCAACACCACATCGCCCGGCCCGAAACCATAATCTTCTTTCATCCAGTACAGCCGGTTCACCACGCCCCGGTGTTCGTTCATTACTCCCTTCGGCAGTCCGGTTGAACCTGAGGTATAGATGATGTAAGCCAGATGACGATTGGTTAGTTCAGGAATATTCGGGTTGGTATCCGGACAATCAGTCCAGGGCTGAACCAGCGAAGATAAATCCACCAGACGCGTTGCTGCCGGTGTCTGACCCAGACTTTCCAGCAGTGTTCCGGTGGTAATCAGCACCACCGGCTCACTGTCGGACAGCATATATTCCAGCCGTTCGGTCGGGTAACCGGGGTCTAACGGTACATAGGCACCTCCGGCTTTGAGAATCGCCAGCAGTGACACCACCAGTTCACAGCTGCGCTCCAGACACACCGCCACCCGGCTGTCCGGACGCACACCCTGACTCATCAGCCAGTGCGCCAGACGGTTGGCCTGACGGTTCAGCTCGGCATAACTCAGCGACTGGTCTTCAAAGACCACCGCCGTTGCATCGGGGTTTCTTGCCACCTGACCTTCAATCAGGGCATGAATACATTCGCGCTCAGGGAATGGAATTTCGGTCTGGTTGAATCGATGAACTACCTGCTGATATTCATCGTCACCCCAGATATCCAGTCTATTGACCGCCAGTTGGGGAGTACACACCATTTGCTGCAAAAGTCTTTTCCAGTATTCCAGATAACGTTGTACTGTGGCTTCATCAAACAAGGCCGTGACATAATTCAGATACCCGGATAACTGACCGTCAACTTCCATAATCTCCAAACTCAGATCAAACTGAGCAGTCTCTCGCTTAGTGTCTGATAGTGACAGACTCACACCGGACAACTCTTTCTCAATCTGAGGGGTGTTTTGCAGACTCAGCATCACCTGAAAAATCGGAGGATGAGACAGACTTCTCTGAGGAGCGACAGACTCAACCACCTGCTCAAACGGAAGATCCTGATGAGCTTGCGCTGCCAGCGCTGTCGCTTTCACCTGAGTCAGCAGATCCGTAGTACTCGGGTTTGCAGACAGATCAACCCGCATGGCTTGTGTATTGACAAACATCCCGATCAACGGCTCAACCTCGGCTCGGGTACGTCCGGCAACCGGAGAACCAATCACAACATCATCCTGACTGGATAAACGTCCCATCAGTGCCGACCAGCCAGCCAACAAAGTCATATACAGTGTGCATCCGTGGCGTTGACTCAAATTTCGCAGTCCGTCACTGAGCTCCCGGTCAATATTCACTGGAATTACGGCACCCTCGTAAGATTGGTGCTGTGGCCTTGGTCTGTCCGTCGGCAGGGTCAGGCAGTCAGGAATGCCCTGTAACTGTTCAACCCAGTAAGTCTGTTGCCGTTGCAGAATATCGCCTTGTAAGTACTGTTGCTGCCATACAGCGAAGTCACCATATTGTATGTCCAAAGCTGGTAAAGGGTCGGCGAGTCCCTGAATAAAGGCGTCATACAATGCTGCCAACTCACTGATTAGTACACTCACAGACCAACCATCGGAAATGATGTGATGCATCGCAATGCTCAGCCTGTGCTCCTCATCAGAGACACGAATAAGCTGCCCCTGAATCAACCTTCCGGAATCCAGTCTGAATTCCGGGACAAAAGCAATATGGGATTGTGTTTCAAGTGTCAGTGGGAAGCCGATATCTGACGGTTCAATCACCTGGGTGGCAACACCATCACACTCTTCAAAATGAGTACGCAGTGCCTCGTGTCTGGCAACAATCTGATCCAGTGCCGCCTGAAGTGCTTCAACATCCAGTCGTCCCCGCAGGACTGCTCCACCGGAGATCACATAGGCAGAGGATGCTGCCGGATTCATCTGAGACAGGAACCATAAACGTTGCTGTGCCAGCGATAGCGGCACAGCTCCGCCTGTTGTGTGTGGCACAATTGCCGGTAACTGGTTATCTTTGCTCTGAAGAGCATCCTCCTGCAGTATTGCTGCAAGCTCAGCCAGCACCGGATGTTCAAACAGACTTGCCAGAGACATTTCAAGTCCCAGAAGTGCTCTGATCCGGGAAACCAACTGAACAGCCATCAGCGAATGTCCGCCCAGCTCAAAGAAGTCATCATGACGGCTGACCTGAGCAATCCCGAACATCTCTGCCCAGATTTCTGACAGCTTCGTTTCTGTCTCTCCCTGTGGCGCTTCATATACCCGTTGTGACAACGATGCACCATCCACTTCCGGCAATGCTTTCCGGTCGACTTTGCCATTCGGCGTCAACGGGAAATCTTCCAGCACAACATAAATGCCCGGAACCATATAATCCGGCAGACGGCTACGCAGATAAGTCTTCAGCATCTCTTCTGAAAGTGCATCACCGGCTTCATCTGCCACGTAATAACCCACCAGCCGTGGCTCTCCGTCCGCCATCACCGGCGCAGCAACCACTGCATCCGCAATCCCATCGAATCCCTGCATCAGAGATTCTATTTCACCCAACTCAATCCGGAATCCGCGGATCTTCACCTGAAAATCACTGCGACCCAGACATTCAATCCGGCCTTCCGCATCCCAGCGCCCCAAATCACCCGTCCGGTACATCCGGGCTCCGGCCGCTGAAGAATATGGGTCAGCAACGAATCGCTCCTGTGTCAGTTCACTCTGATTGAGATAACCGGCAGTCACACCTTCACCACCGATATAAATCTCACCGGTTGCTCCGACCGGAACCGGTCGACCAGCATCGTTCAGAATATAAATCCGGGTATTGCCGACCGGACGTCCTATCAGCACAGCACTATCCGAAACGCTCAGTTGATGCGTGGCGGACCAGACGGTCGTTTCCGTCGGACCATACATATTCCACAGACTGCCGACCCGGCTCAGCACTTCATCGGCCAGCACTTTGGAGAATGATTCCCCGCCAATTAAACCTCTCAGGTCCGCAGAGCCTTGCCAGTCTGCGGCCAGCAGCAGTTTCCAGGTCGCCGGCGTAGCCTGAAACAGGGTAATGTTCTGTTCATTCAGATAATGTCCCAACGCTTCGCCGTCACGGGCCAGCATCTTGTCAGCAAGATGCAGTGATGCACCGCTGATGAGCGGCAGGTAAATCTCCAGCACGTGAATATCAAATGAAATCGTGGTAATCGCCAGTAAACGGTCATCACCGCTAACGTTATGCTGTTGCTGTTGGCTGGTGAGGAAGTTCACGACTGAACGGTGTGGCACCATCACGCCTTTGGGCTGACCGGTCGAGCCGGAAGTATAGATAACATAGGCCAGTTGATGGTTTTCCAGCTCCGTAATGACCGGATTGTCTGTCGGATAGTCACTCAGTGTTTCACGGCTCAGGTCAAGCAGGCTGAAACCTGCGGCCTGCTCACCGAATGTCTGGGTTATCTCAGCAGAGCCATCGGTGATCAACACCACCGGCTGACTGTCTGAAACCATATATTGCAGTCGCTCCGGCGGGAAAAGCGGGTCCAGCGGCACATAAGCGCCACCGGCTTTCAGGGTTGCCAGCAGAGCTGTCACCAGGGTACAGCTGCGCTCGACCATTACTGCGACCTTGCTGCCCGGTTTGACTCCCTGCTCTGTCAGACGATGAGCCAGTTGATTGGCCCGGTCATTCAACTGACGATAGCTGAATGCTTCTTCTCCGGAAACAACAGCAATGGCATCCGGAGTCCGGACTACCTGAGATTCGAACAGGTGATGAAGACATTCATCTTGTGGGAAGACTGTTTCAGTCGCATTGAATGTTTCAATGACCAGTTCACGCTCATCTTTCGACAGGATATCAAACGAACTAACGGTTTGTTCCGGAGTAGAAACCATCTGTTGCAGCAGAGCCTGCCAGTATGCCAGATAGCGACGAACCGTCGTTTCGTCAAACAAAGCTGTTGCGTAATTCAGTTTAATCTCAAGCTGGTGATCCAATTCATAAACAAACAGACTTAAATCAAACTGTGCCGTCGTGACCTCAGCCTCAAGCGGTGAAATCGACAGTCCCGGCAGTTCAAAGTTGCCATCAGGAACATTCTGCAAAGCAAACATCACCTGAAACACGGGAGTATGAGATAAACGTCGCACCGGAGAAACAGATTCGACAACCTGTTCAAACGGAATTTCCTGATGAGCCTGTGCTAACAGTGCCGTCGCTTTGACCTGAGCCAGTAGCTCAGCGGTATCCGGATTTGCTGACAGATCAACCCGCATTGCCTGCGTATTGACAAACATCCCGATCAACGGCTCAAACTCAGCTCGGGTACGCCCGGCGACAGGTGTTCCGATCACTACATCATCCTGATGAGCTAGACGTCCCATCAATGCAGACCAGGACGCTAGCAAGGTCATGTAGAGCGTGCAATCATGTTGACGGCTTAACTTGTGTAATTCTGCCGTCAGGGATTCATCCAATACGTGTGTGATTTCTGCTCCGGCAAATTCCTGCTTGTGTGGCCGGGCTCTGTCGGTGGGTAAAGTCAGACAATCAGGGATTCCCCGTAACTGCTCAACCCAGTACAATCGTTGTTGCTGAAGTAACTCATCCTGTATGTATTTCTGCTGCCAGGCGGCAAAATCACCATACTGAATCTCAAGCGGAGGGAACGGATTCGGTTCGTTCCGGACGAAGGCTGCATAAAGCTGACTGACTTCTCGCATGAAAATACCGATAGACCATCCATCCGTAATCATATGGTGCATTGCCAGACGTAAAATATGAGTCTGTTCATCAACGGAAATAAGCTGGCCCTGAAGTAAAGGGCCGGTTGACAGATCCATTGCGGAACCAAAGGTTGCTATAGCTTGCTCATCATCGGCATTGACCACGGGAAGTGACATGCTCAGCCCTTCCGGAAAGACTTTCTGGACCGGCTCGCCGTTTTCGATTTCAATGCAAGTGCGCAGGATATGATGACGAGAGAGCATTTGATCGAGCGCTCGCTGTAATGCAACCACATCTAACTTGCCCTGCAATGTCATGCGTCCGACCATAATATAGGCCTGTGTTGCAACGTCGTCGATCTGAGACAGAAGCCACAAACGTCGCTGAGTCAGCGATAATGGAGGCTGGATACCGTCATCTAATCTTTCAACAACCGATTCCACTTCAATTTGTAGTGAATTTTCAATAGCTGCAGACAACACATATAAGACCGGTTGAGCAAAAACCGTAGCCAAAGCCAGATCAACCTGAAATTGCTGACGAACTCTGGATATCAGTTGCATCGCCATCAGAGAATGTCCGCCCAGCTCAAAGAAGTCATCATGACGGCTGACCTGAGCAATCCCGAACATCTCTGCCCAGATTTCTGCCAGCTTCGCTTCCGTTTCTCCCTGTGGCGCTTCATAAATCCGTTGTGACAACGATGCACCATCCACTTCCGGCAATGCTTTCCGGTCGACTTTGCCATTCGGCGTCAACGGGAAATCTTCCAGCACAACATAAATGCCCGGCACCATATAATCCGGCAGACGGCTACGCAGATAAGTCTTCAGTACCTCTTCTGAAACTGCATCACCGGCTTCATCTGCCACGTAGTAACCCACCAGCCGTGGCTCTCCGTCCGCCATCACCGGCGCTGCAACCACTGCATCCGCAATCCCATCGAATCCCTGCATCAGAGATTCTATTTCACCCAACTCAATCCGGAATCCGCGGATCTTCACCTGAAAATCACTGCGACCCAGGCATTCAATACGGCCTTCCGCATCCCAGCGCCCCAAATCGCCCGTCCGGTACATCCGGGCTCCGGCCGCTGAAGAATATGGGTCAGCAACGAATCGCTCCTGTGTCAGTTCACTCTGATTGAGATAACCGGCAGTCACACCTTCACCACCGATATAAATCTCACCGGTTGCTCCGACCGGAACCGGTTGACCGGCTTCATTCAGAATATAAATCCGGGTATTACCAACCGGACGTCCTATCAGCACAGCACTATCCGAGACACTCAGTTGATGCGTGGCGGACCAGACAGTTGTTTCCGTCGGACCATACATATTCCACAGACTGCCGACCCGGCTCAGCACTTCATCGGCCAGCACTTTGGAGAATGATTCCCCGCCAATTAAACCTCTCAGATTTGCAGAGCCTTGCCAGTCTGCGGCCAGCAGTAGTTTCCAGGTCGCCGGCGTAGCCTGAAACAGGGTAATGTTCTGTTCATTCAGATAATGTCCCAGCGCTTCGCCGTCACGAGCCAGCATCTTGTCAGCAAGATGTAACGCTGCACCGCTGATGAGCGGCAGGTAAATCTCCAGCACGTGAATATCAAATGAAATCGTGGTAATCGCCAGTAAACGGTCATCACCGCTAACGTTATGCTGCTGTTGCTGACTGGTGAGGAAGTTCACGACTGAACGGTGTGGCACCATCACACCTTTGGGCTGCCCGGTTGAACCGGAGGTGTAGATAACATAAGCCAGTTGGTTGTTTTCCAGCTCCGTAATGACCAGATTGTCTGTCGGATAGTCGTTCAGTGTTTCACGGCTCAGATCAAGCAGGCTGAAACTTGCATTCTGCTCACCGAATGTCTGAGTTATCTCAGCAGAGCCATCGGTGATCAACACCACCGGCTGACTGTCTGAAACCATATATTGCAGCCGCTCCGGCGGGAAAAGTGGATCCAGAGGCACATAAGCGCCACCAGCTTTTAGTGTTGCCAGCAGAGCTGTCACCATGGTACAGCTGCGTTCGACCATTACTGCGACCTTGCTGCCCGGTTTGACTCCCTGCTCTGTCAGACGATGAGCCAGTTGATTGGCCCGGTCATTCAACTGACGATAGCTGAATGCTTCTTCTCCGGAAACAACAGCAATGGCATCCGGAGTCCGGACTACCTGAGATTCGAACAGGTGATGAAGACAACCAGATTCGGAGAAAGGCATCAGAGTCTGGTTAAAGAGTTCAAGAACCAGATGTTGTTCTTCCGGAGACAAAACACTCAACCGCGCAGGATATGTAATATCGGATGAGGCACAGAAGCTCAGGAAGGATTCGAGCCGTTGCAGATGGCACTGGATATCATGTCTGTCATATAAATCTGCGTTGGCATTAAGGTACAAGGTTAATCCCTGTCCTTCTCCCCGGTCATAGAAAGTAAATGACAGATCATCTACCGGGCCAATCGCTGTATTCACAACCGTTGCAGAGACATCACCAAAGTACAGTTCGTATTGAGAAGGAACAAAGTTCAATACGGTATTAAACCAACATTCTTTATCAGCCGACTGCTTCCATTCCTGTCGGAGATCCTCACTGTAATAACGTGAATGTCGTGATGTTTTACCAACATGAAGAGAGACTTGCTCCAGCAGTTCAGGGAATGTCATCTCAGGTGTCAGATGAAGCCCCAGTGGTAAAATATTAACTGCCATTCCTGTCGTCTGCCGTAAAGTTCTTCCCATTCGTCCACGATGGGTAAAACCAAGCATCATTGATGACTCTCCGGTCATCAGATGCAGATAAACCGAAGTTAAAGCAGTAATCAGTGTCGCAAGGTTTGTTTTATAGTGTTCAACTAACTGTTGTAAGTGTTCATAAATATCAAGGGGAAGAATATATCGTTCGCTTAATACCTGAGAACAAACGGAGCTTTGCCCGGCTAAACTGATCGGCTGATAATTCTGAATCTGATCCATATAATCCAGCCAATATGACCGGTCACGTTCGAAACCAGTTGATCCCCGATAAGAATCTTCAGCTTCCAGCAAGGCTTTAATTCCCAATAACTGACAAGCTGGTATTTCATGGCCCGAATACAATGCGGAATAGATTTCAGCAAACCGCATCACCAACATCATAAAACCATACCCATCTGTCGTAATATGGTGAGCGCTACAGTAGAGATAGTATTGTCCGGAATGAACCTTTAACAACGCAAACTCAAATAAGGGATCTTTCTCTCCTTTCGCTACCGGATAATCCAGACGTTCTTCCATCCATGTCATCGCAGAAGCACTAGCGTTATCTTTCTGGGACAAGTCAATAAAAGGCAGTTCCCAATCAGAGAAAAGATGTACGGTTTGCAGCAATTTATCTTCATGATAACTGGTCGTAATATGAAATGTTTCGGCCTCACCAACACCTTGCCTGACAGCAAACTCCATCATTTCAGGAATAATTTCACCGGGTAGGTCAAGATAACCGGCAACTCTGAAAACCCGCCCTCCGACATCCGGAACAATATGTTGGGCAAACCAGATGCCTTTCTGTGGTGTAGATAATGGCAAGGGAGGAGATGTATTATCTTGAGTGTGGAAGATACAACTTTGCTTATTGTTCCCGTGAACATTCGTATTCATGTAGCACCAACCTTCATTTGTTATTTTTTATTATTAATATTTAAGGCATAGGGGTAACGCACACTTGAGCTCAATAGCACCAAGCGCCAAACCCTATATATATACAAGTCATAAAGTGACAATAAAATGACAATCAAGTAACAATAAATAAATTATTTTTTATAATTTTAACCAGAACAATTTAATAATTATTAGTATTTCTGACCTTCTGGTTAATATTTACAAATCAAATTACATCATTCGTTCTCTTACAATCAAGTCATATTTATCATTAAGAAAGCCGGAGCAATAAAAACGATTACATTAAAAAATCAGAAGAGAAAATGACAAATTAATAACTAATAAAATATCTTAAAATCATCGTGATAAGATGACATAACAGTCAAAAATAATAGGATATTGTTTAAATAGTAAAGGTAAGTAGTCAAATAGGCATAAAAAATAATGACAAATGCATATAATAAAATGCAAAAAAAATTCAACTGGTCACGAATCATATCCATTGACAAATATGACAAGTCAGAAACAAGGATAATCCTTATAAAACAAATGGATAAATAAGATGCCACGATGAAAAATCATTTTACTCAGCAAAAGAATTATACTTCATTTATTTGCAATAATTCGGCAACAAGCTAGATTTTACAACCAATTATTACAATAAAACCAGAATATAATTCTAAATTAAAACAAAAAATCAACACAATAAAACTTAGTAATCACTTTACAAACCATCCTCATTTTTTTAATTCTCAATAACTGTACAGACTATTTGTTTATATTATGACAAACATCAAAAATACGCCTAACAGTTACAAGAATTACATACACAAAACAAATAAATTATCGCGATTGATTCACAAATAAAATGAATTGTGCGCCATTATTTTAGCTATCTATCTATATAAGCTTGATAATCAATGATTCATTACCAACAATTAAATCAATAAAAACAAAATGAAAGGTAGACGATCTCTACATATTGTCAAATCTATCGAAACCTTACCTCTCCAGTAATGACAGCACTACACAGCATAAATACAGGCACTTTATCTGAGAGTAATATGAGCCAGCCAAATAAAATCAAACAAGAGCAGCAACAATAAACTAGCACACTGATACAATGGAAAGAAATTTACTTTCACACAAAGCAATGCTTGCTTATAAAATAAATAAAAGCAGATATAACTCACTAACTAGTGATAAAAAATAACCACGATACTGATGCATCTCCACTCGGTTCAATACATAAAAATTAATCACCCATATTCAGAAAGAAATTACCATATATAAACACCGATTGTGTATGGATAAAAAATCTTCCGCTTTTCCTTTGAATTCGATATAGCATCTTCACAATACCTACAGTACAAATATTGCTGTTCAAATCTCTATTTTTGGCAATGCCATATTCATCAGAACTTCAGCAATAAATCATCAGATTTCACTGAAAATAGCGTCAAAGCATTCATAGACACAATCAAATAACCAATACCGTACAGAACAATTCAGAAGAGATTGTTTCTCAATAACAATAGGCCAAAATATCATGAGACATAAATCACAAAAATGGATACACTCTCATGCTTCCTGAGTATCTCCGAGAAGCAACAGATTTTTAAAGCTTAACTTGTCATCTGACAAAAATATTCGGGGTGAGATACGGTATAACTAACTTAGATTGTTGATCTTTTTTTTCGGTAACAGGATGGCACCACAAACGCTGTCGAAGAAATGGTAAGCTACTGACAGTATGATTGCTGTTACACTAAGAAATTATTAGAAAAGTTGAACGATATTACAGTCGAAATAGTATATTATTAAAAGACTCGAGTGGTTATGGTGATGAATTTGGACCACAATTTAACGAAACAGATAGAAGAGATATGTGCAGCAAGGGGCGTCAGGCTGACCTCTCAACGCAAACGGGTCTTTGAGCTTATCTGTTCCAGTAAGAAAGCATCCAGTGCTTATGAGCTGCTTGAAGCGCTCCAGCAAAGTGAACCGCAGGCAAAACCGCCGACGGTTTATCGGGCACTTGACTTTCTTATGGGACAGGGCTTTATCCATCGTGTAGAGTCAACTAACAGCTATATTTCATGCTGTTCTTGCAATGCTCATAAACACTTCTCACATCTTTTGATCTGTGATCAATGTAGTGATGTGACTGAACTTCAGGATGAGGCGCTAGTCTCGTCACTGGAACGTAATGCAGAGAAGCACGGGTTTAAGATTACAAACCATGTCATTGAATCTCATGGCATTTGCCAAACGTGCTCCTCCGGAACAAAGAGAGAAACAGTAAAAGATTATGCGCGCTGAGTTTGTAAATCCGTTTTTAGCGTCTCTGATGAACGTATTAAAAACAATGGCTTCACTTGAGTTAAAGCCTCAGAAGCCCAGAGTTAAAAAAGATGAAATTGCCCGGGGAGACATCTCGGGACTGATCGGGATGGTCGGGGATCAAACCCGAGGATCGATGTCGATTACTTTTGATGAAAGCCTCGCTCTGGAAATCATGCAAAATATGCTGGGCGAACGCCCGAATGGTTTGAATGAAGAAGTGACAGATATGGTTGGTGAAATTACCAATATGGTCACAGGCGGAGCAAAAAGAATACTTGCGGAAAACGGATTTGATTTCAACATGGCTACACCAGTCGTGGTTTCCGGCCGGGGACATACAATCCGTCATAAATGTGAGGGAGCAATTATTATTATGCCTTTCACTTCGACCTGGGGTAATGCTTTCATAGAGATTTGTTTCGAATAGAAACTCGATTTAAAGTACCTGTAAAAACAAGGGTTGGCACTGCCAACCCTTGTTGTTTCTACGCTACATAACACTCGTTGCATTAACGCAATGCTTTATACGCATTGATCAATCCATTAGTTGAACTGTCGTGAGAAGTCACTTCCTCATCACCTTTCAGCTCAGGCAGGATCGCATTTGCTAACTGTTTACCCAATTCAACACCCCACTGGTCAAAAGTGAAGATGTTCCAGATTGCACCCTGTGTGAAGATTTTATGCTCATAAATAGCAATGAGCTGCCCAAGCGAACGAGGAGTGATCTGTTTAACCAGAATCGAGTTTGTTGGCCGGTTGCCTTCAAAGACTTTGAACGGTACCAGTTCTGCAACTTCTTCTGCAGTTTTACCAGCAGCAATGAACTCAGCTTCGACTTGCTCTTTTGTCTTACCAAAAGCTAAAGCTTCGGTCTGAGCAAAGAAGTTCGACAATAGTTTCGGATGATGATCCGACGTCGGGTTATGAGAAATAGCCGGAGCAATAAAGTCACAAGGAATCATTTTGGTTCCCTGATGGATCAACTGATAGAACGCATGTTGACCGTTTGTTCCCGGTTCACCCCAGATAATCGGCCCGGTCTGATAATCAACCGGATGACCGTTACGATCGACATATTTACCATTTGACTCCATATTACCTTGCTGGAAATAAGCAGCAAAACGATGCATATATTGGTCGTAAGGAAGAATTGCTTCAGACTCCGCACCATAAAAATTGTTATACCAGATACCGATCAGAGCCAATAGCACCGGGATATTCTTTTCAAACGGTGTAGCAACAAATGCCTGATCAACTTCATGAGCTCCAGAGAGCAACTCAACAAAGTTATCGAAACCAATACCCAGAATGATCGACAAACCGATTGCAGACCATAAAGAATAACGTCCACCAACCCAGTTCCAGAATTCGAACATATTTTCAGTGTCAATACCAAAGGCAGAGACAGCTTCACCATTGGTCGAAAGCGCAGCGAAATGTTTAGCTACCTGAGATTCATCTTTTGCCGCGGCAAGGAACCAGTCCCGTGCCGTGTGTGCATTTGTCATGGTTTCCTGTGTGGTAAATGTTTTTGATGCCACAAGGAATAAAGTCGTCTCCGGATCAACCTGTTTCAACACTTCCGCAATATGTGTTCCATCAACATTCGACACAAAGTGCATGTTCAAATGATTTTTGTAAGGCTTCAGGGCTTCAGTCACCATATATGGTCCCAGATCAGAACCACCAATACCGATGTTTACGACATCGGTAATCGCTTTACCGGTATAACCTTTCCACTCACCAGAAATTACACGTTCAGAAAAATTCTTCATTTTTTCCAGCACAGCATTCACAGCCGGCATCACGTCTTCACCGTCAGAATAAATCGGTGTATTTGAACGATTCCGGAGCGCAACATGCAACACTGACCGATCTTCTGTCCGGTTAATTTTCTCACCACTGAACATGGCTTCAATGGCACTTTTCAGATCTGTTTCTTCGGCCAGAGCCAACAGAAGCTTCAGTGTTTCTTCATTGATTAGGTTTTTAGAAAAATCGACCAGAATATCGTCGCCAAAACGTTGGGAAAACGTCTCAAAACGCTTGCTGTCCTGACTGAAAAGTGTTTTGAGATTAACATCTTTCATCGATTCAAAATGAGCAGACAGCGCTTTCCAGGCTTGTGTTTCTGTTGGGTTGATATTTTTTAGCATGGTATCTATCCCGAATTAAAGTGGTCTTATTCTGCCGAACAGCATCAGCGGTCGTTACAGAATTCCAGAGACAAAAAGAACAAATCAATTGTAGCTTATACTCAGTGTCCCCAGATGCAGATGACAGGAACACTTCGATTTGTAGCCGATTCGCCGATTATACTTAATTTTTAGAGCGAAATTATGTTTTAGCTCAAATCAGACGAATCAATTTTTCTTTCTATCAGCACAAAAAAACATTGTACGGTAACTCGAAACATCTCACTATACAGACACCAGTGAAATTAACAATCATTCTGATAGGCTCTCGCAATGTGGTCACAAACAGTAATCTACCTTCAGGAAAGAAAACGTGGGTTTCACCTGATTACAGATGAGATTCTGGAGCAACTCCCGCAAATTCAATCGGTTTCTGTCGGTCTCCTTCATCTGTTTATTCAACATACATCCGCCAGTCTGAGCATTAACGAGAATGCCGATCCGACGGTTCGCTATGACATGGAAGCACACTTCAATCAAAGTGTCCCGGAAAGAGCACCCTACTACAGGCATACCTATGAAGGCGATGACGATATGCCAGCGCATATCAAATCATCAGTACTTGGTGCCAGCCTGAGTATCCCGGTCACACAAGGTAAGCTGGCAATGGGTATCTGGCAGGGAATCTATCTGGGAGAACACCGAAATCACGGAGGACAACGTAAAATTGTTGCGACAATCGCTGGAGAATAACCTTGGTTTTTTCATGGTAAAAATTAACTTGATGAGTGAGAGTCACTCACTCATCATCAAAATCAAATGCTGGTCCGGCATAATTATCGAAGCGAGAATACTGTCCCTGGAACGTCAGGCGAACCGAGCCTATCGGACCATTCCGTTGCTTACCTAGAATGATTTCAGCCGTTCCTTTCATCGCACTATCCGGGTGATAAACCTCATCTCGATAGATAAACATAATCAAATCCGCATCCTGCTCGATAGAGCCGGATTCCCGCAGATCCGAGTTAACCGGCCGTTTATCCGCCCGTTGCTCCAGAGAACGGTTTAACTGGGAAAGGGCCACGACCGGAACGTTTAATTCCTTCGCCAATGCTTTGAGTGATCGCGAGATTTCTGCAATTTCCAGCGTCCGGTTATCCGACATTGCAGGAACTCTCATCAATTGCAGGTAGTCGACCATGATCAATGATAACCCGCCATGTTCTCTGGCAACCCGGCGAGCCCGGGAACGGAGTTCTGTTGGCGTCAGACCGGAGCTGTCATCAATGAACATATTTTTCTTTTCCATCAGAATCCCCATCGTTGAGGAAATTCTGGCCCAGTCCTCATCATCCAGATTACCGGTACGGATTTTCGTTTGATCGACCCGCGACAAAGATGCCAGCATCCTCATCATGATCTGTTCAGAAGGCATCTCCAGAGAAAAGATCAGAACGGGTTTATCCTGCTCCATCGCTGCATTTTCACACAAGTTCATCGCAAAGGTTGTTTTCCCCATCGACGGACGGGCTGCCACAATAATCAGATCTGATGGTTGCAATCCGGCTGTTTTCTTATTTAAGTCGGTAAAGCCGGTGTTCACGCCGGTAACACCATCCTGAGGGCTTTTGTACAGGATTTCGATCCTTTCCAGAGTCTTTTCCAGAATCGAATCTACATTTTGCGGACCTTCGTTCTCATTCGTCCGGGATTCTGCAATTGCAAATACTTTGCTTTCTGCAAAGTCCAGCAGATCTTCGGAACTACGCCCCTGCGGATCATAACCGGCATCTGCGATTTCATTGGCAACACCAATTAAATTCCGGACCAATGCACGTTCGGCAACAATATCTGCATATGCATTGATATTGGCAGCACTTGGCGTGTTCTTAGCAAGGTCAGTCAGATAAGCAAAACCACCGACATCATCCAGTTGCTCTCGCTGTTCCAGGTACTCCGAGAGTGTAATCAGATCAAGCGGTTTCCCGCCTTCCAGGGTTGATTTGATTCCATCAAAAATCAACCGATGCGGACGACTGTAAAAATCACTGGTAACTACCCGTTCTGCGACAGTATCCCACCGCTCATTATCCAGCAATAATCCACCCAAAACCGATTGCTCGGCCTCCAGAGAGTGAGGAGGTGTCTTAATCCCTTCAACTTGTGAGTCAGTTTGTTTACGGTTTCTGTTTTCAAACTTGGAATCAACCATGACTTTTCTCAATAACACAACAAAGTGTGCCCATTATAACGAGAATATCCCGTTTGTAATTATCTCATGCAGAATTAACCCAGAACTGACCATTCATCAGGCAATTCACTCTAATATGCCTTCAGCTTATAGTCAGTTTTTAGAGGTATCGTGTGTTTAGGTGTTGGCTGATGTCTTTCAGTCTTTGCATTATCAGTACTGTTCATGCCGAAGAAGAACCAACAAAGCAGGAAACACCTTCTCCCTTACAGGGGCAGGTAGAACTTGGCTATCAGAAACATGCCGGGAATACAGATACAGAGTCGATTAATGTCAATATATCCGCCGAGTATACTGAGGGAAGACACCGGACAACCGGTAAATGGGAATTTTACCGACTTGATAAATATGGCGGTGAATACAGAAGGAAATCAACCTACACACTACAGACCGATTACAAAATCAGTCCAAAAGGTTATCTCTATGGTAGCTTCAATGGGATCGATTCCAGATATAGCGCTTACTTTAAGGACTATACATTCTCGGCAGGTTACGGTTATCAGTTACTTAATACCGATCAAATAACTGTAGAGCTGGAAATGGGTCCGGGTTACCGATATCAGGAACCCAATCTGGATGAAATTGACGATGATGACCTGATTTTTCCTGAGACAGTCAAAGAGCCGATTGCCCGAGGAAACGCCAGAATTGCCTGGAGTCTGACCAAAACAGTTACTTTGGAGAGCGACTTCACCATTGTTTCAGGGGAAAGCAACACAATGACGACAACCAACGTCAGCCTGACCAATGACATTACTCAGAACCTTGCTCTAAAACTGGACTATACCCGCTCATATCACTCACGAGTTCCGGACAGTCTGAGTAAAACAGACAGCGCAACATCGATCAATGTCGTGTATCACTTCTAAGCTGAAATTCAATTTCTTCCGATGAAAAAAACACCAGCATAATGCCGGTGTTTTCTCAATACAGATTGGCTGTAAAATTATTCAGCAATAACCTGTAGCTTAACTTCTGCAAACACTTCAGAGTGAAGCTGAATGCTGATGTCATACTCACCAACGTTGCGTAGAGCACCTTCAGGAAGACGAACTTCACTTTTGCTCACTTGAACACCAGCAGCAGTTACTGCATCAGCGATATCGCGAGTACCGATAGAACCGAACAGTTTACCTTCTTCACCTGCTTTTGATGCAATCACAACAGCTTCCAGAGCATTCACTTTGTCAGCACGAGATTGTGCAGCTGCCAGTTGCTCAGCAACCTGAGCTTCTAATTCGGCACGACGGTGCTCAAACATTTCAACGTTTGCTTTTGTTGCCATAACTGCTTTACCCTGAGGGATAAGAAAGTTACGAGCATAACCAGACTTCACGTTGACTGTATCACCAAGACCACCTAGGTTACCGATTTTATCAAGTAGAATAACTTGCATTGTTTAATCCTCTTTCTTAATAAACGGTGCCGATTACTGATGTTTGTCAGTGTATGGCAGTAGAGCTAGGTAGCGAGCACGTTTAATTGCACGAGCTAGCTGACGCTGATATTTAGCGCTTGTACCAGTGATACGGCTTGGTACGATTTTACCAGCTTCAGTAATATAGTTTTTAAGAGTTGCTACATCTTTGTAATCAATCTCTTGAACGCCTTCTGCAGTAAAACGGCAGAATTTACGACGACGGAAGAAACGAGCCATGGGCTATCTCCTGATCTAAATTTGAGTAATCTCTTGAGCATGTAGCACCAATTTTCCGACACCATTCCGGTCGGTCTGATAAGTAACAAAACCACTTACCTTGATGCTGCTGCCCTGTACTAAGTTGTGAGTGAAAGATTGTGACCGATGACCACTAACCACGACGGGCATACGACAATAAACCTGTCTGGGTAAATCCGCTTCAACAGCAACCGAACGATGTTCTAACCAAAAGCGACAATGTTCGATACCTGACGGACTCTGGCTTCGAATGGGAGGCTTTACTATCGTACCGCTTAACTCCATTCGATTGGTCATTAATTCAATTACTCAGCATCAACGTCTGCACTGTTTTCTTCTGATCTCACTTCTTCACGCTTAGAACGCTCTTCACGAGCTTTCAGCATGATTGATGGTTCAGTCACAGCAGACTTAGTACGCATAATCATGTTACGCAGAACTGCATCGTTAAAACGGAAAGCAGTTTCCAGCTCATCAATCACTGGCTGCTCTGCTTCAACGTTCATCAGAACATAGTGAGCTTTGTGCAGCTTGTTGATTGGGTATGCAAGTTGACGACGTCCCCAATCTTCCAGACGGTGGATAGTACCGCCAGCTTCAGTGATAGAACCAGTGTAACGCTCGATCATGCCAGCAACTTGCTCGCTTTGATCTGGGTGCACCATGAATACGATTTCGTAATGACGCATGTTTGCTCCTTACGGATTATTCAGCTTCCACGTTTGGCCCGGTCATCCAGAGGAAGCAAGGAACGATAAAGTAAGTGACCAGGAATTTAAGACGACGAATAGTACAGAAAGGAAGCAGTTTTAGCAAGGGAAATATAGACGTGCAAATAACAAATCAAAGGACGTACTTCTCTATCGCCCTCTGTATAGATAATAACTCAATCTTCATCAACAAACTGAGCCTGGAGATAGTTTTCTATACCGGTCATTTCAATCAGACCAAGCTGCGTTTCCAGCCAGTCGACGTGCTCTTCTTCATCTTCCAGGATGTCCTGAAACAAATCTCTGGAAACATAATCACGAATATCTTCTGCATAAGCAATTGCATCTTTAAGATCCGGAATAGCTGTCATCTCGAGTTTCAGATCACATTCGAGCATTTCTTTGGTATCTTCACCAATCAGAAGTTTCCCCAAGTCCTGCAGATTGGGAAGCCCTTCTAAGAACAATATTCGTTCAATCAAATGATCAGCATGTTTCATCTCATCAATCGATTCATGATACTCTTTATCTGCGAGATGCTTTAGTCCCCAGTCTTTATACATCCGGGCATGTAAGAAATACTGATTGATCGCAATCAGTTCATTGGCAAGAATCTTGTTAAGGTGTTGAATAATTATTGGATCGCCTTTCATGACAAAACCTCCTCTTTGGCTCTATTAACTTTAGAACCCTGAAGAGAAGTGTCAAATTTCAGGCTGCAAAAACAGATGATTGCAGTCGTCTAACTCGCTTGCTTATACTGTGCAGCTACCGTATCGTTCAGAATTTCTTTTGCCTGACGGACACATTTACCACACTGACTCCCCAGCGCCGTACAACGCCGAATTTCTCTCATATCACTGATACCATCTTCAAGGATCAACCGACGCAGCTTTTTATCTGAAACTGAATGACATAAGCAAACAAACATAATTACGAGACACAGTATTGAATTACACAACATCAATATAAACGATAATTATTATTATTTCTACTATTAATTAAAAATATACTTCTGATACACTTGTCAGAAACGCAAAAGGGAAGCCGAAGCTTCCCTTTTCTAGTGATGTTGCTCAAATCATTATGCAAGGATTTTTGCTACAACACCAGCGCCTACTGTTCGACCGCCTTCACGGATCGCAAAACGCAGACCTTCATCCATCGCGATTGGTGCAATCAGTTCAACTACCATTTGCACGTTATCACCTGGCATTACCATCTCTACGCCTTCTGGAAGCTCAATGCTGCCTGTTACGTCTGTTGTACGGAAGTAGAACTGTGGACGGTAACCTTTGAAGAATGGTGTGTGACGACCACCTTCATCTTTAGACAACACGTATACTTCTGATTCGAACTTAGTGTGTGGTGTGATTGAACCTGGTTTCGCCAGTACCTGACCACGTTCTACTTCATCACGCTTAGTTCCACGCAGAAGAACACCTACGTTCTCACCAGCACGACCTTCGTCAAGAAGCTTACGGAACATCTCTACACCTGTACAAGTTGTCTTCGTAGTCTCTTTTACACCTACGATTTCAACTTCGTCACCTACGCGGATGATACCTTGCTCTACACGACCTGTTACTACTGTTCCACGGCCCTGAATTGAGAATACGTCTTCGATTGGCAGCAAAAATGCCTGGTCGATTGCACGCTCTGGCTCTGGAATATATGAATCTAAAGCTTCTGCAAGCTCAACAATCTTGTCTTCCCACTGTTTCTCACCATTCAGTGCACCCAGCGCTGAACCCTGGATAACCGGCAGGTCATCTCCTGGGAAATCGTACTCAGACAGAAGTTCACGGACTTCCATTTCTACCAGCTCAAGCAGCTCTTCATCATCTACCATGTCACATTTGTTCATGAATACGATGATGTAAGGAATACCTACCTGACGGCCTAGCAGGATGTGCTCACGAGTCTGTGGCATTGGACCATCTGTCGCAGCTACAACTAGGATACCACCGTCCATCTGCGCAGCACCTGTGATCATGTTTTTAACATAGTCAGCGTGTCCAGGGCAGTCTACGTGTGCGTAGTGACGTGATGGGGTGTCATACTCTACGTGTGAAGTCGCGATTGTGATACCACGTTCACGCTCTTCTGGTGCGTTATCGATTGACGCGAAGTCACGTGCTGTACCGCCGTATACTTTAGAAAGTACTGTACAGATTGCTGCTGTTAATGTTGTTTTACCGTGGTCAACGTGGCCGATAGTACCAACGTTTACGTGCGGTTTCGTACGTTCAAATTTTTCTTTAGACACGATCGTGTTCCTTCCTAGTTATGATTCACCTCAAGTAACGTACACTTAAGGCGCGCCAGAAATTGCTATTTTATGCGCCAACATTCGTCAGCGCAATAGATTCGTTATTAATCAAATAACAACTTAACCACGTTCTGCGATAATTGCTTCTGCAATATTTTTGGGCACTTCAGCATACTCAGAGAACTCCATAGAGTAAGAAGCACGCCCTTGTGTCGCGGAACGTAAATCAGTTGCGTAACCAAACATTTCAGACAGTGGGACTTTTGAATGGACAATTTTCAGACCCGCAGGTCCTTCATCCATCCCTTCGATAAGGCCACGACGACGGTTCAGGTCGCCAACCACATCACCCATCCAATCTTCCGGTGTAGTTACTTCAACCTTCATGAGTGGCTCAAGAATAACAGGTTGCGCGTTAAGCGCCCCTTTCTTGAATGCCATTGAGCCAGCGATTTTAAACGCCATCTCACTCGAGTCAACATCATGGTATGAACCATCAAAAAGTGTTGCCTTCACATCCAATACAGGATAACCAGCCAACACCCCGTTGTTCATCTGTTCTTCGATACCTTTCGCTACCGAACTGATGTACTCTCTCGGTACAGCACCACCCACAATTTC
Source organism: Vibrio mangrovi (assembly GCF_024346955.1). Lineage (NCBI taxonomy): Bacteria > Pseudomonadati > Pseudomonadota > Gammaproteobacteria > Vibrionales > Vibrionaceae > Vibrio > Vibrio mangrovi. Next base: position 403,058 of record NZ_AP024883.1, on the reverse strand, counting down.
ATCAACAAAGACAAAGCCTTGTCCGACTTCGGCAGGTTCAATTTTCAGCCAGACATGACCGTATTGACCACGACCACCAGACTGACGGATAAACTTGCCTTCAACTTCCGTGGAACCACGAATAGTTTCACGATACGCAACCTGAGGTTTACCCACATTGCAATCAACGCTGAATTCGCGTTTCATCCGGTCAACAATGATATCCAGATGAAGTTCACCCATACCGGAAATCAATGTCTGACCTGTTTCATCATCCGTTTCGACGCGGAATGATGGATCTTCTGCTGCCAGTTTGCCAAGCGCGATCGACATCTTTTCCTGATCAGCTTTTGAACGAGGCTCAACTGCAATCTGAATCACAGGCTCCGGAAACTCCATTCGTTCCAGAATAACCTTATGGTTCTGATCACAAAGTGTATCCCCGGTCGTCACATCTTTCAGGCCAATCGCTGCGGCAATATCACCGGCACGAACTTCTTTGACTTCTTCACGTTTGTTCGAATGCATCTGAACAATACGTCCAACCCGTTCGCGTTTCTCTTTTACAGAGTTATAAACAGCATCTCCGGAATTTAGTACTCCGGAATAAACCCGAACGAAGGTTAAAGAGCCAACAAATGGGTCAGTCGCAATTTTAAATGCAAGCGCTGAAAACGGTTCGCTATCGTCTGCATGGCGTTCAACTTCATTCTCATGATCGTCATGTCCCTTGATAGATGGAACATCAACCGGAGAAGGAAGAAACTCAACCACAGCGTCCAGAACCGCCTGAACCCCTTTGTTTTTAAATGCACTACCACAAGTAGCCAGTACAATTTCATTATTCAGAGTACGAATCCGTAAGCCGAGTTTTATCTCTTCCTCACTCAATTCGCCCTCTTCAAGGTACTTATCCATCAGCTCTTCATTGGCTTCAGCGGCAGATTCTACCATATGGCTACGCCATTCTTCAGCCTGCTCGAGCATATCAGCCGGGATATCCTCGTATGTGAAAGTCATTCCCTGGTCTTCATCATTCCAGTTAATTGCTTTCATCTTGAACAGATCGATTACACCTTTGAATTCATCTTCTGCACCGATATTCAACTGAATCGGTACAGGGTTCGCACCCAGTCGATCTTTAATTTGATTCACAACACGCAAGAAGTCAGCACCAGCACGGTCCATCTTGTTCACGAATACCATTCTCGGAACATGATATTTATCCGCCTGACGCCATACAGTCTCAGACTGAGGCTCAACACCAGAGGCACCACAAAAGACGACCACTGCACCATCAAGTACACGAAGAGAACGCTCTACTTCAATTGTGAAGTCAACGTGTCCGGGAGTATCGATAATATTGATACGATGATCGGGGAATTGCGCCTGCATACCACGCCAGAATGTAGTCGTTGCTGCAGAAGTAATGGTGATACCGCGTTCCTGCTCTTGCTCCATCCAGTCCATGGTTGCTGCACCATCGTGAACTTCGCCGATTTTATGAGACAGGCCGGTGTAGAACAGAATACGCTCAGTAGTGGTTGTCTTTCCTGCGTCTACGTGAGCACAGATACCGATGTTACGGTAGCGCTCGATAGGAGTTTTACGAGCCACGGTTGTATCCTCTTAACTAAGGTCCACCTTAGAAAATAGAAAAGTACTGCGGGTTTCCCCGCAGTACAGGAGGTATTACCAACGGTAATGAGCAAACGCTTTGTTTGCTTCAGCCATACGGTGAACGTCTTCACGTTTCTTAACCGCAGAGCCTTTGTTTTCAGCAGCATCCAGCATTTCAGCAGCCAGACGAGCAGCCATAGATTTCTCACCACGCTTACGCGCAGCTTCAACCAACCAACGCATAGCAAGTGCGTTACGGCGAACCGGACGAACTTCTACAGGCACCTGGTAAGTTGAACCACCCACACGACGAGATTTAACCTCAACCGCAGGGCGAACATTTTCAAGAGCTTCTTCAAAAACAGCCAAGTGATCTTTACCAGATTTCTCAGCCATAGTATCTAGTGCAGTATAAACAATTTTTTCTGCAACTGATTTCTTTCCGTCAACCATAAGGATGTTGACGAATTTTGCCAGCAGTTCTGATTTGAACTTAGGATCTGGAAGGATCTTACGCTGACCAATTACGCGACGACGTGGCATGGATATTCTCCGTTGTCTTCTTCAGGTTATCCAAAACTTTTCAGTTTCTTCAAAATTAAATATTTAAATTAGTGTTTGGCCTTACTTAACGCTTATTTCAACAGAGAAACATTAAGACTTAGGACGCTTCACACCGTACTTAGAACGACCTTGTTTACGGTCGTTAACGCCTGCACAGTCAAGTGCACCACGAACAGTGTGGTAGCGAACACCCGGAAGGTCTTTAACACGACCACCACGGATTAGAACAACACTGTGTTCTTGTAGGTTGTGACCTTCACCACCGATATATGAAGTAACTTCAAAACCGTTAGTTAAACGTACACGACATACTTTACGAAGTGCTGAGTTAGGTTTTTTTGGTGTAGTAGTGTAAACACGAGTACATACACCACGTTTTTGTGGGCACGCTTCCAGTGCTGGCACGTTGCTTTTTGCAACTTGCTTCACACGAGGTTTGCGAACCAACTGGTTAATAGTTGCCATTAACTAGCTCCTGATTTACTTAAAGTAAGCTTTGTGAAAAATCTATCCCTATACAAATAGGGACGCAAAATTCTATGCATCGCGGCCTGATGTGTCAAGAAATATACAGCTTTTTTTTAAGGAGAAAGGGAAATTTATTCCCAGGTCACTGAAGTCGGATGCTGTTCCGTCAATTCAACAAACCCTAAATAGTCGATAACGGAAACGGAAGGACTAATGCGATGATAAATACCCCGGGCTTTGGTGTCGGCTTCCAGAGCAAAGACATTGCTCTCTTTCAGAAGTCCGAATGCATGATGCAAAGGGTTCGCTGCATAAACCGCATCTTCGAGTAGTAAGATGACATCTTGAGCCGAACGAAACAAATATGCCTCTTTCAATGCAGATACGGTTTTAATCACATGTAACATGATGTCTCTCAAAAACTCAAAATTTTATCTGCCTGATGAAGGATTTCCGTAATCGCTTTATTCTGGACTAACGTTACCGGAATCACCAGATCAGCCTGAGCCAATCCTCTTTCTGCCAGTGCATCCTGAGAAGCAAAGACCTGATCGATATCATAGAGATCAAGTAACTTAAGCATGGGTGCATAATTTTTGCAGAGAATATTATCGGTTTCCTGACCCTGAAGTAATTGCAGAACCCCGTCCCCGACGAAAAGTACAGCAATATCTTCACAATAAGCTGATGCCGCCAACAATGCATCCATCCCTTCTCTTCCGGATGTTCGACCATGAGGCGCGTGATGAAAAACATAAATCAAACGACTCAAAACTGTATCACCCTATCTTGTGTCAACATCGCTTCAGCCAGACTACCCAGACCAGCCTGAACAAATTCACCGGCAAGATTATCTTTAAAAACATTGTGCTGACTTGCTTCTTCTTCACTCAGGATTCCTCGTCTCAAAGCGGCTGCTACACAGGTTTCCAGCCGGACATGATGCTCAACAGCCAGACTCTGCCATGCTTTCGCAAGATCGAATTCATCATTGGCAGGAACAGATAACGCGGTCCCATTTGTAACACCATCCTGATAAAAGAATACACTGACAAGTGTATGTCCTTTCTGGATCAGAGCCCGGGCGAACTGATATGCACTGCGGGCAGACTGACTTCCATAGAGTGGTCCATTAACAACTAGTGTATAAGTCAGAGGAGTCACTTTTCCTCGTCCTCAGTTTTACGCTGACGAATATAGAGGTACACAGTATGCTTCGAAATATTCAAACGTTCGGCGACACGGTTTATTGCATCTTTAATATCAAAAATCCCTTTATCGTATAATTCCATAACGATCTGGCGGTTTTTGGTATTATTCGACACAGATTTGTCCGCATTAATTTCTTCAATCGTCCGTTCAACAGTTTGATCCACCAGCTCTTCGACATCACTGGCAAAATTGACCGAAGACGCAGCATCCTGTGCATCCTGATTCGGCATAAATGACTGCAGAATCTGAGAAAATGGTGCATCAAGATTGACATTGATACAAAGCAGGCCAATCACGCGGTTTTCTCCATTGCGAATCGCGATGGTGATGGACTTCATCAATACTCCACCTTTCGCCCGGGTGAAATAAGAACGTGAGAAATTACGCTCAGATCCTTCTATATCCTTCAGCATTTTCAATGCTAGATCCGTGATCGGAGAACCCACCTGACGTCCGGTATTTTCTCCATTGGCAATTTTAATCGCAGAAGTATTCAGATCTTCAAGCGAATGCAATACGATTTCACAAAAAGGGCCAATCAGGCTCGCCAGACCATCCACAATTGCCTCATAAGAACGGAGAATGATTTTATCATGCTCTGTAAACGGCTTTACATGCACGGAATCCATTTCCAGCAACATGTCAGCATTGAGTGTCTCTGTTGTTGTCACTTTGATCCAGCCTTCGAAAATATCAACAAATTAATGTAAGTTTATCAGAAAATTTTAAACTATCGCTAAGCTATCGTATCAACATCTGATTTAAAACAAATTTATCTCACAGAATGTAAAAAGGCCTGATAAATCAGGCCTTCTCTTTATGCATGTAAACAGCTATTTCACAATTGCCGTTTCTTATTTAGACGCTTTCTTTGCCGCGGCTTTTTCAACCTTCAGCAACTCAACCTCAAACACTAAAGTTGAATCAGCAGGAATCGAAGGTGTATCTCGGTCACCGTAAGCCAGTTCGGGCGGAATCACAAACTTGTATTTCGCTCCAACTTTCATCAGTTGAACACCTTCAGTCCAACCGGAAATCACACGATCAAGAGGGAAAGTCGCAGGCTCTCCACGATCATAAGAGCTATCAAACTTGGTTCCGTCGATCAGGGTTCCTTTATAGTGAACCTGAACTGTATCAGTTGCTTTTGGCGATTCGCCTTTACCTTCAGTCATCACCTGATATAGCAGACCTGACTTAGTTTTCTTCACTCCATCCTGCTTCTCAAATTCAGCCCGGAAATCGTCACCAGCTTTTTTGGTCGCTGCTGCTTTTTCTTTTGACTTTTCTGTTGCCAGTGTATTCAGCCGTTTGTCAAAGTCTTCCAGTGCTTTACGGGCATCTTCATCAGTCATCGATGATTTGTTGGCAAATGCATGCTGAATCCCTTGCAACACAATATCTTTGTCCAGAGTAATACCATACTCTTTTGGTTTCTCAAGGCTAGTGTTCAGATAATTAGCAAAAGAGACGCCGATTGCATAAGCTGCTTTCTCATCATCGGACTTAAACTGAACTGCTGCTGGCTTAGCAGCTTCCTGAGCGGCAGTTGTAGTTTCTTGCTTTGCTTCATCCTGACAGCCAGCTGCAAGCATAACGGCAGCAGCAAGAAACGACACTTTTAACAATGATTTCATTCAATTCTCCAAATACGTGGGCAAACCTTTTGTAATTGCTCATAATTCCTTGACTTCCGTAAATGAGCAACACATTGTTATACAAATATAACTTGATGTGATTCGAATGTCTTTAACTCTCAACGGAAATTCAGGCCGATGCGATCATTTTCCCTTCTTATATTCCTGTTAATTGTCAGTGTGACGTTAAATGGGTGCTTTTTCTCCGCATCCCCCATCCAGAAATGGGATATTACTCCAGAAGGTGCAACCGCTTTCGGCCTGAGCCGGGACGGAAGATTTGCTTTGACTTATTCACAAAAAAATCAACTTCAGTTATGGGATCTTTCCGAAAATAAACGCCTCGCCCGCCTCGGCCCGCTCGATCAACAAGAGAGTTCCGTAACCCAAATCAGGGTTTCAGACAATGATCGCTATGCCGTCACCGCCGGACAAAATAATTTTGCCGTCTGGGATCTGGCCTGGGCACAATCCAAAGGACTGTGGTCCATATCTGACGGACTTATAAGAGATATTGATCTCTCGAAGGATGGAGAACAAATTCTTATGGGTCTATCAAACGGTAAAGCAATCTACGTGGACTTAGTCAACGGAAGACGCATGGAGTTCCTTGCTCATAGAGAGAAAGTGAACTCAGTTGCATTATCACCCAATGGACGTTTTGCTTTAACCGGAGGAAATGACTATCAGGCTTACCTGTGGGACACAAAATCAGGGCAGATCCTGCGAAAATTTGAACATGAACAGCGTGTCGTTCGCGTTGCATTACAGAGAGACGGAAATTACGCCTTTACTTCTGACGGCGGCAATCAGGCTAGAATCTGGGATCTACATACAGGGCAGGAAATCTCCCATCTTCGAAGTTTCGCCAGACAGCTCATTTTTTCTACTGCCCGGTTCTTTGATGATGGTGCACAGCTCATCACCGGTACACCTTCTGGTTATGTTGCGGTCTGGAATACTCAGAGTGGCAAAAAAATAGCTGAATTTTCAACCGAGCCTCCAAAAGTATCTCCGCCCCCACGCTCAGTCGTGTATGATGTTGCCTTTGATCAACAACACCATGTCATATCGGCAAACTCTGCAGGTGTTGCAGAGGCCTGGGAACTGGATGAGTAAGTAAGATGGATAGCAAAGAAGTAGAACGACTAGAAAACCGAATTAATGATCTGGAATGTCAGTTGGCATTTCAGGAAGATACCATTGAAGCACTCAACAATGCACTTACTCAGCAGCAGCAAGCCATTTCCCGGATGCAGGAACAGATGAAGTTCATCGCCGGTAGACTAAAAACATTCAATGAATCACACATCGCCGATCAATCGCAAGAAACACCACCGCCTCACTATTAATCATATAAAAATAGTTAATCATAATAAAAATAGTGGTGATAATAGATATTCTTGCGACTTAAGATAAATAGAAGTAAGCAATCACGATACCGGCAACAACTAAGCATCCACCGATACGCCGCAACAGATGGTTCGGCTGTTGACTCAACTGAGAAATCATGCGACGCCACCCTTCTGGCGCAAGCAATGGACCAAGTCCTTCAGCAATCAGCAGTAAACCGATTGCCAACCATATTGAATGAGTCATAATATTTGATTCCACAAAAAACTAAAGGCTCCGTATGGAGCCTTTATACTATGCTTTGAATCTATTTTACACTCTTGCCTTTAGAGTTCTTCATATAACGGAAAAACTCACTTTCCGGGTCGAGCACTAAAATATCACTTTTCTGATTAAAGGATTCTTCATAAGCTTTTAAAGAACGCAGGAATGTAAAGAATTCTGGATCTTTGCTGTATGTATCCGAATAAATCTTAGCAGCCTTAGCATCGGCTTCACCACGTGTTACACGCGCTGTTTTATCTGCTTCAGCTAAAATTGTTGCAACTTCAAGTTCCGCCTGAGCTTTGATTACCTCAGCTTTTTCACGGCCTTGAGAACGGTGCTTACGTGCTACGGATTCCCGTTCAGCTCTCATCCTCTTATAGATGGATTCACTGATTTCATCCGGCAGGTTGATTTTCTTCATCCGGAAATCAACCACATAAACCCCTAAGTCTTTCATCGCACTTTCACGGGTACTGAGCAATACATCTTCCATGATCTGATCACGCTGACCATCGATTTTCAGTGCTTCTTTCGCAGCTTCCGACGCAACAACATCTGTATCAGTATCCGGTAAAACATCGCCATTCAACGGACCAGAAACGATCTGCTTGATCTCTCTGGAACCAATTTCAGAACGCAGCACATCAGTAACTTTCCGTTCAAGCAGTGCCTGAGCAGTTAAAGTGCTACCACCACCAGTCGCCAGATAGTAAGTACCAAAATTCTGAATACGCCATTTCACATAAGAATCGATGATGACATCTTTCTTTTCAGCCGTAACGAATCGGTCAGCCCGGCCATCCATCGTCTGAATTCGCGCTTCAAGGACTTTCACACGATCAAACAGAGGCATTTTGAAATGAAGTCCCGGCTCATAGATACGGGCAATTTCACCGTCTTTCAACACTCGTCCAAAGCGGACAACAATACCTCGTTCTCCTTCATGGATAACAAATACAGACATAAGAAAGACAATCAGGACAAGAACCAATACCGGGATTATTAACTTACGCATTCTTAGTATCTCCCTTGCCGTGAACCGGTTCGTGACTGAGTATCATCCTGACTGGTGTTTTTCTGGGACTCAAGCTCGATATGATCATAAAGAGGAGATGATTTCAAATCTCTCTTTGTCTGAGTCGTCCCCTGTCCGGATAACTTATCAATTGGCAGATAAAGCAGGTTGCCACTGGATTTTGAATCAATCAGAACTTTCGATGAATGAGAGTAAACGGATTGCATGGTATCTAAGTACAAACGGTTTCTCGTTACTTCCGGAGCTGCCTGATATTCAGGAAGCAGTTTTTCAAACTGAGCGATCTGACCTGAGGCTTCATTCAGCACACGCTCGCTATACCCCTGAGCTTCTTTCTTCAGACGTTCAGCACGACCCGTTGCCTTAGGAATCACTTCATTCTTATAAGCTTCAGCTTCACGAATAAAACGTTCTTCATCTTCACGAGCTGCAATTGCATCATCGAATGCATCTTTTACCTGCTCCGGTGGACGAGCTGACTGGAAGTTAACATCCACGATGGTTAACCCCATATCATAATTTTTAATAATATCATTCAGGGTATTCTGGGTTGTTTCCCGAATTTGCTGACGTCCACTGGTCAGAATACTATCCATTAAAGAATCGCCAATTACTGCACGTAATGCAGAATCAGTCGCCTGACGCAAGCTGTCATCAGCACTGGTAACCTGATAGAGATATTTGTACGGATCAGCAACACGATACTGAATGTCCATTGCTACCGTGACCACATTCTCATCTTTCGTCAACATCAGTCCAGTCGCTCGTAATGAGCGAATCGCCTGTACATTGACCGGCTCTACTTCGTCAATAAAACGAGCACGCCAGTTCAAACCCGGATTCACGATATGATCAAATTTACCCAGTCTTAGTAGCACACCACGCTCAGCTTCACCGATAGTATAAAATCCGGAGAAAAACCAAATCGCAACAGCAATGACGGCAATGATCCCAAACCCGATGGAACCGCCTCCGGGGAAGGAGGAGCCTCTGCCACCCCCTTTCTTACCAAATTTACCGCTAATCTTCTGACTCAGTTTATTGAAGACTTCATCCAGATCCGGCGGCCCCTGATCGCGGCCTCCACGGTCACCATGGTCTTTATTTCCCCACGGATCTTTGTCACGGTCATTATTACCGTTGTTATTACCAGGCTCATTCCACGCCATTAGTAATCTCCATCATTTGATATGACGTTATACTGTAGCAGTCCTTTAAGTAACTATAAAGTCACGTAAAACTACATGTTCTCTTTTTTCTAGTCTAGACCAATCTGCCTGTTGCATACGAATCGAAACTAATAAATTTCCTTTCTGATCATATGATTCCTGCAAAATTGATCGGCTTTGGAAGAACAAACTGCGCATACGCCCCTGATATTCGGGAGGAATACACAGCTGATATTGTACGATCTGACCGGCCAGCCGCTCCGTAAGCGCCTGAAACAGCAAATCAATACCAAGACCTTCCATTGCAGAAACCCAAACGGTCCGAGGGATGCCTTCATCATCTCGTTCAATTCTGGGCTGCTGACCATCCATATTGTCGATCTTGTTCATCACCACTAAAACCGGTACTTCATTGGCTTCAATTTCGATTAGAACATCATCGACAGCACGTATATTGTCACGAAAACGCTCATCACTTGCATCTACAACATGTAACAAAATGTCAGCTTCCTGAGTTTCCTGCAATGTTGCTTTAAAGGCAGCCACCAGATCATGGGGTAAATGACGAATAAATCCGACAGTATCAGCCAGAATTGCCGTTCCTACATCATCTAGCTGAATTCTCCGCAATGTCGGATCTAATGTTGCAAATAACTGATCAGCGGCATATACACCAGCTTCGGTGATCCGGTTAAACAGTGTAGATTTACCGGCATTGGTATAACCGACAAGTGATATTGTCGGCACTTCAGCCCGATTTCTGGCTCTACGCCCTTGTTCCCTCTGTTTGGCAACTTTTTCTAAGCGGCGCAGTATCGCTTTAATCCTTTCACGCAATAAACGTCTGTCTGTTTCTAACTGGGTTTCCCCCGGCCCCCGGAGACCAATCCCGCCTTTCTGGCGTTCAAGGTGTGTCCAGCCACGAACTAAACGGGTCGATAAATGACGCAGCTGAGCCAATTCAACCTGTAACTTCCCTTCATGGGTTCGCGCTCGTTGAGCAAAGATATCGAGGATCAATCCGGTACGATCAATCACCCGACATTGACACAACCTCTCAAGATTGCGTTCCTGGGCAGGAGAAAGGGCATGGTTGAAAATTACAACATCCGCTTCGGTTTGCACCACAGCCTGTGCAATTTCCTCAGCTTTGCCCTCACCGACGTAGTATTTGGGGTGCGGAGCCTGACGACTACCCGTGATCACTTGTAATGTCGTGACTCCTGCGGAACTCACCAGCATTTCGCATTCGCTGAGATCCTCCCACTCCCCTTCTTGCGTGAAGTTGATATGAACAAGTACGGCTCGCTCACCGGCTTCATAACGGTCAAACAAGCTATCAACTCCTTATAAGACTTTTGGTAATAATTAATCGTCTGATTTATCTGACGAACGCTCGTTAGCAGGACGATCACCATGATGACTTACCGCACGAGCAGGTACCACAGTCGAAATTGCGTGTTTGTACACCATTTGGTTCACTGTGTTTTTCAACAGAATCACAAACTGATCAAACGATTCGATCTGCCCCTGCAATTTAATACCATTAACCAAATAAATGGATACAGGAATACGCTCGCGACGTAATGCATTTAAGAATGGGTCTTGTAAAGATTGCCCCTTAGCCATTTTATTTTCCTTATTTTCTATTTGTATTAATTATTTAGCTAGTGGTACACCAAGCTTTGTGCAGCCTTTGCATCCGAGCTAAACGAATAAAGTAACATCCTGAGACACTGAAGTTATGGTGCTTCTGGGCCAAAATTTCAAGTGACATGTCCATAAAGGATGTACGACACAAAAACGATCATATTATACACAGCGTACTCTATAAGAAGCTATCGAATTCGATATAATTTCATACGCTTGTTCAATATTCTCGCTATCCAGCCAAGTCAGATCATTCCAACTTCGAAGCCATGTGATCTGACGTTTGGCTAGTTGACGAGTGGCACAAATACCACGATAAATCGCTTCATCAAACGAACAATTCCCGTCCAAATACTCCCACATCTGCCGATAACCGACGCAACGAATGGCAGGTAAATCGGCATGAAGCTCCTGACGAGCATATAACGCTTTGACCTCATCTTCAAATCCGGCTGCAATCATCTTCTGAAAGCGAATTTCAATTCTCCGATGAAGTTCTGCCCGTTCCTGAGGCGCAATCGCGAACTGCACCACATCAAATGGTAGCACTTCTCCCTTAGTTCGGGTCAACTCTGTCAAAGTTTTTCCAGAAATCCGGTAAACTTCCAGTGCTCTGGATAATCTTTGAGGATCATTGGGGTGGATCCGCAAAGCAGAATCCGGATCGATCTTCGCCAATTGATCGTGTAAAGACTTCCACCCGTGGTGTAACGCTTCCTGTTCAATCTGCTGCCGGATCTCAGGATCTGCCGCCGGCAATGGAGATAATCCCTCCAGTAATGCTTTAAAATACAGCATCGTCCCTCCCACCAGGAGCGGAATCTTACCTGCCTGAACAATTTCATGCATATGCTGAAGTGCATCCCGGCGAAAATCTGCAGCTGAATAGGACGCTTCTGGCTCCAGGATATCAATCAAACGATGAGGAGCCTGAGCCAGTTCTTCCGCTGTCGGCTTGGCAGTCCCAATATCCATTCCCCGGTAAATCAACGCCGAGTCAACGCTGATAATTTCAACCGGAAAATTCTGACATAACCGAATTGCTAAGTCTGTCTTTCCTGAAGCTGTTGGCCCCATTAAGAACAAGGCAAGAGGTCGTTGTTGGCTCATGAGTAAAATGCTGCAATAGTTGCCGAAAAATCCACTGCCCGAACAAAAGCACAATCGTCTAAAGGTAGTTGCCCCTGACAAAGCTGTTCAACTTCAGCGATGAGCTGAATAGCCTGAGACAAAGTGTAGTCACTTTGTTCGGTATTCGCATAATCTGCCAGCCAGCCAGTCATACTGATTAATGCTCCGGAGGGATCGTTCTGATTTAAATTAGAGGCGTAAGATACCAGATCTGGAATTAATTTCTGTAAATTCTGCCGTCGCAGTGGCTGGGGAACACTCATAACCATCAAAGTATCCACCGATCGTTTTTTTAGCTCAATTCCAAGCCGTAAAAATACATTCTGATAGGATGTAACGCAGGATAGAAGCTCAGCAGATAACTTGAGAGACAGTGGCACCAAAAGAGGCTGCCCCCGTCGCGGCTCTGAGGTTGCATCGAGTTGCTTCTCAATTTTCAGCCGATTGGCACGGCCCAAAGCAACCAGACAACATGATGAACCTGAACTCATTAACAGATACTTCCCCTGAATCACCGCGACAGCCTTGCCCAATTCAGTAACCTTATCAGTCACGCGGTAGCCTGAGTCTGTTTCGCCATGACTATCATTGCCTTTGTCCGGAATATCATCCTGATCAACTGATACCTCATGATCGACTTTCATCAGTTGCTGGTAGATTTCAGCTTCTTTACGGGATATCCCTTTTCCGCGTTCCCGGTTTGCTGAGTTTCCGGAACTAGATGAAGATACCGTCGGAGCTGAATTCGGTTGCTGCCAGGGACGAGATGACGCACTCTCCCGCACAACACCATTATTGAAACCTTCAGGTATTGCCCGGCCCGGATAAGATGGTGTTTTATCAATCGCATCCAGCAGCTGTGATGAAAGAGTTTCGTGTTCTGCGTCAGCCCCTTCAGACTGGTGATGAAAAGCAGACTGACTGACAGCAGGCTCATTAATATGCAGCCCTTCGGCAAGGGCACTACTGATTGCCTGATAGATAAAGTCATGGACCAGACGAGCCTGATGAAAACGCACTTCATGTTTGGCAGGATGAACATTGACATCAACCTGCCTCGGATCCAGTTCTATATATATAACGTAAGCTGCATACTGTTCCGGGCTCAGACTTCGTTCATAGCTTTGACGGATTGCATGATTGATCAGTTTATCTTTCATCATCCGGCCATTCACATAACAATATTGCAGATCACTCTGCTGTCTGGCTCCTTCCGGTGTCGAGATCCATCCATGCAGAACCAATCCCTGATGTTCAAGCTCAACTTTCAGCATATGCCGGACAAATGGCTGACCACAAACGGCTGCTATACGCTTTTCTTGCTGAATATCAGTCTGTGCCGCCCGATACTGACGTACCATTTTGCCGTTATGTTTGAGGAAAATCGTGACATCAAAACGACTTAGTGCAATGCGTTTGAGAACTTCCTCTATATGAGTAAATTCTGTTTTCTCCGTCCGTAAAAACTTCCTTCTGGCCGGAGTGTTAAAAAACAGGTCCAGAACTTCTACGGTGGTGCCGACCGGATGGGCGACCGGTTGTAATCTGACTTCCATATCCCGGCCTTCACTATATGCCAGCCATGCTTCATCCTGTGTTGCCGGACGTGACGTTAGTGAAAGACGGGATACCGAGCTGATACTGGCCAGAGCCTCACCACGAAACCCCAGACTCATAATAGCTTCCAGATCATCCAGCGAATGGATTTTAGACGTTGCATGACGGCTGAGTGCCAGAGTAAGTTCATCCTTTTCAATCCCATGCCCGTTATCTCTGACACGGATTAGTTTTGCACCACCTTTCTCAATATCGATATCAATACGGGTTGCGCCGGAATCCAGACTGTTTTCAACCAGCTCCTTCACCACAGAGGCCGGTCTCTCAACAACTTCACCGGCTGCAATCTGGTTTGCCAGCCGGGCAGGTAGAATCTCAATCGTCATAGGGTTATCTGTTTGGAATAATGAGTATCTGTTTGATCGCTAACTGATCAGAACGCAGTCGATTCACCCGGCGAATGCTCTCAATGCTGACACCATAATCACTCGCAATCTTACTCAGGTATTCACCACGCCTGACCTGATGTTTCCGCAGGGGTTTATCTTTCAGGCTCACTGTAATTTTCAGTTTCTGTCCAACACTCAATACGGAAGATCTGAGCCTGTTCTCCTTAAGTATTGCATCCACACTCACTTTATATTTGTCTGCAATCAGCCCGAGATACTCACCGGATTTTACTGTGTGGGTAATCACTTCAGTCTCGACCGGGTTCTTAATTTCCGGTACTGAAATCGGACTTGTGTGACTGCTTGGTATCACTAATACCTGCCCGACAGCTAATGCCGACGACTTCAGATGATTTTCACTCCGTAATGTACTCACGCTCACGCCGTATCTCTGAGCAATTACAGACAGAGATTCACCGGACTGGACAACGTGTTTTTTCGCTTTTTTACGGCTGGCAAACAGCGTTCCTTCCGGAGGTGTATCCTCAAAGTAGTTCACCACGGCTTTCGCTATCGCAGATGAAAGCTTGTTCTGATGGCTGCTCTGAAACAGTAAGCGTTCTTCCGTCGGGTTCGATATAAACCCGGTTTCGATAAGAACCGATGGAATATCCGGAGATTTCAGAACCGCCAGGCTTGCATTGACCGGAGCTCTTTTATGTAACCGGGCAACTTTACCCAGTTCTTCCAGAATATCTTTGGCAACCTTATAACCTTCTTTCTGAGAATGGCTGAACTGTAAATCCAGCAAGGTTTGACTGATATTCTTATCATTACTTCTCTTCGCCAAAACCTGCCCGGCGCCACCAAGCAATTCAGACTGCCGTTCATGATCTTCCACCCATTTTGCTATTTCAGTATTTGCCCGGCGAGTATTCAGAACGAAGACAGAAGCCCCTCTGGGCTGCGGAGAGGTAAATGCGTCAGCGTGAATCGAAATCAACAGATGAGCTTTATTCTTTCTGGCAATTTCTGAACGACGGTTCAGGTTGACAAAATAATCACCTTTCCGGGTCAGTACCGCTTTGATGCCCGGAACAGCATTAAGCTGAGCTGCCAGCTTTTTCGCAACACTTAGTGTGGTATTTTTCTCATATTTCCCCTTCGGCCCGATAGAGCCCGGATCCTCACCACCATGACCGG
Organism: Vibrio mangrovi; assembly: GCF_024346955.1. Classification (NCBI taxonomy): domain Bacteria; kingdom Pseudomonadati; phylum Pseudomonadota; class Gammaproteobacteria; order Vibrionales; family Vibrionaceae; genus Vibrio; species Vibrio mangrovi. Next base: position 387,823 of record NZ_AP024883.1, on the reverse strand, counting down.
CATCAATCGCTACCACGATATCGGCGTTTCCCCGGTATTGGGAAGCATCTTTAGCAACCTGAGTCGACTGAGATGAAGAGGCCGAATCTGAGGAGTTTTCCTCATGAGGTAAATCAATGACAAGGCGGTGCCCATATTCCTGTTTTGGGGTTGGGGCCAGTTTGAAGATCTGGGGAGAGACTTTCTTCTTCAGTTCGAATACCAGGCGAAAGGTTCCCTGTTTGGGAGGTGAACTTTTTCTGATTTTTTTCAATACGACACTATCACTGACAGAGAATGGAAGCTTGGTTTGCATCCGGGTATCCAACAGGTCAACAACCAGCCGACTCGGGTGGCTCAATGTAAAATAGCTGTAGTGCGCTTCTTCTCCCAGATCGATAACAACACGGGTTTCATCCGGAGAAGGCCAGACTCGAATACCCTTGAGTGAATTAGCCTGAGCAAACTGACTTACCGAAAAGACAGTGAAACACAGAAAAAAATAACAAATAAAGGAATAAAGGTACTTAACGTTTCTCATAACTCCAACTGACTCAGTAACGTTCGTCCATATTCACTGCTTGCAGACAGCACCACAACTCTTCTATCTCCATCATAGCGAATATCTATCTCTATATCAGCCGGAGGTAGCAAACCAGCTCCTTTTTCCGGCCATTCAACCAGACATATCGCATCCGGAGAAAAATAATCCCGGATCCCCATAAATTCCAGTTCTTCAGGATCCGCCAACCGATAGAGATCAAAGTGATAAACTTGCCATTGTTCCAGCTGATAGGGTTCAACCAAAGTGTAAGTCGGACTTTTCACATTGCCCTGGTGGCCTAAAGCCTGAATGAATCCACGACTCAAGGTTGTTTTCCCTGCCCCTAAATCACCGTGTAAATAGAAAGTTGTCTGACGAGAACACATAGAAGCAAGAAGACCTCCCAGTTTCACGGTTTCAGTCTCATCTTTTAATAAAAGTGTTTTCGTCTTCATCTATCCTGTCTCTAATAACCAATAAATTCAATGAAAGGGATTCAGATAGTAAACTGGGTTTGAATCAAGAGACAAGTGTTCTTCTGTAAGGGATTCGAAAAAATATCTCCGGATCATTGATAATTATATCAAACATCACTCACTGGATCTGATCATATGGATCCGTTAAGATCCCGGCCCCATTTTACCGAGTAAGCACCATGGACTATCAGGCATTGGCAGACAAAATAAAGATCTGGGCTCAAGAGCTCGGATTTGAAAAAGTCGGTATCTGTGATGTTGATCTCACTGAGCATGAGGCTGAACTCCAGCGTTGGTTAAATGCAGGGTACCATGGCGACATGGACTGGATGGCTCGTCACGGCATGTTAAGAGCCAGACCTCATGAACTTCATCCGGGAACAGTTCGAGTTATTAGTGTCCGGATGAATTACCTACCACCACTGGCCCTTTTTGCCGGAAATCTGAATACACCCACACATGCTTATATCAGTCGATACGCGTTAGGACGCGATTATCACAAACTGCTCAGAAAGCAGTTGAAAAAGCTGGGAGACAAAATCAGACAAGAAACCGGGGAGCTTAATGACCGTCCTTTTGTTGACTCAGCTCCAATTCTGGAACGCCCTCTTGCTCAAAAATCCGGGCTAGGCTGGACAGGTAAGCATTCGTTGATTCTGGATAAAGAAGCCGGTTCATGGTTTTTTTTAGGCGAGTTACTGATCGATATTCCTCTACCAGTCGATCAACCCAGCCAGAACCAGTGTGGGAGTTGCAGTGCATGTATCACTTCCTGTCCCACCGGAGCTATTATTGCTGACGGTGTTGTCGATGCCAGACGGTGCATCTCCTACCTCACCATTGAATATTCCGGAGTGATCCCCGAAGAGTTCCGTAAAGCAATGGGGAACCGTATATATGGATGCGATGATTGCCAGTTGGTTTGTCCCTGGAACCGATTTTCTTCTCTGACTAACCAGCCGGATTTTCATCGTAGAAATGTTTTTTCTCACCCGGATCTGATCGAACTATTTTCATGGAAGGAAGAAACTTTCTTACAAAATACGGAAGGTTCTGCAATTCGACGTATCGGCCACCAGCAATGGCTAAGAAATATTGCGATTGCCATGGGAAATGCCCCCTACTCTAAAAATATTGTGCTAGCCTTAGAAAAGCGCTTGGGAGAGACAGAATTACTTGATGTACATATTCGATGGGCACTGGAACAGCAGCGGAACTCCCCGGCTGAAAAAGACAGAAAACACGACCGACTGATTCGTATTATTCAGAAGGGACTTCCCAGAGATTCTTAAGCATGCAAGCTCATAAAACTATGGCTTATTTTGACATTAACCCCAAATATTTTAATGTGGAAAAAACTTTCACACTTACATTTTTTGTTTGCAACCGGAAAAGTTAACCACATTACAAAGATATGACAAGGATCAATGCATTAAGAAGGAAAGATCAATCCAAAATGTCAACAACTTTCCTTAAAAACAAAGAAAAACAATACAAAACATACAGTTAGATAAACAAAGCATATCACGCTGCAACTCTGTTATTTTACAAGATCTTTTGCTAATACACTTTTCTGTATAACCAGAAACAGATTACCCACCGAATTATCCACAGCATATAAATTGTGGATAAGTCTGTTAACGAAAATCAGAGATCATATGTGCAACACTGATTTCATCAGGGGTTTTCAGTGCACAGAATAGATAAAACAGCAGTATCTGAAATACCTGTTTGGCTGGACATCATTGTAAGGAGATTATGCTTCACAGCATGAAGAAAGAGCAGTGACAGCAGTCAAGTGTCAACAGAACTGGAGCGACACACGGGGTTCGAACCCGTGACCTCAACCTTGGCAAGGTTGCGCTCTACCAACTGAGCTAGTGTCGCACGACTTACTAAATTATTGGTTGCGGGGGCCGGATTTGAACCGACGACCTTCGGGTTATGAGCCCGACGAGCTACCAAGCTGCTCCACCCCGCGTCCGTGATATTACCACTTGTGTGATAATATAAACTCTGGAGCGACACACGGGGTTCGAACCCGTGACCTCAACCTTGGCAAGGTTGCGCTCTACCAACTGAGCTAGTGTCGCATATCACTGACTAAGTGAATTGGTTGCGGGAGCCGGATTTGAACCGACGACCTTCGGGTTATGAGCCCGACGAGCTACCAAGCTGCTCCATCCCGCGTCCATACTATCATTATTCAATAATGATAAATTTTGGAGCGACACACGGGGTTCGAACCCGTGACCTCAACCTTGGCAAGGTTGCGCTCTACCAACTGAGCTAGTGTCGCGTAAAACAACGCTTTACGTCGTTTAGGGCTGCGAATTATAAGAGCATTTTTTTCTGATGCAAGCTTTTCATCTAAAAAAATTGAGTTTTTTTTCAGATTGCGGAAAAAGCAACCAATCCTGAATCATACCCGCTTTAAAAGCATTCAAATCGTCAATATTGTCTTTCGGTAGTATTGAAGTTCAGCAATCGATTCCCGGATATCATCCAGAGCCTGATGGCTTCCCTGTTTTTGGAATCCATCTAAGATTTCAGGCTTCCAGCGTTTTGTCAGTTCTTTCAGGGTACTGACATCCAGGTAACGATAATGGAAATAATCTTCCAGTTCAGGCATATACTTCACCAGAAAACGGCGATCCTGACCGATACTATTTCCACATATCGGGGATTCCCCCTTCGGCACCCACTGTTCTAAAAACTGTATGGTCAGCCGGACCGCATCCTCTTCGGTAACCTGACTTTGCCGAACCCGTTCAACCAAGCCACTTTTGGTATGCGTTGTCACACACCATTCGTCCATTTTTGCCAACTCATTTTCTGGTTGATGGACAGCAAGCACCGGGCCTTCAGCCAAAATATTCAGTTCACTATCTGTCACAATTGTGGCGATTTCAATAATCTTGTGCACTTCCGGATCGAGACCTGTCATCTCTAAATCAATCCAAATCAGATTTTGATCATTTAAAGCCATTACACTTACCTGTATAGGTTTGATAATAAAAAAGGTACTATACCCAAATTATACCCGGTGAGATAGTTTGAACCAACGGACTCTGTCAGTCATATCAGAGGTTCATACATCTTCGCTTTAACACAGTGAAAGTAACAATTGTGGGAAAAAGGAAAAAGTTAACCAAAGGCCAGGTCCGCCGTGTTCGCCATAACCAAACCAAGCGCTTAAAACAAGATATAGCGCCGGAATGGGATGAATCCATGCTAGGTTCAGCCAAGCAGGGACTCGTTATTAGCCGGTTTGGTCAACACGCTGACATTGAAGACCAGGATACGCAGGAAATCCATCGGTGCAACCTGCGCCGGGGGATTGAGACCCTTGTCTCTGGTGATCGGGTGATCTGGCGCAGCGGACTGGAGACAATGGCGGGAATATCCGGCGTTGTTGAAGCAGTCGAACCAAGACATTCGATCCTGACCCGGCCAGACTATTATGATGGGCTCAAACCTGTTGCAGCCAATATTGATCAAATCATTATTGTGTCATCTGTACTGCCGGAATTGTCATTAAACATTATCGATCGGTACCTGATCGTAGCAGAAACACTTAAGATCAAACCACTTCTGGTCCTGAACAAGATCGATCTGTTGTCCTCAGAACAGAGAGAGGAATTCGGGAACTGGCTGGACATTTATAAAGATCTTGGCTATCCGTCTCTTTTTGTCAGCCGGAAAACGGGTGAAGGTATCGAGCAACTCGAATCCTTTCTGCAAGATAAGATCAATGTATTTGTCGGTCAGTCCGGAGTCGGAAAATCCAGCCTGGTCAATGCCATCTTGCCGGATCTGACTGAAGTCATCGAAGAGGGTGAGGTTTCTGAAAATTCAGGACTTGGGCAGCACACAACCACTGCAGCACGGCTTTATCATATTCCGACAGGTGGAGATCTGATTGATTCTCCCGGAGTCAGAGAATTTGGTCTATGGCATCTGACAGCGGAAGAAATTACTCAGGCTTATGTCGAATTTCGTCCCTATTTAGGTGGATGTAAATTCCGGGATTGCAAACATGATGATGACCCCGGATGTATTATTCGTGAAGCGGTAAACAGCGGAGATATCAGCGAAATCCGATATGAAAACTATCATCGTATTCTTGAAAGCATGACCGAACATAAGGCAAACCGGCAGTATTCACGCAATAAAAAAGCAGACTTGTGAGATCGTTATTGCTGACATCCTTATGGATATTCAGTAACATCCCGCGGTTTAATTGATATGAAGTCTCTGAGACTGGATAAGATCATGGATAAATTTAAAATTGGATTACAATACTGGTTACCTCAGCACGCGCTCACACGGCTGATGGGAAAACTAGCTTCAGCAAAAGCCGGGGTTCTGACAACTTCAGTTATCCGCTGGTTTATCAGACACTATCAGGTCAACATGCATGAAGCCTTTCACACGGATCCGTCTTATTTTAAGACTTTCAATGACTTTTTCGTCCGAGAGCTCAAACCAGAAGCCAGACCGATCGTAGATGGAGAAGATGTCTTAGTCTTCCCTGCGGACGCATGTATCAGTCAATTTGGTCCAATCATGGACGGCCAACTGATTCAGGCAAAAGGACATACATATTCCGCATTGGAACTGCTGGGTGGCGATCCTGAACTGGCGGAACAGTTTACGGATGGTGGATTTGCAACACTATATTTATCTCCGCGTGATTATCACCGGGTTCATATGCCCTGTGATGGTATTCTGCGGCAAATGATTTATATCCCGGGAGATCTGTTTTCGGTCAATCCTCTTACTGCCGAAAACGTCCCTAACCTGTTTGCCAGAAATGAAAGAGTCGTATGTATTTTCGATACACCATTCGGACCTTTGGCTCAAATTCTGGTCGGTGCAACAATTGTCGGCAGTATTGAATGTGTCTGGGCAGGCTGTGTCACGCCACCGCGTGGCAATAGCATTTACCGCTGGGATTATCCATCAGAAGGAGACAAGGCTATCACGCTGAAAAAAGGTCAGGAGATGGGACGCTTTAAACTCGGCTCGACAGTCATCAATTTATTTGCAAAAGATCAGATCCGTTTTGATGATGCGATGGATGTAACACTTCCAACCTTAATGGGTGGAGCATACGCACACAGAAAGTAAGTTCGATCTGAAACATATACCCGGTTTATCCTGTTAGCCGGGTATATTGCTTTCGATATTTGCCCCACAAGCCCCTGCCATTTGTTGTTACAAAATATATTTCCTATGATTTTGAACCTCAGGTCACATCCTTAAAGACTGAATCTCAAAAATATTAACTCTCTCCAAGACCGAGCCCCGTCTATAAATTATCCTAATATATAGATTCCAATTATGGGTGTCGTTTATGAAAACAATCGATATCAAGAAGCTGACTAAATTACTCTTCTGTTTCCTTCCGCCTCTCATTCTGCTATGGGTACCGATTGATGCGATACCGATCCCGGAGATGACTCTGATCCAGCACCGGCTCCTTGCTATTTTTCTGCTGGCTGCTCTATTGTGGATTCTGGAACCAGTCCCTGTTTTCGCAACCTCAATACTAATCATTACACTTGAACTGATCATGATTTCAAATAAGGGGTTACACTGGTTCAGAAATCCTCCGGAAGGCCATACTTTCGGAAAACTCATTCCCTATACAGATATTTTCAGCGCTTTTTCTTCTCCAATCATCATCTTGTTCATGGGAGGATTTGCTCTGGCAATCGCAGCATCTAAATACGAGCTGGACAACAATCTGGCACGAGTACTTCTGAAGCCGTTCGGTACGCAACCGAAATTCATTATGCTGGGTTTAATGCTCATCACAGCCTGTTTCTCAATGTTTATGTCCAATACAGCTACAACCGTCATGATGCTGGCTCTGTTAGGGCCAATTGTTGCGTCAGCTCAGCCGGGGGATAAAGGAGTCAAAGCGCTGGTACTCTGTATCCCGATTGCTGCCAACACAGGTGGGATTGCCACTCCTATCGGGACACCGCCAAATGCGATTGCACTACAATATCTGACCGGAGATAACAGTATCAGCTTCTTCTCCTGGATGATGATGGGGCTACCTTTTGTTCTGGTACAGATGACTATCGCATGGTTTCTGCTGCAAAAATTTTTCCCGTCAGCCCAAAGTCATCTCACGCTGAATCTCGAAGGCCGTTTCAAAACCACATGGCGGGCCATGACCGTCTATATTACTTTTGCAGTCACGATTCTGTTGTGGATGACGACGTCTTTACACGGTATGAATACCTATGTTGTAGCTATCATACCGTTGGCAGTGTTCACTCTCACCGGAATTATGGGTAAAAATGAGCTCAAGCAGATCAACTGGGATGTACTCTGGCTGGTGGCCGGAGGGATCGCCATTGGAATCGGTCTGGAAAAAACCGGGCTGGCTAAAGCATTAGCTCATTCAATCGATTATCAGAACTTATCTCCGATGGCGGTTGTTATTTCTTTGTCTCTGGTGTGCTGGGTGATGGCAAACTTTATGTCCAACACCGCGACAGCAAACCTACTGATGCCTATTGCTGCGGCCATCGGCAGCTCTATGACCAGTCTACTGGAAATCGGAGGATTGCAGGGACTTCTGGTTGTGGTGGCATTTTCAGCCTCTCTTGGCATGATATTACCGGTATCGACACCACCAAATTCATTGGCTTATTCGACCGGTTTAATTGAAAGCAAAGATATGGCAAAAACCGGTGTTCTCATTGGTATCATTGGACTGAGCATTGTCTATACGGCATCATGGATTCTGACCTGACGGTAGTGAATGACACAGAATTGGATACTTTTCTCCCTTTGTCTCACTGACATGTTGCCCTTATGTTCAGGGTAACATGTCTTCCCGTCAGCAAGTGCAAGACTCTTTGATATAAGCATCATAAACCACTTTGTTTTCATATCAGCTTCAGGCATATTGATGCGCTATTTTACCGCGTTCAATGCAGAGTCATACATATGGGTTACGAGTGGTTAGCACTAGCTGCTGCTTTTTTATGGGCAATTGCCAGTATACTTTCTGTCACACCGGCCAGGCATCTGGGAACATTCTCCTATAGCCGTTGGCGAATGGGCTGTACTTCGGTCATGCTGGGTTCGCTTGCTATCCTGACGTCAGGATGGTCTACGGTCGAATCCGAACATATTCTCCCGATGATGCTCTCCGGTTTTATCGGTATTTTCATTGGTGATACTGCACTATTTGCCTGCTTTAATCGTATGGGGCCCAGACAAGCAGGATTATTGTTCTCCTGTCATGCCGTTTTCTCAGCCATACTTGGCTATTTTCTGTTTCATGAAACCATGACCACCTGGGAACTGCTTGGTTCGGCTCTCGTTTTCAGCGGAGTGGTTATTGCAATATTCTTCAGAAAATCCCAGCCGGGAACACTCGAAACTGTTCATGGCAATCTGTGGATTGGGGTATTTCTCGGACTACTTGCTGCTTTATGTCAGGCTCTGGGAGGAATTTTAGCTAAACCAGTGATGCAAACATCTGTTGACCCAATTGCAGCTTCAGCACTACGCATGATTTCTGCCTTTATGGCCCACAGCATTTTCTTTATCTCTGGGGCTCGGATCGCAAAACCAATCCAAGCGATGAATCGTAAGATATTTTCGGCAACATTGCTCAACGCTTTTCTTGCAATGGCCCTGGGAATGACACTGATCCTGTACGCACTCAGAGATGGTAATGTCGGTATGGTTGCCTTACTCTCTTCAACAACACCGATTATGTTGCTACCGGTTTTATGGTTTTATACGAAACAACGCCCAAGCCGGTTCGCCTGGGCCGGAGCTATTATTGCAGTCCTCGGGACAGGGATGCTGGTGTACTGACAGCTGTACAAAAAACAACAAAATAAAAATAGTGTGAGTTACCCTCTGTAAGGTAGTATGGATTGAATTGATAGGGAGAATCATTGATCTTAACCCTAATCACGTGCCATAAAATGTAGTAAAATTACGTTAGTTTTTTAATTTATATTTGAATTTGACGAGGTCATCACTATGTCATCAAAGAAGCCAATGGCTCTGGTCATTCTTGACGGTTGGGGTTACCGTGAAGACAACGCAAGCAACGCGATTAACAATGCAAATACACCGGTTCTGGATAGTCTGGTAGAAAATCATCCTCATACACTCATTTCTGCCTCTGGATTGGATGTCGGTTTGCCGGATGGTCAAATGGGTAATTCTGAAGTTGGCCATACCAATATCGGTGCAGGCCGGATCGTTTATCAGGATCTCACCCGGATTACCAAAGCAATTGCCGATGGTGATTTCCAGACCAATGAAACACTGGTCACAGCTATCGACAAAGCTGTTGCCGCAGGGAAAGCTGTTCACCTGATGGGATTGATGTCTCCGGGTGGTGTGCATTCTCATGAAGATCATATTTATGCTGCGGTTGAACTGGCAGCTGCTCGCGGCGCAGAAAAAATCTATCTGCACTGTTTCCTTGATGGTCGTGATACACCACCACGCAGCGCTGAAGACTCACTAAAACGATTTGATGAGCTATTCGCTAAACTGGGTAAAGGTCGTATTGCTTCCTTAGTTGGTCGTTATTATGCAATGGACCGTGACAACAACTGGGATCGGGTACAAAAAGCCTATGACCTGCTGACTCAGGCAAAAAGCGAATTCACTTATGATAATGCAGTAACTGCTCTGGAAGCTGCTTATGCCCGGGAAGAAAACGACGAGTTTGTTCAGGCAACTGTGATTCAGGCTGCCGGAGAAGCATCAGCGGCAATCGAAGATGGCGATACCATTCTGTTTATGAATTATCGTGCTGACCGTGCCCGTGAAATTACTCGGACTTTTGTTGCGGACTTCGCTGGTTTTGAGCGTGAAAAATTCCCGGCTGTTGAATTTGTGATGCTGACTCAATATGCAGCAGATATCCCGCTCAACAGCGCCTACCCACCAGAAATGCTGACAAACACCTATGGTGAGTGGCTGTCTAAGTCTGGAAAAACTCAACTACGTATTTCAGAAACAGAGAAATACGCACACGTTACTTTCTTCTTCAACGGCGGCGTAGAGACTGAATTTGAAGGTGAAGAGCGTCAGTTGGTCGCTTCCCCCAAAGTAGCAACTTATGATCTACAGCCAGAGATGAGTTCTGAAGAGCTGACTGACAAGCTGGTTGCTGCTATCCGCTCGGGTAAATATGATGCAATCATTTGTAACTATCCGAATGGTGACATGGTGGGTCATACTGGCGTATACGATGCAGCTGTCCAAGCCTGTGAAGCTGTCGATAAATGCATTGGCCGTATTGTCGAGGCTATCAAAGAAGTTGACGGGCAACTGCTTATTACTGCAGACCACGGGAATGCCGAAATGATGGTGAACCCGGAAACCGGTGGCACTCATACTGCACATACCAATCTGCCGGTACCACTGATTTATGTGGGTAATCAGGATATCCAGTTAAAAGCCGACGGCAAACTTTCTGATCTTGCGCCAACAATGCTGGCATTGACTGAGACAGCTATCCCTGAAGAAATGTCCGGAAAAGTATTGTTTTAAGAGCCTGAACTGAATTGCAATAAATTTCAGTCAAGTCTGGAACAAAGGAACAGCCCTGCATAGCTTTGATATGCAGGGCTGTTATTTTTAGAGCCAGAGAAAATTTTTTGCATTTGAATGTCGTGGCATCCTACTGTTTCTGTATACTGGAAGACATCTTCTTAAATTAATTATCACACAAAAACATGGTGCAGGTTTTCACGATTCGATTTATCACTCTTTCGCGCTATTTAAAGCTGCGTCATATTGCCGTGTTATTCATGACACTATTGGTCCATATCTCCGGCTACGCCGCATCTAAACAAGAATTGCAAGGAGTCAAAAATGAAATATCCCGGCAACAGCAATCTCTTGATTCTCAATCGAAACAACTGGATAACCTACAAAATACATTGAAAACTCAGGAACTGGATATTGTCTCGCTAGAGAAACAGATTTCTCAAACCCAAAGTAATCTTAAGCGTTCGAATAACAATCTGGCTCAGTTGGAAAATCGCATTAAAAGTCTGGAACAGCAACGGCAAACACAGTCAGACCGGCTAAAACAACTACTCCATACATACTACATCACCCGGCGGGAGAATAATGTCTCGGATCTGCTTAAAGATGATGCAGACGAAGATAGAATCAGCCAGTACTATCAGCATCTGGCACAGGCACGTTCGCAGGCTATTCAGGAATTAGAACAGACGAAACAGCAGCTAGACCAACATGAGTCACAATTGACACGGGAGCAGAAGCAAATTCAGTCGCTGCTCACTCAACAGACTCAGAAACACCGCCAGCTCAAACAGGCTCAGCAAAAGCGTAAGCAAACGGTCAGTAAAATTCGCTCGAGTATATCCAGTGACAAAAACTACTTAGCTGAGTTACAACGCAATGAGTCCAGACTCAAAGCAGAAATAGCCAAAGCAGCTAAACGTAATCAGATTCCGATGAATGGATTCTCGCAACAAAGAGGCAAGCTTCCCTGGCCATTACAAGGAAAATTACTGCACCGTTTCGGCACCCATCAGAGTGGTCAGATTAACTGGAAAGGCATCGTGATCAACGCAACATACGGGCAAGCGGTGAAAGCCGTTTATCCCGGAAGTGTCGTATTTTCTGACTACCTGCGAGGATATGGATTAGTTGTGCTACTTGATCACGGTCAGGGTGATATGACTTTGTATGGATTTAACCAGACACTCCTCAAAAAAGAAGGTGACAAAGTCACCGCTGGAGAAACGATCGCTCTTGCCGGAGACACCGGCGGTCAGCCAGTACCTTCTCTCTATTTTGAAGTTCGCAGAAATAGCAAAGCCTCAAATCCACTTCGCTGGTTGCAATAAACGACAAAGTGAATTGTGAGGCTGACTCATAATGGATTGCATTATGCGTGCATTGCTCTGACACCATCTTCCAGAAGTTGTAATTGCTCTGCCCCGGCAGGTGTTGCTCTGGGCTTGACTGCCGCAATCACATGCAGCATTCCCTGATGAATGACTTCTTCTGTCACTTGTGCTTTTAAAGACATCGTTGAACGGTAATTCAGCCAGCTCGCAGTAATCATATGAAGGGTCGTCACGAAAGACTGCATCTCAGATTCAGGAACCTCAAGCAGCTCCATCTCGATAAAACTACTGATAATACTCACTAAGTTACGTCTCAGCTTCTCCTGTACACGTATATAAGATCCATGTAACACTTCGTCTCTTTGCAGAATATCCGGCAAATTGGCATAGAAAAAGCGGTATTTCCACATCAGCGTGAAAATAGAATCTAAATAGTGCTTCAACAGTGACAAACTCTCTTTTTGCCCATGTGGTGGAGCAAAACGTTCAAGCAATTCACTAGAATAAAGCTCAAATATTGCTCTGACTATTTCTTGCTTATTCCGGAAATGGTAATACAGATTTCCCGGACTAATTTGGATATGGGCAGCAATATGATTGGTTGTTACGGTGCGCTCACCCTGCTCATTAAAAAGCTCCAATGCTGCAAAAATAATTCTATCTTTCGTTTTCATACCCGACATAATTCAATCAAGTTCCACATACTTTATGTCATTACACTGAGATAAATGTAACCACAACAGCTTTTATGTTATTTGTGATAAGGCACAGAAAGTTCATGAACAGCATTCACAAAAATATCTACATTTTCAGGTGGCACATCCAAGTGAATACCATGTCCCAGATTAAATACATGACCACTACCTTCACCGAATCCGGCAAGGATTTGTGCCACTTCATCCTGAATACGTGGTGCCGGAGCGTATAAAATGGAAGGATCCATATTTCCCTGAAGAGCAACCCGTTCACCAACACGTGCTTTTGCATCTTCAATATTGATAGTCCAGTCGAGCCCGATAGCATCACAGCCTGTTGCTGCAATATGTTCCAGCCACATTCCTCCATTTTTGGTAAAGAGTGTCACAGGGACTTTATATCCTTCGTGTTCTTTGATCAGACCATCAACGATTTTGTGCATATAGTGAAGGGAAAAATCCCGATAATCACGAGGTGTCAGCACACCACCCCATGTATCAAAAACCATGATTGACTGAGCTCCGGCCTTGATTTGTGCATTCAGATACAAAATGACACTTTCTGCCAGTTTATCCAGCAGAGCATGTAACGTTTTGGGCTCGGCATACATCATCTTCTTAATTTTCGTAAATGCTTTCGAGCTGCCACCTTCCACCATGTAAGTTGCCAGTGTCCACGGGCTACCGGAGAATCCGATAAGTGGAACTTCCCCCTGTAGATCATGACGAATCTGACGTACGGCATTCATTACATATTGCAGTTCACCTTCAGGATCCGGAATTCCTATTTTATCAACATCAGCCCGGCTTTGTATCGGGTGGGTAAATTTAGGTCCCTCACCAGCTTCAAAATAAAGCCCGAGTCCCATTGCATCGGGGATCGTTAGAATATCGGAAAACAGAATTGCAGCATCAAGAGGAAAACGCCGAAGTGGTTGCAGTGTGACTTCAGAAGCCAGTTCAGGATTTTTACATAAAGTCATGAAATCTCCTGCCTGAGCTCTGACTTCCCGGTACTCAGGTAAATAACGTCCTGCCTGGCGCATCATCCATACAGGTGTACGATCAACCGGCTGTCTCAACAGAGCACGCAGATAACGGTCATTCTTTAATTTAGTCATTTTAAGTCTTCCAAATCAGGGCTTTTATCTTTCAGAAAAATGATATCTTTATCACTTATATACCAAATAAATGTTATTTCTTTGCAAGCAAGATCATGTTCCTGGCGAAAATAAAACCAGATTATTTGCAATAATGAGGCATAAATGTTAAAAATTTGTTCGCTAGCGAAAACTACTAATAATTAACATGAGTACTTGATACTCAACATCTCATAACGACATCTTACTTACCCCCTCCGTTTCGGAGGGTTTTTTTTATTATACGGATTAAGCACACGTAGAGTGAATATCCTCCAGTGTCTGCTCAATCAATGCTCTGGCGATCGTTCCTTGCGGTGCAACCTCCGGCATGTTATCCGGAGAAAACCAGTTTGCATGGCTGATTTCGTTCTCATCAATCCGAATATCTCCCGATGCATAATCAGCCAGGAAAGCAACCATCATACTTGATGGGAAAGCCCAGGGCTGGCTACCAAAATATCGGATATTTTTCACCTGAATCCCAGTTTCCTCATAGACTTCACGCGCAACAGTATGCTCTAAAGTTTCCCCGGCTTCGACAAACCCGGCAATAACGGTATACATTCCTCCCTGATGCCGGGCATGCTGTGCCAGAAGAATCTCACTTTCCCGACGAACAGCAACAATAATACACGGAAAAATCCGAGGATAGTGGATTGTTCTGCATTCATGACACTGCATCGCCAACTCCCGGTGATGAAAATGATTTCTGCCGCCACACTGGGCGCAAAAACGTTGCGTCTGTGTCATGTGACCATACTGGACGGCCTTGCTTGCAGCAAGAAACAATGGTTCTTTAATATGCAGTAAGGTTCTTAGAGATGACATCGGTAAACGCTGCTCCAGATCCGCTTCATTCAACCAGAATACCGGGTGACCATCATAGTCGGTAAGTTTAATTGCTTTATCTTCGGGAAGGGATAACTGGTGTGCAGAGCCAAAGGGTAACATGTTGTCCACAGTCCAGAGATCTGTTCCTGAAACAACGCACCAATAAGCGTTTCTGACATCACTATTTTTCAACATGATCACTCCTATATCCTTGCAGTCCGGCTATTTTGCTGGCAATCTAGTTTCATACCAGAGTGGGAAGTGTACCATGTTATAACCCTCTCGTATGAATAAGATATTGTGTCTACAGACACAACTGCCAAAGCAGGATCTCCCTACGGGGATCAGATCATGAGGGCATGGCCATGCTTAAAAAATTCAAAAGAATACAAGAGCAGTGGGGAGGTTCCAGTGATGTTATTGACCACTGGTTAGACTCCCGACAAACTTTGCTCGTCAAATACTGTAAACTCGCTGCATTACAACCTTGCGCTTCCAAATCCGCACTTAGTGAACTCCCTTCAACCGCCGAAATTCATGACTTTTGCCAAAAGCTTGTGGACTACATTTCAACCGGACACTTCAAAATCTATGATACGGTAAAGGCCAAGTGGGAGTCGACCGGATTCACAGCCACTGATGAGATTAATCAGACCTACTTTTCAATCATTGAAACCACCGATCCATTACTCAATTTTGCAGATAAATATCTGGATATCAAAGATGATGAACATCTGGAGAATTTTGACCGGGATTTATCTCATCTGGGAGAAACATTAGAAGTTCGCTTCGAAGTAGAAGATCAGTTGATACAGTTAATTGCCGATAGCCTGTCCGTCCCACCGGGAGCATAAAGAATAAAATCGAGTCCGGAACACTCTTTTCTGGATGTGTGGCAGAGACAAAAAAGGCGCCTTCCGGCGCCTTTTATCTAACTTTAATGATTACTCATCAGATGAGAAACCGGCATTCAGTAATGCTGCCAGATTGTCCGTTGCCTGCTCTGCAGATGGACCTTCTTTTTGTGCATCACGTCTTGCATGGCGTTCCTGATGGTAAGCAAAACCAGTACCGGCCGGAATTAATCGACCAACGATAACGTTCTCTTTCAAGCCACGTAGATCGTCACGCTTACCGGAAACCGCAGCTTCGGTCAGCACTCGGGTCGTTTCCTGGAACGATGCCGCTGAAATGAACGACTCTGTTGCCAGAGAGGCTTTTGTGATACCCAACAATTCACGTTCATAACGTGCAGGTTCTTTGCCTTCCGCAACCAATTGACGGTTAGCAATTTTCACCTGAGAGTACTCAACCTGTTCACCAGCAAGGAACTCAGAATCACCAGCAAAAGTAATGGTACACTTACGCAACATCTGACGAACAATCGTTTCAATGTGCTTGTCGTTAATTTTAACGCCCTGTAAGCGATAAACTTCCTGAACTTCGTTAGCAATGTACTGAGTCACCGCATGAATACCACGCAGACGCAGAATATCATGTGGAGATTCCGGACCATCAGCAATCACGTCACCCCGTTCTACCTTCTCACCTTCAAACACGTTCAACTGACGATGCTTAGGAACCATTTCCTCATAAGTATCGCCACCATCACGTGTGATGATCAAACGGCGTTTACCTTTAGTTTCTTTACCGAATGACACAGTACCTGTGTGCTCAGCAAGAATTGCAGGCTCTTTTGGTTTACGTGCTTCAAACAGGTCAGCAACCCGAGGCAGACCACCGGTAATATCCCGGTTACCGCCAGATTTCTGCGGAATACGAGCCAGTGTGTCACCCACACCAACTTCAGCACCATCTTCCAGGTTCACAATCGCTTTACCCGGCAGGAAGTACTGAGCAGGCATATCCGTTCCCGGAATCATGACATCACGACCCTGCTCATCAACCAGTTTGATGGCTGGACGCATATCTTTACCAGCAGACGGACGAGCTGCGGCTTCTGTTACTTCACTTGAAGACAGACCAGTCAGATCATCCATTTGGCGAGAGACGGTCACACCATCAATCATGTCAACATATTGAACACGACCAGATACTTCAGTGATGATTGACATGGTATGCGCTTCCCAGTTTGCTACGGTTTCACCCGTATCAACTGCATCACCGTCAGCTTTACTCAATAAAGAACCGTAAGGAAGTTTGTGTTTCTCTTTTGTCCGTCCGAACTCATCGATAATAGTCAGTTCAGTCGCACGTGAAGTAATTACAAGCTTACCGTCTTTGTTGGTTACAAATTTCGCATTATTCAGTTTCACAGAACCTTTGTTCTTCGTCTGAATACTGTTTTCTGCCGCAGCTGTTGATGCCGCACCACCGATGTGGAACGTACGCATTGTCAACTGAGTACCCGGTTCACCGATAGACTGTGCCGCAATAACACCAACGGATTCACCTTGGTTTACCAGATGACCACGAGCCAGATCACGACCATAACATTGTGCACAACAACCGAAGTCAGAGTCACAGGTTACAACAGAACGTACTTTCAGTTGGTCAACTGAGTTTTCATCAAGAATCTGACACCGTTTTTCATCGATCAGCGTGTTACGAGGAATCAGAATCTCTTCTGTACCAGGCTTAAGAACATCCTCAGCAACAACACGTCCTAAGGCAAGTTCTGTCAAAGCAACTTTGACATCCCCACCTTCGATGTGTGGCATCATTTCAACACCTTCGTGCGTACCACAGTCATGTTCAGTAACAACAACATCTTGTGCAACGTCAACAAGACGACGAGTCAGATAACCTGAGTTCGCAGTTTTCAGTGCCGTATCCGCAAGACCCTTACGAGCACCGTGCGTTGAGATAAAGTACTGAAGAACGTTCAGACCTTCTTTAAAGTTCGCTGTAATCGGAGTCTCGATAATCGAACCATCAGGACGAGCCATCAGACCACGCATACCGGCCAACTGACGAATCTGAGCTGCAGAACCCCGGGCTCCGGAGTCAGCCATCATATAAATGCTGTTAAATGACTCTTGCTTCTCTTCTTCACCATCACGGTTGATAACAGTTTCCGAAGAAAGGTTTTCCATCATGGCTTTGGCAACGCGATCGTTGGTTGAAGCCCAGATATCGATAACCTTGTTATAACGTTCACCGGCAGTTACAAGACCTGACTGGAATTGTTCCTGAATTTCACGAACTTCTTCTTCAGCTTCAGAGATCTCTGAGTATTTCGCTGGTGGTACGACCATATCGTCGATACCAACGGAAACACCAGACAGTGCTGCATAAGCAAAACCTGTATACATGATCTGGTCAGCGAAGATAACGGTGTCTTTCAGACCCAGTTTACGATAAGCCTCGTTTAACAGATTCGAAATCTGCTTCTTACCCAGTTTTTGGTTAACCAGGCTAAAAGGAAGACCTCTCGGTACGATTTGCCACAACATCGCACGGCCAATCGTCGTATCAACCATTTTGGTTTCAGTCGTTTCGTTACCGTCTTCATCACGAACCGTTTCGGTGATACGGACTTTCACCCGGGCGTGAAGAGCAGCAGACTTCGTGCGATATGCTTTTTCTGCTTCCGCAGGACCAGCAAGGTACATTCCCTCGCCCGGTGCATTGATCTTTTCACGAGTCATATAGTACAGACCCAATACAACGTCCTGTGAAGGTACGATGATAGGATCACCCGATGCTGGCGACAGAATGTTGTTTGTCGACATCATCAGTGTACGGGCTTCAAGCTGAGCTTCCAGTGTCAGTGGAACGTGAACCGCCATTTGGTCGCCATCGAAGTCCGCGTTATACGCCGCACACACAAGTGGATGTAGCTGAATTGCTTTCCCTTCGATCAGAACAGGTTCAAATGCCTGAATCCCCAAACGGTGAAGTGTTGGAGCACGGTTCAGTAATACTGGGTGTTCACGGATAACTTCATCCAGAATATCCCATACTACCGGCTCTTCACGTTCAACCATTTTCTTCGCAGCTTTGATCGTTGTCGCCAGACCACGAGTCTCCAGCTTACTGTAGATAAATGGTTTAAACAGCTCCAAAGCCATCTTCTTCGGCAGACCACACTGATGCAAACGCAGATATGGACCTACAGTGATTACAGAACGGCCTGAATAGTCAACACGTTTACCCAGCAAGTTCTGACGGAAACGACCTTGTTTACCTTTGATCATATCCGCAAGAGATTTCAGTGGGCGTTTGTTTGAACCGGTAATCGCACGTCCACGACGTCCATTATCCAGCAACGCATCAACTGATTCCTGCAACATCCGTTTTTCGTTACGGACAATAATATCCGGAGCAGCCAGCTCAAGCAGGCGCTTCAAACGGTTGTTACGGTTAATCACCCGACGATACAGATCATTCAGATCAGAAGTTGCAAAACGACCACCATCCAGAGGAACCAAAGGACGCAGATCAGGCGGCAAAACAGGCAATACAGTCAGAATCATCCACTCAGGATTGTTTCCGGAAGCAATAAACGCTTCAACCAGCTTCAGGCGCTTGGTCACTTTCTTACGTTTTGTTTCAGAGTTTGTTGAATTTAACTCTTCACGCATTACTTCAGCTTCATGGTGCATATCCATTGAACCCAACAGGTCCTTAATGGCTTCTGCGCCCATTTTCGCTGTGAATTCGTCACCCCACTCTTCCAGACGATCCAGATATTCTTCTTCGGTCAGTAGCTGACCTTTTTCCAGATCTGTCATTCCAGGTTCAGTAACGACATACATTTCAAAATAAAGCACACGCTCAATATCACGCAGCGGCATATCCATCAATAGACCGATACGAGACGGAAGCGATTTCAGGAACCAGATGTGAGCAACTGGAGACGCCAGTTCAATGTGTCCCATACGGTCACGACGAACTTTAGTCTGAGTGACTTCTACGCCACATTTTTCACAAATTACACCACGGTGCTTCAAGCGCTTGTACTTTCCACAAAGACACTCATAGTCTTTTACCGGACCAAAAATACGCGCACAAAACAGACCATCACGCTCCGGTTTGAACGTACGGTAGTTGATGGTTTCAGGTTTTTTCACTTCACCGAATGACCACGAACGGATCATATCAGGCGAAGAAAGACCGATTTTGATCGCGTCAAATTCTTCGGTCTTATGCTGTGCTTTCAGAAAGTTTAATAAGTCTTTCACAATCAGCTCCTGTAAGGAGTTAAAAGGCGCCAGGTAGCGCCTTTCTACCAGATAATCCCATTCTTCTTACGAAAGAACAGAATTACTCTTCGTCTTCTAGCTCAATGTTGATACCCAGTGAGCGAATCTCTTTCAACAATACGTTGAACGATTCTGGCATGCCAGGTTCCATACTGTGGTTGCCGTCGACGATGTTTTTATACATCTTCGTACGACCATTCACGTCATCCGATTTCACCGTCAGCATTTCCTGAAGCGTATAAGCAGCACCATAAGCTTCAAGTGCCCATACTTCCATCTCACCGAACCGTTGACCACCGAACTGAGCTTTACCACCAAGTGGTTGCTGAGTTACCAGGCTATAAGAACCAGTCGAACGTGCATGCATCTTATCGTCAACCAAGTGGTTCAATTTCAGCATGTACATGTAACCCACTGTTACCGGACGCTCAAATGCGTCACCGGTACGGCCATCAAACAATGTCAACTGACCGGATTCAGGCAGATCTGCCAATTTCAGCAGTTGCTTGATTTCAGGCTCAGTTGCACCGTCGAAGACTGGTGTTGCTACCGGTAGACCGTTACGTAGGTTATTCGCCAGTGTACGAATGTCTTCATCTGAAAGAGCAGAGATGTCCACTTTCTGACGAATATCGTTACCCAGAGCATAAACTTCCTGCAAGAATTCACGTAGTTTCGCAATTTCCTGCTGCTCTTTAATCATCTGGTTGATCTTGTCGCCGATGCCTTTCGCAGCAGAACCCAAGTGAACTTCAAGAATCTGACCGATGTTCATCCGTGACGGTACACCCAGAGGGTTCAGTACGATGTCAACCGGACGACCGTTTTCGTCATAAGGCATGTCTTCTACAGGGTTAATCTTAGAGATAACACCCTTGTTACCGTGACGGCCGGCCATTTTATCACCAGGCTGGATACGACGTTTTACAGCTAAATAAACTTTTACGATTTTCAGAACACCAGGGGCGAGATCATCACCTTGAGTGATCTTACGGCGCTTGGCTTCGAACTTCTTATCGAAATCAGCTTTCAGCTCATCCCACTGTTCAGCAAGCTGCTCAAGCTGAGACTGAAGCTCACCATCTTCCAGTGTTTGTTCCAGCCATTTCTTACGCTCGATTGAATCCAGCTTCGCTTCAGAGTAACCACCAGAGAGTAATACAGCTCTTACACGGGCAAGCAAACCGCCCTCAAGAATCTGGAATTCTTCTGTCAGGTCTTTCTTCGCTTCTTTCAGCTGCATCTGTTCGATTTCAAGTGCACGCTTATCTTTTTCTACGCCATCACGAGTGAAGACCTGAACATCGATAACCGTACCTGAAACTGAGTTTGGTACACGCAGAGATGTATCTTTAACATCTGAAGCTTTTTCACCGAAAATCGCACGAAGCAGTTTTTCTTCCGGAGTCAGTTGTGTTTCACCTTTTGGTGTCACTTTACCAACCAGAATATCGCCACCTTTGACTTCTGCACCGATATACACGATACCGGATTCATCCAGTTTCGACAGCGCTGCTTCACCAACGTTTGGAATATCCGCAGTAATCTCTTCTGCGCCCAACTTGGTATCACGAGCAACACAGGAAAGCTCCTGGATATGAATCGTTGTGAAACGGTCTTCCTGAACAACACGCTCAGAAACAAGGATCGAGTCCTCAAAGTTATAACCATTCCAAGGCATGAATGCGATACGCATGTTCTGACCAAGGGCCAGCTCACCCAGATCCGTTGAAGGACCATCAGCCAGAACATCACCACGAGCCACAGGTTCACCCGGCATCACACAAGGACGCTGGTTGATACAAGTGTTCTGGTTCGAACGTGTATATTTAGTCAGATTATAGATATCAATACCAGCTTCGCCCGGGATCAATTCATCTTCGTTAACTTTGATAACAATACGAGAAGCATCTACAGACTGAACATGACCGCCACGTTTGGCAACGGCAGTTACACCGGAATCCACAGCTACATTACGTTCAATACCTGTACCCACCAGTGGCTTATCAGCGCGAAGTGTCGGTACAGCCTGACGTTGCATGTTCGCACCCATCAATGCACGGTTTGCGTCATCGTGCTCAAGGAATGGGATTAACGAAGCTGCAATAGATACAACCTGGTTTGTTGCAACGTCCATGTAGTTTACATGTTCGCGAGGATGAAGACCTGACTCACCTTTTTGGCGAGCAGTAATCAGTTCATCTGCAAAAGTGCTTTCATCGGTAAGTTTCGCGTTAGCCTGTGCAATAACAAACTGGCCTTCTTCGATCGCTGACAAATATTCAACTTCGTCAGTCACAATACCATCGACAACACGACGATATGGCGTTTCGAGGAAACCATACTCATTACAACGCGCAAATGCAGAGAGCGAGTTAATCAGACCGATGTTTGGACCTTCAGGAGTTTCAATCGGACACAGACGACCATAGTGAGTTACGTGTACGTCACGAACTTCAAAACCAGCACGCTCACGTGTCAGACCACCAGGACCCAATGCAGAAATACGACGTTTGTGCGTTACTTCTGAAAGCGGGTTGTTCTGGTCCATAAACTGAGACAACTGAGAAGAACCAAAGAATTCTTTTACCGCAGCAGAAATTGGCTTCGCATTGATCAAATCCTGTGGCATTACGTTGTCCAGATCACCCAGACTCAAACGCTCTTTTACAGCACGTTCAACACGTACAAGACCAACACGGAACTGGTTTTCAGCCATTTCACCAACGCTACGGATACGACGGTTACCCAAGTGGTCAATATCATCAACCTCTCCGATACCATTACGGATCGCGATCAGTTTCTTCATCACTTCGATGATATCGGACTCGTCAAGCGTACCCAGATCTTCAGCATCATCACGAGCGATAGAGCTGTTGAATTTCATCCGCCCAACAGTTGAAAGATCATAACGTTCTTCAGAGAAGAACAGACTTTCAAACAACGCTTCAGCCGCTTCTTTTGTTGGTGGCTCACCAGGGCGCATCATCCGATAGATTTCAACAAGAGCTGAAATGCGATCAGTCGTGCTGTCAATACGCAATGTATCAGACATGAATGAGCCGTGATCAAGGTCATTTGTATACAATACCTCAATCTTCTTATAGCCAGCCTGAGAGAGGTTAGCCAACACTTCAAGGCTCAGCTCCTGGTTCGCAGTAACAATCAGCTCACCGGTTGCTTCATTCACGTAATCTTTTGCAGATACTTTACCGACAATGTATTCGACAGGAACTTCGATAAACTCGACTGCGTCTTTTTCCAACTGGCGGATATGACGTGCAGTAACACGACGTCCTTTTTCGATGTAAACCTTTCCGTTCGCTTCAACGTCAAAGCTGGCAGTTTCGCCACGCAGACGTTCTGGAACCAAGGCCATCATCAATGCTTGTTCTTTCACTTCGAAATTTATTTTTTCGAAGAAAATATCCAAAATCTCTTCAGTCGTTTTTCCTAGAGCACGCAGGATAATAGAAGCCGGTAATTTGCGACGACGGTCGATACGAACATACAAGTTGTCTTTCGGATCGAATTCGAAATCAAGCCACGAACCACGGTAAGGAATGATACGTGCGTTATATAGGACTTTTCCTGATGAGTGGGTCTTACCCTTATCGCTGTCGAAGAACACGCCGGGGCTTCGGTGCAGCTGGGATACGATAACCCTCTCAGTACCATTAATTACAAAAGTACCATTATCTGTCATGAGTGGAATCTCACCCATGTAGACTTCTTGTTCTTTAATATCTTTGACAGTACCCGCCGGCGCGTCTTTATCAAAAATCACCAAACGTAGTTTTACACGTAGGGGTTTTGAATAAGTTACACCACGGATTTGACATTCTTTAACATCAAAAACTGGCTCACCAAGACGGTAGCTAACGTATTGCAGCTCAGAGTTGCCGTTATAGCTCTGAATAGGAAATACAGAACGGAAAGCAGCCTCTAGACCATATTGTCCTTCAGGATCCTGTTCGATAAATTTGTCGAACGAATCGAGCTGGATCGATAGCAGGTATGGAATGTCCAACACTTGTGGACGAGTACCAAAGTCCTTGCGGATGCGCTTTTTCTCGGTATAGGAGTAAACCATGGGGTTCCTCAGCTCGCTGATAAGTGACCCAAACTGCCCGCCTTTAGTTCATTAAAGGGAAGCGGCAGTGACTAACTAACTGTTTACTGTAGTGACGTTTAACCACGTTGAGATAAACGTTTTTTGCATGGATATCGAATGACTAAACAGTAGGAAAATTCATCGACACCCTACAGCGCAAAAAGGCCGGTGGTCAATAAACCACCAGCCATTAGCCTTTCGGCTAAGCAATTAAGTAAGAATTACTTAAGCTCAACAGTTGCACCAGCTTCTTCAAGTTGTGCTTTAAGAGCTTCAGCTTCTTCTTTCTCAACACCTTCTTTGATCGGTGCTGGAGCGCCGTCAACAAGAGCTTTCGCTTCTTTCAGACCCAGACCAGTTGCGCCGCGAACAGCTTTGATTACAGCAACTTTGTTACCGCCAGCAGAAGCCAGGATAACGTCAAATTCAGATTGCTCAGCAGCAGCTTCAGCGCCGCCAGCAGCTCCGCCAGCAACAACAGCAGCAGCAGCAGAAACACCAAATTTCTCTTCCATTGCTTCGATCAGTTCAACAACTTGCATTACAGACATTTCTGCAATAGCGTCTAGG
This sequence comes from Vibrio mangrovi, assembly GCF_024346955.1. Lineage (NCBI taxonomy): Bacteria > Pseudomonadati > Pseudomonadota > Gammaproteobacteria > Vibrionales > Vibrionaceae > Vibrio > Vibrio mangrovi. Next base: position 363,415 of record NZ_AP024883.1, on the reverse strand, counting down.
ATTTGCTCGTTAGTAATAGACATAACAATTCTCTTCTAAGTCAACAATTAGTTTAATAAGCAACCAGTAAAAAGCAAGCCTTATGCAGCTTCTTGTTTTTGGTCGCGGATAGCAGCGATAGTACGTGCCAACTTGCCAGCAGAAGCTTCTTTCATGCACATCATCAGACGTGCAATAGCTTCGTCGTAAGTTGGTAGAGTTGCTAGTACTTCGACGTCAGCGATAGAACCTTCGAATGCAGCTGCTTTGATCTCAAAATCTTTATTCTCTTTTGCGAAATCTTTAAAAAGACGCGCAGCAGCACCAGGGTGCTCGTTAGAGAAACCGATCAAAGTAGGACCTACGAATACATCTTTCAGGCATTCGTAGTCTGTGCCTTCAACTGCGCGGCGTGCTAGTGTGTTACGAACAACTTTCACGTAAACACCGGCTTCACGAGCCTGTTTACGCAGAGAAGTCATCGCGCTTACTTCAACGCCACGAGAATCAGCAACAACTGCAGAAAGTGCACCACTGGCTGCTTCGTTGACTTCAGCAACAATTGCTTTTTTGTCTTGAAGATTTAAAGCCATCTTGGATTTACTCCTGGTTGTCGTTACACCACTCACTATTTTCATCAACAGTGAGAGCTTTTTAGGTGCAGTCCCAGAAGAAAGGTATTAAAAATAGAGCTTTCGTCAGTTCGGGCACCATCTACGTAGGTTTGATTAAGCCGTCTGAGACGACGCCTACGGTCTTGGACGGAGACTGGATTATAGTTCTAAGAACCAAGGTTCAGCCCCAACCACAAATATTAGGCGCAAAATTATACATAAATTTTACGCCTAAGCAAACAAATTAAGCCTGAGTGCTTAAAGTTGCCTGATCAATAGCAACACCAGCGCCCATTGTTGTAGAAAGACTTACTTTCTTCACATAAGAGCCTTTTGATGTAGATGGTTTTGCTTTTTTCAGTGCAACAATCAGTGCTTCCAGGTTTTCTTTCAATTGTTCTGCGTCAAAAGACACCTTACCAATTGTTGTATGGATGATACCATTCTTGTCATTACGGTAACGAACCTGACCTGCTTTTGCGTTTTTAACTGCTTCAGCAACGTTTGGAGTTACAGTACCAACTTTAGGGTTTGGCATCAGGCCACGAGGACCAAGGATAGTACCCAGTTGACCAACGACACGCATTGCATCAGGAGATGCAACAACAACGTCAAAGTTCAGCTCGCCTTTTTTCACTTGCTCAGCAAGATCTTCCATACCAACAAGATCAGCACCAGCTTCTTTTGCAGCTTCAGCATTTGCACCCTGTGTGAAAACAGCAACACGAACTTCACGACCAGTACCGTGAGGCAATACAGTTGCACCACGAACGTTCTGATCAGATTTACGTGCGTCGATACCCAGGTTCACAGCAACGTCAACAGATTCAACAAATTTTGCAGTCGCCAGCTCTTTCAGCAGTGCAACGGCTTCGTTGATATCATACTCTTTAGTAACATCCACTTTTTCGCGGATAGTACGCATACGCTTAGTTAGTTTTGCCATGATATTAACCCTCTACCACTAGACCCATTGAACGAGCAGTACCCGCGATAGAACGCTTCATTGCTTCGATATCCGCGCCAGTCATATCTGCAGCTTTAGTTTCTGCGATTTCCTGAACTTGTGCATCAGTTACTGTGCCCACTTTGTCCGTATTTGGACGACCAGAACCAGACTTGATACCTGCTGCTTTCTTCAGAAGAACAGCTGCTGGTGGAGTCTTAGTTTCAAAAGTGAAAGAGCGGTCACTATATACAGTGATAACAACCGGAATAGGAAGACCTTTCTCGACAGATTCTGTTTTCGCGTTAAATGCTTTACAGAATTCCATGATGTTCACACCACGCTGACCCAGAGCTGGACCAACTGGTGGACTTGGGTTTGCCATACCCGCTGCAACTTGCAGCTTGATATAAGCTTCAACTTTCTTAGCCATGATATTTCCTACATAATGGGTAGTAACGCTAATCGACCGATCAGCTCCCCGTTTGTTTCTAGTGAAGACCTGTAAAAAGGCGCGAAATTATAGTCAAATTTCGCGCCTTAAACAAGCCTAAAAAGATGCTTTTTTAATCAAGTTTTTCAACCTGACCAAATTCGAGTTCAACAGGAGTTGCCCGGCCAAAGATAGAGACGGAGACTTTCAAGCGGCTCTTCTCATAATCGACTTCTTCAACTGTACCGTTGAAGTCAGCAAAAGGACCATCGTTAACACGAACGACTTCGCCAGCTTCAAACATAGTTTTCGGCCGCGGCGCTTCACTGGCTTTCTCCAGACGATTCAGTATCGCATCAGCTTCTTTGTCGGTAATCGGTGCCGGACGATCAGAGGTCCCACCGATGAATCCCATAACACGGGGAACACTACGCACCAAGTGCCAGGATTCATCATTCATGATCATCTGAACAAGCACATAGCCTGGGAAAAACTTTCTTTCACTCTTACGACGTTGACCAGCACGCATCTCGACAACTTCTTCTGTCGGAACTAATACTTCGCCAAACAACTCTTCCATACCATGCATTTTGATATGTTCACGAAGTGACTGAGCCACCCGTCCTTCAAATCCAGAGAAGGCCTGAACAACATACCAGCGTTTTTTGGGAGCTTCACTCATGAATTAAACCCTCTATACTCCAGTCGCAAATGCAACAAGGCGAACCATAATACCGTCGATACCCCATAATGCCAGTGCCATTACAACACAGACAGCCAGGACAATTAACGTGGTTTGTACCGTTTCCTGACGTGTAGGCCATATAACTTTACGAACTTCCATACGAGCTTCTCGTGCAAAGCTCACAGCTTCTTTGCCCTTCACGGTAATCGCTGCGATACCTAATGCAGCAGCAATTAAAACAATAACACCAGCAGAACGAATAACGACAGAAACCGTTTCACCATAAAAGGAGTTACCCACAACAGCGGCAGCTAACAGAACAATGGCAATCAACCATTTCACTTTATCTACTGCACTTGAGCTCTCAGGAGTTTCAGCATGATTTGCTTTCATAACCCAACCTGTCACAAATCTAAATATAGACGACAATAAACCCCACTGTTGTAGGGCGAACTAACAAAAATAAGCGTTCGGAGCTTATTTTCAAAAACAAAAGACAACTTCTTCTGTCTCACAATTTTTACTTTTGACTAACAAATCGTCAAAATAAAACTTTACCGCAGAAAAAGGGCATCAAATGATGCCCTTTTTACTAGTGCTTAGTCAAATCATTATGCAAGGATTTTTGCTACAACACCAGCGCCTACTGTACGACCGCCTTCACGGATCGCAAAACGCAGACCTTCATCCATCGCGATTGGTGCAATCAGTTCAACTACCATTTGCACGTTATCACCTGGCATTACCATCTCTACGCCTTCTGGAAGCTCAATGCTGCCTGTTACGTCTGTTGTACGGAAGTAAAACTGTGGACGGTAACCTTTGAAGAATGGTGTGTGACGACCACCTTCATCTTTAGACAACACGTATACTTCTGATTCGAACTTAGTGTGTGGTGTGATTGAACCTGGTTTCGCCAGTACCTGACCACGTTCTACTTCATCACGCTTAGTTCCACGCAGAAGAACACCTACGTTCTCACCAGCACGACCTTCGTCAAGAAGCTTACGGAACATCTCTACACCTGTACAAGTTGTCTTCGTAGTCTCTTTTACACCTACGATTTCAACTTCGTCACCTACGCGGATGATACCTTGCTCTACACGACCTGTTACTACTGTTCCACGGCCCTGAATTGAGAATACGTCTTCGATTGGCAGCAAAAATGCCTGGTCGATTGCACGCTCTGGCTCTGGAATATATGAATCTAAAGCTTCTGCAAGCTCAACAATCTTGTCTTCCCACTGTTTCTCACCATTCAGTGCACCCAGCGCTGAACCCTGGATAACCGGCAGGTCATCTCCTGGGAAATCGTACTCAGACAGAAGTTCACGGACTTCCATTTCTACCAGCTCAAGCAGCTCTTCATCATCTACCATGTCACATTTGTTCATGAATACGATGATGTAAGGAATACCTACCTGACGGCCTAGCAGGATGTGCTCACGAGTCTGTGGCATTGGACCATCTGTCGCAGCTACAACTAGGATACCACCGTCCATCTGCGCAGCACCTGTGATCATGTTTTTAACATAGTCAGCGTGTCCAGGGCAGTCTACGTGTGCGTAGTGACGTGATGGGGTGTCATACTCTACGTGTGAAGTCGCGATTGTGATACCACGTTCACGCTCTTCTGGTGCGTTATCGATTGACGCGAAGTCACGTGCTGTACCGCCGTATACTTTAGAAAGTACTGTACAGATTGCTGCTGTTAATGTTGTTTTACCGTGGTCAACGTGGCCGATAGTACCAACGTTTACGTGCGGTTTCGTACGTTCAAATTTTTCTTTAGACATTAGTTGTCCCTCTAGGTACGGATTAAGGTGGCTTTCATGACCACGCAACCAAAATTTACTGGTAGTAAAGTATATAACAAAAGGAAATTTTTGCTTAGAGTGGTGCTGATACCCAGATTTGAACTGGGGACCTCACCCTTACCAAGGGTGCGCTCTACCGACTGAGCTATATCAGCACTCGGAAAGGTTGGAGCGGGCAGCGGGAATCGAACCCGCATCATCAGCTTGGAAGGCTGAGGTAATAGCCATTATACGATGCCCGCACACGTATTTTACCCTAAGAGCTATTTCCTTAAGAATATGGTGGAGGGGGACGGATTCGAACCATCGAAGGCGGAGCCGGCAGATTTACAGTCTGCTCCCTTTGGCCACTCGGGAACCCCTCCAAATTTTACGTCTTCTCTAATCAAGAGAAGATGGTGCCGACTGCCGGAATCGAACTGGCGACCTACTGATTACAAGTCAGTTGCTCTACCTACTGAGCTAAGTCGGCGCACAAGTGGGGCGAATTCTAGAGAATGATTTCTTCGCTTGCAAGTATTTAAATAAAAAAAAATACAATTTTATCTCGTTTTTATCTAATCGCTGTTTTTTCAAACAGTTTTACCCATGATTCGCGAAATATATCGCCATTCTTTATTGCTTTATCTCCTTCTTGCGGTATGTTGCTCTTTTATTCGGCTTCAACCCTTGGAAAGATTATGGATCCTTACCTCTCATTTGACAGACAGCAGTGGTCGCATCTTCGTAATGCAGTTCCCATGACTTTGTCAGAGGATGATCTGCTTGAGCTTCAAGGTATAAACGAATTGCTGAGTATGGAAGAAGCGGTTGAAATCTACTTACCTTTGGCCCGTTTACTGAACCTGTATGTCGCCGCCAGACAAAGCCGCAACACCGTATTGAACCAGTTTCTGGGACACACAAATATTGCACCACCATTTATTATTGGTATTGCCGGAAGCGTTGCGGTGGGAAAAAGTACCACGGCAAGGCTACTGAAAGCACTGCTATCCCGCTGGGAAAATCATCCCAAAGTAGAATTGATTACCACTGACGGATTTCTTTACCCCAATGAAGTTTTGCTTGAAAAAGGCATCATGCAGAAAAAAGGATTTCCGGAGTCGTATGATATCAAACGTCTGGTGCAGTTTGTCTCTGATGTAAAAGCAGGAAAAGCGAATGTCGCCGCACCGATTTATTCTCATCTGACCTATAACATCACCGATGAAATTAAAGCGGTTAATAAACCGGACATTCTAATTATTGAAGGCCTCAACGTTCTTCAAAGCGGGATGGATTATCCTCACGCACCTCATCGGGTCTTTATTTCAGATTTCCTGGATTTTTCTATCTATGTTGATGCAGACTCATCAATGATTGAAAAATGGTACATTGAACGTTTTATGAAGTTTCGGGATGGTGCATTTAAAAGACCGGGCTCCTACTTCAGCCACTACACCCGAGTTTGTGAATCTGAGGCAATCTCTATCGCCAAAAATATCTGGCAAGCCATCAACGGAAAAAATCTGCAGGAAAACATTCTACCGACCCGTGAAAGAGCACAGCTTATTCTACGCAAGGGGAGAAACCATACTGTAGAAGAAATCCTGCTGCGCCAGTAATTTTATACAAGGCACCCTTTTCACATAGATTATCTCTATCCCAGACTACACTCTTTCATGATTAGACAGGCAGCCTGAATACACAGAGTTCTGCCTGTTTAGGGTAACTCAGCGTTTCACTACTCATTACTCCGAAGTGAAATCTCCCCTCCGACATAACTTTCAATACCCTGTTCCGTTTCCAGTAGCACGGCACCATGGGCATCAATGCCCCGCTCAATACCGGCAATTACACGCTCTCCCATTAAGAGCTTGACCGGACGATCAATAAAGTTATCGACAGCATTCCATCTTGCGACAAAGTTTGTCATACCTTCATTTTCATAAGTCTCCAGCGTTCTAACCCAAGACTGAATCAAAGCAACGGCCAACGCATTTCGATCAATCTGAGATTTTCCGATCACCTGAGCCAGACTGGTCCAAGGCTGATCAATCTGCTGTTCTTCCTGAGCCATCGAGAGATTCATTCCCATTCCAATGACCAAATGGGCAGCTTCCCCGGCTTGTCCTGATACTTCAACCAGAATACCTGCCAGCTTTTTATCCTGATAGTACAAATCATTTGGCCATTTCAGTTTGATGCCATCAACACCCAGACTCTTGAGAGCATCGACTACGGCAACGCCAACAACCAGGCTCAAGCCCATCGCTGCCGCCATTCCGGCATCAAGCCGCCAGTACATGGAAAAATAAAGATTCGTTCCAAACGGAGAGATCCATTGCCTTCCTCTACGACCTCTGCCTTTCTCCTGATATTCTGCCAAACAGACCGTTCCGGAGGTCAGAGAACCTACCCTATCCAGTAGATACTGGTTTGTTGAATCAATAATTGGATGCAAGTGAACCGGGGTGGAAACCCGTTGCCGGATATAATTTTCATCCAGCAGTTGAATAGGCTGTGCCAGTTGATATCCCTTCCCCTGAACCCGGAATATATCTACACCCCAGTCCTGAATTCCCTGAATATGTTTACTGATCGCAGCTCTGGACATTCCTAAAGCAGCCCCTAAAGTCTCTCCGGAGTAAAAATCACCATCAGCGAGTGTCGACAGGATAGTCAGCTTGGCATGATGTTCTTTCATGATTGTTGTTCCTTGATCAACATACTCAGATACACTTCACGATGACGCCCGATGAACCGCACTTCATGCTCCAGAGCAACTCCATACTTTTCATAAACACAACGGTATACATGCTCAGCAAGCTGAATCACATCCGATGCAGTCGCATCCTCTTTATTTATAAGAACTAAAGCCTGCTGAGCATGAATCGCTGCACCACCAATTTGAAAACCTTTCAATCCGCACTGATCAATCAGCCAACCGGCAGCGACCTTTACACCCTGTGGCGTCGGGTAACTGACAACATCCGGGTAATGTGCTTTCAGACTCTGAAACTGTTCCCCCGAAAGAACCGGATTTTTAAAAAAACTACCGGCATTCCCTGTCAGCTCAGGGTTAGGAAGTTTGCGGGTACGAACGTCGCAAATGCATTCAAAAATTTCTGTTGGTGAACAGTCACTTGCCAGTTGCTGTAATGGCCCGTATTCCCGATGCGGCTGCCACTCTCTGGCAAGTTTAAGACCAATACCAACCACAACAGCTTGCTGATAAAGCTGGTGTTTAAAGATAGAATCCCGGTAACCAAACAAACATTCTGCACGATTCAGGCGTATAACCTGAAAAGTATTCAGACAGAGGTAATCGACATACTCGCAGACATCCTGAAACTCAACACCATAGGCTCCGATATTCTGGATAGGTGCACTACCGGCACATCCCGGAATCATCGCCAGATTCTCTAAACCGGGCATCTGTTGTGAGATACTCCATTTCACCAGCTCAGGCCAGTCTTCTCCACCCTGAACATGCAGAAAATAGTGATCACTATCTTCCCGGACATCAATTCCCTGAAGCCGGTTTACGATAACAACCCCTTCATAAAACTCGGTAAACAGGACATTACTGCCCTTCCCCAGCATCAGCTTAGGGAGCGATTCCCATTCCGGTCTACGGTAAACATCGATCAATTCTGCAACGGTATTGACAATGACCAGCACCTGGCAATGCTGTTCAATACCAAAGGTATGATAAGCACTAAGATTTTCGTTGAGATATATTTGCATGGTTTTCTTTAAATCACATAAACTACGGCTATTCTATATCAGATGATGACGATTCAGACATCTTATGAATCATTTATCTTGCGAAATCTTAGATCCACTCAAACTTCCTTTAGTTCAACGCTTTTATAAACAGCATTATCCAATTGCAAAAGCCAAACGGGATGAGCAGATATGTATCGCGAAACTGACCAATCAACTCTGTGCAGTTGTCCGCTTTCGCCATATCGGCAGTACTTACCGGCTTTTAACCGGCATGGCTGTCTCCAGAGAACTCAGGGAACAGGGAATCGGCCATCAGTTACTCTCTTACTGTGAAGAAAACGTACTGGATCAGCAGGTTTTCTGTTTTGCATACCGCCATTTAGAATCTTTCTATCATCAACATCATTTTGTAACACAATCCGTTCACGAATTGCCGGCAGAAATAAAGCAGCTCTACCTGCGCTACAGCCACCAGGGCAGGGAAATTCTTCCTATGCGATATTTCCCTCTATTTCAGGATTGAAGCACAATAATTTCCTGTTAATTTAGTCCTGACAGGGGAAATGATCGGTATGAAGTGACTTAGGTATAGCCATTCATTCATCGAATTTGATAGTATCGGGGCTTTGCTATATCGCATCCACTTGAAGGTAACGCTCCACGATGATTGCTCGTAGAAATCTATTCGAACAGCTACCCACTATTGCGCTAGAACCGAAAGATTTTCAAGTTCTGTATTCCGCAGAGCAATTTCGGCATCACTTAATTCAGGCGATCCGACAAGCCAATCATAGAATTTATATTGTTGCACTGTATCTTGAAGCCGATGATGCCGGCCAGGAAATTCTTTCAGAACTATATGCAGCAAAACAGAAAAAACCGGATCTGGATATTGTTGTCTGTGTTGACTGGCACCGGGCTCAGCGCGGTTTAATTGGTGCCAAGCAGTCACAGGGAAATGCTGTGATGTATGAGTCATTTGCTCAGGATAGTGAACATCCGATTCCGGTTTATGGCATTCCGGTCAGAGGACGCGAAGTTTTCGGCGTCCTGCACCTGAAAGGTTTTATAGTCGATGATGAAGTCATCTATAGTGGCGCAAGTCTGAACAATATCTATCTGCATTATCAGAATCGCTATCGCTTCGATCGCTATCATTCCTTTCAAAATCGGCAACTCGCCGATTCAATGGTGTCATTTATCCGGGATCACTTACTGTCACACCCGGCAGTGAATGACCTGACTGATCCATCCCGCCCTGCGACCAAAGATCTCAAAGCGATTATTCGTCAGTTCAGAAACCAATTGGCTCAGGCAACCTATCAGGTACCTCATCAGCCTTTATCAGATGGACAAATCGGCCTGACTCCACTGGTTGGTCTAGGTAAAAGAAGAAACCGGCTGAATCAATATATCAGCCACCTGATCGCTCAGGCTAATGAAGAAATCTTTATCTGCACTCCTTATTTTAATTTCCCGAATAATATTGCCAATCAGGTAAAAAAAGCACTCAAGCGAGGGGTAAAAATCCATATTATTGTGGGAGATAAAACCGCGAATGATTTCTATATCCCACCAGAAGAGACATTTAAAACTATTGGCGGCTTACCTTATTTATATGAATTGAATCTACGTCGTTTTGCCAAAGCCAATGAGGCCAGAATTGCCAGCCGACAACTATCAATTCACCTCTGGAAACACGACGATAATAGTTTCCATCTGAAAGGGGTGTGGGTAGATAAACGTTATATGCTTGTCACCGGCAGTAATCTGAACCCCAGAGCCTGGAAACTGGATCTGGAAAACGGTATTTTGATTCAGGATCATCATGCCCATCTTCAGGAACAATTTGAACACGAGTTTGAAAACATTCTCCGCCATACACAGTTAGTCTGTACTTACAAACAATTGGACGAGCTGGAAAATTACCCACCCGAAGTTCAACGTTTACTGAAACGGATCCGGCGGGTAAAAGCCGATCGAATTCTGAAACAGATTCTTTAATTTTCTTCCATCAAAAAAGCCTCCGGAATTCAGAGGCTTTTTATCAATATCTCGTGAGACGCAAATCCTTCGTGAAGAAAATTCAGATAAATGCAAATGCATCCCCATAGATACGATCACTTCTTGCGTGTTTCTTCTGAGTAAACTGCTCCCGGGCGGCACCAGCCATTTCAAACCGACCGGCAATATAAATATCAACAGCTTCCAGAGATTCAAAGTCAGCACTGACTGCCTGTAACACATTCCCGACTTTTCCATCCCAGTCCGGCTCATCTGCCAGTGCCTCAACAACTGGTATAAAGGTCAGCCGGGTATTACGAGTTGCGATATCACGCAATTCATCCAATGCATATAACTGGTGAACATCTTTTGCTCCCCAGTACAAATAAATATCACGCTGAATATTCTGACTCAGACAGTGATCCAGAATTGAACGTACATAGCTAAAACCGGTTCCACCGGCAATCAATAGTAAAGGACGTTCTGTTTCTTCTTTTAACCAGGCATCACCATGTGGTGCATCTATCGTGATGTCCAATCCCTGCTCTAATGCCGTATTCATTGCATCGACAACTTCGATCGCATAAGCGTTGTGTTCTGCAGCTCCAATATGCAACTCCAGTTCACCACCTTCCCGGCATGGACTACTGGCAATTGAAAACGGGCGTTTATCCCCTTCTCCCATGACAACCATCAGATATTGACCGGCATAAAAGTCGATTTTGCTCTCCGGCTGGAGAAGAATACGGTAGGTATTACTGGCTAAAGGCTGAACTGCGTTAACTTTACATTTTATGATCATTATAATTCCTCTTACTCACTCATCCAGAGTAAGTACTAAATGAGTTTGAGCATAAGCCTGACAGGAAAATATCCATCCCTGAGACTGTTCTTCTTCCGTCAGCATTGGTTCCAGTCGGTAAGAGACTTCCCCGGAAACCTTCTTACACAAGCACATGCCACAAGCACCGACTCTGCAACGGTGCGGGAAAGGGATTTGCTGACGGATTGCCGCATCTAATACGGTTTGTCCGGGTTCAACGATAAATTCTAACTCTTCGGGAAGTAAGCGTACCGTAAAGGTCATAGAATTCCTAGCTCATCCCAGATCGCATCGATCTTACCGACAATTTCAGGATCTTTGCGGATCTCTTTTCCCCATTCCCTCGAAGTTTCGCCATCCCATTTATTCGTTGCATCCAGCCCCATTTTAGAACCAAGTCCTGAGACAGGAGATGCAAAATCCAGAGAATCAATCGGGGTATTTTCAACCATAACTGTATCCCGGGCAGGATCCATCCGGGTGGTGATCGCCCAGATAACATCTTTCCAGTCCCTGGCATTAATATCGTCATCGCATACAATGACAAATTTGGTATACATAAACTGACGTAAAAAAGACCAGACACCCATCATGATACGTTTGGCATGACCCGGATACTGCTTCTTCATTGTCACGACAGCCATGCGATAGGAACAACCTTCCGGAGGAAGATAAAAATCGACAATCTCCGGAAACTGCTTTTGCAATATAGGAACAAAGACTTCGTTTAATGCTTCCCCGAGAACCGCAGGCTCATCCGGCGGTCTGCCTGTATATGTACTATGGTAGATTGGCTGCTTCCTCATTGTCACATGAGTCACAGTAAAGACATGATGGCGCTCAACCTCATTAAAATAGCCGGTATGATCACCATAAGGCCCTTCATCAGCATATTCATTCGGGTCAATATATCCTTCGAGGACAATTTCTGCACTGGCCGGAACTTCCAAATCATTACTCACCGACTGTACAACCTCAGTTTTACTGCCCCTCAGTAGTCCGGCAAATGCGTATTCAGACAATGTATCAGGAACCGGTGTAACCGCCCCCAGAATTGTTGCCGGATCAGCACCGAAAGCAACAGAGACCGGAAATGGCTTTCCGGGATATGTTTCCTGCCAGTCTCGAAAATCCAGAGCACCGCCACGGTGCTGAAACCAACGCATGATCACTTTATTTTTACTGATTTTCTGCTGCCGGTAGATTCCCAGATTCTGCCGTGTTTTCGCCGGGCCTTTCGTAATCGTCAAACCCCAGGTCAGTAATGGTGCCACATCACCTGGCCAGCAACTCATCACCGGGATTTTATCCAGATCGACATCATCACCCTGCCAAATTACTTCCTGACAGGGTGCCTTTTTCAGACGCTTAGCCGGCATATTCAACACTTGCTTAAAAACCGGTAGTTTATCCAGAGCATCTTTAAAGCCTCTCGGTGGCTCAGGCTCTTTGAGATACGCAAGTAATTGCCCTACTTCGCGCAACTCACTGACATCGGTACGGCCCATCCCCATCGCAACCCGTTCCGGCGTACCAAACAGATTGGCCAGAACCGGTATTTCATAACCTACGGGATTCTCAAATAAAAGTGCCGGACCACCAGCTCTCAGTGTCCGGTCACAAATCTCGGTCATTTCATATTGAGGGTCAATCGGGTGTTGAATGCGCTTCAGTTGACCATGTTTTTCCAAATGGTCGATAAAATCGCGTAAATCCTTAAAAATCATAAGACTTCTGCCTGAAGGTAATATAAGAGGCAGTATAACAAAAACCCAACAACTCTGACTTTTCTTTTTCTCTCTGCTGTCGGGTCGCTCTCATTGAGAAACGATCATTCCGAACATATTTATTAATACTCTCAAAATACATTTTCGCTGAGTGCCAACAGACAGAGCCCTGAACGTAACTAGCGACCTAAAGCCTGTACCAGTGCTCCATGCTTCACCTGCCGATCAGTCTTTAACAGCTCTTCCAGCCAGCTTCTATAACCAGCTTCCACTAATGTCTGGGCAACATATGGCGCTTCTTCCTGACTGAGCTGCTGCACCAGATAAGTTTTCACCTTTTCAGACATAGGCCGTGTCTGAACCAGCGTGTTAATTGCCTGATCTCTCAGACTGGGATTATGACTGGCGGCCATAACCTGCTGCAAAGAAAAGTCATCTTTCAGAGCAGACAGCCGGGTCAGTTCAGCTTCAGAATAATAGTCAGATTTCATTAACCACAGTAAACGGTAAATATCTTCACTCCTGCTTTCTTTAGCCAATGCCGCCATCACTCGTGTCGAAGGTAACCAACTGCTGATACTCTCTTTCACAATCTGTTCTGTCAGATAACGCAGTCCGGACTCTGACAAACTGCCAAGTTCCTTAATCAGCAAAGACTCTCTGGCATCATGCTGGTGCTTGTCTCCGGATAACCATTGGCGTAAACGTAAATGGTGATGCTCAACCTGTAATACGAAATCGAGAATACTTTTTTCCTGTTTCCAGGATTTGACTAACCGGCTGGCAACTGCAGGGTAATTAAAAGCGGGAGTGGAAAGCTCGTATCCATCCCCTTTTTCTGTCACATAATAGACCGGAGGGAGCAAGCGCTGCTGTTCGATAAAATGTTCTACCGGCGCAGAAAATATCGTTTTTTCCTGTTCAAGCGTTCTCAGCAGTAGAAAACGGACGGCTTCCTGTTGAGGTAGCGCCAAACGCTGTAAGGCAAATTTTAAAGAATCAATTTTATCATCAGTAATGAACTGTTTGAGTTCTGCAACTTTTGACTGAATCGAAGGTGCCTGTAAAAGCTGATCGCGACTCATCACATCCAGTGATTTTGCGAATACCGGAAAGCAACTGAAACAGAAAAATAGCAGAAGGAGTCGTGATACCCACGTTCCCTGTGGCATGTATTAACCTCCGTGTAACATCTACTCTCATTTTTGATGCATATTTTTCTGAATGCAAGAAAAAACACCACCGTTTCCGGTGGTGTTTTTCAAATCAGAGCAGAGTCGTTCTTTTACTGACGTCTCATTGCATCAAAGAACTCATCATTGGTCTTGGTCATTGCCAGCTTATCAATGAGGAATTCCATCGCATCAGTCTCACCCATCGGGTGAACGATCTTACGTAGAATCCACATCTTCTGTAACTCATCGGCTTTAGTCAGCAATTCTTCACGACGCGTTCCTGAACGATTGAAGTCAATTGCCGGGAAAACACGTTTCTCGGCAATTTTACGGTTCAGGTGTAATTCCATGTTACCTGTCCCTTTAAATTCTTCGTAAATGACTTCATCCATTTTAGAACCGGTATCAACCAGTGCTGTCGCAATAATCGTCAGGCTACCACCTTCCTCAACATTACGTGCCGCACCAAAGAAACGCTTCGGACGATGCAGAGCATTCGCATCCACACCACCAGTCAGTACCTTACCAGAAGAAGGAACAACCGTATTATAAGCCCGGGCTAAACGGGTAATAGAATCCAGCAGAATAACTACGTCTTTCTTATGTTCAACCAGACGTTTTGCCTTCTCAATCACCATTTCCGCTACCTGAACATGTCGGGATGCCGGCTCGTCGAAAGTAGAAGCAACAACTTCACCTTTCACCAGACGTTGCATCTCCGTTACCTCTTCCGGACGTTCGTCAATCAGAAGTACCATCAGGATACACTCAGGGTGGTTATAAGCGATGCTCTGCGCGATATTCTGCAACAGCATGGTTTTACCGGCTTTTGGCGGTGCAACGATCAAGCCACGCTGACCTTTACCGATAGGCGATGCCAAATCAAGTACCCGGGCAGTGATATCTTCCGTTGAGCCATTACCACGCTCCATTACCATCCGCTCGTTGGCATGCAGCGGCGTCAGGTTTTCAAACAGAATCTTGTTACGGGCATTATCCGGTTTATCATCGTTGACCGTATTCACTTTCAACAATGCAAAATAACGTTCGCCTTCTTTTGGCGGACGAATCTTCCCGGCAATCGAGTCACCAGTCCGTAAGTTGAAACGACGAATTTGACTGGGTGACACATAGATATCGTCCGGACCGGCCAGATAAGAGCTATCTGCACTACGCAAAAACCCGAAGCCGTCCTGGAGAATTTCTAATACGCCATCACCGAAGATATCTTCACCACTTTTCGCGTGTGCCTTTAAAATAGAGAAGATGATGTCTTGTTTTCTTAGACGTGCGAGATTTTCGAGTCCCAGACTCTCACCCAGTTGCACGAGCTCTGACACAGGTTTGTTCTTTAATTCTGTTAGATTCATTGTGGTGGATACTTGTTTAGTCAAAATTAGGATCTGTTTACTAGTGTTAAGATGGAATTTGGCCTCAGGATTGACCAAGAAGTGAACATATGTTTCATTAATGTGCGTTAACCTAGCACTATTTCTCAGACTAGTCTAGATTTTGTTTCATTTCCATGTGCAAAACCGTACATATTTCTATGCACGGTTTCCAGCCACTATAAATTGGCGTCCAAAAACTCTTTTAACTGAGTCTTCGACAATGCCCCAACTTTCGTTGCAGCGACATTACCATCTTTAAAAAGAAGCAGTGTCGGAATGCCACGAATACCAAACTTAGGTGGTATACCAGCATTTTGATCGATATTCAGTTTACCGATAGTGAGCTTACCTTCGTACTCTTCTGCGATTTCATCCAGAATCGGCGCAATCATTTTACATGGACCACACCATTCTGCCCAAAAATCGACCAGAACAGGAACTGCAGCTTTAATTACATCATTATCAAATGATTCATCGGTCAGCTGCAAAATCTTATCACTCATCTTCAACTCCAATGTATTTTCTTGGACCGGTTGCATAATAACCAGTAATTTGATGCTCTATTGGAATGTATTTACTTCCGTATTGCAAGCTTAAGCTGATATTCTATAGTGATGAAAAAGACGCATATCACAGAGCAAAAATTCGCCGACCTGGGATTAGACCCTCAGGTTACAGCAGGTTTGGAACAAAAAGGGTTTGCATATTGCACACCAATCCAAGCCTTGGCGCTGCCGGTAGTGCTCTCCGGCCGTGACATTGCAGGCCAAGCCCAGACTGGGACTGGTAAAACGCTTGCGTTTCTTACTGCAACCTTCAATCATCTGCTAACAACCCCTGCCAGTGAAGAGCGGGAGCCAACTCAGCCACGAGCAATTATTATGGCACCAACTCGTGAGTTAGCGATACAAATTTTTAACGATGCAGAACCACTCGTGCAGAGTACCGGTTTAAAAGTTGCGCTGGCTTATGGCGGTGAAAGCTATGACAAACAGCAATCGAAGCTACAGCAAGGTGTCGATGTTCTGGTCGGAACCACCGGTCGTATTATCGATTTCTACAAACAGAAGGTATTTAATCTGAATCATATTCAGGTTGTCGTTCTTGATGAAGCCGACCGGATGTTTGATCTTGGTTTTATCAAAGATATCCGTTTCCTGTTCCGCCGGATGCCTGCACCAAAGAGTCGTCTGAACATGTTATTCTCTGCAACCCTTTCTTATCGGGTTCAGGAGCTGGCATTTGAGCATATGAACAGTCCGGAACACGTCGTCGTTGAACCGGAACAGAAAACCGGTCACCGGATTAAGGAAGAACTGTTCTATCCATCCAACGAGCACAAAATGGCTCTGTTACAGACATTAATTGAAGAAGAGTGGCCGGACAGAGCAATTATTTTTGCCAACACGAAACACAAGTGTGAACGAGTCTGGGGACATCTGGCTGCTGACGGCCACAGAGTCGGTCTGTTAACCGGTGATGTTCCGCAAAAGAAACGCGAACGCATTCTGGAACAGTTCACTCAGGGTCAGTTGGATATTCTGGTTGCGACCGATGTTGCAGCCCGTGGTTTGCACATTCCTCAGGTCACACATGTTTTCAACTATGATTTACCTGACGACAGTGAAGATTATGTCCACCGTATTGGCCGGACAGGCCGGGCCGGAGCCAGTGGTCACTCAATCAGTTTCGCCTGTGAAGAATATGCTATTAATCTGCCGGGGATCGAATCATACATTGAACATTCGATTCCGGTTTCAGATTATGATGCCAGTGCACTGCTGACGGACTTACCTAAACCATTTAAGCTCGCTTCGTCAAAACCGGCGAGAAGAACCAATACCGGTGGTTCGCGCTCCGGACGTCAGAATGGACGTAATAATAACTCATCCAGAAAACGTCCACGTAAGCCAACCCATCAGAGTAAGGATAGCTGAGTTAATCTATGAGCCAAGCCGTATCTTCACCACTTTATGCTGCGATTGACCTCGGTTCAAACAGCTTCCATATGCTGATTGTCCGTCATGTTGACGGTAGCATTCAGACGATGGCCAAAATTAAACGCAAGGTCAGGCTGGCTGCCGGACTGGATGAAGAAAATTCACTGAGTCAGGAAGCGATGCAGCGCGGGTGGGATTGTCTGAGCCTGTTTGCTGAGCGTTTGCAGGATATTCCGCAAGAAAATATCCGGGTGGTCGGTACAGCAACACTGCGGACAGCCACCAATGTCGGAACATTTCTGCATAAGGCAAATCAGATACTGGGCCACAAGATCGAAACGATTTCCGGTGACGAAGAAGCCGCAACGATTTATAAAGGTGTGGCTCATACTTCCGGTGGAAGCGGACGCCGCTTTGTTGTCGATATTGGTGGTGCAAGTACTGAGCTGATCATTGGTGAAGGCTTTGAAGCAAAAGCGCTGACCAGCCTGAAAATGGGATGCGTCACCTGGCTGGAAAAACACTTCCGGGATCGCCAGCTCACCAAAGCGAATTTTGAGCATGCGATTGAAGATGCGAAAAATACACTGACTCCAATTCTGCAACAGTACCGCTCGCTGGGCTGGGATGTCTGCGTCGGTGCAAGTGGTACGGTTCAGGCATTACAGGAAATAATGCTGGCTCAGGGAATGGATGAAGTGATCACACTGACCAAACTGAAACGTTTGCAGAATCAGGCAATGCTGGCTGATCACCTCGAAGAACTGGAAATCGAAGGCCTGACACTGGAAAGAGCACTGGTGTTCCCTAGTGGCTTGTCAATTTTGATCGCGATATTCGAGGAACTTCAAATCGAAGCCATGACTTTAGCCGGCGGTGCACTAAGGGAAGGTCTGGTTTACGAGATGGTTGACGGATTGCGTCAGGACGATATCCGGGAACGGACTATCCATAGTATCCAGAGCCGTTATCAAATCGATACGGTGTATGCAGAGCAGGTTGCCGAGCTCGCCAGTAAACTATTTCATCAGTGTGGCGGCGTCGGCTGGGTAGCAGAACCACAGGCAGAAATGTTACTCAGAACGGCAGCTCAGTTACACGAAATCGGTTTGGCGATTGATTACAAAAAAGGCGGAGAACACAGCGCCTATCTGATCCAGAATTCAGATTTACCCGGTTTTACCCGGGCACAACGCTACTGTCTGGGAGAATTGATTCGCCGCTATCGGGATAATATTGCCACCATGCCGGAGCAACATGCTCTCTCAGGAAACAGTGGTAAGCGCTTACTCAGATTATTGCGTCTGGCCGTTTTACTCAGCCACCGGCGAAATTCCGCCCTAGAACCCCGCTTCACGCTGAAGTCTTCAGATGACACACTACAATTATTTCTGAATGCTCAATGGCTGGAAAGTAATCCGCTCACCAAAGCGGAACTGGAAATCGAAGCCAACCGACAAACTGATATGGGCTGGCCTCTGGAAGTGGTTGCACAGGAATAATTATATAATGCTGATGACAACCCGGCTCGAAGGCCGGGTTTCTTCATTTCATCTGATGCTCCGAAGATCTTCGGATCCATCTTCATTTCTCTCCTGTTCAGGTATGCTCCTCTGCCGGACCCGGTTCAATACAGCTCTCAGTTTCAGCGGTTTTACCGGTTTAGGTAAGAAACCGAATCCATTTGACTGGATCGCATCCATCATCTCCTGAGTCCGGTCGGCACTAATAATAATGCCTTCAAACTGGTTACCTAACCGCAACCGGCACTGCTGTAACACTTCCAGCCCGGTGCGGCCCTGATCCAGACGATAATCAGACAGAATAACGTCCGGCACCCATTCTTCTTCCAGCATCTTCAGACTACCGACCAGATTAGTCGA
Organism: Vibrio mangrovi; assembly: GCF_024346955.1. NCBI lineage: Bacteria > Pseudomonadati > Pseudomonadota > Gammaproteobacteria > Vibrionales > Vibrionaceae > Vibrio > Vibrio mangrovi. Next base: position 344,287 of record NZ_AP024883.1, on the reverse strand, counting down.
CGTCCGGATATCGCATCCCCAGCGGGATAATAGATCAGACATACCAGTCAGAATATCTACCTCATTATCAACACAGAGCACTCGCACCTGCGACAAGTCTGTCACATCATCCGGTACCGGAATGACTTTATGTTCGACTTCACTAGGCTGAGCCCGTTGGAGTGACAAAGAAAATACACTGCCATGTCCGGGCCAGGAACGCATTGAAATTTCATGCCCCAGCACATAAGCAATCCCTTTCGAGATCGCCAGCCCTAAACCCAGTCCCTGCTCAGAGCGAACCTGTCCGCCCCGGTTGAACTCTTCAAAGATCTCCTGCTGTTGATCCGGCTCAATACCAATTCCGTTATCCCAGACTTCGATTCTGATCTGCCCTGCGACATGACGTATACCAAGCACAACCTTCCCGTGAGGCGCATACCGGAAAGCATTAGTCAGAAAGTTCTGGATAATACGTCTGAGCAGCTTCGGATCCGATTTAACCATCACAGAAGACGGAATCATCGTAAAGTCGATATCCTGCTGTCTGGCAATGGCATGGAATTCTGCATTCAGATTCACCAGAACATCATGAATCGCAAAACTGTGCATATTAATGTCGAGCTTTCCTGACTCCAGCCGGGAAATATCCAGCAGATCGCCAATCAGTTCCTCAGCCGCACCTAATGCACTTTCAATATGAGAAGAAAGTCGTTTGACTTCATCTTCCCGGGCAATCTCAGACAGTGATGAAGCAAATAACCGGGCAGCATTCAACGGCTGCATCAAATCATGGCTGACCGCAGCCAGAAACCGGGATTTCGAACGGGATTCCCGCTCTGCCCGTTGTGTTTCCTGCACTAACTGGCGATTGAGTTTCTCCAGCTCCTGTGTCCGTCGGTGTACCCGCTCTTCCAGTGACTCATTCGCCTGCTTCAGGGCATCTTCAGCCTCCCGGAATACCGTAATATCGGTAAAACTCATAACAAATCCGCCACCGGGCATTGGATTACCCTGAACTTCAACGACCCGACCATCCGGCCGGACCCGGGAAGAAGTATGCCGTGTCCCTTTTTCCAGATGGTGAACCCGTTTACGGACATGTTCTTCAATATCTCCCGGACCACATAATCCCTGCTGTGCATTATGGCGGATGATATCGGCAATCGGGCGTCCAACCTGAATCAGCCCCGGCGGAAATGAGAATAACTCCAGATAGCGCTGATTCCAGGCTACCAGACGCAGTTGTTTATCGATCACTGTCAGTCCCTGACCGATGTGCTCGATCGCCCCCTGAAGCAGACTCCGGCTAAAGTCATATAATTCCGAAGCTTCATCAACGATAGCTGCGACTTCTTCCAGATGCATGTTCTTACCCTGCAATGCAGAAGCAAGGACTAACTTCGCGGAAGATGCACCGAAAACACCCGCCAGTACCCGTTCGGCATGACGAATCAGAGTTGCCGGAGCCTGCTGATTCGGTAAACAGCTTTTTTGCTGCTGTGTCCAGAACTGCTGGAATGCGGTTTTCATCCGGCTTCTTCCGACAAAACGGGCCACCAGCATTTCCAGTTCAGCCACCGTAACCCGGCTCTGATACAAACTCATGTTTTCATTATCCGGGAACGGCGTCCCGACAAATGTCGCGGATTGTAAGCGTTCACTCAGGCTCGGATGAGTAATTGTAGAGATTCCCCAGTAACAGAGTGTATTCAGCAGAATACTGAGGATCATTCCCCAGTCAGACATTGACAGCCCCAAACCGGCAATCATATCAGGAGGACTGATCAACCAGATCAGCGGATTGGTCTGAGCATCACCGGCTAGTAAATGCGTCTGTACCATCAATGTGATCAGCCAGAGCGAGAACCCAATCGCCAGACCGACATAGACCCCTTTTTTATTCCCGTCACGCCAGTAAATTCCGCCAATCAGCGCCGGTGCAAACTGGGCAATCGCAGCAAATGAGAGAAAGCCTATTGCTGAAAGTGACGGAATCGCATCCAGCACCCGGTAAAATCCCCAGGCACATGCCAGCAGGAGTAAAATCAGTCCCCGGCGAATTCTCAGCAGAAGACGGGAGAAATGCCGGTGTCCCTGATGGGAAAAGCGCATCCGCCGCAGCAGAAACGGCACCACCAGGTCATTCGAAACCATAATCGTCAATGCGATAGTAGACACAATCACCATGCCGGTTGCTGCCGAAGTGCCGCCCAGAAATGCAATCATCGCAATTACATCAGAGCCGACGGCCTTTGGTACACTGATCACAAATGTATCTGCCAGACTGACATCCAGCATCCCCTTTCCGACCCAGGAAACCGGCAGGACAAACAACCCCATCAGAATCAGATAGACCGGAAATACCCGCCGGGCGACATGCAGATCCTGTGGTTTTTCGTTTTCAACAATCATGGTATGAAACTGGCGGGGCAGACAGATAATTGCCAGCATCGTCAGTACGAGGTGAACCGCCAGTGTCGGCCAGTGCGGAGCAACAAAAGATTCGCGGGCGACATCAGCAAGACTGAATGTTGTCTGATGCCAGCCGATATATACAATGAATAAACCAACCCACAGAAAAGCCACCAGCTTAATCAGCGACTCAAAGGCAATCGCCATCATCATTCCCCGGTGATGTTCGGTATTATCGATATGTCGGGTGCCGAATAGAATGGTAAAAATTGCCAGCGCCATCACCACAAACCAGGAAATATGGCTTTCCGCAAACTGATTCTGAGAGGGGAAGTCAGACGCAACGATATGAATTCCCATAGTGACACCACGGAGTTGCAGTGCGATATAGGGCAGAATACCAATCACCGCAATCAGTGTCGCTGCAACCGCAAGCCCCTGAGATTTACCATAACGGGCCGCAATAAAATCGGCGATGGATGTAATATGTTCTCGTTTGGCAATCAGCATCAGACGGGCCAGAATCCGCCAGCCGAAGACAAACACCAGAATGGGAGCCAGATAGATCGGTAAGAATGACCAGGCATGATTCGTTGCCTGACCGACCGTGCCGTAGAAGGTCCAGGATGTGCAATACACCCCGATGGATAAACTATAAATCCATGGCCGGAATCGAGCCAGCCAGCGCAGGTGTTTATCACCGTACCATGCGATAAAAAACAGCAGTCCTAAATAGAGAAATAAAACCGGAATAACAACCCATGACTGCATGAGAACGATCCTTGTAATCAAGCCATAACTTACGCCAGATTAAGGATAGACGGCTTCATATGTTAAGTCACTGATATTATCCCGATTTTGGGAACTGCCGTGAATCAGGATGTGGTTTTTGCTATCTCGGTTTCGCGTACAGATACCGATGGTTCCAGCCGGACAAACAGCGCCAGCGCCCCCATCAAAGCCATCCCCCAGAAAATTTTTGCTCCCCAGTTCTCAAATCCCCAGCCACTGATAGCCGTCATTGTTGCCATCACTGCCCCTAACGGAATTGCGTTATACAGTGACTGCAATGCCACCATTTTTTCCGGCACAGATTGCTGGATATAGCGAATGGTCGCCAGATGGGCAACCGCAAATGTCAGACTATGAAGGAGCTGAATAAACACCAGCACACCAACCTGAGTCGTAAGCGCGGTCAGACTCCAGCGAACCAGTACCGCACAGGAGGCAAGCAGAAACATCGACCGGATAGACCATAAACCAAAGAAGCGCCGGCTGAATGCAAAAATACAGATCTCCGCAATGACGCCCAGACTCCACAGATAACCAATGATTTCTTCAGAATGTCCGACTGACTTCCAGTAAACAGAGCTGAAACTGTAATAAGCAGCATGGCTGCCCTGAATCAGCGAAATCAGCAATAAAAACTTAAGCACCTGCCGGTCTCTGAACATCTCCGTCAGTTTGGGGCGTACAACACGCTTCTCGCTCTGACTCTCAGGGCTGGGACTCGGAGCACGCAGACTCATCACAAATGTCACACTCATTCCCAGCACAGCTGTGTACAGAATCCAGTCATCTCCCCAGTGAGCAACAACCCAGCCGACCACCAGAGATCCAACAATAAATGCCACGGAACCCCACAACCGGGTCCGCCCGTAATCGAGCATTTTCAAGTTGGTGTAGTAATTCGCCACAGAATCGGAAAGCGGAATAATGGGTCCGTAGCAGATATTGAACAATACCGTCGCCAGTGCAATCCAGATCAGATGCTCCACCGCCAGTGCGTGAACTGCAATCAGCCCAATCGACAACAGACTCAGCACTCTTAGCATCGGGACATACCATTCAACCCGGTGAACTCTCGGCGTAACCAGCAGATTGGCCAGACAACGAGTTCCGAAAGCCAGCCCCATAATCACTCCGATATCGGCAGGCGCCACCCCCTCACTTTTAAGCCACAGTGCCCAGAATGGCGTATAAACCCCATAGACAAAGAAGAAACCAAAATAGTACTGAGAGATCCACTGAAACGGAGAGATACGGAGCATGAACAACCTACTGATGCAGAAAAACGCGACGATACCCAAGCCACCTCAGGGTACTGTTCAACGAAAATCCAGCATCTTGAGGTTATGTGGGTATATTATGCTTTGAATGCCATACAAGGAAAAGGGAAGTTTACTCAACGCTCAGTTTCCCCAATTTCACGAAAATCCGGTTATTAGACCAAAGTCGTCTGGAGGCAAACCAGATTTCGGCCAAGAATTAAAGCAGATATGATTTGGGTCAGAAAGGTTGCTATGCCGGATAAGTTCAATCTTCACTCACCACCATTTGATCGCCTGACACCAGAGCAACAACAACAGTTGCTTGCCACGCTGGATGTCGCCTATTTCCGGGCCAGGGAATCGCTGTTACGCAGCGGTCAGAGCAGCCAGTACCTGCATATCCTCATCAAAGGTGTGGTCGAAGAACGCTCGGAAGACGGGCAGGAAGTTTTTGCCCACTATGCCAGCGAAGATATTTTCGACGTCCGTTCACTGCTTGACGGAACCGTCAGGCATCAATATGTTGCGCTGGAAGACACCCTCGCTTACCAGTTACCGAAATCAGTCTTTCTGGATTTTTATCATCAGAACGGACAGTTTGCTGCTTATTTCGATAGCAACCTGGCAACCCGTCAGGCGCTGATCGAAACCGCCCAACAACAGCAGAATCTGGCGGAATTCATCTTAACCAAAGTTGATCGGGCTATTTACCATCCACCGATGATCGTCACACCGGAGCAAACCATTAACGACGTCACCTGCCAGTTAAAAGACAATAACTGCGATGCTGCTCTGGTTCATCTTCCGGAGAATGATGACCGCCTCAGTCAGACAACACATGCTCATCCTTATGCGATTATCACCCGAACGAATATGTTGCATGCGCTGACTCTTGACTCCCTGCCGGTTGACACACCGGTCGGCCAGATCGCCACTTTTCCGGTTTTCCATGTCGATGACGGCGAGTTCTTATTCAATGCGATGGTCATGATGATCCGCAATAAAGTAAAACGGATCATGGTCTGCGATGGGAATGAAGCGGTCGGAATGCTGGATATGACCCAGATCCTCAGTGCTTTCTCAACCCACTCTCATGTCCTGACACTGAGTATCGCCAGAGCTTCCAGTATTGAAGAACTCGCTATTGCCTCTAATCAGCAACGCAGGCTGGTTGAAAATCTGGTCAGTAACGGGATCAGAACCCGCTTCATTATGGAGCTGATATCCGCTGTCAACGAACAGATTATTGAAAAAGCTTTCGAACTGATTGTTCCCCCAGTGATGCAACAACAATGCTGTCTGCTGGTCCTTGGTTCAGAAGGCCGGGGAGAACAGATTCTGAAGACCGATCAGGACAATGCCCTCATCGTGCAGAACGACCTCATCTGGCCGGATTGTCAGAGCGTGATGGAAAAACTGACTCATACATTGCTGCAACTGGGATATCCGGTCTGTCCCGGGAAAGTGATGGTCAATAACCCGCAGTGGGTAAAAACTCAGCAAGAATGGCAAACAACACTCACTCAATGGGTAAGCCAGACAAAGCCGGAACAGATCATGAATATTGCCATTATGGCTGATGCTCAGGCTGTCGCCGGTAACCGGGAACTCCTGCTCCCCATCAAGAATCATCTGTCGCAATTGATGGCCGATCAGGAACTGATTCTGTCTGAATTTACCCGTCCGGCGTTAAATTTCTCCCTGCCTCTGACACTATTCGGTAATGTGAAATCATCCAAAGCCGGTCTGGATATTAAACAAGGCGGCATTTTCCCGATTGTGCATGGAATCCGGGCCCTGAGTCTGGAATACCGGATTGGGGTGCAGAATACCTTTGAGCGTATCGAATCTCTGGTCAGACAGCGTGTACTGGAACAGCAAACCGCAGATAACCTGAGTGAAGCCCTGAAACTCTTCTTTAAACTCCGTCTGAGGCAGCAGCTTCGTCAGCCGGATGCTAATAATCATCTGGACATCAAATCTCTCGACAGTACCGAGCGTGATTTACTACGGCACAGTCTGCATATCGTCAAAAAATTCAAACAGTGGCTGTCATATCACTATCAGATCCGTGAGTAACTGTCAGATCCGTGAGTAACTATCAGCTCCGTGAGTAACCATCAGATCAGAGAATAACAATATGAACCGTATCAGACGTAAATACTGGTATTACAAACTGAAAGACTCGCCCTACCGGGAGTTATTCTTACCACCGGATAATCAGGAATATGTGTCGCTGGACTGTGAGACCACCAGTCTGGATCCACAGCGGGCAGAACTGGTTTCGATCGCGGCAACCAAAATTATCGGTAACCGGATTCTGACCAGTCAGTCATTTGAAGTGAAGTTATGTGCTCCCAGATCTCTGGATGCAGGTTCCGTCCGGATTCACCGGATTCGCCATCAGGATCTGAATGACGGCCTGACCGAGCCCGAAGCATTGGCGCAACTACTGGCGTTTATCGGTAACCGTCCGCTGGTCGGTTACCATATCCGTTATGATAAAACTATTCTGGATATCGCCTGTCGCAAACATCTGGGGTTTCCACTACCCAATCGCCTAATTGAAGTCAGCCAGCTCTACCATGAACAACTGGAAAAACTGCTGCCGAATGCTTACTTCGACCTCAGTCTGGAAGCCATTTGTCATCATCTGGACCTGCCACTGCAAAATAAGCATGATGCCTTGCAGGATGCCTTCTCCGCTGCACTGGTTTTTGTGCGCCTGACCAAAGGTGACCGGCCATCATTCCGTTCAGCCTACACTCCTTAATATTCCAGAGCTGTTGTATTCCAAAACCGTTGTATTCCAGAGCAATTGCATTCCAGAATCAAAAGCGATGAATTACAAAAACATGTGACGCATTGAATCACAATGTATTTTTACTCGCAGCTCTCATTTATCCTAAAGTCTAATTGTGAAATCACGGTATCTGAACAAGAGTTATGGTTGACCTCAAACGTCAGGTTCAGATCCTCCGGGTATGTTTACAGAAAGCCCAATAATGATAAGCCGGAGCGGTCACAGCATTCAAAAGGAGAAGAAGCTATGAGTGATGTTCATATTTATCCGGTAAAGAACAATATTAAAGAACATACCCACGCGGATAATGACACTTACTTATCAATGTACCAACGCTCCGTCAGCGATCCGGAAGGATTCTGGGGAGAACACGGAAAAATTGTTGACTGGATAAAGCCCTACACCAAAGTAAAACAGACCTCATTCGATACCGGTCATGTAGATATCCGCTGGTTTGAAGACGGAACCCTCAATGTTTCAGCCAACTGTATTGACCGGCATCTGGCTGAACGGGGTGATGATGTTGCAATTATCTGGGAAGGCGACAATCCGCTGGAAGATAAAACACTGACCTTTAATCAACTCCACAGTGAAGTCTGTCGCTTTGCCAATGCGCTGAAAGAACAGGGTGTCCGTAAAGGTGATGTCGTCTGTCTTTATATGCCGATGGTTCCGGAAGCCGCTGTTGCGATGCTCGCCTGTACCCGGATTGGGGCAGTCCATACCGTCGTCTTCGGCGGATTCTCTCCGGAAGCACTTGCCGGACGGATTATCGACTCCGATGCAAAAATTGTGATTACTGCTGACGAAGGTGTCCGCGGCGGACGGGCCGTTCCGCTAAAAAAGAATGTTGATGAAGCGCTGACCAACCCTGAAGTAAAAACCATCAGCAAAGTCGTGGTCCTGAGACGGACCGGCGGTAAGGTAGACTGGCATGAACACCGCGATATCTGGTGGCATGAAGCCACAGAAACCGTTGCCGACCATTGTCCGCCGGAAGCGATGAAAGCTGAAGATCCGCTCTTCATTCTTTATACCTCAGGTTCAACCGGCAAACCGAAAGGTGTTTTGCATACGACCGGCGGTTATCTGGTTTATGCCACCATGACTTTCAAATACGTCTTCGACTATCAACCCGGAGAAGTCTTCTGGTGTACGGCAGACGTGGGCTGGATTACCGGTCACACTTATCTGGTTTACGGTCCGCTATCCAACGGCGCCAAAACGATTCTGTTTGAAGGCGTACCGAATTATCCGGCCACCAGCCGGATGAGCGAAGTAGTCGATAAACATCAGGTCAATATCCTTTATACTGCCCCGACAGCCATCCGGGCTCTGATGGCAAAAGGTAATGAAGCGATTGACGGCACCTCGCGGGACAGCCTGCGGATTATGGGATCTGTCGGAGAGCCGATCAATCCGGAGGCATGGGAATGGTATTACCGGACTATCGGTAATGAAAAGTCACCTATCGTTGATACCTGGTGGCAAACCGAAACCGGCGGTATTCTGATCACACCACTTCCCGGCGCAACTGAATTAAAACCCGGCTCAGCCACCCGGCCATTCTTTGGTGTTCAACCGGCACTGGTTGACAATATTGGCAATATCGTCGAAGGCGCAACCGAAGGTAATCTGGTGATTCTGGATTCCTGGCCCGGTCAGATGCGCACGGTATATGGCGATCACGACCGTTTCGAACAGACCTACTTCTCCACTTTCAAAGGGATGTACTTTACCGGAGATGGAGCCCGCAGAGACGAAGACGGCTATTACTGGATTACCGGCCGGGTCGATGATGTTCTCAATGTTTCCGGTCACCGGATGGGGACCGCAGAAATCGAATCAGCACTGGTTGCATTCGATAAAATAGCCGAGGCCGCTGTCGTAGGGATTCCGCACGATATTAAAGGACAGGCTATCTACGCCTACATCACCTTAAACGATGGCATTTACCCATCTTCCGAGCTGCATAAAGAAGTCAAAGACTGGGTTCGCAAAGAGATCGGTCCGATAGCAACACCGGATGTCCTGCACTGGACTGATGCACTTCCCAAAACACGTTCAGGGAAAATCATGCGCCGGATTTTACGTAAGATTGCTACCGGTGATACCAGTAATCTTGGAGATACTTCAACACTGGCCGATCCAAGTGTCGTGGATAAACTCATCGCAGAAAAAGCCGCACTCAACTAAGTTTCTGACCAAACTTCGCCTATCATGAAGCCATCCGCCTCCGGATGGCTTTTTTTATTCTCCAGAAACCATTTCATATCTTCATAGTCATAAATTGATGAAGATCTAACCATCAATTTTCCCGCAAGGCGCGTAAAACTTGGGCTCATCGTCTGGTTACACCATATGAAAGCGGTGATTAGACCAGTAATTTGCTGCCATTTGTGTTGAATTAGCTATAATCAGGAGCAATTCACCAGTTTTTCATTTTTTTGAAAAAAATTTGTGTGAAAAATCCTGAAATATGGGAATATGTAAATAAGACCTCATTATTGAGTAAGATGACGACACGATGACGACAAAATTCCGCATTCTTGTTCTAAACGGTCCTAACCTGAACTTACTGGGTTTGCGAGAACCGGCACATTACGGTTCACAGACACTTCCCCAGATAGTCGACCGGCTCCGTCAACAGGCGACTCAGGCAGATGTTGAACTGGAACATCTGCAATCTAACCGTGAATACGAACTGATCGAAGCAATTCATCAGGCATACGGAAAGATTGATTTCATCATCATCAACCCGGCAGCCTTCACACACACCAGTGTCGCACTGCGGGATGCGCTTTTGGGCGTCGATATTCCCTTTATCGAGATACATCTTTCTAACGTTCATGCTCGAGAACCCTTCCGCCACCATTCCTATCTGTCCGATAAGGCACAGGGAGTCATTTGCGGTTTAGGAGCTCAGGGCTATGAATTTGCGTTGTCAGCAGCCATTACAAAACTGCAGGCAAAATAAACACTCGACATCCCGCAGCTATTCTGTCTGGGCTGTCTTATTCACAAGATCAAAGAGAAAAGACAATGGATATTCGTAAAATTAAAAAACTTATCGAATTAGTTGAAGAATCAGGCATTGCTGAACTGGAAATTTCTGAAGGCGAAGAGTCGGTACGCATCAGCCGTCATGGCGCCCCGGCTCCGGCTCCGATTCATTACGCTGCTGCGCCGGCTCCTATTGCAGCGCCTGCGCCAGTCGCAGCACCGGCTCCTGAAGCAGCCAGTGCTCCGGCAGAAAGTTCAATTCCTGCAGGACATCAGGTTCTTTCGCCGATGGTCGGTACTTTCTACCGTTCTCCAAGCCCAGAATCAAAACCATTTGTCGAAGTTGGTCAGAAAGTTTCTGTCGGCGAACCTCTGTGTATCGTTGAAGCCATGAAAATGATGAACCAAATCGAATCAGATAAATCAGGTGTCGTCACGGCAATCCTTGTTGAGAACGGTCAACCAGTCGAGTTCGATCAGCCTCTTGTTATCATTGAATAATTGAGGGCAGATTCATGCTAGATAAAGTTGTCATCGCGAACCGGGGTGAAATTGCACTTCGTATTCTTCGCGCCTGTAAAGAACTGGGCATCAAAACGGTAGCTGTCCATTCAACTGCAGACCGGGATCTCAAACACGTACTGCTTGCAGATGAATCGATCTGTATCGGACCTGCCCGCAGTATTGATAGTTACCTGAATATTCCCCGCATTATCTCTGCGGCAGAAATCACCGGTGCAGTTGCAATTCACCCAGGCTATGGTTTCTTGTCTGAGAATGCAGACTTTGCCGAGCAAGTCGAAAAATCAGGCTTCATTTTTGTCGGTCCTAAAGCTGAAACCATCCGGATGATGGGTGATAAAGTTTCTGCGATCTCCTCGATGAAAAAAGCCGGTGTACCTTGTGTTCCCGGTTCTGACGGTCCTCTCGGCGACGACATCGAGAAAAATAAAGCCATCGCCAAGCGAATCGGTTATCCGGTGATTATTAAAGCCTCCGGTGGTGGTGGTGGCCGTGGTATGCGGGTTGTCCGTGGTGAAGCCGAATTGATTCAGTCCATCACAATGACCCGTGCCGAAGCCAAAGCTGCGTTCAACAACGACATGGTTTACATGGAAAAATTCCTGGAGAATCCACGTCACGTTGAAGTGCAGGTCATTGCTGATGGTCAGGGTGGAGCGATTCATCTGGGCGAACGTGACTGCTCAATGCAGCGTCGCCACCAGAAAGTCGTAGAAGAAGCACCAGCTCCGGGCATCACCGAAGAAATGCGGAAATACATCGGTGAACGCTGTACCCGTGCCTGTGTTGAAATCGGTTATCGTGGCGCTGGTACATTCGAATTCCTGTATGAAAATGGTGAATTCTACTTCATTGAGATGAATACCCGGATTCAGGTAGAGCATCCGGTGACAGAAATGGTGACTGGTGTTGATCTGATCAAAGAACAGCTTCGGGTTGCAGCCGGACAGCCACTGTCATTCACTCAGGATGATATCAAATTGCGTGGTCATGCTATCGAATGTCGTATCAATGCCGAAGATCCTGAGCGTTTCCTGCCATCTCCCGGTAAGATCGAACGTTTTCACGCAGCCGGTGGTATGGGAATCCGTTGGGAATCTCACATCTACTCTGGTTACACGGTTCCGGCACATTATGATTCAATGGTCGGCAAACTGATCGCCTATGGTGAAAACCGTGATGTAGCGATTGCACGGATGAAGAACGCACTCAACGAGATGATTGTTGAAGGGATTAAAACCAATATCCCTCTGCAAATATCAATCATGAATGATGAAAACTTCCAGCATGGTGGTGCCAATATCCACTATCTGGAGAAAAAACTCGGCATTCATAGCTGATCTGTTCTGACAGAGACACATCCCTAACCTCCCTTCGGGGAGGTTTTTTTATGCCGCACAAGCCCTATTCAAAAAGTGAATATCTGCTACACTCTCCGCCATTCAACCCATGGAAAGAGCAATCACATGCCTTGGATTCAAATTAAACTCAACGCCAACAACGACAATGCCGAAACCATCGGTGATATGTTGATGGACGAAACCGGTGCTTTGTCCGTCACGTTCCTCGATGCGAAAGACACACCTGTTTTTGAACCGCTTCCGGGAGAAACTCGTCTCTGGGGAGATACCGATGTGCTCGCGTTATACGACGCAGAAGCGGATACTAATGCGATTCTCGAACAAATCAACAGCAGTCAGCTCCTGCCCTCCGGTTTCTCTTATAAAGTCGAACAGATTGAAGATAAGGACTGGGAACGGGAATGGATGGATAACTTCCATCCGATGAAATTCGGTAATCGTCTGTGGATTTGCCCAAGCTGGAAAGAAATCCCCGATCCGAATGCCGTCAACGTGATGCTCGATCCCGGTCTGGCGTTCGGTACAGGGACACACCCGACTACAGCTTTATGTCTGGAATGGCTGGAAGGACTCGATCTACAGGGAAAAACTGTTATTGATTTCGGCTGTGGCTCAGGCATTCTGGCAATCGCCGCCATCAAGCTGGGAGCCAAACAGGTCATCGGTATCGATATTGATCCACAAGCCCTGCTCGCCTCACGCGATAATGCCCAGCGAAATGGTGTCGAAGACCGGCTTGAAGTCTATCTGCCACAAAATCAGCCGGACAATCTGATTGCCGATGTGGTTGTCGCAAACATTCTGGCCGGTCCGCTTAAAGAGCTTTCTCCGGTTATTCAGTCACTGGTTCGTCCCGGCGGACAACTCGCTATGTCCGGAGTTTTAGATACTCAGGCAGAAGAGGTAGCCGGTTACTACCGCACCCAGTTTGATATTGAGCCCATCGTTGAAAATAGCGAATGGTGCCGGATTTCTGGCCGAAGAAAATAACGATAGAGAAAGTAACGGACTAATTGACTGAAAAATAGACCATTTACAAAAACAAATTGTAAATGCTCAAATATTAGTCTTTTCACATCGTTAAAAAATGCGTAAAATGCGCGCCCTTGCTGCCAGATAACTGTAATGACGTGTTAAAAATCGGAAACCACCAGCTCAAGAATAATCTGATCGTTGCCCCGATGGCCGGAGTCACTGACAGACCCTTTCGAGAGTTGTGTCTTCGTTACGGCGCCGGGATGGCCGTCAGTGAAATGATGTCCTCCAATCCGGCACTGTGGAAAACGTCAAAGTCGAAACAGCGGATGGTCCATGAGGGCGAATCAGGGATTCGTTCGGTCCAGATTGCCGGTTCCGATCCACAGTTAATGGCAGAAGCCGCACAGTTCAGTGTTGAAAACGGTGCCCAAATCATCGATATCAACATGGGTTGTCCGGCAAAAAAAGTGAATAAGAAGTTGGCAGGCTCCGCCCTGTTACGCTACCCGGATTTAATCGAGGATATCCTCACCACGGTAGTTCAGGCTGTTCGTGTGCCTGTCACTCTGAAAACACGAACCGGTTGGGATACAGAGAATAAGAACTGTATTCACATCGCAAAACTGGCAGAAGACTGCGGTATTCAGGCACTTGCTCTTCATGGGAGAACCAGAGCCTGTCTTTATCGTGGTATGGCAGAATATGACAGCATTAAAGCGGTCAAAAAGGCCATCTCGATTCCGGTTATCGCCAATGGCGATATCGACAGTCCGGAGAAGGCCAGATATGTACTGGAATACACCGGTGCAGACGCATTAATGGTTGGTCGTCCGGCACAGGGACGGCCGTGGATTTTTCAGGAAATCCAACACTTTTTGGAAACCGGCACTGCAATGCCTGCGCTTCCGATTCAGGAAGTCAAAAGCATTTTGCTTGGTCATGTCAAAGCCCTCCATCAATTTTATGGAGAGTATCTGGGACCTCGTATCGCACGTAAACACGTGGGTTGGTACCTGAAAGAGCATGAACAAGCCTGCGGGTTTCGCCGGACCTTCAATGCGATAGAGGCAGCGCCGCTGCAACTGGAAGCACTCGAAGGTTATTTTGATAACGTTGCATCATAAAATTAAGAGAAGAGCTAGACCGAATATGTTCGAACAAAATCTGACTTCAGAAGCTTTAACCGTTACTACCGTTACTTCACAAGACCAAATCACGCAGAAACCTCTTCGTGACTCCGTTAAAGCATCTCTTAAAAACTATCTTTCCCAGTTAAATGGCCAGGATGTAAGTGAATTATACGAATTAGTTCTAGCTGAAGTTGAACAGCCACTGCTCGATACAATCATGCAGTACACTCGCGGCAACCAAACCCGCGCAGCAACCATGATGGGCATCAACCGTGGTACACTTCGCAAGAAACTGAAAAAATACGGCATGAACTAATCACGGTTCATTAACCATTTGATTTAAAACACGAAGTGGAGAAATTTACTTCGTGTTTTTATTTTTGCTGCACACCGCTCAAAACATCCCTGTTGGTTTAGACAAGCGCATCTATGCACTTGCATGTTTGTTCCACCATAATTTGGATGTGCTTTAGTTCTGTTGGGGAAAGGTGTCAAATGGATTCAAAGTTTCGATTCTTGGATGGGTCCGCTTTTAATACGTTCGCGTAAGAGATCAACAAATTGATGAAAGTCCTGCTTTGACTGAAATAAGCTCCCGAAGACCCTTTCCTCTTTATCTTCAAAGAAAAACGTCACGACAGGAACAGAACTGATTGCCCTAACGTGAGCCGCTAAAATATCCTGAAACCGATAGATTCTAACCTTCGAAGTGAAATAGGATTTCGGGATTCGTATTTCATTGGCTGTCATCTCAACGTACCTGATAAAATACAATGAGATCAGATAACAGAACACGATGAGGACACATGCGAGTGTTATAAACCCGCGACAGGCAGCAAATACAGTGGAATTCAGCTCAGGATTCGACACATTCCCGTTGCTCTTTAGATAAAAATACCAATGCCGACAATAGAGAAAGCGAAAAACCAGAAGGCGGTCTTTCGATTCATTTGGTATCGAAATTTATATACTTCCATCAGTTTATTCTACACGCTGAATTTCTTAATCAGTGCAGCCAGAAACAGAAAAATAAAGCTGTAAAACCAAAGACAGTTCAACCACATCATCAGTCTAAACACCTTTGATTCAGTACTCACACGACCACATATAAATGGGTAGGTCATACAATACTTTGTGAATCGGGTACCGATATCAAACGAGGTCATACTATGGTATTGCTTCGCTTTGCCTGATGAGAACTGTTCATCGATGAACTGGATGTTTTTAATATTCCCAAGAGACACTTTCATCGATTGATACGTGCAAGGTATGCCCCAAAGAATAAAATAGCTTCCAAGTATCACGATAAACCAGTCAAATACGCTATTCATCAATTAAGTCCACCGCTGTCTCATAAAAAATACTTCTGCCGACATTTTCCCGGCTCCGGCGATCTCAACATGAAGAATTCATGGGTATGATACTCACAAAGTTAATACAACTACTTCATTCCGGCATCCCGGTTTTAATATTGCTCTCTCTTTTTGATTAAACTGATAATCATCGATGATTTTATGCTTTAACTTATCTGTAATAGCTGAAACTATTTGTGACCCATTGTTCAAGTGTTCCAGATACAGAGGCAGATATTTACTGTCATCAATCTTAAGCACGAGCGTACCATCTTTCACCGATGACACATGACTAGTCCTTGGGAATACTTTCCGTAAAAAGCAAAAATCAATAAGTGTTCGTTCCGGCCTACCGATGATAACCTGCTCAATATTCGATAAATCAATAGTTGTATTCACAGGATTACCACGAATTAACAAATCATCTCTTAGTTCCCAGACATGCTTATTCTTATGTTGATAATAATAAGAAGCAGAAAGATAAATCACAGCCAAAACGATGCTTGCGGCAACCACTGTCCGAGATGTTGTTGCAGTAAATTCATAGCCTGAGAGTTTAGAAAACAGAACCAGTGAAAAATTCACAAAGAAAAAACCAATAAAGAAAGAAGATAAAGAGATCTGAAAAACAGATCTGAGCAAATTGGAAATTTTCACCCGCGTTTTCAGATTTGTTCCACCAATATGAAAAACCGGAGGTTCCGGCCGAACCGACCAATACTTAGGAAAACAGAAAAACAGAAAGACAAAGAACAACAAAATAGAGGACATTTTGACCAAGTAATCATCAACAAAGCTTGGCATCAGTTCGGGAAAAACAGAAATAAGATTCCCCGAAACAAATATCGAGTAAAACTGAGTCAAAACAAATAAATATAGGATAATGTATCCGATAAATAACAACTTATTTGAGAACCTTGTCCTAGATAGTCGCCGGAATACAGAGACAACAAGGATAGAAAGGATTAAGAATAGGATATATTTCATAGTATTACTTTTTGCATAAATCGACTATCGATGCACCATGCTATTTTGCCATTTCATTATGAATTGATTCTAGCGTAACAGCATCCCCAGCAACTTCTGCAGCCAGACCAGGCTTAGAGATTACCTCTATCCCTCGGCAATAATCACTTGGAATTCTCCGGAACAGTTTCCATGAGCCGGGCCTTAATGCCGTTTTACCAAAGAGTCCATAAAGTGAAAGCCCAATGTCAACCGTGTAATAAGCTGTATCCCCCACCGAATCTCCCAGTTCAAGGGACTCAGCTCCATACTGGTATAACGCTCTCACCGGCCCTACAGCATCCTCATTTTTCATGAGAAAGTACATAGTGTTTTCATAGACATTGTTAATACCATGCAAGATCAGGGGAACCCCGTAAGGTACCATTGCGCCATCAGAGATAACAATCACACTGACACCACCAACTATCTGCATTACCCCGGCATACAACCCAATTCCTTTTTGTATAAAGACACTATGCTGTTCATACAGCTCCTGAGCTTCCATTTCTAACTCATGCATGACTTCCTGAGCGGTCTTTTTTCCATCCTCATACAAACGGACCAACGAGTTAGAAAAACTTTCATACTCACGAATGATCATATTACGTAACCCAGAACTTTTTACATGTTGCGCCGTAATATGAGATGCTTGTGTAACTAATCGTTTAGAAGATTGCTGTACCTGCCATGTTGTATAGAGGTCTGTGCGACTATTCAAGCCAGCCTCCTTGTTCCCAGTTGTCATAACCCATTGTCCCGCTGATATGATGCTTCCAGACAATTTCTTTATAAGATAATGCGATCGTTTCATGCATCTCTTCATGATGAGACTGTATACAGTGTGGTAAAGTAAAGTTGATTTCACTGATAACAGCTTTCACTAATTCTATAGAATAATATTTCTCGTTATACCCTTGCTCATTGGTACGAAAGAAATCAATGGTGCAGTCAAGATGCTCCTGACGAGCAAAAGCTGTCGCAAGTAAAGGGCTAGATTTATCAATATTTTTAGTAATGTAAATTGGTGAATGTGTTTTGCTATGCTGTTGTGATCCTTTACTAATCCGATGATCACATGCAAGTAAAGTTACTTCATCTGTGTGGGCTTCCTGATATTTATTTCCCATCGAATCTTTCGTGTTACATCCACTAGAAATGAGTCCTTGTTTTTCACCATTGATTGTTATATATGCTACATGAGCCATGCGCCCTTAGTTCCATAAAAAATAAAATACATCCTAAATTCTGCTGAAATTGATGTCTATTTTTTCCAATAAGAATAATGCGTTAAAATTGATATTCCCCTCAAAATACTCAATAGGAATGCTGGCTGGGATATTCAGTCAACCCCCCTTCAAAATTGAGCAGATTTATAAGATTGAACTATTTTACAAAATTAAACATATCAGCAGTGACTAAATCCCATAATCACGCTCGACTTTTGCAATTCGGGTTTTAAAGCTGGCGTACCACTTCTCATGACCTAATTTCTGGGCTTCACGGTGTTCGATGTTATCCTTCCATTGCTTTATTGACTCCAGGTCACGCCAGTATGATACGGTAATACCGACATCTTCTCTTGCTGATTCAACCCCCAGAAATCCGGGTTGTTGAGAGGCAAGTGCAACCATCTTTTCCGCCATAGCTCCATACCCATCATCATTATCAGTTCGAACAGAAGTGAAGATGACAGCGTAGTAAGGTGGTTCAGGCGTTTTTGTAATTAAAGACATATTATTTTTCCTTCAATAACTTGTTCGATATGGAATATGCATCGCCAGCTTACTTACCTAATCCAAATAAGGGGTGATATTACCCAGCATGCGTTCTATATATTCTTCCTTTTCACCCACTGGAGCAACGTAGTGCATTGCATCCCGGGCTGCCTGAATACCTTCCAGCCGGGCAATCACCCAACAAGCGAGATATGAAGATCCCAGACAACCTCCGGCGGTCGCAATATTACCGTGAGCGAAAAAAGGCTGATTGAGTACATCGACACCAGCTTCCTGTACCCAGGGCTTGCTGGTCAGGTCAGTACAGGCCGGAACAGAATCAAGTAATCCGAGTTTAGCCAGTATCAGGGCACCGGAACACTGGGCTCCAAGTAGTTGCCGGTTTGGGTTCAGTTTAAGCTGATCCATCAGTGGAGCATCAGCAACAATCTCCCGTGTTTGCATTCCACTTCCGACTAAAACTACATCTGCCCGGACAGCATCATCGATTGATGTTTGAGCCTCAATAACAACACCGTTCATCGATGTGATACGAGGTGTCGGGCTTGAGATAGAAACCCGCCAGTCAGGTTTCCTGACCCGGTTAAGGAGACCGAGCGCGATCAGAGAATCAAGTTCGTTGAAGCCGTCAAAAGTAAGAATAGCGATATGCATGGCATCCGTGCTCTGTTCAAAGTTGATTAATGTCGCCAATATAGACACAATAATTAGTACAATCAAAAAATTGTCATGGATACAATCAAAGATGCCTAAAGCCCGTTATAAGCAAGTTGTCGACATACTGGCCACAGAGATTCGCTCCCGCAAACTGCGGCCAGGACACCGGTTGCCGACACACCGGCAGCTTGCCAGCCAGCATGGTATGGCACTGGTAACTGCATCGCGCGTATATTCAGAGCTTGAAGCAATGGGGTTAGTGAGTAGTGAAACCGGTCGTGGCACCTTTGTCCGGGAAACATCTTTGCCTCCGGGATTAGGCGTCTATCAACAAGCGACCACCGCTGATATGGTGGATTTAAATTTCAACATCCCCTTCTTATCTGAACAGGGAGAGTTGTTACGAGCAGCACTGCGCAAACTCGCGTCGTCGGGTGACCTGAATTCTCTGCTACGTTACCAGCCTCACGGAGGTCGTACTGTTGAACGGGAAATCATGGCTTCCCATCTGGCGGGTATAGGACTAGAAGTTAATGCTGAAAATCTGTTAATCGTCGATGGAGCTCAGCACGGGCTCACCGTAACATCCATGGCACTATTCAAACCCGGAGATGTTCTGGCTATAGACTCTTTAACATATCCGGGAATGAAAGTACTGGCTGAGAGTCTTGGACTGGAGCTGGCTGCCATCCCTGCGGATGGTGCAGGTCCGGACCTGAACGCACTGGAGCAATTGTGTCTCCGACGCCGGGTCCGCGCCGTTTATGTACAACCAACAGTACATAATCCACTGGGTTGGGTAATGAACACAGCGCGTCGATATCAGTTGATAAACCTGGCACGACAGCATGGACTGATGCTCATCGAGGATGCTGCTTATGCTTTCCTTGAAGCGGACTCACCACCTCCTTTAGCTGCTTTGGCACCAGAAAGGACAGTTTATGTTTCAGGATTTTCCAAAAGTGTTGCCACCGGTTTACGTGTGGGTTTTGTGACAGCTCCCCGGGAATATATCCCTTTGATTGAACGCACAATCCGGGCAACAACCTGGAACACTCCGGCAGTGATGACTTCAATCGTCTGTGGCTGGATTGAGGACGGAACGGTCGCCCGGTTGGAATCGGATAAACGGCAGGATGCAACTTACCGGCAGGCCATTGCTGCCGAAGTGCTTCGGGGTTTACATTATACCAGCCACCCGGCCTCTTATTTCTTATGGCTTCCTTTACCGGAAGAAGCACGTGCTGACCGAGTAGCGAAGGAACTTCTCGACAACCATATTTCAGTTTCTACTGCTCTACCATTTTCAACATCACTCCAAATGCCGCATGCGCTCCGAATCGCACTTGGATCTGTACAATCGGATGAACTCAGACGAGCTCTGACGATAGTTAAAAATGTCGTTGAAACACATATATATGCTTGATGGACAGAGAAGGTTTTTATTGTTCACATGAATGCATTTCAGTTATTTCATTCAGTAGATTTTAAATAGTGACAGAGTCAGTCGATGCCCTCCTGTCAGATATGCAATGCCACTCAATTTACTGCAACATAGAATGTTAAATAATTACCCTTCCGGTTAACAAAAATAACAAGTTGTTTGCAACTTCGATGTAGTAATCTGCTATATCTATACAGATATAGTGTCTCTTTGATGAAAGGAATTGTCAGCTATGTCTTTCAGTCTACGCCAAACAAAAATAAGAACGCGTCTGTACCTGCTGCTCATCGTAAATATCCTGTTACTGCTGCTTCCATTTACCAGAATACTGATGGAATATAAACATGACTTAATGGAAGATAAGCAGCTTAAAATCCAGCATTTAATTGAGAGTACCCACAGTCTCTTCTCCTATTATCATCAGTTGGAAACAGAGGGAGTTCTCACACGTGATGAAGCTCAGCAGCAAGCCAAACAGGCCGTGAAGGTGCTTCGTTATGGGAAGAATGATTATTTCTGGATCAATGACCTGAGCCCAACGATGATTATGCATCCTTTTAAACCTCAGTTGGATGGCAAAAATCTTTCCGGCGTCAAAGATCCGACCGGAAAAGCGCTGTTTATGGAGATGGTTCAGGTTGCTAAAACTCAGGGAGGCGGTGTGGTTCATTATATGTGGCCGAAGCCTGGTTCAGAGACAGATGTAGCAAAAATATCCTATGTGAAACTATTCAAGCCTTGGGGATGGGTCGTTGGAACCGGAGTATATGTGGACGATGTGAACCAGCTTGTCGCTGAAAGAACGACAAGTTCATTGTGGTCCGGAGCGGTGGTTGTCCTGGTGCTTGTGATACTATCTGCGTTGATCATCCGCAGCATCACCAAACCCTGTGATGAAACCAGACAAGCACTGGATGATATTTCTCAGGGAGAAGGCGATTTAACCCGCCAGTTACCGGTTGACGGACACGATGAATTTTCCCAGATCGCTGCTGCATTCAATCAATTCACAGTCAAAATTCGTCAGGCGATTCAGAATATCACCCCAATTTCTGACAGTCTGACACACTCTGCAACCAATCTGAGCAGTGTTGCTGATCAGGCGATTGCTAAATCAGATCAACAGCAGCATGCCGTAAATTCCGTAGCCTCAGCAATGAATCAGTTGCAATCAAGTACACAGGACGTTGCCACCGCTGCGGACGAAGCTGCCCAGTCAGCTCAAATCGCCAGTCAGAAAAGTCAGGACGGTAGTCAGGTGCTCGTCAATGCATCCCGGTATATGGCTTCACTCTCTGAATTGCTGACAGAAACCGAGCAGAATACCCAACATCTGGCAAAAGATGCTGATGATGTCGGAACCGTTTTAGAAGTAATTCGTGGTGTTGCAGAACAAACCAATCTGCTGGCACTCAATGCTGCAATTGAAGCCGCCAGAGCCGGAGAACAGGGACGGGGATTTGCCGTCGTCGCTGATGAAGTCCGGACGCTCGCGACCCGAACCCAGAAGAGTACCGATGAAATTGAAGAAATCATCACTGCACTACAAAAACGGGCAAGTGAACTGAGTGCCTCAATGAATCAGACCCGGCAACAGTCTCTCGATACACAGGAAGAAGCCAGAAAAGCTCAGGAAATGCTCAGTGAAATCAATGACCAGATTCATACGATTCTGGGGATCAATGAGAATATTGCCTCAGCCTGTCTGCAACAGTCCTCGGCAAGTCAGGATATCAGTCATAACCTGAACGACCTTGCCGATCACAGTCAGCAGACCACAGAAAGTGCCCGGCATGTGGCTGAAACAAGTCAGACATTGTTGAAAGACAGCCAGTCACTGAACCGGAGCTTCAGTGTTTTCAAAGTATAATCATGGTGCTCACCTTCAGGCAGAGCATTGTTCTGCCTTCATCCTGACCCAATTCCCAGTGCAACAGGCTGACTTCAAACCGTTCAGCTATCGCTTCGGGGCGGACTTCCAGATAAGTATGAAAACAACCATCGCTCTTTCAAACAATTCCAGAATAACGTAAACACGGCTTACAGATCAGTGTCTTCAGAACTGGGGGGAACACCAGTTATCACATCCACCCATTATTGGGTATTAAGTAATTTCAGATCACAATAACTCGCAAAATGCGAATAATCTCCATTCACTCCGAAAACAAATCGCGTAACGACAGAATTTGAAAGTTCCAATTTTAACTTAGTCTGTCCATCAATCAGTATGGTTACATTTTTAGAAACAATGTCTTTAGGATCGAGCCCCATTCTATCAGGGATGTTCCAATGGGCATTCCTATCAAGTTGAAAATCCCTTAAACAAGAATAAAAATATCCCAGTCGACCCGACTCCGGCACCTCTTCAAATTCACCAGAAGTAAACTGATATGATGAACTTCGGCTAATTTTCCGATCCAGCGTCTGCTGAAATTCATACAGCATTTTCTTGTCAACTTCATCCTCTTTCATAAAGTCAAATGCAACCGAGACTACCAAAGTAATAACGATAAATATCGCCAGAATATTTTTACGCTTCACAGGCACACTTATTTCTATTCATAAATAAAAAGAGTTTTAGAATTTTCTTTTCACCAAAACCATATGACGGCATAGCTATAAATTAATTCACAAACCACTTAATTACAACCTTGTTATTTGATTATAAAATAACAAATCCAAAGTAGCATGAATCAACAGTCGAGTTGCAACTAACGACATAAATATCATAATAAACCCAATTAGATACGCCCCTACTACTGTATGAATAAAAGGGACACAAAGTATACCAACAATTGCAATCCACGTTGAATATTTTTTATTATCATACGGAGTTTGAGCCATCCTATTCCATGAACCACCCCATGGTATTGATGTTTTCAATGGACGATAATCAATTGAGAAATTCATTATACCGCTGAGACTAAATCTGCCATCTTTAATTGCTGCATTTATGTTTAAATCATCATTCATCAGTCGCAATGATAAAGATACAAAATAACTAGCGCCTAAAAATACAAGTACAATATAAAATAGCAGACTATTATTTGCTGACTCATATATTGATTGAAATACAAAAAGTAGTGATGAACTCAGCATTAGTAAATATGAAACATATCTCCACAATAAGTATTTTTGACTTTCAGATGAGGTTGCGAACCTGAAATACAAAAAACCAATGACGACAAAGGATAACATAACTCCTGACACTAAAAGCTGAGACTCTGTTTGTAGTCTATCAAACTGCCTGCTTACCAAAGCACCACAAAATATGATATAAACGAAACCAAATAATAATACGGTATCAATAGATCCTTTATAATCACCTTCTTGCAAATCTTTACTCCTAAATAACTATTCCTAAATGTAGATCACCGAAAAATAAAAAAGAGAGAATTGTCATTATTGGGTATTGAGTAGCTTAAGTTCACAATAGCTCGCAAAATAGGAAAAATCGCCATTCACTCCGAAAACAAATCCTGTAACCACAGCATTTGAGAGCTTCAGTTTTAACTCTATCTTCTCATCAATACGCATCGTGATATTTTTCATGACAATATCTTTCGGCCCAAATTCCTTAATCACATCAATATGCCCACTAACACGTTTCTTGAGCCGATAATTTCTTAAACAGGAATAAAAACGCCCTAATCGACCAGACTTTGATATCCTCGCAAACTCACCAGAGATAAACTGATATGATGAATTTCTGTCAATTTTCCGGTCTAGTGTCTGCTGAAATTCATACAACATTTTATTGTCAACGCCATCCTGTCCACGATTCAACATCATGATTACGAAAAAAGAATGACAAATAATAAAATTTGCACTTTTTTCTTCACTAACTCCCCCATTTCCATTCATTGAAAATCGTTTCAGAAGTACTCTATTTGCCAAAGCCATATAAGAATTCTCAAACACCGATGTAATCCTGCTGTTCAAAATGATAGTTAACCAATGCTAACAGTTTACCGGCCTCAAAGAGGCTATAAAACTGAATCATCGTACAACACCAGTTATTATTTCATATGTTGTAAAATTAGGAAATATGATCCTTAATCATTAAAAATATATAGGGCAATTTTGTCTTTTTTTGCTAATTACCAACTACCCCTTTCATTGTCACTGCACATCGTGTTAGTAAGTCAACACTTCCTGTTTTGCTGCGAAAACTAGAGCTTGAAGAGGAGATTTTAGACCAAAGCTGATAGCTATGCACTACACCATCATTTGTATCTAAAGTAATATAGTGATCGTGATTATTACCTTCAATTTTTACATTATAAATAATATTGGATGCGTGGGGGATCCATCCTTTTTCTTTATAAGATGATAGGCAAGTAACACCATCCCTACCTAGCTTCCCCTGAAATATCAATCTATCACCATGTACGATCTCTATCAGCGATGTGGCACTTACATCGTTCAAGAATAGATCATAATAATCAGGTTCATGTGGTCTATAAAATCGCCCAACTACCATGATGCTAATTATTACTATTAATATAATTTTTAAGTAACTCTTATGTTCTTTCATATTGCTTATAGCCTATTGCATGCAAAATAATTCTTTTGGTATAGCAGAAAACTTTACAGCATTAACTGAAGAGCCAATTATGCTTCCATAACCTACATGGTTATACACCCCGAGGCTGGAGTTCCGCAGGCAATCTCCGAGAATCAGCTTAACCGGGTGTCCGGATTTAGTTGACCTATACTCAGGTTTGGGGGGAAGGAGGATTATCATTATTGGATATTGAGTAACTTAAGGTCACAATAACTTGCAAAATATGAATAATCGCCGTTCATGCCAAAAATGAATCGCGTAACAACAGCATTTGAAAGTTCCAGCTCTAACTCAATCTGTCCATCAATCAACATGATTATATTTTTAGTAATAATATCTTCCGGATCGAGCCCCATCATCTCAGGAATATTTCTGTTAACACGTTTCACAAGCTGATACTTTCTTAAACAAGAATAAAATTTTCCTATCTTCCCCGACTTCGATATCCCATTGAAGCCACCGGAGGTAAAACGATACGACGAGTTTCTGTCAATTTTCCGGTCTAGTGTCTGCTGAAATTCATACAACATTTTATTGTCAACTCCATCCCCTTTCATAAAGTCAAATGCAATCGAGACTACCAAAGGAATAACGATAAACATTGCCAGAATATTTTTACGCTTCACCAATTCCCCCATTTCCATTCATAATCAGGCATCTTAGAAGTACTTCCTTTACCAAAGCCATATAAAAATTCTCAAACACCGATGTAATCCTACTGTTCAAAATGATAGTTAGTTTATCAACCACAAAGAGGTTATAATACTGCATCGTCGGACAACACCAGTTATCATTTTATATGTTGAAAAACCAGAACAGATTATATTCTGAACTAATAAAAACATCGGTAGATTAGCCTTTGTAACTTTGGGTGCCAATTTTCTCCACATTACGAGTTGAGGAGATCTATATCACAATAAATAGAAAAACGTGAAGAGCTATCCTCGGGGCCGAAATAGAAATTTGTCACAACAGAATTTGCAAGCTGCATTCTTAATTCAAAATAATCATCAACCAATATGTGAATAAATGATGTATGGATATCTTCAGGATCTAACCCCATCATCTCAGGAATATTTCTGTGAACACGTTTCACAAGTTGATACTTCCTTAAACAAGAATAAAATTTTCCTATCTTCCCCGACTTCGATATCCCGTTGAAGCCACCGGAGGTAAAACGATACGACGAGTTTCTGTCAATTTTCCGGTCTAGTGTCTGCTGAAATTCATACAACATTTTATTGTCAACGCCATCCTGTCCACGATTCAACATCATGATTACAAAAAAAGGAATGAAAAATAATAAAATTTGCACTCTTTTCTTCACTAATTCCCCCATTTCCACTCATAGAAAGTCGTTTCAGAAGTACTCTCTTTACCAAAGCCATATAAAAATTCTCAAACACCAGTCATCATTTTATATGTTAAATAATTAGGATGTATTGTATCATAAAGCATTAATGTATAAACTTAAACTTTCATCAAACAATGATATCAATCAATTGTTGATGATACATTAGAACTCACAGCTAAAACCTTGGCTAGGGCTATAAATTGAGCACTTCAAAAATTGAAATAACTTACATCCCCTACTTGTTGAGGCAACCTGGTGATAAAAAATAAATTGAACATAAGGAATATTATCTATGTATACTTTGGTATCAAAAAGTCTACAGATATAATTATAATGACGATAGATAAAAGGTGTCACTCCGTATAAAATCCAGACTAATCACCAACCCATTTAAGAATCAATCATATGACAGCCCTCGCAATCATCGGAGTAATTTTAGTCGTCACAAGTTTCCTTGCATTTACCCTCATTTTTATTCTAGGCATCGTTTTAGGGCCGATGTTAAAAAAGCATGATCCAATGGCTTATAAAAGACTTTTCACCTTTTTTATACCTTTCTCTGGCTTTCTTTTATATGGCTATGCTAACACCAAATCAAGACTAAAATGCTTCCCCACACACCTAAAACGGATATTAACTACTTTAAAGTATTTAATACCCTATTTGATGATCTCATTTGTTTTAGGCTGTATATGTATCTTTATTGATAGTAAATTGGGCTAATCCTCTCCAGAAGCATAGTTGTTAAATCTCTTAGTCCATTCATATCCTGAGCAACATATCAGAGCATTCCGTCCTCATTGATGTTGATATATTTGATATAAATACAAAGTCGGATACCATAAATGTGATTCAATAGATTATCTAAACCAGCCACGGACCCGGGATCACTATGAACGATACAACGATACTTCCCTTCTATTTAATGCAGAATGTTATTCAGAATTATGCCTGGGGAAGTACACAATCAATCAACCATCTGTTTAATATCCCTAACCCGGAACATCAACCTCAGGCAGAAATCTGGATGGGCGCTCATCCGGGCGGATGTTCTCAGATCATCTCGGGTAATCAGCAGCACTCTCTCGCCGGGTTTATTCAAAGCCATCTGTCGTTATGTTTATCCGAACAGATCCGTCAGGCTTATGGTGCATTACCATTCCTGTTTAAAGTTCTGGCGGCAGAGAAGGCGCTCTCGATTCAGGTTCACCCATGTAAACAGGATGCTGAGATTGGTTTTGCCCAGGAGAATCAGCAGCAAATTCCACTCGATGCGCCGCAGCGCAACTATAAAGATCCAAACCATAAACCTGAGCTGGTTTACGCATTAACACCTTACCATGCGCTGAATGGTTTCCGTCCGTTAGAAGAGATCATTCAGACACTGACCGAGATGAATATCCTGCCGATTGAGTCGCTGGTCAATCAACTGCGGGCAGACAGAAGCGAAAGCGGATTTCAGTCATTCTTTGTCCATTTGCTTTCCCTGTCGGGAGAGCAGAAATCACTGGCAATTCAAGCCTTACTGGCTTACGCGGCACAATATCAGGAAGAAAATAGGCTTGCCCGCCTGATCCTCGAACTGGCACAAGACTACCCTGAAGATATCGGATTGTTCTCTGCAATATTACTGCATTATGTGGTGCTGCAACCCGGAGAAGCCATGTATCTGGATGCCAGAACACCTCATGCTTATCTGAAAGGTACCGGGCTGGAAGTGATGGCCAGTTCAGACAATGTACTCCGGGCCGGGTTAACGCCCAAACATATCGATGTTCAGGAACTGGCAAAATGCACATCATTTGCCCCCAAACCCAAAGAGACACTGCTCGTTTCCCCAAAGAAAGAAGGGGAGATTCGGCATTATCCGGTTCCGGTCAGTGATTTTAAATTCTCCATTTATCCAATGCCTGCTGATATCACGCTGACAACCACCAGCGCCGAAATCATTTTCGCCATTGATGATGTCGTACATCTGCACCATGAAAACGGTATGACACTCAGCCTGCAAAAAGGTCAGTCGGCTTTTGTTCCGGCATCGGCCTGTGCCTATACGCTTTCTTCATCCGGCAGAGTTGCCCGGGTCTATAATTAAGGCGAGAAAGCAGGCATACACAAATGCGTTTATCACCGCAAACGCCGGGATAAACGCCATTTGTTCACCACATCATCATTTCACAAATACACATCAGAATTCATACAAAACACACCACAACAGAGCACGAACAGTCTGAAACATCTCAATAAAAAATAACGAATTGGGAATTATTTTGCTTATGCCAAACGATTGCGCGAGCTTTTTGGTGATTAATTCGCTAGAATGTGCGCCACAAAATTTGACATCTATTTCGTTCAATCAACTCTGTGAATTTGAGGAAGAAGGAAGCAATGAATAACGCTCGTCCTATTCGCCGTGCGCTTATCAGCGTATCAGACAAAACTGGTATTGTAGAATTCGCCAAAGCACTGGCTGACCGTGGAGTCGACATTCTGTCAACTGGTGGAACCGCCCGCCTTCTGGCAGAACAAGGCATTTCTGTCACTGAAGTATCCGACTATACCGGATTTCCGGAAATGATGGATGGTCGCGTCAAAACCCTTCACCCGAAAGTTCACGGTGGTGTACTGGGACGCCGGGGACAAGATGACGATGTGATGGCTCAACACGGTATCCAGCCAATCGATATGGTCGTTGTTAACCTGTATCCATTTGCTGCAACAGTTGCCAAAGCTGACTGTTCACTGGCAGATGCGGTTGAAAATATTGATATTGGCGGCCCGACTATGGTTCGTTCTGCTGCGAAAAACCATAAAGATGTGTCCATCATCGTCAACGCAAGCGACTATCAGCGGGTTATCACTGAAATGGATGCCAATAGCGGATCACTGACACTGGATACCCGTTTTGATCTTGCCATTGCTGCATTTGAGCACACCGCAGCTTATGACGGCATGATCGCCAACTACTTTGGTAAAATGGTTCCTTCTTACGGCGATAACAAAGAGGGAGATGAAGAATCCAAATTCCCTCGCACGTTCAACATGCAGTTCGAAAAGAAACAGGATATGCGTTACGGTGAAAACAACCACCAGTCCGCTGCTTTCTATGTGGAAAGTGATCCTGAAGAAGCTTCTGTTGCAACCGCCCGTCAGATTCAGGGAAAAGCTCTCTCTTACAACAATATCGCTGATACCGATGCAGCTCTAGAGTGTGTGAAAGAGTTTGTTGAACCTGCATGTGTCATCGTCAAACACGCTAACCCATGTGGTGTTGCTCTGGGCAAAGACATCCTCGAAGCCTATAACCGTGCCTACCAGACCGATCCGACATCGGCATTTGGCGGTATCATTGCATTTAACCGGGAACTGGACGCAGAAACCGCACAAGCGATTGTTGAGCGTCAGTTCGTCGAAGTGATTATTGCTCCAACGGTTAGCGATGAAGCAGTTGCAGTGGTTGCTGCGAAGAAAAATGTCCGTTTGCTAGTCTGTGGTCAGTGGCAGGATAAAACTACCGGTTACGACTTCAAGCGAGTCAACGGTGGTCTGCTGGTTCAGGATCGTGATCAGGGCATGGTTAACAGTGACGACCTGAAAATCGTTTCAAAACGCCAACCTTCAGAAGCAGAACTGAAAGATGCTCTGTTCTGCTGGAAAGTCGCCAAATACGTGAAATCAAATGCCATTGTCTACGCGAAAGGTGATATGACCATCGGCGTAGGTGCCGGTCAGATGAGCCGGGTTTATTCCGCGAAGATTGCCGGAATTAAGGCCGCAGACGAAGGTCTGAAAGTTGAAGGAACCGTGATGGCTTCCGATGCATTCTTCCCGTTCCGTGACGGTATCGATGCCGCAGCAGAAGCCGGAGTAACCTGTGTGATCCAGCCTGGCGGATCAATGCGGGACGATGAAGTCATTGCTGCCGCAGACGAACACGGTATGGCAATGGTCTTCACCGGTATGCGTCATTTCAGACACTAAGCCGGAATAGAATAAATGCCCTGCGGGGCATTTAGATATTTATTCTAAACGCTTTGCCTATGCTTAAAGGCAAATCATTTGAACACAGGAATTCATCTTTATGAACGTACTTGTTATCGGTTCCGGCGGACGTGAACATGCACTCTCCTGGAAAGTCGCACAAAACCCACAGGTTGAAACCATCTTTGTTGCTCCCGGCAATGCAGGCACTGCACTGGAAACAAAAGTAAAAAATGTCAGCATCGATGTTGAAGACATTGATGGTTTGGTTGCTTTCGCTCAGGAAAACGCGATTGAATTAACGATTGTCGGACCGGAAGCACCACTGGTGATTGGTGTTGTTGATGCATTCCGGGCAGCCGGCCTGCCTATTTTCGGCCCGACCAAAGGGGCAGCCCAGCTTGAAGGCTCAAAAGCCTTTACCAAAGACTTTCTGGCTCGTCACAATATTCCGACAGCCGATTACGCCAACTTCACCGAAATCGAACCAGCGCTGGCTTATGTTCAGGAAAAAGGTGCACCAATCGTGGTCAAAGCGGATGGGCTGGCAGCGGGGAAAGGTGTCATTGTGGCAATGACTTTGCAAGAAGCAGAAGACGCGATCAAAGATATGCTGGCCGGTAATGCATTTGGTGATGCAGGCAGCCGCGTTGTTATCGAAGAATTTCTTGAAGGCGAAGAAGCCAGCTTTATCGTAATGGTTGATGGTAAGCATGTTCTGCCAATGGCCACCAGTCAGGATCATAAGCGGGTCGGAGATAAAGATACCGGGCCAAATACCGGTGGAATGGGTGCTTATTCTCCAGCGCCGGTTGTGACCCAGGAAATTCATGACCGTATCATGGAACAGGTCATCTATCCGACAGTTGAAGGCATGGCGAAAGAAGGTTATCCATACACTGGGTTTCTGTATGCCGGTCTGATGATCGACGCTCAGGGTAACCCGAAAGTCATTGAGTTCAACTGCCGCTTCGGCGATCCGGAAACTCAACCAATCATGATGCGTCTTCAGTCAGATTTGGTCGAACTGTGTCAGACTGCGATTGCAGGTAATCTGGATCAGGCCGAATCTAAATGGGATCCGCGTGCATCGATTGGGATTGTGTTAGCTGCCGGAGGCTATCCCGGAAGTTATAACAAAGGGGATGTAATTTCGGGTCTGCCACAAACCGAAACGGAAGGTGAAAAAGTCTTCCATGCCGGCACCAGCGAGAAAGAAGGAAATGTTGTCACCAACGGCGGACGTGTCCTTTGTGCAACAGCTCTGGGTCAATCGGTATCAGAAGCCCAGCAACGTGCCTATGCACTAGCGAAACAGATTCAGTGGGATGGTGTTTTCTTCCGCAATGATATTGGCTACCGGGCGATTGAGCGCGAGCAACAGTAATCGCTTTACATCGCTGACTGACAAAAAACCGGACGCGAAACACGCTCCGGTTTTTTATTGCCATTTAATGGCCGAGCCCTCAGCGTTCTTCAATCAACTCTGGTCGTGAGATACAGTCATGCCCGTCGTCAGCAAGCATGAGTATTTCCTGAATATAGATCCGGTCATTTCTGATGTTTCCCAGAAAAGCCATATAATTGTCCAGACTGGACAACCGTTGAATCACGAAACTGGGGAGCGTTTTATTAAACTCGACTTTTTCATACTCCTGCCCGGAACAGGTCTCAAAAGTCTCTCCGTCCCAGACGCCCTGAATCAGCTCCTGATCCTGCTTATCTTGCTTCTTCACTGTTTCGACAATCGCCTCAGCCTGAGACTGATAGTGTTTCAGTGTCTCCGTTGATAGGGGAAATACTTTATCATTCACCCGGTACTGCTGATAGACAGCCTCACCGTTCTTATCAAAACGCAAATGAACCCGAAAAGGAACCATTTCTTGCTCTTCCCCGGTATCAGACATTTGCTCGCCTTCGCGAACAAGTTCTTTTAAAACATTATTTTCCCAACGGTAGCTGGTTTGATACCAACCATCAGAACGAGACTGGATATAGTCGGAAGCAGAATAAGGATGATTCGATTCTTCGGTATACCAGAACAGGCTAATCGCATCGCCCATTCGTTCACCGCCGGAATATTCTTCCAATAGTGTGGTTGTCAGTTGTTGTGAAGCTGAACAGCCGAGCATAAGCCCGGAAAGGAGGCAGGAAATAAAAAACTTTTTCATAAAAACTACGCCAAGAACAAATCACTGTCTTGGCGTAGAGTATAAATTAATTTACTGATTCTTTCAGTGCTTTTCCGGCAACGAATGCAGGAACATTTGCTGCAGAGATTTGGATTTCTGCACCAGTTTTTGGATTACGACCAGTGCGGGCAGCACGGTGGTTGACTTTAAATGTACCAAAACCAATTAGTTGAACCTGGTCACCTGATTTTAGTGCCTCTTCAACTGCACCTAGAGTCGCTTCTAGAGCGGACTTTGCTTGCGCTTTAGAGAGATCTGCTTTTTCTGCAATAAAGTCGATCAATTGGGTCTTGTTCATTCGGTTTCCCTTCTAATATGTTATCGAACCTAATCAACTCTAAAGCAAAAAGCCCCCGTCTGGCAAAGGTTTGTCGTTGTTCTTTTGCTTGTTTGATGAAAATTTAACTATAAACTGAGCAACAACTCACAATTTTCACCGTTTGGAGCCAACTTTTTTCCTCTGAAAGCGTGACAAAAAGACCCTGCCAATCAGATATGACAACCACTCAACACTCATTTGAGCCAGTAAAAGGTAGCTCATCCATCAAGATTTCATGAACACGGTTTCTTATAAAAGGCACGACATCATTTTCAAACCATGTATGATTTTTGAGCCACAAGGTGTTTCTTGGCGAGGGATGTGGCAGCGGTATAAACTCCGGCAACCATCGGCGCCAGTTTTGGACAGTTTCAGTCAGTGTTTTTGGCTTATCCGACAAATAATAATTCTGTGCATACTGACCAATTAATAACGTCAGCTCAATATGAGGCAACTCATTCAGAACTCGCTGGTGCCATTGTGGCGCACACTCTTTTCTCGGTGGTAAATCACCGGAACGCCCCTTTCCCGGATAACACAACCCCATCGGCATAATCGCAATTTTCCGAGCATCGTAGAAAGTCTCACGGTCAATATCCAGCCAGCTTCTGAGACGGTCACCGCTTGGATCATTCCAGGGAATCGAGGTCTGGTGAACTCTGGTTCCGGGTGCTTGCCCGATAATCAGAATTCTGGCATCCCGGTGCGCCCGTATCACAGGATTCGCTCCCAGTGGAAGTTCCGGTTCACAAAGCCGGCACTGACTGATTTGCTGTAACAAGGCGTCTAACATCAGTAACCTTTTTCAAAATCGATGACGTATTTCAATGGTTGCCCCTGCATCCACAACTTCAGATTCTCAGCAAAAATATCGATGACCTGCTCCGGGAAACTGGTCGCTGCAATGTGGGGTGTTAATGTAATCTGCGGATGTGACCAGAATGGATGAGACGATGCCAAAGGCTCTGTGATGAAGACATCCAGAAAAGCATGTTGTACGGCACCTTCCTCAATCGCAGGAATTAAATCCGGCTCTTTCAGTGTCCGTCCGCGGCCGACATTAAACAACAACACCTGCTGGCAGGCACTCAGTGTCTGAAGATTCAGGAGAGATTCAGATGATGCAGTGTTTGGCAGAATGCTGACAACGATATTAGCCATAGCTAGTGCTTTCTGTATATCCTCTACCGCGTATACTTCATGGAAAGCCGTCGATTCCGGTTGCTGGCCAGAACGGTTCACGCCTATCACAACAAGCCCCATATTCCGGGCTGAATGAGCCAGAAACGAGGCGATATTCCCAGTTCCCAGAATCACCACTGTCTTTCCTGTCAGCGTCTCATAAGTGTGCGGCAGCCAGGATTTCTCCTGTTGCTGCTCTCGGTAGAGATTAAAATGCCGATAATGTGCAATCATATAACCGAGCACATATTCCGTAATCGCCGGCCCAAAGATGCCTTTCACATTCGTCAGTTGGTAATCTTGCCGAAGATGGGGCTGCATCAAGGCTTCGACACCGGCAAAGGTTGACTGAAGCCAGCGAAGTGCCGGGAATTCATAGACAGACCGGGCTGCTAACGGAGGGTCGGCCAGTAATATCGTCGCTTCCTGCTTACTCTGAGTCAGTTGTAGTCCGGGGATCTGTTGCTCTTCAATCAGGGTGCGGTATTTTTCATTCTGTCCGGTAAGAAGATAAAGATGATGTGCCATTCGCTCGCCCAATGCGGTTGTCATTGTTCCAGAGTAAGTCATCATACATGATCCTGCCGGCACACTGAAATGCCGCACCTCCGGCGACCAGAAAAATATCCATCTCCAATGAGTATATTTTTATGATTGTGATGAATGAAGCAGGGTCACAACTTATATCTCAGCTAGCCTGTACATACATTATCAAGTACACTGCCGGGGTCTTTCTCCGGAGCAAATGAATATGCTACAAAACCCGATCCAGTTACGTCTTCAGAAGCTTTCACCCTGGCAACAAATCACTTTTATGGCTTGTCTGTGTGAACGTATGTATCCCAACTACGCCATGTTTTGCGAACATACTGAGTTTGCATCCTCTACATCCTACCGACAAATTATGGATACAGTATGGGAATCACTGACTGTCAAAAATGCGAAGATAGACTTTGAGCGTCAACTGGAAAAACTAGAAGAGCTAATTCCATCTCAGGAGTCATTCGATGTTTACGCCGTTTACCCGGCAATTGATGCCTGTGAGGCACTGTCAACCCTCTTACATAGTTTACTGGACAGAGAACAGCTGGCCGAAGATCTCCAGCAAATCAGTACAATTTCAGTGAATACAGTTGTCCAGTTGGAAGAAGCTCAGAATGAGCAGGAAATCACCAACGAAAACCAGAAACAGAATGAAGCAGTCTGTGCAGAATGGGACGTGCAGTGGGCTATTTTCAGAGCGCTGAAAGAAACTGAAGAACGGGATGTGGAACTCATCAGGGCTCTCAGAGATGAGCTAAGAGAAGAACGGATATCAAACATCGGGGTTAGCCTGTAAAGGCGTCCCCCCGGGTCAAGTGGCTAATATGCCCCATCGCGTTTAAGTACGACATTGACCGTCTTAAATAAAATGACAATATCATTCCAGAGCGACCAGTTCTTCACATACCAGCTATCCAGATAGACGCGCGTTTTATAATCAGTGTCGCTTCGTCCGCTGACTTGCCAGAGGCCTGATATTCCGGGTTTGGCACATAGATAGTAATCCACATCATCGCCATAGCGCTGCAGCTCTTCATCAATAACCGGTCTCGGCCCAACCAGACTCATCTCACCTTTTAAAACATTCCATAACTGTGGCAATTCATCCAGACTGGTTTCGCGTAAGAAACGGCCGACAGAGGTAATTCGTGGATCATGTTTCAGTTTGAATCCCTGTTCCCATTCTTCCC
The DNA here is from genome assembly GCF_024346955.1 of Vibrio mangrovi. Lineage (NCBI taxonomy): Bacteria > Pseudomonadati > Pseudomonadota > Gammaproteobacteria > Vibrionales > Vibrionaceae > Vibrio > Vibrio mangrovi. Next base: position 308,520 of record NZ_AP024883.1, on the reverse strand, counting down.
TTGCATCCGGATCGGTTGCCAGAAGTTTATCTAACGCTTCCTGAGAATCCATCACCATTGAGCGGAATTTCAGACAGTTAAATTTTTTTCCGTTCATACCGATACGCTCATGCCCATAAGTAACCGAACCACCATCCCGGGAAACTCGCCAGCCGATAAATAAGAAGAATGGAGACAATAAGACTAGTAATATGGCAGAACCGACAATATCAAAGGTACGTTTAATGAAACGTGATGACTTTCGGGGTAAGTTATTTTTTAGTCGCAGCATCATCACTTCATGACTAAAAAAGTGGGAGATATCAGTTCCGTAAAGCGGAATTCCCCGTAGGGCCGGAACGATGGATATATCACGGATACCACGTTTATACAGTTCCCTGATCCAACACTCTCTCAGCTCGCTTTGATCTTTCTCCAATGCAATAAATACTTTATGAAATGTATCCGAGCGGTGAAGAAATTCTGTTTTACTGATATAGGAAATACCGAAAACCTGATCAACCCGGGCTTCTCCGGAAGGCTCCACAATTGCCAGAACTTCAAATCCGGTCGATGGTTCACTTTCTATAGCCTGGAACACATCTCTGGCATTTTCAGCATCACCAATAATGACACAAGGCATTCTCCATACATTTACCTTGTCCAGTAAGATCTTTGCTAAGTTCCGCAGCAGAGGAATTAACATAAAAGCAAATAGCCATATGACCCACCACAGACTGACCGAATAGTCCCGACTGAAAATCGCACTAATTGAGATAGAAACTAACGCCATGACAGATAATGTCACTAATACGTCTTTTAGCTCATCCCAAAAAGGCTTCCGATAACTATAGTGACGCTTACTCCCCCAAAACCAAAAGATTGACATCAATCCTAACAACAGAAACGTAGCGATTTGCCATCCGAACATCTCCGGACTCTGAACAAGAAGAATCTCACTTTTTTCGAGAGAATTAACTAACACTGTCGAAGCAAAAAATGCCAATACATCAGAAAAAACAAGAGTGATTTTATTCACCCTCATTGAGAAATGGGCATGCTTTGCCAGTAACCTTCTATCCGGTGATGTAATTTGTTCCATAAACTTACACTAACCCAGTGAGAGACCCGTATAAAAATGATATGCAACAAACTGACCGACTGCTGTTTGCATCGTTGGTTTATCTTTATTCTGCTAGCGAACACTCAAAATACATCCATGTTTCTTGATATGGCCTATAATTTCTCTGAAGGTGAAGAATAATAGGCAGAAAGTGATACAACTTGTTTTAAAAACAACAGAAACCCTGCCCAGTTTCACTTCATATTGTGAAAGGCATACCCCAAGAACAAAGATACGATTTATAACTATATAAATAGGTTAGAACCGGATAAATAAGTTAGGAACCGACGATTACCACCTTATTTATATAACAGAGGAAGATCGTGAAGAGGAACGGCTTTAGCTCCGAACCTCTTCAAACATACGGGACAAAAACAATCTATTACCAATTATTTTGTTGCTTTCTCCCTTAATAACGTGAGTATTTCTGACGTTTTTTCCTGCATTAAGGGAATATTCGCCCGAGACTCAACATTTAAACGGACAACCGGTTCAGTATTTGAAGAACGTAAGTTAAACCGCCAGTCCATAAACTCCATGCTGATACCATCTGTCCCATCAACGAATAACGCACTTTTCTCAAAAGCAGATCTGACACGGGTAATCGCTTCTACAGGGTCTTCTAATTTCAAATTAATTTCGCCAGAAGACGGATAAGCATGAATTCTTTCCTGTACAGTTGCGGAAAGACTGATTCCTTTGACACAAAGTAACTCAGCGACTAACAGCCATGGAATCATACCACTGTCACAGTATCCGAATGTTTTAAAATAGTGATGGGCACTCATTTCACCACCATAGATGGCATCTTCACTACGCATTCTCTCTTTGATAAATGCATGACCGGTCTTAGACAGAACCGGAATCCCACCAACACCCTTGACAATATCCACTGTATTCCATGACAGACGGGGATCATGAATAATTTTACTACCGGGATGCTTTTGCAGAAAAGCTTCAGCCAACAGACCAACAATGTAGTATCCCTCAATAAAAGCCCCGGTTTCATCGAACAGAAAACATCGGTCGAAATCTCCGTCCCACGCAATACCAAAATCAGCCTGATGGTCAATCACAGCCTGAGCAGTATCTTGCCGGCATTCAGGAAGGAGTGGATTGGGAATACCATTGGGGAAATGACCATCAGCCTGATGGTGAACTTTCACAAATTTGACAGGAACATTCAAAGAGTTGAAGCGGCGCTCAATCTCATCAATAACATGTCCTGCCGCACCATTTCCTGAGTTCACGACCAACGTGAGTGGCTGAAAGTTTTCAGGCTTAACATAAGTCAACAGGTGATCAACATAAGCGGCTAAGTTATCTTGCCGGGAGTAAGATCCCCGGTGTTGTACAGGTATAAACTCATTCTGCTCAGCCAAACGCTGAATATCTCTCAACCCGGAATCACCACTAATCGGCATGGCATTTTTTCGAACAAATTTCATCCCATTATAATCTCTAGGATTATGACTGGCCGTCACTTCAATTCCACCATCTACAGGCAATGATTGTGCCGCAAAATAAATTTCTTCTGTTCCGGTCATGCCAAGATCGATCACATTCACGCCACCGTCTTGCAAACCATTTGCCAGTGCATGTTTAAATGACTCAGAACTTAAACGTGGATCGCCACCAATCACAATACATTCAGGGTTAAAGAGTTCGGCATAAGCCCGGCCGATCCGATAGACAATGTCTTCATTCAGTTCTCTCCCCAATCGGCCCCGGACATCATATGCTTTAAAGCAACTCAATGGCTGCATCAATATCCAACTCCATCGGAATCCAAACGAACAATATCGTCTTCACCTAAATAGCACCCACTACGAACCTCGATGATTTCTAGTGGCACGACACCCGGGTTTTCAAATGAATGAGGTGTACCTATGGGGATATAAGTCGATTCATTTTCACTGACAATGTAGTTCTGCTCGCCGTTATAAACTTTTGCAGTCCCGGAAACCACGATCCAGTGTTCAGCCCGATGATAATGCATTTGTGTTGCTGTGCGCTGTCCTGGCTTGACCATCACCTTCTTCACCAGATAACGTTCACCTCCAGCAATTTCATCATGAGATCCCCATGGCCGGAAAACTTCCCTGTGATGCAGATGTTCACACCGGTTCGTAGCTTCAAGTCGTTCAACAATATGTTTTACCTGCTGAACTTTATCTTTGCTTGCGACAAGTACGGCATCTTTGGTTTCAACAATGATAACCCCTTCAATACCAACAGCAGCAACAAGTCGATCCTGAGAGTATATATAACTGTTGGCTGTCTGCTCAGTCATTACATCACCACGTAATGAGTTTCCGTCACAATCCTTAGCATGAACATCCCATAGTGAAGACCAGCTTCCGACATCACTCCAGCCTGCATCCATTGGAATCACAGCCGCATTCTGCGTATTTTCCATAATCGCATAATCAATAGACTCTGCCGGACAAGGCTTAAAAACTTCCTCATCAATCCTGATAAAATCCATATCAGTTCTGCTTTCAGCAAATGCTTCTTCACAAGCTCTCAGTATTTCTGGCCGGAATTGATGAAGTTCCTCGATATAACGGGATGCTTTAAACAAAAACATACCGCTATTCCATAGGTAGTTACCACATTCTAAATAGTGCTTCGCTGTGGCTATATCTGGTTTTTCTACAAACTCAGAGACTTCAAAGCCAAGTTGATTGATAGATTCACCCAGACAGATATAACCATATCCTGTATGTGGTTCTGTAGGATTAACACCAAAAGTAACAAGTCGACCATCTTCAGCAAGCGGCTCCGCAGCCAAAACTGCAGAGACAAAATTAGCACGATTCTTGATTACATGGTCTGCGGCCAAAATAAGCAGTAGTGGATCATCTCCAGTCTGAATAGCCTGCAATGCAGCCAATGTAGCAGCAGGGGCGGTATTGCGCCCGGCGGGTTCTAATATGATGCCACTATGTGACATTTCACATTGACGGAGCTGCTCTGCAACAATGAAGCGATGTTCCTCATTACAAATAAATAACGGGTCAAGCTTATGGAGTTTATCCAAACGGTGAACCGTATCTTGTATCATGGTCTGCTTCGTCACAAGAGATAAAAACTGCTTTGGATATGCTGTCCGAGAAAGAGGCCAGAGTCTACTACCGGCCCCTCCACACATGATGACAGGAAGGATCATCGATAATTAACCTTATTAAAATATTCTAAAACAAAATCTATTCAGAATAGAGGAAGAAGAAATATATTGAATGATACTAATATAATTTTAGAATCATGAACTTTAACGCTTTATGCCAACTTTTTTAGTTAGACTCCACTTGAAGTACAACCTGAAGCAGAACAAGCAGTTTTATCATTACTGTAACCAATAGGCCTTGTGCATGCTTAGCTTTAATCGAAGTGATTCAGGGAGCTTGCGATAGTTTTTTCCTAATTTATAGCCAATAATTTTACATAAATTCATCACACAAGCCCTCGGGATCCATAACGGCGATTGGCTTAGCAAATATTTAAACTCAGATATGATGAAACGTTTTCCTTCACCTCCAGCGCCACCAAATTTTTCTTGAATCCATGGTTCGCTGGCATGGAATACTCCTGTATCAAAATAACGAGTCAATTCTTGCCAGGGAGTGTAGTTGTGAGAATGTCTGACACAAGCATCGCCAGTATATGCAACTTTATATCCGGCTAATATCATCCTCGCAGCTAAATGCATATCTTCACCCAGAATAACATGGCTAGAAAATCCCCCAAGCTCTCTAAAAACATCAGCTCTATATGCAGCAAAAGAGTTAGACAAAAATATGGTCTTAATTCCATAAGAACGAATATGTTCTTTAGACATTACTCGACTATTGGTCGGATAATTAAAATGTCTAAGGTGACAAGCAATAGGGTTGGCATCATTATGAGGAAGTTGACGCCCACAGATAGCTGCAATTTGAACGTTATCGAAGCATCTTACAATATTATCAATATCAGTAGAATCTCGAACAATTGCATCTTGAGTCAAAAAAATATATATATCATCATCGGCCCCATCAATAGTTATTAAATTTCTCGTCGCCCCATGATTAAACTCATGTCTTAGTATTTTTTTATATACTAAATTATTCACATTTAAACCATCTAATGTATCACCATCAGTTTCAACAATAACAAACTTATAAGTAGGCAAACATGCCATAAGACTCATAATTCGAACAATAAAGGAATTATCTGGCTTATATATTGGTATAAATATTTTAATTTTATTAAACATATGCTTTTATATATTCAAGAAGTTCACTTCCTGCATCATCCCAAGTTCTGATTTCCCTAGGAGATACCTCTCTTTCTTCATTTATTTTCAAATAATCAATTTTTTGCAATAGAGGCTGCATAGAACTAAATATGTCCGATGGTTCAACTGTATAGAAATACTCATTGGGGATACTTTCATTTGAGTGACCATATTTTGATGAAAAAACAAAACATCCGCTAGCAAAAGCTTCTAAATCAACTAAAGATGAAACTTCAAACCAGCTCGCAGAGTAACTTACTTTAGAAAGTGCATATAGATTAGGTAGCTCCTCTGGGGCAACTTTCCCAATATAATGCAAGTTGTCGTTATCATTAACTAACTTTAAAAATTGTTTATAATACTTAATATTTCTCTTGTTATAACCACCAACAAACAATACTCTTACACCAGTATTTGCTAGCTGTTTTGCGATAGCTAATTGATTCTTTCTACATTCTATTCTACCACAAACAATGACATCCCATTCTTTTTTACTCCATGAACAGACAGGGATATTTAAATAATATGAAGGCACGCCATTTCTAATAACTTTACACTTATCATAAATATCCAACTTAAAGTCTTTCTGTATTACATCGCCCTCTCCTGATGCAATTAAAACGATTCCATTAACATCGTTTAAAATGTTGCGAACCTCTACCTCATAAGACATAAACAAATGTTTAAGTGATAGAAACATATTCGATAAAGAGCGAAGTCCTCGAAAAACATTTTTCATCTTTTCTACATAGAAAAAATTTAATGGCAAATGCCTTTTTCTATTAAATCGATCAATAGCCCTGATCTCATGATGGATAGAGATAAGATGTAATTTATAACATAAGTTAAGATTATCTATGATTTTTTTAAATTCAATTAACTCAAAAAAACGGTCTAAATTAACAATAAAAATCAAATGAGCATTAATCAAGCATTGAATATCCCCATTTCTAACTTCAGAATACTCAATAATTTTAGTTGACAATGAATTACACTTATCTAGAGAGTTACAATACATTTTTATTTGAAATGTATCACCACCAAAATCAGAGAAAAAGCCATCTCTCACCAAGAAAACTACATTAGTCTTGTCTAATGGGTTCATAATTTCCTCTTGGGTTAGTTACAGCTAATAGAAACCGATAAGAACAGTATAAAAATATATTTACTAGAACGAACAGCAAGCATTGACTAGCCCAGCTTTGTCCTGACATAAACAAAGAATAAGGAGTGTAGATGACATATAAAAAAATAGGAATATTCAAAGCTGTAATAGGTTTATTCAAGTAGATTTTTCTAACCAAGTAAAATAGAGACATTTCAATGACAAAGAAATGAATACCCAATATAATGCCACTAGTAAATAATGATTCTAAAATTAGATTTGAATTTGGAAATGTATATGCATGCTGAACTAACTCACCATACACCTGATATACTACAAACTGCCCAACACTTGAATAATTAGGTTCAAATCCAATAACCTTAAAATAAGGCAAAAATTGATATTCAATCAAATTACTATTAAAGATGCCACTTAGAGCAGAGTCACTATAGTTAATCATGTCCATGTAACCTGCTGGTATTAACTGATCGAATCCATAAAAAAATCGAACAACCAATTTGATAAGGAGGATATTTATCCCGCCCCTATCAAATGAGAAAAATCCTATCATCAATAAATAGATAGGAAGGACAGAGAACATTATAAAGATAACTATGAATATATTCCTCTTATGTTTCTTAAATCTAGAGTAATCCCCTCTAGCATGAGATATAAATAATACTGTTAATTCCAATATTATAGGAGAAAGAATTACTCCCTTCGTTGCAAATAATATCTTACCAAATAAATCAACGACAAAACAAAAAAGAGCAAATCGTCTAACATTACGATATTGACTAATAGAGAAAATCACAGTTGGAATACTGCTCACAGTGAACATCAACCAAGTCAATAATCTACTATTCTCAGTTGACTCAAACCGGGCATCAACACCATTAGTCATCAATATCGGAATCTTTCCAGGAACAATCATATTAATATATATGTGTAGAAGCAGAACGATAAGACCAAAGAGAAGTAGAAAAATTTGAAAATCTTTAGGGACATGATCTCTTAAATCAACATTTCTAATAGGAAAAAAATTAATTATTACAAAAAAAACGCCTATAAATATAGAAATTATTGCAAAAGAAAAACTCCATCCAAAAACAAAGATACTAGCGAAAAAACCAAATAAACCAGGGATAATAAAAATTATAGCGAACCAAAAAGTTGGATCATATATGTTAACAACCGTTCTCTTAATAATAACCAACAATAATATAAAAAATATAATAAAAATGAATATTAAAAAATAACTATAGTCAAGCAATCCTATGATCAGTTTCATTTCCTATAGATCCACTTTATATTTCTATACTTTAATGCTCGAAAACAAGAAAAAATAAAGCAAACACCTATTTGAGGAAAAATATTTATAAGTATTTTCTTACATATCAACTTGATTTTCTCTTTGTATAGATGTTTAAAAGGAATTTTATATTTTTTGTATGCAAATATTTTCCTTGTTTCTTCCAATGCACGAATCATAGTATTTATATTAGAGGACACACCTCCTTCTAACATCTTCACTACAGGTACATCAAAATATATTGGCTCACAAGATTCAATCACATTTAATAACAATAGTGCATCTGCTGCTATCTTATAATTCTGACTATCAAAGGTTTCTGAATGAAATATAATCTGACGATGAAACACCTCAGGATGCATGGGAAGAGTAGGCAAGAAACCACACCATGTCCCCTTAATTTCAGTCCATGGTCTTTTAATCTTTTGAATTTCATGTCTCGAAGAATCGATCAGGTGAGTATTGCCGTATATCAAGAGAGTATCTATTTCAACAAATTTCAGAACGTCAGTCACTGCTTCATAAGTCGTTGTACAATATAACTCATCACCGGCCCCCAAAAACTGAACCCATTCGCCTTTGATATAAGGAATTGCTTTATTCCAGGCATCGTAAATCCCTGAATCCGGTTCGCTAAACCAGTAGTCAATCACGTCTTCATTCGCCTTAAGAATATCAACAGTATCATCCTGAGATGCACCATCTGCAATAATCCATTGAATATTCGGGTATGTCTGAGAGCGAATCGACTCAATAGTCCAGTGTAAATCCCGTGCAGCATTAAATGTAGAAGTGATAATAGTGATCAACGGCTGCTCAGGAGTTCCTTGCTTAATTCCATAAGTGAGCTCACGCCCACCTTCCGTACGATAATCTGCCAATTACATACCTCTTAATTTTTGTTGATGCTCACGAAACCATTGATAGGTATCAGTCAAACCACTTTCAAGATCAATCTGAGCCTTCCACCCTAAGTCTCTCAGACGCCCAACATTCATTAACTTGCGCGGCGTACCATCCGGCTTGGTTGGATCAACTTTTATTTTCCCTTTAAAATCAATAATTTTTGCAATAATTTCAGCAAGTTCCAGAATCGTACAATCCAGGCCTGTTCCGATATTAATGTGACTGAGCATCGGCTGTGTATTCAACTGATAAATATCTTTATCCAGATTCATGACAAAGATACAAGCTTTCGCCATATCATCTACATGTAAAAACTCTCTTTTCGCAGAGCCGGTTCCCCAAATAACGACTTCTGCCAGCCCTGCTTGTTTCGCTTCATGAATACGACGGATCAATGCAGGGACTACATGGCTGTTCTCCGGATGATAGTTATCTCCAGGTCCATAAAGGTTAGTCGGCATAACACTGCGAAAATCAACACCATATTGGCGATTGTAGGATTCACATAGTTTTATTCCGGCAATCTTTGCAATAGCATATGGCTCATTTGTCGGTTCAAGATAGCCATTTAGAAGCTCATTCTCTCGCATAGGCTGCTCGGCTAGCTTTGGGTAAATACAAGACGATCCAAGAAATAAAAGTTTTTTGACTCCATGAATACAAGCCTGATGAATCACATTCGACTCAATCATCAGATTATCGTAAATAAATTCTGCAGGATAAGTTTCATTCGCCTGAATACCACCAACTTTCGCCGCAGCAAGATAAACTTCGTCGATCTGTAGATCCGAGAAAAAAGCAGCCACTTTTGCCGAATCTCTCAAATCTAATTCTTGAGAGCTACGAGTAATGATGTCCTGATACCCCTGATTTTGTAACTGGCGGACAATCGCACTTCCTACCATCCCATTATGACCAGCAACAAATACTCGCCTGAAGTTCACCATATTAATTCTCCAAAGAAACAGGGAGGTCAAAACCATTTGCTTTCATAAACGCGTGCTGCTGAGATACTTTTAGATCTTCAGCAACCATCTCTGCACACATTCTCTGTGCAGTTATTGTTGGCTCCCAGCCTAGTTTACGCTTGGCATAGCTAGGATCTCCCAACAAAGTTTCTACCTCTGCTGGTCGGAAATAACGGGGATCGACACGAACAATAACATCACCGGTTTTGATTGAAGGGGCTTTACTCCCTTGAACTGCCCTGACAATTCCAACTTCCTCAATGCCTTCCCCTCTAAATTCAAGCTCAAGTCCGAGTTCTGCGGCACTCCAGGAGATAAACTGTCGTACGGAATACTGAGCTCCGGTTGCGATTACGAAATCTTCCGGCTGCTCCTGCTGCAGCATCAACCACTGCATCTCTACATAATCTTTCGCATGCCCCCAATCACGTAATGCGTCCATATTTCCCATGTATAAACACGCTTCCAGTCCTTGAGCAATATTTGCCAGCCCACGTGTAATTTTCCGGGTAACAAATGTCTCACCACGCCGAGGAGATTCATGATTAAACAGAATTCCATTACAAGCATACATCCCGTAACTTTCCCGGTAGTTTACCGTAATCCAGTAAGCATAAAGTTTCGCCACCGCATAAGGAGAACGTGGGTAGAATCGTGTTGTCTCCCGCTGAGGTATTTCCTGAACTAAGCCATACAACTCAGAGGTTGAAGCCTGATAGAAACGTGTCGTCTTTTCCAACCCCAGAAAACGAATAGCCTCTAATAAGCGAAGTGTCCCCATCGCATCAACATCAGCAGTATATTCCGGCGATTCAAACGACACAGCCACATGGGACTGTGCTCCCAAGTTATATACTTCATCAGGGTGAATTTGTTCGATAATTCGAGTTAAATTCAAGCTATCCGTTAGATCACCATAGTGAAGCTTTAACTTTGGATCAGATTCGTGTGGATCTTGATATAAATGGTCAATCCTGTGAGTATTGAACGATGAAGTACGTCTTTTAAGACCATGAACTTCATATCCTTTTTTAAGAAGAAATTCTGCAAGATAAGAGCCATCTTGCCCGGTAATCCCTGTAATCAGTGCTTTTTTCATAATACAGAATCTATAGTTCGATGTGTTCAGTAATTTCCCGAATGACACGTTGTGGTGAGATCGTGCGAATATTAAGTTGGCTACCACGCCCGAAAGCTGAAATCCGCTCACTTTCGTCACTCATCTCCTCTAATTCGGGAGGATATATAGCGAAATAACGGTTACATATATGATAAGGATAGGGTGTAAATCGCCCATAATGATTACCATTAGAAACGACAAATATATTATGGTGCCGTAAAGACACCGCAATATGTGGAACAGCAGTTTCATTAGAAATAAGCAGGGCTGATCGAGCAATCAATTCTACCAATTCAATCAGGCTAGTTTTTCCTACAAAATTTAAACACTGGCCTAAATTACATAGCTTATTTTCTAATTCGTTCCCAATAGATAAATCGCTAGGAGGTCCACCTAAAACAATACTGAGCCCGTAGACATTGTGAACATGCTTTGCAACTTCAGCATATTTTTCAACGGGCCACTGACGAAAGCTAGCACTTGCCCCAAGAAAAATAAATGCATATCGCTCAGGCAAAGATAAAGATTTCTCAGATGTTATACTGAGGGATGGTTCTATATGAGATAAGTCTCTACCGATAAATCGTGAGAAAAATTGACGATTTCTTTCAAATTCAAAAATAATATCACCATCATCCTGATATAGATCAGTATATAAAGACTTACTATTTTCACGACATTTATTACTCTGATTCGATGTATCACCAAACCATGTTATCTTACAGGATGCAGGAATAACTTTAACAATATCTTCAAGAACATAACTCTCCCTGCTATAGCAGGGATACAAAACTTTTTCTACATTCTTAAGCATTCCAAATTGAGATAGCTGTTTAGTCCTATATATAAAATTTTTTATAAATTTATTACGGTTCAATGGAAAAAAAGTATCGATATAGATAGCGTCATAAGTTCGTAAAAACTCCTCCCATGAATCATTACCAATTAAAACTATTTTATAACCACATGTATTAAGGCAATATATAAAATTTCTAAATAATACATAATCTCCCATTGCATCTGGTTTCAAAATAACTAGAACAGGATTATCAGAAGAAGGGCTATTATTCACATTAAAATTATTTGCTAGAATCGAGTATAATCGCGAAATATTAAATATCAAAAGATAGTAAAAATTTATAGCAAGCCTTCTTATACTAACCATATATTTATTACTTAGATATAATCTCATCATAATCACTCTGCAAAAGGCTTCTGGGTTTTGCAGTTCTTTCAAAAACAACATTTAAAAACATTCTGGTTATTTTATTTTTTATAAGAAAAAACTTAAATTTACTTATTTTGTTCTTAGAGAAAATATGATACGAATCATTAATCATATAATAATTAAAACCAAGTTTATCTGCTAGCACGGCTAGTGATTTAGGTTGATAAAATATGATATGCTGCCCTGTATGAAATGAATAATACCACCAATTTTCAGGAGGAGTTTCAGTAAAAGTTTGAGTTGAAAATATCAACAACTCAGGATCATATTTAAATAGAGTTTCATTTAAAAAAGCCAAAGGGTCAGGTAAATGTTCCATCACTTCAAATGCTAATAAAACTTTAACATCCTGAGTGTCATCACCACAAAAATCACTCGCAAACATATTGGTACAATATTTGTCAGAAGAATAACAATGAATACCTCTATCACGTAATAATCGTGTTAAAATCCCGTACCCACCAGCAGTATCAACAACTCTGTCATGAATACGATTAAGAAGACTTAATATCGTCAAAACCATTTTAGAGTTATAATTATTTCTTTCCAATAAGCCGATATCTGAACCAGCAATTGCATCACTATATGCTTCATCAAGCCAATGAGGTGTCTCAGTCTTTATAATACCACAGTGCTCACATTTATAATAATTAACATTATATTTCCCCAAAACTTTTTCTTGAAAAATGAAATCAACTGTATTGGAGTCGATAGGACATTTACACATGAAGTCACCAGAAGTTATTTTTCTAACCAGCCAGATAAATCTCTATCAATGATTTTTTCAAGCTCACATATATCATCTTTATAAAAATCCATTAAATAATTTCTATCCTCATAACTTATCGATTCATGAACTAGATTTACATTTTTAATTTTTCTTTTTATCTTACTTATTAACGGTGTCGGCATTAGTTTTTTCACTACTGGTTTAATAACATTTGCAACTCTTCCTCTACCGTTCGATAAATCATTAATAAATCTAAATCTTGGCCTTCCTGATTTATTAAATTTCTCTTTACTATGTAGATCAATAATATTCTGATCAACATTTAAAAAGGAAAAAACATCGCTCATCAACCAATCTAAGTGTTTAAGATCTTCATAAGTATATATCTTTATATTATTAAAATTATCAATATAAGCCTTCACAGATTGACTATATAAACCAGCTCTCTTGAAATGATATGTCCATCCCCAGTTATCAGCAAAACGCTGGTCTTCATGCTCTAAAGCTTCACGGAAAGATAAAACTTCCCACCCTTCTCGAATATGATGCATATAGCTAGAGAATGCTCGCTCAACAGGGTTTCTCAAGATGATGATGATTTTAACTTGAGTTCCTACATATTTTTTTATATTTTCTATACTTCTCGTAGAATAATATAAATAGTCATTTGATATATCACCACAGATCTTATCCTCATTACCTACAAATAATTCTCTATAGTCATCATCATCAGTGATACCTTCATTACTATAGTATTCGGCACCAAGTCCTTTGAAATTCTTATCTAATTTAGAAAAAAATCTACATTCTTTAACACTAGGAATAAAAATTCTTGGATGAGAGTTTAAGTAGTGAAACAAAGATGTTGTACCAGATTTAGCTGCACCAGCTACAATAAAGTCAATTTTCATCATAATTAAACATTAACAACTTTAGAAAGAGTAAGTAATTTAAATATAGTATATGACAATAGTTTCTTTATTTTAAAGTAAAAAGAATTATTAGTGTCATCAGAATAGTTAATCTGGGATATAACTACTCCCTTTTTCTGTAGACCACATAAAAAACGTACACTTGAGTTTCGTTTTTTATATCTTTTATATGCTTCATTAATATAATACTTCCCTTCTTCATCCTCTATACTATCAATTAACTTAGTAAAAAGCAGATGAACATCATTAAAAATAACATTCACTAGATTATAATTTTTTTCAGCAGCTCTTAAGTTAACAACAGGCTTACCATTCTGGAAAACAATCTTCTTTGGTTCATTATTATTTAATAGAGAAATCCAGAAACAACAATAAGCATGAGATGTAGTATATAACCTGATAAAATCATCATCATGAAAAAGAGATTTTTTAACTAGGAGAGCACCATAAGTACACTTATTATATAAATATAGATATTTCTCATACTTAGAGATGTTATCCAAATATATAGGTTCTCTATGAGCTGTAGAAATAAATCGGCCTTGTCCATCAATCCAGTTTGAATTGACCAATGCAAAATCTACATGATCACTAATCAGATGGCTCAATATGATAAAAGCATCATTTTTAAAAAAGTCATCATCGCCTAACATGTAGACATAATCTCCATGAGACATGTTAATAACATAATGCATATGCTCATCTATAGAAAGACGAGAATCCTGACTGACGTAATTTATATTTCCATATTTACTACTCAAATCCTGGATATATTTCTCCACTTCACTATAATCAACATCTGAATTATTATTTGATATACATAACTCAAAAGATAAAGAATGTTCTTTTTGAGTATATATAGAATAGATAGCCTTATATAAATAATATGGCCTATTCAAAGTTGGAATACAGATACTTAACATATTATCTCCATAGAAGCGATCGAAAAGTGAATAAAAATAAATCTTTACAGAAAAAATAATTAACTATAAATGATTGAACCACTTGAGCTATCAATATTGCAATTGGAGCACCGATAACTCCTATAGATTGAACAAAGTAAACATTTAATATCAAAGACAATAATGCACCGACTATAGTTTGAATTAGTATTATCTGGGGTTTGCGCTCATTTATCACCCAAATCGTCTGGCAGCACCCCATGCAAACAGGTAGAAAAGATAATAAGTGTAAAATGAAAACATCTTTACTTAAAATAAAATCATCACCATACAAGATAGGGATCAAATAGTATAATAAACTCCCATAGATCAATATACTAGCAAGACTTCCCCACCAAAAAACAAACATTAAGCGCTGGTACAATAGAAAGTACCTTTCTTTGTTATTCTTAGATAAACTTGCCAAAATAGGTGAAAAGCTTGTAATTATGATTCCTGGTATAAAAAATATCATTTCAGCAAGATTCGCCCCTACAGAGTACAATCCTACAGATCGGCTCCCTAAAAAATACTCTACAGTCATAATCCCAGAACGCATGAAAGTTATAACAGCCAAATTAGAAATCATTAAAGGTAAGGATTCTTTTAATATTGAGATATAATAGCCATCACATTGAAAGCGAGGTAATTGTATAGTGAACTTTAATTTATACTTGCTATAGAGCAGATAGATTAAAATAAAACTTATTACCGTAACTTCTAATGGAATAGCGAACAAATAAAGAGAAATTTCACCACCATACCATATAACAACAACTTTAAATAGAGATGAAAAAACATAAGCTATTATTTTAGCTATAACTGTATACTTACTTTTAATTTCACTTTGGAAGAATAAGTCACACACATTCCCTAGTGAAAGTATTAGACCACAAGATACAATTGCAATTGCTGTAATGTTTTTTCCTAAAACAAAGGCAAACGTAACACTTAAAAGTATACTTAATATCGCAGAAATAAGTCTTAGTGATATTGTTACATCTAGTATGAATTTTTTATTATTTTTAGACTGACTTAAATCTCTGACAACAATCTGGTTTAACCCTAAAAGGTTGATTGCATCAAAGAATGCAACAAAGGCAATAGCATAGCTAATTTCACCATAATACTCTGCCCCCATTTTTCTTGCCAAATATATATTAACAAGAATTCCTAAAATCAATCTGGTGACTTTATCAAAAATAAGCCATCCCGAATTGAATATAGAATGAATAACATTCTTGTTATTAAGATCTGTCATTTAAACTCTTTCGAATACAAATCAGACAAACCACTATCGATATCATATAATGACTTCCAACCTAAACCAGATAATATACTGATATCTGGACAGCTATACATCAACTCATTTTCTCGATACTTTAATACACCATATCGAGGCTCTTTGTTATAGCTAGTCAATTTACATATTTTACTTACTAGCTCCTTTATCTGTATTGGATGTCCAGTTCCAATATCTATTTTTTTATATACTTTTACTTTTGAAATATTTTGAATGATAGTTGTAATAGCTGATAATAGATCTTCTATATATATATAGTCTCTATATTGTTCACCTAGAGTTAGGTTAATATCGTTACCACGTATACATTGTTTAAAAATATGATTAATGAATGAGTTCTGACATGCTACTCCATAGAATCCTTCCAAATTCAAGTTAATATAGTTAAACCCACGCATATGCGAGTAATAGATAAGAAGTTCATCCAGTTGACATTTTGTCAGAGCATACAGATTCACTTCTCTGGGTAAGCTTGTCCCACAATTAATAAATGTGAAATTTTTAATTTCTTCTGATATTCTAGATATTATTTTTATAGGCAAGGTTACATTTGCATCCAATATTTTCTCAGCAGACTCTCCATACCTCCCATAACATGTGATTGTATTAACAATTAATTCAGGTTCGAAATCTAAAATTATATCTTCCCATTTTTCATTATTTAAATTCACTATGTTACAGTAATCACTGTAGAAAGAACGTCTCACTAAACCTAAAACAGATTCAGTCTTGGATAAACACTGACTTAAATGCTGACCAAGGTAGCCATTTGCCCCCAGAAGTAAAATTCTCATATCAAACCATCAAAAGTTTAACCCGAAGAAATCTTTAAATTTTTCGATAATATAATCAAGGTGAGAAGAGTTTAGTCCAGGGTAGATACCAATCCAGAAAGTCTGATTCATAATTCTGTCTGTATTAGTCAGACTCCCTACAACTCGATGATGTATATTAGAGAAATATGGTTGACGCGTTAGATTTCCTGCAAACAGTAACCGAGTCCCTATCTTTGCTTCATTTAAGAATTGAATGAGTTCAACACGTCCAACCCCATAATTTTCTTTTAAAGTAATAGGGAAACCAAACCAAGAAGGTTCTGAATTGTCTGTTGCTTCGGGCAATTCAATAAACTCAGTACAACTCTGTAGTCCATTTTTCAGATAGATAAAGTTGTTCTTACGCTGTTGAATAAATTCAGGAAGTTTGTCAAGTTGTGCCAATCCACATGCGGCCTGCATATCGGTAATTTTAAGGTTATAGCCTAAATGTGAATAGGTATACTTATGGTCATAACCATATGGTAAAGAGCCCTGCTGTTGGCAAAAGCGCTGCCCACAGGTGTTATCACATCCGGGATCACAGTAACAGTCCCGTCCCCAATCTCGGAATGATTCAATAATTCGTCTTAATTTACCGGATTGAGTGAAAATAGCACCACCTTCTCCCATTGTTATATGATGAGCCGGATAAAAACTCACTGTCGCAATATCACCAAAAGTACCGGCGAGTTTGCCATCATACAATGTTCCTAAGGCATCACAGCAATCTTCAATAAGCCAGAGCTTATATTTATCGGCAATCATCTTAATCTCAGCTAAATTGAAAGGGTTTCCCAATGTGTGGGCAATCATGATTGCTTTAGTTTTTTCATTTACAGCAGCTTCAACCAACCGGGCATCGACATTATAAGTTGGTATATCAACATCAACAAAAACCGGAACTAACCCGTTCTGAATAATAGGGTTCACAGTTGTCGGAAATCCAGCAGCTGCAGTAATCACTTCATCACCGGGCTTAAGTGCGCGATCTTTCAGTTTCGGCGATGTGAGTGCAGTCATCGCCAATAAATTAGCAGAGGAACCTGATGTCGTTGTTAATACATGACCTCCGCCAAAGAATTCCCCTAATTTTTTCTCAAATGCCTGATTAAACCGCCCAGTCGTTAACCAGCCATCCAAAGAAGCTTCAACCATATACTGAAGTTCTTCTTCACCGAGAACTTTACCTGAAGGAGGAATGACATCTAAACCTGGGTTAAAGGCCTTATCCTGATATTTTTGCTTAGCATATTGACTCACTAAGTCTGCGATTTGAGTTCGTAGTTTTTGCTCGGTCATGCGTCATCCCTGCTCTCGATATAACTTCTGATTTCATTCAGACTATAGTGTTGCATATTCTCACCGGCCAGCCATGCATGATGCCAGTCCACGATTCTTTTCAGACTTTTAGATAGGCTCCAACAAGGATGCCAATCAAGTAACTGAGTGGCTTTGGAACAATCCAATTTCAGATAATGTGCTTCATGAGGATGAACGCCTTCCTTCATTCTCCATGACACACCATCTCCCCATAACTGCGCCAGCCTATCGACAATATATCGGACAGTTCGGGCATCTGTACTATCCGGACCAAAGTTCCATCCACCATTGAAATCAGCACCGTGTTCATATAATTGTTCGGCCAGTTTCAGATATCCGGATAAAGGTTCAAGTACATGTTGCCAGGGACGAATAGCGTTCGGACTACGAACTTCAACTTCCCGCTTTTGTTCAAACGCCCGCAGTACATCAGGAATTAACCGATCTGATGCCCAGTCTCCACCACCAATAACATTACCGGCTCTGGCAGATGCAATCGCAACACCATGTCTGGCATAATCATCAGGATTAAAATAAGAATTGCGATAAGCACTGATAACCAACTCCGAACAACCTTTACTATTCGAATAAGGGTCATATCCTCCCATGGGTTCAACTTCACGGTATCCCCAAACCCATTCACGGTTTTCATAACACTTATCACTTGTTACACATACAACCGCACGGACAGAGTCAACCTGGCGGATAGCATCCAACAGATGAACAGTTCCCATAACATTGCTCTGGTAAGTTTCAATAGGGTTATCATAGGAATATCGAACCAATGGCTGAGCCGCCATATGAATCACAATATCAGGACGAAACGTTTTTATAGCCTGACAGAGTTGCTGGTAATTACGGATATCACCAATCTGATGTTCTGAACACACTTCATCAAGCTTTGCGATGTGAAACAGGCTTGGTGTGGTTGGAACTCCCAGAGAGAACCCTTTTACTCTCGCTTCCATTAAAACCAGCCACGATGTCAGCCAACTACCTTTAAAGCCAGTATGACCTGTAATGAATACTCTCTTCCCTTGCCAGAAGGATGGATCAGTCATGCGATTTACTCCCACAACTTCCATGGAGCCTTGTGAGTCTCCCATAATTCTTCAAGTTTAGCTTTATCCCGCAGGGTATCCATGGGTTGCCAGAAACCGTCGTGACTGTAAGCCATCAGTTCCCCATCAGCAGCCAACTGATTCAGTGGACTTTGCTCCCATGTCGTCTGATCATTCTCAATC
This sequence comes from Vibrio mangrovi, assembly GCF_024346955.1. Taxonomy (NCBI): domain Bacteria; kingdom Pseudomonadati; phylum Pseudomonadota; class Gammaproteobacteria; order Vibrionales; family Vibrionaceae; genus Vibrio; species Vibrio mangrovi. The sequence continues at coordinate 289,212 of NZ_AP024883.1, read as the reverse complement.
AGGTCGATCACTTTTGGGGAGAGGACAAAGAATCCACCATTGATCATCGCTCCATCTCCCTTGGGTTTTTCCTGAAAAGAACGAACAGCATTTCGTTCAATAGTGAGAACCCCGAAACGACCAGGTGGATAGGTAGCTGTGAGCGTAGCGAGTTTTCCATGGGAACGATGAAAATCTAATGTCTTTGCTATATTTATATCTGCAACGCCATCACCATAAGTAAAGAAAAACTCAGGCTCATTCTGAATATATTCCCGAACACGTCTCAGCCGACCTCCAGTCATTGAGTTTTCCCCGGTATCAACTAATGTAACTTTCCAGGGTTCTGCCCGTTTATGGTGGACATGCATTTCATTCTTTGCCATATCGAAAGTGATATCCGACATATGCATAAAATAATTCGCGAAATATTCTTTAATCACATATCCCTTATAACCACAGCAGATAATGAATTCATTCACCCCATAGTGAGAATATATTTTCATAATATGCCAAAGAATAGGTTTTCCTCCGATTTCAACCATTGGCTTTGGCTTGATTACTGTTTCTTCACTGAGCCGAGTACCTAACCCACCAGCTAAAATCACAGCTTTCATAAATTACTCCAATAATTATTAAATTGCTGACGTAATAAATTTATTGATATGAGAATTACCGAACAAAACGTCATGCTGATGATATTTTTTTAATTTTTCCGATTATTTCGAATAAACTGCCTGATAAAGACCATCAATACAGCAATAAATCCACCCAATACACATGCAACGGCGATGTACAGTAATCGTCTTGGTTTTGCTGGCCCCGCAGCAACAACAGCCGGGTCTACCGTTTTAAGGACATATTCTTGATGTACTTTGGTCAACATTAATTTCTTCGTCTGCTGTTCGATCAATTGATAGAGCATTGAACGAGTATCTGCCAAACTGGTCCGAAGTACTTGTTGATTTAAATAATCGATACTGTTCTGAGCATCGGTCATATCCTGAAAGCGGATCTCATGATTCAAATCTTCGACCAACCAGTTCACCCACTGTTGGGCAATATATGGGGAATAGAAATCAATACTGACCGTAACCATTTTTGCCTCGGTATCAATATCAATCTGCAGTATTTCTCGCTTAAAATAGTGGGTAGCAACAAGTAATTTCGGTTTGAATACTCTTCCTTCTTTACTTGCCCATTGATGGTGTTTCACATCATACATATCGGAGTTATAAATTAATTCACCATTCTCTTTATCCCATCCTTTGGCTGCCATTAACGGAACTAACAGGTCATGTTTCTGAATAAAGTTTCCAATAAACTTCCGGGATTGAAGCACCTGCAAGGCATACAACGCCTTCTGTACTCCTGAAGAACCACTACCGACCCCAATTCCCGCCAGTGATGCTAATCCGCCCAGTCTGCTGGCAACAGACTCCAGTTGAGATCCCGAATCAGTTGTTGTTGGTGTAAGAAGAACATCCGCCCGATAGATATCTGGCTTCATAAAAGCATAAATTCCCCCAGCTATCGCAAAAAATAGTGTGCAGGCGATAATGAACCATTTTGCGCGCCACAACACAGTAAACAAAACGCTGAGATCAATCTCTTCTTCCGTCTTTGTCTGTGGTAATACCGGAATATCGGTAACTTGTCGGCTTTCATATTCAGTCATAAATGGTCACAGCCCTTCTGATTTCAAAAACAGTCTCGTCATCGTCAATTCACAACCAGTATTGATTGCCAGAAAACACCCGATCATTTAACCGCATTCCACGCCACGCCAATCTGATACATCATTTGTGTTGCCGTACTAAATGTACTCAAACCATCCAGATAATCAGTATCAATCGGAACAACAATGGTATCTCCCGGTTCCAACGGTTTTTCCGAACGAACAAACCAGTGAGACTGATTCGGTAACATAACAGCACCATTTGCCCGAATGACATAAACGCGGTTTGTATCTGCCTGTTTTTTCTCTCCGCCGGCCAAATCGATGTATTTATCTACCGATAAACTTGGATCAAAAGTGAAATTACTGGATATCTGCACCTGTCCTAATACTGAAATCGTATTTCGTTTGGGAGGAATGTAGAGTTTATCGCCACCTTCAAGCATGATTTTTACATGGGAGCGGCCTTCTAAAATTTTAGGTAAGTCGATCACTAACCGCCCGACGGCTGGAATGTTAGATAAATCATCGACAACCTTTAAGGCTTCAGTCGGAGATGATGTATAAGTTGCTGCGCTACTTTGTCGCCGAAGAGTCAGCGAAGCGATCTCTTGCCGGAGATTATTCGTCACCATCTTCATCCGTTGTTGTTCCTGAATACGCAGAATCTCCCGGCTGAATACTGCCCCTTGCGGGTAGGCAAACCGGGAAAGCCCTCCGGCACGCTTCACCAAATCAACAATTGTCTCTCCCTGATTAATGGTATAATTACCCGGGTGTCTTACCTCACCCTGAATTTCAACAACATTATCCGTTTTCCAGTTCGTTTTACGTTGAATATCAATCCGGTCTTTTGATTCCAGCAGAAAGTTATCATCCGGGTTGGTCAGTGATTTCAGCAAATCAAATTTCTGGTGATTCAGCGAAACACTTCCAGGCATAAGAATGACCCGCGACAATTCAGCCTGATCTTTCGCTGCCGATTCCAACAGCCCTCCCGCGGCGGCAATTGCATCTCTTAACCTTCCGCCTTCAACAAGCGGATAAACTCCCGGGTAACGGACAGCACCACTAATTTCATATATTTTGACTTTTTCCCCATTGACTGCCTGCAATTTCAAGCGGGCAATTAAAGGTTCTAATAACCGAACTCTGGATGCCGGTTCATGTTGTTGTTGCTCCTGATTATCAACTTCACTATCTTTAACAGCCAACATCGATTCTTTTTCAGAGACCAGGGTCACTCCGGTTAAAGCATCACGAGTGGTATCCTTCTTATGGTTCTTTTCCTTGTTTACGGAACCATCAGGGCTATCCAAACTATCCGCTGAAGAACGGGTAGATGACCTATCAGGCAATGACAAATCACGTTTTACCGGCTCAGCCTGCCAGTTATCTAGTGACAGATCCGTTGCAAAGACCAAAACCTGATCCCCCGATGACAACTCCAAATTGTCCGGAGCTCCCACAGCATTTATTGCTTTATTGATACTAAACTGTAAAACTTTTACATTGTGTTTATGACTTAGTTCGCGCACGACCAGTGCATAATCCAGATCAGCATTAGGCATCAGGTCATCAGATGAAACGAATAAATCAGAAATCTTCATTCCTGTGTGGTATGCATATGCTCCCTGCCGGATTACAGCTCCCCGGACAATCACCGAGTTCTTTAAGACATCACCCACCGGACTAACCGTGACTTCATCACCATCCTGAAGTACAAACTGCTTATCTTTTGCTTTCGTCACATCCAGCGTATGGACATGTATGCCATTATCCCGGTAGCGTTTGATCTTCACTTTAAGTAAGTAGGCACTCGCTTTACTGCCACCAGCCTGTTTTATTAGCTGACCAATTGTTGTTCCAGACTCAATTTCATAAATCGCGGGACGGCGGACTTTCCCCTGAATACGAACAGAAGCACCTTTGGGACCAACAAATACAGTATCACCTGACTGCAGGCGAATATCGTTTTGCTTATTTCCTTCTAATAGCAAGCGGTACAAATCCAGCCGTGTAACAACTTTATTATCCCGGAGAACCGTAATATCTCTTAATGAACCACTTTTATTGAATCCCCCGGCAGCAATCAATGCCTGTGTGACAGTTGCCAGACTTGGAATGTTATAGGCTCCCGGACGATAAACATCTCCCGTCACATAAACCTGCATGGTCCGTAATGAGCCAAGTGAAATGGCTACATCAACACCCAGAATCTGTTTTTTAATCCGTTCAGTCAGATTGGCTTTCAACTCACTGAAAGTCTGTCCGGCAACATGAATCGGACCTAATTCCGGAAACTGAATGCTGCCGTCCCGGGAAACATTAAGGCTGTAATTGTTGTTCTGACTACCAAATAGCTGGACATCAATTTCATCACCGGAAGCAATCAAATAATTGTTGGGGACAGGTAAATCATCAATAGGAGTATTGCTGGAAGGCTGACCGGCGAACAACTCATATCCGAAGTCGGACAACGGCCCGGACTCATCAGGGGAAGCATTATCCTCTTGCTGTAAATCAGTCTGAGAATCGTCGGACTTGTTTACTGATCTCGGTTGTATTGTTTGCACAGGTACCGAGTGCTCAGTGTCAGAATACTCACCACGCAATGTAGATAAATCGATACCATACTGTAAAGCCAGAGCTTTTTGCTGTGCCGGAGGCAATTGCTTCAACAGATCAATCTGTGATGCAGTAAAGTTTGCCGCCCAGGAAGCAGAACTAAGGGAGATTAAAAAAATTGTGACTAATTTGAATAGAAGATATCTCATCAAGTTCATCCAACATCCGATCAATTAATAATGAATCAGTTAGAAACGAAAATCCCAGGTAGCCCAGTAGTTCCATTTATCTGTTTGACTGCTTGTTGTATCAGGTGTGTAATCAGAGCCAAAAGTCAGACGGCTATTTGCCAACGGCAAACGCACATAGGTAGTAAATTTTTCTTGTGTTTTTTGATAAGCATAGTGATAGCTTTGCCCCTGTAATGTCAGTTCCCAGCTATTCGGCGTTATCCAAAGTAACTTCAGTGATTTTGCTTCCCCGATATCAGTACCATTTATCGGCTGGTAATAGTGCAATCCTGCCATTTGAGTCCGGTCAGACAGCATATTTCGCCACTGCTGTTTTGCTTCATTAGTCAGTTGCTTCACTTCAGCAACCCAGCGCAAAGATTGCTCTCCCAGATCAAACTGGCTCTGCCACCCCAGCACTAAGGAACCGAGTGAGTGCTCATTGACTAAACTGGTCCCCTGGACATAAATACTTTGAGTCAAGTCTGTTCCAACATTGAGTACAGGTAAACTCAACCGGATATCAGTACTATATTGTTCCTGTTCACCATCTTGGGGTTGTATTGAACCAGTCAGATATCCATCCCAGTCATGTTTCTCAAACCATTTCTGATGAACGAAACCTATATTCAGCCGGCTTACCGGACTAAACTCAAATCGATTGGCCCACTGTTTATGATTACTGTTTTGAGTTTCATTGAATCCCCAGAAAGTTTCAGCATGCCAGCTCCCCAAGATGGGCCACTCATAAGCGTCGTATGCTAAATTAAAGCCGGGAACTGTTCTGCGAGTATGCCCCCAGACCGAATTGTAAATCCAGGTCGGCCCCCACCAATGTTGCAGACTCCCCAGAGTCGCACTTAAATTTCCCCAACTAGCAGCCAGATAACTGCTATCCAGCCCATAATCAGAGTCTTCCTTGCCTGATTCATCGGGAGAACGCTGATAGTTTGCAGCAACACGCAGAGCGTACTCTCTCCCAACAAATTCATAACTCGACTTTATTTGCCAATGTGTTGTCGCCGGAGCCGCAAAACTTTCATCATTTCGGTAATGGTCTGCGTAAGACAGGTGGACATGTCTCCTCCCATGCCCAGTCATGGCTCGTTCCAAAGCATAACTGAGATGTTCATATGCCTGATTTAGTGATGGAGGTAATTGGATCATTCTCATCAGTTGTAAATCAGCCTCAATACGAGACCAGCGCATCGGATAAGAATGAATAGGAACAGAAATAAGACCGGCATCAGCCAACATCTGTAAGTCCGCTCTCAGATAAGGATCATCCATTGAAATCCATGGTGCTGCCTCATTTTCAGGAGAAAAAAGCAGAGGCAAAAGTGCTATACAGAATGAATAAAATCGCAGAATCATGTCCCTGACAGTAATGAAATCCAACGCCAAACCGATAGTGGCATTCGTCTTATGAAGTGAAGAGGATTAGGATAAGCACGCTACCGCCCTTGGGTCGGCTTCCCAGAAAGCATTATTAAAAGCTCATCCTTGAGTACGACACAAATACCTAATCATAGAGAGAATAAACGCTCATCGGTATCAGTCCGCAAAGGTGTTTAAAAATCTTAAAAATAATGCTTATGATTAATCAGCCTGGACAATCATCAGTAGTCAAAAATAGATGTCGAAAAAGTCTACTCTGACATGTAGATACATCAGAATTATTCTGTTTACTGTATTCATGAGAAAAACTTATTGCGACATGTGTATACCGTAACTGGCGGCTCACAATTAACTACTAATAACGACTAACCATACTGAACCATCTGACATTTAAACTTTTTTACCTTTGTTTCATTGTTTTAGTAGAGAAAATTAAATTTAGCAAATTTTATGATTAAAATTATTTCGTTACATGACAATGATAAAAACTACTGTGCCATATGAGCATTCTCATGCTAATAGAACTATAGCTTCGCTATCAAATCATTAAAATCACAACCTCATCAGAAATAACTTAATATAGGTCCAACAACACAAGGTAACACTAAGAAATATAAAATAATTTATTAATAACAAAATACTCAACGCATTCTAAAATCATCCGCTTTGTTTACATAATCTTCAAAAGTGTATTATGTTTAATAAGCTCTTGTATTTTTTGTGAGCAGCATCGATGTTAACGTTATTTCCTAGGAGATAAAGTATGAAGAAAACCGCAATTACTTTGTTAGCAATGTTTGCTTTCAGTGGTATTGCTTCTGCCGCTCCAGCAGCTGGCGTAGTTTCTGGAGGCGGTACAAGTGGTGCAGGTGGTGCCGGCGCTGCTGGTGCTGGTGCCGGAGCAGGTGCTGGCGGAGTAACCGCAGGTAGTGTTACTGCAGCAACCGGAGCTGCCGTAGGTGGCGTTACAGCAACCGTCGCAGCAGCAACAGCAGCTATTGTAGCAGCAACAGCTATCGCCGTGAGTGCTTCAAACAACACCTCAACGACAGTGAGTTCATCTCAATAAGAGCTGTCATTTACTGTTATTTTAATAAAAACAACAGCCGTTTTCAGCGGTTGTTGTTTATTTTAACAATTATACCTATATGACAAATTTCCCTCGTATTTCTCATTATTACTACTTGTTGATTATTAATTTGCTTTTACTTGCAGGGTGCTCTCAAAGTACACAAGATCTATCAGATACGATTCAGTCAGCATTCTTAGGACCAGATGATAACCTTATTTCTCCGAGAGAAGTTGATAAACTCCCGTATGCAAGTTTATATGTAAAAATGGGAGACAACCCACAAGCTTTGATGATTCTCACATGGGCAGAACCAACACAATCACCAAATGAATCTGTTGCTTTAAAATGGTTATCAGCTAATCATGAAGTGTTGGTAACATTGTCAGGTAGAATTGTTAAAACAGTCAATCTCAGAGATGGAAATATAATCCAACTTGAGTCAAAAAATATGGATCCACTCAAGTTAGGATTGCAAAAAAATTCGACGCCACATATTTGGGAATATAAAATAAGCTGGCTGCCTGGATATCATTCCAATTATCAGGCTGTATCTACATTTACGATAGGGAATATAGAAAGTAAAGACTTACCAAATGGGAAAAAATCACTATTACATATTACTGAAGAGGTAAAGATTCCCCAATTAAAACAACAATATAAAAACGACTACTGGATTAACCCTCACACCGGAGCTGTCATAGCAAGTGAGCAGCATATTTTTCCAGGTTCAGAAAAAATAATGCTATCCGTTGGTAAACCTTATGCCGGAGAAAATAACGAATGACTTTATGGAAAATCATTTCTTATTTTATAACAATTGTCAGCATAACATTTACTCCTGCTTCATATGCATCATCTCCAGTGGATGTAGAAATTCACTTCGCATCATCTTCCCAAATACATATAGAATTTGACTATCTTCCTCGTCTTGATGAAGCTGTTTTACAAGGACTGGATAAGACAGGAACCGACTGGAAAACGACCGACTGGATGATGTCAGGGTTATACGATATAAATGTACCTTATAGTTTAAAGCAGCAAGTCTTATCTTTCGTCACAAAACAGCAGGATATTGCCAGCCAGCGATATCATGATTCCTGGTATTACTGGTCCCAGCTCAACGATTCTCTGAACGCTTTACATTATGCAAAAAGGATCTTTCAAACGATCGATCCGGATGCAACTCGTTTAAGTCATCGGCTCAATCCTCAACTTTCAGGACACTGGCTTATTTCTCTGAAAAAAAGTCCAAAAGATGTTCTGGTTTTAGGTGGGGTTACAACACCAGGAAAACGACCATGGCGCTCTCGTCTTGATGCAAGAAGTTATGCTCAGGCAGCTGGGTTAGTTGATATCACTATCCCTGAAATTTTTGTAATCCAGCCTGATGGAAAAGTAGAAAAACATCGTGTCGGATATTGGAACCAGACATTTTCAGAAATTGCTCCGGGAGCTATCATTTATGTCCCTCTTCCCGTAGAAGAATTGCCCGTTATTTATCCAGATGATCACCTTCAGAATCCTAACGACCTTGTTGTCGAGCTACTAAGAAACAGATTGCCATGATCAAAAAAATATCCGGTTATTTGAATCGCTCTACATATACATCCATGACGATTGCCTCAGTTATTTTTGGCCTGGCATCAATGACATCCTACGCTGATGAGTTCAGCACTCCGTCACTGACTCACTCCCAATCTGACTTTGGAGGCGTGGGACTGATGCAAATGCCTAGCGGACGTATGATGCCAGATGGGGCACTTGCATTTAACATCACAAATAATGATGACTATATTAATTATTCAATCTCCCTACAACTATTCCCTTGGCTGGAGACCACCGTTCGTTATACCCAAATTCATGACTTACTCTACAGTAACGATGCAAGTTTTAGTGGCGACACAAAATATACTGACAAATCAGTTGATGCAAAACTTGGGCTGATTGAAGAAAATTTCTGGCTTCCGCAGATTTCAGTCGGATTCCGGGATATTGGCGGCACCGGGCTATTTGATGGCGAATTTGTCGCAGCCAATAAACAATTTGGCCCACTCGACTTTACCCTGGGAGTCGGCTGGGGATATCTCGGCAACAGAGGCAACCTGTCAGGCAATCATCATACGTCTTCAGACTGTGGCAGAAGCACAGGCTACAGTACTTCTGCAGGGAGCATTTCTCTTGGCAGTATGTTTACTGGATGTTCTTCAGTATATGGCGGAATAGAATACCAGACCCCATTCGAGCCGCTCATTTTAAAACTCGAATATGATGGCAATGACTATCAAAGCGATTTCCCTGTGACTCAGGGGAAAAAAGACATGAGCGTATCCACGCCATGGAATGTTGGTTTGGTTTATTCGTTAGCAGACTGGGCCCGTTTAAGGCTAAGCTATGAACGGGGGAATATTCTGACAGCAGGCATTTCGTTAAACACTAATCTAGCAAAACTGGAACCCGTCTGGATTGATGAACCCCGGCCAGACTACCAACCACACCCCAGGAAAAGCACACTTTCAGATGATGAATGGCAGCAACTCGTTAACGATGTACAGAAAATCGCTGGTTATCAACAGGTTTCGGTTCGGCAAGATCAAGATGACCGAACGTTGACTCTGGAAGGAACACAGCAAAAGTATCGTAACAGAAAAGAAGCGGAAGAACGGGCAGCACTGATCATTGCCAATAGTGGATTAGATGTTGATACCTATAAGATCATTGAAACACAAAACGGTCAGCCGCTCACTGAAACACAGGTTAATGCTTATGCTTTTCAACGTGTTGCTGAAAATAATTATCCGGAGGCCGATTTTGATGATGCCAGAACAACCGAAGATCCATCTTCCACATCAGGAGAACTTAAAGCTCGTGATAATACAAACTGGCAGTTTGGCCTGACACCATCTTTGCAACAGTCTTTCGGCGGCTCCGAGAATTTTTATCTCTATGCCATCGGAGTGAAAGCCACCAGCAGTTATCGTCTGGGGCAACACTTCCAGCTATCCGGTGGTCTATATGGTAATCTTATTGATAACTATGATAAGTATAAATATACCGTTCCTCCCGACGGTACATATCTAAAAAGAGTGAGAACCCTGACACGCCAGTACTATGATCACGCGTTCCGTGTGGACAACCTCCAACTGACATACTTTGACCATTACGGCCATAGTTTCTATGGTCAAACTTATGGTGGTTATCTGGAATCCATGTTTGCCGGCGTCGGCGGGGAGATCCTCTACCGGCCTCTGAATAAGAACTGGGCTTTTGGTATTGATGGCAACTACGTGAAACAACGAGATCCGGATACGATGATGAGTCTATATAAGGAGGAACGTCATTTTGACCCCCAGACTGCCCGCTATTACCGGGTCCAGACAGGTGCATTCACTGGTCACGCAACACTCTACTGGCAACCACAGTTCTGGTCACTCTTCGATAATACGCTAATAAAGATTAGTGCCGGACAATATCTCACCGAAGATAAAGGCGTGACGGTTGATTTTTCTAAACAGTTTGAAAGTGGCGTCATTGCCGGAGTATTTGCAGCCAAAACAAATCTGTCAGCGTCAGAATATGGAGAGGGAAGCTTTACCAAAGGGTTTTACATTTCGATTCCTTTGGATCTTATGACGGTCAAGCCAAGTGTTCAGCGGGCTAATATTTCCTGGCTACCGTTGATGAGAGACGGAGGGCAAAAACTAAACCGCCAGTACGAACTTTACAATATGACGGATGCCCGTTCGCCCTGGTTTACAAAAGCAACGGCGCAATAACAGCCAACAATTTTAATCTTGCATCCGGATAAGTTCAATAAACCGAGTCCGGCAAACAAAATACTGAGAGCAACTAACAAGAGCGGATGAAAATTCAGAAATGATGTTACTAAATGGTTCAACAGTGATATTGATAGCATTTATTCTGACCATTCTGGGTTTAATCCGCTACCAGTCATATCCTGAACGTGTTTTTGGAGCATTACTTCTGTTCCTCTATATAAGTAATCAGGTTTCCAGTGAACAGGTGATCGCCAGCTTTGCTAATCCAGGTCTATTAACGCTGATACTCCTGATGGTATGTTCCCTTGCTTTGGAAAAAACCAAACTACTCAGAATCATCACAAACTATGTCATTAAACCCGGATATTATGCCACATGGATCAGGTTGTACCTTGTTACAACTATCGCTTCAGCCTTCCTCAATAACACAGCTGTAGTTTCAACAATGCTATCTCCAATTCGTAATAACCCTCACCACACAGCAAGCAAGTTATTAATTCCATTATCATACTCAGCAATTTTAGGTGGAACGTTAACTCTGATAGGAACGTCGACCAACTTAATTGTAAATAGTATGGTTATCGATCAGGGACTTTCTGAACTGACATTCTTTGATTTTACGCTGATCGGTAGTGTAATCGTTCTATCCTGCGGTCTGATACTGCTGTTATGTTCTCACTGGCTCCCCGATCAAGTGACTTACCATACTGTTGCTTCTGATTATTTCATCGATGTCTCAGTTCACCCTCAATCCAGCCTTATCGGAAAATCTATTGAAAAAAATGGATTACGCAATTTGGAGTCCTTATTTTTAGTAGAAATATTACGGGGAAAACGATTAATTTCTCCTGTCACACCATACGATATCATTGAACCCGAAGACCGATTGATTTTCAGTGGCGATATTAAGAAAGTCACTCTGTTGACACAGTTTGACGGACTTAACTCTTATGCAGATAGAAATGGTTTACCACTGAACAACTTAACCGAAGTTATTATCCGTCCGGATAGTATACTGGTCGGGCAGAATCTGAAAGAAGTCGGATTTAGAGCCTTATTCGATGCCGCAGTCGTTGGCATTCGCAGAGATGGTGAAAAAATTTCAGGGAAATTAGGTGATGCTACTCTTTTTGCAGGAGATTATCTGATTCTGGCAATCGGTGACGATTTTAAATCGCGCCGGAACATAAATAAGAATTTCTATCAGGTGAGTGGTGTAACTACAGAGCAATATTTACATGGCATCCGGGAAAAATTGACGGTTATCGGATTTATTACAGCGATCGCACTTGCAGCATTAGGAATCGCATCGTTATTCAAAAGTCTGCTCATATTTCTTGGCTTGTTACTGCTATGTGGATGTCTGAATCCAAATGAAATCATACAGCGATTCCCCAGAAATATCTGGCTGATTATAGCTACGGCAATTCTCCTCTCTCAGACAGTCAGCCAATCCGATGGCTTTCATGAATTGGGAGGATGGATTCAAAGGCATCATACCGTTTTTACTCCTTTCATCGGTTTACTGCTAATTTACGGCATCACCTGGCTTTTAACAGAGTTGATCACGAATAATGCAGCCGCAGCCCTGAGTTTTCCAATCGCATATGGTCTTGCAACCAACATGGGAGTGGATCCTAAAACGTATATTCTGGCAATTGCATTTGGTGCAAGCGCAAGCTTCATAAGCCCTTACAGCTATCAAACCAACCTCATGGTCTATAGCGCCGGACAATACCGACTCGCTGATTTTGTCCGCATGGGCTTACCAGTCAGCCTCATGTATAGTGCTGTTGTTATTGGATGTATTACAATTTTTTACCTGTAGTTACTCATTCATTTTATCAAGGGAAACAGACATGATACTTTCTCCTGAACGTATGACCCACCTGAAACAGCTAGAAGCCGAATCCATACATATCATACGGGAAGTCGCAGCTGAATTTGATAACCCGGTCATGCTGTATTCTGTCGGTAAAGATTCTTCGGTCATGCTACATCTGGCCCAGAAGGCTTTCGCTCCGGGCGTTCCACCCTTTCCTCTGATGCATGTAGATACTACATGGAAGTTTAAGGAAATGATCCAGTTCAGGGACTATATGGCAAAGAAACTTGGCATGACACTGATCGTTCATCAGAACCCTGAAGGGTTAGCGATGAATATCAATCCTTTTATCCACGGTAGCTCGAAGCATACTGACATCATGAAAACACAGGGATTAAAGCAGGCGCTCGATAAATACCACTTTGATGCAGCGTTTGGAGGAGCCAGACGTGACGAAGAGAAATCCCGGGCTAAAGAGCGTGTCTATTCATTCAGAGACAAACACCATCACTGGGATCCAAAAAACCAGCGTCCGGAATTATGGAACATCTATAATGGGCGGGTAAACAAAGGCGAAAGTATTCGGGTATTCCCGTTATCAAACTGGACTGAACTGGATATCTGGCAATATATCTATCTGGAACATATCGAAATTCCCAGTCTTTATCTCGCCCAAAAACGTCCGGTTGTCGAACGGGATGGCATGTTAATTATGGTTGACGATGATCGAATGAAACTGGAAGAAGGCGAAATGGTTGAAGAAAGAATGGTTCGTTTCAGAACATTAGGCTGTTACCCACTGACAGGTGCGATCGAGTCCAAAGCAACGACTCTTCCGGAAATCATCCAGGAGATGCTCTTAACAACCACCTCTGAAAGACAGGGACGAGCGATCGATCACGACAGTTCAGGTTCAATGGAAAAGAAAAAGCGTGAGGGATATTTCTGATGAGTACTTCTGATGAATATAAAGACCATGATACAAGTCGTAATATTGTATGGCATCACTCATCAGTAACACATCAGGAGCGTATTAGACAAAAAGGTCAAAAACCAGTGGTTTTATGGTTTACAGGGTTAAGTGGTTCAGGAAAATCAACAATTGCGAATGCAGTAGAAGTTCGTTTACTCAATTTGGGAAAGCATAGTTATCTGCTTGATGGCGATAATATACGCCATGGACTGAACAAAGATTTAAGTTTCAGTGATACAGACCGGATTGAAAATATCCGCCGTATCGGTGAGGTGGCAAAATTATTTGCCGATTCAGGATTGATTGTACTGACTGCTTTTATTTCTCCGTTTGTTACAGATCGCCAACAAATCAGAGAGTTACTGCCAGAAACACAATTTCTGGAAGTTTATATTGATACTCCACTGGCTATCTGTGAAATCAGAGATCCGAAAGGCCTGTATAAGAAAGCCCGGGCTGGTGCCATCAAAAATTTCACGGGTATCGATTCTGAATATCAGCCACCACTTCATCCAGAAATACATATAAAAACAGAAGAAAATTCAATTGAAGCATGTGCTGAAGAAATCATAGAAAAACTTCGCCAGCTCGGTTATCTCGAAGGAGAGAAGTAATGCATTATGACGTATTTAACGGAGATGCCGACGGTATTATTGCCCTGTTGCAGCTACGCCTTGCCGATCCAAAACAAAGCCAGTTAATTACTGGTGTGAAAAGAGACATCAAGCTACTCAATCATGTTATGACTGCTGGAGATGCAACATCGGTAACAGTACTGGACATCTCCATGGAGAAAAATACTGCACCCTTACAGCAGTTACTGGATCAAGAAGTCAGTGTATTTTATTGTGATCATCACCGGACTGGAGACATTCCTCTGTCGCCACACCTCGAAACACTGATCAACCTTGATTCTGAAATATGTACCGGTCTGCTGATTAATCAAAAGTTAAAAGGAAAATTTGTAGCCTGGGCTATTGCTGCTGCTTTTGGAGATAACCTCCACCAGCGAGCACAATCTATGGCAAAGAATGAAGGTTTAAGTCAGGAAGATACCGACTTTCTCTGCGAGCTGGGAACACTCATCAACTACAATGGTTATGGTGCAACCCTTGATGATTTGCATATTCCCCCGGGCACACTGTTCCAACAATTACTCAATTATCCGACCCCGTTTATGCTTCGGGAAGATCCAGAGTCTCCCTATTACCGGCTAAGAAAAGGATATGCACACGACCATTCATGTATCACTGCCATAGAACCTCTGACAGCAAATACTGCCTGCCGGGTATTTGAACTGCCATGTGAAGCCTGGGCCCGCCGTATCAGTGGGGTCTTCAGTAACGAGCTGGCTAATCAATCTCCAGAGCTTGCCCATGCCGTACTTACGCTCAATGAGAATCAGCGGGATTATACCGTCAGTGTTCGTGCACCACTAAATAATCGTACTGGGGCTGATGAAATCTGCTGTCAGTTTGTCACAGGAGGAGGACGAAAGGCGGCGGCTGGTATCAATGCTCTCCCCCTTGATGAGAAAGCTCGTTTTATCGATGTACTTACCCGGTACTACCAACAGAATTAAATCAAACTTCTCAAGCATGGTTTGATAAAGAGGAAAAGACGATGTCGCATTCATCAGACTTGATTGAAAAAGATATTGAAGCTTATCTTAAAGTTCATGAAAACAAAGACATGCTGCGTTTTTTAACCTGTGGCAATGTTGATGATGGTAAATCAACCCTGATTGGAAGATTACTGTACGATAGCAAGCTCATCTACGAAGATCAGATGGCTGCCATTGAAAAAGACTCACAGAAATTTAATACCACGGATCAGGCATTTGACTTAGCACTTCTGGTTGATGGTCTTCAGTCAGAGAGAGAGCAAGGGATTACTATCGATGTTGCTTATCGTTATTTTTCAACAGATAAACGCAAGTTTATTATCGCAGATACTCCCGGACACGAACAGTACACTCGTAATATGGTCACTGGTGCATCAACCTGTGCTCTTGCCATCGTGATAGTAGATGCACGCCATGGCATCCAGACACAAACTCGGCGTCATAGCTATATATGCAGTTTATTAGGAATAAAACATGTCATCGTTGCCATTAATAAAATGGACTTAATGAACTATAGCCAAGAGGTCTATAAAAAAATTAAAGCCGATTATCGGGACATGGCTAAACACCTCAATATTGACGATATCCGCTTTGTACCAATTTCAGCATTACTCGGTGATAATGTCGTAACTCCCAGCCACCATATGGACTGGTATCCCGGGGCAACATTAATGAAGCTGCTTGAAACCGTGAAAATCGATCAGGATAAAGATTTGGAACATATGCGCTTCCCGGTACAATATGTAAATCGCCCTAATCTCAACTTTCGGGGATTCTGTGGCACACTTGCCTCAGGGCTATTACAAGTCGGCGATGAAATCACCGTACTCCCATCAGGCAAAACATCTCGTCTTCAGTCAATTTACACATATGACGGAGAACTGGAATCAGCACGGCCAGGGCAAGCATTGACGCTAACACTTGAAGATGAAATTGATATTTCCCGAGGTGATATGCTGGTTCATACCGGCCATGAACCGACAGTAACAAAGCAGCTCAATGCATATATTGTGTGGATGAGTGAAACTCCCATGAGAACTCATAAAGAATATATATTCAAATTTGCTACTAAGTCCTGCACGGGAAAAGTTTCTGCGGTTCCGCATAAAATTGATGTGAATACACTGGAGCAACATGCAGAAGACAGTGAATCATTGGATCTCAATGAAATAGCACTCGCAACTGTAGCTCTGACCGATAATGTCGCTATCGATCAATATCAACATCTCCCTCAAACCGGCTCATTTATTGTTATCGATCGCTACAATAATGCCACCGTCGGAGCTGGTATGGTCGAAAACGCATCGACACAATCCACAGAAGAACATCGGCTTTATACTCAGGCGGATAAAGATCTTAATGCTTATATTCGCAAACACTACCCCGAGTGGGGCTGTATAGAAATTTAAGAGTATTTCGGGTTAAATGATTATTTAACCCGGTCTCCCGAACCTTTTCCGCCAACAGTCTGTAGGATGTAAGAAAAATAATTCCGAATATTCATGGTTTCGATCATTCTCTGATCCCACTCAGCAAGTAATTCCGGAGTAGACATATCAATCTCGTTAACCTGAGCTAAACCAGTGATACCAGGGAGAACATCAAATACACCACGTTTTCCCCTCGCTTCAATCAATTGCTCCTGATTAAACAGGCAAGGTCTTGGGCCAACCAGACTCATTTCCCCTTTAAGGACATTGATTAACTGAGGTAACTCATCAATTTTGGTTTTGCGCAAAAATGCCCCCAGTTTTGTTACAGAAGTAGCACCAACCAAGTGAGTTGCCACAGACTGAGTACTCGGAGGCATGGTTCTGAACTTAATCAGAGTAAACGGCTTCTGATACCGCCCGACCCGGGTCTGAGTAAAAATCGGGCTCTTTGTATCAAAATATCCTAAAACACAAACACACAACATTACGGGCCACAACACAACAAGTCCCAGTAATGCGAAAACAAAATCCAGTATTCTAATCATTATCTATCTTTCTGCTGTTGATATGCCCGGACCGTTTTCCCGAGTCCATCTTCAAAAGATACGGGCGGAATCCAATTCAATATCTTTTTTGTTTCACCAATGTCAAGCTGCAAAGGATAACATACCCTTTGGGCAATCGTTCGTTTACCTAATAATGTTAGCCCCCATAATAGAAATCGGGGAGAAACCGGAATCAGACGGGATGGGACATTCATGATCTCCGCCAGAAAACGTAAGAGCTGAGAAACGGATATGTCATGATCATCTGAAACAAGAAAAGTATGTCCGGCTGCAGCCGGATGAGTACAACAAGTCAGAATCAGGTCGACCAGATTATCTAAATAAACCAGACTCCGTTTTGCAGCAATTGCTCCCAGTGGTAATGGAATTCTTCGGCTTACCCAGTTCATCATCGATAAAAAATTTGCTTTGACTCCCGGTCCATAAACCAATGGAGGACGAACGATAACAACTTCAATCCCAGTATCTCTGGCCAACTGCCATAATCCGACTTCAGCCTGGTATTTACTCATTCCGTAAGGATCTTCAGGAGGAGAATCTAATGTAGGTAAAAAAGGTTGGCCTTGGGTTGTCCATTCACCATTCACCTTCACTGAGCTTACAAAAACAAACCTTTTAACTCCGTCCTCCGCAGCCTGACGGGCCAGATTTAATGTACCAAGCACATTAGAGTCATAATAAGCATGCTGAGCCTCTTCTGGGGATTCGTTCATCTGATGGACTCTGGCAGCACAGTGGATTATACAATCAACACCATGAAGAACAGGGCGCCAATCAGTACTCGGCTCTAATGAACAAACAATAGATGGCTGCACAGAGTTATCTGTATTTCTCTTTCTGACATGAGTCAATACTTCCCATCCCTGAGACTGACTCATTTCTGTCACTCGATGACCAACAAACCCAGAACTACCAGTAACTAAAACCTTCAATATATTTCTCGCTACTCTAATATGCTCAAAAAAGACCCAATAAAGCCGATTACATTCAATTATCTCAAGTTTACAATTGATCTGGATGAAGTGTAAGACTTAAACTTAGCGTCGGCATTAAAGTACAAGAATAAATAGCCGATAAGATGGAAACTTCCACAATGTTGTGGAATAAATAGGCATAAGCAATGTTTACTCCAATTCAGATACTTCTCCGGACCAAACGCCGAAATAAACGCCTCATCAGTGTTTCTTATGATGTTATTGCTGTACTTGTATCGTTATTATTCGCCATGGTTCTTCGCCTTGATGGTTTCCAGTTCGACCTCGGCTACAGAGAAGGACTGTGTGTCTTAGCTACACTCGTTGTGACATTAATGACCTTTATCCGATTTGGTATGTATCGGGCCGTACTACGCTACATGATGCTCCCGGCTATCGGACATATATTTCTGGCAGTGTTTTTGTCTTCTCTCACACTGGCACTCAGCGGTTTTTTCTTTCAGGCATTTATCCCCAGAAGTGTTCCGTTCATCTATGCAGGTTTGGCTATTCTCACACTGGGAGGACCGAGAATACTGATCCGCACAATCTATTATCACTACTACAAGCGCCATAAACCAAATGTATTCATTTACGGTGCTGGTGCAACCGGAAGAGATCTGGCTTACGCTCTCATTCAAGGGGATGAGTACCATCCTGTCGTGCTTTTAGATGATGATTCAACAAAAGCAGGGCAAATTATGTTTGGTATCCGGGTCCATCATAGTAATGATTTCGAGCAATTGAAATCACTGTACCAACCCGTAAAACTACTCCTAGCTATTAATAATATCAGCAAAGGAAAGCGTCTTCGATTACTTGAGAAACTTTCTCACTGGCCAATAGAAGTTCAGTCAGTACCAAGCGTAGAAGATATTGCAACAGGAAAAGCACGGGCAACCGATGTCAGAGATCTTGATCTCTTTGATCTACTAGGTCGAGCAGCAGTAGATCCTGATCCAAATTTGTTATCAAAAAATATCACTGGCAAGAGCGTAATGGTTACTGGGGCAGGAGGTTCAATAGGCTCAGAACTCTGCCGCCAGATATTAGCTCAAAATCCAACAACATTAGTGTTGTTCGAACTCAACGAATACAACCTCTACCAGATTGATCAAGAACTCCAATCAATCAAAACAAGAAAGAACTTACAAACGACTATAGTTGCAGCTCTTGGTTCCGTACAGAGAGAAAATCGAGTTTTAAAGCTAATACAATCACATCATGTAGAAACTGTCTACCATGCTGCAGCCTATAAGCACGTTCCTATAGTGGAAGACAATATTGTCGAAGGGATCCGAAACAATGTTTTTGGAACATTATCCTGCGCAAATGCCGCTATTAGTGCTGGGGTAAAAAACTTCACACTCATTTCTACAGATAAAGCGGTTCGCCCGACAAATATTATGGGGGCAAGTAAACGAATGGCAGAGCTTGTCCTTCAGGCTCTCGCAGGGAAAGATACAGGAACAACATTCACTATGGTGCGCTTTGGAAATGTATTGGGTTCTTCTGGTTCAGTTGTCCCGCTTTTTAAGAAACAAATCCGTCAAGGCGGCCCTGTAACGGTTACACATCCTGATATTATTCGTTATTTCATGTTGATTCCTGAAGCGGCACAGCTTGTCATTCAAGCGGGAGCTATGGGTCATAATGGTCAGGTTTTTGTACTAGACATGGGGGATCCAGTAAAAATATTAGATCTAGCAAAACGAATGATACATCTGATGGGGATGAAAGAGTATTTTGATGGGCAGAGTGATGAAGGGGATATTGAAATAAAATTTACAGGCTTGAGACCAGGAGAAAAGCTTTATGAAGAATTACTTATAGGGGATAACGTAGAAGGAACAAGTCATAAGAAAATCATGACAGCAAACGAGATATGCCTGAATTGGGAGGAAACAAGCAAGATTCTAAAAGAATTAGATATTGCGTGCCATGATTTCGATTTAGTAGGGCTGAAAAGGATTTTATTACAAGCTCCCCTTTCCTATAAAAACACTAATGAATGTAATAGAGCTCATGGAATTTCTGTTTAACTTTAGACATATCAAACTTTTCTAATGCAATTGTTCTACTTCTTTCTCCCATATCCTTGGCTATAGATTGATTATGGTACAAGAATTCAATAGCATCAGCTAATGCAATTTCATTTTGAGCTGGAACTAAAATACCATTAGATCCATACTCATCTGTATGAATAATTTGTCGGCAGCCAGGCACATCCGTTGTGATAATTGCTAACCCACATGAAGTCGCTTCTATTAAAGATTTAGGCAACCCTTCCCGATAAGAAGGAAGACATCCGACATGGGCTTGCTTGTAAATGTTGTATATATCATTTCTATGTCCTAAGTATTGAATATAACCATGAGAATCAGCTTCTATTATTTGTCCTCTGGACATTGAAGATATATTGTGTTCATCAATATCACCTACAAGTTGTAAGATGACATCAATTTCTCTCTCTTTTAATAGCCGTCCTGCTTCTATATATTCAGAAATACCTTTATCTTTCAACAACCGAGCAACAAGTACTACAGTAAATTTATCATTTTTCACTTGGCTAGGAATAAAAAGACTAGTATCAACACCGGCCCCATTAATTAAGTTAGATTGTTTTTTATTTACAATATGTTCATTTGTAAACAAATCCAAATCATTTTCATTTTCAAAAACAACTTTAACATCTGGATTATTAAAAGAAAATTTGTATATTATTTTCACTAAAAACCAAGCGAATTTTTCAAAAAATGAATTTGATAAGTATAACGATCCTAATCCTGTCACTGATGCAATAATGATCCTTGGAGAATAGGTAGAGTATAAAAGCCTACATGATAAACATCCATAAAGAACAGGCTTTATTGTGAAAAAATGAATTATTTGAGGTTGCAGTGATAATATAATCTTTCTTATACTGAGAATACTAATGAACTCATATATGATTTTACGACTTTTCCTATCAAGTTTTAATAAATGAAATTTCATCCCTGCTTTTTCAATATCTTCTGCTCTTACACTGTCCCCACACGCAATATGAACCTCATGCCCCTTTTCTAAAATTGAATTCGCTACATGGAAAAAATGAGAACAAAAAAATTCTGAAGAATTTATTACATATAGATATTTCAATGAGTATTCCTTTTAAGATTGAGAGAGTATAAATTTAGTTACAAGAAAAATATATTTTAATTTTATCAATATTTTTTTTAGTTATCTCAATCATATGATTACCAACATCAAAATCATTTCCCTTACAAATATATTTCCTTACGTCTAAAAATTTATTTTCTATATAATTTTCAAATTCATTCACATTATTTCCGAATTCTATAAAACGAACTTTATCCTCTAATTCAAGACCTAAGAAGCTATCTTTATGAACAAGAGGAATACAACCACAGCTAATTGCTTCAAAGGTCGTGATAGCAGGAGCTCCAGATAACTCCTTATCATAACAAACAAACTTATAATCATTTAACATTTCGACCAAATCTATTTTAAAGTATTCTTTTTGCAATGAATTACCATCTTGTCGAAAAGCACTGATACATGAGTCTATTAAATTATGTTTTTTCTCATTGAAAAATTTAGAGCGAATCTCATGATAAGAAATAGAATTAAAGAAGCCTATAAAATCTTGATAATAGTCCGCAGGATTTTCTAATGACAGGTCATGGACTGTTCCCGATATTAATATCTTATTCTTTCTCTCTTCGAATGTTTTCTTCACAATAAATCGAGAAGAAACTTGGAATGGAATAATAAAAAAAGGAAAATTGCTCGGGAAAAATTCTTTATAGTAACAATTATTCCTCAGATCAACATCAGCCATCAAAACAGATTTATCGAAATACTTTATTATTAAGTCACTTTTAGCTTTTGTCTGAATCATATAATGTGAAAGATGGAAACAAATTCCCTTTACATTGTCGAATAACATATACTTTTCTTTTGTTGGATGTGTAGCACCTTTATAAGTAAAAGAGAATAATATTTTATCCTTTAATTTGTTATTCTTTATAACAATAAATTTATATTTTCTATTAAGTAACTTCCATAACAGTAGTTCAATATTAACAATAAGATACCGTAGAAAAAAAGGAATTCTAACAAAATGTCGACTTGAAAGTAACGATGACTCCGAATAATCTAATGCTATATAAATAGGACCACTTCCAAAAAGAATTTGTAGCAGATGCTGGTACTTTAAGTGTGGTTTCTTCTTTATAAAAAAATAAGATAATGGACGAAGCAGCATATCAAAAGAGTGGGGATTATGAATGACAAACATACTATTTATTAAACTTCCTCTTCAAATACATACAAATTATTATACAAAAACTAAATATACTACCATTTGACCAGCCTTTTATTGATATTCTCTTAAATATATCTTGTAACTTATCAATATTCATTTCTGAAATATAGGGTGCACACTGCTTATAAAAATTAAACCATTCCCGATAAGGAAGAAAGGTAAACATATGTTCTAGAAAGACTTGAACAAAGAATCGTTCAATATAGTCATTAAGTGAATCATCACTAAGCGCTTCCGATAACATTTTCCTAGCCTCAGGGTAGCACTTAATAATATCATACGCATTCATACTTCTCTTTTTTGTTGCACTCGATTCTCTTTGTCTATATAAAATAGAACACATTGGATATGCTAAAATTCTATGACTTGAAAACAAATACTTTTTCACTGGTATAAGGTCTTCAGCCATCCTTAGACCTAAAGGGACATGACAATTTAAATCATCCCAAAGTTCTTTTCTAAATAGTTTACCCCAACAGGTTGTAGAAAAAATACTTGGCATTATTAAGTCATAGTCACTAGCCATATCCTTCCATGATATAATTTCATTGACCTTCCTAAACTGCTCACTGAAAACAGCTCTTGCCGGATAGCTAGCATTGATATCAATTGGATCATTATCATAAAATGCATAGAAGTCAGTAATAATAAGGTCCAACTTTTTAGATTCAGCCAAATCACAAATATTTAATAAAATGTCTTTTGGTAGTAAGTCATCACTATCTAGAAAAAACAGATACTTACCTCTAGCATACTTACAGCCTGTATTTCTTGATTCACCTAACCCTTTATTAAAGTCATGCCTAATCAACTTTATTCTTGTGTCTTCCTGTTGGATTTTCTTTACAATTTCATATTCGTTTTCAGGAGAGTGGTCATCAATAACAATAGCTTCCCAAGAACTTAAACTCTGATTAATAACAGAATTCAGACAACTTTCAATATACTTACTCACTTTATAAGCAGGTATAATAATACTTACTAATGGAGAGTCGTTCACAAATTAATTCCTCAGCAAATGAAACATGATTTTTTTAAGTATAGGGTGAATTTTTTTTAACCTGCCAGATTCAAGAATATTATTGATGCCAGAAATCAATTTATCAAATATATATTTTGGCATATGATTCTTAACGAACAACAGAATCAACAATATAAACCTATTATGTATTTTTGAGGAGAAAATATTTATCACAACATAAATCGGAAGCCCAATAATTTCTGGAAAATTTAACAATTTAATTGACATTAATCTCTTTCGACCAATTAAATTAGTATCTAATTCATTAAAATTAAATTCATTTACAGTTTCCTGTATTCTTTTAAAAAAATTCAAACTCAAGTTCAATGGAGTAAATTTAAGTAAATGTGCATAAAACCAATCTAAGTAAGCAGCATGCATTAAAGTATTTTCATGATCAGATAGACCTAGTTCTTTATATAGGTTTCTAGTAAAAAAATACGAGTCAAATATACCAAATGCTTTTTCAGACCTTAACGTTGTGGCACTTCCTTCTCTTCTACGATAATAAACGAGTACTGCATCAACCGTTATTATTCGCTTACTCAGAAACATCATCTTTTTTACAGTCATAAAGTCCTCACCCATAGTGAGTCCTTCAGGAGCTTTGATATTAAAATCAATCCATGATTTCCTCTTAAATAATTTCATCCAAACGACCATAAAATATAAACTATTATAGAAAAAATTATCATTGGTAATATCATCCCGAACAAAAATCCTATCCTCCAATCCAGAGAAATCCTCATGAAATGCATATCCGGCCTTTGAAGGTTTAGGATTACATATATCACCATCTTTAAATTGGACATAATCTCCAATGACTATATCTGCATCAATTTCAATGGCCCTAGAATAAGAGCGTTCTAACGCATCCTTAGCTAATAGATCATCAGGATCAAGAAACAATAAGTATTCTCCTATTGCATTTTTAACACCATGATCCCGGGCAGCCCCCTGACCTTTATTCTCTTGAGTAAGAACTATAATTCTACTATCATTTTCTGCATATTTCTTAAGAAGAATTTCTGAATTATCAGGAGAACCATCAATTACAAATATGGCTTCCCACTCTTTCAGGGTTTGATTCTGTAAAGATATTACAGTTTCGTTTAACCAATGTTCTACATTGTATACAGGTAGAATAATCGAGACCTTAGGAGTATCCATTATCTTTCTCATCATTTATTAACTTGAATATAGTTAGCACATGCACCAAGAAGTAAAAAAAGACGAATTAGCTTTCTTTTTACAATTTCAGGCATATATTTATTTACCTGATTTAAAATAAGCTTAACAAATCTCTTCTTATATGATTCTTTATAATTTATTACATGTTCATTTGGTGGGAGACGTTTAATATCATTAAAGTCATCTTTTCGCTTTATTGCAAAGTAGCCAAGATACTGTCTTGGGATAACTCCATTCTGAATAATTGATTCAAAAAAAGACACTTCTGGGTTTTCAACATTTTTAGGAAAAATACTTACTATATCTTTATAAAAATAGTCAAATCGCTCAAAAACACTTGTTATTTTATTCATATTTCCCGGTGTTGAAAAATAGTAAACATCAGATACCAGAGGATAGTTAAAAACTTTATCAGAAATAAAAAATAGCTCAGAATTTATTAAGAAGTGTATGGAGATATTTTTATTATATTCAAATTCTGGCTGATATAAATTAAAATCTAATTTCAAAAAAGGCATTACATCGGGACGAATCATCACAACATAATCATAAACAATTCCATTTTCTTTTTCATATTCTAATCTTAGATTATTCACCTGATATTGACTATATAACATATATTTAAGACCTTGCAAGCTTATCTGGATCTCTTCATGTGTTCCGTAGCTTTCAGGTTCATTAAATAAATTTTGTGTTTCGATTTTTATCTTTCTTGGTGAGTATAAATCATCAATTTTATTTAAGATGTATTCATCAACAGGAATGACAGATGACTTCACCGATTCATCATACCAACTTTTCGATACATGTTCAGTTGTATCCCATGTATGGATAAAAACATCACAATCATAATAATCTAAAATATGCTCTTTTAAATATACTGCACATTTTTCAAACGTTCTAAGATGACCATATAGTTGAATTGCAACTTTCAAAAAATTAACTCCAAATAATATTATTTACTGACTAATGCTCTAATTTTATTTTTCACTCGATGAAAAATAGACCTTTTTACATAATCAAATTTCATTAAGTCTTCTGCATTTTCTAAATATTTTTTCATTGCCTTTTCTGATTTAAAGCATACAGCAACTATTGAAGGTGTAAGTATTGGGTTATCAATCTGAAATTCTTCCTTATATAAATCAATCCATGGTTTCTTCAGCTCCCTAAGCTTGGAACTCTCTTTGTGAGTTGGACGGAGAACAATATATCTAAATCCAGAGTTTTTAAGCACAAAACTCAATGATACTGGAGAAAAGCAGCAATAATGTGTCCAGTCTATATTTTCAAAATAACTTGCCAATGGAGTTAAAGCATTAGGCACAGATAATGCGAAGATCCCATCATCACTTAAAGCATTAAAAATATCTCTAAGTAGTGATAATTGCTCTGGTTTAGGCATGTGCTCTAAAACATCAAATAAGAATATAGAGTCAAAACTTTCTTTAGACTCATAAAAAAAATCAGAGGAAGATATATGCTCTACATTCAAACCATATTTTTTACAATGCTCAATTTGACTAGAGTCTATATCAATTCCTATTTGTTTCTCATACCCTTTTCTTAACAAAGAAGTTAATAAATTCCCGAATCCACATCCTATCTCTAAAATATTTGATTCCATTTTTTCTGGATATAAATTATGTCTTTCCAGATAATGACTATAATAAGATATATCATTTTCCCTAGTATCATCATTATGCCAATTTTTATAATGTAATGAATAATCTATGTCTTCTGGTTTTATATCCATCTTGTCAACCTATTCTTTAATAAAACTAAATATCTCTTTATCGTTTTAATCTCATCAACTTTATTTACACTCGATGTAAAGTTAAACTGAGGGGAGTATTTGACATGTTCATCATCTGAGGCATGATAAATTTTCCCAAACTCTTCTTTCTCTTCATTGGATGGATAGTTAAGCCAAAATAAGTTCCAATTTATAATATCATCACTACTAAATAAAAAATCCAGTTGTTTTATATATTTTAAATAATATTTACTATAGTTCTGAATTCCCACCATCATTTCTTGTAACACACTAATTCTATACTTTTCATATGGTAATATTTGTGAAGCATATATAGGAAGAAGATGATTATTTATTGCCACATCAACTATTGGTGGTTCTGGTGATGTCATAAAAAATTCAATTAATCCAGAGCCAAAAAAACTGTCTATATTAGGTATTGAAGTACTTTTAAAAAACTTACTATACTCGAGTTCATCTACATCTCTGCCGGTACACCAATAGCTCCCAACACAATCTATTCCATGTTCAATCAAAAATTTTTGCATTGAAAAATTATTAGTACCTACATCCACAACCATGATCTTATTCGAAGATACTATACTTTTTAAATACTTTATATATTTCTCTTTGTTACAATCATCATTAGATAAACTATCAATAATAGCTCTATTAAGATATAGATAGGTAGTACTTATATTAGAATTAATTTTACTAAAAAATTCATTTAAAAAGTATCCATCTCTAGCAACAAATAGTATGTGTGTAATTTCTTTCTCATGAGCATTATTCTCAATCCATTTGAGAAATGAAAAAATCATCGGTCCAGCATAACAAAAACCCACATTGTTCCAAAAATTATTTTCATCTTCATTTCTGAATCGAAGTAAATCCATCTTAGCCAAAATAGAAGTTTTAGCTAGTAAAGACTGATCTGTATTGGATTCAAAGAACTGAAATACTCTGGAGTTATGGTTTGAAAAACAATTATCATAACTACGTTCATTCAAGTGTATAGCATTTATCCCTATTTCTTGTGGAATAATGAAATCAGAATGATAATTATCTCCTATATGCAGAATTTTCTCTTTTTTAAATTTTTGAATAACATCAGAATATAAATTACCATTTCTTTTTGTTTTATTCACTTCAGATGAAACGAATAAATTATTAAACGATATGTATCCAAGATCATGAAGAATATTTTCAATAAATGTTTTGGGTAAGTAACTATCAGAAACAATAATTATTTGTTTTCCCTTTGAAATCGCATCCAGATATAATTCGCACCCTACTGGATTAACAATAATACATTTTTTTTCAATTTCCAGCTCAATATCTTTTAAAAATTTATACTTGCCTGGTATTTGTTCATATATTTCTTCTAGAGTTACTTCATAGCATTTTAAACCATTATCTCTGTTAAATGCATTAGACTCAGCCTGTTTTCTTGCACAAACAAACCCCTCAGCATCTTCTCTATATTCAATATATCGAAAAACATCATCTGGTTTTAAGAAACATCTCGTAACTAATGTATCGAAAACATCAAAACTAATAATATCATAATTATTAATTAATTTTTTAAACATCTACTGCTCCATTGTTATGGTAGCCTCATTTGATATAAACGCTGCTTTTCCAGTATAATGTGGAACATTTACAATAGTGCCTGCTGATATATCTAAAACATCTAGGAGGATTTTGCCTTTCAATGTAACAAGGTATATACCGATCATATATTGACCTGTATTTAAATTAACATGTTTAGAGGTGGCAGTTATGTAAAAGTCACCTTTTTTGATATTAAATGGCTCGTGATTATACATACCCTGTACATGCGATATTGGGGAATACTCCCGGTTATATAGTCCAAAATCAAAGATAACACCATCTAAATTAGCCTTTGCATTAAATTTAAACCTGACTGTCCAATCACTTCCAGAGTCTACTTTTTCTGGTGCATCAACGTTTAATAGCTCAACATCCCCAGAATTAGATTTATATATTAAATTTGACTTGTTAAGACTATTATTTATGTAATAATTACTCGCATCCTCAATATCCCCAGAAAATTTAATTTCACCTTTATCAAGAACAACACCTTTATTACATAGTTGTTTTACTGCATGTAAGTTATGAGATACAAAGAGAATTGTTCGCCCTTCACCCTTAGATATTTCATCCATTTTTCCTATACATTTTTGTTGAAATGAAATATCTCCAACAGCCAACACTTCATCGACAATCATAATATCAGAATGCAGATGAGCCGCTACAGCAAACCCCAAGCGAGCTTGCATACCAGATGAATATCGTTTCAAGGGAGTATCAATAAATTCAACAATACCAGCAAAGTCAACAATATCATTAAATTTATATTGGATATCTCTCCTAGACATACCCATGATAGAACCATTTAAAAATATATTTTCTCGGCCTGTCAGTTCTGGATGAAATCCTGTACCTACTTCTAATAAACTAGTGACGCTACCATGAATTTCAATATGACCAGATGTCGGCTCAGTAATTGAACTTAGTATTTTTAGTAAAGTAGACTTGCCAGCTCCATTATGCCCAATTAATGCAACTCGGTCACCTTTATTGATATCTAAATTGATATTATTTAATGCCCAAAAATCTTTCTCTCTAGATTTATTTGTTCGCTTAAATAGATTATATATTTGTTCTCTTAAAGTAGAATACTGTCCAGTATTATCTTCTCTTATTTTATATCTTTTACTTACATTTTCAATTTTAATCGCTAAATTTTCTTTCATATTCATAATATTAAATTCTATCTACAAAAGTCCTCTCCATCTTTCTAAAAGCATGAAGACCAATAATAAAAATAATAAGAATAAAGATAATAGATGTAATCAATCCAGGCCAATAGAAACTTATATCTTGTTTTAAAATACACCATCTAAAACCATCAATAACACCAACCATAGGGTTTAGGGAATATAGAAAACGCCATTTTTCCGGGATTACATCACTTGAAAATCCAACAGGTGATATATATAACCCTAACTGAATACAGAATGGAATTATATATCTAAAATCACGATAATAGACGTTAAAAGTGGCCATAAATAGACCAAACCCAATAGAGATAAATGATGCCAACAAAATAAAAAATGGCAACATGAATATTCTAGTATCTGGTATATAGTTATAGTAAACCATTAACCCCATTAAAATAAATAGAGAAATAATCAAATCAACAACTGATGTTATCAGTGAGCTCAAGGGTATAATGATTCTAGGGAAATATATTTTTGATATCAAGGATGAATTTTGAATAAAGCTATCACTAATTTGTTGAAAGGCTGTAGAAAAAAATTGCCAAGGTAATAACCCAGCAAAAACAACTAGTGCATATGGAGCTTGAGAATGTTCTTCGAAATGAGCAAGTTTACCAAAAACAGTAGTAAACACGATCATCGTAAAAAATGGCCTGACAATAGCCCACATTATACCTAAGACAGTTTGTTTATACCTAACTAAAACATCTCTCAAAGATAAAAAATATAGAAGTCCTCTAAAAGAGTATAACTCGCGAAGAAAAGGTTTTTTCCTTCCAGCTTCAATTACTGTAACTTTTTTATATTCAGCACTCATATATAAAATAAAACCTTAAATGAAATTTTCTATCTACTTTGAACAAATCTAACAATAGCTTTAATAAGCCATGGAACGGATAGAAGTATATGTTTACTCTTCATTAATCGAGAAAAAATAATATAATGTCCTAATGCTATTGCTCTAAACCTTTTCTTAAAGTTATTTTTTTTACTCAAACTATAATGATTATCCTGATAATACATTCTAACAATGTCACCACTTAATAATGCAGAACCATGATCTAACTGTCTTAAAAATATAAACAGACCACATAATTCATGACCTTTTAGTATACCCAAAAATGGAAGTATACCATTATGTTTTTTAACAACGACTAGACATTCCCCAATACCATAAGAACTTAAGAATTCAACACTATTATTATATTTTATCTCAGAGGTTAATCTCTTTCCTACCAATAAATTATTTTCATCACAGACACGAAATAAATAAACATCACATATTTCCTTTTCTAACTGCTTGTCAATCTTATCTATTGCATCATCTAACAAGACATCATCAGAGTCTAAGAAAATTATATAATCACCTTTTGAATTTAAATATCCCTTATTTCTAGAGTAAGTAACTCCCATGTTTTTATTATTATATAAAACTTTAAAATTCAAACCACTTGCATCTGCTCTATCATTGATATAATTTATATTTTTGTTTTCACTGTCATCGACAAATATAAGTTCCAGATCATTTCTTCTAGGAATAGATTCTATTAACCTGTCAAGAAATTTATAGGTATTGTATATTGGTATGACTATACTATATTTTATTAAAGACAATTTATAATTCTCTATCTAAATAATCAGTATACTCTGAAGGTGTGCCACAAAATATAACATCATTGCTATTGATAGGATTAATTCTTATATCATAGTTTTCTTTAATTAAAAAGTTATACAGCGGCGCAATATAAATTTCCCCTTTAGCCCAAGTTTCTTTGGGTTGTCTTATATAACTATTATATGCATCTAAGAATATAGAGGCTGATTTAAAGTAATATAGTCCAGTGCTACACCACTCAGAAATTCTTTCCTTTTCTGTAGTCTTAATTACTCGATCTGAGTCGTCTTGTTCACATAATGCAAAAGACCAGTGTTCACCTTCCCCTTTAAAAACCTCCAAATAACCGTCACACTTATCTGTTATCGTAGGAAAATAAAAATTCGGACGGAATGTATCAATATTAAAAATAACCAAACTATCCATATCTGTTAGTTTTAAATCATTAAGAGCAGTAGCAACAGTCTCAGCTTGTCCCCTAGTTTTATTCCTCAGTTCATATACTTCATAGTTCTTAATACCTAGCTTTACACATTTCTGATTAACAAATTCTTTAGTTTCATACATATTATGA
Organism: Vibrio mangrovi; assembly: GCF_024346955.1. NCBI lineage: Bacteria > Pseudomonadati > Pseudomonadota > Gammaproteobacteria > Vibrionales > Vibrionaceae > Vibrio > Vibrio mangrovi. Next base: position 257,825 of record NZ_AP024883.1, on the reverse strand, counting down.
ACAACGAATAGGAAAAATTCATTGTCGAAGTATCTCTTAAAACTATTAACAGAGTGTTCGAAAAGACTACTACCATGTGCTTCAAGCATATACTTAGGTTTTTCATAACCAGCGTTAAAAAACCTTGAGCTAAGTCCAGCCATCGGTATTACAATCATATTTCAAACTCCTTCATTTTTTGGTACAACCTAAACGCATTAGCAAACAATGCATCCTGTCTCAAATGATCATCTGCATGTAATGGGAGCATAGAAATAAATAGATGAATCTGCATTGCCAATAAATTCATTTCATTGAGGTTAAAATATTTATTTATCTTATCAACAAATATCTGTTGAATTGCTAAATAGTATCTTTCCCCATCTAAAGAAAATTGTATATCGTGACTATTATAGTTAATATCAATACTATAGTAACCAGCAATTATTCTGTCATATAATCCAATAATAGAATGACTCAATTTTGCCAAATCATAACGGTAATCGCCGTAGATACTGAAGTCATTACTTGGTGTAATTCCTCGGGGATCTATTACTTTAATTCTTTGAGAGCGAAAATCATAAAGGATATTTGAAAAACAAAAATCACCGTGTAATAAAGTTATTTCTTCATCTTGGGGTAGATATTTGTTTGATAAATAAATCAAATCATCTATTGATATTTTCTCACCATTAAAATTCCATTTAGTAAATGTATCAATTTTTTTATCTGCACAAAATTCATTTACTCTTTCTAGAGTTTTCTCTCCAAACAAATTTTTTAATGAGTTTATAGATGCTCCATTATAATTATAATCTCTACATAACTTAATAAATGACAAACAACTATCTATAATTTGCTCCCACTTAATTTCAGGAAGCAATGAAAACACATATAACTCATTCAAAGCAGTATAGTATAGATATTCTAATCTATATGAATACTCTCCTCTAGTATCATTATCACCAAGAAATTGAGGAATAAATATTTTCATTTCATCAGGAATTGACTTAAACCAGTTAGCTTCAGCTTTAATCTTTATATTTTTTGCACTTGATTTTTCTATCCAATCTTGACATATAGACAAGTCATTGAAAGCTCTTTGAGTAGTAAATTCAGACTTTGATTGATAATAAGTATTTACATGACCAAAATCCAACCATTTATTAACCAATACCTCTTTTACGTTATTATCATTTTGATAGAGGTTTAACCCATCAATAAAATCCCAATGTGATTTAGTTATTGCCTTAACAAATGCTCTAGGCTTACTTATTTTAAAATACCCATTAACTATAACTTTATCTGTTAATTTGTCATTTTTGATATCAATCCACTGAATTTTATTACCTTGAAGTTCAGTCCAATTATAGTTTTCTTTTATTGTTGATACACCAATAATATCATTATGAAAATTCACAAACTCCGATAATTCTGGTATAAGCGTATCTCCAAAGAGAATATGCAAATCTTTGTCTAGACCTTGCTCTGATAAATTTAAAGCAGCGACTAGAGATGCACCTAATGTAAGATTGTCTGGAGTCTTAATTATATGAATATCATGTTTATCTAACCACTTAATATCACATTCTGTCACATCATATGACTCTGGAATGGATAAATATATTTCATAGTTTTCAGGGATACTATTAATTTGGTGCTTAAATAGCCGCTGGTTCCCCAGTGGTAAGAAACTTGGTGGTAACCGCCCAAATTCCGATTCTAATTCTTGCCCTACATACGCGGCAGACATAATAAGAAACATTATTTCTCCAGTTCAAACAAAGCATTAATCTCATCAAAAGTTTTTGAAACAAATTCAGATGGCCTCACAGCTCTATCATCTATGTAAAAACCTTCATGACCACACCAAGGTTTCCCAACCAGAATTTCATCATAAGGTACATCATGCATAGATAACCATTCAGTAATGATTGGCAATGTATAGATATTGATTTTCCCAATATTACCCTCATACGTTCGCATGTTTCTAGCTGTAGATATAACGATTTCAAAACCCTGTTCTTTATATTTTTTTAATTGGTCAATAACATCTAATCGAGGTTTTACCTTTCTATAATCAGGCGTATCAGCCTTCGTCAGTGTTCCATCCAGATCAACAATAAGCTTTTTCATGCTACTCTCTTAAGTTATCACTGCTTAGTTAATAGTCTCTATTCAGCACAATACTCGGAACCACGCTACCGCCCTTAGTTTAGGTTACCAAAGCCCCATAGGAAAATGCTCTGTGTATCACATATGGTATTATAGCTGCTGACAAGGTCGACTATACTACATCAATTGACAAGCTCATGCGACATCCACTCTTTTATGCCAAATTTTGTGGTTACTGCCCCAAATGTAGTTATAATAGCTACAATTAAAAAATATTTATGGGACAAATAGATGATCATCGTAACTGGCGGTGCTGGCATGATTGGCAGCAACATCGTAAAAGCCCTGAATGACAAAGGATTTGACGATATCCTTGTCGTTGACCATCTCAAAAATGGCAAAAAGTTTAAAAACCTCGTTGACCTGAGCATAGCAGACTATATGGATCGTGATGACTTTTTAGCACAGATCATGGCTGGTGATGATTTTGGTCCTATTGAAGCGGTCTTCCATGAAGGTGCATGTTCGGCGACAACTGAATGGGATGGCAAATACATGATGCTCAATAACTATGAGTATTCAAAAGAGCTACTTCATTACTGTTTGGATAGAGAAATCCCATTTCTCTACGCTTCATCTGCTGCAACATACGGAGAAACGAATACATTCATTGAATCGCCGGAGTACGAAGGTGCCCTGAATGTTTATGGCTACTCTAAACAACAGTTTGATAATTATGTTCGTCGCCTTTGGGAAGATGCAGAAGTAAATGGAGAGAAACTCTCTCAGATTACTGGGTTTCGCTACTTTAACGTTTACGGACCTCGGGAAAATCATAAAGGTTCCATGGCATCAGTCGCTTTCCACCTGAACAACCAAATGAATGCGGGAGAAAACCCCAAACTATTCGAAGGCAGCCATCATTTTATCCGTGACTTTATTTATGTCGGTGATGTTTGTCAGGTGAACTTATGGTTCTGGGAAAATGGTGTTTCCGGAATTTTCAACTGTGGCACAGGTAAAGCAGAGTCATTTGAAGAAGTTGCTAAAGCAGTAATTAAGCATCATGGCTGTGGCGTCATCGAAACTATTCCGTTTCCGGAGCATCTTAAAGGTGCTTATCAGGAGTTCACCCAGGCAGATCTCACTAAGCTACGTGCGGCAGGATGTGATATTCAGTTCAAAACTGTCGCAGAGGGTGTCTCAGAATATTTACACATCATCAATCAGTAACGCTCATCTATTCCCAATCATTGAGATGCTTGTATGATGACCAAGTGTCTCATTTTTAATACGTTAGGTTGGGAGTTCGTTATGAAAATTGCTGTTGCAGGAACTGGGTATGTGGGGTTATCGAATGCGATCCTGCTTGCCCAGAATCATACTGTTGTTGCATTAGATGTTATTGAGGAAAAAGTTGCACTGTTAAATGATCGGAAATCTCCAATCATAGACAAAGAAATCGAAGAATTTTTATCATCACGAGAACTTGATTTCAAAGCAACACTGGATAAAGAAGAAGCATATCGTGGAGCTGCTTTTGTAATCATCGCTACACCAACCGATTATGACCCGCAAACCAACTACTTTAATACTGCGACAGTCGAAGCCGTCATTCAGGATGTCATGACAATCAATCCTGAAGCAACCATGATAATCAAATCAACGATTCCGGTCGGCTACACCGAGCGAATCAAACAGCAGTTCAATTGCCAGAACATTATTTTCTCGCCTGAATTCCTCCGTGAAGGAAAAGCACTCTATGACAACCTTTATCCATCCCGGATTATTGTCGGAGAACAGAGTGACCGGGCAAAAATCTTTGCCGGCCTGCTTGTGGAAGGCGCAAAGAAAGAAGATATTCAGGTACTTTTCACCAACGCAACAGAAGCAGAAGCCGTCAAACTATTTTCAAATACTTACCTGGCCATGCGAGTTGCTTACTTTAATGAACTGGATTCTTACGCAGAAGCCCATGGCATGGATACTCGTCAAATTATTGAAGGTGTTTGTCTCGATCCGCGAATCGGAAATCATTATAACAACCCTTCTTTCGGCTATGGCGGCTACTGTCTGCCAAAAGATACGAAGCAACTATTGGCAAACTACGATACAGTTCCCAATAATATTATTGCAGCGATTGTCGATGCAAACCGTACTCGTAAAGATTTCATCGCAGAAAGTATTCTGAAAAAAAATCCACAAACAGTAGGGATCTATCGTCTGATCATGAAGTCCGGCTCAGATAACTTTCGGGCGTCATCTGTTCAGGGGATCATGAAACGGCTCAAAGCAAAAGGACTTGATATTGTAATTTACGAACCAGCGATGAAAGAGAATCAGTTCTTTAACTCACGGGTCATACGTGATTTGGATGAATTTAAACAGATATCGGATATCATTATTTCAAACCGCATGTCTGACGATCTCTCTGAGGTTGCAGATAAAGTGTACACCCGGGATCTGTTCGGTTCCGACTGATTGTGCTTAACCATGATGAGTTCTGGTGACTATGTCAGAACTCATTTTTTCTCAAGAAGTTAACGAGTCGTCTCCCAATGTTGTAGAATGTATACATAAGTTTTTTCAATAGGAGAGGATAGTGAGAGACCCCGTAATATTACATATATGCTTGTCAAAAGGATGGGGAGGCTTAGAAATGTACCCTATCAAAATGGGTCATCAGTTCCTTTCTGCAGGTTATCAGGTATTCGGTCTATGTCTGGCAGGGACACAAGTTGAAGCTGGAATGAAAACCAACAACATCTCCCTGTATACAGCAAACAGCAAAGCTCACTTAATCGGCACTAAACTATTCTCTCTTATCCAGTGGGTGAAACATCATCAGATCAATGTCATTCATTGTCATAAATCCGGCGACCTATTGATCGCTGCACTCATCAAACAATTTGTTCCGGTAAAAGTCATATTCACCGAACACATGGGAGTAAAAAGAAGTAAAAAAGATTTCTTCCATCGCTGGGTTTATCAACACGTCGATCAGGTATTATCTATCAGTGACGAAACATACCAGAGAAATCTCAATGCGCTTCCTGTCCCACCGGAGAAGATAGCCCGCCTATGGTTAGGAACAGATATTCCTGAAAAAACAGAACTGTCTACCAGTGAACTCGCGACAATAAAACAATCAGTCTCACTTCCGGAAAATGATTTTGTTATCGGTACAATTGGTCGGATTAGTCCGGGGAAAGGACAAATCGAACTGGTTAAAGCTTTCGCTCGTGTTCGGCAAAGCCTTCCTCATAGTAAACTGGTCATTGTTGGTGGACTGGAAGCCTCACAAGGTTGCGATTTAGATTACCTGGCTCAGGTAAAACAAGTCATTCAATCCTTAGATTTAACCGGCGAAGTTATCTTTACCGGATTTCGTCAGGACACACAACAGCTTCTGGCCATTATGGATATAGTTTGTCTGCCTTATGCTAATGAAGCATTCGGCTTAACGGCCATAGAAACAATGGCTGCCCAACGCCCAATCGTCGCAGCAAATACCGGAGCATTACCTGAACTTCTGGAAAGTTACGCTCAGTATTGTTCACCCACAAGTGATGAATCCATAGCTCATGCAATTCTGGAAAGCTATGAACACTATGAAGAAGCAAAAAATAACGCAGTGTCAGCCAGAGTGAGGGCATGTAAAGAGTTTTCGATACAGACACATACTCAAAATCTGCTACATTACTATCAGGAACAATAGACCGAGTCTTACTATAACACCACGCAGATGGTACTATGCCCCCAATTTAGATGAGTAGTTGTAAAATCATGCAAATGAAGATTCTGGTAATCGGTCCCTCATGGGTAGGGGATATGGTGATGTCACAGAGTTTGTATCGTGAACTCAAGAGTCGTCACCCAAAATCTACAATTGATGTTTTAGCACCGGCATGGTGCGGTCCGATTCTTGAACGGATGCCTGAAGTCGATAACGCCATTGATATGCCCGTCGGCCATGGCGATTTTAGTTTAGCCAAACGGTGGAGAATCGGTCGTCAGTTAGCCAGTAACCACTACACTCATGCTTTTATTCTTCCAAATTCTGCAAAATCAGCATTGATCCCTTTATTTGCCGGTATTCCTACTCGTACCGGATGGAAAGGGGAAATGCGTTATGGTCTACTGAACGATCTGAGACCTGACAAGCGGGTGTTTCAATATATGGTAGAGCGCTATGTTGCACTGGCAAGTACCAAAAGTGCAATGCAGGCCGAAGTTACATTAGAAAAGTGTCTTAAACCAAAGCTAACCATTAACCCAAAACAGCAGGATATCTTACGACAACGTTTTTCTTTAATCTCTGACCGAGAAATTTTCGGTTTATGCCCCGGAGCAGAATTTGGGCCAGCTAAAAGATGGCCATCTCATTACTATGCAGAACTGGCAGCAGACTTAATCACGCGTGGTAAACAAATCTGGTTGTTTGGCTCACAGAAGGATCAAGAGGTTACCCAAAACATCCGAGATTTACTCTCAACAGAACATCAGTCACATTGTTTTGATCTGGCAGGAAAAACCACCCTGATTGAGGTGGTCGATTTGCTAGCTTGTTGCCATACTGTAGTCAGTAATGATTCAGGGTTGATGCACATTGCTGCTGCTGTCGATTGTAATATTGTTGCCATTTATGGCTCCAGCTCACCTCAATACACACCGGCGTTGTCAGATAATGTGATTACATTGAACACTGATATAGAATGTAGACCATGTTTTAAAAGAGAATGTCCATATGGGCACCTGAACTGTCTTAATCAACTGACGCCAGATAAAGTCATCAATCGTCTTAAAACTCAACAAACAAAATAAGAATAGTAATGGAATATCAATGGTTTGAGCGTGGAGCTTTCGCAACAAAAAAAGCCAGAAAGTATTTAGCTGAGGATTTTTCCCCACAGAAAATACAAAAAATAGCGGTCATCAGACACGCAGCATTAGGTGATCAGGTTATCACCCGTCCCTTTTTAATCGAAGCCAGAAAGTATTTTCCTAACGCCCAAATTACTCTTGTTGCTGTATCCAACTACCAATATGGCATGCCAGATGATTTAGTAGATCGTGTGCATATTATGCCAGGAAAAGACAAAAAGGAAGATACTTCCGTATTCGATAAAATCAAGAATATTATCGATCTGGGAGAGCAAGATATCATTTTTGATTTGGCCAGTACCAATCGTTCACACTGGATGATGGCACTCAGTAAAGCCAAACTAAAAATTGGTTTTCCTTATAAGTATTATCTTCGGGGAGTTCTGTACAATGTCTGTGTCCCACGTTCAGATTTCCAACCTGAAGTTGAATGCATGCTAGACATGTTAAAACTACTTGGACACAACCCAACTTACCCTCTCAATTTTAATTATCCGGATAATAGAGTTGAAATAGATAGAGAAGAACCATTTATATTATTCTTTAATGGTGCATCTCAAACATCAAAAATTCTTAGTCAGCAACAAATGAAAGAATTAATTGAGTTATCTTTAGAGAGTCACTCTAATATTAAACATATTTTTTTAGAAGGTAAAAATACCTTTGAAAAAGGTGATTTTCTTGAGGGGCTAAAGAAATACTCTAATTTCTCTATTCAAGCTTGCCTCCCATTAGAAGAACTAATCAAGCTGGTAGCTAAAGCCTCTATACTTGTAAGCCCGGATACTGGCGTAAGAAACGTAGCAATAGCAACACATACACCAACTGTCGGTATTTTTTATTCCACTGTTCCTTTTAGATATACGCCAAACTATGAAAAACATTATATCGTAATGACTCCTGATGGAAGTATACCAAGTACGCAAAAAATATATCAGGCAATAAAAAATGAAGTTTTATCATGGAAGTAAAAATGGAAAAAACATACTACAGAAAAATATTTAACTATTGCTTATTTTTAGTCCCAGCATTACTTTTATGCACAAGTAATTTAAGTATTGGTGCTGTCATAATCATACTATTAACCTCCACATGGTATCTGATTAGAGAGAATAAAGTCTCTCCCTTAAATAAACTGGACTGGATGGTTATAACCATACTCTCGGCTTATTTTATATCTAATATCCCTATATATATATATGATATGGGAACAGCTAGATATTTTAAAGGCGCATCGCGTTATTTATTGATCATACCCATTTATTTTTTCATTAAAGAGGTTATTAATGAGAATAAAGAGCCAAGAACATATCTTGATTGGGGAGTATTTTTTGGTTCTATTGGTACCCTTATAATTTCAATATATCAATTTTATATAAAAGATATGACAAGAGTTGACGGATATCTATATAGCATTAATTTTGGTTATTTATCCTGTTCATTAGCTTTTTTAGCTTTAACATTATCCAGTAGTAGTCACATCAAAAAATTACTATGGCTATCTTTTGTTATTTTATGCTATACAACATTACTTACAGTAACAAGAGGTGCTATATTTGCCATACCTATCCTTATATTTTTTAGCATTGCACTCCACTCAAAAGAAAATAGATTAAAAAATACTGTTAAAGTATTGATAATTATGTCCATATCTTTTTTTTCTATTTATTTTTCTTCCCATAAGATCCAAGATAGAATAGACCTTACAGTGGTTGAATTCAATGAGATCATATCTGGTAACATTTCAGCATCAGAGTCATCCGGTGGACGAATCCAGCTATGGTATTCTGCAACACAATCATTTATTAAAAGTCCATTAATAGGTCAAACATATGCTCAAAGGGAAGAAACTATCCGAGAATTATATAGAGAGGGAAAAATTAGTTCTTGGCCAATGACAATCACCCGAGCACATGCACACAATCAATACTTTGAAATGTTAGCCAGCAATGGCATTTTGGGAATATTAGCTTTCATCTCATTAATATTTATTCCATTATTTTATTTTTTAAAAAATATCAACAAATCTATACATGCTTTTAGTGGCTTTATTTTTGTATTAGGATTTTCTATATTTTGTTTAACAGAAGTACCTTTAGAGCAAAACTTAATCAGTACATTTTATGGTTTTATACTGATTACTCTAATCAACTTTACTAGAAATGATCTAAAGGGCTATTCAGATAATACAACAATTAACGAGAGTGTCTCATGAATATAGCTATATTTATTACAAATCGCTGCATCAGACTAATCGGGAATCTTTTCAAGATGCTATCTTATCCATTTCATCTGCTATTCCCTCGAACTCGTTTCACAATACCTGTATATTCAAAAGCTAAAGTCGGTTGGAGTAATACTGGAAAGATCCCCAGAACAATCTGGCAGACAAACTATTCAAATCGTTGCACATTGCCTGTTTACCTGAACTATCTGTTCAACCGCCTGATGTCTCTGGATTATGATTATCGGTATGTCAGTACTGAAGACCGGGAGATTTTCATGCGAGATCATGCTCCTGAGCATGTTTACAGGGCCTATCAACAGCTAACAGATGGTGCTGCACAAGCTGACTTATGGCGCCTAACAGTTCTTCACCAACAAGGTGGCATCTATATGGACATCGATGCTACACTTGTCTGGCCCCTACGTAAGCTTTTAAAAAATGAGCAGGAAGCACTATATATCAAGTTCAAAAAGGGAAATACAGATTACACCAATTTTTTCCTGGCGACAGTCCCAAACAATCCTCATTATAAATTGATCATGGATACGATTGTCCATAACATTGAGAACTACGATGTCAAAAAAGGTGTATATGGCACAACAGGCCCAGAAGCATTAAATTCGGTGTTACAGGGAAAAAAAGTTCATGCCCTTGGTCGGAATTATGTTTGTATTCAAGGAACTTTCACCAATGAGCATTTCCAGTATTTAGATAAACCCCAAGGCAAATGGACACATCAAGATCCAAAAAACCTAATTAAAAAATAAAAATACATATGATGATTCTTCGCTGGTTTTACACACTTTTATTGTTTCTGGTTGCACCAGTTTTTCTTGTTGGACTGTATAAAAACAGGCCAGGAAAACCACCTGTAGGTCACCGCTGGAAAGAGCACTTTGGCCTAACACCACCACTAACAAGAAATACGACAGAGACCGGAAGTCCTATATGGATTCATGCAGTTTCCGTCGGAGAAACGATCACCGTTGCCTCTTTAATCAAACAATTAAGACAAATATATCCAAATAAAAAGATAGTTATTACAACAACTACACCTACAGGAGCTGAACAAGCACAAAATTTAATTCCTGAAGTCGAACATCGCTATGCTCCATTAGACTTCCCTTTTGCTATAAAAAAATTCATAAAAACAATTCATCCCTCTCATCTACTCATTATGGAAACAGAACTTTGGCCCAATCTTCTACATATTGCACAGGAAAATGGGGTGAATATATCTGTTATTAATGCAAGACTATCTGAAAAATCATATCAGAAATATCGAAAGTTCAAAATATTCATTCAAATGTGTCTTCCTAAGATTAACCATATTTCCTGTCAATATTATGAAGACAAGAAGCGCTTCCTACTTCTGGGAGCGAATGAATCTCAGCTATCTGTAACTGGCTCAATGAAATACGATATAACCATTTCTCAAAAAATCGAGCACAAAGCTAAAGAACTACGTGATTACTTAGGAAAATCAAGACCAGTCTGGATTGCCGCAAGTACCCACAATGGCGAGGATGAGCTTATACTTGAAAGCCATAAAAAAATATTAAAATCCTACCCTGATGCATTACTTATCCTTGTTCCAAGGCATCCTGAAAGATTTAATACCGTATATGAGCTATGTATTAAAAACGATTTCTCAGTGTGTAGGAGAACACTAGAGGCAGAGAGTCACGTACAGACTCAGGTTTATTTAGGTGATACTATGGGAGAAATGCTCATTCTTATTGGTGCATCTGATGTATGTTTTATGGGAGGAAGCCTACTCGGAGATACAGGTGGACACAATGTTTTAGAACCAGCAGCATTGGAAGTTCCAACACTTATTGGCCCCAATTTCTATAATTTTCATGATATAACAACTGAACTAAAAAATGCGGAAGCTCTTCAGGTTGTAAATCATGCTCAAGAACTTCATGGGTATGTTATAGATCTATTCAACGATGATGAAAAAAGGAAGAAGATGTCATTTCAAGCAAAAAAAACTATAAGAAAAAATACAGGGGCAATTCGCAAAACCATTTGTACAATATTTTCTTAGTAAATTTTGTATTAATTCATTTTCTATTATTTAAATATCTTATATTCCATAACCAAAGTAAAAGACTTCTATATACTCGATTCAATTCTCTGAATATTTTATTCACAGGATTAACCTTTATCCTCTTAACGATATTCTGTATCTGACTTTCCATGTCGGATGGATTGAATATTGCGTAAGGAATAACTCCCATTGCAGGAACATCATGCTTATACGATTCACCAATAAAGTTATCGACTGCGCATAGCCACTCTTCACTGTGAGAAACAAATTTATCCGCAGCAGATGGTGTTATACTATAACCTCTTGCTCCCCCTAAATTATCTCTCCACATCACAATTTGGAAGCCATCATGAGTACTTTCAAACACATTACATTCAATATGATTGTCTTGTGGTTCTATACGTAAGTAATCATATTTTTCATGTAAAGATGGAAGCTTCTCAATGACCTGATTGAAGAAAAGCGTTGGAAGAAAGTCATCTTCAAGAATGACTATCGGCTCATTTAGCTCAATACATTTTTTCCACAATAAGAAATGACTTGCATACACCCCTTTTTCTCCCGGCGTCAAAGGGTTTCCACGATACTTAATTCTATATTGATCATTAGGTTTGGCGGCTAAATCAATCGGAAGACCTTTAAACCCATCCACAGCATTAAAAAACTCAAAATCGACATTGAGTTCTGATAAACATTTCTCGACCCTCTTTCTTCTCTCTAAGGCTCTTTCTAAGTTGATCACATATAATTTCATAACTCATCCACTACCAGCAAGTAACCATCCATCAATGACTCCCAAGAGCGGTTACTAAAAAAAATGTTACTTTTTACTTGTTCTTTTTTAAAAGAGCGTATTAAGCGCTTTATATTATTTGATTTCCAATTCTGACAGGCATCGAGATAGCACTTATCAAAATCAATAATCCAAACATGCTCCTGCTCATCAATCAGAATATTATGGATATTCAGATCCGTATGATTCACCTGCGCATCATGCATCTTGCGAATCTCCCGACCAATCTTCCCATAGACCTCATCACTCAATGAATTTTCCTGAAGAATTGTCACCAAATCACGTGCGTTAGGGATCTTTTCTGTAATTAAATCTGCCTGATAACATACATGTTTCTTAATAGCTCTGGCGGCAACGGGACGGGGAACATTTACACCAGATTTTCTCAGATGCTCTAAAACCTGAAATTCCTGGTAGCTCCTTGTCTTATCCCAATTATAAAAAAGATAGTGATCTCTAACCAACTTGCCAAATAATCCGCCCCGCCGATAATGACGCAATGCTCCCTGAATACCATCAAGCTGGATAAACCATGTTGTACCTCTTCCGGATGCCTGACCAACAATCTTATCCTGCTGTTGCCAGAAACTGGCATCAAAGCATAGTTCAGGAGATACCGATAACAGCACCTCATCATACCAAACCCGTAATTTACCTTGCTCGAACGTTTTCACAGCCAACCCAATGATGAAAGCTTCACTCAATCAGCATTTTACATTTTCTTTCTCTCTCTGCATAATTCCTGTCAATTCTATTTGCCTCTAGTGACAGTTATGGCGTTATTTGACTCTGCTCCCCGATCTATCTGTGTTCTGCGCCTTTCTGCTATTGGTGATGTTTGCAATGCAATTGCTGCGGTTCAGACGATTCAACGCCAATGGCCTCAAACAAAAATTACGTGGATTACCGGTAAATTAGAGGCCCAGCTAATTCATGATCTTGAAAACATTAATGTCATTATTTTTGATAAGAAACAGGGACTGAAAGCATACCGGCAACTATGGACAACTCTCAAAGGAGAACAGTTTGATGCCCTGTTGCACATGCAATATGCTTTCAGAGCCAGTATTGCAACACTCGGGATCAAAGCAACCTATAAACTAGGATTTGATGCAACACGTAGTCAGGACTTTCAGACCTGGTTTACCAATCAACATGTTCCTTCTCCTAATGCCCCTCATGTGCTGGATGGTATGCTTGCGTTTGCTCAATTTCTGGGTATTAAAGACACTACACCAAAGTGGGCACTTACTTATTCTGATAGTGACAATCAATGGGCAGAAGAAAAATTAAACGTACACAAACGTAATCTAGTGATAGTTCCCGGAGCCAGCAAAGCCTATAAAAACTGGATGGCTGAAGGTTATGCCGCAGTCATTCAATATGTATATGACAAAGGTTGGAATATCATCCTCGCCGGCTCACCGGCTCAGGTTGAAACCGATTTAGCTGCCCGGATACTGAAGTTGATTGATTGTCCTGTCACCAATCTGGTCGGCAACAGTACTTTAAAACAGATGCTGGCACTGCTGGACAAAAGTGATCTGGTCATTGCACCTGACACCGGCCCGGCTCATATGGCAAACGCAATGAATACACCGGTTATCGGTCTTTATGCCCATCATAATCCACAGCGAACCGGTCCTTATTCCTATCGGGAGTATGTTGTCTCTGCCTATGAAGATGCGATTAAAGCAGAAACTGGCAAAGAAATATCAGAATTAAACTGGCGTTCCCGGGTAAAAGATGAATCAGCAATGAATCGAATTCAGGCCGCTCAAGTCACTCAGATGTTTGATAAAGCGGTGAAAGACTTTCACCTCTCAGATAAAGTGAGCTCAAATACGATTTAGTCATTCAGAATACGAATATCAACATACAGCTATCGTCTATCAACTACTATCGTCTACCAACGGAGAAACATCATCGTGAGACAACCAACCTTAGCCGTTGCCCTTATTGTGAAAAATGAAGCAAAGCATCTGGAAGCCTGTCTGAACACGGTTCAGGGCTGGGTCGATGAGATTGTTGTCCTTGATTCAGGAAGCACAGATGATACAGAAACAGTTGCCCGTCAATTCACGGACAAGTTTTTTTCCAATACTAACTGGCCGGGATTTGGCCCTCAGCGTCGTCTGGCGCAGTCATATGTCGAATCAGACTATGTCTTATGGCTGGATGCAGATGAGCGGATAACACCAGAGCTCCGAAGCAGCATCCAGAATGCGGTAAGAGCAGATAAGCCCAATACTATCTACCAGATTTCACGCCTGAGCTGGGTCTTCGGTCGTTTTATCCGTCATTGTGGGTGGTATCCTGACAGAGTCTTGCGTTTATATCCTACCCAGTTGACACAGTACAACGATGCACTGGTTCATGAAAAAGTTGAAGTGACATCATCTATGGCTGTAGAAACACTTTCCGGAGATGCGATCCACTATACTTACGACGATATCCATCATTATCTGGTGAAATCCGCAGGATACGCCAAAGCCTGGGCAGAACAGCGCCAGCAACGTGGGAAAAAAAGCAGCATTAGTCAGGGAATGATCCATGCAATGGGATGTTTTCTGAAGATGTATGTTATCAAAGCCGGATTTTTAGATGGAAAGCAGGGCTTCCTGTTATCTCTGCTTTCCGCACACTCTACATTTGTGAAATATGCCGACCTCTGGGTGAAAACAAATACGACACCACCCAAGGATTAAGCTCACTCAGAACAGACTCAATCCGGATTTGACTCATATCTTCCTGCTGAGATTTATCTCCCTGAACCGGTGGAGAAAATGACAGATGGCGTCCTTCCGAATTCAGCGGCTTCCACCGTAATGGTGTTGCCGAACGTTTGGCCGGGAAAAAGCCGATGGTAGGAACATCAATCGCGGCTGCAATATGTAATGGCCCCGTTGAGCCGGCAATGAAAAGGCTCGCACAGGCAATTGATTTGGCAAAATCGACCAAGCCGTCATTTTTATCGTATACAACCGCTTTTTCACCCTGATGATTGATACGCAGTTGAAGCTGATAAGCCTTTTCTTCTTCACCTGGCCCCGCAGTCAACACCACTTCAAAATCACCATCGAGTCCATCGATCAACTGGCTATACTGTTCGAGGGAAAGATTATTGGCCGAACCACCACTACCCGCATGAACAAAAATCCAGGGTTTATCAGGATGAATACTCAACTGAGCCGCCAGTTTATCCTTCTGCTTCGAAAGTTCTGATGGTGTGAAGGCGAGATAAGGAGCGCTTGGTTCGACAATCGGTATCTGATGATCCTTTAAAAAAATACGAATCAGATCCAAATTATATTCATACTCGGGTTTGGCTGACTGTGAACGTTTTTGTTTAACCCTATGATTATAAAATACTTGTGCCAATTTTGTCGCCGGAGCCATACGATACGGAATTCTCGCTTTCCAGACTAACAGGGCATTGTATGTTGTCGAGAATAAATTGATAGATGCATCAAAGCTGTCCTGGCGAATTTTCCGGATAAGTTCCTGCTGGGATGCTTTCGAACCTTTTGGGGTCGGATCCTCAAGGACTTCATCAATCCATGGGCACAGTTCAGCCAGTGCCATAGTATAACCGGGAACCAACGCCGTTATATGGCAGTCTGGCATTGATGCTTTGAGCATAGCGAAGCTGGGCCACGCTAGCATGAAGTCTCCGATTTTATCATTACGAATCACAAGTAGCTTTTTCATTTCAAACTCTTATTCAGTCACTTCCCGTCTATCATACGCACTTCAATAGGTGATTTTGAGTCTTTTTGTTACTATATACCTAAGTAACTCAGTTCAACTTTTGAGATAACAGGCTGTGAACAAAAAAAAATTATCGCGTGTCATCTATCCGGGCACATTCGATCCTCTGACAAACGGGCATCTTGATATTGTCAATCGTGCCGCCGGTATGTTTGATGAAGTCATTATTGCCGTTGCCGCCAGCCCCAGTAAAAACACCATGTTCACTCTGGCAGAAAGAGTTTTTTTCGCAGAGCACGCCACCGGGCACTTAGCCAATGTGAGCGTTCAGGGATTCTCCGGGCTTTTAGTTGATTTTGCGAAACAAGTTGGTGCAAATGTATTGATCCGCGGTCTACGGACAACCATGGATTTCGAGTATGAGTTCGGATTGACCAACATGTACCGCAGACTTATGCCAGAGCTGGAAAGTGTATTCCTTACTCCGGCAAACGAATTCGCCTTTCTTTCTTCAACGATTGTCCGGGAAGTTGCCATTCACGGCGGAGATGTCGATACCTTTGTTCCCCCAATCGTTGCTGAATCACTCCGTAAAAAACGTAACGTTTAAACCAGCCCGGAGATCAAGCACATCAGCTATATTTGGCAAAGCGGGCAATAGAAGGTGTTCCGTTGTCCGATTTTCTGTTCAAGGATGCCTTGTCCACATTCAGGGCATGGCTCTCCGGCTTTACCATAAACCCGCAGCTCCTGAGCAAAGTAACCGGGTTTTCCGTCAGCCTGAGCAAAATCTTTCAATGTGGTTCCGCCCTGCTCAATAGAATAAGCAAGTACGGTCTTAATTTCAGCCACCAGCCTTTCCCATTCAGTCATCGTCAGTGAACCGGACTCGCGTGTCGGTCGGATACCGGACGTAAACAACGATTCATTAGCATAGATATTACCTACTCCGACAACCACCTTATTATCCATAATAAACTGCTTCACGGTCACTCGCTTCCCTTTCGCTCTCGTTGCCATGTAGTCAGCAGTCAGTTCATCAGAAAGTGGTTCGGGGCCAAGATTATTCAGCACAGAGTGTTTCACTCCGTTTTCAGCCCATAGCCATGCGCCAAATCGTCTGGGATCGTTATAACGCAGAACCTTACCATTCATCATAAACAGATCGACGTGATCATGTTTTCCGGGAGGAAGCGGTGCATCTAAAATCCGCAAAGAGCCAGACATCCCCAGATGAACGATCGCTGTTCCGACATCGGTTTCCAGCAATAAATACTTTGCCCTTCTCTGAATCCGGCGAATCACCTGCCCGGCGATCTGCTGAAGTTCGAAAGGAATCTCCCAGCGAAGCTTCGGCGTACGAACACTCACAGATTTCACCTGCTCACCGACCAGATAAGGACTGATCCCTAATCGACTGACCTCAACTTCGGGTAATTCCGGCATTTCAATGCTCCTCCTGCGTCGGCGTTTCGGAAAGTACCGGAGGAAACAGATAACTGTCTTCCGCAGTCACCGCAATCCACTCTTCCTGCCAGTTTTTCAACAACCAGAATTGAGGAAAACGATAATAAGTAATCCGCTGGGGTTCTTCCTGTTCTTCATACCAGACTTCTACCGTTCTCGGATTATTCAGCTTACCTGCCAACGACTGGTAAGTCTTATCATCTACCAGTGTACCGACAATACCCCGCCAACGCTGTACCAGCTCCAGAGCAGAGATATCAAACGACACTGTCGATTTCCAGTCACCATTGGATTCACGCTCCAGCGACCAGGGCAATGTTTGTATCGAAGTAATTGTCAGTTGGGGATTGAGAAGAGATGGATTGTTACTCTCTTCATGAGGCAAAAGATAATCTTTAATGATGGTTGGTAAATTCAAAATGACGATAAATAAAATCACCGCCAGAATCAGGTAATTATTCCAACGTCGCTTTCGATCCTTCATCGCTGTACTCTCAACAGATATTTGCACTCAATAGATATTATCCGTTCATCCTATGCCCTTTCTCTGAAAAAAGGTAGGTGAAGGCAATAAAAAACCCAGCCAAAGCTGGGTTTTATGCAAACTTACAAAAAGCAGTTCAATTACTTGATTTTTGCTTCTTTGTAAACAACATGCTGGCGAACTACAGGATCAAATTTTTTGATCTCGAATTTACCTGGCATGTTGCGCTTGTTCTTGTCAGTTGTGTAAAAATGACCAGTACCTGCAGAAGATACCAGACGAATTTTCTCACGAATGCCTTTAGCCATTGTTCAATTCCTCTTAAACGTTTTCGCCGCGAGCACGAATATCAGCAAGAACAGCATCGATGCCTTTCTTGTCGATGATACGCATGCCTTTCGCAGTCAGGCGCAGTTTAACAAAACGTTTTTCGCTCTCTACCCAGAAACGATGAGTTTGTAGGTTCGGCAGAAAACGACGCTTAGTAGCATTACGTGCGTGCGAACGGTTGTTCCCCGTTACAGGACGCTTACCAGTTACTTGGCATACTCGGGACATGAATGTCTTCTCCAAATCGTTTCAGCTCGATATCAACCTTGGTGGCCGAACCTCTCTCCATGATGAAGGGTGAGGTTTAAAACCATTATGGAAAATCCATACAAGGCTATCAAAGGTCGCGCATTATACTAACTTGATGTGCATTGCTCAAGACCCGAACAGATCCTTTTTTGCAGATCCTTAGATCTTTTTCATCGCCGAGCTGATAATAGGTTGAAAATTTAGTGGGCGAATGATAACAGAATCTCCTTATCTCACAACTAAAACTTTCGTAAATTCCCCCTAATCAGCCGAAAGCGACCGCTTACTTCCAAATCGACCGGATAATAAAGATAAAGTGCAGCCAGTTTCTATCAGAACACACTAAATCCAGCCCCGTTCGGCAAACGAGACAATTTCACCGTCGCCAATCACAAAATGATCCAAAACCCGGATATCCACCAGCGCTAATGCATCGGTAATGCGCCGGGTAATACTTCGGTCAGCCTGACTGGGCTCGGCAATACCGGAGGGATGATTGTGTGCCAGAATCAACGACGCAGCGTGATGCTGAAGTGCCCGGGAGACAATCTCCCGCGGATACACATTTGCTGCATTGATTGTCCCTTCAAACAAAATTTCACCGCAGATCACCCGATTTTGGTTATCCAGAAACAATACATAGAATGCCTCCCGTCGCCGATCACGAAGCACTCCCGACAAATAATAACGGGTATATTGCGGATTCGTCAGTGCATCCCCTCTTTGCAGAGTTTCCGAAAAATAACGCTGAGCCATTTCCAGAACCGCCTGCATCTGAACAAATTTAGCTTCCCCCAGTCCTTTATAGCGACAGAATGAAGCCTTTGATGCAGAAAACAGTGCCCGGAGCGAACCAAATTCCTGCAAAAGAAAATCAGCCAGTTCAAGCACATTCATCCCCGAAACCCCGGTTCGTAAGAATATAGCCAATAGCTCAGCATCAGATAGTGCAAGGGGGCCACGGGAAAGCAACTTTTCCCGTGGCATTGATTCTTTAGGAAGGGATTTAAGACTCATCGTATGGCTCCTTTCTGTTTGCCATACAAAAACTGAAGATGAGACCATATGCAACTTTAGTGGTACATTTTCCGAGAAGCATCAACTCCAGTTGCAATCATGATGTCTGTTAAATCTTAAAGTGTCCGACTAAATCTCCCATTTTCCGACCAGACTGCGCCAGCCGGTCACTGATTGATTCCGATTGTTGCAGATTATGGTTCAACTCATTCACAATCTGCTGAATCGCCACCAGGTTCTGGTTGATCTCTTCAGAAACCACACTCTGTTGCTCCGCCGCAGAAGCAGTCTGTATACCCATATCCTGAATTGTTCGTATCGCCTGAGAAATACCTGACAGACTTTCTCTGATACGCACTGATTCCTGTTCAGTACTTTCTCCCCGCTCCCGGCTGGATTGCATACGACTAACCGCTTTACTGACTCCCTGATTCAGTGAATTCAACATTTCACCGATCTCTTGCGTACTATTCTGAGTCCGGCTTGCCAGAGAACGGACTTCATCAGCCACGACAGCAAATCCCCGCCCCTGATCTCCGGCACGGGCAGCTTCTATTGCAGCATTCAGTGCCAGCAGATTAGTCTGTTCGGCAATTTCTCCGATTACATCCAACACCTGAGTTATTTCACCAGCCTGTTCACTCAGCTCTGAAATAGCATCTGAGGTCAGATGCACTTCTTTCACCAAATTACCAATCCCTTCTATTGCGTGGTTAACCTCATTCTGTGCCTCAATAATCTGTTGATTGGCAGATTCTATCGCCTGGGCTGTCGCATTGGTGTTCAGTGCCACTTCACGGGCCGTGGCACTCATTTCGGTTACGGCTGCAACGACTTTATCGGTCTCCTGACAATGGCTATTCATTTTCTGGGTGGAATGAGATGTCTGCTGATCCAAATCATTCACGGCCAGAACAACATCCCGCTCAGTCCGGCTGATATCCGAAATCAGCGGATGAAGTTTGTCCATAAATGAGTTAAATGCCTCTGCCACCAGTCCGACTTCGTCCCGACTTTCAACATTCAGCCGGGCGGTCAAATCACCACCTCCGGCGGCGACATCCTGCAAGGATGTAAGTATATGCTGAAGTGGAGCGACGCCTCTGGAAACCAGCCAGCTTACGATGATAATCGTTAATATCAGACCGATAACCGACAGTCCGATAGCAGACCACGTCTGTTGATATAGCTGATCTTCCCGGTTGGACTGAAAAGCAGCAACCTGATGGTCAATATCATCGATATAAACACCGGTTCCCAAAACCCAGTCCCATTTTGGCAGGTACTCAGCATATCCCAGCTTCGGTGCCTGATCATTCAGAGAAGGCTTATGCCATGAAAAATAAAGAAATCCGTCACCAGACTTCGCCGCCTGAATCAACCCGGCAATAACAGGAACTCCGTTTTTGTCTTTCAGGTCATACAGATTTTTCCCTTCCAATGCCGGTTTAATCGCATGCAATGTATTTACTCCCTGCGAATCATACGCAAAGAAATAACCATCATCATCAAAACGCATCGCCTTTAATATCTCTTTGGCCCGTGCTTTATTCTCACCATGCTGATCACTGTCATACAGAGACTGAATCGCCGTCGTTCCCATCATCAGGTAAGACTTCAACTCATTTTTATGACTATTTACCAATTCCTGACGATATTGTCCGAGCTCTTGCTCCAGCGACTTCATGCCACTCCAGTAATAAACCAGGGTAATCACCGCAGTAATCACCATCAGGGGAATCACAGTGAGCAAGAGGAGCTTGGTCCGACTTCGAAGAGAACTAAACATAAGATTCCTCACCTATTTATCTCAATTTACAATTCATAAATATAACCCTTATTGCATATATTTCTGCAAATATCTGTGAGTAATACTCAAGTCTGCAAATATGGTATTCTGGGCGGATGAGTCCGTCTCTGACACAGTTCTGACATCTTCTCAGGAGTTGTGCTAGCATAGCGCGCAGAGTTGTTAAGGAATGAAAAAATGCAAACATTGGCAGGAAAAAAAATACTGCTGGGGATCAGTGGTGGCATCGCAGCATATAAGTGCGCTGAACTAACTCGCCGTCTAATCGATCACGGTGCAGAAATCAGGGTTGTTATGACAAATGCGGCCAAAGCTTTCATTACACCGCTCACCATGCAGGCCGTTTCCGGTCATCCGGTTTCAGACAGCCTACTGGATCCGGCAGCCGAACGCTCAATGGGACATATAGAACTGGCAAAATGGGCCGATTTAGTCCTTCTGGCACCGGCAAGTGCTGATCTGATTGCCAGAGTAGCAGCCGGAATGGGCAATGACCTGCTTTCCACGCTGATACTGGCCACTCAGGCTCCGGTTGCAGTTGCTCCGGCTATGAACCAGCAAATGTACCGTCATGTCGCAACCCAAAGAAATCTGCATACCCTCGAATCATTTGGCATGCATATCTGGGGGCCGGACGCCGGTGAGCAGGCTTGTGGGGACGTTGGTCCTGGCCGCATGCTGGAACCGATGCAACTGGTTGGTTTATGTGAACAGTTCTTCCAGCCAAAATTACTCTCCGGAAAATCCGTTCTGATTACCGCAGGGCCGACCCGGGAAGATATCGACCCGGTTCGATATATTACCAACCACAGTTCCGGCAAAATGGGATTTGAGATTGCAAAGGCAGCCGCGCAGCTTGGCGCAAACGTCACTCTGATTGCCGGACCAACCAGTCTCTCAACACCAACAGGTGTACAACGGGTCGATGTCACCAGCGCATCAAGCATGTATGAAGCCGTGATGACACAGGCCCAGTCACACAATGTTTTCATCAGTTGTGCTGCTGTTGCCGACTACCGCCCGGTTGACGTTGCCGAACAGAAAATTAAGAAAACCGATGATTCCGATACAATGACCATCACACTGGTCAAAAATCCGGATATTGTCGCCTCTGTCGCCGCGATGACCAGCAATCGGCCATTTACTATCGGTTTTGCCGCAGAAACACAACAGGTTGAGCAATATGCCCGCTCAAAAATGGCCCGTAAGAATCTGGACATGATCTGCGCCAATGATGTTTCAGTCAGTGGGCAGGGATTCAATAGTGATCAAAATGCGCTTCATCTGTTCTGGCCATCGGGTGAGAAAAAACTGCCGCTGGCATCCAAGTCTCAGCTTGCACTGGAACTGATGACACTCATCAGCGAAAAAATAGGATAAAATACAAACAATAACTGACTGAATTTTCTCGCTCAGTCTGTGATTGATAGCATGTGGTAACGGAAAAGGTACGGAAATGACCGGAACAAAAAAAAGTAATCGTCGTGACGAAATTCTTCAGGCTCTGGCTGAAATGCTGGAGTCTCATGATGGCGCTTCTCGCATTACTACCGCCAAGCTCGCCAGACAGGTCGGTGTTTCAGAAGCGGCGCTCTATCGTCATTTTCCCAGTAAAGCCCGGATGTTCGAAGGGTTGATCGAGTTTATCGAAGAGACACTCATGTCACGGATCAACATGATCCTCCATGAAGAAAAAGATACCTTAAACCGTCTGAACATGGTCATGCAGTTGATTTTGACATTCTCCGAACGTAATCCCGGCCTGACACGGATACTATCCGGTCATGCCCTGATGTTTGAAAATGAGCGTCTGCGCGAACGGATCAATCAGCTCTTCGAGCGGATTGAAACCTCTTTGCGGCAAATACTGCGGGAACGCCAGCTCCGGGAAGGAAAATCATTCCCGGTCGGAGAAAATATTCTGGCCGCCCAACTATTAGGGCAGGTTGAAGGAAGCCTGAACCGCTTTGTCCGTTCAGATTTTAAATATCAGCCGACGGCAAACTTTGACGAATACTGGTCACTGCTCAGTGCACAACTGAAATAACGTTTTATGAATGATTACAAAATAGGCAAACCTGCCTTTTCCATCACTTTACTACACCCCAAATATTGGGGTGTCTGGTTTGGGTTTGGCCTGCTGGCTGCAATAGTCAATCTGCTTCCCTACTCGGTATCGCTCTCTCTCGGGCGAGCGCTGGGAAAAATGGGAATGAAGATTGGTAAAAAACGGGTTCATATTGCCAGACGAAACCTGCAACTCGCCTTCCCGGAAATGTCATCACATGATATTGAGGCAATGGTAGCCGAAAACTTTAAGAATACCGGGGCTGCATTAATCGAATCAGGCATTACCTGGTTCTGGCCGACCTGGCGTTTTCGCCGCATTCTGATAGAAAAAGATATCAGTGCCCTGAGAAAACACGCAGAAAATCATAAAGGTGTTCTTCTGTGTGCGGTCCACGCTCTGAATCTGGAAATCTGTGCCCGCGGTTTTGCCGTACTCGGTCTGCCCGGTTATGGCGTTTATCGCCCACACAGTAATCCGGCTTACGAGTTTATCCAGTATCGTGGCCGAACCCGGAACGGCAACCAACTGGTTTACCGGCGTGACCTCAAACAGATGATTCGGGTCTTACGCAAAGGCGAGCGATTGTTTTACCTGCCGGATCAGGACTACGGACACAATAAGTCGGTCTTTGTGCCTTTTTTTGCGGTTGAAGAAGCCTGCACCACAACGGGTACCAGCCTTATTGCCTATCCTAGCAAGTGTGCCCTTGTTCCCGTATCCGGATTCCGGACGGCTCAGGGAAAATATGAAATCATGGCAGATATTTCCATCGAAGATGACTATCCGCAAAAAGATATGAGTGCCGCCGCTGCCTATTTAAATAAATACATTGAAATGATCATTATGCGTGCACCGGAACAGTGGATGTGGTTACACAAACGATTTAAATCGTTACCTGACGGAACAAATAACTCACGATATCAATAAGAATCAGGATTTTGCGTTCATGAGCACAGCTCCAGAAAATCACAATAAGAACAGCATCGACGGCTATCTGCACAACCCGACGTTCCAGTGGGCCTTTCTGCATCCTCGCCACTGGGGAACATGGCTCGGTGTTTTTTTCGCAGCACTGTTTGCTTTCATGCCCCCCAAATGGCGTGACGGCCTTGCGCGAAAAATGTCAAAACTGATTGTAAATAAGAACGGCCGGGTCGTCCGCCGGGCCAGAGTCAATCTCGCCTACTGTTTCCCGGAAAAGAGCGAATCCGAGCGTGAGGAAATCCTGCATGAAACGTTTGTCAAAGCTGCACAATATATGCTGGGTTATTCAGAATTTTTAGTCCGTTCGACCAGACATAACCAACAGCGGGGCGTTCTGATTGGTGAAGAAAACCTACTGCCGTTACTGGATGCCGGTGAAAAAGTAATTATCCTCGCACCGCATGCATGGGCTGTCGATTACCCAGCAGTTATGCTAGCGGCCCGTGGCTATAAAGTCACAACCATCATGAAACCACAGCGCAATCCGATTGGTGACTGGCTGATGCATGTCCAGCGGATGCAATATGGCGGGCGTATTTTTGCGCGGGATGCCGGCGTCAAACCGTTTGTCCGTTCAATTAAAGATGGTTATATCGGTTACTGGCTTCCGGATGAAGATCACGGCCCGCAGAACTCTGTTTTTGTGCCATTTTTTGCCACTGAAAAAGCCACACTGAAAGGCTTTGGTAAGATGGCTCGTCTATCCAGAGCGAAAGTCATTCCGGTGCTACCGGCCTACAACGATAAAACATCCAAGTACGAAGTGTATATCCTCCCGGCCATTGAAAATTTCCCGACAGGAGATGAAGAGCAGGATGCCCGGGCAATGAATAAAGCTATCGAAGATCTGGTTACCCCGCATCCGGAGCAATACATGTGGAATCTGTTTTTGCTGCAAACACAGCGTGACGGTAAAAAAATCTACCAGTAATGACTGATTCTGATGGGATAAATAGATGGATGTGGAACCACATCCATCCGTATTCCATTTAGTCCGGGAAGTTATGCCACACCATACTGGTCACGATAGGCTTTAACTGCCTGCAGATGCGCAGCATTATCGCCCTGCTCTTCCAGATAAGTAATTAAATCCGTCAGACCCACAATTGAAATCACCGCACAGCCAAAGTCTCTTTCGACTTCCTGAATTGCAGATAGTTCTCCCTTGCCTTTCTCCTGACGGTCGATCGCTACCAATACACCAGCCAACTCGGCACCATTGGCTTTGATAATTTCCATCGACTCACGAATTGCGGTTCCGGCTGTAATCACATCATCCACCAGCATGATTCTTCCTTCCAGCACACTGCCGACCAGATGACCGCCTTCACCATGATCTTTGGCTTCTTTCCGGTTGAAACAGTATGGCGTATCAACATTGTGATGATCAGCTAAAGCAACTGCCGTTGTTGTCGCAATCGGAATACCTTTATACGCAGGGCCGAATAACACATCATAATCAATCCCTGAATCAACCAAAGCTGCGGCATAAAAACGTCCCAGACGCGCCAGATCCCGCCCGGTATTAAACAGGCCGGCGTTGAAAAAATAAGGGCTCTTCCGACCGGATTTCAAGGTAAACTCACCAAATTTCAGAACTTCTTTTTCAAGGGCAAATTCAATAAATTCACGCTGGTACGCTTTCATTTACTTTCTCTCTTTACGTTTATATTTGTCTCTTCACAACCGATTTTCCAGCAGGCTGGATTCCTGCAAACAAGTTTCCCTGTAAATAATAAACCGGCAGATAAAAAAATAGCCCCGACAGGAGCTATTTCTCTACAATTAATTCTCTAATGCAGCTTTCTGCACTGCGACAATATCGCTAATACCTTTTTTCGCGACAGCCAGCAGATCCAGTAACTGTTCATGACTGAACGGTTCACCTTCAGCAGTACCCTGAATTTCGATCATTTTACCTTCTTCGGTCATCACGACATTCATGTCTGTATCGGCAGCCGAATCTTCAACATATTCCAAATCGCATAAGACATCTTCACCCAGAATGCCGACAGAAACCGCAGCTACATGGCCTTTCATAGGGTTTTTCTTCAGCTTTCCGGAACTAACCAGATGTTGGAACGCATCCGCCATCGCCACACTGGCACCGGTAATTGATGCAGTCCGGGTTCCGCCATCAGCCTGAATCACATCACAATCGACAGTGATCATGATTTCACCCATCGCTGCCAGATCGACGACTGCACGTAAACTACGGGCAATCAAACGCTGAATCTCCATCGTACGACCACCCTGCTTTCCACTGGTCGCTTCCCGACGGGTCCGGGAGTGTGTTGCCCGTGGTAACATACCATATTCAGCTGTCACCCAGCCTTTCCCCTGACCTTTCAACCAGCGTGGTACATTTTCTTCGACACTGGCATTACACAACACTTTAGTATTTCCGAATTCAACCAGCACAGAGCCTTCGGCATAAGCGGTATAATTGCGGGTAATTTTAATCGGACGAACTTGATCCGCAGCACGGTCGTTTGGACGCATAAGGTAGCTACCTGTTTTTATCTGGATGAGTGATGAAATTGGCCGCAGATTATAGCGGAAATCAGACCAGCAAACCACCATCAGGAACTCGACGTTACCAAGGTTATATAACGAAGAATACATCAATCTGCCGGATTCGTTATCAACTCACGCCTTGAACTACAGATTTGTGTTAAGATGAAGCGAATAGCAGATTCCAAATCTTCAAGACCTAAGGAAAATTTGATGATTTATAGTATGACCGCGTACGCACGCAAAGAGGTCAAGGCTGACTGGGGCACCGCCATATGGGAAATCCGCTCTGTCAATCAACGCTATCTCGAAACCTATTTTCGACTCCCTGAGCAGTTCCGTGGTCTAGAGCCGATTTTACGCGAACGCTTTCGTAAGCGTCTGGCCCGGGGAAAAGTAGAATGTAACCTGCGCTTTGACGCCAAGCATTCGGCAACAGGTGAGCTTACAATTAACGAAAATCTCGCCAAACAGGTAATCGAAGCCGCCAATCAAGTCATGCATATGACCGGAGAACTCAGCCGGGTCAACCCATTTCAGGTGATGCAATGGCCAGGTGTAATGGAAACGCCTGAACAAGATATGGACACGATCAACACTTTACTACTGGAAGAATTTGATGGTGCTTTAACTGACTTCATCGAAACCCGCGGGCGTGAAGGTGAAAACATGAAAGTGCTGATTGAACAGCGTCTGGATGCAATCACTCAGGAAGTCACTAAGGTACGCGCCCACATGCCGGAAGTTATCGAATGGCAGCGGGAACGCCTGTTCAACAAGTTTGAAGAAGCTAAAATCGAACTCGATCCTGGCCGGGTAGAACAAGAGCTCATCTTATTGGCTCAGAAATCTGATGTCGCCGAAGAGCTGGATCGGCTCGATTCTCATGTCAAAGAGACCAAAAACATCCTCAATAAAGGCGGCTCCTGTGGCCGACGCCTCGATTTTATGATGCAGGAATTCAACCGCGAATCGAACACTCTGGCCTCAAAATCAATCAACACCGAAGTCACCGCTTCCGGCGTCGAGCTTAAAGTGTTAATTGAGCAAATGAGGGAGCAGATCCAAAATATAGAGTAACTTCCAAGTTATTCCATTAACGTTTATAAAGCCCTTATACAAGGGCTTTTTTATTTCCCTAGTTCAGGCACAATATGTACGAAATTGAAAATCATAGGGAACCTAAATAAAAATGGATAAAATAGTTCAGATATCAGATATACACTTTTGCATTAGAGATAAAAGTCACGATTCAAGGAAAAACCTATCCTTAGTATTAAACAAAATCAATAAGTTATATGATGAATATATTTTGGTTCTTTCTGGTGATATGGTAATGAAAGCAGATAAAGCACATTACATAGAGCTTTATAAATATATAAGAAATTTCACTCAAAATGAAATATATGTTATTCCTGGTAATCATGATGATATAGCCTTAATGAGAGAGTTAGCCAAACAAGCAGACTTCTTTAAAATTCAAGATACTCTAGAGATAGGCAACAATGATATAGTTTTCTTGGATTCCAGTGAAAAAGGAGAATATCTGGGTGGAGGAAAGATAGACCTTTCTCATTTTGAAGTTATAAAGTCTAAGCTTAGAGAAAACTCGAATAAGATAGTTTTTATTCATCATCCACCTTTTAAAATTGGAGCGGAGTGGTTTAAAAAAATATGCCTTGATAATGGTGATTTATTTATGAAATCGCTACTGAAAATAAATAATTTAAAATATCTTTCTTATGGGCATTGTCATAACTACTTCATAGAAGAAAGAGAAAATACTGTGTTTTTATCATGCCCATCCTCATGGATTCAGTTTGATCACTCTTGCCATCATGAGATGAAGTATGATCAAAAAAGAGAGATTGGATTCAACGTCTTTCATCTATCCGATGATATTTATCATGATACAGTAACAGTCTCTGACCATTGATCTATCGGCTACTTTCATTCATCCCCACTCATAGAAAGTAGCTATCTTACTGCATAAGCTATCTTATTGGGCTTTGGTAGTTTTTCCTGTTGTACATAAATCAAACACAGGCTGGAAGTATCTATTTCTTCATCAATTGCACTTCATTCAGCATTCTTCTCACCGCCTTCTCTTTTCTCTTTGCCTTTACTCCCACTTTGATGAAAAAAGTGGAAAACAGCAGAACTAAAAATGGTGGGATAGCCAGAATAAAATCAGACAAATGTATGTAGCCATCACCAGAAAAAATAAAGGCGAGAATACACAGAGTGATCACGGTAAGAACACCACCAAAGAGAATAAATGGCATGCCATTACTACGCATGGATGCTTTGATGTTTTTTGACTGATTAACATAACCATACCCTAAAAAAACGTCGCTTTCTGGGTCCTGAAGTCCAGAGACAGCAACAAGGTCGCCATCTTCTAAAACCCATGGTTCTGACAGTGTCAGACGAATGACTGTTTGAGAACCTTCCAGCTCTATGCGAACAGCATTTTGTGTTACAGCCTGGCAGGATTTAACCCTACCCTCAATCAAAGTCATATTCATAGGTTTAAATATTCAAGTTTCGCTTCAGATAATCATCATCTGGTTTAACGAATTTAATTCAGGTGTGAGTTGTACTGAACATCGTTAAAAATGAAATCAATCTCATAGGATGAATAATATTCTTTACAAATATTAAATTTTTCCTTTGAAGTCAATCGGATATTTATAATTCATCTAGCTTGGTCTAAGAATTAGACCATAATAATCAGTACTCATTCTATTGATATCAAACAATTTCATCTCCTGAAAATAAAATGCTTTGAATAAGCGGGGAAAGGAGAGTCGTTTCAATCGGAGATAGTACGGTGGTGAATCCCCTCAACTTCAGGGGTTCACCCGAAACGGTACAGACAATGAATGGAGAATTTGTTAATTACGGTTAACCACCGAATCACGGACAACCAGATTTCCCTGAATACTTGCCCGGTTTTCTGACGGATGACGGTTCAGAAAATTATCAAGTTCTTTCATCAGGGCTGCAACCAGCCGTTCTGACGGATAACTGATACAGGTCAGTGCTGGGGTTAACTGTTTAGCGAGTGAGGAATCTTCCAGAGACAGAATGGATACATCCTGCGGAGTCGACAGATTGAAGTCCTGAAGCAGCTTCATTGCAATTGCGGCATGGCTATCTCTCATCACAATCAACGAAGTGAAGGATGAATAGCTGTTGAGCAGATTCATCATCGCCAGTTCAGCACTGTCATCTGCACTGACAATCAGTTGCCGGTTGATTGGGATCGACATATTCTGCATCGCGGTTTTGTAGCCTTCAAGCACCAGTTGAGAAGCGAAGTTCTGACCATCAAGCAGAATAGCGACCGAAGAATGTCCCTGACTGGAAAGGTAACGGCATGCACTCTCGCAAGCAAAACGGTAGTCATAGCTGACCGAGCGGCACTCATCGCTTACATAGCTGTCAACGGCAATGGTTTTATCGAGCGCGGATTCAGGAATATCTCCACCAAACGTAATGATGGCATCACACTGACCGTGTCCCCATGATTCTACAACCTGAGTATATTCCTCCGGAGTATCGGCAAAGCTGACCAGCATGCGTTTGTTTCTTTGTTTTAGTGACTGGCATAACAAGGGCAGAAAAGTTGAAACCTGACCGGCATCTGTCGTCGCCAGAACCACACCGATATAGTCTGACTTCTGGGTCGCAAGACTCTGCGCCATCGTATTGGGACGGTAGTTAAGTTCTTCAGCTGCTCTGAGCACGGCTTCGCGGCTTTCTTGTTTCACTCCCCGGCTACCGCTCATCACGCGGGAAACTGTCGCTTTCGAGACATTTGCCAGCCGGGAAACATCAGTGATAGTAACCATGACAATCCTATTTCACGAAGGTCAATCAAAGGGAAAACGCAAAAATGGAAAACGGTTCCCGTCTATTTTCATTTTACCTTTGAAGACACATTTAACAAGTGGATTGCGCATAGTTCATGCCAATCCGGTCATTCTATGACCGGACTGCATCTCCCGGCTGAATCAGAGTCAATGATTCATTGTGCAATCCGCCGGTGCATATCGATCATTTCAACGACCATTTCCTTTGCCAGCATCGATGTCATCAAATGGTCCTGAGCGTGAACCATAATCAGCGTCATCGGTGTTTTTCCTTCGCCTTCATCCGCTTCAATCAACTGGGTCTGAACCCGGTGAGCAAGGCTGGCAAATTCACCAGCCTGTTGCAGCAGTGTTTCAGCCTGTTCAAAATCTCCGGCTTTTGCACTTCGAAGCGCTTCATAACAGAGGCTACGGGACTGCCCTGCATTAATAATAATTCCCATAACCTGTTCTTCCAGATCCATTATCGGCTCCCATCCATTCCTATTGTCAGCACAGACACATTAATCATCGAAACCATTCGCTTCAGAGACCTGAGCAAACCATTCACCGCTTTTTTTCAGGCTGCGTTGCTGTGTTTCCAGATCCAGCCGGTAAAAACCGTAACGGTTCTTATAGGCATTACACCATGACCAGTTATCGATGAATGTCCATAAATGATAGCCCTGACAGGCGGAGCCTTCTTCAATCGCCCGATGTATCCATTTCAGGTGCTCACGAATGAAGTCAATGCGGTAGTCATCCTGAATCTGCCCATCAACCAGGAATTTCTCTTCACCTTCAACACCCATCCCGTTTTCCGAGATATAACAAGGAAGATTACCGTAGTGCTCACGCAGGTTAGTCAGAATGTCATAAATCCCTTTTTCATAAATTTCCCAGCCGCGATGAGGATTCATTTTTCTGCCGGGCATTTCATAAGGTTCAAAGAACCATTCAGGTACAAAAGGCGCATTCGGATTCACAGCACTCAAACGTGCTTTGACGCGTCTTGGCTGATAATAGTTAATTCCCAGCAGATCGATTTTCCCTTCAGCGATCAGCTCACAATCTCCTTTCTGAATATCTGGTAGTTGTCCGTACTGCTTGAGTAACGCAACCAGTTCCAGTGGATACTCTCCCCGAATAGCCGGGTCGAGGAAGCTCCGGTTAAACATCAGATCACAAATCCTGGAGGCATCCAGATCCGCTTTATGCTGAGAGCGCGGGTAAGACGGAGTCAAATTGAGAACAATACCAATCTGTCCGGTCTGATTAAGCGCCCGGTATTTGCTGACCGCCATCGCATGAGCCAGTATCGTGTGATAAGCCACAGTCGCAGCCCGACGGAAATCCAGTACATTCGGATAATGGAAATCGTATAGATAACCGCCTTCAACCGGCACAATCGGCTCGTTAAAGGTAAACCAGTGTTTCACCCGGTCGCCGAACAGACGGAAGCATGTTTCAGCATAATTTGCATATGCCTGCAACACTTCCCGGTTCTCAAATCCGCCGATTTCCTGCATCTTCATCGGCATATCGAAATGGAACAGACAGATGAACGGTTCAATTTCCTGCTCAACCAGTTCATCAATTACCTGATTATAAAAATCAACAGCTTCTGGATTAACATCTCCGGTTCCGTCAGGGATCAGACGGGCCCAGGAGATAGACGTGCGAAAACTGTTATGATTAATGTCTTTCATCAATTGGATATCTGAGCGGAAATTCTCATAAAAAGTTGACGCCTCAGTTGCTGAGACGCCCTGATGAAAGCGATTGGGTTCTGATTTGTACCAGTGATCCCAGATATTTTCCCCTTTTCCTCCAGAGAAAGCCGCCCCTTCAGTCTGGGTTGCAGAGGCGGCACTTCCCCAGAAGAAATGCTGTGGAAATTTATACTTCATATTGGTTCTCCATCAGTGGGCAGTCGTACTGCCCACTTTAATCATCATTTTTTGTTCATACTGAACCGGTTAGACCGTCACACTTTGTGGTTGTTTCTCTTCCTGTGCAGCTTCAGCAGCTTCTTTATCCAGCAGTTGTTTTTCATATGCTTTCAGGAATGGCAGATACATCAAAGCGGCAGAACACATACACAGTACAGAAAGAATCACCGGACTAACTGCCCAGTTGGCTGCCCATGACGCACCAATAGGACCCGGTGTAGTCCACGGTGTCAGCGATACCACTTTTGCCACCAGACCAAAATCAACGGCAAACCACGCCAACACAGCATTGATCATCGGTACCAGTACGAATGGCAGGAAAAATACCGGATTCATGATGATCGGAGCTCCGAACAAAATCGGTTCATTAATGTTGAAGAAACCGGGGACGATACCCATTTTCCCAATAGTTCTCAGGTGAACAGCCTTTGATCTCAGCAGCAAAAATGCCAGTGGCAGTGTCGAACCAACCCCACCGATCAACAGGTAATGATCCCAGAAACCTTGTAGGAAGATATGAGGCAACGCTTCACCGGAAGTCATTGCTAACTGGTTTTCAGACAGGTTTGTCATCCAGAACGGGTTCATGATCCCGGTAACGATTAACGCACCGTGAATACCGGCAAACCAGAGTAGCTGACAGATAAATACCGCAAGTAATACTGCCGCTAATGAGTCAGAAGCAGAAACCAAAGGTTGCAGTAGCGTCATGATTGCCTGAGGCAGAATCATTCCTGTTTGTGCTTCAATAAATAAATTGAGCGGGTATAGCGTCAGAATAATCGCCAGGACCGGGATAAGAATTTCAAACGAACGGGCAACCCCGGTTGGTACTTCCGGCGGAAGTTTAATCGTGACATGATTTCGTTTCAGGAACGCATACACTTCTGTCGCATAAATCGCAGTCAGAATCGCAGTAAAAATTCCCTGACCAGAGAGATACTGCATTGAGATCGCACCATCTTTTAGCGGTGCTGCGACCAGAAAGAATGCCATTAATGCCAGAAGACCGGTGGTCATCGGATCAAGATCGTGATGTTTTGCCAGACTGGCGCCAATCCCAACCGATATAAACACCGTCATAACCCCCATACTGAGGTTGAAAGGTAACATCAGCTCATCACGGTATTCAGCGGAAAAGTCCAGCCATGCTTTGGCAAAACCCCACGTCGTATCCCCAGGAAACGGAGGGAAGATAAACACTAGCATAAACGATCCGACGATCATAAACGGCAGTGCCGCAATGAAACCGTCCCGGATGGATGTCAAATATTTTTGCTGGCCAACTTTCACTGCTAGCGGCGATAATTTTTGTTCGATTGCATTGACCACATGGTCGTATAGAGTACTCATGTTGATGTCCTGTTATTGGTTTTGTCTCAAACTCACTCGCCTATCAGTTCGATAGCAAAATCAAGCACTTTGTCCCCATTTTGCATGCCATAATCCATCATATTGATCGGCTCGACTCTGATACCGTATTTATCTGCTTCTTTTTGTAGGTCGGGTTGCATGTATTTCACCTGAGGGCCAAGCAGAACAACCTGATAGTTTCCCACCTGATCGCTGAACTCTGAGGCGCCGTACGCTTTGATATCCGCGTCAATGCCACGTACTTTTGCTGATGCTTCCATTTTTTTCACCAGCAGTGAGGTTGACATTCCAGCGGAGCAACACAGCATGATCTTTTTCATATCCGATACTCCTTACTTCGATTCAATGTTCTTCGTTTAGACACCTAGAGTATGCGCCCTCGGACAAACATTGGAAACCGGTTTCCAATGTTTGTCCATCAGGAATGTGAGTCGGATCATCAAAAGAACGACATTCGATCATGATTCTATGATCTGCAGATAAAATCCGGTGAACAGAGGATGAAAGCAGTGGAGAGAAAGTAGCCGATTTTGCAGGGATAAGTTGCGATACCATCACCTGAAGGTGTGATCCAATCTTTATTTATAAAAAAGAGTTTATGAAAGAATAGAGGGTTGGATTATCGGTTTCCAAACCATGCAAAATTGACAGGGATTGCCATGAATCATTCAGTTGCCAGATTATTTGCTGACACACTTGATCATTATTTTTCACCATATGCCAGAAAGCTAAGCCAAAGTACACACCTGATTGCACTTCGTGACGGTTTCCAGTTATCGATGCCTTTTGTGTTTATCGGCTGTGTGTTTGTTCCCCTGATTTTTCCGTTAACAGCAGCAGCATCAATGAGTGGTACATCATCTGCGCTCTGGTGGGAATCACTCAGCAGAACCCTGCAACCGGTACTACTGCCTATGTATCAGATCACACTGGGTCTGGTTGCTCTGATCATCTCTTTTGGTGTATCAGCAAGTCTGGCCAAACAATACCGACTACCGGAGCGTTTATCCGGGCTGACCGGCTGTCTGTCTTTTCTGATGCTCTCCGGATTTTCAACCATGAATACTCAGGAGCTTTACTATCTGGGTGGCGGAGGCATTTTCACAGCACTTGTCGCGGGTATTTACTCTGTTGAAATTATTCATCTGTTTGTGCGGAAAAACTGGTATATCCATATGCCGGAGGATGTTCCGTTAATTACCGCTCAGGGCTTTAAATTAATCGTCCCTATCTTTGTTGTCTTTCTGACGCTATCACTATTCAATATCATTCTGAAACATAGTGTCGGCGTCCATTTCCCGCAGTTGATTGAAACGCTGTTCAAGCCACTGATTCTGGCATCAGACAGCCTTGCTGCCGTGATTATTTCAATCCTGGTCTGCCAGCTTCTCTGGTTTGTGGGAATTCACGGCTCCATCATCGTTACCGGGATCATGAACCCTTTCTGGATGACCAACCTGCTGGTCAATCAGACCGCCATTGAAACCGGCGGACAAATCCCACCGCATATCTATACTGCCTCATTCTGGGATTTCTTCCTGCTAATCGGCGGCGTCGGCTCCACACTCCCTTTGGTTTATCTCGCCCTGAAAAGTCGTTCAAACCATATGAAATCCGTAGGAAAAGTAGCCTTACTGCCGGCAATTTTCAATATTAACGAACCAATCCTGTTCGGCTTTCCGATTATCATGAATCCGGTTTTCATCCTCCCTTTTATCTGTGTGCCGATCCTCAATGCCACCATCGCCTGGTATCTGACTTCTGTCGGCGTTCTGGACCGAATAGTGATGATGCTTCCCTGGACGGTTCCCGCACCGATCGGAGCTGCCTGGGCCGCAAATGGCAGTATCGTGAACGTCCTGATGGTGCTCTTTGCTATCTTTAATTCCTACTGTCTCTACCTGCCATTTTTCCGTGCCCATGAAAAAATCGTACTGGCGCAACAGGAGCAAATGGCATCAGGAAGACGCCAGAGAAGTTGAGCATTCAGAAAAGACCGGCAGATTCCCCCTGCTCTGCCGGCTTTTCCCCATCTCTAAGAACAAAGAGATGGCTTCGCTTTAAAAGTGGAAATCAATCTGAGTCCGGAATAAGTGACGATAAGCTCCTGGCTCAAAACTACCGGCGCGGTCACGTTCCTGAACTGAATAGAATGTTTCCCAGACGACATTCTTAAACAGAACATATTTCACCCCAAGAATACCGCCTCTGGCATCACTTGGTAATGAGCCCCATTCATCATCATGTGAATAATCACCGTATCTTCTGAAGTCGATATATCGCAGATAAATTCCGTATGAACCCACCTGAGCTAAATCCGTATCTTTATAATCGATTCGGTATTCCTGGCTGGTGTTATGATGGTCAGCATTGGTCATCGCAAATGCACCGCGCAACAAAATGTCATCGGTCAGTTTATATTGCAGCTCAAATGCGCCCATCCGATCCATTTTCTGGTCATCATTGTAGTTATCGTTAGTCGCGAAAGTCAGACTGGTCTGTAAATCATCGGTCAGGCTACCAGTCAGGTTTGCCCCGACAATCGAAATATCGGAACTATTCGGCATCGTCACCAAATCGCCCTGTCTCGGTCTTAACCAGAATGCTTTAGCATTCCATTCAGGGACGATATCGTAATCGAGCTGAATCCCATCGGCAGCATGACCAAACGGAACCGCCTGGAATCCGTATCCCCACCATTTCGTACCTAACGTTACACCAACACCGCCGGGACGGCCTTCGACCCAAATCCGCTGCAGTGTCCCATCCTGATCACTACTTCCGTTATCTCCCTTACGCCATGACTGACTGACGGTATAACCTTTACGGGTCTCAATCTGAAAATTAGCATTCCAGTCTTCAGAGACTTTCATTTTCCCTTCTAAATCCATATAGAAGTGTTTGTTATTGGCACCGGAACCGACAGGCTCCTGGTCATCATGATCATATTTGGCTCTGAAGAAACCAAAGATACTCACCCGCTCCATCATCGCTTTCAGAGAAGACAGCGACTCTTCATCAGCCGCTTCCAGCGACTGCTCGTAGCCGAGTCTTGTTTGTTGAAGTTTCTCTAATTCACTCTGATACTGCTGATGCAATTGTTCAAGTTGTTTGATTTGTGTATCAAGAGCGGCTTTATCCACTGCCTGAGAACCTCCGGCAGCCACGGAACTGACTGACCAGCAGGCTGCCAGCATAACGGGGAGCATTTTCAGTCCCATCTGTGTTTTCCTGTCCATAGTTTTCTCGTCTTTATTTTATCTATCGTTTCAGACCATTCCCCCCGAAACCGGACCCACATCCTTCTCATATCAGAGGTCCGTAACGCTTTACTCTTACGACAATCGGTATGTCTGGCAATTTTTCCAAAAACGGAAACAAATACAATTCACCCTTTGCCTTGAGAAAGTATCAACGTATTTTCCGGGGACTCAGTTAATGTTCCGGCACAGTCTAAATCCATAAACAACAATAGATTGTGGCTCTCAGCACGATTTTTTAGATCGAAAGAAAATATTGGAAACCGGTTTCCAATATTGTTACGAATATCACTTTTTGATGATGTGCATTTTTACAAAACCAAAAGATCAGACTAAGGAGGAGCAACACGGAGGATGAAATGATCTTTCACACTTTTAACACTGTCATCAGCGCAATCTACATGACAGTGAAGCTGGTCTGAGACTCAGTCTCAATAGAAATAGACTATTTGAGTAAAGCTACATCGGATCTTTTCAGACAGACGTTATCGTCATAACTATATGCAACAAAAGCAATTATTGTGATGCTGTATAAAATTTGTACAAAACGCTATAGACACCTGAAGCTAAGCACGTTTTTATCCATTTGAGCGTTTGCTCTAGTCACATGCATTTAAAAAACAAATGGATAAATTATGATAAAAAAATACTTCATCTATCTGGCTAGCGTATGTCTGTCTTTCAGCGCAATAGCTAAAACCGGCGTCTTCCCGAAACAGGACTTTGATCAACTCAGTTACGGCCTGTATTGGTTCGGAGCCGGTGACCAATATCAGAAAGCCGGTCCGAACACACGAAATGGAGGAACCTACTATGATCCATCAAAACCTACATTGATTCTGATTCACGGCTGGCAATCGAATCACATCGCCAATCAGGATCGAACCGTCTACTGGGAAACCAACAACGGCGCACCAAATATTGATTTTGCCAACATCTGGCAGTCCCAAGGCTATAATGTTGCCATGTTGTATT
Organism: Vibrio mangrovi; assembly: GCF_024346955.1. NCBI lineage: Bacteria > Pseudomonadati > Pseudomonadota > Gammaproteobacteria > Vibrionales > Vibrionaceae > Vibrio > Vibrio mangrovi. Next base: position 219,716 of record NZ_AP024883.1, on the reverse strand, counting down.
GGGATCAGTTCGCGGATGAGTTCGAAGTCAAAGATGCTGAAGCGAAAATCTGGTCGGCAAATGGCCCCCGGAAAATGCGCTGGCGCGACAGTCAGGGCAACTATCACAACGGCCCCAATCAGAATGTCACCGAGTTGCTGCTACAGCAGTATCTGACCGCCATGCAGGGATATCGGGGCAATGATATTCGCTTTGCCGGTCACAGTCTGGGGAATCAGGTCGCTCTCCGGCTTGCCGATCGACTTGCATCTCTGGCCGATACCGGTCAGATCGCTGAAAATATTGTACCGAAACGGGTTTCTCTGTTGGATGCCTTCTATTCCAACTACAGCAAAGATTATCTGGATGGCCGCTGGGTCGGAGAAGCGGCCCGGGAAGCAGTCAGCCGCCTGAAACCCAGAGGGGTTGCAATCGACTCTTACCGAACTTCATCTCTCACTTCTACACCTTTTGTCGGTGATGAAAACCGGGCTTTGCATAACTCCGTTGCTTTCGTTGAGCTGTTGACCCAGTTCTTCAATCAGTCACAACAGTCTGAAAAACACGGCGCAGCAATCTGGCTCTATCTATGGTCAATCATCTATCCAACGCCTGTAGTAACCGACAGCAGTATGCCCGGCATTTCTGCCGCATCAACTCATGCTGAAGTCCGGCGCTGGATGGCAACCACCGATCATTTAATTCAGGTTGCCGGAGGTTCTTCCAAAGATCCGCAGGATAATCTTTTCGAAACAGATTCGGCACTATAAAAAATCTGGCCTCAATATAACTCAGGGCATTGTGACTCAATGCCCTGATATTCAAGAAAAGATAAAAGCGTGTGAACTGAATAATTCAATGATGGTGACTGGTGCCTGCTGTATAAAATCTTGCTGTTTTGCGCTTACAAACCTTTCGTCAGTATATGGGCGAGAAAATCGGATATCTCCTGATCACTCCCCGGATTGAGCGCCTCCAGCCATAAAACCCCGGCGTAATGTTCTGCTTTCAGAAAGAATTGCGTCCCTTCAAAATCAATCAGCCAGGTATGGATATCTGCATCACACTGCTTCTCAACAATCGTTGCCGGGAGTAGCTCAACCAGCCGGGAACCTAATTGTGGAAAAGAATCGAAATCAAAGTCTGGCGTATCCAGCATAATCACTCCGGATTCAGCCAGATACTCACGCAGGGTAAATTCAGCCATGATAAGTCAGATGCTCCTGAATCAGATCCAAAAACGGGTCAGCATATTTCTCTAGTTTCCGCTGACCAACCCCATTCACAGCCAGCATTTCACCATAAGAAGTCGGCAGGATATCAGCCATATCGATCAATGTTGCATCGCTGAATACTACATAAGGTGGAATTTCTTCCTCATCCGCGATCGACTTGCGCAGCTTGCGTAATTTTGCAAATAACTGCCGATCATAGTGCTTGCTGGTCAGTTTCTCTGCCCGGGATGCCTTCACCGCCGTATCCAGCCTTGGTACAGCCAGCTCCAGAGTAACTTCGCCCCGCAGCAACGGGCGAGCCTCTTCTGTTAGCTGTAATGTTGAATTCCGGGTAATATTCTGCTGCAACAACCCTTTATGGATGAGCTGCCGGAAAATACTCACCCAATAGTCATGGCTCCGTTCCCGGCCAATACCATAAGTCGTCAGTTGATCATGCCCGTTTTCACGGATGCGGATATTCTGCATTCCACGTAGTACTTCAACCACATAGCCGATGCCGAAATTCTGATTCACCCGATAAACGCAGGAGAGTGCTTTCTGGGCTTCTTCCGTAGCATTAAACATCTTCGGTGGGTCAAGACAAATATCGCAGTTACCACACGGCTGTTCCCGGTATTCACCGAAATAATTGAGCAATACCTGACGGCGGCAAGTCTGCGCCTCGGCAAATGCACTCATCGCATTAAGTTTATGGCTTTCAACCTGTTTTTGTGGCCCGTCAGCCTTTTCATCCAGAATGCGGCGCAACCAGCCCATATCAGCCGGGTCATACAACATAACCGCTTCTGCCGGCAATCCATCACGTCCGGCACGTCCGGTTTCCTGATAGTAAGACTCGATATTCCGCGGAATATCAAAGTGCATGACAAAACGGACATTCGACTTATTGATTCCCATGCCAAATGCTACGGTCGCCACGACAATCTGAATATCGTCCCGCTGAAACGCTTCCTGAACATAAGAACGTTCATCAACATCCATTCCTGCATGGTAGCCAGCAGCCCGGAAATGGTTCTGACAGAGCTTCTCGGTCAACATTTCGACCTTCTTCCGGCTACCGCAATAAATAATCCCGCACTGTCCCTGCTGAGTTCCCAGAAAGCGGATCACCTGAGAGACTGGCTTATGCTTTTCCAACAGTGAATAACGAATGTTCGGGCGATCGAAACTACCGAGGTAAATATGAGGAGAGTTCAAATGCAGGCGATTCTGAATATCCTGACGGGTCGATTCATCAGCCGTCGCTGTCAGAGCAATCACCGGCACCTGCGGAAAAGCCTGCTTCAATTGCCCCAGAGCCGCATATTCAGGGCGGAAATCATGCCCCCACTGGGAAATACAGTGGGCTTCATCAACAGCAATCATCGAGAGCTGCATCTGGTGCAGACGTTCGATAAAATCAGCCATCAACACCCGCTCCGGCGAGACATAAACCAATTTCAGGGAACCGGCACTCATGCGCCGGTAAGTATCACTCAGCGCTTCTTTCGTCATCGCCGAGTTAATACATGCAGCAGCAACGCCGTTGACAACCAGTTGGTCAACCTGATCCTTCATCAGTGAGATCAACGGAGAAATCACCAGTGTCACCCCATTCTGCAAAATAGCCGGGATCTGATAGCAGAGCGATTTACCACCGCCGGTTGGCATGATCACCAGACTGTCCTGCCCGGCAAGCACCGCGTCAATCACATCCTTTTGTCCGAGCCGGAAAGTTTGATAACCAAAAACGGTACGCAACACCGATTCCGGGCTGACAGGAGATTGGTCATCTTGTTCGGCAATCAATGCGGCAGTCATGAAATACTCAATATGATGGGTTCAGAAGAAGAACGATCGTATACAGCGGGCTATTGTAGTGGGGTTAGGTAAGGAATAAAACCATAAATTATACGAACTGTCTCGCGGAACAGAACTGAACAAATACATGCATATCATGTTTATCTCTGGTGTATAATGCATCTCCGATCACAATATCACCGCACTGTTATTTATAGTGAGATAACCATGGACGAAGAACAACAGGCACGACAAGGCATTATCTTTGCGCTCGGTGCTTACCTGATGTGGGGAATCGCCCCCGTTTATTTTAAAATGATACAAACCGTCAGTCCGGTAGAAATAATCTGCCACCGGATTCTCTGGTCTTTCCTGTTACTGGCCGGGCTGATTCATTTCGGCAAACAGTGGCCGACAATTCGTCACCTGCTGTCGGACCGAAACAAACTTTACTATCTGATTGCAACGTCAGTGCTGGTCGGCAGCAACTGGCTGATTTTTATCTGGGCTATCAATAATAATCATCTGCTGGATGCCAGTCTGGGGTATTACATCAATCCGTTACTCAATGTAATTCTGGGAATGGTATTTCTCAACGAACGTCTGCGTAAACTTCAGTGGATTGCTGTTGCTCTGGCATCTGTCGGTGTAATCATTCAGCTCATTCTGTTTGGTTCGGTCCCGATTATTGCCATCTCTCTTGCCGGAACGTTCGGCATCTACGGACTACTACGTAAGAAAGTTATGGTCAGTGCCCAGAATGGGCTGTTTATCGAAACCTTGTTACTCGTACCGGTAGCGCTGATCTATCTGTTCGGATTTGCCGACTCGGCTACCAGCAATCTGGCTGAGAATTCTCTGCATCTGAATATTCTGCTGGCGATGGCAGGTGTAGTAACAACACTGCCTCTACTCTGTTTTGCTGGCGCAGCCACCCGGATGAAGCTCTCAACACTCGGCTTTTTTCAGTATATCGGTCCCAGCATGATGTTTATTCTGGCTGTTGTCTTTTACGGAGAACCCTTTAGCGCAGACAAAGCCACGACCTTCCTGTTTATCTGGGGAGCTTTGCTGGTATTCAGTTATGATGGCCTGCGTCATCACCGGAGACGCCCGGCTATCGCAATGGCAAAGTGATCATTTTTTACAAGACAGCAGAACGGAAGGCCGCTAATCTGAGCAACAGGAGTTTTGAAAATAAGGTTTTGTCCGGTACGGATTCATGGAAAATATTCAATACCATACGACAGCGATTGAACAGATACGACTGATAGAGGCAGACTATCAGAAATTTGCTTTTGCGCGTCATTATCATCTCGACATCCATATCGGCCTGATCACTTGCGGACAGCAGAAATTCTATTACCGGGGCAACCAGCATCAGGCAGGATGCCGTCAGGCAATCATTATGCCTCCGGACGAGATCCACGATGGTCAGGCCAAACTTGATTCCGGATACAGCGTCAATGTGTTTGCCATCAATCCCGACTGGTTTGATGATTACTTTCAGCCCTTATCATCCGGGCAGGTTCTCGATTTCGGTCATCTCATCATTGAAGACCATGATATTTTTCAGCAACTGCTGACGCTTCATCAGCGTTTGCGTCAGGAAAATCTCAGCCAGTTGGCAAAAGACTGTTTACCCTATGATGGTTTTCGTGAATTTCTGCAACGTTATGGTCGTCTGAAACCGGGCAAAGAGATTTCTCTGGGTCATCATTCCATTGAGATTTTACGTGATTACCTGCTCAGCCATATCGATCAGCCGATCCGCCTGCAAACGCTGGCTGACCTGTGCTATCTGAGTCCAACCCAGTTTCAGCGCCACTTTAAAGCCCGGATGGGTTTAACGCCCCACGCCTGGCTGACTTGTCTGCGTCTGGAAAAAAGCATGCAACTGCTTCAGTCCGGCCACAAAGGTACAGACGTCGCACAATCCGTTGGTTTCTACGATCAGGCTCATTTCACCAAAGCTTTCAAACGTGCCTACGGTATTCTTCCCTCAGCCATTCATTAATTTCCGTATTCGTCACTATTTTACAAGTTTTCTGCACCCGTTCCGGGCACAATCATGAGGACTGACAACTCATAGCCTGAAAAATAGCAAGGATCACATGATAAACGAATTCCATATTCTTCTGACACTGGCTGGCATTCACTGGATTGCGTTAATGAGTCCAGGGCCAGATTTCGCTCTGGTCGTACAAAATGCGACCCGCTATGGCAGAACAACCGGTATTTATATTGCCTTCGGCCTGTCGTTCGGTATTCTGACTCATTCAATTCTCAGTCTGACAGGCATCAGCCTGATCGTACACACCCATCCAGTCTGGTTTGCCCTGATTCAAATCGCCGGAGGGAGTTATCTGGCCTACCTGGGGTTCTCGACCATAAAAAGCCTGTATCAGCGCTGGAAAAATCGTCATCAGCCACAAAAACCGCAGTCAGTATCGCTGTGGCTGGAAAACCGTAAACAGGCATTTTCCAAAGGTTTCCTGACCAATATCCTCAATCCTAAAGCTCTGGTCTTCTTTATCAGTCTGATGTCGAGCCTGATCCCCGCAGGATTTTCCGCGTCAGGCAAACTAATGGCTTTGGTGATTCTCTGGAGCCTGTCTTTTCTCTGGTTCGCGATACTGGCATGGCTGCTTTCCAGCCAGCGCTTACAGAACAGATTACAGTCAGCAGCAGTATACATCGACGGGCTCTGCGGCGGGATCTTTACCCTACTTGGCCTGATGATCGGTTATCATGCTCTAATCCGAATTTTTTTATCAACTATCTAGTTTCTAAATAAAACCGTTAATAGATATTTATTTTTAAAAGCCAAAACCATATATTATAAATAAAATTTGTTTAAACACCTTATAAAATTAAAAACCATTATAGTAGATAGTTGCTGTAACAATAGTCAAATATAAGTTATACTTATATTGTATATAATGACGGCTGCCAATTTATTCTAAGTACCTTTGATACAACAGAGATCAACAGCCTTAAGACTAATTATCAACTAATTGCCCAAAACAGATTAACTAGTCTACCACACGCTTCATTTGCTTTTTGGTTAATGGCGACATACACAAGATAGCACTTATAAAGATTACTAATCCACTAATAAGAGCAATATTATTAAAATTTTGTGTGTTATCCATGATCCAACCACCACTAATGGAAGCTATTGGTATAGCTAAATATGAAATCATTCTTGTTACAGCAACTGTTCTTCCTAGTAGTTCAGGAGGAACTTCTCGCTGCCTTAGAGTAAAGAAAGTAACAATAATAATTGACTGACATAAAGATGAAATTGACCATAGAATGATCGTCTCAATTGCAGATGATGAGAAACATACTAATAGGCTCATAACTGCGGTCAGTATTGTTGACCAAATTATTATTACTCCATTTTCAAATCTACCGATCAGTTTTGCAGCAAAAATAGCACCGATAATTGAACCAAGACCAATGATGGAAAAATAGTTACTAATTTCACTATCACTTAATGAATAGTCTGAACTAAGATGATAAACAAAATTAGCATAAAAAATTCTAATCCCAAAGTTCACTCCAAAAAATAGAATGGCTGCGTACTTTATTGTGTTATTAGATAAGACATAACAAAACCCATCTTTTGTAGAATTTATAATTAATTTTATACTAAATTTATCAATAACTTTATCAGGTGTATATCTTATAGAAGAAACTAAAACAAATGATAGTAGATAGCCGAATGATATAATATAGATTAGGTCTATTTTTGTTCCAAGTAAAAGAAACATACCAACCACAACTGGAATTGAGATACTTATTATATTATCAGATATATGTACAAATGAATTAAACTTTGGAATTTTCTCATCCTCAATGAGGTTTGGTATAATTGATTGAAATATTGGATGATGAACTGCTGATGTGCATGATGAAAGGAAAGACAACATCAGCAGATACCAAATATTATCTACTGTTAGATCTACTAAAGGAATTAGTAGGACTATTATGGCACTTAATATCTCTCCAATCTGTATTACATGTTTCTTATTGCTAGAATCACCAACAGCACCTGCTATAGGTGTTATAATAATATAAGGAAGTATAGATACTGAATATGCTAAGGATACATATAAAGCAGAACCTGTTACATCAAGTATGATTAACGGGATAATAAAAGTCAAACTCCATGAACATACTGATGTATTAATATATGACAGTAACAGTCGATACATAAATAATCCCAAAATTTAGATTCAAAATACTATCTTAGCATTATATTCAGCAAAAACTAGCACTCTGGTCTATTTATTTTTACAAATGTGGCAGTTTTGATGTCGTTCCCACTTTTCACATGTACTAATATTAATATCATCAAACCTAAACTCTTTTAGCTTATTTGTTAGCTCAGGAGGTTGTATACCGGTAATAATTTTTAATGCTTCACTAACCATACATCCTGCGGTAACAGCAACTAAGGTAACCATAGCAGGGGCTGGAATATCATAATCAATATCTAATTTCTTATCTAGATCTATTACTGATGCTGCTGCTTCGTTGTGTTCAGCCAAACTCTTCTTCCAACATTCAACACATCCACTTTCATTTGGAATAACGGAGTAAAATATAGCCCTTCTCACATCAAGACCACCATTTATATATGGTATATTTTTGTTCACACATGCAGCATTCAGCCAATCAATAAGATAGTTTCTGGGCTTATCAGCAACACAAATGACTATGTCATGTCCATCAATAATTGACTCTATTTTCTCTTGTGAATCAATTCTTGTTTCAATTGCATTTATATTTATTGAGCTATTAAAATCACATATTCTTTTTTTTGCCTGATGAACTTTTATTTTAGCTATATCCTCTTCTTTATATAGTATTTGCCGATTGAGGTTTGATAGTTCGATCTTATCAAAGTCAACTATTGTAATATTATTGAATCCTATAGCAGCTAGATCTAAAAGTATATGGGTTCCTAACCCTCCACATCCAAGCAAGCAAACCTTAGAGTCTCTAATTTTTTTCTGATACTCAAATTTATTATTTCCATATGAAGAAATTGAACCAAAAAATTCAATATTTCGACTCCATCTTTCTTTCTCATAATCATTAAGAATATTTTCACTACTTAAAGAAGCATCCTCGATAAAGCCAAGTGATTTAAACTGCTCAATATAGGCAGCTATAGTTTTATCATCAACACTCGGGCTTTCACTTGAAACTAGTTTAACAATATCTTCATGCTCCCTCGTTCCATCCATTTTTTCTAGCAAGTTCCAGATAATACCATTTTCATCATCTATTTCTGCCAATTCACCATTAACTCTCAATAGGGTAGAGTTATTATTTCTATATTTTAATATAGTTTTCTTTAATTGTGGGAATCCGTTCATATTACTATCCAGTATAATATAGTTAACCTATTTTATAAAAATGGGTGACAAGTCACCCATACCTTCCTAATAAGGCACTATATAGTGCCATTATTTTATCGATAATAATAACCCAACATTAACCCACAGCAGACAATGTCGCATTACTAGCTTTAGTAAACTTAATAGCCATGCTAATCTCCTTGTTCTATGATTTTAAATGATTATCTAGTAATTAAAAATGTTATTCCCTTACTAGATTATTTAATCAATTACTATTGATTAACCCACAGCAGACAATGTCGCATTACTAGCTTTAGTAAACTTAATAGCCATGCTAATCTCCTTGTTTTATGATTTAAAATGATTATCTAGTAATTAAAAATATTATTTCCTTACTAGATTATTTAATCAATCACTATTGATTAACCCACAGCAGACAATGTCGCATTACTAGCTTTAGTAAATTTAATAGCCATGCTAATCTCCTTATTTTTTAATAATAACACCATATATGGTGCCTCCCTGTATTGAATTTTGAGATTATATAATCTCAAAATTCATATATTTCACTATCAATTAAAGTAAAATGATATCACTGTCGTTATATAGAAATATTTTTCAGAGAACTAATTTTATCTGACACGTTATTCGATTCAATTTTATTTATTGAAAGTTCAGCAATACGGTCAAGAAGACTTTCAAATATTGCCCAGGATTTATCACAAAGATCGATTAATTCTAGGCATTTCTCTTCTGATAAATTTTCATATAATTCTCTACCGATTTCAGAATGGTTATGGTCTAATTCTGCATGAGATTCAATATATTTTTCAGTATCTTTAATATATTTTTTTGCATGTGAATGAAATACATCAGCACACTTTTCTAAAACTAAATGAACAACAACAAGCTTTTCCAAGTTATCCATTTGCAACATTTTCAGTACAAACCAGTTCCCATAAGCATCTATAGCTGGATCCCAATTATTACTTTCAGGTAGCATTTCATCATGACCAAATTCTTCCTTAAAGTGTTCTAGAAAAATATCATCATACTTCTTATTTATTGAAGACGCCTGCCTCATAAACATGATTTTCTGAAATATTGATGACCATTGGCGTAGGTATATTTTAAATACTGTTAAGCTATAGTTATTATTGACAACTCCATCATCAAAAATTTTAAAAAATCTTGACCCTTGTATTTCTTTACATCGTTTTTTATTAAAACAAATCAGTTGATTAGCTGAATCAAATTTTACGTTAAATGTTATGTTTGGGGTGTTTTCAAACAAAGCACCATCTTCAAATTGTATTGAAATACCTTCTAATCCACTATTTTGATCACAACTGAAGCCATGCTCGGTGCCTCTAGGTATACAGATAATATTGTTTTCCGAGACAATAATATTTTTTCCTAGTAACCTAGCTTTACCTTTGGTTACAATTAAAAGACTTTCGACATCATGTGTATGAATGTTATGAGTCTCTCCTGGGTTCAATTTAACATAACTAATACCTGAACCATTTCCAATATTATTAATAAATTCTCTAAATTCAGGATTATTATTTAATGGTTGAACATTACCAATATAGTGTAACTCACCATTAATATTGACATGGCTTATTGTTGGTATATTGACTCGTTCGATTACCTTTACACCCATGGCTATTCCCTTACTATTACTCTCTCATAATAATATGTAGTCGCATAACTATAACTTTCAATACAACATTCAATTAACAATTTATTAAAATACACAACACAAAAGCAATTACAATAAGAATATATAATTTAAATAATAATATTGCCTTTATTGTGATATCTATGTCACATAAGTATGGTTTTATTGATTAATTTATTTTTATAGGCGAAAAGTCTATTTGTGTTAATGACAAAAATAACTATATTTGTCTAATATTTCATACACCATTATTGATAAATAACATATTATATATATAGGCCTTTAAATATAAAGGCCTAGGATAAGAAAAAGCTATCTACTAAGTTTTCTAATAGATCGTTAATTCTATCTATGATTTTTTATCAGTTGTAATTATAGGTACGGTAACTATGCAACAAAATGCATTTATTGTAAGCGTAACAGTATTACTTTGTATTGATACTCTGAGTTGTGAACGTTATATGCCTATATATACCTGATACTATATAAATGGACTGAAGATTTGACCTCTACTAATGCTATCAAGCAAAAGCTAATGTCTGGATAAATTTTCTATTATTTTGAATGTATATAGCAATAATGTATTGCTAACACCCGATTTAGTAATATTGCTCAATGATGATAGATACTGACCTGCACCCTTAAACCTCTGGATTTATAAGAGATTAGCTGTCAATCTAAGCGTTGCATATCTGTTTTATTGCTTAAGCAAACACGGAGGTTTACAGGTGAAAACCAAGAAACTACTTATATTATCAGGGCTGCTTACCGCCCTTCATGTCAGTGCTGCTCAGGTTGCAGATTCCGTCGCCCCGGAAATCAACACCGGAAGTGAAGTGAAAACACTGACTCATGCCAAACAATGGATGGTCACTGCGGCGAACCCTATTGCTGCAAAAGCCGGTGCCGACATACTCCGTCAGGGCGGAAATGCCATTGATGCCATGGTCGCCGTTCAGTTGATGCTCGGTTTGGTCGAGCCACAATCATCCGGACTCGGCGGCGGTGCTTTTATGGTCTACTGGGATCAGAAAAAACAACACCTGACCACATTTGATGCCAGAGAAACAGCACCGGTACAGGCAACACCTGAGCTCTTTCTTGATGAGAAAGGCCAACCGCTACAGTTCTATGATGCTGTGGTCGGTGGCCGCTCGGTCGGAACTCCCGGTACAGTCAAGCTCTTATGGGAAACCCACCAGAAATACGGCAAACTGCCCTGGAAGAAACTCTTCGAACCAGCGATTCAAATGGCAGAAAAAGGGTTCAACATCAGCCCTCGTCTGGCGAAACAAGTCTCCGATGACACCCAACGTCTGAGCCGCTATCCCGGAACCCGCCATTACTTCTTTGACACTCAGGGCAACCCGAAACCAGCGGGAACATTGCTGAAAAACCCAGAGTATGCTCAAACACTGAAAGCGATTGCCGACGGTGGTGCAGATGCCTTCTATCACGGAGACATCGCCAAAGATATTATTGCAACCGTACGCAATGCACCCGGTAACCCCGGAGTTCTGTCACAGACGGACTTCAATAACTACACCATCAAAGAACGTCAGCCCGTGTGTGCAGACTATCAGGGCTATGATGTCTGCGGTATGGGACCACCAAGTTCCGGCGCGCTGACCATCGGACAGATCCTTTCCATGGTGCAACACTTTGATCTCAAAGGCTGGGGAGCTGACAGTGCCAAATCCTGGCAGATCATCGCCGATGCATCTCAACTGGCATTTGCCGACCGGGGTAAATACATGGCCGATGAAGATTTCGTTCCCATGCCGACTCAGGGATTGGTCGATAAAGACTATCTTACCCAACGCGCACAGTTAATTCAGAGCGGCAAACCACTGACTGATGTCTCTGCCGGAAGTCCTCCATGGCAGCACGCGATGCAGTTAGGCACCGATCAGGCGATAGAACTTCCCTGTACCAGCCATTTCAATATTGTCGATCGTGAAGGAAATGTCGTTTCTATCACGACAACAGTTGAAAATGGATTCGGTTCCCGTCTGATGGTCCGGGGATTTCTGCTGAATAACGAGCTCACCGATTTTTCTTTCAAATCACATGACGGTGATGCACCGGTCGCTAACCGGGTTGAACCGGGTAAACGTCCACGTTCTTCCATGGCTCCGACCATGGTGCTGAAAGACGGACAACCTTATCTGGCAATCGGATCCCCAGGTGGCAGCCGGATTATCGGCTATGTCGCTCAGGCACTCATCGCTCACCTGACCTGGGGACAGGATATCCAGCAGTCACTAAATATGCCACATGTGGTCGATCGCTTTGGCCCAATAGATCTGGAACAGGGAACATCGGCAGAATTACTGAAACCCGCACTGGAACAAATGGGTTACTCGGTCAATATCCAGGGGCTGAACTCTGGTCTTCATGCAATCCGTCTGACCAAAGATGGTCTTGAAGGAGCTGCCGATCCGCGCCGGGAAGGTATTGCAATCGGTGAATGATCAGTAACCAGTCTCATAGCTGTTTGTCTCGCTCATTTGTAAGATATCTCTCACAGATGAGTGAGCAAATAGAGATTCATACTGACGACATTACAGCTTCAATAAATATAATTGATTGAATAAAAAGGAAAAGTACATTTATCAACCATCCAACTATCAAGATTCTGTGAATTCAGCAGATTGCCGGGAAGGAACAGAACAGTAATATAGAACTTGTCAGCAGGGAGCTGATTCAGGGACATCGAAAGGAATTGATTCGTTGACAGGATGGTCACGAAACAGGGATGGCGATGGACACACCCGGGAAGGGTAGAAGCACATCAGGATGATGTAAAGGAAACCGTTCAGGGATGGAAGCCGTTAACGAGGAACGTTAACAGACCAGGAAGTCAGGGACACAGCCAGGAAGGCGATGAAAGGATCGGCTGAAGGATTCAGCAGACTGATCAGGGATTAGATGCAGGACGCGTTTATTGGTAGCAGGATGGCTGCAAGCAAAGAATAGAACCCCGGTGAGCATTGCTCCCGGGGTTTTTTCTTGGCACATTCCGAATCGTTCCACAGCAATACTAACAAACAGCAACTCCCTCAGAGATTACTCCGCAAAAAATAATCCCTCATGAAAAGCCAGTACACGCTAGTGTAAAACCCGTTCATTCAAGAACTGAGACAGATCGATCGTAAACACCACGATCTGTGGTCGCTTGGGTAACTGATTCTCAATAGAAAACTCCTGCCCCCCCGGAAAATGGGGAAAACTCATTGCAGCAGGCCAGTTGTGCATACCCCGGTCATATCCGGACTCAGCGATTGAAAACTTGATTGATGAGCAACGATTCATAGCATTCACCTCACGATGACATCAACAGTGAGCTCACAACGAGCACAGAATCATTTTTCCGGTATCAAAGCTATTTATCTTAACGCTGCTATCTGCTTTTCGAGTGTGACAAACAGTTTCGACACCCTTCTACTTTAAAAATAGGGGCAGAACGCGTAACTTCCAAGGAATAAAAAGGATAAAAAATAACCAATCTTCGAGGTCAGAGAGCTGCGACTCTTTGATGAGAGAATTCAGAAGGGTTCGGTTCAGCAACAGACGATAGCGTAAATGTCACAACAAACAGCTCATCTGTATCCGGGTAAACTTCCCGGATCAGCGCTTTAAGTCTCGGTAATTCCAGATGTTCCTGTCGGGCATGATATTGGTTTATCTCGTCAAACCGGATCGGCTCAACCGCAACAATTTCAATGTCACACACCTTTTGATTGGTCTCCAGCGTAAACACTTCGACCTGAGAGCCAACCACATAATGACTCTCTGACCGATCCCGGATCGTAATGGTTTTCAGACCGGCAGCCACGAAAGGAGTCAGAAACTCAAAAAACGTAATTTTGGTTGGGATTGTTAGCATGAGAAACTTCCGAAAGCTCAACGCTCGTCCGTCGCGGACTGAACTGCATTAATTTTTAACCAGAATGCTTCCTGACATGTATTGATGAACGTCTTACGCTTTGGGGTAATGCGCAGACCTTCCGGCTCGGAAATAATTTCATAACTGATCCAGCATTCTGCACAAGCTAAATCTGTGGGCTCTTCCTGATGCTCAGACTCGATACTCTGTTTCATGATAACCCCATTATGAAACGTCACGATTAATTCAGAATTCTCAACCAGCACGCCATCTTCTTCCGTCACATCCTGATATAATTGTTGTCCCGCAATGAGCGCACCGGATTCCTGTCTGATTGCAGAGATATAGGTAAAAAGCTGATTCATATCTTCCTCTGTTGTTCCGAAGTCAGACGTCACCTGCCGGATATCGTGGAATCACTACACTTTATAAATTAAGTGTCTCACCTTCTGAGGCAAATAACTTTTCCAGCTCATCAAAGCCTTCCAGTTGCATGATAAGTTGTGCTTTTTGCTGTTTCGCAATAGTCAGCCAGTGTTCGCCTTCCAAAGCACCGACTAATGCATAAAGCAGGTTGAGACTCGGTTTGACCGGCCCCTGCTGGCGAACCCGGATAAATGCTGCAATCGCACCCAACTCCCGCAACATCTCTACGGATTCGATCCCGGCGTCCGTCAGCATCTGTTCTGATTTGGGTCCCAGCCCTTGCAGATCACGAAGCTTTTGCATCAGTGTTATCCTTCTCTGATGTTGAACTCTGACTACAACGCTTCCAGCTTCGCATAGGCCGTTACCAGCCATTTGATCCCTTCGCCATTAAAAGCAACCTGAACCCGGCTTTGCGGCCCTGCACCTTCAAAATTAATGATGGTGCCTTCACCGAATTTCGGGTGCTTGACCCGGCTGCCCAGATTGAAGCCGGTCTCATTGAAGCTCTCTTTCACCACTTTCTGACTGAAACGGCCACTGCTGGCCGGGCGACTGACCTGAGCTTTCATCCGCACTTCATCAAGACAGCCTTCCGGCAGTTCACGAATAAAACGTGACGGCTTATGATATTTATCCTGCCCGTACAAACGACGCATCTCAGCATAGGTAATATAGAGCTTCTGCATCGCTCGGGTCATCCCGACGTAACAGAGACGGCGTTCTTCTTCCAGTCTTCCGGCTTCTTCTGCTGACATCAGGCTGGGGAACATGCCTTCTTCCACACCGACCATGAACACCAGCGGAAACTCCAGACCTTTGGCGCTATGCAGAGTCATCAATTGCACCGCATCATCGAACTCATCGGCCTGCCCTTCTCCCGATTCCAGCGCAGCATGGGTCAGAAATGCCGTCAGCATCGTCATTTCTTCCGCCTCTTCCGGCTTTTCAAACTGACGAGTCGCAGTCACCAGCTCTTCTAAGTTTTCCAACCGGGCTTTCGATTTTTCACCTTTTTCCTGCTCATACATCGCATATAAACCGGAGGCTTTAATCACATGGTCGGTCTGACGATGCAACTGCATCTCAAACGTATCATCTTCCAGAGCATTGATTAACTCGACAAAGCGGCTCATCGCACCACCGGCACGACCAACCAGCACTTTTTCTTCCAGTAACTGGACACACGCCTGCCACATAGTGCAGCCCCGTTCTCGGGCAGCAAAACGGACCGTTTCCAGCGTTTTGTCACCCAGACCGCGTGTCGGAGTATTCACGACCCGTTCAAAAGCCGCATCATCATTACGGTTTGAAATCAGACGCAGATAGCACAGTGCATCTTTAATTTCCTGCCGTTCGAAGAATCGCATCCCGCCATAAATCCGGTAAGGTAATCCGGCCTGAATCAATGCTTCTTCCAACACCCGCGACTGAGCGTTGTTCCGGTACAGCAAAGCAGTTTCCTGCAAAGCACCACCTTCATCCTGCCAGACCTTAATTTTGTTCACCACAAAACGGGCTTCATCCAGTTCGTTATAGGCCGAATAAACCGAAATCGACTCGCCCTTCTGTCCTTCTGTCCACAGGTTTTTCCCCATCCGCTCGGTGTTATTGGCGATCAGGGTATTGGCTGCCTCTAGAATGGTCTGGGTTGAACGATAGTTCTGTTCAAGACGGATGGTATTTACTGCGGGAAATTCCTGCGCAAATTTCTCGATATTTTCAACTTTGGCACCGCGCCAGCCGTAAATCGACTGGTCATCATCACCGACAATCATCACATGACAGTCCGGACCGGCCATCAATCGCAGCCAGGCATACTGAATATTGTTGGTATCCTGAAATTCATCGACCAGAATATGTTTAAACCGCGCCTGATAATGTTCGCGGATAAACTGATTCTCCCGCAGCAGCTCCTGAGTTCTCAGCAGTATCTCGGCAAAATCCACCAGACCGGCCCGATCACAGGCTTCCTGATAGGCCTGATATAACCGGAGATAAGTCGTAGTCACCGGATCATGATAAGTATCAATATGCTGTGGCCGGATGCCCTCATCTTTCTTACCGTTAATCCACCAGCAGACCTGACGCGCCGGCCACTGTTTTTCATCCAGATTCTGAGCTTTAATCAGCCGTCGCATCAACCGCATCTGATCTTCTGAATCGATAATCTGAAAATCTTCCGGCAACTTCGCATCGAGATAATGCGCCCGCAGAATACGGTGACAAATCCCGTGAAACGTTCCGTTCCACATCCCTGACGCACTGCCCATCATTAGCGCTTCGATCCGCCCGCGCATTTCAGCCGCAGCTTTATTGGTAAATGTCACCGACATGATAGAAAACGGAGAAGCTTCCTCAACGGTCATCAGCCAGGCAATCCGGTGAACCAGAACCCGGGTTTTTCCACTCCCGGCACCAGCCAGTACCAACAGATTCTGTAAAGGGGCTGCAACTGCTTCCCGCTGTTTGTCGTTTAAACCGTCGATTAAAAGAGAGGGATCCATCATGGTGACATCACTGGTTATTTATACATAGCTTGTGATTATAACCATAAATGGCGATAAGATGCTCGCCTGAGAGAAAAATTTATCGGCATGGTTCAAACGTATTCAGACTGACATTCGACATGTTGACACACAACCTACAAAAATCAGAATCACAGCAATAAAAAAACCTGCCCGGAGGCAGGTTTCAACGCTTGTAAATAAAACAACTGCAAACTAAGCAGCAATCCCGGAATGACGCAGCAAGGCGTCGATCTGTGGCTCACGGCCCCGGAATCGTTTGAACAGTTCCATCGGCTCTTCACTGCCACCCATTTCCAGAATATTGTGCAGGAAGCTCTGCCCGGTTTCCGGATTGAAGATCCCTTCTTCCTCGAAACGGGAGAACGCATCAGAAGAGAGCACTTCAGCCCAGAGGTAGCTGTAATACCCGGCACTGTAACCGCCAGCAAAAATATGACTGAAGCTATGCGAGAAACGGTTCCATTCCAGGCTCGGCAATACCGCCACTTTCGCTTTCACATCTGCCAGTGTCTCCAGCACACGCGGGCCAAGATCCGGATCATAATCGGTGTGCAGGGTGAAATCGAACAGACCGAACTCTAACTGACGCAGAATAAACATTGCAGACTGGAAGTTCTTCGCAGCCAGCATTTTCTCCAGCATCTCTTTCGGTAAAGGTTCGCCGGTTTCATAGTGACCAGAGATGAAAGCCAGTGCTTCCTCTTCCCAGCACCAGTTTTCCAGGAACTGACTTGGCAGTTCAACGGCATCCCACGGCACACCACTGATACCGGAAACCGCACCGACTTCGACCTGAGTCAGCATATGATGAATGCCATGACCGAACTCGTGGAATAGCGTCACCACTTCATCATGAGTGAATAATGCCGGTTTTCCGCCAACCGGTTTATTAAAGTTACAGGTCAGGTAAGCCACCGGAGACTGAAGTTCACCGGACAAAGTAATCCGCCGGCCACGACACTCATCCATCCACGCACCGCCACGCTTATGTTCACGGGCATACAAGTCCAGATAGAAGCTGCCGCGCAGTTGCTCGTTCTGATCGTAAATTTCAAAAAACCGCACCGACTCGTGCCAGGCATCAACGCCTTCGCGTTCCTGCACACTCATCCCAAACACGCGTTTGAGTACTTCAAATAAACCACTGACCACTTTAGTTTCAGGGAAATAAGGACGCAGCTCTTCGTCAGAAATCTGGAACAGGTGCTGTTTCTGTTTTTCGCTATAGTAAGCAATATCCCACAACTCCAGCTCCTCGACACCGAAGTGTTCTTTGGCGAAGTCACGCAGCTCCTGCACCTCTTTCTCACCCTGAGGCTTAGCCCGTTTGGCCAGATCATTGAGAAAAGTCAGCACCTGATCCGGAGACTCAGCCATTTTGGTTGCCAGTGATTTTTCACTAAAGGAATTGAAATCCAGCATCTTGGCAATTTCGTGACGCAGTTTGAGCTGTTCGGCAATAATGTCACTGTTGTCCCACTTCCCAGCGTTCGGACCGCGATCAGAAGCACGAGTCACATAGGCTTCGTACATTTCCTGCCGAAGCGCCCGGTTGTCACAATAAGTCATCACCGGCAGATAAGACGGCATTTCCAGCGTCAGCAGAAAGCCTTCTTTTCCTTTTGCTTCAGCCGCCGCTTTTGCCGCCGCCAGCGCACTCTCAGGGAAACCGGACAATTCGGATTCATCGGTGATGTGTTTGGTCCAGCCCATCGTGGCATCAAGAACATTGTTAGAGAACTTCGAGCCTAACTCAGACATCCGCTTGCTGATTTCACCATAGCGCTTCTGCTCTGCCAGCGGCAGACCGATACCAGACAGTTCAAAGTCTCTTAATGCATCATGAATCGTTTTTTGTTGTGCCCGGGACAAAGTTTCATATTCTTCGCTCTCACGAATTTTTTTATACGCGTCAAACAGGCCTTTATGCTGCCCGACCCAGGTTCCATACTCAGACAACAGTGGCAGACAACTTTCATAGGCTTCCCGCAACGCTTCACTGTTCACCACAGAATTCATATGACTGACCGGAGACCAGATGCGGCTTAAAACATCATCCACTTCCTCAATCGGAGCGATCAGGTTATCCCAGCCTGGCTGCGTATTGCCTTCCAGAACTTCTGTTATTTTTGTCCGGCAGTTTTCAATCGCCTGTTCAACAGCCGGTTTGATATGTTCGGGTTTGATCTGAGAAAACGGAGGCAAATCCGTAAAAGTAAGCAGCGGGTTCGACATAAACGATTCCTTTTATTTTGAAAGCATCAGGCATACATACAGATGATTCTCGCTGAAACAGCATCTGAAAGCCAATAGGGCATACAAATAGTAAATATAGGTAGATTCTACGATTTTCAATAGCAACATATCATCACAACGATGTCATATTCACGTATAATCGCAGCTATTCTGTATTCACCAACACCCGGTCCGGAGAACACACTTTGTTAAGTTACCGACACAGTTTTCATGCAGGCAATCACGCCGATGTACTCAAACACACGGTACAGAGTCTGATTCTGACTGCGCTGCAAAAGAAAGACAAACCCTTCGTCTACCACGATACCCACTCGGGAGCGGGCCGGTACGACTTAACGCATGAATGGTCGGAGAAAACCGGCGAATTCAAACAGGGGATTGCCAGATTGTGGCAACAGGAACAGATTCCATCTGAACTGAATAGCTATCTCGCAGCGATTCGTGCACTCAACCCATCCGGCGAGCTGCGCTACTATCCCGGTTCTCCCCGGGTCGCCAAAGCTCATTTGAGAGCTCAGGATCGGATGGTGCTCACGGAACTTCATCCGAGCGATTACCCACTCCTGCAACAGGAATTTCATCGCGATCAACAGGTGAACATTTATAAAGACGACGGTTTCAGCCGCCTCAAGGCTAGCCTGCCACCGAAAGAACGGCGCGGGCTGGTGCTGATTGATCCGCCTTATGAACTGGCTCATGAATATCAGGATGTGGTCAAAGCTATCGCAGCAAGCTATAAGCGTTGGGCCACCGGTATCTATGCGATTTGGTATCCCGTGGTTTACCGTGCGAATATTGATGATATGCTGACCGGATTAGAATCATTGGGAATTCGTAAAATATTACAGGTCGAGTTAGGCGTTACACCGGATAGCAACGAACGGGGTATGACCGCTTCCGGGATGATTGTGATTAATCCTCCCTGGACTCTGGAAACGCAGATGCAAGAAATTTTACCGTATCTGCAATCGGTTATCGCCCCCCAAACCGGGCATACAACGCTACGCTGGATTGTTCCGGAATAAATCGGTCCCGGAATAAATCGCTGGAATAATTGCGCCCAAATACAATGACAGACTTAAAATAACGGAGAAAGTAATGGCAACACATTTTGATTATATCTGTATTGGTGGTGGCAGCGGTGGTATCGCTTCTGCCAACCGTGCAGCACGGTATGGTGCCAAAGTCGCGCTGATTGAAGCCAAAGATTTAGGCGGCACCTGTGTCAATGTCGGCTGTGTGCCGAAGAAAGTCATGTGGCACGGCGCTCAGATCGCTGAAGCCATTCATCTGTACGCTAAAGACTACGGTTTCGATGCCCAGCTCAACGGCTTCGACTGGTCAAAACTGGTTGAAAGCCGTCAGGCTTATATCGGCCGGATCCACGAATCTTATGATCGTGTTCTGGGCAACAACAAAGTCGAAGTGATTCGCGGCTTCGCTAAATTTGTCGATGCCAAAACTGTTGAAGTTAATGGTGAACATTACACCGCCGATCATATCCTGATTGCCGTCGGCGGCCGTCCGACCATTCCGAATATTCCGGGTGCCGAATACGGTATCGATTCCAACGGATTCTTTGATCTACAGGAACAACCTAAACGGGTTGCCGTGCTTGGTGCCGGTTATATTGCTGTTGAAATTGCCGGAGTTCTCAATGCATTAGGCACAGAAACCCATCTGTTCTGCCGGAAAGAATCCCCGCTACGCAGTTTTGACCCAATGGTGATTGAAACGCTGGTGGAAGTGATGGCAGCGGAAGGTCCGACCCTGCATACGCATTCCGTTCCAAAAGAAATTGTTAAAGAAGCGGACGGCAGCCTGACACTGCATCTGGAAAACGGTGCACATCAGAATGTCGATCAGGTTATCTGGGCGATTGGCCGTCATCCGGCAACCGATGCTATCAATCTGGCCGCAACCGGCGTAGCGACCAATGACAAGGGCTACATCAAAGTCGATGAATACCAGCAAACCAATGTTGCGGGTATTTACTGTGTCGGCGACATCATGGAAGGTGGTATTGAACTGACTCCGGTTGCGGTAAAAGCCGGACGCCAGTTGTCTGAACGTCTGTTCAACAACAAACCCAATGCCAAAATGGACTATGAACTGGTTCCGACCGTCGTCTTTAGCCACCCGCCAATCGGCACCATCGGCCTGACCGAACCGGAAGCGGTTGCCAAATTCGGCGCAGAAAACGTTAAAGTCTACAAGTCCGGTTTTACTGCCATGTACACCGCAGTCACCCAACATCGTCAGCCATGCCGGATGAAACTGGTCTGTGTCGGCCCGGATGAAAAAGTCGTCGGCTTACACGGCATCGGCTTTGCCGTTGATGAAATGATTCAGGGCTTCGGCGTCGCCATGAAAATGGGCGCCACTAAAGCAGACTTCGATGCTGTAGTTGCAATTCACCCGACTGGGTCGGAAGAGTTTGTGACGATGACTTAATGTAGTAATGCATTAAGTACACATTTAGAAATCTGAAAATATAAACAGCACCATCTATCCTGCATAGATGGTGCTGTTTTTTTAGTTAGATGGAGTTCACCTAAAACATTGTATTGTCGTTCTTTGATGAATCCGGAATGGCCTGAATCACATCCCAGTGCTCAACGATTTTGTTGTTTTTTACCCGAAAGATATCAACGATCGCACCACCATTAGAACCGGGCCAATAATAGTTGTTCACGTGTAAAACCACTAAATCACCTTCTGCTACAACCCGCACGATTTTACCTGATGGTGGCGCATTTTTGTCTCTTGGCGGGAAGCTTTCAATTAACTGCCGGAAAGCTTCCTTACCACTTGCGACAGTCGGGTTATGCTGAATATACTCATCGCCAATATATTGATCGATGACATCAGCCCTGCCATGAAGTAAAACCTGCGTATAAAAATCAACGACTAACTTTTTATTCGATTCCAGTGAGTTCGTTCCTGCCATAACACTGTTGCAAATAAACATCAACGCAATGATTAAAAATGACTTTTTCATAAATTCTCCTCTGAACTTCTTTTTTTACTGATAATTATTAGACAGCATCCTGCCGTATGACTTTGTTCATATAGTCCGGTATAACATACCATCACCTTATGAGAAATGTCACACATATAGGTCTATGAAATAATAAATAAAATAAGTAAATCGGATAGAAGTCACCACATCATGCGGCTCAATCTACCGTAGGACTTATAGAGGAATGAATTGACTGATTCGTCTACTTACTCTGGTGTGGCTCGACTTGCCAGGCTTGTTCTTCCTGAATCAAACACCCGGAGAGATCTTTAATATAGTTCGCAGGCTCAACTTTATTGATCAATTCAGGGAAAATATGCTGAACATAGTTTTGGTGGTGCTGTTCTGATGCCCAATGCGAAATAACCACAAAATAATCATCATGCTCAAGACTTCTTAAAACGTAACCACCAAGCATGCCATCTGCCCGCCCCATGTAAACGTTCCACACCTCTCGCTGATCACATAAGAAGCGTTCGGTATCCTGAACCCCTCGACAATAAGCAACCCGAAATATGCCATGATTGGTTGGTTCTGTAATATTGGTTAAAGATCGGATAGTGAGTACTTTTTCAAAATAGTGTACTTCACATTGCTGATATGTATTCTGCTGACCACTGCTCAAAAATATCTCATCATGAACAGATGCCATAAATTGCTGAACATGTGCGTATGAATCCCAGACACCGATAACAATTGCCTGATCCTCAGACTTATTCCATCCTCCGAACTGTCCTGCAAAGCCGTCAATATCGCTCAATTTCCCCCAAGCCTGCTGACTCCGGGAAAAATTCTGTTTCTGATCTTTTTCAACCTGACAGGTGATTAATTTAATGATCACAATACTTTTCTCCTTACAGTATTCGGGCAGCATCAAATTCAGATTTCATATCACAACATCAACTCAGATTAACAGCTCTGATTTACTCATAATATAAAAGTGCAGCCGGATGGCTGCACTTTTATCGGATAAACATACGCAGTTTATCCTTATAGCGTAAATGTGAACGGCTTGGTTGTTGATTTCCCGTCTTCATCAGTCACGGTCAATAACACTTCATATTGTCCATGTTCAGGGAACGTGTGTAACAATACCAGTCCATGCTTCTCTTCACCATCCGGGAGTGTCCATTTTGTATCAACAATACGTCCCTCCGGATCCCAACTGGTTGACAACATAGCGACATGACGACCGAAGTTCACATACAGAGCCTGAGCGATCGGAGCCTCGTTTGGCGCGGCGACGGTAACTTCTTTGTCGGTTGTGCCGGTTGCTCCCTGATCATCTGTGACCGTCAGTGAAACGTGATAAGTTCCCTGGTGTTCGTATGTCCAGGTTGGAGAAGCTGATGTGCTTGTCTGACCGTTACCGAAATCCCAGAAGTAGCTGACAATTTTTCCATCGCTATCCTGACTGAGATTGACCGCTGAAACCGTCAGGTCATCCACGGTGAAATCAAAGTCAGCTTCAGGAGCAACATTGGGGGCGGATACTTTAGAGATCTTGATCAGACCATACTGATTGTTTTCTCCGTGTTCCAGCACGTCGATTTGTAAACCCATTTCAGTCAGAAGCCGTCCGGCATCGGGTTGGTCCGGATCACTATAGTCCTGATCATCGGCAAACCCTGATGTGGCAATCAGGCTGTTATCTTCCAGAATATCTCCATCACTGTTTTCTAAGTGTAGTGGCGCCTGATCCTGTAATGAGAATGCAGCATCACGAACCTGATAACGGGTTTGTGCAGCCTCCCCGGTATTGGCCCAGATCAATGCATTCTGGTCAGCATCAACCACACCCAGCCAGCCTTCACCAGGATGATTACCAACCCAGTTATCTGTTAATGATTCATCCACATACCAGACCAATAGTCCGGGTTCGAAGGACATCAGCTTATTAAAACGACGGATGTGACCTAAACCACCATCGACACCATTATGGCTTCTCCACTGTAACAGGTAATAGTGATCGGCAGTATGATAGCCATTATTCAGACGGAAACCGTCAAACGTGAAAGTAGAAGTGCCTTCTGCATCATCAATAAGTGTGGTGACACCATCAGCTTCAAGTTCCAGATTATCCAGATAGAAGCCAGCCATTGCCAGACCGCCATCCGTGACATATTCAAAACCTAAATCGATGTCCTGACCCGCCCACTGGGATAAATCAAATTCAGCATCGATCCAGCCATCGGATTCACCTGAGATTGCCGGAACCAATCCGGTTGTCTGTGGATCTTCCATGGTTGTGATGTTGCCGGCAACAGACTGACCATTGACCGTAACCCGGGCAAAGTCATAGTCTTTCTCGATTTGATACCAGGCTTTGAACTTCAGGATAACTTTGGATGCCTCCGGAATAGTTAAAGTCCGGTGCATCTTGTTATTCAGACTATCCCCTTTATCTGAGTAAAAATCATAACTGCCTTCATAAGGAGCCAGATCCGCAACTTGTTTTGGTGGCAGCGGAATTTTGACCAGATTCTGCAGATCGGTGTCCGTGGTCTGGTGCAGCTCGATCACCTGGGCACGTTTATCCAGCTCATCCAGAGTGATTTGTTGGCTTGCAACCCAGTTGCCACCAATCGCATTTTGCAGGAATTGTTTAGACCAGCCTGAAAATGCTGTCGGTTCTGTTCCGGGAACTGTTCCGCCCCAGCTACCTGAAGCCATAATTGACCAATAGGAAACCGGCTCGCCTTTACCCGTATACTGCGTGTCATATTCATCCGGCAAGCCCAGATCATGCCCGTATTCATGTGAACAGACACCCGCGGCAGCATCAATAGGCTGTATCGTGTAGTCATAAGCTGCATACTGACCGTTGAATCTTCCCGGAACCGTACTCTGTGTTCCTTCCAGAACATAGAACTGCCCTAAGTTATGACGGTGTGACCAGATGGCATCATCACCAAGAACACCACCACCAGCTTCTTCACCGACAGAAGAGTGGAAAACCATCAGGTGGTCGATCACTCCGTCGGGTTCACGGTAATCCCCGTCGTTGTCATAGTCGTAGCGATCTTCAATATCATAATCAGCCAGATTAATATTGGGATCTTTGGCGAGTTGATCGAGCGCTTCCCGGACGAGTTGCTGAGGGTTGATGTCATTACCGCCCGATGCAGAATGTCCACCATAATAAGCCGCATTATGAGAAGCGTGATACCAGCCCATCACCTGACCGGAAACACCATAGCTGTCGCCTGATTCCTGATGATAATACTGACGCATCGAGATCAGATTCTGACCGTCCGGCCCGGCATAACCGCTATCAGAGAATAATAAAGACTGATAATGTTCTGCGGGATAGCTTTTATAGAACATATCAGTGAATTCTGGTGTCAGTCTGTTGTCATCCCATGGCAGATCGGGAAAATCAATCAGCAGGGCAAGAATTTTGTCATTGCGTTTCTGGCTGACATCCAGAGCAAAGACATTTAGTTTTTGATTCCCTTTGCCAGCCTTAATTGATTTAAGCACTTTTGCTCTTTTGAGCAGTGCTTTTTTCCCGAGCTGGTCATCACCTTTAAATCCATTATTTATTTTTTTGGCAAGATATTCTTGCAGGGCACGATGTTTTTCTGCTTCAGATGCATTACTGTCAACAATTCCCTTGCGGACAAGCATTTCAATCAGTTTTTCTTCATTGGCCACACCCATATCAACCGGGGCGTCTGCATGAGAATAAGTGCTAATGCCAAAACAGGTCATCATTGCTGTCATGAGCAATGTTTTCCTTATTTTTATCATTTGATAATCCTTCTTTATTTTTTGTGTTTACGAATAGCCAACGTTTTCTGGTCTTTGATTAAAGACAGAAATCAAAATAAACAGATTTCGTTGTATGTGATGTTATTTCTTAGGTGGTGCAATGCACGACTCAGAAGAATTTTCTTCAGGCTCTGCTGCTGTTTCCGATGATTTATCTTTATTAATTTTTTGCCTTTCGCTCAGATAAATACGCAGAGCCTCTTGCTGTTCATCGTAGGTTAACCCCTGACAGATAACACCACGCTGAATCAGTGACTGAAGTAATTTCTCATCCTGAGGAAGAGAGCCTGAATAGACTTGGACTGAGAAGATAAAAGTCAATAAAAATGCGATCCATGCTTTCATATTGAGTGTGATTTTTGTAAATGATTTTTACAAAATATATTTATAATCACAAAAATTCAATAGATAATTTTAATTAAAATACTTTGTTGGATAACCATAATTAATTGATAAAAAAGTGAATAGATAGGAATATTTTTTGTTGTTTCCCATTGCAATCATTATATTGCCAGCTGATTAATTAATATTAACAAAACTATTAAATAAAATAATTTATAATAATTGAATTATTTATACAGGCGTATATTTGGGTTAATCTCACAAAATTAAACAATTTAATCTCAGTTCCCAATTTCATAAAAAAACCAGTGCCGGTTCATCAGGCACTGGTTTTTGAGCATTTAGTGAAACCGATATTTATTCAACAAAATATGGCAATTGAGCTTCCGTTAGAACACTGTCCAGAGCAAAATCAGTATGATCTGTCACATGACTCACGTTCCAGTTCGTCAGATCCTGAGAGAAAGCTTTTGTGACTCTAAACATGTTACGCATGGATTGCACATTCGACGTATCCCAATGGCCGATATCCTGATTAAAGGCTCTTGTCCCACTAAACATACTCGCCATTTTCGTAACCTTCGATGTATTCCAGCGGCCAATATCCTGGTTAAAAACTTTTGCTCCCGAAAACATCCATTCCATATTGGTGACATTCGACGTATCCCAATGACCAATATTCTGGTCAAATGCCCAGGCACTGTTAAACATATAGTCCATTCTCGTGACATTCGAGGTATCCCAGTAACCAATATTCTGGTTAAACGCCTGCGCACCGGCAAACATTCTCGTCATGGACTTCACCTTAGACGTATCCCAATAACCAATATCCTGGTTAAAGGCTTTGGCATTCTGGAACATATTGCCCATATTGGTTACATTGGACGTGTCCCAATAACCGATGTCCTGGTTAAATGCTTCTGCACCTGTGAACATACCACCCATATTGGTTGCGCTGGATGTATCCCAGTACCCGATATCCTGATTGAAAGCTTTCGCATGTTTGAACATCGCGTCTATCAAAGTCACATTCGACATATCCCAATAGCCAATATCCTGGTTAAATGTCTCTGCTTCATTGAACATGCTGAATGCCAAGGTAACTTTTGATGTGTCCCAGTTACCAATATCTTGGTTAAAAGCTTTGGCCCGGTAAAACATGGCGGCCATATTCGTCACCTGAGAAGTGTTCCATTGACCGATATTCTGATTAAAGGCTGTGGCCATAGAAAACATAGCAGACATACTGGTCACATTCGATGTGTCCCAGTCACTGATATCGGCATTAAACGTTTCACGCGCTCTGAGTAAGCTGTCCATATTCGTAACCTGAGTGGTACAAAAATAAATATGTCCCTGCTCTAAATTATCCAGCAACGCTTCGTTTCTGATCAGTGCATTATCAACGACAACATAAACCTTGCCATTTTCAATCATAACTGAGTTAACCGCTGCATCCGGGCATTTGACCGAAATGTCTGCGGCATAAGTATTGTGGCTGGCAAGTACTGCCGAACCAAATAGAAGTGATGTAAGTATGTGTTTCATTTTTTTCCTAGTATGAATAGACGCTATTGTGGGAAGACAGGGAGAGAGTCTCCGGACAGGCCGCTGTTTCGGGAAAAATCAGCGTGGTGCTTAACGTGCTCAACCGACCAGGTGGACAAATCCCGGTTAAAACGGCTCGCAGCAGAAAACATCCGGTCCATATTGGTGACATGACTGGTATCCCATTGACTGATGTCCTGATTAAAGAATTTGTTGTTAGCAAATAAGTCACTCATATCAGTGACATGGGTCGTACAAAGCTGAATATTGCCATCAAGAAAGTTCTGCCAGTAATCAGCGTCACGGATCAACTTGTTATCCACGACAACATAAAGTCGGTCTTCCTCAATCATGACAGTTCCGGACGGGTTTGATGCGCAAGTGATGGTCGTGGCTTCATCCGCTAAACAAGGAATGATACTTAACAGCGTACAGGTAAATAAAATAGACTTTAGTTTCATAGAGTTAATTCATCTGAGTCAGAACTGACCATTATATTAATAAAACGATAATGAAATAACGTCCATTCATAAATCGGATATGATCAATTGATAAAACAAGGCGTTATGTCACATTAAAATCAATCAATAATGATAAATGAATCACTAAATATTTCTTTATTGGGCTGTGGGTGTAAAGACACAGATATATACAACTCAAGTATTACGCAGTTTAGCACCCAGCAGGGTCCGGACATAAAATGCCTAATGATTGAAGTCCAACGATTGAAGACACTATGAATCCCTCATCTTGAGGTTACTTGGGTATAAGCTTCATTCCTGAAGGAGAGATACCAAATTCCCGTTTAAAAGCCGCAGCAAAATGTCCCGGGTTGCTATAACCAATATTATGAGCAATTTCAGTGACGTTATAAGATTTGGTTTCAAGCAGTTTTTTTGCCTGATTCAGACGTATACTTCGCTGAAACTCAGCGATGGTCTGACCGGTTAACTCTTTAAAAGCGACCTTGAGGTAACACTCATTCAAACCAACATATCTCGCCAATGAAGCAATGGTATGCTTTTGATGGAACTGCTCTTCGAGAATAGCCATCACATCACGCACCTTTTCATAATATCGTTGATTGGTACGGGTTCCCCGGAGTGAAGTCAGTTGTTTGAAATGAGAAGCGAGCATGTTGACCAGATTAAGTACTGATGACTCAATGCGAATGAAGTCCTTTATCTGGCGGCAGTCCAGACACATAAGACTGTTTGCAACACTCAGCGCACAGTGTCGGCAGATGTGGTCAAATCGAATCAGGCAACTTTCCTCCGGCATCAGCCGCAGAGCAGAAAAGTCACAGCTTCCTTCAGGAAATAACTGACTAAAAAAAGTAACCGGAATATCAATGGATACAACTTCAGCCTTCTTCTTGACCTTATCCGGCTGATAACTGATCGTGATACCACGAATGTTCTTCCGATAACCCAGTCCGACGGAACCCTCCTGATAACTTTCCAGAATATGTCCGTCTGAGGATTCAATATCCAGCCGGCCGGATACCACAACAAACAGAGCAATCATTCCCGGAGAATCCGTGGCCTGACAATGAAATGGGGTGTAGAAGCAGGCTCGCCCCAGAGTCACACCATAACTAATCTGAAAAAGATCCATCCAGCCATTGCCAATCTCAGGTTCGAGCCGGTACGAATAGCTGCTCCGCTCTAATATGATCGACTTTCCCTGTGCTACAAACTGCTTTCGGGAATCACATTCAACAGAATAGTAATCGAGAATATTCTCTTGCTGTCCCATCACTGTTCCCCGGTATTAGGAATCCTCTGATATACTGAACAACTTATCAATAATAATTCTCATTTTCAATGGTAATATTTAAAACCTGAATTCCTCATCCGGAAGTCGCCAACCGCCACTCTCTTACTTTTAATCGTTCCTGCCAAAAATCTCGGTAACGACCTTGCCGGGATGCCAGCTCAGTATGACAACCCAGCTGAACGATGTGACCTTGTTCCAGTACCACGATTTGATCCGCTAACGTAATCGTGGATAAATTATGAGTAATCACAATGAGCGTCGCACGCTGCCTGAGAACATGCATCGCATGTTGAATAACTCTCTCGTTTTCTCCGTCAAGTGCTGCGGTTGCTTCATCAAATATGATGACTGGCGCATTTTTCAGAATCGCTCTTGCGATTGCCACTCTTTGCTTCTCTCCGCCTGACAACAAACTTCCGCCTTCCCCGACTTTGGTATGGCTTCCATTGGGTAATCGTCGTATGACTTCATTGACACCTGCCAGTTGCATCGCTTCTTCTATACATTCAGGCGCAGCATCAGGCCGCCCTATCCGAACATTGGCCTCCAGTGTGTCATCAAAAAGATAGACATTTTGCATGACCAGAGAAATTTGACTGAAGAGTTCTTGTATAGTCTGTTGTCGAACATCAACACCACCAACCATGACTCGCCCTTGCTGGACATCAAAATACCTCATAATAAGACGCATCAGTGTGGTTTTTCCTGAGCCGGAACTTCCAACAATCGCAGTCATAGAACGAGCGGGGATGTTCAGAGAGAAATCTGAAAAAACAGGTTGAGTGTCCGTGTACTGAAACTCAACGTGCTCGAAGTTCACTTCTCCCGGTCTGGTAATATCTCTGGTTTTCCCCGGTTCAGTCAGTGGTTTTTCATCAAAGACCTCATTTAAGCGGGTCAAATCATTGACTGCCATTTTGAGCAGACCGCTTTTTCCGGCCAGCTCAGCCAAAGGCCCGGTGAACCTTGCCGATAAGGCTAACAAAGCAATAAGTTCTGCGGGTGATAGTTCCTGATGTAGCACCAGCGTTAATCCGACAATGACATGCGCGATAAATGACAACTGCACAACACCGCCACCGACCAGCAAACGGGGTATAGTCTGAGAGAGCATCGATCCACCAGCGGCATTTTGTGAATCAAGCGCGGATTCCAGTGGCTGATAGCCTTCTTGTGATAATCCGAATATACGGAGCACCTGTTGATTACCGGCGAACTCCACCACTCGGTTACTGGCCTCAACTCCGGCCCGGTCAGTGCTTTTCTCCATTTCACCGATCCACTTTGCACACCACTTGTGGGTGAAATAAATCACCGGTGCACATAGCAGTAGTGTGGCTCCCATTCTCCAGTCGATAAATAACATGAGGAATGCGATAGTCAGCGGCGTCAGAATACCTGAGACCACAGACGCAAGTAATCGCACAAAAATATTGGTTACCGACAGGCTACCGTTTGTTGCACTGCGGGATAAACGTCCGATTTTTTCCATCGAAAACCACCCCATAGGCAAAGTCATCAAATGATCCCCAAGACGGTGATGGAGATTCTTTAATAACACCAGCGCCAGCTTAAAACCTTGCATCGTATGCTGGTAATGAAAGAAGCAACCGAACATAACCGCAACGGCAAAATAGAGAATATGTGTCTCCATTGCTGCAAAATCTTGACGGAACAAAGCATCTAAAGCCGGAACCAACATCATCAGAGCCTGTCCCTGAATCACCGAAAAGCCAATCACTAAAACCAGATACAGATTGAGTTGCCGGGTATGTTCATCACCGAGGATTTTTTTCAGCGCTTGATACATTGCATTACTCCTTTACCGGCATCGGGACATCCGCATCCCCACATACATCAGGCACCGCTTCAGATTCACTGCCGGCACCTCGTTTTAAAATGGAACCAGACGCCACCGACAATGACTGCCACAGACGAAAATAGATCCCCTGGCAGTCAAGTAATTCAGCATGAGTGCCTTGCTCTTTGATTTCCCCTTGGTCTAAAACAACAATTTGATCGACTTCCTGAATCGTAGGCAGACGATGAGCAATCACCAATACGGTGCGGCCTGCGGTGACGGCAGCCAGAGCTTGCTGTACCATTGCTTCGGATTCGACATCGGCGTGAGCCGTCGCCTCATCGAGAATCACAATCGGCGTATCTGCCAGCAGAGTTCTGGCGATAGAAAACCGCTGAGCTTCTCCGCCGGAAAACAGGGCATCTTCCTCAATCACCGAATCATAACCTCTGGGCAATGACATAATCCGGTCATGGAGCAAAGCTAAACGAGCAACACGCTCAATCTCTTGCTGGCTGGCGTCGGCTTTCGCCAGCCTGAAATTGTCACGGACACTCATACGCAGAAGTTGTACGTCTTGTAGCACAAAACCGACATGGCGATAGAGGCAATCAGATGCAATGTTTCTGACATCAACACCACCGATTCGCAGGGTACCGGCAGTGACGTCATAGAAACGGGGCACCAGCTTGGCAAGTGTTGATTTTCCGCTCCCTGAAGGGCCGACCAGTGCGGTAACCGTTCCTGCCGGGCAAAACAAATTGATGTTTTTGAGGACAGGCTGATCACCACTGAAGCTGAAGCTCACCTGATCAAAATGAATATCGGCACTGCCGGGTTCTTCGGGCTTTTCGGCCTGCGGCAATGCCCGGGCATTCAGTAGTTCTGACACTCTTTCTGATGCCGAGACCGCTTTTCTCTCCAGCGTTATACTTTGATTTAACACCATCAGGGATTGAGGAATAACCATTGCAACCAACAATTCTGCCAACAGGTCAACCCCGGACACCCAGCCATGCCGGACCATCCAGCTACCGCCAATCAGACTGGTCAGGGCAATGACGGGAACCGATATCGCCATGGAAGTGATTGCCTCAATACGAAGCAATGGGCTGACCCAACCGATATAACGTTGACGGAAATCGTTCACCGCTTGTTGATATCGTGCGTGAGAACCGCCCTGCTGACCAAAGATTTTGACAACTTCGATCCCCTGTACAAACTCAACAATTGCAGAGCTCACCGCAGTAAAGCTTCTGTCCAGTTGTTGCATCTTGTCTTTGAAACCATACAGCATCCACCCGTAAGTGATGACGTAGACAGGCAGTGTGGCGACAGCTAACAGGGCCAGATGCCAGTCGAGGTATATCAGGTAAACGATACCTCCCAAAGGCAGAACGGTCGCACTGGCAACATCCACATAGTGATGAGCGATAAGGTGATGTAAATCTTCCAGATCGTCCTGAACGGCTTTTCTCACCGCCCCTGAATTTTTGTCAGAATACCAGCCTAAAGGAACCTGAGCTAAACGCCGGACCAACGCTCTGCGTAGGGATGCCTGCAGTTTGTTATCTGCGAGATGACTGACCCACAAGGCTAAGCCGGTACAGAACCATCCCAGTGATATGCCGCTTATCACGAGCAGACCGAACTGTAAAATAGCTCCGACATCGGGAATGGATGATAGCAGCAACAGTTTCCCCAGCTCAGCCAACCCGACAAAAGTCATCAAGGTGGTTAATGATCCGATGCCGCCAAGGAGCAGACTGATCCAAATCTGGTTTTTCACCGGTTGCCGTAAACGTCTCAATGCGTCCCCGGAACCAGAGTCTTGCTTGTTGCTTTTCACCATCAGGTGCCTCTTTGATTACGGTCAACCGACACTATTCTGCGCATAGTTTTTCATACGCCACATCGCTTGTTTCTGTCTCCCGGTATAACCAGGACAGTCCACAAGCAAAAACACCGACGGCAAAAGACAATAGAAGAACCCCCTGATAACCATAAGGCCCAAGCATGGCAGTCCCGACGGAGATCATTCCCATACTGAAGAACATTTTCAGACTATATTGCAGGGTATATTCGGAGCCAGGAGCCTGACCGGAGATCTGATCCATCATCAACGTCGCCAGAATGGTTGCCGCCGGGTTATAGCAAATAAAATAAAGACCGATTGCCAAAGTAACCGATACACTATCGGTATAGCCGAACACCGGCAGAACAATCGCCAGGATACCGATAAGCTGGATAAAACCACTGACAACCAGAACTCGTTTCCGGCTCATTCTGGTGATTAACCACCCCGTCGTCAGGGCCGACAACACGCCTAATGCGGAACCGAACATATTGACCAATAAGCCGATTCTGTCCAGTCCCCATCCTTCATCAACTAAAATCGGAGTAATCAGAGCGTAAGCAAGGCTACTTCCGATAGGAAAAATCAATAAAATTGCGAGCCAGAGTTTTCCGCCGGGTCTCTTCCACAGTGAGCGGAATTGATTGATCATCATCCACCGGGGCTGACGCATCACTTTTTGTGTATTTTCCCGGTAAAACAGAAGTTGAACCAGAGCGATAGCGGTAACGCACATGAGCACAGTCAGGCTACCGATCCAACCGATCCAGCTGTATATAACCAAAACAAAGCCAGCACCAATTAAGTTTCCCAACAATCCTCCGGACACCTGCACACCGTTACCGATGCCTCTTTGTGACCAGCTGAATTTTGTACAGGCTGTCGCATCAACGGCAATATCCTGGGTCGCAGAGAAAAAGGCCATCAACAGACAGAGGAAATACACAATGCCAAAATCATCGACCGCATCAAAAAACATCATGGCGAAAAACACCAGCAACATGCCGGTTTGCATGAGGATCATCCAGCCCCGGAAGTGTCCGAGCCTGCCAAATGAAATACGGTCAACCCAGTTTGCCCACAAGAATTTGAACGGCCAAACCATCCCCAGCATGTAAATAGTGCTTAGCGTGTCGAAAGCAACGCCCCTTGAACGAAGGATGGCAACCAATGTCACCACGAAAAAACTAATCCCAATGGTCTGAGTGGTATAAAGACTCAGGAAAAGCCACCAGTCCGTACGAGAAGCGGAATGATTGTTCGATGAAGTCATAATTAATGTCATCCTGATTCACAGCCGATCGTGCCAGATTAATAGGTGTAACTGAAGCCAATGCCAAGCGTGCGTCTTTTCGACGGTGCACCATATGTCACGCCTGAACCAGCGTTGTAACCATAAAGCTCATACTGTTCGTCCAGCAGGTTTTTTCCCCAGAAATAAACCACAGCATCATCAAACTCGACACCGACACGCATATCGATCTTGTGATAGGCCGCCAGGTCAAAATTATTCTGGGCATCTGCGGGACGATCACCCACATACCGCCAGCTCAGTGTGCCGGTCAACATCGGGTCAGTCAGCCCCCAAAACTCTGGCAGGTGATTGAATGTCGATAAGCCGATGCTGGCATTCCACTTCGCAACATCAGGGACTTTATTCCCCGACTTCACATCACCACCAACAACCCCCAGCGCATCGGTTGTAATCTCCGCATCGGTATAATTCATTCCGCCATTGAGCGAAAGGCCATATCCCAGACGATATTGCGCTTCAATTTCAAACCCTCGGGTCTCGGTATCCGCGTTAATAACCGTCGTGGCGAATGTGTTATTATCAAAACCTAACAAGCGGTCATTTTTGACGACATTCAGGAACATTGATCCGTTAACCGAATAGCGACTTTTTGACGGCGCAATCTTAAAGCCACCTTCAATCGTATTCACTTTTGATGCCTGATAAGGTTCGCTGTCAGCAACCTGACTCGGGTAATCACTGATACCACCGGATTTATATCCCCGGGCCAACATCCCATAGACATTGGCAGATGGCGTCAGAGCATAAGAAAAGGCGACTCTTCCGGTACCATAGTTATCATCAACATCACGGCTATCTGGCGTAATATTGCCCGAACTGTCGGTATAACTGGCATCATAGTCTTTATTATCAATGGAATAGCGCAGACCTCCGGTGACACTGAGCCTGTCCGTCAGTGGATAAGTCACTTCACCATAAACGGCATAACCTGTTGAACCGTAATTTCGCTTCTGATCCGTACTATAAAGATCATAAAAAGTGTTCAGTGAACGATCAGAGTGGTAATAATTTAAGCCAGTGACCCAAAAAATGTCTGAATCTGGCAACGAGAGCAGACGTAATTCCTGACTGAACACCTTGTCCAGAACATCTTCATCAAAAGCATTTTCAATGGCTCCCTGACCTAAAGCCTGCGATATACGCCTGCCGATAATTTTCTCGCCAGAAACGTCAGTGTGAGTATAAGCAGAAATCGATTCAAAACGGCTGAAGGATAAATCACTGGAGAGTTTCACAGAGTACCGATCCACTTGTTTGTTGTTATCGGCAAAACTCCCTGAATTGACATCCACAGCCGGTGAACTCTGATAAGGGCGCAAGACAAACAGGCTCACGTCATTTTTGATTTGGTTCGTTTCTGCGACAAAATAGAGTTCTGTGGTGTCATTTAAATCCCATATCACACTGGCACGGGCAGCAATTTCTTTCATCTCCGTCAGCGGCTCGCCGGTTTTTGCCAAATGAACCCAGTGGTCTTCTGAATTGCCTCTGACGGCTAATCTTGCTTTGACACGATCCGATAATGGCCCACTCACCATCATCTCGCCCAGATACCAGTCGTCCTCGCCGGCTTCAAATCTCACCCGACTTTCTAAGCTATCGGTCGGTTTATTGGCCGAAATATTCACTGCACCTGCCGCACTATTGCGACCGTACAGAGTGCCTTGTGGCCCTTTTAAGACTTCGATCTGCTCGATATCCAGTGTTGCCAGTGAAACGTTCCGGGAAGACATCGAAACACCATCAACATTCAGTACCACAGAACTGTCATCCAGACTGACCGGACTCAGAGCACCAACGCCCCGGATGATAATGTTTGACTGATTGGAACCACCGTCAGAGTAAACCATCACACCCGGCGTAGAACTGAGCACCTCTTCAACATCCATCATCCCTTTGTCAGTGATTTCATCACCATCCAGCACACTGATACTAAAAGGGATATCTTTGGCAAACTCTTCGGTTCGGCGGGCCGTCACAGTCACCGTTTCGAGTTCTTTTTCATCCTGATAGGTTTCTTCTGACGCCGCTTCTGCTGAGCCAGTAATTAAAGCGATAACAAGACTGGTCAGTATGGGATTCCGTAAAGAAATACCGCTTTGGCGAAGTGATACTGGCAACATACAATAACGTTCCTTAGACTATGCTTAAACGATTTGTATTCTCAATTAAATGATTATTGCCACTCAACTCAAATCAGGAAATATCCAACAGAATCGGGAATAAATTTTGGGGATGTATACTCAAATGACCTCAAGGTGCCGCTTCAAGTCCATACAAGTAAATACTCATCAATCAGATCCCGTGATGTGGTTTTACCCGCTTTGTTATGCGTTAGATACATCTGCGTCAGGAACGGTTTTTATGAGTCGTCCTGAGTCAGAAAACCTAGCAATCCATCCATGGATTCCTTCATTCCGTGATCAATTAGCTTTATTCTTAAACCAATAATTCATTCATCACTGATATCTAAACACTCTCCATTTCTTCTTTTCTCAGATTGATTTCATCAAAGGTAATCAGATTATTCAGAAACAAAAGGATTTCCCTCAGCTCATTCTGGTCAACCGTGGGATCCGTATTAGTAACAAGAAAGTCAATCAGATAGC
This sequence comes from Vibrio mangrovi, assembly GCF_024346955.1. Classification (NCBI taxonomy): domain Bacteria; kingdom Pseudomonadati; phylum Pseudomonadota; class Gammaproteobacteria; order Vibrionales; family Vibrionaceae; genus Vibrio; species Vibrio mangrovi. The sequence continues at coordinate 182,514 of NZ_AP024883.1, read as the reverse complement.
CGCGAGCGGTAAGGTGTAAATCGGCGTTATTTTTTGAGTCTGGCATAGTGGCCTCCTGCGGTTTTTTAAAAACTCACCACCAGAGGTTCGAATCTCAGAAATGGTGAACTGGGAGGGTTCGAACTACCGCACCACAGGTCGCGGTCTGACAAAGTCAGCCCAACCCAGCTCACCATAATTGTGTGAGCTAAGGCTACACATAAAAACTAACCGGAACAAGGTCAGTATCTTATATGTCCGTGGTCCAAGCGAGGTTCGAATCCCGGCACCGGATTTTGTCGGTGCCGGTTCAGAGTAAGCGGAGTCTGATTTGTTGGCGAGTCATCGGGTTATAAGATGCGTTTCGTATGGTGAAATATCATACTTTTCTAATACTTCTGGGGCGATGTTTTTGCGAGTGGGTTCATGTGCTGGTTTGCAGGGAAATGGACAAGCCCTGACGGGAAATAGCATACGAGCCACATTTATCTAAAATATCTTGTCATGTACGTTGATAACAAAAGCACGTCAATCTATCCAGAAACCAACTTCTTTTATTTGTTGATCAATCTCTTTAATAAAATAACGAGCTAAAAAATCACCATGTACGATATTGCTAGTCTGCTTCCACACGATCTGAGCGACGTCATCGTTACGCAATACACCAAGTATTTCTCTATCGAGGTTTAAGGAAGTAAAAAACTGATTCTCCTCCCAAAGCTTTAAAACATGAGCTTTGTTATTTGGATCCTGAGCTTCTTTCTCTGTTTGATAGGTACAAAAAGTAACCCAGTCTTTTCGATTGGATGCGTTGATAACGACATCAATCATAGGCTGAGCTATTGCTATAATTTCTTCATCCGTTTTATTCGTAACAGACATATTTCACCTTCTCTCTGCCAATCTGTTGAGCACATCATACCGAGCTCAATTGAAAAATATGTGTCAATTGTAGTGATATATGATGTGTTTCCAAGTTAGGCGTTTGTGTTCTACGGCCAGTGAGCATATGAGATATACCAGTTTGTATCAATTTTGCGATAAAACATAACAATATCGGTTTGATTTAAAGGCAGATTATCAAGACTTGAAACCACATTTTCAGGTTTGAGAGGGCGGTACTGGTAGCTTTTATAATCTGCATCGCCTGCCCACCCCATAGCCCAGACAGAAAATTTTGCCCTGCAACCGTCGTAGGACTGAAGTTGAGTTACACCTATTTGATTAAATAACGCGTAGTATTCTTTCTTTTTCAATTCAGAGATATTATCAGGTTCTGACCATTCTGGATCCATACTTACTGTTTGAAAACCATCGTTGCATATCTTCCGTTGTAGCTGTTCAAAAACATCTCGTTTAGATAGGAAAAGATCAATCATAGACTGATCACTTGGTGGAGGAACACTTTGCTCACATCCTACAAGTACAAATATAAACAACAAAGTTTGTAGAATTCTGATCATTCGTTGGTCACCTAACAGCCCTTTTTAACACGGCACAATACCGTACAACTTTCTTAAGACCGCTAATATAAAATCAAAGGAAAATTCATGGAAGAATTTTCAGGTTCGCCTGAGCAGAAGCGAATCGAGCCATCCTGAGTAAAGTTATTGCGCACAAAACTCACCAATCAAATCTTGTCATCGACACAAAAACATTCCCAAATTTTATTGGCACAACCTCACATATCAAGGCCAAATATGAAACAAAAATAGTAATAAAATACGGTCTATCAAACCATAAAATCCCGATTTATTTCCATCGATTTACGTCGATATTGTTCATTACATGCTGTATACATGGACAATTATGCTACCAAAATCTATTTGTGATTGAACTCTCGCATCGCTCAATTATTGGTCATTAATATAATTGAGGCACCCTAAGTGGTCCGATAACTATTTTGATTACAAAAGCAAAAGTAACGTGAAACTAAAAAGGGAATACTATGTTAAAGCAAATAACATTAGCGGCAGCGATTGGTAGCATCTTGCTATCAGGAAGTTTATTGGCAAAAACGCTGACTGTTGGTTTCTCACAAATTGGTTCTGAGTCTGGCTGGCGAGCTGCTGAAACCAGTGTGTCAAAAACGGAAGCTGAAAAAAGAGGAATTCAACTCAAAATATCCGACGCCCAGCAGAAACAGGAAAACCAGATCAAAGCAGTCCGTTCTTTTATTGCTCAGGGCGTGGATGCGATTTTTATTGCCCCGGTGGTACAGACAGGCTGGGAACCGGTGCTGGAAGAAGCGCGTGATTACGACATCCCGGTGTTCTTGTTAGACCGAGGCATTACCGTCGATGACGACTCGCTGTATATGACAGCCGTAGCTGCTGACAGTGTCCACGAAGGCGAAGTTGCGGGTAACTGGTTAATCAAAAAAGTGGCCGGCAAAAAATGTAATGTCGTCGAGCTTCAGGGAACCGTTGGCGCGAGTGTCGCCTTAGACCGGAAAGAAGGATTCGCGAAAGCGATCAGCACCGCTTCGAACGTAAACATCATTCGGACTCAATCTGGCGAATTTACCCGGAGTAAAGGTAAAGAAGTCATGGAAAGCTTTATCAAAGCCGAAGCGAACGGGAAAAATATCTGTGCGGTTTATGCACATAACGATGATATGGCCATCGGTGCCATTCAGGCGATCAAAGAAGCCGGTCTGAAACCGGGCAGTGATATTCTGATTGTATCTATCGATGGTGTGCCGGATATTTTCAAAGCGATGATGAACGGAGAATCAAACGCTTCAGTAGAACTGACACCAAATATGGCCGGTCCTGCATTTGATGCCCTGATCGCTTATAAGAAAGACGGTACAATGCCTCCGAAACATATTCAAACCGAATCTAAATTCTTTGAACCCGCCGATGCGCCAGCGCAGTTAGAGCTGAAAAAAGACATGGGTTATTAAGCTGACGGTGATTAAACCGAAGCATCAATTAACCTGAAATAATCCCGCCTGACAGCGGAATGTGAGGCGGGATAAAAGTCAGTCAGAATTGGAGTGATTATGTCATTGGATAGGAATAATGACATCGTTTTACATGCCAAAGGAATTTGCAAATATTTTCCCGGAGTACGTGCTCTGAATAATGTCGATTTTACCCTGAGAAGAGGTGAAATCATGGCATTACTTGGCGAAAACGGTGCAGGAAAGTCCACATTAATAAAGTCACTGACCGGTGTTTATCAGCGTGACAGTGGTGAAATCACCTTAGATGGAGAATCCATAAATCCGCAAAGTACCGCTGATGCACAGGCGCTGGGAATAGGCACCGTTTATCAGGAAGTGAATCTGCTGCCGAATATGTCCATTATGGATAACCTGTTTATCGGTCACGAGCCAAGAAAGTTCGGTCTGGTTGATCGCAAAACAATGCAGAAAAAGGCCAGAGAAATTGTCGGGCAATACAATCTGAATATAGATGTGACTCAGCCTCTCAATCATTTTTCTGTCGCCATTCAACAAGTGATAGCCATCGCCAGAGCTGTATCGCTCTCGGCAAAGATTTTAATACTGGACGAACCGACTGCCAGTCTGGACAGCAACGAAGTGGAAATGCTGTACGGCATTATGCGCAATTTGCGCGACCAAGGGATCAGTCTGGTTTTCATTACCCACTTTTTAGATCAGGTCTACGAAGTAAGCGATCGTATTACCGTATTGCGTAACGGAGAGCTGGTTGGCTCAGAAGAAACCACCAAGCTGCCACGGATCGAGCTAATCAAAATGATGCTGGGCCGTGAACTGGAAGACAACGCACTGGAAAGAGTCGGTAAAACACGGTTAAGCGATAACCCAATCGCTAAATTTGTTCAGTTTGGTAAAAAAGGGACGATTGAACCCTTTGATCTGGAAATTTTCCCCGGAGAAATTGTCGGCTTAGCCGGGCTGCTTGGCTCAGGCCGAACCGAGACAGCTCAGGTAATTTTTGGTATTGAACCCAATGACAGTGGCGAAAGTTATATCAAAGACAAATCGGTGAAAATCCGTTCAGCCAGACAAGCCTCATCTTTGGGGTTCGGTTTTTGTCCTGAAGACCGGAAAACCGACGGAATCATCGCCTCGGCATCGGTTCGTGAGAATATCATTCTGGCACTACAGGCACAGCGCGGCTGGTTCAGACCTCTTTCCAGAACTGAGCAGGAAGAAGCCTCAGAACGGTTTATCAGGCAACTTTCAATCAAAACACCGAGCATAGAACAACCGATAGAATTTTTATCGGGAGGCAATCAGCAGAAAGTCCTGCTGGCCCGCTGGCTGCTAACCAAACCTAAGTTCCTCATTCTCGATGAACCGACCCGGGGTATTGACGTCGGGGCACATGCGGAAATCATTCGGTTGATTGAATCATTGTGTGCGAACGGGCTGGGTCTACTCGTTATCTCTTCCGAACTGGAAGAACTGGTCGGTTACGCAGACAGAGTCATCGTACTGAGAGACCGTAAACAGGTGGCAGAACTTCCCGCAGAAGATCTGTCGGTTCCCAACATCATGCAAGCCATTGCTATGTGAGGTATGTTATGAATACATCAAGTTTACGTGCTCATATCAGCTCTGACTGGAAGCAGAAGTTGCCGAAAGGCACGCCGCAGATCGCAGCACTGATCTGCGTGTTATTAATCAACAGTCTCGCAGCAGACAACTTTTTTACCATCAATATTCAGGACGGCCGATTGTTCGGCAGTGTGATTGATATCCTCAACCGCTGCTCACCAGTAGCGTTGTTAACCATAGGAATGACGCTGGTCATTGCGACCGGTGGTATCGATTTATCTGTCGGCGCGGTCATGGCTATCAGTGGCGCAACGTTTGCCAGTCTTGCCACTCAGGGTTATTCAGTTCCGGTCATTATTCTGATGTCACTACTGGCTGGTGCCCTGTGTGGTTTATGGAATGGCTTTCTGGTGGCGGTATTCAAGATACAGCCCATTGTTGCCACTCTTATCCTGATGGTTGCCGGACGAGGCATTGCTCAACTGATTACCGAAGGGCAAATCGTCACCTTTAACAATGAAACACTCGCCTGGATAGGCAGTGGCTCTTTTCTGTACCTGCCGACACCGGTGGTCATCACGATAGTCGTCGCTCTGGCAATCTGGCTGCTAACCAAAAAAACGGCGCTGGGCTTATTTATTGAAGCGGTGGGAATTAATATCAAAGCCGCTAAAAATGCCGGGATCAATGCCCCGACTGTGGTGATATCCACTTATATGATCAGCGGAATTACCGCAGCGATTGCGGGAATGATTGTCGCTGCCGATATTCGGGGAGCCGATGCCAATAATGCCGGTTTATGGCTGGAAATGGATGCGATTCTCGCGGTAGTCATTGGGGGAACCTCTCTCGCGGGCGGGCGTTTTAATCTCTTTATCGCACTCATTGGTGCGCTGATTATTCAGGGCGTCAACACCGGGATTCTGCTTTCCGGCTATCAGCCACAGTGGAATCAGATCGTGAAAGCCATTGTTGTGTTAGTGGTTCTGGTGATGCAGTCTCCGGCTGTTATACAACTGCTGAAAGGAGGACGAAACCATGATAAAGCGTAATTTACCTCTCGTTATTACGATTATTGTCTTCGTGATTGGCTACCTGATCTGTCTGGTTGAATTTCCTGCTTTCGCATCCACACGAGTGATCTGTAATATTCTGACTGACAACGCCTTTCTGGGGATTGTTGCTGTCGGGATGACCTTTGTGATTCTTTCCGGCGGTATCGATTTGTCCGTCGGGGCCGTGATTGCGTTTACCGGCGTATTCCTAGCCAAGATGATAGGCGACTGGAATGTTGCTCCACAGCTGGCTATCGTGATTGTCCTGGTCATGGGCGGCACATTTGGCGCTGGCATGGGCTGGATAATCCATACATTAAAAATACCGCCGTTCATCATTACGCTGGCTGGTATGTTTTTCTTACGGGGAACCAGCTTTCTGATTTCAGAACAGTCACTGCCGATTACACATCCGTTCTTCAGAGAGCTTTCCCGGAGTATGTGGAAAATTGCCGGAGGCGGCCGACTCAGTCTGCTGGCCGTAATTATGCTGGCCGTCGTGGTTATCGGTATATTGCTGGCTCATCGAACCCGTTTTGGTAACAACGTTTATGCCATCGGAGGAAATGAGACATCTGCCGGATTAATGGGCGTTGCGGTCAAACAAACGACTATCGGCATTTATATGCTGTCGACCTTACTGGCGACAACCGCTGGTATTGTCTTTGCCATCTACACTTCAGCCGGTTATCCGCTAGCTGCAGTAGGCGTCGAACTGGATGCAATCGCAGCGGTCGTTATCGGCGGAACCCTGCTTTCCGGAGGCGTAGGCACAGTATTCGGATCTCTTTTTGGGGTGCTGATACAAGGGCTGATTCAGACTTATATCACCTTCGACGGAACACTGAGTTCATGGTGGACCAAAATAATCATCGGCATCCTGTTGTTCGCCTTTATCGGACTTCAGCGGCTACTGATTGTTATTTCGGAACGGAATAAAGTGGTGAACACCATTAAGGCTGCAACGGCCGCAGGGACTTAACCCGTTCAGGTCAGAAATAATAAGCCGCTAGTGATAGCGGCTTTTTTATATATATTCTGGTACGGTGATGCAAGAATGAGCGTTACTGTTGCCTGAATAAGCAAGAATCAGTAAACAATCCATTCACATCATCTGTCACATCAGAACTCCGGAGATTATTGTTTGAGAAAATCAGATCGACTTTTTCAACTGACAAATATTTTGCGTAAACATCAGCCGATTACGGCAAAGAAACTGGCTGAAAAATTGATGGTTTCTGAAAGAACTATCTATCGCTATATTGATGATTTATCCGTTTCCGGAATTCCTGTTTATGGGGAACCTGGCATTGGATACCGCTTATCCGAAGGATTTGAGTTACCACCACTACAACTGTCGCCGAATGAATTAGAAGCTCTGATTACCGGAGTGAATTTTATCGCATCATTAACTGGTAAAGACTTTGCATCTTCCGCCCATTCTCTGCTGTCCAAAATAGAAGCTGCGATGCCAGACACATTACTGTTTACCGCAGACAAAGATCGAACCGTCAGAGTTCCCGCAACCCACAGTAAGTTATCCGGGTATCATCTGTGGGAAAAAGTACATTCAGCAATAAAATCCGGAAGCTGGCTGGTAATGACTTATGAGTCTATCTCCGGGAATGTAACAACCCGAACCGTGTTCCCTTTAGGGCTATTCTATTGGGGAGGAAAATGGACTGTCGGTTGCTGGTGTAATTTACGCAGTGACTACCGGGACTTTAGAGTAGACCATATCGTTGATCTGAATCTCTCCGGTGAAACACCGGTATTACCGGAAAATATTTCTCTTCAGGCTTATATCACTATCCGGGAAAAACACGAAAGCCACTGACAGAGTGTTGTCAGTAGCCATGCCTTATGGTTGACCTCTATTGATAAACAAAAGAGGTATTCATATGATTCATCACGGCAACATTGAAAATTTCGGCGGCATGGAATTCGCGACATTCAAGCTCAAAGAAGGCGTTACAGAAGCAACATTAGTGGAACTCTCCCGGAAAGTAGAATCAGAGTTTCTTACCAATCAGGAAGAGTTGATTCTTCACTTCCTTGTCCGCGGTGCTGACGGACTCTATGCCGATGTAGCAATTGCCAGTTCACAGTCGAAGGCAGAGGAATACTGCCAGCAATGGCTGAATCATCCGGTTGCACTAGAATATTTAGAACTGATCGAGAAGGAATCTGTGGCGATGAGTTTCTGGACCCGAGTTAACTAATCCGTTTGATCTAGGCGTATTTTTTATTTTTTGCTCTGCCTCAGCCAGCTTTACACTGCTGTTTGATGCGCAATGACTCTTTCAATTTCAGTCACCACAACGACCGCGCACCAGTTCCTTTTGGTCAACGCCAAAAGGAACCAAAAACGTTTTAACATGAGCCTCAGCGCACGCTATCAGGGTCGGATTTATTCGCATCCTGCTCAGCAAATCCTGAAAAATCATCCCTGATTTTTCCCCTGAGTTCATCGACCAATCGGCTTCTATTATGTTTTACCCAAATTAAACGGATCGCTGAACGAAGAAAACCATTCAAGGATGAATGGTTAGGCTTTTCCGGGCAGGATGCCCGTAAAAGCCGGTTCTGGACCACGTGTTACCAAATCAACAAAAAAAGATTTCCTGGTTCCTCTTTCATCTCCGAAAGAGGAACTGGCGCACATGACACTGATGTTCCTGAAACTGGTGAAATTCATTGTGCGTCATACTACAGGAGCAAATAGCAGAAAATTTTCAAGAAGTAACACGCTTCCTAAACCCGATACTTTTCAATCAACTGCCGCTGATGATACGACTGCTCTTTCAGGCTCAGACTTGAATCTGCGTTATTTTTGGCTCCCTGAGCGGTTTCTTCTGCTGAATCACTGATATGAACAACACTGGCACTGATTTCTTTTGCTGTCGCACTCTGCTCTTCTGTTGCCGTAGCAATTTGCATGTTCATTTCCACAATCTGAGTAATCGCACCGCTCATCCGGCGCAGACCAGAATCTGCCTCTTCAGCCGCAGCAATGTTCGTCTCATTTTTACTCACGTTGATATTGATTGTATCGACAACAGCCCGAATCAGATTCTGCATCACTTCGATCATCTTCTGAATCTCTTCTGTGGAGTTCTTAGTCCGGCTTGCCAGTAAGCGAACCTCATCGGCAACCACCGCAAACCCACGGCCCTGTTCTCCGGCACGGGCGGCCTCAATCGCGGCATTTAACGCCAGAAGATTGGTCTGCTCGGCAATCTCCTGAATCGTCTCAATAATGCCGTCAATCTTCTGTCCGTACTCGTTCAGTTCCAGTGCCGTTTGTGAGGTTTCTTCAATCTGCTCAGCCTGCTCTTTTATATTATCGACGGCTTGCTGAATCATTTGCCCGACACTCTGTACCTGCTCACTGGCCTGCTCCGCAGCCATCATTGTATCCTGCGCCCGCTGTGCAACCTCTGCGACAGAACTTTCCATCTCAGTCATGGCTGATGCAGTGCTTTCAAGTAACTGTTGCTGATGACTCACTGCAGAAGTTGTCTGTTCGCTGACTCTGGCATTTCCGTCAGAAACCTGAGTCAGGTTATCTGCCGAACTGATCAGTTCAGAAAATGTCTGACGCAGATTGTCAGCTAAATCGTTCAGATATCCGCCTAACTCACCAAATTCATCTCTTTTAGATTGATCAAACCGGACCCGCAAATCACCCTGAGTCATTTCCATCAATGCTTCCCGGAATCGCTTCAGAGCCTGTCTTACCCACCCGGCAATTCTGAGCGGCATCATGACTGCAATTAAAACTGCGACAGCACTTACGATAAGCATTACCCGCTCAATTAGTGCGATACTGGCCTCCGAATCCGTCTGAGCATTGCGGACCATTTCCTGCGCCTGTCCGACAAATGAGTTGACCGACACCAGTAAGCCATCAATATTCTTATTCGTCTCCGCCAGTAATTCGTTCACCTGCTCTTTGTTCTGAGCCTGCACATTATAGAGCTGATAAAGACCATTCGGGTCAGTCAATTCGAACAGGAGAGGCTCAAGCATCAGAGTAAACAATTTTCCTTTATCGGTGTCGTACTGTTTGATGACTTTAAATAGCCCGGAAATAACAACATCTGCACCTTCGAGTCTTGTATTGAAACCTGCCAGCTTGCCATCGACCAGATAAGTACTAAATGCGTTCAGCACACGTTTCACTTCTCTGTCCAAACCAACCACAGTTAACTGAAAATCTTTATCGGTATAGCGGCTGGATGAATATTTAGCCAAATAATAAGTCAGACGACGTTGTAGATTATTCAGAATTTTTAACTCGCTGTTGATCTTCTGGTTAATCGAAATCGATTGACGATGAAGTGTAATCAGTTCTTTCGAATTAGCTGAGTAGTTCCGGCGATTCTGTTTAATATCAGTTAATGCTTCTGACAAAACTTCACTCTGAACAATTAAATCATTAGGAATAGTATTTATCATATCAGTCAAGCGAGACTCAATATCGTTGAATGATGATTCAATTCCATCAATATGTTCCAGATGATCTTCGTTGTACATTGACATAACAATCTGGTTTTGTTGTAGAATATTTACTTTAATATCATTAGCTCTCTGAGAGAGTGGCAGAGTATCATCTGTAATTCGGTGTAAATCTTTCTGAATCTGATTCATGGCATAATAACTAACCATTCCCATCGCAAGCAGAGCAACCAACAAGATAGCAAAGCCACTGACAATTCTTTTTACTAAAGACATCATGCAATCCTCTATATAATATTTATAAGCTGCAAGCACTGTTTATTATTAATTATTTAAAAGCTGCTTATAATTTTCAGGCGTGATTAAGCGGAATGGGATCCAATAAGGTGATTCAACGTGCTGTCTGGCCATGAGTTTATAACTCACATCAACACTTCCTCTCGCCTGAGCAACGGCATCCTGTAATACCGTCACATCAAGATTACCTTTTTCCATCTCTTTTAATGCATCCTGCGTTGCATCAATACCACCGGTAAAATATGATTTCACATTCAGCTTTGCATCCTGTAGAGCCATCATTCCACCAATGACCATCTCATCGTTGTTCGACACCAGAATGTTGAAATCAATTTTCTGTGCTACCCAGTTGGTAACAATCTTATAGCCCTGATTTCTCTGCCAGTTACCAACCTGACTGACAACCAGTTCCATTCCCGGATATTTAGCTAAAACATCCTTCACATCTTGAGTTCTCATTTTAGCGGCCGGATGATCAGCAGCCCCGACTAATAAAGCAACACGGCCCTGGTAGTTTGCCAGCTTCGCCAATGCTTCCATCTCCATCGTACCGGACATAGCTTCATCCGCACCGACATAAACCACATCTTCCGGCAGCTTAGACAAATCGGCAAAAGGCTCGTTGTTTACAAATACTATCGGTGTACGACCGGCAGCCTGAATCAGTTGCTGGTTATATTTCTCATCTCCGGAAACAGCGACAACAATAATGGCGTCAACACCAACCTTCACGAAACTTTTGATCTGTGCCAGTTGGGTATCAAAATCCCAATAGGCATAATCCAGATAAACATCATCTCCCCGCTCATCAATTGCTGCCTCAATATTGGTCGCGATGATATTCAGGAAGTTATCATCATTGCTCATGGAGACACCGATTAATTTAGCTGACACAGTACTGGAAAATACTAATGTAAGTATGGGAAACAAAAGCCGAACCCATTGTTTATTTATTCTTAACCTATCAAAAAAAACGCTCATTCAAAAACTCCGGTTCATTAAAACATATTTACATGTCATTATTATTCTTGTAGAAATCCCACAGAGATATAGTCATAGCCATGTGACTACAATAAATTTATTATTATATTTTCTTTCAGAAACTTTATAATATTGGTAAACAACTGATACAAGTAGATCTTATCTATATAATTACACCACCCACAAACCAACTGAGATTAATGTTGTTTATATCAGTTAATTGCCTGAGTGAAATAAATAATAAAAACTGAAACAGCATGAAATAAAATTTCAAACTCTAAGTCGAAACCAATATTAGTAAATTATATAAAAGCTGACGTTTATTCTAAAAATCACAAACAGAAATAAGTTTTAATAAAACATTTCTGATTATTATTAATATCTTCTAGTAGTATTTATCAAGTTAATAATCTTGTACCACAAAAAAACCGGAATACCGCTATGAATTATGCTGGTAATACCAAAAAATTTGACGGGACTAACATAAGATAAATCCGATAAGGATTTTTCTATAAACTTATCGGATCAGTTCAACACATGCTCTGATATATACCCAGATAACTATTGAACACAAAGAACATTCAGTAATGATGTCCCTTTTAACTGACTTACCTTTCCACTAGTGAACATGCCTTTTTTATTCACTCCCCAATAAGGGAGATAAACCGGCCATTTTTCCCGGGTCATAACCTGAGACGCCAATAGTTGGTGCCATTGACGCTCTGTCGCCAGATTCATGCCAATTTTTTGGCAGGTCGCATATGCCTGATCATAGCTTAACCGATTCCAGGGCAGTTCATATTCCATATAAAACTGAGAAGCTTCCCTCCCCAGAAACGGAATCGCATAGTTAACACCTGCAATCGCTGTCTGTTTGCGGATGGTGATATTTCCTGCAGCCGGGATTGTTATTGCTGCTGAAGGAGACTTAGCCGGTTCTGCCACAGGATGAGGCGTCGGTGCTTTTGGCTGAGCCATTGGTGTTTGAGGAGCCACCGTTTGAGGTGCTGGTGGCTGAGCAGGTCTGCTTTTAGGAGCAGATGCTTTCTTTGGAGGAGATACTTTTTGCGGCCTGGATACCGAAGATAACTTTCGGTTTTTACTCACTTCCCGGATAAAGGCTTCATGATAGTCAGGTAGTTGACGGATTTTATCCAGCTCCAGTCTTGCCTGACGAATATTATCATACGGCCCGATCAGACAGCGGTACTGATTGGTTCCGGGTTTCATCCAGACATCTGTGGAAATTTGCTGGTAGAGAACTTTCGCATCCTCTAATGGCATCGGCTGTTTGAAAATACCACACTGGATCCAAAACATGGAATCCTTGCCCTGAGGCTGGCGCTTTCCCCATAAGCCTTCGCCAACAGGACACGCCCGGTCAAGAACAGGGAGCTCCTGTGTCGATGCCTGCGTTGCATCACAAAGAAATTCTTCTTGTGCATTCACCCAGTGAGCCCAGAAAGCGGAATAAAATAAGGCGAGACTCATCAGGGTACTTTTGGTGACTGTCATCATCACATTCACAACAAAGTCCTTTCATTACATTAAGTAGTCAGATAATCAACTGTTCACAACACTGCTCCGATACGATCCAAAGAATATATGCAAAAAAAGAGCCGTATCTCATCATATACGGCTCAGTTTAGGAAAATTTTCATCGAAAAATCAATCGACTTCGTCATCCTTTATAAATTTTGGGATTAAATACATCCCTGAGCCAGTCTCCAAGCAGGTTAATGACCAGAACAAGCATCACCAACACAATTCCCGGAAATGCGGTAATCCACCATGAGCCGGAGAAAATATAGTTAAATCCGATACTAATCAGTGAGCCTAGTGACGGCTGTTCAACCGGCAAACCCAGACCGAGGAAAGAAAGTGCCGCTTCAGACATGATCGCATTGGCAACCTGAACCGTTGAGATCACCAGAATCGGAGACAGGCAATTCGGCAATATGTGACGGAACATGATCCGTGGAGACTTAAACCCCATGACCCGGGCAGCTTCCACATATTCTTTCTTCTTCTCAGCCAGAACCGAGGCACGAATCGTCCTCGCATATTGAGGCCATTCAGCAATACCGATAATGACAACCAACATCACAACCGCATATTCACTATAGAACTCACTACCGAAACTTGCCTTAAAAATTGCCGAAACAATGATGGCGACCATCATTGTTGAAAATGACAGCTGGACATCAGCAAAACGCATCAGGAAGTTATCGATTCGTCCGCCAAAATACCCGGATGACAAACCGATAATAATCCCCAGAAACAGTTGCAATCCTACGGCCAGAAAGCCGATTGTCAGAGAAAGTCTTGAGCCATATAACATGGTTGAGAGTATATCCCGACCCTGATCATCAGTGCCGAGTAAAAAGCGGCTTTCACCATCAGGCATCCACATCGGTGGAATTTCAGAATCCATGATATCCAGTGATGTCAGATCATAAGGGTCAGTCGGTGCAATGACCGGGGCCAGCAAAGAGACCGCAACAAAAACAACAAAGACGGCAAAACTGAACATTGCCACTTTGTCATGCAGAAAATAGTACAGAAAATCCGATTTTTTAAAACGCTCCCAGAGAGACGGGGCGGATACAGTCGTTTTCATCATCACGCTCCTTTTCCGGTGAGATTTACAGTTGGGTTAATCAATCCATATAACAGATCGACAATCGTATTGGTGACCACAAAAATGAGTCCGACGAAAATCACGTATGCTGTAATCAAAGGTGTATCAACCCGGTTGATTGCTTCCAGAAACAGAAAACCGGTCCCCGGCCACTGAAAAACAGTCTCCGTCAGGATGGTGTACGCCACCATCGTACCGATCTGAACCCCGCCAACGGTCAGGACCGGTAGCATGGTATTTTTCAGCGCATGACGGTAATAAATTTTGTTCAGTGCCAGACCTTTTGCCTTGGCAAATTTAATGTATTCGGAACTCAGCACTTCCAGCATTTCCGAACGCACCAGACGAATAAACAGCGGCAACATGATCGATGCCAGAGAGATACACGGCAGAATTAAATGAGCTAACCCGTCCAGCGTAAAGTAGCCGGATTCCCAGCCCAGCACATTGGCGGTTTCTCCCCGCCCATAAGAAGGCAGCCATCCCAGCTCAATTGAGAATACATACATCAGCATGATTGCTGTCAGAAAGACGGGAATCGAAATACCAATACTACTCGCGGCCATGACAACCTTGGTAAAAAAGCTTTTTGGATGTATTGCCGAATAAACACCAAGGGGAATCGACAGACAGATAATGATAACCGTTGCCCCAAAAACCAGTTCCAGCGTTGCGACCAGTTTTTCCAGAATTACGTCCAGTGCCGGGCGCTTGAAGAAATAAGACGTGCCCAAGTCACCATGAGCCGCAGCTTTGACAAAACGGGTATATTTAATCAGAAACGGATCGTTCAATCCCATCTCATCACGCAGCACTTGTCGCTGTGCTTCTGACACAGACTGGCCCACCAGCTCACGCAATGGATCGCCTAAATTATCCTGGATAGCAAAAGCCACCACACTAATTACAAACATCACGACAAACGCCTGAATAAGACGCTTGATCAGGAAAGAGAACATACCTTGCCCCTTGGCTATCTATGACGACGTTACAAGCCGAATGACCCTAACGAATGTTCAGTCTGAAAAGGACGCTTATCCGACTGAACTAAATAAGCGCCACAATTGAAAAACAGGAAAACAAATACAAACCTGCTCCCGAAGAGAGCAGGTTAAGCAGATGTCGTTACTCTTTGACGACCAGATCACCCAGATATGGATAGTTCATAGAGTTGACGATCGGTTTGATATCCACATTTGATTTTGCACCCCAGGCAAGGTTTTGCCAGTGTAATGGTACGAATGCAGCATCCTGATACAGTTTCGTTTCAACCTCTTTCAACATAGCTGAACGCTTCGCCGGATCGGTTTCAACATTTGATGCATCAACTAAACGATCGACTTCAGGATTTGAGTAATAACCACAGTTATACTGACCTTTACCCGTTTCAGCATTCCGGGTCATCATCAGATACTCGGTAAAGTTTCCGGAGTCCTGAGTATCCGACTCCCAGCCAATCATCAACATATCTGCAGAACATTTATCAAATTCAGGCCAGTACTGTGCTTTTGGCATTGTTTTCAGGTCAACTTTGATACCGATCTTAGACAACATAGATGCTACAGTCTGAGCGATTTTTGCATCGTTCACATAACGGTTGTTCGGTGCAATCATCGAGATTTTGAAACCTTTCTCATAACCGGCTTCTTTCATCAGAGCCTTGGCTTTTTTCAGGTCATAACGTGGCTTCAGATCAGGATTGTAGCCAGTAAACCCAATCGGGCTCTGTTGCGCGGCTGCGGTCCCGAAACCTTTCATGATTTTTTTCACGATACCGGTGTTATTGATGGCGTAAACCACAGCTTCGCGAACACGCTTGTCTTTAAATGCAGGCTGGCTATTCTCATTCATCTGGAAGGTAATAATGCGTTCACCGGAAATGGTAACCAAATCAATCCCTTTCGCTTCATCAATCCGCCCGAGATCATTCGGCGCAACCGGTGCAATCATATCAACATCACCAGAAAGTAATGCCGCAACACGGGTTGCATCTTCTTTGATTGGCACCCAGGTCAGGTGATCAACATTCCCTTTTGAGGCTTTATCCCAGTAATCTTTGAACCGTTCGAATTCAACTTTCACACCTTGTTCGCGGTAGGTGATCATAAATGGACCGGTGCCAGATTCATTAGTCGATGCAAATGAGTTGCCGTGTTTAACGATTTCTGACTTATCTTTACCGTCTGCGGTTTTTCCTGAATAGAACTTACTGTCCATGACAAAAATATAAGTCGCATTTTGCAGGATAAGTGGATATGGACCTTTGGTAACCAGATCAACGGTATAATCATCAACCTTCACGGCCTTGGTCACTGAGTCAAAAATACCTTTGTAATCACCCGATGATTTCAGACGGTTAAACGTCCAGATAACATCATCAGCAGAAAAGCTGTTCCCGGAATGAAACTTCACTCCCTGACGCAGGTGAAAACGCATCGTTGTATCATTGATTCGTTCCCAACTTTTCGCCAGACGGGGTTCAAACTCTTTAGACTGGGTGAGGCGAACAAGCGGGTCAAAAACCATATGAGAAAGTTGTAGGGTTGCACCTGACAACTGTTCCTGAGGATCCATCGATACCGGATCGGCATCATAAGCAATCGTAATATCCGCAGCTGATGCTGCAAAACTAAGACCAACAGCCATCAATGCCACTGCCAGTTTGCTTTTCATCATTTTCATTGCATAACTCCTTATGCGGGAAGTGCATCCCTTAGTATGTTTGCTTCTGTTTTATGGTTGAGATCAACTGATAGCCGCAATATCTTCTTTGAGCCCGGTAAATTCAGGCATCAGAGAGATCAACTGACGGCTATATTCATGCTGCGGAGCAGAAAACAGTGTTTCTGTCGGCGCAACTTCAAGTAATGTTCCCATCTTCATCACGCCAACCCGATCACACATCTGGCGTATCACCGGTAAATCATGGCTGATAAAGAGCATCGTCAGATTTAATTCTGTCTGTAAATCTTTCAGCAGATTAAGAATCTGAGCCTGAACCGAGACATCCAGCGCTGATGTCGGCTCATCACAAATTAACAGTCTGGGACGGGTTGCCAAAGCACGGGCGATAGAAATCCGCTGACGCTGGCCGCCGGAAAATTCATGCGGATATTTCACGCCGGACGCCCGGCCTAAACCGACATGATCCAGCAAATCGCTGACAATCTGCCGTGTTTCAGCTTCGTTTCTCGTCAGGTGGTGAAAGCGAATCGGCTCAGCAATAATGTCAAAGACCTTCATACGAGGATTCATTGAAGTGTATGGATTCTGAAACACCATCTGCATCTGGCGGCGAAGTGGCCGACGAGCTTTTTCTGAAGCCAGTGCAGTCAAATCAATCCCTTCAAAAGTAATTTTTCCGGAATTCGGTGTGTACAAACCGGCGATGACCCGGGCGATAGTGGACTTCCCAGAGCCGGATTCCCCGACCAGCCCAAAGGTTTCGCCTTCCATAACCTCAAAGCTCACATTATTTGAAGCCTGCACATATTCACGCCGGCTTTCAAACAAAGAATCTTTGGTAGTAAAACGCAGGTTTACGTTTTCAACCTGCAATAACGCACCGGTATAGCTCCGCTGATCCTGACTCTGTCCAAGCCAGTGATTCTTCACATCCAGCGGTTCCATCTCACTGGCTTCTTCGATGTAGCTCACCAGCGGAAAACGATCAAGTTTCACATCCGAACGCGGCACCGCTGAAATCAGGCTTTTCGTATAAGGGTGTTGCGGTGTTCCCAACACTTTTTCTGTCGGACCGAATTCAACCAGATCACCACGATACATCACCGCAACCTGATCAGTGACATTCGAAACAACGCCCATATCGTGGGTAACCAGCATGCAACCAACCTGATGCTGAACACACAGTTCCCGAATCAGATTCAAAATCTGGTCCTGAATGGACACATCCAATGCTGTGGTTGGCTCATCGGCAATAATCAGGTCTGGTTCTCCGGCCAAAGCAATGGCAATCACAACCCGTTGGCGCATCCCTCCGGAAAACTGGTGCGGGTACTGTTTTAAACGATTTTCCGGTTGTGGAATCCCGACCTGCTGCATCAATGAAAGTGCCCGTTGATAAGCTTCCTCATCGGTCACTTTCATATTGGCATGAATCGTTTCTTTCAGTTGTTGTTCAACGGTAAATAACGGATTGAGCGATGTCATTGGATCCTGGAAGATAAAACCGATTTTCGATCCCCGCACACTTCTCATCTGCTCAGGAGACAGTCCTGAAATCTTTTCACCATTTAAATAGACCTCACCACCAGCAATCACGCCCGGAGGACTCAGCAGATCAATGACTGCATTTCCGACTGTTGATTTACCGGCACCGGATTCTCCTACGACGCCGACGATTTCTCCCCGTTCAATCTGGAAAGAAAGTGATTTCACTGCGGCATGAACACCATGACGTGACGGATATTCGATTCGAAGATTTTTAACTTCTAAAAGAGACATGACAAATTTTGACCTCTGACGCCCGAAGCTGATACCGGGCTTGAAGAGTTGAATCCTTTCATATCAGCATATTCTGCTGACTACTCACAAAGTCTATCATTTTGCAAAAATTTCAAAAAAAAGCAATAAATACAGTATAAAAATTCAATAAAACCGCAAAAGTCACGATAATAATCGAATAAAAATGCTTTTTTTGTGCATTATTCTTATATACAAAAAGTGCAAAAAGCCGCATAGAAATGTAATCGTAATCAGATATAAGTATCAATAAAAATTCAAATATAAGAATAATAATCTAAAACAGTTTTTGACCAGTAAGCTCAACACTCATACAGAAAAATGCTATAAATCCTCTGATAAGAATTGAGAGCATCCAACAAAAATCATACAACTAATATATTAGACCAATAAAACCAATTATTCTGGTTATTAATTCCACTCACATATTAACTAAACTGTTACAACTTACATCTTGACCATATAGTCAATTATGCTGCACCAAAATCGTTACCTATCCATACTGATCGATAAATATTCATGACTGCGACTCAATCAGATTTAGATCATACTCTCACTAGAGATTCGCAGTGCATGTTTACCAAGACTTATATGAGAAATAAGCAATTAGAGATATATAGATTTGGTTTTTATGTGAAATTGGCAGGTAGGTAACAGCAGAGACAAAAAAGCCCCGGCATCTGCCGAGGCTTCGAAAGTGGTCGGTGAAGAGGGATTCGAACCCCCGAAAACCATCCTCTGGTCCGCTTATTTTCAGGGAACGGATGCGCTACCAAACTACGCTATTTATGTTTTGCATGATGAAAGCGGGACACGGAACAAATGTCGGATACAAAAAAGCCCCGGCATTTGCCGAGGCTTCGAAAGTGGTCGGTGAAGAGGGATTCGAACCCCCGACCCTCTGGTCCCAAACCAGATGCGCTACCAAACTGCGCTATTCACCGAGAATAAATGGGGTGGCTAACGAGACTCGAACTCGCGACAACCGGAATCACAATCCGGGGCTCTACCAACTGAGCTATAGCCACCACTGAAAAGTGGTCG
The DNA here is from genome assembly GCF_024346955.1 of Vibrio mangrovi. Classification (NCBI taxonomy): domain Bacteria; kingdom Pseudomonadati; phylum Pseudomonadota; class Gammaproteobacteria; order Vibrionales; family Vibrionaceae; genus Vibrio; species Vibrio mangrovi. The sequence continues at coordinate 163,079 of NZ_AP024883.1, read as the reverse complement.
GTGAAGAGGGATTCGAACCCCCGACCCTCTGGTCCCAAACCAGATGCGCTACCAAACTGCGCTATTCACCGATACATATTTCTTTTATTAACTGCCACTGCTACAGGACAAATACCAGAGGCTCACAGCACGCGAATCTTTCTGAAAAACAACCTCAATCGAGTCTATTCTCAAGAGAAGATGGGGTGGCTAACGAGACTCGAACTCGCGACAACCGGAATCACAATCCGGGGCTCTACCAACTGAGCTATAGCCACCATACGTCTGTTGCCGACAATTCCTCCGCAATGGCGCGCCCGAAAGGATTCGAACCTTCGACCTTTGGCTCCGGAGGCCAACGCTCTATCCAGCTGAGCTACGGGCGCTTCATGCCCTATCGGCGGAGTGGAATGATACGGATATCACTCTTTGGCGTCTAGCTTTTTTTCAACTTTTTTTACCGTTTGACGCCTTTTTCGTCAGTAGTAGTTGAAAATATCTCAGCTTCCACTACCAGACGCCCTGAAATGTCATCAGAAAAGCACATCATCATTCCGCGCTCTATCGTTGCTTTTCCGTATTCATTCGTCAAGAATCCTTTTTAAACATGGCTCGCAAATTAGCAATGTGAGCCTGCCCTTTTTCCATCCGTTCCTGCGGTGAAAGCTCTTTTTTCTTTTGCTCCCAAGACACATCATCATAAGGTAATTCATCAAGAAACCGGCTCTGTGTCGGACGAATCAGTTCTCCGAACTGACGCCGTTCTTTACAGACAATGAATGTCATTTCTCTCTGAGCTCTGGTGATCCCGACATACATTAACCGCCGTTCTTCCTCTATGTTCTCTTCATCAATGCTCGTTTGATGGGGTAAGATCCCTTCTTCAGCACCAATCAGATAAACATAAGGGAATTCCAGACCTTTCGACGCATGCAGTGTCATTAGTTGTACCGCATCGCTATCATCACTCTCTTCACCCCGCTCCATCATGTCACGTAACGTCAGACGCTGAACAACTTCCTTGAGCGACTTGGCTTCCTGATCGTAATTGTCTCCTTCCAGATCTGCGACAATCCATGAATAGAGGTCAGAGACATTCTTCATTCTCATCTCGGCAGCTTTCGGACTCGACGACGTTTCATACAACCAGTCTTCGTAGTGGATATCACGCACCAGAGAACGGGTCACTTCAACCGTATCTCCTCTTTCCGCCTGATCCGATAATTTCACCAGCCAGTGGGTAAAACGTCTCAGACGTTCCAGACCTTTTCCCGTCAGGTGCTGTTCCAGACCGATTTCAAAACTGGCTTCAAATAAGCTTTTACCCCGCATGTTGGCATAGCTTCCCAGTTTCTCTAATGTTGCTGGTCCGATTTCGCGCCGGGGTGTATTGACGATACGAAGAAAGGCGTTGTCATCATCCGGATTCACCAAAACCCGCAGATAAGCCATGATGTCTTTAATCTCTGAACGGGCAAAGAAAGAAGTACCTCCGGAGATTTTATAGGGAACCCGGTTCTGCATCAGGCTCTTCTCAATCAGACGCGACTGATGATTCCCCCGATACAGAATTGCGTAATCACGATAATCGGTATGATTGATAAATTTATGCGCAATGATTTCACCGGTAGCACGTTCGGCTTCATGCTCCTCATTGTTCGCCATGATCACTTTCAGTTTCTCGCCATCAGGCAACTCAGAAAAGAGCTTCTTTTCGTATACGTGGTCATTGTTGGCAATCAGGATATTGGCTGAATGCAAAATCCGGTTGGTCGAACGATAATTCTGCTCCAGCTTAATCAAGCGTAGATTCGGGTAATCTTCTCCCAGCAATACCAGATTCTGTGGTTTGGCACCCCGCCACGAATAAATCGACTGGTCATCATCACCAACCACCGTAAGCCGGCCACGCTCTCCCACCAGCAGTTTAACCAACTCATACTGACTGGTGTTGGTATCCTGATATTCATCGACCAGCAGATAGCGAATTCTCGATTGCCAGTGCTGGCGGACTTCATCATTGTTTTTCAGCAGGAAGACCGGCATTAAAATCAAATCGTCAAAATCCAGCGCATTGTAAGCTTTCATCTGATTCTGATATTGCTCATAACAAAAAGCGAACAGCTGTTGCTGCTCACCTCTGGCACTTGCCTTTGCCTGTGCCGGAGAAAGCATGTCGTTTTTCCAGTTAGAGATGGTGCTGAGCAACTGACGCAACAGATCTTTATCACCATCGATCTGTTTCTCTGTCAGTTCTTTGAGTAAGGCCAGCTGGTCCTGATCATCAAACAGGGAAAAACCGGCTTTAAGCCCAAGTGCTTTATATTCCCGGCGGATAATATTCAGACCTAATGTATGAAAAGTCGAAACCATCAGACCCCGGGACTCTTTTTTCCCCAAAGTCTGAGCTACCCGTTCTTTCATTTCTCTGGCAGCTTTATTGGTAAAGGTGACTGCGGCAATATTACGGGCTTTATAACCACATTGCTGAACCAGATAAGCAATTTTATTGGTAATTACTCTGGTCTTACCTGATCCGGCTCCGGCAAGCACTAAACACGGGCCGGATATATATTTGACGGCTTCATCTTGTCTTGGATTCAACTTCATCCGTTATCTCATCTGCTCTGAACTTGATGACTGGTTTACTGAGGCATTAACGCGCCCTAATGATAATGCTGAGCCAATTAGATTACCACAAATGGAAATATGCTATTTTTTACATAATTTACTGCACAAGTGTATTGCATATGTGGCTACTCTGTAAGCTATAATGGCCCCTAATTCACGCTTCAATACAAAAAGTTAGCAATCAAGCGAACCAATTGTTCTGATCACTGATTCAGCTTTGTCAGAAACATCTTGTTGCAGAAACTGGGGGAACAAACTTGTTGAGGCAGGTTCATCACTAAATGTGGAGTTTAACATCAGAATGAAAAAGCGGACATTACTATGGACACTCTTGATGCTACTTATTGTTGTAGTACTGCTGGGGACCGTGATCGGAGCGAACATGTTGAAGCAAAAAGGGATGAATGACTACTTTGCCAACATGCCCGAACCTTCTTTTCCCGTGACAGTTTCTCAGGTCAAAGCACAAGACTGGACACCGATTATTGAAGCAATTGGATTTATCGAACCCAAACAGGGTGTGACCCTCACAACTGAAACCAGTGGTGTAATTAAAGACATTGCATTCGAGTCTGGCGCTTCGGTACAAAAAGGGCAAATGCTACTTGCTCTTGACTCTGCCGTTGAGAAAGCAAATCTGAAAAGTGCTCAGGCCCGTTTACCGGCTGCACAGGCTAAATATGAGCGCTATAGAGGTCTTTATGCGAAAGGCTCCCTATCTAAAGAATCTTTTGATGAAGCAGAAGCTGCTTACTTCTCCCTGTCTGCCGATATCGAAAGCCTGAAAGCAACAATAGCCCGACGCGAAATCACCGCACCTTTCTCCGGCTCTGTCGGGATCCGGAACATCTATGTCGGTGAGTACCTGAATATCGGTTCCAATATTGTGCGTCTGGAAGATACGTCCGTCATGCGTCTGCATTTCACCATACCACAAACGGATCTCTCCAAAATTTCTATTGGTCAGGCTGTTGATATATCTGTCGATGCCTATCCCGATGACTCATTTAAAGGTTCGATTAAAGCGATTGAACCAGCTGTCAATGCCCAGAGTGGTCTGGTTCAGGTGGAAGCCAATATCCCGAATAGCGACGGTAAGTTACGTAGCGGCATGTTCGCCAAAGCAAACATATTACTTCCGGTACAGAAAAATCAGATCATTATTCCTCAGGTATCGATTGCCTATACCCTCTACGGAGACAGCGTTTATATCGTGACTGAAAAAGATGGTAAACAGCGGGTTCAGCAACATGTCATCCAGGTGGGTGAACGGAAGAAAGACGTTGCTCATATTTTAAGTGGTGTGAAAGACGGAGATACGCTTGTTACTTCCGGTCAGGTCCGCTTAAGTAACGGGGCTCAGGTTCATGTGGTGGAAAGTGATGCACTGACACCATCATCTGAAGTTCCAATGCTTTAACCGGAGGTTTCATGCGTTTTACTGATATTTTCATCAAACGTCCGGTACTCGCCATCTCGCTGAGTCTGTTGATTGCGTTGCTCGGATTACAAGCCGTATTCAAATTACAGATCAGGCAATACCCTGAGATGACGAATACTGTGATTACGGTATCAACTGGCTATTATGGTGCCAGCTCAGATCTTATACAGGGTTTTATTACCCAGCCATTGGAACAGGCGATTGCTCAGGCAGACAATATTGACTATATGACCTCTGAGTCCTCAATGGGTCGGTCAACAATTACAGTCAAAATGAAGCTGAACACAGATCCGAATGCGGCACTGGCTGATGTACTGGCCAAAACTAATTCGGTGCGCTCACAGTTGCCAAGAGAAGCAGAAGATCCAAGTGTCACTATGTCGACCGGTTCGACCACTGCGGTACTGTATATCGGGTTTTCCAGTGATGAACTCAATGCCAGCCAGATTAACGACTATCTTGAACGTGTCGTGAACCCACAGCTATTTTCGGTCACTGGTGTTTCTAAGGTTGATCTCTATGGTGGGATCAAATACGCACTGCGCATCTGGCTGGATCCGAATAAGATGGCAGCACTGAAACTTTCCGCTTCGCAGGTCATGAGTGTTCTGAGTGCCAATAACTATCAATCGGCAACCGGACAGTCAACGGGAGAATTTGTCCTGTACAATGGTGACGCCGATACTCAGGTTTCAACACCAGCCGAGCTAGAACGTCTTGTCATTAAATCGAATGATGGTCAAATCATCCGCCTTGGTGACATTGCAACTGTTTCGCTGGAAAAAAGCCATGATACCTATCGTGCCACCGCGAATGGGAAAGAGGCAGTCGTTGCCGCAGTCAATGCTGCACCGAGCGCCAACCCAATCGATATTGCCCGGGATATCAGAGTAATTCTTCCACGTATAGAGAAGAATATGCCTAGTAATATCAAAATGACCCTGCTTTACGACTCAACGGTTGCGATCAATGAATCGATTAGTGAGGTTATTAAAACTATCGGAGAAGCAATTCTGATTGTTTTGGTGGTTATTACGCTCTTCCTCGGTTCTTTCCGCGCAGTCGTTATCCCAATTATCACCATTCCGTTATCTTTGATTGGTGTTTCTCTGGTGATGCAGGCTTTTGGGTTCTCCTGGAACCTGATGACACTGCTAGCGATGGTGCTTGCCATCGGGTTGGTTGTCGATGATGCAATCGTCGTTCTGGAAAACGTCGATCGCCATATAAAACTCGGCGAAACACCTTTCCGGGCCGCGGTTATCGGTACAAGGGAAATAGCATTGCCCGTCATTGCAATGACACTAACACTAGCTGCAGTGTATGCACCGATAGCGCTGACACAAGGCATCACCGGATCATTGTTTAAAGAGTTTGCTCTGTCACTATCCGGTTCCGTGATTGTTTCCGGGATTATCGCCCTGACACTTTCTCCGATGATGTGCTCGAAAATGCTGACCGCACACGAGAAGCCTAGCTGGTTTGAAACCAAGGTACATAATGCGCTGGATCGCGTGACCAACCGGTATGAGAAAATGCTGAAATCGGTCATGCTACATCGCCCGGTTATCATTGCGTTTGCATTGATTATCCTTGCCAGTCTTCCGGTTCTGTTCAGATTTATTCCTAGCGAGCTGGCTCCTGCTGAAGATAAAGGGGTCGTGATGTTTATTGCTAACGGGCAATCGAACTCAAACCTCGACTACATGCAGAAAACAATGGAGGGCGTCAACAAGATCCTGTCTCAACAACCGGAAGTTGACTTAACACTGGAGTTTACCGGTGTTCCGAAATCGAACCAGGCTCTGGGTTTCTCCGTAATGGTGCCCTGGAGTCAGCGTGATGCCAGTCAGGCTCAGGTGCAGAAGCGGCTGCAACAACTGCTGCAAGAAGTTCCCGGAATGTCCGTTTCAGCCTTTGAAATGCCAGAACTCCCCGGCGCCGGGTCAGGTCTGCCGATTCAGTTGGTTCTGAAAACACCAAACAGCTTCGAGAACCTGTTTACACTGGCTTCGGATATTCTGAGCAAAGTTCAGCAAAGTCCTCTGTTTATTTACTCAACACTGGATCTGAACTTCGATTCTGCGACGATGAAAATCAGTATCGACAAAGATAAAGCCGGTGCCTATGGCGTTACAATGCAAGATATTGGTACGACACTAGCGACCATGATGGCTGACGGTTATGTCAACCGGGTTGACCTCTATGGACGTTCGTATGAAGTTATTCCTCAGGTAGAACGAAAGTACCGCCTCAACCCGGAATCGATGAATAATTACTACGTGCTGGCAGCAAACGGAGATGCAATTCCGCTGAGAAGTCTGATCAAAATTGATGTCGTATCCGAACCCCGGGCACTACCTCACTTTAACCAGTTGAACTCGGCGACTATCAGTGCTGTACCTACGCCGGGCATCACAATGGGAAGTGCGCTTGAATGGCTGAACAGTGAAGTAGACCGAACACTGCCTACCGGATATACACGGGATTATATGGGTGAATCCCGCCAGTTTGTTACCGAAGGAAGTGCTCTCTATACCACATTCGGACTAGCACTGGCGATTATCTTCCTGGTTCTGGCGATTCAGTTTGAATCGGCCCGGGATCCAATTGTGATTATGGTTTCCGTTCCGCTGGCAATTTGTGGTGCCCTGATAGCATTGGCATGGGGAGGACTCTTTGGGTTTACTTCATTGAATATTTATTCTCAGGTTGGATTGATTACCCTGATCGGTCTGATCACCAAACACGGAATATTGATTTGTGAAGTTGCTAAAGAAACACAGCTCAAACTGAAAAAGGATCGGATTGAAGCAGTCATGGAAGCAGCTAAAATTCGTCTGCGGCCAATTCTGATGACAACTGCAGCAATGATTGCCGGGTTGATTCCATTGATGTATGCCTCCGGTGCCGGAGCCAAACAGCGATTCAGTATCGGTATCGTTATTGTTGCCGGTCTGGCAATCGGAACACTGTTTACTCTGTTTGTTCTTCCTGTCATTTATAGTTATCTGGCAGAAAAACACAAACCACTTCCTGTGTTTGTCGAAGATGAAACACTTGAAGGATCAACGGATGAGTCATCTACAAACACGACTTCATAGTTACGCTATCAAAGTAATTGAACGTTGATGAGTCAAAGGCCACAAGTTGTGGCCTTTTTGTATACTTTAGTAACGACTTTCTCCGATGAATTACATAGAATAGCGGGCAGTAGAAGAGGAGTTTTACCCATATGTTTGATCCCAAGAAACTAGAGCAAGTAGCAAAACAGATTCATGAGGCGATGCCTCAACCGGTCAAAGACCTGGGTGCAGATGTTGAACAGAAAGTTCGTCAGGTAATTCAGGGACAACTGAATAAGCTGGATGTTGTAAGCCGTGAAGAATTTGATGTTCAGACACAGGTATTGCTTCGCACCCGAGAGAAACTGACTCAATTGGAAGCGAAAGTGGCGGAATTAGAAGAAAAATTCGCTAAGCAGGACTAATTGTTCCGGATAGATATACTGAAGCCGGAAATGGCTTTGCAAGGCTCAAATCCACTTGATGCTTATATAGAATAATAAAGGCCTGAATCGTTCGATTCAGGCCTTTTGTTTTCAGAAAAGATGATTATCAATTGCTACATAACCAGCAATCCACAACCAATCATTAACCGCCAACAGCAATGCGCTTCATGTCTTTCATGTAACCACGCAATTCTTCACCGATATATTCAACCGGATGGTTACGAATCACACTGTTTACATCGATCAGATAAGCGTTATCAACCTGATTAGAAGTTTCACCCAAGCCTTTACCAATCACATCAGTACCGACTGAAGGCATGAATTTCTCACGCAAGAGTGGTGTTGCAACGTTGGCAAACAGGTAGTTTCCGTATTCTGCGGTATCAGAAATAACCACATTCATTTCATACAAACGCTTACGTGCAATCGTATTTGCGATCAGAGGCAGCTCATGCAGAGATTCATAGTAAGCAGATTCGTCAATGATACCGGAAGCTGTCATGGCTTCAAAAGCCAGTTCAACCCCAGCACGAACCATTGCGATCATCAGGATACCGTTGTCGAAATACTCTTGTTCAGAAATTTTGGCATCTGACTCAGGATAGTTTTCAAATGCAGTTTCACCGGTTTCTTTACGCCAGTTCAACAGATTTACATCATCATTTGCCCAGTCAGCCATCATTGTGCTGGAGAATTCACCGGCAATGATGTCATCCATGTGTTTGTTGTACAGAGGACGCAGTAAGTCTTTCAACTCTTCAGACAACTCAAATGCTTTGATCTTAGCCGGGTTGGACAGGCGATCCATCATATGAGTGATGCCACCGAATTTCAGTGCTTCAGTAATAGTCTCCCAGCCATATTGCAGTAGTTTTCCTGCATAACCGGCATCAATACCTTCAGCAACCATCTTCTCGTAACAGACGATAGAACCAGCTTGCAACATACCACACAGGATCGTCTGCTCACCCATCAGGTCAGATTTTACTTCAGCAACAAAAGATGATTCCAGACAACCGGCACGATGACCACCAGTTGCAGCAGCCCACGCTTTCGCAATTTCCAGTCCGTCACCATTCGGATCATTTTCCGGGTGAACAGCCAGCAGTGTCGGTACGCCAAAACCACGCTTGTATTCTTCACGAACTTCTGTTCCGGGACACTTAGGAGCAACCATAACAACGGTCAAATCTTTACGGATTTGCATACCTTCTTCAACAATGTTGAAACCGTGCGAGTAACCTAACGCAGCACCTTCTTTCATCAGAGGCATGACAGTCTCAACAACATTGGTATGCTGCTTGTCTGGTGTCAGGTTAACAACCAGATCAGCCTGAGGAATCAGTTGCTCATAGCTACCGACTTCAAAACCATTGTCTTTGGCATTTTTGTATGACTGACGCTGTTCATCGATAGCGGCCTGACGTAATGCATAAGCAACATCAAGACCGGAGTCACGCATGTTCAGCCCCTGGTTCAGACCTTGAGCACCACAGCCAACGATCACAACTTTCTTACCTTTCAGGTAATCTGCTTCATTTGCAAATTCTTCACGATCCATAAAACGGCAACGGCCCAGTTGGTCCAGTTGCTGACGTAAGTTCAGTGTATTGAAATAGTTAGCCATGTAGGGGCTCCTTTAGTTATCCATCTATCGTGTCAGTGGCAAGCACCGAATTTCCACATATTAAACCAGGCATTCTATTGCTGAAAGTGATATATTCACAACTAAGTATTGCAAATTTTGCAACATAATATCCAATCTTATGAATATTAGAATATTAAGACTTTTTGTTCATCTGTGTGAAAGTAAAAACTTCAGCAAAACTGCCGGAACCATGCATATGAGTCCGTCGGCTCTCAGCCGTCAGATCCAAAAGTTTGAAGAAGAAATCGGGCAGAACCTTTTTATTCGGGATAACCGCCGTGTAGAAGTGACTCCAGCAGGTTCCAAACTGTTGCCTGTGGCCCTGAAAATTATCAATGAGTGGCAACAGTTTCAGGCCGAGCTCCATGACAACAACCAGACACTTAAAGGTGAGATACGGTTATTCTGTTCGGTAACCGCCAGTTATAGTCATCTTCCGGAGTTACTGGCTGATTTTCGCTCTCAACATCCATTCATCGAATTTAAACTGTTGACCGGAGATCCGGCTCAGGCGATAGATAAAGTGTTGAACGATGAAGCCGATCTGGCAATCTCCGCACTACCGGAACAGCTGCCCAATCGAATAGTATTCGAGTCTATCAGTGAGATTCCTCTTTCAGTGATTGCTCCGGTCGGTGTCAGCAGTTTTGAACAGGCACTACGTGCAGATCCAATCGATTGGTCAACTATTCCGTTCATTATTCCGGAATCAGGAACAGCCAGAGAACGGGCCAATGACTGGTTTAAAAAAATGGGAATTAAACCCAATATCTATGCCCAAAGTGCCGGACATGAAGCGATTGTCAGTATGGTTGCTCTGGGTTATGGAATTGGTATCGCGCCAGATGTTGTCATCAATAACAGTCCGGCACGAGAAAAGGTTCAGCGCTTACCTGAAAGCCAGCTCATACAGCCATTTCAGTTGGGTGTATGCTGTCGCCAGTCTCAGTTGGAGCAACCGTTGGTCAAAGCTCTATGGCAAGTAGTGACAGCCAGAAGAAGTATCGTCACTTAGCCACATGACAAACTTCACTGATGAAAAAAGAGCCTGGGCATAAATGCCACAGGCTCTACATTACATGGTGTAAATATGAGTCATGTAAACTTTACACTTTAAATTTACCGACCAAGTCGAACATCTTGTCAGATACTATTCTGAATTCTTCAGCACTTTGTAGCTGCCCTTGGGCTTCTTCTGTCAACTGATTCGCAATGTCATTAATCTGCTGAGTATTGAGCGTAATATCATCACAAACACATGACTGTTCTTCAGTTGCTGTAGCGATCTGAATCGAAGCACCTTTGATCTGATCAATTGAACGGGCGAGCTGAACCAAACTTTCACTGGCTGTATTTGCCTGTTCAACGGCACTATCCGTCATCGATTTACTATTCTTCATCACATTAGCAGCTTGCTGAGTAGTCTGTTGCAACTCTTGAATCATCTGCTGAATCTCTTCGGTTGAAGCTGTCGTTTTCTGTGACAAGTTACGAACTTCATCTGCAACCACAGCAAAACCACGCCCATGCTCTCCGGCTCTTGCAGCTTCAATTGCCGCATTCAAGGCTAGCAGGTTTGTTTGTTCAGCAATTCCCTGTATGGTCGTAATAATGGTCGTAATCTGTTGAGAATTGTCATTCAGCTTACTGATGATGTCATTGGTTGTATGAACTTCACCGGCAAGCGTCTCAATTGACTCTCTCGTACTTTCAACCACCATTTTTCCATCATTACACGCCGTTGAACCACTTTCTGCTACACCTGCGGCCTGCTCTGAACTGGATGCAATCTCAGCAGTCGCTTTTGACATTTCAGAAATCGCTTCCGTCACCAGTGTGACTTTTTCCAACTGCTTACCTGAATCTGTCTGCCATTTATGCGCTTTTTCTGTTGCCACTTCAGCCATATCTTTAAGTTCAGAACTTAAACTGACTACTTCACGAATCAGATTACCCAGCTTATCAACAAACCCATTAAACGCGCGGGAGAGATCTCCAACCTCATCTTTGGCAGAAGCATCCAACTTGATCGTCAGATCGCCATGCCCCTGAGAAATCTGCTGAAGTACGCCAGTCACGCTACTAATCTGAGATGTAATAACTTTTGAAACATAGAACGCAATCAAGATGAAAATAACCACCAAGGGGATAACAATCGCAAAAGTCACATAGGTTTGTTTCACCGCTGCCGCATAGACTTCTGATTTAGGAACCAGTGCAACGAAGCGCCAACCCAGTTTGGAAGTGATAATCTGCCCCAGATAGTCAGTTCCCCCACGGCTAACCTCAAACAATCCCATAGGATGTTCGCTCATTAATTTAAAGAATGGCGTGTTGACATCACTAATCGATTTAAAGCTGTTTTCTGGCTTATAGGGGTCAACCAAAATATTATCGTTGTCTTCCAGCAAAACAATATAGCCATTCTCCCCAATAGTGATGTTCTTAACGATGTCAGTCAGTTCATTGACTGACACATCCAGGCTTACAGCACCCAGAACTTCGTTCGTCGCATTCTTCACAACTTTCGCGATAGCAATATATGTCGCATCATCACCTTTCCAGTAATAGGCATTTGTCATCACTGGTTTTCCATCAGCAGCCATCGCAGCTTTATACCAAGGCCGAACCCGGGGATCGAAAGGAGAAGAAAAATTACTTCCCGGCCATTCGACATAGCTACCGGTCTCGCGCCCGGTATATACATAAGCTAAATTTTTCTGTGACTTCCCAAAGCGCTCAAAAATTTCAAATAACCGTTTAGACTGCCCTTCAAGCGATGACCATCCCTTAAAGCTATCGATTTTTTGCTGGTCGACAAAACTGGGGGCTCCAATTAAATGTTCGGTAACCTCCGGAATAGATGAAAGATAATCAATATTCTTTTTCGCATTATCAAAGAAAATATTAAATGCCCGATCGACCTGAATAATTTCCTTTGAAGTTGCTTTCTGAAATTGCTCTATTGCCTCATTTGTTACTTCTCTTATCGAGAACATCGCTAAAATAGCAACAGGTATTGTTACTGCGACCACAAACGTTGCAATCAGCTTCGTCCTAATTTTCATGAGTCCTCTCTTATTAAGCATTGGCACAATACAATGCCCTAATTTGAAAATAGTTTGCGGCAGCGTTTTTGCAAGGTTCATGGTACTGGTCTAATGATCTCATCACATATTTTTGTAACTAAATTACCACTAAAGAGGAATGAAAAATAACCAGAAAACGTCGTTTATTTATTCAAATTGTCGCAAATGAAATAAATCAAATGGTTAACAATAAAATAATGCATTGGGATGCTGATAATATGCTTGCATTATATTTATTTCGTAATTTTTGAAATAATAAAGAGTGGGATCGTGAAATGGACGCTAATTCAGTCTCAATGAATTACAAACTAACTTTCAGTGGTAATAAAAATATAATGAATTGTTTTTGTATCTTGATTTACAGGCATAAAAAAACCGCTGTATTTACAGCGGCTTTCTTAATAGTGGCGGAGAGATAGGGATTTGAACCCTAGGTACGCTACTAACGTACGCCGGTTTTCAAGACCGGTGCTTTCAACCACTCAGCCATCTCTCCACAAATTGTTTAAATAAAGTCTTACGCTTAACTGCTTTATTTAGGAATTTGTCGCTGTGCGTAGAAGATTTTGAAATGAGAAGCGCAGTGTGCAAGTGCACATGAGCATCGCAATTATCAAAAGCATCAAGCTACAGTAGACAAATTACAAATTAAAGCCTGGCGATGACCTACTCTCACATGGGGAGACCCCACACTACCATCGGCGCTGTTTCGTTTCACTTCTGAGTTCGGCATGGAATCAGGTGGGTCCAAAACGCTATGGCCGCCAGGCAAATTCTTCTAATCCGGAAAGCTGTATTCTCATATCCACAATCAAGTCTCTTCAGAGCCCTAAAACCCCTTCGGTGTTGTATGGTTAAGTCTCACGGGCAATTAGTACAGGTTAGCTCAATGCCTCACAGCACTTACACACCCTGCCTATCAACGTTCTGGTCTCGAACAACCCTTCAGGACACTTTAAGTGCCAGGGAAGACTCATCTCAGGGCTCGCTTCCCGCTTAGATGCTTTCAGCGGTTATCGATTCCGAACTTAGCTACCGGGCAATGCGATTGGCATCACAACCCGAACACCAGAGGTTCGTCCACTCCGGTCCTCTCGTACTAGGAGCAGCCCCCTTCAATCTTCCAACGCCCACGGCAGATAGGGACCGAACTGTCTCACGACGTTCTAAACCCAGCTCGCGTACCACTTTAAATGGCGAACAGCCATACCCTTGGGACCGACTTCAGCCCCAGGATGTGATGAGCCGACATCGAGGTGCCAAACACCGCCGTCGATATGAACTCTTGGGCGGTATCAGCCTGTTATCCCCGGAGTACCTTTTATCCGTTGAGCGATGGCCCTTCCATTCAGAACCACCGGATCACTATGACCTGCTTTCGCACCTGCTCGAGCCGTCACTCTCGCAGTCAAGCGGGCTTATGCCATTACACTAACCTCACGATGTCCAACCGTGATTAGCCCACCTTCGTGCTCCTCCGTTACTCTTTGGGAGGAGACCGCCCCAGTCAAACTACCCACCAGGCACTGTCCTCAACCCGGATTACGGGCCTAAGTTAGAACATCAAACATACAAGGGTGGTATTTCAAGGTCGGCTCCACAATCACTGGCGTGACTGCTTCAAAGCCTCCCACCTATCCTACACATGTAGGCTCAATGTTCAGTGCCAAGCTGTAGTAAAGGTTCACGGGGTCTTTCCGTCTAGCCGCGGGTACACTGCATCTTCACAGCGATTTCAATTTCACTGAGTCTCGGGTGGAGACAGCGTGGCCATCATTACGCCATTCGTGCAGGTCGGAACTTACCCGACAAGGAATTTCGCTACCTTAGGACCGTTATAGTTACGGCCGCCGTTTACCGGGGCTTCGATCAAGAGCTTCGCATACGCTAACCCCATCAATTAACCTTCCGGCACCGGGCAGGCGTCACACCGTATACGTCATCTTACGATTTTGCACAGTGCTGTGTTTTTAATAAACAGTTGCAGCCACCTGGTATCTGCGACTCCCGTCAGCTCCATCCGCAAGGGACTTCACCATCAGGAGCGTACCTTCTCCCGAAGTTACGGTACCATTTTGCCTAGTTCCTTCACCCGAGTTCTCTCAAGCGCCTTGGTATTCTCTACCCGACCACCTGTGTCGGTTTGGGGTACGATTTCTTGTGAACTGAAGCTTAGAGGCTTTTCCCGGAAGCATGGCATCAATGACTTCACTACCGTAGCAGCTCGACATCGTGTCTCAGCCTGTTGTGGAACCGGATTTGCCTAATCCCACAGCCTACGCACTTGAACCTGGACAACCGTCGCCAGGCCCACCTAGCCTTCTCCGTCCCCCCATCGCATTCACAACAAGTACGGGAATATTAACCCGTTTCCCATCGACTACGCCTTTCGGCCTCGCCTTAGGGGTCGACTCACCCTGCCCCGATTAACGTTGGACAGGAACCCTTGGTCTTCCGGCGAGGAGGTTTTTCACCCCCTTTGTCGTTACTCATGTCAGCATTCGCACTTCTGATACGTCCAGCATGCCTTACAGCACACCTTCAGCCGCTTACAGAACGCTCCCCTACCCAATATGATAAATCACATTGCCGCAGCTTCGGTTTACAGCTTAGCCCCGTTACATCTTCCGCGCAGGCCGACTCGACTAGTGAGCTATTACGCTTTCTTTAAATGATGGCTGCTTCTAAGCCAACATCCTAGCTGTCTGAGCCTTCCCACATCGTTTCCCACTTAGCTGTAATTTGGGACCTTAGCTGGCGGTCTGGGTTGTTTCCCTCTCCACGACGGACGTTAGCACCCGCCGTGTGTCTCCCGGATAGTACTTACTGGTATTCGGAGTTTGCAAAGGGTTGGTAAGTCGGGATGACCCCCTAGCCTTAACAGTGCTCTACCCCCAGTAGTATTCGTCCGAGGCGCTACCTAAATAGCTTTCGGGGAGAACCAGCTATCTCCGGGTTTGATTGGCCTTTCACCCCTAGCCACAAGTCATCCGCTAATTTTTCAACATTAGTCGGTTCGGTCCTCCAGTTGATGTTACTCAACCTTCAACCTGCCCATGGCTAGATCACCCGGTTTCGGGTCTATATCCAGAGACTAAGCGCCCAGTTAAGACTCGCTTTCGCTACGGCTCCCCTATACGGTTAACCTTGCCACTGAATATAAGTCGCTGACCCATTATACAAAAGGTACGCAGTCACAGGACAAAGCCTGCTCCTACTGCTTGTACGTACACGGTTTCAGGTTCTATTTCACTCCCCTCACAGGGGTTCTTTTCGCCTTTCCCTCACGGTACTGGTTCACTATCGGTCAGTCAGGAGTATTTAGCCTTGGAGGATGGTCCCCCCATATTCAGACAGGATATCACGTGTCCCGCCTTACTCGATTTCACTTAAGCAGCGCTGCCGGTTACGGGGCTGTCACCCTGTATCGCGTGCCTTTCCAGACACTTCACCTGACGCTGCCTATGCTTAAGGGCTGGTCCGATTTCGCTCGCCGCTACTTTCGGAATCTCGGTTGATTTCTTTTCCTCGGGGTACTTAGATGTTTCAGTTCTCCCGGTTCGCCTCATTAACCTATGAATTCAGTTAATGATACATGCTTATGCATGTGGGTTTCCCCATTCGGAAATCTCAGACTCAAGTGGCTCTTACTGCCTCATCTGAGCTTATCGCAAGTTAGTACGTCCTTCATCGCCTCTGACTGCCAAGGCATCCACCGTGTACGCTTAGTCACTTAACCATACAACCCGAAGAAGTTTCAGATTGCACTGTCAGTCACCAAAGTTGTCTCTCATTGATTTACATGAGCGAGAGACTGGTTTTGCCGGACTCAATTGAATACATACATTAAATGTATTCCAAGAACACTTGATTGTGTTGGTCTTTCTCTTTCGAGAAAGTATTGAGAACTTTTACAAGTAATTTGTTGTTTCTTTAAAAAAAACAACCATTACTTTGTCAGCTTTCCAAATTGTTAAAGAGCAAGATTTTACTTCATTCAAAGCAAAACCATTTTTAAGAATACTTCACCGAAATATGCTTAGAAATGGTATCCCGTAGGGGAGTCGAACCCCTGTTACCGCCGTGAAAGGGCGGTGTCCTAGGCCTCTAGACGAACGGGACATTGCGCTACTTCTATAAACCAAATCAATCTGTGTGAACACTCATACAACAACATCTTTACGTAAGGAGGTGATCCAGCGCCAGGTTCCCCTAGCGCTACCTTGTTACGACTTCACCCCAGTCATGAACCACAAAGTGGCAAGCGTCCTCCCGAAGGTTAAACTACCTGCTTCTTTTGCAGCCCACTCCCATGGTGTGACGGGCGGTGTGTACAAGGCCCGGGAACGTATTCACCGTAGCATTCTGATCTACGATTACTAGCGATTCCGACTTCATGGAGTCGAGTTGCAGACTCCAATCCGGACTACGACGTACTTTTTGGGATTCGCATGCTCTCGCGAGTTAGCTGCCCTCTGTATACGCCATTGTAGCACGTGTGTAGCCCTACTCGTAAGGGCCATGATGACTTGACGTCGTCCCCACCTTCCTCCGGTTTATCACCGGCAGTCTCCCTGAAGTTCCCGGCCTAACCGCTGGCAATCAAGGATAAGGGTTGCGCTCGTTGCGGGACTTAACCCAACATTTCACAACACGAGCTGACGACAGCCATGCAGCACCTGTCTCAGAGCTCCCGAAGGCACACCAGAATCTCTTCCGGCTTCTCTGGATGTCAAGAGTAGGTAAGGTTCTTCGCGTTGCATCGAATTAAACCACATGCTCCACCGCTTGTGCGGGCCCCCGTCAATTCATTTGAGTTTTAATCTTGCGACCGTACTCCCCAGGCGGTCTACTTAACGCGTTAGCTCCGAAAGCCACGACTCTGGGTCACAACCTCCAAGTAGACATCGTTTACGGCGTGGACTACCAGGGTATCTAATCCTGTTTGCTCCCCACGCTTTCGCATCTGAGTGTCAGTATCTGTCCAGGGGGCCGCCTTCGCCACCGGTATTCCTTCAGATCTCTACGCATTTCACCGCTACACCTGAAATTCTACCCCCCTCTACAGTACTCTAGCCTGCCAGTTTCAAATGCAACTCCGAGGTTAAGCCCCGGGCTTTCACATCTGACTTAACAGACCACCTGCATGCGCTTTACGCCCAGTAATTCCGATTAACGCTCGCACCCTCCGTATTACCGCGGCTGCTGGCACGGAGTTAGCCGGTGCTTCTTCTGCAGCTAACGTCAAAGAACAGCTCTATTAAAACTATCCCCTTCCTCACTGCTGAAAGTACTTTACAACCCGAAGGCCTTCTTCATACACGCGGCATGGCTGCATCAGGCTTGCGCCCATTGTGCAATATTCCCCACTGCTGCCTCCCGTAGGAGTCTGGACCGTGTCTCAGTTCCAGTGTGGCTGATCATCCTCTCAGACCAGCTAGGGATCGTCGCCTTGGTGAGCCCTTACCTCACCAACTAGCTAATCCCACCTGGGCATATCCTGACGCGAGAGGCCCGAAGGTCCCCCTCTTTGGTCCGTAGACATTATGCGGTATTAGCCATCGTTTCCAATGGTTATCCCCCACATCAGGGCAATTTCCCAGGCTTTACTCACCCGTCCGCCGCTCGACGCCGAGAAAGCAAGCTTTCTCTCGTTTCCGCTCGACTTGCATGTGTTAGGCCTGCCGCCAGCGTTCAATCTGAGCCATGATCAAACTCTTCAATTAAAAGTTTTTTTGAAGCCTAAGCTTCGGCTCAATGAATACTGTTCGTCTTACATAAATGTAAGACTGAATTGACTGTGCTGAACTTTAATTCCCGAAAGAATCTCGGTTCGGTTGGTCACTCGTATCATTGATAAAATCTTTTGGATGTTTATCGACGAGTGCCCACACAGATTGATTGGTCTATATTGTTAAAGAGCAATTCTTCGAAACGTTCATCGTTTGAAGAGGCGGTCATTCTAGCGAGATAAATCCTGGTGTCAAACACTTTTTTCAGATTTATCTCTCGGTGAAGACCGGGCTCACACAGCCGGGGATTTCTCTCCGCTATCCCGTGTCAGCGAGGGGCATTATAGGCATCACCTTTTGATTGGCAAGTCCTTTTTGACAAGTTTTTTCATGTTTTTAATCAACCGAGTGCTTTTTAGGCAAAAAGTCTATTTTTACTCCACATCAAAAGTCATTATCCTTATTCTACGTCGGTAAAAAGCCAAACTAATTAAGTTGAGGAGAGCATGATGAGTTCAATTCGGCGTTACAAAGGTATAGCCCCGGAACTTGGTCAGCGTGTTTATGTCGATAGCAGCGCCGTGCTGGTCGGAGATATCCGGATTGGTGACGATTCAAGCATCTGGCCCTTAGTCGCAGCCCGAGGTGATGTTAACCATATCCATATTGGTAAAAGAACCAATATTCAGGATGGTACGGTCTTGCACGTCACGCACAAAAATGCAGAAAACCCAAGCGGTTATCCACTGATTATCGGGGATGACGTAACTGTCGGCCATAAAGCAATGCTGCATGGCTGCATAATTAAGGACAAAGTTCTGGTTGGAATGGGCAGTATTGTTCTTGATGGTGTAACGGTAGAAAGTGAAGTCGTGATTGGCGCAGGTAGTCTGGTTCCGCCCAATAAGACACTGCAAAGTGGCTACCTTTATGTAGGCAGTCCAGTCAAACAGGCTCGCCCCTTAACGGATGAAGAGCGCGCCTTCTTACAGAAATCGGCTGACAACTATGTGCAGAACAAGGATGACTTCCTTCATGAAGTAGAAGACATCCGATAATAATCTCTAACTCCGTTTCTATGTCCGGTGAATCTCGCTGAAACTTTGTCTTGAGGTCATCTGGGTATATCAGAGCACCACTTCAATCTGTCCGAGCGCGTTGTCTTCTTCATTTTCAATCAACCGCTCGGCCAACTCTTCAAAATCGAAGCGGTATTGCGAAAAGATGCTTAAAGCATCTTCTCTGCCGGCAATCTTCTGACCGGAAATCTGTTCCAGTTCAGAAACCGCCACAATGCATTCAACTAAAGCCCCCTGACATTGTGCAGGAAAATGTACTTGCTGGCTTGCTTCGTCCCAGGATTGATCATCCGGAAAAAGAATCGACTGATTCATAAACTGCCTTCCAGATTACGTCTCAACTCACTTAATATCTGCCGGGTTCCGGGGCGAATTCCCCGCCATAGCATGAAACTCTCCGCAGCCTGCCCAACCAGCATTCC
This sequence comes from Vibrio mangrovi, assembly GCF_024346955.1. Taxonomy (NCBI): domain Bacteria; kingdom Pseudomonadati; phylum Pseudomonadota; class Gammaproteobacteria; order Vibrionales; family Vibrionaceae; genus Vibrio; species Vibrio mangrovi. The sequence goes on along the minus strand of NZ_AP024883.1, from coordinate 143,547 downwards.
CAATCCATCGTATGCATGCGCACAACCATGTTCTACAGCCCATTGACTGAAAACTGTCAGGCCTTTGCCATACATCATGTCATAAGCCACACTTTTTTCCGAAAAGATATCACCGGTAATATCTGGTAGCTCTCCGGATAAACTTGCTGAAGTCGAATTAATCACCACATCAAACTTAGAATGAATTTCCGCCATAGGCAGAGCAGAAACCGGAGCCTGGACCTGAGATTCCTGAAACAATGCAGCAAGAGCTTCCGCTTTTGCAAATGTCCGATTGGTAATCACAATAGAATCAGGTGACTGAGCCAATAAAGGGTGAATGACACCTTTTGCTGCACCACCAGCCCCGATCAGCAAGATTTTTGCTCCAGCCAGAGGAACCTGATGCTGCAATAGATCCTGTACGAGACCAGCGCCATCAGTATTATCTCCGAGTATTCCACCATCATCCAGTTTCTTCAGCGTATTGACCGCTCCGGCAATTTTGGCCCGTTCTGTAAGTTGGTCAGCAAAGGCATAGGCTTCTTCTTTGAACGGTACCGTCACATTGCATCCCTTTCCTCCCTGAGAAAAGAAAGCATCAACTGTTGATTTGAAACCATTAACCGGTGCCAGCTCAGCCGTATAAGTCATTTCCTGGTTCGTCTGACGAGCGAACAATGTCTGTATAAATGGAGATTTACTGTGACTGATTGGATTGCCGAATACTGCATACCGATCGTTCAAATGAGCCATACTTCTGCCTTTACCAATAAAAAATAAAAAGAGTCTTCCGACCCTATCACTACAGTCTGGAGCTGTCACCACTCTCTTGGCGTCAAATACTCAGCCAGACGAGCTTCAGCACTTCCTGGTTCCGGCTGATAACCGTATTCCCAACGGGCTAATGGCGGCATAGACATGAGAATAGACTCGGTCCGTCCACCCGATTGCAAACCAAATAGTGTTCCCCGGTCAAAGACCAGATTAAATTCAACATATCTGCCACGCCGATATAACTGGAACTGACGTTCACGCTCAGCGAATTCGCAATCTTTCCGGCGTTCGACAATCGGCAGATAAGCTCGGGTATAACCTTCCCCGACCGCTCGAATATAAGCAAAGCAAGTATCAAAATCCCACTGATTCAGGTCATCAAAAAAGAGTCCACCGATACCTCGGGTTTCCTCCCGGTGCGGCAAGAAAAAGTATCGGTCACACCAATCTTTATGTTGCGAATAAACTTCCGGCCCGAATGGCTGACAGATGCCTTTCGCCACTTCATGCCAATGACGGCAATCTTCATCAAACGGATAAAACGGGGTTAAATCAAACCCGCCACCAAACCACCAGATAGGTTCCTCTCCATCCTTTTCTGCGATAAAGAAGCGAACATTCATGTGTGAAGTCGGCACATAAGGGTTATTGGGATGCATCACTAAAGAAACACCCATGGCTTCAAATTTGCGGCCCGATAATTCCGGCCGGTGTGCCGTTGCAGAAGCTGGCATTTTATTCCCTGTCACATGAGAGAAGTTAACTCCGCCCTGTTCAAACACATGACCACCTTTCATCACCCGGCTACGTCCGCCACCACCGAGACGCTCTCCTGGTTCGCGGTGCCATGCATCTTCTTCGAATACACTCTGGCCATCAACTGCTTCAAGCTGTCGACAAATTGAATCCTGCAGTTGCAATAAAAAATTTTTGACGGTCTGTTTATCAATACTGCTCATGATGATTACCCTTGTCTTAATATCTTCAGCGTTCGTGCATCCCGAATCTCACTCGGCTTATTCCGGCCACCTGTTTCCCCTTCTAAAATCGCATTCAGACAATGTCCTAACTGCTGTCGTACATCTTCTGTTGTTATGCAAGGCGGATGACCACTTAAATTCGCACTGGTCGATGTAATGGGTTTACCATAAGCATCACACAGTTGCTGCACCAAAGGATGATCGGTAACCCGAACAGCAATCGTATCAAATAAACCACTCAACCAGGCAGAAACCCGTTCACTCGCAGGCATGACCCAAGTCACAGGTCCCGGCCAGCTTTCCTGAACATGAGCCAGTTGTTGCGCCGAAAGCTGGCGTTCGTCTATATATGGCTGTAATTGTTCATAGCGGGATGCAATGAGAATCAACCCCTTTTCAACCGGACGATGTTTTATTTCCAGCAACTTTTGAATCGCATCAGCACAATCAGGATCGCATCCAACGCCAAAAACTCCCTCAGTCGGATACGCAATAACATCTCCCCGATGCAATGCATCAAGCACCTGCTCAAAATTATTCACAATACTTCTCGTCATTCCCGGATTATTCTTCCGCTAGTGTACAAATGATCATGTCAGAAAACTAAATCAATTTTGTATGAAAACATGTTATCGGCGAATCCTCCCGACGCAAACGTTTTCCTTCGGTTAATTTCTTCGTATAATGCGCGCAAAATTATCATTCATCCATGGCATGAACATATTTGATCATTGCAACAAACCTGAAGGAGTCTGAGATGAAAGTCGGGATTATAATGGGGTCCAAATCTGATTGGCCAACCATGAAGCTTGCAGCTGAGATGCTGGAGCAATTTGGTGTGGAATACGAAACCAAAGTGGTTTCGGCACATCGTACTCCTCAACTGCTTGCCGACTATGCGAGCCAGGCCAAAGAACGTGGTCTCAAAGTTATTATCGCCGGAGCTGGCGGTGCTGCTCACCTACCGGGAATGACGGCAGCCTTCACTAGTCTTCCTGTTCTGGGAGTTCCGGTTCAGTCCAGAGCATTAAAAGGTATGGATTCTCTGCTATCAATTGTACAGATGCCTAAAGGTATTGCTGTCGGTACATTGGCGATAGGGGAAGCTGGGGCAGCCAATGCCGGCATTCTGGCGGCTCAGATTATTGGGGTTCATGACGAAAATGTAATGCAGAAAGTCGAAGCATTCCGTCAGTCTCAAACTGATACTGTCCTTGCCAACCCAGATCCAGCCGAGGAATAACAGCATGCATGTACTTGTCTTAGGTGCCGGTCAGCTTGCACGGATGATGTCTCTTGCCGGAGCGCCATTGAATATTCGCATCAGTGCCTTCGACGTAGTCAGCGGGCAGATCGTTCATCCTCTGACACAGGAAGTTCAGGGACATGGACTGGAGAATGCAATTCAGCAGGCAGATGTGATTACCGCAGAATTTGAACATATTCCGCACGACATTCTTCATCAATGTGAACAAAGTGGTAAGTTACTCCCCGGAGCTCAGGCAATCAAAACAGGTGGAGATCGTCGTCTGGAAAAATCGCTGCTCGATAAAGCCGGTGTCAGAAATGCCAAATATTTCGTCATCAGAACCAGAGAAGATTTTGACAGTGCGATCCGCCATGTAGGCATCCCAATGGTTCTCAAGAGTGCGTTGGGTGGATATGACGGAAAAGGTCAATGGCGCCTGAAATCAACGACGGATGCCGATGAAATCTGGCCGGAAATGCAACAATGCATTGAAGCAACAGAAAATCAGGCGATTGTCGCCGAGGAATTCGTTCCTTTTGACCGGGAAGTTTCTCTGGTCGGAGCCAGAGGCAAAGACGGTGAGGTTGTTGTTTATCCGCTGGCAGAAAATATTCACACCGATGGTGTTCTCAGCCTTTCCACATCCATTGATGATCAACCGCTACAGCAGCAGGCTAAAGCTATGTTTGAAGCGGTGGCGAACACACTCAATTATGTCGGCGTTCTGGCTCTGGAGTTTTTTGATGTTCAGGGACAGCTACTTGTGAACGAAATTGCTCCACGGGTTCACAACTCAGGGCACTGGACACAACAGGGAGCCGATACATGTCAGTTTGAGAACCATTTACGCGCAGTTTGTGGCTTACATCTGGGAAGTACCAGACTCATCCGTCCGACATGTATGGTGAATATTCTGGGGGAAGACACTTTGCCATCAGAAATTCTGGCAACAGAAGGATGTCATATTCATTGGTACGGCAAAGAAAAACGTCCCGGCAGGAAAATGGGACATATCAATGTCAGTGCAGATTACTATGCCGAATTGGAACGGATTATCTGTTCACTGGCCGAGATTCTGCCTCAGGATGCTTTCCCGGCGGTTCATCAGTTTGCCGGACAGCACAAGTAATACCGCCCGCCAAAATATTTTCGGATGAGAGCAAAATTCTCATCCGAAAAGACTTCATTTAAAACATCATGATGACTCTGGTACATCCTGTACATGCCCGCACCGGCGCGCAGCACAAACCAGAGCTGTACCAGATGCGGATGCTTTATCAGCTACTTTTTTCTCAGCTAATTTTTTTTTAAGTAACAAAGGAAAACCACATTCAGTGCACTTCCCCGCTACCGGCGGATAATTCACAGCAAACTTACACTTCGGATACTGATTGCAAGCCCAGAATGCTTTACCAAAACGGGATTTTCTTTCCACCAGTGTGCCAGTCCCGCATTCAGGGCAGTTTACTTCATGCGGCTGTTCGGTTTTAGGTGGCTCGGAAGATTCAATATGGTGACATTGAGGAAAGTGACTACAACCGATAAACATGCCGTAACGGCCTTGTCGTAGCACCAGTTCATGACCACACTCGGGACAGGGAACGCCCAGAGCTTTTACAATATGACCGTCATGTTGATGAAGCGGACGAATATAGTCACACTCAGGATAGGCTGAACACCCCCAAAATGGCCCATGCTTACCGTGACGCAACTGCAATTCACAACCACATTGGGGGCACGATTCCGCTTCACTCAAAGCATGCTCATGCGCAGAAAATAATTGCTGATCAATATGACGGTTCATTCAATTTCTATCAGTGCAGAATGCCTTGCTCTTTCGTATACAGCCACTCTTCCATCAAAGTGTATGCATTCTCATTACCGGGAACATTGAACAGAACCATCAGGATAATCCATTTCAAATCATCCAGTTCGAATTCATTGGTTTCCAGTCCCATCACCCTGTCAACCACCATTTCCCGGGTCTCGGGCGTCAATACTTTGATTTGTTCAAGGAACAAAAGGAATCCGCGACATTCAACATCAAGTCGGGCCGTTTCCTGTTCGGTATAGACTCGCATTGCTGTTGCAGCACTGACTGACAACGGAGAGTGCACATCACTTTGTTGTAGCGATGCCAACTCTTCCAACCAGTTGAGGGCTTTGAAGATCTCTTTCTGATGAAAACCTGCACGCAGGAGCTCATCCTCTAACTCATCCTGATCAACCTGTAACTCAGCATCGCTATGGATGTAAGTTTCGAACAGATACATAAGAATATCCATCATCATAGCTAGCCCCTCCCCTTACGAATATAGCCACCAGCAACTGCAACCACGTGCCCGGATAATTCCAGCTCTAGGAGCTGTCTCATCACTTCATGAACAGGTATATGGGTGCGCGTTGCAAGAATATCAACTGGTGTAGCCTTTACCCCTACGTTAGCTAACACTTCAGCAAATGGCAATTCTTCGTCGTCAATTAGTGACGGAAAAAGTTCATTTTGCTGAATTTTCTCTTCATGCTTAACCCAAGCAGATAACGTACCAACTTCGGAGAGTATCTGATCAATATTCTGAACTAAGCAAGCCCCATCACGAATTAAAGCGTTACTCCCCCGGTAACCAACCTGATGAATTGACCCCGGGATCACAAAAACATCCCGGTTTTGCTCTGCTGCATACCTTGCTGTAATCAGTGAGCCGCTTTTTTCTGCAGCTTCAATAACCAGAACCCCCAGAGATAACCCACTGATAATACGGTTACGACGTGGAAAATTCATTGATTTCGGAGGTGTTGAGGGACAAAATTCTGACACCAGAGCACCTTTTTTATGCTCAAGAATCCGTTCAGCCAAACCCCGGTGACGAGCCGGATAAATCCGTTCCAGCCCGGCTCCCAGAACCGCAATTGTTCTGCCTCCACCATCTAAAACGCCCTGATGAGCCTGACCATCAATGCCTAAAGCCAGCCCACTCGTAACTGCTACTTGATGCTGAGCAAATTCATTCGCAAAATGCCATGCATCTTGCAATCCCTGCACACTGGCATACCTGCTTCCGACAATCGCAATCTGTGGTGCCGACAGAAGCGGAACATCCCCCTGAACAAACAAAATCGGAGGAGGCGAGGGAATCTCCTTGAGCAATGCCGGATATTCTGCCGAAAAATGAGGGAGAATGTGGCGATGCTCGCCACGCTCCAGCCATTGAAGGCAATCATCCGCCATCCTCTTTGCCGGGCCGGACAAATAAGTCACCTGCTCCGGAGAAAAACCAAGAGTGAGCCATTCTTTTCCGGAATAATCACACAGAGAATCGATCGAAACTTTTCCCAATAGTTTTAAGATCGACTGAATTCCCAAACGAGGAACCAGAGAAAGCTTTATCCAAATCAATAATCTGTCTTGTTCACTGACGTGAGAGGTAAGTTGACGCATCGATGGGAATCCTGATACAGGGTTGTTTAACTGGACAGCGGTATAATCGACGGATAATTAATAATCACTTCGATTTATCGCTCACAATGCTGTCAATTAGGTCTTAAAATGTCTAGAATTGGGACATTAAACTTTCTATTGTTTCGGCACATTTCAACAATTTGAGTGTATATGTCTGTATTACAAGTATTAACTTTTCCTGATGAGCGTTTAAGAACGGTCGCAAAACCCGTTCAAGAAGTCACACCTGAAATACAAAAATTCGTTGATGACATGATTGAAACCATGTACGAGGAAGATGGTATTGGTCTGGCAGCAACACAGGTGGATTTCCATCAACGTATCGTGGTGATTGATGTCTCAGAAACCCGGGATCAGCCTCGGGTTCTGATCAATCCTGAAATTATCGAAAAACGGGGTGAAGACGGTATCGAAGAAGGATGCCTGTCAGTTCCCGGAGCAAGAGCACTGGTTCCCCGCGCAGCGGAGGTTACAGTGCGAGCCTTAGACAGAGACGGGAAAGAATTCACCTTTGAAGCCGATGATCTTTTGGCTATCTGTGTTCAACATGAGTTAGATCACTTACAAGGTAAGCTGTTCGTCGATTATCTTTCTCCGCTCAAGCGTAAACGGATTAAAGACAAGCTGGAAAAAATCAAACGCGCCAATGAAAAAAAGAAAAATGAAGCATAAGTGAGGTCACCTTGAGCCAGTCACTACGTATTGTCTTTGCCGGAACACCGGATTTTGCCGCCCGTCATCTGGCGGCATTATTGTCTTCAGAGCATGAAGTCATTGCAGTCTACACACAACCTGACCGGCCTGCCGGGCGGGGGAAAAAACTGACAGCCAGCCCTGTCAAAACATTGGCGACGGAGCATCAGATTCCGGTTTACCAACCCGAGAATTTTAAGTCGGAAGACAGTAAACAAGCACTGGCAGAACTGAATGCCGATCTGATGGTTGTTGTTGCCTATGGACTACTACTCCCTCAGGCTGTTCTGGATACACCTAAACTTGGCTGTATCAATGTTCACGGTTCGATTTTACCCAAATGGCGCGGTGCGGCCCCAATTCAACGTTCGATCTGGGCTGGAGACGAAGAAACTGGTGTCACCATCATGCAGATGGATGCAGGACTGGATACCGGAGATATGTTATCTGTTGCCTCATTACCGGTAGAACCCACAGATACCAGTGCTTCAATGTATGAGAAGCTTGCCGGTTTAGGCCCTCAGGCTTTAATTGATACGCTCCGCGAAATTGCTGACGGAAAAATTGCACCGGTTTGTCAGGATGATCAACTCGCCAGCTACGCCAAAAAACTGAGTAAAGAAGAAGCCCGAATAGACTGGTCTCAGGATGCGGTCTTTATTGAACGATGTATCCGGGCCTTTAATCCCTGGCCTGTCAGTCACTTTGCTATTACAGATCAGGCGGCAGAAGCCAGCCATCATATCAAAGTCTGGCAAAGCCGTGTTGAGTCCATCCTGACCGATAAACCAGCCGGAACTATTATTCAGGCAGACAAAAGCGGCATTTATGTTGCTACAGGAAATGGAGTGCTGGTTCTGGAGCAACTTCAGATTCCCGGGAAAAAAGCCCTGCCCGTTCAGGATATTCTCAATGCCCGCGCCGAATGGTTTGAGGTGGGAGCTCAGCTCAATTAACAATATCCATAACCGAACGGTTATCTACTTTATTTAAGGTTCAGATTCATTATGAATGTTCGTGCTGCTGCCGCTTCAGTGATTTATCAGGTTGTAGATCAAGGCGCATCACTGTCCTCCGCATTACCGGAGGTTCAGCAAAAAATAAAACCCAGAGACCACGCCCTGCTTCAGGAAATCTGTTATGGCGTGCTCCGTTATCTTCCGCGTTTAGAAGCAACAGTTCACGAACTGATGGATAAGCCGCTTAAAGGAAAACAACGGATTTTTCATCATTTAATTCTGGTTGGCTTGTACCAGATTCAGTTCATGCGGGTTCCTGACCATGCAGCTGTCGGTGAAACCGTTAGTGCAACTCAGGATTTGAAAGGGCCACGCCTGCGCGGGTTAATCAATGCTGTTCTCAGAAATTATCAGCGTAACCGGGAAGCAATGGATCAACAGGCCAGCCGTCATGATGCCGGAAAATACTGCCATCCCAACTGGTTACTGAAGTCTCTTCAGGAAAGTTATCCTCAGCAGTGGCAGTCCATCGTAGAATCGAATAATCAAAAAGCACCGATGTGGCTCCGGATAAACCGTCGGCATCACACAACTGAGAGTTACCGGCAACTTCTGGAAGAACGGAAGATTGATGTACATCTACACCCGGAAGCAGAAGATGCCATAAAATTGGCCTCTCCCTGTGATGTCAGTCTGTTACCAGGTTTTGAACAGGGCTGGGTTTCCGTTCAGGATGCCGCGGCACAATTATCGGTTCACTATTTAGCGCCGCAAGCCGGAGAACTGATTCTTGACTGCTGCGCAGCTCCCGGCGGTAAAACGGCACATATTCTGGAACACACTGCCGATGCTCAGGTTGTTGCGGTCGACTGTGATCGATCCCGGCTTCAGCGAGTCCATGATAACCTTCACCGGCTCAACCTGGATGCGAAGATTGTCTGTGGTGATGCCCGTCATCCTCAGGATTGGTGGCACGGAGAGCAATTTGATCGTATTCTGCTCGATGCTCCCTGTTCAGCGACTGGCGTCATCCGGAGACATCCGGACATTAAATGGCTGCGCCGTCCCGATGACATTGAAGCACTGGTTGCTCTTCAAAGTGAAATTCTGGATGCGATGTGGACCCAGTTAAAGCCCGGTGGAACCATGGTTTATGCAACCTGCTCGGTTTTACCTCAAGAAAATAGCCAACAGATAAAAACGTTTTTATCTCGAACATTAGATGCACAACTGATAAATTCTGAAATAAATAATCCGGGACGACAAATTCTGCCGGGAGAAAATGATATGGATGGCTTCTACTACGCTGTATTAAAGAAAGCTGTATTAAAGAAAACGGCCTAGTATGAATTGAAACATCGCATCTGAGTCATCACGGATATAAATAGCGCTGTAGTTTGCAGTGGTAAACAAGAGATTATGTTATGAAAATCATCATTCTTGGAGCCGGCCAGGTAGGTGGAACACTGGCGGAAAACCTAGTTGGTGAAAACAACGATATTACGATTGTCGATAAGAGTAGTGACCGCCTGAGAGAACTTCAGGATAAATACGACCTTCGTGTTGTCAACGGACACGCCAGTCATCCTGACGTGCTCAAGGAGGCCGGCGCTCAGGATGCCGACATGCTGGTTGCCGTCACAAATACCGATGAGACGAATATGGCAGCCTGCCAGGTTGCATTTACCTTGTTTAACACACCCAATCGCATCGCCCGTATCCGTTCTCCCGAATACCTTGCCGAAAAAGAGACATTGTTTCATTCAGGTGCCGTCCCGGTTGATCATCTGATCGCTCCGGAAGAGCTGGTAACCAGTTATATTGAACGCCTGGTCCATTATCCCGGTGCATTGCAGGTCGTCAGTTTCGCCAACCAGCGAGTCAGTCTGGTTGCCGTGAAAGCGTACTATGGCGGCCCACTGGTGGGAAATGCATTATCGGCACTGCGCGAACATATGCCTCATATCGAAACCCGTGTTGCGGCGATTTTCCGTCAGGGCAGACCCATTCGGCCTCAGGGAACAACCATTATCGAAGCCGACGACGAAGTTTTCTTTGTCGCCGCCAGCAACCATATCCGCTCCGTGATGAGTGAACTGCAACGTCTGGAAAGACCTTATCGCAGGATCATGATTGTCGGAGGCGGAAATATCGGTGCCAGCCTCGCCCGTCGTCTGGAACATAGCTACAGTGTCAAACTGATCGAAAGAAACTACCAGCGAGCTGAATATCTGTCGGAACAGTTGGAAAACACCATCGTGTTTTGTGGTGATGCCGCCGATCAGGAACTTCTGTCAGAAGAAAACATCGATCAGGTTGATGTATTTATCGCACTGACCAATGAAGACGAAACCAATATTATGTCAGCCATGCTAGCGAAGCGCCTGGGTGCTAAGAAAGTGATGGTTCTGATCCAGAGAAGTGCTTATGTAGATTTGGTTCAGGGTGGCGTCATTGATGTGGCAATTTCGCCACAGCAGGCAACGATTTCAGCCTTACTGACCCATGTCAGACGTGCAGACATCGTCAATGTATCATCCCTGCGCCGTGGGGCTGCCGAAGCCATTGAAGCCATCGCACACGGAGATGAAACAACCTCAAAGGTAGTCGGAAAAGCCGTCGGCGATATCAAACTGCCACCCGGTACGACAATCGGTGCAATTGTCCGTGGTGAAGAAGTATTGATCGCTCATGACCGGACAATTATTGAACAGGACGACCATGTGGTCATGTTCCTGGTGAATAAGAAGTACGTCTCCGATGTGGAAGCGCTCTTCCAGCCCAGCCCATTTTTCCTGTAGCGATCATTATCATGCTGAATCTGAAATCGATTCTATTTGTTCTGGGACTGGTTCTTTCCAAACTGGCACTGTTCATGTACGTCCCGACATTTGTATCTTTTGTCAGCGGGACAGCCGGCTTTCTGGACTTCGGACAGGCCGTAATTATCACCCATGCCGCAGCATTTATCTTTCTGACACTCGGCCGTACGGCAAACTTTAAACTCAACGTCCGGGATATGTTTCTGATCACCAGTCTGGTCTGGACCGTTGCCAGTGCTTTTGCCGCACTTCCCTTTGTTTTCATCAACCACATCAGTTTTACTGATGCCTACTTTGAAACCATGTCCGGTATCACCACAACCGGTTCAACCGTACTGAGCGGTCTGGATAATATGGCTCCGAGTATTCTACTCTGGCGCTCAATCCTTCAGTGGTTAGGTGGAGTCGGATTTATCGTTATGGCGGTTGCCGTTCTGCCGATGCTGAACGTCGGGGGAATGAAACTCTTCCAGACTGAATCGTCCGATTGGTCAGATAAAAGCAGTCCCCGGGCCAAAACCGTCGCCAAAAATATCGTGGTGGTTTACCTCATCCTGACGCTTTTATGCTGTATCGGTTATGTCATGACCGGCATGACTGTATTTGAGGCCATCAATCACTCTTTCACAACCCTGTCTACCGGTGGATACTCTACATCCGACGGTTCAATGAACCACTTCTCTAAAGGTGCTCACTGGGTTGCAACTGTATTTATGTTTCTCGGCGGATTGCCATTCTTACTTTTTGTCTCGGCAATGCGTAAGAAAAACCCAATCGAACTATACCGGGATGCTCAGGTACGCGGGTTCTTCTATCTTTTTATTGCCGCCAGCAGCATCGTTGCTCTGTGGCTTACTCTGCATAACGGATATCCGGCTGTTGATGCAATCCGAATTGCGATGTTTAACATTGTTTCAGTCGTCACGACCACCGGATATGGGCTGGATGACTTTACTGCCTGGGGAGCACTTCCCAGCACTTTATTTGCGTTTTTAATGATGGCCGGCGCCTGTTCAGGTTCAACTGCGGGCGGTATCAAAGTCTTTCGTTTCCAAATCGCAATCACACTGTTGAACCGGCAGATGATGAAACTGATCCATCCTTCAGGTGTATTTGTCCAACGGTATAATAACCGTCCGGTAAACGATGATATTATCCGCTCCGTTGTTGCCTTTGCACTGACTTTTCTTATCACAATCATCATCATTGCCGGAGCCCTGAGTGCCATGGGACTCGACCCGACTACCAGTATTTCCGGTGCAATTACCGCCGTCTCAAACGTTGGTCCGGGAATGGGAGATATTATTGGCCCGACGGGTAACTTTGCTCCGCTGCCTGACATGGCCAAATGGATTCTGAGTTTCGGTATGTTGATGGGAAGACTGGAAATTCTGACGATTCTGGTACTGTTTTTCCCCGCATTCTGGCGACGCTAAGATATCACTTCAACATCTCAGCGCCCCGGAATACAGACTATTATCCTTCAGCAGCAAATCAATGCGACTCGGTTCGATACCATTCAGTTTGACAAAACGTAGTAATAAATAGAGAAGAAATGGCAGGTACAGCCACTTAATACAAAACCATGCCAGATCGCGTGATTATACGGGATTCTTTTTGCCACATAGAAAATAACCCCTAAGGTATAAATAATGCCTCCGGCAGCAAGCAACGTCAGTCCACCAAGATTCAGATGAATGGCTAACTGATATATAACCGCCAGCGAAAGCCACCCCATCACAACATAAATCACCAGTGACAGACGTTTAAAACGGTGGATAAATGCCACTTTCATGACAATACCAACCAACGCGATCAACCAGATGACAATCATCAGGCCTATGGCTAAAGGTGTTCTCAGACTGACCAGAAGAAAAGGTGTATAACTCCCGGCAATCAGCAGATAGATGGCACAATGATCAAATGTCTTCAGCCACCGTTTTGCCTGCTGAACAGGAATGGCATGATAGAGTGTTGAAGCCAGAAACAGCATAATGAGGCTTCCACCGTAAATCGCAACACTGGTAATCGTCAAAGCATCATCAGCTCCCGCTGTCGCTTTAACCAATAACATCACCAGCCCGATAATACCAAGAATCAGACCCGCCCCATGTGTCACAGCGTTCCATATCTCTTCTTTGAGCGTATATCCCTGATTGAGAGAAGTCATGCTAAGCTCCTGATGGTTGATATCCGCTAACCAGTATGACACAAAACAGCTTACACATGTAAGCTGAATATTACGTGCTTTGTTCCAAAAAATCGAACATAAGTGAAGCCACTTCATCAACCGGAGTCGTCACCGGAATGCTCAAGCGACGTTTCAGTTCACCGCTTCCCAACAGATGAGAAAGCATCCCACCAATCCCTCGCTGATGACGATCGATTTCAAACCATAACTCCAAAGCTTCTTCTGTCCGATAGGCTACGACTTCAACTTCACGCCAACGGCCATGATATGGTCCGGTTGTCGGCACAAACTCAAACTCCTGGACAAAAGGCAGCTCAAAACCGCCAGCCGCTTCGCACTCAACCTGACGAATACGAAATCCCTGAGATTCAAAAGCACTGAACACAGCATCCAGCATCGGCTCTGGGCGGACGGTAATTTCATCTTTATCTGCCGGGTCGACTGCCTGAGAGATATCCAGACCGGTTTCCAGCCAAACCTTCGCGTCACCAATCGTAATCGGAGTATTCCATGGGACATTCAATTCCACCTGAAAATCCCGGGTTTCTCCCGAATGAATCGTAAATGCATATGGCAAGATCCACTGATCTAAAACATAGTTCCGATGGACTCGTTTTGTACGCTGCTGGGATTCATGTCCATGACTGTCTCCGACAGGCTCCTCATCAACATAACGGCAATATAACCGTACATAGATATTGTCAATCTCCTGCTCTGTAGCACCACCATAAACATGAATAGTCACATTGGCCTGCTGCCCTGGCTGCAGAACCTCCTGTTGCAAAACAGAATCAACTTTTGCCGCACCGATTCCGAAACTTGCGAGGGTTTTCTTCAAGAAAGACATACACACCTCTCCAGCTTTCTACGATTAACTTTATTATCTAATTATGAGATAAATTTAGTATTCCATAGTAATACTGAATTCCGGTATAACTCAATTCCCCGAATCGATAATTTAAGTTTTATGACATTTTATGAACAAAAGGTTATCGATCAATTCATATGTTGGTGCTATGCTTAGCGAAGTGTGTATAAGTTATGCATACGAAATTCCTAGACAGCTATTCGGAACGGCTTACGCCAGATGAGCCCACCTTCAGCAGTGATGATGAAGTCTTGACTCAATAGCTACTCTAGGCCATTGATATGGCAAAGGAAATGTCTGACCGTTAGGTAAATATATGCGCCCAACAGCTGTCAGGTTTTCGCACACTCATGGTAGTGCATCACGTCGTCGAGCAAGCTTCGCTGCTTCTAAACCGACCAAAAAAGTTGCTCCTGCAATGACTCCGGCTGAAAAACGTGCTCATGAAGCACCAGACACATCAGCCGACGTTAAAGCAGCATAAGTCAACAAGTAAAAGCGCAGTAAAGTAATGAGCTGCGCTTTTTTATTGTCTTTTCACATTGGTTTCCCGCTTTCAATTTGTTACTTTATCCGATGATTCCTGCACATGCTCAATTGGAGAAAACGATGAAATGCCACCGCATCGAAGAACTGATCGAATTACTAGAGCCAGAATGGCAAAAAGATTCTGATCTAAACCTACTCGAGTTTCTGGTCAAACTGGCAAATGAAGCTGGTTATCAGGGGGAATTAGCAAATCTGAGTGATGATATTCTCATTTATCACCTGAAAATGCGTCACCGGGAAAAAGATGAGATGATTCCCGGCCTGAAAAAAGATCAGGAAGATGATTTCAAAACCGCCATATTAAAAGCTCGCGGTATTATTAAATAATCACGAATATATCAGCACAAATTTGTTTACATAAATATAAACAAACAAATTTGTGCTTTTACTCTAAATAAGAACACACATATCCTGACAATCATTATTAAATTAAAAATTCTGATTTTATCACTCTCATTTATGATATAGAGATCACATCCACCACGCTTATAAATAATTACCCCCACGACAGACAATAAATACATACTTCTCATAAAATTGTCCATTAAAAAATAGCATATCCAACCAGTGAAATTATTCAATGCATCATGAGAGAGCAATGATATGATCAGAACTCTGATCATCTTCTTATATTTTCTTGAATGAGGAAAAGTCTGTGAGTGCGAAGGCTAAATTAATATCCTATATCGGGGGATTATTTGTTATTATTATAACAATGATATCAATTGTTGGTTTTTATAATTTCCGTTCATCATCTACAGAAAACTATACTGAAAAACTCGGGACTCAAGCGGCTTTAATTGCACAGGTTATTGAGCTGGAAACAACCAGAATCTTCAATATACTTGACATTGTTGGAGAGTCACTCCCTATTGAGAATGGGCAGATAACCGATCAGAAAGCACTTTTAGCCAGCCTTCAGGATCTTTTTACCAAGATTGATACTTTAAATGCTTATATCGCACTCCCATCCGGAGAAACTTTCTCAACCAGTAACAATGGGTTTATTCCAGACTTCAATGCCAAGGTTTTGCAACGTGAGTGGTTTGTCCGGGGAATGAACGGAGAAAAAAACATCATTACCACGCCTTATCAAAGTAATACCGGTAATTTAGTAATTGCACTGGCAAACCCAATATACAAAGATGGAAAAATTGCAGGTGTAATATCATCAAACTTCTCAATAAATACAGTCAATGCCTTTGTCGATAAACTTTCCGATAACAATCAAATTTTTGTCAGCCGGACTGACGGATTTATTTTCTCAGCCAAAAAACCTGAAAACCTTGGCAAAAATCTATTTGAAATAAGACCGTCTTACAAACAGTATAAAGATCAAAAACAAAGTTCACATTCTTACGAGTTCAATGGTCATAAATACTATGTTGAAGAAAGAAAAATCGACTCTCTGAACTGGATTATCTGGTCATGGGATTCCTGGGATAATATTCAGCAGGCATCAGAAGATAATTTATACCTGACTATTGGATTAGCAATTATATTACTGTGTCTGTCTCTGGGTGTTGTTTATTGGTTAGTCATAAAACTAATGTACCAACCGATTGGTGGAGAACCACAACATATTTCCGATATTGTTGAGCAGATTGCACATGGTGACTTGTCGCGTCAGCCGACGACTCAGGAAAATGCAACTGGCATCTACAAATCAGTGCTGTTGATGGTGACAAACCTGCGTAACATCGTGACAAACATTAACGATGCTGCTGCCGATATTGCTCAGGTCTCACAAACATTATCTTCTTCAGCACAAAGTGTAAATCAGAGCTCCCAGTCGCAAATGAATCAGTTGGAACAAACTTCAACAGCCATGAACGAGATGACAGTAACTGTCGACGAAGTCGCTCAGAATGCACTGAATGCTTCTTCAGCCGCCGAAGAAGCTTCGGCAAACTCTCAGCGAGGACTAGAGATTGTCAAAGAAATGAATCAGGATATCACCGTTCTGGTTCAGGGAATGGAACAACTCGTTGCCACCACAAGTCAGTTAGAAAAAGAAACCATTAATATCGGCAGTATTCTTGAGGTCATCAATACAATTTCAGAACAGACCAACCTGCTGGCACTGAATGCCGCTATCGAGGCTGCCCGGGCCGGAGAAAGTGGCCGGGGATTTGCAGTCGTTGCAGATGAAGTCCGGGGACTGGCCAGCCGGACTAGGGAAAGTACCGGTCAAATTCAGTCTGTTATCGAACGGTTGCAGGAAGAGGCCAGAAAATCGGTACAACTGATTACATCCAATACAGAAGATGCCAGAAATGCAGAAGAACGCTCACAACATGCAACCAAAGCGCTGGAAACCATTCGGGAATCCGTCATCGTTATTCAGGATATGAATAGTCAGATAGCCACAGCGGCAGAACAGCAGACTCACGTTTCTGCCGAAATCAACACCAGTATTGTCGAAATCAATGATCTGGCAAGAACGACATCCGGAACCTCAAACGATAATGCTGAAAAAACCCGGCAACTAACGGGAATCGCTGCTGATTTATCTCAGTCCGTCAATGTATTCCGTTTATAGCTGACGACTCATCTCCGGGGCATCAGGAGCATCCCATCATATCGAACGTGTCTGTTGGGGATATGGCGAATCAATGTTAGTCTCTTGCCATACACAACAGACCGGTTAACCAAGCAAGCTTTCATCATGACACAAGCAACCTTTCACTTCGACGCCCTGACACCCGATCTCATGTGGTATGCCCTGGAGAGTGTCGGTATTCGCGCAGAATCCGGATTCCTGCCATTAAACAGTTATGAAAACCGGGTTTATCAATTTACGGATGAATCCCGTCAGCGTTATGTGGTGAAGTTTTATCGCCCGGAGCGATGGACAACAGAGCAAATAGAAGAAGAACACCAATTTGCGCTGGAGCTGGCTGAATCAGAAGTTCCCGTTTCCGCCCCGGTCATTCTGGCAGGGACAACTCTACACCATTATCAGGGATACAGATTTGCGTTGTTTCTCAGTGAAGGCGGACGCCAGTTCGAAATTGACAACTTCGAGCAATTAGAGTGGGTCGGAAGATTTATGGGACGGATTCATCAGATTGGTGCCCGAAAACCTTTTACCTATCGTCCGACCATCAGTCTGGACGAATATCTCTATCAACCTCAGAAACTGTTGGAGAATTCAGCCTTTATTCCATCACATATTGAACAGGCATTTTTCTCTGATCTCTCTTTACTGATTCGTTCTATAGAACGGAACTGGTCAGAGCAAACCCACGTAATTCGCCTGCATGGTGACTGCCATCCGGGAAATATTCTCTGGCGTGACGGCCCCATTTTTGTCGATCTGGACGACGCCCGTAACGGACCGGCAATTCAGGATTTGTGGATGCTTTTGAACGGAGATCGCGCCGATCGGCTGGCGCAACTTGATACAGTCCTTGAAGGTTATCAGGAATTTTGCGATTTTAACCCTTCTGAATTGAAACTAATTGAACCGTTGCGTGGTCTACGCATGGTACATTACATGGCATGGTTGGCAAAGAGATGGCAGGATCCTGCGTTTCCGGTTGCTTTCCCCTGGTTTAATGACCCCAAATATTGGGAAGGCCAGGTATTGGCACTGAAAGAACAAATTTCAGCGCTGGAAGAAGCTCCGCTCTCTTTCGTGCCTCAATGGTAACCCCTGTACCCGAATGACCTTCAGATGCAATTTTAACGGGAACTATCTGGTTCTGAAGGCAAGGCAGCGGTTTAAGGCCTGGGTATAAAACAATAATTGAATCAAATGGAGTTCATCATGAAGAAGCTTTTTGCTTTATTAACAACTTTACTCGTCAGTCTGTCTATTCACGCCGCACAATTTAAAGAAGGTGAATACTATAAAGTACTTGATCGGCCTCATTCAGAGAGACCGACAGTTATGGAGTTCTTCTCTTTCTACTGCCCGCACTGTAATGCCTTTGAGCCGATTGTTGAAAAACTGGCAGCCCAATTACCTGCTGGCACTGAATTTCAACGTGTCCATGTTTCGTTCATGGGAGGAAACATGGCTCACTCAATGAGTAAAGCCTACGCGACAATGGTCTCTCTCAATGTTGAAGACAAAATTGTTCCAGTGATGTTTGATCGCATTCATAACAAAAGACGCCCACCTCAGAACGATGCCGCTCTGAAACAAATCTTTACCGATGAAGGCGTTGATGGAAAATCCTTTGATAATGCCTTTAACAGCTTTGCCGTAGATTCAATGGTCCGCCGTTTTGATAAAACATTCGAAGAAAGTGGCCTGACAGGCGTTCCTGCGGTTGTCGTCAATAATAAATATCTGATTCAGACACCGAATGACATTACAGTCGAACAGTATTTTGAACTGGTCAACTTCCTGCTGAAAAAATAAGTCATTCATATGTTGGCCGCATGAGCCGGCACAGACTGAACAAAGAAGAACGAATAAGGGAGCCGTTGGTTCCCTTATTCATCAATCCCCGATGATCCGATAATTACTGCGATTGGTATCAGAGCATCGCTCATTCAGATTTATAGATATCATCCAATGCGGCATCTTTATGTTCCCAGACATCACCCAGCCATTTCTGGAACTGGCGCTTATATGGTTTATCGTTAAAGTAGTCTCCGGTCACCTGTTCATCAACCGGAAGCACCCGGACACACACAACAATCCGCTGCATTCTGCCCATCAGCATATCCTTGAACGGCGTATCCTGATTATCCGGATAAGCCAGAGTCACATCGATAATATTCTCGAACTGCTCTCCCATCGCCGCCAGAGTATAGGCAATACCGCCGGACTTCGGCTGTAACAGATGCCGATAGGCCGATTTAGTTTTACGCTGCTTCTCCGGCGTAAAACGCGTGCCCTCAACATAATTGACGACTGTTGTCGGTATATTTTTAAATTTCGCGCATGAACGCCGGGTCGTTGCCAGATCCTGTCCCCGTTTTTCCGGATGACGTAACAGGTATTCCCGGGAGTAACGACGCATAAACGGCATATCCAGAGCCCAGCAGCTCATCCCGATAAACGGTACATAGAGCAGTTGCTGTTTCAGAAAAAACTTCGGCATCGGAATCCGATTTTTGAAGACACTGCACAACACAACAATATCGGTCCAGCTCATATGATTACTAATCATGAGATACCAGCCATGCCGTTTTAATGTATCGACTCCCTGAACCTCCCATGTCACCGGATTGGACAAATTCAGAATCCGTACATTCCCGGTCGCCCACAGCCACATAAACCAGTTGGCAAGCCGGGTTGCATAAAGTTTCAGAGATGGTGTCGGTAACAACAGCTTGATCAACGCGACCATACAGATTGCAACAGAACAAAAAACGGTATTTATCAATACCAGGCAGGAATTCACAACCAATAACACGTAAGCCAGCATAGAGAAACGTCACTTCACCCCGGGAGCATAAAACAGCGTGTAATTATACAAATTTAGTCATTGAATAAAATGTTTCTCTTTGTAACCAATCCGGAATTTGATGTTTTCTGACTTTCGTGGCAAAAGAATACTGCAACCGGACATTCAATCATGCAGCTTTACACGATTTGCGTCGTCAGTTGCTTCAGCAACCGATCCATCGCCCGATATCCTAATGCCTCTGCCAGATGAGCCCGCTGGATATTTTCCTCTTCCGCCAGATCGGCAATGGTCCGGGCAACTTTGATAATCCGGTGATAGGCCCGGATAGAAAGCCCCAGACTGTGCAATGCATTCTCCAGAAACTCAGCATCAGACTTTGCCAGTGGGCAGAACTTCTCAATTTCCCGGCTGCTTAATAGTGAATTGGCTTTTCCCCGCAGGCGGATCATCAACGCACGGGCCCGAAGTACCCGCTCGCGCACTGTTGTGGTCGTCTCACCTCTGGCACCACCTTCAGCAAGCATCCCTTTCGGCAATGCAGGAATCTCTATCGACAGATCAAAGCGGTCCAGCAACGGACCGGATAACCGACTCAGATAACGAAGAATGTGTTGCGGATTGATGCGGCTCTCCTGACCCTCATAATAACCGGTCGGACTCGGGTTCAACGCGCCAACCAACTGAAACCGGGCCGGAAAACGGGTTTTCCCCTGAGCCCGTGAAATAACAATCTCTCCGGACTCCAGCGGTTCGCGTAATGAATCCAACACCCGGCGTTCAAACTCCGGCATTTCGTCAAGAAACAGCAATCCATTATGGGCCAGCGAAATTTCACCGGGACTGAGAATTACATTAATAAATTAAAATATACATAGGTATGGTGTAACACTATTGATTTGGTGTAATAAAAGTTTCTTCTTCACCCACATGCCAGAACAGCTAGATACCCTGTAAAACCAGACATTCCATTAACTGTAAGGACTCTATCTAGGGGATGGCTACAGATTGATACTGATATCTAATCATTTCTATAGATAAAGTAACGAGAAATACTCAAAATGTTGACTATGACTCATTGTTCATATAGAACTATAAATGGAGTGAGGCATTGGTATATGCAACACGGAAATAAAATTGAAAGTTTTCTAAATGAAACATTCAAACTACCAAGAAAATCGTATAGGGACTACATCAAAATGGGAGATGCTGATAATCGTAATAATGATTCTTATCATTCTTATAAAGGTATGGATCATATTAAAGTTATTTAGTTTGACCTCAAAATTGGTTAAGTCGCTAGACGAGATAGAGAAGCTGTCGCTTCAGTTATTGAACTTATTTAAGTAACTGAAGTGTTTCATAGCCTTGATAAGCTCTGCTAAGGGGGGGAAGGTACTGAAATATCTTCCCCCTTTTGGCAAACCGTCTACTCAAAAACAACTCTGAATAAAAGGGATTTTTATGTCGGATATAAAATCATCTATAGATCCAGGATTTCCTCTTTGGATGGTAGCCTCAGGAATGTTTTTACTTACATTACTTATAACTTATCCAATTGCCTATATAGCTGTAATAATTTACATGCAGGACCATATTAGTTGGTTCGGAACCCCAGATCTTCGTGAACTTACATGGGCTATCCAGACATTTTTTGGGTTAGCAACTTTATTTCCTACCATCGCCCTGCTCTATAGCCTATTGATGATATCATATGGCATAACAAAAGAGTTCTTCGAGAAGAATGGTGGACAGCCGCTCGACCACCATGAAAAGGAAATGTTTGAATCTTTTCTCAATGAAGCTTCCAACTGGTGTGGAAAGCTCACAGCAAAAAACATAAGAAAATATGATGCACATGATATAAATGCATGGGCTCTGGGAACAGTCGATGCGGGCTATATGAGTTTTTCTAGTGCCACACTAAAATTACCTCAAAACGAAATAAAAGGTATATTCTTTCATGAACTAGGCCATCTAGTTTATGGTGATACTAGAAAGATGGCATTTACAAGAGCTTTTCAAGATGCCCTCGTATCTTTCGTATTAATAACTCCTTTAAAAGATATCTTCCGTTACACTATATTCATATTGACTCAATTAGTAGTTATGAAAATTAGTCGTGATAGAGAATATCGTGCTGATTCATTTGCATTACAGGCCGATGACACCGACGGGATTATTTATGCACTTTACTCCATAAAAGATAGTGATACTGCACTTGTAAACTATAAAGATTACGATGTTTATATGTTCTCTCTTAAAGTTGATACTGAGAGTCTATTCGCAACCCATCCACCTCTTGGATATAGAATATCAAAACTTATCAAGAAGTAATTTGTACATATTGCCTTAATGGCTGGCTATGTGCAGTTTAAGGGAGGGTTACAGGAGTATCTGGATATTCCTGTTGCTACGGGGCTCTCGGGAGATGAAGTCGTGATCACGCTAGAGTCCATCACCGCGTTTCGCGGTTATCCAGCAGCGATACGAACAGATCAAAGGGTCAGAATTTACAGGGAAAGTCCTCGAGCAGTGGGAGCAACTACAGCATGTCACTTACTCACAAAAATACCATCTTATATGCAACAAATTTGACTACTAGCCACATTTCTATTACAAATATAAGTGGAGCTAAGTATTGGTACACAACTCAGAAACAAAAAATGAAAGGGTTTCTAAATGAAACACTTAAGCATGAAGGTAAGGATTAAAGCAAAGTTATACTGGTATTGACAACGACCATTATAGTCTACATATTCTTTGCGAAGGTATAGATCATATTCAAATTGTTCAATATCATTCATTATTTGTTTAACTCCATGAATAACCTACAAAAGCTATATCTTCGGCTACAATGTGACTTATTTATGTAGTTGATGTGGTATCGATCTGACTAACTCCTTCACACTAGATCCGCGTAAAACAGCATCAAAAAGGATTTTGTATGCCAGAAGAAGTAGAAGTTAGAATAGATCAAGGAATACCTTTGCCAATTTTGGTCGGTAGTATGTTCGCGCTAACACTGGCCTCAACCTACTTTCTGGCTTTTATTGCTGTCATTATTTACGTGCAAAGCCATACTAATTGGCTCGGAATCCCATCTCCCAGAGAGATGGATTGGGCGATACGACATTTCTTTGGTGCAGCGACCCTATTTACGATTGCTGCATTAATATATGGGCTCTATAGCATTTCAGATGCTGGAACTGATAGTACATTTATTAAGCTTAAAGGGGAACCATTGAGCGATGAAGAAAGAGAAATGTTTGAACGCTTTTTCCATGACCCCAATAGTTCCCATCCTTCACATACCGGATCAAGTCATCCATCTTTTAATAGCAGTAAGATAGTAAAATTTATATCTAATGATATAAACGCTTGGGCCCTAGGTAGTATAGATCATGGCTACATGAGCTTCTCAACGACCTCATTAGAATTACCTGAAGAGCAGATCAAGGGAATTTTCTTACATGAGTTCGGGCACCTAGTTTCCAATGACTCTAAAAAAATGACTTTTGCAAAAAGTTTCCAGAATGCATTGGTTAGTTTTGCCATGATTACACCCCTTAAAAATTTCCTGAAATTCACTATTTTCATATTAACTCAACTAGTGTTAATGAAAGTGAGCCGTGAAAGGGAGTATCGAGCAGATCAGTTTGCCGTACACATTGATGAAGATAATGGAATTGTATCTGCACTCCAGTCTATAAAGACTAGCAAACTAGAGCTCGTAGATTACGGTGATGCAAAAGTCTATATGTTCTCATTACCAAACATAGATAGCATGTTTGCAACTCACCCTCCACTTGAGAACCGAATTGCAAGACTTACCAAATCTCAGATTGTATCACCAACAGAATAGAGAGAAATAGAAGATGGTGAAAAAAACGCCCATAACATACACCGACATGTTTACATCACGTGGACGATCGAAAATTATGTCAAACATATATGTGAATGAAGGTGGGCGTATAATTGACTCTCTTCGATGCCACACCGATGCATTAATCAGGTTTAATAGTGCACAAAAACGAGCAGAAACGAACCCTGAAGCAGCATGGCAAATGTTATCGGACCTATATCAAGATCTTAAATCACCTGAATCTATTCGTGCTTATTCCAATTTTTGGAACAGAACTGAAGCTGAAAAAGAATATAAGGAACTCCTGAAGAAAGTTTATGACGCATATGTGTCTACAGGTGTCTTTTGGATGTCGCGTAGTGACAAGTTATCCAATCAGATAATTGCACTTCCTTACGTATGTAACCTCAAATGTTCTCTTGGCGAACACTGCATTGCTAGGCTGATACACGATCCAAGAAGAGGTTCGAATGGCCATGCGGTAGTTATTGAACCCAGAAAAGGAGGTATAGATGTTGGTAAGTTAGGAGATACTCTATCTGAAGTCGCACGTATATGTGGATTCACTCACCCAGAAGTTATTTCAAAGCAAAACCGTATTATCATTCAAGAAGATCTACAATGGCTGTCTTTAATTGCAAAAACGAAAAGCCCAAAACTTATTGAACGTTTCGAAGCACTTTGTGTGGCAGTTCCTATCAAAGATGTAAACAATAACTTATGCGAAGTTTCAATCATTGATCCTAATGATCCAACTAAGGGTGTAGCACTAATATCTGTAACCAGTACGATAAGTATTTCTAGTGTAAAAGCTAGGGCACAAGAAATAGCCGATTATTTAGGATTAAAAAAAATAGTTGTCGAGCAAATGGGTGACTATATCAACATATATGAAGATAGAACACAAATTGAAGCAGTGAAACACGCAGAGAGTAATTTTCCGATTCACAAAGTCAAAGGGCTATGTGTCAACCTTGGCATAATGGATAAAGAGCAAGATACCTGTTTAGCGATTTGGTATGAAAAAGGTACAGAAGAGGTTGTTAAGTTTACTTCAACGAATGGATACCTAAAATCGAGTGTGATTGCACCTTTTCTGGAGGATATCATCGTCTATATGGGATGGGATGAAGCTGAACTGAAACAGGAAGGGGGGTCAGTTGACGTCATAAAAAGCAGCAACAATGAAAGGCTCTCAAATCTAGCAGTTAGCTCAGAGTTGAGTGAAAGAATTAGTGCTTTGCCTTATCATTTTGCTCTAACAGATGTCGCCGGAGATGAATTAATTGCGGAATACAACCAGTCGGCAAATTTCATTCATCTGCAATCAAAATCCAAAAGATCAATCCAGTTTTCATCAGTAAATGAAATTTTGGTGGATATAGAAAGTTATTTAGGATGGCCGAAACTCCAAGCGACTAGATTCAAAGGCAGTATCATAATCCATGATGATACTTGTAAAGAATCATCTATCTATATTCCTGCAGAACTGAAATTATCAGAGATCATTTCGCCAGACAAAGAGGTGATCACTTACGGTGTTACTGTGGAATGTAAAAGTTCTACTGTTAATCTTCGTGATTTTCAAAATACACTAATCGTCGGAATGCAAGGTTCAGGTAAATCAACCTTCATGATGAACCTGACCTATCAATTAGCAAGAAATGCTCCAAATAGAATAGATGAATTTTGTTGTATAGATTTAAAAAATAATGCCACCTTCTCGCCCTTAACTAAATTGAATGGCTTCACTGTGGTTGATAACCCTGACAGCGTTATACAAATAATTGACTATGTGGCAAGTGAAGTGGAACGACGAAATAAAGTTGCAGCCGAGACCTATAGTCCTGATGGGGTTTATCAAGGTGGTTTTCTATTCTTACTTATAGAAGAATATACACTCATAAATTCGATGATCTCTAATACGGATGATTTAGGAAAAGTAAGAGATAAAATTGAATACATTTTAAAAATTGGACGCTCAGCACGAGTCCGAGTTATTGCGGGCCTCCAACGCTCAGACGAGAAATCAATGAGGAAAGGAACAAAAGACCAATTTGCTAATTACTTCTTATTCAGAGTTGTTGACAAAGGCTATGCCGACAACATGTTTGATGGAGCGGAGTTACTAGCTGAAAAAGGATGGAGGCCAATAACATTGAGGCCAGGGCGTTGTATTGTGCAGCTTTCTAGTGAAAGCGACATATTTCAAATGCAGACGCCCCTAATATACAACGATGAGTTTAGATTGCTAATGAATGATATTGCTCTCACTAGTGATGCTGAGAGCTCAACTATCGAGAATACCAGTGGGGAAAGATAGTTGTTTTTACGCTGGATTGAGTTTACCTAATTTAAGTAAATGTGGTGCTTATGGATAATAAAACTTCAGCTGGCTTGGTCGCACTAGTCACAATCACAGGTGTTATTGGCTCGTTTTACCAGTTCACATCAATCCCAGATATTGACTTCTATTTATTCCTGAACTTCCTTCCAAGGTACATTCTTTATACATCGTTAATTCTGGCATTCTGCATTATTTGGAGAGGAAAGAAAGAACTACCTGCTTTCAGGAAAGGTGCAGACAAGACATTTAGCGTGAATCCCCTTTTGGCGGTATGTGGTATTATAATTTTATGTCTTTCTTGTTGGAACTTGTATCATACAATTAAAAATTTAAATGATTTTTCATACAATAATAATTACTTATCCACTTACGAGGCTGCTGCGCGATTATTACCGCATGCCGCCTTAATCCTATCTATTGGTATCTGGCTGAGCTTTTCATCTATATATAAAAAATCAATATTCACGACTCAAATATGTCTTAATACTGTATCTATAGACAAAAAATCGACATTAAATTCAGCTATATGCCTATTGCTTGCAGTAATCTACCTCATTACCTCTGTTGCATTTTGTCTCCAACTCTTAACACAAAATGGTACCCTACATAGATCAGAGCAGAATGTTTGGCCTCTCTTGTGGTCAATCTGGAACGTAATATCCTCTGGCACTTTTACCCTATTTTTTTATTATACAGTACGATGGTTTAATTCTCTTGTCATCCAAGTGAATAGTCATCAACTACTAAGTAGAGATTAGTCAGTTCACTATGCACTATTTCGGTAAGTAGATCTGCCCCTAGGGACATATTCAGTGTTCAATATGGGAAGTGATAGAGGATCACTTGGTTTTTGGGTTACAAAGATAGAGTTGAACGTGAAACTATGTGGGACACGGAAGGTTCATTCCGAAGGCCACTCAATTCAAATTAAGTATGAAATGGTTGAAATCTCTCATTATGAGAGGTTTAAAAAAGCACCACTACAAATGTAAATGGTGCTTTATCACACTAAAGCAACTACATCACTGGATCATTCACTGACATGCTAACAGGAACATCTTGAATTGGAGCTTGAACAAGATACCAGTGGTGAAAAGACTCATTTGGAGCTACACCTACAGGTTCCTGACGGATAATCATCAATCCTTTGTTCATAATCTTCTTGTTGATATCATCAACTAAGCTAGGTACGTTGCTGCAATCTCTAGCTAGGGAGCGTATTTCATTTGTTTTGATGCCAGGATTCTTAGCTATAGCTGTGAGCACAAGAGCTGTCTTAGCTGGTAAGCCTCGATGCTTACGCCAAAAAAGGGAGTAATCACGGATAGTAGCGTCAGAAAGATGAGCTAGTGGAAGACCAAGACTAGAAATACTTGGCATGTTTACAGAAGTGTTGTCTTGTAGCGTAGGTGCTACGTCCCATGTAATTTCGTTAAGCATAACGAATTACCTCTTAAGTTTACATTATCGGATGCCAATATAAGAATCACCAAATATCAGACAGTTTAATATGTTCATTGTTGTTAGGATTATCAGACCTGATGAACATGATACCTCATGAAACAATCACGAAACATTGGATATCTATACAGGATCATATGGGTTAAGTTTTTTATTGTCAACTCTCAAACGCAAAAAGCCCGCCAAAGAGGTAATGGCAGGCTGTTTTTTGCTTATTTATCGTCGGTCAACCGATAAACTAACCGACACTTAAAGTGTCACTACTAGAATGGGGTGATAAGTCCCGAGTGACATAATCTCAAAACAGGGTGATAAGTCCTGTTCTTATTACCACTACTGTTAAAGATAGTCTGTTTAAACAGTCTTGTTTAACTGTAATGACGGTAATCTATTTAAGCTGGCAACGCTATTCGTTGAGAGTCATTCTTAAAAACTTCGTTGTAAATGACTTTAAGTCAGGCAGACGATCTCGTCAATACCCCAAATTTGGTCGAGCATACTACTCATTTTTCTCTCGTTGTCAAATAGAATAACGTTGTAAAGTAGTCTTCCTGCGCTTGGGAGATACCGCTAGTGTTGTATAACGCAACATTTAGTCTTAGTCATTAAAAATGGCTAAAAGCGCTTAGGTTGTGTTTTAGAGCGTAATACACCACTTTAAAAAAAATCAAATTATTTTGCTTTTTCTAAAAAAATGTGACTTCGCGTTACTTTTCCTCTCCTTTGTTTAGGGTTTTAGGTCAATTATGACGCAATATACATAATCTGCGTCCTGTAACTTGCTTAAAAGGTGTTACTGGTTTTCAGCACAGTGATCTGATACATAGTGATTCCCCTTACCCTGTGCTTTTTCTATTCGTCGATTTCGTTCGCACTCCCAATCACTTACTGGATCAAGTAAGTTCCAGTGAAGCATCATGGTTAACATATCACTGCTGATTACTGCGCTATGAGTTTCAACCATATATAGATAGGTTCTGGCAATATCTCCTTTGATGTCATCGGCCGGTTCAACCAAGTCCTGCTCAAAATTGACCTCAAAATCGCACTGCCCATATTCCCTTGGTTCTCCAACAAGGTTAGCAAACCTATAATCAGAACGGTCAGCGTTCAATTCACCTACAGCAGGGGCCAGATTATTTAAATCATCATGAGCTTTCTTAAAAGCTGGGTTTAGTTTGTAGGCACATTCCCGTCCACCCAAGAACTTACCATTGCTTTTTCTACACTCAGGGAAAGACTTTCTATTGACCCACTCGTCTAGTTGTCCCCCAAAGGCATGAGCAGGCATAATGTGTTCCCACTCAATCCTTGAAGTACGTTCGTTTGGCTTGCCACTACTTGTTACAGGTCTTCTTGGTCGATAACCACATGACTGCGGTTTGATCATCGTTTCATGTGTATTGCCATCTCCATCAAGGTCAGTTATATCATCGAACACAAAATCGCATTGGCAATAGAAAGTGGTTAAATGGTCGAAGTAAACTTCTTTTTCCGCTTTGGCTTTTGCGTTCCCAAAGCTCGTTGGATATGATGCTGCCTGTACCACAATAGGGGAAAAGAGTATTGCAAGAGCTATCCATTTCATGATTTGCTATCCATGACTGATTTAGATTAGTTTCATATATTCAGTATTCGAACTTTTCCTCTGAAATGCAATTTACCAACCATTGATATACAGAATTGTTTGCTCTATCTCCCTCAAAAGACGTCTCTTGTTGTGTGCTTTTTCATTTACTCACAGCTCAGATTCGATTCATTTATGCCAACATTCCGGTAATCACATTGAGATGTAAGAACATAGGGACATGTTTGCTACCTGTATCCGACTTATCCAGTGGGACAAAATTAAATCTATTTTGGTAAAAGGTAATAGCATCATGAGCTGCTTCTAAATATAACCCTGCGCATCCGACCGACTCAGATACAGACAGAGTTTTTGCCAGGGCCTGATTCATTAATCTTATGCCTAGCCCTTTCTTCTGGTAGCTTCTATCAATACCAAACATCGTCAGTTTGACTACAGGGATCATCGTAGTATTTCCAATTGAGGAAACGACAGGAGATAACAGTCCTTTACATAGTGAGTGGGATGACAATGTAAAGAAACCAATCAGGCGATCATTTTCCGCACTATCGGTCATGACCATAACACCATTGCCTGGCGCTGTTGCTTGTTTTCTCAGGTTTTTCCTGACATAGCGGTTAATCACATTATTGTTACAGTCAAACTGTTTGAGTCCTTCAATGTTCTTGTCACCAACATAAAGTTTAACTTGGAATGAGTCCGAATTTTGCAGCCTGACACATTTCTCAAATTTTTTATCAATTTCTCCCATGATTATAACCTTTGGCAAAAACCCCTAGTTAAGTGCCACAAAATGAAAAGGAATATGGTTAACCTGCATCATACAGGTATAGAGCCTTATGATTGTTTCACTTTTATATGTGTCACTAGTTACGTATAAAAGTAAACTCATTTGAGTACAAAAACAATCAAAAAATTCTCAAATGAGTAATAATAAAAGCTCAAATGAGATCATTCAAAAGGGGGGAGTTATAAGATATGGTTTATTTTTGCACTAAATCCATACATAATGACAAAATGTCGAATACTTTATGCCATTATGTATGTCTATTATCTTTTATCAGGTTAAAGAAGGTGAATTTCGTCGGTTGGTTGAAACACGAACAATGACAGAGCTGCTTGCCCAGGAATCTAAAGAATTTCCGAATAAATTCCATCTGGTAGGAATTGATCAAAAAAATGGCATCGCATATGCGGTGCGTCATGGAAGAACTTCAGATCTCAGAGTATGGCGACTTGATAATCTAGTCAATCAAATCAGGGAGATGGGGTTCCAAAATCTGAAAGTCCAACTTTTAAATAAAACCTAACTCCGCGAGCGTCACCTCTTAAGCCATTCTAGGATGAACCATGTGTTTAAACAACTAGGAAAAGGCAGAAATTACCTGTTGTCTAAAACGTCCCAGACGTAATTCATCGAATATTGGGGGATTGCTTCCTATTGCATCTACCGGAGATTCGGTCAGGGAATTACTCCATGCGATATCCTCAATTCTCCCCGGAAACAGTGAACTGGTATCATTTTGAGGTGATGAGTTTTTGAGATCATCCCCCCCATAAAAGTCACTGCCTTCGAATTGTTTGGTAAATAAACAGGTGTCAGGGATATCTTGTTCAATCCGCTCGGCAAATCCAATCAGGTTTTCCTCAGCGAAGGTATAAAGCCAGGCCTGTTGATTTTGGGAATTGTTAACTCTCAAAATTCGTCCCAGAACCTGGCGGAAATACAGCTCTGTTTTTACCGAACTCAGGTGGCAACACACCTGCAACCGAGGTATATCTGTCCCTTCACTAATCATCCCGACACTAACAATCCACTGAGATTCGCTGTTTCTAAATTCATCAATGGTCTTCAGTGGCATATCGTGATGGTAGGTTACCAGTGTAGCGGTCTGGTGAAACTGCTCCGTCAGAAGTTCCTGTATTTTTCTGGCATGCTTAACTGATGATGCTACGACCAGTCCCCCTGCCGATGGATTCTCTTGCCTGATCTCTGTCAGCTTTGCGCAACCAAGGCCAAGGAGATACTGCATTGCCTCGTTATTGTGGAGCACACTCTGGTAGGACGTTTTTGTCTGACGTAAAAGCTCAAGAATGGACGAAAATGACTTGGTTTCAGCACCTTCAGAAATCGTCAGGTGCTCGTTATCTACCAGTACAATCTTGGGAGCCCTACAGACACCATCATCAATAGCTTGTTTCAATCCATATTGATAGTCACAAATGATATGCCCTTCCGGATCGGTATACTCAGCCATTACAATAGGTACTGAATCTGAACGCCATGGCGTTCCCGATAGAGCCAGAGTATATCGAGCCATCCCCTGAATCCTTGCCAGAATTTGCTCTCCCCAAACATTCGAACGACCAGTTCCGTCACCAGAGCAATGATGAATTTCATCAAATATGGCAAGCACCCGGTACTTACTGATGGTTTTCCAGAAAAGATCTCCAAGAAACTTGAGGCTCTGATAGGTATATGAGGCTCCCACAGCACCAAGGCCTCCGTCAAACGGACACTCCAACTGCCATGAGAAAGTATTTCTTATACCATCAGCAACTGTCAGAGAAGGAGAAAAGCATAGCACCAAATCAATTTCATCGGATTCGAGCAGGGATTTGGCTACTCGTGCGGCCATGAGAGTTTTTCCTGCCCCTGGAGTCGCCTGACACAGAAAGTGCTTCTGCTCTGAATGGTATTTCTCAAGTACTGAGCGAATACAGATTTTCTGCCATTGTCTCAGCATGGTGTCACCGATGAACCCGCCGCTTTCAGTACTGCCGACAGTGCATTAATTCGGCCAAGCAACCGGGCAGAACGTTCTCTGGCTTCCTCAAACAATGGATGAAACAAGCTTTCTCTGTCTGGGAAACGTTCAAGTAGGGAGCGATACTCATCGATCTCCCCCAGAACAATCGCCAGCTCACCTTCGTACTCATTTTTTTCCTTTGTCAGGGAGGAAAAAGAGGCTGTACCTGGCAGCTTATCAGGTCTCCGCCCTGTCTGAAACGCTCTGGGGTTGAAGGACATATCTTTGAAAGTCTTGGTCTGGGTATAACACTTTTCTCTGCCACTTCCAGCACTACTGAGCCAACCTTTTCTTTCCAGATAGGTTAACTGGCGGTACACAAATTTCCGGGCTTCAGTTTTGGAAAACTCATTTGTCTGTGACATCAGACTATCTCTTGCTTCGGCCACAGAAAAGTTGTCTATCTTTTTTTCGATCAACAGGTTAAACATATGTTTGTTGAGATTTACAGATTGATTCATGATTAAACATAGATATAGAAAAACTTAGGATTGCTAAGTATACAAAAATCAGTAAAACTTAGACAATCTAAGTTATCGACAGGTTTGTAAGAAATGTGTAAGTGCAGAATCCAATTCCCATTCGGCTCAAGGAAGCGCGTCAGCGTGCCGGTATCACTCAAAAAAATCTTGGAGTGATGATCGGTATGGACGAAAGCTCGGCCAGTGGGCGGATGAATCATTACGAAAAGGGAAGACATACTCCGGATATCAGCACATTGAAAAAAATGGCTGAAGCCCTTGACGTACCATTAAATTATTTCTTCTGTGAGGATCAACTATCTGCTGAACTTGCTGTGGAAATTGCAAAACTATCTGACGAGAAGAAACAACAATTGCTGACGTTGATTAAAGAAATTGATACTTCATCAGAGTAATTCTTTCCCCTCCTGCTAATACCTTCCTGGCGTTATAAAATTTACGAGAGAGTTCACAAGAACACATCCCCCCTATTACTCATCATCTGTCATGATATGGAGCAGCAATAAAGCTTAATTGACAATATGAGTCCGCCACATGAATTTTCGAGATCAGGAAACATTAATCCTTGAACATTATATGCCAGGGTTCACCCACCTGTCGGAAGAAGAAGCTGACCAATATTGGTTCGAAGCTTCGCCTCAGACAGTTTACCAAACCAATATGGCATTGCAGAAACTGCGGGGGAAAGGAAAAAATTTTCTTTCCATGTTTGAAGCTAGCAGAGCAGATATCTGTGATTTTCCTGATTTACTCTGCTACGACATCCCTTACTGGGAATACCAGAAGCATTGTATTGAATCATGGGATAACCCAGATCCGGAGAAAACCAATCGCTTGCGTATTTTAATGAATATCCCTTGTTTTCATCGTGAAATCCCTGCTGGGTATTCCTGTACATTCAACGACGAATGGATTCGGTTATTCATGAATGGACAAATGGTCTATGGGAGTCTGTATTCTGCCTCTCACTATATCCTAAGCAAAATTGAAGAGGCTGTGAATTCATGGATTGAACAGTGTTATCCGCATCAAGTTCAGATGGATGTACACTTGGATAGGAGTGATGACAATTGTATCCAGGTCTCCTTTGACAGCAACCACATTTTTAATTACCAACAAACCCATAAAGCCAAGAAAGAATGTAGACGTTTATATAGTGCTCTTTCTGAGAAACTTGAGCAGGAGTTGAATCGCCAGATCCCGGCAACTTACCTGATTGAATTCATAGATAGTGATGGTAGCCCCCAGGCTGACTTCGTGTTCAAAAATAACCAAACACTTTCATTAGTTTGTCCAGTCAGGTTTTTGGAAGACTTTACAAGACTGACACAAAGTAACCATCAGTTAGACTTTCTTGTTAATCGATATGTTAAACAAATAACCAGCCAACTCATTGAGCTGGGTTTTTAGTCATATAGCATTGCTCAGTCAGATAGATACAGCATTAGCTTCTGTACCCTCTCATAATGCCAATAATGATAACCCTATCCCAAAAAATACATTTCAACTCTGCAAACCGCACAAACCTAATGAATCAGGTTAAACCAAATTCATATAATCTTGAACTTATTTCCCTTACTTAACTGAGAGATAAGAGCATTAGGGCTTAATTTGGGGAAATCTCCATCATTATAAAAATAAAACTAACAACATAGGTATGACTATATGCGAAGTTTGATATTTCTGAGTTGGCTTTGTATCCAAACAAGGCAACAAATGAAGCGGGTAAGCATGTTAAAGGAAATTGCCCCATGTCTTATCTAAACAAACAACTCACGCAAGATTTAAACTGGTACGTGATACTCAACGGAACCAGTGATGGTGATCCACAGCGCTGGTTTTATATGAACGGCGGCGAGAATACTCAGGGTATCTGGCTCGGCACACCGTATGCCGAGTGGCGCGAAGTGATGCCGAATATCGCTCAGATCTCACCGGAGCATCCGTTTCTTGACTGGATTGCAACCGAATCTTGCGATGACTGGGGCATTGTGGTCGGCAGTGAGGCTGATTTTGCCACCGTTCAGGCCCATTTCCGCAGCCTGACTCATGTGTGGCTGCCTTCGGGCGAACATGTGTTTTTCCGTTTCTACGACCCCCGTTTCGGGCTGGATGTTGCAACCTTCTGCGAACAGGAAGAGCGCACTGCCCTGATGGGGCCTACGCAGTGCTGGCTGAGCCTGTCTTCATCACAGCAAGAACTGACGCGGGTCGATAACCCGTCCCCGACAGCAACCGCCGATTTTCAGGAACGCGCTTTCCCGTGGTGGACCGTGCCGGAGGCGGTGCTGGCGGCACTGAGTGAAGACCCGAGCGTGCTGACCAATAATCTGCTTCAGGGGTTGCGTGAATATCAACAGGCACTGTATGACGCTTATCCTGAGCCGGTATTGCGGCAGAAAACGGCGCGTTTTGTGGCCCGGTATCAGGGTGAAAAAGACGGTTATCTTGCGGCTTTCATTGAATATATAGAGCAAGAACAACAACGGTTGGGGATGCTTTCATGAGCGAAAAACAGGAATTTTATCACTATATCAATCAGCAGTTGGAAGCCTTTCCCGGTCTGTTGACCGAATATCGGGAACATACAAAGAAGTGGTATTTTCAGCTTGCGGATAAGGGCAGTGCTGCGTTGGATTTGCCTTCACTTTTTTCGATGGACAAAAAACTCAAAGTGAGTGGCGCGAGTACGACGGTCGGCAAAGATGATGATAACTATGCCACTAAAGTGAGCTGCCCGCTTAGCGGTAAACTGGAAATCGAGAGTATGTTCCAGTCTATCTATAACGTCCCACTGGGCGGTATTGATGCGATTATCAAAGCCGAAGATGGGAGTGAAACCCAGACTGTTACCCTTGATACACAAGGAAAAGCCACCGTCACCGGGCTGACGCCGGGGAAATATTATGAAGTGGTGATTAACAATAAACCGACGCCGGCGGAGATGGATAGCCTGTTTGCTCATTATGATGAGCTCAGCGGAGATTTGGTTGACTGGCTGACCGGTAAGTGGAATTCATTCAAACCGGAATGGGATAGTTATTTTTCCAATAGCGCTGCCCAGTCGGTTTTATCGGTCATTAGCCATTTTGCCGAGGGTATCTGGAAGGCACTGAAAGAGCTGTGGGACGGGATTGGCGAAATTTATGACATGCTCAAAGACCCGAAGAAAGCACTGAAAGATATGGTTGACGGTGCGGCGGATATTATTAATGCCATTAAAAATGCCGCCAGCAGTGCCCCGGATATGCTGGAAAAGGCATTGTTGTTTGCCTCAGATGAAGCGGCGCTGTACCTGTTTGTGCGGGCGATGATGGCTTATATCTCAATGGTGCCGCTGACGGGAATGCTGAATAAGCTGGCTGAAATGGGGGGGAATGCACTGGCTGGTGTGCTGCTGGGGCTGCTTGGTGGCGTAATTGTGACCTTTATTGCCACACCGGCTTCTGGGGTGGCTTATGCGGTTTACCGGGCGGTGAAAACTGCCGGGGTGGCGATTAAAAAGGTCATCGAACCACTGCTGGAAGTGATTGAGGAAATCTTTGCCTTTGCCAAGAAACTGATTAACAAGGCCTGTGAGAAATTCAAGCGTATCGCCATGAACAAGGGCGGCAAAGGTGTCTATCGCAATGGCAAACTTGAGTTTGAAGCCAGTAACCGACCTACCAGTAAACTTCACATGGACAAGGACGATCTGCCGGATAGCAGCAAGGTGGCAAAAAACGAATCCGGCCTTTCAACACAAGGTAACAAGACAACTGTCTGTGACAATGACCCGATTTCCATGGCAACCGGTGAAGAACTGCTTGAGCTGACCGACGGCCATCTGATTGGTCTGCTGCCGTTTGAGTGGCAACGGCTTTATCGGACCGGCGCTGTTGAAACCAACGTCGGGCTGGGTTACGGCTGGTCGCATGCGCTTTCTCATCAACTGACTGTGGATGGGGATGAAATCATCTGGCGGGACGGCGAAGGCAAGCTGACCCGTTTCCCCAGACCGACAAAACAGCTTCCGGCCATGACCAACCGGATGGCGGGCTCGGCGGCTTTTCTGGGCAGTGACGAGCAGATTGTGATTGCTGCCGGGGAGCATTTTTATTCCTTTAAAATGAGCGGTGACAGCGGCAGACTGACCGCCATCAAGGATGTTTACGACCATACGCTGAGTATCGCTTATGACCGGCAGCATCGTCCGGTGCGGGTTGCCACCGAGACCAACCTGAAGTTTGAACTGGTGTATGAACATGACCTGATTGCCCGGGTGGATTTGTATGCTTATCTGGCCGAGCAGGATGAATGGCAGTTTGTTCAGACGCAGGTGAGTTATGGCTATAACGGTCTGTCACAACTGATTAGCGCAACCAATGCCAGTGGTGAAACCGAGCAGTATACCTACGATGCACAGCATGTGATTCAGTCGCGTGAGCTGGCCGGTGGCGCAGTATTCCGCTGGGAATGGCAGGGCGAAGGCAAGCAGGTTCGGGCAATCCGCCAGTACAGTAACCTGACTCAGGTGGATACCCGTTATGAATGGGATGAAGATGCCGGAACGGTGACGCTGACCAACAGCGACGGCTCGCAGCAGGTGTATCAGCATGATGAAAACGCCCGGCTGGTGAAAGAAGTGGACGGCAGCGGCGGTGAATACCTCAAGGAATACGATGATAAAGGCCGCCTGACCAAAGAAACCGATGCGCTCGGCAATGTCACTGAATCGGTGTATAACGATGCCGGGGAGCTGGTTGCTAAAATCGAGCCCAATGGCTTAACCACCCATTTTTCTTATCGCAATGGCCTGCTGAGCAAAGTGCAGCAGGACAAAGCGATATGGCAGTACCGACATGACCATCTGGGCCATATTACTGAGCAGACCGACCCGCTCGGTCACACCACAAGCTATGACTACAATGACCACGGCCTGATTGAGAAAATCATCTATCCGGACGGTGGTGAGCACAAACTGACCTGGAACCGCAACGGTCATCTGGTGGATGAAACCACACCGCAGGGTGAAGTGATTCGCTACCGCTACGATATTCTGGGGCGACTGCGATTGCGCCATGACAGTCAGGGAGTTACCGAACTGTCTTATGACCGCAGCGGACGGCTGACCAAACAGGTGCTTCCCGGCGGGCAGACCCGTTTCTATGAATACAACGCTTACAACAAGGTGACTAAGTTTACCGATGAGCAGGGCAGAGTCACGACCTATGACTATGAGTTCCCGCTGCATCTGGTGACGAAGAAAACCAACCCGGACGGCAGTACGGTTCAGTACCGCTACGACAACCCGTTCCATTTTGTCAGCGAGATTATCAACGAGCGTGGCGAACGCTATCAGATTGATTACATGCCGACCGGTCATGTGCAGCGGGAAGTGACGTTTGATGGTCGTCAGTTCGTGTATGAGTATGACAGCCATACCCAACTGACTGCGAAGACTGAAATCGGCAGTGAAGGCACTGAGCTGATTACCCGCTATGCATATAACGAGCAGGGCAAACTGATAGAGAAAATCCTGCCGGATGAATCAACTATCAGTTACAGCTATGACTTACTGGGCCATCTGACCGGTGTTAATGACGGCCAGTGGCCGCTGGCGTATGAATATGATGTGCTGGGCCGGCTGACGGTTGAACATCAGGGCTGGGCGAGTGCCGGTTACCGCTACGATGCGATGGGGCATCTGACAGCGCACCTGTTGCCGGACGGCCAGCAGATTGATTATGAGTTTCAGCACGGTCGTCTGCATCAGGTCAGCCTGAACGGACATTGCCTGACCCAACACCAGTATCAGGTGAGTGGTCTGGAAAGCAGCCGGACACAGGGCGCGCTGACCAGTCACTTCCAGTATGACGACATGGGCCGCCTGAGCGAGCACCGGGTCAGTCAGGCGCAGCAACAGACCTTGTTCCGCCGTTATCAGTACAACCGTTCGGGCAACCTGATGCAGGTGGAAGATAACCTGCGCGGCCTGACTCAATATCAGTATGACCCGCTGGACCGTCTGACGTCGGTGCGTGGCAGTGTCAGCGAGACGTTTGCCCATGACCCGGCAGGCAACCTGATACAGGACCGACTGAGTAATGTAGAAGGTAACCGGCTGCTGTTTCAGGGTGACTGTCACTATCAGTATGATGAGTTCGGTAACCTCATTCAGGAAGCCAGAGGGACGAATCAGTCACTTATCACCCGCTATGAATACGATGGTCAGCACCGGTTAACCCGGGTTGAAAAGCACGACGGCACTATTGCGGAATACCAATATGATGCGTTTGGCAGACGGATTCAAAAAGCGGTCACCGACAAAACCGGACACCAGAGAACCACCGAATTCCTGTGGCAGGGCGATAAACTGCTGGCCGAATCAGGCGACAGTCATTACCAGACTTATCTGTACGAGTACGGCAGCTTTAAACCGCTGGCACTGATTACCGGAGAAGGTGCAGCTAACGCGACACCGTACTTCTATCACCTTGACCAGATTGGGACGCCGCTGGAAATCACCGATGCAACCGGGCAAGTGGCATGGTCGGTGGATTATCACAGTTACGGTAATGTTGCCTACCAGCGCAAAGCCGAAATCACCAGCCCGCTGCGTTTTCAGGGGCAGTATTATGATGAAGAAACGGGTTTACATTACAACCGGCACCGTTACTATAGCCCGGATACCGGACGTTTTATTACGGTTGACCCCATTGGTCTGGCGGGCGGGTTAAACAACTACCAGTATGTGAAGAATCCGACCGGGTGGATTGATCCGTTGGGGTTGATGATGCGTAATTGTGCTGGTCAGAAAGTGTTACAGAAGGGGCGGCTGGAAGAGCTACGCGCAAAATATGGTACGTTGACAGCAGAACAAATCAACCAACGCATTAACTTACGGGGAGCAACGACTGAAGAATACAATCGGCTGCTTAGAACAGGGATGTCTAAAAATGAAATGGGGCCTGTTGTAGCAGGTGTATATGATACAAAAACAGGACAGTACTTTTTTGATATAAACCACGAATCACTTCCTTCAAAACTGGACCCACTATTGGCAAATCGTTTAGAGAACATGCCATCAGACATTATGAATAGTTACGAGAAAACTCTTGGAGCTGGAACTCATGCTGAAGTATATGCATTAAATAAAGCCATGCTAGCTAGAGAAGGTGCAGCACTGGATGA
This sequence comes from Vibrio mangrovi, assembly GCF_024346955.1. Lineage (NCBI taxonomy): Bacteria > Pseudomonadati > Pseudomonadota > Gammaproteobacteria > Vibrionales > Vibrionaceae > Vibrio > Vibrio mangrovi. The sequence continues at coordinate 103,928 of NZ_AP024883.1, read as the reverse complement.
TTTTATGATATATACAATTTCTGCTAAAAAAGCATCAGTTCCATTAAGAGGGCTTCCTGTCCCCCGTTGCCCACATTGTGATTTTTTAACGAATGGAACACAGTATTTTCCAGAAGTTATGAATTACAGCAAAAAGAGTATTGTGAAGCCATGATTAGAATTGATGATGATGAACTAGATCTAGATGGCGACCTTTGTCTATATGAAGGCCACCCCTTTACTGGCGTGAGCTATGAGCCAGGAACTGAAGGTAAGCTTTTAAGCGAAGTTGAGTATAAAAATGGCTTTGCTACTGGAATAACTAAGCGTTGGTATCCTTCAGGGCAGCTCAAAGAAGAGTTTTCTTGCAAAAGAGGACTTCGACATGGTGAAAGCACAACTTGGTTTGATAATGGCTGTATAAAAATCAAAGCTGAATATGAGCTTGGAATCGAGCTCGGTTACCAAGAGTGGAATGAAAGTGGTGATTTGGTTGAATCCAGAGAGTTAGATCCTGAATCCGTGCAGGCAAATCTTCTAAAACGACATCGAGAAATGTACGCAGATTGGTGATTATTTTTTTAAACTTGCTTTCACTAATTGATCGGCCTGCCTTGTTGTTTCGGGCAGCCGGTATTTAGGAGAAAGTTTTAAAATCCAGTCACAAGCAGTTTCTAAAGAGATTCGGTGGCCTACAGAGATATAAACAGGATTGATACCATCCTGTGTCCGCAAGACATTACCAATAATTTCATTGTTATCCATCAGAGGAGCCATTGCTCCTCTTTTTTCATGTGGTTCCTCATGTTCCCCAAGCAATCTAGTCTTACCACACCCAATGGTTGGTATATTGAAAATAACGCCCAAATGACAGGCTAATCCAAATCGGCGAGGATGAGCATAACCTTGCCCATCACAGACAACCAAATCAGGTGTATTTTTTAACTGAGCAAAAGCTTTAACTAGTGGTGGGAGTTCCCGAAAAGAGAACAGTCCCGGGATATAAGGGAACTGCTCTGTATCCTCTACGATGACGGTTTCTACAATATCCAAAGTGTTCGCATCGAGAACAACAACAGCTGCGACTAACTTGTTGCTTTCCTTCTGATAGGCCACATCAGTTCCGGCAATTAGCTCAATATGATTGAATCTATCTACCTTGATTACTTTGGCTGATAGTGCCTGTTGTAGTTTTAAGGCTTCGGCTTCATTTATAAGCCAGGAGTGGTTGAAAACAGGTTTCATAGACGAACATCTCTAACCTTCTTATGTCCTGAGACTGGAACTCACATACTAAATCCACGATTATACTCAGAAAAGAATATCAAAGATTAATTAAATAACATCAAGAGCATACCAAAACCAATGTAACACTATAACCATTGTCTTGGTAATACGTTTGCTCTAATACTCTTTCTGGCAAGGAATACCCTTCAGATTCTTCAAACCAGGCGTTTGAAGATACGACCTGTTTATCCGTGATCTCATTTTGAAGTGCACGTTCATTTACAATTAAGCTTTCCAGAGGAAGAGCCTGCTCTTTCAAATACTTCAGTTTCCAAGAAGCTAAAGCATCCCAATTAGCCCAACAGTACGAACACACATTATCCTTTGCATGGACTATAGCCATTGGTAAACTAAGTAATTTACAGCACCGATTAGCCATTGCAGAAAAACTAACATCCAATCTTGAGGAGATTTCATTAAATAGGTTCAAAGAAACATCTTTAGAATTTAAATCGGGCAACACTATTGACTCTGGCATCAATAATAATTCAGAAAATGCATTAGCTTCTACTTCAAATTCTTTCTGATAATAACTGGTAAAATTATCAATACAATAGTTATTTGGACTATGATGTTGTAAAAGATGATGCCCAAGTTCATGAGCTATAGAAAATCGTTCTCGCCCACTGATATCAGTATGCTTCTTATGAAAAATTATACCATATTCTTTAACAGAATCAGATACTAACATCCCTTCAAGACGAGAATTCTCTGACAAACCCAGTTCCACTATATCAATAATACCACATGCCTTAGCTATATCTTTGACAGGAATAGGAATACGTAGATCGGGGCACTGACGGAATATTTCATTTACAAGTTCTTCAGGAGTAAAAAAATCAGCCAATGCTAGTCGATCTATATTAATCATTAGTTTTATGTACTTTTTCTTTGCTTAATTAGAGCCTCTGCCATTTCTAAAGCATTTTTAATGGTCTGTCTATCTTCTTCCGATAAATTATCTATATCCAACTTAAAATCTCGAAATAAAACGTGAGCACTAGTATTCTCTCCAGAATCAAGTCCTACTAACGAATCAAGAGTGATGCCATAGTATAGTGCAAGTTTTTTCAATAATTCCAATGATGGATTCTTAGTCTTACCTTTTTCGAGTTCCCAAATATGAGGTTTCGATACACCGACAGCGTCTGCGACAGCTTGTAGAGACGCTTTCTTACTCACTCGTAACTCCGTCAATCTCTCAGCTAAGGTCATGTGTAAATCTCCATAAAAAAATTGGCGGCATGTTATACCAAACCAAATCGTATGTATATATCAAACAGAATCACTGTATATATATACAATATACACATATAAAGCAAATTTTTTGTTAGATGTACATTGACAGCTCGTATAGAAAAATCTAACCTATGCCGTATAGGTTAACACAACCCATACGTTAAGTAGTAACTTACATCACAAAAGAGGAAAGATCCATGGCAACAAACGGAAAAACCGGAGATAACCATAGAAACGGAGCAGTAAGAGAACGCTCTCAAACCCAGACACCTAGTGGACATTGGGTGAAAAGAGATACAAACACTGGCAGATTCATGGATGTGAAAACATCCGACAAAACACCATTTAAAGGAGTCAGGAAGGAAAAATAGACTTTCGCTACTAACAAAAGTCTATTTCAGAGTTGAAAAGTAAAAATCACCACAATTTTTACTTTCAGGTTTATACCGGAGGTCTCAGCCTACCGCTATATCAAGATTACTTTTAAAGATATTAGCGTGTGTCAGCTCTGATTACAATAGAGGTCCCTCCATAATCTCTGATTAGGAGGATTGTATGGATAAGTCCAACAAACCCAAAGTCGTCCATGTGGTCAGCTACCCCAGATTCCGATACGGCAAGTGGGAAAGTGTCTGCTCTCATTGGCGTTCATTACCAAACAGTTAAATCTAACAGGCACAGTATAGTGCTGTGCCTCTACTTTCTATTTGTAGTTAAGAGAGTTACCGTGACAACACCTACTGACTTTAATATAAATGAGTTAACTAATCATGATAATAACTACTGGCGGGTTGACTGGTTTGGATACTTGCACTACTTCAACCAATACGGTCAACGTTTTAGTGAACCACTTGTAGATGTATATCTATCAGCTTTCAAGTCAAAGCCGAATAGCTCCAGTCTCAATTACAAAACATCAACAAATTTTTCTCAGCCAAACAGAGTATGTATACCTATTAGCTATCTTATGATCGTACGACTAGGTGATGTTTGGCATAAAGGGAGAAGGCTGAAGTTGAAGCATTCAATGGAAATGAGAGAGTGCTTTCAATCAACAACCATAGATATCCAGACTACAGCAACTCTCCAGTCAGGAGCCAAGGATACAAAAGGGAACCATATAATCCCATTCGCTTATCACCCTTATCACAAACCTGCGACCCATACATATTGCGAAATCATAAACCTGCCGGATGGAAACAGGATTGCAATTCCACACTATGTCATTCTACAGGCATACTTTTCCGAGTCTCAATATGTCTTTCAACAGATATTTAAATTTGGACTTCAACTCGATTCTATTTATGACCCAGCAAAATCATATATTAATGACTCTGGTGAGGCTTTTATCATGCTGAAGGCTAAAACACATGATAGTGCAGCGTCTCAGGTTGCACGTTTAGCTTTTGATAAGAAGGCAAACACTGTCATTAGCAACATTAGTCCCAATATGTCCATACAAAAGAACACAGGACAACCTATACGCCCTAAAGCTGGTTTTCCTTTTGAGAACCAAACAACCAACCTAAATGTGTATGGTAAATGGTGCCATAAAGAAGAAGCTCAGAATAAAACATTTATCGTATATGACATACTTGGTTGTTCTGCGGCCTACCCATTCACAAATTTAAAGCATTTTAGGGACAATCCTGGAGACAAGGATCCCAATTCCCCTGGAACCAGGCCCGTGGAAGGTCAATCAAAAAGTGGAAAACCAAAACCTCGTGTAAAAAAAGATAACCAATTGGAGCTACAGCCTCAGGAAGAGCCAACCAATAAAATGGAAGAGCTTTTACTTGAAAAACGCAGGGGAACAGAATTTTCTGACTTAGTGACAAAAAATGTAGAGAAACAGAGACAAGACCCACACAAAAACCATAAAGATAACGCTTCCGGCCCCCCCAACGAAAAAGATGTCGGAGCAGGAAACACTGGTGATGGCTCATCAAATGGTGCTATCCCTCCGGTTGATTTTTGCTTACCTCCAAGTGAATACGAAAACAGACACATTTTTAAGAATCGGATATGTCGGCTAGAACTATTCCTAAAATTATTGTCAATCCTAAAAAGTTCACCATACATAACTCATTCCGAGTTCATTCAGGTTTTTTCAGGTTTGGGTGCCCCCTCTTCTGTCTACTCGTATTTTCCAGACACGTGGACTGATACAAGAAGAAAATCCACATGGCAGTACATTAATTACATCAAAGGATTCAACCTTGCTGAGCAGAAAAAACATCGCAGGGCCATCATTGCAAATTTAACCATTTCAAGTCACGCAACAATTTATCTTATAGATATAGAGCGTCGAACGGCCTCAGTTGAGGAAGGATGGATAGAGTTAGATTCTGCTTCATTATTTTTGGCTATATGCCATGGTTCTAATACTCTTTCTAGATCTCTGTTATCATCTCTCATTGAAAACTGTGCAGAGAATAGAGGAACTTGGAAGCATGAGATGATAGAACCGTATGCGGAGAGCTATTCTCTCAAACATTCTTCTAATCTTTCAGTAGAAAACGGGCAATATGTTGAGCGACAGATAGCCATTATTGAAAAATATATAGGATTTAAATTTAGCTGATATGTCTTCCATAAACGAATCCCAGAAAACATATAAGAAAAAACTATTAGAGCGACTACCAAGCATAAAAATAGGATGGTTTGGGAGAGTAAAGAAAAAAGACTATGACTTATTGAAAGAGCTAAGTCTCGATTTGTTAGATACAGCAGAGCAGGGAAATAATAGAAAACTCTCCCAAAAAGAGTCCACTCATCAAAGCGAAATTTCAAACATTCACGCTCTATATAGGAAGAAACTTGAGTCCTATAAGTATGCTTTTAACGACCTTCTAGCTAAACATGAAAAAGCAAGTAATGATATTAAGAACCTTAAACAAACCAATATCCAAGAACGAGAAAACATAGAAAAACATTGCTCTAGTTACAATATTCCCTCACCATATAAAGAAGAACCGTCCATCGAACCTATTGTTCAGAAGAAAAGATACAATTTTTCATCAACTCAGAAATCGAATTTCCTATCTGAATTACACAGAATAGGAATAACACCAAATGAAGAACAAATTCAAATGCTCTTCAGTGAAAACCCAGCGACGTGTGTCCAAGCGGGAGCGGGATCTGGCAAATCGACTGTTCTTGCTTGTCGCGTAGCTTTCTTATACAAAGCTCTCGATATACCACTCAATAAGATTACAGTAACAACATTTACACGAGCATCCAGAAAAGAGTTTATAGAGAAATTAGTCCACATTATCAATGCATTACCTCCAAAATATAATCCAATAGATGAACAGGTAGGCCGCTCTGTTGTAAAAACATTTCATTCATTGGCCTATATGCTCCATAAAAAATTTGGAGATGGACGAAAATTGATACACGGCAACTTTACTCCCAAGTTAGAATTAGATAATGGTGAATTATTAGATATTGATGACTTTACAATGATGTCTGAGGACGAAATAAAGCAATCTTATGAATGCGACGACTTTATTCCCAAATTATCTGAAGAAATGAATAAGGTATATAATGATTTATATTTAGAAGATGATAAATTTAAAAAAACAATTGATAAACTTTATGTATATTCTTTCTGGAGAAAATCAGTAAAGAAAGATTCAGACAATAAATATTATGATATCTTCGAAAATGAACTGTCTGATACTTCATTTAATGATTGGATTGAAGAAAATAGAAACTTTTATATGAATAATTTAATTTGCCATGAAGAAAAAGGTTATATAAAAGTTGGGGGAACAAATCTAAAATACCATATTAATCTACCTAATCTAAATTTAAAAATATTTATAAGCAAAGATATTAATAACTATAGAGATCAATACTTAAAATCAGATAAAATGAAAAGATACTCTATATACAACCGAATGAATTATCGTAGATATTTTATTCTATCCATAGCTAGACCAGATTATTTATGGGTACACTCTCAACAGGATCTTCAAGATCTAATTGATAGAAACAATACAATGAATGGAATCCCTTCAGCTCCATACTTCACATATGCAAATATTGGGGAATCCATCAATAAAAATCCTGGAGATAAGAACTTTAAACCTGTATATGAGCACTTCTATAGCTTATCAAGCTTTATATACTCTCTTGGAAAAAAAATAACAAAATATAGTATAGAAACCATATGTGAACAAAATTATTTTTCAGAGTTATTAGAGAATGATATAACTTTTTTAGAAGCAGCCATAATTTTCAATAAGAAGTTAGAAGAACACTTAGAAAGTAAAAACCTCATTACCTTTGAACAAATATTTCACAATTTCAGTTCATCTAAGCATTGTGACCTAAGTCAATGTAATCCAGAAATAAATTTAAAATGGTCAGAGCATTTACTAATAGATGAATTCCAAGACATTTCCCCTAACATTATCAACTTTATAAATAATATAAAAAAAATATATACGAAAAAAATGGCGAAAGGCACAATCATGTTTGTGGGTGACGAAAATCAATCTATATATTCATGGCGAGGAGGAGCCCGTCATTTTATCATGAATCCTGATTTATATTTTCCTATATATGGAAAATTCAGCATAGTCCGGCTGTATATAAACTATCGCAGCCTAAATAATATTATAGAAATAGCTCGTATATATTTAAAAAAATTAAATTGTGATAAAATATTCAAATCAGCGCGTAAAGATGAAGAATCAAAAAATTCAAAATTCATGATCATAGAAGAAATAAAAACTGGCACTTATGAGACAAAAATAAATTATGAACACCTTGCAGAGAAACTTCATGAAGAAGTAAATAGAATCAACGCATCAAAAGAAAAGCCTATATATATAATTTCTAGATATCATAAACTTCTTAACAATACTGGATGCCAGAAATGGGATATATTGTATAATAATCTGAAAAAAAATGAAGTTATCCAGCCGATGACTATTCATGTAAGCAAGGGGCTTCAGTCAAAATCAATTTTCTTATTAGGTGATATATATTACGATAGCTGGAACCCTCTAAAGAATGCTATTTATCTATGGACAGATATGCCTACAACATATGATAATGCCCAGCACAATGAAGCTCTTTGCTTAGGTTATGTTGCTTTAACAAGAGCCGAAGACAATGTGTACTGGTACTTAAATTCCCAACACAAAAATGGATTAAGTAAAGACTACTTAAAAATATTTTCATCAATAGGCAATCGTTCCAAGTGAGCACTCACCCTAGAATAGCTATTTTCTAGTACCTGTGATTCACAGATATGGAACCAGTGAGAATGATCTCTATCACTTTCTTTATTTTCAGTCAAGAAAGTAGATAGATTATTCTTGCTATATTGGCCTAAAAAACTATAACGACTTATATATTTTCTACGATAAGATAGCATTTTTGCATAAGCACCAGGATCATCAAGAGCAAGGGCTTTCATTGCTTTTTCTTCCGTTCTTATCAAAGCAACAAAAGTTTTGGTAACATACAATAGATAATCAATTTCCTTTAACAAACTGGAATATTTAGTCTCGTTATTCAGTCCCAACTGGAGATAATCATTCAGATCACATCGCTCAAAATGGTCTAACTGTGTTGGTAAATTCCCAACTTTCATCTCAAGCGCCACAAATTTCTGCGCAAGGAGTAATAACTCCTCTCTTTCCAGAGAACTGACACCTTCCAGACTCATACCTAAAATATCATCAAAAGTGATATCAATGTCATCTTGGTCATCACCTTCGTATGGTTCATATGGATACATATAAAATTCCTATTTAATGAAATAATTAGTCTTCTCTATAGACTCTTGTTTTTACAATTCTACGCACTGTAATAGCATCGACATATCCCATAAATTTATTCACACTAGAGATATTCACTCTTCGCTTTTGAATTTTCATTAAATCTATAGCAGCCAAAACACTCTCTTCACTAGGCTCCACATTAGGAGCATATAGTCTTGGTTGAACATCTGATTCAATCCAAAAGGGGACTCTCCTACATATTTTTTCGATAGTCTTAATTTTGTGATACTGGATCCCCCAAGACCTGCAGTATTCCACAAATCTATATGGCCAATCTTGAAACATCCCAACCAAAAATTGAACCGCTCTATATCGAACCTCTATGGGAAAGGAATCAGGATCAACTGACTCACATCTGATATTTCCTTTTTTACTCCACTCATTAATAGTCATCTTCATCATTAATCTTAAAAGACTAAAAAATGAGAATGAATAAATCCAAAAATCTTTATCTTTTTGTAATTGAACAAAGCCACTTTGTAAAATTGATAAGTACCAATTAGTTTCATGAATAACATGGGTATCCGCGGGTTCAGAAGGGAACGTCCTTAAATCATATCCACACACATGACAATCTGTAAAATTCCCTCTATATTGCAAGTACTTCTCCTTGATATCATTACCAATGACCATAATGGGTGAAGCACACTGACAACACCTATCAAGAAGTTTCGTACTGTGCGTCGGGCAAACCGTCACAAACGAAACACGCCAGCTCTTCCGATAATATGGGATGTTATTTCTTAAACAGAGAGGACAATATTGCTGGTAGTACAAATGATTTCTAGTTTCACCGGCGTTAAGAACACAACTCTGTCTTCGAGATCTGTATGATGATCGCTCGTATAGGAAACCTGCGTAACTATCCAATGTTGTCCTATAGATAGTATCCTCTGGAACATTCAGCTTCTCACTGAGCCCGTTTAATTCTGTTGATGGAAAAGAGCTATCCAGATATTTATATGGCATAGAACACAAGTCTGAGACCAACCGAATGATTGTAGATAGTTTCTGTCCATTCCCCATAGCAACACGAGTCAGCCATGAGGAAAGGATTTCATCTGGCATGGGGCTTGGGTGAATCGGCCAGATATTCATCTATACACTTCGCCTTAAAGTCGGAGATAACCACTCAAGAGAGTTCAGAATATCCAAATCAATGCATTCTTTTTCTGTTTCTATTGCCTTAATGGCTGCTTCAGAAAGAAGCTCAGACAGTTCTCCCAATAGACCTTCGCTCATACTGAGCAATTTGAGTGCAATAGTCTTCTTCGACAACTTAGAGGCTTTCTTTAAGGGTAAGACACTTTCAAAACTAGCCAATAACCGTCGATAATCAGTTGAATACTCCCACTGGGGTAACAAAACAGGTTTAAAGCGATTATCTAATTGAGGGTCAGTTTTCATTGCCCGGAGAGCATCTTTAATTCCCAGACCAACAATAGGGATCTTCAGCTCATTACCCAAGTTACGTAATACACTCAGAAAGACTCTTTGCTTTTCCAGATTACCAGCCAAAATTGAATGAATTTCATCAATGATTAACATCTGAACATTACACGCCTGAACTAAGCGAATTACTTGGAATTGTTTCTTCTCTGTTGAATCAGAAGGACGATACGGTGCAAACATCTTATCCAGAATATTACTGTAGAGCCTGGATTCACTCGGAACAGGAGGAGCCTGAATAGATAATACAGGAATGACAATACCATCGTTATCTTCTCTCTCGTACGCGGGATGCATCTTAACAAAACGTTCAGCAATCATCGTTTTTCCCGAGTTGCTTTCTCCAATAATTAGAAGATTTGGCATCCTGTGGCGTTTGGGGTATGTCAACAAGTCATCTAATTTTGCTATGATGTCCTTTGCTTTGGGATACCCGATCCAGTGTGGAGAACGTATATAGTCAATTCTCTGTTCTATGCTGCATTGAACATATTCTTTTGCCACAGCTCCCAAATGAGCATACTCATCAATGCTGGTTTCACTCATGACCTATCACCTCATCGATATCATCAAAAGGAAGAATCACCTCATCATCCGAACCTGTATCAGATGTTGATAGTGTCATCTCATTTGGCTTGATTTGACCAATAAAAGCTCGTTGTTCATGAACCTTCCTTCGTTGATGTGATTTTCTGGCTTTTTTCGTTTTTTTAGCCGCTGATTTTTCAATTTCGCGCATCTTTTCAATCGATTCAAAGATCACATCTTCGTTAATTGTTTTCATCCCATCATCTTTGAGTTTTTTCTTCGCTGTACGAACTTCCCAGAGACTGACGGCAGGAAAAGAGTTGTTTCTATATGGAATAGGAAAATATGTTTCTAGCTGAGGGTCAAAAAACCAGACAACGCTAATATTCCGGGGATCTCTTCGGAAAATGAAAGTACGTTTCAACTTACTTTTTCCATCAACTGTTGAGTTTATCCAAACACGTAATACATCATGGTAATAGTTAATTTTGTCAATTTGTATGCCATAGGACTGAATCGTTCTCTCAACATATGGCAAAAAATTCAAACGTAATGCATGTTCATCTTTAACTCTCGCCGGCAGCCCCACACCTTTGGTTGTTTTACTACCCAATATTCCTTCTTCATATTTTGAAATCGGGCTGCGGCCAATGCTTGAATGGAAATCGTGATGATAAATTTGAATCTGATTTGCAAACCAATGCTCAAACTCTTTGAGAGTGAAGATAGACTCTTTACACGAATCGTATTCACCTCTTTCCTGAATGTTTGAAAATGTAGTTCCCGGCAACGCATGAATTTTTTTAGCAAATGTTCCTAATAACCGCTCTATATGTCCCCCGAAATGAGGTCGAGCAACTGGACGCCATTCCAGATTAATATTGTACAAGTCACATGCTTTTTGGAGCATCTTTCCGCGAAACTCTTTAGCATTATCAGCATGAACTGTCCTTGGCAGACCCCAACAGGGCCACTCTGCATCAATATCATGCTCAGCGAGCCAGGTATCTTTAGTCAAAATAGCATGAGCCAAGCAAGAACCAACACTTGTTTCTGATGGTGCATCAAAAGAGATATAAAACCCCACAACCATACGGCTATAGATATCAATAGCCATTGTTAACCAAGGCCTGTCGAGGGGAAGACGATACTCGTCATCAACAATAATTATATCCAGTGGCGTATGATCTATCTGAACAACCGATAAGGGAAAATCTGCATGAGGAAACTCGCCTTCATTCATATGTAGTTCCCGATGAGCTTTTTGAGCACCAAAACGTCTGCTAATCCGGAGTTTTCTTGAAATACTGTCAATACGATTACGCACAGTATTAATATGAGGAGCTGATAAATCTGCATTTCGGCATAATCTCTCAACCTCTGTATAAACAATAACAACAGATTTTTTCTGTTTAGTCAGATACTCATCTTCTATGCAGGAAGAGATAATTGCTTCAACTTCAGGGGTCAATTTCGTAGACCCACGATCTGAACGTCGATTAGGAGTAAGGCTTGTGAGGAGATTGTCTGCTTCATAAAGTCGAAGCCATTTATACAGCGTGTTTATATGGAATCCATGCTTTTCTGCAACCCTTTCAACATCAGCTTTTGTCCTATCAGATTTACCAACCAATGGCCGAATAATCTCCAAACGACTTTGGGCAATCTGCCAATCCTTATCTGGCATCGCATCAATCGCCGGACTCTTGACCTTTTTTGAGTCAGGCTCAAAATTCAATTCAGAAATTCGAAGCTTCTTTATTTCTCCAGACGCTTCCTTCTCTGCGAGTACATGGCTTAAGTCTATTATTTGTAATATGAAGTATTGAAATCCCTCATAGAAAACTGAGCTACCTCTACTCAGCGTTGGTGCATTACTAAGGCTTGAACGACGTCCCATAGCTATCTTTTATCCTTCTAACCAAATACTTGCTGACATAGTAAGCGGAATATTCAGATCTGTCCGTATTTCTCCTGTTGCAATCATATTCCATAGCGTAGGGATCAATTCGGCCTGAGACCATTTATCAAAGAAAATCGCTTTAATCAGTTCTTCAATTGTACAGAAGGACATACTTCTCAAATGCTTAACAAGCAACTCAGCATGTTGCTCATCAGATTCACGGTGTAGGTAGGACAATAAAAAACGGGCATTTTCCATATAGATGGTTCTGATTTCCTTTTCAGTCATCAATTTAAAACGCCAGCCCATTTTGTTTGCGTATTGAATAGCAGCTCGAAATTTAGGTTTTAGGACTTCCCAGTTATCCCGGATATCATCCCTATATTTCACTTCACAAAGAACTATGTTCTTCTGCGAGAATGGGCAAAGACCATTTCTATAGTGAACCAAGGCATCCGGTGTGTAGGTTCTATACTTTCCCTCAGAATCAACCCACTGAATTGCCACTGGCTGTACATCAAAAGAAATAACGTTCTTATCAAATTCAAAAAGAGTTAATAGATCTCTTTCCAAGGTAGATTCAAAAAATCCCGCCTTAGTTTTTTGGGATGAGGCAATCCCTGTAACATTTCGATAATTCTTAGGAATTTGACGTACAGACATGAGAAAAACCATTCCTCGCTAATGATGTATAGTTCAATCCATTACACAATATTGATGTTACTCAGAACACAAATACATTGTTGAAATGTCGATATTTGAGGTTATTAGTACACTTTTACGATGTAATTGTCAGGGACGCGGAATCGAACCGCCGCCGACCAAAGCAGCCATAGAGCTGGAATGGTGCGGGGCACGGAATGGCCGCTGTTTCCAGTTATACTGATGAATATCCTGCTGAGTCAGAGAAGCAACCGCAGCCGTTTCCATCGCTTCTTCATCACTCATCTCCGGCAGAAGATCGCACAACCGGGATGCCAGCATTGTCTTTCCCGTTCCCGGAGGACCGAGAAAGAGCAGATTATGGTGTCCGGCGGCCGCAATCTCCAAAGCACGTTTGCCCTGTTGCTGACCAATAATATCCTGTAAGTCCCGGGGAGAAACCGGCGAACATTTCTGCGGTTCTGACTGATACAGACCCAGTGACAATTCGCCACACAGCGCCTGACAGACTTCCTGCAAACTACCGGCGGAATGATGCTGGTCTTTACCGACCAGCGCAGCCTGGTCACCATTTTCATGCGGCACAACCAGACAACGCTTTACCTGCCCGGCAGCCAGCGCTGCCGGTAACACACCTTTCACGGCTCTTAACTTACCGGATAAAGCCAATTCTCCTAAAAATTCATACCGGGCAAGATGGTCAGAAATGATCTGTTCCGAGGCTGCCAGAATCCCTAAAGCAATTGGCAAATCAAACCGCCCACCTTCTTTGGGTAAATCAGCCGGAGCAAGATTGACCGTAATCCTCTTTGGCGGAAACTCAAACCGGGAGTGAATAATGGCACTACGAACCCGATCCCGGGATTCTTTAACTGTCGTTTCAGGTAAGCCAACCAGTGTAAAACCCGGCATTCCATTACTGATATGTACTTCAACCGTCACCTGCGGAGCTTCGACCCCGACACTGGCCCGACTGTGAATAATTGCTAAGCCCATTCTGTTCCCTTGTCATTGATTTATAACTATTCATGACGCCAATCAGTCATGACTTGAATGTACCGGAACAGGTATAACGCAGGTGGAAAATAAAAGAATATGAAAAAAGAATGATATTTTCCTTGTCATGTAACAGAGTTGTATGTTACACACTAGTTATGTCGAGATTTTCAACAAATCTTGTAACAATAACCAGATATAAGATTTCGTATTCATGAAGCATCTGATCGTCCGTTTACATTCTCTAATTAGCCTGATTCTAGTCGTGGTCATTATTGATTCCGCGCGGGGGCTACTGGACGAAAGATAGCAGCAAGAATTAAAAAACCCCCGCACTGAAAAGTCCGGGGGTTTTTTTTAGTCTGTACAACAAGAAAACGTATTCTGAACTCACTCAGCAATACGGAATAACGGGAGTCGCACATGATGTGCCCACACAACAGCACAACACGAAGCAACAAGAACAATGAATGTACGGGAGGGTCACGATGACCGGAGCACAACTCGTCGTAGAAGCCCTGAAGCAGCAAGGCATCAAGACTATATTTGGTTATCCGGGCGGTGCCATTATGCCAATCTACGATGCACTGTATGATGGCGGTGTCGAACATATCCTGTGTCGTCACGAGCAGGGTGCAGCCATGGCAGCTATCGGTATGGCGAGAGCCACACAGGATGTTGCAGTCTGTATGGCAACATCAGGACCGGGAGCAACCAATCTGGTCACCGGTCTGGCCGATGCTTTTCTGGATTCCGTCCCGCTGGTCGCTATTACCGGGCAGGTTGCCAGTTCCCACATCGGAACCGATGCATTTCAGGAGATGGATGTCATCGGTATGTCGCTGGCCTGCACCAAACACAGCTATCTGGTTACAGATATCAACGAACTGGCACCAACACTGGCGGAAGCCTTCGAAGTTGCCAAAACAGGCCGGCCCGGCCCGGTCATCGTCGACATCGCTAAAGATGTTCAACTGGCTCAGTCACCGATCACTACGCTGACACCTTTTACGCCACCGGCAATGCCTCAGGTCAATCCGGAAGAACTTGCCAAAGCTCAGGAAATGCTCAGTGAAAGCCAGCGTCCGGTTCTTTATGTTGGTGGTGGAGTCCAGCTTGCTAATGCAACAGAAACCGTCCGGGAATTTCTGCGCCTCAACCCGATGCCTTCGGTCAGTACCCTGAAAGGGCTGGGAACTATCGACCGTCACGACCCGCACTATCTGGGTATGTTAGGGATGCACGGCACCAAAGCAGCCAACCTGGTCGTTCAGGAATCGGATCTGCTGATTACAGTCGGTGCCCGCTTTGATGACCGCGTGACCGGCAAACTGGATACCTTCGCACCACACGCCAAAGTGATTCATATTGATATCGATGCCGCAGAGTTTAATAAACTCCGGCGCGCCAATGCTGCGCTGCGGGGCGACATCAATACGATTCTGCCACAACTGGAACTCAACCATGACATCAGTTCCTGGGCGCATCACAGTGAGAGTTTGCGTAGTGGCTTCAAATGGCGTTATGACCATCCGGGAGAACTGATCTACGCACCGCTGTTACTGAAACAGCTATCCGACATGATGCCGGACAGCGCAATCGTCTCGACCGATGTCGGTCAGCATCAGATGTGGGCAGCTCAGCATATTCAGCCCAGAGCACCACAGAACTTCATTTCATCGGCAGGTCTCGGCACGATGGGATTCGGTCTGCCGGCAGCCATGGGAGCGGCTGTTGCCCGACCGGATGATCAATCCATCCTGATTTCCGGTGATGGTTCATTCATGATGAATGTCCAAGAATTAGGCACTTTAAAACGTCGCCAGATCCCGGTAAAAATAGTATTGCTGAATAATCAGCGTCTGGGCATGGTTCGCCAGTGGCAATCGCTGTTCTTCGACGGCCGCCACAGTGAGACCATTCTGGACGATAACCCGGATTTCGTCATGCTGGCCCGGGCTTTCGATATTCCCGGTAAAACAATTACCAAAAAAGAAGAAGTCGAACCGGCTTTAAAAGAAATGCTGGCAAGTAAAACAGCTTACCTGCTGCATGTTGTCATTGATGAAGAAGAAAATGTCTGGCCACTGGTTCCACCCGGTGCATCCAACAATGACATGCTGGAAAACACATAGGAGACACCGCAATGGAAAGATATCTACTCGACATCAAAGCTGATGATAAGCCGGTTCTGTTAGAGCGTGTTCTGCGTGTCATTCGCCACCGTGGATTCATTATCAAACAGGTCGCGGCAACCCAGAACCATGAAAGTAAAGTCGCCAGCGTTGAAATTATCGTTGACAGTGACCGCCCGATCACCACACTGATCAATCAAATCGAAAAATTGTGGGACGTCCGTACAGTTGAGGTCACTCAGATCAGCAACGACGAACTACCGAACAACAATTTACAACAGAAAATTTGTGCATAAAGGAAGACAATAATGGCTACTAATACTGCGGATTTTATATGGTTCAACGGGGAAATGATGCCGTGGGCCGATGCAAAGGTGCACGTCCTGACTCACGCCATGCACTATGGGACATCCGTATTCGAAGGTGTCCGCTGCTATGACACACCCAAAGGACCGATCGTGTTCCGCCATCAAGAACATGCACAACGTCTGGTGAACTCAGCCAAAATCTATCGCTTCCCGATCCCGTATTCCATTGAAGAAATCATGGAAGCAACCCGGGAAACTTTACGCACAAATAAACTGACTTCAGCTTACATCCGCCCACTGGCATATGTCGGTAACGTCGGTCTGGGCGTTTGCCCGCCAAACGGTACAGAACTGGATCTGATTATTGCGGCTTTCCCGTGGGGCGCATACCTCGGTGAAGAAGCACTGGAAAGCGGTGTTGACGCCATGATTTCCAGCTGGAACCGCGCAGCACCAAACACCATTCCGACCGGAGCAAAAGCCGGCGGTAACTACCTTTCTTCTCTGCTGGTCGGAGGCGAAGCCCGCCGCCACGGTTATGACGAAGGAATTGCCCTGAGTGTCGACGGTTATCTGTCCGAAGGTGCCGGTGAAAACATCTTTGTCGTCAAAGACGGTGAAATTCTGACACCACCGACAACCAGCTCTATCCTGCCGGGAATTACCCGCGACACGATTATGATTCTGGCAAAAGATCTTGGCTATACCGTACGTGAAGCCAATATTGCCCGCGAAGCCCTCTATCTGGCCGATGAAATTTTCATGACCGGAACAGCGGCTGAGATTGTGCCGGTCCGGAGTGTCGATCGCATCAGTGTCGGCGCAGGAAAACGCGGCCCGATCACTAAAGTGATTCAGGACACATTCTTCGGCCTGTTCAATGGAACAACTGAAGATAAATGGGGCTGGTTAGATTACGTCTATCCTCAAGAGAACGCTTAACCTCAAGAGAAGTAAGTGAAGGACAACACAATGCCGAAGTATCGTTCAGCAACAACAACACATGGTCGGAATATGGCAGGCGCACGAGCCCTATGGCGTGCAACTGGCGTAAAAGAAGGTGATTTTGGCAAACCGATCATTGCCGTCGTTAACTCATTCACCCAGTTTGTTCCCGGCCACGTTCATCTGAAAGATCTGGGCCAGCTGGTCGCCCGCGAAATTGAAGCGGCAGGCGGTATCGCCAAAGAATTTAATACCATTGCCGTTGATGATGGTATCGCCATGGGCCACGGCGGAATGCTCTATTCTCTGCCTTCCCGTGAACTGATTGCCGACTCAGTCGAGTATATGGTTAACGCACACTGTGCCGATGCCATGGTGTGTATCTCAAACTGTGACAAAATCACTCCCGGAATGCTGATGGCGTCTTTGCGTCTGAATATCCCGGTTATTTTCGTTTCCGGCGGACCGATGGAAGCCGGCAAAACCAAACTCTCAGATCAACTGATTAAACTGGATCTGGTTGATGCAATGATTCAGGGCGCTGACCCGAAAGTCTCCGATGCACAAAGCGAGCAGGTTGAGCGTTCAGCCTGCCCGACCTGTGGTTCCTGTTCCGGTATGTTTACCGCCAACTCCATGAACTGTCTGACCGAAGCTCTGGGTCTGTCTCAGCCGGGTAACGGTTCTCTGGTTGCAACTCATGCCGACCGGAAAGAGTTATTCCTGAAAGCCGGTCAGCGTATCGTCGAACTGACCAAACGTTATTACGAACAGGATGACGCTTCTGCCCTGCCACGGAACATTGCAACCAAAGCAGCATTTGAAAACGCTATGGCGCTGGATATTGCTATGGGCGGATCAACCAATACCGTTCTGCACCTGCTTGCCGCAGCACAGGAAGGCGAAGTTGATTTCACCATGGACGATATCGACCGGATGTCCCGTCGTGTTCCTCATCTGTGTAAAGTTGCTCCGTCAACCCAGAAGTATCATATGGAAGATGTCCACCGGGCCGGTGGTGTCATGGGTATTCTCGGTGAACTCAACCGGGCCGGTCTGCTGAAAGCTGACACCAGAACCGTCCTTGGAATCAGTCTGGAAGAGCAGTTAGCACAATATGACATCATCCGGAGCGAATCTGACGAGGTGAAAGAGTTCTACCGGGCAGGCCCTGCCGGAGTCCGGACCACCGAAGCATTCTCTCAGGACTGCCGTTGGGAAACGCTGGATGATGACCGTCAGGACGGTTGTATCCGGACCAAAGAACATGCATTCAGTCAGGATGGTGGCCTCGCCGTACTGAGAGGCAACATTGCGCTGGATGGTTGTATCGTCAAAACAGCCGGTGTCGATGAAAGTATTCTGAAATTCCGTGGCCCGGCGATTGTTTTCGAAAGTCAGGAAGATGCCGTTGAAGGCATTCTTGGCGGAAAAGTTAAAGCCGGAGACGTGGTAGTTATCCGTTATGAAGGTCCGAAAGGCGGACCGGGAATGCAGGAAATGCTCTACCCGACCACTTATCTCAAATCGATGGGGCTGGGCAAAGAGTGTGCGCTTCTGACCGATGGTCGTTTCTCCGGCGGTACATCCGGTCTGTCCATCGGACATGCGTCACCAGAAGCAGCCAATGGCGGTGCGATTGGTCTGGTCAAAGATGGCGACACCATTGCTATTGATATTCCGGGACGTTCGATTGAACTGGAAGTTTCAGCTGATGAACTGGCGAGCCGTCGGGCTCAGCAGGATCAAACCGGCTGGAAACCGGCCGACCGCCAGCGCGAAGTCTCTTTTGCGCTGAAAGCCTATGCCAGCATGGCAACCAGTGCTGACAAAGGAGCGGTGAGAGATAAATCCAAGCTGGGAGACTAGCGGATGACACTCACAAACCAGACTGGCGCAGATTATCTGCGCCATATATTACGGGCACCAATCTACGAAGTGGCGATGATTACGCCATTGCAGGATATGCCCAGACTCGCAGCCAGACTGAAAAACCGGGTTCAGATTAAACGGGAAGATCGCCAGCCGGTGCACTCGTTTAAACTCCGTGGTGCCTATAACATGGTATCGAACCTGACCGAAGCCCAGAAACAGGCCGGAATTATTGCGGCCTCAGCAGGGAACCACGCTCAGGGACTGGCACTGTCCGGCGCAAAACTAGGCATCAAAGCAATTATTGTGATGCCTCAGACCACACCGGACATCAAAGTCGATGCCGTACGGGGATTTGGTGGCGAGGTGGTGCTGTTCGGCAATAACTTCGATGAAGCGAAAGCTGAAGCCGAACGGCTTGCCGAAAAGCATGGTTATACCTTTGTTCCTCCGTTCGATCACCCGCTGGTCATTGCCGGGCAGGGAACAATCGGCATGGAAATGCTGCAACAGAACGGCCATCTGGATTACATCTTCGTGCCGGTCGGCGGCGGCGGTCTTGCTGCCGGGGTTGCGGTACTGATTAAGCAACTGATGCCGGAAATCAAAGTCATTGCAGTTGAGCCGGAAGAATCAGCCTGCCTGAAAGCAGCGCTGGATGCCGGTGAGCCGGTCGTCCTTGATCAAGTCAGTATGTTTGCCGACGGGGTTGCCGTAAAACGCATTGGTGACGAAACTTTCCGCTTATGTCAGAAGTATCTGGACGGGCATATCACGGTTTCCAGTGACGAAATCTGTGCGGCGGTAAAAGATATCTTTGAAGACACCCGGGCGATTGCCGAACCTTCAGGTGCCCTTGCACTTGCGGGCCTGAAAAAATATGCAGAACAGAACCAGCTCACAGATAAGCAGCTCGGTACGGTTCTTTCCGGAGCCAACACCAACTTCCACGGACTTCGCTATGTTTCGGAGCGGTGTGAACTGGGTGAAAAACGGGAAGGTTTGCTAGCCGTGACCATTCCTGAGCGCAAAGGTGCATTCTTCGAATTCTGTCAGATCATTGGCGGACGGGCAGTCACAGAATTTAACTACCGTTATAACGATGACTCACTGGCGAATATCTTTGTCGGGATTCGTCTGGCCGGCGGTCAGGAAGAACTCGGCAGCATCATTCAGGATCTGCGCAAAGCCGGTTATCCGGTGATTGACCTGTCGGATGACGAAATGGCAAAACTGCATATTCGCTATATGATCGGCGGTAAGCCTTCGAAACCACTCAAAGAACGTGTGTACTCATTTGAGTTTCCGGAATATCCGGGCGCTTTACTGAAATTCCTCAGCACGCTGGGTACACACTGGAACATCAGTCTGTTCAATTACCGCAACCATGGTGCCGACTATGGCCGGGTGTTGTGTGCATTTGAACTGAATGAAGACGATCTGGCCCGTTTTTCGGCTCATCTGGTCGAACTGGGTTATCAGTACAAAGACGAAACCGACAATCCGGCCTATCGGTTCTTTTTGTCTTAACTATCCTGGTAAAGTAACACCCGGTAAAGTAACGCCCGATGGCTAGTTTCAACCATCGGGCGTCATTTCACCAAAAGTAGTCATATGTTCTGAATGCAGTTAACTGACAATAATCCGCTTGTAAACCAACAGAGATCCATCGTTATTTTGCCGATAGTTAAACAACTGATCAGTATTGCCGTCTGTAAATATAGAGTCATTTCTGAATAGCGTATCCGGCTCACCACGGTTCACGTAGTCAACATGGGTTGTACAGATTGTGGTGCAGAAGTCATCATCAAAACCACATTGAGAAACCAGTTCTCTGGTATTATTTTTATTAATTTTAAAATGGATATGAATCGCACGGCTAGCATACCAGCCGGGGAAACAAGACCTAAAATTAACCCGCCCGCTACTATCAGTGACCAGCGTCCCCCGGAACCATTTAGATGCAAGCGCTTCTTCATCATTTTCAGTACAGTAAGAGCGAAAGAATGAACTGCTATCGCTGCTACCGGTCGTATCGCCGGAATACAGCCCATCTACATTACAGTGCCAGACTTCTACTTCATAACCAGCTAACGGTTGACAGTTCTGATCAATCAACTGCAGACACAACATCATGGGTAAGCCGGTCTGACCTTCGGAAATGTCTTCCTGATAATTCCCGGTAAAATAACATGGCCCCATGGTTAATGCTTCCGTCAGAGCAACGCTGCAAGTTTGTCCGGTTTCAAAAATACTGTCCTCTGGAAAATCTGCCGTCATACTGGCTGTTCCACCAGATGCCCAAGCCCCTGAATCTGAACCATCCGAACCACCATGACCGGGTGGACGATGACCTGGCGGGCGATGATGACCGGCTCCCGGCCCGAATGTCTCAGCGCTGGCTCGCCCGATGACCGCAGGAGCCAGAGTGATAGCAGCAAGTGATGCAATTGATTTCATTGCCCGTCGCCGGCTTTGTATGCTCTCATCTTTTTTCATATATTCTCTTCCAATGTGTTTTTTCTGCTTAATGTCAGTGGAATATAGACACACTTGCCGATATGCAACAAGTATCTTTATGTCTATTTACATTTTATTTTCATTTATGCAGCAAAAATCAAACAAACCGTAGTATGTAATACCGAACTTACTCAGCAACATGTAAGTCCACCGAATACACTAATCTTTCATCGTGGAGTGAAAATATATCGATATACCCAAATGTAGTTTCAGCGAGAATCACTGGGCACAGAGGCAAGTTTACAGGCAAAAAAAATCCCGCATCTCTGCGGGGAAGCCCAAGAAAAATGGGATAGTGTCGGAAATATCGCATTGTTTTACAAAGGAGTTACTACAAAACAATAGCTTCTGAGAGAACTGGTCTCTGACATCGGTTTCAAAACAGACCGGTTTCAAAACAGAATGCCCCAGAAAGAAATCAGTTGTTCGGCGTATCGTATTCATCATCCCAGTGATGAACTTCAAGCCCGATACCCAACATTGCTGCAATTACACCCCATACCGGCATAAGCGAAGTCTGCTCCGGCTCCGATGTACTCATCACCAAAGCACCAAAAGAGAGGAACCCCATCACGGCATAGATCGTCAGCCTGTCGATTCTATTCAGCATCCTTGCTCCCTCGACATAATGTTACGAACTTGTTAATTAAATTAAAACAAAAAGTTTCATTTGCCAAGTGATTATTGAATATTTTTTCTCCGTAAGTATCATCTGACATCCAACCGTTCTAAAAAAGATACCGCCATGACCATTGATAAATCATTAGCCGATTACACATTAGAAGCTGAAGGATTAAGGTGCCCGGAACCTGTAATGATGGTCAGAAAAACCATTCGCTCAATGAAAGATGGTGAGAAATTGCTCGTCATTGCCGATGACCCGTCCACAACCCGCGATATTCCCAGCTTCTGCCGGTTTATGGATCATCAGTTACTCGCTTCCCAAATCGAACAGGTGCCTTACCAGTTTCTGATTCAGAAAGGACTTGAAGCGTATTGAATGTGGCACTGCTGGCCAGATATAGAGTCTGAACCGGTGTGGACACCAGAGTCCGGTAAGAACCAAACCCTGGTGTTTTCAGGACCTCAACCGGAGGTATCTGAAGAGGTTTACTGCGACAATCTCCTACTGACTGGCCTGTGCTTTGACTTCCGCCAGAGCTCTTTCGAGATTTTCATTCGCCGCTTTATAGTAGGATGGTTTTTTATCAATGGCCTGTTGCAGATAAGGGATCGCCTTATCCGGGTGGCCTTCAATCAGTAAGAAATATCCGACATTATTCAACGCTTCATAGTCTTTCATCTGTTGCATGAAGACATTCAGCGCCCGCTGTATTTTTCCATGCCCCAGATAGATCAGCGCCAGATTGTTCTGAGCCCTGAGATTATTCGGGTCAATTTCCAGAGCAGCAAGGGTTGCCCGTTTTGCCTCGGTATAATCGCCACTCATATAGTAGGAATAACCGATATTCAGCAGTAACTTACTTGATTTCGGCTGAATTTTCAGCGCTCGTTTATAGAAAGCCTGAGCAACCGTGTGACTGGATTTCATATCATAAATAATGCCCAGTCCCATATAGGCAGAAATCGGTGACTTGTCATCCAGACTTAACGCATTGACAGTTTCTACATCCTTAGTTTCCCGGGGCAGAGTGTAGCGACTGTTCAAACGTAACTGATCTGCATTAATCGCCCGGATAAAGAAGCTTTTTCCCTGTTCCAGATCACCCTGTTTACTATAATTTGTCCCCAGTTGCTGCAACACTTCAATATTGTTCGGATTTTCTTTCAAAGCCATATAGTAGGCTTTTTCAGAAAGCGTATAGTTCTCCCGCATCTGATGAATCCGGCCGATGGTATAAAAGGTTTTATCCCGGTATTGTGCCGGTTTAAATTCCAGCGAACGAATATATTCGAACAGCGCCAAATCATAGTTCTGAGCACGCATCGCAACATCACCGCGCTCAATCGCTTCCTGCTCTGTTTTAGGAGCATCGGCGACTTTCAGGCTGTTCACCGGACGGCCATCATACAGCTGATTCATGACCGAAGACTGTTTCTGTGTTGTTGCACACCCGGAGATCAATCCAATCAGCAGGGTGACAACAATGAACGAAGATCGTATTTTCATTATCTATTCCTCATCATTTACCCAACGTTGCCGTCAGCGCCAGAATCGATGGGCCGATCGCGACAATAAAAAAGCAGGGCCAAATAAATAGCAGCAGCGGAAAAATCATTTTGGTCGGAATTTTTGCCGCAATCTCTTCAACTTCCTGATTACGCCGATCCCGGTAATCTTCCGTATACTCCCGTAGCGTCTGTGCCAGACTTCCGCCAATCCGGGAAGCATGAGCTAACATATGCACCAAACCTAAAATTTCAGTAACACCGGTCCGCTCAACCAAATCTTCAAAAGCATCCACCATTTCTACCCCGGCTTTAATTTTTGCACACACCGTATCCAGTTCATCGGCAAAATCAGGGTGAGAAATCATCAGTTCATCGGCAACCCGTCTCAGAGAAGAAGAGAAACCCAGTCCGGATTCCGTACAGACCACCAGTAAGTCCAGCGCATCCGGCACACCGGCCCGGATTTTTCTCTGCCGTTTCTTCACAAAATGGTTCAGTACGACATTCGGAATATAGATACCAGCTGCAACTGAAACAATGATCAGCAGATTGAGATGGCTGATGTCCGGTGTAAACAGATAGAAAGAACTGGCAATCAGTAACCCTATGATTGTCGAGAACACTTTTAAACCGTAGTAGATGGTGAGTGCATTTGCATCATGAAATCCGGCATGCATCAGTTGATGACGGGCAGTTTCCTGATCCCGTTTATTCCGCGGAGCCACGATAGGAGCCAAATATTCCAAATCGAGTTTTCTCGATTTTTTCAGCGAACCACTCCCCATATCTTTGCGAATCTCTTCAAGCTGCCGCTTGACCTGGGACTTCGAACCCATGACCACCAGCGCCACAGTGATGATCAATAGTGTGCTGGCAACAAAGACAATTGCCAGAACAAAGAATTCTTCATCAGGCCTGAAATTGAGAATATAAGTGATGGTATCCATCTTACACCTCGAAATTAATAATCTTCCGGATCCATAATGAGCCGATAAACAGACTGACAATACCAAAACTAATCAGTTTGATGCCCCGGGGATCTTCATACAGCGGCCGGACATAATCCGGATGTAACACCGACATCCCCATAAACAGTACAAACGGAGATAACACCAGAATCCATGCCGACAGGCGACTCTCCGCAGAAATAGTCTTGATCTTACGTGCCAGTTTGAATCGGGCCCGCAATACTTTGGAAACCTTTTCTAAATTTTCCGACAGATTCCCCCCGGTTTCTTTTTGCAGCAGAACCGCACTGGAAAAAGCCAGCATGGAAACCGTTGGTGTTCGTTCAGCCATCTGGATGATAGCAAGGCGCATGTCGTAACCGTAATTGAGCAGGTTGAAGGTATTTTTGAATTCAACACCGATTGGTGCCGGCATTTCGTTGCCCACTTCGTTAAATGCCTGAGTGACCGGCTGACCGGCCTGCAACATCCGCCGGACGATATCCAGCGCATCGGGCAACTGTTCTTCAAACTTACTCAAGCGATCCGAAATCCGTTTTTGTAAAATGACATGCAAAATCACCCAGACAAATATCATCCCGGCAATAACGACATACCAAGGCTGATTGACCAGAAAAATGATAAAACCGACACTCAGACATATCCCGGAGGTCATGCCGAGCGTTTGCGTCAACGTCCAGTCCAGCCCTGATAACTCAAGCGTTCTTTTCATCGACTCAAAGGCCTTCACCTGAACTAAACGCCGGTCAAGCGGGGTCAGACTGCGCATGTAATGTTCATGGAGGAGTGATCGGCTCTCTTCATCCAGATTCGACTGTGTTTCCTTGAGCCGGTTTGCCAGTTGCTTACTCTTCGCTTTACTGCCCGCCGCCGGTAGTAACAATGCCTGAGAAATAAACACCACGGCAAAAAACAGCAGGACCAAAAAAAGCGTGATATCAATTTGCATAATGACCTCCCTAATGCAAGCTCTCGTTAAAGAGGTCAAACGACAGCTTCAGGCCTCTTTTCGCCAGTTGATCATGACACTGAGGAACAACGCCGGTCGCAGTGTAATAACCAAGGACATTGCCATCTTCATCAACACCGGTACGGTGGAATCGGAAAATCTCTGACATGGTAATGATTTCCCCTTCCATCCCATTGATTTCACTGATACTGACCATCCGCCGTTTACCGTCTTCCTGACGTTCCATCTGCACCACCAGGTGAATCGCCGAGGCGATCTGTGCTCTCAGGTTCTTGGTCGAAATATTCCAGCCGGCCATCGCAAACATGTTTTCAACCCGGCTTAAAGCATCCCGCGGCGTATTAGCGTGAATGGTGGCCAGCGAACCTTCATGCCCGGTATTCATTGCAGCCAGCATATCGACCGCCTCACTACCCCGCACCTCACCAAGCACAATCCGGTCCGGACGCATCCGCAGGGAGTTTTTCACCAAATCCCGCTGGGTGATTTCACCTTTACCTTCCAGATTCGCCGGCCGGGTTTCCAGCCGGACCACATGAGGTTGCTGAAGTTGCAACTCGGCAGAGTCTTCAATGGTGATGATGCGATCCTCACTGGGAATAAAACCAGAGAGAATATTCAGCGTGGTAGTTTTCCCTGAGCCGGTCCCGCCTGAAATCAGGATGTTCAGTTCCCCTTTCACCGACGCTTCGATGAATTTCGCCATCGCATCGGATAAAGAATTGAAAGACAGCAGGTTATCCATGGTGAGTTTGTCGACGGCAAAACGCCGGATAGAAACCGACGGCCCATCCAGAGCCAGCGGCGGAATGATGGCATTCACCCGTGAACCATCCTGCAACCGGGCATCCACCATAGGAGAAGCTTCATCAATCCGGCGTCCGACCTGACTGACAATCCGGTCAATGATATTGCGCAGGTGCCGGTCATCCAGAAATGTATAAGGCGTCCGTTCCAGTTTCCCGAAACGTTCGACATAAACACTCTTCGGCCCGTTGACCAGAATATCGGACACACTCGAATCATGCAGTAATGGTTCCAGTGGCCCCAGACCAAACACCTCATCTTCGATTTGCTTAATTACCCGTTTCCGGCCTTCCGCACCGAGCGTATGGGTTTGATCTTCTGCCATCAACTGAACGATAGCTTCATGCAGTTCCTTTCTCGCCTGATCATGTTCCAGGCTGGAAAGCAGTGCCAAATCTAAAGTTTCAAGCAGACGCTGATGATAGTAGTGCTTGGTCGACAGCTCCTGTTCAAGCTGTCTTCTGGCTTCATCAATCGCCTTTTCCTTATCTTCATTGGCCCGCATTTTACGTTCATTCCGACTTTCCGGACTTTCTTCTGAAACCGGAGCAGAAGGCGCTACATCAGTATCCGTCGGTTGCTGGGGTTCCTGATCGATTTTCATCGCTTTTTCCTGAAACTCCGGATTGATATTTTTTCTCTTAAATAACATCTTTACCTCCTACTCCTCAGGAGAACAGTCCTTTCAGCCAGCCTTTTGTCTCTTTCAAATCCGGAGAAACAAGCTGTGCCAGTTCGACCACCGATTTGGCTATCGAACTGCTCTTTTTTGATGAAACGACAGGCCGCCCCAGATTGGCGCTTTCGATCGCAATCTTAAAATCATTCGGAACCATATGGACGTCGATCCCCGAGATCGTCTGCTGGATATCTTTGAGCTTGATCTGCTGGCGTTTTTCATAACGGTTCACAATCAGCGACATTTGGGCGCGATCGATGCCGTAGTCAAATGCCAGCGTTTTCGCAATTTTGGATGTGTTTTTTATTGCGACCAGATTCTGTTGAGTCACCAAAAAAATTCTGGCCGCCTGAGTAAGTATCGGGGAAAAAAAGTGGTCAACACCCCCGGAAAAATCAACGAAAATATAGTCATAGTATTCACGCAGTACCGGAATCAACCGACCGACAAACTGCGCCTTCTCATAATTTTCATGATGATTCTCAGCTTTAAAGCTCAGCACATGCACACCAGATTCGTGTTTAGTCACCAGACTTTGCAGCGAGATTTCATCCAGATCAGAGAGATTCGCAACCACATCACTAATGCTGTAAACCGGAGTCAGATTGAGATAATCCATCACCACACCGAAATGCATGTCCAGATCCAGAATCAGTACCCGCTCAGGATAATGGGTTGCAACTTCAACCGCTGTATTCAGGGCAATCGTTGTTGCACCGGAACCGCCTTTGGTATTAAGAAAGACCAGAATATCCGCCAGCTTACGGGAAGCGACTTTCTCTTCTGCCGCATTTTTTAAGACACTGAAAAACTCTTCAACGGTAGACTGAGCCGAAATGAAATCAGTCGCCCCCAAACGCAATGCCAGACGTAATCCATGGTTGTCTGTTTCATCGCCAAAGACAATCAGCGAAATATCATGCTCTTCCGGTCCGTCAAATTCGACGCGCTGTAGTTCAATGACCCGCTGTGCCCAGTTTGGTCCGGTTTCTACAAAAATCAGGTCCGGCAGTGACCGTTTCAGACCATCCATCATCCGGGGGTTCTGCTCTAAAAACTCAACATTCACACTACCGCATTTATTAAGTTGAAGCGTCATATGTCGTCGGAAAGCGTCGCTGACATATAATACCCAGATGGTCAGCGCTGTTTTCAGCCGGATCTGGTTATTATCGTCACGCACTATTTTTATTGCTTCATTCATAGCATCCCCTCAACAATCCGTATGCCGCTCTTCCGGATGGGAAGTCGTCGGTCTGACAACTCCTAAGGTCTCAACCGGTAAGGTGGTTTCCATCAGCGGAACCTGAATCCAGCCGTCCGCAGTCAGAAAACTCATAAACCCGATCATCTGATACTGGTAGCCAGATACACTGGCCCGGACAAATTTGATCGTTCCGTACAGGCTGTTGTATTCATCCTCATCCATCGAAGCATCTAAAGTAACGGTATTGCCGGACTGATTGAGATACTCAATCGTGATATTGTCTGCGGTAAATCCTACCGGAGCATTATCATGAATCACCAGTGCCGGAATATCGTTTTGATCCGAAACATGGCATACCACGCCCAATCGGGCAGCTTCCCGGGTCATTTCATTAATCACCTGAACCGAATACACATACCTCCCAACCTCAATAACACCGAACATCACCAACATGACTGCCGTTGCCAAAAGCGTAAACTCAATAATGCTCATCCCCACCTGATGTTTTAACGATTTCATAATGCAGTCCTCATCACAGCACTGGCACTTAACTCGAAATTCAAATCAAGGTTCATGACAGCCAGAGATAACAGCGGAACATAGAGATAAGTCGCGCTCACCGTGACAAATTTATTGGCGTGAGTCACCGTAATATCATCTGCGGTCAGCGTATCGAGCTGTGCCGTACCACTTCCATTAGGATCGCCATACAACACTACATTCTTGATATTGCTGATATCTGCGATCTGATCGGTTGAAGCCGTCCCGTAAATATCCGTCACCGCATATCTGACGCCATCCTGAACCATATGATTCAGGGTGTTATAACGGATCAGAGCTGTACCGAATTCGGTCACCCCGACGAGAATAATCAGTACCGCCGGAATGGTGATCAGAAATTCAACCGCCGCGATACCGGACTGGGCCAGCTTTCCTGACAGAAATCGCATCTTCATCTTAAGAACCCTCACCTAGCGGATCTTTGTACAGCACAATCCGATAAGGACCTTCATCACTACTGGAATTCCCGGAAGTCCCGTTTTTAATCGTGCAATCCTCGATAAATTCACCAAACACAACCTGATCTCCGGCATTCGATGTCGGCGCCTGCTGCAACAGGAAAAAACAGCCCAGAGAAACAATGGAAAACTCAGTTGTCCCGCCGGAAGCGGTTGAACAATCGACAATCGGCACCGGAATGATACGCCGATCATGTTCACCGTCGGCCCGACAGTTCTCTCCGGAGCTGTCCGCGTCACAGGCAGTTGCACCTGCTTCATAATCGCTGTATCCCCAGCCTGCGGTGTAAACAATATTGCCGTCATCATCCATGGTTGCCGGTGGATCCGGTTCTTTCACATAGATATCCGGCGGATAATCAGCAGCACTAACCCCGCCGCCGCCATAGACGCCAAAACGGGTATTCAGCCCCTGACCAACCGGACCAACGGTTCCGCCAGGTTTGGTCTTGACTGTTTCGAGCGTATCAACACATCCTTCAAACCCACCGGCCATCGCATCCCGGACCGTATCGGCACCAGAGCCGAAATCCAGCAGTTGATAGTTCCCCGATCCCATACTGGACTGCGTCTGATCAGCCAGTTTCAGCGCATAGATTTCTCCGGTGTTATAGCCGTCACCGGTCCCGCTGTCCTCTCCGGCACAAACCGCAACCGGCACCAGATTACACACATTGGTATTGGCAGAACTCGGGCCGGCAACCGCACTGGCTGAAAGAGATTTTGTGACCCCAAAGATAGAAGCAAAGAAATCATCCAGTGAATAATTGGTCACCGCGACCCGTACGAAACGGTTATCGTCCGCAGCCGAATATCCCGGATCAGGGAACGTCTCCGGGTCATTTGAGAAAGTGACGGACACCGTCGCCCCGGAAAAATCGATTTCATCATTACCGGCCGAAAGTGCCAGTTGGTTCAGCGTATCTGTAACCATCGCCTGTGCATCCGCATCCGTTCCGCCATTATCGAGTACGATAGCTGCCGCCAGCGCTGCAGAATCGACACCATTCTGCAACCGGCTTTTATTCAGCAGGGCATGATTGACATCAATCGCCAGAGCCATCATCCCGGCCAGCGCGAGCAGGGCGGCGGTCACCAGAACTAAAACCAGTCCCTGCTGACGACGGATTGAATGGCTGTGATGACGCAACATTTTATGACTACACATAGTCACCTCGACTTACCAGCCGGCATTACTCAGCACCTGACTATCCGATGCTTTTTTCACGCCGCTTTTCGATTTTGATGAACCGGACTTCCCTTGCGATTCCTTGCCGGTGTAGGCATCGTAGGCTGCTTCCATCCGTTCTCCATTCCCTGTCGGAATGAACCCCATATTTTCAGTGGTCGCATTCGGGTTATACGTCTGTTCGGCTCTGACTTCCGCAACGGACCTGCCCAGCCTTTCCCGGTTTGCGCATCCGGATAACCCGGCCACCGTCACCAGTAATAGTGCGATATAAATCCAACCTTTCATGGCAAGCTCCTTACATCTCATGTCCAAACGTTCCTTCAGAACCACCTTTACCGGTACTCACTGAATGCTCTTTACTCTCAGGACGGTTGCGCGCTTTATCTTTCTTAGAGTCGGACAAAGTGGCACCATGTCCCAGCAGGTAGTACTCCACGTCGTTCGGTTCAACAAAACGATCGGTTGGTAAAGTGACTTTGCTGCGATCAATCGGTTTCGCCAGTCTTGGTGTCACCAGAATCACCAGCTCAGTTTCTCCGGAAATATATTCCTGACTACGGAACAGCATGCCGAGAATCGGAATATCGCCGAATCCGGGGAGTTTACTGATCGAATCACGGACGTTTTCACTCAGCAGCCCGGCAATACCGATGGTTTGTCCGTCGGCCAGTTCGATAGTGGTTGAAGCACTCCGGCGGGTGATCGGCGGAATATAGTAGGTGCTATTGGTTTCAGCGAGGCTATAGGTCAGCGTACTGGTGGTAGCAATCTCACTGACATCAATCGCCATATTCAGATTGATTTTCTTATCGCTCAGCACTGTTGGAACAAAGGTCAGACCAACCCCATATTCCTTGTAATCAATAACAATACCGTCATTGTCAGGTACCGGAATCGGGAATTCACCACCAGCCAGAAACTCTGCTTTCGCACCACTCAGAGCAGTCAGGTTCGGCTCGGCCAGCACCTTCGCAACCCCATTCTGTTTGGCGATATCCAGAGCCAGTGTGAACAGCGTATCACCGTCAATAAAGGTCGACAGAAGCCCGGTTTCATCGATACTCGGCGCATTCAGCACCGGAGCAATGACATTATTGACATCATCGATAATGCCTCCGGCAGAAGTACCACCGAATGAGAACTTGCCGTTGTTTTCAAAGAAGTGGAAATTTGAATCAAAGCGACGAACCAGACTGCGCTGAACTTCAGCCACCGAGACTTCCAGCATCACCTGTTGCGCTCCACCGATCGTCATCAGATTAATCACACCGGTTTTCTGCTCTTGTTTATTACGCGCATCAGTTTTTTCTTTGTCTGCACTTTCCCCGGGGGCATAAGTTTCTGCAATACGCAGTGCCAGCATCATTTTTTCCTGAGAACTGACCTGACCACTGAGGATCAGACGGTTCTGGGAACTGTGGACCTGAATATGTTCATCCGGCAAAAATTCATAGAGCTTCTCTTTGAGGCTGTTTAAGTCATGAATGACGGCAATATCGATCGACTCGATCAGCCGTCCCCTGCGGTCCCAGACCATCAGGTTGGTTTCACCCAGCTTTTTACCGATCAGAAACAGCTCATCAGATTTCAGCATCACGATATCCAGCACTTCCGGATCACCCAGAGACACGCGGGTCGCACTGCCGGCCAGTTGCACATAGGCCGATTTATGGTGTGCGACCGTGACTTTCTTACCCGTCTGCATCGCAGCACTCGCCCATGAGCTAAAACAGACACACAGCAGCAGAATCAATAGATTTTTCATAGCTCACCTCACTTCCGGACCCGGACACGCGAAGTGTCGGTGCCTTTGATAATCGTGACACTCGGGGCCACATAAGTCCGGGTTGGCTTCTCAACAGCCTGCGGATTACGCAGTGCTAACTGAATTTCCCCTTTGCTTTTGGCAGAGAGTAATTTTTCAGCCTCTTTCGGAGAGACTTCTAAAGTCACAGCCCGGACAATCACCGGTTTATTGGCATCAGTTCTGGCTGTCTGATCCACTGCCAGGACTTTGATATCTTTAAGAACCGTGGTGGTATTTGCAGAACGCTGGCCGTACTTAATCGTATTGAGCACATCGACCCGGTTTCCCGGCAGAAGAAAGCCTGCAACCCCAATCACATCATTGACCCGAATCGTGACCGCCCGCTTATCTTCAGGAATCAAGACTGCCAGTGTCGCCCCTTCTCCCTGCTCAGTCAGGTGCTCTGCTATCACGATTTCTCCCGGATAGATATTGCTGGAAGCGACTTTGCCAATCAGCGCCTGCTCATCGGTAAACTGTGATTCCGAGCGCCAGCTCTTCTCCAGTAACTTACGTGACACATGCTGCTCTTCGATCACGGTTCCGGCCGGAATTTCAATTGAAGCCACCACAACCGGCTCCCGCTCAACGACCTCGACTTCAGCCTGAGGCTGCATCTGGCTCGTCATCCATTGTCTGGCGAAAAAGACCGCAGCAAGACCAAAGATGATCGAAAGCAGAAAGAGTAAAATAACTTGGTTTCGGCTCATCGTTTGCCTCCTCCATTTCCATCAGACGTGAAATAAACCTCCCACGCCCGCTCCAATACAGCCGGTGTTATCACGGGTTCTGCTTCTTCAAAGGCAACAATATCCCGGCTAATGCCCACCAAATCTTTTGGCAGACACGGATAAAAACCGACTTTGTGTTGACGGTGAAGCCGCAGCAGCGTCTCGAAAGCAGACATATCGAGTGATAAAGATCGCTGGGCTGCAATTTTTTCCCATAGCGCCTGGTAATCCGCATGCGCCAGAGGGTGAAACTGAATTTTGTATCCGAGCCGGCGTAAAAAAGCCGGATCAGCAATAAGTTCCGGGCTCAGATTGGTTGAAAAGGCCAGCGTCAGAATGAAAGGAATGGTGATCTGCTGACCATTGGGCAGTGACAAATTGTCAAAGAAGTACTCCATCGGAATAATCCAGCGATTGAGCAAAGTGGCAACCGGCATAGTCTGCCGACCCAAGTCGTCAATAATCAGAATCCCGTTGTTCGCCATCATCTGTAACGGCGCAATCCAGACCCGATTGTGTTCGGTATGGTTCACTTCCAGCATCGACATGGTCAGCTCACCACCGACCTGCACACTCGGTCTTTCACACAAGACCCAGCGTTTGTCATACTGGTCTTTAAACGAGAAGCTTTGCTGGCTCTCTCCGGAGTCGACCGGTTTATGGTGTTGCGGTGAGAACACCTTGATAATGTTACCTGCCGCGTACACAGCGTAAGGAATATAAACCGAAGTATTGAGGGAATTGAGCACCCGGGTTGCGACAAAAGTCTTCCCGGTCCCGGCGTCCCCGTACAGCAGTAATGCCCGTCCGGAGTTAATCGCCGGACCAAGCACAGGAATCAGCCGATCGGCACCATAGACTTCCTGCAACGCATGCGTCACATCTATCCGGGTCACCTGATGCGCTCTGACATCCTGCTGTCTGACAATCCGGTTATACTCATCCAACGATACAGGAGCCGGGCCTAAGTAAGCATCTTTGGCAAAAGCAACATCAGCTTCCTGACTTCCGGATTCAGACAATCCGTAACGCACATTGCCGGACTCTTTATAGTTCCCGCCGAGTTCTCCCTGAAAGACCTCAACCAGAGATTTGCGCCGTAAGTCTTCCAGCAGAATCTCAACCATATGACTGCTGATTGATATCGCATTAGTCAGTTGCAGAAGATTCGACTTGGGATAAGCGGAAAGCAGCTTAATCAAGAGATTTTCCAGCACCGTTCTGGGTATTTTCAAATCTTCAAACGCAGTCGGCACCTTCGGCGCAGCGGCCTGCGGTTTCAATGGCGAGCGATGAAGATTAACCTGGCTGTTACTGCTCATAATCTCACCTTTTCTTATCCATAAAAATGGTGATGAAGGGCCAGACCGACAACAACGACCGGCGCAAACGGCATAAATGACTTGCCATGTGTATGCAATCCATATCTATGCACGAATACGCCGTCGCCCATCACGCTGCTTGCATGATGGTGTTGCTCTGAATGCCATGTCACGGAGGATGGCGGCAGAGCCAGGTACATCAGCCCAATCAGTACACTGCTTACCCCGATCCAGAAAACCCCATGCAGGAGATTTCCCCAACCAAGATAAACCCCGACCCCAGCCAATAACTTGACATCTCCCGGAGACATGAACCGGAGAAAATAAAATCCCAGTCCAATAGAAAAGAGAAGAGCACCAGCACATAAATCCAGTCCCCAATCTGCCCAGCCAGAGCTAAAGCTCCACTGATACAGGGCACCGGACAGAACCAGTAACACCACCAACTTATTTGGTATGCGGTGTTCTTTCGCATCGCAGACGGCGATGACGAATAAAATCAGCCAAATTATGAACGACATACGATGCTCCCAACGTAACTTCTATTACCTGGAACACCGAGGAATCACCAAAGCCTGACTAAAAAGATAAAAAGAATTAAAACAGGTTCATCAACTCCTGAAGGAGCGCATTTCCCCATGCAGAAAATACAGTGACCAATACCACGCTCAATAGTGCTGCTGAAATAACATACTCAACGACGCTTAGCCCTTCTTCATCGAAGATAAAACGGATTATATGTCTCAACATTTTCACCTCTGCGTGTCATGATCTTAATGTTTATAAATAACGTTTCAGATACCGTGCCTGTAATCACCTAATCCACTACTGCATACGCACAGATAATCTCTTAACCCTTAAGCTCCACCGAATACAGTTGCCAGCTCAGCAGAAATAATGTCTCCCCATCCACTGAATACTGCAGCCAGGGCAGCAACCAACAGACCAGCACCGACAACATATTCGACGACGGTCAGGCCTTCCTCATCTTTCCAAAAAGCTTTAAATTGACTCATTAACGCTTTCATAACCACGCACTCCTATGTATGTAATGGTTCACTACAAACTTTAGAGTGAAGCTGCGGGAGTGGTTAGGACTTTTTTGACCAGCGAATAGGACTTTTTTAACTTTGCCATTCAAGTAGGCGCATAAATAGTGTGTGAATTCACGCACTATGCACCTAGGTTAATTGACTGTTTTGTCAATCACTGAGTTTGTCAGGTGGGGTTATGTAAGGGCAATGTCAATCAGTTGTATAAGTCTCATTTATGAGACTTGAATACATAAAATACATTATTTTTGGGGATAATGTCTTTGTTGAATATTCATAATGTTATTGATATTGGTGGTTGGTGGGGATTAGTCTTTTTATTTCAGTTGGTTTAATGATAGAGCACTGTTCTATTTGGTTAGTATTGTGTGGTGTTCATCGTTTCTCAATTTCACTCGTATCACGCTCAAATCATGGCGTTTACTCTGCTGGTATGATGCGCTCAAAGTTTTTTAATTTCAGCAATATCTCCGTCAGCGCACCAGTTACTTTTGATGGATGTCAAAAGTAACCAAAAACATCTGTTTGGGCTTCAACGCACGCTATCAGGGGCGGATTTATTCGCTCCTGCTCAACAAATCCTGAAAAATCCATCCGTGGATTTTTCCCCCTGAGTTCATCGATCAATTGAGCCTTTATAAGGCGTCACCCAAGTAAAATTGACTACCAGACGAAAAACATCTTCACCCAAAAGCCGCCGCAAAATTCTGGAGTTCCGGCAGATGCTCCGGCACTTTCCCCTGAACGAGATCTTCATTGATTTTTAAAATGACCGACTTAAACACATCGGTATTACTTTTCAGCCCCTGAGCAGTCATCAGTGCCTTGACTTCAAACAGACTTTTCTCATTCAGTTTCAAAGAAAACCTTTTGGAAGCTCTGGCCTTCGCCAGATCAGACTCAAGTAACTGGCTCAAATCACACGCCGGATATCTGCCACGACTCAATGCATGCAGGTAATACAGCACTAAAGGTTTGTTAAAACTCTCCGTAAGCGTCGGATCGATCTTTTGTGCAGCGAGAGTAAGAATATCCAGATAATGTGCCGGTAAGCGAACATCAACTGAAGTTTTTACCTTGTTGTATTCTGCACGAACCTTAGCCGTCGACTGCTTTGGAATACTGACAACCTTTTGGCAAGTATCACACACCGCAGCCAGAACATTTTTCACCGTACCCGATTGATCACTAAAATCGATATCCCGAAGTGCATAGGTTGCCAGAGACAAGCCACAAACCGGGCAGACAACTTGCCGTTTATCACCTTCTTTCACAATTTTCATCTTACACTCCGCTCTCGAGACTGATTGTCTCCCATAGCCTTACTTCACCGAATCCCATAGGCAAGTCTGGTTATTATGTCATTGATTGGTCGGTGTAGAGGTTCTAAAAAAGTATGAGGTTTTGGGAGTGATTTCTCAATTTCAATCGTATCATGCTTAAATCATGGCGTTTACTCTGCTGGTATGATGCGCTCAAAGTTTTTTAATTTCAGCAACATCTCCGTCAGCGCACCAGTTACTTTTGATGGATGTCAAAAGTAACCAAAAACATCTGGTTTGGGCTTCAGCGCACGCTATCAGGGGCGGATTTATTCGCTCCTGCTCAACAAATCCTTAAAAATCATCCCTGATTTTTCCCCCTGAGTTCAGTGGATTCAATAGACTTCTTGTGTAATAAAAAAATTAATGGGATCTGCTGCAATAAGGAAAAATTTCAGGGAAGAAATTTTAGGCTTTTCCGGGCAGGAAGCCCGTAAAAGACGATCCTGACCCACAAGCGACCAAGCCAAATAAAAAAAGATTTTCTGGTTCCTCTTTCATCTCTGAAAGAGGAACTGGCGCACATGACACTCATGTCGCTGAAACCACAAAACTGATTGTGCGTCATACCTCGATGCTAAAGTAAATCGAATCAA
Source organism: Vibrio mangrovi (assembly GCF_024346955.1). Classification (NCBI taxonomy): domain Bacteria; kingdom Pseudomonadati; phylum Pseudomonadota; class Gammaproteobacteria; order Vibrionales; family Vibrionaceae; genus Vibrio; species Vibrio mangrovi. The sequence continues at coordinate 66,498 of NZ_AP024883.1, read as the reverse complement.
AGCAGAATCAATCGTGAACTCACTCGCAAAATAATCACTCACCAAGTATTAGAAAAGTATGAGATTTCACCATATCACTCGTGCTTTATTGCTCCGTCACTCGCCAGCAAATCAGACACCGTTTACTCTGTGCTGGCACCGGAAAATCTGGTGCCGGGATTGGAACACCGATATGTAATCAAAGGCACGTAATATACTGATCTTGTATCAGCTCTTTTTTATGTGTAGCCTTGACACACCCATATTATGGTGAGCTGGCAAGGCAGCTTTGTGCTGGCCGTAACCTTTGAGCGGTAGTTCCAACCTTGTTCAGTTCACCACTCAAAGATTGGAACCTTTGAGTGGTTAAAGTAAACCATGTCAAAGGATACAGATATGCAAAATCAAGAACCTCACCTCGGTCTCCACCTCTCCGCCCGCGGCTATTTACTCGACCTTCTCATCATGAACAGCGATCCCAGTACCAACCAAAATGAGCTACGCGAGATCCTGCTGTTTCTCAATAATTTGATTACGTTTGATGAAATAAATTTGAGGAAAGAAGAAGCAGAAGAAATATAATTAATATAAAAATGGGGATCAACAAATGATCCCCATAGAAGTAATTTATGGTCTTGGATTCATTTCATCGATATAGATCATCGGTGTCATTCTTTTAAAAATTACACTTGCCATATCCCTTACTTGTAATTCTTCTGCCTCAGTCAACTTTTCTATTTTGTTTTTATGTAATAGAAACTTAAAGGTACTAAAACTATTCTCATCATCATCTTCTTTGTATATGTCAGTCACATATGAACAGGCAGATGCTGTAATTATATCTATTCTATCACCCGAATTATCTAGATAATAATGAGAACAAAAAAATGGACTTGAGTTTATTTTCATACTTTGCCTTGCCATTTTAGACAAATATTCTTTTTTATAAAGATCTTGATTAAAATAAATAAAATTTGAGATTACTGGTGAAAAATTATTATTAGCCATTAGATACGCTAGTTTAGAAATTATTTTTCTTTCTTCTATATCGTATTTATCTTCTTTCTCAAAATAAGTTAAATATGATTGATCATTATAATCAACAACCATCCTCATCAATGGCTGATAATAATGATTTTTTGCATTTTCAGTAACAAGCTTCTCTAGCTTTTTATGAGCATCTTCAGAGCTATTTTCATCATACTGAAGTAGATAGTATTTTGCTTTTTTATCCCCTTTATCGGCACGCTCTTGTAGGAGTTTTCGTCCTAATTCACCCCATTTTTGATCACAATAACTACTCATTCTTCTCCGACATTCGTAATTATCGCTATCTAACCGTAGTGCTGCATAAGGATTCCCCAATTCAGCAGATTTCTGGAATAACTCAGCCGCAGGACCTCCGGAATAATAGTTGTCCCGGTAAGTAATTTGAGCCAGCCAGTACATTGCATCGGCATTGCCTTGTTCTACCAAGGGCTTTAATAGCTCTTCTGCCAAGCCCTGACGGTGTCTCTGAATATAAAGCAATGGCTCATAGAGTGGATCTCCGGGGCGATAAGTACTGGAAATATATGGATCCGGGTTAAATGGCTGACTTTCTTCAGCCATTTTCAGCAGTTCAGTCAGTACTTTTGGCCCTTCTGCCTGACGGGACTGAAAGCCGGAAGGCATCATCAGATAAGCACCGCTTAAGACTCCAATACAAATAAGTACAAAAAGTGTTCTGTAAATCAGTCGTTTCTTGATCTTCATGATTTATAGTGTCCAGTCCTGTTCTTGCCACGGTTTGTAGCTTGTTCTGTTCCAGATAAAGCCTTTCTCTACCGTGGTCTCATCAATTCGTTCTTTGATTACTTTCCGATCCTTAACCACCTGATCTTTATCGCCAAGGTGTGCCTCACTCAGTCTACTCGTGACTCTACGCGGCTGTTTAATGCGCAATTCGTCTTTTAATTTCAGTTACTTCAGTGCTCGCGCATCAGTTACTTTTGATGGATGTCAAAAGTAACCAAAAACATCTGTTTGGGCTTCAGTGCTCGCTATCAGGGGCGGATTTATTCGCATCCTGCTCAACAAATCCTGAAAAATCCATCCGTGGATTTTTCCCCCTGAGTTCTGTGGGTTCAAAATTCATCTCATTTCAATAATACCAATAGACTCATTTGAGAAACACCGATTATAACCAAATCAGAATATGAATCTTGATGAATTGAAAGATAATCAAGAACACTGTGAAACCACTCGCAAAATAATCACTCACCAAGTATTAGAAAAGTATGAGATTTCACCAGATCACTCGTGCTTTATTGCTCCATCACTCGCCAGCAAATCAGCCACCGCTTACTCTGCACTCGCACCGATAAAATCCGGTGCCGGGATTAGGAACCCTGCGCTAAAACTCAAGACATGTAGACGTCAGCATATGCAGACTTTACTATATGCAGTCTCGTCGCACCTGAATTATGGTGGACTGGACAAGGCTGATTTCGGTCAGGCCGTTTCCTTGAGTGCGGTAGTTCCTAACCTCGTTCAGTTCACCACTCGAAGATTAGGAACCTTTGTGTGGTGGTATTATTCATCTACTCAGGGAGTTACCAATGTCAAACTCACAACCCAATTTCAACTTACACCTCACCGCTCGCGGCTATCTACTCGACCTTCTCATCATGAACAGCGATCCCAGCACAGATCAAAATGAGCTACGCGAGATCCTGCTGTTTCTTAATAATTTGATTACGTTTGATGAAATGAATTTGAGGAAGGAAGAAGCAGAAGAAATATAATTAATATAAAAATGGGGATCAAAAAATGATCCCCTTAGAATTAAATTATGGCCTTGGATTCATTTCATCTATGTAGATGGCAGGTGTCATATTATCAATAATATCTTTAGCTATTGACTGCGCTTTCTTCAACTCATCTTTTGTTAATGGGTCAATATGGTTATGACGTATAGAATAATCATATATCGTCATGTTTTTTGTATCGTCTTCTAGTGTATCATCAACAATAGAACATGCAGCTCCCATAATCACATTATCTCTATCACTATTTTCTACATCAGAATAATAACTTCTACATATATAGAGATTACTATAAGTATGTATACTGTGTTTGACTAATTTTGACATATAAGGACGAGGAACTAAATCTAAGTTACTGTAGATAGTATTATTAACCAATGGGAGAAAATTGTTATTTGCAGCTAACATAGATAACTTAACTACTAATTTTTTTTCTCTGCAGAAAGAGGTTCATCTTGTTCTAAAAAAGGCAAATAGAATCTACTGGTATAATCATAAACTAACCTCATTAATGGCTGATAGTAATGATTTTTTGCATTTTCAGTCACTAGTTTCTCTAGTTTTTTATGCACTTCTTCAGAGCTATTTTCATCATACTGAAGCAGATAGTATTCTGCTTTTTTATCCCCTTTATCGGCACGCTCTTGTAGGAGTTTTCGTCCTAATTCACCCCATTTTTGATCACAATAACTACTCATTCTTCTCCGACATTCGTAATTATCGCTATCTAACCGTAGTGCTGCATAAGGATTCCCCAATTCAGCAGATTTCTGGAATAACTCAGCCGCAGGACCTCCGGAATAATAGTTGTCCCGGTAAGTAATTTGAGCCAGCCAGTACATTGCATCAGCATTGCCTTGTTCTACCAAGGGCTTTAATAGCTCTTCTGCCAAGCCCTGACGGTGTCTCTGAATATAAAGCAATGGCTCATAGAGTGGATCTCCGGGTCGATAGGTGCTGGAAATATATGGATCCGGGTTAAATGGCTGACTTTCTTCCGCCATTTTCAGCAATTCAGTCAGTACTTTTGGCCCTTCTGCCTGCCGGGATTGAAAGCCGGATGGGATCATCAGGTAGGCCATAAATCCGCCAACACCTAAAATAACAATGCCAACTAATGTAAAAAGTGTTCTGTAAATCAGTCGTTTATTGATCTTCATGATTTATAGTGTCCAGTCCTGTTCTTGCCACGGTTCGTAACTTCTTCTGTTCCAGAAGGGGCCTTTCTCTACCGTGGTCTCCGCAATTTGTTTTTTGATTACTTGCCGATCCTTAACCACCTGATCTTTATCGCCTTCTTTTTCAACCCGAATGGTCAGGTAACTGACTTCACCATCAAGAATATGCGCAAACTCATCAGCACGATCTTCAGCTTCATAGTGATAGCGTTTCATGTTGCCACATAATACCTCACTACAAGAAACAAAAAGTTTTTGAAGATTCGTTATATCCTGATCTCTCCCATAACCAAAGGCTAATTGATTGATAAATTCCGCCAACTGCATCCAGCTCTTGGTAAAACGCTGCCACTGAATCATCGGGCGCTGGGCGCTTTCAAAGTTACCGCCCATGCGGATCAGGGTTTTTTCAAACTGCTGGCGCTTTTTCTCAATATCCACTTCACTCGCCGTCGGTTTCGGAGAAATCCATTGAAGGATTTGCACAATTGCCAGCGCTTTATTCACTTCCTGATTCTGCCGGATCCGCTCTTCTTCTTTATTTTCGAACCAGCCACCTTCGTTTTGGTTACTCAGGCAGTCCAGCAGATTACACAGAGTCTCCGGCGGCAGGTTAGAAACCCACAACTGAGTTCTCTTTTTCTTATCGTCCGAGGATTCCAGAATACTATCCGCTATCAACGGTGCATAGTCTTCCTGCAACCCATCCTTGCGGATAAATTCAAGGGCTTTGGCCGGGAGGAGCAGTGCTTCACCCAGAGTCAGGCCGAGTGCAACTGCGAGGGTCAGGCGGCGGTTGAGTTCTTCAAAGTCTTCGTTCCGGCCTTCGTTGTCCAGTTCACCGAATGCTTCGATGCGTTTAAAGCCCGATTCGTTCAGAACGGCCAGCAAACACTGAATAAAGCGGTCGACGTTCAGGGCATCCAGCGCGATGGCGACTTTGCCTGATGCGCCGGGGCCGCAGACCAGCTTCGCCGCAGCAATCACATACAGCGAGCCACGGTGGAAGGTAATGCGGAACTGAGCGGAGAAACCGACACCATAACTGACCGCAGCCTGAACACCGAGACTGCCCAGCCGCATCATCTCATCCCCGGTGGCGCTGCCGGAAATATCAACCACCGGCGGGCGCCAGTAGACTTCGCCACTCAGCTCACCACCGACTTCAACTCCGGCAAAGGCATCCATCGTTATACCTGCTTCTGCGGCTGAATTCTTTCTCACCGCATCGGCCACTTTTTTCCCGGCAGACTGCTCCGACTGCGGCAGATTCTGCTCTGGTGCAGCCCGCACCTGAGTCACCTCTCCGGCATTATAATCAGCAACCGTAATCGCCTTGCCCCGCACACCAAGCGAACCATCTTTGGTCGTCGCCGGGCCGAAACACAGATTCCCGGCAATACTGACACTCGCCGCAGCAAGGCCGTAAATCGTCGCGGAAACCTTCAGGAACATCTCGCCGCCCGGATAGATCTTATCCTGCTCCTTACCATCGATCCGCGCAACATAACGAATCTCCAGCGGTTGCCCTTCAAAGTGTTTTTTGTCTTTCCCGTCGGCATTGACGTCTTTCAGCGGGAACCACGCTTTCGCCGTCAGTTGTGCCCGGAAGAGTTCCGCACTCAGATTGATTGAACCACCCAGCGTCGTATCCGTATTGACCATCAGGTCGTTGTATTCGCTCAACGGCAGGTTCAGATTCGTCTTCGCACTCGACGACAGACGCATAAACTGCGCCGAAGCGTCCACCACATACTGAGAGGATTTGCCGTCCGGCCCTAACCCTTCTTCCCAGTGATAACTGTCCGACCAGAAGGCCGGTGGCTCCGATTTTTTCTCCGCTGCCAGATTCAGAGGATTGAGCAGAAACTTACCATTAAACATACTTGCTTTAAAAGCATTCGCCGAACCTGTCTTGACTAATGTCCGGATCGCTTTCATCGTTTCAGCCAGCGTCGGGAAAGCATTGGCCTGCACCGATTTGATATTCTCCGGCGTTTTGCTGTCTGCCGCCGGGCTGACCAGCGCAACCTTGGTGGTAATATCTTTGATATGTGTTTTTGCTTTCTGCTCATCTTCCTTATCGGCAGGCAGATACCAGGCCGGGCCGCGTACCCAGCCCAATGTGCCTTCTGACATCAGCACACATTCCACTACCTGAAGGTCAGCCTTGCCGGTATCCTTACGGAAGACGCCGGTTTTTTTCTCTTTCGGCTTATATTCTTTCTCTTCCCACAACAGCAGATAGCTGACCGGGATTTTATCGCCGCTCAGATAGAAGTTTCTCAGTGAATCTTTGCCTTTTTTGGCTCGCGACTCCGCCAGTACTCTCAGCGCTTCCATCCGCGCCATCGCCAGTTTTTTCAGCCACAGCAGGTCACCGAACATATCCGGTGCCGGCATCCGTTTATCCTGATCGCCGTTATCGAGCCCCAGCAGGTCGTCTAAATCCGCCAGCCATTTAGAGAGCGTCGCATCCACCAGTTTGACCAGTGCCAGACACGGATAATATGCCCACTGACCGGCACTGCCCTGATTTAAAATCTCAAATTAATAACAAGAACAATCTCATTTGAGAAAATCCGATTATAACCAAATACAAATATGAATCTTGATGAATTGAAAGGTAATCAAGAACACTGTGAAACTACTCGCAAAATAATCACTCACCAAGTATTAGAAAAGTATGAGATTTCACCAGATCACTCGTGCTTTGCTGCCCCGCCACTCGCCAGCAAATCAGCCACCGCTTACTCTGTGCTGGCACCGATAAAAATTTGGTGACGGGATTCGAACCCTGCCTTCACACTCAAGACATGTAGACGCTAGCCTATGCTGGCCTTACTATATGTAGCCTCACATATGTCAATTATGGTGGGCTGATGAGGCTGACTTCGGTCAGGCCGTCTTCTTGAGTGCGGCAGTTCGAACCTCTCAGCTCACCACCAAAAGATTCGAACCTGTTGGTGGTAACGACATTCAATCACTCAAGAAGGTACTACTATGCCAATGTCAAAACCCAACCAAGATTTACACCTCACCGCCCGCGGCTATCTGATTGATTTTCTTGTGACCAATACCGATCCCACCACTGATCAGAATGAACTACACGAGATCCTGCTGTTTCTCAATAATTTGATTACGTTTGATGAAATAAACCTGAGGAAAGAAGAAGTAGAAGAAATGTAATTAATATAAAAATGGGGATCTATAATCAAGATCCCCATAACATAAAATTATAGTCTTGGATTCATTTCATCGATATAAATCATCGGTGTCATTTCACTAAGCATGTTACTTGCTATATTTTTTACTTGAATGTCTTCTGACTCAGTAAGTGGACTTAATTTATTTTTTTTGAGTAAATATTTAAAGGTCCCCAAACTATCCTCATTCTCATCATCCTTCATAAGATCAACTATATTTGAACATGCCGCAGCAGTTATTATTTTAGATCTTGTACTATATTCTTTCTCTAAATAGTAATGAGAACAAAAAAATGGATTTGTATTTATTTTTATACTAGCCCTTGCTACTTCTGAAAGATATTTTTCTTTATACAAATCCTGATTAAAATAAACAAAATTCAATATGGCTGGTGAATAATTATTATTTACCATCAGCATGACTATTTTAGAGATTATTTTTTTTTCTTCAACGTCCAACTCTTTACTCTTCTCAAAATAAGTCAAGTATGATTGATCGTTATAATCAACAACCATTCTCATCAGTGGTTGATAATAATGATTTTTTGCATTTTCAGTCACTAGTTTCTCTAACTTTTTATGCACATCTTCCGAACTGTTTTCATCGTATTTCAATAAATAATACTCAGCTTTTACATCACCTTGCTCAGCCCGCTGTTGAAGAATTTTTCTCCCGAGTTCTCCCCATTTAGGATCACAATAGCCACGAAGATAAAGGCTACAGTCTTCACTGCTCACATCCAGACGCAACGCAGCGTAAGGGTTGCCCAGTTCTGCTGATTTCTGGAATAGTCTTGCGATCTCTTTTCCCGCATAAATGCTGCCACCAGAGATATGAGCCAGCCAGTACATCGCATCAGCATTGCCCTGATCTACCAAAGGTTGTAGGAGTTTTTGTGCAATATCCCAGCGCTCACGCTGGATTGCCAGCACCGGCTCATACAATGGATCTCCGGGTCGATAGGTGCTGGAAATATATGGATCCGGGTTAAATGGCTGACTTTCTTCCGCCATTTTCAGCAGTTCAGTTAATACCTCTGGTCCTTCCGCCTGCCGGGACTGAAAGCCGGAAGGCATCATCAAATAAGCACCGCTTAAGACTCCGATACAAATAAGTACAAAAAGTGTTCTGTAAATCAGTCGTTTATTGATCTTCATGATTTATAGTGTCCAGTCCTGTTCTTGCCACGGTTTGTAGGATGTTCTGTTCCAGAAGAAGCCTTTCTCTACCGTGGTCTCATCAATTCGTTTCGTAATCTCTTGCCGATCCTTAACCACCTGATCTTTATCGCCTTCTTTTTCGACCCGAATGGTCAGGTAACTGACTTCACCGTCAAGAATATGCGCAAGCTCATCAGAGCGATCTTCGGCTTCATAGTGATAACGTCTCATGTTGCCACATAAAATGTCACTATATTTCTCAAAATTTTCTTTTGCAGTCTGTACTCTCGCATTCTGCACGCAACTGTTTATCAACTGAGCCAATTGCATCCAGCTCTTGGTAAAACGTTGCCATTGAATCATCGGGCGCTGGGCGCTTTCAAAATTCCCGCCGATACGGATCATTGTTTTCTCAAACTGCTGGCGTTTTTTCTCCACATCGGCTGCACTGGCACCTTTTTTGGGTAAAATCCACTCAAGAATTTGCACAATAGCCAGAGCTTTGTCGACTTCCTGATTCTGCCGGATCCGCTCCTCTTCTTTATTTTCGAACCAGCCAGCCTCGTTCTGGTTACTCAGGCAGTCCAGCAAATTACACAAAGTCTCCGGAGGCAGGTTCGAAACCCACTCCTGATTACGATTTGCTTTGGTCTTATCCAAGATATTCTTGGCAATCAACGGCGCATAATCTTCCTGCAACCCATCCTTGCGGATAAATTCAAGGGCTTTGGCCGGCAGGAGCAGTGCTTCACCCAGTGTCAGGCCGAGTGCAACGGCGAGGGTCAGGCGGCGGTTGAGTTCTTCAAAGTCTTCGTTCCGCCCTTCGTTGTCCAGTTCACCAAATGCTTCGATGCGCTTAAAGCCCGATTCGTTCAGAACGGCCAGCAAACACTGAATAAAGCGGTCAACGTTCAGGGCATCCAGCGCAATGGCAACCTTGCCCGAGGCGCCGGGGCCGCAGACCAGTTTCGCCGCAGCAATCACATACAGCGAGCCGCGGTGGAAGGTAATCCGGAACTGGGCGGAGAAACCGACACCATAACTGACCGCAGCCTGAACACCGAGACTGCCCAGCCGCATCATTTGATCCCCGGTGGCGCTGCCGGAAATATCAACCACCGGCGGGCGCCAGTAGACTTCGCCACTCAGCTCACCACCGACTTCAACTCCGGCAAAGGCATCCATCGTTATACCTGCTTCTGCGGCTGAATTCTTTCTCACCGCATCGGCCACTTTTTTCCCGGCAGACTGCTCCGACTGCGGCAGATTCTGCTCTGGTGCAGCCCGCACCTGAGTCACCTCTCCGGCATTATAATCAGCAACCGTAATCGCCTTGCCCCGCACACCAAGCGAACCATCTTTGGTCGTCGCCGGGCCGAAACACAGATTCCCGGCAATACTGACACTCGCCGCAGCAAGGCCGTAAATCGTCGCGGAAACCTTCAGGAACATCTCGCCGCCCGGATAGATCTTATCCTGCTCCTTACCATCGATCCGCGCAACATAACGAATCTCCAGCGGTTGCCCTTCAAAGTGTTTTTTGTCTTTCCCGTCGGCATTGACGTCTTTCAGCGGGAACCACGCTTTCGCCGTCAGTTGTGCCCGGAAGAGTTCCGCACTCAGATTGATTGAACCACCCAGCGTCGTATCCGTATTGACCATCAGGTCGTTGTATTCGCTCAACGGCAGGTTCAGATTCGTCTTCGCACTCGACGACAGACGCATAAACTGCGCCGAAGCGTCCACCACATACTGAGAGGATTTGCCGTCCGGCCCTAACCCTTCTTCCCAGTGATAACTGTCCGACCAGAAGGCCGGTGGCTCCGATTTTTTCTCCGCTGCCAGATTCAGAGGATTGAGCAGAAACTTACCATTAAACATACTTGCTTTAAAAGCATTCGCCGAACCTGTCTTGACTAATGTCCGGATCGCTTTCATCGTTTCAGCCAGCGTCGGGAAAGCATTGGCCTGCACCGATTTGATATTCTCCGGCGTTTTGCTGTCTGCCGCCGGGCTGACCAGCGCAACCTTGGTGGTAATATCTTTGATATGTGTTTTTGCTTTCTGCTCATCTTCCTTATCGGCAGGCAGATACCAGGCCGGGCCGCGTACCCAGCCCAATGTGCCTTCCGACATCAGCACACATTCCACCACCTGAAGGTCGGCCTTACCGGTATCCTTACGGAAAACACCGGTTTTCTTCTCTTTCGGTTTATATTCTTTCTCTTCCCACAACAGCAGATAGCTGACTGGGATTTTATCGCCGCTCAGGTAGAAGTTTCTCAGCGAATCTTTGCCTTTTTTGGCTCGCGACTCCGCGAGTACTCTCAGCGCTTCCATCCGCGCCATCGCCAGTTTTTTCAGCCACAGCAGGTCACCGAACATATCCGGTGCCGGCATCCGTTTATCCTGAGCGCCGTTATCGAGCCCCAGCAGGTCGTCTAAATCCGCCAGCCATTTAGAGAGCGTCGCATCCACCAGCTTGACCAGTGCCAGACACGGATAATATGCCCACTGACCGGCACTGCCCTGACTGAGCAGTGATTTCACCATGCTCTCTTCAGTCACCTTACGGGTGCCATCCATATTTTTGGCATGCAGCGCTTCTTTATTCACACCGAGTTCATTCAGCAAATCTTCGACCAGCTTCTTCCCTTCGGTGATTTTGACCGGCAGACCATTGTCCGTGAAAAATTTGTTTTTCCGCCAGTCTTTGTAATCTTTTTCCAGCGTTTCCGGCCCCAGATGCGCTGTTGATGTACCTTCCAGCTCTGCCATGGTCAGGCACTGCTCTTTCACCACATAACCATGCTTGTTCAGCTCATTCAGATACATGGCAAATGTAAAGGCCATCGGCAGATTACTGTAGGAATACGGCCCGGCGGTCACATACTGCTCCGACTCACCGGCATCACGAGCCGCAGCACATTTGTCCATAAACTCGTTGGCGAGTTTGACTTCCCGGTCCCAGAAACGTGTCACTTCCTCTGTGGCCTGTTCGTGTGTATCAAGCGCCAGATCAGCCTCAGTGCCCCAGATTCTCCGCTCGCGGATAATCATCTTCACCGCACTGGCAATCTCTTTTTCATAGCCACTGGTAAAGTAACGCAGTTTCTTGTCATAAACATAGGCAGAGCCGTCATCAGCTTTTTTATTTTTCGCCGTGAGTTCTGCGACGTCATCCAGTTTTTTGATCTCGTCGTCCAGATGATCCTGTAATGTTTCCTTTAATTTCTCTCTGGCCTTCTCCAACTGGTGAGCTTCCTGAATGGATTCCTTAAAATAGTCTTTCATATCTTGGCTGGTGAGCAGGAAACTCAGGCCGACAGTGTTGGTCGCCATGACGCTAAGTATCATATAGGACTTGAGTTTTTCCAAAGTGACATAGCGATTGAGCAGTTTTTTAGTATCGATCCCTTCCTGCTCGGCCAGACTCATGATGAAACCATTTTCACCACCGTTGTGATACTTTTTAGCCGCGCCGGAACGAATGGTCTTTCTGGCATGGAATAAAAAGCGGTAACGGTTCAGATCATCCTCTGATTCGAGGAACATCTCATGCGGGCTGGTATAAAAGCGGGAGAGAACACCAAGACGATTGAGGTTTTGAATCGTCTTCGTCTGATCTTCAACAACAGATTCTGCCAGTAACTGATGCTCAGACTGAATCGCTTTTTTCACTTCGTCGGTAATGGCGTAAAACGTTTTTTTCTCAGTCTTGGGATGCGACGGAACATAGAGAATATCGGTATACGGTGTGTCTTTGCTCGAGCAGAGTTCACCGGAACAGGCATCCTTTTCCGGCGGTTTAGGAATCTCATCCCGGCTGCCGGGCTGGTTATCAATCGCCGTTTCCGCATCTTCTCCGGGCAGAAGAATTTCGTCCCCGGCATAGATCAGATCGATATCATCAATCAGATCACTATTCAGCTTTTTAAGCGCCTCTGTTGATGTGCCGAAGCGTTCAGCAAGCAGACTTAAACAGTCATCGGGTTTTATTTTATAAATTCTAGGCGTATCGGTTGTATTAGCCATAACGTTGTTCTACCAATGCTTTGAATACGGGGGATTTTAAATGGTACGGTAACTGGGAATCACTCCCGGCTCCGGCTTGTGGCAGTTGTCTGAGTGAATGTCCATTCTGTTGACTATCGACCCAACTCATCACCTGACACGGGCCAAGCAGAGTGCATCGATCTTCTTCTGATAATTCGGTGGCAACATCATCCCACATCGGGCTGGCGTAGTAACGAAACAGAATGGGTGACTCATCGACGACGACATAAAGTAATGCCTGAAAGTGCTGAATCACAGATTCAGTTGAGACAGAAGCATCACAGGAAAACAGCACACTACTGCTACGCAGAGCAAAGTCTTCCTTCAGTTGCCGCTCTATCTCTGCAACTCCGGTGTAACGGAAAGCAACCGGGCTCTGCTTCATTAAATGGTCAAACGGCGTACCGGCAAACAGGCGGTGCAGCTCAACTTTTTTCTCATGCTGATAGACAAGCTGTTCAATGTCCGGAACACGGACAGAGTCCACAACCAGCCAATGCTCCAGTGAATTGTCCGGTAATTCTGGAAATATTCTCATGGTTTACGCCTCCGCCGCTGTGCAAGGGCAGTCTGACCGTGGACAAGTCCCGTCCGGCTGGCGCTGACACATTTTCGACATCGGTGTGTTTTGCATAGAAACACGTTCAAACGCTTCCGCCTGAATATTTTTCGGGGAAGCCAGTGTGTAGACTTCCGGCGAAGCTGGCGTCTGGCTGGCACTGATATCCAGCGCCTGCGCTTCCTCCGGCGCTGTCAGCGCGGTCAGAACATTCGGCATCGTCGCAACCTGACCGCCGTAGCCGGAGCCGCTGCCGGCACTGCCGCCGGAGTTGAGGTTAATCGCACCACTGACCACATGCACGCCACCGGCGTCGACTTTGACAAAACTGCCGCCGACTTTGACTGTGATTTCATTGCCTGCATCCAGAACCACGGAATTACCGGCTTTGAGATGCACTTCACTGCCGGAATCAAAGATGGTCTTCTCACCGACTTTCTGATGCAGCGAGGCATCGGTTTCCAGCGTCAGGTTCTGAGTGATGCCGGTGCGCTGTTCGCCGTCGATACTCAGATGGTCGTTCATCTGCACATGGCTGTAGCGGTCGTTTTCAACCGTCAGGTGACGGTCGTGCTTAATCTGGGTGGTGCTGTCGTTTTCAACCAGCGCTTCATAGTCTTTCTGACCATGCAGGTAAATCTTCTCGCTGCCCGACTGGTCTTCAAAACTCAGTTCGTTAAAACCGGTGCCCTGATGGGTTTGAGTCCGGATGACGGTTTTGGTTTTGTTGTCCGGCAATGTATACGGCGGTGTGTGCGTCGCATGATACGTCCGCCCAGTAATAATTGGCTGGTCCGGGTCACCGTTGAGGAAGGTGACAATCACTTCGTGGCCGATGCGGGGAATCGCCATCATGCCATACTGCGCACCGGCCCAGCCCTGCACAACCCGTACCCAGCAGGAGCTGTTTTCGTCTTCATTGCTGTAGCGGTCCCACGGGAAAGAGACTTTCACCCGGCCATGTTCGTCACAGTAGATTTCTTCACCTTCCGGGCCGACCACGGTCGCCACCATCGGGCCATCGACCTGCGGTTTAGGCTGCGGCTGCATCCGCCACAGATTTTCCCCCGGAATGGCAACAAACTGATTGCTGTAAGTGGTTGCGCCGCTGCCACCGGACTCTTCCAGTGCCTGTGGCTGGCTACCCTGATGGTCGATACCAACAATCAGCCAGCTGCGGTTCATCGCCGTATCAAGGTGGTCCGCCAGTGTGAACACCACACCGGCCTGAAGTTTGGCCTGATTACTTTTACCTGAAGCGGTATGACTGGCCCGGCGCAAATATTCCAGCCGGATCTGGCTGAAAGCTTTGCCGCTGGCATCGTCTTTATAACGTCCCGGCGCATCATAGTGTTGGTAGTTTGGCAACTGATAGTCCATTTCACTGCCGAGCGCCGACTGTTTAAAACTGTAGGTTGGCTTTTTAAAGCTGTATTCACCAAAGGCAACTTCTGTTACCTCAGACTGTTTCTCTTCACTTATCCCGGAAACATACGGTGTGTCGGCCACGCCGCCGGACAACACATTATACGGCACGGTGCCATTCAACTGGGTAAACCCGGCGCTGTTATCGGTGACGATTAAGGTGTGTTTTTCGGCTTCATGACTGAAGGTGTACATCAGGCCTTCTTCTGCCGCCAGACGGTGGAAGAATTCTAAATCGGTTTCCCGGTACTGAACGCAGAACTCCCGTGGCGCACATTCCCGTTTTACGGAGAAGGCGTAGTCGGAGATGTTCATTTCAGAGAGGAGGATTGCCAGAATCTCAGGGACAGTTTTCTGCTGGAAAATCCGGCTGTTGTGGCGCAGGGAAAGCCGTTCGAGAGAAGGCACCAGTGTCAGGGAATAATAGGTATGATGATGTCCGGTATCGCCCCGGCTGAAGCTGCGCACAATGCCGTGAACCTGCTGCACCACTTCGTCATTGCGAATGACCTCCAGCACGGCTGCGGTATCGACCAGCTGCTCGGCACTGATGCCTGAATCGCGGCTGGCCAGTTCGATTTGGTAACGAAAGCCGTAGACCGGATTTCCCTGTGCATCAAATGAATCAGAGATTGATTCGTGACCCTGATAGTCGCGAACCACCAATGATTCTCCGGCTCCACTGACAAGACGGAAGTTCAACGTTCCCATACGATTTACCTGACATTGTTTTTAGTGAATGAAATAAGTTTTTAGTTAATGAAACAAAAGTTCTTATGCAAAACACCGATTATAACCGGATGAATATATGAGTCTTGATGAAAGTGAAAAATTGGCGGGAAAATCAATAGGAAAGCACTTTTCCTGAAGGAACATCTCAGTTCTGAACCATCACCCCGACCATCTTCCTTATCCTAGGGCTAGCCCTAACAACACACATACCAGAATAACCTCCGAAGCGGATACGGCCTGACCAAAGTCACTCAGGTATATTTTCTGATTCTTTTATATTTTCTAATCGCTAGTTTTAATAACAATTATTTTTAACAACTATTGGTTTTAACAATAACGGATTGCAAATAAAGACAATGTTGCCCACCATACGGTGAGCAACAAGACAATCAAAGCATTGTCTGACAGGCACATCACGTGCCTGTGCATCTGACAATTAAGCTTCGATTGGTTTACGCCAGTCGTCAGCACCAGAAGTACCAGCGTTAACGTGATCCCAAGTGATCTTACGGTAAGACATAGATACAGTCAGGTTCTGAGTGTAGTCAGAATCAGCTGGGTTTTGGCAGTGTGGCATTTCACACTTGATATCAACGATAGTTGCGTTTTCAAGTGTTGTAGTGAAGAAGTTTTCTTGTTTGCCTTCGATTGAAGTGCGGTACCACTTCAGCGTTACAGCAGACATTTTTTCACCTGAAGCCAGTGCGTTATATAGCAGAGGAACAGCTTTGTTCAGGTTCACAGTGAATTTGAATGGTTTGTGAACACGCTGACCAGCAGGCTGACCAGACTGAGGATCAGTTGGAACAGTTACAACGTGGTCGAACTGTTGAACCATCATTTCGTCTTCGTGACCTTCAACAAAAGAGTCACCGATAGAATCTGCTGTGCAAGCGCCTGACGTGATTAGCCCCTGAGTTTCACCTTCGATTGAGATATAACATGGAGTTGGCATTCTGTAATTCCTTCAATTATCTATAATAAGTTCATGTTTTTAATGCACTAGAACCTGTTGGCTCTGATTCTGTTAGAGCAAGGGCTGTGCCAACTAACACACACCAATAAAATCAATTAGTTATAAAAACAGAAATATAAATACAAGCAAGATCTTGCCCAGCGTCGAGCAAGAAGTTGCCCGGCGAGCAAAAAGTTGCCCAAACGAAATGGAATGCACATCACGGAAGTGTTTCATATTTGAGATGCGTGACATCAGACGGTACGAATGAAAAAAGAATCAGAGGCATACATGATAATGTGATGTGTTTCATATGTACACGGAAGATTTGGCAAAAACAATTCCGCTTCATTGCACTTTAAAGCGGGGGTTCTAATCTTTATCTGGAATGATTAGTCTTTTATCACTAACAGGTGACAATGAATATCAAAACAATCGGGCACTGGTTGGGAGACAGTATCAGCAGTCTTCCAGAGGATGTCAGAACAACCATCCAGAATCATTTTACTGTGGTTGAGCACGAACATGATATTTCCATTCTGAGCGCGCCGAATCTGAAAGTTGCTTTTTTCTATATGAAGACAAGTCAGCAGCAAAATGAACTGATCATTGCGCTTAAGATATGTGAAAACCTCAACAAGCAGCTTATCATTGTGCACAATAACCTTTTCCATCAGTGTGCCGAATGGTGCCATGTCATCAAAGCGGTGATTGATTTATCGAAAAATCATACCCAGCGTCAGACCGATGAGCTGCTCCGCTCACTGAGCAATTCATCAAATCACCATGAACCGGAGACCATTGCTGATATTGCACCGGATATAACACCGGCGGGTCATCTCTCAGCGGAGCAGGAAAAGTCTCTCTTCGATATTCTGCATTATATCGACCACAACCTTGATACCTCACTGAGAGAAGACGACATTTCGGCTTACTTTCACTATACGCCCAGCTATTTCTCAAAATTGTTCCGTCAGGCAACCGGGATTGGTTTTCGCGACTATGTATGCAGAAAGCGGATAGAAAGGGCCCAGAAGTTACTCCAGACCCATAAAGAGAATCACATTTCACAAATTGCTTATCAGTGCGGATACCGGGATGTTTCCTACTTTTCACGTCTGTTTAAGAAAATCACCGGCACAACACCCAGCGAGTACCGTCAGAGATTCTTTTCATCCTGATAATGCTGCTGAAGTTTTTCGAGCTGTTTCTTCATCGCCCGGACTTCCTGATGCAGCGGTACTACGTGAATAATCTGGATCCAGGATTCAACCATTAGTCCCATAAGAATGATGGCTCCGACGACCATAGGTAGCCACATATCGGTTAACATCATTCCCAGAATGGTCAGAATGAACCCAAAAGTATACAGGTAGATCTGGCTTTTTAAGCTCATGCCTGTGTAGCGAACTAACATACACCTTTTCCCCTTATCTTGACTCCCTAGAGTCAAAGTAGCATGGGAATCATGAAGCAAGTATGTCAGATATCACGCTTGTCACCGATATTTACCAATAGTTCTCCCGGAAAAATTCAGGAGCGACCTGCTTTTGCAAGTCACTCCTGAAGAAACAATCAATTAGCGGGATAACCAGGCCGGAGCGATTTGAGTACCGAAGCCCAGCATGTAACCGAACTGAATGTTCAGATAACCCAATGGTTCGATATAACGGGCATTGGTCAGCGGTCCGGCATTGATGGCATCAAACCCGGCATCACTGGCAATCGCAATGACGGTTTCTTTTGCTGCGTCATCATCTGCTGCGACATAAGTCGGAACCTGACGGCCGTTAAAATCAAGACCTTGTTCATAAACCTGTGCAAATACAGTGTTAAATGCTTTTACAACCGTTGCATCAGCAAAAATCTTCTGAATTTCTTCAGCAGCCGATGTGCTGAATCCAACCGAAATACCTGAGAAATCATCTTTCACCGGATTGGTCACATCAACGATGATTTTTCCTGAGAAATTCGCTTGAGTAGCTAACTCAGCAACTGCACCGTAAGGAATCGCCAGCATCACAACATCAGCATTTGCGACAGCAGTTGCAACAGGCAGGGCCTGAACCTGAATACCATCCTGAGCCAGCTTGGCTGAAAGTGCCTGTGCGCTCTGTTCATCTCTTGATGCCACAGCAACCTGATGGATTGCGCCGAAAGTGCGAGCCAGACCAGAACCGATGTTACCTGAACCAATAATTGCGATATTCATAATGTTTCTCCATTTCTATTCATTTCATTGCCCGGTGTTGTGGGCTATCTGCTTGGTATGGAGAAATTATGCGCCGCCATCCTTTTCAACACAATGGAGATTATATAGAATGATAATCCTCATTTTGTTCCTAATTAAGATTAAATCATGGATCTTCTTGATGGCTTAAAAGCCTTTGTTGCCACCGCACAGACCGGCTCCTTTACCGATGCAGCAGAACGTCTGGGAATTTCTAACCGCCTGACTTCTAAATATGTCGCCCAACTGGAAGAGCGCGTCGGAGCCAGACTATTGCAACGCACCACCCGCAAAGTCGGACTCACGCCAACCGGACAGGAATTACTGGCTCACGCCCCGGTATTACTGGATCAACTGGACAATTTGCTTGGAACGGTATCGGAACAGAGTAAAGGATTGAGTGGTTTGCTGCGCATTGCAGCACCGGTCACTTTCGGAGAAATGTATATCAACGACATGCTTGCCCGGTTTGCAGCGCTTCACCCGGCACTATCGATTGATCTGCGTTTAAACGACTCCCATGTCGATTTGGCTACCGATGGATTTGATCTCGCATTCAGGATTGGTTTGCCGGAGGTGACAACACTGAAGGCCCGTAAACTCGGAGAAATCACCAGTGTTCTGGTGGCATCACCCGATTATCTGGCGAACCGGGGAACACCGGCAACGCCGGATGAACTGGGAGAACATACCTGTATCATTGATACCAACAGAAAAAATTCAGCCCGCTGGACATTTTATCAAGATCAGGCCGAATATCCTTTCACACCACCAAGACATCTGATGGTCAATAGTGCCAGAATCGCCAGAGACTGGGCACTGCATGGGCATGGTATTGCCCTGTGCCCGAATTTCGTGTTGCAAAAAGATATCGAGGCAGGAACCCTGATTCCACTACTGAACGATTACAGCATGAAAACGCATCCGCTCTGCGCCATGTATTTGTCGGGTAACATCATGCCACGCAAAGTCCGCGCTCTGATTGACTTTGCTGTAGATGATTTTCAGCAGCGATAGCCACTTCCCGTCAGTTATTCTGGAAGCATAATTGCACTCGCGACTAAGTATTCTCCATCGCACTGACTGATGTAAAACTTCACTTTTTTTCTAGCCATTGATGCTGAAAGACCAATTGACATGGCTCTGTCAGCTAATTTTGCATTATCAGAAGGGAATTTAATGTAGTTGTAATTTTTGCAAGAAATATTTGTAACGATAGGTGTTGTCTGCACGAAATACACACCAGATTGATGAACTTCAATTGCTCCCGTATCAAGCGGACCAACCCATTCAGCTGACAACACAGAAAAAGAAGCTAACGTTGCCAATATAAATAATATACTTCTCATTTTTTCTCCATACTTAGATTAAATACCTAACAGTGTCTTTTAACTAATTGTTCCTAAATGATTACTGGTAAGTAAAAGAAGGGAACCCGGTAGCATTTGTGCGATCTGATCAGTCGCCAAACTAACAAAACTCCAAAAACGTTACTGAGTGATATGATACTAACATCATCTAAATCTAACCACGCAGATCGATGCCGTATCATCAAAAAAACGTATAAACCTAAAGACCATTATCGCCGTCGTTAATTACTAACGCTATAACCAAACGCTTCCGGAACCTACTCATGTATCCGGAAGCTCGCTTAACTCAGTACAGAACCGCAACAGCGGCCAGACCGACAAACAGAATTGCGGTTACTTTGCGGATCAGCGCCAGTGGCAGCCGATCGGCAGAAAGCTTACCAATCAGGACTACCGGCACATTCGCTACCATCATCCCAATGGTTGTTCCCAGCACAACCCAAAGCAGACCATTGGCAAACTGAGCGCCAAGAACGGAAGTGGCAATCTGCGTCTTATCGCCGATTTCAGCGACAAAAAACGCAATAAAACTTGCAACAAACGGCCCCCGGTTCGAGCAGGTTCCCTCATCATCCAGTTTATCAGGCACCAACACCCATCCAGCCATGGCTAAAAAGCTGACAAAGATAACCCATTTCAGGATCTCCGGAGAAAGGTATTCGGCAACGACAACGCCCAGCCAGGCGGCTAAAG
The DNA here is from genome assembly GCF_024346955.1 of Vibrio mangrovi. Classification (NCBI taxonomy): domain Bacteria; kingdom Pseudomonadati; phylum Pseudomonadota; class Gammaproteobacteria; order Vibrionales; family Vibrionaceae; genus Vibrio; species Vibrio mangrovi. Next base: position 46,147 of record NZ_AP024883.1, on the reverse strand, counting down.
CATGATTGGCAATGGTGGCTAAAAAGATGGCACTGATGATCGGCAGCGGCTTGCGGTAGCAACTTGCCAGCATCAGCGAAAGCAGCTGAGTTTTGTCACCGATCTCTGCCAGTGTAACTGTTGTAATTGATATTGCTAAAATATTCACGACATGCTCTCGGGGCAGGATGATTATAATAACCATAGACAAACTTCGCGCCCTACCCCGGTTTCGCGATGTTTGCCTAAGGTCTTGCTAAACTCCTGCGAGTCTCGAACGCCATGGTGATGGGCACCAAGGATGTTGACGAACGAACCACTGACCCTGCAACAGAATTGATAAAATTCCGCGCAAAATGAAGTGGTAAGCTACTCCCCAAAGACGCCCGCGATTCTAGCGGGCTTCGGTACGGAAAACAAGCACGGCATAGGCTTTGTGTCGTGAAAAGAACAATGAACAACAATTAAACAAGATTGCCACTACTCGACGAGTCAATATATCGGTATAATTCAACGTTATTTTTTAATGATTCAGAAAATTCGCGCGAACCCGACTATGCAAACAAACTATGACAGCAAAACCTTTCAGGGGATGATCCTCGCGCTGCAGGATTATTGGGCCCGGCAAGGATGTACCATTGTTCAACCTTTAGACATGGAAGTTGGTGCAGGGACATCTCACCCGATGACCTGTCTGCGAGCGATTGGCCCGGAGCCGATTGCCTCTGCTTATGTACAGCCATCCCGTCGTCCGACAGACGGCCGCTACGGCGAAAACCCCAATCGTCTGCAACACTATTATCAGTTTCAGGTGATGATCAAACCGTCACCGGACAACATTCAGGAACTTTATCTGGGTTCACTAAAAGCGCTGGGCATCGATCCGCAGGTCCATGACATCCGCTTTGTCGAAGATAACTGGGAAAACCCGACACTGGGTGCCTGGGGACTTGGCTGGGAAGTCTGGCTCAACGGCATGGAAGTGACACAGTTTACTTACTTCCAACAGGTCGGTGGCCTGGAATGTAAACCAGTGACCGGTGAAATCACTTATGGTATCGAACGTCTGGCTATGTATATTCAGGGTGTCGATTCTGTCTATGACCTGATCTGGACCGACGGTCCGCTGGGTAAAGTTACCTACGGTGACATCTATCACCAGAACGAAGTCGAACAGTCAACCTATAACTTTGAACACGCTGATGTGGACTTCCTGTTCACCTTCTTTGATCAGTGTGAAAAAGAATGCCAGCATCTGCTGGAACTGGAAACACCACTCCCGTTGCCTGCCTACGAACGCATCCTGAAAGCAGGACATGCGTTTAACCTGCTTGATGCGCGCAAAGCGATCTCGGTAACAGAACGTCAGCGCTATATTTTGCGGATTCGCAATCTGACTAAAGCAGCCGCAGAAGCCTACTACGCATCTCGTGAAGCACTGGGCTTCCCAATGTGCAAAAAGCAAGACCAACAGGCATAAGGGGAGAAAAGAATGGCTAAAGAATTTTTAATTGAACTGGGAACGGAAGAACTCCCGCCAACACAGCTTCGCACTCTGGCAGAAGCCTTTTACACCAACTTTCAGGACGAGCTTAAAGCTGCTGATTTACCTTATGATGCGATGCAGTGGTACGCCACGCCACGTCGTCTGGCGCTGAAAGTCTCCGCGCTGGCAGAAAATCAGCCGGATAAAGTCGTCGAAAAACGTGGGCCGGCGGTTTCTGCTGCATTCGATGCCGACGGCAATCCGACCAAAGCAGCGGAAGGCTGGGCGCGTGGTAACGGCATTACCGTCGCTCAGGCGGAACGTCTGGCAACCGATAAAGGTGAATGGCTGCTGTTCAAGCAGGAAGTCAAAGGCAAAGCAGCACAGGAACTGGTTGCCGATCTGGCAGCAAAAGCATTGTCTAATCTGCCGATCGCCAAACCAATGCGCTGGGGAGACAAAGACACTCAGTTTATCCGCCCGGTCAAAACCCTGACTATGTTGCTGGATGACACACTAATCGAAGGCGAGATTCTGGGCGTTCAGTCCGGCCGTACAATCCGTGGTCACCGTTTTATGGGTGAAGCAGAATTCACCATCGATTCGGCCAGTCAGTATCCTGAAATTCTGCAGGAACGCGGCAAAGTGATGGCTGATTACGAAGCCCGTAAAGCAATCATCGTTGCTGATGCGCAGAAAGCTGCCGCAGCCGTTGGCGGAACCGCCGATCTGGAAGAAGATCTGGTTGAAGAAGTAACATCACTGGTGGAATGGCCGGTTGTTCTGACGGCATCTTTCGAGGAAAAATTCCTCAAAGTTCCTTCTGAAGCGCTGGTATACACCATGAAAGGTGACCAGAAGTACTTCCCGGTTTACGACCAGAATAACAACTTGCTGCCGAAGTTTATTTTCGTCTCCAATATTGAATCGAAAGAACCACGCCATGTTATCGAAGGTAACGAGAAGGTTGTGCGTCCGCGTCTGGCTGATGCCGAGTTCTTCTTCAATACCGACCGCAAACGTCCGCTGATCGATCGTCTGCCAGAACTGGATACCGCGATCTTCCAGAAACAACTGGGTAGCATCAGAGATAAAACCGACCGGATTGCCGTGCTGGCCGGTTATGTTGCGAAAAGTATCGGTGCAGATATCGACAAAGCAACCCGCGCTGCACTACTGGCAAAGTGTGACCTGATGACCTCAATGGTATTTGAATTTACCGACACGCAGGGAATCATGGGAATGCATTACGCACGCCATGACGGAGAAGCCGAAGAAGTTGCACTGGCACTGAATGAACAGTACATGCCACGCTTTGCCGGTGACAGTCTGCCAAGCAATGGCATCTCATCCGCTGTTGCAATTGCAGATAAACTGGACACGATTGTGGGAATTTTCGGTATCGGTCAGGCACCGAAAGGCTCCGACCCATATGCATTGCGCCGTGCTTCTCTGGGTATTCTGCGGATTATCGTCGAAAACGGCTATCATCTGGATCTGGTTGATCTGGTTGCAGAAGCGAAAGCACAGTTCGGCGACAAACTCACCAACACAAATGTAGAAAGCGATGTGATCGAATTCATGCTGGGCCGTTTCCGCGCCTGGTATCAGGATGAAGGTTTCAGTGTCGATGTCATTCAGGCCGTACTGGCCCGCCATCCGACCAAACCTGCCGACTTTGATCAACGGGTTAAGGCCGTTTCTCATTTCCGTACGCTGGAAGCTGCCGAATCACTGGCTGCGGCCAATAAACGGGTTGGTAATATTCTGGCAAAGTTTGACGGAGAACTGGCAGAAGAAGTCGATCTGGCACTGCTTCAGGAAAGTGCTGAAGTTGCACTGGCAGAAAATGTTGCCGTACTGAGTGAAGCTCTGGAACCGGCATTTGCCAACGGTGACTATCAGTCGGCATTGAGTCAGCTGGCAGCACTGAGAGAACCGGTCGATGCTTTCTTCGAAGATGTCATGGTGATGGCCGATGATGAAGCCCTGAAACTCAACCGTCTGACGCTACTGAACAATCTGCGTAACCTATTCTTAGAAATTGCTGATATTTCAGTATTGCAGAAATAATCAGTTCAGATAAACACAATGATTGCAAAGCCCTGTTGATTCAGGGCTTTTTTATACATTACGCACCAAAATTGTGTAAAAATGCACCAGCATGGTGATTGTTCCACCATACTCAGAATAGGTAAAATAGCATAACTAATTGTTATTTATATAAATTTATCTATTGGCATGTCCTTTGCTGTTCTTTCTTGTTAGTTGCGAAGAGCATAATGCAGTAGTATTTCTAACCACAATTTGTCAAATAGATGTCTAGGGTTCCGGCTGCCACGGCAGTGACTGGTCCGAGAGATATCAACCTCAACTGAGGTCACACGGCGGGACAAAAGCCCGGGAGGCCAACCAATATTATTGGTTATGTCTCTGATGCGCTTGTTCATACCAATGACCCACAGTGGAGGTGGTCTATGAAATTTTTCCTGAAACCTTATCTCACGGCCCTGGCTTTATCTGTCACACTACTTTCTTCCCTCACACTTTCCAGCCCGGCATCTGCCGAAGAAAAATCACAATTTACGCTGGCATGGTCAATTTATGTCGGCTGGATGCCGTGGGATTACGCCGATTCATCCGGCATTCTGAAAAAGTGGGCCGATAAATACGGAATTAAAATCAACGTCGTTCAGGTCAACGACTATGTTGAATCAATTAACCAGTACACCGCAGGACAGTTCGATGCAACCGTGATGACCAATATGGATGCTCTGACAATTCCGGCAGCCAGTGGTGTAGATTCAACCGCGTTAATCGTGGGTGACTTTTCCGATGGCAATGACGGCATCATCTTAAAAGGTGATCATAAAACGCTGGCTGACATCAAAGGTCAGAATATCAATCTGGTCGAACTCAGTGTGTCACACTATCTGATGGCCCGGGCACTCGAAGCGGTCGGATTGTCAGAACAGGATGTCCATGTCGTCAACACCTCCGATGCGGATATTGTGGCGGCCTACCAGACACCGGATGTCACTTCAGTTGTCACCTGGAATCCGTTACTGAGCGAAATTACTGCGCTGCCCAAAACTTCACTGGTATTCAACTCAGCCAAAATTCCCGGAGAAATTATCGACCTGCTGGTCGCCAATACCAAAACCCTGCAAGACAACCCTAAGTTTGCCAAAGCCCTGACCGGCGCATGGTATGAAGTGATGTCAGTAATGAACTCACAGGATAAAGCCGATGCAGCCAAAACTGTCATGGCAAAAGCATCCGGCACCGATCTGGCAGGCTATAACGCTCAGTTACAAGCGACCAGAATGTTCTTCTCTCCTGCCGATGCCGTGCAATTTACCGACAGTGTTTCGCTGATGAAAACCATGCAGAAAGTCGCGCAGTTCTCTTTTGACCACGGTCTGCTGGGCGAAGGAGCACCGGATGCCACCTTTATCGGGATCGAAACCCCGGCGGGTGTGTATGGTAATTCAGACAATATCCGACTCCGCTTCAATCCGGCCTACATGAAAATGGCCGCCGAACACAAACTGTAACCATGAACCGAAGCCGACGAACTGTGGATCTGGAGTAGTTATGACCCGACTCATTAACCGGAAACCATCACCGTTACTGCGTCTGATGTTAGGGGCTTTTCCCTTTGTAATCGTCCTTATTATCTATCTTGTCGCCTCAGATGCCCGCCTGAGCGTTAATCCGGCAGACAAACTGCTGCCCTCTTTTGGCAGTTTCACCACTGCCGTTGAACGGATGGCATTCACACCGAGTAAACGGACCGGAGAGTATCTGCTGCTCAACGATACCCTGACCAGCCTGCAACGGCTGGGTATCGGTGTCGGACTGAGCGCACTCATCGGTCTCTGCTTTGGGGTCGCCAATGGCATTCTCCCCCTGATCAGGTCTTCGTTATCACCGCTTGTTACCGCGATTTCCCTGATCCCGCCAATGGCGATCCTCCCCATTCTGTTCATCATGCTGGGGCTGGGAGAAGTCTCCAAAATTACTCTGATCGTAATTGGTATCTGCCCGATCATCATTCGTGATATCCAGTTGAAAACCCAGTCACTACCAGAAGAACAGCTAATCAAAGCACAGACTCTGGGAGGTAACAGTTGGCAAATTATTGTCCGCGTGATTATCCCGCAAATCCTGCCACATCTGATCGACGCAGTCCGGCTGACACTGGGTAGTGCCTGGCTATTTCTGATTGCAGCCGAAGCTATTGTCGCCACTGAAGGTCTCGGATACCGGATTTTTCTGGTCCGGCGTTACCTGTCGATGGACATCATTCTGCCTTATGTGCTGTGGATTACACTGCTGGCCTTTATGATGGACTGGCTGCTCAGGCAACTCTCCCGGTGGCTCAGTCCCTGGCATCATCAGACTCAGGGAGGGTAAGTCAATGAAAGAACCGATGCTGCAAATCCGCAACCTGTGGAAAGAGTATGGCGACAATATCGTCCTTGAACGGCTCAATCTGAACGTAAACGAAGGAGAATTTGTCAGTATTGTCGGCGCCTCCGGCTGCGGCAAAACGACATTTCTCAATCTGCTACTGGGAACAGAGCCGGTCAGCCGGGGAGAAGTCCTGCTGGATGGTCAGCCACTCCGGCAGGAACCGGGCGTCGAGCGGGGCATTGTTTTTCAGAAATATTCGGTCTTTCCACATCTGACCGTTTTGGAAAATGTCATGATCGGGCTGGAATTCGGCAACTCTCAGTTCAGTGGACGTCTGTTGGGACGAGCTTTTGGCCGCCAGCGGCAACAAGCCCGGCAACAAGCCTGCACCATGCTGGAACAGGTAGGACTGAGTCATGCCGAACATCAATATCCCCACCAGCTTTCCGGCGGGATGCGTCAGCGCTTGTCCATTGCTCAGTCGCTGGTGAAACAGCCTCGTATTCTGTTGCTTGATGAACCGTTTGGCGCACTGGATCCCGGCATCCGCAAAGACATGCATGAACTGGTGCGGGAGCTGTGGCAGGAGCAACACCTGACCGTATTCATGATTACTCACGACCTGAGCGAAGGTTTCCATCTCGGCAGCCGGATCTGGGTATTTGACCATCCGCGTCTCGATCCACAGTCTCCGGAACGCTACGGCGCACAGGTCACCTTTGATATTCCTTTACATAAAACCGCAGCCCGGCCAGCCCAGACTCTGCAATCGCTGACCGAATCGTTCAGCCCGACGATACAACCAATTGCCGACGCAATCTGAGGAGCGAAATTATGTCTTATGCAATACCAACTGAACTTTCAGAACCCGATATTATCTTTACCGAAATCATTCCCGGCGCATCTCACTGGTCAATGAAAATACCACGCGGATATACGCTGACGGCAACCGATATGGAAGGCGGCGCGAATCTGAGTCTGCTGTTTTACAATCCGGCAAACCTGCTCGAACGCTACAATGCTCCGGATACACTCAAGTGCCAGCACACCTTTAAACTTACCGCCGGTCACTGTCTCTACTCTGATATGGGACGAATTTTTTGCCGTGTCATTCACGATGATACCGGATGGATCGATACGGTTTGCGGGGTTGCCAATAAAGCCAGCGTTACCCAGAAATGGGGAGAACGGACCTATCAGACCGACCGAAACCAATGGAAACAGAACGGTTATGATGCACTGTTAGTCGAAGTTGCCAAATATGGCCTCGGAAAACGGGATCTGGCAGCCAACCTGAATCTGTTCAGTCAGGTTCGCACCGATGCTGCGGGTAATCTGAGCTATGTGGAACACCACAGTCAGCCCGGCGATACTATCGCGCTGCATTTCGAGATGGAAACACTGGTCATCCTGACCACTTGCCCGCATCCGCTTAACCCCGCTGCGGAATATCCGTTTAAGCCGGTGCAACTGACACTGACCAAATCCAGTGAAACCGTCATCCTGCCACAACCCACTCATGGAAAAGAAGAGAATCAACGCGGTCTTGAAAATAACCGCCGCTACCACTGCATATCCCCTCAGGAGGTATTCTGATGATTATTGAAAGTCCACTAAAAGCTGAAGATGCATTTCGCCGCGATACCGTTCCGGCCGGTGACTACTACATGAAAGTCGTCTATCAGGGACAAACGGTCCGGATCCTCGATCTGGAAGGCAATCAGGCCGCAGACACACTGTTTTACAGCGCCAACGACCCGGCAGAACGCTACAGCGCGATTGATACCATTCGTGAACAGGGCAATGTCTACCTGACTGCCGGGAGCCGGATACTCTCCGATCAGGGCAATCTGATGCTGGAAATCGTCGCCGATACCTGTGGCCGTCACGATACGCTGGGCGGTGCCTGTGCGACCGAGAGCAATACCGTTCGCTATGCCACCGACAAGAAATGTATGCATGCCTGCCGCGATAGCTGGCTGCTGGCTGTCAGCGAACATGAAGAATTCGGCATGACGAAACGCGATATTACCCACAATATCAATTTCTTTATGAATGTCCCGATCACAGAATCCGGCGGCCTGACCTTTGAAGACGGTATCAGTGCGCCGGGCAAATATGTCGAACTGAAAGCAGCCATGGATGTCATTGTGCTGATTTCTAACTGTCCGCAACTAAACAATCCGTGTAATGCCTACAATCCAACCCCGATAGAAGTGTTGGTCTGGGACGCCTGAACCCAGCCAGTCTGAAAATCTGAGCCGGGGACGACCCCGATTCCGCTCACAATACCAGCCGGGACGACCCGAAAACGACGGAATAACTTATGTTGAATAAGGTATTGATTGCCAACCGCGGTGCGATAGCCTGCCGGATTATCAGAACACTGAAACAGATGAATATCACCAGTGTCGCGGTATACAGTGAAGCGGATGCTGAAAGTCTGCATGTCCTTCAGGCTGATGAAGCCTACTCTCTCGGAGAAGGAGCAGCGGCCGCCACTTATCTCGATCAGCAGAAAATCATCGCGCTGGCGAAATCCTGTGGCGCGGATGCAATTCATCCCGGTTACGGTTTTCTGAGTGAAAACCCGGCGTTTGTCACCTTATGTGAACAGTCTGAAATCTCTTTTCTCGGCCCGACGCCGGAACAAATGACCATCTTTGGTCTGAAGCACTCTGCCCGGGCGATTGCTTCACAAGCCGGTGTGCCTCTGCTGCCGGGAAGTGATCTGATTAACAACCTTGAGGATGCACAGATACAGGCAGAACAAATCGGGTATCCGGTGATGCTGAAAAGTACCGCTGGTGGCGGCGGCATCGGTATGCAGCGCTGTGATAATGCTGCGGAGCTGGCTCAGTCTCTCGATTCCGTCCGGCGACTCAGCGAAAACAATTTCAGTCACAGCGGTATTTTCTTAGAAAAATTTATCGAACAGGCCCGCCATATTGAAGTCCAGATTTTCGGGGATGGGCAAGGACAGGTGATTGCTCTCGGTGAACGGGACTGCTCGGCACAGCGCCGCAATCAGAAAGTCATTGAAGAAACACCGGCACCGAATCTGAGCGAGACAACCCGTCAGGCACTCCGCCAGACCGCCATCAGGCTGGCCGCCACTGTCAACTATCGCAGTGCCGGGACGATTGAGTTCGTTCTCGATCAGCAAAGCGAAGATTTCTATTTTCTGGAAGTGAATACTCGCTTACAGGTAGAGCACGGTGTGACAGAAGAAGTATTCGGTATCGATTTGGTCGAGTGGATGGTGCGCCAAGGGGCGGGAACTCTCGATCTATCGGCGTGGCAAAACGACAGACAGCCTAATGGTCACGCGATTCAGGTCCGCCTCTATGCTGAAGACCCGCATAAAAACTTCCAGCCCAGTGCCGGATTACTCAGTCATGTCGAATGGCCGCAACTGCCCGGTTTGCGTATCGAACACTGGATTGAAGCAGGAGTCGAAGTCTCCCCATACTTTGATCCGATGCTGGCAAAAATTATCGTCCACGGAGACGATCGCGCTCAGGCTCTGGCCCGCATGGAGCAGGCGCTCAGTCAAATCAGTTTGTATGGTCTGGAGCATAACCTGTGTTATCTGCAACAGCTGATTCAGACCCCGCTGTTCCGGGAAGGCAAAATTCTGACCCGTAGTCTCGATCACTTTGTTTATCAGCCGCAGACCGTCGATATTCTCAATGGCGGCACTCAGACTACGATTCAGGATTATCCGGGCCGTCAGGGTTACTGGCATGTCGGGGTTCCACCGTCCGGGCCAATGGATTCCCTCAGCTTCCGGCTGGCAAACCAGTTACTACATAATGATGAAACTTGCGCCGGGCTGGAAATCATCGTCACCGGCCCGACACTCCGGTTCAACATGACCAGACAGATTGTCCTGACTGGTGCAACCATTCAGGCGACACTGGATAACAAGCCACTGGAAATGGGAGTAATCACTCAGGTTCATGCCGGGCAAACCTTACGACTCGGCAAAATCACCGGTCCGGGAGCCCGGAGCTATCTGGCGGTGGAAGGCGGTTTTCAGTGTCCGAATTATCTCGGCAGCAAATCAACCTTTACATTAGGTCAGTTCGGCGGTCATACCGGACGCGCACTGCGTAGCGGAGATGTGCTGCACTTCGATCCGTCAGTCAGCAAATCCGACAGCGCCGCAGAACACCCGGTGATACTGCCGGAACTATCCGACAGCTGGCAGATTCATGTCATGTATGGCCCGCATGGTGCACCGGATTTTTTCACCAATGATGATATTCAGGCATTCTTTGCTGCCAGCTGGACGGTGCATTTCAACTCCAGCCGCACCGGCGTCCGTTTAGTTGGCCCAAAACCGGACTGGGCCCGTCCGGACGGCGGAGAAGCAGGTCTGCACCCGTCCAACATTCACGACAACGCTTATGCGATCGGCACCATCGATTTTACCGGAGATATGCCGGTGATTCTCGGACCGGACGGTCCCAGCCTTGGCGGATTTGTCTGCCCGGCGACGGTGATAAAAGCTGACTTATGGAAAATCGGCCAGCTCAAAGCCGGAGATAAAATCCGCTTTGTACCGGTTTCTCTGGCAGAAGCGGAAGAGGCCGAGCAGAGGCAACATGCTCAGATCCGCCAGTGTCAGGTCGAATCCTATTCATTCACTCCCGGACAGCCAGACACACCGATTGTGGCTGAAATCCCGGCGACAGCAAATCAGGAACAGGTCGTCTACCGTCAGTGCGGTGAAGATTTCCTGCTGGTGGAATACGGCCCGCAGGTGCTGGACATCCGTCTGCGTTTTCGCGTTCACGCCCTGATGCTCAGTCTGGAACAGCTCAAACTACCCGGAGTTCAGGAACTGACTCCGGGGATTCGTTCCCTACAAATCCACTATGACAATCTGCATTTACCACGTAAGCAGCTTCTCGACACATTAATCGGATTAGAACAACAGTTAGGTGATATTGACCAATTGACGGTTCCGGCCCGGATTGTTCATCTGCCCTTGTCCTGGGATGATGAAGCGACCCGGCTGGCGATTCGCAAATACGAAGAAGTGGTCAGGAAGGATGCGCCTTGGTGTCCGGATAATATCGAGTTTATCCGCCGTATTAACGGTCTGAAATCTGTTGATGAAGTCAAACAGATTGTTTTTGAGGCCAGCTATCTGGTTATGGGACTGGGCGACGTTTATCTCGGCGCACCGGTCGCAACGCCGCTGGATCCGCGTCACCGGCTGGTCACCACCAAATATAATCCGGCCCGGACCTGGACGCCTGAAAATGCCGTCGGAATCGGCGGCTCATATCTGTGTGTCTATGGCATGGAAGGTCCGGGAGGTTATCAGTTTGTCGGACGAACCCTGCAAATGTGGAACCGCTACCGGAGCACACCTTATTTCCAACAACCCTGGCTGTTGCGCTTTTTTGACCAGATCCGTTTCTATCCGGTCAGTGCGGAAAAATTACAGACCATTCGTCAGCAGCATCCGCGGGGTCAGTATCCGTTAAAAATCGAAACTACCACCTTTTCACTGGCTGATTATCACACGCTGATCGAAAACAATGCCGAAGCGATAGAACAGTGTAAGTCCCGCCAGCAGAAGGCTTTCGAGGCTGAAAGACAACGTTGGGCCGACAGCGGACAGGCGAATTTCATTGCTGAAGATGTCACATTGGAAACCCCGGCTGAGAGCTGGGTTCCTGATGAAGGTTGTGAAGCCGTTGAAAGTCATGTCACCGGTAATATCTGGCAAATACTGGTACAACCCGGCCAAACCGTTGCAGCAGGTGAGACGGTTGCTGTGCTCGAAGCGATGAAAATGGAGCTGGAAGTCACTTCACCCGTCGGCGGCACCGTTGCAACCATTTGCCATACCTCAGGCTCACCGGTTCAGGCAGGTCAGCCCATTTTAACCATTCGTACGGCGGATTCTGCCTGCTTAACCACTCAACCCGTTTAATGATGCAAGGAAGCTAAGTGATGACTTCAATCCTCACCATTGCACAATTACAGGAGGCGTACCGTTGCGGAAAACTCTCGGTACGCACCTTCTTACACGAACAACTGATGCAGGCTCAGGCTGACACACACCATGCCTGGATCAGCACACTGACCGCAGCACAACTCGATCAATACCTCGACGCATTGTCTGCCTATGATGTAGATGAACTCCCGCTGTACGGCGTTCCTTTTGCCATTAAGGATAATATCGATCTGGCCGGACTGACGACAACCGCCGGGTGCGAAGCGTATCGCTACCATCCGGAAAACTCCGCGTTTGTGGTCGAACTCCTGATCGCAGCCGGAGCGATTCCGCTGGGAAAGACCAATCTGGATCAGTTTGCGACCGGGCTGGTCGGGACACGCAGTCCGTGGGGAGCAACGACCAATAGCTTTAATCCCGACTATATTTCCGGCGGCTCCAGCGCCGGTAGTGCCGTGGCTGTGGCAACCGGTCAGGCTTTGTTTGCGCTGGGAACGGATACCGCAGGTTCCGGCCGGGTTCCGGCGGCTTTCAATAACATCTATGGACTGAAACCGACCAAAGGGCTGCTCAGTTGCAGTGGTGTGGTTCCGGCCTGCCGCAGTCTGGACTGTGTCACCTTCTTTACCGGTCACGGAGAAGATCTGGCACTGCTACATCAGGTAGCTGCAACTTATGATCGCCGGGACAGCTACGCCCGGCCGGATATTTATCCTGTCAGCACCGCTCCGAAAGCTACGTTTCAGAGATTGCGTATTGGAGTGCCTCTGCCAGACCAACTGAATTTTTTCGGCGATCAGGCTTATCAGGCCTGTTTCGAGCAAGTGCAGGAAAAACTGACAGCCCTTGGCGCAGAACTGGTTCCTTTTGACTTATCTCCGTTTCTCGCCGCAGCCAGACTGCTGTATCAGGGACCTTGGGTCGCTGAACGCTATGCTGCAATTGAAGAGTTTTTCGAACAGGATTCCTCGCGCTGCCTGCCAGTGATTCAGACAATAATCGGTCAGGCAGAGCAGTTATCAGCTGTTGATACCTTCCGGGGTTTATATCAATTACAGGACTACAAAGTGGCCTGTGATGCTTTGTTGGAAAATGTTGATGTCGTGCTCACACCGACCACTGGCACCACTTACACCATTGATCATGTCAATCAGGATCCGGTGACTCTCAACAGCAATCTCGGCTACTACACTAATTTCATGAACTTACTCGATTACTGTGCGATCGCAATTCCGGGCGGATTCACCGACGCTGACATGCCGTTCGGCTTTACACTATTTGGTCCGGCATTCTCCGATAGAATGCTGATGGATCTGGCCAGCCAATGGCAACAACGCATCCATTTGCCTGTCGGCGCCAGCGGCCAGTATCCGTCCCGGAATACACATATTGATCTGCTGGTCTGTGGTGCACATATGCAGGGATTACCTCTCAACCACCAGCTCACAGGTATTGGTGCGACACTCAAACAACGCACCCGCACCGCGTCGAGCTACCTCCTGTATGCTCTGGCCGGCGATCCACCCAAACGCCCCGGTCTGATCCGCAGTGAAACCGAAGGAACAGCGATTGAGGTTGAAGTCTGGTCGGTTCCGGTTCAGGCAATCGGCACTCTGCTCAGTCAGATTCCACATCCGCTCGGTCTGGGAAGCGTGGAGCTGAAAGGAGGTGACTGGGTGAAAGGCTTTATCTGTGAACCGATCGGCCTTAGCAATGCAGAAGATATCAGCCATTTGGGTGGCTGGCGGCATTATCTCAGCTCGCTCTCGGAGACAGAGTAGCGCATATAACATGCTCCGCCGGAAAACCGGTAGAGAAACCTCCCGCAGCAGTGAAGGAGAGAAATAAAGAGGTAAGAGTTGCTTTTCAGACAAAAATCATTACGGTTAAGTCAGGTATGATGCCTGTTGTGGGACTTATCGATAAAGCCAATACTCTGGCTCACCGGCACCATATCCGTAACGAAAAGCGATTCTTTCCTATTACAAAAAACATATCAGGTAACTCCGTCATGCAGTTCTCTTCGTTTGGTGAAAAATTTAACCGATACTCAGGTATCACTCAGCTCATGGATGATCTGAATACTGGCCTCCGTACTCCCGGAGCCATTATGCTCGGGGGCGGAAACCCGGCAGCCATTCCAACCATGCTCGATTATTTTCATCAGGCGAGTCAGTCGCTGCTCGATAGCGGCGAACTGGTTGCCGCAATGGCAAACTACGATGGTCCTCAGGGAAAAAATACCTTTCTCTGCTCACTGGCAGCCCTGCTGAAAGAAACACTCGGCTGGGATATCAGCGAGAAAAACATCAGTCTGACCAACGGCAGCCAGAGTGGATTTTTTTATCTGTTTAATCTGCTGACTGGTACTCAACCGGACGGCTCACATAAGAAAATTCTGCTGCCACTGGCCCCGGAATATATCGGTTATGGTGATGCCGGTATCGATGAAGATATCTTTATCTCCTATAAACCAGAAATCGAAATACTCGATAACGGTTTGTTTAAATACCATGTCGATTTCGAACACTTGCAGGTGGATGATTCGATTGCCGCCATTTGTGCTTCCCGTCCGACCAATCCGACCGGCAATGTGCTGACCGATGAGGAAATTCACAAGCTGGATCAGCTGGCGCGCCAGCACAATATTCCGCTCATCATTGATAATGCTTATGGCCTGCCGTTTCCGAATATCATCTTTGAAGATGTCAAACCGTTCTGGAACGACAACACCATTCTGTGTATGAGCCTGTCAAAACTTGGCCTGCCGGGCGTTCGCTGCGGTATTGTAATTGCCAATGAGAAGATTACTCAGGCACTGAGTAATCTGAACGGCATTATCAGCCTTTCTCCCGGTGGTATTGGCCCGACCGTTGCAAACTATATGATTGAACAGGGCGATCTGCTGCGCCTTAGCGCTGACGTGATTCAACCGTTCTATCGGCAGAAATCTCTGCGGGCGATTGAACTGCTGCAACAGGCAATTCCCGATCCACGTTTCCGCATCCACAAACCGGAAGGGGCGATTTTCCTTTGGCTGTGGTTTGACGAACTCCCGATCACCACCATGGAACTATATCAGCGCTTGAAAAACCGTGGTGTACTGGTGATTCCCGGCGAATATTTCTTTATCGGCCAGCAGGAAGAATGGGATCACGCTCATCAGTGTTTACGCATGAACTACGTGCAGGATGACGAACAAATGCAGAAAGGAATTGCCATCATCGCTGAAGAAATTGAGAAGGCATATCAGGAAAGTGCTTAAGTACTGAGAGGAGAGGCTGACTGACCTCTCCTTTATTTTATAAACAGCTACGATGCGGTTTTCTTATAAATTTTCATCCCTCTTGCCTGATAATTCGCTAACGCATATTCATGATCAAGGGTGCAGGTATGTACCCAAACCCGCTGCGGGTCATCCCAGTTCCATGCAGACTTCAGTGCATGAGTCAGCAGATATCCGCCAAATCCCTGCCCCATAAAATCCGGAGACAACCCGAAGTAAGCAATTTCGATATTCCCGCCAGCCTGTTGCTGCAACTCGTAATAACCGGCAATACTTCCCTGACTTAAAGCAAACCAGGTTCTCACTTGTGGAGATTCAGCATATGCCTGCCATTCGTGATCGGAAAGCATCAGCTTATCCCGCCATTGCCAGGGTTCTCCGACTAACTGATAGAGATAACGGTTAAAACGGTAATTTTTTACTTCCGCTTCAATAACTTCGAGCCCTTCAGGCTGAGGCTTTGCATTCAACTCTTCCGCAGAGTGCATTTCAAGATAATATGTAGTCACTTCCTGTTGTTTCATTCTGATTCCATATCTCCGGGTGTATTGCTGCAAACTATACCTACAAAAGAATATCCTCACAAAAGGATCCCGATTGCAAAAAATTAGCCGTACATCAGATATTCAGGACATCCGGTATGCTCATCGACCTGTTCACCGATCACCTTGAAGCCTTGAGAGAGATAAAACTGGTAACTCGCTTCATTGGCCTGATATACCGTCAGCGTTAAAGACTCTCTGCAACTTCTGGCGTGGGTGAGTAACTGCTTACCAATGCCTTGCCCCTGCTTTTCCGGAATCACAAAAATTGCAGCCAGATTATTTTCATATAATGAGCAAAAGCCGACAATTTCCGAATCCTGTTCATAGAGGTAAGTTTCCGCAGCAGGAAGATAGAGATGACGCATATTTTCAAGCTGAGACTGCCAGAACTCAGGCGCAATAAAGTGATGAGCCTGAAGCGAAGCCGCAAACCAGATTTCCAGAATCCGATCAATATCTGTAGCCCGATACGCTCGTATCATTTTGTATCCATGAATCAATTGATGTGGTAACAGAAGAGAATATCTGAGAAGAAAAAACAATATTAGTCAAAATAATGTTGCCCACCAACAGGTGAGCAACAAGACAATCAAAGCATTGCCGCGCAGGCACATCACGTACCTGCGTATCAGACAATTAAGCTTCGACTGGTTTACGCCAGTCGTCAGCACCAGAAGTACCAGCGTTAACGTGATCCCAGGTGATCTTACGGTAAGACATAGATACAGTCAGATTCTGAGTGAAATCTGCGTCTGCTGGGTTCTGGCAGTGTGGCATTTCACACTTGATGTCAACGATAGTTGCGTTTTCAAGTGTTGTAGTGAAGAAGTTTTCTTGTTTGCCTTCGATTGAAGTGCGGTACCACTTCAGCGTTACAGCAGACATTTTTTCACCTGAAGACAGCGCGTTATATAGCAGAGGAACAGCTTTGTTCAGGTTCACAGTGAATTTGAATGGCTTGTGAACACGCTGACCGGATGGCTGACCAGACTGAGGGTCAGTTGGGACAGTCACAACGTGGTCAAACTGCTGAACCATCATTTCGTCTTCGTGACCTTCAACAAAAGAGTCACCGATAGAATCAGCTGTACAGGCACCTGCGGTAATCAGTCCCTGAGTTTCACCTTCGATTGAGATATAACATGGAGTTGGCATAGTGTAATTCCTTCAATTATCAGTCGTTTTGTCGTTCTGAGCCGAACGACACTATGACTGAATAAGAGCAAAGGCTATGCCAACTGTGCAAACATTAAAAATCAATAACTTATAAAAACAAACAAATAAGTATGAGCAAAAAGTTGCCCAGAGTCGAGCAAGATCTTGCCCAGCGAGCAAAAAGTTGCCCGCGAGATTCAGGTAATACGCTTACTGATGATGGGTTTGGGAACTGATCCGACGCCGAAAACGGGACTGCCAGAAATTCCACCACTGCGGCATTCGAAAACTGAGCAACAGTCCTCCGAGAAAACCGTAAAGTGCGGCTTCGTAATAGCTTGAACGGACCTGCCAGAACAAATGAATCCAACCCAGAATCAACGCAACATAAACCAGCCTGTGTAGCGTCTGCCAGCGTTTCCCCAGCCGTTTCATCCAGCCTTTGGTAGATGTTATACCTAAAGCAATCAGAATCAGCAGCGCCGGTGCACCCACCAGAATATAAGGACGCTTGACGATCTCCGCCCCTAAAAAAGCCAGATTACCGCCCAGAATGAACTGATAGTATGCCAGCAGATGCAGCAATCCATAGAACAGAGCAAAGAGTCCCAGCATCCGGCGGTGCGTCATCAGCCAGCGCCACTTCAGATGCCGGACCAAAGGCGAAACGGTCAGCGTGATCAGCAGAAAACGCAGCGTCCACAAGCCGGTTTCCAGTACGATGGTTTTAGCCGGATCACCTCCCAGACTCTGGTTAACGATTCCCCATATCAGCAACGATACCGGCGCACACCCCAGAATAAAAATCACAATACGACGTAAAGTAACCGGCATGTTGCTCTCCTAATAATAACGCGACAAATCCATTCCCTGATACAGAGAAGCGACTTCGTCATAACCGTTAAACAGTTGGGTCGGAATAATATTCGGCCGTAACAGACCCGATGGCAGACGCCGCTCTTTTTTCTGACTCCAGCGCGGATGGTCGACCTGTGGGTTCACATTGGCATAAAATCCGTACTCATGCGGCGCCAGCAGATTCCAGGTAGTCGGTGGCTGTTGTTCTGTCAGCTCAATTTTGACAATTGATTTGATACTTTTAAAACCATATTTCCACGGCACCACCAGCCGGAATGGCGCACCATTCTGATTCGGTAGTGTTTTTCCATATAAACCAACGGCAATCATTGTCAGCGGATGCATGGCTTCATCAATTCTCAATCCTTCAACATAAGGCCAGTCAATCGAACTGAACAGACTCTTCTGTCCCGGCATCTGCTCAGGACGTTCCACGGTAGTAAAAGCGACATACTTCGCTTTGCTGGTTGGCTCAAACCGTTTGAGTAACGTGGCTAAAGGAAAACCGATCCAGGGAATAACCATTGACCAGGCTTCCACACAACGTAGTCGGTAAATGCGCTCTTCCAGTGTGATGCCTTTCAGTAAATCTTCTAAATGATACGTCCCCGGCTTAGCAACTTCTCCACCGATTTCCACCTGCCACGGAAATGGCTGAAAAGTATCACTCTCATCAGCCGGATCGCTTTTGCTGTACCCGAATTCATAGAAATTGTTGTACTGTGTCACGTCTTTATAAGGCGTTAAAGGATCACTGATGACCTGCTGATTTGCCTGAGCATCACTCAATTGCTGTTTCAGCCATTGTGGTGCTTCCGGCTGAAAATCCCCCGCGTCCTGACCGGGTTTAGCTTCTACAGACAGCGATGGGAGCATCACGCTGGCTCCAAGAGCCAGAGATCCTTGCATAAATTTCCGGCGGGCCCGGTAAATGGCTTCCGGTGTAACATCAGCTTCCGTAAGCTGTGGTTTTTTCCTGATCAACATAAGCTATCCTTCCATACCCTGATTCGCGTTGGTTGTTTTTTAGCCTTTATCAAACTGTATCGCTTAATGGCAACACCAGCCAGGACGAATGTTTTGAATTCGCCGTCACTCAACAGTTCTGTTTTTATTAGACGGACAGGATGGGAATTTATTACACGGGATTAAATGTTTTTTGTAATGAAGAAACACAAAGGCAGGAACAACAATGTCAGGCCATGACAAACTTCCAGACAGATCAAAAAGAGCGCCGGATGGCGCTCTTTCACAACTTTCCCTGCGGAAAATAATTATTTATTTTCGATCAGGTTTTTACCGTTAATTGCAATTTTGCGTGGCTGCATTGCTTCAGGAATTTCCCGTTCTAAATCAACATGTAGCAGGCCATTTTCCATGGTCGCACCCACAACTTTGACATAATCAGCCAACTGGAATTTGCGTTCGAAATTACGTTCTGCAATTCCTTGGTAGATATATGTTTTCTCATCTTCAGGTTTACGTTCACCACGAACAATCAGGGTATTTTCCTGTTGGGTAATATCCAGCTCCGGTTCAGCAAACCCGGCAACAGCCATCGTGATCCGATACTGATTTTCGTTTTTTTGTTCAATGTTGTATGGCGGATAACCTGAAGAGCCATTTTTAGTATTGGCGGCTTCCATTAAATTAAACAGACGGTCAAAACCAATGGCATTACGGTATAAAGGTGTGAAATCGATGGTTCTCATATCCTATCCTCGCTATGAAGCAATAGTTATCATGCTTATTTGCATATGATTGTTTTGTTCAACTTTCTGTTCAGATGACCCAGAGAGCGAACAGTCTTGTTCCGGATAAACTTACCTTCTCATCAGAGCAAGGTTGCTATCCAATCCAGAGGTCCAATAAGGCATCCTCTTCATTCATAGATATAAGGGTATTAAAATTAATTTCAAGTAGGATTTCAGAAAAACATTGTATTAATATATAACTCACTAATAATAAACATAGGTATAAAGGTGTAATAAATGATCAAAAAAGTATTACTGGCAGTCTTTGTTTTCTTCTATTGCCAGGCAGCATTAGCTTGGAGCCAGCTAGATAAAATAGCAGAAATAAAAGTAGCAGATGGGAATAAAACACTAATTAGATTTGAAAATGCAACATGGCATGACTGTGGCAATAGCACACAACAGAATCCGAATCCTTTTTTTATTATTAGTGAAGACACTGTATCGGATCAAAGAAAACAGATGTTTTCTATCGCTCTAACTGCACTAACATCGAATAAACAGGTTTGGATAATTACCGGAAACTCTAATAACAATTCGCCTAAATGTAACGCAGATGGATATGAATGGGTCTATCAAATTTCAATCTATCCGTAGCAGAAAAGGGTCCCTTCCGGGACCCTTTTTTGAAATAATTACACGTCCAGATTCGCTACTTTCAGCGCATTATCTTCGATAAAGGCCCGGCGTGGTTCAACCTGATCACCCATGAGAGTGGTAAACAGTTCATCGGCACCAACGGCATCTTCAATCGTCACCTGCATCATGCGGCGCGTTTCAGGATCCATGGTTGTTTCCCACAACTGATCAGGGTTCATCTCACCCAGACCTTTGTATCGCTGATATGACAAACCACGGCGGGATTCTTTAACCAGCCACTGAATTGCTTCAGCAAAGCTGCTGACCGGCTGAGTCCGTTCACCACGTTGAATATAGGCGCCATCTTCAATCAGTCCGTTCAATTCCTCGGATAATGCAGCCAGCGAGCCGTACTCTTTCGAATTGAGCAAATCGACACTCAGCGCATACTCATAAGTCACACCATGAGTCCGAACTGTCACTTTCGGCGAATAAATACCAGTTTCCTCATGCTGTTCAACTGAATAGCTGTACTGACTTGCACCAACTTCTTTGGCATTGAGCTGCTCAATCAACTGCTTGGTCCAGGCTTCAACTTTCGCTTCATCAGCACAATCAGCTTCAGTCAGACGAGGCACATAAACAAACTCACCAACCAGGGCATGAGGATAACGGCGACTCATACGGTCAATCAGCTTCATTGCTGAATTATAACGCTGAACCAACCCTTCCAGAGCTTCTCCGGCCAGAGCAGGAGCATCGGGATTCACGTGGAAAGATGCACCATCCAGTGCCAGTGAAATCTGATACAGATTCATCGCATCTTCATCTTTAATGTACTGCTCTTGTTTACCTTTTTTCACTTTATATAGTGGTGGCTGAGCAATATACACATAACCGCGCTCGATCAACTCGGGCATCTGGCGGTAGAAGAAAGTCAGCAGCAACGTACGGATGTGAGAACCATCGACGTCCGCATCGGTCATGATGATGATATTGTGATAACGCAGTTTATCCGGGTTATATTCATCCCGGCCAATACCACAGCCCAGAGCAGTGATCAGAGTTGCGACTTCCTGAGAAGACAGCATTTTATCAAAGCGGGCTTTTTCAACGTTGAGGATTTTACCTTTCAGCGGCAGAATCGCCTGATTTTTCCGGTTCCGGCCTTGTTTGGCAGAGCCACCAGCCGAATCACCCTCCACAATATACAGTTCAGAAAGAGCCGGATCTTTTTCCTGACAGTCCGCCAGTTTCCCCGGCAAGCCGGCTAGATCCAATGCACCTTTACGCCGAGTCATCTCACGCGCTTTCCGCGCCGCTTCACGGGCACGGGCTGCATCGATAATTTTCGAACAAACAATTTTGGCTTCATTCGGGTTTTCAATCAGAAACTCAGCTAGTTTTTCACCCATCGTAGTTTCAACCGCAGATTTCACTTCTGAAGAAACCAGTTTGTCTTTGGTCTGGCTGGAGAATTTAGGATCTGGAACTTTCACGGAAATAACGGCGGTCAAACCTTCACGGGCATCATCTCCGGATGTCGCTGTTTTCTCTTTCTTACTGAAACCTTCTTTATCCATGAATGAGTTCAGTGTCCGTGTTAGTGCAGCCCGGAAACCTGCCATGTGGGTTCCGCCATCCCGCTGAGGAATGTTGTTGGTAAAGCAGTAAATACTTTCCTGGAAACCATCATTCCACTGCATTGCGACTTCAACCGTGATGCCATCTTCCCGTTCCTGATTGAAGTGGAACACTCTTTCATGAATCGGGGTTTTATTGCGGTTCAGGTGAGAAACAAATGCCTGAATTCCCCCTTCATACATGAAGTGGTCCTGCTTACTATCACGCTCGTCACTCAGCTTGATCGAAACACCAGAGTTGAGGAAAGAAAGCTCACGCAGACGCTTGGCAAGAATTTCGTAGTGGAACTCGACATTAGTAAATGTTTCATTACTCGGCCAGAAACGAACCGTCGTTCCTGATTTTTCAGTTTCACCGACCACAGCCAATGGTGCCTGAGGTACGCCATGATGATAAGTCTGGGTATGGATTTGGCCACCACGGTGAATCGTCAGCACAACTTTTTCAGACAGTGCATTCACCACAGAAATACCCACACCGTGCAATCCGCCGGAAACTTTATATGAGTTATCGTCAAATTTCCCGCCGGCGTGCAGCACCGTCATGATAACTTCTGCCGCAGAAACGTTCTCTTCCGCGTGAAGTTCGGTCGGAATACCACGTCCGTCATCACTGACAGATACAGAGTTATCTTCGTGAATCGTCACAATGATATCTTTACAGTAACCCGCTAACGCTTCATCAATTGAGTTATCCACCACCTCAAAGACCATGTGGTGCAGGCCCGTACCATCATCCGTGTCGCCGATGTACATCCCCGGACGCTTTCTTACTGCGTCCAGACCTTTCAGTACTTTAATACTCGATGAATCGTAATTATTCGACATGAGTTACTCTCTTTATTTTTTATCCTTGCTCTATCCGGCCCTGTTCCACATGGAACAACCTGCTGTCCGACATTAACATGTCATTCACCTGATCCCGGGTAATAGAACTTACAAAAACTTGTGCTCCGGTCGCTTTCAGACAGTCAGCCAGTCTTTTACGACGCTCACTGTCCAACTCGGAAGCAAAATCATCAATGAGATAAATACATTGTTTACCGGTTAACGATGTCAAATGTTGCCCTTGTGCAACCCGCAGGGCGCAAACCATCAGCTTGAGCTGACCACGGGACAACACATCTTCAACCGGTGTGCCGTTCACTTTTATTCTTAAATCCGCTTTGTTCGGGCCACTGAACGTGTAGCCTAACATTTTATCGCGTTCAAAATTTCTTTCGAGAAGCGTCTGATATAACGTCTCTTTTTCCCAGCCACGGTAATATTGTAACTGGATTTCAAATTCCGGTAAAAATGACCGGCAAAGTGTCTCTGCCACCGGCTTAATCTGGGCCACATAATCCGCACGCCATGCATCAATCTGCTCGGCAAGAAGCGAAAGTTCCGCATCCCAGTATTTAAGCTCCCGGTAGTCTGTCGCCGTCTTGAGCAATGCGTTACGTTGCTTACTCAAACGACGAAAGCGCCCCCAGGCATCAAAAAAAGCCGCAATGGAATGAAACACACCCCAGTCGATAAATGCCCGCCGTTGCTTCGGACCATCCGTAAGTAGCTCAAAGCCCTCCGGGTGAATCAATTGCAAGGGAAGCACCTGTGCCAGCTGAGCCAGTTTTTGCCCGGACTGACCCCCTATTTTAACCTCAACTGAGCCATCACGCTGCTTATTAATGCCGACAGGTATCTCAATTTGGTCCGGGTTCAAAAAACGGCCGTGAACAAACAGTTCCTGGCACTCATTCTGAATCACTCTGCCGGTTAAATTACTCTTGAAGGAACGCCCGTGTCCCAGCATATAAATCGCTTCAAGGACACTGGTTTTGCCGCTTCCGTTCGCGCCGATAAGAAAGTTAAAGCCTGATGATAATGAGATATCACAGGCTTTGATATTCCTAAACTGCTGAATCATTAAGCGCGAAAGAGGCATACTTCAATCAATCTTAAAGACAATCTATCGTTAAAGACGAATTCATCCGATCAGACTTATAACCGAATCGGCATGACGACATACATTGCACTATCGTCTTCAACATTTTCGATCAAAGCACTGGCATTCGAATCCGACATAGAAATCCGCACATTATCGCACTTCAGAGTATTCAGGACATCCAGAACATAGCTGACGTTAAAACCGATCTCTATCGAGTCTCCGTCAAAATTAACATCCAGCACTTCTTCTGCTTCTTCCTGTTCCGGGTTATTTGCTGTAATCCGCATCTCATTACCGTCAACGTTCAGACGTACACCACGGAATTTCTCATTCGACAGGATGGCAACGCGGGAAAACGCGTGACGCAATACATCACAGGATGCAACCAACATTTTATTGGTACTCTGCGGCAATACCCGACGATAATCAGGAAAACGCCCATCAATCAATTTTGAAGTAAAAATAAACTGATTAACTTCAACACGGACGTTGGCACTACCAATTTGTACGATAACCGGCTGTTCCGGCGCATCCAACAATTTTACCAGTTCCAGAACACCTTTGCGCGGAACAATTATTTGTTGGGCCGCCAATGATTCAGGCAATTCAACCTGAGCGACAGCCATCCGGTGACCATCGGTTGCCACCGAGCGCAATGTTGTCTCTTCAATATCAAACAACATACCATTGAGATAATAGCGAACATCCTGATTTGCCATTGAAAACTGAGTTTTTTCGATCAGGCCACGTAGATCAGCCTGCGATAAAGTCAGTGACAGCTCGCTCTGCCAGTCTTCAATATTTGGAAAATCTTTTGCCGGCAGAGTCGCCAGAGAAAACCGGCTGCGTCCGGAACGAATCTGTAACCGATCACCATCGAGTAAAACAGAAATCACAGCATCATCGGGCAAACCCCGGCAGATATCGAGGAATTTCCGGGCAGGTACCGTAACACTGCCGGTTTCCACATCCCCTTCCAAAGCGACTTTACCCACCAGTTCAACTTCCAGATCGGTGGCCGTCAGCATAAGCATGTCACCTTCAACCGCCAGCAACAAATTGCCAAGGATCGGCAGAGTTGTCCGTCCGCCAACCGTTCCGGATACCTGCTGAAGCGGTTTAATCAAATTGCTACGTTCAATGGTAAATTTCATAGTTCGCTCTTTATTTATGGAACCCAACCGATAAAGACCGGGTTATCCATCAACACAGTACTATTTGTTCAATATAGCTGTTTTTTCTATACAAATATCAGGAAGAGAGCGTCCGAATCAGGTTTGAGTAATCTTCCTTGATATCGTGACTTTCTTCTCTTAGCTGTTCAATCTTACGACAGGCATGAAGGACAGTCGTATGATCACGTCCACCAAACGCATCGCCGATTTCCGGCAGACTATGGTTTGTCAGTTCCTTGGCCAGTGCCATTGCCAGTTGACGAGGGCGGGCAACCGAACGGGAACGACGTTTCGACAGTAAATCTGCAACCTTGATTTTATAATACTCAGCAACGGTTTTCTGAATATTATCAATCGTGACCAGTTTTTCCTGTAAAGCCAGTAAATCACGCAAAGCTTCACGAACAAAGTCAATCGTAATCGGCCGACCAGTAAAATTAGCATTGGCAATTACACGGTTCAATGCACCTTCCAGCTCACGAACATTGGAACGTAGCCGTTTCGCAATAAAGAAAGCCACTTCGTCAGCCAGATGAATCTGGTGATCTTCCGCTTTCTTCATCAGTATCGCCACACGCGTTTCCAGCTCCGGCGGCTCAATTGCGACGGTCAGTCCCCAACCAAAACGGGATTTGAGACGATCTTCCACACCGTTAATTTCTTTCGGATAACGATCGGAAGTCAGAATGATTTGCTGGTTGCCTTCAAGCAACGCATTAAAAGTATGGAAAAATTCTTCCTGAGATCGTTCTTTGTTTGCAAAGAACTGAATATCATCGATCAAAAGTGCATCAACACTACGGTAGTAACGCTTAAATTCTTCTATCGCATTGTTTTGCAGTGCTTTAACCATATCCTGCACAAAACGCTCAGAATGCATATAAACCACTTTTGCATGTGGATTATGATCAACGATCGCATTACCGACAGCATGCAGCAGGTGAGTTTTACCCAGGCCGGTTCCACCGTATAAAAATAGCGGGTTATAAGCGGCGCCGGGGTTATCAGCAACCTGTTTTGCCGCAGCCAGACCGAGCTGGTTGGACTTACCTTCAACAAAGTTATTGAACTTATGTTTCGGGTTCATATTCGATCGATAATTAATTTCGATCGGTGCAGATTCATCATCCCAGGTTTTATGTACGGGTTTTCTGGCCTGAAGCCGGGCCGGTGCTGAAGATTCAGCAGCAACATCTGCCGGCGTTCTTACCGGAGCCGGTTTGGGTTCAGCAACCGGACGGGTTCCAATTTCAAAACGTAAACTTGGAATATCATTCCCACAATACTCGTTGAGAAGACGATTGATGCTATTGAGATACTTATCCCGTACCCAATCAAGCACAAAACGGTTTGGGGCGAATAAAGTGAGAGTATTGTCATTGAGCTCGGCTTGCAGCGGTCGAACCCACATGCTGAATTCTGTCGCCGGAAGCTCTTCCTGAAGCTGTTGCAGACACTGCAACCAAAGAGAAGATGACACCTGTTCCCTCACTCTGATTAGATGATCGATAAAGATTGGCAATTCTACCTGTTGATCTCAAAGATCGCCAGCAAATGATCGACAAACCTGTAAACTAGATCCAAGTTATTCACACATTTTGCCCTATTTATTCTTGGATCTATCCAAAATGTCCCTAATTTACCCACATATCCGTGCACAAAAAGGTTGATCCTGCAAAGTTATCCCCAGTTTAGAGTATTCACTTTAAGCAAGGAGTGACCTGCATCGAATCCTGCTAAAGATCTTTGAGACAAATGAAAATATGGATCATGATTCATATATCGAGCATAGGTTATGATCCATAACTTATCGTTATTTCTTTTGTTATGATATATATCATTAAAATAAGCGTACGAAAGATTTTGGAGATCAACATGAAAAAATGGTTCACCGCTGCAATTGCAGCTCTCGTCTTTACAACAATGAATGTACAGGCAGCAACGGAAGTTAAAGTCGGCATGTCCGGTCGTTACTTTCCGTTCACGTTTGTCAAAAAAGATGAATTACAAGGCTTCGAAGTTGATCTATGGAAAGAAATCGGCAAGCGTAATGACTATCAGGTGAAATTCGTCACAGCGAGCTTCTCTGGATTGTTTGGTCTGCTGGAAACCGGACGTATCGATACTATTTCCAATCAGATCACGATTACAGATGCCCGTAAACAGAAGTATCTGTTCTCTGATCCGTATGTGATCGACGGCGCTCAAATTGCAGTACGCAAAGGCAATGATACGATTCACGGCCTGGATGACCTCAAAGGTAAAACAGTTGCTGTCAATCTGGGTTCTAACTTTGAGCAACTACTGCGCCAATACGACACCGATAACCAAATCAACATCAAAACTTATGACTCAAGCTTTGAACAGGATGTTGCACTTGGCCGGGTTGATGCCTTTGTAATGGATCGTCTGTCTATTCTGGAAGTGATTCAGAAGTCAGGTTTGCCACTGCAACTGGCCGGAAAACCATTTGAAACCATCGAGAATGCCTGGCCATTTCTGAACAATGCACAAGGCAAAAAACTTCAGGGAGAAGTCAACAAGGCTCTCACTGAAATGCGGGCAGATGGTACACTCAGCCAGATCTCAGAAAAATGGTTCAATACCGATATTACTAAAAAATAATTGAACCACAGCTATGATTCTGAAGAACCAGAATTATATCGTAACCCACTGCCCAAAATGCTGTGCAGTGGGTTTTATTTTTTACCGACATCTATACCCAGTGATTCTCGCCGAAACTGCATCTTGAGGTCATCTGGGTATATACATGCATTTACACACTCATATTCAGAAAATACCGCTTCTTTAACAGGCATTTTCTGATAACAGAGAGACGATAAAAAAGAAGACACAGATTATGGGATTTGATTTTCAATACATGCTGGAGCTGATGCCAATTCTGCTCAAGTATCTCGGAATAACAATAGAGTTAGCCTGCTGGGGTATGGTGCTCTCCATCATTTTATCAGTCATCATTGCAAATATCCGGGTCTTTCGAATTCCAGTACTCGATCAGATTTGCCAGCTTTATATCAGCTACTTTCGTGGTACACCACTACTGGTGCAACTATTCCTCTTTTATTACGGATTACCGCAAATTTTTCCAGTCATGACTGGAATGGACGCCTACAGTGCTGCAATTCTGGGTCTGGCACTCCATTTTTCTGCCTATATGGCAGAAACGATTCGTGCCGCCATTATTGGTGTTGACCGGAGCCAGATGGAAGCCAGTCTTTCGGTCGGTATGACCACCGTCCAGGCAATGCGTCGCATTATTTTACCGCAAGCAACCCGCATCGCGCTGCCTTCACTGATGAACTATTTCATCGATATGATCAAATCAACTTCACTGGCATTTACTCTGGGCGTTGCCGAGATCATGGCCAAAGCGCAAATGGAAGCGTCTTCGAGCTTTCATTATTTTGAAGCCTTCCTCGCGGTATCTTTTATTTACTGGGGAGTTACACTTCTCCTGACCCGAGTCCAGAACTGGGCAGAACACAAACTCAATAAGGCGTATATGAGATGATCAAGTTAACTAATATTCATAAACGTTTCGGAGAGAGTGAAATTCTCAAAGGTATTGATCTTGAGATCAATCAGGGCGAGATCATTGTCATCATCGGTTCCAGCGGCACCGGTAAATCGACACTCCTGCGCTGTGTTAATTTTCTGGAGAATGCCGATCAAGGCAGCATTACCATAGGCGATGTCAGTGTCGACAGCGCAAATCCGAATAAAAATGACGTACTGGCCCTGCGTCGGAAAACCGGATTCGTATTCCAGAACTATGCGTTATTTTCCCACCTGACAGCGAAACAGAACATTGCGGAAGGATTGATCACCGTACGCGGCTGGAAAAAAGATCAGGCTTATGATCGTGCCCGCGAAATTCTCAGTGAAATCGGGCTTGGGGATAAAAGTGATCAATATCCGGCATCTCTTTCCGGTGGTCAGCAACAGCGGGTCGGGATTGGCCGGGCAATGGCACTGGAACCCGAACTACTGTTATTTGATGAACCGACATCTGCTCTCGACCCAGAGTGGGTGGGCGAAGTCCTGAGTTTAATGAAAAAACTTGCCCGGGTTCATCAGACCATGCTGGTGGTGACACATGAGATGCAATTTGCCAGAGAAGTCGCCGATCGTGTGATCTTTATGGCTGAAGGTAAAATCGTTGAGCAAGGATCTCCACAGGATATATTCAATCATCCACAGGATATCCGCTTACAAAAATTCTTAAATCAGGTCGGGATCGATTAAGGATCCTTGAGATTTTATCCGTACAACGTATAATCGCCCGACCAAGTTGAAACAGAAGTCGGAATCATCGGATTGTTTGCTTTTATATAGGCAATCAATGAGAGAGATTCAAGAACTTCGTTTCCCCAATTATTGACACCATCGGTGGCAGTGATTACAATTCCGCCTCTTTGTTGAAAGGCGTCGGAATTTTGCCTCTTGAAAAAGAGGGAGAGCTAACCCAACGCCGGGTTTAACAAGAACCTAGAAACTACTGATCAGTAAGGTAAAAACCATGAAACGCACTTTTCAACCTACAGTTCTGAAGCGCAAACGTACTCACGGTTTCCGTGCTCGTATGGCAACTAAGAACGGTCGTAAAGTACTTAACGCACGTCGTGCGAAAGGCCGTGCTCGCCTGTCAAAATAATCTCTGACTTATTTTGAACAAGTACGCTTTTCGTCGGGAGTTACGTTTGTTAACTCCCGAACACTACCAACACGTATTCCAGCAAGCCCATAGTGCTGGCTCGCCTCACTTTACCATCATTGCCCGTAAAAACTCCCTCTCCCATCCAAGATTGGGATTAGCCGTTCCGAAAAAACAGATAAAAACTGCCGTTGGCCGCAACCGTTTTAAACGACTTGCCCGGGAAAGTTTTCGCCTGAAGCAGCACGAATTGCCGCATAAAGACTTTGTCGTTATTGCGAAGAAAAGCGCTCAGGAACTCAGCAATGACGAAATAACGAAGCTGTTTGATAAACTATGGCAACGCCTGTCTCGCCCTTATCGTGGTTAGTCATCGGACTCATTTACCTATACAGGTGGCTGATTAGCCCTCTGATAGGACCACGTTGTCGATTTACTCCAACCTGTTCCCGATATGCGATCGATGCATTGAAAGCTCACGGTTTTGTAAAAGGATGTTGGTTATCAGGCAAACGTCTATTAAAATGCCACCCTCTGAATGAAGGGGGGTATGACCCCGTTCCACCTAACCGAAGACAAGACAGAGATAAATAACGATGGATTCTCAACGTAATATCCTGTTAATCGCTTTGGCTCTGGTTTCCTTTCTACTGTTCCAGAAATGGCAAGTAGCACAGAATCCGGCACCACAAGCGGTTGAGCAGACACAATCAAGTAGTTCAGTTCCTGCTGCTCCTCCAGGCTCAGATGAGTTTGAACCCGTATCAACTCAGGATGTTGCAGGAAAAACAGTGACCGTGAAAACCGATGTTCTCACTCTGTCCATCAATACTGTGGGCGGTGATGTGGTTTCTGCGGAACTCAATAAATATTCAAAAGAGTTGGATTCCGAGCAGCCCTTCGCCCTGTTGCAAGATAACAACAATCTGCAGTTTATTGCCCAGAGTGGTCTGATTGGTCCTCAGGGAATCGATAAAAGCAGCGGTCGTCCGACTTATCAGGTGACTCAAAGCAATTATCAACTGGCTGATGGTCAGGATGAACTACGCGTACCGCTGACTTATCAGGCTAACGGGATCACTTATACCAAAACGTTTATCCTGAGACGGAACAGCTATGCGGTTGATGTTGATTTCAACATTGATAACCAATCAGGGCAAAATGCAACGGTTGGTATGTATGCTCATCTGCGCCAGAATCTGGAAACATCCGGCGGTAGTTTTGCCATGTCAACTTATCATGGTGGTGCTTACTCAACTGAAGAAACCCGCTACAAGAAATTCAGTTTCAGCGATATGGAAGACCATAACCTCAATGAAACATTGAATAATGGTCAGGGCTGGGCTGCAATGATCCAGCACTACTTTGCGGCTGCGTGGATTCCACGTAACGCACCGGACACCAAGCTGTTTTCCCGGGTGATCAGCAGCCGTAATATCGGTGACATCGGTATTAAAGAGCCAACCCGTACGATTGCAACCGGCGAAAATACCAAATTCGAAGCAACGCTGTGGGTTGGTCCTAAGCTGCAAGACCAGATGGCAGCAACAGCGCCAAATCTGGATCTGGTGGTCGACTACGGTTGGTTATGGTTTATCGCCAAGCCGCTGCACAGTCTGCTTTCTTTCATTCAGAGCTTCGTCTCTAACTGGGGTGTTGCCATTATCTGTCTGACATTTATTGTCCGTGGTGCGATGTATCCGCTAACCAAAGCACAATACACCTCCATGGCCAAGATGCGGATGTTACAGCCTAAACTGCAAGCCATGCGTGAGCGTATCGGTGATGACCGTCAGCGTATGAGTCAGGAAATGATGGCGCTGTATAAAGAAGAAAAAGTGAACCCGCTGGGCGGCTGTTTCCCGATTATTCTGCAAATGCCGATTTTCATCTCGCTCTACTGGGCACTGATGGAATCTGTCGAACTGCGCCACCAGCCATTCTTTGCCTGGATTCACGACTTGTCTGCACAAGATCCATACTACATCCTGCCATTATTAATGGGTGCCAGTATGTTTATGCTGCAGAAAATGAGCCCGACAACGGTTACCGATCCGATGCAACAGAAGATTATGACGTTTATGCCAGTCGCATTTACCGTCTTCTTCCTGTTCTTCCCGTCAGGTCTGGTTCTGTACTGGCTGGTTTCGAACGTCGTAACACTGATCCAGCAGACACTGATCTACAAATCACTGGAGAAAAAAGGTTTACACTCGAAAAAGTAGACCTGAGCAAATCTGAAAGAGGCGGCCAAAAGGTCGCCTTTTTATTAGCTGCTGATTACAATGCTTCATAGAGACAATATCAATACACATTCAGCCCTCACTGATTAAACAGACAAACTGATGATGACAACAGACACAATCGTTGCACAGGCAACACCGACAGGCCGTGGTGGTGTCGGGATTATTCGTGTTTCCGGCCCACACGCAGCAGCAGTTGCCAAAGAGGTAACCGGCAAAACACTCCGGGCCAGATATGCCGAGTATCTTCCCTTTCAGGATGAAGACGGCATTCAGCTTGATCAGGGAATTGCCTTGTATTTTCCCAATCCGCACTCTTTTACCGGGGAAGACGTTCTTGAACTACAAGGACACGGCGGCCCCGTCGTCATGGATATGCTGATCCGGCGAATTCTATCGATTCCCGGTGTTCGGGCAGCTCGTCCCGGAGAATTTTCAGAGCGGGCTTTTCTGAACGATAAACTGGATCTGGCTCAGGCCGAAGCTATTGCCGATTTGATCGACGCCAGCTCGGAGCAAGCCGCGAAATCAGCCCTTCAGTCCCTCCAGGGAGAATTTTCCAACCGCATTCATACGCTGGTTGAGTCTTTGATTCACCTGCGTATCTATGTTGAAGCAGCGATTGATTTCCCGGAAGAAGAAATCGACTTTCTGGCCGACGGCAAAGTGGCCGGAGATCTGCAAACCATTATCGATAATCTGGAAAAGGTGAAACGGGAAGCCAGTCAGGGCGCGATTATGCGTGAAGGAATGAAAGTGGTCATCGCAGGTCGGCCGAATGCCGGAAAATCCAGTCTGCTCAATGCACTGTCCGGTAAAGAGTCAGCTATTGTGACCGACATCGCCGGAACCACCCGCGACGTGCTCAGAGAACACATCCACATTGACGGAATGCCGCTGCATATTATCGATACCGCCGGGTTGCGGGAAGCTTCTGACGAAGTGGAACGGATCGGAATCGAACGGGCCTGGGATGAGATCAAACAAGCCGATCGCGTGTTGTTTATGGTTGACGGAACCACCACGTCCGCAACCGATCCCAAAGAAATCTGGCCGGATTTTGTTGATCGTCTGCCGGACAATATCGGTATGACGGTAATCCGTAATAAAGCCGATCAAACCAGTGAAGAAATGGGAATTTGTCATGTCAGTGTGCCGACTCTTATCCGGCTGTCAGCCAAAACCGGTGAAGGTGTCGATGCACTGAGGAACCACCTGAAAGACTGCATGGGATTCACCGGTAGTCAGGAAGGCAGTTTCATGGCCCGCCGCCGCCACCTCGATGCACTGGACAAAGCCGCCGAGCACTTAACTATCGGCCAGCAACAGCTCGAAGGCTACATGGCCGGAGAAATCCTCGCCGAAGAACTGCGCATCACCCAGCAACATCTCAACGAGATCACCGGTGAATTCAGTTCTGATGACTTACTGGGACGGATCTTTTCTAGTTTCTGTATCGGGAAGTGAAGTGGGTAAGTTATTGTATAAAAAATATCTTTACTGAAGGTGAATTGGACGAAAATTCAGTTGTTCGGTTATACCGAACAACTGCGGCAGATGGCAAATCATACAATGTTCAATTCTTTAGCCTGCCATTAGTTTTAGCTGTTGGTTATCGCGTCCGGTCGAGCCGTGGCACTCAGTTTCGCCAATGGGCAACGCAAACCTCACAAGAGTATCTGATCAAAGGCTTCGTTATGGATGACAAAGCAAAATTAGAGTTTGAGCGCTTCGCTGATCAACGTCGCCGCCTAAAAGAAGCAAAAGGTGCAAAAGCCAATATTGCCGCACTTCGAACCTTACTTAAAAAAGATCAGTAACGTAATTGTGGCTCCAACAACGACAATTTTTATCTACCGATAATAAAGGAGCTTCGCTCTCCTTTCGCATTTCAACCTACACCACATCCTCTTGCTGTAACTGCATTTCATCAAAGGTAATCAGGTTATTGAGATACAACCGCACTTCCCGCAACTCTCTATTCCATTCACCGACAAAAACCGCCTTATCCAGTAAATTAGAGCAGCCAGACATACGCTAAAACCGGGATTATATTTAGCTTATAACAATAAAAATTTATCGAAAAACGATAAATTTTCTTTGACAACATTTTCCTTTATCCTTATTGTGAACACGAATAATAGAGACTGACTGGTTGTGATATATGACCTCGCCGACTGATGAAACATCGAAAATTCAGCGGATTGCCCTCTGGCTGAATTTGTTAATTTGGGCTGCCGCGATCTTTGCTCTGATCGAAACCGGATTTTTCTTTTTCAGCGACATCCCAATTACGCTCTACCTTCAGGGAGAGTTGTGGACAAAAGAATTCTCCAGCTTTGCGATGCAGGATCAGCTCGTTCTGTTTGGATTACTGAGTATCGAAAAGGTGCTATGGCTCGGTATCCTGTACCAATTCTGGCGACTATGTCGGTTTTACCGCAACAATCAGGTATTTACCGTACAAAATGCCTATTGCTTTATGAAAACAGGCTGGTTACTCCTCGGAATATGCTTATCTGAGGTGGCCTTAATCCCGCTGGTTGGCGGATATTTGTATTATCGTCAAATCCTGCCACAGATGCCTGATCTACAGTATGCCTTGATATTCAATGTTGATTATCTGGTTCCCGGTCTGTTTTTCTGGTTGATTGCCAAGATTATGGAACAGGCAGCGCTTATGCAGGAAGAAGCGGACTTAACGATTTGAATGACTCTCAACATACCGATTTAAAAACATAGGAAATACACGATCAACTATGCCAATTATCGTCAATCTGGATGTCATGCTCGCTAAAAGAAAAATGCGACTGTCTGAACTTTCAGAGCAGGTCGGCCTGACACTGGCTAATGTATCGATTCTGAAAACGGGCAAGGCAAAAGCGATTCGTTTTTCAACACTCGAAAAGCTTTGTGAAGTATTACAGTGCCAGCCTGGCGATATTCTGGAATATACGGATGAAACTCATGATGAAAAATAAACTTGAAGCAATATGTTCCAACACAACCTAAGGAAAAGGAAAATATGAAAAAGAAGATATTACTCACCATCCCGGGATTAATATTAGTATCAGCTTCCGCCGGCGTTCATGCGGCAGATTACGGTCTTTACACTGGTGTTGCAGCAGTCCATTCAGGATTTGTTGTTGATGAAGGAGCAAATACTAAAGAGCAAGATCATTCGATGACATCCGCCGGAGTATTCGTTGGATATAAACACCCGCTTATCAGTGGATTGTTTGTTGCAGGCGAAGCTTTTTACAACGATACAGCCCAGAATAATCATGATTCGAACGGCGATACCGTCAATGTAGAGTCTCAGTATGGTGTAAAAGCCCATCTGGGTCATGATTGGAAATGGGGAGGTTCAGCTTATGTGATTGCCGGGCTTGCTAATCTGGAGTACGACGTGACATTAGACGGCCAGCACGCCGATCAAAGTGGTTTTGGTCTGCTGTATGGAATCGGCGCGGGGTATCAGTTCAGTGACAACCTATCAACAAATTTCGAAGTCAGTTTCGCGAGTGACGAGATCAATGTTGCAGGTGATGATAAATCTACTTCTCTGATCGCCCTGCGCCTGGGGTTAGCATACCATTTCTGATGTGGTGAGTAACCCATAATTCTTAGCTGTACTTTCAGCCAAGCCAGTAAATGCCTGACGATTGTCAGGCATTTTTCTGTTGAGTTGATTGCAATATCAACCGGTTAAATCGTCGCAATATCCATCACAAAACGATACTTCACATCACCTTTAAGCATACGAGCATAAGCAGTTTCGATATCTTCGGCTCGGATCATTTCAATATCGGATGTGATACCGTGTTCGGCACAGAAATCCAGCATTTCCTGCGTTTCAGGAATCCCGCCAATCATCGAACCGGCAATGCTCCGACGTTTGAAGATCAGGTTGAAAACACCCGGTGACGGATGCGGCTCTGATGGTGCGCCAACCAGACTCATGGTGCCATCGCGTTTAAGCAGATTCAGGTAAGCATCCAAATCATGCGGCGCTGCAACTGTATTAAGAATGAAATCCAGCTTTCCGGCTACCGATGCCATTTCATCCTGACTTTTAGACAGAATCACTTCATCAGCTCCCAGCGCTTTTGCCTCTTCACGCTTGCTTTCAGAAGTTGTGAACGCAACCACATGTGCGCCCATCGCACTTGCCAGTTTAATTCCCATATGACCCAGACCACCAATACCGACGATCCCGACTTTCATCCCCGGACCGACTTTCCAGTGACGCAACGGAGAATAAGTAGTAATCCCGGCACAAAGCAACGGGGCAACAGCTGCCAGCTCTTCTTCTTTATGACGAATCTTCAGCACATATTCTTCACGTACCACGATCTGCTGTGAATACCCACCTAACGTGTGGCCAGGCTCATCAGATGTCGGGAAGTTATAAGTGCCGATCATACCGTCACAGTAGTTTTCCAGTCCGTCATGACACTCGGAGCATTCACGGCAACTGTCCACCATACAACCAACACCGACCAAATCACCGACATTGTGAGAGGTCACATGCCCACCAACAGCACTGACGCGACCAACAATTTCATGTCCGGGAACACAAGGGAACAGCGTACCAGCCCACTCAGCTCTGGCCTGATGAAGATCAGAGTGGCAGATCCCACAATAAAGAATATCGATTTGTACATCATGTGCGCCGGGTGCGCGACGGGTGATATCCAGTTTTTCTAACGGTTTATCTCCTGCAAGGGAACCATAAGCTTTAACTGTCATAAAAATTTCCTTCGTTAATAAAATGAATCCGCCGACATTTGTCGGCGGATTTGGCTGAATACATTGTTTCTTATCCGCGTATTATCTTGCTTTCTGCAGACCTTTACCGCTACCGACAACCAAAAGCGCCAATGCTGATAACGTAATACTACCAATGAAGGTTTCTTCAATACTGAAGCTGTCCAGCAGCGCACCACCAAAGGCGGCACCAAACAGAATCGCCGCCTGAATTGCCGCAACCATCAGACTACCGCCAATCTCAGGCTCATCATCAACATTCTGAGAAATCCAGGCCATCCAGCAGATAGACAAAACGGTGTTCATTGCCCCCCAGATAATCAACAACAGCGCTGCCGCCGCAGCACTTTGACCAAATGCAAGCAAACCCGCAGTGACCAATCCCATTGAAACCGGAATCCCCTGTTGCATTCTCACCACATGATTATTGGCATATTTACCACCAATCCAGGTACCGAGAAATCCAGCACATCCAAGAGCGAGAAGCAGTTGCGATAGTAACGTAACATCGGCACCCGTCACTGTTTCGAGGAATGGCCGAAGATAGGTAAACATTGAAAAAGCACCGGAAAAGGTAAACAGAACGGCTAAAATGCCCCGGATAAAATAAGGACGTTTCATCACCTGAATCACCGCTCCGACAGATTGGCTCTTTTTCACTGGCAGTGATGGTAAAGAAATCAGTTGCCAGATCAGATTTATCGTCACAATAGGAACCAGCACCCAGAATACACCCCGCCAGCCAATGATGCCGCCCAGATAGCTTCCGATTGGCGCAGCAAAAGCAGCTGCCATCGCCTGACCGGTATACATCACCGCCAAAGCAGAAGAAACCCGGTCTTCAGGTACAAGTCGCATGATGACTGCGGTTGCCAGTGACCAGAAGCCACCGATACAAATTCCCAGCAGTGCACGGGCGATCATGAGGGTGGTGAAATTGGTAGCAACAGCAATCATTACCAGTGATAACAACATGAAAGTGGTCATCGCCAGCAAAACTACTTTTCGGTTAATTCTTCCGGCAACCGTTGTAATAGCAAGGCTTGCAACAACAGCAAACAGCCCACTGACCGAAATCGCCTGCCCGGTCTGTCCTTCCGTTGCAGACAACCCATGAGCCATCGGAGTTAACAGACTCACCGGCATAAATTCTGAGGCGATAAGCATGGCAACACACAATGACATTGAAAGAACAGCACTCCAGACACCAACTTGTGACGGAGAGTTGATAGCCAATTTATCTGTGGTCATATTTATTTTTACCTCAATACAAAAATCTTGGTTAGGAGATCACGTACTCCCTATTTTTCAGGTTGCTATTATTACATTCATCTATAGTTTCACAATAAATGAAACCGCCCATTTATTGCCTATTTCTCTAAGCCTGTCGGTTTTCATCCGGGAAAATACGTGTAATTTTCATGTATAACATGAGTCATGGAATCCAACAACGGCATGATTTCCACAACACTTATTGATGAAGCACATCCTAAGAAAGCCTGAAAAATAGCGCTCTATCTCATCCTGATAGATTGGATCAATTGCCGAAAACCAGACTTCTATACTCAAATGAATCAATCATCCGTGCGTGACGATGATTGCGGCGAGATATTGTTTCTTTTTACAACAAGAGCCCTTCACAGCGAAATCTATCAGCTC
Organism: Vibrio mangrovi; assembly: GCF_024346955.1. Lineage (NCBI taxonomy): Bacteria > Pseudomonadati > Pseudomonadota > Gammaproteobacteria > Vibrionales > Vibrionaceae > Vibrio > Vibrio mangrovi. The sequence continues at coordinate 8,014 of NZ_AP024883.1, read as the reverse complement.
AGTACCGATCATTAGTACAATGCAGCATTCTGATGGACCGATATCTGTCCGTTACCCAGGCTCCGGCATAAGAAAGGATAAACTTCCCCGGGAATCCCTTGTATTCAGAACATGCGCTGCCATCTGCACCATCACGGTTATTTCACAGAAACGTCAGGAGCGTTCAATGACACAAACCGTATTTCATGGTTTTCTCCGGCAGTGCTCTTTAACCCCTTACCATACCGCACTGTTTGATCAACACAGGCAAATGACCTATCAGGAACTGGATCAGGCAAGTGATCATCTGGCTGGCGTATTACAACAGCAAGGTGTAATTCCCGGCGATAATATTCCGATCATTGCCTGTCGGAGTGTTGAGCTGGTGATCGGAATACTTGCAATCATCAAAACTGGTGCTGCTTACATTCCGGTTGATGCCAGTTATCCGGAAAGAAGAATCACGATGATCACCCGGCAAAGTCGCTCGCCGCTGGTATTAACCACGCATCAGGAACTGAATTTTCTGATTCCTTATATGGATAAGACTGTGATTGCCATTGATACACTGAATCAGTATCCGCAACATTATCCTCAGTATGTGGATGTACAGGAACAGTCAGTGGCTTATATTATTTTCACCTCTGGAACAACCGGTGAACCCAAAGGGGTCATGATATCTCATGCCTCACTGTACAACCTGCTCGACTGGCATAACCACAGGTTTGAAATGTCACCGAAAAGCCGCACTTCTCTGAATGCCGGTATCGGATTCGATGTTGCCCAATGGGAAATCTGGTCAACACTCATTTGTGGTGCAACGCTCTGTATTCCGCATGAAAATACCCGACGAGATCCCAGAGAACTGCTGGGATTTTTCGCGGATCATCAACTGACTCACGCTTTTGTTCCTACCGTAATGGTTGCAGAAATCACTTCAATTCCACAACCATTACATCTCGCTCTGGATTATCTGTTCACTGCCGGAGAAAAGCTGCATCCGGTGAACCTGACACAAATCACTTATCAATTAATCGATTATTATGGCCCAACAGAAACAACCATTTTCACCACTTGTAATTCGGTGGGTTGTTGTAGCCGGAATCCGCCGGATACCATCGGCCGTCCGGTCGCCGGTGCTCAAATCTGGATTCTGGACGAACAGCAGCAGCCGGTAAAAATGGGAGAATCCGGCGAGTTGTACATCGCAGGTCCGGGGGTTGCACTCGGTTATCTTGATGCACCTGATTTAAGCCGGGAAAAGTTTGTATCTCTACCCCATTTGACCGGGAAAAAACTGTTCCGCAGTGGTGATCGTGCTCAGTGGCTGCCAAACGGTATGGTGCAGTATCTGGGAAGATTTGACGATCAGATCAAAATCCGTGGCAACCGAATTGAACTGACAGAACTGACCCACATTATTCTTCAGCTTCCATCAGTAAGAAATGCGACTTCGATTGTCACAGAAAATCATCATCTGGCAGATAAAAAAATTCTCTCTTTTATTGTCCTGAACAAACAGGATCAGACACCAGAAATGCAATCAGATGTCATTCAGGAAATCAGACAGCATATCCACTTATCTCTGCCGGATTATTTCCAACCCGCAGAGATAGTGCCGTTGCAGTCATTACCGATAAACCCGAACGGAAAAATAGACAAACCAGCGTTATTGGCTGCCTATCAGAATTACCGCAAGTTGATTCAGCAAAAAACCAGTATATTCATGACTGAACAGGAGCAACAGTTAGCAACCATCTGGTGCAGCTTATTGGATCGCCCTTCAGTTACACCGGAAGATACTTTTTTCGATGCTGGTGGAAATTCTCTGATGGCTGTCCGGCTCACTACTCTCATTACCCAAAAACTGGGAATCCGGGCTTATGTCCGGGACATTTATGACTACCCGACTCTTGGACAACAGGCAAAAGTATTTGCTAAACGAGCCGGATATCAACAGCCAGATGTTGATCATGAGCCTGTCTATGCGCTTCATGAAGATATTCGTCTCCCCGAAAACTGGCAGCCGACATTTCACTTCGATACACAGCAGCTCCATGCTCCTAACACTATTTTTCTGACTGGAACTACCGGATTTATCGGTGCACATCTACTGGCAGAGCTTCTCAGGACAACTCATGCACAAATCTGTTGTCTGGTGCGGGCGCAATCTCAGGAACACGCAGGACAACGTATTCTCCAAACCTTGTGTCGTTACAAAATTAAACTGCCGGAAGAAGCTTTGATCCGTATTCAGCCACTCTACGGAGATCTGGCCGAACCAAACTTTGCACTACCTCCGGCTATTTATGTTGCACTGAGCCAACAGGTTGATCTCATCTATCATTCAGCCAGCTCGGTGAATTTCATTCAACCCTACTCTTATATGAAACGGGATAATGTTCAGGGCTTACAGGAGATACTCCGGTTTGCTGTCCACCAGCGTACAAAGCCCCTGATATTATTATCCACAATATCTGTGTATAGCTGGGGGCATCTCCACACAGGTAAGCATGTCATGCATGAAGATGATGATATTGACCAGAACCTGCCGGCTGTGATTACAGACATTGGTTATGTCCGCAGTAAATGGGTAATGGAGAAAATCGCAGATCTGGCTGCGAGTAAAGGATTGCCACTTATGACTTTTCGTCTGGGGTACGCGACCTGCCACAGTCAGACAGGCGTCAGCGCCGACTATCAATGGTGGGGACGTCTGGTCAAAACCTGCCTTGAGCATAAAACTATCCCGGATTTGCGTCAGTTAAGAGAAGGGCTGACAACCGTCGACTACATGACTCAGGCCATCGCATACATCAGCCGCAATCCAAATGCGCTCGGTCTTAAATTCAACTTAATTCATGCACAGCAGAATAACCTGACACTGAAAACTTTTTTCCGGCTGCTGGCTCAACAATTTGATCTCACCTTTCAAACTATTCCGTTTCATGACTGGCTGACACAATGGGAAAATAATCCGGAAGCCCCGCTTTACCCACTGCTCAGTCTGTTCAAAGATAAAATGGTAGATGACCAGTCAACTGTTCAGCTATATCAGGATACCTATCGATGGGATTGCAGCCATGTAAAACGTTTCTTGCAGGGCAGCGGTATTGAAGAACCTCAGTTTACCCGGGAAGTATTACAGCGTTATCTGGAAGAGTCGATTGGGTATCATCCGATTCAGGTCTGAGTCTTAACCCATCTATGGCACCGGCTATTTATCCCAAATACCGGTGCCAGTACTTCCTAACGGCAAGCCTGCACTATTTATCCCCCACTCCACCAGCCTGAATAATTACTTTGGTTTCATCAGGCAAGTAATTGATAGACCGAATTGCGGATATCCAGAGTCAACCGACCGATCATGCCTTCATAGGCAGTATTTGTCAGGAGCAGAACCGTCAGTTCCTGGGTCGGGTCGATAAACCAGTTATGCCCGTAAACACCGCCCCACTGAAGTGTTCCCTCACTTTGAGGCGTACCGGATTGCAGCGGATCAAAAAGAAATGCACCACCGTAGCCGAATCCCCAGCCGGGATCACCGACTGCAGCAGATGGAACAGCATAGTTTTTAAACAGTGTCTGATAGAGCTGCGGAGACAAAAAGTTATTGTGATTAGTTCTGAACGTTTCCAGCACCTGGAACACATCATCAGAACAGCCGAACATACCAGCACCACCAGATGCAAAAGCATCCGCAGCGAATACTCTTGATGGAGAAAAACGCACAGCATTCCCACCATCAGGGAACAATACATTCATGTTTTCCGTCATCCGGACCGGTTCAGGAGATGCGTTGGCGTAAGGTGTTGCTAAATTCATCTCTTGTGCGGCCACAAAGCCGAGACCTTTTAACTGCAGGGGACGGGAAACTTCTTCCTCAATCACCGTCGCCAGAGACTGACCGGTAGCCTGTTCCATCACAGCACCAAGCACATCCATTGCCAGCGAATAGTTCCAGCCTTTCCCCGGCTCGTATAACAGTGGCGCAGCAGCAATCCGGCGCAGGTTTTCATATAAATCGAAATCGACCCGATCAATACCGTCAGAAATCCCCTGCTGAATGTAGTCAGGCTGATTAAATCCATAGGCGAGACCAGCTGTATGTGTGAGTAAATGGTGAATAGTAATCTCCGGTTGAACACCATTGGCTAATTCAGGCCTGAAATCAGGCAGCCAGCGGGTCACCGATGCCTGTAAATCAAGAATTCCCTTATCAGCCAAACGGAGTGCAGCCAGAGTAACAATTGGTTTTGTAACTGAAGCCAGACGGAATAATGTCCCTTCGGCCATCGGCTGCTGACTCTCCCGATCGGCCATTCCATGAGCCTGCTGGTAAATGATTTCTCCGCGATGCGAAACGGTGGCGACACATCCAACGAGTCTCTTCTCCTGCAATGCCGTAGCAAACACAGGCGCAAGTGCCGGATGCAAATCTGTTGAGTGCTTCATATGACTGTTCCTTCCTCATATTTTCAGTACTGATAAAACCAGCCGTATTATCTGAACCATAAGCAACTATACCATCATTGAAAGTCCTTAAATGTCAACAAGACATCTATTCGTCCAGTCACCAGTTGATCCATGAAATCAGAAGATCAACACTATTCTATACAATTTAGCCCGGTCGGTATCAGGATCGAGGAACGGCAGGATCTTTGAACCTTTGTTTATTTATCCTCATCTTTACCCACAAATAACACACATAAAGATACATACCATGATCGATTTTCAGATCATTTTCATACACGGGTTAAACTCATTATATCCACACGATATACAGACCTTATCTTTCTTTCCCTCTCAGGTTTGATTACTCTTACGCTAAAGTCTGTATATCGACACTTTTATTTCAAAACAATCAAAGCATTCCATATAGTGAAGAGGATAAATATGATCCACATAATTACAGGCAGCACTCTGGGAGGCGCCGAATATGTCGGTGATCATCTTGATGAGATGTTGCAAGAACAAGGACATGAAACTGTGATACACAATCAGCCTGATTTCTCGGATATTCCGGCGGAAGGAATCTGGCTGATTGTTACATCAACGCATGGTGCCGGAGAATATCCGGATAATATCCAGCCATTTATCCGGGCTCTTCAGGACACACCACCAAGAACTGATAAACTATCATTTGCAGTCATAGCGATCGGAGATTCCAGCTACGACACCTTTTGTGCAGCCGGTAAACATGCATACGATCTCCTGCTCGATATCGGAGCAACTCCTCTGGCTGACTGCTGCACTATTGATATTCAGGAATATCCGGTTCCGGAAGATGCCGCTGGCGAATGGCTGGCGAATCATATGACTCAATTCAACCTTTCATAAAATATTTATCCACAGGGCGGTTTAAAATCGCCTTGAATCAACTCCCAACTTTTCCACAAATTAAATCAGCAACTCATTGATATTAAAATTAACTTCCGGTCATTGGCATCCATATCCCGTAATAAATACATCAAATCAATGCTATTTCTATGGAACATCCACCTTATTGATTGTTAATCTAAATCACAGTATGTTGCAAATATCTGAATATTAATTGCACATCATGTTGAGGTTGATCATGTATTTATCTCTTATCCAGCGAGTCACGGCAGGGTTTGCGATAGTCATTCTGTTTGTTCTGGGAATTGGTTATTCTGCGTACATTTCTCAGGTCAAAATGGCGCAGCAGCTTAAACTCACCGCATCAACGCTGACCGATTTACTTGATAGCTCAAATACCCTCGACCTGAATCTTGAAAAAATCAACCGCCAGACTCTTGTTCATGCAAATACACTGGATGCAGAGAAACGTCAGCAACTCAGCCAGAGTTTCAAAGATTCCGTGGAGCAATACGAGCAGATATTTAATCGTTTCTCCGGGCAATTAGCAGGCTACCCTCAATTGGCCACATCTCTGTCATCTTTAGGAACAGAAGCACAGGGTTTTATCCGTATGGCAACAGCACATCTGGATATTCAGGAGCAAAGAGTCAAAGCCAGGGAAAATGCAGCAGCAGAGCTCAACCACTTTGAATCAGGATGGCTATTCTTTGAACAGGATATGACCGATCTGAAATCTGATGCTGAATTCGATCATATTCAGCAAGTCATCTGGGATGTCGATGTCCTTTTAGCTCAGGGACGAGGTGTCAAAGGATACCTGCAAAAAGTTCTTTCTATAGAAAAAGATGCCGATCTTCAACCTTTGAAGAAAGAGGTTTTCAATCATCTTAAGATCTTCACGGAAAAAGCTAACCGGGTGATGAAAACAATGCCCTCCAGTGAACAGACTCTCAAAGTCTATCTCGATCTGCTTAACCGCTCGATCAAACAACCGGAAGGATTATTGCAACAACATCTGAAATATATCGCTCTGCAACAAAGCAGTGCCGAACAATTACAGAAAATCGGACAAATCGTTGATTCTATCCTGACGAAAGCCGGAGAAATGACGACCCGGATCCGTAGCATGTCGGATAACGCCCTTCAGGAAGCGAAAGCGGAATCGAAGCAGTCTGTGATGATCAATATTACTCTGGCTCTGATTTCGATCATTGTTGCAGTTGTTATCGCTGTGACCGTCATTATCTCGATCAAAAAACCGCTTTCAGTCATTACAAAATCACTCAATGAACTGGCAAACGGTAATCTCTCCTGGAAAATCAAAACTGAGTTTCGTTCAGAAATGGGAATCGTCGTCCGTCATATCAATGAGTTGGGAGATCAGCTTAACCAGTTGATCGGGCAGGTTCAGCAATCATCGGATACGGTAAGTAATGTCGCAAACGACAGCTATATGATGAGTGAGAAAACCAGCCGTGATGTCGATCAGCAGCGGCTACAAACTGATGCTATTGCAACAGCGATTACTGAAATGGAATCAGCCGTTAATGAGGTTGCCAGTCATGCCGGAGAAGCCAGCCTGAAAGTTGAAGAAGTCACCGGGCTGGCCAATACCAACATGGAACATATGCAAAGTAATCTTGAATTTGTTAATCAGTTGAAATCGTCACTGGATGAAGCAACCGGGATCATGCAAACCTTGTCTGAAGAGACAGATCAGATAGAGGCCGTACTGGAAGTAATTCAAACGCTTTCTGAACAGACCAACCTGCTGGCGCTGAATGCAGCTATCGAAGCTGCCCGTGCCGGTGAGCACGGCAGAGGATTTGCTGTCGTAGCCGATGAAGTTCGCCAGTTAGCCAACCGTTCCGGATCGTCTGCCGATAAGATCGGGCAGATGATCGAAAGTTTACAGATCAAAGCCCGCCAGGCAGTTTCGATCGTTGGAAACAACCAGTCATATGCGGACCAGTCACTCAGACAAACAGCAGAAACCAGTGAATCACTCCACACCATGGTTCGCAGGCTCAATCTGATCAATGACATGAGCCGTTCTATTGCAGCAGCCTGCGAAGAACAGAGCATTGTTGCTAAAGATGTAGCCGAAAATGTTGTCGCTATCTCAGACATGACGGCAAATATTGCCCAGGACTCAGAAAAACTGGCCCGGAACAGTGAATCTCTGAGCCAGCTTTCTGATAAACAAAACCAGTTGGTCTCCCGTTTTAAACTCTGATACCAGGTTCTCTTCCCGGAAGGTTTATCATTCCGGGAGAACCAAACTATCCCCATGGTTATGATCTGGTTTATATTTGAACAATCCTGTCTGTGGATAAATAGTAAAAGATCCAGTGAAGAAGCTATAGTTATCCAAATAACAACTTATCATCCAAAGAGTGCTTGTGTATAACCATCAAATTTGATCCCAGCTAATCCTCGATCAGATCAACGTTTGATCACAAAAATTGATCGCTTTGAACATAATGATCTTGTTGATCATTTTTGATTTATCCACAAAGATCCTTTCCCTTAATAGTAGATCCAATAAAAGATCTATATAAAGATCTTATATATTTATATGACTCAGGGATCATGTGTAAAAACGCAAAATAAATTTTCTAACGGAGATAAAAAAGGTAGAATACGCCTCTTTTATTTTCTCTATACAGATCTGAATATCTGAGGTCGGTTC